>NZ_OX352321.1:0-2400000 GCF_947090775.1 Pseudarthrobacter sp. MM222
ATGACAGTAGACGAAGCCAACCAAGCCAACACTGTCGGAAGTTCCTGGCGGCGGGTAGTGAGTCTCCTCGAGAACGACCACCGTGTAACACCTCGGCAGCGCGGCTTTGTCATCCTCGCCCAGGCGCAGGGACTGATCGGTTCGACCCTCCTGGTAGCGGTTCCGAATGAGCTGACCCGTGAGGTACTCCAGACCCAGGTGAAGGAAGCCCTCGACGACGCCCTCCGCAACGTATTCTCGGATGAGATCCGCTGCGCCATCGATGTCGACACCGATCTGGTTCCGTTGCACACCGAGCCGGAGCCCGCCGTCGAACTCACCCTTGCGGCCGACCCGACCGTCGAACTGAAGCCGCAGCCGATGCTGCCAAGCACTTCCCACGAATTTGGCCGGCTCAATCCGAAGTATGTCTTCGACACCTTCGTGATCGGTTCGTCCAACCGGTTCGCCCACGCCGCTGCCGTGGCAGTGGCCGAGGCGCCGGCCAAGGCCTACAACCCGCTTTTCATCTACGGCGACTCGGGCCTGGGCAAGACCCACCTGTTGCACGCGATCGGGCATTACGCCCGACGGCTCTACAGCGGCATCCGGGTCCGGTATGTGAACTCCGAGGAATTCACCAACGACTTCATCAACTCCATCCGCGACGATGAGGGCACCAGCTTCAAGACCACCTACCGCAACGTCGACGTGCTGCTGATCGATGACATCCAGTTCCTGGCCGGCAAGGACCGGACGCTGGAGGAGTTCTTCCACACGTTCAACGCCCTGCACAACAACAACAAGCAGGTCGTCATCACCTCGGACCAGCCGCCCAAGCTGCTGGCCGGCTTCGAGGACCGGATGAAATCACGCTTCGAGTGGGGCCTGCTGACCGACATCCAGCCGCCGGAACTTGAGACCCGTATCGCCATCCTCCGGAAAAAGGCCCTCAGCGAAGGCCTGTCCGCCCCGGACGACGCCTTGGAGTACATTGCCTCGAAGATTTCCAGCAACATCCGCGAACTCGAAGGGGCCCTGATCCGCGTCACGGCCTTTGCCAGCCTGAACCGCCAGCCCGTCGACGTGGCCCTGGCCGAGATGGTGCTCAAGGACCTCATCACCGATGACGGAGCCCAGGAAATTACCTCGGCGCAGATCCTCACCCAGACGGCCGACTACTTCAAGCTCAGCATGGAAGAGCTCTGCAGCAAGTCGCGGACCAGGACGCTGGTGACCGCCCGGCAGATCGCCATGTACCTCTGCCGCGAGCTCACCGACATGTCCCTACCGAAGATCGGGCAGGAGCTCGGAGGCCGGGACCACACCACGGTGATCCACGCGGACCGCAAGATCCGTGAGCTGATGGCCGAACGGCGTGTGATCTACAACCAGGTCACCGAGCTGACCAACAGGATCAAGCAACAGCAGCGCAATTCCTGATCTGATTCCTGGCCTAACCGGCCGCGCACTCTTACCTTATTAACAGGGGCCTGTGGACAACCCTGTGGATAGTTAAGGGGACAACCGCGGTTAATGGGCTTAAAACCCTTAAGGCAGCTGTGGATCAACCGGCAGGCCGAAAATGTTATCCCCATCCACAGGGTGTTTAAAACCTGCTTCACCCACAGTCCATGAACAGGGCTGAACCGCGGAACCGCACCGCGATACGGGGTTATCCACAGTTTCCACAGCAGTTATTAACACTACTAATCCCAAGAAAATGAAATTCCCTCAAATAACAGTTTCGATCCGCCCCCTCGAGCTGGCCAGGCCCGTCCCGGACCAGGAGCGCAAACCGGGCTACGGGCCGCCGAGCTGAACCACACTGATGTAACCCGGGGATGGGAGAAACGCGTTCCTTGGGGCTAAGCTGTCTGCAGTGCGTCCGTCCCGGGCTTCATTCGTGGTCCCAGCTGGCCGTGGCCCCGGGCAGCAGGCACGTCTCTTGTTGACGGAGTTCGGCCACCCCGCTGAACGCCGCGACAGCCCAGCGATTTAGCGATGACAGCAGTAATGAAAGGCGGCACCCTTCCGTGAAGTTCAGAGTCGAACGGGACGTCCTGGCAGAAGCCGTGACCTGGACCGCCCGGTCGTTGTCTCCGCGGCCGCCCGTACCGGTACTTTCCGGGCTGCTCCTGAAGGCCGAAGCCGGAACCGTGAGTCTCTCGAGCTTCGACTACGAAACGTCGGCCAGGCTGGAAATCGGCGCTGACATCACCACCGAAGGCACCATCCTGGTGTCCGGGCGGCTCCTTGCAGACATCTGCCGCAGCCTGCCCTCAGCGCCGGTGGACGTCGAGACCGACGGCAACAAAGTCACGCTGACCTGCCGCCGGAGCAGCTTCCACCTCGCGACGATGCCGGAAGCTGAATACCCGCCGTTGCCGGCACTGCCTCCGATCAGCGGCACGGTTCCCGGGGACTCGTTTGCGCAGGCCGTCTCCCAGGTGATCATCGCCGCCAGCAAGGACGACACCCTGCCGATTCTCACCGGCGTGCGGATGGAAATCGAAGACGATCTCATCACCCTCCTCGCGACGGACCGCTACCGGCTGGCGATGCGCGAAGTGCCCTGGAAACCAGTCACCCCCGGAATTTCCACGAGTGCCCTGGTGAAAGCCAAAACCCTCAATGAAGTAGCCAAGACTCTCGGCGGCAGCGGGGAGATCAACCTCGCCCTCGCTGACGACGACAGCAGGCTCATCGGTTTTGAGAGCGGTGGCCGTACCACCACCTCGCTTCTGGTCGACGGCGACTACCCTAAGATCCGCTCGCTTTTCCCGGATTCCACGCCGATCCACGCGACGGTACAGACCCAGGAACTGGTCGACGCCGTGCGGCGCGTCTCGCTCGTGGCCGAACGCAACACCCCGGTCCGTCTTGCCTTCACCCAGGGCCAGCTGCACCTCGATGCCGGCACCGGTGAAGACGCCCAGGCCTCGGAAGAACTTGAGGCCCAGCTCACGGGGGAAGACATCACCGTGGCCTTCAATCCGCACTACCTGGTGGAGGGCCTGAGCGTGATCGAAACCAAGTACGTCCGGTTCTCCTTTACCTCGGCGCCCAAGCCGGCCATGATCACCGCCCAGCACGACGCCGACGGCGAAGATCAGGGCGATTACCGCTACCTCGTCATGCCGGTCCGCCTGCCCAACTAGCTCGCAGCGGTAGTCGTTATGCGCCCTCGTAACGACTACAAACGCGAGTCAGTTGGGTGACGACGACCACCTGAAGCAGACAGCGCAGAAAAGAGTTAACACCGTGCACATCGGACTTATCGGCCTTGGCAAAATGGGTTTCAACATGCGTGAACGGCTGCGCGCGGGTGGAATCGACGTTACCGGCTTTGATCGGAACCCGGACGTAACCGATGTCGCGAGCGTGGATGAGCTGATCGCCGCCGTTCCGGCGCCCCGTCTGATCTGGGTCATGGTCCCGTCCGGCGAGATCACCGATGCGGTCATCACCGAGCTCGGCACCAAACTCGACGCCGGCGACCTCGTGATCGACGGCGGGAACTCACGCTTCACCGAGGACCAGAAACACGGCGCAGCCCTGGCCGAAAAGGGCGTCCGCTTTGCCGATTGCGGAGTTTCCGGCGGCGTCTGGGGCCTCCAGAACGGTTACGGACTGATGGCCGGCGGCGATCCCGCCGACATCGAACGGGCCCTGCCGGTTTTCGATGCGCTGCGCCCCGAAGGCGACCGGGCGGACAGCTTCGTCCACGTCGGCGGCGTCGGTGCCGGGCACTACGCCAAGATGGTCCACAACGGGATCGAGTATGGCCTGATGCAGGCGTACGCGGAAGGCTACGAACTCCTCGCGGCCAAGGACATCGTCACCGACCTTCCGGGAACGTTCCGGGCCTGGCAAAAGGGCACGGTTGTCCGCTCCTGGCTGCTGGATCTTATGGTCAAGGCCTTGGACGAGGATCCCGGACTGGTGTCGATCGATGACTACGTCGAGGATTCCGGCGAGGGACGCTGGACCGTGGAAGAGGCCATCGCCAACGCCGTTCCCGCGCCGGCCATTACGGCAGCGCTATTTGCCCGGTTCTCATCCCGCGAGGACAGCTCGCCGGCCATGAAGATGGTTTCCGCTTTGCGCCACCAGTTCGGCGGGCATGCCACCCGTCCGGCTAAATAGTCCTGCCCTGAAATCCTGAAGCCGGCGTGTACCTAGAACAACTCTCGCTCACTGATTTCCGCAGTTACGCCCAGGTGGACCTCAGCCTGGAGCCCGGCGTGACCGTCCTGGTGGGATCCAACGGCATCGGCAAGACCAACCTGATGGAAGCCATCGGCTACCTTGCCACGCTCAGTTCGCACCGGGTCAGTTCGGACGCGCCACTGCTGCGCTTCGACACGGAACGGGCCCTGATCCGGGCCAGGCTGGTCCGCGGTGAGCAGTCGACGGTGCTGGAACTCGAAATCAATGCGGGCCGGGCCAACCGCGCCCGCATCAACCGCAGCAACCCTGTCCGCGCCCGCGACATCCTGGGGATCTGCCAGACGGTGCTCTTTGCCCCGGAAGACCTGGCCCTGGTGAAGGGCGATCCCTCCAGCCGCCGTCGCTTCCTGGACGAGCTGCTGGTCAGTCTTATGCCCCGCCACGCCGCGACGCGCGGTGACTATGACCGGGTGCTCAAGCAGCGCAACGCCCTGCTCAAATCCTCGCGCACCGGCAAGTTCACGGCGGGCCACGAAGCAACCCTGGATGTGTGGGATCAGCACATGGCCAGGGCCGGTGCCGAACTCCTGCACGCCAGGCTCGAACTTGTGGAACGGCTCCGCCCGCACCTACAGAGCGCCTATGCCCAGCTCACCGACGGGTCCAAAGAGGCCGGCGCCGTCTACCGTTCGACGCTCCAGGGTGCAGTCGAGGACGACGGCGCCGTTGGCGCGGCAGCCATCACGGCACCTGGTGGCACACCCGTTGAGGATCTACGCGACTTGTCTGTCGCCGAACTCACCGAACGCTACGTCCAGGCCTTCGCCGGATCGCGCCGCAAGGAGCTGGAACGCGGCATTTCCCTCGTCGGGCCGCATCGGGATGAGCTCGAACTGGTGCTCGGACAGGCCCCGGCGAAGGGCTACGCCTCGCATGGCGAAACCTGGTCCATGTGTCTTTCCCTGCGGCTCGCCTCGTACTACGTGATGCTGGATGATGCGCGTACCGGCGGGTCGGCTCCCATTCTGATCCTGGACGATGTTTTTGCCGAGCTGGACGTTCAGCGGCGGCGTAAACTGGCGGCAATAGTATCCGGCGCCGAGCAGGTGCTGGTGACGGCCGCCGTCGAGGATGACATTCCCACGGAACTGGCCGGACGGCGGGTGAAGGTTATTCCGGGAGGAATCGATGAGCCGGCAGATCGATGAATAAGGATACCGACGGCGGGCTGCAACCAGGCCGCGATCCCGACGACATCGACGCTGCCCAGTCTGCGCTCAACAGAATGCGCGAGGCCGCCGCAGCGCGGGGTGAGATCCGGCGGAAGGCTCCGCCGAGGGCCGGCACCGCCGCCCCCAAACCCGGCCGCAGCGCGGGTGGAACCCGCGGATTCGGCCAATTCCACGGCACCGGTCGGGACCCCCTCGGCCTGGGAAAGGTCGTTGGGCGCCTCGTGGCCGAACGTGGCTGGTCCTCCCCGGTGGCCGTGGGATCGGTGATGGCGGAATGGGCAACGTTGGTGGGCCCGGAGATTTCCGCGCACTGCACCCCGGAGAGTTTCGAAGACACCACGCTGCACGTCCGCTGCGATTCCACCGCCTGGGCCACGCAACTTCGCCTGTTGAGTTTCAGTCTGCTGGAGAAGTTCCGGGCGGAACTTGGCGACGGAGTCGTGACGAAGATCCAGGTGCTCGGACCGGCGGCGCCGAGTTGGCGGAAAGGCGGCCGGACCGTCAACGGGCGCGGGCCGCGGGACACCTACGGATAGTTCCGGAGTCGGAAGGGCCGCCGGATCTGAAGCACTCCTTGCAAAAACTATTGAAAAATCCGCAGACGGCGTGTAGGGCGCTTCAGTAGCCGGGGGCCGTATAGGAACCCTAGACGGGGACAGCGGGACGCTTGCAGGCGGAGCCCACGGCCTCCCAGCGGCCTTTTCCTTCCGGTTTGACCCCTCAGAATGCGGGTTTGCGCACTTCGACACGGTAGAATCATGGTAGATAACTGGGCGCCGGTGAAACGTTGACTGAGTCCGTTTCCGACGCAACGTCTGCGTGCGGCGGACGGCTCCTCGGCTCAGCAGATTTCGACGGTGGGATCAGTGACGTGCCCGTTGGCAGAAGCCATCCTTCCGGATCGGCAACGGCCGGCCTTCAACGAACTTAGAGGAGTCGACAGCGCCTGTGGCTAACGACAATGCAGAAATTGCCGAAGTGGAAGAAGTAGCGGCGGAAGCAGCAGCCACCCCGGCTGAAGCCGATACCCGCCACGGTTACGGTGCCAGCGACATCACGGTGCTTGAGGGCCTCGAAGCGGTCCGGAAGCGCCCCGGCATGTACATCGGCTCAACCGGGCCGCGCGGCCTGCACCACCTGGTCTATGAGGTAGTGGATAACTCGGTCGATGAGGCCCTGGCCGGTTACTGCACCCACATCGAGATTGTCCTGCAGGCCGACGGCGGTGTGAAGGTGGTCGACAACGGGCGGGGAATCCCGGTCGACATGCATCCCACCGAGCACAAGCCCACCGTGGAAGTTGTGATGACCATCCTGCACGCGGGCGGCAAATTCGGTGGAGGCGGCTACGCCGTTTCCGGCGGTCTGCACGGCGTCGGCATTTCCGTGGTCAATGCGCTTTCCAGCCGGGTCGACACCGAAGTCCGTCGCCAGGGCCACGTCTGGCGGATGTCCTTCGCCGACGGCGGCAAGCCCCAGGGCGGCCTGGTCAAGGGCGAGGAAACCGACGAGAACGGCACGACGCAGACGTTCTACCCGGACGCCAGCATCTTCGAAAGCACGGAATTCGACTTCGAGACCCTGCGCGCCCGCTTCCAGCAAATGGCCTTCCTCAACAAGGGTCTGCGCATCACCCTGACCGACGAACGCCAGGCCGCGAAGGACGCTTCCGAGGACGACGACCTTGACCTCGACGTCATTCCGACGGAAGGTGAAGTCCCCGCGGAATTCCACACGGTCGTCTACCAGTACGACGACGGACTGCTGGACTACGTCAAGCACCTGAACTCCGGCAAAAAGGTCGATGTGGTCCACGAGGACGTCATCGCCTTCGAGACCGAGGACACGGAACGCCACATCGCCCTGGAAATGGCGATGCAGTGGACCAACGCGTACTCCGAGAGCGTTCACACCTACGCCAACACGATCAACACCCACGAAGGCGGCACCCACGAAGAGGGTTTCCGCGCCGCGATGACCTCCTTGATCAACCGCTACGCGCGTGAGAAGAGCATCATCAAGGAAAAGGACGACAACCTCACCGGCGATGACATCCGTGAAGGTCTCACCGCCGTCATCTCGGTCAAGCTTGCCGAACCGCAGTTCGAAGGCCAGACGAAGACCAAGCTTGGCAACTCCGAGGTAAAGGGCTTCGTCCAGCGCGTCGTCACCGATGGGCTCGGTGACTGGCTGGAGCGCAACCCCGGCCCCGCGCGCGATGTCATCCGGAAGGCCATTTCGGCGGCCCAAGCCCGCATGGCCGCCCGCAAGGCACGCGACAACGCACGCCGCAAGAGTCCGCTGGAATCCTTCGGCATGCCCGGGAAACTCTCGGACTGCTCCTCCAAGGATCCGGCCAAGTGTGAGGTGTACATTGTGGAGGGCGACTCCGCCGGCGGTTCCGCCAAGCGCGGGCGCAACCCGGAAACCCAGGCCATTTTGCCGCTGCGCGGAAAGATCCTGAACGTTGAACGCGCACGGCTGGACAAGGCCCTCGGCAACGCCGAAGTCCAATCCATGATCACGGCGTTCGGCACGGGCATCGGTGAGGACTTCGACCTCGCCAAGCTGCGCTATCACAAAATCGTCCTTATGGCCGACGCCGACGTCGACGGCCAGCACATCACCACCCTGCTGATGACGTTGTTGTTCCGCTACATGCGTCCGCTGATTGAAAACGGCTACGTCTATCTGGCCCAGCCGCCGCTGTACCGGATCAAGTGGTCCAACGCTCCGCACGACTACGTCTACAGCGACCGGGAACGCGACGCCAAGCTGGTTTCCGGCCAGGCTTCGGGCCGCCGCATCCCGAAGGACAACGGCATCCAGCGCTACAAGGGCCTCGGTGAGATGGACTACACCGAACTCTGGGACACCACCATGGATCCGGACCACCGGACCCTGCTGCAGGTCACCATGGACGACGCCCTGGCCGCGGACCAGATCTTCTCCACCTTGATGGGCGAGGACGTTGAATCGCGCCGAAACTTCATTCAGCAGAACGCCAAGGACGTTCGGTTCCTGGATATCTAGCGGCCCTTCAGGCCAGATATTCCTAAGCCGATATATACCTGAAACGGAAAATATAGACTATGAGTGACGAAACACCCGAGGTACCGGCCGGCACCGAGCCCGTACTCGAAGGCACGGTCCTGGACAGCGACGTGCTGACCGACCGCGTTGAACAGGTGGACCTGCAGACCGAAATGCAGCGGTCCTACCTGGACTACGCCATGGCCGTTATCGTCGGCCGTGCCCTCCCCGACGTCCGCGACGGCCTCAAGCCGGTGCACCGCCGCGTGCTCTATGCGATGTTCGACGGCGGCTACCGCCCGGAGCGATCCTTCAACAAGTGTGCCCGCGTGGTCGGCGAAGTCATGGGCCAGTACCACCCGCACGGCGACACGGCCATCTACGATGCGCTGGTGCGGCTCATCCAGGACTGGACCATGCGCTACCCGCTGGCCCTTGGGCAGGGTAACTTCGGCTCGCCCGGCAACGACGGCGCAGCCGCTCCGCGGTACACCGAAACCAAGATGGCCCCCCTTGCCATGGAAATGGTCCGCGACATCGACGAGGAAACCGTCGACTTCCAGGACAACTACGACGGCAAGAACCAGGAACCCACCATCCTGCCGGCGCGGTTCCCGAACCTGCTCGTCAACGGCTCATCCGGCATCGCCGTAGGCATGGCCACCAACATTCCGCCGCACAACCTCCGCGAGGTTGCCGACGGTGTCCAGTGGTATCTGGCCAACCCGACCGCCAGCCGTGAGGAACTGCTCGAAGAGCTGATCCTGCGGATCAAGGGCCCCGATTTCCCGACCGGCGCCACAATTCTTGGCCACAAAGGCATCGAGGACGCCTACCGCACCGGGCGCGGCTCGATCACCATGCGCGCGGTGGTCAACGTGGAGGAGCTCCAGGGCCGCACCTGCCTGGTGGTCACCGAGCTGCCGTACCAGGCCAACCCGGACAATCTGGCGATCAAGATTGCCGAGCTCGTCAAGGACGGCAAGATCTCCGGCATTGCCGACCTGCGGGACGAGACGTCCGGCCGCACCGGCCAGCGCCTCGTGATCGTGCTCAAGCGCGACGCCGTCGCTAAGGTGGTGCTGAACAACCTCTACAAGCACACGCAGCTGCAGGACAACTTCGCTGCGAACATGCTGGCCATCGTTGACGGGGTGCCCCGCACCCTGAGCCTTGACGCGTTCATCCGCCACTGGGTCACCCACCAGATGGACGTCATCGCCCGCCGGACGCGCTACCGCCTCCGCAAGGCTGAAGAAGAGGCGCACATCCTGCGTGCGCTGCTCAAGGCGCTGGACGCACTTGACGAGGTCATCGCCCTGATCCGGGCCTCCAACACCACAGAAGCGGCTCGCGACGGACTGATGCAGCTGCTCGACATCGACGAGCTCCAGGCCCGCGCCATTCTGGACATGCAGCTTCGCCGGCTGGCAGCCCTGGAACGCCAGAAAATCCAGGACCGCCACTCCGAACTCGAAGCCCTCATTGCCGAGTACAACTCGATCCTGGCCTCCGAGGAACGGCAGCGCGAGATCATCAGCACCGAGCTTGGCGAAATTGTCGCCAAGCACGGCGATGACCGCCGCACCAAGGTCCTGCTGGGCTTCGACGGTGACATGTCGATGGAAGACCTGATCCCGGAAGAGGAAATGGTAGTCACCATCACCCGTGGCGGGTACGTGAAGCGCACTCGCAGTGACAACTACCGCTCACAGCAGCGCGGCGGCAAGGGCATCAAGGGAGCGCAACTGCGCGGCGACGACGTCGTGGAGCACTTTTTCGTCACCACGACGCACCACTGGCTGCTGTTCTTCACGAACCTCGGCCGCGTATACCGGGCGAAGGCCTATGAGCTCGTGGAGGCCGGACGCGACGCGAAGGGCCAGCACGTGGCCAACCTGCTCGCGTTCCAGCCCGACGAGCACATCGCGCAGGTGCTGGACCTCCGCGATTACCAGCAGTCGCCGTACCTGGTCCTCGCCACCAAGCGCGGCCTGGTCAAAAAGACCCGGCTCGAGGACTACGACACGAACCGTTCCGCGGGTGTGATCGCGATTAACCTGCGCGACGGCGACGAACTGGTCTCCGCCCAGCTGGTTTCTGAGAGCGATGACCTCATGCTGGTATCCCGGATGGGGCAATCCATCCGCTTCACCGCGACGGACGAGGCGCTGCGCCCGATGGGCCGGGCAACCTCCGGCGTAACGGGCATGAAGTTCCGTGAGGATGACGAACTGCTTGCCGCCGACGTCGTCCAGGACGGCTCGTTCGTGTTCGTCGTCACGGAGGGCGGCTATGCCAAGCGCACCGCCGTTGAGGAATACCGGCTCCAGGGCCGCGGCGGCCTCGGCATCAAGGTCGGGAAGTACCAGGAGGAGCGCGGGCACCTCGTCGGTGCCTTGATTGTCCAGGAAGAGGATGAGGTCCTCGTCGTCATGGAAGGCGGCAAGGTAGTTCGGTCCTCCGTGACCGGAGTTCCTGCCAAGGGACGCGACACAATGGGCGTGATTTTTGCAAAGCCGGACAAGAACGACCGCATCATTGAGGTCGCGCGCAACAGCGAACGCGGCCTGGACACCGAGGAAGAAAGTCCGGCATCCGAGCCCGATGACGTAACGTTGGCTGGAGATACCGGATCGCACGACGGGTCCGTAGAGGCAGAATCAGTACCGGCCCCGGAGTCAGATGAGTCATCAGGCAATGCCGAGCTGGACGAAGACAACACCGGAGGTAACGAGTGAGTAATTCCGACTCATATTCCACGCCGAACAACGGCGGCCCGCGCCAACCGGCATCCGCGCCGGGCGTGAGCGCGCCGACACGTCCCCAGCAGCGCCCGGGCGTTCCAGTCGGCGCCGGAGCGGGGCCGCGTCCCCAGGTACCCGGTCAGCGCCCCGCGCAGGGCGGGCCGACGGCACCGGGGCAGCGTCCCGGCCAGAACCCTACCGGCCTGATCAAGCCGGCCCCCAAGGCCAAGGTGCGTCGCGCCCGGTTGCTGGTCAGCAAGGTCGAACCCTGGTCCGTCCTGAAAATGGCTTTCCTGCTCTCGGTGGCTTTGGGCATCGTGACCGTAGTGGCCGCTATCGTGCTGTGGACTGTTCTGGACCTGACCGGCATCTTTGACCAGGTCGACAGCCTTCTGGGTACCTTGGCGGGGTCTGAGGGCGGCGGCTTTGAACTGAAGAAGGTGGCCTCGCTGGGTCAGGTGGCATCCTTTGCCGTCATCATTGCGGTGATCAATGTTGTGCTGCTGACCGCACTTTCGATGCTTTCAGCCGTGCTGTACAACATCTCCGCCACGCTGGTGGGCGGCATCGGCGTCACCCTGACGGACGACTGATTCCCGCCCGTTTCCCGGATATTTTCGCGGGAAGTTCCTCGATTTGAGATCGGGCCGGGATGTGCTGTACAGTCATATCTCGGCCCGATGAGGTATCGGGGCGTATAGCTCAGGCGGTTAGAGCGCTTCGCTGATAACGAAGAGGTCCCAGGTTCAAGTCCTGGTACGCCCACGGAATCTGTACAGATTTCCGTAGAGGTTTGGTGATGGTCCGGGGTAGCCGGGACCGGAACGGGGTGCGTGTGAAGAAGTTGCTCGTTGTTGCAGCTACGATTGCAGGCGTCTTGCTCTACAGGAAAGTGCAGGAGTCCGAAGCCCGGAAGAATGTCTGGAGTAAATCAACCGATACGGTTGACTAGCCCGGATTCCCGGTCCGGAAGGGCGAAAGCTGCTCTCCGGAACTAGGGTATGATTGACGGGTTGCTTCTTATGGGGGCATGGCGCAATTGGTAGCGCACCTGCTTTGCAAGCAGGGGGTTCGGGGTTCGAGTCCCCGTGCCTCCACCATAAGAAAAGCCCCGGACCGCGAAAGCGGGCCGGGGCTTTTGCATGTCCGAAAGCACTCAGCTGAGCGGCCCAGCCTCACTGCTTGGGTTTGGCGTAATCGTCCATGCCTTGCCAGTCGATAAAGACGTAGGGCTCGTCTCCGACGACCCAGGCGTCGTGGCCCGGCGGAATGACGCCGAAGTCGCCCGGTCCGAATTCGATCTCCTCGCCGTCGTCCATAACGACTTTGAGCCTCCCGGACACGGTGTAACCGACGTGGGAGGCCATGCAACTGTCCGTCTGGGCGATCGGCTTGACGTGCTGGGACCACTTCCATCCCGGCAAAAATGTCGCCCGTCCTACGGCGCCGGCGTCGAGATTGACGAGTTCAACCTGGCCCATTCCGTCCTTGACTGGCCGGGTCTCCTCCGGCTGGTCGAAGCTTTTTCGGATCATAGACGCCATTGTCGTCTCCTTTGTGGGTGGATGAGACCGGATTTAAGCGTGGCACCGCGCCGTGCGGCGGTCAAGGATGCCCGGGGCGTCCCTAGCCATTCTCACGGGCCTACTACTGTTGGACCGTGAACTTCTTCCTTGCCGCCCTCGGCGTGCTGGGCGTGGCGTCCTCCGGGCCCCTCATCGCCGCTACGCTGGGTGCCACGACCGTGAGCGCTCTTGCCATCGCCTTCTGGCGCAATGCTATCGGAGCGGCCGTGATGGCCGGACCCGTCCTGGTCCGTCAGCCACGCCAGTTTTCCCGAGTTACCGGCACGGAGTTCCGCTGGTCCCTGGCCGCCGCGGTTGCCCTGGCCCTTCACTTTGCCTGCTTCATCACCTCCCTGCAGCTGACCTCGGTGGCAGCGGCCACTGCCCTGGTTTGCCTCCAGTCGGGCTGGATCGCCGTGTTCCAGCTGTTTAGGGGTGTGCGGCACCGCTGGCAGGTCCTCGTGGGCCTGGGCATGGCCTTTGGCGGCGTGGTGACAATCACCGGGTTCGACATGGGGACCTCCCCCGATGCGCTTCTGGGCGATCTCCTGGCCGTCGCGGGCGGAGCCCTCGCCGGAATCTATACTCTGGCCGGCGGAAAGGCCCGCCAGACGATGGGAACCGGGGTCTACACGACGCTGTGCTACGGCATGTGTGCAGCCGTCGTGGCCGTGCTGGCACTCGTGTCCCGGCAGCCGCTGGCCGGATTCGATGCCGCCGGCTGGCTTGGCATTTTTGCCATCACCGTGTGCGCCCAGCTGATCGGCCATACGGCGTTCAACCACCTGCTGGCCACGATGAGCCCGCTGCTCGTGTCCATGATCATTCTGCTGGAGATCCCAGGGGCCGCCCTGCTCGCTGCGGCCTTCCTGTCCGAGACGCTGCCCGCGGGAACCTACGCGGGACTTGGCATGATCCTGGTGGGGCTCGCCGTCGTCGTTCTGGGACAGCGCAGTTCGCGGGCGGAGCGCCGCGACACGGGTCGGCTCGCGGAGCTCGGGGCCGATTAGGGCGCCGCCCTTACTGCGGCGCTACTGGCCGCCGCGGCGTGCGGGCTGGGCGGTGTTTACAGTGTGGATGGCGCGCAGCAGCTTTGCAGGGAAATACACCGAGAAGAACACCACCATGGGCGCCTTGAGGGCCATCTTCTTGACGTTGTGAGCCTTGTATGTGCGGTCGAAGCGCGTCACGTAGTAGCGGTAGTCGCGGGGCGAATCTTCGAGCCGGCGCGCGGACATCCCGGAGACCATCTGGGGCCAATACTGGATCCGGAGCTCATGGTCGGCCAGATGCAGCGAAAGATCGATGTCCTCGTGCATCTCGTCTTTTTCATCCCGACAGGTCTCGGCGCGGATCGCTTCCCAGGCGGAACGCCGCAGGGCCATGTTCGATCCGAACAGGAAGTGGTACTGGTGCTTGGCCAGCTTGAGCATGAGCTGGCGCATCTTGTCATCCGCCTTGAGGCCAAAGCGCCGCATCGGCATGTCGTAGTAGACCACGGGACCCGTGGCGGCGTGCACGGACTGGTCCGCGAACGCCTGCTGGACCTGCTCCACCCAGTCCGGCTCAAGAACGGAGTCGGCATCGATCCGGCCCAAGATGTCGCCCGTGGCGTGGTCCAGGCCGAAGTTGCGGGTGGGAATCAAACCTTGGTCCCGGTCCTGGCTCAGCAGGATAATCGGACTCTCGGGATACTCCAGCTGCATCTGGCGGACGATTCCGGCGGTGCGGTCTTTCGACATGTTATCTACCACGATGATCTCGTGGGCCGGCACAGACTGGTAAACCGCTGCGATCAGGCACTGCCGGATAACGCTTTCCTCGTTGTACGCGGGGATAACAATGGATATGGCCGGTGGCGCCACGGCATCGTCTAAAGCATCCTCGGAGGATCTATCGGGTGACATCACCTCAAATTTAGCACCGATACCGATTTTTCCTCCCGGGAGCGGCAGTGCTCGGGGGAGGCAATCAAGCTGCGGCGGTTAAACCAGTTCCGCAGGAATGCACTTGGGGACACAAAACAAAAGGGAGGGACGCCGCCGCTGGCGGTATCCCTCCCCTGCTGAGCCGCCCAAAAACGGCCCGTAAATCCGCCTTACTTACCGGCGTTCTTGTCCGCGTCATTGTTACGGCTAGCGGCAATGTTCCGGACTGCAGTCTTGGCATCCGTGGCAACCTCGGCGGAGCCGTCCTTGCTGTCCTCTGCCGCGTCCACCGCCGCGTGCTTGGCAGTATCCGAGGCACCGCCGATTACGGTGACCGGCGAGTCGCTACTCGAATCATCCGCGGACTTTTCCGCTGCAGCTGTGTCGGCGGCGTCCTTGGCCTCGTTGACAGTAGTGGCAGCAACCGGAGCCGGCGTAACCGGCGCCGGGGTCTTCCACGGATCTTCGACCGGCTGAGAGGCCTTCCAAGCGGCGACTCCCGCGGCGACGGCAGCGGCGATCACACCGAAGATGAGCAGACCGCGGTGCTTGGGCTTCTGCGGCGCGGCAAGTTCGCCGCTGACGGCCTTGCTGGCCGCCTTCGCCTGTTCCTGGACGACGTGGATGATTCCCACATCGCCGAGTTTCTGCGCGACCGCGTCGACGTGGGCCGGGGCGCTTTCCAGCGTCCGGTGCACGGCCTCGGAAGCATAGCCGATCTGGTCCGAAAGCCTGGGCAGGTATTCCACGACGACGCGGTCCCGTGCATTCGCGATCACCGGCGTCGCCTTGTCCAGCGCCTCGTGGAGTCGCGGGGTGGCGCCTTCAACGGCGTCGTGGATTTTAGGTGCGAGCTGCGCCAGTCCGTCCTGGAGGCGCGGGGTTACCGTGGCAACGCCGCCAGCGAGATTGTGGGCCGCCGACTTGAGCCCCTCCTGGATCTTGGGAGAAGCGGTATCCAGGCCTTGCTGCAGGCGCGGAACGGCCCAGTTGACTGCTGCCTCAACCCGCGGTGCAGCCCAGTCCTTGGCGTTCTCTACCCCGGTGCTGACTGACTGCTCCAGCTCGCGGGCAATACGATCCGTTTTCTTCACAACTACCTCCCGATTAATGTGACGGTTCTGGAGTTAGCCTACGTGTCCCAGCCCTCACCGGCTATTCTTCAGTCCGATTTCGGCCGGATTTCACCCAGCGCGGAACTGGCGGACCGGCCCTGTGTGTATTGGCCCGTCGTGGAAGAATAAACCCATGACTGCCATCGCAACTGCAAAAGCAACCATCCACACGAGCCTGGGCGACATCGTCGTGAACCTCTTCGGTAACCATGCCCCTAAGACCGTTGAAAACTTCGTCGGGCTGGCCACCGGTGAGAAGCCTTGGACGCACCCCGAAACTGGGGAGCACAAGACGGGCACTCCGCTGTACAACGGCACCATCTTCCACCGCATCATCAAGGACTTCATGATTCAGGCGGGCGATCCCCTGGGCCGCGGTGTCGGTGGACCCGGGTACAAGTTCGACGATGAGATCCACCCGGAACTCACGTTCAACGCGCCCTACAAGCTGGCCATGGCCAACGCCGGCATCCAGATGGGGAAGGGCACCAACGGTTCGCAGTTCTTCATCACCACCATCCCCACCGGCTGGCTGCAGGGCAAGCACAGCATCTTCGGTGAGGTGGCCGACGATGAATCCAAGAAGGTTGTTGACGCCATCGAGGGTGTCCGCACTGGCATGGGCGACCGACCCGTCGAGGACGTCACCATCAACAGCATTGACGTCGAAAAGCTCTAAGCCCAAGCCATGAGCTACGGAATTCCGGCGGCAGAGCCGTCCGCGCAGATCCCCGTGTGCCCCCGGCACCCGGACCGGCCCGCCTATGTGCGCTGCCAGCGATGCGGGCGCCCTGCGTGCCCCGACTGCCAGCGGGCGGCCGCCGTCGGATTCCAATGTGTTGACTGTGTCAACGAATCAAGAAGTACGACGCCGAGCGTCAGGACTGTCTACGGCGGTGCCGTGTCTACCGGCCGTCCGATGGTTACCTTCCTCATCATCGGGCTGTGCGCCCTGGTCTACGTACTCCAGTGGCTGGTCCCTGATGACGGGATCTATCAGAATCTGGCGTTTGCCACTGTCTATGCCAGCCCGGAGTTCGGGGTGTTCGAACCCTGGCGGATGCTGACGTCCGCCTTCCTGCATTCGCAGGGCTTCATCCTTCACATCGCGCTCAACATGTACATGCTGTGGATGTTCGGGCAGGCCTTGGAACCCCTTCTGGGCCGGCTCCGGTTCTTGGCGGTGTATCTGCTCTCGGCCTTCGGCGGATCCGTCGGCTACCTCCTGTTGACTGCCAACTACATCCCGGGCCAGCCGGTGAGCGGCGTGGTCGGTGCCTCCGGCGCCATCTTCGGCCTGTTTGGCGCCATGCTGGTGGTCCAGCGCCACCGCGGCGGTGATACCCGCCAACTCTGGGTGTTGATTGCCATTAACGGCGTCATCGGATTCCTCGTGCCGCAGATTGCTTGGCAGGCCCACCTGGGCGGACTGGTGACCGGCGCGCTTTGTGCAGCCGCTATCGCCTATACCCCCCGAGGCCCGCGGCAGGGGCTCCTGCAGGCAGCCGGCCTGATGCTGGTTCTTGTGCTGCTGGTGGCCGTCAGCGCCCTCCGAGTCGCCAACACCTGACCGGAACCGGTACCGTCAGGCTTCCCCGGCCCAGAGCGGCGTTGCTCCTGCGCGGCCCCCGACTCCTGGCGGGTTCCGAGGTTTCCACAGTTTGGCGGCTCACTGTCTTAGCTCCTGCGCGCGTTCCGCGAGGACGGCGATGGCCAGGGAAAAGCGACCAGGTAACGGGGAAAGTGCCAGACGGAGCCAGAAGGCGTCCGAATAGGCATCGAACCGGCCCGGAGTGACGTGCAGTTCCTCGGCGGCGGCCAGCACCTGCGTGTGAGCCGTTCGATACCGTGCGGCCGTCATTCGGTTATTGCGTAGATGAAGCTCCAGGCGGACGTCCACGCCGGCCAGATCCCGGGCGGCCTCGGACCGGGCCGTACTGTCGAAGTCCAGCAATCCGGGTGGGATGTCGCTGTCGGGAATGATGATTTGCTTGTCGTAAAGGTCTCCGTGGGACCATACCAGCGGATCCGGTTCCATCCGAAGCAGGTTGGTGGCCACCTGCTCTGCAGCGGCGCGCAAGGCATCGCGTTGAGACGACAACTCCGGGAGATTTACATTGTGCCGCAGCCAGTCGTTCACCCGTCGCCACATCTTCGTGGCTTCCCACTCTGGTGACCGGAGCGGAAGGTTGTCGAGAACGCTTTGTGCTGCGGGACCGTAGGAGCCAGCCAGTTCCGAGACCCAAGCGCGCGACCATTTCTCCCATGCCCTGGCGAACGTTTCATCGCCAACGGCAGCTTCCTCCCGGCCCAGCTCGTTCAGAGTTGGTCCCGCGATGGCGCTGAAAACGATGACCTGTGAGCTCTCATGGAGGATTCTGGGTGTTGTGAAGTTGCCGGCGTCCAGTAGCACGTCCATTTGTGCGCAGCGCTCGGCCGGAACCACCGCGCCGCCGGGTTCGAAGACCTTTATATAGCAGCCCTCCGCCCGGACGACCGCCTGGCGGTGGGGCCAATACGAAATCAATTCCCCTTGCTGCGCTGCGCCCCGCAAGGCCGGCATTCCCGGATCGTCCAAAGGGATGAGATCGAAGTGCCCGTTGCGCAGATGGCCTCCCCTGACGCCGGGCTGTCCCGGAGTCAGGACCTCCAGTACAAATGCTCCTGGCGTCTCGTCTGGCCACGCCCGCTGAATCAGCCAGGATGTGCCGGTTTCGTCGTCGGCAGACGCTGGAATGGGCGAGGGCCAGTCTCTGGAATCAATTCCGGGTTCCGGGTAGGCGCCGGCCGGTGCTGGGACGCTGTGGAGTGCCGCGTTCCAGGCTTCCCGTGCCCCCACCGAAGAGTGGACAGCCATGCTCTGACTCTCCATGCCCTATCCTCCCGATCCTGAGGCTCGTCAGGCACAAGCCCCCCTTCGTGTGTCCAGCATGAGCTACAACAATGAGGCACGGATGAAACGGTCATGAAGAAACTTTCATGAATGTTTTCCTGAGCCTGGCGCCGTCCGCGTCAATTCCGAAACTTGTCCACAGGGGTTATCCACACTGTTGGTAACTTACATTGCTGTAGTTCAGCGCAACCGGCCCCGATCTGACCGCCCCAGCTGGCGTTTTGCCCATGCCAAGCGGTCAAGCTCTCCACAATTGTGGATAAGCCGGATGGTCGGGGTTGTGGTTAAGTGGAAAACTCCCGCCGTGGGAGGGCGGGCCGGGGCGAGGACAGCCGCAATCCGTGAATGCGGCGAACATCGGAGGGCAGGTTCAGAGGCGTTCCGCACGGCGGTGCCGGATTTCAACAGCTTTATGCACAGTGTTAATAAACCCGGGAACTGCGCCCGGTTGGCGGACATCCCCCGGTCGGGCCGTCAGATCGGGGGTCCTGCTGATTGCAGATCCGTTTATCCCCAGCTGTGGATAAGTTGTGGGTAGTTGAATGTTGTTAAGTGGATAACTCTTGAACGAGGTGCTGCCGCGGACGACAGAGGCCAACCTCACAGCGCAAAACGAAGGATCTGGTGTCGGCCAGGCGGCGGCATCGCACCGCGAAGTTATCCACAAGGAATCCACAGTGTTAATAACGTAGGCGAACGCGGTTTGCTGTCGAAGTGGGCGGCTGAGGCCGGTGGAGGGGCGCCTGGACGCGGAGTGGCCCTGTTGTACTATGTGCAGCGGCGAGTTATCAACACTGTGGAAAACTCAGGGCACGTTGTGCACAACCCTTAGCGCGGCCAGACCCCGGAGCTGCCGCGCCGGTGGCTGTCGACCAGATGGGTGTCCACCATGCCTATGGCTTCCATCAGGGCGAACATGGTGGTGGGTCCAACGAAGGCGAAGCCCCTTTTCCGCAACGCCTTCGATAGCGCGATGGACTCCGGGGACGTGGTGGGGATCTGCTCGTGCGAGGTTGGCGACGGCGTCAACTGCGGCTGGAACTGCCAGACGAAATCGACCAGGCCGCCGTCGTCCCGGAGGGCGATTGTGGCTCGGGCGTTGGTGATGGCCGCTTGGATCTTGAGCCGATTCCGCACGATGCCCGCGTCCAACATTAGGCGTTCCACGTCCGGCGGTCCGAACGCGGCGACAGCATCGGGGTCGAAGTTCCGAAAAGCCGCGCGGAAGGCCGGACGCTTCCGAAGAATAGTGGCCCAGGACAGCCCTGCCTGGAACGCCTCCAAGCTGATCCGCTCGTAGAGGCCTTGTTCGTCGCGGACCGGCAGGCCCCACTCCGTGTCATAGTACTCACGCAGCATCGGGTCGGCTGCCGCCCAGGGCGGGCGCGCGAGTCCGTCGTCGCCCATGATCGTATTGCTGGCACCGGGAGTCATCTGACGTCCTCTCTGGGGTTGGCTGCTCCCAGCATTATCGTGCACCCGCGCGGCGGCGGCGCCAAAGTGGCTCGGGGCCGTCAGTTGGGGCGGCGGAAACACAAAGGACCGGCACACCCTGGGGTGTACCGGCCCTCAGGCGGATTTGGTGTGGCCGTTCCGGCTCAGGAGCGCCAGCGGGTGGTCATAAGGAACCCCACGATCGCGATGCCAAAGCCCGCCACGATGTTCCAGGACCCCCATGCGCCGACCGGGAAGGCGGCTTCGCTGATGTAGAAGGTGATGATCCAGAGGAGCCCGATGATCATCAGGCCGAACATGACTGGCTTGAACCAGACGGCGTTGGGCTTGTTGCGATCCACGGCAGAAGCCTGCTGCGGCTCGCGGGCGATCTTTTTTCGCGGCTTCGACTCGGGCACGGGTCCTCCTTGGCGGGCTGGACCAGGAGCGGCACCTCGGCTTGATATCCTGCAAGAAGGAAAATGCCAGCGGTCTACGCGCTCTTGGTTAGGTTTGAAATCTTATTCGCAGCCAATTCTAGCTGTACTTCAGGCCGCGCCTGCGTCCGGCGCGACCATCCGGGAGGGGGAAGTCACGGTGCTGCTGCAGGACAAAGCCGCGCACGGCCGGGCCCGCGGTACCGGTACCTCCGCTGGCATCACCCTGCTGGGAGAGCTGTTTCTCACGGCGGGAGTTGTCCTCGTTCTATTTCTGGGATGGCAGCTCTGGTGGACAAACGTTGAATCCGCCGCGGCGCAGCGGGAAGTCGTCAAGGACTTTGCCCGGCAGTACAACGCCTCGTCCGTCCAGGGTGACGGTCCGACTGTCCAGGGAAGTCCAGCGGCGCCGTCGCCCGGCCTTAAGGCGGACCACGGCCCCGCAACCGTCGCGCCTGAACCGGCCGCCGGTGCGACGATCGGCATTCTGTATGTCCCGAGGTTTGGCGCGGACTACAGCCGGCCGATCGTGCAGGGGACGGGTCCGGCAGTGCTGGACTCCCTGGGGATCGGGCACTACGACGGGACCGCCATGCCCGGCGCGGCCGGAAATTTCGCAGTTGCCGGACACCGACAGACCCATGGTGCGGTGCTGGACAACATCGACGCCCTGGTTCCCGGCGACAAAATCTATGTCCAGACCCGGGACGGCTTCTACGTGTATGTATTCCGCAACAGCGAGATCGTCCTGCCCGACCGCACGGAGGTGTTGTTGCCCGTGCCCGCGCAGCCGGCGGCCGCCCCCACTGAAAGCTACCTCACCATGACCAGCTGCAATCCACGCTTCGGTTCCCAGGAACGCTTCGTAGCCTATGCCCGGCTGGAGCACTGGCAACCGGGAACGGTTGGCCCGCCGGCGGAAATAGCAGCCCAGGTCCAACGCACCACGCGGGAAGGTTGAGCCTTTGTACGCATGGATTTTCCGCCATCTTCCCGGTCCCCTGTGGCTCCGGGTTGCAGCCGCGCTGGTGTTGGTCGCCGGCGGGCTGGTATTGATGGTTCAGTTCCTTTTTCCCTGGATGGCACAATTCACCCAGTTCACTGATTCAACGATTGGTTCGGCAAGTCACCCATGAGCACAACGAAGATCCTCGTCGTCGACAACTATGACAGCTTTGTTTACACCCTGGTGGGGTACCTCCAGGAGCTCGGCGCGGAGACGACAGTCGTCCGCAATGACGATGTGACCCTTGCCGAGGCCATTGAGATGGCGGAAGCGCGCGACGGCGTCCTCATCTCTCCGGGGCCGGGAGCCCCTGCGGATGCCGGCGTGTGCATTGAGCTGATTAAGTGGTGCGGCAGCCGCAGCAAGCCGATGTTGGGCGTATGCCTGGGACACCAGGCGCTGGCCGAGGCCTACGGCGGCACGGTAACTCACGCGCCGGAGTTAATGCACGGCAAGACTTCGCTCGTGGAGCATCACGGATCCAGCGTGTTCGCCGGTATCCCTTCCCCGTTCACCGCGACCCGCTACCACTCGCTGGCCGCCGTTCGCGGGAGCATCCCGGAGGTTCTGGAGATTACCGCGGAGACCGCCACCGGCGTCGTCATGGGGCTGCAACATCGCGACGCCCCCCTGTGCGGTGTCCAGTTCCATCCGGAGTCGGTACTCACCGAGGGCGGCTACCAGATGCTTGGCAACTGGTTGGAGATCCTGGGCATGGCGGGCGCGGCCCAGCGCGCGGCGGCACTGAGCCCGCTCATCAAGCACTGATGCCCCGCTGATCCCCCCGGCGGAACCGGCCGGGCCGCGCTACGGGGGGACTGTCCCCGCGCGGCGGTCCGGCCCTACTTCGGACTCTTCGTGGTGGTCGGGGTGGGGCTCGGTGAAGGTGCCGGCGGGGGCGGGGGCGGCGGAGCCTTGGCTACGGTGACAGCGATGACCTTGCCTTGTTCGACCAATGCCTCCGGCGCGTCACCCTGCGCCGTGACCTTCCCCGGCTCGACCTGCGAGTTCTCCACCTCCGTCACGCTGAGCGTCAGTCCGAGGGCCTTCGCGGCAGCGTCAGCTTCGGCCAGCGGCAGCCCAATGAGCTGTGGCGTGGCGACCTTGCCGGTGGATACAACGAGTTCGACCGTGCTACCCACCGCGACGGGCTGGCCGGGAGCGGGCTTCGTGGTGATGACGATGCCGGCGGGCACGGTGGGACTGTTATTCATAATGGTGGTCGGAGCACCCACCAGGCCCTTCTGGCGCAGTACATCCCGGGCGGCCGCCTCGGTACGGCCGGGCAGGTCCGCAGGGATGGCCACGGCGCTTGGGCCGTCGGAGATGTTGAGGGTGATCTCCGCATTGGGTTCCAGGGACGTGCCCGACGTCGGCACCGTACCAATGGCGGTGCCCTTGGCAACGATTTCGTGCTGGATCCGGCTGATGCGGGGTTTGAGGCCCGCGTCATAAAGCTTTTGGAGCGCCTCGGATTCTGTCAGGGAGGCCACGGAGGGCACATCGACCCTGACCACCGGAGGCGGTGCCTGGTTCATGATGTTGAAAAGCCATAGCCCGCCGCCCGACAGCACCAGAACGGTTAGGACCATCAGGGTGGCGATCCAGGTTCGACGGCGGGACTTCTGCCGGATGGTGTGTTCGCGTTCGACCGGCAGGACCAGGGGAAGGCTGCCCGTGTCGGTGGAGCCGTAGGTGTCGGCGGCCTGGGCCGTCAGGGCATCCTGCTGACCGGGGATGCCCTGGCTGGGGCGCAGCCTGCCGCCGGGCACGTCATCGAGGAATCTGGCACCCGTCATCGGGAAGGCCGCCGTCGGAGTGTTGTCGGGTGTAGGTACCGTGTCGTTCGGATCTGTCGGAGCCTCACTGGCTGCTAGCGGGACCACTCCCACCCCGTTGCGCGCCGCCCGGAGGGCGCGGCGGAACGCGGCGGCATCCTGGAAACGGTCCGCGCGGTTTTTCTGGAGAGCCTTCATCAGCACGCTGTCCAGGGCATCTGAAATTTCCGGGTTCAGGCTGCTGGCCAGTTCCGGGATCTCGCGCACATGCTGGTAGGCAACGGAAACAGGGCTGTCGCCGACGAAGGGCGGCCGGCCGGTCAGCATCTCGTACAACAGGCAGCCGGCGGAGTACAGGTCGCTGCGGGCATCGACGGTTTCGCCGCGGGCCTGCTCAGGCGAAAGGTACTGCGCCGTGCCCACCACCGCCTGAGTCTGCGTCATGGTTGCCGAGGAGTCCGCCATGGCCCGTGCGATGCCGAAGTCCATGACTTTGATGCCGTTGGAATCGGGGCAGAACATCACGTTGGCCGGCTTGATGTCCCGGTGCACGATTCCGGCCTTGTGGCTGTAGTCGAGGGCTGACAGGACGCCGAGGGTGAAGTCGATGGCTTGGTCGATGCTGACTTCCTTGGCCCTGACCAGGTCCCGGATGGTCTTTCCGGAAACGAACTCCATGACGATATACGGGACGCGCACACTGTCGTCGTGATCACCGGGCACCGCATGGTCGCCGGTGTCATAGACAGCGACGATCGCAGGGTGGTTCAGCGCGGCGACGGCCTGCGCCTCGCGCTTGAACCTGGCCTGGAACTGGGGGTCCCGGGCCAGGTCGGGCCGCAGCAGCTTGACGGCAACTGTGCGGCCCAGCCTTGTGTCCATGCCTCGGAACACGTCGGCCATGCCTCCGCGACCGATCAGTTCACCCAGCTCGTAGCGCCCACTGAGGACGCGCTGTGTGTTCACGGGTCCGCGGTCCTCCCTGTGCGACGGGGTGCGGGGTGAAGTGGACACGGTGGCCTACGGTCGCTTCGAAGGGGTTGGCGACGAGGTGGCGGCCACTTCTGTCGCTAGATGATAGGTCACCACGGACCCGGCTGCCACCTTCTGCCCCTGGGCAGGCTCCGAGCTGACAAACGTGCCCGGGTCCTCATTTTTGTTGCTTGGTTTGACGTTCGCGCCCTTGACCCAGCGGAGGCCGGCCCCCTCGATGGCCTGCTGTACTTCTGCTTCCGAAGCGCCTGAGGGGATAGCGGGCACCGAGACCATCTCCGGCCCCTTGGAGTAGCTCACGGTGATGGTGGAGCCCGGTTCAACCGGTCCGGAAGGATCGATGTCGATGACCGTTCCGGGGGCTGCGGCGTTGAAGACCTCGACGCCGGTGACTTGCAGTCCCCGGCCGTTGAGTTCGTTGCGCACCTCGTTGTACTGCCTGCCACGGTAGGCGTCCGGGAGCAGGTTGATCGCCGCCGGAGTGGACTGGGTGGGCGTCGCCGAGCTGGTGGTGGGGCTCGGGCTTTGCGAGGTGGGCGCGGTGGTGGGACTTGAACTGGTGGGGCTGGAACTGGTGACCACGGCGTTGCTGCTTGAGGGCGCCTGCGTCGGGAACAGGATGCCCGCCTGGGTGAGGATGACGCCGACGAGGGCAAAGAGCACCAGCAGGATCAAGGCGATCAGCGGCCACGTCCACGGGCTCCGGCCGCGGCGTGCCGGCTCATCGACGGGCTCGTCGTAGTCATCGTCCTCCTGGACCCACTGCCGTTCGGCCGCCAGGGCGTCGGCACGGGAAAGCGTGTTCCGCGCACCGTAGGCGCTGGCGGCGGCGGCGCCGGCTGCCAGCCCGGCGGCGGCACCCGCCCCGGCCGCACCGACCACCGGCAGCGCAGAGGTTGCCGACGTCGTCCGGTCCTCCGCGGGACTGGCACCGATGACGTTGGTCGCCGCCGTAGGGACGTCCACCGGTGCCGTGATGGGCCCGGTGGCTGCCTCGAACAGCAGCATGCCCGGGACCGCGGCGTGGGCGGCGGCAATGTCGCCGTTGCGGATGGCTTCGGCGGCGTCGGACAGCTTGATGGCGTCGGCCGGCCTGTTCTTCGGGTCCTTGGCGAGCATCGACATCAGCAGGGCCCGGACCGGCTTGGGAAGCGTCTCAGGCAACGGCGGGGGTGCGTCGTTGACCTGCGCGAGGGCGATGGCGATCTGCGACTCACCGGAGAACGGACGGTGCCCCGTGAGGCATTCGTAACCGATCACGCCGAGCGAGTAGATGTCCGAGGCGCCGGTCGCGGTCTGGCCGGTGGCCTGCTCGGGAGCCAGGTACTGGGCGGTGCCCATCACCTGTCCGGTCTGCGTCAGGGGAACCTGGTCGGCCAGGCGGGCAATGCCGAAGTCGGTGACCTTGACCCGTCCATCCGGCATGATGAGCAGGTTGCCCGGCTTGATGTCGCGGTGCACGAGCCCCTGCGCATGGGCGACCGAGAGGGCGCGGGCGGTCTGGGCGATCATAGAAAGTGTGCGGTCCGGGGAGAGCACCTGCTCGTGTTCGATGATGCTGCTCAGCGGCTGGCCGGGCACGAGCTCCATTACGAGATAGGCAGAACCTTCCTCTTCGCCGTAATCAAAGACGTTGGCGATTCCGACATGGTTCAGTAGCGCGGTGTGGCGTGCCTCAGCGCGGAACCGCTGGAGGAAGCCCGGGTCCCCGGTGTACTCCTCCTTCAGCACCTTGATGGCGACAATGCGGCCAAGGATCAGGTCTTTGGCTTTCCAGACTTCTCCCATGCCGCCAATCGCAATGCGCGTGGTCAGCTGGAATCTGCCGCCGAGGGTGATTCCCGATGTAGGCCTCACTTATTCAACACCGCCTCAAAGATCTTCTTCGCGTTCGGACTGGTTAGCTTTGCTCCGGTGGTGATGTCCACGCCTTGCATGACGATGGTGACAGCCACTTGCGGGTCATTCGCCGGGGCGAACCCGGTAAACCATGAATTGTTCAACCCGGTGCCCAGCTCCGCGGTACCGGTCTTGCCGGCCACCTGGACGCCCTGGACAGCGGCTCCGCGGCCGATACCTTCGCTTACGACGCTGGTCATCCATTCGGTAATCTGGCGCGAAATCTCCGGCGTCGTGGACGTCCTCAGCGCCTCGGGCTTGGGCTCGTCGAGCACCCGCAGGTCCGGTGAACGTACCGCCTTGATCAGGTTCGGCTGCATCTGGACTCCGCCGTTGGCGATTGCCGCCGTCATCAGGTTGATCTGAAGCGGCGTAGCCCGGACGTCCCGCTGGCCGATCGCCGACTGCGCGAGCCCGGCCTCGTCCAGCGGCTCGCTCGGAAAGAGGCTCGGGGCGGAGTCCAGCTTCAGCTGTTCGCCAAAGCCCTGACCGAAGCCGAACTTCTCCGCCTGGTCAGCGATGGCGTTCTGCCCCAGATCCAGCGCAATCCTGGCGAAGGGTGTGTTGCAGGACTGCTGCAGGGCGAACGCGAACGACGCCGTGTCGCGGGTGTAGCAGTTGCCGCCGGCGTAATTGGGGAGCTTGTACTGGATGCCGGGGAAGGGCATTTCCGCCGGGTTGGGCAGTTCGCTGTCCTTGTTGTACTTGCCTGAGCTCAGGGCGGCGGCGGTGTCAACGAGCTTGAAGACAGATCCCGGGGCGAGCAAAGCGCCGGTGGGCCCGCTGACGCTTTGGTTGAGGTTGATTCCGGGGAGCTTGTTGAGTTCGTTGAAGTTGGCCTGCTCGGCGACCGGATCCTGGGTGGCGATCAGATTCGGATCATAGGACGGCTTGGAAACCATGGCGAGGATGGCGCCGGTCTTCGGGTTGGTCACCACGATCGAGCCGCGCTGGCCATCGGGAATGAGGTCGTAGGCGAGTTTCTGGATCTCCGGATCCAGGGTGAGCTCCACCGAGGCGCCCTTGGGCTGGTTGCCGAGAAACAGCTGGCCGATCCGGTCCAGGAATTGCTGGTCCGAACTGCCTGCCAGCGTTTCATTCAGCGTCTTCTCCAGGCCGGTCACGCCGTAGCTCCTCGAGAAATACCCCGTGATTCCGGCGTACAGCTCCGGCTGGGTGTAGGTGCGCTGGAACTTGCAGCTCTCTGTGGCAGGGACGGACTCGGCCACCGGGGCGCCGCCGACGATGATCGCACCACGGTCGTTGCAGTAATTCTGCAAGAGGGTGCGTTTATTCCAAGCGTTGGCTTTGAGCTCGTCGGCACCGACAACCTGCACATAGCTGAGCGCCCCGAAGATCAGGGCGAACATGGCGATGGCGGCGATCCACGCATTACGAATGGCCTGGTTCACAGCTGCTTCACCGCCTCGGTAGGTGCGTCGGGACTCGTGCGGGCGCCGGGGGCCGCGGTGGGCTTCAAAGGCATTGCGGGGACGTCCTTCCGGGCTCCCGGTTCCTGGCCGGGCGGCAGCGGCGTGGTGTCCACCGGGCCGCGCGCGGTGTGCGAAATCATCAGCAGCAGGCCCACGATGATCCAGTTGGCGAGCAGCGAGGAACCGCCGGCGGCGAGGAACGGCGTGGTGAGTCCGGTTAGCGGAATCAACCTGGTAACGCCGCCGATTACTACGAAGCACTGCAGCGCGATCGCGAAGGAAAGGCCGCATGCCAGCAGCTTCCCGAATGCGTCCCGGGTGCCGAGCGCGGCGCGGAATCCTCGGGTGAACAGCAACAGATACATCAGGACGATGGCGAAGAGCCCGATCAATCCCAGTTCCTCGCCGAACGAGGCGATGATCATGTCGCTGTTCGCGAAGGGAACAAGATTCGGCCGCCCCTGGCCGAGTCCGGTGCCGACGAGCCCGCCGTTGGCCATGCCGAACAGCCCTTCGACAATCTGCAGGCTGCCGCCGAACTCGCGGCCATAGACCTCATCGGTGAAGGCGTTGAGCCAGCCGTCGATCCGGAGGGCCACGTGGGAAAAGACCCGGGAGGCCACGAAGCCGCCGGCGGAGATGAGGACTACGCCAATGATCACCCAACTGATCCGGCTCGTTGCCACATAGATCATGACAAGGAACAGGCCGAAGAACAGGATCGAGGAACCGAGATCTCGCTGGAAGATGAGCACGCCGATGCTCACGAGCCACGCGGCGATCATGGGGCCCATGTCCTTGAAGCGCGGGAACTGCAGGGGTCCGATCTTGCGCCCGGCCAGCAGGATGAGGTCCCGGTTAGAGGAAAGGTACCCCGCGAAGAATATTGCCAGCGTGATCTTGGCGATCTCGCCGGGCTGGAACGTCATCGAGCCGATCCTGATCCAGACTCGTGCACCCAGGATTTCGCCGGCACTGATGCCGGGAACCAGGGGCAGGATCAGCAGCCCGGCGCTGACGGCCAGGGAAATGAACGTGAAGCGGCGGAGGATCCGGTGGTCCTTGAGGAACCAGATGACGGCGATTGCCACTGCCATGGCCACGAGGGTCCAGCGCAGCTGGTTGTTGCCGGTGTCTTCCCCGACCCGGTCCAGGCGGTGGATCATGGCCAAGCCCAAACCGTTGAGGGCCACCACCAGGGGAAGTATTACCGGGTCGGCATACTTGGCCCGGATCCGAAGGACCAGGTGGAATGCCAGCGCCGCCGCAGTCAGAAGGCCGGACTGGAACCAGAAGTCCGTGTCGAAGGCCTTTTCCCGGTCCACGCCGACGAGGGCGTTGGCTCCAATCCCCACGGCAAGGGCGAGGATCAGCAGGACGAGTTCCACGTTGCGCCGCGGCTTGGGCGTCGATTCGATCTGTGTCATTCGCCCGCCTCGCATGTCGGCGTTGTCGTGGGGGTGGGCGTAGCGCTGGGCTGGGCTGTGGCGCTGGCATCCGGGCTGGGGGTCGCGGCTGCGCTGGCTGGAGCTGACGGGGAGGGCGTGAGGCACTCGTCCGCCGGGGAGGTAGTGCCGGTGAGCTCCAGGTTCTTCACGATTCGCTGCGCATCGTAGAGGTCGCGCGCGGGCACCGTCTGGCGCACGCGCTGTTGGGAGAATTCGGGCAGGTCTGACATCCGGATATCGGTCACCGCTTCGAGCGTGGAAAGCTGGATGGGGCCCAGGCGTTGGGAAACCCCGTTGTAGATGGCGACATGCTGGTCGTGTTCGCCGATGTAATACCGCGTCTGGGTCCAGGCGTAGCCGAGCCAGAGCCCGACGGTAAGCACGGCCACGATGGCAGCGGCGATGGAGACAGTCAGCCAGCGCCGCGGTCGGGGGACGGTCCGGTATTCCTCGGCGTCCTCGCGGGCCTGTTCGGACTTGTGCGTCAGGACAGTCGCCGCCCGGCGCGCCACGGTGCGTCCGGCAATGGTCGGAATGGACCCTGACTCCGCGGCGGAAGCGGCTGCCCCGACGAGTTCGTGCGGACGGGTGGAGAGTTCCTCGCGCAGCACTTCGGCAGAGAGGTGCTCGCCGAGGTGGGGGTCGGTAGTGGGTTCGGGCTCAATGCCGTCCGCAGCCGGATCATTTGGCTTGTCGGCCGCGTTGCCACCGCCGGCGTCCGATGAATCTGTGGATTTCCCGCCAGGGCCAGCTTCGGCATCCGATTCGCGAGGGGGGACTGCGGAATTCGTGGGCTTTCCGGCCTCCCGATTCTGGAATCCGGAAATACCGGCCGCACCGTAGGTGCTGCCGGCCTGCGGCGCGGCGGCGGCGACGGTCGCAGCGACTGCATCAGCCACGGGCGTCGAGACGATTTCGACGGCGGCGGTCCGGACGTCGTCGGGCGTCCTTTCGGCGATGTCCACCATGACAACGGTGACATTGTCCGGCGATCCTGCCTCGAGCGTGAGATCAACGAGCTCTTCGACGCATTCGCGCAGATCCTTGGTTTCCCGGACCGTGCGTTCCACGACGTGTCCGGCCACGTAGTTCAGGCCGTCAGAACACAGCAGCCAGCGCTCACCCGGTTCAACGTCGAGGGTGGCGAGGTCCAACTCCGGGCTCGCGTCGACGTCCCCCAGGACGCGCATGAGGACGTTCTTATGCGGGTGGGTTTCCGCCTCTTCGGGACGCAGCCGGCCTTCATCGATGAGGCGCTGGACGAAAGTGTGGTCCACGCTGACTTGTTCGTATTCACCGTTCCGCAAACGGTAAGCACGGGAATCGCCAATGTGGGCGAAATGGAGTTTGCCCTCGGCGAGGAGCAGTGCCGTGACTGTGGTGCCCATGCCGGCGAGCTTGGGATTGATGTGGACGAGCTCCGACAGCAGCGAGTTCGCGGTCTGGATCTCGTCGGCGAGCACCGTTCCGGCGTCGCCCTCGTAGTTGTCGTGATCGAGGTGGATCATGTCCAGCACGGTGGCCGCGGACGCGACGTCACCCCCGGCGTGGCCGCCCATGCCGTCCGCGACCACGGCGAGGTGCCGCCCCACATAGGCGGAGTCATCATTCTTGGCGCGCACGCGGCCGACGTCCGAACGCGCGGCGTAACGCATGATGAGCGGCCGCTTCGGGGCTGTTGCTTTGCCGTCGGCCCTGTCTGCGGGAATGTCGGGGGCAGCCATGGCTACGGCCTCAATTCGATGACCGTCTTGCCGATTCTCACGGGGACACCGAGCTCCACGGGGAGGGCCCGGGTCAGCTGCTGGTCTGCCAGATACGTGCCGTTGGTGGAGCCCAGGTCCTCGATGAACCAGCGGCTGCCCTGCGGGAACAAGCGCGCATGCCGGCCGGACGCGTAGTCGTCCTCCAGCACGAGCGTGGCTTCCTGTGCGCGACCGAGCAGGATGGGACTCGCCGCCAGGGGGATGGTAGTTCCCTTGAGCGGACCCTCGGTCACGACCAACTGGCGGGCCTGCTGTTTCACAGGGGCGGGGGCTGGCTCGGCCAGGGCGGGGTTCTTACGTACCTGCCGGGCGGTGGGTGCGCCCGCCGCTGCCTTGCGTCCGATCATCAGGTCACGGCGCATAGCGGCGACGATGCTGAAGATTAGGACCCAAAGGAGCAACAGAAACCCGAAGCGAAGGGCGGTAATTGTCAGTTCACTCACGGGCGGCCGCCTGGATTGGCGGGCAGAAGGCGGAAGGTGATTTTTGTCCGTCCCATCATAATGGTGGAGCCGTCCGTGAGCTCCGAGCTCCCCACGATCTTGTGGCCGTTGACGTAGCTGCCATTGGTGGAACCGAGGTCGACGGCCTGTGCCGTACCCGGCCCGGTCCGGACTTCCAGATGCCGGCGGGAAACTCCTGTGTCATCGATAAGGATGTCAGCCTCGGAGGACCGCCCGAGCACAACGGATGCTGCATTGAGCGAGTACCGCTGACCGTCGATGTCCAGCACCGGCTGGAGCCGCGAGGGCTGGCGCGTCGGCGCGGCAGGCATGGCGCCGTAGCTTGCGGGCTGCGCTGGAGCAGTGGGGGCAGAGGCCTTCTCGGTCCGCGACTTGATCTCAAAATCCCCGGCACGGCGTTCTTCGTCGCGTCGGAAGCTGATGCGGACCGGCCCCTGCAGGGTGTAGCCCTGGCTGCGGACGTGATTGATGACGACGTCGCACAGCTCTTCTGCGAGCGGGGTGCCCCATTCCTGGGCCCGCTGGAAGTCGTCGTCGCTTAGAAGGACGTCGAAAACGTTGGGGGCAAGGGTGCGTCCCGCTGCGATGGTGAGGGCCTTGTTGTCGACTTCGCGGCGGAGGTGGCTGGCGATCTCGACGGGCTCAACCTGGGCGCGAGAACCGGTGGAGAAGACTCCGCGGACGGCCTTTTCGATGCCGCGCTCGACTTTGTCCAGCAATCCCATGGTCCTTCTCCTTTCCTGACGACTGCGGGGCAGTGTTCGTTCCGGAACTCGGTTTCCAACATTTGCAGAAGCCCACCGTGGATGGGCACTCCTACATCAGATACTACTGGGCGAGTCTGGGAATGGCCTTAACGGACGCCGCCACCACCTGCCGAAAAATTCTGGCCGCTCGGCGCTGACATGGGGTGATGCCTCCCTGGCGGAGACGGGTTGAACCGCCGCGGGGCGGGTCCCAAGAGGCAGTAAGCAGCCGTTCCCGGAGCGATCCGGGCTGGCCGCCAGGCCCCGGAATCTGCGGCTGTACGGTGCCGCGGCAGCTCGATTGGTGTTTTTCCGCGGTTGTCCGTTATGCTTGATCTCGCTGCTTTTACGAGGTTGGCGGTCCGCAAAACGGGTCGCTATCCGGGTAGAAGAAGTTGCGCGCGAGTGGCGGAACGGCAGACGCGCTGGCTTCAGGTGCCAGTGTCCGAAAGGGCGTGGGGGTTCAAATCCCCCCTCGCGCACGCACTAGAACCCCGGGAAATCGATGATTTCCCGGGGTTCTTTTTTGTGTGCCCGGGGAAGCTCTGCCCGGAGCGGATGCGAACCCGAGCGCCGCCGTCGGCGTCGGCGTCGACGGTGCAGCCCCCGATGGCTATGTGTCGTCACGCCTGTCCGCGAAGTCCTTGCCCGTTTGCACCGCGCTGAGGCAGTGACCTCTTCCAAAGCGTCAACAGTCCCGATAGGTTTTTGAGTGTCCGAGGATAGCCCTTGTGGACCTGACAGCCTTCTGCCGGGACGGTGATTATCGGAACAGGATTCACGAAGGAGTGAAGTACCCATGGCTTACACAGCTGAAAACTGGCCCATCACCGCTGCTTTGCTGCAGTTCCCGGGAACCGACGCCCAGGGCACCCCTATTAACGACGCCGACGCCTCCGCGTGGGCCGAGGTCCTCACCGAGGTCAAGGAAGCCGGCTTTTCCGACGCCGACCTCACGGACAGCTGGGTCCGCCCCGGCGACCTGAGCGCCGCCCGGCTCGCCGAGTTCAAGCAGACCGCCGACAACGTGGGCATCGGCATTCCCGTCATCTCCGCGATCCGGCGCAGCGTCATCGAGGAAGGAAACTGGGAAGCCAACCTAACCTACAGCCACCGCACCATCGACGCCGCGGCCGAACTGGGCTGCGAGGTGGTCTCGTTCGGACTGCACCAGGCCATCACCGCCGAGCAGCAGAAGCACCTCTGGTTCTGGACGGTTGAAGGCCACAAGGACCCGGTGGGGGACAAGGAAACCTGGGGCAAGGCCGTCACACGCCTGCGCGAACTCGGCCAGCACGCGGCCGAAGTGGGCGTGCTGCTCTCGCTCGAAATGTACGAGGACACCTACCTCGGCACCGCGGACCAGTCCGTCCAGCTGGTCCAGGACATCGGCCTGGCCAACGTCGGCCTCAACCCGGACATCGGAAACCTCGTCCGGCTGCACCGACCGATCGAGGACTGGCGCGAAATGATGGCCAAGACCTTGCCGTATTCGAACTACTGGCACGTCAAGAACTACATCCGCGACGAAGACGTGGCCCGGAACAGCTACGTTGCCATGCCGGCCCCGATGGAAAGCGGCCTGATCAACTACCGCGAGGCATTCAAGGTAGCCATCGCAGCCGGTTATCAGGGCATCATCTGCACCGAACACTACGGCGGCGACGGCCTGTCCGTGACGGCCAGCAACCAGGACTACCTGCGCCGCCACGTTCTCCCTAAGACGGATGGCTACGCCCTGGGGACGAGCAAAGTTGCGCAGGGCCGGCAGCAGCCCACCAGCACCGGACCGGCCAGCTCCTGAACCGACGGCGCCCCAAGTGCACCGGGCCCGGACCCACCCGAAAGCGACGATTTCAACACGGATTCAATGAGGAACCATGACCCAGATCTTCGACAATCCCGCTGATTTCGCGGATGAGGCTTTGGACGGCTTCGTGGCGGCCAACCACGGCTATGTGGCCCGGGTGGACGGCGGCGTGGTCCGCTCCACCGAGGTCCCGGCCGGGCAGGTGGCCCTGGTGGTCGGCGGCGGCTCCGGGCATTACCCGGCCTTCGCCGGCCTGGTCGGGCCGGGCCTGGCCGCGGGCTCGGCGTGCGGGAACATGTTCGCCTCGCCCGCGGCCGGGCAGGTCTACCGGGTGGCGAAGGCCGCCAACGCCGGCGGCGGGGTGCTGCTGAGCTACGGAAACTACGCCGGGGACGTGCTGCACTTCGGCCAGGCCCAGCTGCGCCTGAACGCCGAGGGCATCGAGACCCGCACGGTGCTGGTCACCGACGACATCGCCTCCGCCCCGGCGGAGCAGATCGGGAAGCGCCGCGGCATCGCCGGGGACCTGACGGTCTTCAAGATCGCCGGCGCCGCCGCCGAGGCCGGGCTCAGCCTGGACGACGTCGAACGGCTCGCCGTCAAAACCAACCACCGCACCCGCTCCCTGGGCGTGGCGTTCGGCGGCTGCACCCTGCCGGGCGCGGACGCGCCGCTGTTTACCGTCCCGGCCGGGCAGATGTCGCTGGGCCTGGGCATCCACGGCGAACCGGGCATCTCCGAACACCCGATGCCGACCGCCTCCGAACTCGCCGCCCTTCTGGTCAGCCGGCTGCTCGAGGACAAGCCGGAGGACGCCGGCACCCGCGTCGTGGCGATCGTCAACGGCCTGGGCACGGTCAAGTACGACGAACTGTTCCTGCTCTTCGGCAAGATCGAAAAGCTCCTCGACGCCGCCGGTCTGACCGTGGTGGAGCCCGAATGCGGGGAGCTGGTCACCAGCCTGGACATGTCCGGGCTCTCCCTGACCCTGCTCTGGCTCGATGCGGAACTCGAGCAGTACTGGGCCGCCCCGGCCGACACCCCGGCGTTCCGCAAGGGCAACCTCGCCCCCCGGGCCCGCCGCGAACTCACCGGCCCCGACGAGGCCGCCGCCGAGGAGCTTGAACACACCACCGCAGCGGCGGCCGCCGTCGGCCGGCTGGCGGCCGACCTGCTCGGCCAGGTGCAGCACGTGATCATTGAGCATGAGGAGGAACTCGGCAACCTGGACGCGATCGCCGGGGACGGGGACCACGGGATCGGGATGCGCCGCGGCGTGGACGCGGCAGTCGCCGCCGCCCGGCACGCGCTGGAACAGGAAGGCGGCGCGTCGCCGTCGCGGGTCCTGACCGCAGCCGGGGAAGCCTGGAGCGAACGCGCCGGCGGTACCTCCGGCGCGCTCTGGGGCTCGGCGGTCATCGCCGCCGGCCTCGCGCTGGGCAACCGCGACAGCTACTCCGGCGGGGACGCCGCCGCCGCCGCCACCGCGTTCGTCGACGCGATCACCGAGCTCGGCAAGGCCGAAGCCGGGGACAAGACCATGGTGGATGCCCTCCTGCCGTTCCGGGAAACCTTCCTCAACGAGCTCGACGCCGGCACCTCAGTGGCTGACTCGCTCGCCGCCGCGGCTGCCGCCGCGCAGACAGCCGCGGACCGGACGGCCGATCTCCGCCCGCTCAAAGGCCGCGCCCGTCCCCTCGCGGAAAAGAGCCTCGGACACCCCGACCCCGGCGCTGTCTCCTTCGCACTGATCAGCGAACGGATCGCCCAACACATCAAGGCTGAGCTGGCTCGGCCAGAACCGGCCACATCAGACAAGGCCCAAGCGGCCGGACAGGGAGCACAAAATGACTAACCCCGAAGGTTGGCGCATTGTCATCGGCAACGATGAAGCAGGCGTCGAATACAAGAACGCCCTGAAAGCCCTGCTCGAAGCCGACCCCCGCGTCGCCTCCGTAGTGGACATCGGCGTCGGCGCCAACGACTCCACCGCCTACCCCCACCTGGCAGTCAACGCCGCCCGGAAGGTCGCCGAGGGCGACGCGGACCGGGCGCTCCTGATCTGCGGCACAGGGCTCGGCGTGGCCATCGCGGCCAACAAGGTCCCCGGCATCCGGGCCGTCACCGCGCACGACAGCTACTCCGTGGAACGCTCGGTCCTGAGCAACAACGCCCAGGTCCTCACCATGGGCCAGCGCGTCATCGGCCTGGAACTGGCCAAGAAGCTCGTCGGCGAATGGCTCAGCCACCGCTTCGACGAAAACTCCTCCTCCGCCGCCAAGGTGGACGCCATCCACTCCTACGAAGCCGATTGAACGGAGGCTGAGTAACCATGACGGAAACCCCCAACACTGCGGGCAAGATCGCCGTCGTCGGCTCCGGTTACATGGGCGGCGGCATCGCCCAGGTCCTGGCACTCGGCGGGGCCCGGGTCGCACTCGCGGACGTGTCCGCCGAAGTAGCCCAGAAGAACTATGAGCGTCTCCTCACGGAATCCGATCATTTCGTCGCCGACGGGCTGTTCCCGGAAGGTGCCACCCAGATTTTGCGGCAAAACCTCTGGGCGGCCAAAAACATCGAGGAAGCCGTCGCGGACGCCGACTTCATCGAGGAAGCCGTCCCCGAGGTCATCGCCATCAAGCACGAGACACTGGCCCGGATCAGCGCCGCCGCCCGTCCCGACGCCATCATCGGCTCCAACACCTCCACCATCTCCATCGCCGACCTGTCCGAGCCGGTGACCAACCCGGAACGGTTCCTCGGCGTGCACTTCTCCAACCCCTCGCCCTTCATCCCGGGCGTCGAGATCATTCCCCACGCCGGCACCTCGGCGGCCACGGTCGGCGCCGTCCGCGACCTCGTGCACGCGGCCAACAAGCAGACCGCCGTCGTCAAGGACGTCACCGGCTTCGTGCTCAACCGGCTCCAGTACGCCCTCTTCCACGAGGCCGCCCAACTGGTGGAACAGGAAATCGCGACCGCGGAGGACGTCGACACCCTGGTCCGCACCACCTTCGGCTTCCGGCTGCCGTTCTTCGGGCCGTTCGCGATCGCCGACATGGCCGGCCTGGACGTCTACAACTTCTGCTACAAGTCCCTGCAGACCGACTTCCCGGAACGCTTCGCCACCCCGAAAATCCTCAGCGACCTGGTCCAGGCCGGCAAGCTGGGCACCAAGACCGGAGCCGGCTTCCTCAACGTCCCCGCCGAACGCACCCCCGAGCTCATCGCCTACCGCAACAAGGCCTACGTGGCCATGCAGAAGCTCCTCAACGAGCTCGGCCCCGCCCCCATCAACTGAACCGCCTTAATTGGAGGTGCTGCCTGACAGTACTGAAGCCGTCAAACATCGTGACTATTGCGTTTCTGGGTGGTAAACCTGAACTGTTCCGCTGCGGAACCCGGCGGGCTCGTTACTCACAGCGAGGTGCACGATGACTTCCATGAATCCTGCCAATCAACTCGACGAGCTGGGCCAGCGGACACTGCGCAAGGTGCGCAACCGCCTTATGCCCCTGATAGTCCTGCTCTACTTCATTGCGTATCTGGACCGGAACAATGTCGGCTTCGCAAAGCTGACCATGAGCGAGGACATCGGCCTGAGTGCTTCGGCCTATGGCCTCGGCGCCGGCATCTTCTTCCTCGGCTACGCACTACTGGAAATCCCAAGCAACGGCGGGATGTACAAGTTCGGTGCCCGCAAATGGATCGCCCGGATCCTCATCTCGTGGGGCATCTTTGCAACGGCCATGGCGCTGGTGAACGGCGAGACCACGTTCTACATCATCCGGTTCCTGCTGGGTGCGGCCGAGGCGGGGTTCTTTCCGGCCATCCTGTTCTATCTGACGCTGTGGTTCCCTGCCGCGCAGCGCGTCACGGTGTTGGGCATCTTCATCCTTGCGCAGCCTATCTCCAATGCACTGGGTGCCCCGGTCTCGGGTCTGCTGCTGCAGATGGACGGCATCATGGGCCTGCAAGGCTGGCAATGGCTCTACATCATTGAAGGCATACCGGCCATCCTCCTCGGAATACTGACCCCGTTCCTGATGACCGACCGCCCCAGCCACGCACACTTCCTGGCGGACGATGAGCGTGAATGGCTGACCAAGACCATGGACGAGGAGCTTGCCCACAAGCAGAAGGGCCAGCCCCACCACTTCCTCGCAGGACTCAAGGACCCGCGGACCATCGCCTACTCGGCGTTGTACTTCGGGCTGGTCTGCGGCATCTACGGCCTCGGCCTGTGGATGCCGACTATCGTCGCCGCACTGGGCAAGTTCACCACCACGCAGGTCGGCTTCATCGTGGCCATTCCGTACACGATCGCGGCTGTCTTTGTGTACTTCTGGGGCCGTCGCTCCGACCGCACCGGTAACCGTGTCATGCATGCGAGCATCAGCATGGTCATGGCCGCCGTTGGCCTTTTGGCGGCCGGTTACCTGGTACAGGTCAACGCGGTCTTGGCGCTGATGGCCCTGACGCTGGCGGCCATGGGTATTTACTCCGCCATTGCGCCATTCCTGGCCATGCCCTCGACGGCCCTGGTGGGCGCTGCCGCGGCAGCCGGGCTCGCCATGGTGAATTCGCTCGGTAATCTGGGCGGGTTCGTGGCTCCCTACGCCGTGGGGCTGTTTAACGACGCCACCGGAGACAACCGGTCCGGCCTCGTGTTCCTCGCCGCCTGCCTCGCCGTAACGGCCGTCGCCACCTTCCTCTACGCACGCCACCGCCCGGAGGGACATGTGAAGCCGGGTACGCCAGCTGCGGTCGGAGAGGAAGCTGTAGCTGCCGACGAGTTCGACATCAGGAACTGACAATCAGGCAACGGGAGGCCAACGGACATGACTCCTTCAGAAGCGTTCCCGATTGAGCGGTCGGCGGTGCTGACCGGCGCCGCTTCTCCGCGCGGCATCGGAAGGGCGACGGCGGAGATGCTTGCCAGCCAGGGCTGGGCGGTGGCGATTTTGGATATCGACGGCGACGCGGCACGGAAGGCCGCCGAGGAAATCACTGACATTTACGGGGTTCAGGCGATTGGGGTAGGCTCTGACGTGTCCGACCAGGCAACCGTCAACGCCGCCATAGACGAGGTCGAATCCGCGCTGCCGCCGATCGTTGGCCTGGCCAACCTGGCGGGGATCAGCTCACCCACGGAGTTCATGGACGAGACGCTCGAGGCATGGGAGCGGGTGTTCAAAATCAACATGACCGGCACGTTCCTGGTCACCCAGCGCGTGCTCCGGGGCATGATCGAGCGGAAGCTCGGCAGGATCGTGAGCGTCTCGTCGATCTCCGCCCAGCGCGGGGGCGGCACATACTCCAAGGTGGCCTATAGCGCCTCGAAGGCTGCCATCATCGGCTTCACCCGGGCATTGGCCCGGGAAATGGGCCAGCACGGAATCACCGTCAACTGTGTGGCTCCGGGTCCCGTGGACACGGACATCATGGGTGGAACGCTGACGGATGAGCGCAAGGCGGCCATGTCAGCCGACATCCTGGTGGGCCGGGTGGGAACCGTGCGGGACATCGCCGCGCTGATGGTGTTCCTGCTGGGCGAGGACGCCGGCTTCATCACAGGCGCCACGTACGACATCAACGGGGGACTGCAGATTTCCTGACGCCGGTCAGTTGCTCGACTTTCCGGTCAGCCCCGGAACGCCCTCCGGCGCCCGCTAAGTGTTGCGACCGTTAAGTCCGAAGTGCGTCGAAACCGGCGATCAGCGCCTCGAGTCCCAAGCTGAAGGCAACATCGGCCGGTCGTTCAAAGCGCTGCTCCGCTAGGCGGTCGACCGCGGCCGTGAAGTTCGGCGTCGACGCTGCCATGCTGCCCGAATCGAAGATGTCTGCCGGTGCCGTGACGTCATAGGCTGATCCGAAGATAAAGGATTCCAGCGCCACAATCGCCGAGACAATGCGCTCGGGCGGGAAACCCGCGCGGCTGAAGCCGGCGCTGACGGCTTCGTACATGGCCAGCGTCTTGGGCGCATCGGTCACGGGCAACACTGCGATGACGGGGATCAGGGGCGTGTGCTTGGAGAACACGTCCCGGTAACTCCAGGCCCAGTCCCGCACGGCCCGGTCCCAGGGCTCGGCCTCGAAGGCGGAGACATCCACGAACGAGGTCAGGTGGTCCTGGACGAGGACCAGCACGTCCCGCTTGGATGAGACGTGGTTATAGAGCGCGGATGGCGCGACATTCAGCGTCCGGGCGAGGGCGGCCATGGTGAAACCGTCGTAGCCGCTCTTCCGGATGAGCTGGAGGGCCGCCGAGGTGATCCCGTCCTGGTCCAGTACGGCGGCGGCCGGCCTCCCCACCCGGCGGCGAGGTTTGGCCTCGGGGCGTTGGGGGTCCGCGGTGGCGCTCGTGGCTGCCGGCATTCCTGGGCCTTTCTGCTGGCGGTGTGCAGGGGTGACTCCATTGTGCCTTCCTTCCCGGCACATTTCCTCCAGCGGGAACTTCTTCCCGCCGCCCTCTTCCGCGCGCGCCCTCGAAGGTCTATAGTCATGTCTAAATGAATGCCATTCATTTAGTGGGCCGCATCACTGTAGCGGCCGTAGAGAGGACATCATGCTGGAAATTGACCGCGACGTAGTCATCGTCGGAGCCGGCCCCACCGGGCTCACCGCAGCCCGGGAACTGAAAAAGGCCGGCCTGAGCGTGGCCGTCCTGGAGGCGCGGGACCGCGTCGGCGGACGGACCTGGACCGATACCGTTGACGGCGCCATGCTCGAGATCGGCGGCCAGTGGGTTTCCCCGGACCAGACCGAACTGCTCGGACTGCTCGACGAGCTGGGGCTGCAGACATACTCCCGCTACCGCGAAGGCCAGTCCGTCTACATCGGCGCTGACGGCAAGCGCACACTGTACGCGGGGGACACCTTCCCTGTCAGCGAAACCACCGCAGCGGAAATGGACAAGCTCACCGTCCTGCTGGATGCCCTCGCCGCGGAAATCGGGCCCACGGAGCCCTGGGCGCACCCGAAGGCGCGCGAGCTGGACACCATTTCCTTCTACCACTGGCTCCGGCAGAACTCATCCGATGAGGAAGCCTGCAACAACATCGGCCTCTTCATTGCCGGCGGCATGCTGACCAAACCGGCCCATGCCTTCTCGGCGCTGCAGGCCGTGTTGATGGCGGCGTCCGCGGGGTCGTTCACGCACCTCACGGACGAAGACTTCATCCTCGACAAGCGCGTCGTCGGCGGCATGCAGCAGGTTTCCCAGCTGATGGCCGCGGAACTGGGCGACGACGTCGTCCTCGGCAGCCCGGTACGCACGATCCACTGGGAGACCTCCGCAGGAGAAAGCGGCACAGGAGAAAACGGCACAGGAGAAAACGGCGCCGGCGACAGCGCCGCAGATGCCGCCGGGAACGACGCAGGATACCGGGTGACTGCCGTTTCCGAACGCGCCACCGTGCACGCCCGGTTCGTCATCATGGCCGTCCCGCCGAACCTCTACTCCCGGGTCTCCTTCAATCCGCCGCTGCCGCGCCGCCAGCACCAGATGCACCAGCACCAGTCGCTTGGACTGGTCATCAAGGTCCACGCTGTCTACGGTGCACCGTTCTGGCGGGAGGACGGCCTGTCCGGAACCTGCTTTGGTGCCGGCGCCCTGGTCCAGGAGGTTTATGACAACACCAACCACGAGGACCCGCGGGGCACCCTGGTCGGCTTCATCTCGGACGAAAAGGCCGACGCCGTGTTCGAGCTCAGCGCGGCGGACCGCCGTCGCGCCATCCTCGAATCGATCGGCGGCTTCCTCGGCCCGAAGGCCCTCGAGCCCGAGGTCTACTACGAATCTGACTGGGGCTCCGAGGAATGGACCCGCGGCGCCTATGCCGCGAGCTACGATCTGGGCGGCCTGCACCGCTACGGAAAGGACCAGCACGCCCCCGTTGGGCCGATCTATTGGTCCTCCTCCGACCTTGCCGCCGAGGGCTACCAGCATGTCGACGGCGCGGTGCGGATGGGACGCCAGACCGCGGCCCGGATCGTCAACGCGGCGGACCGTTCGTCCGTCACCCCCTAGGCTTCCGGCGGCCCCGCTTCCTGCGCGTCCTGCCGGTGCCCCGATCGTTGTAGCCGGCGGCTATGAACTGAAGCACCCACCCATTCAGCGTCGAACATCCAGCGTCGAACTAACCTGCGGAGAGGCACAGAAATGACCACCGACCACGCAACGTCCCCGACGTCGCACCACGAAGAGCGCAAAGGACTGAGCGCCAAGGGACTCAAGGCCGGATCGGTGGGGCTGATTGGCGCCGTCGTCATCGGGGTGTCCTGCATCGCTCCGGCCTACACGCTGACCGCCGCCCTGGGTCCCACCGTCTCCGAGGTTGGGGTCCAGCTTCCGGCGATCTTCCTCGTCGGCTTCATCCCCATGCTGCTGGTCGCCTTTGGCTACCGCGAACTGAACAACGCCATGCCCGACGCCGGCACCTCCTTCACCTGGGCCTCCCGGGCCTTCGGTCCGTGGATCGGCTGGATGGGAGGCTGGGGACTGATCGCTGCGACCATCATCGTGCTGTCCAACCTCGCGGCCGTCGCGGTGGACTTCTTCTACCTCATGCTGGCGCAGCTGTTCGGGAATCCGGAACTGGCCGACTTGTCCACCAACCTCCCGCTGAATATCGCCACGACGCTGGTGTTCATTGCGCTGGCCTGCTGGGTTTCCTACCGTGGCATGGAGACCACCAAGGGCGTGCAATACGTGCTGGTGGCGTTCCAGCTCCTGGTGCTCGGGTGGTTTGCCGTGGCGGCCTTCAGCCACGTCGCCAACGGCACGGCCTTCGACGCCACCGCGATCTCGCCGGACTGGTTCAATCCGTTCGCGGTCGGCTCCTTCTCGGCTTTCGCGGCCGGCGTCTCGCTTTCCATCTTCATTTATTGGGGATGGGACGTCACGCTGACCATGAACGAAGAAACCCGGAACCCCGAGAAGACGCCGGGCCGCGCGGCCACCGTCACGGTGCTGGTCATTGTGGTCATCTACATGACCGTCGCACTCTCCACCCTGGCCTTCGCCGGCATCGGTGAAGAAGGGCTGGGAGCCGGAAACCCAGAGAACCAGGGCAGCATCTTCGCCGTCCTCGCCGGCCCGGTGATGGGACCCTTCGCCATCCTGATGTCCCTGGCCATCCTCAGCAGCTCGGCCGCTTCACTGCAGTCCACCTTTGTGTCTCCGGCCCGGACGCTGCTCGCCATGGGCCACTACAGTGCCCTGCCGCCCAAGTTCGGCAGGGTCAGCCCCAAACACAAGTCCCCAAGCTACGCCACGATCGCAGCCGCCGTAGCCGCCGCGGCGTTCTACGTGATCACCAGGACCACCTCGGAAAATGCACTCTGGGACACCATTACCGCCCTGGGCATGATGATCTGCTTCTACTACGGCATTACGGCGCTGGCCTGCGTCTGGTTCTTCCGGGCCGAGGCGTTCAGCGGGGCGCGGGCGTTTTTCTTCAAGTTCCTCGCACCGTTGCTGGGCGGCATCATCCTGCTGGTGATGTTCTTCAAGACCGCCTATGACTCGATGGACCCGGAGTACGGCTCCGGATCATCCGTCGGCGGCCTTGGTCTCGTCTTCGTCCTTGGCATGGGCGTCATCCTGCTGGGCGTTGTGCTCATGCTGGTGATGTCCAGGATCCGGCCGGAATTCTTCAAAGGGCAGGTCCTCCCGAAGGGAAACTGAGCGCGGCGTGCCCGCCGTTTCGGAACCGTTCGCGGGCCGAACAAGGTCCTCCTCCCGGCAGCCCGGGTGACTGTGCACTGGAAACTAAGCACACTTACCAATAGGCTGGCAGGAGGGGGACCTTCCTCCGTTGGAATGAGAACGAGGTGACAGCATGTCGGACGCCGAACGCATCAGCAAAGTAACGGACATCATCAACGATTCGCATATCGGAATGTTCACCACCATCAACGAAGAAGGCGCACTCGTCAGCCGGCCGCTGGCCGTCCAGGACGTCAAGGACGACGGCGACATGTGGTTCTTTACATCGGCGAACACGTCGCAGGTGGCCCACATTCGGGCCAACCCGGCTGTGAACGTCTCCTTCGGTCAGCGCACCGAATGGGTCTCCGTGGCCGGAACCGCCGAAGTCGTCACCGACCGACAACTCATCCACGACATGTGGAACCAGGTGGTGGAAGCCTGGTTCCCCGACGGACCCGACACCCCGGAAGTTGTCCTGCTCCACGTCGACTCGGACTCCGCCGAGTACTGGACCAGCCCGGGCGGAACCGCGGCAACGGTGCTGCAATGGATCAAGTCGAAGGTCACGCACAGCAGGATGAGTGTGGGCGAGAGCGGCACCGTCGAACTCTAGGCCCGACCCTGACGGATAGCCCCGGACGGCCAAAGGCTCACTGGAGGGTGGATCAGTCGATGACCTTCAAGGACGTGGTCCAGTTGAAAGTCTCGTACTCGGGGTTGAGTTGGAGTCCCATCACGAGCAACTGGAGGCCTTCGAGCTCCCTGGCGTGGTGGAGCCCTCCGACCTGGAGCGGCCGCAGACCCGCCGCTGCGGCAAAGGCCGCGACCTCACTTCGGGCCCTCGCAGAATCGGAAGCGATGAAGACATCCAGCGGCAGGCCGCCGGCAGTGCCCGCCGTCAGCGGTCCCGCGAACGTGGTGTTGAAGGCCTTCACCACGAAGGCGCCCGGCAGCAGGGCGGCGATCTCCTCGGCTGCGGAAGACCCGGCGGGAACCTGGAGTGAGTCAAATGTCTCCGCATTGACCGGGTTGCTGATCTCAATCACGGTCTTACCGCTGAGAGTGTCACCGTAATGGGTGGCCACCTCCTTGGCTGGCCCGAAGTACAGGGCCAGAACCACGAGATCTCCGGCTGGCACTTCATTTAGTCCGCCGGAGGTAGTGCCGCCGCCAAGTTCAGCAGCGAGCTTGGCGGCGTTCTCCGGCGTGCGGTCCAGAACTTGGACCGCACGTCCGGAGGCCACGGCGCGGGTCCCGAGGGCGCGTGCCATGTTGCCGCCGCCAATAATGGTGATGTCAGTCATCGTGACCCCTCCGCTGAAATGCGCGGAGCCCGCTGGGTAATATCAGGGCTGGACACTGCGGCTGCTCCGGCCGCACGCTCCGCCTCGGCCAGGGCGCGCTCCAGCCGGTCGACGGCGGGGACGTAGCCGGCCTCGGACCCGCCGCGGAGCTGCTCGGCTGCCTTCATTGCCCGGATCAGGGCCGCCGTCTCCGGCCGGGCCGGATCACTCATGGCGGGGTAGTCGATGCAGTATCCGGGATCCAGTTCATAACGGCGCCACCGGGCCAGGGCCTCGCGGTGCCGTGAGGCCGCCGCCTCATTTGATGCCAGTGTTTCCCGGGACAAACGGCGGGCATCCTGCCAGCTGAACAGATGCGGAGTCCATCGGTAGGCCGCCCCGGCAGTGCCCGCGGCGAGAAGCCCAAGCATCAGCCCGGCCCACGGCGAAACCAGGGACGGCACCACTACGGCCGGCACGACGACCGCGAGCCCGGCGAAACTGTCCCAGAACACCGCGTCCGGCAGCCCGGCGTCGGACGCCAGATGCTTACGTGCCAGATACACGGAGCCTGCAACCGTCCCAACCACGAGGATTGCCAGCCCAAGCAGTTGCCAGAGCGCGAGGGGGGCGGATTCAAAGAGAGCCGGCATTCCAAACACCTCCAGGGAAGCTGCCCGGGGCGGGCGCATTCCGCTGATTCAATTGGAATCCCTGGCGGGCGGGCCGTCAATGGGCCGACAGGGCGGCTTCACACTAGTGCCGGCCGCGGCGTAGCCTTGGGCCCATGCGACTGAAAATGTGCAGTATCCACGTCAAGGATCCCGCGGCCGCCCACGAGTTTTACACGGGGATCCTCGGTTTTGAGAGCCTGATGGCCCTGCCCGAGCACAACCTCTACATCGTCAAGGATCCGCCCGGTACCGGGAGCGGGTCGGCAGGTCTGCTGCTGGAACCCAGCGACAACCCGATCGGCGCGGCCTACATGAACGGCCTCCACGACGCCGGGATTCCCGCGATCGTCTTTGGTGTTCCCGATGTCAGGGCCGAGCACAAGCGGCTCAGCGCAAAGGGCGTGATCTTCCAGGGCGAACCGAGCGAGGGGCCAGGGGGCACGTCCGTAGTGATGGACGACGGCTGCGGCAACTTCGTCCAACTGCACCAGGACTAAGCAGGTCCGGCGCGGCCGTCCGGATGGGCCGGCGGCGCGGGAAGGCTACTCGGCCTGGGCGCGAGCCTTCTTGGCTTCCTTCTTCGCGGCGTCGTCCTTGACCCGCTGGGCCTCGGCACGGACGGCGGCGTGGGTGGAGCGCTCGGCCACGAGCCACGCCGGGGGAGCCTGCAGCAGTGCGGTGATTTCCGCCGTCGTGAGCGCTTCCTCGACGCCGCCGCGGGCCAGGCCGGCGATGGACACGTTCAGTTTCTGCGCGACCACCGGGCGGGGGTGCGGGCCGCTACGGCGCAGTTCCGCCAGCCACTCCGGCGGGTTGGCCTGGAGCTCGGCAAAATCGGCGCGGGTGATGACCGAATCCTGGAACTCCTGGGGTGTTGCGGGCAGGTAGATGCCAAGCTTCTTGGCAACGGTGGCCGGCTTCATGGACTGGGAGTTTGCAGAGGTCATGCTTCAAGGGTATCCGGCGCGGCGGTGGCGGAACACCAAGCGGCGGAACCCTACGCCCGCTGTGGCGGTACTGTGAACTTGTGTCCGCAGAAGATGAATCCCCCCAGACTACAGACGAAACCGCCGACGCCCCGGCCGAGGCAGCGGTACGGGAGCTGCGCTTCGCCTACGTCCCCGGTGTGACCCCCGGCAAGTGGATCCGGCGGTGGGAAGAGCGGATGCCGGACGTTCCATTGCGCTCCTTCATGTCCGACGACGGCGCCCAGCTCGCGGTGCTGCACGACGGCTCGGCGGACCTCAGCTTCATCCGGTTGCCGGTGGACCGCGAAGGCCTGAACATCATCGCGCTGTACGAGGAGCAGCCAGTGGTCGTTGCGCCGAAGGGCCACGAGATCTCGGTGTTTGAGGAAGTGGCGCTGGCCGACCTGTCCGTGGAGACCATGCTGGATGTCCAGGAACTGGGTGGGCCAGAGACGGCCCTGCAGGTGGTGGCCTCCGGCGCCGGCCTGGTGATCCTGCCGATGTCCGTGGCGCGGCACTTCAACGTCAAGGACACCGTCGCCCGGAAGCTTACCGGCGCGCCCGGCACGGAGATTGCCCTGGCCTGGCCCAGCGACACCACTGATGAGGTGATCGAGGAGTTCATCGGGATCGTGCGGGGCCGGACGGCAGCGAGTTCCCGGCAGCCTTCCGCGCAGCAGGAGAAACCCAAGCGGGAGCCGAAACCGGACCGGCGCGGCCCAGCGGTCAAGAAGCCGAAGGTGGCGCAGCGGTACGCGCCGAACCCGGACAAGGGCCGCGGCAAGGGATCACGGAAAAAGGGCAAGCGCTAAAGCCGCCCGGCAGGTTCAGCTATGCGGCGCAGGCATCCCGGAGGGCCTGGACGGATTCGGCCGGCACCTGATCACCGGATGCGGCAATCTGCCGCAGCGGCGTGGTGATGTCCGTCGGGACGCCGGCGGTCTCCGCCCCGGCCACCAGCCCGCCCAGGAGTTCCTTGTCCTTAATGCTGACGAGGCCGTCCTCCACGAGGGCGCACACTTGCTTCTTGACCTCGCCGGCTGCCGTGGTGGCGACCGCGGACGCACCGTCACTTACAGCCTTGTTGGCGGCGTCCTGCACCTGGCCGCAGCCGGCCAGCATCAGCAGAAGGGTTGCAGCGGACAGGACCGTCAGGGTGCGTTTCATCCGTCCAGCCTAACAAGCGCAGCTGGAGGTCACCCCGGCGGGGACGCGTCACGGGAGCGTGGATGGAGGCTGGGGTAAACTAATAAGCAGGCTTACTTACCGATCCTGGCCGGCCCCGAAAGGCATCAGAAAATGTTCCTACTCTTCGGATTCAAGACCACAACCAAGGAGTTGCCGGGCCGGCCTGCGAGCTGCCAGTACTGCCATGCCTTCGCGCACCACCACCTCGAGGAGCGGTCCACCAGGTTAACGGTGTTTTTCATCCCGGTATTCACGACCTCCCGTTCCTACCGAATCGCGTGCTCCAACTGCGGGCGGACGTCCAGCATCAGTGCCCGCCAGAAGAACACCTTGGTCCGCCGGTAGCGGCGCCTCAGGCACCGCCTCGAACCATCGGCCGCAGCGGCAAGATGCCCTTCGGCCTGACCCCCGAAGACGTCCGCTAGGCCTCAACATGCGCTAGCGTTAGCGCTAACAGAACTGGTGCGGGTAAATCGCGGTCGGGCGGCTACGACTGGTAGCTCGATGCCACGCGGGTCCGCGCATACGGAGGGAAGGTGCCTCGCATGGGGAACAGCAATGACCGGCGAATGCCGCGACTCGAGGATGTCGCAGCCCGGGCCAAGGTCTCGCACCAGACGGTCTCCCGGGTGATCAACAGCCACCCGAATGTCAGCAAGCCGACGCGGGAACGGGTCGAGGCGGCGATCGCCGAGCTCGGCTACCGCCGCAACACCGCCGCCCGGAGCCTGGTGACCCGGCGGACCCAGACCATCGGCGTTCTTGCCTCCGAGCTGGGGCAGTACGGCCCGGCCAATACGCTGCTGGGGGTCCAGCAGGCCGCCCGGGAGGCCGGCTATTTCGTGAGCATCGCCGCCATCAAGGGGGCCGGAGCCGACGCCATTTCCGATGCCGTCCGCCACCTGGCGGACCAGGGCGCGGACGGCATGATTGTCATCGTGCCGCACGCCGGGACGCTGCAGGTGCTGGAGGAACTGAACCTGGGTGTTCCGGTGATCGTCGTCGGGGGCGCCGGGGAGGGACGCTTGAGCGGGGCCATGGTTGACCAGAAGCTCGGGGCGCGGCTGGCCGTGGCCCATCTGATCAGCCTCGGCCACCAGCGGATCGGCCATGTCTCCGGGCCGCTGGACTGGATCGACGGCCAGGCCCGCGTCGACGGATGGCACGAGGAGCTCACGGATGCCGGCCTCACCGCCGACCTCCTGGTGGAGGGCGACTGGAGCGCGGGCAGCGGTTACCGGATCGGACTGCAGCTGGCGGAACAGCGCACAGCCACAGCGGTCTTCGTCAGCAACGACCAGATGGCGCTGGGGCTGCTGCGGGCGTTCGGCGAAAAGGATGTCCGTGTGCCCGAGGATGTCTCGCTGGTCGGCTTCGATGACCAACCCGAATCCGCCTTCTTCATGCCGCCGCTCACCACCGTCCGCCAGGACTTTGAGGAACTCGGTAAACGCTGCATGGACCTGATGCGCGCGCAGATCGAGGAGGGTGCGGCCGGCGGCACGCGGGTGGTCGAACCCGAGCTCGTGGTTCGGGCCAGTACCTCACCCCGAGCCCCGGACCTTTAGGCGCCCAAACGCCCTGCTGAGCAAACGCACGATGCGGCAGCTCTTGACAGCCAGTTTGTTAGCGCTAACAATATAGGGGTTCGCAACGCTGCGAAACGTATTGGAGGATTTGATGGACGTCTCAGTGGACGGAACTGAAAACTTTGTCATTGGCGTCGACTACGGCACCCTGTCCGGGCGTGCCGTCGTCGTCCGGGTCCGGGACGGCCAGGAGCTCGGCAGCGGCGTCTTCGCGTATCCCCACGCCGTTATCACCGACGAGCTGCCGGAGGACACTGCCGGTGACGCCGGCATCCGGCTTCCCGGGGAATGGGCCCTCCAGGTGCCCAATGACTACCGGGACGTCCTGCGCTACGCCGTTCCCGCCGCCATCGCGGACGCCGGCATCAACCCCGCCGCGGTCGTGGGGATCGCCACCGACTTCACCGCCTGCACGATGGTTCCGGTCAAGGCTGACGGCACCCCGCTGAACGAGGTGACGGAATTTGCCCGCCGGCCGCACGCGTACGTCAAACTGTGGCGGCACCATGCCGCGCAGGCGCAGGCGGACCGGATCAACACGCTGGCCGCCGAGAGGGGCGAGACCTGGCTCCCGCGCTATGGCGGACTGATCTCCTCCGAGTGGGAATTCGCCAAGGGCCTTCAGCTCCTTGAGGAAGACCCGGACTGCTATGCCGCCATGGACCACTGGGTGGAAGCGGCCGACTGGATCGTCTGGCAGCTCTGCGGCAACTACGTCCGCAACGCCTGCACGGCAGGCTATAAGGGAATCTACCAGGACGGCCGCTACCCCTCGGAGGAGTTCCTGGCCGCGCTGAACCCGCGGTTCAAGGACTTCGTGAGCACCAAGCTGCAGCACACCATCGGCCGGCTGGGTGACGCCGCGGGTTACCTCACCGCCGAAGCTGCCGCGTGGACCGGACTGCCCGAAGGCATCGCCGTCGCGGTCGGCAACGTTGACGCCCACGTCACGGCGCCGGCCGCACGGGCCGTGGAGCCCGGCCAGCTCGTGGCCATCATGGGCACCTCCACCTGCCACGTGATGAATGGCGCCGAGCTGCACGAAGTTCCCGGCATGTGCGGTGTGGTGGACGGCGGAATTGTGGACGGGCTTTGGGGCTACGAGGCGGGGCAGAGTGGAGTGGGTGACATCTTCGGCTGGTTCACCCAGAATGGCGTCCCGCCGGAATACCATCAGGCCGCAGCCGCCCGGGGCCTCGGCATCCACGAGTACCTCACGGAGCTCGCCGCGGGCCAGGCCATCGGCGAACACGGCCTCCTGGCCCTGGACTGGCACTCCGGCAACCGGTCGGTGCTGGTGGACCATGAGCTCTCCGGCATCGTGGTGGGCCAGACCCTGGCGACCAAGCCCGAGGACACCTACCGTGCGCTGCTGGAGGCCACCGCCTTCGGCACGCGGACCATCGTGGATGCCTTCCGCGACGCCGGCGTCCCCGTCAAGGAGTTCATCGTCGCCGGCGGCCTGCTGAAGAACGAGCTCCTGATGCAGATCTACGCCGACGTCACCGGCCTGCAGCTGTCCACCATCGGCTCCAGCCAGGGGCCGGCGCTGGGCTCGGCCATCCACGCGGCCGTGGCCGCCGGTCACTACCCGGACATTCGGGCCGCCGCCGCCGCGATGGGCTCCGAGCCAGGAGGCGTCTTCACCCCCGTCCCGGAAAACGTCGCGGCCTACGAGGCATTGTTCCGCGAGTACCGGACGCTCCACGACTACTTCGGCAGGGGCACCAACGAGGTCATGCACCGGCTTAAGGCGATCCAGCGCGACGCCGTCCGCCCGCTCTTTCCCGCCGGGGTGTCCGCATGAGCGCGCTGCTGGAATCCATCGCACGGATCCGCGGCGAGGTCTGCGCCCTGCACACCGAACTCACGCGCTACCAGCTGGTGGTCTGGACCGCAGGGAATGTGTCCGCGCGGGTCCCGGGCTATGACCTCATGGTGATCAAGCCGTCCGGCGTCTCCTACGACGATCTCCGTCCGGAGCTGATGGTGGTCACCGACCTCTACGGCACCCCGGTCAATTCCCTGTCCGCCGGAGCCGACGGCGCGACGGTCGCATGGACCAACCCGGACCTCACGCCGTCCTCGGACACTGCGGCGCACGCCTACGTGTACCGGAACATGCCCGAGATCGGGGGAGTGGTCCACACCCACTCCACGTACGCCACCGCCTGGGCCGCCCGCGGAGAAGCCATCCCGTGCGTGCTCACCATGATGGGCGACGAGTTCGGCGGCCCCATCCCGGTGGGCCCCTTCGCGCTGATCGGGGACGACTCGATCGGCCGCGGCATCGTGGAGACCCTGGCCAACTCCACCTCGCCGGCCGTGCTCATGCAGAACCACGGCCCCTTCACCGTGGGGAAGGACGCCCGCTCGGCCGTCAAGGCCGCCGTCATGTGCGAGGAAGTGGCCCGGACGGTCCACGTCTCCCGCCAGCTTGGTGAACCGCTGCCGATCGACGAGGCCCAGATCGACTCCCTGTACGCCCGCTACCAGAACGTCTACGGCCGCTAGGCCCAACAGCCGGCCGCTAGGCCCAACAACCGGCCGCTAGGCCGCGCCACCCGCCGTCGCCCCTCAACTTCCGCAGGAGAAAACATGACCAACGCCAACAACACCTCCCTTGAGCAGTACGAGGTCTGGTTCCTCACGGGCAGCCAGCACCTCTACGGCGAGGACGTCCTCAAGCAGGTGGCTGCGCAGTCACAGGAGATTGCCGCCGCCCTCAACGCCTCCTCCGAGGTGCCGGTCAAGCTGGTCTGGAAGCCCGTGCTGACCGACGCGGACGCCATCCGACGCACCGCGCTCGAGGCCAACTCGGACGACTCCGTCATCGGCGTGACCGCCTGGATGCACACCTTCAGCCCCGCCAAGATGTGGATCCAGGGACTGGACCTGCTGCGCAAGCCGCTCCTGCACCTGCACACCCAGGCCAACGTCGAACTGCCCTGGGCGGATATCGACTTCGACTTCATGAACCTGAACCAGGCCGCACACGGTGACCGCGAGTTCGGCTACATCCAGTCGCGCCTCGGCATTCCGCGCAAGACCGTCGTCGGGCACGTCTCCAACCCCGAGGTATCCCGCCAGGTCGGGTCGTGGCAGCGCGCCTCGGCCGGCTGGGCCGCGGTCCGCACCCTCAAGCTCACCCGTTTCGGTGACAACATGCGCAACGTCGCCGTCACCGAGGGGGACAAGACCGAGGCCGAACTGCGCTTCGGCGTCTCGGTGAACACCTGGTCCGTGAACGAACTCGCCGACGCCGTGCACGGCGCCCCGGAGGCCGACGTCGACACCCTCGTCGCTGAATATGAGCGGCTCTACGATGTGGCCCCCGAGCTCAAGGCCGGCGGGCCCCGCCACGAGTCGTTGCGCTACAGCGCACGGATCGAACTGGGCCTGCGCAGCTTCCTGGAAGCCAACGGCTCCGCCGCCTTCACCACCTCTTTCGAGGACCTCGGTGCGCTCCGCCAGCTGCCGGGCATGGCCGTCCAGCGGCTCATGGCCGACGGCTACGGCTTCGGGGCAGAGGGCGACTGGAAGACGGCCATCCTGGTCCGGGCGGCCAAGGTCATGGGCGCCGGACTGCCCGGTGGCGCCTCGCTCATGGAGGACTACACCTACCACCTCGTCCCGGGTCAGGAGAAAATCCTTGGCGCGCACATGCTGGAGGTCTGCCCCTCCCTGACCGCCACCAAGCCCCGCGTGGAGATCCACCCGCTCGGCATCGGCGGCAAGGAAGACCCCGTCCGCATGGTCTTCGACACTGACGCCGGCCCCGGCGTCGTGGTGGCCCTATCCGACATGCGCGACCGCTTCCGCCTCGTGGCCAACGCCGTGGACGTCGTGGACCTCGACGAGCCGTTGCCCAACCTGCCGGTGGCCCGCGCGCTCTGGTCGCCCAAGCCGGACTTCACCACCTCCGCGGCCGCCTGGCTGACGGCCGGGGCCGCCCACCACACGGTCCTGACCACCGCGGTTGGCATGGACGTCTTCGAGGACTTCGCCGAGATCGCCCGCACGGAGCTGTTGACGATTGACGACGGCACCACCATCAGGGGGTTCAAGAAGGAGCTGGCCTGGAACGCTGCCTATTACAAGCTGGCAAGCGGGCTGTGACCGAATACGGCATCCGGGCGGGGGACTACGCCGCCACCATCACTGCCCGGGGGGCCGCCGTCCGCGAACTGCGGCACCGGGAACGGGATCTTGTTGTCCCGTTCCCGGCCGGGGGGCCAAATCCGGACTTTCGCGGCGTTCTCGTGGCACCCTGGCCCAACCGGATTCCGGACGGCAAGTACACCTTTGACGGGGTTGACTACCGGGTGCCGGTCAATGAAACCGGCCGCGGCTGCGCCCTGCACGGCTTCACCCCGGAGCTGGACTGGCAGCTGGACTCCCGGACGGAATCCGCCCTGGTGCTCTCCTGCGCCATCGGTCCGACGCCGGGGTACCCGTTTGCGCTGGCGCTCACCGCCGCGTATGTGCTGGACGGGGACGGTCTGCACACGACCGTCGCGGCAGCCAATGTGGGCGAGCGGACGGCGCCCTACGGGGTCTGTCCGCACCCCTACCTGCTGGCAGGACCTGCGCCGCTGGACGAATGGAGCCTGAAAATCCCCGCATGGACGTTCCTTGAGGTGACGCCGGACCGGCTGCTGCCGCTCGCCACCCGTCCCGTCGCAGGACACGGATACGACTTCCGCGCCGCCCGCGCCATCGGTTCCACTGAGATCGACCATGCCTTCACGGACATCGTGTTCGACGGCGACGGGCCGGCAAGCGTCGTCGTCCGGGATCCGGGCGGCACCGGCGCCGGGATCTCCTGGGACCAGGGCCTTCCCTGGCTGCAGCTCTATACCGGCGACAAAGAACCCCCGCTGCCCAACCGGCTGGGGCTGGCCGTGGAACCAATGACCTGCCCGCCGGACGCCTTCAACAGCGGCACGGACCTCGTGCGGCTCGATCCCGGAGCCTCGCACAAGGCGTCCTGGCGCATCTATGCCGCCTGACCGGTCGTACGATGCCGGCCCCGGCCCGCAGGAACAATCACCGAATGTGCGTTGACTCACATGTTACAAGAAGCTATCTTTATCAATATTGTTAGCGATAACAATCAGCCGCAGCCCACTGCAGGCTGAACCCCCGTTCCATCCAGACCTCCGCATTCCTCCCGCTATTACCGCCCCTCAGGGGACACAATGACGTGATGAACTGCGATCAGGAGCAAACTTCGCGGACCCGGGTCCGCGGAAGGAGAAAATTGTGAAGATCAGGAAACTCCTGGGCGCCGCTGCGGTCGTCCTCGCCGTGACTGTCGGAGCCACCGGCTGCGGCAGCCGGGCCGGCACGGCCTCGCCGTCCGCCAGCGCCGACGTTGCCGGCGCCCTCGTCGGAATCTCGATGCCGACCCAGACCTCGGAACGGTGGATCGCCGACGGCAAGAACGTCTCGGAGTCCGTGACGAAGCTCGGCTACAAGACCGACCTGCAGTACGCCAACGACGACATCCCCACCCAGGTGGCGCAGATCGAGAACATGCTCACCAAGGGCGCCAAGGCCCTCATCATCGCCGCCATCGACGGCACCACCCTGACCGACGTCCTCGCCAAGGCGAAGGAACAGAACGTCAAGGTCATCGCTTATGACCGCCTCATCAACGGCACTCCCAACGTCGACTTCTACACCACCTTCGACAACTACACGGTGGGCGTGCAGCAGGCCACGTCGCTGCTGACCGGCCTGGGCCTCGTCGACGCCAGCGGCAACAAGGTGGAAGGCAAGGGCCCGTTCAACGTGGAGCTCTTCGCCGGCAGCCCGGATGACAACAACGCCAACTTCTTCTGGACCGGCGCGCTGGACACCCTCAAGCCGTACCTGGACGCCGGAACCCTTAAGGTGCCCAGCGGCCAGACCAAGTTCGAGCAGGCTGCCATCCTGCGCTGGCAGGCACCCGTGGCCCAGAAGCGCATGGAGGACATCCTCACGGCGGCCTACAGCTCCGGCACCAAGCTCGACGGCGTACTCTCCCCGTACGACGGCCTCTCGATCGGCATCATCTCGGCGCTGACCAGCACGGGCGGCTACGCCAAGGGAAGCCTGCCGGTCGTCACCGGCCAGGACGCCGAAAAGGGTTCGGTAAAGTCCATCACCGCGGGCGAGCAGTACTCCACCATCTTCAAGGACACCCGCCAGCTCGGAGCTCAGGCCGTGAAGATGGTTGACGCCCTGCTGAAGGGCCAGGAGCCCGAGGTCAACGACACCAAGACCTACAACAACAAGGTCAAGGTGGTCCCCGCCTACCTGCTCAAGTCCGTCATCATCACCAAAGAGAACTACAAGAAGGAACTGATCGACTCCGGGTACTACACCGAGGCCGACGTCAAGTAGTTGCGACGAGGGGTGGCGGCCGCCGTCGAGGCCGGCCGCCACCCCTCCCGTGGACCCCCTGCAGCCGCAGGCGGTCTCAGGTACTACCAGTCAGTGAGAATTGGCGATGAACACACCCATTCTTCAAATGCGAGGAATCACCAAGACCTTCCCCGGCGTGAAGGCTCTCCAGGACGTCACCCTGCAGGTGAACCGCGGCGAGGTCCACGCCATCTGCGGCGAAAACGGCGCCGGAAAATCCACCCTGATGAAGGTGCTGTCCGGTGTCTACCCGCACAATTCCTTCGACGGCGAGATCCTCTTCGAAAACGAACCCTGCAACTTCTCCAGCATCAGCGACAGCGAGAAGCGCGGAATCGTCATCATCCACCAGGAACTGGCGCTGAGCCCGTACCTGTCCATTGCGGAGAACATCTACCTCGGCAACGAACAGGCCACGCGCGGCTGGGTGGACTGGCGGAAAACCAACCTGGAGGCCGCGAAGCTCCTGGCCCGGGTGGGCCTGAGCGAAAACCCGGTCACCCCCGTCCAACAGATCAGCGTGGGCAAGCAGCAGCTGGTGGAAATCGCCAAGGCGCTCTCGAAGGAGGTCAAGCTCCTCATCCTCGATGAGCCGACGGCGGCCCTCAACGATGAGGACTCCGGCCACCTGCTGGACCTGATCCTGCACCTCAAGGGCCAGGGCGTCACGAGTATCATCATCAGCCACAAGCTCAACGAAATCCGCAAAGTGGCGGACGCTGTCACCATCATCCGCGACGGCAAGACCATCGAGACGCTGCGCCTGGGCGACGGCGAGATCACCCAGGAACGCATTATCCGCGGAATGGTGGGCCGGGACCTGGAAAGCCTGTATCCGGACCGGACCCCCCGGATTGGCGAGGAGGTCCTAAGAATCGAGGACTGGTCCGTGCGGCACCCGCAGGACCACAGCCGGATGGTGGTCAAGAACGCAAGCATCAACGTCCGCAAGGGAGAAGTGGTGGGTCTGGCCGGGCTGATGGGCGCCGGCAGGACGGAGCTGGCCATGAGCGTCTTCGGGCGCAGCTACGGCACGGCGACCTCCGGAAAAGTCTTCAAGCACGGAACTGAAATCAACACCTCGACCGTTTCCGCCGCCATCAAGCACGGAATCGCCTATGCCACCGAGGACCGCAAACGCTACGGCCTGAACCTCATCGAGGACATCAAGCGAAACGTGTCCATGGCCGCTCTCCGGAAGCTCGTTAAGGGCGGCTGGGTGGACAAGAACCAGGAAACCGTCGTAGCCAACGACTACCGGAAAAGCATGAACATCAAGGCCCCGTCGGTCGCGGCCATCACGGGCAAACTGTCCGGCGGCAACCAGCAGAAAGTCGTGCTGAGCAAGTGGATGTTCTCCGACCCGGACGTGCTCATCCTCGACGAACCTACCCGCGGGATCGACGTCGGCGCGAAATTTGAGATCTACACGATCATCGCGAAGCTGGCGGCGGAAGGAAAGGCGGTCATCGTGATCTCCTCCGAGCTGCCCGAGCTGCTGGGAATCTGCGACAGGATCTACACGCTGTCCGCCGGGCACATCACCGGTGAAGTCCCGATCGCGGAAGCATCCCAGGAAACCCTCATGCATTACATGACCAAAGAGAAGGAATAGCGAACATGTCCGCCCTCCGAGAATCCCTGGGCTTCCTGACAAGCCGCCTCCGCCAGGTTGGCATCTTTGTCGCCCTGATCCTGATCGTCCTGCTGTTTCAGATCCTGACGGACGGCATCCTGCTGCAGCCCCAGAACGTCACCAACCTGGTGGTCCAGAACAGCTACATCCTCATCCTGGCCATCGGCATGGTGATGGTGATCATCGCAGGGCATATCGATCTGTCCGTCGGATCAATTGCCGGCTTCATCGGCGCCGTCGCCGGTGTCATGATCGTGCACTGGGGTTGGGCCTGGTGGCTGGCAATTCCGGCCTGCCTGCTGGTCGGCGCGCTGGTGGGCGCCTGGCAGGGGTACTGGATCGCCTATGTCGGTATCCCCGCCTTCATCGTCACCCTCGCCGGGATGCTGATTTTCCGCGGCCTGACCCTGATCACGCTCAAAAACCAGCAGATCACGCCCTTCCCGTCCGAACTTCGGGCGCTGGGCGGCGGCTTCCTGCCGGACATTTCCGGCGGCACCTCGGCGCTGGAGTGGCTGACCGTCATCCTGGGCGTCGGCGCCACCCTCGCGCTGGTGATCCAGGCGGTCAAGGAACGCCGGATCCGCAAGAAGTTCGAGCTCGAGAACGAGCCGATGGCCTGGTTTGCCACCAAGACGGCGTTCATCGCCCTGCTCATGCTGACCATCACCTTCCTCCTCGCCAGCTACCGGGGAACCCCGATCGTGCTGATTGTGCTCGCGGTCCTGGTGATCGTCTACACGGCCCTGATGAACAACAGCGTCTTCGGCCGCCACACCTACGCCATCGGCGGAAACCTCCATGCCGCCGAGCTTTCCGGCATCAAGACCAAGGCGGTCACGTTCCGGCTCTTCGTGAACATGGGTGTGCTCGCCGCACTGGCCGGCCTGGTGTTCACGGCCCGGCTCAACTCCGCGCAGCCGGCCGGCGGCACCGGCTTCGAACTGGACTCCATTGCCGCGGCGTTCATCGGCGGCGCGGCCGTCCAGGGCGGTGTCGGCACCGTGGCCGGAGCCATGATCGGCGGCCTGATCATGGGTGTGCTGAACAACGGCATGTCCATCCTGGGCCTCGGCACCGACTACCAGCAGCTCATCAAGGGCCTGGTGCTGCTCCTCGCCGTCGGCTTCGACATCTTCAACAAGAACCGCAGCGGCAGGGGCGGCGGCGCCACAATCGATAAGCGCCTTAAGCGCAAAACCCCTCCCGCGGCCTCGGAGGCAGGCAAGCCGGCGGAGGAACGCCCGCTTCCGGTCACGGCAGGCAACTAGCCCGCCTGGCGGGAGCGTCGACGTCGGCCGGACGGCTTCCGCCGTAGGTCAGGACGCCTTAAAGAGAGCGACCCCGGTCCGCCCCCAAGGGGCCAACCAGGGTCGCTCTCTTGCGCCGGTATTAGCGTGCGGACGTCGTTGCGGACAGATCAGCCGCGGCCGGCTCGCCGGCGATGATGGCGTCGACCTCGGCCTTTTCCTTGGCGCCCCACGTTTCGCGGGTGTTGAGCACGCCGACCAGGCCAATGACACCGACCAGGACGTACAGCGAGGCGCCGCCGGCCCAGCCGAAGACGGAAGCCAGGAGCACGGCCAGGAAGGGCGCGAACCCGGAGATGGAGGCGGCAACCTGGTACCCGATGGAGGCACCGGATGTCCTGGTGTTGGTCCGGAACAGCTCCGCGAACCAGGCGCCCTGTGTGCCGGTGAACGTCGCGTGGATGATGCCGATGCCGATCACGAACGCGAGGACGATCAGGAACGGGTTGCCGGTGTTGCTGAGCAGGAACATCGGGAAGCCGAAGACGATGACGGCAATGGTTCCGCCGAGGTAGAGCTTGCGACGGCCGATGCGGTCCGTGAGCGCGCCGGCCATCAGGGTGACCGGGATGGCAAGGAGGCTGGCGATCACGATGCCGGTGAGACCGACTGCCCGGTCGTCGGGGTTGTTCTTCGTGATGTAGGAGAGCAGGTACGTCGCCGTGACGTAGTACGCGCAGCTCTCCACGATCCGCAGCGAGATCACCCGCAGGATGTTCCGCCAGTCGTTCTTGATCACGGTGGTCAGCGGGTTCTTGACGATCGCGCCGGTGGCCTTGCTGTGTTCGAACTCGGGGGATTCCTCAAGCTTCATCCGGACAACGAGGCCGACGACGATCAGGATGGCGCTGGCGAGGAACGGAAGACGCCAGGCCCAGTCGGTCTGCAGGGAGGCGGAGAGCAGGAACGCGGCGTTGGCCAGGGTGATGCCGAGCGGGTTGCCCGCCTGGGGGATGGCGGCGAAGCGGCCGCGTTTCTTCCAGGGTGCGTGCTCGAAGGTCATCATGACAGCGCCGCCCCATTCCGCGCCGAAGGCGAGGCCCTGGATCATCCGGATGATAACGAGCAGGATGGGAGCGAGGATGCCGACCTGCGCGTAGGTGGGGAGGCAGCCGATAAGGACCGTCGCGATACCCATGGTCAGCAGCGCGCCGACGAGCACGGGCTTCCGGCCGTACTTGTCGCCGAGGTAGCCGCCGACAGCTCCGCCGATGGGGCGCATCAGGAAGCCCACCGCCAGCGTGGCGAAGGCCAGCAGCGTGCCGACGACCGGGTCGGTGTTGGGGAAGAAGACCTTGCCGAAGTACAGGGCCGCGGCCGTGCCGTAGGCGACAAAGTCATAGTTCTCCACGCAGGTGCCGGCGGCCGAAGCCATGGCGGTCTTGATCTTGCCGGGTGAACCGTGGGCGGCCTGGCGCGGCCGGTCCGTGATTGCTGCCGTCATGTTCTATATCTCCTTTGATATTGCTGGGTGGCTCGGGCGGTTGCCGAAGGCCAGGTAAACGTTTGTTGGACAGTCCCGGCCGGGTCAGATTTGGTCGGCCAGTTCCCGGGCTGCCTCGAGCTCCATGTCGCGGAGCTTTTGGACGCGCCGGATGGTGTCCTCGTCGTTGTCGAACTTCGCGTCGAGGAAGGACTGCAGGACTTCCTTGGCCGTAGCCCTCCCCACCAGCCAGGCGCCCATGGCAATCACGTTGGCGTCATCGTGCTCCACGCTCTGGTGGGCCGAGTAAACGTCGTGGCCGAGCGCGCAGCGGATGCCCGGGATCTTGTTGGCGGCCATGACGGCCCCGACGCCCGTCCCGCAGACCAGGACCGCGCGCTCGGCCTGGCCGGATTTCACGAGGTCACAGGTTGCGCGGGTGATGTCCGGGAAGTCGACCGGGGCCTCGCTGGGTGCGCCGCAGTCGATGACCTCGTGGCCGAGGTCCTCGAGGACGGACCGGACAAACTCTTTCAGGGGGAAGCCTGCGTGATCGTTACCGAGTGCGATTTTCATGGGTCTCCTTAGTTCGGGACGACGAGGGCGGGGGAAGGAACGGAGGCGGGCAGCTCATGGTGCCATGGAATCGATTCCATGGCGCCGCTGCGCGTGACCGCCAGCGCCGAGGCGCGGCTGGCTGTTTTCATCGCGGCCGGCAGGTCGCGGGGGATGGTGAGAAGTGACGCGGCGAGGTAGCCCACGTAGGTATCGCCGGCGCCGGTGGTGTCCTTGGCGGCCACCTCGGCCGCCGGCACATGGACGAGCCCGCCGTCCAGGACGGTGAAGGACCCCTCCGCGCCGGCCGTGCAGACGATGGCCGGTCCCAGGACCGGCGGCAGTGCCGTGACCAGCTGCCGGTGGTCGCCGGGGATACCGGCAAGGTCAGCCAGGACGCGGATTTCCTGTTCATTGACCACGAGGAGGTCGACGTCGTCGAGCAGGCCGTCGAGCTGGCGGGGGGCCGGGGCGGCATTGAGGATGACGAATGCTCCGGCGTTCTTCGCGATGCGCGCGGCCTGCCGGACCAGCGTCGTCGGGATCTCCAGCTGCAGGACCACGACGTCGCCGGCCATGAGGGTGGCGAGTCCGGCGTCGACGTCGTCGGACGTGAGGCCGGAGTTCGCACCCGGGCTGACGATGATCTGGTTTTCGCCGCGGTCATCGACCGCGATGATCGCCGTTCCGGTCGCGGCCGTGCTGAGGACCCGCACCCGGCTGGCGTCGATGTCCGCCTCGGCCAGGACCTCGAGAATCCGCCGTCCGTGGGCGTCGTCCCCGACAGCCCCGGCGAACTTCACCGGGGCGCCGGCGCGGGCCGCCGCGACCGCCTGGTTGCCGCCCTTGCCGCCGGGACTGTACGTGGCGTCTGAGCCCCGGACGGTTTCGCCCGGCCGGGGCAAGGAACGGACGCGGATGTTCTGGTCGATATTGAGGCTTCCGACCACAAAAACCGTGCTCATTGGACCTGCTCCTTCGGTGGTGTCTTCGGGGCCCCCGAACCGCGAGGCAAGGGGGATGGTGGGAGGGTGAACGGGCACTGTCACAGCTGTCCGAGGCTGGGATCCGGCGTGCCCGAGGAGGCCCGGACGATCAGCTCACTCGAGAGGACCACCGATTCGGGGTTCTGCCCGTCGATGACCTCGAGCAGAAGCCGGACGGCGGTCCTGCCCATGGCCTCCACGTCGTGGGAAATGACGGTAAGGGGCGGGTCGAGCAGCGAAAACCACTCGATGTCGTCGAAGGCGATCAGGGCCATGTCCCGGCCGATGCGCAGCCCCTTCCGGTTCAGGGTGGCCAGCGCTCCGACGGCCATCGGGCTGTCCGCGGCCAGCAGGGCCGTGGGAGGCTGGGCCAGACCCAGCAGGTGGTGAGCTCCGGCCGAGCCGCTGGCGGACTGGAAGTCACCGAAATACGTCAGTGCAGGGTCGGTGCTGAGCCCGAAATCCAGGGCAGCCCGTGAGAAGGACCTGAGCCGGTCCCGTCCGGTTGAGGTCGACTGGGGCCCGGCGATATAGCCGACGCGTTCGTGGCCCTGGCGGATGAGATGCTCCACGGCCTGGCGGATGCCGGAATCGCTGTCCGTTGTCACGCTGGGCACGTCGATACCGTCGACGGTACGGTCGACGAAGACCGTGGGGATGCCCCGTTCCAGCAGCGCGTGCAGGCTGGAGCTTCCCTGGCCTTGCGGAGCGGCGATGACGCCGTCCACGCGCTGTGAAATGAAGGTGTCCAGATACCGGTCCTGCTGGAGGATGCTCTCGTTGGCGTTGCCCAGCAGGGTGACGAGTCCCTCCGCCAGCGCTGCCTGCTCGGCGGCATGCGCCAGGTCGGCGAAAAACGGGTTCCGGACGTCGGAGACCAGGAGTCCGATGACGTTGGTCTTGGTGGAGCGGAGTGCCCGGGCCTGGGCGTTGGGGTGGAAGTCCAGCTGGGCGACGGCGGCGGCCACCTTCTCCCGGGACTGCGGGGAGGTTGCCGGGTTTCCGGAGAGCACCCGCGAGGCTGTGGCGGCGGAGACGCCGGCGAGTGCCGCCACGTCCTTGATGGTGATGGAAGGTCCCGTCACTGTTGCGCCTCTCGCCGTTGAACTGCACGGCGCCTCTTGAACGCCTCGTGGAATCGATTCCATGGAATCGGTTCCACAAGTATGTGATGCAAGTTACGAACTGTCAACTAGTCCCCGTGGACGGCGCTCTGCTTGGCTTCCGAGCGGTCGAGGTAGGACAGCAGGAGACTGCCGGCGCGGTCGAGTTCGCCGGCCTCCAGTGCGGCGCAGATCTCCTCGTTGTCACCGAGATAGCCGCGGTAGAAATGGGCGTCGACAGTGGCCTTGTGGAAGAAAAGGCGCATCTCGGCGAGGACCTGGGACATGATCGTATCCAGCCTGCGGCTTTCGGCCAGCCCCACGATCGCGCCGTGGAAGTGCTGATTTGCCGTGCCAAGGGCTTCCTCGTCATCCGCGGCTGCCGCGGCTTTGCCTTCCTCCACCGCGGCCCGGACGGCGGCCACCCGCTCCGGGGTGCCTCCCGCCCGGATGGCGCTGACCTCTACCGCGCGGCGCACCGCGTAGACATCGTGGATGTCGCCCGGGCCAAGGCTCGCCACGAACACGCCGCGGTTAGGGAGGCGGACCACCAGCCGCTCGGCGGCCAGTTCGGCAAAGGCCTCCCGGACCGTGTTGCGGGACACCCCCAGGTCCTCGGCGATGGTCGATTCGGTCAACCGGGCGCCCGGCAGCAACAGACCCTCAGCCAGCTGAAGGCGAAGCTCGGCGGCAACCCGGTCCGCCACCGAGGGAACGGTCACGCGCAACCGCGCCGCAGCCGCGCCTGAGGCGGTGCCGGCGAGTGCATCGGAAGTCGTCATGATGCCGAATCTACACGATTGTTCCAATGTTGAATCGTCAGATTGTTGAACAATCCGCCAAAGTGATGCATCCTTAGTACGGGGCTATCATGAGACGAGGATCACAAATGGCAACTATTGACCTGAACAGCGACGTCGGCGAATCCTTCGGACGCTGGACCCTGGGCGATGACACGGCGATGTTCCGCTCGGTGTCCAGCGCCAACGTGGCCTGCGGCTTCCACGCAGGGGACCCCAGCGTCATCCGCCGGACCTGCCGCGAGGCAGTGGCCGCCGGCGTGGTGATCGGCGCCCACGTCGGCTACCGCGACCTAGCCGGCTTTGGCCGGCGCTTCCTGGATGTCGATCCGCAAGAACTGGCGGACGACGTCGTCTACCAGATCGGCGCACTGCAGGCGCTGGCCGCCGTCGAGGGGGGCACGGTCCAGTACGTGAAGCCGCATGGTGGCCTCTACAACGCCATCGTCTCGCACACCGCCCAGGCGCAGGCCGTCGTCGACGCCGTGAAATCCGTTGACCCGAACCTGCCGATCCTGGGCCTGCCCGGCTCGGAAGTGTTGCGCCTTGCCGAAGCCGCCGGCCTCCGTGCCGTCAGGGAAGCCTTCGCCGACCGCGCCTACAACCCGGACGGCACCCTCGTATCCCGTACGCTCCCCGGGGCCGTGCTGGAGGACCCCGCCCTCGTCACCGAGCACGTCCTCCGGATGGCCACCGATTCCGCCGTCCGCACCATCGATGGCTCCATCCTGAAAATCAGCGCCGAAAGCATCTGCGTCCATGGCGACTCCCCGGGAGCCGTCACCATGGCCGCAGCCGTCCGCGAAGCGCTCACCGCCGCGGGCATCACCACCGCCGCATTCGTCTAAGCAGCAGCACCACTGCTTCACCCGGTCCCCACCGGGCCAATCCCGCACGTACACCCGAGCAGCAGGCAGCATCCGCACACCTGGAGGAAAACCATGACCGCACCGCAACAGGCCAATCCGGCCGCCAGCAAGAGGAAGCTGCCGCCCGGCGCCCTCAAGGCTTACATCGCCAGCCTCACCGGCACCTCGCTGGAGTACTACGACTTCGCGATCTACTCCGTGGCCTCAGCCCTGGTGTTCCCCAAGGTATTCTTCCCCGGCAACGACGAATTCGTCGGCCTGCTGCTCTCCTTCTCCGCCTTCGCGGTGGGGTACCTCGCCCGCCCCATCGGTGGCGTGATCTTCGGCCGGCTCGGTGACAAGATCGGCCGCAAGCATGTCCTTGTCGTCACCCTCATGCTGATCGGTGTTGCCACCGTGCTGATCGGTGCCCTGCCGGGCTACGCGACCCTCGGTGTCGCAGCACCCATCATCCTTGTGCTGCTGCGCCTGGCCCAGGGCATCGGCGTCGGCGGCGAATGGGGCGGTGCCGTCCTGCTCTCCAGCGAATTCGGCGACGCCAGGAGGCGTGGCTTCTGGTCTTCTGCCGCGCAGATCGGTCCGCCGGCCGGCAACCTGATGGCGAACGGTGTCCTGGCCCTGCTGGCCGCAACGCTCAGCAACGAGGACTTCCTCTCCTGGGGCTGGCGCGTCGCCTTCCTCGCCTCGGCCCTGTTGGTGGTCTTTGGCCTGCTGATCCGGCTCAAGCTCGAGGAAACCCCGGTCTTCAAAGCCATCCAGGCCCACGGCGAGCAGCCGAAGGCACCCATCAAGGAGGTTTTCACCAAGGAACCCCGCGCCCTCGTGGCCGCCGCCCTCTCCCGTGTCTGCCCCGACGTGCTGTACGCCCTCTTTACCGTCTTCGTGGCCGTGTACGCCACCAAGCAGCTGGGCATGACCACGGGCAACGTCCTGGGCGCCATCCTGATCGGCTCCGCCTTCCAGATCTTCCTGATCCCCGCGGCCGGCGCCCTGACGGACCGGTTCAACCGCCGTCTCGTCTATGGCATCGCCGCCGTGGGCACCGCCGTCTACATCCCGCTGTTCTTCCTGATGATCGAGGGCAAGTCCGTCGTGATGCTGACCCTCGGCGTCGTGATCGGGCTGGCCTTCCACGCCTTCATGTACGGCCCGCAGGCCGCGTACATCACAGAGCAGTTCCCGGCCCGGCTCCGCTACGCCGGCAGCTCGCTGGCCTACACTCTGGCCGGCGTGATCGGCGGTGCCGTCGCACCCCTGATCTTCACCGCCCTTTACGCTGCCAGTGGCAACTGGGTCCTGATCGCCGGCTACCTCGCGGTCGCCTCGACCGTAACCATCATCGGACTGGCCCTCGGCCGCAACCCGCAGACCGAGGAAGAGGAACGGCTCCTGCAGGATACCCACGCCTAAGCGGCGCGGATCCTGTTCACCGGCAACCTGCAACGATGGAAGCAGCTCATGATTGAGACAGCGGGGGAACCCCCGGCAGCCCAGCACGCGGCAGCACACAAGGTCCGCTCCGTGCGGGCGGTGGGCACCCGCGCGGTACTCGCCGAACTTTCCGGCACCCAGGACGTGCTCGCCCTGCAGGCCCTGCTCCTCGAAAAACCGCTGCCCGGCCAGCTGGACGTGCTGGCCGCGGCCGAGACCGTCCTGGTCACCGCGGACTCGCCGGTGTCCGCCCGACGGATTGCCGAGCAGTTGCTCAGGCTCGACCTGACGGCTCCGGTGCAGCGTGAAGGCGAGCTGGTGGTCATTGACACCCTGTACGACGGCCAGGACCTCGCCGAAGTCGGAAAGCTGACCGGCCTCGGGCCGGAGGGTGTGATTGCCGCCCATACCGGCCAGGTCTGGACGGTGGCGTTCGCCGGCTTCGCCCCCGGCTTCGGTTACATGGTGGGGGAGAACCAGGCCCTGGAAGTACCGCGGCGCAGCTCCCCACGCACGGCCGTCCCCGCCGGTTCCGTGGCGCTGGCCGGCAATTACTCGGCCGTCTACCCGCGCCGCTCACCGGGCGGCTGGCAGCTGATCGGCCGCACCGGCGCCAAAATGTGGGACCTGGACCGGCAACAGCCCGCGCTGGCCAGCCCCGGCCACCGGGTCCAGTTCCGTGCGGTCCGGGATGTTGTGACCCTGGCTCCAGAGCAGACCCCTGCTTCTGCTCCTACCCCGGAAGTGAGCACCGGGCTGCGGATCGTGGCGCCGGGACTGCAGAGCCTGGTCCAGGACCTAGGCCGGCACGGCCACTCCGGCCTGGGAGTCTCCGCCGCCGGCGCCCTGGACCGGGCCTCGCTGCGGCGGGCCAACCGCCTGGTCGGGAACACGCCGTCGGCCGCCGCCATCGAAACCGTCGCCGGCGGGCTCACCGTGCAGGCGGTCGGGGACCAGGTCCTCGCCGTCACCGGGGCGCCGTCGGACCTGGTGATCGAGACGCAATCGGACACGGAGGCCGGGCCGTTCCAGCGAACCGTCCCGATGGCCACCCCGTTCGCCCTGCTGGACGGGGAAACCCTGACGCTCGGTGCACCCGGGAGCGGCTTCCGCAGCTACCTTGCCGTGCGCGGCGGCGTGGATGCCGCACCCGTCCTCGGCAGCCGGTCCACTGACACGATGTCCGGGATCGGACCGGCGCCGCTGGCCGCCGGGGAGCTCCTCGCCGCCGGCGGGGAAGCCGACTCCGGCGTCGTCGGCAGTCCCGAGCTGCAGCCGGAGTTCCCCGGCACCGGCGTGACCGTCCTCGACGTCGTCCCCGGCCCCCGCGCCGACTGGTTTGACCAGGCCGCGCTGGACTCCTTCGCCGGCCAGGAATGGTCCGTAACGCCGCAGTCCAACCGGGTGGGCATGCGCCTGGACGGAACCGCGTTGCGGCGCAGCCGCGCCGGCGAACTGCCCAGCGAGGGCACCGTAGCCGGTGCCCTCCAGGTTCCGCCCGAAGGCCTGCCCGTGCTCTTCCTCGCCGACCATCCCATCACAGGCGGCTATCCGGTGATCGCCGTCGTCGTCGACTCGCAGCTCGATCTCGCGGCCCAAGTCCCCATCGGCGGCAAGATCCGCTTCCGCTGGTCGCCTGCCGGCCCGAAGCAGTCCGCCAGCCCAGAACACCTCACCCCCGAACGAAAAGCGAGTCCCTGATGCGCAAGGTCCTGATCGCCAACCGCGGCGAAATCGCTGTCCGGATTGCCCGGGCTTGCGACGACGCAGAGCTCGCGTCCGTCGCCGTCTACGCGGACATCGACGCCGACGCCGTGCACGTTTCCGCCGCGGACGAGGCATACGCCCTGGGCGGCAACTCGCCCGCGGACACCTACCTCAACATCCCCAGGCTGCTCGCCGTCGCGGCGGAATCCGGCGCCGACGCCGTCCACCCCGGCTACGGCTTCCTATCCGAAAATGATGCGTTCGCCCAGGCCGTCCTGGACGCCGGCCTGACGTGGATCGGTCCGACGCCGGACGCCATCCGGCTGCTCGGCAACAAGATCACCGCCCGCGAGGCGGCTGTCCGCGCCGGCGCACCGCTCGTCGCCGGCAGCGACGGGCCGGTGCATTCCGCCGCCGAGGCCCGGGCCTTCGCCGAACAGCACGGATTGCCGATCGCCATCAAGGCGGCCTTCGGCGGCGGCGGCCGCGGGATGAAGGTGGTCCGGACCATCGATGAGGTCGAAGAGGCCTTCGACTCCGCCGTCCGTGAGGCCGTCGCCGCGTTCGGCCGCGGCGAATGCTTCGTGGAGCGCTACCTGGACCGGCCGCGGCACGTCGAGGCGCAGATCCTGGCCGACTCCCACGGCAACGTGGTCGTCGTCGGGACCCGCGACTGCTCGCTCCAGCGCCGGCACCAGAAGCTTGTGGAGGAGGCCCCTGCGCCGTTCCTCACCGAGCAGCAAACCCGGCAGATCTACGACGCCGCCAAGGCCGTTTGCCGCGAAGCCGACTACTCCGGCGCCGGCACGGTCGAATTCCTTGTCGCGGCCGACGGGACGGTCGCGTTCCTCGAGGTCAACACGCGCCTGCAGGTGGAACACCCGATCACGGAGGAGACCACCGGGATCGACCTGGTGCAGGAACAGTTCCGGATCGCCGCGGGCGAACCGCTGCGGTTCAGCGAAGACCCGGCCCCGCGCGGGCACTCCTTCGAGTTCCGGCTCAACGCCGAGGACGTGGGCCGCGGCTTCCTGCCCTCGCCCGGGACCATCACTGAGTTCACCGGCCCCACCGGCCCCGGAATCCGGCTCGATACCGGTGTCCGCGCCGGCTCCTTTGTGCCGCCCCAGTTCGATTCGCTGCTGGCGAAGCTCATTGTCACCGGCGCCGACCGCCAGCAGGCGCTGCGCCGGGCCCGCCGGGCCCTCGCCGAAATCCGCATCAGCGGCGTCGCCACTGTGCTGCCGTTCCACCGGGCTGTGCTCGAATCCCCGGACTTCACCGCCGCAACCGGCCTGGGCATCCACACCCGCTGGATCGAAACGGACTTCGCGGAGCGGATCCCGGCGGACCCGGATTACAGCACCGCCGCGCCCGACGGCGATCGCCGCACCATCACCGTTGAGGTTGACGGCCGCCGGATGGCGGTCGGTCTGCCCGTGGAGCTGCTGAACGGCTGGGCGAGGTCCGGAGCGGCGCTGCCCGCCGGAGTGGCCCTGAATGCCGCGTCCGACGGCGGCGGCACGGCTGATCCCGGCGAACTGCGCGCGGACATGGCCGGGACCGTGGTGAAGTGGCTGGTCGAGCCGGGCGCGGAGGTCGCCGCGGGGGACCCCGTCGTCGTGCTCGAGGCGATGAAGATGGAGACCCAAGTGGCCGCCCACCGCGGCGGCACTGTCACGGACGTGCGGGCCGAAGCCGGCGGCGTCGTGATCGCGGGCGCGGTGCTGGCGCTGATCGGCTGATCCCGCTAATCCATTTTCCGGCAGCATCGTCATGCGGGCAATGATCACCTTTTTACCGGCTCACGGACCCGGCCTGGACAGGCCAAGGAAAAGTGGAGGTCACGCGCCTAGTTTTACCCCAGGACGTGGCCCATGAGCCCAGCGCGGGGCGGGCCAGACGGCATTCACCCCCTGAATGTCGGCGCCCTGAACGCTGGCCCCGTGGTCTCGAGCCCATGGGGCCAGCCGCCGACTCAGTCGTTATCCCCGTCGGAGTCGCTGTCATCCGTGAGGCGGCGGAAATCCCTGGACAGGTAGAGAGCCATCGCCGCAGCATTGGCGCTGTCGACGCTGACGGCCACGGTGCTTCGGCCCATGGCATGCAGGGCCTGCATGCAGTGGCGGAGGAGTTCTTCAGCCAGCCCTTGGCGGCGGTGCTCGGGGCGTGTGATGAGTTCGGCGATGAAAGCTTCCCCGCCGCCTTTGGTTCCCGGCGGCGCGTCCGTGGTGATGATGGCGGCGGTGAGACTGCCATCCGTGTGGATGGTGACCAGGGACGCTCCGGGAACGAGGCGGCCGTGGACGCCGTCGAACAGGGCAAGGATCCATTCGGGACTGCCATCGTCGGACGGGACCGGTACGTCGGCATAGGCATGCGCGTACATCCGGATGAGTTCAGGAAGGTCCCCGGCTTCAATGGGCCGGACGGGGACGCCAGCCGCAGGCCCATCGTGCGGCCGGGTCGATGCAGCGAGCGTGATCAAAGGGTTCATGACGGCCAGGCCTTCCTCGGTTCGCGGATGACACCCCCTGAACACAGTGTCCGGCATCCGGGTCCTGCGCGGAAGGCAAACGTCTTGCAGGTTTCGTGCGGTCAGACAGTGCTTCGAAGGGGATGACTTTTTCAGAGGTGTCGTAGATGGCCAATGACGCCCTTGGCCTGTGCGATCAGGATGCGGCTGTTCACTGAGGGCAGGCGGACCGGTTCGGCGACGGGCCCAAGACCCCTGCCGTCAGTCGAAGGTTGCTAAGCTGTCGAACTCGCTGTGGAGCCGGTTCCTTGCGGCGTTCTCGATCAAGGTGGGGATATAGATCCGGATCCGGCCGGAAGCGAGGGACTCATATTCCTCGCGCACGATTTCTGCGATGCGAGTCTTGGGAGCGCCAGGAAACCGCACGGCCAGACGGTCAACAACCTTGAGAATGGTTGATTCGCTTTCTGCGTAGCTCACCGGACCAGTGTCATCCGGAGAGTCGGCAGCCGTCAATGCAATGCTGCCTCGGGCCTTTGTCTTCGGCCCGAGTGGTGGGAACGCAGGCGGGCTGCGACCGTAAAAACCCAGGCCATGAACGCGACCAGGAGGACGCGTTGCACCAGGCCTTTCCACTCGAACAGTCCGCTCCCGGGCTGCTGGCTGATCTTGAGCAGAGGGATCCCGACGGCGAGGATGGCACCGATTGCGAGCGTCCACCCCGCCAGTGGGCGCCAGGCTGGGTCGCTGCGGAACCGCCGGTAGAAGACGAAGCAGCTGAGAGGCGCGAATGTGAACACGAGGGCGCCAAAAATGCCGTGCACAATTCCGTGCACGGTGGATTGGTCGAACATCGACGACGGATCGGTGGTGAATGGTCCGGACGCAATGAGGCTGACTCCGATGCTCTGCACAAGCACCGGTCCGGCCCTCGATGCCGCGCCGGTGCTGAAGTGCGCGCCGAGACCGCGGCCGAACAGCAGGACCAAGATGCCGGTCATTACAAAGTTGAGGATCTGGACCCAGCCGAGGGGGCCCAAGGACAATTCGCTGACGAACATGCGGGTCGCGGAATAATTGGGAGAAAGCCACCCGCCAACTGTAAAGACGGACACGAAAAGAACTGCCCCGAGCATGCCGGCCACGGCTGCCGGTTCGACCGGCCGGCGACCGGTCGCAGCCGGGCCGGTGTGGGGGCGGCTCAGAAGAGGCCTCCAGTGCCCGGGTGGTCCGCGCCGCCTACTAAGCGGGCCCTCGGTAGGTGGCTGCGTCGGCCGCGTCCAAAACCTCCAGGACCGTGAGGTGTGCTGCCACCGCCACGTCCCTTATGGATTTGCCCTTGGTAACTGCCGCAGCCACAGCGGATTGAAGATTTGCCGCCGCATACTCTCCGCTGGGGCTTGATGATTCGAGCCGTGCTGCGGCCGCCTCTACGGCCAGGATTTCCTCGTCGTTCACCGGTGGTCCTCCAGTCCTTTAACTGCTTCATTGCGGTCAAGCCGAGCGGCGCGTCCATCATTGGTGCCGAGCGGTCATTTTAGACTACGGCGGGACAGACAGGTCAGTCCCGCCTCCAAATGCTAGCGGAGTGCCTCCTCCCGCGGTGCTTCCTCCAGGGGGCTCAGGGTCAACCGCGGGGTGTGAAGGAGTGTCCCGAGCAGGGACCGGGCGGCCGCGAGCAGGGCATTGACCTCGGGGCTTGCAAGTTCGTAAAACAGCCGTCCGTTGCGTCGCGAAGGGACAATCAGGCGCTGGCGGCGCAGAACACCCAGATGCTGGGAAAGATTCGATGGCTCCAGTCCCGTGTTATCGCGTAGTTGACTTACGGCGATGGCCCCGTCAGCGAGCATTTCCAGGAGCTGGATTCGGGCGGGGTGGCCGATTGACTTGAAGAGCTCGGCCTTCACTTCGGTCATGACCAGACCTGCGGGAAGATCATCCGGCATTGGGACCTCCCTCCTTCACATTCAAATACGATGAGGCCCGTCCGCGAACCCTCTGAAAGAAAAAATTAGCATGTGCGAGACAGAAAAGTCTGTCTCGCAGCCGGCGCAAAGAACACCCCTTCTGCATATCTCATGGTAGCCCCGGACCGGCGTCGTGTCGTGGCACGCGGGAGTTGGCGGACCCCTCTTGCGCCGGGCGGAACCGTAGTTCAGACTTTCATGAATTCATCAATTCGGATCGACCCTTCGCTGAGGGTTGGCATCCAACAGATGGATTCAGGCTGTTGCCGGTGACAAAGGCGTCACCGGGAACGGAATGGTCCCGGCTTCAAGGAGAATTCAATGACCGGCATGTTCGAATTGTTCACCGACTCCGACGCCTCGTACCGATTTCGACTCACTGCTCCTGACGGAACGGAGATGGCCCTTTCCAGGCGCTTTCCCGACAAGCCGTCGGCGGTGGCCGGAATCGCGGCAGTACGCGAGTATGCCGGCATGGGGCTGGTAACGGAACTTGCGGCAGCCCAAAATCATGCCGCCCCCCAGCCTGTGACCGAGGAAATGCCGGTGGGCGCCAGCATTCGGGACGGGGGCGCACAGAAGACGATCGGGCGGTGGCGGCAGACCCTGGGGACGCGGGGCGTTCCGGCCGGGCTCAGCCCGTGCTGACTGTCGCGGCCGCCGATGGGCCAAGAGGGTGTCCATGTCTGTAACTCAATTGAAGGCCCTGCAGGCCTACTCCAGTGCTCTGGTCGCCGAGGACTGCCTGGCGGGGACCTTTCGCTACGACGTCGTGTCCGGGGAAATGCAGTGGTCCGATGAGATCTACCTCATCCACGGATACCAGCGCGGGGACGTCGTGCCCACTATCGGCGTCGTTATGTCGCACAAGCATCCTGACGACCGAAAGAGGTGCCGGGAGATCTTTGAGGAAGCGTGTCGCGTGGGAGGTTTTTTCGCGAGCTACCACCGTCTTGTCGACTCACGACGGCGGGAGCGCCGCGTTCTGACCGCGGGCGAGGGCGTGGCGGATATTGATGGGAGACTGCTTTTCATCGATGGATTCATCCTGGACCTGACAAAGACGCTTCAGTTGGAAACGGACAGGTCCGCCCGCGATGCGATCGCCGGGGCGATCGGCGCAAGGGGCGTCATCGAACAGGCCAAAGGCGTCTTGATGGGAATCCTGCACATCGGCTCCGACGCCGCCTTCGAGCGGCTGTGCGCCTACAGCCAGCGCCACAACATCAAGATCGCCGACGTGGCGGCGGCAATCCTCCGGCTGGCTAACAATACGCAGGAGCCCAACCCGCTGCTCAGCCTCGTCCATGCAGTCGACGGCCGCGTCGTGGGGCATCACGAGGGCGGCCGAACTCTTCACCGCCAGCGGTAGTAAGGCGCCAGATCCGTCCGTCGCCCCTTCTCCAGACCAGTCGGTCCCTTCCGGTGCCGTGTAAAATTTGTTCCACGATGACTGCCCACGATGCCGCCGGTCCCACACTGCTGCCCGCCACGGCCATGGCAGGACGCCATGAGCCGGTGGATCGTATTCTCGCTACCGCCTATGACTTGTTCGCCAGCCGCGGTATCCGCGGTGTCGGCGTCAACGAGCTGATCGTGAGTTCAGAGGTCTCCAAGGCAACGTTCTACCGGCATTTTCCTTCCAAGGACGCACTGGTGCTTGCTGTCTTGGAGCTCCGGGATCAGGTGTGGACCGTGGATCTCATCGTCGCCGAGGCACGGAGGCGGGGCAACACCGCGGAGGGGCGGCTGCTCGCTGTTTTTGACGTGTTCGGGGACTGGTTCCAGCGCGAGGACTTCGAGGCGTGCACGTTTATTAACGTCTTGTTGGAGATGGGGCCTGGGCATCCCTTGGGGAAGGCGAGCATCGATTACCTCACGGGCATCCGGGGACACATTCAGGCCTTGGCTGAGGAAGCAGGGCTCAACAGACCAGAGGAATTTGCGCGATCCTGGCACATTCTGATGAAAGGCTCCATCATCTCTGCGTCTGAAGGGGACACCCTGGCTTCCAAGCGTGCCCAGCAGATGGCCCGCTGGCTCATCGAACACCACCGGGACTTGTAGTCCTGGATTGGCAACGGCGGCTGAAGGGACCGCCCTCCCGGCTGCGGCAGGTCGGAAACAACCGTCCTCACGCCACGAGACGCCTCAGTAGGCTGGAAGCGTTTCGACGTTTTGAAGGTTTATTTATCCCTAGGGACAGACCGGTCGGTACCGTTGTAAAGTTCCATTAAGGTCCTCCGTTCCGCTGGTACGACAAGTGAAGGCGGAAGCGTAGAGGACGTGCCAGATGCGGGCTCAGCCGGACCGGGAAGGGAATAGCCAATGTCGATGGAGCAGTCGTTCTTTTCCGAAATTCCCCCCTTGAACCGGACCGCAGGCCAGTGGACCGCCGAACCCGGGTCCGGCGAGGCCTGGGGGATACGCCGGCAGGCCGCAGGGATTATCGCGATGGTGCTTGCCGATTCTGCACCGGAGCAGTCCCGCGCCCAGGATCACTTGCGTAAATGTGTGGATGCCAACCCGGGACGACCGGAGATTGCGCTGGCTGAGCACCTGAGCGACCTCCGACAGGCAGCCGCCACAGGCATTCCCGTCGAATGGTTGCCCGCCGAGCAGGATGCTGGCGGAGCCGAAACGCCTGAGCAGCCGTCGCTGTCAGCGGTGAGGCAATTGCCCACGCTTCGTCCACACGAACGCGGCCCCGTCTTGCATCACCATCCCACCCTAAAAGCGCGTTATGGTCGCACTGGTCCGAGCGGGCTGGATGGCAAGTCGGGGAACGGCAGTTAGATCAGGCTCTGGCACTGATAGCCAGCACTGGCGGGGTCCCGCCCTTGCCATGTCGCGACGTCGACGCCGATGCACTGCGTGCCCGGACACGCCGAAGCCTCTTGTCAGCAGTTACAGCTTTTCTACAAGCTGTTCACAACCGCCCAGGGTTATTTTCGGCTAGACAGCCGGATTTAGCGCCGGCCTTCCTTCCAAATCAAGGAGGATTTGCGATGGACGAGCAAGGGCCGGACGAGCTACTGGATCTGGGCTTAGCGATCCTCACGACTTTTGTCCTCAACGACCCGCAGAGCTTCACCACGATTACCAGGGATCTCCGCGGCGGAAGCTCGGAAGCCATCGCCGCACTAGGGAGAGTGTGCGAGGCGCTGGTGGGCATGATCGCCGAGATGGCCGGGATGTCGAAGGAAGAGTCGCTGGAGCGGATCGCCGCGGCTTTCGCTACCGTCGATTGACTTTGTCCTCAGGACGGGCGCGGCCGCCCCAGGCTCAGTTGTTTGGCGTGGAAATCGAAATGGAGTGTGGGGTAGGCGTAGACGTCAATGACCGACATCGAGGGGGCGAAAAAGGGGTCCCACCTGTCCGGGAAGGGCATCGACCTGGAGAGAGACCGGGCGGTCTCGTGTTCGAGCCGGCGTGAGATCGCTGCGGTGGTTTTCTGCAGCTTCCGGAGCATCCGGTGCCTGTTGTAGAGGACAGCGGCTGCGCGGGAGCCCCAGTAATTGACGACATCAAACGGGCGCGTTCCCGCGTTCAGGGAAGCGGCGAATGCCCTGCCGACCGGTTCTGGGAGGCGGCTGACAATTTGGACTAGCGGAAGCAGGGCGCGGACCACCATGTAGCCGAAGACCATGTGGAAGAGCAGTTCCTCGTTGGTCCAGCGTGTGCCGTGGCTCGCGCGGCCCAGCTCGGTGGGCGTTGCGCTCTGCAGCCAGGCGCCGAGGTCTTGGCCGGCGCGGCTGTACCCGGCCAGGATCTCGTCCCTCGTGGGATTCACTGCGCGCCTTTCCGAGTAGGTGATTTAGCTGGCGGGCCGGCCGAGTCGTAAGGCGGGCCTACTTGGCCCCGGGGGTGAGGGATGCGATGAGTCCCTCGATGCGGGACTTGATCTCGTCTCGGATCGGGCGGACGGCGTCCACGCCCTGCCCGGCCGGATCCTCGAGGACCCAGTCCTCGTAACGCTTGCCGGGGAAATACGGGCATTCGTCACCGCAGCCCATGGTTATGACCACGTCGGACTCCTTCACGGCTGCCGTCGTGAGGACCTTGGGGATTTCGGCGGACATGTCGATACCGAGTTCGGCCATTGCCTCCACGGCGGCCGGGTTGACCTTGTCTGCCGGCTGGGACCCGGCGGAACGGACCTCGATCGCGCCCTTGCCCAATGTCATGAGGAACGCGGCAGCCATCTGGGAGCGGCCGGCGTTGTGGACGCAGACAAAGAGGACGGAGGGTTTCTTGACGGTTTCCGTGGTCATGCTCGTGTTCTCCTGAGGTTTATCGGTGATTAGCGGGAGGCAGGGACGTCGGTAAAGAAACGCTTCCGTGCCCAGAGCGCGGCGTAGACAAGGACGACGAGGGCGGGGACTTCAATCAGGGGTCCGACGACGCCGGCCAGCGCCTGGCCGGAGGTGACCCCGAACGTGCCGATCGCCACAGCGATGGCCAGCTCGAAATTGTTGCCCGCGGCGGTGAACGCCAGCGTGGTGGTTTTCGCGTAGCCGAGTCCCAGCCCCTTGCCGACCAGCATGCTGGCGCCGAAGACCACGACGAAGTAGACCAGCAGGGGCGAGGCGATCCGGGCGACGTCCAGCGGCCGGGCGGTAATGGTGCCGCCCTGCAGCGCGAAGAGCAGGGTGATGGTGAACAGCAGGCCGTAAAGCGCCCACGGACCCAGCTTGGGGAGGAAGGTGCCCTCGTACCAATCCCGGCCGTGGGCACGTTCACCCAGGGTGCGGGTGAGAAAACCGGCAAGCAGCGGGAGTCCCAGAAATACCAGCACCGAGGTGGTGATGGCCCAGAAGGAGAAGTCCGCGCTGGCGGTCGGTAGGCCCAGCCAGGAGGGCAGGAGCTGGAGGTAGAACCAGCCCAGGGAGCCGAAGGCGATGACCTGGAAGACGGAGTTGATGGCCACCAGCACAGCGGCCGACTCGCGATCGCCGCAGGCGAGGTCGTTCCAGATCATCACCATGGCGATGCAGCGGGCCAGGCCCACGATGATCAGGCCAGTACGGTACTCCGGAAGGTCAGCCAGGAAGAGCCACGCGAGGACGAACATGAACGCCGGCGCCAACACCCAGTTGATCACCAACGAGGACACCATCAGTCTGCGGTCCGCGAGGACGCGGTGTGTCTGGTCATAGCGAACCTTGGCCAGCACCGGGTACATCATGACCAGCAGGCCGACGGCGATCGGCAGCGACACTTCCCCGACCTTGACCGAGTCCAGGGCGGTGTTCAAGCCGGGGATCACGCTGCCGAGCGCCAGGCCCAGCAGCATGGCTGCCGCAATCCAGACCGGCAGGAACCGGTCCAACGCGGAGAGTTTGCCGATGACGGCGGCCTCTCCGGTGGCGGGAGGCGGTAATTGCGTCCGGATACTCACGGTGCTCCCATGCTGCTCGGGCAGGATTGATGAATGTCGATATGTGAAGTATCCGCATCTATATCGATGAATGTCAATGTATGTGCATAATGGGTTCATGATCTCTCTGCCCACGTTCGAGCCCGGGACCGAAGCCGCGTGCTGTGCTCCGTCGGCGAAGCCGTCGCTCAGCACTGACGAAGCACAGCGGAGAGCCCTGGTTTTCAAGGCACTGGCCGACCCGAACCGCCTGCGCCTGCTCTCCATCGTCAAGGCCGGCGCGTCCGGGGAAGCCTGCGTCTGCGACCTCACCGAGCCCCTGGATTTGGGCCAGCCGACGGTCTCCCACCATCTCAAAATTCTGGTCGAGGCCGGGTTGCTGACCCGAGAGAAGCGCGGCACCTGGGCCTATTACTCCCTGGTGCCGGGCGCGCTGGAACAGGCCGCCGGACTCTTGTCTTCCCTCTGACACCGACGGAAACACCCAGGTCGCCCATTCGTCCCCTGCGCCAGGACGACCGGCCACTTCCAGAGCGGATCTACCGCGAAGGATTTGCCGTCTACACTGAGACCGCACACGGGTCCGCGAATCTGGGCGACAGTCGGAACTCCGTGCACCTTGTCGGGAAACCCGCCTGGAACCAGGGGACTGAACACATATGACCGGATATCGGCTGGCAATTCTGGATGACTACCAGCAGGTTTCAGCCGACTACGCCGACTGGAACTCCCTCCGTGCGGACGGGGTCAGCGTAACTGTTTTCAGCCGGCCGTTCGCCTCGGACGCCGACGCCATCCAGGCCCTCTCGGGCTTCGACATAGTTGTCGCCATGCGGGAAAGGACGCCTTTTCCGCGCGCTGTACTGGGGAAGCTGCCCCGCCTGAAATTGCTGGTCACCACCGGCGCCGCAAACGCCGCCATCGATCTCGCAGCGGCGGCGGATCATGGCGTCACCGTCTGCGGGACGGGCGGATCACCGTCGGCCGCCCCGGAGCTGACGTGGGCGCTGCTCATGGCTTTGGCCCGAAACGTAGCCGCTGAAGAGAACGCGCTCCGCGCCGGCCGTTGGCAGAACACAGTGGGTTCTGAACTTGCCGGCAAGACCCTGGGGATAGTTGGGCTGGGGAAGATCGGGCACAAGGTGGCAGCCTACGCGCACGCTTTCGGCATGAACGTCCTGGCCTGGAGCCAGAACCTGGACGAGGCGACAGCAACGGCCGCAGGAGTGCGGAGAGTCAGCAAGGATGACCTTTTCCGGGAATCCGTCGTCGTGACCCTTCACCTCCGCCTGTCCAAGCGCTCGGAAGGAACAGTCGGTGAAAAGGAACTGCGGCTGCTGGGCCCGGGCGGCATGCTCGTCAACACGGCCCGGGGCCCCCTCGTCGACCAAGCTGCCCTCATTCGCGCCCTCAAAGAAGGCTGGATCCGGAGTGCTGCCGTGGATGTCTACGATCAGGAACCGTTGCCAGCGGGCCATCCGCTGTTGGCCGCCCCGAACACGCTCCTGACACCGCACTTGGGGTACGTCACCCATGAGAGCTACGCGCGCTTCTACGGCGGAGCCCTCGAGGACATCAAATCATGGCTGGCTGGCGCCCCGGTACGCCAATTGACGGACTAGAAGCGAGGTTCCCGCCAGATGGTCGTATCTATGAAGGAAAGTGGGCAGGACTCTAAGTAGCGGCCCAGCGCCGCCCGAACCCCGGCGCAGGTGGATTAGCTCAGCCGAACAGGATAAACAGCAGACCGAGCAGGTACAGGGTGGTGACGATGCCGAGCACATACAGCCAGACTGTGCCCCTCCGCTGGTCGTCAGGGTATGCCCGCTGATTGCCGGTTCATCCGGCCTTACCGCGGAGAAATGCCGATGGTTGTAGCTATCAATGATCCTGGCCGGGGGTTCCCCGCCGGTTGCCGGTTGCCGCCGGACCCCGGCAGGGCCGTCTTCCTGCGGGCGGCGAAATGTCTGGCTTCGGAGAGGGAACGCAACGCCACGTGCCTTAAGTTTCATCATGGGTTCCTCCTTCGCGGTTTGTGTTCCTTTCGTCAGATCACCATGAATGGCCGCGTGCCGAGCGCGTTGCCGAAATCTCCTTGCGGAGCGCTTTCAGTGCGGCGGTGTAAATCTCCGAGAACGTCGCGTCTCCTCTCGGCGGTCCGGAAGCCGGGACTTGATCTCCTGGAGAACCCAGCCATTGCCGTCCGGGTCGCTGAATGAGGCGATTCGGCCGAACGGCCGGCCAGGTATGCTGCCCTCGGAGCCCACGTTTGTCCCGTCGAGGGCTAAAGTCAAGGACAATCTCATCCCGGAAATGCCGGAATGGCGGGGCGTATGCGGCGGGCAGTACCGCCGTCTGCGGCCCCATACTCATCTGTGCTCCATGGGAGACTTTCTGCCATGGAGCCAATGGACTGTCTGGTCATCTACGTCCCCACGGAGGCTGCCCACGCAGTCCGGCAGGCGATTGGCGACGCCGGGGCGGGCGGCTTGGGCAACTACTCGCACTGCTCGTTCAGCCTCGAAGGCGTGGGGCGCTTTACGCCCCTGCCGGGCGCGAACCCGACGATCGGCGTCGTCAATTCCCCCGAGGAGGTTCCGGAAACCCGGATCGAGGCAATCTACCCGCGCTCCAGGCGCAACGCCGTCGTCGCTGCCGCACTGTCCGTGCACCCGTACGAGGTGCCGGCGTTCATGACCTTCCCTGTCGATGCCAGCCTCCCGGACTGATGACTGATGGAGTCGCTCCTCAGGGCGCTGCCGGTGTCATCCGTAGAGCGAGCATCCCGCCTTCGAGGAGCCGCGGTTCGACAATGCGCAGCGTGTGCCGGGTTCCGTCTTCCGGCAGCATCTTCTTGCCGCGCCCGAGCACGATGGGCGAAACCAGCAGAACGTACTCGTCGACAAGACCCTCCTTCATGAGCGTCTTGACGAGCGTCGGGCTTCCCCAGACGATCACGTTCTCCCGCTCGCGAAGGGCCCGGATCCGGCCGGGTATGTCCTCGGCGACAATCGTGCTGTTGTTCCAGTCCGCGTGCTCCATGGTGGTGGACACGACGTACTTTGGCATGGCGTTGAACTTGTCGGCGGTGTAGTTGCCCGATCGCGACGGCCAGGCGGCGGCGAAGCCGTCATAGGTGACCCGGCCGAGCAGCATCGAGTCCGCCGGGGCCAGGACTTCGTCGTTAAACGCGCCGGTGGCTTCGCTGAAGAACGGGCCTGACCAGAGATGGGGATCCTCGGCGACATTGTCCAGAGTGGTAAAAGCCGTGACGGTGAGCTTACCCATGAAATCTCCTTCAGGTCGGGGGCGCTAGTCGCCGACGGCATCGCGGCCGCGGCGGACGATCAGAGCGTCCGGCTCGTGGACCACTGACGTGTCCTTGCCCTCGTAGTCGAACTGGTTGAGGAAGAAGCGCATGGCGTTGATCCGCCCCCGCTTCTTATCGTTGGATTTGATGGTTATCCACGGCGCATGATCGGTGTCCGTGCGCAGGAACGTCTCTTCCTTGGCCTCCGTGTAGTCCTCCCACCGGTCCAAGGAGGCCAAGTCTATGGGCGAGAGCTTCCAGCGCCGCACCGGGTCGATCTGCCGGATCGCGAAGCGCGTTCGCTGCTCGTGGCGGGTCACCGAGAACCAGAACTTGGTGAGATGGATCCCGGAGTCCACCAGCATCCTTTCGAAGACCGGCGCCTGCCACATAAACGTGTCGTACTCCTGTTCCGTGCAGAAGCCCATGACCCGCTCCACATTCGCCCGGTTGTACCAGGAGCGGTCGAACATCACGATCTCCCCGGCCGTTGGCAGATGCTGGACGTAGCGCTGGAAATACCACTGGCCCAGTTCACGGTCGGACGGTTTGTTCAAAGCCACGGCCCGGGCGGAGCGGGGATTCAGGTGCTCGGTGAAGCGCTTAATCGTTCCGCCCTTGCCAGCCGCGTCCCTGCCCTCGAAAACAATCACGTTCCTGAGCTCCTGATCCTGACCCCAGTACTGGAACTTCAGCAGCTCAACCTGCAGCCGGTATTTCTCCAGCTCGTACTCCTCACGGGACATCCGCTCGTCGTACGGGTAGTCCTCCCGCCAGGTCTCCACGGCTGATCCGCCGGGATGGATCAGTTCCGGATCCTCGCCCTGGCCCCCGCGCACCGTGTAGCCCATTTCCACTAGATGGTCGATGGCTTCCCGGAGGTTCTCGCGGAGCCAGCCCTGATCCTCGGGTGTCCATGGCGTGTCCGCCTGCACCATCGCAGGCCTCCCTTCATCCTCGCCGAACCGCCATCGGCAGCCCAAGGTGCCGGCCGCCGTCGTCGATACTCCACTGAGTAGGATGCGACCAGCCTAAGCCGACAGGTGGAGCTCACGATAGGGAGGGGCTGAGGAGTCGACCAATCAGTGGCCGGCTGGCCACGCCGAGAGCGAGTCGGAGAGTATCGTCGCAGATCAGGCCTAGAATCAACGGCATGATGCCGGGACGAATGGACGCCGCTGACGGGAAGAACTCCCTCACGGTGAACGCAGGGATACTGGAGAGTGTCTGGCGCCCCGGTTCCGTTGTGGACGTTGACGACGCCAGGGACGCCATGCGTGCCGTGGAACGTATCACTGGCGGGACGCCGATGCCGATGCTCTCCGAAATGACCGATGTTGAGTTCAGCGCGGCGGCCAGGTACGTTTTCGCTCAAAGTAAGGATGTGCTGGCCATCGCGGTCCTTGGATCCAGCGCAGTCGACCGGGTGATGGCTGCAGGCACGAGCCGGCACACGAAATACCCGCACGAGTTTTTTACCTCCAAGGACGCCGCCATCACCTGGCTGACAGAGGTCGCCGGGATCCGCAGTTAGGCAACTATGATCGGCTTGTCCTCGGGGAACGCATCTGCAATTTCCTCCCCGACCGGACCAAGGCGGCGGCGGGACATGAGAACGGGCCCCTTGGCATGGTGCAGGACGGCGTGGGCTGTGGAGCCGATGGTGCCTCGGATGAGTCCGTCTCCTTTGGTCCCCACCACGGTGATGCGTGCGCCGCGTGCGGCTTCCAGGATGGCTCTGGGAATGGAGGCGTCGGTCAGCAGCCGTCCCTCAATGCTGATTCCCGGTGCCGTCTCCCGCGCGCTGTGCAGGACTGCCTCGAGTAGTTCCGCACTGTCTCCGGCCGGGTCTCGAAGCCTCTTGAAACCTGCAGGTGCATGCTGGACGTGGACAACGGTCAGTGCCGCGCCCGTCGAGGACGCCAGAACGCACGCATCCCGGAGCGCCGTTGGGGAGCCCGAGCTGTCCACCGCGACGACGACGGGCCCCTCAGGGTGCTCGTCAGAACGGATCACGGCGACCGGGCACCTGGCCGTCGCGGCCATTTCCAGGCTCACGGACCCCACCAGGAGACCCATGAAACCGCCAATACCGCGGCTCCCGACGACGAGCATCGCTTCACCGGCGGAGAGCTGCAGCAGATGTTCTGCAGCCCACCCATATATAAGGCTGGTTCTGATTTCCAGACCGGGGGCTTCGTCCTGAGCCAGGGCAACGCCCTCGTCCATGGCAATCTCGCCGGAACGTTCGAGTCCGCTGTTGTCCACCCCTGGGACCGGACCCAGGTCGTGGGTCAACAACGGCCACAGGGAACAGTGCACCAGATGCAGCCCACAGCCGCTGAGGACGGCCTGTCTCGCGGCCCAGCGGACCGCATGACCGGCCTCCACCGACCCGTCGTAGCCGACGACGACGTTTCTAGACTCCTGCATGGTTCTGCCCTGCCTCTGACGTCCGGGGGACAGCGTGATCCCAATTTGTTTCTGCCGCAGCCGCTAGTGATGGTGGCAGTTCGGTGCCATGTGCGACCAGCACCGAGCACTTCGCATGTTCGGTAACCGCGGCGCTTACGGCGCCAATGAGCAAGCCTTCGAGTCCGCCGCAGCCGCGGCTCCCAAGGATGAGCAGCTGCGCTTGCCGGCTTTCGTCGATCAGGACCTTTGGGGCAGGGCCCTGCCTGATGACCAGCTCAAGAGCCGGGGGAGCGGCGGCCCCGAAGGCCTTGGAGACGGCTTCGGAACAGACATCCCGGGCGACGCGATCCGGGTTAGCTACGGCGGGAGTTAGGTGGCCCGGGAGAATCTCGAACTCCCACGCGGTAACAGCCCTTATTTCTGCCTCCAGCAGCGGTGCGAGGGCGCCGGCCCAGCGCAAGGCCAGTATCGACGGGGGACTGCCGTCGACCCCGACGACGATTCTGGGCTTTTTTCCCGGCTGGTTCATAGTCCACACCTCCCACACCTCATTGCAGCGTCCTTGGCTCCTCGCGGCAATTGCCGACAGTGCCCACCCTAGCCCGGGGAGGACACCGGAAACCGATGGGGACCAAAGTTTCCTTCGGCACGCGTGCTTTGGAATTGACAGGCAGATTGTCATGTGGCTGGACGGTTCTTCATGCGCCAAAACCCATAGGGTAGGGGGAGCAGCGGACGAGGGGAACCATGTCCGCCGGTGACAGTCCGTATCTGGACAGCCCGAGCGCATCGCACGCATTACCCGGTCAGCAAAACACCTGATCGGTCCTTTCGTCGAACCGATGCCTGAAAGGCAGCAGTGGTAGATATGCACATCAAGGAACAATGGAACTTGCTCGACTCGACCACACAACAGTGGCTGATGGACAACCCGGGGTGCATGGTCCTGCCGCGGACCTTAACGTCGATATTCAATAAGGAAACGAGCGAAAACGCCGAGATCAACTCCCACGGCGAAAGTGTGCTCACTGCAGAGGACCGGGAATTCATCCGGTCAAAGGCCCGTGAAGCGGCAGCCGCGCGGCCCTGACACGTTTCCCCGAACCACGGGTGAGGCCGCTTCAGAGCCCGTAGGGGTCGCGCCTAGCGCTGGAAGCGGACGGCGTCCGCGGCGACAGGGGCCAAACGTCCCTAGCGCTGACGGGCGAGTGGGCGTACAAGTGGATTTACCACGGCGGTTCGCGACGATGCGGTTGAAGCCGGGGTAGGCGGCCCGGGCAGGGCGTTGGAACTTGCCAGGGCCGCCGCCGCGACCGCGCACGCCGCGCGAACGCGGTCAGGGCACGTTGCACCGGCGGAAGGCCAGGAAACAGGTGTCCCTCAGCGGGCGAGCGTTCCCCTCGATCAGGCGGTGGGTCGAGTCATGGAGACCGGGTGGCCCACGGGTGCGGAGTTGGCCATGGAAGTGATGAAGGCAAGGTCCTCCGGGGAGAGGCTGAGTTGATCGTTCCGATCCGTTCCGTCCAGGGTGTCCGGATCTCCCATGGCCTTACGGATGACCGCGGTCACGCTCCGTGGCAGCACGACGCTTCCCGGATTGGCCCTCAGCCACTCCTGCGTCGTCGGATCCAGTTTGTCCCACAGCTTCTCGATAGACGTTGTCTCGCTCACGGTTCCTCCACTGCTGCTCTCGGATTATGTTGCTACGGCAGTTCTGCAACGACGGATCCCCGGTGTCAGAGTCATCCAGCGCCTTGTATCCATTCTTCCGTGTGGTTGGCGTCCCGCTCAAGGGCATCTCAGCACTGGCGGCAGACACCGCGATCATAGTCGTAAAGACCGAGGCACTGGTCGCCTTCATGGAGCTTCCATACCGTGCCGCCGTCCGGGCCCGGCATGATTTCCGCCCAGTAATTGGGCTGCGGCACACCAGCCGTGGGCTGACCCGCGTCAGCCGTACCGCCTAGTCGGCGCATCACCAACATGGCCAGATCCCTGAGATTTGACTGGGCCTCATCGGCAAGCCGCGCGGCCGCCGCCACCTCCTCCGGCGCGAGGGGCAGGTCATCGTTATTCTCCGGCATCGGTTCCTCCTGCAATCTGCGACGAAGCAGGGCTTCCAGAAGTCAGCGCATCTGGAAGCACTGCGGGGCATTCAATCCGCGTTCTCGCCGGCAGGGCCCTCTGGTCCATCCTGATTGCGCCCCGCGACCGTCTCAGATATTCCCGAAGGGCGGCTGGCTTGTCAAGGGGGCAAGCCTTGGACGCCCCCGACTCTGTTCGGCCCGCCCACCGGTACGCGCCTGGAGGCCAGTGTCTTAAGGTCCCCGCACCCTGTAACCCCGGGCGCCCTTCAGTTTTCCTTGGGCGCCGGGTGGCGCCGCTTCAGGACCGGTCCAGCAGCAGACGCATGGCTTCACCGATCTGCACTGTCTCCGCCGCTCGGATTCCGGGCCGGCCGGCGACGTGTCCCAGCTCGGACTCAAGCGGCCGCAGCTCCGCGTTGGGCAGCAGGTCCACCTCGGCGATGCTGTCCGCCGCGGGGAAATACAGGTCGGTAGTGCTCGGCATCACGATGCAGCGTGCCTCGACCTGGCGCAACGCGCCCTCCAGTCCGCCCCGCTCGGCCGTCCCGACGTCGGCCCGCTGCCAGGTGCCGAGAACGGCAAGCAGGTTGTTGGCGTCCATCTGCTCGTGGTCGGACGCCCAGCCCGACAGCAACGCGGCCAGGCTCTCATAGCCGAGGTCTCGGTAGGTGCTATTCCGGAAGAACGCCTGCGAGTACGCCCACCCGGCATAGACGGTTCCGAAGGCGCGGAGGCCCTGCCGCGGCTGGCGGCGGTAACGGCCCGAATCGTAGACCGGGTCGGCTTCAAGCGCTGCCTTCACGCCTTCAAGAAAGACGACGTTGTGCGGCGAGCATTTCGCTGCACCGGCGATGGGAAGGACGCTTTCCACCATCGCGGGGTACCGGACTGCCCATTCGTACGCCTGCAGTGCCCCCATCGACCAGCCGGCCACCATTCGGATCCTTCGCACCCCCAGGCCGGTCAGCAGCCGGTGCTGGGCAATTACGTTGTCGGCAACGTCGATGCCAGGGAAGACCGCCCCCCGCACGGTCGGATCAGCGTACGAGGGGGAGGTCGAGAGCCCGTTACCGAACATGTTGACGGCCACAACGAACCAGCGGGACGGATCCAGCAGCCGCCCCTCGCCGATCCACGGCTCGTAGCTGGCGTGGGTGCCGGTGTAATAGGAGGGCAGGAGGATGCAGTTGTCTCCTGCCTCGTTGAGCTTGCCGTAGCTCCGGTAGGCCAGCCGGGCGGACGGCAGGTCCGAGCCGGAGACCAGCTCGAACCTGCCGAGTTCAAATTCCTGGTGCATGCAGGACCGGCCTAGAAGAACTTCAGGTAGCGCTTGGTCTCCCACTCGGAGACGTGGGCCTGGTATTCATTCCATTCCTGCCCCTTGTAATCGATGTAGGCGTTGTACATCGATTCCCCAAAGACATCACGGGACAGGCTGTCGGCAGCAAACTCGTCGATGGCTTCCCCGAGGCTGCGGGGCAACAGGCCGAGGCCGTTCTGCAGGATTTCAGTCTCCGTGTAGTTGTACATGTTCTCGGTGTGCGGTTCTCCCGGGTCCAGGTTTTCCCGAATACCTTCCAGGCCTGCGGCGAGGATGATGGCGGCGCCAAGGTAGGGGTTGCAGCTGATATCGGCGGCCCGGCACTCCACCCGCCCGCCGGCCAAGGGCACACGGATCATGTTCGTCCGGTTGTTGTTGCCATAGCTGACGAACACGGGCGCCCAGGTTGATCCGGACATGCTGCCCTTGCGGACCAGCCGCTTGTAGCTGTTGACGGTTGGTGCGATGACCGCGCAGATGGCCGGAGCGTGCTTCAGCACGCCGGCGATGAATTTGTAGCCCAGCTCAGAGATGCCGCAGCCGCGGGGGTCGTCGTCGGTTTCAAAGAGGTTGACCCCGGTTTCGGCGTCTGCAAGGGACATGTTGAAGTGTGCGCCGGAGCCGCTGCGGTCGGCAAAGGGCTTCGGCATGAACGTGGCGAAATACCCGTGTTTGCGCACCATTTCGTTGGCCATCAGCCGGAAGAACACGGCCCGGTCAGCCATCGTCAGGGCGTCGGAGTACTTGAAGTCGATTTCGAACTGCCCCTGGGCATCTTCGTGGTCGAAGGAGTACACGCCCCACCCCATGTCGTTCATGGCCTCGACCATTTCGGTGAGCCAGTCGAAGTTGTCCAGGGCCGCCGGGGCGGCATAGCAGGGCTTGCTCAGGGTGTCGCGGTCACTGACTTCGGTGGGACCTTCCGGGGTGTCCTTCAGGACAAAGAACTCCGTCTCAATGCCCAGATTGAAGGTGAACCCGAGGTCCTTGGCCACTTCGAGCTGTCGCTTCAGGATGTTCCTGGAGGCGGCCTCGAAGGGCTTCCCCTCGCTGTAGAGGTCACTGGAGAAGTAGGCCACCTCCTTGCGCCACGGCAGCTGCACCGCGCTATTCAGGTCCGGACGGGCCGAGAGCTCCTCGTCACTGATGTCCTGCGGGAGCCCGTCGAGGGCGGCCCCGGTGAACAGCTCCGAGCCGGCAGCCATCTGCGGCAGATGCGCCAGCGGGACAAACTTGGTCTTAATGTTCCCGTGCAAATCAACGAAACTGGACATGGCGTACTTCACGCCGGCGTCCCGGAGCTTCCGTTGGACGGCTTCCACGGCGGTCTGTGCTGTTTCGACACTCATGTTGTCTCCTCGTTGGGCTTGTCCGGCACCACTGGTGAATGCCTTTCGATAAGTTATAGAAACTCTGACTGACGCCAATTTCGATACCGTGTCGAAATTATTTCGGGCCGGTAAACTCTCGACCGATACTCTTCTAGGGCAGGCACGCGACAACGGCAACAGGAGAGCAGTGATGACAAAAGATGTGGCGGCTTCGCCGGCCGGGCGGCCGCGGCTCAGTGGCACCCCGACGGGATCGCCAAGGGAGGACATCGTCCGCGAGGCCACCGCGCTCTTCGTTGCCAAGGGATACGCCGAAACGACCATGAGCGAGATCGCACGCACCGCCGGCCTCCGGCAGTCCTCGCTTTATTACTGGTTTGCCCGCAAGGAGCACATCCTGCACGCCCTCTTGGAGGACAACCGAAGCTCGCTGGTATTGGCTCAGGCGCTTGAGGCCGCACCCGGCCCGGCGGGACCGCGGCTTTACGCCGTACTGCACACAGATGTGATCCAGCTCTGCTCCGCGCCCCTGGATTTCTACGAGTTTGAACGGGTGGCGAGGTCCCAGCCCCAGAACTTCGGCGCCTTCTTCGATGATTACGCCGCCCTCCACCGCCTGACTGCGTCGATCGTGCGCCAAGGCGTCGCTGCGGGGGAGTTCCGGCAGGCCGACCCGGAAGCCGCCGCGACCGCCGCCCTTGGCCTTAACGAGGGACTTCAGCGCCACTACCGACAGCCGCTGCCCGGCCTCCGGCCGTACACAGCGGAGGAGGTCTCGAAACTCAGCGCTGACACCAGCCTCTCCTCGCTGCTGTCCGCGCCGGGAACCCTGCCGGACATCCGTGCGACGGCGCGCGGGCTCGCAGGTGCTCAGCCTGGCCCGGGCGCCAGCACCGAGGCGGCGGACGAGAGTTAACGAACCGGAAACGAATTCGATACCGCATAGAAAAGGTCGTCTCCGAGTATTTAGATAGCGTATCGAAACGCTGGCGCCCGCTCCCTGTGCGGCGTGCTTGTCATCTAGCCATCCTTGGAGACCCCTATGGACACTGCCACCACCGCGGGCAATACGGCGTGGGTTTTGACCGCCATCATTGCAGTCGCCCTGATGTTGCCCGGCTTGGCCCTTTTCTACGGCGGAATGGTCAGCCGTAAGACCACAATGAACATGATGCTCATGGTTTTCGGCTCGTTCTGCGTTGTCGGAGTGCTGTGGGTTGCCTTTGGATATTCCGCTGTTTTCGGAAACTCCCTCGGCGGGCTGGGGTTGCTCGGCAACCCGCTCGAGTACGCCGGGCTGGGACAACTGCTGACAGCGCCCGACGATGCAGCCCTGCCTCCCCTGGCGCTCGCGGCACTGCACCTGATGTTCGCGGGCCTCACGGCGGGCATCGTCGCCGGCGCGGCTGCAGACCGCATGAAGTTCAGCGCCTGGCTGGCCTTCGCCGGAATCTGGGCCACCTTGGTGTACTTCCCGGTGGCCCACTGGGTTTTCTCCTTCGACTCTGAGGACGGCTCGTTCCAAGGAGGGTGGATCGCCAACACGCTCGGTGCGATTGACTACGCCGGCAGTACCGCAATCCACGTCAACTCGGGTGTAGCCGCTTTGGCCCTGGCCCTCGTGCTGGGCAAGCGCCGCACTTGGCCCGTCCAGCCCAAGGCGCACAACCTGCCCTTGACCCTCCTCGGCGTCGGGCTCCTGTTCACCGGCTGGATTGGCTTCGACGGTAGCGGCCTGGGGGCTGCAGACAACAACGCTGCCGTCGCCGCCTTCAATACAGTCGCCGCCACCTGCGCCGGCGTCGTTGTCTGGCTGCTGGTAGAGAAGGTCCGGGACGGGCACACCACCACACTCGGCGCCTCCTCCGGCGCGATCGCCGCGCTGGTCGCCATCACTCCGTCCTGTGGCGCGGTCACCCCGCTCGCAGCGCTGGCCATCGGCGGTGCTGCCGGTGCGGTCTGCTACTTCGCGGTCTCACTCAAGTACAAGCTGGGCTTCGACGACGCCCTGGACGTGACAGCCCTGCACTTCATCGGCGGCGTTGTCGGCGGACTCCTCATCGGCATCCTTTCGACCCCGGAGGCTCCCAGCCGGGCTGCCGGCCTGTTCTACGGAGGCGGTTTCGAGCTCCTTGGGCGGCAAGCCGTCGCCATTCTCGCGGTTTTTGCCTACACGTTTACCGTGACCTGGGTTATCGCGAAGGTGCTGGACAAGACCATGGGCATCCGGGTGCCGGCCGAGACGGAGTCTGTGGGACTGGACGTCGTACTGCACGCGGAAAATGCCTATGAGAATGGCGAGGACAAGGCGCACGCTCCGCGCGGGCACGCGGAGAAGCTGCATCACCTGGTTGCGGGAGACCCGGCAGCTGAAAATTTGGCAAGGGTGGAAGCAGCGACTTCCGAGCGCTAACGACCCCCTCCAGATACGGTGGTGGTGGAGGTTTCCGGGAACCTCCACCACCACCGGATCTGCATACCGAAGGCCTCGCACGAGGCTGATGGAAACGGGCACCGCACACGGGTTCACCGGTATTGTTGATGGATGGAAGCCGCAGCGCAGTCAGTCGTCGCCCTGAACGGTCTCTTCGCCCGGGAGCTGGCGGAGATGGCCCTTCCGTGGAAGGCCGAGGAGGCCCCTGACCCGCGGCTGCTCGTACTCAACGAGCCGCTGGCCGCCGAGCTCGGCCTTGATCCCCTCTTCCTGCGGAGTCCCGAGGGACTGCTGCTGCTGACCGGTAATCTGGTCCCGCCTGGAGCTACACCGGTCGCCCAGGGCTATGCGGGGCACCAGTTCGGCTGGTACGCCCCGCGTCTTGGCGACGGGCGCGCACTCCTGCTCGGTGAGCTCGCCGATGCCGACGGCCGCCTTCTCGACGTCCACCTCAAGGGCTCCGGGCGCACGCCGTTCGCGCGAAATGGCGACGGCCGGGCCGTGGTCGGCCCGATGCTGCGGGAATTTGTCGTGAGTGAGGCCATGCACGCCTTGGGTATCCCCACGACGCGGTCGCTCGCCGTGGTGGCGACGGGCCGCTCGGTGCAACGCGAGACCCTGCAGCCCGGAGCTGTGCTCACCAGGGTCGCGAGCAGCCACCTGCGCGTGGGCAGCTTCCAGTACGCCCGCGCCACTGGCAACCTGGACCTCCTGCGCCGCCTCGCCGATCATGCCATCACCCGGCACTGCGTCACGGCCACGGACGCCGAGCGCCCGTACCTCGCGCTGTTCCAGGCCGTGGTCGCCGCCCAGGCGGCGCTGGTGGCGCAGTGGATGCTTGTCGGCTTCGTCCATGGGGTCATGAACACAGACAACATGACCATCTCAGGCGAGACGATCGACTACGGGCCGTGCGCTTTCATGGAAGCTTTCGACCCGGCCGCGGTCTACAGTTCGATCGACGAGGGCAAGCGCTACGCGTACGGCAAACAGCCGGTAGTGGCCGAATGGAACCTTGCCCGGCTCGCGGAGGCAATGCTTCCCCTCTTCCATGATGACGAGGAGCAGGCGGTCGCGCTCGCCGTTGAATCACTCGGCGCCTTCCGCCGGCAGTACAGCGCCGCCTGGTCCGCCGGTATGGCGGCCAAGCTCGGGCTATCCGATGGTCCCGACGACGAGGAGACCTCAGCGCTGGTGGACGAGCTGCTGCCCCTCCTTCAGGAGGGGCAGGTTGACTACACCTCGTTCTTCCGGAGCCTCGGCACGGCTGCCAGCGGCCGGGACGAACCCGCGCGAGGCATGTTCCCCGACCCGGTGGGGTTTGATGCCTGGGCGGTGCGCTGGCGTGCCCGGGGCCCCGACGCCGAGGCGATGGGCCGGGTCAACCCTGTCTACATCCCGCGCAACCACCTTGTCGAAGAGGCCCTCGCCGCCGCGACCGGGGGTGACCTGGATCCGCTGCATCGTCTACTGGCTGCGGTGACTGCCCCCTACGACGAGCGTCCCGGTCTCGAGCGCCACGCCGCCGCCGCACCGGAAAGCTTTGGCCCCTACCGTACCTTCTGCGGAACCTGAGCCGTCCGGCCGGGCGGCCCGGACGAGGCTAAGCGGAGCCAAATGGCTTCCGAGTGCTTAGCCGGACTCCCGGTCGGATCTTTTCCGCCTCGCCCGCGCGACGTCGTCGGCGCTCTCCGCCTGCCCCCGGGCGGCCAGACCCGCAACGACGCCGTCGATGTCGGCGTCCGGCCGGTTTTGGCTGAGTTTTGTTTTTGCTTCAATCCTGATGATGCGCAGCTCGACGCCGACGACGGCGCGCAGCTGGCCGGCGATGAAGCGTTCGGGCGCATCGTCCACGGCCCAGGGCCGCTCTGAGCCGGCCTCGTGAAGGTCTGTCAGCCGTCGCACAAGGCTGTCCAGCCATGCCGGGTCGTCGTGGACGACGAGATTGCCGTAGACATGGGCCGTGGAGTAGTTCCAGGTCGGGACAACGCGGCCGTGTTCGGCCTTCGACGCGTACCAGGACGGTGAGATGTAGGCGTCCGCCCCCTGAATCAGTACGAGTGACTCCCCGATCGCGGGTTCGGACCACTGGACGTTGTTCCGGGCAAGGTGCCCCAGCAGTGCACCGTGCTCACCGACCGAGGGGTCGAAGACGAAGGGCAGCAGGGTGGCCAGGAGGCCCTGCGAGGTCATGGTGATCAGGTTGGCGGCGACCGGCCGGGCCAGGAGCGCCCGGACCGCGTCGGGGTCTGCTGCGAAGTGTGCTGGGGTGTACATGGGTCGCTTCCTTCGTTGGATGGAGGTTCGGGTCTTGGATGGTGGGCAGTGCCCTCAGGGCTTCGATGCGGCAGGCGGCGGGTTTTGGCGCACGCTGACCGCGATGCCGGCGCAGAGAATGACGGCGAGGCCGCCGATGATCGTGGTCACGGTCAAGGTTTCGCCCAGCAGGAGTCCGGCCCAGCAGATGCTCAGTACTGGCTGGATGAGCTGGATCTGGCTGACCCTGGCCATGGGGCCGATGGCCAGGCCGCGGTACCAGGCGAAGAAACCGAGGAACATGCTGACGACGCCGAGGTAAGCAAGGGCCGCCCACTGCACCGGCGTGCCCGACGGCGGATGCTGGGCCACCGAGAGCGCTGCCAGAAAGACCATCAGGGGGGACGCGAGGACAAGTGCCCAGGACACGGTCTGCCACGGTCCCAGCTCGCGGGCGAGCAGGCCGCCTTCCGCATAGCCGATGGCGGCGGCCACCACGGCGCCGAGTAGCAGCAGGTCTGCCCAGTGCAGCTGCCCGAAGCCGCCGGACTGCGTGAAGGCGAAAGCTGTCGCGGCCAGCGCACCTACGGCTGTCGCCACCCAGAAGGCTGCCCGCGGACGCTCGCGGGCACGGAGGACCGCGGCCGTTGCGGTCGCGGCCGGAAGCAGCGCGATGACGACGGCGCTGTGGGTGGCGGGCGCCGTCGTGAGGGCGAAGGAGGTGAGGAGCGGGAAGCCCACAACGATCCCGCCGGCGACCACCGCAAGCCGCGCCCACTGCGCGCCGCGAGGAAAGCGCTGCCGGGTGAGTGAGAGGGCCAGGGCGGCCAGGACCGCGGCCATGACCGCGCGGGCTGATCCGATGAACAAGGGTGAGAGCCCCGCGACCGCCACCTTGGTCAAGGGTACGGTGAACGAGAACGCCGCTACTCCAATGAGACCCCACCACAGACCATCAGGCTCCCGGGGCGGTATCGCTGGGCGGATAAGCGTAGTAGCGCTACTATTGTCTTTCATGAACAACGATAGCAGTTCCCGGATTGCGGCGCGACTGCGCGAGTGGATCGCAGGGGCTTCACCGGGATCCCGTTTGCCGTCCACCCGATCCCTCGTGGCCGAGTACCAAGCCAGCCCGGTGACGGTGCAGAAGGCCCTGCAATCCCTGACCACGCTCGGCCTGATCGAGAGCCGCCCGGGCGTCGGGACCTTCGTGCGGGCTGTCCGGACCGCGCGGCCGGCGGACTACGGCTGGCAGACGGCGGCACTGGGTTCACCCCAGGCGCCGCCGCGATCGGCCTCCAGCACCATGCGCAGCACCACGAACGACGTCATCCCGTTCCATTCGGGCTACCCGGACCGGGACCTCCTGCCGGAGCGCCTAGTGCGGGCAGCGCTCGCCCGGGCATCCCGCAGCGACGCGGCCTTGTCGCGCCCACCGGCGCCGGGGCTTCCGGAATTGCAGTCCTGGTTCGCGCGGGAACTCGGCGCTTCAACTCCGGTCGGGGTCACGCCGCCCACACCGAGCGACGTCATCGTGCTGCCAGGGAGCCAGAGCGGCCTCAGCTCGATCTTCCGGGCGCTGGTCGGTCATGGGCAGCCCCTGCTGATGGAATCCCCAAGCTACTGGGGAGCCATCCACGCGGCCGCGCAGGCGGGCGTCCGCCTCATCCCGGTGCCCAGCGGGCCCGACGGCCCCGACCCGGAAGAGCTGGCACGTGCCTTCGAGACGAGCGGAGCCCGGGTCTTTTATGCCCAACCCAACTACGCCAACCCCACCGGAGCGCAGTGGCCCGCCCGGCGCGGAGAACAAGTTCTGGACGTTGTGCGCAGGAACGGCGCGTTCCTCGTTGAGGACGACTGGGCGCATGACTTTGGCATCAGCACTACGCCCGTGCCCATCGCAGCGCACGACGAGTCAGGTCACGTCATCTATCTTCGTTCGCTGACGAAGAGCGTATCGCCGGCCATCCGCGTGGCTGCCGTGATCGCCCGCGGCCCGGCGCGTGAACGCATCCTTGCGGACCGCGCAGCCGAGTCGATGTATGTCAGCGGCCTGCTCCAGTCCGCGGCGCTCGACGTCGTCACGCAGCCCGGCTGGCAGACGCATCTGCGCAGCCTGCGGCACCAGCTCCAATCGCGCCGCGACCTGCTGGTCGCGGGCCTGCGGGAATTCGCCCCGCAGGCGCACCTCGAACGTATTCCAAACGGTGGGCTGAACCTATGGGCCCGCCTGCCCGATGGAACCGACCTCGAACAGCTCACCCGTGACTGTGAGAGCGCCGGAGTCATCATCGCCGCCGGCACGGAATGGTTCCCGGCAGAACCGGAAGGCCCGTTCATCCGGCTCAACTACGCCGGTCCCAATCCAGGAGCGTTCCCGGAGGGTGCGCGCATCATCGGACGGGCCCTCCTACGCCAAGCCCGCTAGGCCCAAGGCTTGTGCATACCCGCACGGAGCACAGGAACTGGGCAGTATTGCCGCAACTCCAGCGTCAGGGCTCACGGTGCCAGTAACGTTGAAGGAACTGTGGGGGCGGTTCTGTTTGGCAGCGCATCCTCCGCGGACCGGCCAGGTTCCAACCTGGAGAATCGTCTGATCCAGGGAGGGCACCAATCCATTGAATCGCCGCACTCATGCGTCGCTGGTATTCGGCCAACGCCGTTCCCGAAAGCTCCGGCATGCCATCGGCCCAGCCGACGTTTCAGGGGGCGACGGGATGCGGGGCAATGAACCCGGCAAGTCGCGGGTGCGGGACGTTTTGCTTGGCGTGCTGACGGTCCAAGTGGTGTTCGCCCTGACTGCCGGGGCCGCCCTCATCCTTGACCCGGCCGGGATGTTTGACCACCCCGTCACGCGGGTCCTGGCCGCGCCGTTCATTCTCACACCGATCGTCGTGGCGTGCCTGCTGGTCCTGAGGTTCCACCGGGGCCACGTCCTGGAGCGACACCGCGCCAGAGGCGACGCTCGCCTGATGGACACGGTTCTCGCAACAAGCCATGAATGGGTTTGGGCCGTAGACGACGAGGGGGTGTTCACCTTCTGCAGCCCGGCCAGCGCCGCATTGTTGGGCTTCTTGCCCTCGGAACTCGTTGGGAGGCACTGCAGTCTGGTCATCAATCTGAAGGATCTCGGCCGGGCCCGCGGCGACGTAAAATCCTTCCCGCAGGCAGGTGCTGGCGGGTGGAGCGGCATCCTCGTGCGCTGTCGGCACCGCAACGGCAACGCCGTCTGGATGGACGTGTCCGGCACGGCACGCCTTCCCCAGGACGGGCAACGAGGCGGATTTGAGGGGACCAGCCGGTCCGTCCCGCACGAGACCGCGCAGGAAGCAATGGCAGCACACCGCAGTGCACGCATCACGGAAATCATCGACGGGCGCCTGTTGCTGACCGCGTTCCAGCCGATTCGTGGACTGGACTGCGGAGACGTGATCGGCGTCGAGGCGCTATCGCGTTTTGTCAGCGACGACGGTGCCGGCCCGGAACATTGGTTCAGCGAGGCCGATGCTGTGGGCCTCGCCGCAGAGCTCGACATTGCTGCCCTGCAATCAGCGCTCGCGGCTGCGAAGCAGCTGCCGCCGCACATCTATGTAGCGTTGAACATCTCACCGGGCACCTGCCTCGATTGGCGACTGCCCGCAATCCTCGAAGCTTCCTGCGTTCCCTTGCACAGGATCGTCCTGGAGCTGACGGAGCGGCTTGAAGTGTCGGAGTATGGTCCGCTGATCGCAGCCCTCGCGCCGCTGCGGGCGCGCGGCCTGCGTATTGCCGTTGACGACGCAGGCTCGGGCTTCGCCTCCATGCGCCATGTCCTCCATCTGCGGCCTGACATCATTAAGCTCGATCGCAGCCTTATCGCGGGCATAAATGATGACCAGGGCCAACGCGCCCTTGGCGCCGCCATGGTCGAATTTGCTAGCCAGATCGGGGCCACCCTGGTGGCCGAGGGCATCGAGTCACCGGCGGATCTCGTCGCGGTCACCGGGATCGGCATGACCGCGGGGCAGGGCTACCTCCTCGGCAGGCCCTCCGTGCATCCCCGGGACTGGGCAGAATGGCACTCAACTTCCCGGCCGAATCAGAGTCCGGCCGAAAGTTGACGGTGCGGCCCCTCGGGCAAATGGACCCTACCGTCTTCCCGGCGCCGGGAACATAATCAGGACTATCCACCCAGCGCAAACAAGGAGGCGGTTGACGTGTCGGTCTATACGCTTGGAATCTGGCTGGTCCACCCGGGCCGTGAGAACGATTTCGTGCAGGCCTGGCGGGATCTGGCCAGGAAGACCCAGGAGGATTTCCCGCACGCCAAGGGCGTGCTGATGCACGACCATGATGTTCCCAACCGGTTCATCAGCACCGGACCGTGGGAATCGATCGAGCAGATTGAGCAGTGGCGGGCCTCATCGATGTACAAGCAGGGCGTCGAGGCGATGAAGGACATGCTGGAACACTTCGAGCCGCACACCCTGGATGAGGCCGCCAGCATCGGACGCGATACGGCCTAACCGCCCGGCGCCCGATTCGCGGGTTCTTCGTCGGTCAGGGCACCGAGCACCGCGGACCACAACACGCCGTTCCGGCCCCAGACCGGATCGAAGATCTCGACATACCAGGACTCGGCCAGAACCAGTGCCAGGCCGTCATTTGCCTCCTCGGCCCAGTCGCGGAGCTGATCGTCGCCCACCGGGCCCTCGCTGCTACCCAGCACGGTCACGACTTCACCGTCCCTTAGGGTCACGGGAATGGACGCCTGGCTGGCTTCGCCGGGGGCATGCGCCACGGTGACCAGGCCGGTCCGGCCGGAAAGCTCAAGGAGCGCCGCCGCCGACTCCACAGTGCAGAAGCCCGTCACGTAGGCGCGCTGGGCATGCCCCCCGGCGAGCACGCCCGGCTGGGACTCCTTGGTGAACAGCCCGTTGCGGTTCAGCTGGGCGAGCTCGAGGGCGATCGGCCGGGTTTCGTCGTCGAAACTCGACGCAAAGGTGCCCGGCTGGTACTGACTCCTGCCTTCGAGCCAGCGAGCGGTCAGCTCGCCGGCGGCCGGAATGCTGGCCGCCTGCCGCCAGACCTCCCGGTCCGCAAGGAGACGCCCGAAGCCGTCCCGTTCCGTGGTGAACCTGTCTTCCGCCATCGGAGCTAGGCTTCCCATGCGACGATGGGCGCGGTTGCGCTTGCGGCTGACGGTACGGGTGCGCTGGCGACCGCCGGCGCGGCGGTGCTCCCGAGGTGCTGCTCCAGCAGCAGCGCCAGGCGCTCGCAGCTCAGCCGCAAGGCCTCGAGTTCACGCCGGCTGTATTCGTCGATGTTGTGGTGAATCAGTTCGAGGAGCTCCCCGGCGTCATCGTCCACCTCGAACTCGTGATCCAGCGTTACCTCGGAGAACCCCTCGGACGGGCGGATCACCCAGCCGCCGCCAAGATGCACCAGCGGAGCCTCCAGCCCGAGCTGGCGGAAGTCGGCACGGAGTTCCGCGTCATTTAGAACCCGGTGGCAGTGCGTGGAATTCAGTGAGCCGTTGGACACGACGGAGGTCCGCAGCTCATGGCTCGAATCGTCGCCGCTGACCCGCTCGGAGTACGCCGTGAGTCCGTCCAGGTACGGCCAGTGTGAGGAGTCCCGCAATATGCGGAAGATCAGCTCGCCTGGCGCATCGATGCTGAGCCGGTGAGTTGTCCGGCGCGTGGTCTTCGACAAGTCCCACACCTCCTAAGTTCCGCGGACCTACTTAGCAGGCTAGGTCAGTGATGCCCTGCCGCGCAGGTAATCTTCCCGGCGCGTCACGCTGGGAAACCTCAGGTAACACTGGGCCACCCCGGTTCATCCCCGGGGCGCCCCTGTGAAGCACCGTGACCCCCCGTATCCCTTGGTTTCGAGGCGCTTTGACCGGCTTCCGGCGGCGTCGGATAGTTGCTGGCATCAGCACCAATCCGCAGACTTCCAAAGGAGAACAATGTCCAGAACCACGCTTCTATCCGGCGTCAGCGCGGCCCTTGCCGCCACCACCCTGCTGGGCCTGACAGCCTGCTCGGATCCCGGCGCGTCAGCTGCCGCCGGCGCCAACCCCGCCGCGACCGCGGTGTCCGCCGGGGTCAAGCAGTTCAACCTCTCTCCGCAGCAGGACCGGGTGCCGGTTACCGTCAGCACGGAAGCGGCCGCCCTGGTCCCGGAAGCAATCAAGCAGGACGGCAAGCTGACCGTTGCAGTCAGCCCGTTCGCCGCCCCGCTGGCCGTGTACGCGACCGACAACAAGACGCCGGTGGGCAATGAGGTGGACATCGCCGTCGCGCTGGCCCAGGCCCTGGGCCTGGAAGCGGAGATCGTTCCGACTGCCTGGGCCGACTGGCCCCTCGGCGTCGAGTCCGGCAAGTACGAGGCCGTGCTGTCCAATGTGACGGTGACGGAGGAGCGCAAGCTCAAGTTCGACTTCGCGAGCTACCGCGACGACCTGGGCTTTTATGCCACGGCCAGCAGCGCCATCACCAAGGTGGAGACGGCAGAGGATGTGGCCGGCAAGCGCGTCATCGTGGGCTCCGGCACGAACCAGGAATCCATCCTGCTGCGCTGGGACGAGGAGAACAAGAAAAAGGACCTGTTGCCGGTCGAGTTCCAGTATTACGACGACGACTCCGCCTCCGCACTGGCCCTCCAGTCGGGCCGGGCAGACCTCACTTTCGGCCCCAACGCGACGGCAGCCTATAAGGCGGCCACGGATGCCAAGACCAAGCTGGTGGGGCTCGTGGACGGCGGCTGGCCGCTGAAGGCCAGCATCGCGGCCACCACCAAGAAGGGCAACGGCTTCGCCGCCGCCGCCACGGCCGGCCTGAACCACCTGATCGAGGACGGCAGCTACGCCAAGATCCTGGACCGCTGGGGGCTGAGCTCCGAAGCGGTTCCAAAGTCCGAGCTGAACCCGGCCGGCCTGCCCAAGAAGTAGCCCTACTGCCTCTCTTCCTGGGCGGTGTAGGTCTCCAGCAGCCGGGAAGCTCCGCGCCCGTCCTCGCCTTCGGCGGCGAGGGCGGTCCGCATGTTTTCGGCTTTCTCACCGCCCGCGGGGAACGGTGGCAGCAGCGGGATATCCGGATCGGTCACTACCTCGAGGACCACCGGCCGGTCCGCTGCAAAGGCACGTTCCCAGGCGTCGGCGAGCTGCTCCGGAGCTTCGACCCTGATACCCGTCAGGCCGAGCAGCTCGCCGTAGCCCGCGAAGGGGAAGTCGGGCAGCTCCTGGCTGTCCTGGAACCTCGGCTCGCTCTCGGTCTCGCGCTGCTCCCAGGTCACCTCGGCCAGGTCGCGGTTGTTAAAGACACAGACTACAAACCGGGGATCCTGCCAGTCGCGCCAGCGGTGGGCCACGGTTATCAATTCCGCGACGCCGGCCATCTGCATGGCGCCGTCACCGGACAGCGCGACGAGCGGCCGGTCCGGGTAGGCAAGCTTCGCAGCCAGCCCGTAGGGGATGGAGCAGCCCATGCTCGCCAGCGTTCCGGAAAGGTGCGCCGGTACCCCCGGCGGCAGCAGCAGCTGCCGGGCGTACCAGTAAACGCAACTGCCGACGTCGACGCTCACCAGAGCGTTGTCCGGGAGCCGCCCGTTGAGCTCATGAACGACGCGTTCCGGGTTGACCGCCCGCGCCGGAACTGCGGCCCGCTCACCGCGGAGCCGGTGCCAGCTGCGGACCTCGCTTTCGACGTCCTGACGCCACGGTCCGGAATCCCGCTGCCGTAGCCTGCCCAGGAGCTCCGTGATGGTGCGTGCGGCATCACCCGGCAGTCCGGCCTCCACCGGGTAGCGGTTGCCGATCTTGCGCTCGTCGAGGTCGATTTGGACCGCCCGCGCCGCGCCCGGCGGCGGGTAGAACTCGGTCCAGGGATCGTTGGAACCGATGATGAGCAAGGTGTCACAGTTGCCCAGGAGGTGTGCGCTGGCGGTGCTGCCGAGGTGGCCCATGGTTCCGGCCGCGAAGGGTAGGTTCTCGTCCACGTAGGGTTTGCCGAGCAGGCTGGTGGCGATCCCGGCGCCGAGCTTCTCCGCGATGGCCACCACTTCGTCCCGGGCGTGCCGGGCGCCCTGCCCCACCAGCAGCGCTACCTTCTCTCCCGCGTTGAGGATTTCCGCGGCGGCGTCCAGGTCCTCCTCGCGGGGGACGGCGACGGCGGTGCCCCACCGCGGCGCTGTGATCACGATGCCATGTTCCTGCTCCAGCTCCGGGGCGGGAGCCGACTGGATGTCATGCGGAACAATCACCACGCAGGGGGAGCGGGTGGCGAGGGCCGTCCGGAAGGCACGGTCCAAAACCATGGGGAGCTGTTCGGGGGTGCTCACCAGCTGGGCGAACTGGGCGGCGACGTCCTTGAACAGCGTCGCGAGGTCGATCTCCTGCATGTAGGCCGAACCCAGCACGCTGCGCGCCTGCTGTCCGACGATCGCGACCACCGGCACGCCGTCGAGCTTGGCGTCGTAGAGCCCGTTGAGGAGATGCACGGCCCCGGGGCCCTGGGTGGAGGTCACGACGCCGACCCGGCCGGTGTACTTGGCATGTCCCACGGCCATGAAGGCGGCAGTCTCCTCGTGCCGCGCCTGCACGAACTCGATGTCCGCCCTGGCCCGGCGCAGGGCGCCCATGAAGCCGTTGATGCCATCGCCGCTGTAGCCGAAGACGCGGTCCACGCCCCAGGCTTTCAAGCGATCGACGATCACGTCAGCGACAACGCGTTCGGCCATGGGTGCCTCCAGTTGCGGATTGCGGTGTGGTGCGGTTCCCTCCACAACCTAGCCGCGACCCCGGAACGTGTCGAGGGCAGGAGCGGACTAGAGGAGCTGTTCCCAGACGGTGAGCTGCAGCCGGACCGTGCCCGCCCCGGCGCTTCCCTGGCCGCCGCGCTCGACGCCGGACTCCACGTTGTCCACCGCTATTCCCGCGCCGGAGTCGAGGCTGTTTCGGCTTCGTCCGCGTGCAGGTCCGCCGTTTGGTCCGCGGGTTGATCCGGTGTTTGGTCCGGAGCGCGGACGGGCGCCGCGAGGCCCAGGTTTTCCCGCAGGGTGGTTCCGGCATATTCGGTCGGGTAGATGCCGCGCTCCTGCAGGGCAGGAACCAGATGATTGACGATGTCGTCCAGCCCGCTCGGGATTAGCCACGGGGAGATGTTGAAACCGTCGACGGCGCCGGTGCGGGCGTATTCCACGAGGCGGTCCGCCACCTCCGAGTACGAACCGGTGAAGGTGGAGTCCCCGCGGGAGGTCTTGGCGGAGACGAACTGACGGATGGAGAGGCCCTTTTCCTTGGCCTCGGCCCGCCACTGGTCCGCCAGCTGCCGGGCCTTCGCGCCGTGGAAGCCGCTGCCGCGGGTTTCCGAGGTTTCCTCCACGACGGGATCGATGGCCGGCAGCGGACCGTCCGGATCGAAGTCCTGCAGCTCGCGTCCCCAGAACTGCTCCAGGTAGGCAAGGGCCTGCTGCGGGCCGATTTGCAGGCTCCGCACCCAGGCTTTCTTGTCCAGCGCTTCCTGCGGGGTAGCGGCCAGGATGAACTCACTAGCGGGCATGATCTTGACGTCGTTGGCGCCCCGGCCGGCCTTAAGCGTGCGGTCCACGATGTCACGGCGGAACGCCAAGGCGTCGTTGAGCTCGGGATGCGCGGAAAAGATGACATCCGCCTGCCGGGCGGCGAAGTCCCTGCCATCCGGGGAGTCCCCTGCCTGGAAAAGGACCGGCCGGTACTGGGCGCTCCGCGGCAGCCGCGGCGTCACGTCCACCGTGTAGTGCTGCCCGGCGTGCTGCACGCGGCGGACCGCGCCGGCGGCTGCCCAGCGCGGCGCGGACGGCGAGGAGGCGATGGCGCCGTCGTCCCAGGCCTCCCAGATCTGTTTGGCGGTCTCCACGAAGGCTTCCGCGTGGATGTAGCGGTCGGCATGGTCGAGGTAGCCGCCACGGCGGAAGTTCGCGCCGGTCCAGGCGTTGTCCGTCGTGACGATGTTCCAGGCGGCGCGTCCCCCGGAGAGCAGGTCCAGCGATGAGAGCCGGTGGGCCAGGTCCGCGGGATCGTTGTAGGTGGTGTTCTGCGTGGCCACCAGCCCGATATGGGTGGTCACCGCGGCCAGAGCTGCCAGCGCCGTCTGCGCGTCCGGCCGCCCGGCGACGTCGAGGGCGTGCGGCCGGCCCAGGTGTTCACGCAACCGCAGCCCTTCCCCGAGGAAGAACGCCGCGAACAGTCCCCGCTCGGCGGTCTGTGCGATCCTGCGGAACGATGCGAAATCTGTCTGCGAGCCGGACTCGTCCGATTTCCAGATGGTCCCGGAGTTGACGCCCTGGAAGAAGACGCCGAGGCTGAGCTGCCCGGACGGTGTAAAGTCCCGGGCCGGGTTGGTGGAATGGCTCACGGTATTCTCCTTAGTTTCCTGCGCTGGCGGTGAAGGCGGCGGGGTCGGCGGCGTAGCGGCTGGCGGGCCGGGCGAGGCCGAGCTGCTCCCGGAAGGTGGCATCCCGTTCAAGCGGGGCGAGGACGGCGCGGCGGCGCAATTCCGGCAGCACCAGCGTGGCCAGTTCTTCCAGATCCGTGTCCAGCACTGCCGGGTGCAGGCGGATCCCGTCCGCCACCGACAGGACTTCCTCGAGCAACTCGGTCAGCTCGGCCGCCGTTCCGACAAAGCGTGCGCGCGGACTCTCCCAGGAAGCGTGCGCATCCAGCCGAGCGAGCCGCCCGGCTGCGCTCTGGCCGCGGGAGTCCAGGACGACGTCGAGCTCGGCGATCAGCGCCGGTGCGCCCGGTGCGCCGGGCGCGGCAGTGAAGGCATCCCGGGTGGCCGTGATTTCGGCGGTGAGAAGTTCCGGCGTGGGCGCCGAGACCAGGAGTGCGTCGACGGCGCCGCTGGCCACCGCCTCCGGGGCGAGCAGACCGGCCGGTGCCAGCACGGGAAGCTGGCCCTGGAGCGGGCGCGGAATGATGGACGGGCCCTTGATCGAGTAGCTGCGTCCCTCAGTGTCGGCAGTGCTGTGGAAGTCGGCATAGTGCAACTTGTCCACGTCGAGGTAGCGCCCGGTGGCGACGTCCCGGATCACCGCATCGTCCTCCCAGGTATCCCAGAGCCTGCGGCTGACTTCGATCGAGTCAGCGGCTTCCTGCGCAACGCCGTCCGCGCCCACGACGTTCCGTCCGACGGCGGCGGCGTCGGCCGGGTCGGTCGAGGCGGCCACCAGCCAGCCAACCCGGCCGCCGGAGACGTAGTCGAGGCTGGCGAGCTGGGTGGAGACGTGGAACGGTTCGGTGTAGACCGTGTCCACTTCCGGGATCAGCGCGATCGACCGGGTGATCGGACCGGCGAAAGCCGCGCGCTGCAGCGCGTTCAGGCGCGCGGCGGTGTTCTCGCCGCCCCTCTGCCCGGACGGGGAGGGATCGCTGAACGTCGCGGCGTGGAAACCGGCGGTTTCGGCCGCGAGCACCACGGCGCGGAGCCGGGCCGGGGTTAGCACCGACGCGGGGGCAGTTCCGGCGGCCCGCCACGCGGCGGGGTGGCTGCCGGCGCCGTCGAGCTCCAGCAGCAGCAGGCCCCGGCCCGGCGCGGACGTGCCGGAGGCGGAAGTGCCGTGTGCCGCGGGGCGGGCAGCGCCGTTGTGCTGTGAGGTGCTCATGAGGCGTCCTGACGTTCGTAGGGAATCTGCTCGCCCGCTTCGACGGCGACCGGCAGGCGGTTCTCCGGCGGCGGTGTCAGTGCGCGTAGACATGGGATCTCCTGTGGTTGGCGGAGGCGGAGGCGGAGGCGGTTGCGTGGGTGTGAGAGGCGGCGGCAGCCTCGGGACGCCCGGCGAACGGATCGCCCTCGCCCCAGAGCGTGGTGCGGGCGGCCGCGCGGACGGCAGGGATGACCTCGAGCGCAAAGCGTTCCAGGATGTCCAGCTGCTGCTCGAACGGCTGCGTGGTGGGCAGCGAAATGGACTGCAGGTCGTGACCGTAGAGCTCGTGGTAGCTGAGGATCTTGTCGATGACCTGCTCCGGGCTGCCCACGAGGGCCGGTCCTTCGGCGACGGCATGGTGGATGTCCCGGTACGGCGAGTTGTTGCCGGGGACGTTGCGGCCGGCAGTTAGCGCCTCATAAACCGGGCCGAACTGGCGCTTGGCTTCCTGCGTGGTGTCCGCAATGAACACGCCGCCCGCGCCGGCGCCCGCGCCGAGGTAACGGAGCCGCGGGTCATGGCCGTGGCGTTCGTATTCCTCGCGGTAGTGCTCGATCAGCACGGCGTAATTCTCCCGCGGCTGGATCGCGTTGGCGGTGAACAGCGGATCGCCCCACTTCGCGGCGAGGGCCGCCGAGGTCAGGCTCGTGGCGGAGCCATGCCAGACGCGCGGTGAGCCTGCGAACGGGCGGGGCGTCGTGGTGGTGGGCTCGGTCAGGGCGGGACGGAACTTCCCGGACCAGGTGACGTCTTCTTCCGTCCAGAGCCGCCGGAGCAGCCCATATTTTTCCGCCAGCAGGTCCCACTGGTCCCTCAGGTCCAGGCCGAACAGCGGATACTGCAGCACTTCGTTGCCCTTGCCGATCACGAGTTCCAGCCGGCCCCGGCTGAGCTGGTCTATCGTCGCGTAGTCCTCCGCCACCCGGACCGGATCCAGCACGGGAAAGCACCGTGACGCCACTCTGCAGCCGGATGCTGGTGGTCACCGCGGCGATGGCTGCCAGCACGGTGGTGGGGGAGGAGGAAATGAACTCACCGGCATGCCGTTCCCCGACCGAGAAGGCGTCATAACCGAGTTCCTCGGCGCGTTGCGCGGTTTCGATCACCTGGTTGAGCCGATCGGCGGTGGAAACGATCTCTCCGGTCACCGGGTTCTTCAGATGCGGGATGATGTCCAAAACCTGGAATTTCATTACTTCGCCCCGAAGTTGGCCTCGGTGACAGTCTTGGACTCGGGCAGGGCTTCCTCCGAAAGGCCCCAGCGCTCCAGGACCTTGGCGTAGGAACCATCCTTGATCGCGGAGTTCAGCGCGTCCGTGACCGCCGGTGCCAGCCCGTTGCCCTTGAGTGTGGTGGCGGCCACCAGGGTCTCGGACGGCCAGCCGGCGTTGACCTTGCCGACCACCTTGAGGTCATCGCGGGTGTTTTCGCGGTACGTCACCGAGGGGTAGGGCGCGATGTTCAGGTCGGTCCGGCCGGAGGAAAGCGCCAGGATCGTGTCCGCGTCGGAGGAGTAGTACTGCAGCACGGCGGGGGCCTTGCCCTTGGCTTGCAGTTCCTGGTTCCAGGCGAGAAGAATCTTCTCCTGGTTTGTGCCGGAACCCACCGAGATCTTGAGGCCCGAGATGTCGTCGGAGCCCTTGATGTCATACGTGGAGCTCTTTTTCGCCTCGAAGCCCATGTACGCCGCCCGGTAACTGGAGAAGTCGAACAGTTTCACCCGGGCGGCGTTGATGCCCACGTTGGAGAACACGGCCTCGAAGTCGCCGGACTGCGTCTTCAGCGGCCAGTTCTCCCAGGACGTGACCTGGATGTCCAGCTCGAGGCCCAGTTTGTCCGCGACCAGCTGGGCGATATCCAGCTCGACGCCGATCGGGGTCTTGTCATCGCTGGCATGGAAGGACAGGGGGATGGAACCTGCCGTGGTGGCCACGGTCAGCTTGCCGTCCTTGTTGATCAGTTCCGGGACCTTTGCGGCCAGGGCTGCGTCCTTCTCGGAGCGGATGCGCTGCTGCTCCGGTGAGGTGTTGTAGACGACTCCGTTGCGCGCCGCCGTCGTAGCCGGCCGGGCGTCGGCCGCAGCGGCCCCGGGGTCGGAGCAGGCACTGAGGGCCAGCGTGCCGAGGAGCGCGACGGCGGGAAGTGCGGCGAGTCTGCGGCGGCCGGCGGGACGGGGAGTGATGGGAGATGCCATTTTGGGTGGTCCTTAGATGTTGAAAGCGGGTTCGATCACCTTGGAGAAGAAGCTGCGGGTGCGTTCTTCCTGCGGGCGGGTGAAGATGTCCTGCGGGCTGCCCTGTTCCACGATCTGGCCCTGGTCCATGAACACCACGGTGTCCGCAACGTCGCGGGCGAAGCCCATCTCGTGCGTGACGATAATCAGGGTGGTCCCGGACGTGGCGAGTTCGCGGATGACGTCGAGGACCTCGTTGACCAGTTCCGGGTCCAGGGCGGAAGTGGGCTCGTCAAAGAGCAGGATTTTGGGGTCCAGGGCCAGGGCCCGGGCAATCGCCACGCGCTGCTGCTGGCCGCCGGAGAGCTGGCGCGGGTAGGCGCCCGCCCGGTCTTTCAGGCCCACGCGGTCCAGCAGTTCCAGGCCGCGCTCGCGGGCTTCGGCCTTGGAGAGGCGCGGTTTGCCGGCGCGCGGCGCGACGACGGGGGCTTCGGTCACGTTTTCCAGCGCGGTCAGGTGCGGGAAGAGGTTGAAGTTCTGGAACACCATGCCGATCTCGGTGCGCTGTTTCAGGACCTCCTTCTCGCGGAGTTCATGGAGCGTGTTGCCCCGGATCTCGTAGCCCACCAGCGTGCCGTCGATTGCGATGAAGCCGCCGTCGACTTTTTCCAGGTGGTTGATGGTGCGCAGGAGGGTGGACTTGCCGGACCCGGAGGGCCCCACGATCACGGCCACCCCGCCGGGCTCCACGGTCAGCGTGATGCCTTTGAGTACTTCTACCGCGCCGAAGGACTTCCGGACCTTGGTGATTTCCACCAGCCCGCGGGTGGACTCGCCCGGGGTAGATCCGGGCGGGTTGTGGAGGGCGGTGTCGGCGGGAGCACCCTCTTGGAGGGTGTCGGCGGGGGCGGAGGCTGTGGTGCTCATCGGGTTCCCTTCCCTCGGCTGGTGGCCGGGGTGGCGTGGGTGGACAGGAACTTCTTGACCTTCTGCAACGGCGTCAGCGGCAGGGTGCGGACCGCGCCCTTGGAGTAGTGCCGCTCGATGTAGTACTGGAAAACGCTCAGGACCGACGTGATCACGACGTACCAGAGGGTCGCCACGAGCAGCAGCGGCAGGACCTGCTGGGTGCGGTTGTAGATCACCTGGACGGTGTAGAAGAGTTCGGAGTAGGCCAGCACGTAAACGATCGAGGTGCCCTTGACGAGGCCGATGATTTCGTTGAAGGCTGTGGGCAGGATGGCGCGCATCGCCTGGGGCAGGACGATCCGGGTGGAGCGCCGCCAGGCCGGGATGCCGAGGGCCGCGGCGGCTTCCAGCTGGCCCTGGTCCACGGAGAGGATGCCTCCACGGATGATCTCGGCCGAGTAGGCCGCCTGGTTCAGCGTCAGGCCGAGGACGGCTGCCGCGAACTGGCTGATCAGGGTGGTGGTCTGGACCTCGAAAAAGCGGACATCGGTAAAAGGGATGCCGAGGCTGATCTTCTCGTAGAGGTAGCCGAGGTTGTACCAGAGCAGCATCTGCACCAGCAACGGCGTGGAGCGGAAGATCCAGGAGAACGTCCAGGACACGGACACCAGCAGCGGCGACGCGGAGAGCCGCATGAGCGCCAGGATGAACCCCAGCACAAAGCCCAGGATTCCGGAGATGGCGGTCAGCTTCAGCGTCTCCAGCAGGCCGTCCACAATTGACTTCGCCGTGAACCACTGCGCCACGACGCCCCATTCCCAGCGCGGGTTGGTGGCGAGGGACCAGGCGACGGCGGCCACACCGAGGGCGACGACGGCCGTGCCCACCCAGCGCCAAGGATGCCGGGCCGCAACCACCCGATAGTCGGCGTAGTCGGTGGCGGGCCCGCGGAGACCCGGGCGTGCTCCGCCGGTGCCGTCGGTGCCGTCCGTGCCGCCGACGGTGCTGCTGTCGATGGCCGGCGCAGCACCCGCCCGGGTGTCTGTCACCGCAGGTTCGGGTGCGGACTGCGTCGCCGTGGTTGTTATCGGGCTCATGCGCCACCTCGCTTCCATTCGCTTCGTTTGGGTTGGCTTGGCTGCAAATCTAGGGGCGCCCCGAAGGCCCAGCAAGGCGGCAGGTTGCATTGGTTCACGCGGCTACACGCGGCGTCATGAGGCGGTTTCTTGCGCTTTCTGACGCCTCGTGACGCGGCGTGAACGGCCATTACCGCAGCGTCGCCCGGCACCGTTTCCGGTGCCTAGCATGAGGGCCCTGAAGCACCTGAATTGGACCTGTCCCGAAAGGAGTCCCATGCCCGCGAAACTGCCCTCCGTCGTCTTTGTCGGCGGCGGCCCCCGCACCGCCGGCATTCTGGAGCGTCTGGCCGCCAACCGGGCTGAGCTTTTCAGCGGCGGCCTGGACGTCCACGTCGTCGAGCCCCACACTGCCGGCTCGGGACGGATCTGGCGCTACGAACAGCACCCCGGGCTGATGCTCAACTCGGCCGCGGCGGACGTCACCATGTTCACCGACGCCTCGGTGCAGTGCGAGGGCCCCGCAGCGGAGGGGCCCGCGCTCGCCGACTGGGCCGCCGGAGTGCTGGACGGGTCCATTCCTGACGTTCCGGAGTTCACCGCGGCGCTGCGGGATCAGCTGAAGGAACTCTCCGGCGCCACGTTCCCCACCAGGCAGCTCCAGAGCTGCTATCTCGAATGGTTCTTCCGTCGCGCCGTGGCGCAGCTCGCCCCGGATGCCGCCGTCACCGTCCACCGGGACACTGCCGTCGCCGTCGAGCCGGCAACACCGGCGGGAACCGGAGTGCCGGCACGTGGCGAGGGAGAGGCGGCCTACACCGTGCGGCTGGCCACGGGCGCGTCGTTGCGGGCCGACGTCGTGGTCTCCGCGCTCGGGCACACGGACTCGTTGCCCGGGGCGGAATCCGCGGCCTGGGCAGAATTCGCCGCCCGCCGCGGGGGATTCCACGCCCCGCCCAGCTACACCACCGACGTCGACTACTCCGCGATCCGCGCCGGTCAGGACGTGATCGTCTCCGGCATGGGGCTGGCGTTCGTGGACCTGCTGGTCCTGCTGATGGAAGGCCGGGGCGGGCGCTTCGAGGACGCTCCGGACGGCGGCCTGCGCTACCTCCCGTCCGGTGCCGAGCCCCGGATCTGGGCGGGCTCGCGGCGGGGCGTGCCCTACCACTCGAAGATCTCTTCCGCCCTGCGGGGCGAACCGGCCGGGTCGCCGCGGTTCTTCACCGCCGGGGAGGTTGAGGCGCTCCTGTCCGAACATGGCGAACTCGATTTCCGCACCCAGCTCTGGCCGCTGATCGCCAAGGACGCCGGGTACGGCTACTACCGGGAGCTCTTCACGGGCTATCCGGACCGAGTCAGCGCTACCTGGGACCAGTTCGCCGGGCGTTTCGCCGCGGTGGATTGGTACAGCCCGGAACGCCGCCAGTTGGTTTGTGAGACTGTCCCGGATCCGGGGCTGCACCTGGACCTCGAGCACCTGGACCACCCCTTCGGCAGCCGCAGCTTCACCGGCGCGGACGACGTTCAGGAGGCCGTCACCGCCTACATCGAAACGGATCTGCGGTTGCGCACCAGCCCGGACCATTCCGAAACCCTGGCCCTGTTTACGGCGCTGCTCAAGGTCTACATGGAGCTGGGCCGGCTGGTCCCGCCGGAACGGCTGAACTCCCGCTCCCAGCAGCACGTCCACGGCTGGTGGCACGGCTTCTTCAGCTTCGTGGATTCCGGCCCGCCGCCGCGCCGCCTGCGGGAGATGCTGGCGCTGCACCGGGCCGGCGTCCTGCGCTTCCTTGGCCCCGGGCTGGAAGTGACGGCGGACGAGGCCTCCGGCCTGTTCGTCGCCACCTCGGCTGCCGCCGGCAGCACCCTAACGGCCACCGCGTTCATCGAGGCCAGGCTGCCCGCACCGTCCGTCGCCGGCTCGACCAACCCGCTCCTGCGCCAGCTGCACCGGGCCGGGATCGGCGCCGGCCAGGAACTGCTCAGCGCCGATGGCCTGCACGCAACCGGGCGGCTGCTCGTCTCAGAGCACAACGAGCTGCTCAACCCGGTGGGGGAGCGCCAGCCGCGGCTGTTCGGCGTCGGCCCGGGAACCTCGGGGTGGGGGGCAGGGGCGTTCGCCCGGCCCGGCACCAACGCGGCGCCGTTCCGCGAAAACGACGCCCTGGCCCGGCGTATCCTGACGATCCTCGCCGGCGATCACTCCGGCCAGCCGGCACCCGAAACATCGTCTGAAACCGCACCCGAAACCACGTCCGAATCCGCGTCGCCGGCGGCCGCCGGCGGAAAGGCCCGACCATGAACTCTGCAACTGCCCGCGCAGCAGCGCCGTTGCGTCCTGCCGAGCTGACCGTCCTCAACCTGCCGATGAGCGATCCCCGCGTGCGGCCGCTCCTGGACGAACTGGCCGTCGAATACGACACCCGGTACGGCAATCTCTTCGGCCGGGGAGCCGCCGCGGAGGAGCTCAACCGGTACCCGGCCTGCGAATTCGCGGGCCCCGGCGGCGCGTTGCTGATCGTGCAGGAGGGCGGTGAATCCGTGGCCGGCGGCGCGTTCCGCCGGCGAGATCCGCAGACTGCTGAATTCAAGCGGATCTGGACCCACTCCGGCCACCGCCGCCGCGGACTGGCCCGGTTTGTGCTCGCTGAGCTCGAGGTGCTGGCGGCCCGGCGCGGCTATCGGGGGATCTACCTGACCACCGGGCCCCGCCAGCCCGAGGCAAAGCACCTGTACCTCAGCTCCGGCTACGAGCCCCAGTTCGACCTGTCCGCCGATCCGGAAACCATCGGTCCGCTGGCCTTCACCAAGAACTTGCACCAGGATTCCGCAGGAGGCCCCACCGGCTAAAGTTCAACCCGGAACGGCATTTTCAGGACCGCCCCGGTTTCGCGGCGGGGAAGCACCCGGGGAGCAAGCAGTGCGGTATGGATCCACACCGACCATCCGAGACGTGGCGGAGGCAGCAGGGGTGTCCCTGACCACCGTCTCCTACGTGCTCTCGGGCCGGGGCGGCGGGACCACCCGGATCAGCCAGCCCACCCAGGACCGCGTCCACGCCGCAGCCCGCGAACTCGGCTACGTGCCCAACCGGGCCGCCCGCGGCATGCGCCGCGGGCGGACGGACCTCGTGGCCGTCGCCGTCACAGACCTCGAGGACGACTGGGACCGGGAGCTGGCTTCCGCCGCAGCAGGGATCCTCCCCCGGTACGGGTACCAGCCGGTGGTTCTTGTGGGTGACAGCTGGCGGCCGTTCATGCTTTCCGGCGGGGCCGACGGCGTCATCCTCGGCTCCGTGCCTGCCGACCGGAGCCCCGCCGACCTCGAGACAATGGCCGAACTTGTCACACGGGGCGTGGCCCAGCTGGTCTTCTCAAACACTTTGGACATCGACGGCGTCGACGTCCTCCCGCCGGAAACTCCTGGTCCGGACGGGGCCGGCCCGCTTTTCGAGCTGGCCGTCGCCACCCTGGCCGGGCGGCTGCGCGCCTGACCGCCGCCTTGCCCTGGCTTAGGCGTCGCGCAGCGGGCGCCGCGCCAACCAGGCAGCGACGATCGCGCCGGAGATGTTGTGCCAGAGCGAGAATACAGCGGAGGGCAGCGCGGTCAGCGGGCTGAAGTGCGCCGTGGCCAGCGTCGCGGCCAGGCCCGAGTTCTGCATGCCGACCTCGAACGCCAGCGCCCGGCGGGCCTTGTCGTCCAGGCGGCCCAGCTTGCCGGCCAGGTACCCAAGGCCCAGGCCGAAGCCGTTGTGCAGCACCACCGCGAGGAACACGATTCCGCCGGCGGCAACGATCTTGCTAGCGCTGCCGGCCACCACGATCGCCACGATCAGCGAGATCACGACGGCGGAGGCCCAGGGCAGGACCGGCAGCACCTTGGCGACGAACTTCTTGAGGAACAGGCGGGCCAACAGGCCGACGATTACCGGCAGCAGGACCGTCTTGACGATGTCCAGGACCATTCCCCCGGCGTCGATCTGCAGGTAGGACCCGGCCAGGAAAAGCACCAGCAGCGGCGTCACCACCGGGGCGATCAGGGTGGACACCGAAGCGACGGCAACGGAGAGGGCGACGTCGCCCTTGGCCAGGAAGGCCATCACGTTGGAGGCAGTGCCCGAGGGGGCGCAGCCGACCAGGATCAGGCCGACGGCCAGTTCAGGTGACAGGTTCAGGGCGACGGCGATCAGCCAGCCGGCCCCGGGCATGATGACGTAGTGCGCCACGATGCCGAGGACCACGGCCCAGGGGCGTTTGGCCACGGAGGCGAAGTCCGGCGGCGTCAGGGTCAGGCCCATGCAGAACATGATGATGCCCAGCAGGTACGGCACGCCGGGGCCCAGCGGCTTGAAGGCGTCCGGCAGCAGGTAGCCCGCGACTCCGGCCACGACAACCAGCAGCGGGAAAACCGTAACGGCGATCCTGGCGATTTTGGCCTCGGCGGCGTGGGCGGGATTGACCGGGGCCGCGTCGGCACGGGTCTTCGGGGTGGACTGTGGGGTTTTGGTTGCCTCAAGCATCCAAGCATGGTGGCATTGCGGCCGCAACGGAGCCAGTTCATGACCGATCGCTGCCGAAATATGTCAGATTTTTGGCCCGTGCCGTCGAAAGGCTCCGCGCGACGGGCCCGGGGTCGTGCGCCACCCCCCGCGGTAGAGTTGAGACGCAGGCGAGCTGCGGCCACCACGGCCGGTGCCCCTGATTCCGGATGAACCCTTCTGGCGCGGTGCTGCGTCTCAACCGAGCCTGAACGGAGCCAGCAATGGCCGCCAAACCCGCCGTCGTCCCCGCCCCCACCCCCGAACAGCTGCAGTCGGTCCGCGGCGCCCTCCAGTCCCCGCGCCGGCTGAAGACCGAGGTCCTCGGCGGGCTCGTCGTCGCGCTGGCCTTGATCCCGGAGGCAATCGCCTTCTCGATCATCGCCGGCGTCGACCCCCGGATCGGGCTCTTCGCCTCCTTCACGATGGCCGTCACCATCGCCTTCGTCGGCGGGCGTCCGGCGATGATCTCTGCCGCCACCGGCGCCGTCGCGCTGGTGATCGCGCCGCTGGTGAGATCGCACGGGCTGGACTACCTCGTGGCCGCGGTGATCCTGGCCGGCATCCTGCAGATTCTCCTGGGCCTCGCCGGGGTGGCGAGGCTCATGCGCTTCATCCCGCGGTCGGTCATGGTCGGGTTCGTCAACGCCCTGGCCATCCTCGTCTTCCTCTCCCAGGTCCCCGAGCTGATCGGCGTCCCCTGGCTGGTTTATCCGCTCACCGCACTGGGCCTGCTGATCGTCTTCGGGCTGCCGCGGCTCACCACGGCAGTCCCCGCGCCACTCGTTGCCATCGTGGTCCTGACGCTCATCACGGTGCTGGCCGCCCTCGCCGTCCCTACGGTGGGGGACAAAGGGGCGCTGCCGGAGTCCCTGCCGGTCCTGTTCGTGCCCAACGTTCCGTTCACCCTGGAGACGCTGCAGGTCATCTTTCCATTCGCCCTGGCCACGGCCTGCGTCGGCCTGCTCGAATCGCTCATGACAGCCAAACTCGTGGACGACGTCACGGACACCCGCTCCTCCAAGACGCGGGAGGCTTGGGGCCAGGGCGTGGCGAACGTCGTGACCGGCTGCTTCGGCGGGATGGGCGGCTGCGCGATGATCGGCCAGACCATGATCAACGTCAAAGCCTCCGGCGCCCGGACCCGGATCTCCACGTTCCTGGCCGGCGTCTTCCTCCTCATCCTCGTGGTGGTCCTTGGCGATATCGTGTCGCTGATCCCGATGGCCGCGCTCGTGGCTGTGATGATCTTCGTCTCGGTCGCCACCTTCAACTGGCACAGCATCCGTCCCGCCACGCTGAAGGCCCTGCCCAAGAGCGAAACCCTGGTCATGGTCGCCACCGTGACCGGCGTCGTGACCACGCACAACCTGGCGATCGGCGTCGGCGTCGGAGTGCTGGTGGCGATGGTGCTGTTCGCCCGGCGCGTCGCCCACTTCGTCACCGTGGAGCGCACCGTGACCGAGGTCGACGGCGTCCGGCTCGCCACGTACCGCGTGAACGGCGAGCTCTTCTTCGCCTCCTCGAACGAGCTGTACACCCGGTTCGACTACGCCCTGGACCCGCAGCGGGTGGTCATCGACCTACATGCCTCGCATCTCTGGGATGCCTCGACCATTGCCGCGCTGGATGCCATCACGGAGAAGTACCGGAACCACGGCAAAGAGGTCAGGATCGTCGGGCTCAACGACGCGAGCGTCCAGATGCGCGAACGCCTCGCCGGCAAGCTCGGTTCCTAGCCCAGCGGCCCGCGGTTACAGCAGAGGCTTCGTGGCTCTGCCGTCGAGCCACAGCGTCTCCGACTCGTCGCTGTGCGCGCCCGTGGTACCGACATGCTTGGTGCCGATGTCGGGTCCTTTCTTGATGACGTGGACCAGCGCCATGCCATGGCCGCGGCCCAGCCCGTATTCGTCCTTCAGCCAGTCGAGGATCTCGCCCGCTTCCACGGACGGAGCGTCGTAGCCCTTTTGCTGTGCAATCTCGAGGAGCGCGCGAGGCGTGAGCCCGGTCTTATCCTCGATCGCGTTGAGGTAGGCCTGGAATGACATCCGTGGATTCCTTTCGGCGGGCGGGACTTCCTTGGCCACTCTAGGGAGTCCGGGCAGGCCGCCGCCATACTTTCGGACGGAAAGTTGCGGCGCAAGGCGGTACTGCGCCGGGACCTGGCCGGCTGAACGCGCGCGATGGAACGACTACGCTCGGATTCATGACGCAGATGTGGGAGCCGGGCCAGGCCGGCGTGCTCAGTCTTCCCTCCGGACGGCTCATCCGCGGCCGGGGGCTGTTGGCGCCTTTTCCGGGCGGCCCGCGGCCCGAGTTCGGGCTGTACCTGCTGGGCCGGCGGCCGCGTCCGGTGGACTGGGAGTTCCGCTGGGTCCGCTGGCCCGATCTGCGTCTGCCTGCGGATAATGCGGATGCCCGGGATGCTCTCGAGGAAGCCTGGCGCCGCGCCGAATCGGAGCGGGTAGAGGTTGCCTGTTGGGGCGGCCGCGGCCGGACCGGCACCGCCCTCGCCTGCATCGCCGTCCTCGATGGCGTTCCCCCGGCGGAGGCTGTCGACTACGTGCGGCAGCACTACCGCCGCGGAGCCGTGGAAACGCCGTGGCAACGGGCCTACGTCAGCCGCTTCCCCGGCTTCCCCGGCGGGCAGGGGTGACCCGGGTCCCGGCGGGCAGGGGTGACCCGGGACCCGGCGGGCAGGGGGTGACCCGGAACCCGGCGGGGAAAGCGGCCGGAGCCGGCGGTTCGGACTAGCGGTGTGCGTAGGTGAGGCAGTCGGCGTTATCCGCGCCCGGGCCGACGTGTACCTCCGGAGCCTTGCACATCAGGTGGTCGTTGTGGGTGCATTCGGCGCGCTGGCACGCCCCGACGTCGGCGAGAACCTTGGGCAGGCCGCCGTGGGTGCCGGTGTCGATGAAGGTGGCGCAGGATGCATGGTCTTCGGTGCCGCCGACCGTGATGGCTGCGGCGTTGCAATGCGAGTGGTCGTTGAAGGAACAGTTGGAAACACTGCAGTCTGCGACGTGCGTTGTCATGGGAAGGTCCTCCGTGGTCCGGCGGCCCGGGGCGGGCCGCTACTCCTCCTAAGGTAGGCGTGCCGGGGCCGCGCAAAAAGACCCAATAGTATGACCTAATCCGCGGCCATCAGTGTGAGCACGGCAATCTGGTAGCCCGCGGGTCCGTTGACAAGCTGGTAGCAGAAGCGCTCCCGGAGACGGCCGCCATAGGACCAGGTGACGTCGACCCAGACGCTTCCCGGCGCCTCGCCCAGAATGGCGAGCTGCTTCTCGAGTTCGGAGATCCCCTCGTATTGGCCCCACGCGGACGCAAAAAACTCCTCCGTCTGCCGGGCCTCACTGACCGGGATGGACCGTCCCGGGAAGATAATCAGCGACGGAACAGCGTACAGTCCGGCAAGCGCCCTCGCATCGTGATCGAGCAGGGCGCGGGCGTAACGGTCGAAAAACGCGTCGACCGTTTCCTGGATGTTGCCCATGACTCCACGATACGAACCCGCGTCCGGGCGTCAATAGCCCCCTCAAAGCCCGCGGGTTCGGGCCACGCTACGCCTGGGTCAGCCGGTACCGTTCGAGTTGCTTGAGCCGCCGGAGCAGGCTGTCCCGGCGGGGGTGAGGGACGACGTCGGCGGCTTCTGCGGTGAGGTCGATGTGCTGGGTGCCGTACTGCCAAAGCAGCAGGTCGTCGAGGAGCCGGTCCGGGCCGGGGGAGTAGCGGTGGTCGAGGGCCTTACGGACCTCGGTGATCCGGTTGGCGCTCAGCAGCCCGGCGAGCTGAACGGTCTGGTTGAGACCGTGCGCGGCCATCAGTTCGGCGGCCCAGCCCCAGTCGTCGTCGACCTTCCGGTCCACATGCGGCAGCAGGGTCCGCCAGACGTCCCGGATCCGGTTCGGGGTGAGCTGGGCGGCACCTTCACCGTCCATGTCCCAGTAGCTACGGACCTCCTCGTAGCGGTCGTGAAGGTCGGAAAAGGCGCCCTCCACGGTCTCCAGCATCGCCGCCGTGGCCGTGAACTGCCGGTCGAAATGCGGCGTCCAAGCGCGGGGGTCCTCGGCCTTGAAGCGGATGTCATGCTCGATCTCGCTCCAGGCGTGCGCGAACACGGTGCGGATCTGGCACTCAAAGAAGTAGCTGCCGTTCGGCGGGACGTCCGGGTTGAAGAGCTGCTGGTAGGCCTTGACGGCCTCGTTCTGGATGGTCCGCAGGATCAGGTGCCGGCTGGAGTAGCCGTAGGTGCCGGATTCGATCGAACCGATGTCCTTTTCACGGTCGCCGCGGCAGTCGAAGAGCTGGCGCTGGCGCTTGATCAGGTTGGCCACCGCGGCGTTTTCGGCGGGCAGCTTGGTGATGACGCGCACGCCCACCATGTCGTTCAGCGTCCGGAACGGGTCCGGGAACTTCAGCACCGGCGGGCCGCCCGGCTCAAGGGGTTCCTCGATCCGGGAGATCTTCTCCCGGAAGGACTCCACGGTCTTGGTGCGGCCGGTAACGAACAGCGGCGTCACCTCGGTGCCCTTGAGCATTGTGCGCAGGGCGAGCAGGACCTCCCGGGTGACTAGCTTCAGGGCAGGGCGGAGCCGCTCGTAGAGTTCCACGTTTTCCTGCACGGATTCGCGCAGGCTCGGGTCCAGCCGTTCCCAGTTGCTCGCCATGTGACCAGCTTACGGCGGAGGTACGACGGCGGGAGGCTGACACCCCTGCCGCGCATTCGGACGTCCGCCCGCAGCGCTTTGGACGACCGCGCGCGGACCGCTGCAGGCGCCCTGCTGGGCGGCTTACGCCGAGTCGCATGATGACCAAGGTAGGCTCTGCACAAGGCTGCTGTACGGCGTCGTACTCTGAGCGCGGCCGCAGCGTTGGTGACATTGGGGGCAAACTCCGCTGCGTGTTCACCAGGCCCTAAGGAGGACACTGTGAAGCGGCACAAGTACAGCTATGGCGACTCCCCGAGCCAGTGGGGAGAGCTTTTCCTGCCGGACGTGGCAGCACCCAAGGGCATTGTGGTCGTCATTCATGGCGGGTACTGGCGTTCCCAGTACGGCGCGGAACTCGGTGAACCGCTGGCCAAGGACCTCGCGGCCCACGGCATGGCAGCGTGGAACATCGAATATCGCCGCGCAGGCAACGGCGGCGGTTGGCCTAACACTTTCTCCGACGTGCTCGCCGGGATCGACAAGCTGCGGGACGTTGCGGGCGAGCACGGGCTGGGGCTGGATCGCGTCGTCGCCTTGGGCCATTCGGCCGGTGGACACCTTGCCGTCTGGGCCGCCGGTCGTGACCGGCTCGGCCAGATCGGTGCGCCGGATGCGGACCGCCAGCTGCTCCGGAAAGACGACGGCGCGGTGCGTCTCACCGGCGTCGTAAGCCAGTCGGGCGTATTGAACCTTGCCGCCGCCGAGAGGCTGAACCTGAGTAACGGGGCGGTCAGCAACCTGCTGGGCGGATCCTCCGAGAAATACCCCAAACGGCATAAATATGCGGATCCGATGAGCGCGGTCCCGTTGAACATCCCCGTCTACGCGGTCCACGGAACCGAAGATGACACGGTCCCTGTGAGCCAGTCGGAGACCTACGTGGCAGCAGCCAAAGCAGCGGGAGCGCCGGTCCAGCTCCTCAGAATTCCTGGCGACCATTTCGCGCTCATCGACCCCAAGGCCGCCGCGTACCGGAAGTGCCGCGAGCTGGTGCAGTCGCTGCTGGCCTGAGCGTCGGGCGGTCTCAGTAGGAAATGAATTCGACGAGCTCCCCGACGCGCTCCTCCGGATAATTGCGCGCGATATCGGCCTGACTCAGTATGCCGACCAGTTCATGGCCGTCTATCACCGGGAGTCGGCGGACCTTGTGTTCCTGCATGGTCCGAATGGCCTGTTCGATGCTGTCGTCGGCGCCGATGGTTACGGGTTTCCCCTCGCCGAGTTCGCCGGCCGTCACCGAGCGCGGGTCGCCGCCTTCGGCGAGGCACTTGACCACGATGTCGCGGTCCGTCAGCATCCCTTTGAGCCGGTTGTCCTCCCCGCAGATCGGCAAGGACCCGACGTCGAGCTCCTTCAGTTTCCGGGCTGCCTGCTCCAGTGTCTCCTTCTCACCGACGCACTCAACACCGCCGGTCATGATGTCTCTGGCAACAGTGGACATTTCGCACTCCTTGGTTTGATCGCTACTTTTTGTCGGTATTCGAGACGGCAGAGCTCACAGCCGTGGGGCCGTCGTATTCCTTGTCCGGAATGTTTTTGAGTGCATTCAGCGCGTCGCCGTCTGCGCCCTCCTTCTCGGCCGTCGAAATGAGAGTGGAGCGGTCGGCTGGGTAATTGACCCCGGCCAGGAACTTCTGGATCTCGATGGGGTTTGGTTTATCGCTCACTTCGGTCCTCTCTCGGTCAGTGCTTCCTCGGACGTGGTCCGACTGGGTCCACCAGCCAAGCCACATACCAAGCCTACTTATCATTGCCGATGTGTGGTAGGCCTTTCCGCCAAATCCAGGCGCCTGATTCGGCCCCAAGGTCCGGGTGCCGACGCGGGCCGCGGGCCGCTGGCGGGAGACCCGGTAGATGCCTAGACTGGATCGAGGTGCGCCGGGAAGTCTGGTCGGCAACAGTTCTGTCGAGCCAAGTTTTAGGACCCCACATGAGCCACCCGTCTTCTCCCGTCCCGCCGCCGTCCTCCGCGCCGTCCCGCACTGTCTTCAGCCGGAACAGCTATGCCGAAGTGTTGCGGATCGGGCAAATCCTCCGGAAAGAAACGGTGGGCGGTGCCCTGCTGGTGGCGGCGGCCGTGATTGCCCTCATCTGGGCCAACTCGCCGGCGTCCGGCGGCTACTTTGCCCTCCGGGACTTCACCATCGGCTACGAGCCGTGGCACCTGGACCTAAGCCTGGGGGCCTGGGCCGCCGACGGGCTGCTCGCCATCTTCTTCTTCCTGGTCGGGCTCGAGCTCAAACGGGAATTCATCGCCGGGGACCTGCGCCAGCCCAGCAAGTCGGTCGTTCCGGTGGCCGCCGCCGTCGGGGGCGTTGTCCTTCCGGCCCTCATCTACGCCCTGGTCAATTTCGGCAGTCCCGGGACCCTGCGAGGCTGGGCCATCCCCACCGCCACCGACATCGCCTTCGCAGTCGCGGTGCTGGCCATCATCGGATCGCATCTCCCGAGCGCCCTGCGCATTTTCCTGTTGACCCTCGCCGTGGTGGACGATCTGCTGGCCATCACCATCATCGCGGTCTTCTACACCAGCGACCTCCAGCCGGTGCCGCTCCTGCTGGCCCTGATTCCGCTGGGCCTCTACACCTTCCTGGCGCAAAAGTACCGCCGCTTCTTCGGCGTCAAGGCCGGTGCCGCCTGGCTGATCCTGCTGCCGCTAGGCGTGATGGTCTGGGCGCTGGTCCATGCCTCCGGCATCCACGCCACTGTGGCTGGCGTCCTGCTGGGCTTTGCCGTCCCGGTCCTCCGCTCCCAGGCCAGCGGCGGCCCGGCGGCCGGGCCCGGGCTGGCGGAGGTCTTCGAACACCGTTTCCGTCCTCTCTCCGCCGGCATCGCGGTGCCGGTCTTTGCCTTTTTCTCGGCCGGTGTTGCGGTGGGCGGCTGGGAGGGACTCGGCTCGGCCCTCGGCAGCCCGGTGGCCGTGGGCATCATCCTTGCCCTCGTTCTGGGTAAGCCGCTCGGCATCCTCGGCACCACCTGGTTGCTGACCAAGGCCACCAAGGCCCGCCTGGATGAGTCGTTCAAGTGGATCGACATCCTGGGTGTGGCAATCCTGGCCGGCATCGGCTTCACGGTTTCGCTGCTGGTTGCCGAGCTGAGCTTCGGTCATGGCAGTGTCCACGACGATCATGCCAAGGTTGGGATTTTGGCAGCCTCCCTGCTGGCCGCACTGCTGGCCACTGTGGTGTTGCGGACCCGGAACCGGCATTACCGTGAGGCCGAGGAGGACGAGAAAATCGACTCGGACCACGATGGCATCCCGGACGTCTACCAGCAGGACAGCGGCGGGTAGGCGGGGCCGTCAGTTGCCTTTCCGCCCCTTGTGCCCATGCCCTCCCGATATCATTAGTGGGTAGGCGCCGGCCGGCTTTCCGGCGCTCGGCCGGGCAGCCCGCAAGAGGGGATCATGGACGTCATTGTGATCGAGACCCCACAACTGGGGGACCGCAGCTACCTCGTCCATGACGGTGAGGTGGCGCTGGTCATTGACCCGCAGCGGGACATCGACCGGGTGGAAGCCGCTGCCCGGGACGCCGGGGTCCGGATCACGCACGTGGCGGAAACCCACCTGCACAACGACTACCTCACCGGGGGCTTTGCCCTGGCGCGGGCGCACGGCGCGAGCTACCTTGTGAACGCTGCGGAGCCCGTGGAGTTCGAACGCCAGCCGATCACGGACGGCCAGACTGTCCGGGTCGGCGCGCTGAACGTCAAGGCCATCGCCACCCCAGGTCACACCCACACGCACCTGTCCTTCATCGTGGACGACGGCGCGACGCAAGCCGTTTTCTCCGGCGGCAGCCTGCTCTACGGCTCGGTCGGCCGCACGGACCTCGTTGCCGCGGCCGACACGGTCGGTCTCACCCACGACCAGTACTCCTCGGTGCGTCGCCTGGTCGCGGAGGCCGCCGCCGGCGCGGCCCTCTTCCCGACGCACGGCTTCGGCTCGTTCTGCTCCTCGGGACCGGCCAGTGGCGCGGGATCCTCGACTATCGCCGAGCAGATGACCGCCAACCACGCACTCACAGACGCGGACGAGGACCACTTCGTCCGCGAACTCGTCGCCAACCTCACCGCCTACCCCTCCTACTACGCCCACATGGCCGTGGCCAACGCCCGGGGACCGGGCCCGGCGGAGCTGGCCGTGCCGGAATCGCTGGACACCGCGGAGCTCGCCCGGCGCCTCGCGGCCGGCGAATGGGTGGTGGACCTGCGGCAGCGCGTTGCGTTCGCCCACCAGCACCTGCACGGCAGTGTGAGCTTCGAATACGGCAACAGTTTCAGCACCTATCTGGGCTGGCTCCTGCCGTTGCAGGAGCCGTTGACCCTGGTCGGTTCCCTTGCCGATGTGGAGAATGCAGTCCGCGACCTCTCACGGATCGGCATCGACGCCCCGGACGCGGCCGTCGGAACGGACCCGCACGCGCTGGCACCCCAGGCCGTCCTGGACTCCTATCCCCGGGTGGGCTGGGACGGCGTGCTGGCCGGCCGTTCGCCGGCGGACACCGTCCTCGATGTGCGCCGCGCCGACGAATACGCGAGGTCACGGGTGGCCGGCGCCGTGAACATCCCGCTCCATGATCTGCTGCCGCGCCTGGCGGATGTGCCCGCCGGGAAGCTGTGGGTGCACTGCGCCACCGGCTACCGGGCCGGCATTGCAGCCAGCCTGCTGAGCCGTGCGGGCCGGGACGTGAGGCACATCGACGCCAGGTTCCGCGATGCGGGATCCGCCGGGATCCGCCTCGACCAGGTCCGCGCTGCCCCCGGCTGAGCCGACCGCAGAGGCGAAACACTGGAGCGTCGGGCCGCGTTCTCTGGCAGAGTATGACCATGCTCACAGTAATTGGCGAGGGCCTCGTCGACGTCGTCCAGCGCTCCTCCGGTATTCAGGCCCATGTGGGCGGAAGCCCCCTCAATGTTGCGGTAGGGCTGGCGAGGCTGGACCACCCGGTGCAGTTCATCGGCCGCTACGGAAGGGATGCCTACGGCGAAGCGGTGGCGGCGCATCTGCGATCCAGTTCGGTGCTGCTCCCGGTGGGACCGGACGAGCTTCCCACCAGCGTAGCCACCGCACTGATCGACGACGACGGCGCCGCCAGCTACACCTTCGACCTCGCCTGGGAGCTGCCCGGCCTCGCGGACCGGCTGCCGTTCATGCTGCAGGGCACCACCCTGCTGCACACAGGGTCGATCGCCACGATGCTCGCCCCCGGCGCCGCGGACGTGCTGGCCGCCGTCGAGCATGCCCATCCCTCCGTGACCATCAGCTTCGATCCGAACTGCCGCCCCAGCATCATCATGGACGTGGACTACGCGCGCCGGCAAACCGAAAAGTTCGTCTCTCTTGCCGACGTTGTCAAGGCCTCGGACGAGGACCTGGCCTGGCTCTACCCCGGGGAGGGCCCGCTGGATTCGGCCCGCCGCTGGCTGTCCCTGGGCGGCTCGGAGGGCCCGGCCCTGGTGGTGGTGACGCGCGGCGCGGAGGGGCCCTGGGGTGTCAACGCCTCCGGCGAAGCCCAGTTCGCTGCTCCTTCAGTCAATGTGGCGGACACCGTGGGCGCCGGCGATTCCTTCATGGCAGCGCTGCTGTCCGGGGTCGTGGATCTCGGACTCGACGGGGCCCAGAACCGCAAGGGCCTTCGCGAACTGTCCGCCGACAACCTCCGCGACCTCCTGGCGCGCGCGGCGTGGGCAGCTGCTGTGACGGTGTCGCGCGCCGGCGCCAACCCGCCAACCCGCGCAGAACTGAACCGGATGGAGCTCGAAGCTCAGGCGTCCCTGCCTGCGGATTCGGGGACCACCGACCCTGAAAGTGCCGATCTCCCCATCATCTGAAAGGCAGCCATGACAAGCCACGACGCCCCGACTTTCCACGTCAGCAGCGGGTCGTTCCAGGACGGCCAAACCCTTCCGGCGCCGCAGCGCAGCGGCAAGATGCGGGCCGGCGGCCAGGACGAGTCCCCGCAGCTGAGCTGGAGCGGCGCACCGGCCGGAACCCGGAGCTACGCCGTGACCGTGTTCGATCCGGATGCCCCCGGCCGCGGCGGGTTTTGGCACTGGGCGGTCCTGGACCTCCCGGCCGATGTTACGTCGCTGCCGGCCGGGGCGGGCGCAGAGGGCGGGCGCGAGCTCCCGCCGGGCGCCCTGCAGCTGAAGAACGACGCCGGCTTCCACGGCTACCTGGGGGCAGCGCCGCCGCCTGGCCATGGTCCGCACCGCTACGTCGTCACGGTCCACGCCCTCGACGTCGAGCAGTCCGGACTGGACAACCGCACCTCCCCGGCAAGCCTCGAAGCCAAGCTCTCCCGCCACACCCTGGCCCGGGCCACCCTGACAGGGATCTACGAACGGCATTAGGCGCCGGCACTAAACGCAGCCCGCCCGCGACCGCCCACGCCCGCCCGCGACCGCCCACGCCCGCCTGCAACCGCCCACGCCGCCTGCAACCGCCCGCGCCGCCTGCAACCGCCCGCGCCCGCCCACGAATTCGCCGGAAGCCTGCGAGTTCGCCGTAACCTTGCGGCGACTTCGCGCGGTTCCGGCGAGTTCGGCGTCGGCCCGCGCCGCCAGTGCCCGCACCCCCCGCCCGGCCGCCAGTGCCCGCACCCCCCCGCCCGCGACCGCCCACGCCGCCTGCAACCGCCCACGCCCGCCCACGAATGCCCCGTCCGCCCACCAATTCGCCGGAAGCCTGCGAGTTCGCCGTAACCTTGCGGCGACTTCGCGCGGTTCCGGCGAGTTCGACGTCGGGCCGCGCCGCCAGTGCCTGCACCCCCCCGCCCGGCCGCCAGTGCCCGCACCCCCGCCCGGCCGCCCGACGTCGGCCCGGGCCCGACGCCCGCGACCGCACGGCCGTCCAGCGTCGGCCAGCGGCACCGAACGGCACCAGTGCTCGTCCCGCGAGGTACCCCACCGGGTCCCCGCTCCAGCGCGCCCACGTAGACTGGCAGTATGCGGCTGGTAGCAAGTGACATTGACGGAACGATCCTCGGCCACGACGGCAAAATCAGCGACCGCACGGTCCGCGCCTTCCATGCCTGCCGCGAAGCCGGGGTGGAACTGGTCTTCGTCACGGGACGCCCGCCGCGCTGGCTACACCCGCTGGAGGACCAGCTGGGGCACACCGGGACAGTCATCTGCTCCAACGGCGCCGTGGTCTGGGACCTCGAAGCTGACCGGGTGGTTTCGGCCCAGGGCCTGGACCTCGACGCCGTGTTCGAGACGCGCCGCATCATCCAGCGGATCCGGCCCTCGGCACTGTTCGCCGCTGAAACCCTGACCGGATTCCACCTGGAGCCGGGCTTTATCGAGAACGGTTCCAGCGAGCTGCTCGCCGAATTTACCCCGGCGCCGCTGCACAGCACGCTCACTGTGAACGATTCCGTGGTGAAGTTCCTCGCCGTCGTGAGAGAGGGCACCGCGGACGAGTTCCTCGCCGAAGTGACGCCCGCCGTCGCGCATCTGGCCGCGGCGACGCATTCGGCGCCAAACATCGCCCTGCTCGAACTGTCCCTCCCGGGCGTCAACAAGGCCGTCACGCTCGCCGAGTACGCAGCGTCCCTGGGTATCGAGGCCGGCGACGTGGTGGCGTTCGGGGACATGCCCAACGACATCGAAATGCTGCGCTGGGCCGGGGATGGGTACGCGATGGCCAGCGGCCACCCGGAAGCCATCCGCGCGGCCGGCCAACAGGCCCCCCACTTCGACGATGACGGCGTCGCGCAGATCCTCGAGGCCAAGCTCGCAGCCCTGGGCGTCCGCCTTCCCTGACCGCGGGCCCCGGCCCGCCGGTGCGTGATCACCGGATTCCCAGCTTCCGGTCAACTGGCGTTCACCTTCGCCTCCTAGGCTGAAATCTCACGACGGACCGTTCAACCGACAGCTGGGGACATCATGGCCAGGCACCGCATTCAACGCACCGACGAACCATCACCGCACCGGGTCGAACCCGATCCCCGCTGGAAGAGCCTGCGGCGCGGGGACCGGGTCTCCGTCCGGACGCATCCCGGCTACGAAACCGGTGGCCTCGTCGATGCCGTCACGGACGACCACACCGTGGTCTGGATAGACCTCGACGGCGGCAGGGGGCGCACCCTGCTGCACATCAGTGACGGCGTCGAGATCCTTCCGTCCATCTGCTGACCCTTCGGCTGCCGGTGCCCGCGGGCTCCGGTACGCTTCAGGCATGAACACGCCGCTCCTCCCGTACTTCTCCGCCGGCGGAGCCGCCGAAGCACCCCTCGCCTTGGCTCACCGCGGCTTCTCCCGGGAGGGCCTGGAAAACTCCATGGCCGCGTTCGGCGCCGCCGTGGATCTCGGCTTCCGGCATCTTGAGACGGACGTGCACACCACGGCCGACGGCGCGCTGCTGCTGTTCCACGACGAGGTCCTGGATCGGATCACGGATGGCAACGGACGAATCTCGGAGCTGTCTGCGTCGACTGTGGCGCGCGCCCGGATCGGCGGAACGGAACCGATCCCGCTGCTAGCCGAACTCATCACCAAGTACCCGGACGTCCGGCTGAACCTCGACGTCAAGGACTGGAACTCGGTGGCCACCCTGGTGGCGGCAATCGAGCGTTACGATTTGCATGACCGCGTGCTGGTGGCCAGCTTTTCGGATCGCCGGCGCCGTGCCGTGCAGAAGCAGCTCAGCCGCCCGGCCGCCGGCTCCGCCGGAATCGTCTCCAACGGCCTCTTGGTCCTGCTGGGGCCGGTGTTGCCCGCCGCGCTGCTTCGGCTGGTGACGCGCAGGGCGCTCCGCGGAGTCCAGGCGCTGCAGGTACCCGTCCGCTACGGGGCCGTGACGGTGGTGACGCTGGGCTTCGTGAAGCGCGCCCACCGGCTCGGCCTGCAGGTGCACGTCTGGACCATCAACGAGCCGGCGGAGATGCACCGGCTGCTGGACCTGGGCGTTGACGGGATTGTCACGGACCGCGCCGACCTTCTCAAGGTCGTGCTCCAGCAGCGCGGCGCATGGCGGAACTGAACTCCGCGGGAACCTAGCCGCCCTAGCCGCGGCCCATGCTTCCGGCGCCCGGGTCCTCGGCACCCTCCGAAGGATCCGCGCGGAGGTCCTCGGGATTCGGATCCGGCAAGCCGCCCGGGCCCGGGACGTCATGGGGATCATTCAGCGGGGGAGTTCCTCCCGGTTCCTCGGTCGGGGCCGGAGGCGGGGCGTCCAGCGGAGACCCGCCGGGGTCGCCCGGGGCCTCGCGCGACGGGTCCGTGCCAGGTTCGCTGTCGGAACGAGGAACGGAGCCGGCCGAACCGGCAGCAGTACCGGAACCGGTAGCGGTACCGGTAGCGGTACCGGTAGTGCCGGTCTCGTCGTCGAGGGCGTTGGAGCCTTCGCTGATCGAGGAATGCACCTGGACGTCGTCCCGTGGGTTGCCGGGATCAGGGGCGTGGCCGTCGTCGGACTTTTCCGCGGTGCCGCCTAGATCTTCCATCGCGTTTTCTGCCGCTTTGCTGATGCTATCGCCGATACCCATCGCCGTCTCCTTTGTCGACACCGTGCGGCCGGGGCTGCCGGCCCTGCTCTTCCAGCCTAATCAGCATGCTTACCAGTCGTCCAGAGCCTTCGCCGGCGTGAAGCCGCCCGGTCAGCTGGAGAGTTCCATCATCAGCGGCGGGAGCTCTTCGGTGAGTTCGCGGGCAAGATAGCCCAGTCCTCCCAGCCGGCTGGCAAGCCGATCGCCGGCGGCGGCATGCAGGTGCGTGCCCCAGCAGGCGGCCTGGGAGTTGGTTGTTCCGCGGGCCCGGAGACCGGCAATGATCCCGGAGAGCACGTCCCCGCTACCCGAAGTGCCCAGCCCGCTGTGCCCGGTGGTGATTTCCCAGTGGCCCGACCCGTTCTGGTCAGCGCCGCCGCCCGCCTTCCCACCGCGGCGCGGGGCCGCAATGACCCCCTGGCAGCTCACCACGGCCTGGTATTTGTCGGCTAGGTCAGGCACGTCCCGGTGCAGGTCGTCCACGTCGCGGCCGAGCAGGATGCCGGCCTCGGTGACATTGGGGGTCAGGATCAGCCGGTCCGCCCACGGGCCAAGCTCGCCCTCCAGCTCCGGCAGGCTGCCCAGGGCGAAGGCGTCCAGGATGATGGCCGGCGGCGTGCCGTCCGCCGGCATCGCGAGCATCCCGCGGAGCAGCGCCGTCGCCTCGTCCTTGTCGTCCAGGCCAGGTCCCACCAGGACGGCGTCCGCGGACTCCAGCTCGTCGGCGAGGGTGGTGGCGCACGAACCGGCGACGGATCCCGCCGGGGTTTCCGGCAAGCCCAGCACGCCGGCCTCGGGGAGCGCGATCGCCAGCTGCACCGCAACGGACTCGGCCACGGCCAGGGTGAGCCGGCCGGCACCGGACCGGAGCGCCGCGACCCCGGAAAGAAGTGCCGCCCCGGGCGTCATCCTGGCCCCGCCAATCACCAGGACCGAGCCGCGGTCATCCTTTCCCGACCCGCCGCCGGGCAACGGCCAGCCCCTCAGCAGGGTCGGCGTGACGAGTTCAGCGGGGATGGACATTGGCATCTCCTGAGTGTTGGGTCACCGGAACGCCTTCGCTCATCAGGTGGTCGGCCATGTTGAAACTTTCCAGCTGCCAAGGGCCGGTGCCCTCCGGTCGGACGAAGCGGCTGACCGAGGCATTGAGGATTGTGGAGGTGGCGGCGATGTCCAGGAGTTCACTCTCCGTCAGGCCTTCCAGGACGTACCGGATCAGCAGGATCACGGCGTCGTGGCAGACGAGCATGACTTTTTGCCCGGGGTGCCGGAGGTCCAGATCCCAGAGCAGGGAGCGCACGCGCAGTACGACGTCGGCCCAGGACTCGCCGCCGGGCGGGCGGTAGTAGAACTTGCCCAGCCACCGCCTGCGTTCGGCCTCCTCGGGTAGCCGCGCTTCCACTCCGAGGGAGGTGAGCATGTCGAGGATGCCGAGTTCGCGGTCGCGGAGCCGTTCATCAATCAAGACCGGTGTCTGCCAGCCGCCGGTGGTGACGGCGAGTTCCGCGGTCTGCCGCGCCCGGATGTAGGGCGAGGACCAGACGACGGCGCGGCTTTCCTCCGGGAAGCCTGCCAGCAGCCGGCCCAGGGCCAGCGCCTGCTCCCGTCCGGTGTCGGACAGTTCGACGTCGGCGTCACGGGCGGGCACCTGGATCACGTGCGCGCCGGCCTGATGCGCCAGCGTCGCGGCGAGGTTTCCTTGGCTTTCGCCGTGGCGGACCAGCAACAGCTGCGTCAGGCCGGGTGAGCCGCGGCCCGGGCCGGCGGTCTGTCCGTTTGCGTTCACTTCTGCCCCCTGGGTCCGGTCCGATTCTGCCTCGCTGTCACGTTACTGCCGCCGCTCCGCGTTGTCGCTCCCGTCCCGGAACCCTCCGCCCGCGCCCGGAACCCTCCTCCCGTCCCGGAACCCTCCGCCCGCGCCCGGAACCCGCCGCCCGCGCCCGAGCACCAGCGGGACTGGCAGGATAGGAGCATGCGCATCCTCATCGCCCCTGACAAATTCAAAGGTTCGCTCACGGCCGTCGAAGCCGCCGCCGCCATGGCCGAAGGTGCCTTGCGGGTTTATCCCGACGCCGAGACCGTGCAGTTTCCGATCGCCGACGGCGGCGAAGGAACCTTGGAGGCCGCCGTCGCCGCCGGGTATGAGGAGCGGCTCAACGCCGTCGTCGGGCCCATCCTGGCGCCGGTTGGTGCCGCCTGGGCGATCCGCAAGGACGCCTTCGGCGGCGCGACCGCCATCATCGAAACAGCGCAGGCGTCCGGCCTGGCGGACATGGAGCCGACCCCGGCCAATTCCCTGCGCGCCCACAGCTATGGCTGCGGGCAGCTGATTGCCGCTGCCCTGGACGCGGGCGCCACCGAGATCGTCCTCGGCGTGGGCGGCTCCGCAATGAGCGACGCCGGCAGCGGAGCGCTCCGGGCCCTGGGGCTGAAGCCGCTGGATGCCGCCGGCAACGTGGTGCCGCTGGGCGGCGGGTCGCTGGCCGAGGTGGCCTCCCTGGATGTCAGCGGACTCGATCCCCGGCTGACTGCGGTGACCTTCCGGATCGCCGTAGACGTGCAGAATCCGCTGTTCGGGGAGGACGGGGCGGCGCACGTCTTCGGCCCGCAGAAGGGCGCCGACGGGGACGCCGTGGAGCTGCTCGACGCGGGCCTCCGAAACTGGGCCTCGGTGCTGCGCCAGGCCACCGGCCGGGACGTGAACGTAGCCGGCGCGGGCGCGGCCGGCGGGTTCCCGGCGTCGTTCCTGGCGTTCAGCAACGCCGTCCTTGAAGGCGGCTTTGAGCTCGTGGCCGGGCTTACCGGTCTCGCCGGAAAACTCGCCGGGGCGGACCTCGTTATCACCGGGGAGGGGTCGCTGGATTCGCAGTCGCTCACCGGGAAGGCCCCGATTGCACTCGCCGATGCCGCCCGGGACCTCGGGATCCCCGTGATCGTGGTGGCCGGACGCATCCTGGTCACCCCGGAGGACCTCGCCGGGCACGGCGTGGTGGCCGCCGCCCAGCTGCTGGACGTCGCAGGAAGCCCTGCCGACGCCGTCGCGAACGCCGCAAAGTACCTCGCCTGGGCCACCAGTCAGGTCCTCGAAGGCGCCTGAGGCCTCAGGTTCCGGTTTCATAGTGCGGTTCGGCTACCGGCTTGGATTCCGGGGAGCCTTTCTCGCGGAGGTAAACCGAGGCGCCCACCAGCACGGCCACGGCCAGGAATTCGCTCTGCCAGTTCTGGAAAGATTCGAACCAGAACCGGCTCGTTGCGAGGTACTCGAACAAGGTTACCGGTGGCTGGCCGTGGCTTTGCTGTTCCTCGCTATACGCTTCACTGCCGCCGATGGCATGGAGGGCAACGGACATCAGGAACAGCAGCAGGAACATGATGGACAAGGAGTGCTGGTAGAGGTTGAGCACCCAGCCGCCCCGCCGCACCGGCCACGGCGTGTTGGCCTTGAGGGGCGCGTCCCGCGGGTCCTGGTCCTGAGGGGATTCCTTGCCCATTGGCTTCGACTCTGATGATCCCTTCTGGAAGAGGAAGACGGTCAGGATGACGTACATGCCCATCTGCAGGAACTCGGACTCCCAGTTCTCAAAGGTCGCCTCAAGGAACGCCCCGGTGCCGAGGTACTGCAGGACGCTGACGGCTGAGCCGCCATGGGTCACCTGGTCCTCGCTGTAGTCGGCGGCGCCGCTGAAGATCATCCCGCCGAAGAAGACCACGAAGAGCCCGATGTTGGCCAACAGGAGTCCGTGTTCCTTCACCCACTTGCCCATGGTTCCTCCCGAAGGTGCGCTGCGTTGTTGGTGTGCCGTGCCTGTCATGTCACTTTCCTTTGCTTGCCCCTCGTCTGAGCCTGTTGGGCACGTAGACCAAGAGGATCAGCAGTGCCGCCAGCAGCACCGCCCCCGCGGTGAGGCCGGCCGTCCGTCCTGCCGTGACATCGAAGACCATCGCCGAGGTACCGACGCTGAGGAGCCCGACGCCGGCCAGGGCCACTTTTGCGATCCGGTCCGCGCTGGCGACGAGCGTGGCTTTGAGGCGCAGCCGGAACAGGCGGCGGTGCACGCTCACGGGCAGCAGGATCAGTGCCGTGGTGAGCGCGGCCAGCGCCACATTGGCCAGGTAAAGGTTGACCTGGAAATCGTCCAGCGTTTCAAACCTCGACTGGAACGGCAGGGTCAGGAGGAAACCGGCAAGGATCTGCACGCCCGTCTGCAATACCCGCAGTTCCTGCAAAAGTTCCATCCAGTTACGGTCCATTTTTTCGTCGACGGATTCGTTCCTCCCGTCACTGGTGGACTTTTCTGGTTCGGACACTGACAGAACCTCCGATAGATGCGGATCGGGCCGCGGATGGCGGTTAACACTCAACCTAGGCTTGAGACTTGCTAATTTCAAGTTGGTACTAAGTCTGCTGATTATTTTGCAGGTAGGGTGGAACTGTTTACATCCGCTGGGATAGTTTCGAGGAGCCGGATTAGCCCGGCAGCCGCGGAAACGTCCCTGGAAACCGACACGTTGTTAGGTGGACCATGAGTGATCCAAGCAAACAGCAGGACCAGCCGCGGGACCCCCGCAGCGGCTACTACTCGGGTTCCTTCCCTGAGCAGGTCCAGGAACAGCCGGGTTTGACCGCGCCCATGGACCCCGCGCCGGATCACGGCGAGGAGAGCTACCGCGGTAGTGAAGCGCTCAAGGGCAAGGCCGCCCTCATCACCGGCGGTGACTCGGGAATCGGCAAGGCCGTCGCCATTGCCTTCGCCAGGGAGGGCGCCGACGTCGCCATCTCCTACCTGCCCGAAGAGGAAGAGGACGCCCAGGACACCGCCGAGTGGATCCGCAAGGCGGGCCGGAGGGCGCTGCTGATCCCCGGCGACGGCAGAAGTGAGGATTTTGCCAGCAAAATAGTGGCGGACACCGTTGCCGAGTTCGGCCGCCTGGATGTCCTGGTCCTGAACGCGGCGTACCAGAAAAACCGCGACAGCTTCGAGTCCCTGCCCACTGAAGAGTTTGACCGCGTTTTCCGGACCAACCTGTACTCGCTGATCTGGACGGCCCGAGCGGCGGTCCCGCAACTGAAGGCCGGGGCCTCGATCATCACCACGGCATCCATTCAGGCATTCAACCCTTCTCCGGAACTTATCGACTACGCGATGACCAAGGCGGCGCAGGTCGCCTTCACCAAGGCCCTGGCGCAGGAACTCGGACCCAAGGGGATCCGCGTGAACGCCGTGGCGCCGGGTCCCATCTGGACGCCCCTGATCCCGGCGACGGAGTGGCCGGACAAGCTCCCGACCTTCGGCCAGGACACCCCGCTGCAACGCGCCGGCCAGCCCGCCGAATTGGCGCCGGCCTACGTGCTGCTCGCCTCCGACCACGGCTCCTACATTTCCGGCGCCGTGCTTCCCGTCACCGGTGGAAAGGGCCTCTGAGGCACCCCCCGCACGTGCCCGCTCACCCGGGCACCCATAGAAGTCAGGTTTCACCACGATTCCAACAGCAGGAGGAATGACATGACTCAGGACAACCAGCAGGACCCGATCGAAGAAGCCGGTGGCTACGGGACCCCGACGGCCGAGCAGGAAATGCCCCCGGGGGACGCAAAGAAGTTTGCCCAGCCCCGGGAGGAAGAGGCGTTCGACGCCGCAGGCCTCAGCCAGGACACTCCGGACGGCGAGACCTTCCCGGCCGGAGCGCCGGACCTCAGCCAGTTCGGCGCAGAAGACCAAGACAGTGCAGGAGAACCCGGAGCCGGACGCTTCGGAGGAACGGAGGAACAAATGAGTTCGGAAAACGCCAGTTCAGGGCCGGGATACGACGCGGACGCACCCGAGGATTCGGAGGCGGCAGTGCCTTCCTCGGAGGCCGAGATGGATGATGCCAACACCGAGGAGCCCGACGCCGGGAGGCCGTTCTCCTCGGAGCCCGGCCAGGATGCCGCAGGTCTGCCCGACGGTTCCGGGACGGACCTGCCGGAGAGCAAGTCGCCGGACAGCGGCGACGACGAGGAACCGTTCGACGCCGGCTAACCGCCGTCCGCCCCGCCGTAAATGACGAAAAGCCGGTGTCCTGCCACCTCGCGGTGGCCGGACACCGGCCTTCGTTTGAGAGCTGCGGGCAGTTAGCGGCGTTTCTTCGGTGCGCGCCTGGCGGCGGCGTTGGCCGCGGCCTTTCCGGCCGCTACAGCGGCCAGCTCTTCGGTTTCCGGCTCCGCCACCGTGCCACGGGCCTTCGCGATGGCCTTCATTCCGTGGTAGATCACCAGGGCCGCCGCAGACCCCAGGGCAATGCCGGTGAACTTCAGGTCGCCGATGGTCCACGTGTAATCCGCAATGCCGACAATGAGCGCGACTGCGGCGGTGGTCAGGTTCACCGGGTTGGAGAAGTTCACCTTGTTCTGGACCCAGATCTTCACGCCGAGGACGCCGATCATGCCGTAGAGCATGGTGGCCGCACCGCCCAGCACGCCCGGCGGGACGGTAGCGATCAGCTCGCCGAACTTCGGTGAGAAGCTCAGCAGCACGGCGAAGATGCCGGCCACCCAGTAGGCCGCAGTCGAGTAGACCTTCGTCGCCGCCATGACGCCGATGTTCTCCGCGTAGGTGGTCGTGCCCGAGCCCCCGCCCACACCGGCAAGAACTGTCGCCGCGCCGTCGGCCATCAGCGCCCGACCGGAGACGCCGTCGAGGTTCTGGCCGGTCATGGCCGAAACGGACTTCACGTGGCCGATGTTCTCGGCGACCAGCACCAGTACCACCGGCACGAACAGGCCGACGACGCCGAGGTGGAACTCGGGCGTCTGGAATGGCGGCAGTCCGATCCAGGCGGCACCGTCCATCTTGGAGTAGTCCACCTCGCCGCGGATCATCGCCACAAGGTAGCCCACCACGACGCCAACCAGGATGCTGAGCCGGCCCAGGATCCCGCGGAACACGACACTGACCAGAATGATGGTCGCCAGCGTGATTAGGGCGGTGATCGGGGCGGCATCGAAGTTGTTCTTCGCCGCGGGCGCCAGGTTGAGACCGATCAGCGCGACGATGGCACCGGTAACGATCGGCGGCATCAGGCGGTTAATCCAGCCTGCCCCGAACTTCTGCACGACGGCGCCGATGATGGCCAGCCCGACGCCGGCCAGGACCACTCCGCCGAGTGCTCCCGCGACGCCGTACTGCTGCTGTGAGGCCATGATCGGGGCGATGAACGCAAAGCTCGAGCCGAGGTAGCTGGGCACCTGTCCCTTCGTGATCACGAGGAACAGCAAGGTGCCGATGCCGGAGAAGAAGAGCGTGGTGGCCGGCGGCATGCCCGTGATGATGGGAACCAGGAACGTGGCACCAAACATGGCAACGACGTGCTGCATGCCGACGCCGATGGTCAGGGGCCAGGCGAGCCGCTCATCGGGCTTGACCACCTCGCCCGGGCGGATGGACCTGCCGTTGCCGTGGAGCTTCCATTTGGTACCGAGCATGCTCATTGCCTGAGCCTTTCAAAGAATGTGTGGCGGGGCGGGAAGAATTCCTCCGGAGCAACTTTACCGCGCCGGTGTTACCGGCAGGCTTCGGCTGCGGCGCCGCTGTGCGGGACGTCACGGGGCGCCACGGGAAGCAGACAGTGCCAGTGGAAGTTGCAACCATGGACAGCACAAACGTCCGGGCCCCCTCGGGCCGGAAAGCGAAAGGGATGCGAATGACGATCGCCCATGACGAAGCAGTAATCGACGCGGCCGCGGTGGACGCTATTTTTGCGGAGGCCCGCACGGCCAACGCCTTCACCGGCAAAGTCACCGATGAACAGGCACGCGCCATCTATGAACTCACCAAGTTCGGGCCGACCGCCTTTAACTCGCAGCCGCTGCGCGTGACCTACGTCCGCTCCGCCGAGGCCCGCGCCACCCTCGTCGGCGCCCTGTCCACCGGGAACCGCGCCAAGACGGAATCGGCGCCGCTCGTGGCGATCCTCAGTTACGACACGTCCTGGCAGGAGCAGTGGGACACCTTCCTTCCCGGCTACAACGCCCCTAAAGCCATGTACGACGCCGCCCCGGAGCTGGCCGCAGCCACCGGCAACAACAACGCACACCTGCAAGCCGGTTACTTCATCCTCGCCGTGCGCTCCCTTGGGTTCTCAGCCGGGCCCATGACCGGTGCGGACTTCGCCGCCGTCGACGCCGCTTTCTTCCCCGACGGCAGCCAGAAGAGCTTCCTGGTGGTGAACATCGGCCAGCCCGCGGCTGACGCGTGGGGTGCTGCGAAGCCGAAATTCGCCTACGACGAGGTCGTCCGCACGGTCTGACGCCCCAGGCACCGCCGCCGCGCTGCCGGTCGCGGGGGTGTCTCCGGCACCAGCCGGTCGCGGAGGTGCCTCCGGCACCATGGGGGACAGGCCGGAGGCACTCGGGACGCAATTCTGCGCCTGAGCGCAAGGCCGCATCCGGGGCCACTTACAGTTTAGTCCGCCGGCGCCTCCGCGGCACAGGGCCGCGCGTGCCGCCAGTGAGGCGAGGCCGTGGGTGCCGGCGAGTCATAACGTGAACCTTCCCCCGGGAATTCTTCCCGGGGGTGCGATACTGGGGTCACGCGAAGCTGCGTCCACAAATTTCGGGCTATAGGTGCGGACTGGGGGCCACAACATGATGCTAGACACCGCAACCTTGCGGGTCGCTTTGGCGGTGGTCGACTTAACGCTGCTTCTGCTTTTTTACTTCATCACGTTCCGCCGGACCCGTTCCGCCTACAGCGGCTGGTGGTGCATGGCCCTGCTCCTGTTCCTGTCCGGCAATGCTGCGTACCTCCTTGACGGCACCATCCATCAGATCTGGGCCAACCCCTTCGGAAACGTCCTCCTGGTGTCAGGCGCGGCGAGTATCTGGGCCGGGGCCCGTTCGCTGCGGACCACAGTGCCCCAGCCATGGCTTCTCGCGGTGGCCCCCGCCGTCACCGCCGTGGGCTCGGCGCTGGACCAGCCGGCCACCAACATCTGGGCCGGCGGCCCGTTCTATCTGGCATCGATGAGCGTCCTGATCGGCCTTGCCTGCCGGGAGCTCTTTCTGCTCGACCACAACTATTCCCGCGTGCACCGGACCCTCGCCGTCGGGTCCGGCATCCTTTCGGTCTTCTACCTGGGCCGGCTGGTCGCCTTCCTAGCGGATGGACCCGAGGGGCCGGTGTTTCTCTCGGTGTTCGGATCGGTCACGACAACCCTGTTTTCGGCCGTGATTCTGGTGGTCGCGTCCTTCACCATGGCGGAGCTCAGCAACGAGCAGCTGAATCAGGATCTGCGGGCGAGGGCTACATTCGATGGCCTGACCGGTCTGCTGAACCGGGCCGCGTTCCTGGAGCTCGCCGAGCACGAGCTGCGCCGCCTCAACCGGGTCCGCACCACCGGTTCCCTGGTCCTCGCGGACCTGGACCACTTCAAGGCCATCAACGACGAGTTCGGCCATTCGGCCGGCGACACGGCACTCCAGGCTTTCGCGGACGCCTGCAGGGCCACGGTCCGTGCCACAGACCTCGTGGGCCGTTACGGGGGCGAGGAATTCATCCTGCTGCTCCCCGGGGTCACGCCGGAGGTGGCCAGCGACATCGCCGCGGAGATCAGCCGCCGCCTGGAGGCACGGAAGTCCAGCACGATCCCGCGCCTCCCCACGGTCAGCTACGGCATCGCGGCCACCAGCCACCACGGGCGGGCGGAACTACCGATGATGGTGGCCGCGGCCGACGCGGCCCTCTACCAAGCGAAATCGCTTGGCAGGGACCGCTCCGTGCTGGCCAGCCACCTTGAGGAAAAGTCCGCCTGACTGCTAGGAAATGACGCCGTCGACGAGAGCCTTGGCCTCGGCCTGGACCTGCTTGAGGTGCTCGGCGCCCTTGAAGGACTCGGCGTAGATCTTGTAGACGTCCTCGGTGCCGGAGGGCCGCGCCGCGAACCAGGCGTTGTCGGTGACCACCTTGAGGCCGCCGATCGACGCGCCGTTGCCGGGCGCTTCGGTGAGCTTCGCGGTGATGGTCTCCCCGGCCAGTTCCGTAGCCGTGACATCCGAGGGGGACAACTTGCCGAGCGCTGCCTTCTGCTCCCGGCTGGCCGCCGCGTCGATCCGCGCGTAGACAGGGTCGCCAAACTGGTCGGTGAGGCCCTTGTAGAGCTGCGACGGCGACTTGCCGGTCACGGCGGTGATCTCCGAGGCCAGCAGCGCCAGCAGGATGCCGTCCTTGTCCGTGGTCCACACGCTGCCGTCCAACTTGTTAAAGGACGCGCCCGCCGATTCCTCGCCGCCGAAGGCTCCCTCGCCCGACAGCAGGCCCGGGACGAACCACTTGAAGCCCACCGGGACCTCAACGAGCTTGCGGCCCAAGCTGTCGGCCACCCGGTCGATGATGGAGGAGGAAACCAGCGTCTTGCCGATCACGGACTGCGGGTTCCAGCCGGTACGGTGGCGGTAAAGGTAGTCAATGGCAACGGCGAGGTAGTGGTTGGGGTTCATCAGGCCGCCCCTTCCATCAACAAGCGGGGTCACGATGCCGTGCCGGTCGGCGTCGGCGTCGTTACCGGTGGCGACGTCGAACTTGGCGCCCTCGGACATCCGGTTGATCAGCGACGCCATCGCCGACGGCGACGAGCAATCCATCCGGATCTTCTCGTCCCAGTCGAGCGTCATGAAGGCCCACTGCGGATCGACCGTCGGGTTGACCACGGTCAGGTTCAGGTGGTGGCGCTCGCCGATCTCGCCCCAGTAATCCACGGACGCCCCGCCCATCGGGTCCGCGCCGATCCGGACGCCGGCCTCTCGGATCGCGTTGAGGTCCAGCACCGAGGGCAGGTCGTCCACGTAGCTGCTGAGGAAGTCGAACTTGCCCGTGGTGCCGGCGCTGAGGGCGTCGGCGATGGGGATCCGCTTGACGCCGCGCAACCCGTTCTCCAGCAGTTCGTTGGCGCGGTTGGCGATCCAGCCGGTGGCATCGGAGTCCGCGGGCCCGCCGTGCGGGGGGTTGTACTTGAAGCCGCCGTCGCCGGGCGGGTTGTGGCTGGGCGTCACCACGATGCCGTCGGCCTGCGGTGCCCCGGCCGGGGAGTTGTTGTTGTGGCTGAGGATGGCGTGGCTCAGGGCCGGAGTGGGCGTGTAGCCGTGGCGGGCGTCGATCAGGACGTTGACCCCGTTCGCGGCGAGCACTTCCAGCGCGGAGTTCTGCGCGGGCTCGCTCAGCGCGTGGGTGTCCTTGGCGAGATACAGGGGACCGGTAATGCCCTGGCCCGCCCGGTATTCCACGATGGCCTGGGTGATGGCCAGGATGTGCGGCTCATTAAAGGAGGCCTTCAGGCTGGATCCGCGGTGCCCGGAGGTGCCGAAAGCTACACGTTGTCCGGGGTCACCTAAATCCGGCGAAACGTCGTAGTACGCATCCAGAAGCGCAGTGAGGTCAACAAGGTCTTGGGGTTGGGCAACAGTGCCCGCGCGGCTAGCCATGGCTTTAGCATGCCAGACGAGACGGGAGCACAACATGATTTGCGCGGAATCAGGTCCCTGTGACGCAGAATTTCCTGATCATCGCAACGGCGCGGCGGTAGGCTGGATTCAGGGACTAAAAAGGGGACTTCCATGACTGACCAGCCGACCTCCGGCAAGGACGACACGCCGCACGGCGAGCAGCCGCCGCTGGACACTCCACCGTACGGAACCGAGCGCACAGCCCCGGCTTCCGGCTCCAGTTCCGAACCGGGCTACGGCCAAGGACAGGACCAGTGGCAGAACCAGCCGTACAGCCAGGACAGCCACCTGCACGGAACAAGGCACGGCCAGCCTTACGGCCACGGATCCCCGGAGTTCGGCCAGCCCGCAAGCCCCTACGGCCCGGCATACGGCCAGCCGGGCCAGCAATATGCGGCGCCCGGCCAGCCCGGCTACAACGCCTACGGGCAGCCGGCGTACTACGGAGTACCGGCCGAGCCCAAAGCACTGAGCATCGCCAGCCTCTGCTGCGGGATCGCCGCGCTCGTGGGCTTCGGGTTCTTCCTCCTGCCCCAGATCGCCGCCGTAATACTGGGGCACATGGCACTCACGAGGGAACCGGCCGGCCGGGGCATGGCAATAGCGGGCCTGGTGCTCGGTTACGTGGGGGTGGCGCTCACGATCCTGGTCATCGTGATCTTCGGGATAGTGATCAGCAGCGCCCGCTACACCGGTTACGGGATCTAAGTTCCCGCACGACGGCGTACGCCTCACTGGGGACGTGGCAGCGCAATTCAACCGCGCACGTCCCCTAGCCCGCGCACTTCCCCGAGCCCGCCGGGTTAGCGCACTTCCCCGAGCCCGCGGGGTTAGCGCACGCCGCCCATAATCTTCTTGATTGCGGGTGAGGCAGCAGCCAAGCCGACGGCCAGCAGCATGGCCGTGCCGCCGATGCCGATGAAGTACGGCAGCTCGTCCTCCGGGTTGTACAGCCCGGACAGGATGCCCGCCAGGGTGGTGCCGAGCGAGACCGAAAGGAAGAACAGCGCCACCATCTGCGTGTGGAAGGCTTTCGGGGCCAGCTTGGTGGTCACGGACAGGCCGATCGGGGAGAGGAAAAGCTCGGCGAGGGTGAACAGGAACAGGATCCCCACCAGCGCGAGCAGTGGGGTCTTTCCTTCCCCGGCGAGGGGGATAAAGGCCAGGAAGGCCAGTCCCATCACGAAGAGGCCGATCGAGAACTTCAGCGCCGAGCCGGGCTGCCGGCGTCCCAGCCGGGTCCACAGTGCAGCCATCACGCCGGCGAAGATGATGATGAAGACCGGATTGATGGACTGCACCCAGGCCGCCGGCATCTCCCAGCCGAACAGGTTGCGGTCCAGCTTTTCCTCCGAGTACACGGCGATAAAGGTGAACTGCTGCTGGAACAGGGCCCAGAAGGCGGCCGATGCGATGTACAGGGGAATGAACGCGGCGACGCGGCGGCGCTCGGTGCCGTCGACCTTCTTGCTGCTGAAGATCAGGGCGAAATACACCACGGACGCGCCGATGGCGGCGTAGGCCATGGACGTGGCCAGATTCCCGGCGTTCACGGTGCCGGTGGCGAGCAGGACGGCAATGGCAGCGGCGATTCCGGCGAAGACCAGACCGTAGCGCGTCCGCTCGGCGGCGGGCAGCGGGTTGGGGACGCGGTGCGCTTCCTCGGGGAGCTTCTTGCGGCCCGCAGCGTAGATCCCGAGGCCCAGGGCCATGCCGACAGCCGCGGCGCCGAAGCCCCAGTGGAAGCCGTGGCTTTCCTGCAGCCAGCCGGTCACCAGCGGGCCGATCAGGGCGCCGGCGTTGATGCCCATGTAGAAGATGGAGAAGCCGGCGTCGCGGCGTTCATCCTTTTCGCCGTAGAGGCTCCCGACGAGGGCCGTGGCATTGGCTTTGAGGCCGCCGGAACCCACCCCCACCAGCACCAGGCCCGCGATCAGCCCGGGGATGCCGGGGACCAGGGCCAGCGCGATGTGGCCGGCCATGATCAGGACGGCCGAGCCGAACAGCACACGCTCGGACCCAAAGAGCCGGTCCGCGAGCCACGCGCCGAGGATGGTGGAGAGGTAGACGCCGCCGCCGTAGGCGCCGACCAGGCCGGCGGCGAGGCCCTGCTCGATCTCGAGGCCGCCTTCGGCCGCCGTGAAGTACATGTAGTAGAGCAGGATTCCCTGCATCCCGTAGAAGGAGAAGCGCTCCCACATTTCTACGGAGAAGAGGCTGGCCAGCATCTTTGGGTGGCCGAAAAAGGACGTATCGCCCGGCGTTGTGGCGGGGGCATCGGGTAAATGAGTAGTGCTCATTTACTTAATGCTCACATTGTGACGCGTGATTGTCACATTCGCGGGCGCCCGGGGCAAGGACTTGGGGCAGCGCGTCGTGCTGTTCTTGATCCCCGGCGCGACTCATCCGGCGACCCCGTGCCGAGTTCGCCGGAGACCTGCGGGGTCGCCCGAAACTTACGGCGACCCCGCCGCGTTCCGGCGATTTCACCGGCGGACGGCTTGGGCGGCTACCCGGCGTCGAACATGATGACCTGGCGGACGGCCTTGCCGTCGGCGAGCTGGTCCATGGCCTCGTTGATGTCGGCCAGGCCGATCCGCTTGGAAATCAGTTCCTCGACCGGCAGCTTCCCCTCTCGCCACAGCTGGGCGTACTTGGGGATGTCCCGGGACGGCACGGCCGAGCCGAGGTAGCTGCCCACGATCGTCCGTGCCTCCGCGGTGATGGTCAGCGGCGAGATCGCGGCCCGGGCTTCCGGGGAGGGAAGGCCTGCGGTGATCGTGGTTCCGCCGACGGCGGTGGCGGCGAAGGCCGTCTCGAACGCGCGGGGATTGCCGGCGCATTCGATCACATACCGGGCCTTGATGCCGTCCTCGAGGACCTGCTGCGGGGTGTACGCCTCGTGGGCGCCCAGCCGGCGGGCGTGCTCGAGTTTCTCCTCGAAGGTGTCCACGGCAATGATGCGGGAGACGCCCTGGGAGATGGCCGTGATCAGGGCGGCCATGCCGACGCCGCCTAGGCCCACGATCATGATGCTGTCCTTGGGCTCCGGGCGGGCCGCGTTGAGGACGGCGCCGCCGCCGGTGAGCACGGCGCAGCCCAGGACGGCGGCGACGTCTGCGGGGATGTCGTCGCCGACCGGAACGGCGGAGGCCCGGTCCACAACCGCGTGGGTGGCGAACCCGGAGACGCCCAGGTGGTGGTGGACCTTTTCGCCGTCGCGGCTCAGGTGCATGGAACCGTGCAGCAGCGTCCCGTCATTGTTGCTTTTCGATCCGGCGGTGCAGGGCAGCCGGCCGTCCGCGGCGCAGTTCTCGCACTTTTCGCAGCGGGGCAGGAAGGACATGACCACGCGCTGGCCGGGTTCGAGATCGGTGACCTCGGAACCGACTTCCACGACGCGGCCCGCGGCCTCGTGGCCCAACAGCATTGGCACCGGGCGCACCCGGTTGCCATCGACAACGCTCAAGTCGGAATGGCAGATGCCGGCGGCTTCAAGCCGGACCAGGATCTCGGTGGGTCCGGGGCCATTCAGCTCCAGCTCCGAGATGCTGATCGGCTTGGAATCTGCGAACGGGCGCGGCCGGCCGATTTCCTCAAGTACTGCACCAGTGATCTTCATCGATCCCTCTCATCGCCCGCTTGGTGGTGGTTGGTCTGAACGATAGCCGTCCCGCCGACCCAGCGTCCATTTGGATGGTGCCCGCAATGCCTGGTCCCCCCAATGCCTCGCCGCCGTCCTGGTCCGCTGGCCCTAGAACCCCAGCTGCGCCGCGAGCTGCAGCAGCAGCGCCTCGGACCCCATCGGCCCGATCAGTTGGATGCCCATCGGCAGCCCGGCACCCCTCTGTCCGCCCGTCCAGTGCACCGGGATGCTGATGGCGGGCAGGCCGCAGACATTCACCATCGAGGACCACGGCGCGAACTCGCACTGTTTGCGGTAGTCGCCGTCGGCGTCGCCTGCCCACTCGGACACGGGCCAGTAGCCGTCGCCGTGGGCCGACCCGGTGAACCAGCCCACCGGTCGGGGCGTCTGCGCCAGAGCGGGCATCAGCATGAGGTCCCAGGCGGAGTATTGGGCAATCGTGTCCCGTTGGAAGACCCGCAGGAAGCCGAGCGACTCATTGAGCTTGGCCGCGCTTCGCTGCTGGGCCCGGCGCCGGAAGGTGCGGGTTAGAGGTGTCAGGAGCGCCTCGCGTTGGGGTGAGATCCGGGCGCTTCCGACGGCGGCCGTCCATGCGGTGGTGAACGCGCCGGGGTACCGGTTGTCGTAGCGGACCGCGGCCTCTGCGGTTTCGTGGCCTGCGGCCTCCAGCAACTTGACGCCGGCCGCCAGGGCGTCCAGGGCCTCTTGGTCCGGAGTGAACGGAAAGATTGACTGCCAGGGGCTGTCCAGGCTCACGCCGATGCTCAGCTTGCGGGGTTCCCGGCCGGTGAGGGCGAGGTAGCTGGGCGCGGGGGCGGCGGGATGGCGGGATTCCGCCGCGACGAGCGCATCGAGCATCAGCGCCGCGTCCGCAGCCGTGCGTGCTAGCGGTCCGGTGACCACCAGCCGCGCGGGATCCCCGGAGCTCTCCCCGGCGGGGACCAGCCCGCGGCCGGGCTTGAGCCCCACCAGCCCACATGCAGCCGCCGGGATGCGGACTGAACCGCCGCCGTCGGACCCCGGGGCGAAGGGCAACAGCCCGGCGGCCACTGCCGCGGCGCTGCCGCCCGAGGACCCGCCCGAACTGCGGCTCAGCGCGTGTGGATTGCGCGACGGCGGTGCGATCCGGTTTTCGCTGTAAGCCGTCAGCCCGAACTCCGGGACCTGGGTCTTGCCCAGGGAGATGATGCCGGCGCTTTTCAACACGGAGGTGATTGCCGCGTCGGTCAGGGCTGGTTTGTGGTCCAGGGCGGCACTGCCGTGGGTTGTGACCACACCGGCCACGTCCGTCAGATCCTTGAACGCCACGGGCATCCCGTGCAATAGCGGCAGGTCGGTTCTGTCCCTCGCCGCGCGGGCATGGAGCTGGTCCGCGGCGGCCGCGTCCTTCAAGGCCTGCTCCGCCGTAACGGTGATGAACGCGCCGAGGTGCGCGTTCTCGGTCCCGATCCGGTCCAGGAAATGCCGGGCTGCTTCCCGGGCTGAGACGGTTCCGGCGCGGAGGGCGTTGCGCAGCTGGACGGCGGAGAGGTCGTGGAGTTCAGCCAAGGAGACGCGGCCCCAGCTGTTCGCTAGCGGGCGCCGGGGTGGGCGCAAGCATGTGCGCAGGCGTGGGTTCGGATCCGGGAGGACATGTCCAGTCTTCGCCTTGGCGCATGGACATAGTGGCAATGTGCCCAGTGTTCGCGGCAAGGGGAGGGCATGTCCGCCCCGGGGCAGGGGTCAGCCCCGGGAACCGTCCAGGGGCGGGGGACGCCCCTCGGGTTGCCCGGATTCTGGCCCGGATTCTGGGCCGGTCAGCTGCCATGGTGCCTCCTTCGCGCTCTTCCAGAAGCGTAACGTGCTGCCTGCAGCGGTGCGCCCCCGGCGGCTGGCGATACGCTGGAGGCAGACCCCGATTTCTGCGGAAAGGACGACCATGAGCGACTTCGACACCGTCACCGTGTCCGAGATCCCCGAGGGGGCCAAAATCCTCGATGTCCGCGAGGACTACGAGTGGGTGGCCGGCCACGCGGACGGAGCCCTGCACATTCCGCTGGACCAGCTCCCGGCCCGGCTCGAGGAACTGGACCCGGACCAGGACCTCTACCTGATCTGCCGCACGGGCGGACGTTCCTTCCGCGCCGCGCAATGGCTCGTGGGCCAGGGGTATTCCGCCCTGAACGTGGCCGGCGGGATGGACCAATGGCTGGAAACCGGCAAGCCGCTGGTGTCCGACAACGGGCTCAAGCCAGTGATTCTGTAAGCGAAGAAAGAAGAACCGATGCCCGCATCACCCGTTACCTACACCTTCCTCGGGCCCGAGGGCACTTTCACCGAGGCTGCGCTGATGCAGGTGCCGGGCGCGGCGGAGGCCATCCGCATCCCGGCGTCCAACGTGAATTCGGCGCTCGACAAGGTGCGGAACGGTTCGGCTGACGCGGCCATGGTGCCGATCGAAAACTCCGTCGAAGGCGGCGTCACGGCAACCCTCGACGCGATCGCCACGGGCCAGGAGCTTCGCATCCTTCGTGAAGCTCTGGTTCCGATCAGTTTCGTCCTGGTGGCCCGTCCCGGCGTCCGGGTCGAGGACATCCGCCGAATCTCCACCCACGGCCATGCCTGGGCGCAGTGCCGGCTCTGGGTCGACGCTAATATTCCGAACGCGGAATACGTTCCCGGCTCCTCTACGGCAGCGGCCGCCATGGGGCTCCTCGAGGACGACGCGCACTACGACGCCGCGATCTGCGCGCCGATCGTGGCCACCGAGCAGCCCGGACTCGCCGTCCTGGCCGACAACATCGGCGACAATCCCGGCGCGGTGACCCGCTTTGTGCTGGTGGGCCGCCCGGGATTTCTGCCGGAACCAACCGGCGCCGACAAGACCACGGTGGTGGTTCCGCTGCCGGAGGACCGGCCGGGCGCGCTGATGGAGATCTTGGACCAGTTCGCCACACGCGGGGTCAATCTCAGCCGAATCGAATCACGGCCCACGGGCCAGTACCTGGGACACTACTTCTTCAGCATCGACGCGGACGGCCACGTCGCCGATGCGCGCGTCGCGGACGCCCTCGCCGGGCTGCACCGGATTAGCCCGGCGACCCGTTTCCTCGGTTCCTATGGCCGTGCCGACGCCCAGCGGACGGTCGTCGCACCGCACACGTCCGATCAGGCATTCCGCGCCGCACATGCGTGGGTGAAAGACATTCTGGGCGGAGCATCTGTGGTTCCGGAATATACGGCGGAGGCTTCGCCAAGAGCGTAGCCAAATGCCGCTCCCGGCACTTCCACGCCTACCAAACTCTGCGTATGCTTGCCTGATCCATATTGGGGGAAGTCCCCTAACGGAGGGAGCAGGTCATGTCAGGTACCAGCACCGAAAACGACGGCCAGGGAATGATTGTGAACCCTAAGCCGAGGGCTGACAACCAGGACTGGGACGGTGACGACGCCGACCGTGCCGACCGGCTGCGCTTCGAAGAGGAGCAGGCCATGATCCGCGAGCAGTCCGAAGCCCGCGCCGCGAGGGCGGCCGCGGAGGCCAAGAAGTCCGCCGATGCGGAAGTCGCTGCAACGAAGAAGAAAGCCAGCGCCTAGTCTTCCTCGGTACCGTCCTTGACGCGTACCAGCAAGGAACCGGGTGCCACCTGCACCGTCACGGTCGTTGCCTCGCCGGAGGGATCGCCGTCGACCTGGGTGGCCATGGGTTCCGCGCTCCGGATGGTCACCTTCCCGGAGCGGTAGTAAGTCATCACCGGCAGATTCCGCTTGTGCTTGAGCACGATTTTCGTATACATCGCCAGCCAGCCGATGGCGCTGCGCGGGCTCATGACCACCACATCCAGCATGCCGTCGTCGATCATGGCCTGCGGGATGAAGTCGATTCCGCCGGGGATCAGGCCGCAGTTGGCGAACAGCACGCTGCGGATCTTCCGGCTCTGCTCCGGTTGGTCATCGAGGGCGACGGAGACTTTCTTGCGGCGCCCCGGAAGGTGCCGGACCCCGGCCTCGGTGTAGGCAAGCCACCCCACCGCCTTCTTCAGGCCGTCGCTGGTGTCACCCACGATCTCGGCGTCCATGCCGATGCCCGCGATCACGAGGAAAGTGTGTTCCGCGGACTCGCCGGTCCGGGAGTTGGCGACCTGCATCCGCGCGGTATCGATGAACCGCTGGTGGCCGAAGAGGGCGGTCTGCACGTTGCCGGACAGGTCGTTCACGTCCAGGTGGATGTTGCGGGCCAGCAGGTTGCCGGTGCCGAGCGGAATCAATCCCATGGCGATGTCCGTTCCGGCCAGGTACTCGGCGGCGACGCGTACCGTTCCGTCGCCCCCGCCCACCAGGACGACGTCGGCACCGTACTTCGCGGCATCCCGGACCTGCGAGAACCCCGGGTCCTCGGCGGTGGTCTCAAAGAAGCGCGGCGCCTCCCAGCCGGCCGAGGCGCAGGCATTCTCGATCAGGAGACGTGCCTCGCCGGATTTGGCCTTGATGGGGTTCATCACCACGGCCACCTTTTGATCGCCCAGGCCGGGACTGTGCGTCTGCTCCCAGACGGCGCTTCGGGTGTGCTTGGCCTTGAGCCTGCGCACCCCCCACCAGCTGGAGATGGCGAACGCCAGGACTCCAGCGATGATGAGGTACAGCAGCCAGTCGCTCATTGTGCTCCAACACTATCCCGCCGGTGCCGTGCGGCCGATTGCCAAGTAATGTGTACCGGATTGGTTAGTCTTGTCTGGTGATCGACGTAAAAGACCTCAGTGAAAATCCGGACAAGTTCCGTGCCAGCCAGCGCGCCCGTGGCGCCGACGAATCCGTGGTGGACGCGATCATCGCCGCGGACTCGTCCCGGCGCGCAGCACTGATCCACTTCGAGAACCTGAGGGCAGAGCAGAACGCCTACGGCAAGAAGGTGGCCCAGGCCAAGGGCGAGGAGAAGCAGGCCCTGCTGACAGAGGTCAAGGCGCTCGCGGTCGCGGTCAAAGCAGCCTCCGCCGAGGCCGACGTCGCGCAGGCCGCCCAGGAGGAGCTCCTCCGGGCGATTCCGAACCTCATCGAGGACGGCGTCCCGGAAGGTGGCGAGGATGACTACATCGTCCTCAAGACGGTCGGTGTGCCGCGCGAATTCACCGACTTTGAGCCCAGGGACCACCTCGAAATCGGGGAGCTGATCGGCGCCATCGACATGGAGCGCGGTGCCAAGGTTTCCGGTTCGCGTTTTTACTTCCTCCGCGGCGTGGGCGCCCGGCTGGAGATGGCACTGCTGCAGATGGCCATGGAACAGGCCATCGACGCCGGGTTCGTTCCGATGATCACGCCCACGCTGGTGCGCCCGGAAACGATGCAGGGCACCGGTTTCGATGTCAAGCACGACGCCGAGATCTACCGTCTCGCCGAGGACGACCTTTACTTGGTGGGCACCTCTGAGGTGCCGCTGGCCGGCTACCATGCGGACGAGATCCTGGACCTCTCAGCAGGCCCGATCCGTTTTGCCGGGCAGAGCTCCTGCTACCGCCGGGAGGCTGGCTCGCACGGCAAGGACACCCGGGGCATCATCCGGGTCCACCAGTTCAACAAGGTGGAGATGTTCGTCTACACCACAGTGGAAGAGGCCGCCGCTGAGCACGCCCGCCTGCTGGCCTGGGAAGAGGAAATGCTGGCCAAGTGCGAGCTGCCCTACCGCGTGATCGACACTGCGGCCGGTGATCTTGGCAATTCCGCCGCCCGGAAGTTCGACTGCGAGGCCTGGGTCCCCACCCAGGGCGCCTACCGCGAGCTGACGTCGACGTCCAACTGCACCACCTTCCAGGCCCGCCGGCTCAACATCCGCGAACGCGCCGTGAATGAGGAGGGCGTCTCCAAGGGCACCCGCGCCGTCGCCACGCTGAACGGGACGCTCGCTACCACCCGCTGGATCGTGGCCATCCTGGAGCATCACCAGAACCCGGACGGCTCGGTCAACGTCCCCGCCGCACTGCAGAAGTACCTCGGCGGGATGACGGTCTTCCCCGTCCTCTAGCCAATTCCCCGACCCCTGCCGCCACAAAGTGTTCACTTCGGATTCACCGCGCCCTGTGGCGTGGATCCTAGCGGCCCCCGGGGGCGTCTGCTCTACTAGGGAGATGACAACATTGACTGAAACCTCAGTCGCCGGCAACGATGACCGGCGAGATCACAACCAGGACAACTCGACCCACAACGGCCACAAGCTGATGGTCGCGCTCGACGTCGACGGCACGCTCGTGGACCACGACGGCCACATGTCGGTTCCGGTCCGGGAAGCCGCCCAGGATGTCGTGGCGGCCGGCCACCACGTCACCATCGCCACGGGCCGCTCGCTGAACGCCACGCTGCCCATCATCGAGCACATCGGCATCGAGAACGGCTATGCCGTCTGCTCAAACGGCGGCGTCACCCTTCGGCTCGATTCCGGTCTGGCCGAAGGCTACGAAGTCATCCACAAGGCAACCTTCGACCCGGGTCCGGTGCTCCGCGCGCTGCGGAAGCGGCTGCCAACGGCCAAGTATGCCCTGGAGGACGAAGAAGGCAACTTCCTCTCCACCGAACGTTTCCAGGACGCCAGTTTCGGCGTGGAGGCCATCGGCGTCGACTTCCAGACCATGTTGGAGGCCACCGCCGTCCGTGTTGTGGTTTTCAGCGCGGAGAACACGCCCGAGGATTTCAACACGGCCATCCGCCACATCGGACTGGCCGGCGTGACGTACTCGGTCGGCTGGACCGCCTGGCTGGATATCGCCGCCGCCGGTGTCACCAAGGCCACCGCCCTGGAGAACCTTCGCGGCCGGCTGGACATCGAGGCGCACCGCACCGTCGCCGTCGGGGACGGCCGCAATGACATCGAGATGCTCACCTGGGCCGCCCGCGGCGTGGCGATGGGGCAGGCGCCGGAAGAAGTCATCGCCGCCGCAAACGAAGTCACTCATTCCGTGTACGACGACGGCGCCGCCGCAGTGCTGCGGAGCCTGCTGCCGTAGTTGCCGCTGCTGTCGTACCGCGGCCGGGTGCTGCCGGCGCCGTGGCTACTGCCGCGGCGGGCGCGTCCTGCCGGGGGCGCCAGAAGGCTAGCGGACCTCGAGGATAAGGCTCAACAGGCGGGCCGCCGCGGGCCGTGCCGCGTACTCCTCGTTCCACTGGGCCCGTGCGACGGCTTTGCTGACCGCCTGGGTGGTGATGCCCAGCTCCTCCGCGACAGCTTTCTGCTGCCCTCGGACGCCCGGCGTCAACAGGTCCAGGACCCGCCACTCGGCCTGGCTCCGGTCGTGGACAATATGGCCCAGCAGCCGCAGTACGGCCTCGGATTCCGCCGCCACGTCAGCCAGCGGTCCTTCGACAGCGACCGGAATCCGTTCCTTGCCGTTACGCAGCCGGTCCACAGCGCGCCGCGCGTAGATCAGCCCGTGGCCGGAGGCATCCTTGATCTGGTTCGGCAGCGGTTCGTTCACCGGACCCACTCCGATCCCGACGTACCAGCTGCCGCTGCGCAGGGCAATCATCGCCGCCTCCACGGCCTGATGCGCCGAGTCCACAATGCCCTGGACCTCGTCCTCCACTGAGCGGTCGAAATCGAGGCGCGCCGGAATGTGCCGCAGGTCCTTGAGGAGCTGCGGCACGCGGTCGCCGTCGCGCCGGCTGTCGGTTTGATTGATGGTCAGCGTGAACATTCTGGATCAAACACTACCCGGTGGTAATCCGGAGGCAAGCGAGGCCAGGGAAGCCGACGTCGGGCTTGTGTCATGTCCGGGGGACGTGTTGCGATGGAGGACGCGCCACCGCCGGGGGCCCCAGTGAAGCGAGGACTGCTTTGACCAGCGACGTGACCAATGACGCGAAAGAGGACCTGGGCAGGGACGCCCGATCCGGTCCTGCCGACGCCGGGGGAGCGCGGCCGGGAGTGGCCTCCCGGGGCACGCTCGACGACGCTGCACTGGACCTTGTTGACCGCTGGTGGCGGGCCGCCAACTATCTCTCCGTCGGGCAGATCTATCTCCGCTCCAACCCCCTTCTGCGCGAACCCCTCCGCGCAGCCGACACCAAGTCGCGGCTGCTCGGCCACTGGGGCACGACGCCGGGACTCAATTTCATCTACGCCCACCTGAACCGCGCCATCCGCCGGGACCGGCAGGAGATGCTCTTTATCGCCGGGCCGGGCCACGGCGGGCCCGCGGTGGTAGCCAACGCGTGGCTTGAGGGAACCTACTCGGAGGTCTACGGCGCCGTGGGCGACGACGAACAAGGTATGGCGGAGCTGTTCCGGCAGTTCTCCTACCCCGGCGGGATCCCAAGCCATGCCGCGCCGGAGACGCCGGGCTCCATCAACGAGGGCGGGGAACTCGGATATTCGCTGGCACACGCCTACGGTGCCGCCTTCGACAACCCCGAACTGGTGGCCGCGGTTGTGATCGGCGACGGCGAAGCGGAGACGGGTCCGCTGGCCGCGAGTTGGCACTCCCACAACTTTCTGGACCCGGTGGCGGACGGCGCGGTGTTGCCCATCCTGCACCTGAACGGCTACAAGATCGCGAACCCCACCATTCTGGCGCGCATGCCCGAAGCTCAGCTGGAGCAGCTGCTGCGCGGCTACGGCCACGAACCGCACTTCGTGACAGTGGGGGACCCGGACGACACCGCGGCCGCGCACCGGGCCTTCGCCGAAGCCCTGGACCAGTGCTTGGCCGAAATCGGGGCGATCCAGTCATCGCGGCGCAGTGACGCCAGCGGCGAGGCGAGCGGCAGTGACCCCAGCGGCGAGGCCAGCGGAGACGCCGAAGCCCCGCGCTGGCCCATGATCGTGCTGCGTTCCCCCAAAGGCTGGACCGGACCGAAAATAGTGGACGGACTGCAAGTGGAGGGCACGTGGCGCAGCCACCAGGTTCCGCTGAACGAGGTCCGCACGAATCCGGAACACCTGGCCCAGCTCGAGCAGTGGCTTAAGTCCTACGGACCGGAGGAGCTATTCGATGAAGGGGGCCGCCTGAACCCGGAGATCGCCAAAAACGCCCCGCACGGCGAGCTCCGGATGAGTGCGACGCCGCATGCCAACGGCGGGCTGCTGCTGCGCCCGCTCAAGCTCCCCGGCTACGCCCGGCACGCCGTCGACGTCCCCGAGCCCGGCGTCGAGCGCATCAGCCCGATGATCACCCTCGGCTCCTGGCTGCGCGACGTGATCAGCCTGAACCCGGAGACGTTCCGGCTGTTCGGCCCGGACGAGACCGCCTCCAACCGCCTGCAGGACGTCTACGAGGTCACGGACAAGGTCTGGCAGTACCGGATCGACGGACTCGATGAGCACATCGCCCGGGCGGGCCGGGTGATGGAGGTGCTCAGCGAACACCTTTGCCAGGGCTGGCTGGAGGGCTACCTGCTGACCGGACGGCACGGCGTCTTCAACTGCTACGAGGCGTTCATCCACATCGTGGATTCGATGTTCAACCAGCACGCGAAATGGCTCAAGGTCTCCCGTCAGCTGCCATGGCGCCGCCCGGTGGCCTCACTGAACTACCTGCTGTCCTCCCACGTCTGGCAGCAGGACCATAACGGCTTCTCGCACCAGGACCCCGGTTTCATCGACCACGCCGTGAACAAGAAGGCCGAGGTCATCCGGGTCTACCTGCCGCCGGACGCCAATACGCTGCTCGCCGTAATGGAGCACTGCCTCGAGTCACGGGACCTGGTCAACATAGTGGTCAGCGGCAAGCAGCCCTCGCCGACCTGGCTGGGCCCGGCGGAGGCCTCGCACCACTGCCGCCGCGGCCTGGGCATCTGGCAGTTCGCCGGCTCGGAGATCCCCGGAGAGGAGCCCGACGTCGTCCTCGCCTGTGCGGGCGACGTGCCGACCATCGAAACGGTCGCCGCCGCGGAACTGTTGAAGCGGGGTGCCCCCGGTCTGAAGGTCCGAGTGGTCAACGTCGTGGACCTGATGCGGCTCCAGGATGCCAGCGAGCACCCGCACGGCCTGAATTCACGGGATTTCGACGGCATCTTCACGGCGGATAAGCCGGTGATTTTCGCCTACCACGGCTATCCCGCACTGATCCACCGCCTCACCTACCGCCGGACCAACCAGGGAGGCCTGCACGTGCGCGGCTACAAGGAGGAAGGCACCACCACCACCCCCTTCGACATGGCCATGCTCAACGGGATCGACCGCTTCCAGCTCGCCGTCGACGCGATCGACCGGGTTCCGGGGCTGGCCGAGAGGCATTCGCTGCTGCGCCAGTCGCTGCAGGACAGCCGGATGAGGGCCCGGGACCACACCCGGGAGCACGGCGAGGACCCGGCGGAGATCCGGGACTGGTCGCTGGGGCGCGGGTAGCGGGCGCGTTGCCTACGGGCCGCCGAGCTCGGACAGCCCGCCGGCGGGCAGGTGGATCCAGCCCTCGGTCCGGGCAGCCTGGGCGTGGCCGTCATCGGGTAGGAGGGTCCTGCCCAGGGCAACTGCCCGCGCAGTAAGCGAGGCGATGAGGGCGTCGAAAAGGTCATCGGACGCGGCCAACTGGTTAGCGGAGCCGGCAAGGTCCAGCCAGGGTGCTGCCGACGTTAGGGCGTCGAGGATCAGGGCCAGACGCTCCGTTTCCGTTGTGCCGCGCCCCTTGTAGCCGCGGGCCAGCAGGCCCCACAACTTCAGGGAGGCCGCGGGGTAAACTTCGGCGAGTCGGCCGCTGCCGTCCCTGGGCTGCGGACCCACGTCCCGGGCGATCTTGGCCTGGATCACGGCGCAGCGCATGGCGGGGTGGGCCAGCCGGTCGGCGGAGACGCTCAGCGGAATCAGACCGGTCCGGCCGGTGACGAACCGGTCCGTATCCCGGTAGGCCAGCAGCCGGCGGCCGGCGATCCCGTCATGGTCCAGCACGGGGTGCGGGTCGAAGTTCAGATGCCCGGCGAGGAAGGGGAGCAAAGCGTCCGGCCAGCCCACCGGGCAGTCGACGCCCATGATGCTGCTGTCGCCGAAGAGCCGGACGATCTCCTCATCGCTCACGTCCAGCGCAAGATGTTCCAAGGTGGCGGCCCCGCCGGCCCAGGCCAGGACCGCCACCGCAGTTTTCTTAGTGGACGCGGCAAGATCGACGCCCAGTGTTCTCACCTGTAAGCGCCCGGGATGATGGTCATAGGCATGGCAGCAATCTACCGTCCGCCCGGCTCAGACCGAGCGGTACGTAAGGGCGCCTGGAATCCCGCCCTGGCTGTCCAGGCCCTTCCCGGAGGCAAACCGGGCCCAAACGGCACGAAGGGCCCGGCCCTGGGCGTTAATTTCCTCCCACGTGGCACCCGTAAGCAACCCTGCCCCCTCCCAGGTCTGCCGGTCGCCGAACAGCAGCGGCAGATCCACGGTATGCGCGGCCCCGTAGAAATTTCCCGGGGCGCCCCAGGTCAGCACGTAGCTGTACGCCTTGCCCCCGGCCCGGACGTGCCGACGGGCAAACTGTCGAGCTGATTTGCCGTATACCGCTTCCGTCACGGCCCAGTTGATGGCTTTGACGACGGCGCCGCCGAGAACGGGGACCTTGGACAGACGCCTGACCCGGGGACCGCGCGGCAGGAACAGCCGGGCTTCGTCGGACGTGTGCCCGATCAGGACCTCGATCTCCGGGGCCGTGGCGTTCCAGGCGGCGTCGATCCCCTCTTCTGCCGGCAGGGGGGCGTGCCCGTATTGCGTGCCGAACGGCATGGCCGCCATCAGCCCGAACTTGCGCGCCACCTGCGCCACGGTGTCCTCAATGGCGACGACGTCCAGGGCAGGCGTGTCCTCGGTGACGGTTTCCGCCGCGATGCCCATGGCGGTGTTCATCTTTTCCCTGCCCCGGGCGATGCCCAGGGGTGCGCTTTGAATGATGGCGCGCTGAAAGAGGGCGGGGGCCTCCGGCGTCGCCATCAGGTGCGCGACGGCGTCGCCGCCTGCCGACTGTCCGAACGCCGTGACGTTTCCCGGGTCGCCACCGAAGGCGCTGATATTGCGCTGGACCCAGCGGAACGCTTCGAGCTGGTCCAGCAGGCCGAGGTTGGCCGGCCTGCCCGTACCGGCCGCCAGGTATCCGAAAAGCCCCAGCCGGTACGTCACGGAAACCACGATGACCCGGTTTTCGGCAACGAGGGCCTTGGCATCGAAGATCGCCAAGTCCCCGGAGCCGGAGGTGTAGGACCCGCCATGGAGCCACACCATGACCGGCACGCGTTCGTTGTCCTCCAGGTCCGCCGGCAAGGTGATGGAGAGGCGCTGGCAGTCCTCACTGCCGGGAAGCTCGCCGTAACGCGTGCCCAGGATGTCGTCCAGGAACGGCACCGGCGCCTGCGGACAGGCGAGGGACAACGAGGTGGCGTTGAGTACCTCGGTCCGGTCGGGGGCACTCACCGGGGGCCGGAAACGTGCCGCGGTGGCGTAGGGGATTCCAGTGGCGCGCAATACGTCGCCGTCCCTCCATCCGGTGATCGGACCGCAGGGCGGATTGAAGTCAGGCTGGGCGTTCATAGGCCAACGATTTCACAGATTCTTGAGGCTCCGCTGACAGACGACGACGGCGGGTGCGGGGTTCTTCCGAACCCGGCACCCGCCGTCGGTCAGCCTTGGGTTCCCTGACCGAGCGAAGCGAGGTGAGGGAGGCGGTGGGTGGGGACTAGTGTCCTGCTGAGGGAACGTAGCGCTTGATGGAAGCCTCGAGTTCGGCTTCGGCGGCGGCGCGGTCGCCCCAGCCCTCGGCCTTGACCCACTTGCCCGGCTCCAGGTCCTTGTAACGGGTGAAGAAGTGCTCGATTTCCTTGATCAGGAACTCGCTGACATCGCTGATCTCTTTGATGTGGTCGAAGCGGGCGTCGGTGGGGACGCACAGGACCTTGGCGTCTCCGCCGCCGTCGTCGGTCATGTTGAACACGCCGATGGGGCGGGACTCGACGATCACGCCGGGGTAGAGGTCGAAGTCCTGCAGGAGCACCAGCGCGTCCAGCGGGTCGCCGTCTTCGCCGAGGGTGTCCTCGAAGTAGCCGTAGTGGGTGGGGTACTGCATGGAGGTGAAGAGGACCCGGTCCAGGCGGACACGGCCGGTCTCGTGGTCGACTTCGTACTTCACGCGTGATCCCTTGGGGATCTCGATGGTCACGTCATGCTTCATGGAATGCTCCTCGACGAATTCAGGGGGTGCGCGGCACACAGAAAGAGCTGACGGTGCCGCCGACTACTATTGAGGATATAGCGAGAGGCCCTGGTTTCAGGAACTATTAGGGACATTTCAGGACCGAAGGACCCACAGCAGCATGAAACGCGGAACTAGCAGCGCAGGCACCGAGCACGTGCCGGGCAGGTTGCGGGGCGTTCTCCCAATGCTGTTCCTGACCCTTCTGCTGCTGGCGCTCGCCGTTCCCGTAGGCATGGCCATCGCCCCCGCCTTCATCGGCACGAACGGCTCCGCCGCCGCCCCGACCGTCCCGCCGTGGCAGCAGCTGCCCGCAACGCTGGCCGCCGGAAGCGGCAACGCTGCCGGGATCCAACCGCTCAGTGACGCCGCACCCGTCCCCGAACCCGCTGCCCTCGCGGCGCTGCTGAACGACACCCTGAAGGCCGACGGCGCCGGGACCTTCACCGGGGTGGTGCTGGACGCCGCGACCGGAAAGCTGCTCTTTGACCGCGCCGCGGATGAGCCAAGGGTTCCGGCTTCCAACATGAAGCTGCTGACAGCCGCCGCAGCGCTCCGGACCCTCGGCCCGGACCGCAGGTTCAGCACCCGGGTCCTCGCCGGTTCCGCGCCCGGGACGGTGGTTCTCGCCGGCGGGGGAGACGTCCTACTCGGCGCGGGCGAATCCGCCCCGGCCGCCATCCTCGGCCACGCCGGGCTCGCCACGCTCGCGCAGTCGACCGTCCGGGCACTCAAGCAGGACGGCGTCTCCGGAACGGTGACCATACTGCTGGACGATTCCCTCTTCAGCGGCGCCTCGCTCAACCCTGCGTGGAGCCTGCAGGACGTCGCCGCGGGCGAAATGGCGCCGCTGTTCCCGCTGGCCCTGAACTCGGCCCGGTTCGACCCCGCCAAGTCCACCGGGCCACGCCCCCAGGACGCCGCCATGCACGCGGCCGAGGCATTCTCCGCGCAACTCGCGGTGGCGGGAGCACCGGCCGGGCTCACAGTGACGCCCGGCGTGGCCCGGCGCCCCGGTGCAGCGGACGGAGCTGCGCCGGAGCCCAGGGTCCTGGCCGAGGTCCAGTCGGCCACTGTCGGCCAGCAGGTGGACCTGCTGTTGCGGACCTCGGACAACTACCTCACCGAGGTAATCGGCCGGATGACTGCCCTCGCCGGCGGCAAACCCGGCAGCAACGACGGCGCCGTCGCAGCCGTGCTCCAGCAGCTTGAGGAAATGGGCGTCGCCACAGCCACGCTCCGCGCGGCCGACGTGTCCGGCCTGGCGCTCGCCAACCAGGTCTCCGCCCACCAGCTGGCGGAAGTCGTCCGTGCAATCACGTCCGGAACCGACACCCGGCTCCGGGCCGCGCTGGCTGGGTTCCCCGTCGCGGGACTCACCGGAACGCTCGGGGACCGTTATCTGGACCCCTCGACGGCGCGGGGCGCAGGGCTGGTCCGGGCCAAGACCGGCACGCTGAACACGGTGGTCTCCCTCAGCGGCTACGTGGTCGACGCCGACGGGAGGCTCCTCGTGTTCTCATTCCTCGGCAACGGGCTCACCCCGGGAGCCGCGAACAAGACGGCACTGGACCGCAGCGCCTCCGTGCTCGCAGCGTGCGGGTGCCGCTGACACGGAGCGCCGTTCCGGCGGGTGCGCGCCCACCGCACAGATACCCCGACGCACACCCGTTTCGCCGCCCGACGAATTTAAGGCGGAGAGTCAGGTGCTTGTGATCTGATGGACCTTATGGAGTCCTCAGCGCGCGAGACATCTGCCCAAGCCCTGATTAACTGGGAGCTTGCCGCTTCCACCGCGGCGCGGCTCACGCCCCCGGGTCCGACGCTGCGTACGGCCGAAATCGGCGCCGCGGTGGACAGCTTGCGCCTGGCGGCCGATATTTCGGTCCCGCACGTCCATGACATCACCGGCCTCGAAGCGGCCCGGGACCTGCGGGATTCCGCGGTCCTCGTCGTGGACCGCGCCTCGTGGGCCAAGGCCAACACCCAGAGCTTCGCCGTGATGCTCCAGCCCGCGATGGAAAAACTGCTCGAGGGCCGCCGCGGCTCGCTGAACCCCGGGGCGGCCGCTGTCAGCGGCGCCATCACCGGCAGCCAGCTCGGGGCCATCCTTGCGTTCCTCTCCAGCAAGGTCCTTGGCCAGTACGACCCGTTTTCTGCCCTCGCCGAAAACTCCGCCGCCCCGCCCGCGGGCAGGCTCCTGCTCGTGGCGCCGAACATCATCTCGGTGGAACGCGAACTCAATGTCAGCCCCGAGGACTTCCGGCTCTGGGTCTGCCTCCACGAACAGACTCACCGGGTGCAGTTCGCCGCGGCGCCGTGGCTGCGCCACCACATGCTGGACGAAATCGAAGACCTCAGCGGGCAGCTGCTGGGCAACGTCGATTCCCTGATGGAGCGTGCCTCGGCCGCCGCGAAATCGCTGAAGGACCGTTCCGCGGCCGGCACCACCCCCAGCCGCGGCGCAATCCTGGACCTGCTGCAGAACCCGGAGGAAAAGGCCGCACTTTCCCGGCTGACGGCGCTGATGAGCCTGCTCGAGGGCCACGCGAACGTCGTGATGGACGCCGTGGACGCCAGCATTGTCCCGTCCGTGAAGACCATCCGGCAGCGCTTCAACGCCCGAGACAAGGACCGCGGCGTCATCGAGAAATTCATCCGCAGCTTCCTTGGCCTCGATGCCAAGATGCGCCAGTACAGCGACGGCGCGAAGTTCGTCCGGGAAGTCGTGGCCGTGGCCGGAATGGAAGGCTTCAACAGGGTCTGGGACTCCGCCGAGCAGCTGCCCACCGAGCCGGAAATCCACGACTCGAAACTCTGGCTGGAACGGATGGGGCTCTAGTTAACGTGCCCGCCAGCGATCCTTCCCCGGCAGCGCCAGCCAAAGCCGCAGCAAAGCCAACCATCGCAGCACCCAGCGGACGGCGCCGGCCCGGGAGGCTGGCGCCCGTCGTCGGCACCGCGCGGAAAATGCTGCAGGACGCCCTGGCCGGCGCCGGCTACCCGGAACGCGTCCTCGTTGCCTGCAGCGGCGGGCCCGACTCGCTGGCCCTCGCCGCCGTCGCCGCGTATTTCGCCCGCCGCGGGCACGTCGACGGCCACCCGGTGTCCGTCGGCGCGGTCGTCGTCGACCACCAGCTGCAGCCGGGTTCCGCCGGGATCGCCGCCGCCACGGCCGCCACCCTGGGCGGGCTGGGAATCGGACCGGTCCAGATCCGGACCGTTGACGTCGCTGCCACCGGCATGGGCCCGGAAGCCGCCGCCCGGGAAGCCCGGCACACGGCGCTCGAAGCCGCAGCAGACGAGCTCGGCGCGGGCGTGATCCTGCTGGGCCACACCCTCGATGACCAGGCCGAGCAGGTCCTGCTGGGACTCGCGCGCGGCTCCGGCACCCGCTCCCTCGCCGGGATGCGGCCCGGGCGCGGGCGCCTGCTCCGCCCTTTCCTGGGCCTCCGGCGCGCGGACACTTTGGAGATCTGCTCCGTCGAGGATCTGGACCCCTGGCACGATCCGAGCAATGAAGATCCCGCCTTCGCCAGGTCCCGGACCCGCGTTGAAGTGCTGCCCCTGCTCGAGGAGAAGCTGGGCCCCGGCGTCGCGGAATCGCTGGCGCGGACCGCGGCCATCCTGCAGCTCGATGCTGACTATCTTGAGGACGTGGCAAACGACACCTTCGCCCGGCTGCAGGAACTGTCCGGCGCAGAAATCAGCCTCCCGGAGACGGCGCTGCGCGAACTGGCCCCGGCCATAAGATTCCGGGTCATTGCCAAGGCCGCCGCCGCCGTCGGGGGCCAGCAGCCGAGCTACCAGCGACTGCTGGCAGCGGAAGCACTGCTGCGCCGGCAGGGCTCGGCAGGTCCGGTGGAGTTGCCGGGCGGGGTCAGCGTCTACCGCCTCTCCCTCGCCGAGCTGCTCGCCGAAGGCAAGTCCGCCGCCTCCGATGTGCCCCGGGAAGCCGCCCGCTGTGGGAAGCTTGTATTCCGGCCTCAAAAACCGCCCGAAATTTAGTCGACCCCGCATCTACACAGGAGTTATTGGTGGATTCTAACGACGTCCAGGCAGACCTCAAGCACGTTCTGTACTCCAAGGAGCAGATCCAGTCCCGGATCACCGAACTCGCTGCCCAGATCGACAAGGACTACGAGGGCCGCGATCTGCTGATCGTCGGTGTGCTCAAGGGTGCCGTCATGGTCATGGCCGACCTGGCCCGCGCCCTCCACAGCCACGTCTCAATGGACTGGATGGCCGTCTCCTCCTACGGTTCCGGGACCCAGTCCTCCGGTGTCGTGCGCATCCTCAAAGACCTCGACACCGACCTGATGGGCAAGGACGTCCTGATCGTCGAGGACATCATCGACTCGGGCCTCACGCTGTCCTGGCTTAAGACCAACCTGGAATCACGCGGCACTGCCTCGGTGCAAATCTGCACCGCGTTCCGTAAGCCGACGGCGGCCAAGGTCAAGATCGACGTAAAGTACGTCGGCTACGACATCCCCAACGAGTTCGTGGTCGGCTACGGCCTGGACTACGCCGAAAAGTACCGCAACCTGGACTTCGTCGGCACCCTCGCGCCGCACGTCTACGAGTAGGAACCTCCCGCGGCTGCCCGGCGCCGAGCCCTCCGCTGGCCTTTCGCTGAGCCCTTCCTGCGCCGGGCCGTGACGCGCTCCGGCGCGCGTCCGCTACGCCCACAGGGAACTTTTGGTCTCCACCGTGCGTGAGCAACGGGGACGGTGTATAGCTAGAAGCTGATGCAGCACCACACGCGCGCAGATCGGTCGCCGTGCAGCACTACCAGGAGGGACGGGGCCAGCCCCGAACAGATGAAAGCTAAGAGTTTCTTCAAGGGCCCCGGCATCTGGATTGTCGTTGTTGTCGGCATGCTTCTGCTGGCCTTTGCCACCCTCGCCCCCGGCGGCTCCGCCCGGATCGACACGGACCGGGGCCTGGCGCTGCTGAGCGACGGTGGCAACATCGAACAGGCCAAGATCTTCGACGCGGAGAACCGTGTGGACCTGGTCCTGAAGGAGAACCTGCAGGTCGACGGCCAGGACAAGGGTAAAAACGTCCAGTTCTACTACGTCAACGCCCGTGCGGTAGACGTCGTCAAGGCCGTCACCGATGCCAAGCCGCCGAGCGGCTTCACCGACCAGCCGCTCGAAAACAACTGGTTCTCCGGGCTGTTCTCCCTCCTGATCCCGGTGCTGCTGCTCGGCGTCCTCTTCTGGTTCCTGCTCTCGCGGATGCAGGGCGGCGGTTCCAAGGTCATGCAGTTCGGCAAGTCCAAGGCCAAGCTGGTTAACAAGGACATGCCCCAGGTCACCTTCAGTGACGTTGCCGGCGCCGACGAGGCCGTCGAGGAACTCGAAGAGATCAAGGAATTCCTCGCGGAGCCGGCCAAGTTCCAGGCCGTCGGCGCCAAGATCCCCAAGGGCGTGCTTCTCTACGGCCCGCCCGGTACCGGCAAAACCCTGCTGGCCCGCGCCGTCGCCGGCGAGGCAGGCGTCCCGTTCTTCTCCATCTCCGGCTCGGACTTCGTTGAAATGTTCGTCGGCGTCGGCGCCTCCCGTGTCCGCGACCTGTTCGAACAGGCCAAAGCCAACGCGCCGGCCATCATCTTCGTGGACGAGATCGACGCCGTCGGACGTCACCGCGGTGCCGGCATCGGCGGCGGCAACGACGAGCGCGAGCAGACCCTCAACCAGCTGCTGGTGGAAATGGACGGCTTCGACGTCAAGACAAACGTCATCCTGATCGCCGCCACCAACCGCCCCGACGTGCTGGACCCCGCCCTGCTGCGCCCCGGCCGCTTCGACCGCCAGATCGGCGTCGAGGCTCCCGACCTGATCGGCCGCGAGCAGATCCTGCGGGTCCACGCCAAGGGCAAGCCAATGGCTAACGGCGTCGACCTGAAGGCCGTGGCCAAGAAGACGCCCGGCTACACCGGTGCGGACCTGGCAAATGTGCTCAACGAAGCCGCGCTGCTCACCGCCCGCTCCAACGCCAACCTGGTGGACGACCGCGCCCTGGACGAGGCTATCGACCGCGTCATGGCCGGCCCGCAGAAGCGCAGCCGGGTGATGAAGGAACATGAACGCAAGGTCACCGCGTACCACGAGGGCGGCCACGCCCTGGTGGCAGCGGCCCTGCGCAACTCGGCTCCGGTCACCAAGATCACCATCCTGCCCCGCGGCCGCGCCCTCGGCTACACAATGGTGGTGCCGGAGAACGACAAGTACTCCGTGACGCGCAACGAACTGCTGGACCAGATGGCCTACGCCATGGGCGGCCGCGTCGCGGAAGAACTCGTCTTCCACGACCCGTCCACCGGTGCCTCCAACGACATCGAAAAGGCCACCGGCATTGCCCGCAAGATGGTCACCGAGTTCGGCATGAGCGAACGCGTCGGTGCTGTGCGCCTCGGCCAGGGCGGCGGCGAGCCCTTCCTGGGCCGCGACGCCGGCCACGAGCGCAACTACTCGGACCAGATCGCCTACATCGTCGACGAGGAAGTCCGCCGCCTGATCGATGGGGCGCACGACGAGGCCTACGCCATCCTCACCGAAAACCGCGACGTGCTGGACGAGCTGGCCCTGGAGCTGCTGGAACGGGAAACCCTGAACCAGGCCGAAATCGCCCAGGTCTTCACCAACATCCGCCGGAGCGACTTCCGCGAGGTCTGGCTGTCCAAGGAGACCCGCCCGATCCAGGCGACGGGCCCGGTGGAGTCACGCCGCGAAAAAGCCGAGCGTGAAGCTCAGGAGGAAGCCAAGGAGGCCCGGCTCGAGGAACCGCTCGATGCCCTGCCCCCGCACGCCCAAGGTGTCGTCGGCGGGCAGGAGCCCTTCCAGGGCGGTGGTACGGATCTCGGGTCCGATGGCCGTCCCGGCTAGGCTTCTTCTGTGACTTTCTTCAAAGACGACGACGACGACGCTCCCGCCACCACCGATTCGGCGGCGGGAGCGTCCGCCAAACATGCCGGCAACAAGGTGGACCGCCCCCGGATCGAGGCGGCCGTGCGGGAAATCCTGCTGGCCATCGGTGAAGACCCGGACCGTAGCGGCCTCCTCGACACCCCGAAGCGGGTAGCCAAGGCGTACAACGAGATGTTTGCGGGGCTCCACCACGATCCGGCGGAGATCCTCGCCACCACCTTCGACCTGGACCATGAGGAACTCGTCCTGGTCAAGGACATCCCCTTCTACTCGACCTGCGAACACCACCTGGTGCCCTTCCACGGGGTGGCACACGTCGGCTACATTCCGTCGCACGACGGCAAGATCACCGGCCTGAGCAAGCTGGCCCGGCTGGTGGACATGTTCGCCAAGCGCCCCCAGGTGCAGGAGCGGCTGACCACCCAGATCGTCGAAGCCCTCGTCACCCACCTCAAACCGCGCGGCGCGATCGTCGTCGTCGAATGCGAACACCTCTGCATGTCCATGCGCGGCATCCGCAAGCCCGGCGCCAAGACCGTCACCAGCGCGGTACGCGGGCAACTGCATGACCCGGCCACCCGTGCCGAAGCCATGAGCCTCATCCTCGGAAGGTAAGAACACACTATGGACTCCCTCGCCGCAGCCCCCGGCACCGGCCCGGCAACCTCGCCCCTGCCCGTGCTGCGCAAACCGCGCCCGGCAGCGGCCTTCAAGGACCTGCCCTCGGACCGGACTCTCGTGATGGGGATCCTGAACGTCACCCCGGACTCTTTCAGCGACGGGGGCCAGCACGCGTCAACGGACACCGCCGTCGCCGCGGGGCTCCGGATGTTCTATGCCGGCGCGGACATCATCGACGTCGGCGGCGAATCCACGCGGCCAGGCGCCGTCGAGGTAAGCGTTGAGGAAGAACTCAAGCGCGTGCTCCCCGTTATCGCGGCCCTGGTCAAGGCCGGCGCCCTTGTCAGCATCGACACGACCCACGCGGCCACCGCGGCTGCGGCGCTGGACGCCGGCGCCACGATCATCAACGACGTCTCCGGGCTGACCCTCGAACCCGAGATGGCCGAACTCGTGGCCCGGAGCAAGGCGCCTTACGTCCTGACCCACCGCCGCGGCACCGCCAACACCATGGACTCCCTGGCTGAGTACGGGAACGTTGCGGAAGAGGTGGCCGCCGAACTGGCCGGCCTGCGGGACAAGCTCTACGCAGCGGGCGTCGCCCCGGAGCAGATCATTCTGGACCCGGGCCTGGGCTTCTCGAAGAATGAGGAGCACAACTGGGAACTGCTCCGCAACCTCGACGTCCTCCAGGGCATGGGCCACAAGGTCCTCGTGGCAGCCTCCCGCAAGCGTTTCCTCGGCAGCCTGCTGACGGTCGCCGGAAAGGCCGCGCCGCCGGTCGAGCGGGACGCCGCGACCGCAGCCGTGACAGCGATCAGCGCCGCCCGCGGCGTCTGGGCGGTCCGCGTGCACGACGTCGGCCCCAGCCTCGACGCCGTCAAGGTCGCGGCCCGCATGAAGCCGGCCCCGGCCGGCATCCACTGATCCGGCCAGTGACCATGGACCAGATCACGCTGAGCGGCGTCACCGCCGTCGGCCACCACGGGGTGTTTGATTTCGAGCGCCGGGACGGCCAGCCGTTCGTCGTCGATGCCGTGCTGCACCTCGACTTCAGCAAGGCAGCCGCCTCCGACGACGTCCTGGACACCGCCCATTACGGGGAGGTCGCGGACTGCATCCGGAACTGGATCACCGGAGACCCGCTGAACCTGATCGAGGCCCTGGCCGTGCGGATCGCCGACGATGTGCTGCGGAGGTTCGACGTCGCCGCCGTGGACATCACCGTGCACAAACCGAAGGCCCCCATCGAGGTGGACTTCGGCGACGTGTCGGTCAGCGTGCACCGGGAGCGGCCATGAGCCAGCTGTACACGCGTGCGGTGATTGCGCTGGGCAGCAACCTCGGTGAGCGCAATGACACCCTTTCGGCCGCCGTCGCCGATCTGGTCGACCCGCCGGAGGTCCGCCTTCTGGCTATTTCGCCGATCGTCCAGACGAAGCCCGTGGGCGGCCCGCCAGGCCAGCCGGACTTCCTCAACATGGTGATCGCCGTGGAGACGACTTTGCCGCCGCTGGAACTGCTCCGGCATTGCCACGCGGTTGAACAGAAGCACCTGCGGGTGCGGGACGTGCGCTGGGGCCCGCGGACCCTCGACGCGGACATCATCACTTACGGCGACCTGGTCAGCTCCGATCCCGACCTGACGCTGCCCCATCCGCGGGCGGCGGAGCGGGCGTTCGTGCTCTACCCGTGGTCGCTGATCGACCCGGCCGCGGAGTTGAACGGCGAACGGGTAGGCGAGCTGGCGGCGAAGGCACCGGACTTCGCCGACCTGACCCCCTTTGATGGTTTCGAAGACGTGCACGGTGTCGCCGGAGCGGTGGAGCGGCCGTGAAGCCGATCAACCCCTGGCTCCTCCTCGTCATCGGCGTCGGTGTCGCCCTTGCCGGCTATTTCGCCACCTTGTTGACCACCCGTTACGGGTTCTCCACACCGGTGCTGCCGCTGACCGGGCTCGTGACCATGGGCGTGATCGTGGTCCTGACCCTCGTGCTGGGGGTCCGCGTGCTGCGCTGGCGCAACGGCAAGAAGAAGAAGATGCTCAACCCGATCCTGGCCGCCTGGACCCTGGTCCTCGCCCAGGCCTGCGCGTACACCGGCAGCGTCCTGCTGGGCTGGCATGCCGGGATCTTCCTGGACCAGCTGCGGCTCTGGAACCTGCGCAGCGCCCAGGGCGTCACCTGGCAGGCCCTGGCCATGGCCGGCGGCGGCCTGATCATGGTGGTGGTGGGCCTGGTGGTGGAGCGCTTCTGCCGGATCCCGCCGGAGGACGGGGACGCCGAGGGCAGCCAGGGTGTGCGGGAAAAGCGCGGCAAACCTGAGGCGGAGGGCGAATATGCCTACCGAGGCGATTGACCCTCCCGGCGTCACCTGGCTCCGGGTTTCGCCCAAGTACATTACGGTCCGGATTGCGGGCTGGGCCCTCGGAAACCTGCTCGTCATCGCGGTGCTGTCCCTGCCGCTGGCACTGGTTCTCGGCGGCTGGTGGAGGGGTTTCCCGCTGTGGCTTGCCGCCGCCGTGCCAGCCGGAGTGGGGCTCCTGGCGCTTTGGCGGCTGCTGCTCATTCCGCGGCAGGTCCGCGCGATTGGCTACGCCGAACGTGAGGACGATTTGCTGATCCGCCGCGGCATCTTCTTCCAGCGCGTCCTCGTGGTGCCCTACGGGCGAATGCAGTATGTGGACATCGGGGCCGGGCCGGTGGAACGCGGCCTCGGTTTGTGCACCTTGAAGCTGCACACCGCCTCCGCCGGAACCAGTGCCGATATCCCCGGCCTGCCGGCCGCCGAGGGGGCCCGGCTCCGGGAGCAGCTTTCTGCCCGCGGTGAAGCCCGGCTGGCCGGGCTGTGACGGAAACTCCGTGAACCGGGACGGTACCGGCACGGCCCCCGAAGCGGCCACGGGTCCCGCGCCGGCCGGCACGGACGGCGGCTGGCATCGCGTGCACCCGGCCTCGCCCTTTGTCCGCGGCTGGGTGGCGCTGGCCGCCATCGGGTTTTTCTTCGGCCGGGACACCTTCGAACGGATGCTGCAGGGCGGTCCGCTGATCGACGAGCAGGTCGCGGGCCGGGCGCCGTGGCTGCTGCTCGGCGGCGGCACGGTCCTGCTGCTGACCGTGGCCGGCTACATCCTGAGCTGGTACTTCACGCGCTACCAGGTGGCCGAGGGTTATGTCCGGGTCAACACCGGGTTCCTCTTCAAACAGCAGCGGCAGGCCAGGCTTGACCGGGTCCAGGCGATCGACATCGTGCAGCCGCTGCTGGCCCGGATCTTCGGCCTGGCCGAACTCAAGTTCGAGGTGGCCGACGCGGGGGAGTCCGCGGTGAAGCTCGCGTATCTGCGGATGGACGAGGCACGGCAGCTCAGGGCAACGATCCTGGCGCGCGCCGCCGGTTTAGCGCCTGATCCGGAGCGCCCCGAAGCGGCCGCGGCAGAGGCTCCCGAACATAGGGTGCTGACCGTACCGCCGCCGCGGCTCGTCGGTTCGCTGCTGCTGAGCGAGCAAAGCGTCTTCATTGTGCTGGGCGCCGCGGCGTCCGTGGTGCTTTCGGCCGTGACGGACAACCGCAGCTTCTACTTCTACCTGATCCCGGCAGCGTTGGGGTTTGTGGCCGCGTACTGGAGTTCGTTCAGCAAGGGCTACAACTTCACCGCCGCCATCTCCCCGGACGGCATCCGGCTGCGCTACGGCCTGCTGGACACCCAGGCGCAGACCCTGCCGCCGGGCCGGATCCAGGCCCTGAGGGTGAGCCAGCCCCCGCTCTGGCGGATCTACGGCTGGTACCGGATCCAGGTCAACGTTGCCGGCTACGGTGCCGCGGCCGGCGACGGCGAGGGTTCGTCCCGGACCACGCTGCTGCCCGTCGGCACCTTTGGTGACGTGATCACGATGCTCTCCTTGGTGCTGCCTGACCCCGGCACCCCTGAACCCGTCCGCGTCTTTGCGGCCGGTCTTCACGGCCTCGCCGCAGCCTCCGGGGCCGGCGGGGAGCCGGGAACGGCGGACGACGGCGGCTTCCTCACCACCCCGCGCCGCGCCCGGCTGCTGGCGCCGCTGGGCTGGCGGTGCAACGGCTTCACCGCCACGGACACGGCGCTGCTGATCCGCTCCGGGCGGTGGTGGCGCCAGTTCGTCGTGGTTCCGCACCAGCGCACGCAGTCGATGGCGCTGCAGCAGGGTCCGCTGGCCCGGCGGTTCGGTGTGGTGGACCTCGTCCTGCACACCACGGCCGGTCCCGTGGCCCCGAAAGTGATCCAGGCGGGGCTGGCGGAAGGGAAGGCGCTCCTCGACGCGCAGGCCGCCCGCGCCCGGGCCGCACGCAAACGCCAGACCAGCGAGCACTGGCTGGACCAGGTGACACCGCTCGTGCTGGGCCCCGGTCCGACGGCCGGGCCAGCCGAAACCGCCCGCACCGAAGAACCCAGCCACAAGGAAGGCCAGCAGCATGGCTAAGCCAGGACGCCTCGGCGTCGGAATCATTGGCGCCGGCAAGGTCGGCGCCGTCCTGGGTGCCGCGCTGCGCGGCGCAGAGCACGCCGTCATCGGCGTGTCCGCAGTCTCAGACGACAGCCGGGAACGCGCGGAAACCCTGCTCCCCGGCGTCCCGGTGCTGGAGATCCAGGACATCGTCGAGCGTGCCGAGCTTGTGCTGCTGGCGGTCCCCGACGACGCGCTCGGCCCCCTGGTGGCCGGCCTGGCGAAGCTCGGTGCCTGGCAGCCCGGACAGCTCGTGGCGCACACTTCGGGCCGTTTCGGCGTCGGCATCCTGCACCCGGTCCGCGCTGCCGGAGCCGTGCCGCTGGCGCTGCATCCCGCGATGACCTTCACCGGCATGAGCCTTGACCTCACGAGGCTCCTGGACTGTACTTTCGGGGTCACCGCCGACGCCGCCATGCTGCCCATCGCCCAGGCCCTCGTCGTCGAGATGGGCGCCGAGCCGGTCGCCATCGCCGAAGCCGACCGCACGCTCTACCACGCAGCCCTCGCGCACGGTTCCAACCATCTCGTGACGCTCGTGGCTCAGGCCTCCCAGCTCCTCCGGGAAGTCGGCGTCGAAGCCCCGGAGCGCATGCTGGGCCCGCTGCTGCGCGCGACGCTGGAGAACGCCCTCGCCTCCGGCGAATCGGCGCTGACCGGTCCGGTGGCCCGCGGCGATGTGGGCACCGTGGCGGCCCACGCCGAAGCCCTCCGGGAGCAGGACTCCGGTTCGCGCGGCGATATTCTGGAGGCGTACCTGGCCATGGCCCGGGCCACGGCCCGGCGGGCCGGGAACCGGGGCATGCTGAAACCGGACCAGCTCGAGGGCATCGGCCGGGCCCTCGAGGGCCCGGACAAAAATGACCCGCAAGCCTAAGGAAGGACCCTGATTTGGTGATCCAACTGGTGACGACGGCCGCGCAGCTCCGGACCGAAAGCGCCCGCCTGCTTGCCCGGAAAAACGGCAACTCGCAGGGCCTTGTCCCGACCATGGGTGCCCTGCACGCGGGGCATGCGCAGCTGGCGCGCACCGCCGTCGCGCAGAACGATGTGGTGGTGGCCAGCATCTTCGTCAACCCTCTGCAGTTCGGCGAAGCGGTCGACCTGGAACGGTACCCACGGACGCTGGAAGCCGACCTTGCCCTCCTTGACGCCGAGGGTGTGGACCTTGTCTTCGCGCCGGGGGTCGAGGAGGTCTACCCCTACGGGGAGCCGATGGTGCGGGTCACCGCGGGCCCGCTGGCCGGGAAATGGGAGGGGGCCTCGCGGCCCGGACACTTCGACGGCGCCCTCACCGTCGTGGCCAAGCTGCTGCACTACGGAATGCCGGGCGCATGTACGGGCGAGGCCCTGCCGGCCTACCGGGCGTATTTCGGGCAGAAGGACGCCCAGCAGCTGGCCCTGGTCCGACGCATGGTGGCAGACCTGAACTTCCCCGTGGAGATAGTTCCGGTTCCGATCGTTCGGTCCGCGGACGGGCTGGCGCTGTCCAGCCGCAACCGCTTCCTCTCGGCCGAGGAGCGCGAGGCCGCCCTGGTGCTGTCCCGGGCGCTCCGGCTGGTGGAGGACCGCGCTAACGCCCACGAACCGCTGGACCTGGACTCCGCGCAGGCGCTGGTGGAGTCGCAACCGCTCGTGCAGCTGGACTATTTCGAGGTGGTGGATCCGCTCACCCTCGAGCCGCTGGCGGAGAACTGCAGGGACACGCCCTTCCGCGGCCAGGGACTGGTCCTTATCGCGGCAAAAGTGGGCCCGGTCCGGCTGATCGACAACGTCCCGCTGGACTCGTGATCCGGCCGGAACGGAAAAGTTTGTCCCGGCGGGAATTACTTCCCTGAAACGCCGGTTAGCAACATCAGCATCGGCAGCGCCCGCCGGACCCATCGAATCTTCCTAAGGGAACCCCCATGCCAACAGACGTCTCTTCAAAATCGCCACGCGAACCAGCACAGGTCGCCCAGACACCGGCTGGCGGGGCGGGGCCGTCACGCAAGATGTCCCGGGAATCGGTCACCATCATCGTCACCCTGCTGGTGGCCACGTTCGTGGTCATCCTGAACGAAACCATCATGAACGTCGCACTGCAGCGGCTGATGGTGGACCTGCGGGTCGATGCCCCCACCGTGCAGTGGCTCTCCACCGGCTTCATGCTCACCATGGCTGTGGTGATTCCGACCACCGGATTCATCCTGCAGCGGCTGTCCACCAGGGCCGTCTTCATGCTGGCCATGGGCCTGTTCTCCGGCGGCACGCTGCTCGCCGCAGTGGCCCCCGGCTTTGAAATCCTGCTCCTCGCCCGGATCGTCCAGGCCGGCGGCACGGCCATCATGCTGCCACTGCTGATGACCACCATCCTCACGCTGGTTCCGGTGGCCCGCCGAGGCGCCGTGATGGGCAATGTCAGCATCGCCATCTCGGTGGCGCCGGCCATGGGCCCCACGGTCTCCGGCGCGATCCTCGAGCACTTCTCCTGGCGTTTCATGTTCGTCTTCGTCCTACCGATCGCCCTTGCCGCCCTCGCCATCGGTGCCCGGTACCTGACCAACATCGGCGAAACGAAGAAGACCCGGCTGGACGCCCTGTCGGTCGTGCTGACGGTACCCGCCTTCGGTGGCCTGGTGTACGGACTCAGCCAGATTGGCGGGGGCCAGAGCGGGCCCGGCTCACCGGCCGTAATCGCACTGGTCATTGGGGCGGCAGCTATGGTCGCCTTCGTTTTCCGGCAGCTGCGCCTGCAGAAGTCCTCGGCACCCCTGCTGGACCTGCGCGCCTTCGACTTCCGCATGTTTACCGTCTCGGTCCTGCTGCTCGTCGTCGCCATGATCGCCCTGTTCGGCGCCGTGATCCTACTGCCGCTGTACCTTCAGGAAATCCGTGGACTCAAGTCGCTGGAGACGGGCCTGGTGCTGCTCCCGGGCGGACTGGCCATGGGCCTGCTGGGCCCGTTCATCGGCCGCATCTTCGACAAGGTGGGACCGCTGCCCCTGACCGTCACGGGCTCGGCCCTGCTGGTGCTGTCCCTGTTCCAGTTCTCCCTGCTGGACGCAAATACGTCGGTGGCCTGGATCATTGCCCTGCACGTGGGCCTGAGCCTGGGGCTGGCCCTGATCTTCACGCCTGCCTTCACCACCGGACTCAACCCGCTGCCTCCGCACCTCTACTCGCACGGTTCCGCCATCCTGAGCACCCTGCAGCAGGTGGCCGGTGCCGCCGGGACCGCCCTGCTGGTGTCCATCTACGCTGTTGTCGCCGCAAGCGCGGGAATGGTCGCCGGGATGCACGCCGCGTTCCTGACCGCAGCCGCAATCGCCCTGGCCGCCGTCGTGCTGTCCACGCTGATGCGCAAGACCGCAGCAGCGGAGCACCCGGCCCCGGTCCACTAAGGCTTAGCCGGCGAAGAATTCGCTCAGTTCGGTGATGAGCTTGTCCGGTGCCTTGTTGACGCCGTCGTGCCCCATGCCCGGCAGGATTGTGTAACTCGAGCCGGAGAGAACGTCGTGGATCTGGGCGCAGGCCACGCCGAAGTACGCGGGGCTCTTCTCGCCCACGATGATCAGCGTCTCAAGTGGGAGTTCCAGGAACGGTTCGGCCGGCATGTCGGCGGCGATGATGGCCTTGATCTCGCGGACGCCGGTCTGCATGAGCTCGCGCATCTGCTTGCCGATCGGGGTGCCGGCCGCGAGCTTGTTGGCCAGGGTCAGCATGGACAGCGGCATCCGGGACAGGGCGCTGCCGGTCTCGAGCCCCCTGAGCAGGACGGCGAGAGCCCTGTCGTCGTCACCGGCCGCCGTGGCCCGCTCGTATTCGGTGGTCCAGTCCGCCGTGACGCTGTGATTGACGGACACGGCCGGGTCAAAGACGGCGAGGCGTTCCACCGGCAGGGTGCGGGCAGCGTGCAGGGCCACAGCCCCGCCGAAGCTGTGGCCAAAGACATCCGTGCTGGAGGTGTGCTTCATGACCGCATCGAGATCGCGGATGTCCACGTCCAGGGTGTAATCCTCCGGCTGGGGCGAGGAGGAGCCGCGGCCCCGACGGTTGAAGGTGTGGACCGGCCGGCCCAGCGAAACGCTGAGCTTCTGCGCGAATCGGGTGTAGTCGACTGCGGTCACCATCGAGGCCGGCACGACGACGACGCCGGAACCCGCCGAGGCCAGCTCCGCGCCCGTGCTGAAAAGCTCGATCGTTCCGCCGTCGGGGGTTCTGATGTTCTCGCGGGTCATGCTCCGAGCCTAGCCGAGGCTGCAGCTACGGCGTAGTAGGCGCCCGGGCACCCGGGACTCTCAGCTGCCCAGCTGCCCGCCGGAGACCTCGAGGTAGCAGGAACCGCAGAGCGATTCGTACCAGACGTCCTGGCCGTCGATGGCGACCTGGTCGCCGTCGAACACCACCTGGTTGCCGACCCGGCGGGTGTTGAAGATGGCCTTGCGGCCGCAGCGGCAAATCGTCTTGAGTTCCTCGACAGTGTGTGCGATCTCCAGGAGCCGGAGCGACCCGGGGAACGCGCGGGTCCGGAAATCGGTGCGGATACCGTAGGCGAGCACGGGGACCTGGTCCAGGACGGCGATGCGGAAAAGGTCGTCCACCTGGGCCGGTTCCAGGAACTGCGCCTCGTCCACGAGCAGGCACGCCACCGGCTGGGTATCGACATGCTCCAGCAGGGCATCTGGATCGTCCCCGTGCGCGTGGGCGGTGAACAGCTCCCGGACCGAAGCGCCGGCGGGGATCACGAAGTCCACCGGGCGGGTCATGCCCAGGCGGGACACGACGTCGGAGTCGCCCTTGGTGTCGACGTCGGGTTTGGCGAGCAGCACCCGCTGTCCCCGTTCCTCATAGTTGAAGGCGGCCTGGAGCAGGCCCGTTGACTTGCCGGAGTTCATGGCGCCGTAGCGGAAGTAGAGCTTGGCCAAGGGGGTCCTTTCAAAAGGGTCGCCCCCCGATTCTAAAGGCCTGTCCTTCAGCCGGATCTATTCCCGCGCCCCTCCGCGGCCGGTGCCGATCCGCCGGGACCCGGACGGGCGGAAACCCCGGTAAACTTGGGGATTGTGACTTCCCAAAACACCCCCGCCCCGAACACCGCCGCCGAGCTCCACGACGCCAGCGAGCAGACGCGCATCCGGATGGAGAAGCGCGCCAAGCTGATCGAGCGCGGCATCGAGGCGTATCCGGTGGGTGTTGAGCGCACGCATTCACTGACCGAAATCCGCGAAAAGTACGCTCACCTGGAGGCGGACGAAACTACCGGCGACACCGTCGGCGTGACGGGCCGGATTGTCTTCATCCGGAACACCGGCAAGCTCTGCTTCGCCACCCTGCAGGAAGGCGGCGCCGACGGCAAGGCCGTCCGCCTCCAGATCATGCTGAGCCTGGCCAACATCGGCGAGGAGGCGCTCGCGGACTGGAAGTCCCTCGTGGACTTGGGCGATCACGTCTTCATCAAGGGTGAGGTCATCTCCTCACGCCGCGGCGAGCTCTCCGTCATGGCCGATTCCTGGTCCATGGCGTCCAAGGCGCTGCGCCCGCTGCCGGTGCTGCACGCCGAACTGAACGAAGAAACCCGCGTCCGCCAGCGTTACGTGGACCTCATCGTCCGCGACGAGGCCCGCGAAATGGTGTACACCCGCGCCGCCGTCACGCGTTCCATCCGCGAGACCCTGCACCGCCAGGGCTACGTCGAGGTGGAAACCCCGATGCTGCAGCTGGTCCACGGCGGCGCCACGGCCCGCCCGTTCGAGACGCACATGAACGCCTTCGACCAGAAGATGACCCTGCGCATCGCCACCGAGCTTTACCTGAAGCGCACCGTCGTCGGCGGCATCGACCGCGTCTACGACATGGGCCGCGTGTTCCGCAACGAGGGCGTCGACTCCACCCACAGCCCCGAGTTCACCACCCTGGAGAGCTACGAGGCCTGGGCCGACCAGTTCGTCATGGCGGACCGGATCAAGGAAATCATCCTCGACGCCGCCGACGCCGCCGGCGTGGGCCGCGTGCTGCAGACCGAAGCCGGCGAGATCAACCTCGACGGCGACTGGGCCTGGCTTGCCGTGTACCCGGGGCTTTCCGAAGCCGTCGGGCAGGAAATCACCCCCGACACCGCTGCCCCAGAGCTGCTCGCCCTCGCCGCGAAGCACGACGTCAAGGTCGACGCGAACTGGGAGGCCGAAAAGCTCGTGGTGGAGCTCTTCGGCGAGATCGTGGAGCCGACCCTGATGAACCCCACCTTTGTCTACGATTACCCGCCGTCCGCGCAGCCGCTGGCCCGCCAGCACCGCGAAGATGGCCGGCTCATCGAAGCCTGGGACCTGATCATCGGCGGCATGGAGCGCGGCACTGCCTTCTCCGAACTGATTGACCCCGTCATCCAGCGTGAACGGCTCACCGAGCAGTCCCGCCGTTCCGCCGCCGGCGACGCGGAGGCCATGCAGCTGGACGAGGACTTCCTGCGGGCCCTGGAGTACGGTGCGCCGCCGATGGGCGGGATCGGCCTGGGCATCGACCGGCTGGTGATGCTCTTCACCGGCGCCGGCATCCGCGAAACCATCCTGTTCCCGCTGCTGAAGCCGGAAGGACACTGACCATGGAGTACATTGCCGTCCTGCTGCCCTCCGTCGTGGTCGGCCTGCTTTTCTGGTACGCCATGAAATCGATCTTCAACGCAGACAAATCCGAGCGCCAGGCAGAGGCGCGGGCCCAGGCCGAAGCCCAGGAAAAGGCCCGGCCGGCGGATCCGGGTTCCGCGGACGGCCATTCCCCCGGAATCGCCAAATAGGTCCTTTTCACTTCCGTCGATTTTCCTTGGCAGAAGCCTTTCCACTTTGACGTGCCGCCGCAAAGCGGAGGATACTTATTTCAGTACCTCCTGCTTTTGCAGTCCCCGTCCTTTTGGAAAGTGAGTCTTTATGGCACAGAAAGTAAAAATCATCCTCGTTGATGATCTGGACGGGGGATCCGCGGATGAGACCGTCCGCTTTGGACTCGACGGCGTGAGTTATGAAATCGATCTGTCGTCGGGTAATGCCGCGGAACTCCGCTCTGCGGTGGAGCGCTTTGTTTCGCACGCACGGAAGACTTCCAGCGGCCGCGCTACACGGACGCGTATTTCGACCGGCCGCAACCAGGACTCTGCGCAGATCCGCCAGTGGGCAAGGGACAACGGCTACGCGGTAAACAGCCGCGGCCGTATCCAGGCGGAAATTCAGGAAGCCTACCAGAAGGCAAATTCCTAGAACTTCAGCCGCTTCCGCTCTAGAAGCCCCACTCCGCCATAAGGCGCGGGTGGGGCTTTTTCATTGACATTTAGGACCACGTGCCGCCGGCGATTCCCCTGCCCTGCTTTTGAAACCTTGCCGACCGCCCGATGCGGCGTACCTTAAACCCACCCCGCCGCCGCGTCGTTATACGACGCGGCGGCGGGGCTTGAGCACCGGATTGGGACGCCCGTTCGATTTCCCCGCACGAATCGATTCATGGCGGGAGATTCCAATGTCTGAAATTCAGAACCCGAACGGGACCCTTGCGGAGCGTGCCGGACCACCGGCAATTCTTTCCGGCCACCGGAAACGCGGCTCCAGGCTTTCTGCGCTGCTGGCCGTGCTCGTGTTGCGGGCGGCGCCCGGGGGCTCGGCATCCTGGCGCAGGGCTCGCCGTCGTCCGCCGCGGCGGTGCCGCGCTGGACGCGATTGAACAGCCCGCAGACCGTCAATCACTCCCCACGGTTTCCCCTGTGGCGAACAAGCCACAAATCCGCAACCCGGCCACGTAGCATCAAAGTACGTCGTAGCTAGGAGTGTGGCGAAATGTTTGAGCGATTTACGGACCGTGCCCGTCGCGTAGTTGTGCTTGCCCAAGAAGAGGCACGCATGCTGAACCACAATTACATTGGTACCGAACACATCCTCTTGGGTCTGATCCATGAGGGTGAAGGTGTTGCTGCCAAAGCCCTCGAGTCCTTGAGCATTTCGCTCGACGGAGTCCGGGAACAGGTGCAGGAGATCATCGGCCAGGGCCAGCAGGCCCCGTCCGGACACATCCCCTTCACGCCCCGGGCCAAGAAAGTGCTGGAGCTCTCGCTGCGCGAGGCCTTGCAGCTGGGACACAACTACATCGGCACCGAGCACATACTGCTCGGTCTCATCCGCGAGGGTGAAGGTGTGGCCGCGCAGGTGCTGGTCAAGCTGGGTGCAGACCTGAACCGGGTCCGCCAGCAGGTCATTCAGCTGCTGTCGGGTTACCAGGGCAAGGAAACCACCGGAGCTGGCGTGGGCCCAGGCCAGGCCGAAGGCACCCCCGCCGGTTCCGTAGTCCTGGACCAGTTCGGCCGCAACCTCACGCAGGCTGCTCGCGAGAACAAGCTTGACCCGGTCATCGGGCGCGAGTCGGAAATGGAACGCGTCATGCAGGTCCTTTCCCGCCGCACCAAGAACAACCCGGTGCTGATCGGCGAGCCCGGCGTCGGCAAGACCGCCGTCGTCGAAGGCCTTGCCCAGGCGATCGTCCGCGGCGACGTGCCGGAGACCATCAAGGACAAGCAGCTGTACACCCTGGACCTCGGGTCCCTCGTGGCCGGCTCCCGCTACCGCGGCGACTTCGAAGAGCGCCTGAAGAAGGTCCTCAAGGAGATCCGCACCCGCGGCGACATCATCCTGTTCATCGATGAGATCCACACCCTGGTGGGTGCCGGTGCTGCCGAGGGTGCCATCGATGCGGCGTCGATCCTGAAGCCCATGCTGGCCCGCGGTGAGCTCCAGACCATCGGTGCCACCACGCTGGACGAGTACCGCAAGCACATCGAGAAGGATGCCGCGCTGGAACGCCGTTTCCAGCCCATCCAGGTCAAGGAACCCTCCGTCGCGCACGCGATCGAGATCCTCAAGGGCCTGCGGGACCGGTACGAGGCACACCACCGCGTCACCATCACCGACGGCGCCCTCGCCTCCGCGGCGAGCCTGTCCGAGCGGTACATCTCTGACCGGTTCCTCCCGGACAAGGCGATCGACCTGATCGATGAGGCCGGTGCCCGGCTGCGCATCCGCCGGATGACCGCCCCGCCGGAGCTCAAGGTGATGGACGAGCGCATTGCCGCCATGAAGCTGGAGAAGGAATCCGCGATTGACGCGCAGGACTTCGAAGGCGCCGCCTCGCTGCGCGACAAGGAGCAGAAGCTCATTGCCGAGCGCGCCGAGAAGGAACGCCAGTGGAAGACCGGCGGCATGGACGACATTTCCGAAGTTGATGAGGACCTCATCGCTGAGGTGCTGGCGAACTCCACCGGCATCCCGGTCTTCAAGCTCACCGAGGAAGAATCCTCGCGTCTGCTGAAGATGGAAGACGAGCTGCACAAGCGCGTCGTCGGCCAGGACGAGGCCATCAGGTCCCTGTCCCAGGCGATCCGCCGCACCCGCGCAGGCCTGAAGGATCCGAAGCGCCCGGGCGGTTCGTTCATCTTCGCCGGCCCCACCGGCGTCGGCAAGACCGAGCTGGCCAAGGCCCTCGCCGAGTTCCTGTTCGGCGAAGAAGACGCCCTGATCACGCTGGACATGTCCGAGTACTCGGAGAAGCACACCGTCTCGCGTCTCTTCGGTGCCCCTCCGGGCTACGTGGGCTACGAGGAGGGCGGTCAGCTGACCGAGAAGGTCCGCCGTCGTCCGTTCTCCGTGGTCCTGTTCGACGAAGTGGAGAAGGCGCACGCCGATCTCTTCAACTCGCTGCTGCAGATCCTGGAAGACGGCCGCCTGACCGATTCCCAGGGCCGCGTGGTGGACTTCAAGAACACCGTGATCATCATGACCACCAACCTCGGTACCCGGGACATCTCCAAGAGCGTTGCCACCGGCTTCCAGTCCGGCACGGACACGCAGACCGGCTACAACCGGATGCGCGCCCGCGTTACGGAGGAGCTCAAGCAGCACTTCCGCCCCGAGTTCCTGAACCGTGTTGACGACGTTGTGGTCTTCCCGCAGCTGACCCAGGACGAGATCATCGAGATCGTGGACATGTTCGTCGGCCGTTTGGAGAAGCGCCTCAAGGACAAGGACATGGGCATCGAGCTCACGCCCGCCGCCAAGGTGCTCCTGGCCACCCGCGGCTACGATCCCGCCATGGGTGCCCGGCCGCTGCGCCGCACCATCCAGCGCGAGATCGAGGACCAGCTCTCCGAGAAGATCCTCTTCGGCGAACTGCACGGCGGCGACATCGTGGTGGTGGATGTGGATGGCGAAGGCGACGACGCGAAGTTCACCTTTGCCGGCAACGCCAAGCCGCGCATCCCGGAGATCGCTCCCAGCGTATAGGCGCTAACCCCAAAGGCCTCGCCGTTCCCGAAAGGGAGCGGCGGGGCCTTTCGCGTTGTCCCTCGCCTACAGCTCGACACCGGCGCCATTTGCCGCTCGCTCGCCCGGGGTTGAGATCGGCGCTGCCAGCTCGGCTATTGGCCACAAACGGCCGGAAAATAGCCGCGTTTAGCGGCCATATGCGGCAAATGGTGAAGGTGCATCCGGCTCCGCCGTCGTGTCAATGCGGGCGCAAGCCGCGCTGGGGCCCTCCCCAGATTCAAGACACACAAATACCTGAGGCGCGTGCAGCCCGGCGCCTGCCTGCCGAGTTCGCGCCCGCTCGCTCGGTTATTGGCCACAAACGGCCGGAAAATAGCCGCGCTTAGCGGCCATATGCGGCAAATGGTGAAGGTGCAGCCGTCAGCGCCGCCGGGCGAATCGTGCCGCGGCCGGGGGTGCCACCGGCGAAGGGTGCGAGACCCGCAGAACCGCGGATGTCGTCGAACCGCGGCCGGGACGAAAGCCGCCGGCGGAGGTCTGAAAGTAGTGTTTCACTCTTAGTGAACTTGGTGTGATCCGCGCCACGGGGGGTGTTGAATCGGGGCATGGCTTCCTTTGATTCAGTGATCCTGAACGAAAAACCGGAGACACCCTTCCATGACCTGGACCATTACCTGGCGATTCCGCGGGTGAGCGGCCTGGCATTGAGCCCCGACGGCGGGCGGCTGGTCACCACCGTGGCCACGCTCAATTCCAAGGGCACCGAGTACTGCACCGCGCTGTGGGAGCTGGATCCTGCCGGCCAACAGCAGGCGCGCCGGATCACCCGCAGCGCCAAGGGGGAGGCCGGAGCGGTCTTCGCAGCCAACGGCGATCTTTACTTCACCTCCGCCCGGCCCGACCCGGAAAGCCCGGACGATGATCCCATCAGCGCGCTGTGGATGCTGCCGTCCACCGGCGGGGAGGCCCGGGTGGTGCATTCCCGTGCCGGGGGAGTGAGCGCGGTGCTGGCCGCAAAGAGCGCCGACGCCCTGTTCGTGGCGGCCTCGGTGCTGACCGGTTCCGCGGATGAGGACAGTGATGAGGAGCGCCGCAAGGCACGCAAGGACAACAAGGTCGCCGCCATCCTGCACAGCGGGTATCCCGTGCGGTTCTGGGACGCCGACCTGGGTCCGGACCAGCCGCGGCTCTTCGCCGTCGATCCGGGCGAGGAGAAGGACCCGGGCAAGCCGTCCACCGTTGACGCCGCCGCGCCCCGGAAGCTGCGCAACCTCACCCCCGACGCCGGCAATGGGCTCCGCGATGCCACCTCCGTGGTCAGCCCCGACGGTAAGACCATCTACAGCAGCTTCACCAAACCGCTCGCTGGCGCCGATTCCCGCTCGGTGCTGGTCGCCGTCGACGTCGCCAGCGGGACCCGCGCGGTGTTGCTGGACACTGAAGGCATGAGCTACTTTCCGGGGCCGGTCAGTCCGGACAACCGCACCCTCGTCGTGCTCAGCGAAAGCGACACCACCCCCGCCGCGGCGCCGCAGGTCAAGCTGCACCTCCTCGCCGTCGGGGACGCCCCGCCTGCGGCCGGCGAGTCATCGGATGCCGCAATGACGCCGCTCGTCCACGGCTGGGACCGCTGGCCCCGCCCCGAGGCGTGGCTGCCCGACGGGTCCGCCATCCTGGCGACGGCGGATGAGGACGGCGCCTCTCCGGTCTTCCGGATCAGCGTCGCCGGTGAGCCGGGTGCGTCCGGTCAGTCCGGCGGCACCGGCCAGGTCACCCGCCTGACGTCCGATGCCGCCGCCTATACCGACGTCGTGGTCTCCCCGGATGGTCGGAGCGCCTACGCGCTGCGCAGCTCCTACGAGTTTCCGGCCGAAGCCGTGCGGATCGACCTCGCCGGCGGCGGCGTCGTCCGGCTCCCGGCCCCGGCCGAGCGCCCGCACTACCAGGGCGGGCTGGAACGCGTGGAGACGACGGCGGCAGACGGCTCGCGGGTTCCGGCGTACCTGGCGCTCCCCGAAGGCGCCTCCGCGGGGAATCCTGCTCCGTTGCTGCTGTGGATCCACGGCGGACCGCTGGGCTCGTGGAACGCGTGGACCTGGCGCTGGAATCCGTGGCTGCTGGTGGCGCGCGGCTACGCCGTGCTGCTGCCGGACCCGGCGCTGTCCACCGGCTATGGCCAGCACCATATCCAGCGCGGCTGGGGCGAATGGGGCAAGGCTCCTTTCACCGACCTGATGGCCATCACCGACGCCGTGGTGCAGCGGCCGGACATCGACGAGACCCGCACCGCTGCCATGGGCGGCTCCTTCGGCGGCTACATGGCCAACTGGGTGGCGGGGCAGACGGACCGGTTCAAGGCCATCGTCACGCACGCCAGCCTCTGGGCCCTGGACCAGTTCGGTCCCACTACCGACTCCGCCCAGTACTGGCTCAAGGAGATGACCGCCCAGATGGCGCTGGAGAACTCCCCACACAGGCACGTGGGAAACATCAGCACCCCGATGCTCGTCATCCACGGCGACAAGGACTACCGCGTGCCGATCGGCGAGGGCCTGCGCCTCTGGTACGAGCTGCTCTCCAAGTCGCAGCTCGCCGCGGATGAGAATGGGGAGACCGATCACCGTTTCCTCTACTTCCCGGACGAAAACCACTGGATCCTGCAGCCGCAGCACACCAAGGTCTGGTACGGCGTCGTCGAGCACTTCCTCGCGCGGACGCTCCTGGCTAAGGATCTTCCGGTACCAGCCGAGCTGGGCCTTTAAGTCCCTGCCGCCCGCCAGGACGGAAGCGCAACAGGGCTGCGCCGTAGGATTGGGCTGTGACTGAACCGATCCGCATCCGCCCTGCCCGAACCAGCGACGTCGCGGCCATTAAGGCGCTGGTGGCGCCGCTGGCCGACGAGCGGATCCTCATGGCCAAGGAGACCGTGGCCTACTACGAAAGCCTGCAGGAGTTCCGGATCGCCGAAGCGGCTGACGGCGAAGTGATCGGTTGCGGGGCACTGCACGTTATGTGGGAGGACCTGGCAGAGGTCCGTACGCTTGCCGCTTCTGACGCGTGGCGCGGGAAGGGCGTCGGCCACGTCCTCGTCGAGCGCCTGCTGGAGGACGCCCGGGCGCTCGGAGTGTCCCGGGTCTTTTGCCTGACTTTCGAGGTGGACTTCTTCAAGAAACACGGCTTCGAAGTCATGGCGGACCAGACCGCCGTCGACCCCGTGGTCTATTCGGAACTCCTGCGCTCGCACGACGAAGGCGTCGCCGAGTTCCTCGATCTGGCCCGGGTAAAGCCCAACACCCTGGGCAACACGAGGATGATCAAGACCCTCTAGTTGTACGTCCTAGGCGTTTCGGGCCTACCGCAGGGGCGGCGGCGGATTCCGAGGGCGTGCCCTCTTCCCCTCTATAAAGTTGATGGATAAACTGATCCCGGCCCAGGGGGTGGGCCACTCAGCTTCCGGAGGCATAAATTGCACAGTCGCGTGACTTTTCCCGATTTCTCCGCATTCCAAATGACGGTTGCCGCCGTACCTTCACTGCCACGTCCAATTACTAGGGCACCGGACGGCGATGCCGCCGCCGTAACGCCTCCGGCAGCATTTGAGACCGCGCCTCCGTTCTCCTGGCTGGGCGGCGACGCGTGGCCCAATTTTTCGGCCCGGGCAGACACGGCGCCGTGATTCGCGGGCGCGCCCGGAGCCTTTCGCGGACAAGACCCCGGTAGTAGGGTCTAACCAAGCAGCCAGGACACCAGCCAGGGAGCACAGCCATGAAGAAGCTCATCAATGATCCCCGGGCCGTGGTTGACGAGTCAGTGGAAGGGTTCGGGCTTGCCCATGCCGACCTGGTGACCGTCTTTGCGGACCCGAAATACATCGTTCGCAAGGACGCCCCGGTGGCCGGGAAGGTGGGGCTGGTCTCCGGCGGCGGCAGCGGCCACGAGCCCCTGCATGGCGGTTACGTGGGGAAGGGAATGCTCGACGCCGCTGTGCCCGGCGCCGTCTTCACCTCGCCTGCCCCGGACCAGATCCTTCCCGCTACGCTGGCCGTCAACTCCGGCGCCGGCGTCGTCCATATCGTGAAGAATTACACCGGGGACGTCCTCAACTTCGAGACGGCAGCGGAACTTGCGCAGGCGGAGGGAGTGGAGGTCCGCACCGTGCTGGTCAACGACGACGTCGCCGTGCAGGACTCGCTGTACACCGCCGGCAGGCGGGGCGTGGGCGGCACGGTGCTGGTGGAGAAAATCGCCGGCGCGGCCGCCGAGCGAGGGGACAACCTCGACGCCGTCGCCGCCATCGGTGACCGGGTGAACCAGAACGTCCGCAGCATGGGCGTGGCGCTGACGGCCTGCACCGTCCCGCACGCCGGGGCACCCAGCTTCGTCCTCGAGGAAAACGAAATTGAAATCGGAATCGGCATCCACGGCGAGCCGGGCCGGCACCGCATCCCGATGGAAAACGCTGACGGCATCACTGACCGGCTGTTGGAGCCCGTCGTCAGCGACCTCGGGCTGGCCTCCGGGGACAACGTGCTCCTCTTCGTGAACGGCATGGGAGGCACCCCGCAAAGCGAGCTGTACATCGTCTACCGCCGGGCCGCGCAGCAGCTGGCCGAGAAGGGCGTCACGGTGGCGCGTTCGCTCGTGGGCAACTACATCACGTCCCTGGAGATGCAGGGCTGCTCCATCACGGTCCTGCGCCTCGACGACGAAATGACAGCCCTTTGGGACGCGCCCGTCCACACTCCGGCACTCCGCTGGGGTGCCTGACCGTGGGCCTGGACCTCAACTGGGCCCTGCAGTGGCTGGCCCTCTCCGCGCAGGCGATGGCTGACCACCGCGAGGAATTGATCGAACTGGACCGGCCGATCGGCGATTCGGACCATGGCGAGAACATGGACCGCGGCTTCAAAGCGGTGACCGCGAAACTTGCCGAGACGCCTCCGGAAACCCCGGGGGCCGCTCTGAAGCTGACGGCCATGACACTGATGTCCAAAGTCGGGGGAGCCGCCGGTCCGCTCTACGGCACCGCGTTCCTGCGGGCCGCCACGGCGCTGGGCGACCACGCCGAGATCGACGCCGCGACCTTGGTGGCGGCACTGCAGGCCGCCCGGGACGGCATCGTCGCCCGCGGAAAGGCCGAGCCCGGTGACAAGACGATGGTGGACGCCTGGACGCCGGCCGTCGACGCCGCCACGGCAGCCGCCGCCGCATCCGACGGCGACGTCCGCAAGGTGCTGGACGCCGCAGCGGAAGCGGCGGAGGCAGGAGCAGTGTCCACCGACCCGATGGAGGCCCGCAAAGGGCGCGCCAGCTACCTGGGCGAGCGCAGCATCGGGCACCGGGACCCGGGCGCAGTCTCCACCGCCCTGATCCTGCGCGCCGCCGTCGGAGCCACCGCGTGACGGTCGGGCTCGTCGTCGTCTCCCACAGCGGGAAGATCGCCGACGGCGCCGTGGAACTTGCCGCCCAGATGGCGCCCGACGTTTTGATCATCCCAGCCGGAGGCACCGACGACGGCCGGATCGGCACAAGCCTGGAACGCGTGATGGCGGCGCTGGAGCAGGCGGCCGGGGGCGACGGCGTCGTGGTCCTGACCGATCTCGGTTCCGCCGTCATGACCGCGGAATCCGCCGTGGAATTCGCCGCAGACCCCGCCTCCGTGTTGCTGGCTGACGCGCCCCTGGTGGAGGGGCTTGTGGCTGCTGCCGTTGCCGCCCAGGTGGGTGGCGACGCCGCTGCGGTCAAGGAAGCGGCGGAAGCTGTCTGCCGGCCTCCGGCCGCGCCTGAGCACATGCACGAGCACCGGCAGCCGCCGGAAGCCGCCGCCGACTTTGAGCTGGTGAACCAAGCCGGGATGCATGCCCGTCCGGCGGCCAAGATCGCAGGTGGGCTGTCCGGCCTGGACGCCGAGGTGACCGTGAACGGCGCCGACGGTTCGTCGATGACGGAGCTGATGATGCTCGGGGCGGGGCGGGGGACCGTGCTGCACGTCGAAGCCAGCGGCCCGGATGCCGCCAAGGCCGTGGACTATCTGGGCGGGTTGATCACATCCGGCTTCGGAGAGCCGTAACCGCTAATTCTGACCGCGCAAGGAACTCCGCATTGTTCAGGATCAGCGGCAGCACCGCCGCAGGGGAGGGAGCAACGGCGGCCGCGTGCGACGCTTCCGCGGCGTCCCCGTATCCCCAGAGCGCGAATATCGTAGGGATGCCGTGCGTGGCTGCCCCCGCGACGTCGTAGCTTCGGTCTCCGACCATCACGGGACTGGAGGTGTCCACGCCGTCGGACTGGAGCCGGAGCAGCAATTCGGCGATGACGTCCGCCTTGCTCGATCTTCCCTCGGCGTCCGATGCTCCGCAGACGTTGATGAAATGGCCTTCCATTCCGAACCTTCGTGCGAGTCTTATTGCCTGGTCTTCCACCTTCGAAGTGGCTACAGCCATTGGGGCGCCGGCCGAGTGCAGCTGTTCAAGCAGGTCCAGGATCCCGTCGCAGGGGCCGGACTGCTCCGCGCCATGATCGGCGTACGATTTGCGGTAATGTTGGAGGGCCTTTTGGGCGGTTTTCTCGTCGAGTTGTGAGACGGTCCGGAAGGACTCGATCATCGGCGGGCCGACGAATCGGCGCAACTGGTCCAAAGCGGGGACGGGCGCGCCTACAGCTGCCAGAGCTCGGGCGGCGCTTGCTGTAACCCCGGGTGCTGAATCCAGGAGGGTTCCGTCCATGTCGAACAAGATGCAGCTGATGCCAGTGAGTGAGTGCCCGGTCGGGTTCAGAAGTGTCATTTTTCGAGGGCTTTCGGTCTTGAAGTTGGTTCCGTTCCGGTTGCCCCGGCGGATTATCGCTGTGAAGGGTAGGCATGGATCGGGTGAGTCTTGATCAGATAGATCAGAGGATTCTTGCGGAGCTCACGAAGAACGCCCGCATAAGCCATGCGGAGCTGGCGGGCAAGGTCCTCCTTTCCAGAAATGCTGTGCGCCAGCGGATCGAACGGATGGAGCGGCAGGGATATATCCAGGGGTACACGATTGTTGCCGGCCCGCCGGGCCAGGGCCCGGTCTCGGCTTTCCTGATGGTCTACAGGAAGGACCGGGTGCGGGGGGCGGAAGTCGTCACCGTGTTGCGATCGATTCCTGAAGTGGTGCTGTGTGATGTTGTAAGCGGTGACTTTGATCTGCTCGTGAGGGTTGAGGCACGCTCGCTGGAAAGGGTTCAGGAGATCTGGGAGCAGATCGCGGCCATACCAGGCGTAGCGGATACGGTGACGGCCATGACGCTTTCCAGTTACATCAGGCGGGGCGCCGGAGACGCCCGGGCCACTGAGGGCAATTGATCAAGTCAGACCATTTCCGCGCTTCTGACAGGCAGCACGGCGGATTCGAGCAGTAACTGGGCTGCGTGCCTGTCCAAAAGATTCCTGCCGGCGACGACGTCCAGGATGGTCGATCCATCCCGGAGGGCTTCCTTAGCCACCGCTGCTGCTGCTGCATAGCCGATGGCCGGTATTAGGGCCGTTGCCAGGCCGGCCGAGGCTGCCGTCTGGCGGGCGAGCCGTCCGGTGTTCGCCTCAATGCCCTCCATGCAGTAACAACGAAGAATGCGGGCCCCCTGTTCGAGCCAGGAAACGCTTTGAAGAAGGGCATGAGCAATGACAGGTTCGAAGGCATTGAGCTGGAGTTGCCCGTTGTCTGCAGCCATGGTCACCGTTGTGTCAGCTCCGGCGACCACGAAGGCAATCTGATTCATGGCCTCCGGGATGACGGGGTTGACCTTTCCCGGCATGATTGATGACCCGGCCTGGCGCGGCGGCAGAATAATCTCCCCGAAACCGTTCTGCGGGCCGCTCGACAGCAGCCGAAGGTCGCTGCTGATTTTGGAGAGCTTTATGGCCGTGCGTTTCAGCATGCCCGACAGGTGCATGAAAACGCCGACGTCGGACGTCGCTTCGATGAGGTCAGCGGCGGGAACCAACGGGACGCCGGAGACCTCGGTCAGCGCCCGAAGTACGAGTTGCTGATACCCGGCTGGGGCTGTGATGCCGGTCCCGATGGCGGTGGCGCCAAGACTGCATTCGCGCATCAGCGCTGTGGATTCCACAAGTCTGGATCGGTCTTCTTCCAGCGTCGCGGCGAAGGCATTGAACTCCTGTCCAAGAGTCATTGGAACGGCGTCCTGAAGCTGTGTTCTGCCCATCTTTACGACGGCGGCAAATTCGGTGCCCTTGCTGCGGGCGGATTCGGCAAGTTTGCCCAGCTCGTGGTTGAGTTCCGCGGTAGCGAAAATCAGTGCCAGTTTGATCGCCGTCGGGTAGGTGTCGTTGGTGGATTGGCACCGGTTGACGTGATCAATCGGATGCAGATGCTCGTAGTCGCCGCGCCGGTGGCCCAGTTTTTCCAGTGCCAGGTTCGCTATCACCTCGTTGGCATTCATGTTTGTGCTCGTGCCGGCACCGCCCTGAATCACGTCTACACAGAACTGTTCGTGGTGGCGTCCGTCCTGGATCTCCTGGCAGGCTTCGCGGATCGCTGCCGCTTGCCGCGGGTTGAGGATGCCAAGTTCGCAGTTGGCCTGCGCCGCAGCGTTCTTGATCATTGCCAGGGCTCGCACCAGCTGCGGATGCCGGGAGACTGGAATCCCACTGATGGTGAAGTTCTCCAAGGCCCGGGCGGTGTGTGCTCCCCAATAGGCTGCGGCAGGTACAGGAACGTTTCCGAGTGAATCCGTTTCGATGCGGGTGGTCATGGTTTTTCATCCTCTGGGAGAAGTTTGAGTGGCGCCCTGGTTGCTTGCCGCGAGCTCGGAACCGGAGGGGCGCCAGACCCGGCCCGCGCCCCTCCAGTTAGGTCAGCTTTTGATGCAGATCACTTTTGGCTGGGTCATTTCCTCATACGCGAAATGGACGCCCTCCCGGCCCATGCTCCCGTACTTGGCGCCGCCGAACGGCATGCCGTCGAACCGGTAATCAGAGGAATCGTTGATCATGACGCCCCCTGCTTCCAGCTGCCGGGCCGCGTCCATGGCCCTGGCCAGGGAGTCGGTGAAGATGCCCGCGTGAAGGCTGAATTCGATGGCATTGGCGACGTCGATGGCTTCTTCAAAAGTGTCAAACTTACGGAGCATGACCACAGGCCCGAAGACCTCGTTCCTCCACAGGCTGCTGTCCGACGGGACTGCCTCCAGGACGGTCGGCTCAAGCACGTTACCCTCCGCGATGTTGCCTGCGAGCAGGAGAGCGCCGGCGTCGAGGGCTGCATCCAGCTTGGTCTGAAGCTCCTGCAGTGCAGTGCGGCTGATCATGGGCCCCACATCCGTGCGTTCGTCCGATGGGTCTCCGCTTACCAAATGCGCCGTTGCTTCCAGGAAGCGCCGGCGGAATTCGCCGTACACCGGCGCGGCTACGAGGATCCGCTGCACTCCCACACAGTTCTGGCCGGCGGCCCAAAACGCCCCGGAGACGCAGGAGTCCACTGCATTCTGGATGGGGGCGTCATCCAGGACAATCACGGGCGCGTTGCCGCCGAGATCCATGCTGAGCTTCTTCAGGCCTGCGGTGCGGGCGATGCTCTCACCTGTGGAGAAACCGCCCGTGAAGGACACCATTCGTACGTCCCGGGATCTGATGATTGATTCGGCCAATTCCCGGTCGCCATGAACAATTATCAGGGCCTCGGGCGGGAGTCCGGCGCCCATGAGGGCGTCCGTGAGCAGCTGGGCCGACAGGGGAGTCAGCGCAGAGGGCTTGAGGATCACGGCGTTTCCTCCGGCGAGTGCCGGACCGATTTTGTGTGCCACCAGGTTGAGGGGGTCGTTGAAGGGAGTGATCGCGGCAATGATGCCCAATGGCTCGCGTGAGTACCATCCGGTGCGGTCCTCAGAGCCCTCATACGAGTCAAAGGGGATGACTTCGCCAGCATTCCGGCGCGCTTCGGCGGCAGAGAGGCGGAGCGTGTTGACCGCACGGAGCACTTCCTTGCGCGCCTGGCGGATCGTTTTCCCGGCCTCGGCCACAATCGTCTGCGCGAACTCTTCGGTCCGCTGCTCGATCTCCGTTGCGGCGCCGTCCAGTATCTTGCCACGTGCGTTGCGGGACAGGGCCCTTGCCTTCCGGGCGCCGACGCGGGCTATTTCGATGAGGGCATTGCCGGCGTTGGCTTCGGTCAGCGAAACCGCGCCGACAACTCTGCCGTCGTAGGGGCTGGTCACATCACGGAACTGCGGCAGCATTGTTTCCGTCGAACACAGCGCGGATTCAGACATTTGCGGCCACTCCCGTCTTGGCTGCGTGCATGGCGATGATGTCGGAGAGTAGGGCGTAGGCGGTCTCCACCCGGCCGGCTCCTGGTCCTGAGACTGTTACTGCCCCCAAAAGGTCGGTGTCGAAAGACACGGCATTGGTTGCGCCGGAAACCCCGGCCAGCCCATGGCCGAGGGGGAGCGCTACGGGGGATACGCCTGCGGTCACTGATCCGTCCGGGTTCCGCCGCGCTGCACCGACGAGCTTCCAGCGGCGTCCCTCGCGGGCTGCCTTCTGAATGTTCTCCGGCGTCACGGTCGACATTCCCTGGCGCTGAACGTCCTTGAGCTCGATGCCGGCATCGAGCAGTTCGTTGGCGAGGATAAGAACCTTGAGCTGAACGTCGTAACCCTCGATGTCTGCTGCGGGGTTTGCCTCGGCGTAGCCAAGCTCCTGTGCCTCGGCGATTGCCGCTTCAAAGTCCAGTCCGGCTTCCATGCGCCCGAGCACATAGTTGCTGGTGCCGTTGAGGATGCCTTCGAAGCCGTTCAGCTTCAGCCCCGCGAACATCTTCTTGGCCAGGCGGATGACGGGAGTGCCGCTCATGACGGCGCCTTCGAACTCGAAGTGCACGCCGTGCTGTTCGGCCAGGGCGGTCAGCTCGGCACCGCGGAGGGCCACCGGGCCCTTGTTGGTGGTGCAGACGCTCTTGCCGGATTCCAGTGCCCATCGCACGTGGGAAACAGCTGGTTCGCCGTCTTCAGGGTTGGTGAAGGTGGCCTCGCAGATAATGTCGGCGGTGCAGGTGCGGATTACTGATTCGTTGTTGGTGTCCGCGGATCCGCCGAACGCGGCGAACGTTTCGCTGGCCCCGTCCAGGTTAAGGGCGGACGCGAGGTCGATGCCCTCGGGCTGGATCAGTGAGCCGAGGCGCAGGTCAGTGATGGCCACTACCCGCAGGCCGAAGCCCAGCTCGGATCGGAATGCGTCGCCGCGTGTTGCGATCAGTTCGGCGAGGGTCCTGTTGACGCCGCCGAAGCCGATCAGCGCAATGTCGTAGGTGGTCATGGTGCTCCTTCAGTCAGGTACATCGGTCATCCAATGCTGGCCGCATTCCATGTCCGTCAGTACATGTGGATGTGACTCAATGACAGGTCTAATCGACCATTCGCCTGCCGGTTCGACATCGACACCAAATGTAACCTTCGCTCAACATAGACATGTTGAAATGTTTTTAATGACCAAAATGGGGTTTTCGTGTTACTTTCGTCACTACCGCCATTGCACAGCCCGAGCCAGCCTTGTCCGAAGCGCCGGTGGCAATGTGCGAAGTCTTCGCATCAGACCCGTCCGCTTACCTGGGAGAAACCATGGAACCCTCAGCACCAGTCCAGCTAGCCCTGCAACCCCCGATTCCCCCGACCACCGATTCCGGGCTCCGGCGTTCCATGGGGGCGCGGCACCTGGTCATGATCGCCATGGGCGGGGTGATCGGCTCCGGGCTGTTCCTGAGCTCGGGCTACACCATTTCCCAGGCCGGGCCGCTCGGGGCGGTCATCGCGTATCTGATCGGCGCCTTCGTGGTGTACCTGGTCATGGCATGTCTTGGCGAACTAGCCATCGCCTATCCGGTCTCCGGCGCCTTCCATATCTACGCGGCGAGGTCGATCGGGCCGGCCACCGGTTTCACCACGGCCTGGCTCTACTGGCTGTGCTGGGCCGTGGCCATCGGATCAGAGTTCACAGCCTCCGGTCTACTTATGCAGCGCTGGTTCCCCGGTGTTGACGTCTGGGTCTGGTGCGTCATCTTCGCCGCGATCCTCTTCGGCCTCAACGCAGTTTCTTCCAAGTTCTTTGGTGAATCCGAGTTCTGGTTTGCCATCGTCAAGGTCGGCGCGATCGTTGTGCTCATCGTTCTCGGCGGCGCGGCGCTGTTCGGCCTCCACCCGCTCAGCGAGGGCACCGGCCACGCGTTCATGTTTGAAAACTTCAACACCTCCAGCGGGCTTTTCCCCAACGGCTTTACGGGTGTTCTCGTCACAGCACTTGCTGTCTTTTATGCGTTCTCCGGCTCGGAACTCATCGGCGTGGCAGCGGGTGAAACCGCTGACCCTGCCACCAGCATCCCCAAAGCCATGCGCAGCACTGTCATCCGTCTGCTGATCTTCTTCGTCGGGGCGATCGCCGTCATTGCAGCTACCATCCCGTTCGAGCAGGTCGGGCTGGATGAAAGCCCGTTCGTGACGGTCTTCTCGTCCATCGGCATTCCGTTTGCTGCCGACATCATGAACTTCGTCATCATCACCGCCCTCCTCTCCGCCGGGAACAGCGGCCTCTTCTCCTGCGCACGGATGCTCTACTCCCTTGCCGACGAGGGGCACGCCCCCCGGGCGCTGAAGAAGCTGACCCGGCGGGGCATCCCCATGACCGCGCTGTCGGTCAGCATGCTCGGGGGCCTGGCATCACTCATCAGCAGTGTCGTTGCACCCGAAACGGTCTACCTGGCTCTCGTTTCGGTCGCCGGTTTCGCCGTCGTCGGGGTCTGGATGTCCATCACCGCGTCGCGCTTTTTCCACAGAAGGTCCTTCGTCAGGAAGGGCGGCGATGTCGCCGCCCTTCCCTACAAGGCCCCGCTGTTCCCGCTGGTGCCGATCCTGGCCTTCTCTCTCTGTCTCATCTCGCTCATCGGCATCGCCTTTGACCCGAACCAGGTAGCAGCCCTCTATTTCGGAGTCTCTTTCGTTGCTGCCTGTTACGCCTTCTTCTACTTCAAATACGGGCGTAAGGCGCGGACCGACCAGCCTTCCTAACTCCATCATCAGTCAGCGCCAACTCAGCGCGGCGGCCGCGGACCCACGTCCCCGGCCGCCTCGCTGTCCTTCGGCATCCCATGAATTCACAAGAGCAGCCGCACGGGCCTGCGGCACGACATCGAAGAACTCGTTGCCGCCGCCGAGCGCCTGGGAGATGCGCAAGATCGCTGCCGAGGCCGGAAAAGTTGGTCCGCAGTTACGGAAATGGCCACCGGCGCGCGCTGGCCAGCCAGGGCGCCGTGCTTGTCCGCACCCGTCGCGTTGCGATTGTCGATGTCACGGGCGCAGCGGAGCTCTACGCCGTGTGGGCGCAAGGAAACCGCGTCCCGATCAACAATAAAGGCGTGTGAGAATAGGCGTAGTCATCGGGGCGGAAGGAGCATGGAGAATGGACTCTTCCGCGGAAGCGTCGTCCATGGCCCAGGGGCTTCGGATAGTTCGGCTGGTCGCGGACCGGGAGAAGTGGGGCAGACGTCTGCTCGGCGTTTCCCAGCTCGCATCCGAGCTGGACATGGAGCAAAGCCGTGTCTCCCGGTTGACGCAGGAATTGTGTGAGCTGGGATTGCTGGAACGCGTCGAGCGGGGCCCGTTCCGAACCGGCCCACGTTTTTTCAGCCTCGCCGCGGCATTGAATGCCGGCTGGGTCCGCGAATCAAGAACGGAACTCGAGGCCCTCGTGGCTTCTTTCGGCCTCAGGTCCAGAGTCTCCGTCCGTGATGGCTTCCGCGTGATTCTCCTGCGGGCGTCCAGTAATGACGCGGTTCCCGGGAGCTTCGTCAAACCCGGCATGGTGACACCCGTATGGTGTACCGGATCCGGACGGGCGCTGCTGTGGGATGACCGGCAGCCTGACGTTCAAGCCCTCCTCAAGGACGTCAATTTCATCGGCGTTGGTGGCCCGGGCGCGGCCCATTCGCCAGAAGAAGTGATCCAGCTGATGGAGCGGGACCGGGCGCGGGGCTTTATTGTCGCGGAGGAGGAATTCGAGCACGGAGTGTACGAATTGGCCGTTCCCGTCCGCAGCGCTGACGGTTCAATTCTGGCCTCGCTCAGCGTCCTGGGCAGCGGGGCCGGGATCAACTCCGGCGCCAATGACATTGCAAACGCCCTCATGGCGGCAGCCGAACGGTTGGGCTCCTGGGAGGCCCATACCCGGGGCGACACGGCCCGGAAGGGCCTTGCCGGCTAGAGCAGGTTCTGCGGCAAGGGGTAACCCAGCGCCGATTCAAGCCATTTACCCCAGGACACAAGAGCCGTGGCGCAAAACTCCCGGCGGGGCTCCAATCGTGTTTTGGCTCCTACGACCTGTAGCGCTGCCACTACATCGCCCTTGAAGTCCCGGACCGGAACGGCCAGGGAATACAGACCCGGCTCGGCTTCCTCATCGACAATGGAATACCCCCGTGCCCGCGCCGCCCGCAGCCGGGAGAGGAAGTCCTCGACATCCAGCGGTGTATTGGGGCCATGCCGGACGAAGGCAACGTCGGTGAAAATTGTCCGGACCTCGGCGTCCGACGCTTCCCACAGCAGGGCCTGGCCGGCATCACTGCAGAATGCCGGATAGGGCCGGCCCAGCCACGAACCCACCATGTTGCTGCTTGCCGGGACACATTCACCGATGGTGACGGTACTGTCCCCGCTCAGGATTCCAAGGAAGCAACCTTCATCGGTTTCGCCAGCCAAACCTTCCAAAGCCGTCACGCCGTCGGTCTGCAACCGTTGTTCCGTCAACAGCTGCGCGTCGGTCAGGAGCGACCAGTTCAGGGAGTAGGACCGGTGGTCTCCGCGTGCCAGGAACCCCTCCTGCTCGGCGGTCCGCAGGCTGCGCGAAACCTGGCTGCGGTCCTTGCCCAGATCGGCTGCTATATCAGCGACCGTTCCGCCAGGAAGGCCTCCTGCGTTGCGGGAGCCGACCGCCAGGACAGCCATGATTCCCCGGCCCATGCTGGATGTCTTAGACATGGATCCGATTCTAGTCACTTGACCCGCGTGTCAGTGGATGGCGAAGACCCGGGCAGGAAAACCGCTGCCGCTCAGGGGCTTAGGCCAGCTCGCAATGATGGCGGCGCCGGCTTCCGGAAGTCCTTGCAAGTTCGCCATGAGCTCGATCTGCCACCGGTTCTGTGACAGGACATACGTTTCCAAGCTGAAATCCTGGCGGGACGTTGCCATCCCCGGGTCCGTGTCCGTCTGCTCATGACCGACGGCAGTAACTGACCGCTCCTCAAGGAGGAAGGAAAGGGCTTCGCGCGACCAGCCTGGTGTGTGGCTGACACCCTCCTCATCCCTGTTTGCCATGGCGCTAACGTCGGGCCAACGGTGACTCCACCCGGTCCGCAAGGCCACAAAGGCCCCGGCTGGGATGGCGCCGTTGCGGCGCTCCCATGCCTGGACGTCCTCCAGCGTGGGCGTCGCGTCCGGATCGGCGGTGACCCGGGCGGTGATGTCGAGGATGACCAGCGGAAGGACCATGTCCTCGACCGGAATCTGGTCCAGGGTCCGTCCCCCGCGGATGAAATGCGATGGGGGATCAACGTGCGTGCCCCATTGGCCGATGATCGAATAGCGGTGAGCGGTGAAACCGTCGCCGTCCTCCAGGTCGAACAACGCCTCCCTGATCTCATCGGGGAATGCCGGGAAATGCGGCTGGCCAGGGTGGAAGGCGTGAGTCAGGTCGGTGAAAGACCTGCCGGCAAGCAGCGGCCGCAGTCCGTCCCACAGCCCGGTCCTGGTGGCTTCCATCATGACGCAGCCCCGCTCACTTGGATGGCCGGAAGTGCCGTGCTGGAGACGCTGATGGGTCCGGTCAGTTCGATGACCGGCACTTCCCAGGGGTGGATATCAACGATGTGCTGCAGGAAGCGTTCGACCGCAGCGTCTTCGAGCGCGGCATCGAAATAGGTTGTAAAGACAAAAGTGGGTGAAATTGTGCGCTGGCCCACCTGCCCCAGCGTCGGGTTTGCGCCTTCGGTGCAGGTGAACCCCTCGAAACCGAGGCCGGATTCGAAGACATGCCTGTAGTTGCCAAAATCCCCCAAGTCAGGGGAATCCGACAAAGCCTGAAGCAGGGCCGCGATGCCGGCTTCCTCTCTGAATGCTTCTACGTCGCCCTTGGCGAGCCGCGAGAAGGATTCCGCGACTATGGGCCAATGCACCCGCATCTTGCGTACTGATTTCATTTCAATCTTCAAGGAATCCTCTTTCTGAGCGGTTCACAATAGATGTCTGAATGCATGTTGGCATAGAGTGATGGTCATTACAAGCATTGAAAAATGCTCATTACGCACATGTGGGAGCCGTCGATGTTGAATCAGCACATCCATCCGCCCAGAAACACCAAGCTGTCGCGCATGCTCGATGCTGGAGCGAACCTGACTGTGGACGGGGCACTCGCCACCGAGCTTGAAGCGCTCGGCTGTGATCTGGAAGACCCGCTGTGGTCGGCTAAGGTCCTTCTGGAACAGCCGGAGCTCGTCAAGCGCGTACACGGCGACTACTTCCGCGCCGGTGCCTCGGTGGCCATCACGGCCAGCTACCAGGCAACACCGCTGGGATTTGCGCGGCGCGGCATCGGTGAGGAGGACGCGTTGGAACGGGTGGCATTGAGTGTGCGGCTGGCCGACGAGGCGCGCCGCGAGCACCGGGCAGAAAACCCGGAGACGGGCACCCTGCTGGTTGCAGGATCGGTCGGGCCGTACGGCGCGTACCTCGCCGACGGGTCGGAATACCGGGGCGACTACTTCCTCAGCCACAACGAGTTCCTGGAGTTCCACCGGCCCCGGATCGCAGCGCTGGTGGAGGCGGGAGCTGACTTTCTTGCCTGCGAGACGCTGCCTTCATTGCCGGAGGCCGAGGCCCTTTTGGCGCTCCTGAAGGAATTTGAGGTCGAAGCCTGGCTCTCCTTCACGCTGCGGGACGGCGGCCACATCGCCGACGGTACGCCGCTGGCTCAGGTGGCAAAGCTTTGCGGGGAGCAGCCGCTCGCCGTGGCGATCGGCGTGAACTGTGTGCCGCTGGAGCTGGTCGCTCCAGCCCTGGAGGCCTTGGCCAACGCCACCGAGAAGCCGCTGATCGCGTATCCGAATTCGGGTGAAAGCTATGACGCAGTCACCAAAACGTGGGGGCCGGCCGTGGCCGGGGACCGCCCATCGGGTCCCGGCAGTAAACAGCCTGCAGGCCTTGCGGAGGGGGCGCCCCTCTGGCGTGAACTTGGTGCCCGGCTGATCGGCGGATGCTGCCGGACCACCCCGCAGGACATCGCCGCAATGGCCAGACTGTCAGTGCGGCCCTGACCGGAAGCTGCCAGGGGGCGGAGTAGGTCCGGTTTACGGTTGATCGCAGCGCACCGCCCCGCGGGATGCCGCTAATCCGCCTGCCGGAGCCCGGCCGCATCCAGAATGAGTCCCGCAGAGATGAACCGGCCGCATTGCTGGCCGTACGGGTAGGCCACCCGGGGCGTGAAGGTCACCGTCCGGACGGGCAGGGGCAGGCCACTGACGTCAATACCGCTGGACGTCGCGTCAATCCGGGACTCAGTCAGCCGGTCGAACATCAGCATCCCGGTGAGGGTCCCATCGGGGGAGGAGGTGGCCGAACAGGCCCTATCGCTACCCGGGCCCGGTTCGCAGCCCTGGTCCACGGTGGTGCTCCCCGGAAACAGCTCCAACTCCGACTCAACGCAGCGGCCCTCCTGGCATGCCCGGAGCCGGATGGTCTTCACCGTAGCGGCGTAGTCCCGCGCAACCGTCAACGCAACCACCGGCGCCGGAGCAATCGCCGGGCAAGCCGTCTCGGGCTGGCAACCGGCCGCCGGAAGTGCTGCAACAGCCAGGGCGAGAACCGCCGCAAACTTGCGCATGCCTCAGGGTAGATCCGGAAGGCCGGTCCAGCTAGGCCGTCCGGATTCCTGCACTGGCGCCAGGCGCCGGGCGCCATACCGCCGCCGCACCCCGTTCGTGCCGGGCGCACCGGGCCCCGCACCCGCCGTTGCACAGCGGCGCCTCCGCGCCATCCGTGCCGCCATGCGGCACCCACGCCCGGTCAGGCCGGTAGCCGGAGACCGCCAAGGTGCAGTTCGGCGAGACCGTCGGCCAGCAGGCCGGCCAGCGCACGTTCAAGCTGTTCGGGTGCGGAATTGAGCCGGTGCAGGGCCGCCAACGGAATGCCGACCCCGGCCGGCTCGAAGCCAAGGTCCGCCGGGGCGCGCTGGAGCAGTTCCGGCGGCACCGGGGCATCGGCCACGCGGAGGACGGCCAGCACGGCGCCGCGGACCTGGCGGTCCGTCCCGTGCCAGGACTGGCCTTTCGGCGTATAGGTCGGCGGCGGTTCGCCGGCAGCGAGCCAGGCGCAGGAACTGCGCACGGGGCATGCGCCGCACTTCGGCGCCCGAGCCGTGCAAACCAGGGCGCCGAGCTCCATGACGGAGGCATTCCAGCGCACGGAGGCCCCGACGTCGTCCGGCAGCAGCTGCCCCGCCAGCCGCATCTCCGTGGCGGTCAGCGCCTGCGAAGGCAGGGCGGTGCCGGCAAACAACCGTGCATGGACCCGGCGGATGTTGGTGTCCACCACCGTTTCGCGGCGTCCGTAGGCGAAAGCGGCGACGGCCGCCGCGGTGTAGCTGCCCACGCCGGGAAGCCCCAACAGCTCCGCGTAGGTGGCAGGGACCATCCCGCCGTGGCTGTCCCCGATGGCGACGGCCGCCGCATGCAGGCGCAGCGCCCGCCGCGGATAGCCGAGCCGGCCCCACGAACGGACGGCTTCACCTGCGGACTCCCTGGCCAGGTCGGCCGGCTCCGGCCAGCGCCGCAGCCATTCCTCCCAGACCGGAAGGACACGCACCACCGGGGTCTGCTGCAGCATGATCTCGCTGACCAGCACGCCCCAGGCAGAACAGCCGGCATCCCGCCACGGGAGATCGCGGGCGTGGGACTCGAACCAGGTGTCCAGGGCAGCATGAAGGCCGGCCAGCGAGGCGCCGGCGTCCGAGGGCGGGACGCCGGGCGTCGGGCCCGACGGTTTTTCGGGTGGCGCGGCCATGGGCAGGGCGGGGGGATCGGCTAAAGCTTTGATCCAATCAGCGTAATAGATGCGGGCGGTGGCCGCTCCAGCGGCGTGGTGGGACCCCATAGTCTGCGGGGGTCTCTAGCCTAGAAGGATGGGCAGGCAAGGCAACTCAGGAACAAGCGGTTCACGACCGAAGGGTTCCGGCAGCGGACAGGCCGCGCGCAAGCCCGCCAGGAAGCCCGCGCGGAAACCGGCGCGGAAACCGGCCAGCCCGGTCTTCCGCCGCCGACGGCTGTTGGTGGGCGCTGCCCTTCTCGCGGTGATCGCCGTCGTCGTGGGCGGCTTCATTGCCGTCGCCAGCATCATCAACGGCGACGGGCAATCCGTTCCGGATGGGGCCGCAACATCCACCGGTGCCCAGACAACTGGTCCGAGCCAGTCCGCTGCAACGTCCTCCGCCACGCCCTCCGCCACGTCGACGGAGGCCAGCGGCTGCCAGCAGAACCTCATCGTCGTCACGGCTTCCACCGACAAACCGAGCTACGGCGCCGGTGAGAAGCCGCTGCTCAGTCTCAAGGTCACGAACAACAACAAGATGCCGTGCGAGGTCAATATCGGAACCTCGCAGATGGAGTTCCTGATCACCAGCGGCTCGGACCGGATCTTCTCCTCGCAGGACTGCCAAGCAGACAGCACGGACCTGATGAAGACCATCGCGCCGGGCAAGAGCGAGACGGCCAACTTCCCGTGGCAGCGCAACCGTACCGTCCAGGGCTGTGACCCCATCGAAGCGAAGCCGGGCGCGGGCGGGGCGTACTACGTCTTCACAGCGCGCCTGGCGAGCAAGACGAGCCCGAAGGCCGTGTTCCAGCTCAACTGATTTCATCCGCTGCTCCGTAAACGCCCTTTTGGGGCCCCAAAAGGGCAGTTGCGGAGCAATCGACGGGGTTTAGAGGAACCTGTCCAGCAGACTGGCTTCAGCCATGCGGCTCAGTCCCTCGCGGACGGTGCGGGCACGCTGGTCGCCAATGCCGTCCACGGTCATGAGGTCATCGATTGTGGCCGCCATCAGGAACTGCAGCCCGCCGAAGTGGTCCACCAAGCGGTCGGCGACGGCCTTCGGCACGGCCTTGAGCCCGGACAGCAGGCGGTAGCCGCGCGGCTGGACGACAGCATCGAGGTTGGCCTCCCCGCCGGCAAAGCCGACGATGCCCGCGATCTTGCTAAGGTCGATCAGCTCCGTGGGGCCGAGGCTGACCAAGGCCTTGACGGCTTTGTCGATGTCTTCGGGGGAGGTGTCCGCGCCGGAGTAGTCCCGGATGATGACATCGCTGCCGGGACCCCGGCCCACCGTCAGTTCGTCCAGCTGCAGCGATAGCAGGCGCCCGTCCTCACCAAGTTCCAGCACGTACTGCGAGATCTCCTCGGAGATGCGGCGCACCATTTCCTGGCGCTGAAGGGTGACCGCAACGTCGCGAACGGTCACCATCGCCTCGATCTCGAGCGCTGACAGCGAGCTGGTCACCTGGTCCAGTCGCGAACGGTACCGCTCCAGGGTGGCCAAGGCCTGGTTGGCGCGGGCCAGGACCTTCTCCGAGCCTTCCAGCACGTGCCGCAGCCCGTTCACGTAGAGCGCGATAATCTGCATGGACTGGCTTACTGAGATGACCGGCACGCCGGTCTGGATGGCCACGCGTTCGGCGGTGCGGTGACGTGTTCCTGATTCCTGGGTTTCGATGCTGGAGTCCGGCACCAGCTGCACGGCGGCGCGGAGGATATTGCTGGCGTCCTTGTCGCAAATGATGGCGCCGTCCATCTTGGCCAGTTCCCGGAGCCGCGTGGGGGAAAAGTCGATGCCGATGTCGAAGCCGCCGGAACAGATGGACTCGATGGTCCGGTCGATGCCGAGCACGATCAGCGCACCGGTCCGTCCGCGGAGGATGCGTTCCAGGCCGTCGCGAAGGGCGGTGCCCGGTGCCACCCTGCCCAGAGTCGCCTTAAGTGAATCTTCAGGGCTCCGAGCCATCAATTTCCCTTCAAAGGTGCAGGCCAGCGCCCGCAGGTACGCCGGTTTCCAGTGTTTCCCGGCAGGATCAAAAGTACTCGGTTCCCCGCTCTCACCATGATAGAGGTAACGGAGGGCCGCAACCGCACAGGCAAGCCTTAAAGTGGCCCATTCGAGACCTGCGCGCGGGGCCCCGGAATGGCCCCGGAGCGCGCCGCCCGAAACCGCACTTTGGCGGTGTCCGGGACCCGCTTCGCGTCAGTTCGGCGGCCTGCGATAAACTGGAAGCCGTGGATGGACCGCGGGCTCTCCGCGCGATTCCCCTCCCCACCGCCGCAGCGAAAGTAGCACCGTGTCCCAAGACGTCCTTAGCCCCGCCCGAGTCCAGGAGATTCACAAGCAGGCGGCCCGGCGTCGGACTTTTGCGGTGATCTCGCACCCCGACGCCGGCAAATCCACCCTGACGGAGGCCCTCGCACTGCACGCCAAGGTGATCGGCACTGCCGGCGCCTCCAGCGGCAAGGCCAACCGCAAGGAAACGGTCTCGGACTGGATGCAGATGGAAAAGGACCGCGGCATCTCCATCAGCTCCGCCGCGCTCCAGTTCGGCTACCGGGACACCGTCATCAACCTCCTGGACACCCCGGGCCATGCGGACTTTTCCGAGGACACCTACCGCGTGCTCGCGGCGGTGGACTGCGCCGTCATGCTGGTCGACGCCGCGAAGGGCCTGGAAACCCAGACCATGAAGCTCTTCGAGGTCTGCAAGCAGCGCAACCTGCCCATCATCACGGTCATCAACAAGTGGGACCGGCCCGGCCTGGACGCCCTCGCCCTCATGGACGAAATCACCGAGCGCACCGGGCTGCAGCCCATGCCGCTGACCTGGGCCGTGGGCATCTCCGGCGACTTCCGCGGCGTCTGGGACCTGCGCAATGACCGCTTCGCGCAGTTCAAGCGCAACAACTCCGGCGCCAACATCGCCCTCACCGAGTACTTCACCCCTGACGAGGCCGCGGCCAGCCAGGGCGATGACTGGTCCAACGCCGTGGACGAGGCCGGGCTGGTCATCGAATCCAACCTGGCGTTCGACGTCGAGGCCTTCCACGCCGGCAAGGCGACGCCGATCCTCTTCAGCTCGGCCGCGCTGAACTTCGGCGTGAAGGAGATCCTGGACGCCCTCGTCGACTTCGCCCCGCCCGCTGCCCCGCGGCCCGACGTCGAAGGTGAGCCCCGCCCGGTCGACGCCCCGTTTGCCGGGTTCGTTTTCAAGGTCCAGGCCGGCATGAACAAGGCCCACCGCGACCACGTCGCCTTCATCCGGGTCTGCTCCGGGATGTTCGAGCGCGGCATGGTGGTCACCCAGACCCGGACCGGGAAGTCCTTCGCCACCAAGTATGCCCAGCAGGTGTTCGGCCGCGAACGCGAGGTCATTGACGAGGCGTTCCCCGGCGACGTCGTTGGCCTGGTGAATGCCTCGTCGCTGCGGGTCGGCGACAGCCTGTTCCTGGATCAGCCGGTGGAGTTCCCCGCCATCCCCTTGTTCGCCCCGGAGCACTTCCAGGTGGCCCGGTCCAAGGACCCCAGCCGCTTCAAGCAGTTCCGCCGCGGCATCGAGCAGCTGGAGCACGAAGGCGTCATCCAGGTCCTCCGTTCCGACATCCGCGGTGACCAGGCCCCGGTGCTGGCCGCCGTCGGACCTATGCAGTTCGAAGTGGTCGAAGACCGCATGGCCCACGACTTCAGTGCGCCCATGCGGCTGGAGCGGTTGCCGTATTCGATTGCCCGGATCTCGACGGCGGACGCCATGGCGGTGCTGGCCAACGTCCCCGGTGCCGAGGTGCTGCTGCGCTCCGACGGCGAGTACCTGGCTTTGTTCAACGACGTCTGGGCGCTGCGCAGGATCGAGAAGAACCATCCGGACCTGACGCTGCTGCCGATCGGCACCCACAATCCCGCAAAATAGCGGTCGCCGCTGGTCCCGGGAAACGTTCAGGAAAATGTGCTGCACGGCTTCCCAGGGGCGGTTTCCGGGTTATCATAAGTAACCTTGCTAACACTGCGGGAGCCGGCGATCCTGCCGGCGATTTGGACTGACCCGCCCGACTTCATCGGCGGGACCCGCACTAAGGGACAACGAACACTTCTTGACTGACACGACTTTCCAGCCGGCGGCTTCGAAGCCGGCCACAGCCATACGGAGCATGGAACCCGGATTCCTGCTGAGCGGCCGGTACCGTGTTGAAGAACTCATCGGCCGCGGAAGCCAGTCCACCGTCTACCGTGCCCATGACGAACTTCTGCAGCGTCAGGTCGCCGTCAAGGTCTTTCGCAATGGCGCGGACGACGTCGAGCGCACCCGCCAGCAGGGCCAGGAAGTCCGCATCCTCGCCGGGATGAGCCACCACGCCCTCGTGACACTGTTCGACGCCGGCGCCGACCTCAGCGACCCGGACGCGAGGCTCAGGTACCTCGTGATGGAACTCGTGCGCGGTCCGGATCTGCGGCACCGCGCGGCCCAGGGGCCGCTCTCGGCGGCGCATATGGCTCTCATCGGCCACGACCTGGCCGACGGCCTCTCCTATATGCACCACCACGGCATCGTCCATCGGGACATCAAGCCGGCCAACATCCTGCTGGTCGACTACAGCAATGACGACCGGCGTCCCCGGGCCAAGCTCAGCGACTTCGGCGTAGCGGTCCTCCAGGGGGCGGGCCATGTCGCCGACGAGGGCGGAACGTCGGGAACCCCCGCGTACCTCAGTCCTGAACAGGCCGCGGGCGAACCCGCCAGCCCGCCCAGCGACATCTACTCGCTGGGCTTGGTGCTGCTCGAAGGGCTCACCGGAAAGATGGCTTACCCGGGGGCTCCGATCCAGTCTGCCGTCGCGCGGTTGCTCCAGGATCCGCACATCCCGGAAGAACTCGCCCCGATGTGGGTAGCGCTGCTGTCCTCCATGCTCGCCCGTGATCCCTCCGAGCGGCCGGCCGCCCGCGAGGTGTCCCTGGCACTGCGGCAGGAAGTGATCAACGGAGCCGGCCGGCACCGGCTCGATGAGACCCCGACTTCCACAGACGAGGAAGGGCGCATGCGGGCGGTGGAGCGGTACCGGATCCTGGACACACCCGCTGACGGCGTCTTCGACCGGGTCGCGGGCCTGGCGGCCCGCCTGTTCTCGGTGCCCGTCGCGATCGTCAGCGTGGTGGACCACGACCGGATCTGGTTCAAGGCCCATCACGGCACCGACGTGACGGAAATCGGCCGGGACCCCGGGCTGTGTGCCTCGGCGATCCTGCAGGATGAGGCCTGGGTGGTCGAGAACGCCACCCTGGACCCCCGCACGCTCGCCAATCCGCTCGTGGCCGGCGAATTCGGGCTCGAGTTTTACGCCGGGGTGCCGCTGCGCACTCCGGACGGCTACAACCTGGGGACCTTTTGCATCCTGGACACGAAGGCGCGGGAGTTCACCGCTGAGGACACCCGGATGCTGGAGGACCTCGCCGCGATCGTGATGAACGACCTCGAGATGCGGCTGCAGAGCCGGGAAGCGATCGCCCGCTAGGGATGCAGGGCGGGGCCGCGGGGGCCTAGCGTCGTCCCGCGAGTAACGCCAGTTCCAGCTCAAACCGCGCCCGCGGGTCTTCCAGGGTGTCGCCGAACAGTTCCCGCAGCTGCGCCGCGCGGTAGCCGACGGTCTGCGGGTGGATGCCGAGTTCGGCCGCCACGGGAGCACGCTGGCCCCAGTGCCGCAGCCAGGAGAGCAGTGTTTCCGCCAGCCGTTCGCGCTGGGCCGGGCGCAGCCCCTCCAGCGGTGCCAGACGGCGGTTGGCCAGCTCAGTAATGGCGGACGGTTCCGCGCCGAGGATCACCTGGGCCAGGTGGTCGTCCGCCCAGATCGGCGGGTCTTCCGGACCGTCCCGCGGCTCCAACACGGACGCCGCCAGCACGGCGAGCCGCAGCGAGTCGGGGACTTTCTCCCAGCCGCCGGCCGGACCCACGGAGGCGCTGCGGCCCTGCAGCGCCGTTTCGAGGTGCGCCCGCGCGGTACTGGACTTCTGCACCGGAACCAGGGCGACGACGTCGGTCTCCCGTTCGATCACAAGCGTTCCCGCGCCCAGCCGCAGCCGCAGCCCGGCTGCCCGCTCCAGCGGCAGCGTCACCACCACCATTCGCGGCGGCAGGGACCAGTCAGCCAGGGCTGCCTTTTGACGGAGGGCTGCCTCATCCGCCTGACCCAGCAGCAACAGATCCAGCAGTTCGGTGCGGCGCCGGTCCACCGCGCCGGCCCGCTCGGACTGCTCAAAAGCGTAGGCCTCGGCGCTGACGGCGGACAGTTCGTCGATGTAGGCCAAAATCGATTCGCCCAGGTCCACCACGACGCTCTGCCCCAAATGGTGCTCGACGGAAACGCGGGACATCTCCCGGAACGTCACCCGGGCGCCCATGCGGTAGGCGCTCAGCAGCGCGTCCATGCTCCTGCCCTGCCGGAACTCGCCGCTTCCCAGCCCAGCCACCAGCTGCCGGCTCTCCTCCGACAACGCCGGAAGCCTGGTCCCGGGCAACTGCAGGAAGCGGTCCAGCGCCGCGGCCACCCCGCGGCGGAGGCCGCGGCCGAAGCGGCCCTCAATCGGCCGGGCGTAGGCGGGTACCAGCTGCGGCACCGCGTCGATGATGGCCTCCACTATGCCCGGCATCATGGGCCGGAGCATATCGCTGACCTCCCGCGGCAACGCCAGCCAAGGCGGGTCGTAACTGGGGGCCGCAGCGCGTCCGGATGGTGAGTTCATGGCTAGGATCCGTAAAGTTGTTTCAGACAGACAGTTTCTTTGATTCGATCGTATGCCTTGGGTGAAGAACTATGACGCAAACTGACATAAGCTTAGTAAATGATCCGGCTCCGTAAGCTGGCGCGCGCCGCATCTCTACTGACCACCCCGCTAGCTCCAGAAGACATCCTGGCGCTTTTCAATCCCGTGTATTCTGCCCGCCAGTTGCGCGGGGTCGTCACCCGGGTGGTTCCAGAAACGGCCGATTCCGCCACCATTTTCTTCCGTCCCGGCCGCGGCTGGCAAGCACACCTTGCCGGCCAGTGGGCCCGCATCGGCGTTGAACTCGACGGCGTCCGCCACTGGCGGTCGTACTCGCTCAGCGCCCCGGCCGGCCAGGACCCGGCCATCACCGTCACCGATATGGGCGCTGTCTCAGGGACCCTGGTGCGCAGCACCAAGCCCGGCGACGTGCTCTTCCTGGCATCGCCGCAGGGCGACTTCGTCCTGCCGGAACACCCGCGTCCGCTGCTCATGCTCACCGCCGGCAGCGGCATCACTCCGGTCATGTCGATGATCCGTACGCTCGTTCCGCACCGGCCCGACGCCGACGTCGTCCTCATCCACACCGCCCGGACGCCGGCGGACGCCATTTTCCGCGAGGAACTTGCCGAACTCGCGGACCAGTTCCCCAACTTCCGCGTCATCCACTGGTTCACCGGGGAACGCGGACGGCTGGACTTCACCTCCGCCGACGAGCTTGAGGGGCTCTGCCCCGACTGGCGCCAGCGGGCGGCCTACGCCTGCGGCCCCGAGGGCTTCCTCGACGACGCCGAAGCCCTTTGGGAAGCCGAGACCGCCGGGACGTCCGCGGAGGCCGCACAGTCCGCCACCCTCACGATCGAACGTTTCAGCACCAAGCTGGCCGGCGGTGAGGGGCACGACGGCGGCCTGGTCACTTTCGAGGCGTCGGACCGCGAGGTCGAAGCCGACGGCGACACCCCGCTGCTCGACGTCGGTGAGGACGCCGGCGTCCTGATGCCCAGCGGCTGCCGGATGGGCATCTGCCACAGCTGCCTCATCCCCCTCCGGGCCGGCCAGGTCCGTGACCTGCGCACGGACGAAGTCCACGGCGAGCCCGGCCAACTAATCCAGACGTGCGTTTCGGCTGCCGCCGGACCCGTTAACCTCGACCTCTAAGGAGTACCACCGCATGACGATTGTTTCCGACAAGCCGGACGTTTCCGGGGACGCTGACAACGGTGACACGGCAACGGCCACGGTGACCCCCGCCCCCAAGCGGCGGCCCGGCGCCCTCGCCGAAACCGGCAGCCCGCTGGTCCGCCCGGCCGCGGCGGCGCACCTCTCCGACGAGCAGGTCGCCGAGCTGGGCCGCGAACTCGACGCCATCAAAGACGAAATCCTCGCAAAGCGCGGCGCCAGCGACGCGGCGTACATCCGCCGGGTGATCAAGGTCCAGCGCGGGCTGGAAATCACCGGCCGTGCCACGCTGCTCATGAGCAAGCACAAAGCCGCCTGGGTGGCCGGCACCGCGATGCTCAGCTTCGCCAAGATCCTGGAAAACATGGAACTGGGCCACAACATCCTGCACGGCCAGTGGGACTGGATGCGGGACCCGGACATCCACTCCACCACCTGGGACTGGGACTTCGTCACCCCCACCCGCTCCTGGCAGCACACCCACAACGACCTGCACCACCGCTGGACAAACGTGGTGGGCAAGGACAACGACATCGGGTACAACCTGCTGCGCATGGATCCCTCCCAGGAATGGAAGCCCTTCAACCTGGGCAACCCGCTGTACAACGCCATCCTGGCACCGGTGTTCGAATGGGGCATCGCCCTCTACGACCTCGAGCTGCCCGACTACCAGGAGGGCAAGAAGAGCAAGGAGGCCATGACCCGGGACCTCAAGGCCCTGGGGCTCAAAGCCCTGAAGCAGTTCACCAAGGACTACGCCGCCACACCGGCGGTTGCTATGCTGACCGGCTCCGGCAAGCAGGCGCTGTACGGAACCCTGACCGCCAACGCGGTCCGGAACGTGTGGGCGCACGCGATCATCTTCTGCGGGCACTTCCCGGACGGCACCGACACCTTCACCGAAGAGATGGTCGACGGCGAGACCCGCGGCGACTGGTATGTCCGGCAGATGATCGGATCGGCCAACATCTCCGGCTCCAAGTTCATGCACCTGATGAGCGGTAACCTCTCGCACCAGATCGAGCACCACCTCTTCCCGGACCTGCCGTCCAACCGCTACGCCGAGGTGGCCCCGAAGGTGCAGGAGATCTGCAAGCGCTACGGCCTGCCGTACACCACTGGGCCGCTGCTGAAGCAGGTCGGTTCCACCTGGGCCAAGGTCTTCAAGCTGGCCCTGCCGCCGAAAAAGGCGTAACGTCCCGGGACTGCGTCCCGGCAACACAGCTACAGATGAATGAGGGGCGCCTGCCAGTACACACCGGCAGGCACCCCTCTTTGCGCGCGACGTGCGCCTTGGCGGCAGCGCAGACACTGTCCGCTCAAACTGCTTTATTGGCGCGGGAGCGGTGCCGGGTCCAACTCCGAAAACGGCGCCAGCGTGTCGGTGCCGCCACAGCTCTGCGCCTGCTCGCAGATACTCTCTGATGCCAGGCAGCTTTATGCCCCGGCTTTGACCGCCACGCCGAGGATGTGGGCCACCCGCGGGTTGCCGGGCAATGCGGAAAAGCCGAAGCGCTCCAGGTCCTGCACGGTGAGGCCTACCCGGGCGATCGCGGCGGCGGTGTCGCGGTTCGGGTGGCATCCGCCCGCGATACGGCTCCACAGCGGCGTAAGGAGGTCCTCGGCCGCCCCCAGCACACGATTTGCCGAGCGGACGTGTTCATAGAACAGCAGTAGGCCACCCGGCCGGAGGACCCGGACAGCCTCCGCCAGGGCGGCGGACTGCTCCGCCACGCTGCACAGCACCAAGCTGGAGACAACGACGTCGATCGAGGCGTCCGCCGCCGGCAGCGCCTCGGCCCTGCCATCCTGCACCGTGACGGGCACCGGCGCCCTTGTGGCGGCGGCCAGCGCCAAAGCCCGGAGCGTCGGGTCTGGTTCCAGCGCCAGCACGGCCGTCACCGCGGCCGGGTAGTGTGGAAAGGTTGCCCCGTAGCCTGCCCCGATCTCGATGACGGCGCCGTGCGCGGCTGCCACGAGGCGCCGGCGGTGGTCCGCCGCTCCGCGGGCGTCCATGCGCGGACCCACGCGGGCGAAACGCCGCCCGAACGACGGAGTGCGGGGGGTGGCGTCTGGCATGGCGGAGTCCTTCCGTTCGGAGTATGCGTCCCGGTCAGCTGATCAGCAAGCCCAAAGCCTCGGCGAGGTGCCCGACCTCCCGCACCGAGAACCCGGCCGGGACAGGCCCGGGCCCGTTCGGGCTGGCGGGAACCACCGCATGGGTGAACCCCAGCCGGTGGGCCTCCTGGATGCGCTGGTTGATGCCCGGCACGGGACGGACCTCGCCGGCCAGGCCCACCTCGCCGAACGCGATGAGCCGCTGCGGCAGCGGTTTCTTGGCCTTCGCGGAGGCCACGGCCAGAGCCACGGCGAGGTCCGTAGCCGGCTCGCTCAGCTTCACGCCGCCCACGGTGGCGACGTACGAATCGTCCTTGTTCAGCAGGCAACCGGCCCGTTGCTGCAAGACCGCGAGCAGCATCGCCACCCGGGAGCTATCCAGCCCACTTGTGGCCCGGCGGGGCTGCGAACTGGCGCTTTCGGCCAGCAGGGATTGCACCTCGGCCAGCAGCGGACGGCGCCCCTCGAGGGTGACGGTGATGCAGGTGCCGGAGACCGGTTCCTTGGTCCGGGAGACAAAAAGCCCGCTCGGATCGGCCAGGCCCACAATCCCGTCCTCGTTCAGGTCAAAGCAGCCGACGTCGTCCGTGGGCCCGTAGCGGTTCTTGACGGCCCGGAGCAGCCGGAGCCGGGAGTGCCGCTCGCCTTCGAACTGGCAGACGACATCAACGAGGTGCTCGAGCAGCCGGGGGCCGGCGATGGAGCCGTCCTTCGTCACGTGCCCCACCAGCAGAGTGGTCATGTTGCGGCGCTTTGCCGCGGCAATGAGGGAAGCGGCCACCTCCCGAACCTGGGAGACGCCGCCGGCGCTGCCTTCGACGTCGGCGCTGCTGAGCGTCTGGACGGAGTCCACCACCAGCAGGCGGGGTTCCAGCCTCTCCACCTGGCCCAGGGCCTGGCCGAGGTCCGTTTCGGCGGACAGGTAGAGCGATTCGGCGACGGCGTCGATCCGGTCTGCGCGAAGCTTCACCTGCGCGGCGGACTCCTCACCGGTGATGTAGAGGACGTCCTGGGCGGTGCGGGCAAACTTGGCCGCGACGTCGAGCAGCAGAGTGGACTTGCCCACGCCGGGTTCGCCGGCCAGCAGGATGACGGCGCCCGGGACCAGCCCGCCGCCGAGCACGCGGTCCAGTTCGTCGACGCCGGTGGGCAGGAAGGCCGCGGTGGTCGCATCAACTTCGGCGATCCTGCGGGCCGGCTCCAGGACGGTGGTGGCCGCCGTCGTCCGGGCCACGGCGGCGCCGGTCTCCTCCACAGTGCCCCAGGCCTGGCATTCGCCGCAGCGGCCCACCCATTTTGCCGTGGTCCAGCCGCATTCGGCGCACTTGTAGCCGGGCGCCTTGGAGGTGCGGGAAGTCTTGGTAGCCATCGTTCCACCCTATCCGCGACCGCCGACATCGCAGGGGACCCGCCGACGGGCAGGGCTAGAGCGGCGGCAGGATGTCCCGGGCTTCCTGGGCGTCAACCCCGGCGGCTTCCAGCAGGTCCACCATCAGCGGGCGGAACAGCATGACCACCGTTTCGCCCTCCAGCCGCTCCACTCCCAGCAGCCTGGGGTGCAGGCGGTCGGCAATCTCCCGCAGATCGGCCCGGGCCGTCCGCAAATGCGCGCGGCGGGCGCCGTCATGCACCTCCGCCAGGCCCAGGGAGAGCTCGTCGACTGCCGCGGCAGTCTCCTGGAGGACTTCGGCGAGGTTCTGGGTCGCCTCATCGGAGAGCGCCGCGTGGTTGATGGCGCTGGTCAGGCGGCGGGCAAAGACCCGGCTGTTGCGCAGCGCGAGGTCGATGTAGTCCAGCGACTGCTCCATCTGGTCCAGCTCCTCCCGGTGCCGCCGGTAGGCCGGCGCCAGGGTGGCCACCTCGCCGGAGGACCGGAGCGACTGGCGCATCACATCGACCAGTGGCTGGCAGTTGCGGCCCCGGATCAGCGCATGCCAGGCCTGGGTGGAATCGCTGTAGCTCAGCGCGGAGGCACACTCCCGCAGCACCTCGGCGAGCTCGTGCAGGAGCTTCTTCACGTCCTTGCGGGGTTCCCGACGCGGGTCCTTGGGAATCAGGATGGTCACCAGCAGCGCGAAGATGCCGCCCACCACTGCGTCTATGCTGCGCGTGAACGGGCCTCCCGCCGGCGCCGGCAGGAGCACCACCAGCAAGGACTGCAGCCCCAGTTGCGTGGTGAAAATATTGCCGCTGTCCAGGAAGCGCGCCAGCAGGATGGAGAAGAGCAGTACGACGGCGGCCTGCCAGATTCCCGCGCCCAGCCAGTGGAGCAGCAGGTCTCCGACCACGATCCCGATGGTGCAGCCGAGACCGACCTCCATGACCCGGCGCAGTCTGGGGTCTCGGGAGAAACCGAGGGCAATCAGGGAGGACGTTGCCGCGAACAGCGGGCCGCTGTGGCCCAGGACGTACTCGGCGAACGCGTACGCCCCCACCGCGCAACCGGTCATCTGGATTGCCGGCATGAGCGAGTTCCGGCTCCGGACAAAGCCCGTGCGGACCCGGCCCCGCAGGAATCGTGCGCTTGTGGAAAGTCCAGTAGACGGGGCCATGCCTTCCAGTCTATTTGTTCGTCCGGGCGGCAGTGTCCTGGCCCCGGCCCCTACGGATGCGGCGCGGCCGGCGCAATGGGGACCCGGCAGATGTAAGCCAATGTCCCGGCGTCGTTAACCCTCCGTTCACCTTTCACGGCAATTCTCTTCATCTGGGACACCTAACTTCAATAAAGGTACAAACCGTACGCATCCCCTGCCTGGCCTTCTCCGGCCGGCACGCATAGAAAATCCCTGGAAGGGGTACATCTAGTGAAGGCACTCCGCTTCGGCCGCCACGCGGCTATCGCTGTCATCGCAGCCGGCGCACTCGCGCTCACCGCTTGTGGTTCTGATAACGCCACGAACGCCCCGGCCGCTAACCCGACTGCGACGGGACCGAAGGTCACCGGCACGCTGACCGGCATCGGCTCCTCTGCGCAGGGTGCAGCCATGGACGTCTGGAAGACCAACTTTGCCTCGGCAAACCAGGGTGCCACCGTGCAGTACTCCCCGGACGGCTCGGGCGCCGGACGCAAGGCCATCCTGGACGGCTCCGCCCAGTTCGCCGGCTCGGACGCTTACCTCAAGGACGATGAGTACGCCACTTCGATGGCCAAGTGCGGCCCCGACGGCGCCCTCAACATCCCGGTGTACATTTCCCCGATCGCCGTGGCCTTCAACCTGCCCGACATCAAGGAACTGAAGCTCGACGCCGCGACCGTCGCCAAGATCTTCCGCGGCCAGATCGCCACGTGGAACGACCCCGCCATCGCGGCCCTGAACCCTGACGCCACGCTGCCGGACCTCAAGGTCACGCCGGTAAGCCGCTCGGATGATTCCGGTACCACCTCCAACTTCACCGACTACCTGGCTGCCGCCGCCCCGGAGGTCTGGACCGACAAGGCCGCGGGCATCTGGCCGGCATCCCTCTCGGGTGAGAACGCCAAGGGCACCTCCGGCGTGGTCAAGACCGTGACCGACACCCCGGGCGCCGTCACCTACGCCGATGACTCCGCCGTCAGCGGCAAGCTCGGCATCGCGCAGATCAAGGTCGGCGAAACGTTCACCAAGATCTCCGCGGATGCCGCTGCCAAGGCAGTCGACGCGGCCAAGCCGGTTGCAGGCCGCGGCGCCAACGATCTCTCCCTCAAGCTGGACCGCACCACCACCATCGAGGGAGCGTACCCGATCGTGCTGGTTTCCTTCCACGTTGTGTGCTCCACCTACGACAAGCAGGAGACCGTCGACCTCGTGAAGGCCTTCGACAGCTACGTCGTCTCCGACGCCGGTCAGCAGGCCGCGGCCGACGCCGCCAAGTCCGCCCCGCTGTCCAAGTCCCTGCAGGAGAAGGCCCTGAAGTCGATCGAATCGATCAAGGTCAAGTCCTAGGGATACCTAGCGCTGACGGGCATAGTGGAAACACCAGCCTGATTCAGGTTCCCTGTCCCGGTTCGGCTGTCGTAGACGGCCGGCCGGGGCGGGGAACCGCCGTGTTTGTCCGAAGTACCCCAAGATCTGAAGGATCATGAAGTGACCACCACCTCCCTGACCTCGTCCCGGGGCGCAGGCCGCACCGGAGACAAAGTCTTCTCCGCAGCCACCCTGGCCGCGGGGTGCCTGATCCTGGCTGTGCTCTTCGGAGTGGCGCTCTTCCTCGTCGTCCAGGCAATTCCGGCCCTCACGGCCTCCCCGGACCAGATCCAGGGCGGCGAAGGCTTCTTCGCCTACATCTGGCCGATCGTGGTCGGCACGCTGATTGCCGCCGCGATCGCCCTCGTCATCGCTACCCCGGTCGCGATCGGCGTCGCCCTGTTCATCTCGCATTTCGCCCCGCGGCGGCTTGCCTCCGGCCTCGGGTACCTGATCGACCTGCTGGCCGCCATCCCCTCCGTCGTCTACGGCGCCTGGGGCGCGGCGTTCCTGGCCAAGGAGATCTCGCCGGCCTACAACTGGCTGGCTAACAACATGGGCTGGCTGCCGATCTTCCAGGGTCCGGCCTCGGCAACCGGCAAGACCATCCTGACCGCGGGAATCGTCCTGTCCGTCATGGTGCTTCCCATCATCACCTCGCTGAGCCGCGAAATCTTCCTGCAGACCCCCAAGCTGCACGAAGAAGCTGCCCTGGCGCTCGGCGCCACCCGCTGGGAAATGATCCGGATGGCTGTGCTGCCCTTCGCCCGCCCCGGCATTGTCAGCGCCGTGATGCTGGGACTGGGCCGCGCGCTCGGCGAGACCATGGCGGTGGCGCTCGTGCTGTCCTCCGGCGCCCTGACTGCCAGCCTGGTCCAGTCCGGCAACCAGACCATCGCCGCCGAAATCGCGCTGAACTTCCCGGAGGCCAGCGGACTTCAGGTCAGCACGCTGATCGCCGCCGGCCTGATCCTGTTCCTCATCACCCTCGGCGTGAACATGATTGCCCGCTGGATCATCACCCGGCACAAAGAATTCTCGGGAGCCAACTAAATGACCTCCACCCTGACCCCCGTGCAGAAGCGCTCGGCCCTCACCAAGGGCCAGCTGCCAAAGTGGTCCCCCTACCTGGTCCTGGGAATCGCCCTGATTCTCGGAGCCGCCGTCCTTGCCCTGATCGGCTTCAACGCCTTCGGCTGGGGGATCGTCTCGGCCATCCTCTTCGCCGCCGGCCTCGTCGGCTGGAGCGCCATCGTGGAGGGCTCCCGCAGGGCCACGGATAGGCTTGCCACCTGCCTGGTGGTCGGCGCCTTCCTGGTTGCTCTCCTCCCGCTGGTCTCCGTGATCTGGACCGTGCTCGTGAACGGCCTGCCCGGCCTCACGGACCCCGGGTTCCTCACCACCTCGATGAACGGCGTCACCGGCGCTTTCGACAACAAGAGCGTCGAGGAAAGCGCCCCGGTAGTTGGCGGCATCTACCATGCCCTGCTGGGCACAGTTCAGATCACGCTGCTGGCGACCGTCATCTCCGTGCCGGTCGGCCTGCTGACCGCGGTGTACCTCGTGGAGTACGGCAACGACCGCCCGCTGGCCCGCGCGATCACTTTCTTCGTCGACGTCATGACCGGCATCCCCTCGATCGTGGCAGGCCTGTTCGCCGCGGCCTTCTTCTTCGCCGTCGTCGGGCCCGGCACCAAGACCGGTGCGGTTGCCGCCGTCGCGCTGTCCGTGCTGATGATCCCCGTGGTGGTGCGCTCCAGCGAGGAGATGCTCAAGATCGTCCCGAACGAGCTCCGGGAAGCCGCCTACGCCCTCGGCGTGCGCAAGTGGCGGACCATCCTCAAGGTGGTCATCCCGACGGCGATCTCCGGCATCGCCTCGGGCGTCACCCTCGCGATCGCCCGCGTGATCGGCGAGACCGCGCCGATCCTGGTCACGGCAGGCTTCGCCACGTCGATCAACACCAACGTGTTCTCCGGCTGGATGGCCTCGCTGCCGACCTTCATCTACACGCAGATCCTCAACCCCACCTCGCCGTCGAACCCGGACCCGTCCTCCCAGCGGGCCTGGGGAGCGGCTCTGGTCCTCATCATCCTGGTGATGCTGCTCAACCTCGGCGCCCGCCTGGTTGCCCGCGTCTTCGCCCCCAAGGCCGGCCGCTAGGCCAGCGCCCCTCTACCCTCCAGCAAGTTAAGGAACCTCATGTCTAAGCGCATCGACGTCAAAGACCTGAACGTCTACTACAGCAAATTCCTGGCCGTCGAAGACGTCAACATCAACATCGAAGCCAAGTCGGTCACGGCTTTCATCGGCCCCTCGGGCTGCGGCAAGTCCACCTTCCTGCGCACCCTGAACCGCATGCACGAGGTCATTCCCGGCGCCCGCGTCGAAGGCGAAGTGCTGCTCGACGGCGACAACCTCTACGGTCCCGGCGTGGACCCGGTGACCGTCCGCTCACAGATCGGCATGGTCTTCCAGCGCCCCAACCCGTTCCCGACGATGTCCATCCGGGACAACGTGCTGGCCGGCGTGAAGCTGAACAACCAGAAGATCTCCAAGGGCGAGGCCGATGCCCTGGTGGAGCGCTCGCTGCGCGGTGCGAATCTGTGGAACGAGGTCAAGGACCGGCTGGGCAAGCCGGGCTCGGGCCTGTCCGGCGGGCAGCAGCAGCGGCTCTGCATCGCCCGGGCCATTGCCGTGGAACCGCAGGTCATCCTGATGGACGAGCCCTGCTCCGCGCTGGACCCGATCTCCACGCTGGCCATTGAGGACCTCATCAACGATCTCAAGGACCAGTACACCGTGGTGATCGTGACCCACAATATGCAGCAGGCAGCGCGCGTTTCGGACCGGACGGCCTTCTTCAACATCGCCGGCACCGGAAAGCCCGGGAAGCTGATCGAGGTCGGGGACACCCACACCATGTTCAGCAACCCGACGCAGAAGGCCACGGAAGACTACGTTTCCGGCCGCTTCGGGTAGAGACCACCGCCTGCCCATCGAGTGCTCCGCAGGTGCCCTTTTGAGCCCTCATAACGGCGCCTGCGGAGCAACCGATGGCTGGCTAGAGCCCCGCCAGCGGCGAGAGCGAGAGTTCCAGGACGAAAGCGACCGCCGCGGTGACGGCCGGGGTGAGCACCCAGAAGGCCAGCACCTCCATCACGACCCGCCTGTTGGTGGCAGGGAAGCCCTGGTTGGCTCCCGCCCCCAGCACGGCTGTGGTCACCGTATGGGTCGTGGAAATGGGCCAGTGCAGCCCGATCGCCCCGACCAGCAGCATCACCGAGCTGTAGAGCTGGGCCACGAATCCGCGGAGGGGATCCATCCGGATCAGCCGGTAACCCACCGTGTAGGAGATCCGCCAACCCCCGGCCAGGGTCCCCGCCGTCAGCAAGGACGCCGTGAGCAGAGCCACCCAGACCGGCATCGAGCCGCCGTCTGACAGCCCGGACGCGATCAGGGCTAGGACCAGCACCGCCCCGCTCCGCTGTCCGTCCTGCAGGCCGTGGGCGAACGCGACGGCGCCGGCGGCGATGGTCTGGGCCCGGCGGGACCGGCTGTTGACAACGTTCGGGGGCGTGTAGCGCGCAGCCCAGGTCGCGGGCCAGACCAGCAGATAGGCGCCGGCGAAGGCAATGGCAGGCGATAGCAGCAGCGGAAGCACCACCTGGAACAGCAGGGAATTATCCACTCCCGAGACCGAATGCCCGCCCACCGCGACGCTTGCCACGCCAGCCCCGGCCAGTCCGCCCACCAGCGCATGGGTGGAGGAGGAGGGGATCCCGCGCCACCATGTGTAGATGCCCCAGACGACGGCGCTGAGGAGGCCTGCCGCCAGAATCGTCAGGCCGTTCTGCCCGGCCGGCAGCTGGATCCAGGTCCTGCTGACCTCCAGCACGAGGGTGGCGCTGAGGGCGGCCCCGATGAAGTTGAACAGGGCCGCGAAGAGCACCGCCACGGTGGGCGTCAGGGCGCGGGTCCGTACCGGCAGCGCCACCGACGTCGAGGCGTCGCGGAAGCCGTTCAGGAAGGCAAATGCCCCGGCGAAAACCACCACCAAGGCAAAGAAGAACACCGTCACGTCAGGATTCCTTGACGATGATGCTGCCCACCTGGGTGGCGATCCGCCGCATGTCCTTGGTGACTTCCACGAGCTGGTTGGCAATGTCCCGGTTGCGGGCGTACTGGGCCGACTTCATGTCATTGAGCATGTCCGCCACCCAGACCCGGTGGGTCCGCTCCGCGCGCTTGGCCAGCCGGAGGATCTCGATCCAGTAGTCCTCGAGGTCATCCAGGTTGTTGAGCTTGCGCATCGCCTCGACGGTGAGCTCGGCCTGCCGGCTGATGATCTCCAGCTGGTCCGCGGCCCTTTTGGGCAGGCGGTCCAGCTTGTACAGGGATACCAGCTCGGCGGCGGCGTCGAGTTTTTCCATCGCCTCATTGAGGTACCGGGAGAGCGCATACATGTCCTCGCGGGGGAGCGGGTTCACGAAGCTGGTCCGCATGTGGGTCAGCAGGGCAAAATGCAGTTCCGCGGATTTGGCCTCGTGGTTGTGCATGTCCTCCACGAGCCGGCCGTGTTCGCTCGCCGGCGCGCCGAGAATTTCCGAGAGGGTGCCGGTGGCCAGCACGATCTGGCGTGCCAGCAGGGAAAGTAGGTTCAGCCCGGCGGGCTCCTGGGGAAAAAGGCGCAGCTTCACGTCGGGTCACCGGTCTTCGAAGGGGAGGTGCGGGGGTACTGGCTGCCGGCCGTGTGACTTGACGATGACCCGCGCATGAGGATTACTTTACCGTCCGCGTTGAGGGCCCCGGGAAACCGTCAAAAGGCGGCGATAAAATGTGAAGCCGCCGGTCAGAGGGCAAGAAAATGGTGCCGAACCGGATACGCCTCTCGGCGGTAGGCCGCTCTAGGCGGCTAGATGTTGAAGCCCGGGGGTTTCGCGGTTCGGCACCGCTTTTAGTGTTCTACGACAGTTCCCTCAAGTCAACGTTGACAGCCGGGCGCCGGCGTGTTTACAGGTGGGCGAATTTCAGTCCAGTTCGCCCAGACGCCACGCGTTGGCGGCGTGTTCCAGGTCCTCGGCGGTTTTGACCAGGAGGTGCGAATTGCGCGTGAGCTTGCTCGCGTGGCTCGCATTGCTGTGCTCGGCGCCGTCGGCCAGCGTTGCCTGGCCCAGCGCGACGACCCGGCAGAACGCCGCCGAGCGCTCCAGCGCGACGTCGAACTCGCCGTCGAACGCTCCGGAGAGAATGGCGTCTGCCATCCGCTTCATCTCATCGGCCCCGGGCGGCTCGGCGGCGCCGGCAACCACATGGGAAACCTGCGCCGTGTCCTTGCCGGCCTTGAAGTAGACCGAAATGCGCTCGGGGTCCTGGATGGTTGCGGCGCGCAGGGCGTACAGGCGCCACAAGGCGCCAGGGAGCGAGCGCGCCGGGCTTTCCGCCCACATCTCGGCGATGGCTTCCAGGCCCTGTTCATCGGCGAGCTTCACCAGCCGCTTGGTCACCGTGGGATCGTCGCTGTCGCGTCCCCGCCGGACCAGAGCCTGGGCCGCCAGATGGGCGGCCTCGGAAATGCGGGCGGGATCGGCTCCGCCCGCGAAGGGCTCAAAATCCATCGGCGCGAAGGCCTTCGGCTTGTGATGCCGGTGCGGTCCTGGGCTGCTTGCTCCTGCTTGCTCGCTCATGCCCCCACGCTACTCCTGTGCTGTACGGGAATCGAGCATGGGAACGGGCCCGGAACCGGGACTGGGGACCGGCCGCGGGGGCGGCGGCCGGCACGACGGCGTCGCCCCGGCTCCGTGCGCCAATTCCGGCTCCGGTCTGGGGTACAGTATTAAACGTTCAGAAATGGACTGGGCTGATCGGCCTCCGGGATGAGGATTTTTCCTCTGATCGGGGCTGTTGGCTGGGGCCTTTAGCTCAGTTGGTAGAGCATCGGACTTTTAATCCGTGGGTCGTGGGTTCGATCCCCACAGGGCCCACTCTTTCTCGGAAAGAGTGGAAAACCCCCGGCATCCTGAAAACAGGGTGCCGGGGGTTTTGCTGTTTCCGCAGCCGTCCGGATTCCAAGACGGCCTAGTTACCAGTTCGGCTAGGATTGCCGGATGAACACGCGCAGCGGCTCCGGTTCCGGGAACTCTTACGCCCCTGACGAGCAGCCCGACGGGCCCGCGGCGGTCCTAAAAGCGCTGCGCGACTACCGCGAGGCCGAAGTGGCAACGCGACGCTCCACCCGGGACTCCACCGGGATGGGGGAGACGGACCTGATCGCCCTGCGCTACCTCCTGCGTGCGCAGGCGGCAGGCGAACAGGTGGGCCCAAAGGATCTCAGCCGTGTTTTGCAGATCACCACCGCCTCGACAACCACGCTGATCGACAGGCTGGTGGGCAGTGGGCACGTCCGCCGGGATCCCCACCCGACGGACCGGCGATCCCTCGTGGTGGTCCCCACTGTGGCCGTGGACTCGGAAGTCCGGACAGCCCTGGGGGCCCAAAACTCCAAGATGCTTGCCGTTGCCGAGGAGCTCAGCGCGGACGAGGCGCGCATCGTCATCTCGTTCCTGCGCCGGATGGGGGAGGCCGTCTCCGGACCAGGCGCTGCCCAGTAGCCAGCGCGCCCGCCACCTAGTTAGATCACCTAGTTATATGTATGCTTACTAGTTATGTCTGATATTCGTTTGTGCGGGGCGGCCGTCGCTGAACTGGCTCCTGGCCTCGAAACCACCTTGCAGAGTCAGGGTGCTCCACTGCATTGCGGTGTTGCAATGGAGTGGAAAACTCCGGACCCGGTGGCCATGTCTGTCTATTCCTTCGACACCGGAGCCGAGGAACTGCCTCCGGTCTGGCGCTGCAGCTGCGGCTTCCAGCTGGACGGCGTCGCGCACCCCCCGGCGGCCGTGGCCGAGCTAAGCCGTTGAGTCCAGCGCAGGCTGCAGCGCCGTTGGCTCTGGCTGAGCGGCCCGCGGCCGGTTTAGGGCCGGGGCTTAGCTCCAAGGTGCTGCCTTTCCCGGGCGCGCCCGAGGGGCGTTTTATGGTTCACGAGCAGCTGGGCCGGGGTGCCACGGCTACCGTATTCCGGGGGACTGACTTGTCAGACGGCCGGCCCGTGGCCCTCAAGATCGCCGAGGGGCCCAAGTCGCCGCAGGCTGAACGGATCCACGCCGAAGCACGGGTCCTCGCCACACTCGACCACCCGGCGATCGTTCGGTTCATCGGCCAGGGCATCGTGCCCGACGGCGACAGCTGGGCGGGCCGTCCGTTCCTAGCCGAGGAATTGGTGTACGGCGGGAGCCTCGCCGAGCGGATCCGCGGCGGTGCAGCCGATCCCGTGGAGGTGGCACGGTGGGGCGCCGCCGCCCTCTCCGGGCTGGCCCACGTCCATGCGCGCGGCCTGGTCCACCGGGACATCAAGCCGGCCAACATCCTGCTGAGCGAGCTCCGCCGGTGCGCGGTCCGGATCGCGGACTTCGGCATCGCCACCCCGGCAGGGACTGCCCTGGAGCCGGGCGATTCCTCCGGCACCGTCCACTACATGAGCCCGGAGCAGGCCGCCGGCCGGCATCCCGGAACGTCCGGCGACATCTACTCGCTGGGCCTCGTCCTGCTGGAGTGCCTCACCGGGGCCAAGGCGTTCGCCGGCACTCCGGTCGAATCGCTGGTCGCGCGGACCCTGCGCGACCCCGAGGTTCCCGCACGGCTGGGCAAGCCCTGGGTCTCCTTATTGCGCGCGATGACTGCGAGGGACCCCGGCGCGCGGCCCTCGGCCACCGACGCCGAGGCGCAGGCCCTGAGGCTGCTGCCCCGCCGTTGAGTCCTCCCGGGCGCCGGTGGCGGCTCAGTGGACGTCGTTGCCTGTCAGGGTGAGGCCGACGACGGCGCGGTTGCGGCCCGCGGCCTTCGCCTCGTACAGCGCACTGTCCGCTTCCCGGATCAGCCGCTGGAGTCCGGTGCTCCGGGTCCGGGTGTCAACGATCCCGAAACTCGCAGTGGGTTGCGGTGCGCCCTCAGGCAGGGAGCTGTGTTCGGCGAGGGACCGGTTGATCCGGTCTGCGATGCGGACCGCCTCCTGGGCGTCCACTCCGGTGAGCAGCAGGGCAAATTCTTCGCCGCCGTAGCGTCCCACCAGGTCGGCTGTCCGCATCGCGGTCCGGCAGGCGTCGCTGAAGGCGCGGATGACGCCGTCGCCCGCATCGTGGCCGAAACTGTCGTTGATCGCCTTGAAGCGGTCCAGGTCCGCCATGACAACCGTCGAGTCGATGCCGGCGTCGAGGTTGTAGCGGAGCTGTTGTTGCGCCTGCTGCAGGAATCCGCGGCGGTTCAGGAGGCCGGTGAGGGCGTCGCGGGAGGCCAGTTCCTTCAGGTCCTCGGTCCGGCGGGCATTGTTCAGGGCCGTGATGCTGGAGGAGACCACCACCAGCAGAACCATTGCCATCAGGAGGGTGACGCCGGTTCCGAAAAGCAGCTGGAACAGTGCGCTTTCCGGTCCCAGAATGGCCAGTCCGGCCATCCGGCTGAGGTAGTAGGCGGCGCACACGGCTGTGGCGATGGCGAGCGAACGGACCAGGTGCCAGGAGGTCGCCCGTTCGCGCCGCAACTCGAAAGAGGCCAGCCCGATAGCCGCGCCCATCATCGCCAGAAGTACGATGCTGCCGATCCTGGTGTCGCCCGCTAGGCGGGCCGCGAAGGCCACCGCCCATGCCGCCGCGGACGGGAGAGCCAGCAGCCAGGGCCGGACGCGCCGTCCGGAGAGGGACCGGGCGCCGGCCCAGACACAGCCGGAACCGAGCACCATGACCCCGTTTCCAACGCTCGTTGCCCAAGCCATGGCCCCGGATTCACCCAGGTAGTAAAAGGCGGCGGCGCAGAAGAATGAGCCGACGGCGACGCACCACCAGCCGGCAAACGGGGCCCGGTTTCTCCGATAGGTGTCGAAGTAGAAGAGCGCGAGCATGGTCAGCGTCATGACGGCGAAGACCACCATGAGCGTTGACCTGTCGAGTAGGACCATATTTGACCGATTCCCAAGCTGCCGTAGGTGGCCCCCAGCAGACCCGCGACGTAGTTCAACTGCCGGATCAGGCCCCGGCCCGGTCAAGTCTTGCAGACGCTCGGCCACCGCCCAAGCTGCGACACAGACCCGGCCGGGGTCCGTAGTGCAAGATGGTGCCATGAACCCCGTTGACGCCCTCAATGAGATTGCATTCTGGCTCGAACGCGAGCTTGCCCCCACCTTCAAGGTGCAGGCGTTCCGGAAGGCGGCCGCAATTATTGCCGCGGTCGAGCCGGAGGAGCTCGCGACGCGGGCGCGGGACGGCCGGCTCAAGCGGATGAAGGGGATCGGTGACCGGACCTTTCAGGTCATTCAGGAATCCCTCGACGGTGAAGTGCCCGAGTATCTGGCCGGACTGCGCAGCCGGGGCTCCCAACCACTGGCGGAAGGCGGCGGCGAGCTGCTGGGCTTGCTTCGGGGGGATCTGCACAGCCACAGCGACTGGTCCGACGGAGGATCGCCGATCGAGCTCATGGTGGATGCCGCGCAGCTGCTGGGCCGCGAGTACCTGGCCCTGACGGACCATTCGCCGAACCTCAAGATCGCGAACGGCCTAAGTTCCGAGCGACTGACCGAGCAGCTAACCGTCGTTGCGGGGATCAACGACGGCGGTGCGGGGGAGTTCCGGCTCCTCAGGGGCATCGAGGTCGACATCCTGGAGGACGGCAGCCTGGACCAGACGGCGGAGATGCTCTCAGCGCTGGACGTTGTGGTGGCGAGCGTCCATTCGAAGCTCCGCTCCGACAAGCGCACCATGACCCGGCGCATGCTCGGGGGCATCACCGACCCGCACACCAATGTGCTGGGACACTGCACCGGCCGGCTGCTCCAGGGGTCGAGGGGGACCCGCCCCGAGTCCGAGTTCGACGCGGAGACCGTATTTGCCGCCTGCGCGGAAAACAACGTGGCAGTGGAGATCAATTCGAGGCCGGAACGACAGGACCCGCCGGACCGGCTGATCCAGTTGGCCCTCGACGCCGGATGTCTGTTCAGCATTGACAGCGACGCCCATGCCCCGGGCCAGCTCGATTTCCTCCAGTACGGGGCGGAGCGGGCCGCAGCCAACGGTGTCCCCGCGGACCGGATCATCACCACCTGGCCGCTGGAACGCCTGCTGGCGTGGACCACGTCCGGGGCCTGAGCTTGCCGCGGGGCTATGGGTGCGGGCGTTTCGAGGGTGGCGCCGGGGGACATGCCCTCCGCCCGCCGTGAACTGCTCCCCGGAAGTTGGACTGAGAAATTCAGTTCCGACTCCCGGGGAGCAGTTTTATGCATGTACGTAGTCCGTTATCCGAAGTTCAGCGCGAGGCCGCTGTAGCGTGGTTTGAGAAGGGCATCGCGGATAAAGCGGCTGCGCGGCTGTTGGGTGTGTCGCACTCGCCGGTCCAGCTTCTCTATCTGCGGTGGAGGATCCATGGTCGAGGAGCGCTGGTGGCCAAGCCGACGAAACAGGTGTATTCGTTCGAACTCAAGCTCGCATTAGTCGAACGGTTCATCGCGGGCGAGACCGCCCAGGATCTCGCGGCGGAGGCTGGCCTGTCCTCGTCCGGGTTACTCAAAAACTGGGCGGCTGCCTATCGTCGCGAGGGCCCGGACGCCTTGCGGCCGAAGCCTAAAAGCAGGCCCAGGGAACCCGATTCCCCGCCGTCGGCGGAGCTGCCCGAGCTGGAACGGCTGCGCCGGGAGAACGAACGGCTCCGGGCGGAGGTGGCCTACCTGGGAAAATTGCGGGCCTTGAGGGCGCAGGAACGACGGTGAAGGTTCAGACCCTCATCGCCCTCAAGGCGGACTTCCCCCTTGCGGTGCTGCTGCAGGCCGCCGGCCTGGCCCGGTCCACGTTCTTCTACCACCAGGCCCGCCTCCAGGCCCCCGATCCGCAAGCGGCGATCAAAGCCGCGGTCACAGAGATCTTCGAGAAGAACCATGGCCGCTACGGGCATCGCCGCATCCACACTGAACTGGCCAGGCAAGGGTGGACGGTCGCGAAGAAGACCGTGCTGAAACTCATGCGTGTGCTCCGGCTGGTCTGCAAGGTCCGAAGGAAGAAACGCTACAACTCCTACCAGGGCGAGCAGGGCAGGATTGCCCCGAACGTCCTGAACCGCCGGTTCGAGGCCGATGAACCCAACCAGAAGTGGGTGACGGATGTGACCGAGTTCAGCGTCGGGGACCGGAAGCTCTACCTCTCACCGGTCATGGACCTCTTCGACCGGCAGATCATCTCCCATTCGATCAGCTCGTCCCCGACCCTGGAACTGACCAACACCTCGCTGCGCCGGGCCCTGAACACGCTCGAGGATGGGCAGAAACCGCTCGTGCATTCGGACCAGGGTTTCCAATACCAGCACGTGTCCTGGCGCGTTCTTCTGGAGGGTGCCGGCGCGGTCCAATCGATGTCCCGCAAGGGCAACTGCTACGACAACGCGGTGATGGAGAACTTCTTCGGCCACCTCAAGGAAGAGCTCTTCCACCACGTCCGGTTCATCAGCACCGACGCCTTGGCAGCGGCGTTGCACACGTACATCCACTGGTACAACACCGAAAGAATCTCAACAAAGCTCAAGGGCCTGAGCCCGGCGCAATACCGTTCTCAAGCCCTCGCAGCCTAGGCTCTACCAACCAGTCCAACTTTCGGGGACCAGTTCACCGCCACGGTTGGGCATACTGCCGTTGTGCCCATTCCTGGATGCGAGGGATGGGCATGTCCTCCGCTAGGGGTTGCGGGCGGCGGGCACCAGGGCCGTCGGCGAGGCCAGCGCCAGCCGATGGGTAGGCTCACCGGGGAGGCCGCTGTCCGGGTCGAGCGGGAACGTCACTAGGTCGTGGGAACGTTCGTGGGCCACATGCAGCCAGCCCTCCCGGACCAGGTGATGGCGGGGCCAGTCGCCCCCGCTGGGGAAATCCGCCAGCGGCTGCAAGGAAGTGCCGTCCGCCCCGACCTGCAGGACGCTCATCCGGTTGGAGCCGCGCACGCCCACGTAGGCGTGCCTGCCGTCCGAGGCCAAGGCAATCTCGGCGGCTGAGTCCCCGGGCAGGGCGCCGGCTTGGGTGGCCGGTCCGACGCCGGCCAGCCGGAAGGTCCCGGTGGCCGCCGACCGCTGTACGACGGCCACTTCGACCGAGTACTCGGTCACCACGAAGACGCTGCCGCTGGCGTGCTGGGCCAGATGGCGGGGGCCGCAGCCGTGCGGCAGGGCGACTTCATGGTCCAGGGCCAGGCCCGCGCCGGGAACGTAATTCCAGACCCGCAGCAGATCATGCCCCAGATCCGTCGTCATCACGCGCCCGTCCGCCAGCGTCAGGCTCGAGTGAGCCCGGCTGGGCCGGTCCGGCTCGGTTGAGGCGGCAGCGCCGAACACTGCCGCAATGCCGCCGTCGTCGTCCAGTTCAAAAAGCAGCACCCGCCCATCTCCCCAGCAGGTCACGGTGAGGTAGCGTCCCTGCGGGTCGACGGCGACGTGGCACGGGGCTTCCCCCGTCGGCCAGGCGGGGCCAGCCGGATCGAGGCCGAACGCGCCGGCCCGGCGGTACGCGCGGAGGGTCCGGGCCTGCTCGCCCACCGCGTAGACCACAGGAAGCGAGGGGTGCGCCGCAAGGAAGGACGGTGAATCCGCCTTGGCCGCGAGGCCCAGCCAGCGCAGCGTACCGTCACGCGCGGCCCGGACGGCTCCGATGCCCTCGGCCTGGCCGCCTTTGTCCGCGGTGTAACTGCCGGTCCAGATGAGGTCCTCCGCCGCTTCGGGGGAAGTCCGTTCGGGAGTGCTCGGGGCGGAAGCCACAGATTCGAATGCCATGGTGCCATCCTGCCACTTCGATAGCATGGGGTCCCGAGCACCAGGAGCGGAAAGGGGCATTGCCATGACGGGATCAACGGTGTCCCAATTTCCCCCTTCCCGCAGGGACCCGGCCCTCATCGCCTCGCTCGCTGCGAGGCTCCGCGCTGCCGGCTGCGTCTTCGCCGAGGAAGAAGCCCGGTTACTGACCGCCTCCGCGACGTCCACCGGGCAGCTTGATGCCCTCGTGGAACGGCGGGGCAACGGGGTGCCGCTTGAGCACCTTTTGGGTTGGGCGGAGTTCTGCGGGCTGCGGATCGGCGTGGATACCGGCGTCTTCGTCCCGCGCCGGCGCACCGAGTACCTGGTAGAGCAGGCAGCCCTGCTGCTGCGGGCATCCCGGCCACCGTTTTCCCCATCCGGCGGCGCCCGTCCGCCTGTCGTCGTCGACCTGTGCTGCGGTTCGGGGGCAGTCGGCGCGGCGCTCGCGGTGCGGGCAGGTCCGGTGGAGCTGCACGCCTCGGACATCGATGCGGCCGCGGTCCGCTGCGCCCGCCGGAACCTGCTCCCGCACGGAGGGGAGGTCTACGAGGGCGATCTGTATGGTCCGCTGCCGGCCCGGCTGCGCGGACGCGTCGAAGTGCTGGCGGTAAATGCGCCCTACGTGCCGTCCGCGGGGATCCCGAGCATGCCGCAGGAAGCCCGCCTGCACGAGCCGCTGATCTCCCTGGACGGTGGTGCTGACGGGCTGGACGTGCAACGACGGGTGGCCGCCGCGGCGCCGCAATGGCTGGCGCCGGGCGGCCACCTGCTGGTTGAAACGAGCCGGCGGCAGGCGCCGCTGACCGTGGACCTGTTCCTGGCTAACGGGTTGACCGCACGGGTGGCCAGCTCCGAGGAACTGGACGCCACGGTGGTCATCGGCAGATTCTAGGCTGTCTTGTCCGGGTTGACGTTCGCCGCGGCCCCGCCGGGCGTCGCGCCGCCCTCGTCCGACCAGTCCTGGCCGGTCCGGTCGTTCAGGGCAGGATCCGACTCGACGTCACGGGCAGTTGCGGATGACGTGGTTCCCAGGTTCACCGTTTCCGGATGCGTGCTGTGCGCCGGAATGGTCCCGCCATCGGCGGCAGCCGTGGTGGATCCGTCACCGGGAGTTTTGGCCGCCCCGCTGCGGGAGTCCTCCCGACGGACGGCCGAGCCGATTACGGTGCCGGCCCGCCGGGCGGCCTCGGTCAGCTGCTCCGACACCTCGGGCGCCTTTTCCTTCACAGCCTCCGAAGCGGCGGTGATCTTGTCCTGGACCGGCTTGCTTTCCCACAGGGCCGCCGCCCGGGATTTCAGCTTTTCGTAGGCTGCACGTCCGGACCGTGATCCGAGAACGTAGCCCGCGGCTATTCCGGTGCCGAAAAGAAATTTGCCTTTCATGCTGTACTCCTGCTCTTTGGTGGTGTCAGTGAATAGGAAGTCATGCCGTGTGCCAAAAAACCGGCCCCAGGAAAAAATCCCGGGACCGGTTTCCGGTCGCGTTCAGCTTTAGCGGGCTGAACGCTTGGTGATCATGCCGTAAACCAGCAGGACGATGATCGCACCGCCGATGGCCAGCAGCCAGGTGGACAGCGAGAAGAACTCGTTGAGACCCACACCGAAGAGCGCGCTGCCAATAAAACCACCAAGGAGTGCGCCAACAACGCCGAGGATCAGCGTGATGATGATGCCACCGCCCTGACGGCCCGGGAGGATTGCCTTAGCAATCGCACCAGCGATAAGACCCAGAAGCAGAAATCCGAGAAAACCCATTTTATTGTTCCTTCTTCTTTCATTGAGGAGACACCCGGGTTGCCGGGTGCGCTTCATCCTTCTGCCTCAATACTAATCATGCTTACTAAAAAATTGCCACTTGAGCATCGCGGAATATCTTGCCGCACCAGCCGGCAATGTGTATTTCCGGCCGAAAACAGGCTGGACGGCCCCGTCTCCGGGTCCCCGCTGCGGAGTTCACCACGTGTAGTCCTCCGGTGCGCTCCGGTGACCCGGGAAGATTTCGTCCAGCCGCTTGAGAGCATCGGCGTCGAGCGGCACGCCGGGCGCACGGCGGCCGCTGCCGCCGTAGACGTTGGCGGTGTCGAAGAAGCTGATGCCGGAATCCAGGGCCGCGTTCATCATGGAGTGCGCGGCTGGTTCGCCGGTCTGCGGCCCGAAGTTCACGGTGCCAAGGCAGAGCCGGGAGACTTTCAGGCCGGAGCGGCCCAGCTGCGTGTATTGCATGGCGTCGTCCTTCGGTGGGCCGGCCACCAGGTTGCGGCGCGCTCCCCGGCAGCGCCCCAGCCGCGCCCCGGCCGCGGACCTCAGCGCTCCAGGCGGAACCCGAGCTTGATGGTCACCTGCCAGTCGGCCACTTCGCCGTTTTCGAGATGACCGCGGATTTCCTTCACTTCAAACCAGTCGAGGTTGCGCAGTGTCTTTGCCGCCTCGGAGATGCCGTTGCGGACGGCCGCATCAACGCCCTCATTCGAGGTTCCGACAATTTCAGAAATGCTGTAAGTGTGATTAGGCAACTTCGCTCCTCGTGATCGTCCTCGATGCCCGGCTGCGGGCCGTTCCTGCAGATTAGCCGACAGAGCGCGGCTGGACTAGGGGTGCGGGGAGGGGGCCTGCGGACGGGACAACCGGGCCCGGCTGCGGGCGCTTCGCGGCCAGCGGCACGCCGTCGCCCCCGGGGCGGACGCGGCGCACCAGCCAGGGCAGCAGATAGTTGGCGAACCAGACGACGTCACCTGCCCTGTTGTCCCGCCAGCTGCCGACCGGGAGCGGTTTGGGTTGCAGCGGCAGCAGGCTGTGCGTTACATCCAAGGTGTCCAGGACCATTGCGGCGATGGTGTGGTGGCCCAACGGTGAGAAATGCAGGCGGTCCGGATCCCACATTTGCGGATCCGAGAGTTGGCGCAGCGTCCAGAGGTCAGCGATCACACCGTTGTGGCGCGCCGCGATTGTCCGGATGTTTTCGTTAAACACCGCCACTTTGCCCCGGATATGGCTGAACAACGGAGTGTCGCCCCAGTCCGGGCCGGTGAACAGGACGATGGTCGCTCCCGTGGCGCTGAGCATGCCCACGCCGGCGTCCAGCATTGCGGCCAGCCGGTCCGGGTCGCTGCGGTGAAAAACCAGGTCATTGCCACCGGCGGACAGGGTGACGAGGTCAGGCTTCAACGCGACGGCCGGCCCCAGCTGCTGGTCCAGGATCTGCCGCATCACCAGGCCGCTGACGGCGAGATTGGCGTAGGCGAAGTCCCTCCGTCCGGCACTCAGCTCTTCGGCAATACGGTCCGCCCAGCCCCTGATGCCCCCGGGGCTGCGCGGCTCGGGGTCCCCAATACCCGCGGTGAATGAGTCGCCCATCGCAACGTACCGGCCCCAAGGCCCTGCGCTCCCTGCACCCGGGGGGTGGCCCCTGATGCGGTCTGGGGCGACGGGATGGCCGGCGCCGGAATCGAAGAAACGGGCCGCATTCACATTATTAGCAATACGCCGGTATTCCGGGGTTCGGTAGGTCCTAAGGACCTATAAACACCGCCGCAGGCTCGGAGTGCCGCCTAGGCGGAACGCACCTTGAGGACGTAGCTCTTGAGGTCGTCGAGCGTCTGCTGCATGTGGGCGTCCATGGCGTCGCGGGCGCGGTGCGGATCCCGTGAGGCCAGGGCGTCCGCGATCTGCTGATGGTGCCAGATGGCATGCTCCTGGATATCCGGCACCTTCGAGGTCTCGGTGCGGCGCTTCTCCAGGATCCGGTGCAGGGGTTCGAACAGCACTGCGGCAAAGACGTTTTCGGAGGCTTTGAGGATGAGGTCGTGGAACGCCAGGTCCGCCTCCACGAAAACCGCGAGGTCGTTGCTGCCGTGGGCGGCGCGCATGGCCTCCAAGTGCCCGTAGAGACTCGCGAGGTCGGCGTCGCCGATCCGGGCCGCGGCCAGTTCGCAGGCGCCGCTTTCCAGCATCCGGCGGAGTTCGATCAGCTGGACGGCCGCAGAGGCATCGTTCTTCCCCTCCGAGGCTGCCCGCAGGACGGCCTCCAGGGATGCCCAACGGTTCAGCGGGTTCACGAACGTTCCCCGGCCCCGCTCCACGCTGAGGATGCGCTGGGCCTCCAGCGTTTTCATGGCCTCCCGCACGGTCATCCGGCTGACCTCGTGCCGCGCGCTTAGCTCGAGTTCGCCGGGGACGCTTGTTCCCGGCGGAAACTCCCCGGCAATGATCCGGTCCAGCAGTTCGTCCGCCACCACTCCGACCAACGATTTCCTAGCCAATATTCCCCGTCCAGCGACTTGGTCTTGCGTGATGTTCCCGCTCGGAGCACAGTCTACTTGCGCGCCTTTGTGCCTTATGACACACTATCACTCGGACATAAGATGTCAGACATCTTACAAATAGCTCGACTGCGGACCTGCCGCAGATCAACACACACAATGGAGTGCAAAGTGCCCCTTGAAGCAGATGTGCTCGCCGCCTTCCCGGCCGAGGTACAAATCCCCGCCCGCCTGGTGGCCGACAGCGTGGCCGCCTCATCCCAGGACGTTCCCCGGATCCTGGTGGTCCTTGATGACGACCCCACCGGCACGCAGTCCGTCGCGAACCTGCCCGTGTTGACCCGCTGGGAGCCGGCTGACTTCGCCTGGGCGTTCGCCCATGAGATCGAGGGCCAGCGCCCCCGGGCGGTCTATGTGCTCACGAATACCCGCAGCCTGGACCCGGCCGAGGCGGCAGCCCGCAACGAGGAAGTCGTCCGGAACGCCCTGACGGCAGCCGCCGCGGCAGCTGACAATCCCGGTTCCGGGCTTCGCCTGAGCTTCGTCAGCCGTAGCGACTCCACCCTGCGCGGGCACTACCCGCTGGAACCCGACGTCATTGCCGCCACGGTCGCTGCAGTCAGCGGCGAAGCAACAGACGGCGTCGTGATCGTCCCCGCGTTCCCCGACGCCGGCCGCGTCACCATCGGCGGCGTTCACTACATGCGCGGCACCGGCGTCGACGCCGGCAAGCTCACCCCCGTTGCCGAGACCGAATTCGCCAAGGACGCCAGCTTCGGGTTCGCCAACTCCGAGATGGCCAAATATGTGGAGGAAAAGTCCCAGGGCCGCTTCGCTGCGGACTCCGTGATCGTGCTGGATTTGAACATCATCCGCGCCGGTGCCGCGACGGACGGCACCTCCGCGGACCCGCAGCGCTCCGCCAAGGCGATAGCAGATGCCATCGGCGCGGCCACGGAATCCACCCCGATCGTCGCGGACATCGTCACCGAAAACGACCTCCGCGCCCTTGCCCTGGGCCTGGAGGAAGCCGAGCGCCGCGGCAAGAAGCTCCTCTACCGCGTCGGCCCGCCGTTCGTCCGCGCCCGGATCGGGCAGGAGATCCGTTCCGAGCTCAGCGGTGCGGAAGCCTACGCCGGCAACACCCCGTCCGAGGCCGGCGGCCTGATCGTCGTTGGCTCCCACGTCGGCGTCACGACCCGCCAGCTCAAGGTCCTCACCGAGCAGCACGGCGCCGCCCGGATCGTGGAAATCGACGTCGAGAAGCTGCTCGGCGCCAACGCCGCGGACCACCTGGACCAGACCGTGGACACGGTCGTCGCTGCCCTGCACGGCGGCGACGTCATCGTCCACACCAGCCGCCTGCTCATCAAGACCGACGACGCCGCAGAGAGCCTGCGGATCGCACGCACCGTCTCGGCCGCCGTCGTCGCCGTCGTCAACCGCACGCTCAAAACCTTCCCGCCGCGGTTCGTCATCGCCAAGGGCGGCATCACCTCCTCGGACGTCGCCGCCCACGGCCTGGAGATCCGGCACGGGATCGTCCGCGGACCCATGCTGCCGGGCATCGTGAGCCTCTGGGAACCGGTGGACGGGCCCGCAAAGGGCATCCCGTACATCGTCTTCGCCGGAAACGTCGGCGACGACGAGTCCCTGGCCCAGGTCACCCGCAAACTCAGCAACACCTTCTGATCCCGACGCCTTCCCGACAGATACGCCTTCAACGGAGAAAAACCATGACCGCACAGTACACAGTCACCGTCCTCGGCCTCGGCGCCATGGGCCTGCCGATGGCCACCCGCCTTGCCACCCAGCTGACCGTCCACGGCTTCGACATCGCCGAGCCGCGCCTGAAGCTGGCTGAAGAGGCCGGCATCCGGACCTTCACCTCGGCCCGGGAAGCCGCCGAGGGCGCCGACGCCCTGCTGCTCGCGGTGCGCAACGGCGAACAGCTCGACGACGTCCTCTTCGGCGAGAACGGCGTCGCCTCCGTGCTGAAGCCGGGCGCCGTCGTGGTCCTTGGCAGCACCGTGGGCACGGAAGCCATCCCGGCAACTGTCGCCCGCCTCGCGGAATTCGACGTGGCCCTGGTGGACGCGCCGCTCTCCGGCGGACCCAAGCGCGCCGGTGAAGGGGACCTGCTGATCGTCGTCGGCGCCGAGCCTGCCGCCCTGGAAACTGCCCGCCCGGTCCTGGAGCTGCTCGCCTCCACCCTCACCGTCGTCGGCGACAGGCCCGGCGACGGCCAGGCCCTCAAGACCGTCAACCAGCTCCTCTGCGGGATCCACATCGCCGCCGCGGCCGAGGCCATGGCCCTCGCCGATGCCCTCGGCCTTGACCAGGCCAAAACCCTCGCCGCCCTCGAAGCCGGTGCCGCAGGCTCCTTCATGCTCTCCAACCGGGGCCCGCGGATCCTGGAGGCCTACACCGAAGACGGCGCCGAGGTCCTCAGCCGCCTGGACATCTTCGTCAAGGACATGGGCATCGTCGGCAAGGCCACCCGCGCCGCAGGGCTCGCCGCCCCCGTGGCCGCCGCCGCCGAACAGCTCTACCTCCTCGGCCAGGCCCAGGGGCTCGCCGCCGCCGACGACTCCGCCGTCATCAAAGTCATCGCCCCCACCAAGCGCACCGCCCAGTAGACCCCTGATGCCTCCGACGACGGCGGTCCCCCCTCCGCCGTCGCCGGACCCTGCCCGCCCTGATCCCGACGACTGACTCGTCGGACGACTTTCCTGTCAAAGGAGACACTCCCTGATGCACCCCCTGATTAACTCCCTGGCGGTGCGCGCCGCAGACGCGCCCGTCATCAAACCCGCCGTGGAGCTGGGCACCCCGCTGCTGCTCACCATCGCAGCCATAGGCATCGCCCTCCTGCTGGTGATGATCATCCGCTTCAAGATCCAGGCTTTCGTGGCCCTGCTTACCGTCAGCATCCTGGTGGCCGTGGCCTCCCAGATCCCGCTTAAGGACGTGTTCACCGTGGTGGCCAACGGCGTGGGCGGAACCATGGGCAAGGTGGCCCTGCTGATCGCGCTGGGCGCGGTTCTTGGCCGGATGATCGAGGTCTCCGGCGGCGTCCAGTCACTCGCCGCCCACTTCACCGCGAAGCTTGGCGCCCGGCGGGTGGCGGTTGCCCTCACGGCCGTCGGCTTCCTCGTGGCAATCCCGGTGTTCTTCGAGGTGGGCATCATCGTGCTCGTGCCGATCGTTTACGCCTTCGCGAAGATCGCCAACGTGCACCCGGTCAAATTCGGCCTCCCCATGGCCGGCATCATGCTGTCCATCCACGTCGCCGTTCCGCCGCACCCCGGCATTGTGGCCGGCGCGGGCGTGTTCGGCGCCGACATCGGCCTCATCACCCTCATCTCGCTGCTCATCTGCATCCCGCTCGGCTTCCTGTCCTACTGGGTGGCCAGCATTATGAACCGCAGAGACTACGAACTCCTCCCGGGCGTCAAAGCACAGGTGGACGAATATGGTTCAGACTCCCTGGTGCGCGTCGGCCATGACGGTCCAGGCGCCCTCGCCATTGCTCCGCCGCGTCCGGCCCTGATCATCTTCCTGATCGCCGCTCCGATCGTGCAGATCCTGGTCGGCACCCTGGGCACCCTCACCATTCCCAAGGACAACGGCTGGTACGGCCTGGCGGCCTTCATCGGCAACCCGTTCTTCGCCCTCCTGGTGGCCGTTGCCCTGTCCTTCTTCCTCCTGGCCGTCCGCCGCAACTGGTCGCTCAAGGAAACCGGCGAGATTTTCGAGGGCGCGCTGCCTCCAATCGCGTCCATCCTCATGGTGGTTGCCGCCGGCGGTGTATTCGGTGAGGTCCTGCGGACCTCCGGCATCGGCGCCGCCCTGTCCCAGACACTGGACCACCTAGGCCTGCCCGTCATCGTCCTTGGCTTCATCATTTCCCTGGCCCTTCGCGCCGCGCAGGGTTCGGCCACGGTCGCCATCGTCACCACCACCGGCCTGCTGACGTCCGCCGTCGCCGGCGGCGGCTACTCACCCGCCCAGATCGCCGTGATTGTGATCGCCATCGGCTTCGGCGCCCTGGGCCTGTCCCACGTGACCGACGCCGGATTCTGGACTGTCGTGCGTTACTACGGCCTGACCGTCTCCGACGGCCTGCGGACCTGGACGGTCCTGACGACTATCCTCGGACTCGCCGGGTTCATCCTCACCTTCGTGGCCTGGATCCTAGTGGGAGGACTGAGCGCCTGATGCGTGCCCGACTCGACCACCTTGTGTCCTCCGCCCTGCAGCAGGGCTCCGCGGTACCGGCCTTCACCTGCTACGACTTCACCACCGCCCTGGCGGTCGTCAGCGCGGCCGAGGAGGCCGGCCGCGGCGCCATCCTGCTGGTGGCGCCCAAGACGGCGGCTTCGCCGAACGGCCCGCGGCTGATCGCAGCCCTCCGCGGCCTCGCCGACGGCGCCGGCGTGCCGATCGCCGTCCAGCTCGACCACGCCGCCGATCCGGAGTTGATCCTGGCCGCCGTCGCGGCCGGGGCGGATTCCGTGCTCGTGGACGGATCGTCGTTGCCGTACGAGGACAACATCGCACTGGTCCGCAGCGTCCGTGCGGATCTGGACGGGCGGGGGAACGCCGACGTCGTGATCGAAGCCGAACTCGGTGGCCTCGCCGGTGACGAAGACCGTGCCTTCGGAGCCGACGCCGCCGGCAGCGCGCCGGCAGCGGGGCTCACCGATTCCGGGCAGGTGGAGGACTTCGTGTCGCGGACCGGCGCGCAGCTGCTGGCGGTGGCCGTCGGCAACGTCCACGGGAAGTACCAGGGCGAACCCCGGCTCCGCTGGGACGTGCTGCAGGACATCGCCGTGCGGACCCGCATTCCGCTGGTGCTGCACGGCGCCTCCGGGATTCCGGCGGAGGAACTGGTGAAGGCTGCCGCCATGAACGTCGGCAAGGTGAACTTCAACACCGAGCTCCGCACCGGCGTGCTGGCCGTGCTCGAGGAGCGGGTCTCCGCCCACCGGGCCGACGGCGAGAATCTCCAGGCCCTGCTGGGCCAGTGGGGCGACGCCGCCCGCAACTTCGCCGCGGACGCCCTGCGCACGCTGGCCCGCTGACCGCGCCCGCACAGACGCAGGACCGCCCGGAGAGGGGCCTGGATCAGACCATGATCCTGGCCCCTCTTTTGGCCGCCGCTGGCAGTTCACCCGGACAAGTCCGACAATAGAGGCAGGGCAACGGGCCATCCCCGGACGGGGTGGAGTGGAGCGCTGAGAAATTCCAGAGCAGGAAGCAGCCAGCGGCCCGGATGCGACGCCGGACCGCGACCTGGTGATCGACCTCGCCAGGTTCTTTTGCCTTGCTCTCGTGGTCACCTCCCACTCCCTGATGGTGAGCCCGGAGCTGCATCCTGACGGCACGGTGACGACGGAGAATACCCTCGGCAACCAGCGCTGGTTCGAGCCCGTCGTCTGGATCCTCCAGATCATGCCGCTGTTCTTCGTGGCAGGCGGGATCACGGGGTTGCAGTCCTGGCGCAGGCTCCGCGCCCGCGGCGGCAACGCCGTCGACTTCATCCAGGGACGGATGTTGCGCCTCATCCGTCCGGCCAGCGTCCTGCTGGCCGTCATGTTCGCCGGCCTTTGGGGGGCTCGGTTGGCCGGGGTCGACGTGCAGGTCATCCAACTGCTGGCCACAGGCGCCGGGATGCCGCTGTGGTTCCTGGCCGCCTACCTGGCGGCCCAGCTGAACCTGCCGATGTTCGCCGCGCTGCATGCCCGGGCACCCCGGCTCACCCTCGCCGGGCTCGCGTGCCTGGTCATCACGGTCGATTGCCTGCGCGGGGCACTTCCCCTGCTGGCCTACCTCAACATGGTCTTCCTCTGGTGCGCAGTGCAGCAGCTCGGCTTTTTCCTGGCGGACGGCAGGCTGCTGGGCCTCACGCGTCCGGCCTTGGCGGGCCTGCTCGTGGGCAGCAACCTTGTGCTGGGGCTGCTCGTCGCACTGGGCCTGTACTCCGGAAACATGCTGGTGAACCTCAACCCACCCAACCTGACGCTACTCCTCCTGGCCATTGCGCAGGCCGCCGCGCTGCAGCTTTTCCGGCCGGCGCTCCTGCGGGTGGCGTCCGCGATCCGGCTGCGCCGGATGATGGCCGTCGTCGGCCGGCGGTCGATGACCGTCTACCTCTGGCACCTGCCCCTGCTCGCGGCCATGTCGGGCCTGCTGCTGCTCACTGACTTCCCCCAGCCAGCGGGGGGAACCCCCGCGTGGTGGTGGAGCAGGCCGCTCGTGCTGATGGTGGTCGTGATTCTGCTCCTGCCGGTGCTGGTCCTCTTCGGCAGGCTGGAAGACCGTCCGACGCCGGCGGCCGCTTCGCGCTCCCGCCCGGCGGCCGCGGTGCTCACCGCCGCCGCCGTCGTCTTCGTCCCGGTCGCCGACGCAGCCCTGAACGGGCTTACCCTGGGGCTCCTGGGCGGGGGAGCGGCCTGCTTCGCTCTGGCGGTCCTGCTGCTGGGCAGGGGCCCGGCCCGGACAGGCGTGCCGGCGCGCGGCGCCGGACCGGGCGGACCATTGCCACGCCCGCCATTAAGTGCCAATGTCGAACCATGACGGAGAACTCGGCAGCCACTGAAGACACGTTCAGCCCAGACGTCTCCACCACCCGTAACGATGCCCAGCACCGTTACGAGTTGCACGTCGGCGGCAAGCTGGCAGTAGAGATTCGGTTCATCGATAAACCCGGGCACGTGGAATTCGTCCACACCGACACGGCGGAACAGTTCCGGGGACACGGGCTTGCGAAAGTGCTGGCCCACTTCGCTCTGGATGATGTGGTGGCGTCGGGGAAGCGGATCAATCCAAACTGCCCGTTCATGTACCGCTACCTCCGCAAACACGACTCCTACAATCAGGGCGTCGACTGGCCGGAACAGCCCCCGCCCGATGCGTGACGGCGGGTCCCAGGCATCTCCGGACCGGCGCCGCCCGCGCCCGGGTTGTGAGCCGGACGACAAACTCGTAAGGTTTGAGCAGAGTTATGCAGTTGGCTCTTGGCCGTGTCTTTTGGAGAACCCCGTGAACCATAAACTGCGTGTGCTCGTCCGTGTGGATATCAACCCCGGACATGTGACTCTCGAAGTCACCGGCTGCCTGACCCAGGCGGATTTCCCGGCATTGCTGCACATTTTGCGCCGGACCGGCCGGCTGCAACCCGGATCGGAAGTCAGGGTAGACCTCCACGGTGCGTCGCACCTGGACCCCGAGTTACTGCTGCAGTTGCGTAGCATCGCGGCCGCCAGCGAGGGGCAGACAGGCGCCGAACAGTTCCGGCTCACGCTCGATGAGCCCGCCGAGTTGCCGATCTGCCTGCTCCACGTCGGCTCCGAGAGCGAAGTCCTCGCAGACCTTGACGGGGAGCTTGCCACCGTTCCGCTGGATTTCGGGAGCGAGGGGGTTCTGGAGGGCTTCCGGGGCGGGCCGCTGAGCTCCGGGCTCGATGAAAGCCCCGGCACGTTTCCGTCCGAGCTCAGCCTCATCAACGGGCTGGAACTTGCGGACTACTTCGAAGGAACGCTGGACCCTGCGGCCACGGTCCGCGCGCTCTCCGATGCCGCCCTCGGACAACTGGCCGATGCTTTGTACCGCCACCTGGATACCAGCAGCCCCTCCTTCGGCGCCCACACCTGGTATGAGCTCGCCGCCGAAGAGCTGCAGAACCGGCATCTGGCGGATGCGGACGGACCGGCGGAAGATGAACTTGCCGCAGGCCAGACCCTCGCCTGACCGGGCATCCCCTTCGCGTAGGCTGCCGCTATGAGCCCTGCCGCCGCGAGGCACCCTGACACCGCCCTGATCACGGGCGCAACCGCGGGCATCGGTGCGGAGTTCGCCCGCCAGCTCGCCGAGCAGGGACACGACGTGGTCCTGGTGGCCCGGGACACCGCCCGGTTGCAGGCCAAGGCCGAGGAACTGGAACGGCGCTTCAGCGTCCGCGCCGAGGTGCTGGCCGCCGATCTAGCGGACGACGCCGGCGTGGCCGCCGTCGTCGCGCGGCTCTCGGACCCGGCACGGCCGGTGGGGATCCTGGTCAACAACGCCGGGATGGGTCTGCTGGGCTCCTTCGCCGAGAACGACATTGCCGACGAGAAAAGGCATCTCAAGCTGCACGTTGAATCCGCCATGGAGCTTACGCACGCCGCGCTGCAGGGAATGCTTCTGCGCCAGTCAGGCCGGATCATCAACGTGGCGAGCGTGGCGGCGTTCCTGCCCCGGGAGACGTACTCCGCGGCCAAAGCGTGGATCGTGAGCTTCTCCCGGTGGGCCAACCTTGCCTATGCCAAGCGCGGGGTCAGGGTCACGGCGGTATGCCCCGGGTTCACCCACACCGAGTTCCACGACCGGATGGGGATGGACAAGGCGGTGGCCCCGCGCTGGCTGTGGCTTCAGCCTGAGCGCGTGGTCCGCGAGGGTCTGGCAGGCAACCAGCGGGGCAAGGCCGTCTCGATTCCGGCCAAGCGGTACAAACTGCTGACGGCAGCGGCCCGCGTACTGCCCTCCCGGCTTGTGGCCGGGCCGCCCCGGCGGGCCAAATAGCCTCTCGTCCCGGCCGCCGGACATGCTCATTTGTAGGGCCCGGGCGCAGGGGACATGCTCATTTGTGGAGCGGTGGACCGGACATAATGCCACTATGTCCACGGGACCTACGGAAGGAAGGGCATGCCCTGTGCTGACGTTGCCGCGCGATGGACATGCTCTTTCCCGAAGCCCGGGCAGACGGGACATGCTCATTCAGCGCTCCGGCCGCGTTGCCCTAACGTCCAAACGCTGCGGCGCCGGGGATCGTCCGGCGCCGGACCAGGATCACCACCGCAATACCCGTGCAGGCGCCCACCAGGGTCTCGACGGCCCGCTCGGACACCAGGACGTACGGGTCGGCTGGCGCGGCGAGCTGGGTCATCAGCAGGATCACCGGCGTGAAGGACACCATCGCCAGCCCGTAGTGCCGGGTCATGAAAAGCTCCGTGGAGAACTGCAGGACCATCACGAGGACCGCCAGGACGGCGGACTCATGCCCCGGGAAGGCACGCAGCGGCGAGAAGGCCCACGGAAACAGCACCGCCGCAACCACCACGAGGCCCAGCAGGGTGCCGACGATCCGGTGCAGGCCGCGGTAGACGCTGCTGGGCATGTCCGCACCCGCCAAAGGGACCGCCGCGGCAGCCATGGACCAGTGCGGGTGCCCGCTTCCGCTGAGGACCCCGAAGGCCCCCGCGATGCCGACCGCTGCCAGATAGCGGACCGCGTGGATCGTGGCGGCCCGACGGCGGTCCCCCCGGAGCGGCGCAACATCGCGTGCCGCCCCGGGATCCCAGGCGCGGCCGCGGACCCAGCCGCCGAAGCCGACCACCATGGAAAAAGCTGCGGACAGTGCACCGATCAGGACAGCGGTGTGCCAGGGGACGGTTGTCGGAACGGAGGCGCAGGCGCCCAGGGCCAGAATGCCGAAGAACGGGCCGTTGGGCAACAGGCCTACCTTGTCCGCGAAGAGGGATCCTGCAGCGGCCAGCAGGGCCTCGATGAGGACCAACGTCCAGGACTGGAGCTGATGCACCGAGAGGAAGACGCCGACGGCGATGCCTCCCACCAGCAGCAGGGAGGCCTGGCTCTGGTGCCTAAGCCGCAGCTGATGGGGTTCGGTCCGGCCGTACATTCCGGTCAGGGCGCCAAAGACGGCGTAGATCATGAGGTCGGGGCGTCCCGCCGCCAGCAGCACGAATGAGGGCACCGCGACGCTGACCGCGACACGCAGGGCAGAAACATGGTCCTTGTTGGGTGGCGCCAGGCTGTGCAGGGTGCGCAGGTGCCCTCGGAGGAACTTCATGGAACTCTTCTATCTCCAATCTCGGGGCTCTGTCGGCGGCCAGGGCAGCTGGGACGTAGCTTAGGCCCGGACACGCCTAAGGCCTGCCTTGGGCGCTTCCCCGAACAGGGAAAACACGCAAGGCAGGCCTCAAAGGGCGGGGCTCAACTACAGAGTCTGAACTAGCTGGGCCGGATCAGGATGATCCGGACCGGGCTGCCAGAGGGCACGCTCAGGCCCCGGCCGGAACCTTTTCGGTTTCGCGGGGAGCGGTCGAATCAGCCGCCACGGTGGTGAACGGCATGTCCATGTGCTCCAGGTCGATCAGCGGGTTCTCGTCCTGGGTGGCAACCAGCTCGCGGGCCTCGGCCTGGGTGTCCACGCTGGGCATGGACCCGGGCAGGGGGCGCTGGGCTGATTCCTTGAGGAAGTAGATCGCGACCGCCCCGATTGCCGAGGTGGCCATCAGGTAGTAGGCCGGCATCATGTCATCGCCCGTGCCTTCGATGAGGGCGGCAACGATGAAAGGTGTGGTGCCGCCGAAGATGGCCACTGCGAAGTTGTACGCGATGCCCATGGCGCCGTAACGGCTTGCCGTCGGGAACTGGGCCGGCAGGGCCGAGGCCAGGTTGGCCACGTAGAACGTCACCGGGAAAGCGATGAGGGAAAGTCCGGCCAGCGTTGACCATACGTCGCCGATCCCGATCAGCAGGAACGCCGGCGTTGCCAGCACCACGGTGCTGATGGCGCCGATCCACAGCACGGGACGGCGGCCGATCCGGTCGGACAGCTTGCCGGTCAGCGGGATGCAGAGGCTCATGATGACCAGCACGGGAATTGTCAGCAGGGTGCCGTGAACGGGATCGTAGCCCTTGGACTCCGTGAGGTACGTCGGCATGTAGGACGTCAGGGCGTAGCCGGCGGTGTTTGCGGCCGCCACCAGAATCATGGCGACGATCAGCGAACGCCAGTAGGCCTTCACGATTCCCACCGGGCCCTTGGACGCGACGGCATCGCCGGCGCTGGCATCCTTGGCATTGTCTTCCTGCGCGTCCAGAGTTGCCTGGAACTGCGGGGATTCTTCAATCTTGTTACGGAAGTAGATGGCGATCAGGCCCAGAGGGCCGGCAATCAGGAACGGGATTCTCCAGCCCCACTCTTCCATTGCGCTCTGCCCGAGGGTCAGTTGCAGCACGGAGACGAGGGCTGCGCCCATGGCGAAGCCGAGGTAGCTGCCCATATCCAGGAAGCTGGCGAAGAAGCCGCGGCGTTTGTCCGGGGCGTACTCGCTGACGAACGTAGTGGCGCCGGCGTATTCGCCGCCGGTGGAGAAGCCCTGGACGAGTTTCAGGACAACCAGGAGCGCTGCCGCCCAGATGCCGATCTGCGCGTAGCCGGGCAGGAGCCCCACTGCGAAGGTGCTGGCGGCCATGATCATTAATGTGGCCGCAAGGACCTTCTGGCGGCCAATCTTGTCGCCGAGCCAGCCGAACACGACGCCGCCGAGGGGGCGGGCAATGAAGGTGGCGGCGAAGGTTCCCAGCAGGAACAGGGTCTGCACGGACTTGTCCGCTTCAGGCAGGAACACCGGTCCCATGGTAGTGATCAGGTAGCCGAACACTCCGACGTCGTACCATTCCATGGTGTTTCCGACGATGGTGCCGCCGAGTGCTTTCTTGAGCATCGGCTGGTCTACGACGTTGACATCCGACTCTTTGAGTCGACGGCGCAGTAGCTTTGGTTTTCTCGCACCCTTGGATGCAACTTGGTTGGTTCCGCTGGCGTTCAGAACGCCTGCTGAAGAGTCGGTCGTGCTTCGGTCTGTGGGCATTTGGGCCGCTCCTAGGGAGGTCATTTGCTTGCGACTTGTAGCTGCCCCGCTCTGGGCAGGCTTTCAATTTTACGCGAAAACCATGGAGTTTCCGATCCGGGTGGCGTATGATCACCTGTTTCGGGCCCCGATCGGGTCGAAATGGCGGATCGGTTTTCCGTGATCTCGCCGCGCCGTTGCTGGGAACCGGTCTAGTCCGCGGTGCGGTGTCCAAACTTTTTCCTGAACCGGCCTGCGGGTGCAGGTTTCGCCGCGGATCACGCTTTCACCCGCCGGTTCGCGGGCCAGAACGGGATGCTCCGGGAGCTCTGAAAAGGGGGTACCCAAGGACTCCAAAAAGCGCTTAGGGTGAAGTTATCTTTAGTGCTGACGACAGCCCACCCACAGAGACCACTCAAGGAGAGCAGTCCATGACCGGCAAAGACACCGAAAAGACCGATTCCAAGGCGGAGAAGGCCCCCGGCAACGGGCAGGCAGAGGCCGCCGGTGAAGAGGCGAAAGGCATCAAATCACGCCTGACGGACGCCCAAAAGGAAATGCTGGCCAGTAAGTCCCGCGGCGGGACCTCGACGCAGAGCGTCGGGCACAACCACAAGCCCACCCACGCGAGCGGGAAACAGGGTCCGGCCGAGAAGAAGGTCCGCTGGTAGGGCCACCGACGGCGGCAAAGCACGATGAGCATTTCATTTCACGGCAACAATTCTTCACGGCAGCAACGCCGCAGCGGAAAGGAAGAGAAATGGCAGAACATCGCTTCGGAGACGAGATCGAACCAGGGGTAGCCAGTCATCTGATGGGGTCCATGGGCGACGCTCCCGGACCGGAGGTCAAGCGCCCCGCACCGCCCACGGCCGCCGAAGGCAAACAGTGGCCGGACGGTAGCGGCAAGCGGCGCCACCCCAAGGACAACGACACCGCGCACGGCCGGATGGGCCACGAAGCGGCGGTCACCGCCGTCCACCGGACCGCGCGGCCGGACGTCCCGCACTCCTCCTAGGGCCAGGACCTGGGATTTCACCCCGACCTAACCAGCCCGGGACACAAGCATCGGGTGTCCCGGGCTTTTCGCTGTCCGGCGCTTCCGGGGGTCTCCGCCGCTCAGCCCTGCTCGAGCACCACGTCCGCCGGGTCCTTGTCCAGCCGCCAGCCCCGCCAGACGGGGTGCCGCAGTTTCCCGCTGCCGGTCCATTCCCCATAAGTGACCTCGCCGACGAGCCGGACGCTCACCCAGCGGGCGTCTGAGGCATCGGCGGCCGGGACCTCATTGAAAGGGGACGTCTTCCGCGGAAGGGCATCGAGCTGCTGCCGCAGCTCCTCAAGCTCACGAGTGCTGAAACCGCTGCCTACCCGCCCCACGTACCGCAGCTTTGAACCGTCCGGGATGCCCAGCAGCAGCGAGCCCACGGACTGGCTTCGCCCGCCCTTTCCCGGCCGCCAGCCGCCGACCACTACTTCCTGGGTGCGTTCAAACTTGAGTTTGAGCCAGGACCGGCTGCGCTGGCCGACGTACCGGCCGTCGGTGCGCTTCGCCATCACCCCCTCGAGCCCGAGTTCCTGGGCGCTTTCCAGGATGTGGGTGACGTCGCCGTCGATCACGGCGGAAAGTTCCACCGGGCAGGCGGAGGGCTGGAAGAACTTCTCCAGCCGGCCGCGGCGTTTGGCCAGCGGCAGCCGCCGGAGGTCCTGCCCGCCCTCGGACAGCAGGTCGAACAACATCAGCCGCACAGGGATGGAGGGTTGGGCCTTCGCCACGTCCGAGGGCCTGGTCAGCTTCATCCGACCCTGCAGCAGCCCGAAATCGGGCCGCCCGGAAGGCCCGACGGCGACGATCTCGCCGTCGGCGATGAAGTCCTGGTCCGGCCAGCAGGAGCGGTCGGTCAGCTCCGGGTACGTGGCTGTCACATCGTTGCCGTTGCGGCTGAACAGCCGGATTCTGTCTGCGTCCGCGACGACCAGGGCCCGCACGCCGTCCCACTTGAGTTCGAACTGCCAGTCCATGTCCGGAAGATCCGCAGGAGTCCCCGGGCTGGCCAGCATCGGCGTGAAGTCGTGCGTGAAGTCGGGTGCGGCGGGCGTCTTCCCGGTGTCCGCGGGGGACTTCTGGGCCGGTCGGGTTTCGGGGCGGTCCTTCGACGGCGGCGCGGGATTTTCCTTCTTCGAGCCGAGGGGGTCCATCAGGTGGATCAGCCATTGGTCGTTGCCCTGGCCGGTGTGGATCAGGGCGAACCTGCGCGTGCCGCCAAGGCCTCCGCCGTCCTGGCCCGTCAGGGTGGCGATGACCTCCTTGCCCGCGATCCACTTCTCCACTTCGTAGTGCCCGCGGTCCCAGATGCTCATGGTCCCGGCACCGTACTGGCCTTTGGGGATGGTGCCTTCGAAGTCCAGGTAGTCCATGGGATGGTCCTCGGTCTGAACCGCGAGGTGGTTCTTGGCCTTGGAGACGGGGACGCCTTTGGGCAGCGCCCAGGACACCAGGACGCCGTCGCGCTCCAGCCGCAAATCGAAGTGCAGCCTGCTGGCATGGTGTTCCTGGATGACAAACGCCTCCCGGCGGGCGCCGGCGTCGGCCTCCGCGCGGTGCCGCTCGGCCGTGAACGGCTCGGGGGTGGCCGCCGCGTCCCGCTTGATGCGGTACGTCTCCAGCCGGGGGTCGGTGTGGCCGCCGTCGCCCGGGCTGTCGGTGGGAACGTGTCCCTGCCGTTTCGGCTCGGTGCCGGATCCTTTGCCTCCCGAAATGGCCGCGAAGGGATCCTTGCCCGCTTTCACGCGTTTCAGGACCTCCTGGTAGTCCAGCTGGTGCAGGGATGCGGCGCTGAGTTCACGCCAGGTCCGGGGCGCCGCCACGGTCGGACGAAGCCGCCCGCGGAGCGAGTACGGCACGATGGTGGTCTTCGCGGCATTATTCTGGCTCCAGTCCACCAGGACCTTGCCGGTGCGGAGGGCCTTCTTCATATCGCTCACGGCTAGCCCGGGATGGTCCGCCTCCAGCGAACGCGCCAGTTCATGGGCGAACTCCGAGATCTGGTCGGAACTCTGCGTCCCGTCGAGGGAAGCGTAGAGGTGGATTCCCTTGCTGCCGCTGGTGACCGGGACGGGGTCCAGGCCGACATCCTGCAAGATGGTCCGGGCCAGCATCGCGACTTCCACGCACTCCGGCAGCCCGGCGCCCTCGCCCGGGTCGAGGTCCAGCACCAGCCGGTCCGGCGCCATGGCGTTGCCATGGGAGTCCACGCGCCACTGCGGCACGTGGATCTCGAGGGAGCCGATCTGGGCCAGCCAGGTCAGGGTGGCGGGATCATTGACCAGCGGGTATTGGATGGCGCGTTCCTTATGCGTGATGGAAGCGCGCGGTATCCAGCCCGGCGTCGAGTGGTCCAGGTTCTTCTGGAAGAACATCTCACCCGGGGCCTCGGCCGTTCCGACGCCGTGGACCCAGCGCTTCCGGGTCGCCGGCCGGTTCACGGCGGCCGGGATCAGCACGGGCGCCACGGCGGCGTAGTAGGCGAGGACGTCGGCCTTGGTGGTGCCGGTCTCCGGATACATCACCTTGTCCAGGTTCGTCACCACCAGCTCCCGGCCGTCAACGCGCACCCTTTCCCGGCTGTTAGCGGGTGTCCGTTCAGGCATAAGGCTTCTCCTCCGTGCAACTGTGATGTTCACTTGATCCATGAGAGCCATCTGGAAAGGCGCGATAGCGTTCGGGCTGGTCAACGTGCCGGTTAAGGTCTACACCGCGACCGAGGATCACGACATCAGCCTGCATCAGGTCCACAACGCCGACGGCGGCCGGATCCGCTACCAGCGCCGCTGCGAGATCTGCAGCAAGATCGTGGACTACGAGGACATCGACAAGGCCTACGAGGACGACGGCCGGACGGTGGTACTCAGCCGCGACGAACTCAAATCGATCCCTGCCGAAAACAGTCACGAGATCGACGTCGTGCAGTTCGTCCCGGCCGAACAGCTGGACCCCATCATGTTCGAGAAGAGCTACTACCTTGAACCGGATGCCAAGTCGCCCAAGGCCTACGTGCTGCTGCGCCGCGCCCTGGAGGACACGGACCGGGTGGCAATTGTGCAGTTTGCGCTGCGCGACAAGACCCGCCTGGGTGCACTGCGGATCCGCGGCGACGTGCTGATGCTGCAGGCCCTCCTCTGGGCGGACGAAGTGCGCGAGGCGGCCTTCCCGGCGCTGGAGACGTCCGTCAGGATCTCCGCCCAGGAGCGGGAGATGTCCGCCGCGCTGGTGGACTCCATGGCCGCAGATTTCGATCCGGCGCAGTTCACCGACGAGTACCAGCTCCAGCTGCGCCAGCTCATTGACGCGAAGCTGGAAAAGGGCGAGTCCCTGGACACCGAGGAGACCTTCGGAGCCCCCGCCGCTGAAGCGGGCAGCGGCGATGTGATCGACCTGATGGAAGCGCTCAAACGGAGCCTCGAGAAGAAGCGCGGCGGCAACGCGGCGGGCACAGCCGGGGACACCGAGGACAAACCCGCCGCGAAGTCGCCCTCGAAGGCCGCCGCCAAGCCGGCGCAAGCCAAGACGGCGACCAAGACCGCCGCCAAGTCGGCCACCAAGGCGGCGCCTAAGGCAGCGACGAAAACTGCCGCCAGGACTCCCCGGGCCGCGGCAAAGACGGGGGCCGCGAAGACCGACGCCAAGGCTACCGAGAAGACCGCGCGCAAGGAGGCCTGAGTCCGGCAGGTGGCCCGCGGCCATCGGAATCAGGAGTTCCTGAGCGCGGAGATGAGCTCGCTTTTCTTTTTGGCCGAGTAGCCCTTGAGTCCGATCTCCTTGGCGCGCTTCTTCAGCTGGGGGACCGTCCAGTCCTCATAGTCACCGGACTGGCCGCCCTTCCGGCCCACGGCCGAGCGGCCCTTAGCGGCGGCGGCATTGGAGATGCGGGCGGCCTTCTGCTTGGAGGCGCCGTCCTCCACCAGTTTCTCGTAGAGTTCCGGATCCTTGATGCTGGGGTTCTCGGCACCGCGCGGGGTGTCCTTCTTCGTGGGCACGGCTGTTACCTCGGCCGCTGGGTTCCGGCGCCGCCGGGGGTGTCGTCGTCCACTTCCCCCTGCGCGACGGAGGAGCGCCACTCGCCGGTTTCAATGCCGCGGGATTCAATGAACTCCTTGAAGCGCCCGAGGTCCGCCGTGACCTGACGGTTGTCCGCCCCGAGCGCGGAACCCACGTTCTCCACGAAGCCTTCGGGATCCCACTCCAGTTCCACACTGACGCGGGTGCGCTCCGCGTCCAGGGGTTCGAAGGTCACGGTTCCGGCGTTGCGGGGCTTGTCCGTGCTGACCCAGGCAATTTTGCGGTCGGGGGTCTGCTCGGTGATCTGGGCAAAGTATTCGCGCCTGACCCCCGCGACCTCGACCTGGAACCGGAGCGAGGTCTCATCGATCTGTTCCACCGATTCGACCCCCTTCATGAACTCCGGGAAGGTCTCGAACTGCGTCCACTGGTTGTACGCGGTGGACACGGGAACGTCGACTTCAATGCTTTCCAGCACGCTTGCCACGGGCTGATCTCCTTTGGCCGGGGACGCATTCCTGCCGCGGCCCATGCCGGATGAGCCGCGGATTCCAAACTATCGGCGCCGCCGCGCCGTGACAAGCGCTTGCTAAGGCTGCTTGCGGCAGCGGAACGGGGCACCGGCTGTCTGCTCCCGCCTGTTCGCGGGCCTGCGCTCGGAGTAGTCTCGGTGCCGGGCGGCCCGCCCGTCCGACCAGCATGGAAGGGAAGCCATGGCAGGCAACTATGTGGCGACGTCGACCGTCACCATTGACGCTCCGCCGCCCCGGGTCTGGACAGTGATCACGGACCCCGCGGCTGTCAAGGAATTCATGTTCGGGACCGAGTTACTCACGGACTGGTCCGTGGGCGCGCCCATTGTATGGCGCGGCGAGTGGGAGGGCAGGGCCTACGAGGACAAGGGGGAGATTCTCGAGTTTGAACCGGACCAGCGCCTCGTCCACACGCACTTCAGCCCCCTTGGCGGCCAGGCGGACGCGCCGGAAAATTACCATACTTTGACCTGGACTCTCGAGGACGACGCCGGAAAGACGCGGCTCACGCTCTCCCAAGACAACAACGACAGCGCTGAGGCTGCCCAGCATTCACAGGAGATGTGGGACAGGCTAGTGGCCGACGTCAAGAAAATCGCGGAACAGAAAATCGCGGAACAAGCGTAGGGCGCCCGCCGTCAGGCACGGCACGGAACTCCGCCGGATGCCCCCTTAAAGGCTTCCGGCCGCCGTCCCGCCACTGCCCCGTCAGTCGGGGGAGGGCGGGACGGCGGCCGGAAGGCAGCGCTGCTAGACGGCGTCGTGATCCGTCTCGAGGATCTGGACGAGGCGCTCGAGGGCGGCGTCGGCGCCCTCTCCCTCGGCACGCAACACCACCACCTCGCCGTGCGATGCGCCCAGGCTCATCAGGGACAGGATGCTGGCGGCGTCCATGGCCTCGTCCTCGGGTTCGCCCAGACGGGCGATGGTGATTTCGAGATCGAACTCGCCTGCAGCCTCGGCAAAGATGGCAGCCGGGCGGGCGTGCAGCCCTACACGGCTGGCGATGGTGGCGTTACGTTCGGTCATTTCTGCTCCTTGTATATCAAAAAAAGGAATGTAGGCCCGGGAAGGTCGGCTCGGAAGGGATTTCCGGGACCGGCTTAGACGGTTACGGGAACCGGTTCAACCGTATCAACGGTCTTCTTGGCTGCCCAGCGCTTAAGGGCGATCACGGCAAGGGCGCTGACCACGGTTCCGGCGAGGATGGCGACGATGAACATCACCAGGTTGCCGATGGCGAAGAATACGAAGATGCCGCCGTGCGGTGCCTGCGAGGTGACGCCGGTGGCCATGCAGAGTGCCCCGGTGAGGGCGCCGCCCAGCATGCTGGCCGGGATGACGCGCAGCGGGTCCGCCGCGGCGAACGGGATGGCACCTTCGGAGATGAAGGACGCGCCCAGCAGCCAGGCGGCCTTGCCGTTTTCGCGCTCGTTCAGGGTGAACAGCTTCTTATCGAGGACAGTGGCCAGGGCCATTGCCAGCGGGGGCACCATGCCTGCGGCCATCACGGTGGCCATGATCTGCCATGGCGCCTGGTTGGTGGCGCTGCCGGCGCTCAGGCCGGCCACGGCGAAGGCATAGGCAACCTTGTTGACCGGGCCGCCAAGGTCGAAGCACATCATGAGGCCCAGGATGATGCCCAGGATGACGGCGGACGCGCCGGTCATTCCCGAGAGCCAGCCGTTGAGGGCTTTGGTGAGGCCCGCGATCGGCCCGCCGAGGACCAGGATCATCAGGCCGGAGGCGAAGATGGACGCAAGCAACGGGATGATCACCACAGGCATCAGGCCGCGGAGCCAGCGCGGTACCTGCCAGGTTCCGATCAGGTGTGCCATGTAGCCGGCGAGCAGGCCGCCGATGATGCCGCCGAGGAAGCCAGCGTCCATGAATCCAGCCACCGCACCGGCGACGAAGCCCGGCGCGATACCGGGCCGGTCGGCGATGGCGTAGGCAATGTAGCCGGCCAGCGCTGGAACAAGGAAGCCCATCGAGAGGGCACCGATTTTGAAGAGCACAGCGCCGAGGTAGAGCGCGAGGCCGCCTTCAGGGAGATTGAACAGCGTATTGGCAGCCAGGATGTCGTTGGCTTTGGTTCCAATCGCGATGTCGTAGCCGCCCAGGAGGAAGCCCAGGGCAATCAGCAGGCCGCCGCCGGCGACGAACGGGATCATATAGCTGACACCGGTGAGCAGTGCCTTCTTCAGCTTCTGGCCGATGTGCTCGCCCTTTTCCTGGGCCTGCTGGTCCGCCTGTTCCTCGGCGCCGAAGTGCGGAACGCGGCGGGCGTGCGGGTTGTCCGCGGCGGCGAGGGCCTCCTGGACCATCTTGTCCGGCTCGTCGATGCCGCGCTTGACGGGGGCGTTGATGACGGGCTTGCCGGCGAAGCGCTCCTTGCCGCGGACGTCGACATCCACGGCGAAGATCACGGCGTCGGCGGCGGCGATGACGGCCGGGTCCAGCGGCTTGGCGCCCGAAGATCCCTGGGTCTCGACCTGCAGGTCGACTCCGGCTTCCTTGGCCGCGGCCACGAGCGAATCGGCGGCCATGTAGGTGTGGGCGATGCCGGTGGGGCAGGCTGTGACGGCCACGAGGCGCTTGGGGCCACGGGCGGAGCCTGAGTCCCCGGCGGCAGGCGCCGCGGCAACGGCAGCGGCGGCCGGAGCCGCTGCGGCGTGGGCAGCGGGCTTGTCTGCCAGCGCGCCCTCGACGAGTTCGACAATCTCGGCTTCCGAGTTGGCTGCGCGCAGGGAGGCGGTGAAGTCCTTCTTGATCAGGGACCGGGCGAGCTTGGACAGGAGCTTGAGGTGCTCCTGGTCCGCGCCTTCGGGGGCCGCGATGAAGAAGATCAGATCCGCGGGGCCGTCCTTGGCGCCGAAATCAACCGGCTGGGACAGCCGTGCCATCGCCAGCGTCGGTTCGATGACCGCCGTCGACCGGCAATGCGGGATCGCGATACCGCCGGGGACGCCCGTGGCAGTCTTGGATTCCCGGGCAAAGGCGTCGGCGAAGAGGCCTTCGGCCTCGGTGGCGCGTCCGGTGGCCGCAACTCTGCCTGCCAGATGCCGGATCACGTCCTCGGGCGAGCTGCCCAGGTTCTGGTCGAGCTCGACCAGTTCGGTTGTAATGAGCTGAGTCACTGTCAATCCTTCCGGAGGGCCGTGATGGTTACGGCATCAGGGGTGGTTTGGTGGACTGCCGGGACGGTGGAGCCCGGCAGGGAAGCGGCGGCGGCACCATGGGCCACAGCCTGACGCAGACAATCGACCGGGGCATCGCCCTGGCTGGAGGCGAGCAGGTAGCCGGCCAGCGACGAGTCGCCGGCTCCGACAGTGCTGACCGCGGTGACCGGCGGATGCGTGGCGAGCCACGCGCCGTCGGCCGTCACAAGCACCGCACCCTTGGAGCCGAGGGTTGCCAGGACGGCGCCCACTCCGGAACGCACGACGGCGCCAGCGGCGGCCGCGGCAGCCTCCGGGTCCGCTTCGAGCTCCTCGGCGGTCTTGTTGGTGGCGAATCCGGCTGCGGCAGCCAGTTCCACCAGTTCCTCGGCATTGGGTTTCAACAGATCAGGTTTCCCGGCGGCGTCGCCCGAAACGGCGGCGGCGAGCGGTTCCCCTGAGGAGTCGACGGCGATGCGTGGGGCATCGGTCCCGCCGTGGATGGACCGTAGCCGCCGGGTGACGGTGGCGTAGAAGTCGGCCGGAACTCCTGGTGGGAGCGAACCGGCCAGGACAACCCAGCTGGCGCCGCGGGAGTGGTCCAGGAGCAGCCCGATCAGGGCCTCCTGCTGGTCCTCACTCAGCACCGGGCCGGGTTCGTTGATTTTGGTCGTGACGCCGCCGGGCTCCGTGAGTGCCACGTTGCTGCGCAGCGGCTCGCCAATGGGAAGAGCGGCGAACGGGACGTCGCCGTCCCGCAGCCCGGCGAGGACCGGATCGGCCTCGGCCCCGGGCAGCACCGCGATGGTCTTCAGCCCGGAGGCGACCAGGGCTCGGGAGACGTTGACTCCCTTGCCCCCGGACTCCTGCCGGACGGAGACGGCCCGCTGGACCTCGCCGCGGAGCAAGGGTCCTGGCAGGGCGACGGTGCGGTCCAGGCTGGGGTTGGCGGTCAGGGTGACAATCATGCGACCACCACCTCGACGCCGGCCTCGGCAAGGGCGTCGGCGAGTGCCTGGCTTGGTTTCGTGTCAGTGATCAAGGTGTCCAGATCTTTCAACGAGGCGAACTGGACGAGGGTCTCCGCGTCCAGCTTGGAGGAATCAGCCAGCACCACGATGCGGCGCGCTGATTGGACGAAGGCAGCCTTGACAGCGGCTTCTTCAGGGTCGGGGGTGCTCAGCCCGAAGGCTGCATGGATGCCGTTGGTGCCGATGAAGGCGATGTCCGGGCGGATCCGGCGGGCCGCTTCCACCGTTGACTGGCCGACGGCGGCCTGCGTGAGTCCGCGGACCTTCCCGCCGAGCAGGTGGAGGGCGATGCCGGGTTCACCGGACAGCTTGACCGCGATGGGCAGCGCGTGGGTGATGACGACGAGTTCGTTTCCGGAACCGGGTGCACTGCCGCCGGCCGTCCGCGCGGCCAGGAGTTCCGCGAGGGCCTCGGTGCTGGAGCCTGCGTCGATGAGGACGCTGCCGGAATGGTCCTTGGGGATGAGAGCGAGGGCGGCCTCGGCGATGCGGGTCTTTTCCGGCTGGCGGAGGACGGTCCGCTCAAGGATGCTTTCCTCCGTGGTGCTGAAGCGGTCCGGGGACACCGCGCCGCCATGGACGCGGCGTACGCTGCCGGCCGTTTCGAGGGCAGCCAGGTCGCGGCGGATCGTCTCGGTGGTGATGCTGAAGCGTTCGGCAAGGTCCGTGACGCTGGCCCGCCCACGGGCGGTGATGAGCCCAACAATCAGCTGTTGGCGTTCTTCGGCGAACACTGGCCCTCCCTTGCGTCAGTACCGGAACCCCACGGTGGGTCCCTGGCCGCTTCCGTGACAGCTGTCACACGAAGTGGAATTGGTTGACTTTATCTTTGATCGTGTTGCTTTGTCAATGGAAACCAACATGAACACAGAAGCGCGGTGCCTGGTGCGGGGGGACATGCCCATTTTTAGGCCCCGGCCGCTCGGGACATGCTCATTCTTACGCCCGGCAGCGCGGGACATGCTCATTTTTCGCGCCGAGGAATGGGCAGGTGGGGTATATGTCCAGTGGCCGACGCGGGCACGGAACATGTCCAGTGGCCGGGCGGGGCAGCGCGGGACATGTCCATTGGTCGTGCTGGGCACCGCGGGGCATGCTCATTGTTCGCCACGGCGGTGCGGAACATGCTCATTTTTCGCGCCGAGGAATGGCCAGATTCGCTATATGTGCAGTGGCCGGCGCCGGCACGGGACATGTCCAGTGGCCGGGCCGGGCAGCGTGGGGCATGTCCATTGGTCGTGCTGGGCACCGCGGGGCATGCCCACTCTTGCCGCGCCAGCGCGGGGACATGCTCATTGTTCGCGCCGACGAATGGGCGGATTGGGTGTCTGTCCACGGGTCGGCGCGGGCACGGAACATGTCCAGTGGCCGCCGGGGCGAGCGCGGGACATGTCCATTGGTCGGCGCGACCGAGGAGCATGTCCAGTGGCCGGGCCCGGGTGCGGGCCCGGCCGGTCACACGGCTGGGAAAGCCCAACGGGCCAGGGCCGGTCCAAACCACCAGGGTCGGGACCGGCGCGCAGGTTGCTTGCCCAGTGCGGCGCAGCAAGGGACGACTTAGATGCCGCCGTCACGGCTTTCATTGCGAGTGATCGTCTCGCCGGTGTTGGGGTCGACGACCGAGCGCGTCTCGCTGACCCGGCGGCTGCGTCCACGGCCGGGGGAGGCGAGGACCAGGGAAGCGATGAGTCCGATGACGCCGACCACCATCAGGATGTAGCCGACCATGGCCTGGTCGACATTCGGGATCAGGCCGGGAGCGACGGCCCAGGCGAGGATGGCGCCGAGGGCGATGAGGAAGATGGAGGAACCGATTCTCATGACTTGCTCCTTGTTGTCCGTGGACGGATAGGTATTGCTAAGTCTGCTGTCAATCGACACGCTACATCCCGGTACCTGTCGTTTCAACGAACCGGCCGAGGCAAATGCCGCGCCGTTTCCGGACGGGCACCCGTCGGCGGCACGTACGCTTAAGGGGTGCTTGGCGTCAGCTCTCGAAGCACGCCCGCCCTCGCACTCCCAGCGGGTCTATCGGCGGGCCTCACAGAAACCCGGTTCGCAAATGTCTGAAGTTTCCCCCCGAGTCGTCATTACCGGGCTGGGCGCGGTGACCCCCGTCGGCGGCACTGCTGCCGAATCCTGGGATGCCCTGTTGGCCGGCCGCTCCGGAATCGCGGCCCTCGCCGACGACTGGGCCCAGGCGCTCCCCGTCCGTCTGGCCGGGCGGGTCACCTTGGACGTGGCAGCATTGCTCTCCACTCCCGAATACAAAAGGATGGACCGCTGCGGCCAACTCGCGTTGATTGCGTCGAGGGAGGCATGGGCCCAGGCCGGCCGCCCGGACGCGGACCCCGAGAGGCTGGCGGTGGTTATTGGCTCCGGCTACGGCGGCCTGGACACCACCCTGGAACAGGCCCGGACGCTCGATGCCAGCGGTCCCCGGCGTGTGTCCCCCCATACGCTCACGCGCATCATGACAAACGCCCCTTCGGCCTGGGTGTCCATGGAAGTCGGCGCCAAGGGCGGCGCGAGGACCCCGGTGAGCGCTTGCGCCTCGGGCGCCGAGGCGATCTCCCAGGGTGCGGACATGATCCGGGCCGGTGCCGCGGACGTCGTGATTGCCGGTGGCGTGGACTCCTGCATCAACGGCCTGATCATCAGCGGCTTTGCCCAAATTCGGGCCCTGTCCACCCGCAATGAGGACCCGCAGTCCGCATCCCGGCCGTTCGACCGTGACCGGGATGGCTTCGTGCTGGCTGAAGGCGCCGGGATTCTCGTGCTGGAACGCGAAGACCACGCGCGCGCCCGTGGCGCGGCAATCCTGGGCGTGGTGGCGGGGACCGCAGTGACGTCCGACGCCGTCGACATCGTCGCCGCCGATCCGGCCATGCAACGCCGCGTCATGGAGAAGGCCCTCGCGGCCGCGGAACTGAGTCCCCAGGACATCGGGCTTGTCCACGCCCACGCGACTTCCACGCCGGTGGGGGACCGCCTGGAGGCAGACGCCATCAAGGCCGTCCTCGGCAATCAGGTTCCGGTTACCTCAACCAAGTCCCTTACCGGACACCTTCTCGGCGGCGCGGGCGCGCTCGGCGCCGTCGTGATGGTGCAGGCGTTGCGCTCGGGAGCGTTGCCGGGCACCCGCAACCTTCAGGCGCCCGGTGACGGGGTGGACCTCAACATCATCCCGGAAACGGTCTCGGGCTTGTCCGCGACGGCGGGCATCACCAACGCTTTCGGCTTCGGCGGCCACAGTGCCGCGCTGGTGATCACCGAAAGCTAGGCTGGCCCCATGGAGACAGTCGTCTGGTCCAAGCCGGAACACGAACGCGATGGAACGCCGCTGCTGGTCATGATGCACGGGTACGGAACCGACGAATCCCGGATGATGAAACTCTTTGACGGCCTGCCGTCCGCGTTCAGCTGCGCCGCGCTTCGCGGTCCGAAAGTGATCGGGGACCACCACGGCTGGTTCCTGCTGGACTACTTCCTGACCCACGACTTCGCGGACGTCATCTCCTCGACCAACGCCGTTTTTAACTGGATCGAGTCCGTCAAGGACCGGCACAGCAGCGTCAGCCTGCTTGGATATTCGCAGGGAATGGCCATGGCGAGCACCCTGCTGCGCCTGCGGCCGACTCAGTTCCGGGCCACGGTGGGGCTTTCCGGCTTCGTGCTGCAGAACGAGCTCCTGGCTATGAGCGAGTCCTTCGAGACGCGCCCGCCGTTCTTCTGGGGCCGGGACAAGGATGACATGGTCATCAACGACGCCGCCACGGAGCACACCGAGGAATGGCTGCACGAACACACGCAGCTCACGGCCCGGACATACCCAGGCATCGGCCACAGCATCTCCAAAGAGGAGCTCGTGGACGTCAGCGCCTTCCTCCGCCACTACGTGCTCCGCCCGGTGACCGCCTCGCAAGGCTAGGGACGCCACGGGCCAACTGCGGCAGCACCAAAAGGGGCGCCAGCTCGGCTAGGTGCCAGAAGCGGCACCGCCCCCGCACAGCCCCGCGAGGGGCCCGAGGCGTTTTTATCCATTTGCGCGCTGAATTTGTAAGCGCTTACACTCGAGTACGGCCATGATGACGGCCACTTGATCCGGGGGAAGAAAGGGCCGAGCCCGTGCTGCAGGCAAAGACCCCGCGCGTCACCATCCAGGACGTCGCTGCCCTGTCCGGGCTCTCCATCTGCACCGTTTCGAGGGCGCTGCGCAGGCTGCCCAATGTTTCCGAAAGCGCCCAGGTCAAGGTCGCCGACGCCGCCGCCAAGCTCGGCTACAAGGCCTCGTCCGCTGCCTCGCGGCTCGCCGGCGGCAGCACCGGCGCCGTCGCCATCATCGCTCCCACTGCCACGGCGTGGTTCTTCGCCCGCGCAGTAGAGGCCGCCGAGGAAGTCTTTGCGGACAGCGGCTACGACACCGTCCTGATCAGCCTGCGGAACAGCCCCAGTGTGCAGCGCAAGCTGTTCGGCGACCTCGAAGGGCTCGCCCAGCGGGTCGACGGCGTGCTGCTGCTGAACATCGCCCTTAGCGAAACGGAAATGGCAGCCCTCGCCGCCTCGGGCCTGGCCGTTGCCAGTGTGGGCATGCACGGCGTCCCCTGGGACAACGTCGGCATCGACAACGAGGAAGCGGCCTTTACCGCCACCGACCATCTGCTCCGACTTGGCCACTGGGATGTGGCCATGCTGGCCGGCAGCGAAGCCGGCGAAGCCTCCCTGGTCACCGCCAACGAGCGGCTCAAGGGCTTTGAACGGGCCCTCTCCGAGCATGAACTAACCGTGGATCCGGACCTGGTGCTGGACGCCGGCTCCAGTATCGAGGGCGGCCGGCGGGCCATGACGGAGCTGATCGAAAACCGCAGGATGCCCACAGCGATCTTCGCCGGTTGTGACGAAACGGCCTTCGGCGCGGTGATGGCTTTGCGGGACCTCGGTTTGTCAGCACCGAAAAACGTGTCCATCATAGGAATAGACGATCATCAGATGAGCTGGTTCATGGGACTGACCACGATTGCCCAGCCAGTAGCAGACCAGGGCGCGTTCGCCGCCAACCTGCTCGTTGAAAGACTTCACCGCCCGGGGCTTCCGAATCCCCCGTCCAGCCACGTGCTGGAGACCAAATTGGTTGAGCGCAAGAGCACCCGCCGCCGACGTTGATGCCGGCAAGGCCGACGTCCGGCCAGTTTTCCAGAGAGATTCCGTACCCGCGTGCCCCCTACGCGCAATCGGCCCCGACTTCCCGCAAGGTCTGAAAGGACATCGACTAATGACTGAGTTTTCCAACGGCACCGCAAGTGCCGACGCGATCGACGGCGCCACCGCCATCCTCTTTGACCTCGACGGCGTGCTGACGCCGACGGCGATCGTGCACGAGCACGCGTGGCAGGATCTCTTCGACGGTTTCCTGAAGGCCACCCCGGAGGTGCCTGCCTACCGCGAAAGCGACTACTTCGACCACATCGACGGCAAGCCCCGCTTCGACGGCGTCCGGGACTTCCTGGCCTCCCGGGACATCGTCCTGCCGGAAGGCCCGCTGGATGACGATCCCGCAAATGACACCGTGCATGGACTGGGCAACCGAAAAAACAAGGTCTTCAACGACATCGTGGCCGCGGGCGGCGTCGAGCCGTATGAAGGCTCCGTGCGTTTCATCGCGGCCGCGCAGGCCCGCGGCCTGAAGCTCGCCGTCGTGTCCTCGTCCCGCAACGCACCCGCAGTGCTCAAGGCCGCGGGACTTTCCGAGCACTTCCCGGTGGTGGTGGACGGCGTCGTCGCAGTGGCTGAAGGACTTCCCGGCAAGCCCAGCCCTGCCACCTACCAATACGCCGCCCGGCTGCTGGGCCTGCCAAGCGAGGAATGCGTCGTCGTGGAGGACGCCGTCTCCGGCGTCCAGGCCGGAAGCGCGGGGAACTTCCACTCTGTGATCGGCGTGGACCGGGGAGCGGGCCGGGAGACCCTGCTGGCCGCGGGCGCCACCCTGGTGGTCAACGACCTCGACGATCTCCTCTAGCCAGACGCGGCTCTAGCGCGGCCTGGCCAGGACTCGCACCCGGCCAGGACCCGTGCGCGACGCTGGCTCTAGCCCGCGCCGCGCCGAGCCGGCCGCAGCCCTAGCCCGCCCCAACCCGGGCTTCGGCGCCGCGATATCTTCCGACCGCTCCACTTTTCACCGCAATGCTTGACCCGCCCAAAAAGGAAACTGACCATCATGGCCCTCATCACCTCGGACCGCGCCCGGTTCCCCAACGACCCGTGGCAGCTCGTGGAGACCGTTCACCTCCCCGGCAACGCCGGCACGCTGGAGACCCTGTTCAGCCTCGGCAACGGCCACCTGGGCATTCGCGGTGCCCACTGGGCGGCCGCGGACGCCGACCTGCCGGGCAGCTTCATTAACGGTTTCCATGAGACGTGGGACATCAAGCATGCGGAAAACGCCTACGGTTTCGCCCGCACCGGCCAGCGCATCCTCTACATCCCGGACGCCAACAACTTCACGGTGGTCATCGACGGCGAAACCCTGAGCCTGGAGGAGTCCACCGTCCTGGACTACCGGCGCAGCATGGACTTCGCCACGGGCATCTATGAGTGCCGGATCGTCTGGCAGTGCCGCTCCGGCGCCACCGTCACCACCACGGAACGCCGCGCCGTCGGCTACGAGGCCCGTGGCGCCCTCGGCATCTCCCTGGAACTCGCCGCTGACCGGGACATCTCCGCGGACGTCACCTCTTCCGTGATCAACCGCCAGGACCAGCCGGTCGAGGACCACTCGGCGCACGACCCGCGCCGGGCCGGCCGGCACGCCGGGCGGGTACTCCTGCCGGTGCGGCTCGACGGCGGCGATGGTTCGCTGCGCCTGTCGTGGGAAACCGCGGAATCGAAGCAGCGGATCGGCTTGGCCGTGGACCACTGGACGTCCGCGGGCGTGCAACCCTTCGACACCCAGGTGCACGAGGATGACAGCAGTGTCCGCTATGTCCTGGCCGTCGGCGCGGACGAGCCGTTCGTGCTGGAGAAGAGCGTCAGCTACGCCGTCGGGCAGTCTGTCGAGGACCTCGCCGACGCCGCAGAAGCCGGCCTCATACCCCTCAGCGAGATCTTTGCCCAGAGCGTGGCGCACTACCGCGACTACTGGACGACGAGCGACATCGACCTGCCCGGACAGACCGAGCTGCAGCAGGCGGTTCGCTGGAACCTCTTCCAGCTGGCCCAGGCCACGGCCTGCGCCGATGTTGCGGGCATCCCGGCGAAGGGCGTCAGCGGCTCCGGCTACGAGGGCCACTACTTCTGGGACCAGGAGGTGTACCTGCTGCCCTACCTGACCTACACCAACCCGGGGAACGCGCGCCAGGTCCTTGAGTTCCGCCACGACATGCTGCCGGAGGCCAAGATCCGCGCCAAGGAGCTCAGCGTGGACGGGGCCCTGTTCCCCTGGCGGACCATCAACGGGCTCGAGGCCAGCGCCTACTACGCCGCCGGCACCGCCCAGTTCCATATCGCCGCGGCGATCGCCTTCGCAACCAACCGCTACATCTGGGCCAGCGGCGACACCGAGTTCCGGAAATCCCTCGGCGCCGAGCTGCTGATCGAGACCGCCCGGATGTGGGTCTCGCTGGGCTTCTTCGGCAAGGACGGCCTCTTCCACATCCACGGCGTCACCGGCCCGGACGAGTACACCGCCGTCGTCAACGACAACCTGTATACCAATGTCATGGCGCGCTTTAACCTGCGTGCCGCGGCGGCGCTGGACCACCCGGAAATCGACGACGCCGAACGCCAGCTCTGGGAGCAGGCCGCCAACCGCATGCAATTGCCCTACGACGAGGACCTCCAGGTGCACTCGCAGGACAACGACTTCATGACCCTGGAGCCCTGGGACTGGAGTACCCCGCGGTCCAAGTACCCGCTGCTGCTGAACTTCCACCCGCTGGTGATCTACCGGCACCAGGTCCTGAAGCAGGCGGACACCGTGCTGGCCATGTTCCTGCAGTGGCAGGATTTCAGTGCCGAAGAAAAGCGCCGCGCCTTCGATTTTTACGATCCGATCACCACCGGCGACTCCACCCTCTCCGCCTGCGTCCAGGGCATCATGGCGGCCGAGGTGGGCTACGGCAAGGCCGCGCTGGAGCACTTCACGCACGCGCTGTTCATTGACCTGGACGACACCCACGGCAACACCATCGACGGCGTCCACATCGCGTCCACCGGCGGCGTATGGAGCTCGCTGGTCAGCGGCTTCGCCGGCCTGCGGGACCAGGGCACCGTGCCCTACTTTGACCCGAGGCTGCCGGCGGAATGGGACGGGCTGTCCTTCCACCTGAAGGTCCAGGGCAGTCTGCTGCACGTCGGCCTGGAGCAGGGATCCATCACCCTGACCGTCCGGGAGGGTGCACCGCTGGACGTCGACGTCCGCGGGGAACTGCTGACCGTGGACGGCGACCCCGTCCGCGTTCCGCTGGCGCCCGTGGCCGCGCCTGAGCCCACGATCTTCCCCAGCGGACTTCCGACGGCGTCGATCCCGGTAGTCCGCGCCGCCGTCTAGGTCGCCCCACCCGGGACCCGCGAGCCGAGGTCCCGGACGGGCTGATCAGGGCGGATATGCGACGCCGATCCGCCCCTAACTGCCCACCAGGTCCGTTCCGGCGTCGGTCCCGCGGTCCCGCCCGCCGTCCGTTCCGATCTCCGCGGCCAGGTCCGTTCCGCCGTCGGCGTCGCCGTCCGCGTCGCTCTCCGCACCCCGGTCCAGGGGATGGGCCAGCTCGTCGTGCGGCATCCGCGCGACGATCATCGCCACGACGGCCATGAGCGGGCACACGCCCCCCGCCACGAGGAATATGAGCCATACCGGGAGCACCTCGGCGGCGGGACCGGCCAGGGCCATGGAGACGGGCATGAGGGCCAACGACACGAAAAAATCCAGGCTGGAGACGCGGCCGAGCAGGTACGGCGGAACCCGGCGCTGCAGCAACGTGCCCCAGATGACCATGCCCACGCTGCCGGTGGCGCCGAAGACAAACATGGCCGCGGCCACGGCCCAGAAACTGTCCATGACACCCACGGCGGCGATGGGCAAAGTGCCCAGTCCCCAGGAAACCATCATCACGGTGAGGTAGCGGCGGGGCAGGGGGAAGGACGCCGTTGCCAGCGCGGCCACAGCGCTGCCGACGCCCATGATGGCGAGCAGGAACCCGAACATCCGCGAGTCGCCGCCGAGCTGGTCCCGGACCACGAACGGCAGCAGCACCTCGATGGGGCCGATCAGGAACAGCACCGAAATGCAGGCCCAGAGCAGGGTCCACAACAGCCAGGGTGTCCGGAGCGTGTAGCCCACGCCTTCGCGGAGGTCGTGCAGCAGCGAGCCCGCGCGCACGCGGTCCGGCGCGGCGGCGTCCGCTGGCTTCTGGCCTGGGATCGGGGGCTGTGGCCTGAGGAAGTTCAGGACTCCGAATGCCAGCAGATGGCAGGCCGCCACGCCGGTCACCGCGTGCGAGGGGGAAAGTGCGGCCACCAGAATGCCGGCCACTGCAGGACCGGCGGCCTGCTGCAGGATCGGCCGCATCGTGCCTTCCATGCCGTTGGCCGCGAGCAGGTCCTCGGGCGGGAGGATCCGGGGCAGGATGGCGGAGTAGGCGGGGAAGAAGAACGCTGCACCGACGCCCAGCACGAACGCCCCCAGCGCCAGATGCCAGAGCTGCAGCCAGCCGAGCAGGGCAAGCCCGCTGATGCTGGCAATGACCGCCAGGTTCGCGCCCTCGACGCCGATGATCAGAAGCCGCTGCGGAACGCGGTCCGCCGCGATGCCCCCGGCCAGCACGAACGCCACGAGCCCCACACTGCCGGCCGTGGCCACGAGCGAGAGCTCCAGCGGACCGCCGCCAAGGTGGATCACCTCATAGACCATCGCGACGGCCCACATTCCGGAACCGAAGATGGAGATGGCCAGCGCCGCGATCAGCACGCGGTACTCCCGGTGCGCGAAAGGGCGGAGGGCTCGCGGGGCACGCATGTGCCCAGTCTAGGGGCCCGCCGCGGACTCTGCCGGAAAAATACCGCGCCCTGGGACGCGCGAGTGTGCCCGTCCACCGTCCAGTACCTGTCCGGGCATCTGTCCGGAGTTCCGGACGGAACTTTGCCGGGACACAGATGCGCTTCCAGTGGGGAGGGCCGTGCCCGGTTAGGCTCCTGTCATGAGCATTCCGGCCACCGACACGCTGCAGCGCAGCATAGCGTTTATCGGGGCCAACGCCGGGCTCGCGCTGCACCCCGTGGATGCCGGCGGCGTCCAAATCCCGGGGGAGCCCGCGAACTGCTTCGCCTCGTTCTGGATGGCCGACTGGTCCCGTTGGGGGCAAGGGAACGCATTGCTGGTCGCCACGCTCAAGGGCTGGCGGAGTTATGGCGCGAACGAGTATTTCGCCGCGTCCCTGGCCGCCGAGCTGACCCGCCACTTTCCGGAAGCGGCACGCTTCCCGCTGACCGGGATCAGCCACACCCAGGACGAGTTCGACGTCGAACTGGACGCCGGGAGCGGGCTCCGCGCCACCGGACGCAAGGCCGCACTTGCCATCAGCGGAGTCCTGGACCGGCGGCAGTTCGCGGCCCCCGAGTTTCAGCTCGGAAATACCAGCGCCTCCCTGAGCAACGTCTACCTGCCGTGCAGCACGGGCACTCTCATGGAGTTCGGCGTCGAGTGGCCGGGGGCCGCGGCCGTCTATCCCGGCCCGCGCGGGCCGGCGTCGTCCGCCTTCCTGGCCGTGGCGGAATCCTGGGCGCTCTGACCCGGCCGGGGGATTGGCCTAGTGTTAAGCGTGCAGGCAGCCGCCGGCTGCCAGCACCTACCGACAGTTCCGGTTTTGACGAGAGGCGACGATGGCCAAGCGCAGCAACCCGGCAATGAAGATGGCACAGAAGACCGCACACAACGTGATGTTCGACGCCGAGGGCAACCCCAAACCAGGCGTCCATAACGTGCTCCTGCGGGCCGTCGAAATCCAGCGCCCCCTGGTCTTGGCAAACCTCCGGCGCCTGCAGAAGAGGCATCCGCGGGCCACGGCGGCGCAGCTGGCCGCAAAGCTGGAACGCGACTATCTGCTCGCCGTCACCGGCGGCGGGGCACTTGTGGGCGGAACGGCGGTGATTCCCGGCGTCGGTACCGTGGCCGCCCTGGGGCTTTCGGCCGCCGCAACCGTGGGATTCCTTGAGGCGACCGCTGTGTTCGCCACCTCGCTGGCCGAGCTGCACGGCGTGAGGATGGTCGACCCGGAGAGGGCGAGCACGCTGGTCATGGCCATCATGCTCGGTGAGGAGGGCACCGCCTTGCTGGGCTCGCTGGGCGCGCAGTCCGCGGGGAAAGGCCAGGGACCCACGCAGGCGTGGGGCTCCTTGTTCGCCCGCCGGGTTCCGATGGCCGGCTTCGGCTCGGTGCGCGAACGGATCCAGACGATGTTCCTCCGGAACCTGCTGAGACGCCAGGGAACTGCGCTGCTGGGCCGGGCGCTGCCGTTCGGCATCGGAGCCGTAGTGGGCGGCGTCGGGAACCGCATGATGGGACTCGCCGTCATCGCCAACGCCAAGGAAGCCTTCGGACCCATGCCGGACACGATTCCGGGCGAGCTGCGGGCCATCGCGGACACCACGGGCCCGGAGGCCCTCCGCAACACCGGTCCGGACACCGGCACGGGCACACCCTCCGATGCCGGCTCCGGTAACGACTCTGCCCCGGAAGGCGGCAAGACTTGGATCTGAACGCCGGCCTCGGGGAGTCCTTCGGGAGCTGGACCATGGGCGACGACGCCGCCATGTTCCCGCTTGTCACGAGCGCCAGCGTGGCGTGCGGGGTGCACGCCGGGGACCCCGTGACGATGCTGGACACCTGCCGCGCCGCGTACGACCTCGACGTCCGGGTGGGTGCCCACATCGGCTACCCGGACCTCGCCGGGTTTGGCCTCCGGGCACTGGACATGTCCTTCGACGATCTGTTCGGGTCGGTGCTGTACCAGCTCGGCGCGCTGGACGGGGTGGCCCATGCGGTCGGCGCCTCGGTGGACTACGTCAAGGTGCACGGCGGCCTCTACGACCGGACGATGCGCGACGCCGAGCAGGCGTCGGCCGTGATTGCCGCCGTCCAGGCCTACGACCCCGGACTGCCGGTCCTCGGCTTCCCCGGCTCCGCCCTGCTCGCGATGGCAGCGGAATCCGGCCACCCGGTCTTCGCCGAAGCCTTCGCCGACCGCAGCTACCTCCCGGACGGCACCCTTGTGCCGCGCTCGCAGGAGGGCGCCCTGCTCCACGACGCCGGTCAAATCGCCGAACGGGCGGTGCGCCTCGCCACCAAGGGCGAAGTCGAGGCGGTCGACGGCACGGTGCTCCGGATCGAACCGCACTCGCTGTGCCTGAATGGGGGTCCCCCCGGGTCCGTCGTCACGGCGGGCGCGGTCCGCGCGGCCCTGGAGCAGGCCGGCGTCGAGCTGGAAAGCTTCGCCTAGAAGGGGCTACCCGAATAGCAGGTGGGCCAGGGTGAAGATGACGAGCCCGGCGAGGGCGCCCACCACGGTGCCGTTGATCCGGATGAACTGCAGGTCCTTGCCCACCTGGAGCTCGATCTTTTGTGAGGTTTCCTCGCCATCCCAGCGCGCCACGGTATCGGTGATCACGGCGGCGATATCCGAGCGGTAAGTCTTGACGAGATAGCCCGCGGCGTCGCCGACCCACTTGTTCACCTTCCCGGCGAGTTCCGGATCGACCACCAGCCGGGTGCCGAAATCGTGCACGGCGGCCTTGAACTTCACCGTCAGCTCGCTGTGCGGATCGTCGACGGCGGTAAGCAGGGCGGTCTTGATGGTGCCCCAGGTGCGGGAAGCGAGTTCCCGGACCTCGGGATCGCCGAGGACCTGGGCTTTGATGCCCTCGGCGCGGGCGATCATGACCGGGTCATGCTGCAGGTCCTGCGCGAGCTCCTGGAGGTATTTGTCGATAGACAACCGGACCTGGTGCTGCGGATCGGCCTGCACCGCCTTGGTGAACTTCAGGATCTCCACATAGACCTTGTCACCCACGAGCCCGTCCACGAACGTCGGCACCCAGGTGGGGGAGCGGTCGGTGACCAGCCTGCTGACGGTCTCATGGTTGTCCCGGACCCAGTCCACCGTGCGGTCGACCAGCAGGTCCACGAGCGCGTGGTGGTGGCCGTCGTCGAAGATCCTCTGGGCGAGGCGGCCCACCGGCGGTCCCCACGGCGGGGTGAGCAGATGTTTGCGGACCATGCTCTCGATCACGGCCTGGACGTCGTCGTCGTTCAAAACCGTGAAGGCGCCACGGATGATGGCGGCGCCTTCCTTGGCGACGCGTTCGGGGCCACCGGGTCCGGACAGCCACGTGCCGACCTTGCGCGCGATGTCCATCGAGGCGAGCTTCTCGTGGACCACCTGCTCGGAGAGGAAGTTGGTCTCGACGAAGTCGCCCAGCGAGGCGCCGATCTGGTCCTTCCGGTTCGGGATGATGGCGGTGTGCGGAATCTTGAGGCCCATCGGGTACTTGAACAGGGCCGTGACGGCGAACCAGTCGGCAAGCGCACCCACCATGCCGCCCTCGGCGGCGGCACGGACGTACTCGAGCCACGGATACTGCTTCTGCAGTCCGAAGGCGATCAGGAAGATGACGGCCATCGCGATCAGCAACGACACCGCGAGCAGCTTCATTTTCCGCAGTGCCGCGGCTTTCTCGGCGTCCGCCGCGCTGTACCGATGTTCGACGGCGGCGGTCGCGGACTCGGGCGGGGAAGATCGATCAGTTTTCACCTGCATGTGCCCAGCCTAGTCCGACTCCCGGCCGGCCCGATCCGCTAACGTGGCTCTATGACAACCGAGGAGCCCCGGGACGCCCGTCCGCTTGTCTACGCTCACCGCGGCTCCAGCGGGACCTTCGCGGAACACACGCGGGCCGCCTACCTGCAGGCCATCGCCGACGGCGCGGACGGTGTCGAGTGCGACGTCCACCTGACCCGTGACCAGCACGCCGTGCTGTTGCACGACGCCAATCTGGACCGGACCTCCGACGGCACCGGTCCGGTCGCCGACCGGACCCTGAGGGAGCTCCGACGGCTCGATTTCTCCTCCTGGCGGGGCGCCCGGATTCCGGCCGAATACGGCGGCATTTCAACGCAGTTCCTGACCCTTGTGGAGCTCCTGGACATCCTGCGGGAGGCGGGCCGTGAAATCGGGCTGGCAATCGAGCTTAAACACCCCAGCCCCTACCAGCTCAGGCTCGAAGACCGGGTCCTCGGCATCCTGCGGGCGGAAGGGTGGGAGCCCGCCACGTCGAAGTTGGGAAACATCACAGTGTCCTTCATGAGCTTCAGCCCGGAGGCGGTGAAGCACCTGCTCCAGTCCGTTCCGGCGGAGGCGGTCTGCCAACTGGTCGACGACGTCAACGTCGGGGACATCCGGGAAGGGCTCGGCCTCGGGGCGTTCACCGGGAATGCGCTGGCCAACGTCCTGAAGGCTGCCCACACGGAAGGGGTGCGGATCCTGAACGACTGCGAGGTCGGCATGGCCGGACCCGGCGTCGACTACCTGCGCGGGCACCCCCGGATGGTCCGGCGCTGGCTCGATTCCGGACGGCGGTTCCGGGTCTGGACGGTGGACGCGGAGGACGACGTCGCACTCTGCCAGGATTTGGGCGTCCACGAGATCACCACGAACCGGCCGGCACAGGTCCTCGCCCAGCTCCACAACGGGAGCCGGCCGCAGCGCTGAGCGCCGCAGGCCGGACCATCCGGCGCCCGCCGGATCAGCCCGGAAGCGGACGGGCCGCCTCCCCAAGTGGGGAAGCGGCCCGTCGGCACGCGGGACACAGGCTCAGGTGTTCTGGACGCGGTCCTTCGCGTCGACGGCACTGGCCTTGACGTCCGAGACGCTGCCCTGGCCTTCGTCCTTGACCGTCTGGACGGCGTCGGTGGCGGTGGCCTTGACGTTCTCCATCGCCTCCTGGGCTGGCTCCTTGAGGCCCTCAGCCATGTCCTTGGCGGCGTCCGTCAGCTGGGTAGTGACAGGCTCCGCGGCGTTCTTCAAGGCCTCGGCGGCTTCACGTTCCTTCTGGCTCGGCGGGATCAGGGAGGAGACGAGCAGCCCCGCGCCGAAGGCGATGAGCCCGGCGGCAAGGGGGTTGCCCTGGGTCTTCACGGCGGCCCGGTGCGGTGCGTCCGCGATGGCCGATCCGGCGTCGCCGATCGAGGAGCCGATACCTGATCCGGCGCTGCCGGTGACGGAATGGACATTGCTGGTGGCGGTGTCCGCGGCGCCCATGACCTTCTCCTTCACCCCGAAAACGGCGTCTTTGACCTTGTCGGTCTGCCGGTGGACGATGTTGGACGGGGTCACTTTGTCAGCGACCGCGTCCACATTGGTTCCGAGGCGGGCACGGGTGGCTTCAATGTCGGCGCGGATGGCGTCCGGGTTTTCACTCATCGGTTGTCTCCATTGGGTTTCAGGGTGGGTGGAATTTCCTGGATGGTTTCGACGGTCTGCGGCATGCCTTGGACTTTCTTGAGTTCCTTGCGGCCCATGGAGGCGAGTACCGCGGCGATGATGCCCCAGATGATGGCTACGACGACGGCGGACCAGCCAAGGCCCATGAGCGTTCCGAGGGCGTACCAGAGGGCGATGGATAGGAACAGCAGCACGAAGTGGCCGGCCACGCCGGCCCCCGCGAGCATGCCGCCGCCCTTGCCTGCCCTGGTGCCCGACTGCTTCAGTTCGGCCTTGGCAAGTTCGATTTCCTGCCGCATCAGGGTGGAAAGATCCCGGGTGACGTCACCCAGAAGATCTCCCAGGGAGGCCGAATCCGCCTTGGCGTGCGCGGCGGAGGGAGGGGGTTCCGGTATCTGGCTGCTCACAGGTGTCGTCCCTCGCCCTCGGTATACGGATCATTTACGTCACGCAACGGAACCCCGGCGTTGGAGCTGCCCGGAAGGGTCTGCGCAGGCCCGGGCCGGGTTGCGCCGGGCAGTGGCGGCTCGCCGTACACGGTCTCCGTATAGGGCGGCAGGCCGGTCGTGGTCTCGTCGTAGAACGGCTCCCCGACACCTGCCGTAATGCTGGCTTCGGTAGCCGGGGACTGCAACGGCTGCGGCGGGACTGCCGTGCCCGCGGCGGAAGTTGAGGTGGGCGCCCCGGCCTGGAGGCTGCGGCCCAGCCTGCCCGCGAGCAACCCGGCGCCGGCGGCCAGGAGCAGGAATGTGCCGGGGCGCTGGCGGGCGAAGGACTTCGCCTCATCCAGCAGGGATCCCGGATCCCGGTTCTCGAGCCACGAGGCCACGGAGGCGGAACGATCGGCGGCCTGACGGATCAGGTCCGAGGCGACGCCCTGCTGGTCCGGCGCTTCCGCCATGGTGCGAAGCTGCGAGGAGATGGTGCGGATTCCTTCGGCGGCCTTCTGCTGCTGGGTGCCGGCTTGGCTGGTCAGATCCGACTTCGCCTGCTGAAGCAGGTCCTTGGCGTTGGTCTTCACCTCGGAAGCCACGTTGGCGGCCTCGGTCTTCGCGGTTTCCGCGACGTTCTGGGCGGCGCCGGCGGCCTGCCCGGCAACATTCGCCGCTTCGTCCTTGGCGACGTCCTTTTTGGACTCGGAGCCCACGGGAGCGGCGGTGGAGGGAACCGATGTTCCGGCGCCCGGGTACTGGTTCGTGGAGGCAGGCTCTGCAGCCTGCGGCCATTGGTTCTCTGTCATCGTTGCTCTCTTTTCGGAAGGTTAGCTGGCGATTAGGAACCAGCGGTGCTGGATCGAACAGTAAGCATGGTTACTAACTAGATCGTAAGCACACTTGCTATCTGCCGCAAGACGCAGAGGGCGCGAATTTATGAAACTTCCATTGATTTCCAAAAATATTAGTAAGCATGCTTGCCAAACACTTACTAAGCATGCTTATGGTGGAGTCATGCAAACTTCCACCTGGAGGTGTTGCAAACCCAAACCGCATCCCAGATCCAAGGAGACATCATGCTCGCCAAGGAACATATCGACGAACTGCTCCGGAGCAACGGAAACGTTGTTGCCACCGACGGAGACAAGATCGGATCCATCGGCCAGGTCTACGCGGACGACGACAACGGCCAGCCCACCTGGGTCACGGTTAAGACCGGCCTGTTCGGCACTTCCGAGTCCTTCGTTCCGCTGGAAGGCGCCCGCTCCGAAGGCGGCGACATTGTCGTCCCGTACACCAAGGACCAGGTCAAGGACGCCCCCCGGGTGGACACCGACGGGCACCTTGAGCCTACCGAGGAGGACCGGCTCTACGCCCACTACGGTCTCAGCGGGGGGGCCCAGACCTACACCGAGGCGGCCAGCGGCCGGGATACCGACTTTGACGGCACCAGCCGCGACTCCGGTGTCGCCGCAGCCGGCCGCTATGACACGGCGGATGCAGGCCGAACTGTAGGACATGACACCTCCGGGCCCACGACCGATGACGCCATGACGCGCTCCGAGGAGCGGCTGAACGTCGGCACCGAGCGCCAGGCCACCGGACGCGCCCGCCTGCGCAAATATGTCACCACCGAAAACGTGACCCAGACCGTTCCGGTGCAGCGTGAAGAGGTCCGAATTGAACGGGAGCCCATCACGGACGCCAACCGAAGCGACGCGCTGGCCGGCCCGGACATCAGCGAGGAAGAACACGAAGTGGTCCTCCATGAGGAACGCCCGGTTGTGGAGAAGGAAACGGTTCCGGTCGAACGCGTCCGGCTGGACAAGGAAACCGTGACCGATGAAGTGACGGTTGACGAGGAAGTCCGGAAGGAACGCATCGAAACCGACGGCGACGACGGCATTCGGCGCTAGCAGACACGCGGATGTCGGGGCCGGGGCCACGCCCCGGCCCCGACATCCACCCTCTCTTGTGCTCTGCACGTCCCCGACCCAGGAAGGGCATTCCGGATGAGCCGCGACCCTGAACCGAACCTCCGGGGCAGCTATCGGCTGCTGGCTACGGCGGCCCGTTTGGTCCAGCGCCGCCAAGACGAAGCGCTGGCACCCTTGGGCCTGACGCGCGCTGCCGTCATCGCGCTGGAGGCTGTGGCACCCCGGCCGCTAAACCAAGAGCAGCTTGCCGCGAAAGTGCATGTCCAAAGTCAAACCCTCGGCAGGGTCCTGGCCCGGCTGGAGTCCCAGGGGCTCGTCACCCGGACCCGGAGCGAGACGGACCGGCGCCAACTCCAGGTCGTACTGACCGATGCCGGAAAGACGGTCCTGAATGCGGCGCGCGAGGCGGAGAACAACGCCTTTCCGGCCGCCATGGATGTCGAGGGCTGGGGAATCCTCCAGCAGCAATTGGCCAGATTTGTAGAGTCCCTCCAGGGTCCCTCTCCGGACTCAACGGGCGGCCCGGGACCACCGGACGGCAAGACGCCGGAGCGCACCCTGGATGCCAGCCGGCACCGGCATTTCACCCCGGGGCAGGACTCCACGGGATTGGAAATCACTGATGGTTACTGAACACCAGGACCCTCCCGCAACCGGCGTCCAGGGGGAGTTGCACCAGGACCGGTTCGTCGGCGGCCAGGACCTCACCCGCTGGGCCAGCCCAGGCGGACAAGCCCTCGCCCGGGCCGCCCGGAAAATCAGCAGCGTGCTGGGCCCGCACGCAACTCTTATCCTGACCCTGGCGGTCGGCGCGGTAATTGCCGCCGCCCTCACGGCGCTGTTTTCCGAGGTGTATGAATCGGTAGTGGATGCCGACGGCGTCGCCGGTCTTGACCATCCCGTCCTCGACGCGGCCAAGGGCGCTCGTTCCCCGGCTTTGGACCTCATCATCACCGGTTATACCGACATCGGCGGCACCGTGGGTATGCCCGTCCTCGCCTTGATAACCACCGTGGTCCTCGCCCTGCGGCGGCGCTCCTGGACCCCGGCGATCCTCATCGTCATCGCTGCGGCCGGATCACTGCTGATGACCATCGCGGGCAAGCAGCTTGTCGGCCGGACCCGGCCTCTCCTGGCAGATGCGGTTCCTCCCTACGAATACTCCGCATCCTTTCCGAGTGGACACTCACTCAATTCGGTCGTCATCGCCGGCGTGGTGGCGTACCTGGTAATCCTCCGCCGCAAGTCGCGCCGCGGCAGGATCTGGACGGCCGCCCTGGCTGCCGCCTTCGCCGTGACCATGGGTCTGAGCAGGGTCTACCTCGGGCACCATTGGCTCACCGACGTCCTCGCCGCCTGGGCTCTCGGCCTGGCCTGGCTGGTGCTTGTCATCACCGCCCACCGGCTCTACCTGACCATCAGGAAGCGCCGGGCGCCCGCCCCTGTCAGCGCTGACTCCAGCAGCTAGCCGGCCTCTTGCATGCGGCCGGGCAGGCTCCTACGATGGGTCTACTCGGGGCAGGACGCGAGGGCGGGTCCTGCATGTAGGAGGGGGCGCCGCCATGAAGAAACGGTCCAAGCGGATCGCGCTGACGGCCACCCTGCTGGGCGTCCTGCTCCTGCCCGTAGGTGCCGGGCCGGCGGCGGCGGCACCGACAGACTGCTGGACAAATGATGGCGTCTGGTTCCCCTACGCCACCGCTCACTGTTCCGGTGGAACGGGCGCCTACCAGGTCTGGGCCACATGCCTGCAGAATTTCTGGCCCTACAACGCGGCGTTCGTCGAAAGTGACTGGAAGCCTGCCGGGAGCCAGGAGACGGCATGGGTGTGGTGCCCCGCCGGTTATAGGGTGCTGACCTACGGCGTGGGCCTCAGAAGCTGACGGTCACAGCCCTGCCAGCTGCTGCTGGAGAGCTGTGACCGAAAAGCCCGCAATTCGAGTGGCTACGCCCGCACGGGGGCCAGGCTGGTCGGCTTCACCGTCGCCGCGGCCGAGAGATCGCTGAAGGCACCACGGTACCGGGCGGCCGGGTGCGTCGGCTCCAGCCTCGGGCCGCGGCCGAAGACCTTCTCACGCAGGGTGCCCGGCGCATACTCCGTCTGGGCCAGTCCGCGGCGGTGCAGTTCCGGCAGCACGCCCTGGATGAAGTCCGTGTAGGAACCGGGGATGATCTGGTTGATGATGTTTACGCCGTCGATGCCGGCGTCCTGCCAGCGTTCGAGCTCGTCCACGATCTGCTCCGGCGTTCCGGCGATCTGCTGGGCCTTGGCCCGGTAGCGGGCCAGGTCCCCGACGGTGGGCTTGCCGCCGGGAACGGAAGCGATGGCAGCCTGCAGTACGCCCTGCGCGCCTTCGGTCTGGATGTCACCCAGCGGCGTGTCCAGCGGGAGGCCGCCCAGATCGACGCCGATTCCGCCGCCGATATGCGCGATGATCGTATCGAGGTCAAGATACTCGTCGTACTCCGCCTGCTTGCGGGCCACTTCGTCCTCGGTGCTGCCGATCACGAAGGACAGCCCGCCGAAGATCTTCACGTCGCCGGGAGCGCGGCCGCCAGCGGCTTCCAGCGCGCGGATGGAAGCGGTTTGCTTCGCAACATATTCAACGTTGGGTGCGAAGAGGAACGTGGCCTCGGCATTTTCCGCGGCGAACTTCTTGCCGCGGGCGGAACTGCCCGCCTGGAACAGGAACGGGGTGCGCTGCGGGCTCGGTGCGACGAGGTGGGGCCCGTCGATGGAGTAGCGGGCGCCGCGGTGGTTGATCTTATTGACCTTGGCCGGATCCGCGTGGATGCCGCGGACCTTATCGCCGAGCAGGGCATCGTCTTCCCAGGAACCCTCCCAGAGCTTGTAGACGGCATCGGTGTATTCCTCGGCCCAGTCGTACCGGTCGTCATGCGGAGTGAGTCCGCTGTTTCCAAAGTTCCGGTGCGAGTTCTCCAGCACGCTGGTGACGATGTTCCAAGCCACACGGCCGTTGGAAATATGGTCCAGCGTCGACATCTGACGGGCCAGTTGGAAGGGATCGGACTGGATGACGGAGCTCGTCATGGCAAGCCCGATGTCCTTGGTGACCGCCGCCAGCGCGGAGCAGAGCACCAGCGGATCATTGGAGGGCACCTGCAGCCCCCTTTCAACCAGGGAGGCCCACCCGCCCTCGTGGTCACCGTAAAGCCCGACGACATCGGCGAAAAACATCGCATCGAACTTCGCCTCCTCCAGCTCGCGGGCCAGGTCGACCCACAGCTGCAGCTCATTGAAGCGGTGCTGCTGCGCCTCCGGATGCCGCCACTGACCGCCCAGGATGTGGTTGGTCGTGTTCATCACGAAAGCGCTCAGGAGCAGGCGGGGGCGTTCGTCAAAGGTACCCATCAGGAATCGCTCTTTTCGGTGGTCTGGGTTGCGCTGGTTCCGGGGACCGCGTCCCCGATGCTGTTGAGGCCTACGGGGATTGTTCCGTTGATGTGGTAATCGCCGACGGACCGGGCCTTGAACACCGCCGGGTTGTGGGTGGCGACCGTACGGGCATTGCGCCAGTGGCGGTCCAGCCCCTTGCCGCGGCCCGTGGATGAAGCGCCGGTAACATCGAAAAGCTCATTGGCCGCGGCCAGAACCAGGCCGGGTACCGTCACATGGGCCTTCTGGACGCCCAGCTCGCCGCGGAGGAAAGCAGCCTCGGCGTCGAGCCCCAGGGACGGGTCGACGGCGGCATCCAGATCGCGTGCCGCCGCGGTCACGACCGACTCCGCTGCATAGATGCCGGCGGCGATCTGGCCGACGCGTTCCTGGATCAGGGGGTCGTCGCGGAACAGGGAGCCGGAACCGGTATTGAACGTGCGGCTGCGTTCTGCGACGAGCTTGCTGGCATCGCGCAGCGCTGCGTGGCCGATTCCGACGAGGACCGTGAGCAGCACGAGCTGGAAGAAAGCCGGCTCCAGCGTGCTGGTGACCTTGCGCTGGATGATGTCGTCGGCGTCGACCACGACGTCATCGAAGATGGCCGTTCCGGTGCCGGTCAGCGGCTGGCCGAAGCCGTCCCAGTCATCGAGGATGGTGACGTTGGGATCGCTGGCGGGGACCAGTGCATACTGCCGCCCCTCCAGTCCTTCCGTGCTGGCCATGACTACCACCCAGTCGGCGAAGATGCTGCCGGTCGTGTAGTACTTCTCGCCCTTGAGCAGCCAGCGGCCGTCCTCCTGGCGGAGCTTGGTCTGGGTTGTGCCAAGGGCGTTGCCGGAACGTTCCGTGGCGGCGTTGCCGAAAATTTCGCCGGCGAGCACCCGGGGGAACCAGCGGTTGCGGAAGTCGGTGGGCTGCAGGGCGATCGTTTCCACGAAGGAGAAATGCGAACGCAGGAGATGCGAGACGTTGGAGTCCGCGGCGGCCAGTTCGATCAGCAGCCGGCTCAGGTGCTCATAGCTGACCGGGTCCCCACCATGACCGGCCGGAACGCGGAGCGTCGTGAATCCGCTTTCCTTCAGCCAGGCGACCGGTTCGAAGGGCAGGACGTGGTTGGACTCGCGTTCCAGTGCGCCCTCTGCGATGCGTGCGAAGACCGGCCGGAACCTGGCGGAAAGCGCCGCGTAGCGGGCTTCCCCGCTGAGTTCCCGTACTGCTGCCGAGGTTGTCATGCTGTTCCTAACGTTGGAAGTGGTTCGAAGTTCGGAGTGTGGCCCTTAGCGGCCGGTTGCCGCGACGAGTTCGCGCAGGCGGTGGCCGGGATTGGAGTCGAGCAGCAGGCGCGTGTATTCGCTTTGTGGATTGCGGAAGACCTGTGCCGTCGGGCCGGTTTCCATCAGCTGTCCCCGGCTCATCACGCCCACGTCGTGGGCGACGCGCTCCACCACGTGCAGGTCGTGGGAAATGAACAGGTAGGACAGTCCCAAGTCACGCTGCAGTCGTTCGAGCAGGTCCAGGATCTGGGCCTGGGTCAGCACATCCAGGGCGGAGAGGGCCTCGTCCAGCACCAGGGTGCGGGCGCCCAGTGCGAGGGCCCGGGCGATGGCCACCCGCTGGCGCTGGCCGCCGGAGAGCTCCTTGGTCCTGCTGCCCGCGACGCGTGCGGGCAGGTTCACCTGGTCGAGGAGTTCGGCAACCCTGGCACGGCGTTCCGGGCGGGAACCGATGCGATAGTTGACCAGCGGCTCGGCGATGATGTCACCCACCGTCAGCCTCGGGTCAAGGGCCGAATCCGGATTCTGGTAGACCAGCTGGAGCGTGCGCCACAGCTCCCGTTTGCCTTTCCCGGCGAGGGCCGTGACGTCCTTCCCGTGCACCTGCACGCTTCCGGCGGTGGGGTCCAGCAGCCGCATGATCATGCGGGCCGTGGTGGACTTACCGGACCCGGATTCGCCGACCAGCGCGAAGGTGGTTCCCTGGCGTACGGCGAAATTGATGTCATCGACGGCACGGTGCTCAGTGCTGGCCCGGCCGAAGACCTTCGTGAGTCCGCGGACTTCGATCGCCGCGACGGGCGTTTCGCCGGTGGACTGAGCCCCGGCGGGGGCTTCCTTCGGAACGGCGGGAGTGGCCTCGTCGAGGAGCCTGATCGTGTAGTCGTCCTCCGGGCGGGTCAGGATCTCGGTGACGGACCGGTCCTCGCGGATCTTTCCGTGCTGCATCACGACGATCCGGTCGGCCAGATCGGTTGCGACGGCGAGGTCGTGGGTCACGAAGATGACGGCGGTCCCGCGGTCCCGGGCAAGCCTGCTGAAGACCTCGAGTACGCGGCGCTGGACCGTCACATCCAGTGCCGACGTCGGCTCGTCGGCGATCAGCAGCTTCGGTCCCAGGCTGAAGGCAATGGCGATCAGGACCCGCTGCTTGAGTCCGCCGGAGAGTTCGTGGGGGTACTGTTTCAGCCGCTCGGCGGGACGGTCGATGCCCACCAGCTCGAAGAGCCGGAGGACTTCCGCCCGGATCTCGCTCTTGGAACGCTTGCCTTCCTCCGGGTGCAGCCGGAACACTTCGGCCACCTGGGATCCCACCGTCTTGACCGGATCCAGTGAGCCGCCCGGGTCCTGCGGGACCATGCCGATGTGGCGGCCACGGATCTTCTCCAGGGCGCGTTCCGTCAGGCCGGTCAGCTCGGTCCCATCGAACCGGATGGTGCCGGCGGAGACATTGGCCGACTGGGGGAGGAGCCCGATGATGGATTTAGCGAGCGTGCTTTTGCCGGACCCCGATTCGCCGACGAGGGCTACGATCTCGCCGGGCAACAGGGCGAGGTCAAGGGATTCCGCGGCCGTTACAGCCTCAGGGCCGCGGCCGTATTCGATGTGCAATCCCCGCACTTCAAGCAACGGTGCGGCGTCGCCGCTGGGGTTCACTGGGGTGGTGGTCATTGAGGGCTCCTGACTAGAACCGGAAGAACTTGAGAAGTTGGCGTCCGAGACCGGCCAGCAGCATCACCGTGATCACGATGACGAGGCCCGGCAGGCTGGTCATCCACCACGCGCGGGCGAGGTACTGCCGGCCTTCTGAGATCAGCAGCCCCCATTCCGGCGTCGGGGGCGGGGCTCCGAAGCCGAGGAAGCCGAGGCCGGAAATTGCGAGGATGGCCGCGCCAAGGTCCACCGCCAGGAGTGCCAGGACCGGGCCGCAGGAGTTCGGCAGGATGTGCTTCCAGATGACGGACCAGTAGGAACCGCCGTTAAGGAACGCGGCCTCGACGTAGTCCAGGTTGCGCACGCGCAGGACCTCGGAGCGCACCACGCGGGCGAACGCGGCGATCGAGGCGATGCCGACGCCGACGCCCAGGGATACGGGCCCCGGCGCAAAGGCTGTCACGATGATCAGTGAGATCAGGAAGCCCGGCACGGCCAGCAGCACGTCAACCAGGCGCATGGTGGTGGCATCGGCGGCCCGGCCGGCCGTGGCGGCCAGCAGTCCCAGGGCCGTTCCGACGACGAAGCCGATCAGGACGGCGAGCCCGGCGGTGAGCAGGGTCTGTGAGGTGCCGTACACCACCCGCGCGTAGATGTCCCGGCCGAGGTGGTCGGTGCCGAACCAGTGGTCCAGGCCGGGAGCCTGGAATTTCTCCTTTGGAATGCCGCTGATGGGGTCGAAGCCGGTGAACAGGCCCGGCAGAACGGCCCAGCCCAGCAGAATCAGCAACGGCAGGACGGTCAGCCACAGGCTAACCGAGCGCAGCACGGTTCCCCGGCGTTTGGCCGGCACGGTCCCGACGCCGTCGGTCTGCGGCAAGGCCGCCTCATTTCCGGGATCTGTTCCCAGTAGCTCGACGCTCACAAAATTCTCCGTTCGGGCTTAGGCGGTCAGTGCTCGTGGCGAGCCCTGGGCGCTGCTCTTCAGGACGCGGGGATCCAGCAGCGGATACAGCAGGTCGACGATCAGGTTCACCGCGACGAACGCCGTCGCCGTCAGCAGCACCAGACCCTGGACGAGGGGCACATCCTGGACCGTGACGGCCTGGAGTACCACCGACCCGAGGCCGGACCGGGCGAAGACCGTCTCGGTGATGACGGAACCGGCCAGCAGGGTTCCTACGGTGATGCCGGCGATTGTCATGGCGGGCCCCGCCGCGTTCTTCAGCGCATGGCGGCAGAAGATCCACGCGGGCGAGGCGCCTTTGGCGCGCAGGACGTCGATGAACGGCTGCTCGTAAACGTGCGTGATGCTCTTGAGCAGCACCTGCGCGATCGGGGCGGAAACGTGAAGGGCCAGGACCAGGACGGGCACCGCCAATGAGGCAAAGGACCCGTCCGGGAACAAGGACATCACGCCGAGCTGGATCGACAGAAGCTGCAGCAGCACCAGCCCGAGCCAGAACACCGGGACCGCCGCGAACAACGGCGGCAGGTTGGTGATGAATCGCTGCAGCAGGGTGGAACGGCTCAGCGTTGCCGAGGCCACGAGGGCGACGGCAAGGACGACGGCCACCACGAATGCGCTGGACGCCAGCGCCAGGGTGGATCCGGCGACTCCTCCGATGCGCGCCGCCACGGACTGCCCCGAGGCCAGGGAATATCCCACGTCGCCCCGGAGCAGCTGCCCCAGCTGGCTGATGTACTGCACCAGCAGGGGCTGGTCGTAGCCGTATTGGGCCTTGATGGCGTCGATCGTTGCCTGGTCGGCCGCCGCGTCCGCCGAGAGGAAGATTGTGACCGGGTCGCTGGGCAGCAGCTGCACTGCCAGGAACACGAGGGTGTACGCCAGCCAGATGACAACCAGTGCCTGCCCGAGGCGGCGTGCAAAGTAAAGGCCCATGATCAGCTACTTGCTGGTCTTCCAGGCACCCTGGAAGATCGGGGCCGTGCCGGAGGTGAATTCCACATGCGCCGTGGAGTTGGCGCCGTAAACCTGGACCTCGTCCCAGAGAACGAGGGCCAGCGCCTGGTCGGCAACCAGTGCCCGCTGTTCCGCGGCGACGAGCTCCTTGTGCTTGGCACCGTTGGTCGCGCCGCGTTCACTGGCGAAGAGCGCATTGAGCTGCTGGTCGGCATTCAGTGTCTGCGTGTTCGTCACCGGGCCGAAGACCGGGCCAAGGCCGCCGTACACGAACTGCCGGGTTCCGAAGAACTCCACGTTCGCATCTTTCATGGCGGTCGCCAGGAAAGTGTTGTCTGCGGCGCGGTTGACCAACTTCACGCCGATCTCGCGCCACTGCTGCTCGATAAGTTCGAAGGCCGGCTTGATGACGACGGAGTTGTTTGAGGAGGTGACCGTGACTTCGAGCTTCTGGCCGTCCTTGGCGCGGATGCCGTCGGCGCCAACCGCCCACCCAGCCTCCTCGAGCAGGGTCTTGGACTTCTCCGGGTTGTAGGCCAGTTCCGCGGAGAGGTCAACGAAGTCCGGTGCCTCACGGTTGAGGATGGAGCCGGCGAGTTCGTAGCTGTCGGAGAGGACGGTGTCCTTAATCGTCTGCCGGTCGATTCCGGACTGCAGTGCCTGGCGGACCTTCGCGTCGGCGAGCTTGCCGCTGCCGATGCGTACCGCCGCCATGTTTGACGTCAGGTCGATGCCCTTGGCCGGAAGGACCTGGTTGCCGCTGCCGGCAAGGGTGGTTTCATCGGCAGGCTGCAGGCCGCGGACCAGGTCAACCTGGCCGGTCTGCACGGCACCGGCGCGGTGTGCCACCTCCGGCAGGTACTTCACAACGACCCTGTCCAGGTAGGCGGCCCCCTGGTTCGGGGCTCCTTCCGGGGCCCAGGCGTAGTCTGCACGCTTGGCCAGGACGATTTCCTCATCTGCCTTCTCTGATTCGAAGGCGAAGGGACCAGAGCCAGATATCTTCGCGATGGCTGACTGGCCGGCGTTGTCCAGGGCGAGGGTCTTCGGTGAGACGAGTCCGGCCGTGACGGAGGAGGTGGCCCGCAGGAAGTTGGCGTCGGGGGTGGACAGCGTCACTTCCACCTGGTCGCTGCCGATGACCTGGGAGGACTTGTAGGCGGAGAAGTCGACGTTCGGCTGGATCTTGGCACTCTCGATGCCCTTTCCCAACGCGTCAAAGTTCGCCTGGACCGCTGCGGCGTCAAGGGGCGTTCCATCGCTGAACGTCACGCCGGGGCGGATCGTGAAGGTGAACTTGGTCTGATCCTCGCTCGCCGTGAATTTGCTGGCGATCCACGGAACAAGTTCACCCTTCTCGGCGTCGAAATACGTCAGCCGGTCGAGCACGCTGTTCAGGACGTTGGCCTTCTCGTAGAAGCGTGCCGCCTGGGTCTGGAAGTTGTTGATCGGCGTGACTTCCGCGAAGACGAAGGTCCCGCCCTGCACCGGAGTGCTGTCCTGGGCCTGCGCGGCCGACGTTCCGCTGGCGCCGCCGCCGCAGGCGCTCAGGGCCAGGGCGGCTGCACCCATGAGGGCCAGCAGGGTCAACGGGCGGCGTTTGGTCTTCGCTCGCAAATGGGCCTTGCGGTATTCGTTGGTATCCATCGTGGATCCTCTCGGTCGTGACCGAGGGACTCCAAGACCCTGCAAGTGTGCCCGGCTCAACTCTCGCTTTGCTCGGTGGAACTTGGGATCTCGGCAATCGCCATCGGTCCTGGCATTAGCACCGTGCCCGAAGGGTGGTTGCTACGGCGTCATCGAGCCAGGTCTCTCAGCCGATCTGGATGGTGTTAATTCGTTCTGTGGCAGTTTTTCGTTCGCCCCGAACGTTTCAGACCGGGACAACATCCACTTTGTTGCAGAATCTTCGATTTCCCAACAATCGCGACACGTTCTGCAACAATCGAGCACCCAAGCCGCGGCCCGGAAAGTGACCGGCACTTCTGCGCGCGGCCATAATGTACGTTGGCAACCGGTTCAAAAAAGCACAGGAATGAGAGTCACTCAGTGGCAAGCGATCACGACGGCGCCCGGCCCCCGGCGTCCACGGAGTGCCTGGGTAGTCCGTGCTCCGCCTGAAGCGCCTTGCAGTGTTCAGCGTGTTCGTGTTCTGCGTTGTCACCGGATTCTTGTTCTGGGCGCTCCCGCTGTCCGGTGCGCAGGCGCGCGGGGCCCTGCCCCCGCCGCCCCGCGCGGAGGCGAAATTCGAAGTGCTGTCAGCAGGCAGCACCCCCGCCGTGAACGTAACGCGGAGTGCGGACGCCCAGTGGCTCCTCCGCGCGGCGGCGCAGACCGGCATACCCGCCCGCGCGCTGCGGGCCTACGTGGCTGCCGCCGGTGCGGCCAGCGATTCCACTCCGGCCTGCGGCATCGGCTGGAACACGGTGGCGGCCATCGGCTTCATCGAATCCGCCCACGGAACCTACGGCGGCGGACACCTGACGAGCGCAGGGCAGGCGAGCGGGCCGATTATCGGCCCCAGCCTCGACGGCGACGGTTTCGCCGCCATCGCGGACACGGACGACGGCGCCCTCGACGGCGACGCCCACTGGGACCGCGCCGTCGGGCCAATGCAGTTCATTCCCTCCACCTGGCGGTACGCAGGTAGGGACGGGAACCACGACGGCGAAGCCGACCCCTTCAACATCGATGACGCCGCGCTAAGTGCCGCCTCGTACCTGTGCGCCCAAGGCCGTGACCTCACCACAGCAGCGGGCTGGACAGACGCCGTCTACTCCTACAACCAGTCTGATACTTACATCCACGAGGTACGCGACCAGGCCAAGGCATACGCCGCACTGGCGGGCCCCGCCGGGTAACGGGATCCGCGCCGTCGCTAGTTTGCGACGCTCACGGTGCGGCTCCTGGGCCGGGCAATGGCGAGACGCTATCCGAATATCCTGCAGATAGCCCCGGCCGCCCGCCGCGATGAAGGCTCGGTAGTCGGGACCGGCTGTGACGACCAGTTTGAGTTTGAATTCGCGCTCGACCTGCTCCTTTGGACGGCTTCGAACGGCTTCACCAGCGGGGGTGGACGTCGACGCAGGCAAGCAAGCACCGGCAGCCCACCCTCCCACACGCTCCGTAGGATCAGCGTCCGTCCCGTCACGACCGGAATTTGAAGGAGTCGACGACTGCGCCGGCTCCGGCCCCGCCGTGGTAGTCAAGCAGGCTGTGCTGCCCGAGCACGGCAGTGACCTCGATCGCGACGTTTCCTTCCTTCCAGTCGAGGAGGAAGAGGCGCATTTCCAGCGGGGCGCCGATCACGTGATGCAGCTCAGAAACGCCGCCGCCGATGATGACGGGAATCGCGTGGATGACGCCGTCGAGCGGGCAAGGGCTCCTCCACCCTTCACTCACCCGGAAGTCGAGCGCGATACCGGACAAACCGCCCACCGATACGGGAGCGTCGTCCACGATCTCGAGGCCCGGCACCGTGCGGTACCACGCAGCGAGTTCCGCGGCGCTCGTGCCGACCCCCGGCTGCGCTTCTTCGCCGCAGGACGCCGGAGCACTGACATTCTGGTAAACGCCGATGTAGCTCCCGCCCCAGATGCCCTCCTCTGGATCGTCGATCCGGCTTAGCAGTACATTGCCCGGCAAATCCTCACCGTTGGCCCAGCCTTCCGGGACGGTGTACGACAATGTCGGTTCAAAGGACGTGGTCGAGTAGGTACCCGCATCCAGGGGGCCCAGGCAGACACCACCATGCGGATTCGGGCAGACCAACGCTGCCGGCTGCCCTGACCGTTCGAGTGTGACCCCGTCCGGTGCCGCGATCAGCGCGGCGGCCTTCACCTCCTGAGGGTCGAGGGCACGCGACCAGGTTCGCACGTCGGCAACTGTGCCTTCGAATGAGTCAGCCAGTTCTCCGTGCGCTTGGCCGCGACCGAATAGCAGCGAACCTTGCGCTGCGAACAAGGGGTCCGTGGCGACACCCTCGACGCTGGCCGGGTAGCCGTTGAGAAAAAAGCGGGCCCGTCCACCAGCGGAATCGTAAACTCCCGCGAGATGTACCCAGGCGTCCGGTTTTACCCCGACTCCTGAGGCCCGGTCGCGGTTGGTCACGAAGTTGTCCCCGTTGCCATCTTTCGGTTTGACCGAGAACGACCAGAACCCCTCGGCGACGCCCAGAAAAAATGCACCAGCGACATCCCCGGACTGGCTGAGGACCGCGGCGTAGTCCTTGGGCTGACCCGTCGGGCGTACCCAGGCGCTCACTGTGAAGCTCGAGTCGGTGGCGATGGGGCCAGGCGCCGAGGTGGTGGCGTAGCCCGCGCCGTTTATCTGCAATCCGTCGCCTGTCCAGCGGGCGCCGTTTTCGACCGAAAGAGCCACGCCACCGACCGAAGCTTCGGGACGCGTGAGGGACCAGACATTCGCGGCGCCCAGGTTGTCAACGGAGGTGCACGCGCCGAGCGTTCCCATCAGAACGCTGGCGAGGATTACCGCGACGGTTCGCGCCCGGCGGGGAGGAGAAGACAGTTTTAGGGTTGTATTCATGCCGGCATCGTCGCACCCGCCGGTATCCGCACCGGCCGGAACGGTATCCATCCGGTATGCGGGAAGCCTCCGTCCGTTGACACTGCTCTCCAGGCACCTCAACAATGCCTCATGGGTGTATCCGTGCTCGGCGCCGTTCAGGTTGATGGCGCGCCTCGACTCGCTCCGCGCGAACAAATCGTGCTCAGCGTGCTCGCGCTGCGAAACGGCGAGGTCACCTCGACCGGCACACTCGCCGACGCCATCTGGGGCGATGTTCTCCCGGGCACGTGGCGCAAGCAGCTTCAGGCATCCGTCGGGGTGGTCCGGCGGGCGGTCGGCAGCGAACGTATCGAAACTTCAGCGAACGGATACCGGCTTCAGCTCGAGGACGGCGACCTGGACATCTCGCGGTTCGAGAATCAGATCGGGCGCGGACGGATGCACCTGGACGGCGGGCAGCCGGGGCGCGCTGTCGCGGAACTGCGGCGCTCCCTGGCGATCGCGCCGACGGACCCTTTCCCTGCACTCCGCGGCTGGCGGGGAGCCACCGATGACATCGCGAGGATCCTCGAGTTGCGGCACGGCGTCGAGGACGATCTGCTCCGCGCTCGGCTCGCCACCGGTGACCATCCCACGGTCGCGGCTGACGCGGCGCGCGCAGTCGCGGCCGAACCCTTGCGTGAAGCCCGCTGGTGGGCGTTGGCCCTCGCGCAGTACCGCTCGGGGCGGCAGGGGGAGGCGCTGGCGACCCTGCGCCGCGTGCGCGCGCTGCTCGCGGATGAGCTCGGCGCCGACCCGGGATCCGAACTTCAGACGCTCGAGAAAGCGATTCTTCAGCAGGATCCTGGGCTCCTTGATGTACCAGCCACGCAGGATGGGGACGACCTGTGCCCCTATCCCGGCCTCGCCCCATTCGGTATCGATGATGCGGAGCGCTTCTTCGGCCGGGACACCGACATCGCGGCGACCGCAGAGCGGCTCACTCGCGACGGATTCTGCGTCGTCTCCGGGCCATCCGGGTGTGGCAAGTCCTCGCTACTGCGGGCTGGGGTGGCACCGATGTTCCTGGGCCGCGGCGACGAGGTCACCATCACCACCCCGGCCCGATCCCTACCTGCGCTCAGCGTCGGCGACGGCTCGCGGCATCTACTCGTCATCGACCAGTTCGAGGAGGCCTTCGCCGCCGCAGCGCCCGTTGCGGCCGCGGAATACTGTGCCGGCGTCGCGCGACAGCTCGACGAGGGACACCGGGTGGCGATCGTCGTCCGTTCGGATCTCCTCGATGCTTGCGCCTCACAGCCCGGGATCGCTCCGCTCCTGGCGACAGGCCTTCAGGTGCTGACGGCCCCGGCCGCCGCCGCGTTGACAGCCGCGATAAAGGAGCCTGCCCGGCAGGCGGGGCTGACTTTCGAAGCCGGGCTGGTCGATCTCATGGTGAGCGAGACCGAGGCTCACCCGGGCGGCCTGCCTCTACTCGCCCACGCCCTCGCCGAGACCTGGGCCCGACGTGAGGGCTCGACGCTTACTCTCGAGGCCTACCGGGGAACCGGCGGGCTCAGCGGATCGATCAGCCGAACGGCCGAACGGCTGTATCTTTCGCTGACGGAACCCGACCGCCAGGGCTGCAGGCTCCTGCTGCTCCGGCTCGTCTCGATCACCCACGGTGATTCGATCGTCCATCGGCCCCTGCCTTTACGTGCGCTCACCGGAGACAGGGGACTTGAGGGTATCGTCGGCCGTCTCGCAGCTGCGCGGCTACTGACGGTAGAGGCGGACATGGTGAGCCTGAGCCACGAGGCGATCAGCCGTGCGTGGCCCCGCCTGCACGATTGGCTCGAGGTTGACCGAGAAGCGCACCGCGTGCTCGAGCATCTGAGCAGGGCAGCGGTGGGCTGGGCGGAGTCAGGCGAAAGCGACGACGAGTTGTACCGCGGTGCGCGCCTGGCCGCGGCGAGAGAGCTCATCGACGAGAACCCGGGGAGCCTGACCCGGACCGAGTCCCGCTTCGTCCGCGCCTCCATCGAGGGAGCCGACCGCGGCGAACGGGAGCGCCGCGAGCGGGCCATAAACGATGCGCGGCAGAACGTCCGCCTCCGGCGGCTGCTCAGGACCGTCGCCGGTGTGCTGGGTGTCGCCGTCATCACGGGGGTCCTCGCGGTCAGCGGAGCAGTCGAGGCTTCGCGCCGCAGCGAGGAATCCCGTGGAGCTCAGCAGGAGGCTCAACTCGAGGCAATGGTCGGCCAGTCGAGTGCGCTGCGATCATCCGCCCGCGACCTGGCGACGCTCCTGGCCGTGGAGGCGTATCGCCGGTGGCCGGACGACGCGCGCGTGCAGTCCGCGCTCCTCGGGGTTTTTAGCACGGAGCCAGGATTTCTCGGGTATCAGCGGATATCAGGGGTCGACAGACTGATCGCGGCAGCATTGCCGGGCGGTACCGGCGCGGCCGTGCTTCTCGGCGACGGGAACATCGCGCGATACGACTTCGAGACGTCGGCCATGAGCGAGCCGATCGGGGCGCCGGCTTACGAACGGTCCATCGTCGAAGGTACCGTCCTGGGGATGAGTGCCGACGGACAACGTGTCGTTGCTGCCGTGCCGGGAGAAGGTGCGGTGTGTGGTTCGGCGACTCCCTGCACGCTGGTCAGCGCCTTCGACCTGCCCAAGGGAACAAGAGTCCTCCCACCGACTGCGGTCAATGCAACCGTCGACGATCTTGTGGTCGACTCGACTGGCGCATTCGCAGCGCTCGCCGACGCCGGCACTGGGAGTGTTAGCATTCTCGATCTTTCGAACGGACTGCTGAGCGGCCGCATCGAGAATCAAACCGGCCCCGACATTCCACGGAACGTAAGCATCGCATTCTCGGCCTCGGGAAAGCTCGTAATCGGATCGAGCGGTGGCCTACTCCGAATCGCCGACCCGGCGACAGGGAACGTCGCGTCCGAAGTTCAGGCACCGCCTGGAATGGTCGGTGTTCGGCTCGTCGACGCCGGCGGCGGTCTGGTGGTCGGCGCCGGCAACGACGGCCTGGCCGCGGTAGATCTCAAGGAATCCCGCGTTGTCTGGAGCACGGGTTTCACCAGTTCCCATCCGGAGCCTTGCCCGTGGCTTGCTGCCTCAGTGGCTTCCGGCGCGGCGTATTGCGGAGACCGTTTCGGCAAGATCGAGGAGCGGTCAATGATCGACGGCGGCCTGACCGGGAAAAGGTTCGACCCTCAGCGCGGCGATGTGGGCGAGTTGATGGTCTCGGCGGACGGACGGACTTTGGTCGCCGTGGGCGCGTCCGAGCCCGTGATCACCCGCTGGCGGTTGGATGGCAGCGGCCCGGTGGCCACCCTGATCGCGGAAGGTCAGGTGAATCTGGACCGCTACGACATCTCTGGCTCACGCCTCGTCACCGCGACGCGGAGCCCGGGGTCGAAGCGGTCCGACGAGTTCAGCGACTACTCCCTCTGGGATGCCGACGCCGACGCGCGCGTGCGGCGGATGGGGGTGATCGAAGGTGCCGGCTGGGTGGCGCCGAACGCGCTCGCTGCGTACTTTCCAGCGGAGGAGGCGCTCGGATACTTGGATGCCGTCACCGGTGAGCGCGTCTACGGCGATGCGGTCCCCCTCGACGCCTCCAATCTCTGGCCGGCGGCATCCGGCGATCGGCTCCATGTTCTGTTCACTGACGGCACCATCTGGACGGTAGAGAACGCGACGATGACGCGGATTGAGCCAACACTGCACGTCGACGGCGAACCGCGCGCCATCTCAACCGACGCGGCGGGGCGCGTCCTGGTTTCGTCCCTCACACCGGAGGGACCGGTCATGACTCTTCTGGACGGGCTCACGGGCGAGACGCTCATCGACGCGGTGCCCGGCGGCGACGTCAGCGTGCTTGCGCCCGACGGTACTGTTTTCGGTTCGAACGCCCGCGGCCAGATCACCCAGTACGACGCACAGTTGCGCGCCCTCCGAACCCTCGCTGGAGCACGCGGAGAGATATCCCTGCTGCAGGTCAGCGACGACGGACGCGTGCTCATGGCCGGTGCCAATGACCAGACTGTCTCGGTATACGACACGGACACCGGCACGCGGCTCGGAACCCCCCTGCCGGCGGATGCCCCCTTCATCAGCCCCGGCGTCCTGCGACCCGACGGAATGGCGGTCGCTGTCAACGGCAAGGCAGGAATTATCATCTGGAACCTCGACCCGCGGCTCCACGTCGATCAGGCGTGCCTGCTGGCCGGCCGCAATCTCACCCGCACCGAGTGGGAAAGCTACCTCGGCGCGCTCGGCGAGTGGCGGGCCACCTGTCCCGAATTCGGTTGACGCGACCTTCGGTCGACCGCCCGTCTCCGGGGTGGTCATGCTGGCCGCGCCGTGACCTCAACCCAGCCGGGCGACACTGCGGCGAGTCGGCCGCGGAGCGGCGCCGTCGGAGAAAAGTTGCGGAGTCGCTTGCTGGATCCGTTGCACATCCTCGAAAACGCCTCGCAGGTGCAGGCGGAGGGAGCTGTCGGCGTCGGCCGGGTTGTTGGCTTCCAGGGCGTCCACCACTGCGGTGTGCTGCTGGATCAGCGTTGCGATGGGCCTCGTGTCCAGCAGGCTCAAACGCCGAGCGCGATCGAGGTGCGCTTTTGCGGAGTTGACGGCAGCCCAAGCGGATTCGTGTCCGGCAAGCCGGAGGAGTTCGCGATGGAATTCCTCGTCCAGGCGGAAGAACTCCTCCACGTCGCTTTTGGCATCAGCTTCCGTTTGGCTCTGGAGTATCGCCCGAAGTCCCGCAATGCCTGCGTCGTCGACCGAGAGGTCGCGCAATGAGGCACACTCGATGGCCTCCCGGACGAATTGTGCTTCCGAAACGCGTCCCAGATCCACGAGTGAGACGAAGGATCCGATCTGCGGGTAGACCTGAACCAGTCCTTCTTCCCTGAGCAGGATCAGGCTCTCCCGCACCGGTGTGCGGCTGACACCCAATTCGTGCGCGAGCTCGTTCTCCGACAGGGGTTCACCCGGAGGAAGCTGCAGGGAAATGATGCGGCGCCGCAGCGTTTCCAAGGTCTGGTCGCGCACGGAGAGCCGCAGCGGCTGCCCTTTGCTGTGTTTATCGGATGCCATGCCTCCAGTCTATTCTCTTGACACACTAGAATGGTAGTGCTTGTATGGTAGTAGTTACGAGGTGCCGCCGGTCACATGCTGAGAACACACCGGCCTCTCTCCCGTTCAACTCTCCCCTTCGTTTTTCATCGCCTGCAAAGGAGCATCAGATGACTGAGAGCATCGCGCCGCCCACCACCAAAGCGGAAGCAAAACCCACTCAGGAACTGGCAAAGGTCGCCGTTTCCGGGTGGTTGGGAACCGCCATGGAATTCATGGACTTCCAGCTGTACTCGCTGGCAGCAGCCATCGTTTTCAACAAGCTCTTCTTCCCCGACGTCAGCCCGATCATTGGCCTGATCGCCGCCATGGCGACGTACGGCGTCGGCTACGTCGCCCGTCTTGCCGGCGCTGTCTACTTCGGCCGCATGGGTGACAGGATTGGCCGCAAAAAGGTCCTCTTCATCACCATCGCGCTGATGGGTGCGTCCACCACCCTCATCGGCGTCCTCCCCACCTACGCAATGATCGGCATCTGGGCTCCCATCCTGCTGGTTGCCCTTCGCCTTGCCCAGGGCTTCGGCGCCGGCGCCGAGATCGCCGGAGCCACGGTAATGCTGGCCGAGTTCGCTCCCGCCCGCCGCCGCGGACTCATCTCCTCCCTCGTCTGCCTCGGCACGAACTCCGGAACCCTCGCGGCCTCCGCCATCTGGGCAATCCTCGTCTCCACCCTGCCCGAAGACCAGCTCCTGAGCTGGGGCTGGCGCATTCCGTTCCTGCTCAGCTTCGTCCTGATGATCTTCGCCGTCTGGGTCCGCCGCTCCCTGAAGGAAAGCCCCGTCTTCGAGGAGCGCGCCGACGTCGTAGACGGTGTGGCACTGTCCAAGCGCGAAATCGCCGCGACAGATGAACTCGCCAACACCAGCACCATCGAGGCTGCACTGCACCAGCGCAAGGGCAAGGCCTTCCTCATCGCCCTCGGCCTGCGCTTCGGGCAGGCCGGCAACTCGGGGCTGGTCCAGACCTTCCTCGTCGGTTACCTCGCCACCGTGCTCCTGGTCGACAAGAGCGTCGGCACCAGCGCCATCATGTACGGCTCCCTGCTCGGATTCCTCACCATCCCGGTGATGGGCCTGCTGGGTGACCGCTTCGGCCGGAGGCCGCTGTACCTGGTGCTGAGCTCGCTCACGGCACTGTTCGCCATCCCCATGATGCTGATGGTCACCAGCGGCAACACCACCCTCATCACCGTGGCCATGGTCGTCGGCCTGAACCTCGGCGTCCTGAGCCTCTTCGCCATGGAAAGCGTCACCATGGCCGAGTTCTTCGGAGCACGTACCCGCTTCACCCAACTGGCACTGGCCAAGGAAATCGGCGGCATCCTGGCCACCGCCATCGGCCCGCTGCTGGCCGCCACCCTCACCGCCATCACCGGCCACTGGTGGCCGCTCGCCGCGATGCTCATCGCCTACTCCCTGATCACCCTGATCTCCGCGTTCGTGGGACCCGAAGTCCGTGGCCGCGACATGGTCCGCCTGGAAGATGCCGTATGAAAGCGGTCGTAGTCCACGGAGCGAACGACCTCCGCATCGACGAGCGCCCCGAGCCCGTCGCCGGACCCGGCGAGGTAGTCATCGACGTCGAATGGGGCGGGATCTGCGGCTCGGACCTCTCGTACTGGCGGCACGGCGCCTCCGGGACCGCGGCCCTGAAGTCGCCGCTCGTCCTCGGTCATGAAGTGGCCGGCCGGATCGCCCAGCTGGGCGCCGGAGTGCACAATCTCGAGGTTGGCCAGCCGGTTACCGTGCATCCCGCGGAGCTTGTGGGAGATGGAATCATGCCGGATCGCCTGGCGGGCCGTACCAACCTCTACCCACGCATCAGGTACTTCGGTTCGGCGGCCTTTGACCCGCACACCGACGGCGGGTTCAGCGAGCGGAAGGTCGCCAGGGCGTCGCAGATCCGTCCGTTGCCCGACGGCGTGGACACCCTGCGCGGCGCCCTCGCCGAACCGCTCGCCGTCGCCATGCACGCAGTTGGCCGGGCACGGTCCCTCGCCGGCCGGGATGTCCTGGTCAACGGCGCCGGGCCGATCGGCTCACTCGTGGTCGCGGCGGCCAAGTACGCCGGCGCGAGGACGGTCATCGCCGCGGACATCAACGATGATTCGCTGCGGATCGCCAAAGCCATGGGAGCAGACGAAGTCCTGAACGTCGCCGGCGGCGGCAGCCTTCCCGAGGACATGGAGCTGGTATTCGAAGCTTCCGGAATCCCGGCAGTACTGGGAGGTGTGCTGCGGGCCACCGCCCGTGGCGGGACCCTGGTCCAGGTGGGCAACCTTCCCGGAGCCCCGGCGCCGGCTGCCCTCGGTGACCTGGTGACCCGTGAGATCACCTGGATCGGTTCCTACCGGTTCGTGGACGAGATCGGCGACGCACTCCGCGCCATGGCCAACGGCCTGGACGTCTCACCCGTCATCACCCACAAATTCGGCATCGACCAGGCGGAGGAAGCCATGCGCACCTCGGCAGACCCCGCCTCCGGCAGCAGCAAAGTCATGCTCCGGCTCAGCCCAACTGAATAGCAGCAGAGGCCGTTTTGAGGGCTCAGAACGGCCTCTACTGCGACCTACTTTAAGATCCCCCATCACCACCTGAAGGACCAACCAGTGAAGATCACCGACGCACGAGTAGTGGTTTCGTCGCCAGGACGGAATTACGTCACGCTCGTTATTGAAACCGAGGACGGCGTTACCGGCGTCGGCGACGCCACGCTGAACGGCCGCGAAATGGCCGTGGCGGCCTACTTGTCGGAGCACCTGTGCCCGCTGCTGATCGGCCGCGACGCCCGCCGCATTGAGGACGCGTGGCAGTACTTCTACAAGGGCGCCTACTGGCGCCGCGGGCCGGTGACCATGACTGCGATCGCCGCGATCGACGTCGCGCTCTGGGACATCAAGGGCAAGGTGGCCGGCATGCCGGTCTACGAACTCCTGGGCGGGGCGGCCCGCGAGGGCGTCATGGTGTACGGGCACGCCAGCGGCTCGACGCTGGAGGACCTCAGCGCCGACTTCCAGCACCACCTGGACCTCGGGTACAAAGCCATCCGTGCCCAGGCTGCCGTGCCGGGGCTGGAAAAGACCTACGGGATCGCACCCGTGGACGGCAGGACCTACGAGCCGGCCAGCGGCAACGTTCCCCAGGAGGACATGTGGGAGACCACGTCCTACCTGGACTTCGCACCCAAGATGATGGCGCACGTCCGCGAGCAGTTCGGCTACGGCGTGCACGTCCTGCACGACGTGCACCACCGCCTGACGCCGATCGAGGCCGGCCGCCTGGGTGCCTCGCTGGAGCAGTACCGTCCGTTCTGGATCGAGGATCCGACGCCGGCCGAGGACCAGTCGGCGTTCCGCCTGATCCGCCAGCACACCACCACGCCCATCGCCGTCGGCGAGGTGTTCAACTCGATCTGGGACTGCCAGCAGCTGATTACCGAACGCCTGATCGACTACATCCGCACGTCCGTTTCGCACGCCGGCGGCATCACGCACCTGCGCCGGATCTTCTCCCTCGCAGATCTGTACGGGGTCCGGTCCGGCTCGCACGGCGCCGGGGATCTTTCGCCGGTCTCCTTCGCCGCGGCCCTGCATGTGGACATGAGCATTCCGAACTTCGGCGTCCAGGAGTACATGGGCCACCGGGACCCCGCAGGTGAGGTCTTCAAGACGTCCTACACCTTCACCGACGGCTACATGCACCCCGGGGACGCTCCGGGCATCGGCGTCGAATTCAATGAGGAGGCGGCCGCGGCCTTCCCGTTTGACCCGAAATACCTGCCCATCAACCGCCGGCTCGACGGGTCGGTGCACGACTGGTGAGCGCCTCAACAAACGAATCAGGCGTGTCCGCACAAGAGAACCGCCCCTACCGGCCCTTCGATGTGGTCGTGCTCGGTGAGATCCTCGTGGAGGTGGCAACCGACGTCGCGTTTGCCCATGGCGTGCCTGCGCTGGTGGGCATCTCCGGCGACGCGTTGAACGTCGCCGCGGCCGCCGCTGCGGCCGGAGCCCGCACCGGGCTGCTGGCGGTGCTGACCGACGACGACCTCGGCCACGCCATCGCCGCCAGGATCCGCGAACTCGGCATTTCCGACGAGCTGCTGAAGTTCCGGACCGGCCAGCAGGGCGTCTACTTGGTGCACTCCGACCCGGAAGGCCAGCGCGAGTTCTCCTACGCCCGCTCGGGCAGCGTCGGGTCCACCCTGTGCCCCGACGACGTCGATCCGGGCGTCTTCTCCGCGGCGGGGGCCGTCATTGCCGGCGGCATCGCCTGCGCCATTTCCGCATCCTCGCGGGCTGCCGTTCTTAAAGCCGCGGCACTGTGCCGGCGCTTCGTTTTCGATCCCAACTTCCGGCCCAGGCTCACCTCGGTGGAGGAGGCGACGGCGGTCCTCGCCGAACTGGCGCCGCGGACCTTCCTGGTCACTCCCTCCTTCCCGGGCGAAACGACCGCACTGCTGGACTGCGCCACGCCAAAGGAGGCTGCCGGCAAGCTGCACGCCCTCGGGGCTGCGAACGTGGCCGTGACCTGCGGTGCGGAGGGCATCCAGCTGGACGGTGAACTACTGGACCGTGACCACGGGTCCTCCTGGGTTCCTGCGATTCCGGCGCCGTCAGTCCTGGACCAGACCGGAGCGGGCGACGCCTTCGTGGGCACGCTGACCGCCCGGATAGTGCTGGGCGACAACCTCGCCGCGGCCGCCCGGTTCGGCGCTGCCGCGGCATCGCTCGTGGTGGGCGGCAAGGGCGGGACCGGCTTCATCCCCACCTTTGAACAGACCAGCGCCCATGCCCTGCGGACCCCCGAAGGAGAACTGTCATCGCACGCCTAAGCTCCGCGTCGCTGGCGGCCAGCGAAAGCCACCAGGAACTGCTGCCCCGTGAAAAACTGCGCCCCGGCATTGTGCACCTTGGCCTGGGCGCCTTCGCCCGCGCCCACACGGCGGTATTCACCGAGAACGCGATGCTGGCCTCCGGCGACTTCGGGTGGGGAATCATCGGCGTGACCCAGCGTTCGGACACTGTGGCCCGTCAAATGACGCCGCAGGACGGGCTCTTCACCGTGGCCGAGCGGGGGAGCGGTGCCGCTCCGCTCCGCGTGGTCTCCAGCATCGTGGAGGCCATCTCCGGCCGGGACAATCCCGGAGCCGTGGTGGACCGGATCGCCGATCCGTCGACGTCGGTCATCACGCTCACCATCACCGAGAAGGGCTACCGGATCGATCCCCGCACCGGAACCCTCAACACCGGCGACGAACAGGTCCGGGCCGACCTATCCGGGGAGCCTCCGCAGACGGCCATCGGACAGATCGCCCGCGGGCTTCAGCAGCGCGCCCGCGCCGACTCCGGACCCCTCACCGTGGTCTCGTGTGACAACCTTCCCGGCAACGGGGAGCTAACCCGGAGCCTCGTGCACGCCTTCGCCGCCGAACTGCCGACGGGCGAGGCAGAGCCGCTTCTGGCCTGGCTGGAGGCGAATGTCACGTTCCCCAACACCATGGTGGACCGGATGGTGCCGGCCACCACGGCCGGTGACCTGGACGCCGTCGAGCGTGAACTGGGCCTCCGGGACGAGGCCGCCGTGGTGGCAGAACCTTTCCTGCAGTGGGTGATCGAGGACAACTTCGCTTCGCACCGCCCGCGCTGGGAGGACGCTGGCGCGCTTTTCAGCTCCGACGTCGCAGCGTGGGAAGCTACGAAGCTGCGCCTGCTCAACGCCAGCCACTCCATGCTGGCGTACCTGGGGCTGGCAACGGGAAAGGCCACCATCAGCGACGCCGTGGGGGAGGAGGCCTTCCGCACAGCCTGCAGCCGCATGATGGCCGAGGACGCCCTCCCCAGCATCACGCTTCCGGCCGGACTGGACGGCGCCGAGTATTGCGCCCAGGTGCTCCGGAGGTTCGCGAATCCCGCGCTGGGACACACTACCGCCAAGGTGGGAAGCGACGGCTCCCAGAAGATCGGGCTGCGGCTGCTGGCCACGGTCCGCGGCAGCCTGGACGCCGGCCGCGAGCCCCGGTGGGCGGCCCTGGCCGTGGCCGCCTGGATGCACCACGTGGCCTCCACCGCGACCCCGGACCTGAACGATCCGCTCGCGGCGGAGCTCCATGCGGCACTGCCGGCTACGCGCACGGCGGCAACGGTGGTTCCTGCGCTGCTTGGCTGCCGCAGCATCTTCGACGGCGGACTCGCGGCACACCAGGGGTTCGCGGACCTCCTCCTCCACTGGTACCGCACTATCGACACCTCCGGGCTGGACGGCCTGAGAAATGAGATCAACCATGGCTGATACCACGAGCATCCTGCACGTTTCACCCGTCATCCCGGTGGTGACCATCGATGACCCGCAGCACGCCGTGCCCGTCGCCCGGGCGCTGGCGGACGGGGGTGTCCGCATCATCGAACTCACCCTCCGGACCGAGAGCGCCCTCACGTCGCTCAAACTCATCGCAGACGAGGTGCCTGATATCTCCGTCGGCGCGGGCACCATCCTCACTCCGGGCCAGGCTGACGCCGCGGTGGCAGCGGGAGCCGGCTTCCTGGTCAGCCCCGGGGTGACGCCGGGCCTGCTGGCCCACATGCTGGCACTCGGAATTCCGGTCCTCCCGGGCGTTGCCACGGTCGGTGAGGTGATGATGGTCCTCGAGCACGGGCTGAATGCCATGAAGTTCTTCCCGGCAGGACCTGCCGGCGGCCCTAAATACCTCGCCGCCATCGGGGCGCCCATCCCGCAGGTGCAGTTCTGCCCGACCGGCGGCGTCAGCCTGGACTCGGCACCGGACTACCTCGCGCTGCCGAACGTTTCCTGCGTGGGCGGGAGCTGGCTCACGCCGAAGGCAGCCATGGAAAACAATGACTGGGAGCAGATCACCAAGCTCGCACGGGAAGCCGCCGGGCTCGGCCGGAATTAGCAGTGACAGACTTTCCTGGCCTATGGCCCGGAAGGCTGCGTCCCCCTACCTGGGTCCGACATGACCGCGCTGCTAAGGTTTCAGGCCGTCCTGCCCGCCTCCGGCACTCAGGCCTCCATGATCGAAACCATCCCGTGGATGAACAGGCCCCCACGGCCAGAAGGTCAAGGACTCCCTCGCCACCACGGTGAAAGTAGATCGCGAGTCCGAGACCGTTCCCGCAGCCAAGCCGCGAGATGGCCCGGGCTGGGGCCCGACTCCTGCTGGAAAGAATCCACTCACCTGAACTTCCACCTCATCGAATCAACTTCAACTGCGATCTAATCGTGCGCGGAAGCACAGAGCGGGCCTGACCACCAGCACCTCGAATCGCCCGTCCGCCCGCCGCCGTTGGGAGCCACAGAGGCCCTGGATGGGGCCGGTTCCTGCCGCGGGAAGCAAAGATTTTTCAAGTCTGCCCCGAATTGATGGCAAGGCTCTGCCCTGTGCCCGCGGGAAGTTCCGTGGGCACAGGGCAGGACCATCGTTAGCCCGCGGCTTCGTAGGAAATGCGCTTCTCGATCTCGTTGGCCTCAATGCGTTCGGCTTCGACGAGCACCGTTTCGGCTTCGTCCCGGCGGATGACGACAACGCCGTCGGCGTCGGCCACGACGAAGTCCCCGGGGGAAACCACGACGCCGGCGATCGCGACCGGCAGCTGCAGGCGGCCGGGCCCGAATTTGTAGGGTCCGGCCGGGGTCACCGAACGGGCAAACACCGGGAGGCCGCATTCTGCCAGCGCATCGGCGTCGCGGACTGCGCCGTCAATGACGAATCCGGCGATTCCCAGGTTCTTGGCGCGGATTCCGATCAGGTCCCCGATGAGGGCGCGGGACACATCGCCGCCACCGTTGATCACGATGACGTCGCCCGGCTGGGCATCGTCGAGGGCCTTGTGGATGTAGAGGTTGTCGCCGGGCCGGGTCCACACCGTGTAGGCAGGGCCTGCGAGCTTGGCTCCGGCCCAGACGGGGGAGAGGCCTGAGGCGACGCCGATCCGTTCCTGGGCGTCCCCGATGTTTGCCGCGGGGATGGCCCCCAGGCGCCGGACGACGTCGAGCGTTGATGAACCGGCAAGCGGGCTGAGGTCTGTTTCTGAGTGCATGATGTGGCCTGTCTTCGAGTCCGACGGTTTACTTTTGCTGCAGGAGTTCGTCGATGACCGGCTTCATCAGCGTCTCCCGGTCTTCCCAGAGCTTTGCGACGTCGGCCCCGGACACCCAGACGGACTGGGTTGCGGCGCCCTTGAGCTTTTCCTGGACGGCGGGGTCCTCCGAGGCCTTCTTCAGGGACGCTTCCAGGGCGCTGACGACGTCGGCGGGCGTGCCGTCGGGAACGGAGACGGCGAAGTTGTTGCTCATGGATTCGACCTCGAACCCGGCGCCCTTCAGCGTCGGAACCTCCGGGATGAAGGGGCTGGCCTTGTCTTCGATGACGGTCAGGATGCGAATGTCGCCCGACTTGTACTGGCCAAAGAAGCTGGACACGCCGCCCAGCGCGAAGTCGACTTCCCCTGCCACCAGGGCGGCGATCTTATCGGCACCGCTGTTGTAGTGGACGATGTTGAAGTCCAGCCCCAGCTTGTTCTCCAGCAGCCGGAGGTTGACGTGGTCGTCCCCGGCGCGGGAATCAGTGCCCACCTTAACGGTTCCAGGCGCCGCCTTCACGGCGTCGAAGAGAGCCTTGATGTCCTGGTGCGGGCTGTTCTTGTTTACCCCGATCACCACCGAGTTCGAGGCGAAGGAACCGATCGGGGTGAAGCTGCTCCGGTCAAAGCCGGCCTTCTTGGAGGGGTCCAGGTACCGGCCAAGGATGGACGGAATGTTGGTGTAGCCGATCGTATGGCCATCTGCCTTGGAGTTGGCGACGTAGTTCAGGCCGACCACCTGGCTGCCGCCTTCCTTGTTGACCACCTTGATGTTCGCGCCAAGGTTTGCCTGCATGGCCGGTGCCATGATCCTTGCCAGGATGTCATTGCCGGCCCCGGCTGCGGACGGTACCACCCACTCGATGGTGGATCCCGCTTTGGGGAAGGGTGCTGCCGTCCCGGTGTTGCCGGAATTGCTGCTGGCAGTTCCTCCGCATCCGGTCAGTGTCAGGGCAAGGGCGGCAACAGCTGCCGTAGTCAGCGCGGACAGTTTCTTCATTTCGCAGGCTCCTTTGGTGCGATGGGGGCGGTATTTCTGTTCTTCAGTCGTGAAGCAATAAGGGGTCGGACTGCGCCGAACACGATGGCGATGACAATGACGCCGATCAGGGTGAGGCTGATGGGGCCCTCCAGGAAGACGCCGTAGTCGCCGCGGGACAGGGCCAGGGACCGTTGAAAATTCTCCTCGAGCATCGGTCCGAGAATGAGGCCGAGGACCAGCGGGGTGAGCGGGACCTTGACCAGCTGGAAGATGTAGCCCAGTAAGCCGGCTCCGAGCATGATCAGAATGTCGAAGGGGCTGCCGTTGATGGAGTACGTGCCCAGGAACATGAAGGCCAGGATCGCGGCCATCAGGTAGTGGAACGGCACCTTCAGAACCGCAATCCAGACCCGGGCGAGTGGGACGTTGAGGATTAGCAGGATCAGGTTGCCCACGATCAGGCTGGCGATGATTGCCCAGGCCACATCAGGGTTGTCACGGAACAGCAGGGGTCCCGGAATCAGTCCGTTCATGGTGAACGCCCCGGCCATGATGGCCACTGTGGCCGAGGTCGGGATGCCAAGGGTGAAGAGCGGAATCATGGAGGAGACGGCCAGGGCGTTGTTGGCCGCCTCCGGGCCGGCGATGCCTTCCACAGCACCCCTGCCGAACTCCGAGCGCCGCCTGGACAGTTTCTTCTCCGCCGCGTAGGAGGCCAGCGAGGTCGCGGCTCCCGGCGAACCGGGAAGCAGGCCCATGAAGAATCCGATGACCGAGCCGCGCAGCGATGGCAGCGCCGAACGCTGCAAATCGGTTCGGGTGGGCAGCAGCCTGGCCACTCTGAGGGGACTCGGCACGCCGAGCGGTCCCTTCTGCGCCTGTCCCAGGACTTCGCTCAACCCGAAGACGCCCATGACCACCGCCACCAGCCCGACGCCGTCGAACAGTTCCGGCATGTCAAAGGTGAAGCGTGCAATCCCGACGCCGGAGTCCACGCCTACGGTGGCGATCGCCAGGCCGGCGGCGGCGCTGAGCAGCGCCTTCGCCGGGTTGGAGCCCGCAAAGCTGGTAATGAGGGCGAACCCGAGCAGGGAGACCAGGAACAGTTCGGGGGCGCCAAACTCCAGGGCCAGCCGGCTGAACGGTGCCACGACGACGAACCCGATCACCCCGAGGAGTCCGCCGACAAAGGAGGCCAAGGCCGCGATGACGAGTGCTGGTCCGCCCCTGCCCTGTTTGGCCATCTGGTATCCGTCCAGCGTGGTCGCGATCGAGGAGGCTTCACCCGGAATACGCAACAGTACGGCCGTCGTGGTTCCGCCGTAAGCCGCACCGTAAAGGATTGCGGCGAGCATGATGATTGCCGAGGTGGCGTCCAGCCCGAAGGTGACGGGGATGAGCAGCGAAACCGCCGCCGCAGGGCCGAAGCCGGGGAGTACGCCCACCAGCATGCCCAGAACGCAGCCTAGCAGGGCAAACAGCAGGTGTTCCGGGGTGAGGACTGTGGCGAGGCCGCCAAGGAGCTGATCAAATCCCATGGATTACAGCCCCAGTCCGGCAAGGAATTCGATGCTGGCCGTGGGGAGAGCCGTGCCCAGCCACACCTCGAAGACCAGGCGGGAGGCACCTGCGGCTCCGATGGCAACCAGGACCGCGATCCACAACTTCCGTTCGCTGACGAAGCGGAGGATGGTGCCCAGCATCAGCGTCATGACCACGGTGTAGCCGAGGAACGGAAGCAGCAACGCCGCGAGCAGGATGGAGCCGGCGATGATCCCGACCCGTTTCCCTCCCTGCCGGTCCGGGAAATCCGCGGCGTCCGGTTCTTCGCTGTTGTCGTCATCCAGGAGGGACACGAGTGCCGACTCCGTCTCGTGGTGGGGCGGCACCGTTTCCAACGTGTCGCCGGCGGCCGGCGCCGTTGCCAGGCCTGCCGTGCGTGCGGCCAGCAGCTGGACGATCCACAGGATGCCAGCCACCGCCATCAGTATTCCGGCCGCGGCGGGAAAGAATCCGGCCCCGACTCCGGAGCTGTTTGTCAGCCCGTATCCGGCACCCACGACGGCGACGGCAGCACCTCCGGCGAGGGCCGCCGTCGCGACCGTCCATTCAAGCGCAACAGGCGCGTTGAGTGTTTGCATCTAGGTTGTCCGCCTCTCTGCGGCAAAGTGTAAAAATGAGGGGCGCAAGTTCCGGCGAGTACCTCACTTGCAATCTTGCACAGGATTGCATGTTCATGAGAGAGTGTCAAGCATCACAGTGTTCCCGGTAGGGACCTCAAAGGGGAGTCATCTTGAGCTTCAAAGCAGTAGTGGCCAGCAGCGCGGTCCAGCTCAGCGCGTCGGAAGAGCGCGTCATGAATGTGCTGATGGGCGACGAGATGTCCGGCATCACGGCCGCGGAAGTGGCTGAGCGCGCGAAGACCCATGAATCGACCGTTGTGCGTCTGGCGAAGAAGCTTGGCTACCGTGGCTATCCCGAGCTCAGAGGGGATCTCCGCCGCGACGAGGAGCCGACGGAAGCCAGCGGGACCGTCATGCGCGCCGAATCCGGGTACGACCTCTCGGCCTTCATCTCGGATGAAATCCGGGCACTGAAGCGGCTCCCGCACTTTGTTCCGCAAGAGGACCTGGAAGCCGCCGCCCGGACGCTGCACGAAACACGGACCGTTTACCTGTTTTCAAGCAACGACGAGCGGCCAACCCTGGACCTGCTGGCACGCCGCCTCCGGCGCCTCGGGCTGACGACGGTGACGCTTGCCGGGATCCCCAAGGATCTCGCTGAACGGTTCGTCAGCTTCGATGAGCACAGCACGCTGATTTCCCTGGCGCTGCGGGAAGCACCGAGGCAGCTCGCGACCCTGACCGCCGAAGCCACCCGCCGGGGTGGGAAATCAATAGTGATCTCCGACGTGCCGGGCTACCGGTTCCGCCCCAGCCCGGACCATCTCATCGCCGCACGGCGGGGTGATGACACGGAGTACCGCACCCAACTGATTCCCATGGCACTCGCCTACGCACTGCAGCTGGCGATCTTCCACCTCGATCCGGTCCGCTACCAGGCGGCCCGGGACAGCATTGATGACCTGACCAGACTTTTCGGCGGAACGGATGAAATCCCCCTCCGCCCGTGAGTGCTGTGGCATGGCGGCGGGCCCTGAGCGTCCAGGCTGTCCTCGCCCAGGCAGCCTGGGTGGGTATCCGGCTCATGCTCGGCTACCGCGCACTCGCCCTCGGCGCCGACCCCGTCTTCCTGGGCGTCCTTGCCTCCACCTTCGCCCTTCCGGCGCTCCTCGCGGCCCTGCCCGCGGGACGCATCGCTGACCGCCGCGGCGGAACTGCCATGGTCTTTATCGGACTGATCATGGCGGCGGCCGGGACAGGATTACTGTTCGCCGTGCCGGGGCTGGCCTTCCTTCTGGTGGCCAGCGCCGTCATTGGCCTGGGGCATTTGCTCGTGATGGTGGGCCAGCAGACCTTCGTTGCCCACGTCAGCGTCACAGGCTCCAGCGACAGTGCCTTCGGGACACTCACGGCTGCCGCCTCCATCGGACAACTGATCGGCCCCCCGGCAGTCACCTTCGTGGCGACGCTGGGGGCCGGCCGCGGCGGCGCGGCACCGGATACCGATCTTGGCCTGCTCGTGTGCATCGCCTTCAGCCTGCTGGCCACGCCCGCTTTCTTCTTCCTCCGGCGCGCCGACGCCCGGCTCCGCAAGAAGCGGATCTCAGCGAACAGCCAGCCTGCGGGCATTGGGGGAGTCCTGAAGACTCCGGGCCTGTGGCGATCGCTGGTGGTCAGCGGCGCCGTCCTGGTCACAGTGGACCTGATGTACGCCTTCGTGCCGGTCTGGGCCACGGAGCAAAACATCAGCGCCACCGCCGTCGGACTCCTGCTGGCCGTCCGCGCCGGCGTCTCCGTCCTGAGCCGGCTCGGCCTCACGCGTCTCATCCGTCGGTTCGGCCGCAAAGCAATGCTGATCGTCTCCATCGCCGCGGCGGCAGCTGCCTTGCTTGCCCTGCCGCTGACCGGACTGGCCGGCGCCTTTGCCGTGATGGTGGGCCTCGGGCTGGGCCTGGGCATACCCCAGCCGCTGACCATGGCGTGGGTTACCTCGCTGACGCACGCGGCCCACCACGGGGCCGCGCTGGGCCTGCGGCTGACGGTGAACCGGTTCGCGCAAATCTCGCTGCCCATTGCCATGGGCGCCGCCGCCGCACCGCTGGGCGTGCTGGGGATATTTTGGGCCAACGCGGCGTTGCTCATGGGCGCACTGGTTGTGGTGGCGGGATCCGATGCCGGCACGCAGCCCCGGCAGGAAGAGGCGTGACCTGACGCCGGGTTGTAACTATTGCGGCCAACGGGCTGCGAAGCCGGGTGGCTGGTCCGCATAATAGATAGACCGGCGCGGCGGCCTCGGCCGGGTTAACGGGATGTAGTGCAGATTGGCTGCACACCTGGATTGGGGGCAGGGGCGACAGGTTCGAGTCCTCCCATCCCGACGGTGCGGGCCGGAAACGGCAGAGAACAACCTGGGTCAGTGCGCTGGCCGTGTTGGGCGCATGCTTCCCGGAGTCATACCAGTGATCCAGGTGGCCCGCACTTTCCCGGCCCGGCCGGCGCACCGATAACTCCACGGCTGGTTTCAGCAAGCTCATGCGGCTGTGATTGAGTTGATCCATGCCATTCCGCTGGTCCAGCCGGGCCACCCAGACACTTTCCGCGGCTGTCCTCAGCGCATTGTTACTGGCCAGCGCCGGAAGACACTTCCGGGAACCGGAGTTCTTCAGCCCGATGGTGCCGGACTTCCTGTGCCGCGAAGATTCCGGTGAGCGGCCCAACGGCCCCGTTGCCGTGCTGTCCCGGGAGGAGTGGGTTGCCGCGAGCGGTCTGCTGGAAGTCGGCTGCGCCGTTGGACTCCTGATCCCGGCCACGCGGCGAGCGGCAGCCGGCTGCGTCACCGCCATGTTCACGCTCTTTGTGGCCGGGCACGCGGACGCGCTGCGCAGGTCCGCCCGACCGGCCGGCACCGCCCGCCAGCGCTTGCTCCACGCGCCCACGCCGGCTCCGGGACGGCGGCGGTGAAGCTCCTGCAGTCCCCGGCGGTCCGGGTGGGGCTGTCCATCAGCATAGCCACCGGGCTTTACGGGGTGTCCTTCGGGGCCCTGTCGGTCACGTCCGGGCTGGACTTTTGGCAGACCATGGCGCTGAGCCTGCTGCTTTTCAGCGGCGGCTCGCAGTTCGCTTTCATCGGCGTGGTGGCCGGAGGCGGCTCCGGTGTCGCGGCGATGGGGGCCGCCACGTTGCTGGGCATGCGCAACGGGATCTACGGCATGCAGATCAACGCACTGCTCCGGCCGCGCGGCTGGCTCAGGTTTGCCGCCGCCCACGTGACCATCGACGAGTCCACTGCCACCAGCACCGGACAGACGGATCCCGCGGAGCAGAAGCGCGGCTTCTGGACGGCCGGCGTCGGCATTTTCATCCTCTGGAACCTGTTCACCGCCGTCGGCGCGCTGGCAGGGGCCGCTTTGGGGGACCCCAAACAATGGGGTCTCGACGGTGCCGCGGTGGCGGCGTTCCTGGGCCTGCTCTGGCCGCGGCTGAAAGGCCGCGAACCGGTGGCGATCGCCGTCGTCTGTGCGCTGGCCACGGTGCTGGCCGTTCCGTTCGTGCCCGCCGGGGTGCCCATCTTGGTGGCCGCCGTCGTGGCGGCCGGAATCGGCTGGCTGAGCCATGGCCGCAGCGACGAAGGCCTGGAACCAGACGTTGACCCCTACACCGGGCATCACGCAACCCATCCCTCATCCCGGCCTTCCGGAGATACCCCATGAACCTGTGGCTCTGGCTGCTTCTCGCCTGCCTGCTGGGTTATGCCTGGAAGCTCCTGGGCTACCTCGTCCCTGCAAGCCTGCTCCGCGATCCGCGGATGTCCCGGATTGCCGGCACCATGACCATCGGCCTGCTGGCGTCGCTGACCACCGTGAACGCCGTGGCGTCGGGTCAGGCGTTGGCGCTGGATGCCCGCCTGGGGGCGCTGGCCGCGGCCGCCGTCGCCTTGTGTTTCCGGGCGCCGTTCCTCGTGGTGGTGCTGGCGGGGGCGGGCGCCGCCGCCGGGCTGCGGCTGCTGGGCTGGAACTGACTGCCGCCCCTACCGCGGGTCGCCCAGCCCGGCCAGCCGCAGGACGAGCAGCAACCCTTCGGGCGTACCCGGCCAATGCCTTTGCAGCGTGTCCGCACCGGCGCGCGCGATTACGGAGCGGAGCACCAGGGCCACGATGATGACGTCGTCGGCGTAACCGATCACCGGCACAAAATCCGGTACGAGATCGATGGGCGACAGCAGGTACGCCAGCAGCAGCGCCAGCCGGATCCGCAGTCCTACCGCCAGCGTACGGTCAGCGAGCAACCGGCGCAGTAGCCGCAGCAGATCCGGCAGGAGCCGCAGCGCGTCCTTCATGCTGACCGTTTCAGGGTGTCTGCGCGCGTACGCCCACAGGAGCAACAGCAGGACGGCGTAGACCAGCAGTAGCCCACCAACGACGGCGGCGATCGTCTCCCAGGGCATCTGCCCTAGCCGAGAATGGCGTCGAAGGCGGTACCCGGCAATGGTGACTGCGGCGGCAGGGGCCGGTCGGGTCGCTCCGTGCGGATCGCGTCCTCCACCAGGGCGACGGGGCGGCGCCAGGCATCCGATCCGGCCTCCATGGTGTCCACGGCACCGATCAACATGGCGAGCAGACGGATCAGGTCCGTCATGGAAATGTCGCTGCGCAGGGATCCCTGGCCCTGTCCCCGCCCCAGCAGCACCGCTATGGATTCGAACAGTTCACCGGTGATGCCCGTCAGCAGTCCGCGCCGGCCCGCGACGGCGCCGAGCAGGTTGGCTTCCTCGCTGGCGACGCCCATCACCGCATTGATCACGCGAAAAAGGCCGTCCGCCGCGTCAAGGCCGGCCAGGGCGTCGTCGATGACGGGGTCAACGAGCCGCCGGAGCTGCCGGTTGAGCGCCGCCAGCACCAGTTCTTCCTTGTCCGCGAAGTTGCGGAACAGCGTGGCCGGGCCGACGCCGGCGGTGACTGCGATGGTCTGGAGCGGGACTTCCGGCCCATGCTCACGGAAACAAGTCCGGGCCGCGGTGATGATCTTGTCCACATTGCGCGCCGCGTCAGCGCGGAGCGGCCTGCCTTCTACTGCCCGGTTCATTTGCCTAGGGTAGCAACGCGAGGGTTGAGTAAAGCTGATACTCGTCGGTAACAGCCAACATGACGGTTTCCGCGCCCAAATCGGTCCTATGACGGCCCACGACGGCCCCGGACGGCCCCGGTCCGCATGGCAGACTGGAGCCATGTTGCTTGCATTCTCTGTCGCCCCTTCCGGCCGACCGCTACCCACGACGGACACGCCGGCCGTCCCCTCGATTCCCTCTGCCGGTGCGGACGAGGCCTCGGTCCACGAAGCGGTCGCGGAGGCGGTGCGGATCGTCCGGGAGTCCGGACTGCCCAACCACACTGACTCGATGTTCACCACCATCGAGGGGGAGTGGGACGAAGTCTTCGCGGTGGTGAAGCGCGCCACGGAGGCCGTGGGCCGCTACGGCAGCCGTGTCTCGCTGGTGATCAAGGCGGATATCCGCCCTGGCTACTCGGGGGAACTGACCGGCAAGCTGGAACGGCTGGAAACGGCCATCGGCGAAGCCGCGGCAACCGACCAGGACTAGGCACAAATCCGGCCCGAAGCGACCCGCGGCTAGCACCGCCCGGACGCTTCCGCCCGGCGCGGCGAACTGTAAGACTGGGGCATGATCGAGCATCAGAGCACGGCACACTGGATCGCCGTCGAGGACTTCCTGACCGAACGTGTCGTCCGTCCGGACAGCTCGCTCGACCGCGCCGTGACGAGCGCCCTCCAAGCGGGCATGCCGCCTATCGAAGTCGCGCCCAATGCGGGCAAGCTGCTCAAGCTGCTGGTCCAGCTCTCGGGGTCCAGGCGCGTGCTGGAGATCGGCACCCTCGCCGGGTTCAGCACCATCTGGATGGCCCAGGGGCTGCCCGACGACGGCCAGCTGGTGACCTGCGAATACCTGCCCAGGCATGCCGAGGTGGCCCGCGCAAACGTCGACGATGCCGGGCTTGGCTCCAAGGTGGAGATCCGGGTTGGTGCCGCGCTGGACACGCTGCAGGCGCTAGAGGGCGAAGGTGCCGAACCGTTCGACTTCGTCTTCATCGACGCGGACAAGGAAAACGACGCGCATTATCTGGACTGGGCCATCCGGCTCGGCCGGCCCGGTACCACGGTGGTGATGGACAACGTGGTCTGGGAAGGCGCGCTGCTGGACCCGGACCTCGATCCCGTCAACGCGCCGGGTATCATCAGCGCGTTGACCATGATGGGCGAGGACCCGAGGCTGGACGGGACCGTCATCCAGACCGTGGGCTCGAAGGGCTGGGACGGCTTCGCATTGGCGCGGGTCCGCTAACTGGTCCGTCAGCCCTGCTCTGCTGACCGGCCCGACCGCCCAAGTGCTCAGTATGCTTAGATTTACTGAGAGCCGCCCCGGCCGGCCGCCGCGCACGCGAACGGCACCCTACGGATTTCAGCAAGGAAAACAGGCCACCGAATGAACGGAACTCCCGGCGACCAGCCGCATCTCGCCGTGGGACTCGGTTCCTCGCCGCGGGACCTGGCGTTCCTGAGCCCGCTCCTGGCCGAGGTCGGATCCGCAGTGGGGGATGTTCCGGCGTTGTTGAAGCTCGCCGAAACCGCCGAAATGACCGCCCCGAAGCCCGGCGACGGGCGGACGGCCTTCCTCTGGGAGCTCCTGGCCTCCGTTACCGCCGTCGACGTCGCGGCCGGACGGATCCTGGAACCGCATCTTGACGCCGCGGCCATCGTCGCCCAGGCCGCCAGCCCGGCGGACAGGGACGTCACGGACCGGGAAGTCACGGAGACTTCGGCTGTCGAAGGCCTCCACTCCGGGGGAGCGTGGGGCGTGTTTGCCGCCGAAGCGTCCGGGCTTCGGCTCGAAGCGGTGCAGACCGACGGCGGCGTCCGCCTCTACGGCTCGAAGCCCTGGTGCTCGCTCGCCCCGCAGCTGGACCACGCCGTACTGACCGCGTACGCGGACGGCGGCCGGGCCGCGTTCGCCATCGACCTGCACGCCGCCGGCGTGAGCTTCGCGGATCCCGAATGGACCAGCAGGGGCCTGCGTGAAATTCCCAGCGGCACCGTGCACTTCGACGGCGTATCGGCCGTGCCGCTGGGCGGTCCCGGCTGGTATTACCGGCGGCCCGGCTTTGCCTGGGGCGGCATGGGCGTGGCGGCCTGCTGGCTGGGCGGCGCCGTCGCCGTCGCCCGCGGGTTCAAGGAATCCCTGCGGACGGCGGCCGCTGCCGGCCGTGAGCCGGACCAGATCGCCCTCGCGCACCTCGGCGAGATCGACCGCACCCTCACCTCCCTGACCGGCTACCTGGCGCGGACCGCATCCAGGATCGACGGCGGGGGCCTTTCAGGCAACGGCGCCTGGAGTGAGGCCCTGCGCGTCCGCGGGCAGGTCGCCGCCGCCGTGGAACGCATCCAGACGCTGGTGAGCCAGAACCTGGGCCCCGGCCCGCTCGCATTCGATGAAGGCTACGGAAAACGCATGGCCGACCTCTCGCTGTACATCCGCCAGCACCATGCCATGCGCGACGACGCGCAGCTGGGGGCCCTGACGCTGAAGGGAAACCACCAATGGTGAGCTTCACCCACCACGATCCGGGGACCGCAGAGGACGCCTGGGCGGGCAGCGGCCTGCCCGTGCTCCCGGTGCTGCCGCTGGATGAGGCGCAGCTCGCCGGGATGGCGTTCGTGATCCTCGCCGCGCACCCCGACGACGAGTCACTCGGCGCGGGCGGGCTGATGGCCCGGCTGCACGACGTCGGCGCGGACATGCGGGTGCTGCTGTGCACGGCAGGGGAAGCCTCGCACCCCGGCTCGCCCACCACCACGCCGGAACAACTCTCCGCCGTGCGGCGGCGGGAATTCGGCGACGCCCTCGCCCGCCTCGTTCCGGAGGCTGGCTGGCAGTACCTGGGCCTGCCGGACGGAAAGCTCGCGGGCCACCGGGACGCCCTCCGCGCCGCGGTTCGGCAGGCCGTGGCGGACGCCGCTGCGGCATCCGGCCAGCCCGCCGAACGGATCATCCTCGTGGCGCCGTACCGGCACGACGGACACACCGACCACGATTCGCTCGGCTCCGTTGCCGCCGAGGTTGCCGCCTCCGGCGGCCACGGGTTGCTCGAGTACCCCATCTGGTACTGGCTGTGGGCCGAACCGACAGCACCGGAGTGGCAGTCCTGGCGGCGCCTGCCCCTGAGCCGGTCCGAGCGAGACGCCAAAGTCTCGGCCATGGGCTCCCACGCCTCGCAGGTCCAGGCCCTGTCCGGGCAGCCCGGCGATGAGGTGCTGCTCCCGCCGTCCTTCCTGCAGCACTTCGAGCGGAGCTTCGAGACCTACGCCTGGAACCGACCTGCCCCGCCTGCCGGCGCCCCCCGCGGCCCCCATGCGGCGGCGGACGCGGAGGGCATTTTCGACGTCGTCCATCAACGCAGTGACGACCCCTGGGAGTACACCACCAGCTGGTATGAACAGCGCAAACGCTCACTGACCCTGGCGGCCCTCCCGCGGCTGCGCTACGAAGCCGGGCTCGAAATCGGCTGCTCCATCGGGACCCTGAGCGTTGAGCTGGCGCAGCGGTGCGGGGCATACCTCGCCGTCGATGCCAGCTCCGCTGCCCTGGCGCACGCCGCGGAACGGCTCGCGCACCTGCCCGCTGTCCTGACCCGGCAGCTCACCGTTCCGCAGGACTGGCCTGAAGGCAGCTTCGACCTGATCGTGGTCTCGGAAATTGGCTACTACCTCGCGTCGGATGAGCTGGCGGGGCTATTCGCCAAGGTCGAGGGATCGCTGCTGCCCGGTGGAACCCTGGTTCTGTGCCACTGGCGGCACCCCATCTCCGGCTGGGAGCTCGACGGCGATGGCGTCCACGCCGCGGCGCGCAGCCAGCTGCGCTGGGCCGACCACGGACTCTACCGGGAACGCGACTTTCTCCTGGAAGTCCTTATCGCCCCGGCGAGCCCCGCCGGGAACGCCGTCGCGGAAGGCGTGCGCGAGAACGCCGCCGCGGATCCGGGCCGCTAACCGGTGGCTGCCCTGCACCTGCCCCTGCCCCGCGGTCATGGCATTGACAAGATCGCGGTCGTTCTGCCCGCCCATAACGAAGATGAGCACCTGGGACGCGCCCTGCACGCCGTACAGCACGCCGCCGACGAGGTGGGCCGGCGCCGGCCGGAGATAGCGGTGGGGGTGACGGTGGTCCTGGATAGCTGCACCGACGGCTCCGCCGCCCTCACTGCGGGATTCGCGGCGGCGGACCGGCGGTTCAGCGCCATAGAGGTGAGTTTTCGCAGTGCCGGCGCCAGCCGCGCGGCGGGCATCAAGGCTGCAGGTGTCGGCGGGCCTCTCCGGAGACGGCCGGGCAAACGCCGCACAACGCCGCCCTGGGCGGGCCGGATCTGGCTCGCCAACACCGACGCTGACTCCCAGGTGCCGGAGAACTGGCTGGTGCGCCAGCTGGAGTTCGCCGAGTCGGGCGCCGACGCCGTGCTGGGATCCGTGGAACCGGATCCCGCCGGAATGGACCCGGAAGTGCTCCGGCGGTGGCTGCAGCGCCATCCCTTCGAGGAAGACCACCCGCATATCTACGGTGCGAACTTCGGGGTGCGGGCGTCGGCCTACCTCGCCGCCGGGGGCTTCCCCGTGCTGGCATCCCATGAGGACAAGACCCTGGTCCAGAGCCTGCGCAGCCGGGCCTTCACCGTCACCGCGACTGACAGCATCCGGGTGCTCACCTCGGGCCGCACCCAGGCCCGCGCACCCCACGGCTTCGGCGCCTACCTCCGGGCTCTTGGCCGGCACGCGCCCGCCGCTGCCGGCCAACCGCCGGGGGAGTGACCGCAGCAGGACCAGTGACACCACGGTTGGGAGCCCGCCCATCCGATACCAGGAGGAATGACGTGCGAAGCAGTTCAAATACAGATGGAACCAAGACTGCGCTGGTGGTTGGCGCCAGCGGGATCGCCGGATCGGCCCTGGTCGACAAGCTGGCGGATGAGGGCTGGGATGTGCTGGCAATGTCCCGCGGTGGCATCCGGCGCAGCGACGTGCGGCATGTCAGCGCGGACCTGCATTCGCTGGAAAGCCTGCGGAAAGCACTGGCCGATGAACGGGCGAGCCACGTTTTCTACACGGCATGGGCGAGGATGAACACCGAACAGGAAAACATCGAAACCAACGCGGGCATGCTGCGGAACCTGCTCGCCAGCCTCGGCGGCCATCCGGCAAAGCACGTAGCTCTGATGACCGGGCTGAAGCACTATCTGGGCCCGTTCGAAGCGTATGCGGCGGGGAAGATGCCGGACACTCCCTTCCGCGAGAGCGAGCCGAGGCTGCCGGTGCCCAATTTCTACTACGCCCAGGAGGACGAGTTGTGGGCAGCCGCGGAGCAGCAGGGCTTCAGCTGGTCCGTGCACCGGGCGCACACGGTGATAGGTCATGCAGTGGGGAACGCCATGAACATGGGACTCACCCTCGCGGTCCAGGCATCCATCTGCAGGGAACTGGGGCAGCCATTCATCTTCCCGGGGTCCGAGACGCAATGGAACAGCCTGACGGACATGACGGACAGCGGACTGCTGGCAGACCACATGATCTGGGCGGCCACGGCGGACGAGGCGGGCGACGAGGCGTACAACATCGTCAACGGTGACATCTTCCGGTGGCGGCGGATGTGGCCCCGGCTGGCCTCCTACTTTGGCGTCGAATCCGTAGGCTACGCCGACGAACCCCGTCCGCTGGAGCACCAGATGCGTGGCAAGGAAAGTGTGTGGGCGGACATCGCCACCCGCCACGGGCTGGCCGAACCAGACCTCGCGCGCGTCGCCTCCTGGTGGCATACAGACGGCGACCTGGGCCGTAACCTCGAAGTGGTCACGGATATGAGCAAGAGCCGCCTGGCAGGCTTCACCGGCTACCGTCGAACGGAGGACTCCTTCATACAGCTGTTCGACCGGTACCGGGCCGACCGACTGATCCCGGCCGCCGCCGGTTCCCAGCCGGGTGACTGACCGCCGGCCTCCGGACTGACGCCCCGCCACCGGCGGCGGGCCCTTCAGCCCTAGCCCTCCCGCGGAGGTGGTGCCAATGTGAACCATGCGGTTGAACTTCTCCGACCAGCGCCGGCTCGTGGCGGTGGGGGCCGCCATTGCGCTGGTGGCAGCGGGGCTGGTCCTGGCGCTCATCTTTGCTGCACGTCCGCCTGCCGCGGGGCCGGGGGCGCCGGCCACAACCCCTGGCAACGCCAGCTCGGTGACCTCGGGTGCGTCCGCCAGCGCGACGCCGTCGGAAACTCGAGTGCCGGACCCGAGCGGATCCGCGCCCCTTGAACCGGGGCCGGCACCACCGGCTTCGGCACCACCCGTCTCGGCGGAGCCGGTGCCCGTTCCGCCGGTACTGCCTCCCGCGCCACCCGCCCCGGAGCCACCCGCCCCACCAGCCACCGCCCCGGAGCCTCCAGCTCCGGTGCCTCCCGCCCCCGGGGCGCCGTTTCCCGCGGCGCTCGCCGGCCGAGACCTTGAAGTCATTCCCGGTGCCGGACCGGTGGTGGCATTGACGTTCGACGCCGGAGGCAACTCCGCCGGACTTCCCAGGATCCTGCAGACTCTTGCGTCCACCGGCGTCCGCGGCACGTTCTTCCTGACCGGCAGCTGGGCCACTTCCAACCCTGCGGGAGTCGCCGCGATTGTGGCCGGCGGACACCGGCTGGGCAACCACTCGATGACGCATCCGGGCTTCACCGGACTTCCTGATGCTGCAATCGGGGACCAGCTGACCAGGGCGCAGCAGGCCATCCAGGCAGCCGGCGGCGATCCGCGGCCGTTGTTCCGGTTTCCCTTCGGCGAACGCGATGCCCGGACGATCGCCACGGTGAACAGGCTTGGCTACCTGCCGGTCCGCTGGACCGTGGACACCCTGGGGTGGAAGGGCGCCAGCGGTGGGATCACGGCGCAGGTCGTGGCGGACCGGGTCCTCGCGCAGCTGCGACCGGGGGAGATTGTCCTGATGCACGTCGGGTCCAACCCCAATGACGGAACCACACTCGACGCCGACGCCCTCGGCCAGATCATCACCCGGATCCGGGAGTCGGGTTACGGCTTTACCGCCCTTGATGCCCTGCTCGGGTAGCTGTTCGATCGCCGAGCAACTGGCCCGGCTCAGCCACCTGCAGCACGGCGGCACCGGTGATACGGCCCTCCTCGAGATCCAGCAGAGCCTGGTCCGCGGAGGAAAACGGGTAGGTCACGGTGGTGGGGCGCAGCGGAATCTCCGCGGCGATGCTGAAGAATTCCTCGCCGTCGGCACGGGTGTTGGCGGTGACGCTGCGGAGTTGGCGTTCCTGAAACAGTTCCCGGGCGTAGTTCAGCGGCGGGATGTCGCTCAAGTGAATGCCAGCGACCGCGAGGATACCGCCACGGTCCAGGGCACGCAGCGCCACCGGCACCAAGCGGCCAGCGGGCGCGAAGAGGATGGCGGCGTCCAGCGGGTCCGGCGGGGCCGCCTCCGCGCCGCCGGCGAACGTAGCACCCAGCTCCAGGGCAAAACGGCGGGCGTCCTCCGACCGTGTCATAACGTAGAGGCGGGCGCCCTGGTAGAGGGCGATCTGGGCGGCCAAATGAGCTGACGCGCCGAAACCATAGATCCCCAACCGGCCTCCGATGGGCAGCTCCGCCCGGACCAGCGCGCGGTACCCGATGATGCCGGCGCAGAGCAGGGGAGCGGCCTCCTGATCCGAGAAGACGTCCGGAATACGGTAGGCGAAGTTCTCCGCCACGGTGACCAGTTCGGCATACCCGCCGTTCCGGTCCCACCCGGTGAAGGTCGGGTTCAGACAGAGGTTTTCCCCGCCGCGCAGGCAAAACCGGCAGGAACCGCACGTCCCGCCCAGCCATGCCACGCCGACGCGCTCGCCCCGTTTAAACCTTTTGGCCCGTGGGCCGCACTGAAGGACTTCGCCGACGACTTCGTGCCCGGGAATGATCCCGTCGTGCTTCGGCGCAAGATCGCCCACGGCCAGATGCAGATCGGTACGGCAGACCCCGCAGACCCGGACCCTCAGGAGCACTTCACCGGGACCGGGGCGGGGATCAGGGCACTCCACGGCGACCAGGGGGCCGGTCCTCATCGGTCCCGGCCGGGCCACCCGCCAAGCTCGCACCGCGCCCTCCTCTTCTAGCGCCTTCCTTCCCTGGCAGCGGGGCCTTTAGGGACGCGCTCGGGCCTGGTGTCAGCGCGTGATCAGCACGTTGCAACGCGCCTTGTGCAGCACGGCGGAGACGGTGTTTCCGGGACCGCCCTCCCGATTGTGCGTGCCGATCACCAGGACGTCCGCGTCGCCGGCTGCCGCCAGCAGCTCCTTGGACGCGGCCCGGCCGTGGACCAGGGTGCCCGAAACCGCCAACTCCGGCGCCAGTTTCCGCGCCTCAGCCAAGGCGTGGTCCAGCACTTCCTGGCCGTGGAGCGGGGTGTGGCGGCCATGCTCGTCATGGTCCCCGCCGCGGGACTGGTCGATGTGAATCACCTGGAGCGAGGTGCCGAGCGTGGCCGCCAGATGGATGGCACCGGCCAGGGCCGCTGAACTCCGTGACGTCCCGTCAATGCCCACGAGGACGGGCCTATCGGGGCCGCGCGGACGCCGGATTACTATCAGCGGGCACGGCGAGGAGCCGGCCAGCTCCAGGCAGACGGACCCCGCCAGTTGTCCCAGCAGGCTTCCGACGCCGCGGCTGGCGATCACCAGGAGGCGTGCGTCCCGGGAAGCGCTCCGGAGAACCTGGGCCGGCAGTCCGGCTTCCATGACGCCGTCGACGGCGTCCCCGTTGGCGTCGGCCGGGCCGGCGGCACCGCCGTCCGCCGCGGTTCCCGGGACGACGCCTGACAGCGGGCGGTAGGCCTGACGGGCCAGCTCGATGCCTTCGGCGACGATTGTCTCAGCGGAATGCCGTAGCCCGCTGCCCTCCACACCCTTGACCGGCCCGAGGTTCTTGGTGAAGATCGGCCAGACCCAGGCATGCACCACACGGAGCGGGGACTGGAGGGTGGCCGCGTACTCCGCCGCCCACCGGACCGCTTGCTGCGCTGCCTCGGACCCGTCGTAGCCCACCGCCACGGTGTTGCGCCCCTGCCCTGCTGCGGGTGCCAACTGCTTCCTCCCGGGTCAGCCCGGCGCGGACCGCCGGATCTTGCCCCAGTAGACAGCAAGTGGCCTGCCCCGGCTAGGGGCTTTGGTCCCGCGAGTCGCGACGGTTCGCGGCATCCCTTCGGCCTGCATCTTGGTCCGCGTTGCCGTGCTGTTCCCGCAGCTCGCGGCCGTGACGGATATCTTCCTCTTCCTTTTCCTGCAGTTTGTCGCTCTTCGTGGTGTCACGGGGCGGCAGCTGGATAGTTTCCTCGGCCTCGATGCCGGCCTGGAGCTGGCGGCCACGTTCCATCTCGGCGTCGAACTCGGCACCGAACAGCAGGGACATGTTCAGGATCCAGAGCCACAGCAGTGAAACGATGACGCCGCCGATGGTCCCGTACGTCTCGTTGTAGCTGCTGAAGTTGGCGACGTACAACGCGAAGCCGAGTGAGGCCAGCAGGAAGATCACCAGGGCTATGAAGGACCCCAGGCTCATCCAGCGGAACTTGGGCTGTTTCACGTTCGGGGTGGCGTAGTAGAGGATGGCGATCGCCACCACCACAAGAGCCACCATGACCGGCCATTTGAGGATGTTCCAGACGGTCAGGAAGGCGCCGCCCACACCGATCGCGTCGCCGACGGATTCAGCCACCGGGCCGGTGAGGACCAGCATTGCGGCCAGCACGACGACTATCAGCAGGTTGACGACGGTAACGCCAAGCACGGTGCCCCGGAGCTTGATGAACGGCCGGCCCTCGTCGATTTCATACACCCGGTTCATCGCCCGGGCAAACGCCCCGACATAGCCGGACGCGGACCAGAGGGCGGTGAGGATGCCGATCACCAGGGTCAAGCCGGCCGCGGAGGAGCTGGTGAGCTTCTGGATCGGCTCGCGGATGGCCTCTACCGTGTCGGCCGGGGCGAAGCCCTGGACGATCTCCAGGAGCGCGCCGGTAGTCTTGTCGGCCTGGCCGAAGATGCCCAGCAGCGATACCAGGGCCAGCAACGCCGGGAAGAGCGAAAGGACCGCGTAGTAGGTCAGGGAAGCGGCGAGGTCCGGACACTGGTCGTTGGTAAATTCGCGCAGAGTCTTCTTCGCGATGTATTTCCACGAGGGTTTAGTGACATCCGTGGGGCTGTCCGGCTTGCGGGAGTCGTCCGGGGCAGGCGCCCTGCGGGCCTTCGCCGTGCTGCTTTCCTCGGTTTCCGCGTTGGTAGGGGCGTGCTCGGCGGCGTCGTTCTTTGCCATGGGGACCATCCTTTGAGGGGGTTCAGTGCAGCGGCCGGCCGCCCGTCACGTCAGCTTGGGCGGCCAGCCGGGTTCCGGCGTGCTTAAGCCTGCTGGACGTTGTCCTTGGCGTCCGCAGCTTTATCCTTCACATCGGCCACGGCGCCCTGGCCTTCGGCCTTGACGTGCTCGGTGGCGTCCGCGGCCGTTGCCTTGACGTTTTCCATGGCCGCCTGGGCGGGCTCCTTGAGCCCTTCGGCAATGTTCTTGGCGGCGTCCGTGAGTTCCGTCGTGAGCGGTTCCGCAGCCGTCTTCAGCGCCTCGGCCGCTTCGCGCTCCTTCTGGCTGGCAGGAATCAGGGACGAAACCAGCAGGCCTGCCCCGAATGCGATCAGCCCGGCTGCCAGCGGGTTGCCCTGGGTTTTGGCCTTGACCTGGGTCGGCGCGTCCCCGATGGCGGAGCCGGCGTTCCCAAGGGCGGTGCCGGCGTCGCCGAGGTGCGAACCGGCACTGCCGGTCGCGGAATGCACGTTATCCGCTGCGTGGTCGGCTGCTCCCATGACTTTCTCCTTTACTCCAAAGACGGCGTCCTTGACGGACTCTTTGACCTTGTCACTCTGCCGTTGGACGATGTGCGACGGCGTGACCTTGTCCGCCACGGCGTCGACGTTGGTGCCGAGCCGTGCGCGGGTTGCTTCGATATCTGCTCGGATGACATCCGGGTTTTCACTCATACTGTTTCCTCGCTGGATCTAAGAGTTGGGCTTAAGCGTGGGGGGAATTTCCTGCAGCGTCTCAGCCGTCTGGGGCAGGCCCTTGATCGCCTTCAGCTCCTTGCGTCCGGTCGAGGCCAGGACGGCAGCAACGATGCCCCAGATGATTGCTACAACGACGCCGGACCAGCCGAGTCCCATCCACTGTCCGAGCGCCCACCAAAGGGCGAGTGAGAGGAACACCAGCACGAAATGCCCCGCGACGCCGGCGCCGGCGAGCATGCCGCTGCCTTTGCCGGCCCGCGTGGCAGACTGTTTGAGCTCGACCTTGGCCAGCTCGACTTCCTGCCGCATCAGGGTGGACATGTCCCGTGTCACGTCACCAAGCAGCTCACCCAGGGACGAGGTTTCGGCCTTGGCGTGCGCGGGGGTGGGAGGCACTTCGCTGCTCATCGACGGCCCCCGTCGAAGGGGTCATCGCGGAGCGGATCGGCCCGCAACGGATCGGTGACTACCGGCTCTGAGCCCCACCGGTCCTGCCGGCCGGCGACGCCCGGGGCGGCGTCCAGCGGGCTGGGCGGGTAGGTGTCAGCCAAGCCTGCGGTCGTCGTTGCCGGAGCCGGCAGCTGCACGGGCGGCGGCGGAACGGCCGTCCCGGTATCCGGAACACGCGAGACCGATGCCGTGCCCGTCGATTCAGGGGCGCCGGCGCTGAGGCTGCGGCTGAGCCGTCCGGCCAATACGCCGGCACCGGCCGCGAGCAGCAGGAACGTGCCCGGACGCTGGCGAGCGAACGACTTCACTTCTGTCAGGAGGGAACCCGGATCGCGTCCGTCAAGCCAGGCCGCGACGGCGGAGGACCGCTCGGCGGCTTGGCGCACCAGGTCACTGGCGACGCCGGGCTGATCCGGCGCGGAGGCCATGGAGTGCAGCTCGGTCGAGATGGAACGCAGGCCCTCGGCGACTTTCTGCTGCTGCGTGCCGGCCTGGTCGGTGAGATCCGTCTTGGCCTGGTGCAGGAGGTCCTTGGCGTTTGTCTTGACCTCGGCCGCGACGTTGGCGGCTTCCGCCTTTGCCGTACCTGCAACATTTTGGGCGGCGTCGGTGGCCTGGCGGGCTACTTCCGCGGCCTCTTCCTTGGCTGCATCCTTCTTAGAGTCTGCACCTGCGGGTGCGCCAAGCGGTGTTCCGGCGCTCGTGCCGGCGGGGAATGTCGATGCCGGCCGGAGGGGAGTCTGCTGGGTAGCCGAAGGGGTGCCGAGGCTCCCGTCCTGGGGCCATTGGTTCTCTGTCATCTTCGCTCTCTTTCCAAGAAGATCGGATGCTGATCGCAAACCAGCAATACTGGAGTACTAATAGTAAGCATGGTTACTATCGAATAGTAAGTACCCTTGCTGTTATTTTTTTCGTGCCGCCTGACGTGCCGCCTGACGTGCCGCGTGACGTGCCCCCTACTGATGGGGAGTTTGCTGTCCGGGGGCCGAATGGGCGGGGCAGTACGGTGAACTAGGGTTAAAGGATGAGTAAAACGGCGGCCGGCTGATGGCGAAGCGGGGCAGGGCAGCCAACCGGAATGCCGGGCCGGCGGCGCCGGGAGTCGTGGATGTGCCGAAGGGAAGCCGGCCCGACGGCCCGGTCGAGGGCGTTTACTACATCGACACGGGCGACTGTGAGCTGATTCCGGACCAGGACAATTCCACCGGCTGGTTGCTGCGCATCAACGGCGTAATGAGCTCCCATATCGATCTGGCCGATCCGCTGTTTCTTGATTTCGAGTACATGCGCTGGATCGCCGCGCTGGTGGAGTCCCGCTGGACCCCGGACGCAAGGCCCAAGCTGCGCGCCCTGCACCTCGGCGGCGGAGCATGCTCCTTGGCGCGATATTTCCATGCTGCCTATCCGGAGGCCCGCCAGGTGGTGGTGGAGCTGGACGGCAAGCTCGCCGAGTACGTCCGCGGCTGGTTTGATCTGCCCAAAGCCCCGCTGTTGCGGCTGCGCGTAGGGGAGGCGCGGGAGGTCACCGAAAGCCTCACCCCGGAGACCCGCGACGTCATCATCCGCGATGTCTTTGCCGGCTCGGTGACACCCCGGGCGCTGACCACCCGGGAATTCACCGCGCACGCCAAGCGGGTCCTGGCGCCGGGCGGGATCTATGTGGTCAATTCCGGAGATGCCCCGGATTTGAGGAATGCCCGCGAGGACGCGGCCACCATCGCCGACGCTTTCAAGCACACGGTGATCATTGCGGACCCGGCGATGCTCAAGGGCCGGCGCTACGGCAACATGGTCATGGCCGGCAGCGATCTTCCGTTCGAGGACGACCCCCGGCTGGCGCGCCGCCTGCTGGGCGGTGCGATGCCGGCCCACATCTGGAACGACGCCCGGGTCCGGGCCTTCGCCGCCGGCTCCCCGGTGCGGCGCGACCCCAAAGTCCCGGAGCTCCCGCCGATTGCTCCGTAACTGCCCTTTTGCGGCCTCTAAACGGCGTTTACGGAGCAGTCGATGGGTTCCCGCCCCGGCCCATCAGTGCCTCGCGGTGGTTGGCCGTCTGTTGCCGCAGCGCTTGCACCACCGCCGCCACCGCCGGCCGGCGCATGGAATCGGGACGCAACACCATCCAATACGGCAGCAGCTCGGCAAACTTCTCTGGCAGCAGCCGAACAAGGTCCGGGTGCAGATCCGCCGCGAAACAGGGCAGGAACCCGATCCCGGCGCCGGCGCGCGTTGCCTCCACATGGACAAAGACGTTGGTGGAGCTTAGCCCTTCCCGCATGGTCGGCACGAGCCGGCGCGGCGCGTCCAGATCGTCCACCTGGAGCATGGAGTCGACAAAATACACGAGGGCATGGGCCGTCAGCTCCTCCACCGTCGCCGGGGTGCCATACTCCGCGAGGTAGTCGCGGGAAGCGTACATCCCGAGCATGTATTCGCCGAGCCTCGCCGCCGCAGCCCGGTGCACCTGGGGCTCTCCCACCACCACTTCGATATCCAAGCCGGAGCGCTGCTGTAGTGCCCGCCGGGTCACCGTGATGATCTCGACGCTCAGGCCGGGGTGTTCACGGCGCAGCCGGGCGACCGCGGGGGCCGCGATGTAGGCGCTGAATCCGTCGGTTGCGGTCATCCGAACGACGCCGGTGATCGGGTCCGGCGTGCGGCCGGTCTGTTCGAGCGCCCGGACGGCCTCCTCCACCCGCTCTCCCACCTGCACGGCTTCAACCCCGAGGTCCGTGAGCTCCCAGCCCCCTGCGGCGCGGGACAGCACGCGGCCCCCCAGCGCCTTCTCCAGCGCGGCGATCCTGCGGGAGACAGTGGTGTGGTTCAGCCCCAAGGTCTGGGCCGCCGTCGTGAACTTTGCGGAACGGGACACGGCCAGCAGCACCAGCAGGTCATCGGGGTTAGCCTTCATATCTGCAATTCTGCACACAAGGGGTGCCGGTTTGACCATTGAATCGCCCACTTTCTGCGGCAATACTCAGTGAAGCTGCTCAGTGCCGTGCATCCTGCCTCGCCTGAGCCGCTATTGACGCTGGAACTGAGGAGTGCAGACATGGAGAGCAGCTTGAACGGCCGCAAGGCCCTCGTTACGGGCGGAGCAGGCGGGATCGGTGCCGCGAGCGTCCGTGCGCTGGCGGCGCGCGGCGCCAAGGTGACGATCGCCGACGTCGACGAGGCGGCGGCTGCTGCGCTGGCCGACGAGGTGGGCGGCACGGCCTGGGCGATCGACCTGCTCGACACCGAGGCGCTCCAGACCCTGAGCCTGGACTGCGACATCCTCGTCAACAATGCCGGCATCCAGCGGATCAGTCCCATCGAGGACTTCGATCCGGCTGACTTCCGCCGCATCATCACGCTCATGCTCGAGGCGCCGTTCCTGCTGATCCGCGCCGCCCTGCCGCACATGTACGCCAACGGTTTCGGCCGGGTCATCAACCTGTCCTCCGTGCACGGCCTGCGCGCCTCGCCGTTCAAGAGCGCCTACGTTTCCGCCAAGCACGGCCTGGAAGGGCTGAGCAAGGCCACCGCACTCGAGGGCGGCGCCCATGGCGTCACCTCCAACTGCATCAACCCGGGCTACGTCCGGACGCCGCTGGTGGAGACCCAGATCGCGGACCAGGCCAAGGTGCACGGGATTCCGGAGTCCGAGGTGCTCGCCAAGATCATGTTGACTGAATCGGCCATCAAGCGCCTTGTGGAGCCGGAGGAAGTGGCCTCCCTTGTGGCCTGGCTCGCCTCGGACGACGCCGGAATGGTCACCGGCGCCAGCTACACGATGGACGGCGGCTGGTCCGCCCGCTGAGCCGGCAGGGCCGCGGACTCGCCGTTCACTCCGGGCACGGGCGAAGTGCCCTGACTGGGGTGGTGGCACCGGCCTACTTGCCCTGTTGGAGCTCCGGCGCGTTCCCGACCAGCGCCAGCGTGCCGCCCAGGCCGATCATCATCACGCCGCCCGTGGTGCTCAGGGCTGCGATCCGCCGCGGTGAACTGGCGAACCAGTGGCGGGCGGTCCCGGCCGCGAGGGCCCATGCACTGTCCGAGACCAGGGCGATCGCGAGGAACAGAGCACCCAGGGTGCCCAGCTGCAGCGGGATCGCGCCGGCTTCATAATCCACGAACTGCGGCAGCACCGCCACGAAGAACACGATTGACTTGGGGTTCGTGACGCCGACGATGAAACCCTCCCGAAGCATCCGGACGGTGGAGGCCGAACGGGAGGGGTCTGCCGCCGCAGGGCCTCTTCCGCGGTGCCGGATTGCCTGGATGCCGAGGTAGATGAGGTAGGCAGCGCCGGCGAACTTCACCACGGTGAACAGCACGATGGATTGGGCCAGCACCACGCCGACGCCCAGCGCCACCGCGGCGATCTGCAGGAGTTCCCCGAGGGCGTTTCCCAGCACGCTGAGCAGCCCGCCCTTGCGTCCGAGCGCCAGCGCCCGCCCGATCACGAACAGCACGCTGGGCCCGGGCACCGCAATGAGCAGGAATGCCGCGATCGCGAAGGTGAGCAGGTTGCTTGCCGGAATCATGCCTGAGCCTAACTCCGGCGTGCTGTTCCGCCTACGGTTTCGTCCACGAGTTCGGCCCGGACACGGCCGTGGCCGCGGACCCAGAGCCGGTAGGCAACCATCAGCAACCCGAGCCAGAGAGCGCCCACATAGAGCGCCACGCGGGTGTCTTCAAAGGCGCCGAGGATCACGATGACGAGGCCCATGAAGACGATGGTCAGTACGGATGCGGCGGGCCACCAGGGGGAGGGAAACTCCGAATCCGGCAGGTTTTTGCGGGCGATCTCGCGTTTCATAGCGACGTGGGAGGCGAGGATCATGACCCAGACCCAGACCGTGGCGAAGGTCGCGATCGAGGCGATCAGCAGGAACACGTCCTCGGGTATCACTGCGTTCAGCACCACCCCGACAAGCAGGATGCCGGCCATCATCACCACGGTCAGCCACGGCACGCCGTGCCGGGAGACCTTGCCGAAACTGGCGGGGGCGTGCCCCTGCCGGGCCAGGCCGAAGAGGATCCGGCCGGCGCCGAAGATGTCGCTGTTGATCGCCGACAGCGCGGCAGTGATCACCACGGCGTTGAGGATGTGGGGTGCGGCCGGAATGCCCAGACCGCTGAAGATCTGCACGAACGGGCTGCCGTTGGTGCCGATCTCGTTCCACGGGAACAGGCTCATCAACACGCCAAGGGTCAGCACATAGAACAGCAGCACCCGGACCGGAACGGTGTTGACGGCCTTCGGAATTACCGACTTCGGATCGGCTGCCTCGCCGGCCGTGACGCCGATGGTCTCGATCCCGCCGAAGGCGAACATCACGACGGCGAACGAGGCCAGGAGTCCTTCGAAGCCGTTTGGAAAGAGCCCGCCGTGCGCCACGAGGTTGCCCAGCCCCGGGGCGACGGTGGCGCCCCCGGCCTGGAAACCGAACGCGATAATGGCCGCCCCGCCGGCGATCATCGCGATGATGGCGACCACCTTGATCAGCGAGAACCAGAATTCAAGTTCGCCGAAGACTTTCACGCTGAGCAGGTTCAGCGCTGCGAGGAAGAAGATGATGGCCAGGACCCAGATCCAGCGTTCCACCTCGGGGAACCAGAATCCCATGTAGATGCTGAAGGCGGTGACGTCCGCGATGGCTACGATCGCCATCTCGAACACGTAGGTCCAGCCGGTGACGAAGCCGGCCAGCGGACCGAGGTAGCGGCTCGCGTACTGTCCGAACGATCCCGACACCGGGTGCCGAACCGCCATCTCGCCCAGGGCCCGCATCACCATGAAGACGGCAGCGCCGCCGATCATATAGGCGAACAATACGGCCGGGCCTGCCTTCTGGATCGCGGAGGCGGAGCCGTAAAAAAGCCCCGTCCCAATGGCCGATCCCAGGGCCATGAAGCGGATGTGCCGGACGTTCAGCCCCCGGCTCAGGACGGTTTCGACGGCGGTGCCGACGGTTCTGCCGGTGGTTGCCCGGGCTGAAGGGGGTGCTGCCTCGGCGGCGGTCTGGGCTTGTTGCATGCGAATACCTTCTCGTCATTGGGAGGGGGATCGCTATCCAGCAGACCATGTCCGGCGGAGCTGTGATCAGCCTCACTGGTAAGAGGTGTCTTTGATTTCAGACTGGGTGACCCATGCGCCATACCCGTTAATGTCGAAAACCATTGACATAGTGTCAAAGTTTCTTTACTTTCGAGATGTCAGCTTTGTTTTACATGGGAGCGGAAATGTCCTTCGAAGAGAAGAGCGCCTGGGTGATGGGTCTGCTCGCGGTCGCGGCCTACACCGTGTACGTTGCTGTGGTGCTGTCTCTGTCCGGCGGCGTGCCGCTGGCGGAGGTGCCGTACGTGGCACCCTTGCTGTGGACTGTCGGGGGATCCATCGCCGCCTCCTTGGTGCTGCACACCGTGATCAGGACCTTCTCCGCCAAGGACGCGGGCATCAAGGATCAGCGCGACAAGGAGATATACCGCTTCGGTGAATACATCGGCCAGTCCTTCCTCGTTATCGGTGGAGTGGGTGCCCTGGTCATGGCGATGGCCGAGGTTGACCACTTCTGGATCGCCAACGCCATCTACCTGGCCTTTTTCCTCTCGGCGATCCTGGGCTCCGTCGCAAAGATTGTGGCCTACCGCCGGGGCTTCCAGCCATGGTGAAGCCGACCAGGGTCACAAACTCCATCCGCCGCCTCCGCTTTGAGCGGGGCGAGCTGACCCAGGCTGAGCTTGCCGAGCGTATCGGCGTCACCCGGCAGACCGTCATCGCCATCGAACAGGGCCGCTATTCGCCTTCGCTCGAGCTGGCGTTCCAGATTGCCCACGTCCTCAGGGTCCCCCTAGACGATGTGTTCCAGTATCCCGGCAGCGAAGGAGAAACACCGTGAAAGCGATCGTTCAGGATGTCTATGGACCTGCGCAGGTACTGGAGTTGCGTGACGTCGACAAGCCGGTCCCCGCCGAGGATGAGGTTCTCATCAGGGTGCGGGCCGCGGGCGTCGACCAGGGCGTCTGGCACCTGATGGCCGGGCAGCCGTACCTGACCCGCGCCGTCGGTTTCGGCCTGCGGACGCCCAAGGTCGGTATCCGCGGCAGGGAGCTCGCCGGGACGGTGGAAGCGGTCGGGCGGAACGTCGTCGGATTCCGGCCCGGTGACGAGGTGTTCGGCACCGCTGAGGGAACCTTCGCCGAATTCGTGTGCGCGAAGGAGGGCAAGCTCGCCCTCAAGCCGGGAAATCTCAGCTTTGAGCAGGCGGCAGCGGTGCCGATCTCGGCCGCGACGGCGCTCCAGGGGCTCCGCGACAGCGGCCAGGTGCAGCCCGGACAGGACGTACTGATTATCGGCGCCGGTGGAGGCGTCGGTTCCTACGCGGTTCAGCTGGCCAGGTCCTTCGGGGCACGGGTCACGGGCGTGTGCAGCACCGACAAGACGGAGCTGGTCCGGTCCATCGGCGCAGACCACGTCATCGACTATAGGTATGACGATTTCTCTGACGGCGCGAAGCAGTGGGATTTGATCCTCGATACGGCCGGTAACCGCAGGCTTTCGGTCCTCCGCCGGGCACTGAAGCCGCACGGCACCCTGGTGATCGTCGGCGGTGAGGGCGGCGGAAAGCTGACGGGTGGCTTTGAACGCTCGCTGCGCGCGGCGGCGCTGTCCCTCTTCGTGGGCCAGCAGCTCAAGGGTCTCCTGGCCGTCGAGCGGGCCGAGGACCTGCGAGCCCTGGCCGAACTCATCGAAGCAGGCAAGGTGACGCCGGTCATCGACCGGAGCTTTGCGCTGGGCGACGCGCCGGCGGCCATCGAGTACCTGCATGCGGGCAAGGCCCGCGGCAAGGTGGTCATCACGATCTGACCCGGGTTGGATCGTGGCCGGGGCTCTCGCCCAGGCAGTTCAGCGGTATCCGGAGGCATCCGCCGGCAGGCCGGCGTCCTGGATTTCTACCAGGTAGCGCCAGCAGTCGGGCTGCGAGCCGTCGACGTCGGTGAAGCCGTACTCGCGCGCCAGCCCGCCGGAGGAATAGGAGCCACCGCTGCGCTGCATGAGCCCCGGGTCAGCGGCAAGGGCCGCCGCCGCGCGCCCGACAAACCGCGGACTTTCGGAAATCGCCGCGAAGTGCGGCTGGACGGCGGCCGCCTCCGGCCAGTTTGCCTCGGTTACTCCGAAGGCCTCCAGCATCATCTCCGAGCGCATCCATCCCGGGGTGAGGGCCACCGCGGCGCAGCCGAAGGGCCTGAGCTCCTCCGCCTGGCTGAAGGCGAGCCGGAGCACCGCGGTCTTGACGAGGTCGTAGAACACCGAGACCCGGTAGTGGGCGGCGTTGTACTCGCCGGTCCCGTCGGTCATCTCCACCACCAGCCCGCCCGGCCGACGGACCAGCAGCGGCAATGCCCAATGGCTCGTGATGAGGTGCGTGTCGAGGGCCAGATGCACCATCCGGAGCCCGGCCTCCAGATCGTGGGACCACAGCGGCGTGTTCCACTGGATCAGGTTCTCCCCGCCCCAGATGTCGTTGACCAGGACATCGAGCCGGCCCTGCTCGGCGTCGATACTCTGCACCAGGGCTTCCACTTGGTCTGTTTCCCGGTGGTCTACGGCGACGGCGATCCCCACGCCGCCGGCAGCGGACACCAGTTGGGCCGTTTCCTCCACGGTTTCCGGCCGGTTGTAGTCGGAGCGCCGGCCCAGCGCCGAGCGGCCGGTGCAGTACACCGTGGCTCCGGCCTCGCCGAGGGCCACGGCCGTCCCCCGGCCGGCGCCGCGCGTGGCCCCGGCCACCAGGGCCACCTTGCCCGACAGCGTCGGTTCCATCCCGCGCCTCCCCGCAGTCAAGACATCCAGCCCAGCCCAGCCCACCACGCGTGGCGCCGGCGGCCTAGGGGCTGAAGTCCCGGACGTCGTCTATATCCGGGATACCAGACATGCGGGCCCGGGGCCGGGCACGGATGGGCCGCCCTGGGGAGCATGCTTAAGTACGGGATACCGGACAAGGCCGACAGATGACCGGACACCGCCGATTTCGAAGAGGACGCATGCCAGCCAGCAGCACCACCCTGAACAGCACCGCGGCGGACGCCGCTGCGCCGGCGGCGTCCGCCGCCGGCGTCGAGCCCGGGGCGCGGGCGGCGCCAGGCGGCGCAGTCAAGCGCGCCACGAGGGCCGCCAAACCGGCGTCGAAGGTGCCGGCCGCCGAGAACACCCTGCGCATCCTCAAACTCCTGGCCTCCAAGCGCGGGCCGATGGCGGCGTCGAACATCGCCACGGCCCTGGGCCTGCCCCGCTCCAGCGTTTATCACTTGCTTGGCGTGATGGAAGCGAACGGCTTCGTCCTGCACCTGCACGAGGAGCAGCGCTACGGCCTGGGCATCAGCGCCTTCGAACTCAGCTCGGCCTATTCCCGGCAGGAGCCGCTCTCCAGGCTCGGCCGCCCGCTGCTCGCCTCGCTCGTGGACGCGGTCGGCGAAAGCGCCCACCTAGCCGTGCTGCACGGCCGCGACGTGCTCTACATCGTGGAGGAGCGGGCGAAGAACCGGCCTTCGCTGGTGACCGACGTCGGCGTCCGGCTCCCCAGCCACCTGACCGCCAGCGGGCGGGCCATACTGGCGGCTTTGCCGAAATCCCAGGTCCGGGCGCTCTATCCCAACGCGGCCGCCTTCAGCGCCCGGCATGACACCGAATCGCCCATCAGAAAGTACTCGGCACTGTCCTCGCACCTGGACCAGGTCCGGCAGCGCGGCTACGCCACTGAACACGGCGAAGTGACGCCGGGCTTCGGTTCAATCGCCGCCGCCGTCACGGACCATGTGGGCTGGCCGACAGCGGCCGTCGCCGTAACCTTCCTCGAGGACAAGCTCCCGGCCGAGCAATGGCCGGCCCTCGCGGCGCGGGTTCAGAAGGTCGCGGACGAGCTCTCCGTCCGCCTCCACGGCCGCCCCTCCGCCTGACCACTGCCCACACCCCAACTCCTGTTGCGCTATCACTTTGGGCCGCCATTCGCCCGGCAAAGTCATATGGTCGCAACAACGCTCTGATTGATGGAGCGTTTCATGGCCAGGTTGTTTCCTCCGAATACCCGCACCGAGTTCGTTGATCTGGTGTGTGGCGGGATGTCGATTCTCGCTGCGGCCCGGCGTGTCGGGGTCACGCATGGGGCTGGGAGGATCTGGTGGGCCCAGTCTGGCCACATGCTGACTGTGAACATGGGCCCCGTCGGGGGTCTTTCGGATCCGGCTCCCACGGCGGAAGGTCCGGGTGGCCGGGCGTTGAACCTGGCTGAACGGGGGATGATCCAGATGGGCCGGCGCAGCGGCATGAGTTACGCCGCGATTGGTGAGGCGATTGGTCGGGACAAGTCTGTGGTCTGGCGGGAGGTGAACCGCAACGCCAGCGCGGACGGGGTGTATTACGCCTCGGTGGCGCATACCCAGGCGCATCAGGCCAGGCGCCGGCCCAAACCGTTGAAGCTCGTCGAGGACGAGGCGCTCTGCCGGCTGATCGGGGTGTGGATGGATGACGGGTGGAGCCCGAAACTGATCTCGGCCATGTTGGCGTTTCACTTCGCCGATGATCAGACTATGCAGGTGAGCCACGAGACGATCTACCAGGCGCTTTACGTTCAAACCCGCGGAAGCCTGCGGGCGGATCTGGCCGAGAAGCTCAGCCTGAAGCGGAAGCAACGCGTTCCCCACACCGCAGATCGGCAGAAGAACAGCCCCTACAAGGACGCCTTCAAGATCAGTGAGCGCCCCGCCGAGGCCGCGGACCGGGCGGTTCCCGGGCACTGGGAAGGTGACCTCATAATCGGCTCCGACGGGACCGCGATCGGCACCCTGGTGGAACGCTCGACGAGGTTTACGATCCTGCTCCACCTCCCCGGGGACCACACCGCCGACACCGTCGCCGCCGCGATGATCCGGGAGATGGGCAAGCTCCCGGATCACCTGCGACTGTCAATCACCTGGGACCGCGGCTCGGAACTCGCCGGATATGCCCGGATCCAGACGGCCCTGGACACCACGCTCTACTTCTGCGACCCGCACTCGCCCTGGCAGCGCGGGTCCAACGAGAACACCAACCGACTCCTCAGGTTCTGGTTTGAGAAAGGCTCCGACCTCTCCGTCCACACCCCGGACGATCTCCGCCAAGTCGCCGCGAAACTCAACCGCCGGCCCCGCCCCACCCTCAACCTGGAGACCCCAGCCAACCGGCTGAACCAGTTGCTGCAAGCGGCGGCTTAAACCCCGGCGTTGCTCCGACTAGTTGACTTTGCCCCCGTTTAGCCACCGGAAGTGATAGCGCAACAGGGGCGGGGGAGGGTCTGGAATCCCGGACAGCACCGCCGCGATGGGCCTGTTTCCAGGGCTGCGAAGGGGCTTTAGTTGATACAGAACCTCATTCCTCCCGATTTTGCCCCAACATAGACAACACCCAGCACAGACACCCTCCAGCAACACATCCAGCCACGAAGGAGCCCTCATGGCACCCGCCGATTTCACCACCGGTGCCCGCCCGGTCAAAGCAGCCCGCGGCACCGAGCTCACCGCCAAGAGCTGGCAGACGGAAGCCCCGCTGCGCATGCTCATGAACAACCTCGACCCCGAGGTCGCAGAACGCCCCGATGACCTGGTGGTCTACGGCGGCACCGGCCGCGCCGTCCGGTCTTGGGCCGCGTTCGACGCCATCACCCGCACCCTGGAAACCATGGAAAAGGACGAGACCCTGCTGGTCCAGTCCGGCAAGCCGGTCGGCGTCTTCCGCACCAACGAGTGGGCGCCTCGCGTGCTCCTGGCCAACTCCAACCTCGTCGGCGACTGGGCGAACTGGCCCGAGTTCCGCCGGCTCGAGGCTGAGGGCCTGATGATGTACGGCCAGATGACCGCCGGGTCCTGGATCTACATCGGCACCCAGGGCATCCTGCAGGGCACCTTCGAGACCTTTGCCGCGATCGCCCGCAAGCTCACCGGGGACGAGAACGGCACCCTCGCCGGCACCCTGACCCTCACCGGCGGCTGCGGCGGCATGGGCGGCGCCCAGCCGCTCGCCGTCACCCTGAACGACGGCGCCTGCCTGATCGTCGACGTCGACGAAAGCCACCTGCGCCGCCGGGCCGGCAAACGCTACCTCGACGAGGTCGAAACGGACCTCGACACCGCGATCGCCAAGGTCCTCAAAGCCAAGGAAGAGCGCCGCGGCTGGTCCGTGGGCTACGTCGGAAACGCCGCCGAGGTCTTCCCCGAGATCCTGCGCCGCCACAACGCCGGCGAGCTCACCGTCGACATCGTCACGGACCAGACCTCCGCACACGACCCCCTGAGCTACCTCCCCGAGGGCATCACGGTCGAGGAATGGCACCGCGAGGCCGCCGCCGATCCCGAGGGCTTCACCAAGAAGGCCCAGGCCTCGATGGCCAAGCACGTCCAGGCCATGGTCGAGTTCCAGGACGCCGGCGCCGAGGTGTTCGACTACGGCAACTCCATCCGCGACGAGGCCCGCAAGGGCGGCTACAACCGCGCCTTCGAATTCCCCGGCTTCGTCCCGGCCTACATCCGGCCGCTCTTCTGCGAGGGCCTGGGCCCGTTCCGCTGGGTTGCCCTCTCCGGCGACCCCGAGGACATTGCCGTCACGGACCGGGCCATCAAGGAACTCTTCCCCGAGAACAAGCACCTGCACCGCTGGATCGACGCCGCCGCCGAGCGCGTCGATTTCGAGGGCCTGCCGGCCCGCATCTGCTGGCTGGGCTACGGCGAACGCGCCAAGGCCGGCCTGCTGTTCAACCAGCTCGTCAAGGAAGGCAAAGTCAAGGCGCCCATCGTGATCGGCCGCGACCACCTCGACTCCGGCTCCGTAGCCTCCCCGTACCGCGAAACCGAGGCAATGGCCGACGGCTCCGACGCGATCGCCGACTGGCCGCTGCTCAACGCCCTGCTCAACACCGCCTCCGGCGCCACCTGGGTCTCCCTGCACCACGGCGGCGGCGTCGGCATCGGCCGCTCCATCCACGCCGGCCAGGTCTCCGTCGCCGACGGCACCGACCTCGCGGCGCAGAAACTCGAACGCCTCCTCACCAACGACCCCGGCATGGGCGTCATCCGCCACGCCGACGCCGGCTACGACCGCGCCGTCGAGGTCGCCAAGGAACGCGGCGTCCGCATCCCCATGCAAGAGTCAGCGCCCGAAGCCCTCTGACCAAGGGCCCAATCCCACATCGACTGCTCCGTAACTGCCGTAATGAGCCACCAAAAGGGCACTTGCGGAGCAATCGATCCCCACGAGCCCCCTAACCGCGCACGTCCCCGCCAGGGAACCCTGCTCGCGGCCCCAATTTGAAGTAGGAATACCATGACACTCACCACCCACTCAGCGCTCACCGTCACCCTCGGCTCCAGCGGCGTCACACCCGAGGACGTCGTCGCCGTCGCCCGCCACGACGCCCACGTGACCATCGCCCAGGACGCCCTCGACGCCGTCGCGAAGGTCCGCGCGCACATCGACGACCTCGCCCACAGCGAGGTGCCGGCCTACGGCATCTCCACCGGCTTCGGCGCGCTGGCCAACCGGCACATCCCCAACGACCTGCGCACCCAACTGCAGAAGTCCCTGATCCGCAGCCACGCCGCCGGGATGGGCCCGGCAGTGGAACGCGAGGTGGTCCGCGGCATCATGTTCCTGCGGGCCAAGACCCTCGCCTCCGGCCGCACCGGCGTCCGCCCCGTGGTGCTGCAGACCATGGTGGACGTGCTCAACGCCGGCATCACCCCGGTGGTCCGCGAATTCGGCTCCCTCGGCTGCTCGGGCGACCTCGCACCGCTCTCACACTGCGCCCTGGTCCTGATGGGCGAAGGCGAAGCCATTGGCCCGGACGGGGAACTGTACGGCACCAGGGACGGCCGCCCCGTCGCCGAACTCCTCGCCGCACACGGGATCGAACCCGTCACCCTGGCCGAGAAGGAAGGACTCGCGCTGGTCAACGGCACCGAGGGCATGCTGGGCATGCTGCTGATGGCCATCGCGGACATCCGCCAGCTGCTCACGACGGCGGACATCACCGCAGCGCTCAGCGTCGAGGCGCTGCTCGGCACGGACCAGGTGTTCCTGCCCGAGCTGCATGCCGCTCTCCGCCCGCACCCCGGGCAGGCGGCGTCCGCTGACAACATGCTCCGGGTGCTCTCCAACTCTCCGATCGTCGCCTCGCACCGGATCAACGACACCAAGGTTCAGGACGCCTACTCGCTGCGCTGCGCACCTCAGGTCGCCGGCGCCGTCCGCGACACCGTGGACCACGCCGCCCTGGTCGCCTCCCGCGAGCTGGCCGCCGCAATCGACAACCCGGTGGTCCTGCCGGACGGCCGGGTCAGCTCCAACGGCAACTTCCATGGCGCCCCGGTGGGGTACATGCTCGACTTCCTGGCGATCGCCGTCGCGGACCTCAGCTCCATTGCCGAGCGCCGGACCGACCGGATGCTGGACCCGGCCCGCTCGCACGGGCTGCCGGCCTTCCTGGCCGCGGACCCCGGCGTCGATTCCGGGCTCATGATCGCCCAGTACACCCAGGCCGGGCTCGTCTCGGATAACAAACGTCTCGCCGTCCCGGCGTCGGTGGACTCGATCCCGAGCTCGGCGATGCAGGAGGACCACGTCTCGATGGGCTGGCACGCGGCCCGCAAGCTCCGCCGTGCGGTCGAGAACCTGCGCCGCGTGCTGGCGATCGAACTGGTGACCTCGGCCCGGGCGCTGGACATCCGCACCCACCTCTCCGGCGGCGAGCTCACCCCGGGACCCGCGGGCGCGGCCGTGATCGCGGCACTGCGGGACGTCGTCGCCGGCCCCGGGACGGACAGGTTCCTGTCGCCGGAACTGGAAGCGGCGGACGCGCTCGTCGCCTCCGGCAGGGTGCGGGCGGCGGCCGAATCCGCCGTCGGAAATCTCGCCTGAGCAAGAACAAGATGCAGGTTGGGTGAATAATTCCCGGCGCCTCCGAAATACTCGGCAACACGGCGGGCGGGGGCGCCGGGACTGTAGTACTAATGGAAGTCCACACCAACGATGTTGTGGCGAAGAACGTATACAAAGGGGTAGAAGTTCATGAAAGCACGCGGGACGGTTATGTCCAGGCGCCAGGTATCGGCCGCCACGGTTTCCGACTGGAGGAGCCTCCGGGCCGGCGACCGGGTCGAAATCCTCAAGCACGCTCAGGTTCTGGCTGCCGGTGAGGTGGAAGAAGTCTCACTGAGCGGCAATGTTCTTTGGCTGGTCCCGGCGGACCCGTCCGAGACGCAGCTGTTCCTGAAGTCCGACGGAGTTGAGGTGCGGCGCAGCTAGCCGTACGCGGTTTTAGACGCCGCACGCGAGTATCTTGGTGGGAGGGGCGCCGTTCCGTAGGGACGGCGCCCCGACTCATCCCGGGGCATCCGGGCCCGGCAGGAGGGACAGCACGTGTTTGAGGCACCCAGCATCGTCTTCACGGCGGCAGGCCTGGCCGTCTTCGCCGCGGCTGTGCTGCCCAAACTGCTGCGCAATGCGCCGCTGTCCATGCCGATGGTGTTCCTGGCCGCGGGGATGCTGGCCTTCACTTTCATCCCGGGCCTCCCCGACCCTGACCCCCTCCAACACGGGGAGTTCACCACACACCTGACGGAAGTGTGCGTCATCATCTCCTTGATGGGTGCCGGCCTAGCCCTGGACCGCCCGCTCGGACGGCGCCAATGGTCCACCACCTGGCGGATGCTGGGTCTGGCGATGCCCGTCTGCATCGTGGCGCTCACCCTGCTGGGACTCGGAGTGCTCGGACTCGGCCTCGGCGCTGCGCTGCTGGTCGGCGCCGCGCTGGCGCCCACCGATCCTGTGCTTGCCTCCGAAGTCCAAGTGGGGGAGCCTGCGGACGACGAGGACGAATCCGAGCGCGGCGAGGACGAGATCCGCTTCAGCCTCACTTCCGAGGCCGGCCTGAACGACGGACTGGCGTTTCCCTTCGTCTACCTTGCCATCGCGATCAGCCTGGTTGGCACGGCACCGTCCCAGTGGTTCGGATCCTGGTTCGCCGTGGACGTCCTCTGGCGGATCGCCGTCGGGGTGCTTCTCGGCTGGCTGGCAGGTAAGGCGCTGGGCCGGATCTTCTTCTCCGCCCGACATGAAAGCATCCGGCTCTCTGCCCACTCCCAGGGCTTCGTGGCGCTGGCGGCAACCTTCCTGGCCTACGGCGTTACGGAGATGGTCGAAGGCTATGGGTTCATCGCCGTGTTCGTGTGCGCGGTGACCATCCGCGCCGCGGAACGGACGCACGGCTTCCACCGGATCATGCACTCCTACGTCGAGCAGCTTGAGCGGCTCATGACGGTGGTCATCCTGGTGCTGCTGGGCGGCGCGATCGCGCGGGGCCTGCTCGCCGGGGTCGGCTGGCCGGAAATCCTGGTGGCGCTCGTGTTCCTGCTGCTCGTCCGGCCGCTCGCGGGCTGGCTGGCGCTGGCGCGGGGCAAGACCGGCCCGCGGGAACGGATCGCCATTTCCTTCTTCGGCATCCGCGGGATCGGCTCCCTCTACTACCTCTCCTACGCCCTCAGCAAGGGCGATTTCAGTGCCCAGGCCGAGCAGTTGTGGGCGATCATCGGCCTGGTCGTGGCGGCCTCGATTGTGGTGCACGGGGCGACGACGGCTCCGGTCATGAACCGGCTGGACCGGCTCCGCGAACGGAAGGCCGAGGCGAAGCACGGCGATGTAGGCAAGGCACCGAAGACGCCGATCTGACGGGCCCGCGCCTGTCCCGGGCCGGCGCCTACCGTAGCGCCCGGCCGGGCTCCCGCGCCTGCGCCGGGCCGCCTGCCCCCGGGCCGGCGCCTACCGCAGCAGCGTGTTGATCAGCCGCGCCGCAACCTTTGCGGTGCGGCCGTCGATGTCGAATTCCGGGTTCAGTTCCGCGACATCCAGGTGCAGGAGCTTCCCGCTCGCGGCGACCTGCCGGCAAACCGCGCTGATCACCGGCAGCGGCACGCCATACGCGGCCGGCGCGCTCACGCCCGGCGCCACCGACGCCGGCAGCACGTCAAGATCGATCGTCAGGTACAGCGCGTCCACCTGCGCCAGGAAGGCGGCCACGAAGGTGTGCGCGGCGTCGGCCGAGCAGTCCTCATCCAGCAGATAGTCCACGCCGAGCTCCGCGGCAGTGTGGAACAGGGCCCGGGTGTTGTTCGGTTCGGAGATCCCGACGACGGCGTACTGGAGTTCGCGGCCCGCGGCGGCTTCCGCGCGGGCCATCTGCAGGAACGGGGTGCCGGAGCTCGGCAGCTCCTCGTCGCGGAGGTCGAAGTGCGCATCCAGGTTCAGCACGCCCACCCGCAGGCCCTCCCGGACCGCCGCGGAACCGGCCACGCCGAGGTAGCTTGCGAAGGCGGTTTCGTGCCCGCCGCCCAGCATCACGGGAAGCCTGCCGGCGTCGAGCAACCTGGAGATCGCGAGTCCTGCCCGCGCCTGGCCGGCTTCCAGCGCGTCCCCCGCGACGGTGACGTCTCCGGCGTCGTACACGTCCCGGGGCAGGTGGAACGCGAGCGGGCCGAGGGCGGCGCGGATGGCATCCGGGGCGGCGGCCGCGCCGGTGCGGCCCTGGTTGCGGCGCACCCCGGCGTCGCTGCCGAAGCCAAGGACCACGGCGGGGCGCGCGCCCGGCGAGGCAGCGGCGGGGCTAGGGAGAGTGCGGGGGGAGTACGGGGCCACGGCCTGCCACCAGCGGCGGTGCTCGGCGCCATCGCCGTCGAACCGGCCGGTCCAGGGCTGCGGCGGGACATCCACGGGGAGTACGGGGGAAACCATGTTCCTAGCTCACCGCAGCCCGGGCCGGAAAACCAGCAGCGCCGCCGTCGGGCTGTCCGGAATCCCGGAAACCTCGCTTAAACGCCGCCGAGATGCCACCTCGCGGCAATGTTTTTGAAAAACACTGCCGCGAAATGTCATCTCGGCGCTCGGGCGCTCGGCGTGCGGGCATGCGGGCATGCGGGCGCTCGGCGTGCGGGGCGCGCGTGGGGCGGACCCGGAACGGCGCTTAGTGCATTCCGAGGGCGGCTTCGATCGGGCCGATGGCGAAGAACAGCAGGAACGCGGCGGCCACGGCCCACATCAGCGGGTGCACCTCGCGGGCTCGGCCCTGGAAGGAACGGATGAGGACGAAGGCGATGAAGCCCGCGCCGAGGCCGTTGGCGATCGAGTAGGTGAACGGCATCAGGGTGAAGGTCAGGAATGCCGGGATCGCGATGCCCCAGTCCTGCCAGTCGATCTTGCCGACCTGGGCGACCATCATGAAGCCGACGATCACCAGCGCCGGGGCCACGGCCTCGAACGGCACGAGGTTGATCAGCGGGGTGAAGAACATGGCCACGAGGAACAGCAGGCCTGTGACGATCGAGGCCAGCCCGGTCCGGGCGCCCTCGCCGATGCCCGCGCCGGATTCGACGTAGATCTGGTTCGAGGAGACGGATGCGCCGCCGCCCACGATGGCGCCGAGGGCGTCCACCTGCAGGACGCGGTCAACGTTGGGGATGGTGCCGTCCTTGTCGATGGTGCCGGCTTCGGTGGCCAGGCCCACCATGGTGCCCATGGCGTCGAAGAAGATGCTCAGCAGGATCACGAACGCCAGCAGCGTCGCCGCGACGAAGCCCAGGTGCTCAAAGGCGCCGAAGGGGTTGGCCTTGCCGATCAGGGACAGGTCCGGGGCAGCCCATTCCGAGAATTTGGGGGCCACGAGGGACCAGCCCTGCGGGTTGAAGTTCTTGCCGTCGAAGCTGGGGCCGATGTGCAGCGTGAATTCCAGGATCACGGACAGGACGGTGGAGGTGACGATGCCGATCAGGATGGCACCCTTGACCTTGCGGACCACGAGGGCGATGGTCAGGACCAGCCCGAAGACGAACACCAGGGTGGGCCAGCCCAAAAGCTTGCCGTCGAAGCCCAGGCCGACCGGAACGGTGGTGCCGGCGACGTCAGGGATGCGCCGCACGAAGCCCGCGTTGACCAGCCCGATCAGGGCGATGAAGAGGCCGATGCCCACCACGATGGCGGTCTTCAGTCCTTCCGGGACGGCCTTGAACACGGCGGTCCGGAAGCCGGTCAGGACGAGGATCAGCATGGTGACGCCGGAGAGCATCACGAGGCCCATCATGTCCGGCCACGTCAGGCCCGGATTGGTGGCCACCGTGACGGCGACGAACGCGTTGACGCCGAGGCCGGTTGCCATCGCGAAGGGGTGCTTGGCCCAGGCCCCCATGAGAATGGTGAGGATGCCGGCGACGAAGGCGGTGACGGCCGCGACTGCGGGAAAGCCGAGGGTTGCGCCGGAGGAATCGGGACCGGAGAGGATGAGCGGATTCAGCACCACGATGTAGCTCATCGCAAAGAACGTAGCGAAGCCTCCGCGGATCTCTCGGGAGAAGTTCGATCCCCGCTCGGAGATCTTGAAATACCGGTCGAGTGCAGAGCCCTGCTTGAGCATTGGTCCTCCGGGAGATGTGGGTGGTTATCTGAATCCTATTGGGCGCAGACTGGCCGACCCGGCGATTTCGCCTAGTCTGTAAGCAAGCCAACACTAGGAGTAGCCAGCCCATGCGCCTGATCCGACAGTTTCTGAGCGCCTTGCTCGGTGCCCTGATCCTCGTCTCCGCCGTGGTGGGGTCCGCGGTTCCGGCATCGGCCCACGATGCCGCCGAATCGACCAGCCCCGCCCCGGGCGCCACCGTGGCAACGCCGCCGGAGAAGGTCTCGATCACCTTCAACAAGAACCCCCTGAGGCTGGGGTCCCAGATTGTGGTGACCGACGCTGCGGGAAACAGCTGGGCTGACGGCGACGTGGAGATTGTGGACAACGTGGCCTCGCAGAAGCTCAAGCAGGGCGCCCCCGCCGGTGCGTTCACCGTGGCGTGGCGTGTGGTCAGCTCCGACTCCCACCCCATCGAGGGCAGCTTCAGCTTTACCGCCACGGCCGGCGCGTCAGGTGCGACGCCGGCCCCTGCGGTCCCCACGCTGAGCACCCCCCAGCCCGGCGTCACCGCAACGCCGGCGCCGGTGCCGAACGCCGCCGAGCCGTTCCCCTGGAGCCTGGTCATTTTCGTCGGGACGGGCGTGGGGATCCTGGTCGCCCTGGCGCTGATGGCAAAACGGCGCCTTACGGCGGGCAGCGAGGACGGCAAGGGCCAGCGCTGACCGCGACGGCAAGCAGCCTGTTCAGGCGGGCGCCGCCAGGGCGAACCCGCCGGACAATGCGGCCGGGAAGCCACCCGGGTGGACTTTGGCGGAGATTGCGTTGCCCACCACCTTGGCCTGGCGCAGGACTTCCTTCGGTGTGGGAGTGATCAGCTCGCCCACGCCCACCAGATACATCCCGAGAGCATGCATGGCGGCCATCAGGTTCTGCCCCGCTGCCACGCCGAGGTCGGAGAGCATGCGGCGCAGCTGGCTGTGGGCACACCGGGTCAGGACCAGGTGGTCCGCCAGGAGGACACCGCCGGGCGTCCGGACGGCCCATTGCTGCGTGGGGGACCCGGCGTCGCCGACGTCCAGGTGGTCCAGCTGAAGGGCCCGGATGTTGGTGCGGACATCCAGCTTGTGGCTGGTGGCGTAGTTCCTCAGGTGCCGCAGGATTTCGTTGCGTTCCCGCAGCGTGGCCGCATCAGCCGCATCGCAACGCTGGAGTGAGGACGTGTTGGCCGGATGGCCCGCTCCCAGCAGGTCCAGCCCGTCAACAATGATGCAGTCCACCCCGCGGCGCCGGAGTTCACTGGCGACTGCCAGACCGGAAAGGCCGGTGCCGATGATTACCGCGGTGGTCCGCTCGATACCCCCAGGCACAGGCATGCTCGACACTGCAGGGTCCTTTCTCGAATGGTGCCCGTGGAAGGGCAAAACGCCGACGCATTTCGTTGACGGGTCCGGACGCCGGCCCCGGGCGGGGCCGCGTTCTGAAACTCGTGTCTCGGTTCAGCGATGCCTCGTAGACTACCTAAGATTCCGGGCCGTGGATAGGGCCCGCCAAACATTCCTCGGATCAACGTTTTCCGGGGTTCCGGCCCCGGCGGAGACCGGAAAACCGGGGCTTCAGGCCACGCCGGACGGAGTGTTAACACTGGGTAAAACCTTTGCCGGACTCCACCGGGCGGGAGCCCGCCGGCATGCTTGCCAGTTGGTGTTTAACCGAGAATAGTTGGGAAAAACAGGGGTTGTTGCCTGCTGCATCTGGACCTCGACGCCGGCGATCGGTGAGTGCGGACGATGCGCGCCGATACCTCTGGCAGAATAGCGGCAACATCAGGCAAGAAACGCGAGGAGGCGGACCCCATGGGCCGAGAACAGGTTCATCCGGATCCGGCAGGGGAGGCGCGGGGGCCTTCGGCTCCCCGGGGCATCGTTGTAGGTGTGGACGGTTCGGACCACAGCCAGTGCGCCCTCGTGTGGGCCGCCCGTGAGGCCGAACGCCGTCAGCGGCCTTTGCACATTGTTACCGCCTACTCCGTCCCGATCTTCGCGGCGTCCGGGCTCGACGGCGGTTACGCCACCGTGGACGATTCGGTGATCCGCGAGGGCGCCGAAGCCATCCTGAAGCAGGCGCTGGACAAGGTCGCCGGCTACAACATCGACGTCGACGCCTCGGTCGAAAACGGTGATGCGTCCGGTGTCCTCCTGGAAATGACCGAGACCGCCGAACTCCTCGTCTTCGGCACCCGCGGGCGCGGCGGTTTCGTGGGCCGGCTGCTCGGTTCCGTCAGCAGCGCCCTGCCCGCCCATGCGAAATGCCCCACGGTCACCGTCCCGCTGATCTGCGCCGACCGGCTCGGGGAAACCACCGCCGACAAGCACGTCCTGGCCGAACGGGCGAAGTCCGGGCACCAGCCGGTGGAGAACGTGGTCGTCGTGGGCGTGGACGGCTCTGAACAGGCCCGGGTTGCCGTGTTGGAGGCGGCGGCCCAGGCCGAACGGTTCTCGGCACCGCTCCGGATCGTCTGCGCCGTACCCCAGTACAACGGATCGCTCGCCTGGGTGCCCGCCCCGATGGACCGGGAAGCGCTCTTCGCCGACATCAAGGTCCAGCTCGACGCCGGCGTAGCCTGGCTCAAGAGCCACTACCCCCGGCTGACGGTGGAGACACAGCTCGTGGACGGCTCCCCGGTCGACATCCTCGTCGAGGCCAGCCGGCACGTCGAACTCGTGGTGGTCGGAACCCGCGGCCGCGGCGGGTTTGCGGGAATGCTGCTCGGGTCGACGTCGGACGGCATCCTGCACCACGCCAAAGGCCCCGTCCTGGTGGTCCCGGACAGGGACGATCCGCGTCTGGCGGACCGGGCATCCTTCGGCCCGATTTTGGGCGACTGACCGTCCCGTAATCCTCGGCACCGAAGGGAGGGCGGCCCGTGGAGCAGCTCCGCAGCACGGATTCGCCGCGGCGTGAGCCTCCGGACCGGTCCGAGCCGCGGCGCGAGCTGGTGCTCGGGCTGGAGGGCCTCGGCAAGGGGATGCTCGCCGAGGCCGGTGGAAAAGCAGCGAACCTCGGGGAGCTGCTGCGCGCCGGACTGCCGGTGCCGGCCGGCTTCTGCGTGACAACGAAGGCTTACCGGGAAGCGATGGCGCCCGCGGGACTCGATCAGGTCCACCGCGGACTCGCCGCGACCGCCCCCGATGATTTCCCTGCGCTGGCCGGGCTGGCCGCAGCCGCCCGCGGCCTGGCCCTGGGCGCCGCCGTCCCCGAGGGCATCGCCGAGGCGATCACCGGCTCCTACGCTGCCCTCGGGACCCACGTCCCGGTTGCCGTCAGGTCCTCCGCGACTGCCGAGGACCTTCCGTTCGCCAGTTTCGCCGGGCAGCAGGACACCTTCCTGAACGTGGTCGGCGCTGAGGCCGTGCTCGCGGCCGTCCGCCAGTGCTGGGCCTCGCTGTGGACGGACCGGGCGGTGAGCTACCGCGCCAGCCATGGGATCAGCCCTTCGACCGTGGCGCTCGCAGTAGTGGTCCAGCAGATGGTTGACGCCAGCGTCGCCGGAGTGCTGTTCACCGCGAACCCGGTCACCGGAAAACGGCATGAGGCGGTCATCGACGCCAGCCCGGGCCTCGGTGAGGCGGTCGTTTCCGGGGCCGTGAACCCGGACCACTTCGTCGTGGACGGCGCAACCCGACGAATTCTGGAGCGCCGGATCGGGAGCAAGGCCGTGGCTATCCGCCCCTTGCCCGGCGGGGGAACCGAACGGATCGAACAGGCCGCAGAAGTGTCCGGTCCGCCCTGCCTGACCGACAGCCAGCTCGCCGCGCTGGAACTGCTCGGCCGCCGCGCGGAGGTCCATTTCGGCTCGCCGCAGGACCTTGAATGGGCCATCGACCAGGAAGGCACAGCCTGGCTGACCCAGTCCCGGCCCATCACCACGCTCTACCCGCTTCCGGAGAAGCCGCCTTCGGGGGACGGGCCGCGGGTCTACCTGTGTTTCAGCCTGGCCCAGGGCCTCACCCGCCCGCTGACTCCGATGGGGCTGGCCGCCTTCCGCCGGATTGCTTCCGCCCTGGCGATGGCGGCGCGTTTTGACGTCCCGGAGCCGTTGAACGGGCCTTCCCCCTATGTCCAGGCGGGGCAACGCATCTTTTTCGATCTGACGCCCGTGGTCCGCAGTTCCACGGGCCGCGCGGTGGTTCCGCGCGTGTTCGACGTGATGGAGGCGCGCTCCGCAGCGGTGCTGCGCCGGCTCTTCGAGGATCCCCGGTTTTCGGTCACAGTCAGGTCCCCCTGGCCGGTCCTGAAGCACATCCTTCCGGTGGCTGCCCGCGGCCGGGTCCCGGAGTCCCTGCTCCGCGCCCTGGTCTCCCCGGAGGCGGCCCTGCGCCACGTCGAACGGTTTGGCGCACGGTTCAGGGCGGCACTTGTTGTGCCGGCGGAGGCAACGCCCGGGCAGCGGCTGGACCACGCCGAGCGAATTTTGGGCCGGGAACTGTTCCCGGTGGTGCCCAACATCGTGCCCCTTCCCGCCCTCGGGTTCGCCCTGTTGGCCGCCGCCGGCAAGCTGCTGGGCCGCCGCGCCGAACCGGGGGAGCTGCAGGCCGTCCTGCGGGGGCTGCCCAACAACGTGACCACCGAGATGGATCTGGCCCTCTGGCGACTCGCCGCCGCCATCCGGGCCGACGCCGCAGCCGTTACTGTGCTCACCGGCACCGCGGTCCCAGAGCTGGCCCGCCGCTACCGCGCCAGGGAGCTTCCCGCCGTCGTGCAGTCCGGGCTGGCCGGCTTCCTAAGCCGTTACGGGCACCGGGCGGTGGCCGAAATAGACGTCGGGATGCCCCGATGGTCCGATGACCCGTCCCACATCCTCGGCGTCCTGGCGAACTATTTGCGGCTGGATGATCCCGCGCTGGCCCCGGACCGGCAGTTCAGCAGGGCGGCCCGGGAAGCGGAGGAGCATGTGGCCAGGCTCGCCGCGGTGGCCGGCGAACGGAGCCGGCTGCGTGGCGCGCTGGTCCGCGCCGCGCTGAAACGGACCCGCCTGCTCGCCGGACTGCGTGAGCTGCCGAAGTACCACATCGTGGAGGCCCTGGCAGCGGTGCGGAAGCAGCTCGCCCTGGTCGGGGCGGAACTGGCCTCACTGGGGCGCATCGGAGCGGCCGATGACGTCTTCTACCTGGATTTCGCCGAGGCCCGGGCAGGGCTGGGCGGCCGGTCTTTGCACGGCATCGTGGAGCAGCGCCGCAGCGCCTACGCCGAGGAACTGGGCCGCCGTCACATTCCCCGGGTGCTGTTGTCCGACGGCACCGAACCCGAGGCGCAGCCGGCCCGCGGAGCCGCCGCAGCTGCCGGCGCCGCCGGAGGAGACGGCGTGGCCGAGGGAACCCTGACCGGCGCGCCGGCGTCAGCGGGCACCGTCACGGCCCGGGCCCGCGTGATCCTGGACCCACAGGGCGCGCGCCTGGAACCGGGGGAAATCCTCGTAGCGCCCTCCACGGATCCGGGCTGGACTCCACTGTTCCTCACCGCCGGCGGGCTGGTCATGGAGATGGGCGGGCCCAACTCCCACGGGGCCGTCGTTGCCCGCGAGTACGGGATTCCCGCCGTCGTCGGCGTCCCGGACGCCACCGCCCTGATCCTCACCGGCCAAAGCATCACCGTCGACGGCGCCGCGGGCACCGTGGCACCGGCCTGAGCCGGCGGTTCAGCCGCCAACCCGCGTGAAGCCTGCGGGCGCCTCCGCTCGCTACAGTGGGGCAATGACTGAAGAGCGCGGCCCGGACAGCCGGACAGCGGCCGAGGCGGTTCTGCTGCCGCCGCCGGACGTCGACGACGCGTGGCTACCCGATTGGCTGGTTCGGCGTCCGCTCACGGCAGGCTGGGTCTGGACTGCCTTCTGGAGCGCGTTGATCGTCGCCGATGAATTCGTGGACCTGGCCGGCTGGTCCTGGTACGTCCTGGTAGGCATGGCTGCACTTCCCACCCTGCTGGCAAGCCTCGCCCTGCTCCATGCCACCCCGCGGCGCTTCCTGAAGCCTCGCAGGGAGTCGGTCCTGGGACACTTCTTTGTCCGCTTCCTCGCCCTGACCGCGGCATTCCTGGTCTGGGGCCTTTCGGTGGTCATGAGCGCCTCCGTCTCGACGACCATCCAGTCCCTCGTCGGCGCCTCGGAGCGGGAAGTCACCGCCTTGGGGTTCAACCTGCTCCTGGCGGCGATTCCCCTTGTGGTCTCCGTGCTGTGGCTGGCCTTCATCATCCGGTGTGCCTGGTTCCTCCGCCGGCTCCGCGGCTGGAAGCAGGACCCAGCGGGCGCCAGAGTGCCGAAAAAGTTCCTGCGCAGCAGGCCGCGGCTGAGGCGGGTGCTGCTGGGGCTCGCCCATCCCGGACTGCTGCTCGTCGCCGGGCTCGGCACCTCCGTCCTGGCGCTCCTGCTGGGGGCAGTTGAGCTGACCATCTCAGTGCTGCAGTAGCTCCAGTAGCAGGGCCGCCGCAATGTACCGCCCAGCCCCGGGGTGCTCCACGGCATATTCCGGGCGTACTGTTGGATCATGAGCTGCAACGTAGGAGCGCGGTCCTGATGACCCGCAATTGGCTGCGCTGGATCCCCGCCGTGGCCGTCCCTGCCGTGATCGCGGGAGGTGTGCTGGTGGGCTCGCTGCCGGCGAGCGCCGTTGACCCCCTGCCGGCCAGGACGGCGCAGGAAGTGCTGGCGATGATCGCCCAGCACCAGGAAAAGTCCCTCTCCGGAACGCTGGAGCAGACGTCTGAGCTGGGCCTGCCGCAGCTGCCCAAAGCCGGACCGGAGGCTGGTTCCCCGGACACCGCGTGGCTGGAGTTGCTGTCCGGCCCGCACACGGCCCGCATTTACCTCGACGGGCCGGAGAACGCCCGTATTCAGGTGATGGACCGAATGGCGGAGCGGAATGCCGTCAAGCATGGCAAGGAGCTGTGGTTCTACAATTCCAGGGACAACACCGCCGCCCACGCCCAGTTGCCAGCGGGCGCCGAACGCGAGCGGACCGGTCCCGGGAGCGTGCGGACCCCGGAGGAACTGGCCGCTACTCTGCTGGCCAAACTCGAGAAGACTTCGGATGTGACGCTGGGAGCGGATGTCCGGGTCGCCGGGCGGTCCGCCTACAACCTGGTGCTCACGCCCAGGTCCACCGCAACTCTGATGGGTTCCATCGCCATCTCGGTTGACGGCGAGAGCGGATTGCCGCTCGGCGTCGAACTGAAGGCGCGTGGACAAGCCGAACCGGCCTTCAGCGTCGCGTTCACCAACCTTTCGCTCGACGCCCCGGACGCATCCGTCTTCGAGTTCAGGCCGCCGCCGGGGGCCACTGTCAAGGAAATCCCGGTCCGCGAGCGCAACGTGGAAGGCTCCGTGCCGCCGTCGGCTAAGGGCCTGGAGCCGAAGGGCGGCCATCCCTCCGTTACCGGCACGGGCTGGGAATCCGTGATCGAACTTCCGTCCGGTTCGTGGCTGCCGGGTTCGACGCCGGCCGGCCCGCCGTCGACGGACCGTGAACTTCCCGGGGCAACCGGATCTGGTTCCGGAGCGGGTGCCCTGCTGGAGCAGGCGGCCGTCCCGGTGCCCGGCGGCAAGCTCCTGTCCACCGCGCTCGTGAACGTCCTGATCCTCGACGACGGTCGGGTCTTTGCCGGTTCCGTGCCTTTGGAACGGCTCCAGTCCGCCGCCGCAAAAGGCTGATCGCGCGTTGGCGGCGCGTGGTGACGGCAGTGCGGCGGCCCGGTGACCGCCGTCGTGCCGGATGCTGAACTGAGCATAGAGACCCGCGGCCTCAGCAAACGGTTCGGCCACCAGTTGGCTGTCGACGGCGTCAACCTCGCCGTGCCAAGAGGCTCGGTCTTTGGTTTCCTGGGGCCCAACGGGTCGGGCAAAACCACCACCATCCGCCTGATGCTGGGGCTCGCCGCAGCCACCGGAGGTTCGGTGCGGCTGCTGGGCCAGGAGATGCCCCGGCACCTGCATGAGGTGCTCCCCCGCGTGGGTGCCCTGGTTGAGGGGCCGGCGTTCTACCCGTTCCTGTCCGGCAAGGCCAATCTGCTCCGCTTCGACGCCGCGGACCCCTATGGGGCCGCCAGCACGCGGAAAGCCCGGGTCCAAACAGAACTGGAGCGGGTGGGCCTGAGCCATGCCGCGGACAAGAAGGTCCGCGCCTACTCCCTGGGCATGAAGCAACGGCTAGGCATCGCCAACGCCCTGCTGGCTCCCCGCGAACTCCTGGTCCTGGACGAGCCCACGAATGGCCTCGATCCGCAAGGAACGCGCGAGGTCCGGAGCCTGGTGCGCTCGCTCGCGGCGGACGGCGCCACGGTGTTCGTCTCCAGCCATCTGCTGGCGGAGGTGGAACAGATCTGCACGCACGCTGCCATCATGAGTGCCGGCCGGCTGGTGGCACAAGGAACGCTCGAGGAGTTGCGACAGGCAGGGCAGGCGCGGATCCGGGTAGTGACCCCCGACGCAGGGGCAGCGGTCCAGGTCCTGGCCGGCCTCGGTTTGACCGTCAACGGCGGCGGCGGCCTCGCCGGTGCCCGTGCGGGCTCAGTCTTGCCGGGCAACGGGGCCACACGCGAGGGCGAGGTGCTGTTCGCGCCCCTGCCCGGCGCGGATTCCGGCGACGGGGTGGAACCCGAGACGGTGGTGGCCGCCCTGGTTGCGGCCGGCGTCCGGGTCCGTGGCTTTGCGACCGAACAGGCCAGCCTCGAGGAGCGTTTTGTGGCATTGACCGGGGAGGGCTTCGACGTTGTCCAGTGAATCGTTAGACGGGGAAATTTTGCCCGGCAAGTCCTTCCGGGGAGTCGAGGCGGCCCGGCGGCGTTCCCGAGCCGGCGGTCTGCTCGGGTCCGAGCTCAGTGTGATGTTCCGGCGCCGCAGGACCTGGGCGATGCTCGGCGCCTTGGCCGCCATCCCGGTCCTGATCGCCGTGGCAGTGCGGCTCTCGTCCGCCGTGCCGGCGGGCCGCGGACCTGCCTTCCTGGACCGGGTTACACAGAACGGGTTGTTCGTCGGGCTCACCGCCATGCTCGTGTCCGTTCCCTTGTTCCTCCCACTGACCGTGGGCGTGGTTGCCGGGGACACCGTGGCAGGCGAGGCCGGGTTGGGGACCCTCCGCTACCTCCTCGCGGCGCCCGCCGGCCGGGTCCGGTTGCTGCTCGTGAAGTACGCAGGCGCCGTGGTGTTCGCCGTCGCGGCACCGCTGGTGGTGGCTCTCGTGGGGGCGGGAATAGGCGCCCTGCTCTTCCCGGTTGGACCGGTGATATTGCTCTCCGGTGACTCCGTCGGGACCGGGGAGGCGCTGGTGCGGCTCCTGCTCATCGCCGCGTACCTCACCGTCTCGTTGCTGGGGCTTTCGGCAATCGGCTTGTTCATGTCCACGCTCACTGATGTGCCGGTGGGAGCGATGGCTGCCACCGTGGTGCTCTCGGTTGTCTCGCAGGTGCTCGACGCCCTGCCACAACTGGAATGGCTGCATCCCTGGCTGTTCAGCCACTACTGGCTGGACTTCGGGGATCTGCTTCGCCAACCCGTGTCCTGGGACTCCTTCGCCACGAATGCCCTGCTGCAGGGCGGCTATATCGCGCTCTTCGGGGCGCTCGCCTACGGCCGGTTCATCACCAAGGACGTGCTGTCCTAAGGGAGCCCGACGGCGTCCGGGCTCAGTACCTGGCGGCGTAGGGGTGGAGCTGCATTCCCGACATGTAGGCAAGGTCGGTCACGGTGATGCCATCTTCCGGGCTCAGGGCCTGGACCACGCGTCCGCCGCCCAGATAGATCGCCACGTGGTAGAAACCCGGTGCCGAGCCCCAGACGAGGAGGTCCCCGGGCAGGGCCTGAGAGATCGGAACGTGGACCGGTGCCTGCGCAAACTGCTGGGCGGCCGTGCGCGGGAGGGCCTTGCCGGCGGCGCTGAAGGCGTTCTGGACCAGTCCCGAGCAGTCAAAGCCACGGGCTCCGGTCCCGCCGTACTGGTAGAAATAGGGCGCGCCGACCTTGCTCAGGGCTACGGAGATCGCCGTCTGGTTGGAGCCGCCCGAAATGGGTGCCGGCGCCGGCGCCGGGCCGGGAGCGGGCGCCGCCGCCGGGGCGGGAGCGGGGGCCGGAGCGGGAGCCGGAGCGGGTGCTGGTGCCGGAGCTGGCGTGGGCGCGGACGCGGGTGCCGGCGCTGGTGCCGGCGGCGCGGCTGGCGTGGCCGGAGCCGGCCGCTCGCTCACAACGTCCCGCGCGGGCTGTGCATCGGCGGCCGCCGGTGCGGCAGCCGCCGGCGGGGCTGCGTCTACCCGGTTCGGCTGCGGTGACGGGCTTTCGGCCGCCGCAACGGTGACGGCGGCAAGCCGCTCCTGCTGGCGCTGTCGGTCAAGGGCGTCCACCCGGGCCGATTCCAGGGCAACCGTCGTGTTCCTGAGGTTTGCGAGCTGGTCCACCAGAACGGTGCGCTGGGCCTGGGCGTCGGAGACTGCCCTCCGCTGGGCATCGCTGGCACGCTGGGCTTCAACCTTGCGGGATTCCGCCGTACGTGCCGCTTCGTCGGCGGCGCCCTGAGTCTCGGCCGCGGCGGCGGTGAGCGATTCGGCGGCCACCGCGGCGGTCTCCGCTGCCTGGAAGGCGCGGGTTCGGCCGGCCGTGACGGCTTCCAGCGTGGCGGCCTGTTGGAGCGCCCGGCCGTCGCCGCTGACAAAGGTGCTGAGGGCGGGGTTCAGCCCGCCGTTGCGGTAGAGGTCGCCGGCGAGCTGGCCGATCTGTTTCCGGGTCTTCTGCTGCTCGGCACCTGCCGCGGCAGCCTTGGCGGCGGCGAGCTCGGCGGCTTCGTCGCGGAGCTGGAGCTCGACCAGGGCCTCGCTGTAGGCGTTGTTGGCCTCGAGTGACGTGGCGAGGCTGGTCTCCTGCGCCCCGGCGGCCTCGGCCAGGAGCCGGTCGATCCTGGTGACCTGCTCCGCCGTCGCGCTTTCAGTGGACTTGGCGGCCGCAATTTCTTCCGGTGACGGTACTTCCGGCGACGCCGGGACGCGGAGCAGCTGCGTCAGGGACGCCGGTGACAGGCGGGCGGGGGAGGGCGCCCCCGGAGCGGCCTGGGCCGGCTGTGCCAGTGCGCCCAGGAGTGCGACGGCAGTGCAGAGCACGGCGGTACTGCGGCCGGGTCCGGTCCAACTCATGGGTAATCCTCGCTGCGATGTCGGGCTGAGGTGAGCGAGTTTTAGTTCCGGCGCGCGAAAAGGCCCTCTGCGGATCACCCAGCAGGGATGAGGCTACGTTGCGATTGTCCCTTTGGCAACAACAGTCACATGGAGAACAGGAATAACACGTGTCACTAAAGGAGGCTTGCACTCCCCCTACTTAGCGCTACTATGTACCAGTAGCTAGTAGCACTGAGTAGCTGGAAGAGGTGCCCGATGGGCAAGCAGATGACGGAGATGCTCAAAGGGACACTGGAGGGCATTGTTCTTGCTCTCCTGACGGGGAAGCCGGCGTACGGGTACGAAATCACGACGTTGCTCCGGGCACAGGGCTTCGCCGATATAGCTGAAGGCACGGTGTACGCGCTGCTCGTCAGGATTGAGCAGAAAGGCCTGGTCGACGTCGAGAAGCGTCCGTCCGAGAAAGGCCCTCCACGCAAGGTGTACACGCTCAATGCTCAGGGCGTGAAGGAACTGGACGATTTTTGGGACACATGGAGCTTTCTGTCCGAACGGCTTGAACAGCTCCGACACGGAGAGGCATGAACATGTTCATCACAAATATGATCGGCGAGAAGCGCCGGTGGCGGCAGTACAAGGCACGTGTGGAGCAGCTTCCCCCGGACTATCGCACCGCGGCGACCGCGCTGGAGCGGTACCTGATGTACTTCGGGTCCATCACCAAGGGCGATGTGCTGCTGTCAATGCTCGGCGATCTCGCCGATCTCTTCGAGCAGAGCGTCGCGGACGAAACGCCGATCCGCGAGATCGTCAGTGACGACCCGGTGGAGTTCGCTGAGACGTTCATGCGCAACTACACGCGCGGTCAGTGGATCAACAAGGAGCGTGAGCGCCTGACCAAGGCGATCGACGCCGCAGCAGGCAACGGCGGGAAGGGGATGGATTCGTGACCCGCCACCGTGAACCCGCGATCCGTGTGCAGGGCATGGAGAAGTCGTACAAGGAATTGCACGTCCTGCGCGGCGTGGACTTCGAGGTGGCACCTGGCAGCATCTTCGCCCTCCTCGGCTCGAACGGAGCCGGAAAGACCACGATGGTGAAGATCCTGTCCACGCTGCTGACAGCAGACGCCGGCACAGCCACGGTGAATGGATCCGATGTCACGACGGACCCGCTCCACGTTCGAGAGTCCATCAGTCTGACGGGACAGTTCGCTGCCGTCGATGAGATCCTCTCCGGGCGGGAGAACCTGGTGTTGATTGCCAGACTGCGGCACCTGGACGACCCCGGCCAGGTGGCTGATGGTCTTCTCGCACAGTTCAACCTCGCCGATGCAGGTTCGCGAAAGGTGGCGACGTATTCCGGAGGCATGCGCCGACGCCTGGATATCGCCATGAGCCTGATTGGGGAGCCGAAGGTAATCTTCCTCGACGAGCCCACCACAGGGCTCGACCCCGAAGCCCGGATTGACGTGTGGCAAATCGTCAAGGGACTAGCGACGCAGGGGACCACCGTTCTGCTCACCACCCAGTACCTCGATGAAGCTGAGCAACTCGCAGACCGGATCGCCATCCTTCATCAGGGGCGCATCATCGCTAACGGCACCCTCGCCGAGCTGAAGCAACTCCTCCCGCCGGCAAAGGTCGAGTACGTCGAAAAGCAGCCCACCCTGGAGGATATCTTCCTCGCACTGGTGGGGAACGACGGCAAGGTCCAGTCAAGTAAGGAGAGGTCATGAGCGCACACTTCTTCGGAGACACGGCCGTGTTGCTGGGCCGCTCCATGCGTCACATCTTCCGCAGCGTGGACACCATCATCACCACGGCGATCACGCCGATCGCCCTCATGCTGCTATTTGTTTATGTGTTCGGCGGCGCAATCAAGACAGGCACCGGTAACTACGTCAATTACCTGTTGCCGGGAATCATGCTGATAGCGATAGCGTCGGGCATCGCATACACCGCCGTTCGGTTGTTCTCGGACATGCAGAGCGGCATTTTTGAGCGATTCCAGTCCATGCCGATCGCACGGTCGTCCGTGCTCTGGACACATGTTCTGACCTCGTTGGTTGCCAATGGGCTCTCGCTAGTGGTCATTGTGCTGGTAGCCCTCGTCATGGGGTTCCGCACATCGGCAAGCCCCCTGGAATGGCTCGCTGTTGCCGGAATCTTGGCGCTGTTCACACTTGCACTTACCTGGCTCGCAATCATCGCCGGCCTATCGGCAAAGTCCGTGGACGGTGCCGGCGGATTTTCGTACCCGCTGATCTTCCTGCCGTTCATCAGTTCGGCTTTCGTCCCCACGGAGACCATGCCGGGTCCCGTGCGCGTCTTCGCCGAGAACCAGCCGGTCACGTCGATCGTCAACACGATCCAGGATCTGTTCGCACAACGACCGGTCGGCAACGACATTTGGATCGCCCTCGCATGGTGCGTTGGCATCCTCGTTCTCGCCTATGTGCTCGCCATGGCCGCCTACCGGCGCAGGATCGCCTAGGGGCGCCAAAGCGCTCCTGCAGCTGCCGTGCGCGGCATTCTTGCGCGACGGCGACGGCGATGAGCGGCCCCGCTGCCCTGGCCTCAGGCCAGGGCAGCAGCCAGCTCGTCCAGCCCGGACACCGTGTAGTCCGGTGCCTGAAAATACGCCGGGTACTGCCCGCCGGGCCGGTTGATCCAAGCGGTGCCCAAGCCGGCCCTGGCGGCGCCGTGGATATCCCAGGGATGCACGGCGACCAGCAGCAACTCATCCGTCCCAGCGCCGCACGCCGACGCCGCGTACTCATACGCAGCTTTTCCCGGCTTCCAGGACTGTGCGTCCTCCACGGAGAGCAGCCGTTCAAAACTCTCCCTGAGACCGGCGGACGAAAGCAGGTTTTCTGCTAACTGGGTGGACCCGTTGCTCAAGGTTGTCAGCCGGTAACCGGCGGCTTTCAGAGCCTTGACCCCGTCAGGGACGTCCTCATGCAGTCCCAGGCCGGCCAGTCCTGCCATGACGTGCTCCACGGCAGCCTCGCGTCCCCTGGCCAGCTCCATCCCGGCGAACAAGCCGCGCAGGGCTTCGGCGCCGATGTCCGCGAAGGCACCGTTGTCTCCGGCTGCTGTGAGGGCGAAACCGTCGCGAAGCAGCGTGGCGAACCACAGTTTTGCCAGGTCTGCCGGTGCGCCCGCCTCGATGAACCGTTCTGCCATGGGGGACATGTCCGACAGGGTTTCGTTTACGTCAAAAAGGATGGTCGAGGGTTTCATGCGCGCACGGCCGCCTTTCGGGTGGGTGGTCACGATTTTCCTTCCGGTATCTGGTTGCCGGCAGCCCTCAGGCGTGCTGGTGGGCCTCATGCTCCGCGTGGCTCACGGGTTCCAGCTGGAACGTGCAGTGGTCCGTGTCGAAGTGCGAACCCAGGCAGCTGACCAGCTTGTCCAGCACACGGTCCGCCCCGCTGGCGCTCATGGCTGCGTCCTCAACCACCACATGGGCGGAAAATACCGGCACGCCGGAGGTGATGGTCCAGATATGGATGTCGTGGACGGACACCACCCCGTCCACGGCCAGAATGTGCTCCCGGATGAGATTTACGTCCACGCCCTTGGGGCACGCTTCGAGAAGGACGTCCACGACGTCGCGCAGCAGGTGCCAGGCCCGCGGCACGATCATGAGCGCAATGAGGACCGAGGCGACCGTATCCGCCGCCTGGTAGCCCGTGACCAGAATGACAATCGCGGCGGCAATGACGGCGAAGGAGCCGAGCAGGTCGCCCAGCACCTCGAGATAGGCGCCCCGGACGTTGAGGCTTTCCTTCTGGGCGCCGCGGAGGATCAGCAGCGAGATCAGATTTGCGACGGCGCCGAGGACGGCGGCGGCCAGCATGACGTCGGTCTGGACCTCCGGGGCTGAGCCGAGACGGCGGATCGCCTCGGTGACAATGACCACCGCGATGACGATCAGGACCAGCGCATTGGCCAGCGCCGCCAGGACTTCGGCGCGCTGGTAGCCGTAGGTGCGCTGATCGCTCGCCGGACGCTCGGCGATCCACGCCGCCACCAGGGCGATGGAGACGCCCGCGGCGTCCGAGAGCATGTGGCCGGCGTCGGCGAGCAGTGCCAGCGAACCCGACAGCAGGGCGCCGGCGATCTGGATTACGACGACGGCGAGAGTGATGCACAGGACGGCGACCAAACGCTTCCGATGCTTCGCTGTTCCAGTGCCGGAGGCGGCGATGCCGTGCGAGTGGCTGTGGTCGTGTCCCATGGTTATAAGGCTATCCCCAGCCGAGCTCATGCAGGCGGTCGTCGCTGATGCCGAAGTGGTGGGCAATCTCGTGCACCACCGTGACCGTGACCTCCTCGATCACGTCCTCGCGGGAGGCGCAAATGTCCAGGATGGGCTGGCGGTAGATGGTGATGCGGTCCGGCAGGGAGCCGGCATCCCACCACGAATCCCGCTCTGTCAGCGGCACACCCTCGTAGAGGCCCAGCAGCACCGTGTCGGGGTCCTCTCCCCGCTGCGGCGTGTAGTCATCCTCGATGAAAATTGCCACATTGTTCATGGTCTTCGCCAGCTCTGGCGGGATCCGGTCCAGGGCGTCGCTCACCGCGGCCTCGAACTCGGCTTCCGACATCGGGAACGGCCGGGGATCCTCGCCGCTGACCTGGCCGCCGAGGTCCCCGTTGTGGTCCGCGTCCTCCGGGTCGGAAGGCACGATGGGGAGGCCGGGCGGCAGCGAAGCGGGCATAGCTGAACTTTAGCGCCGAACCCTGCCGTGAGCCGCTAGCGGGACCGCCGCCGGGTCAGCGCCACGCCCGCCAGGCAGATCACGCCGCCCACCAGGCCCCAGATCGTGGGAATCTCGCCCAGTACCAGCCATGAGATCAGGATGGTGGTGCCGGGCACCAGATAGGTGGTGGCGGCGAGCCGTCCGGCGTCGAGCAGGGACAGGGCGTAGGCCCAGGTGGTGAAGGCGATCGCGGTCGGGAAGATGCCGAGGTACACCAGACCGAGCGTGGCTGGCAAGGGGGCGGCCTGGAGTTCGGCGAGCAGCTGGCCGCTGAAGGGCAGGCAGCAGACGGCCCCGACCAGAATGCCGAACCAGGTGGCTTGGGCTGCGGGGATTTTCCGCAGCACGGGCTTCTGCACGATCACGCTGACCGCGGCGAGGGCGGCGGCAAGCAGGCACAGCAGCACGCCGGCGACATCCGCCGTCGACCGCTGCCCGGAACCGAGGGCAATCACCGCAACCCCGGCGAAGGCCACCAGGCTGCCGATGATCAGCCAGCGCGGGAACCCTTCCTTGAGGATGAGACCGGCCATGACCGCCACGAGGATGGGGTTGACGTTGATCAGCAGGGCGGCGGTGCCGGCGTCGAGCAGGTGTTCCGCGGCGTTCAGGGCGACGTTGTAGCCGCCAAACCACATGACGCCGTAGGCCAGGATGGGCCACCACTCGCGGCCCCTGGGCAGCGGGGTGTTTTTGCTGTTACTCCTCAGCTGTGGGAGCACCACGAGTCCCAGCACGACGGCGGCAATCGCCAGCCGGCCCAGCGTCAGCGGGCCGGGGGAGAAGTGGGGACCAACTGCGCGGATCCCCACGAAGGCGGACGCCCAGAGCACCACGGTGACCACACATGCGGCGATGCCGAGCCGGCTGATCTGGCCGGGCTGGCGCGGCGGGGTCGGGGATTTCCCAGGGGCAGCGGGCGGCGGCACTTCGTGGGTGCGCTTGTGCTGGGTGGTGTCCCGGTGGGTGCCTTCCGGGTTCGGGGAGCCTGTCTCGGCGGTTGTGGCCATGCTGCCAATCTAGTCCGTGCCGCGTCCGGGCGGCTGGCGGAAATCGGCCACTTCTAGTCGAGTTCCTGCCATCCGCCGGACCAGCGGCCTCACCGGAGCACGTGCGCTGCGTCCTGGACCGCGGCGGCGACCTCGTCCAGGGCTGCCGAGCCGTGGCGCCACTGCTGCCAGTGCAGCGGCACATCGACGTGGCTTGAGGGGGCCAGCGCAGTAAGCCGCCGATGCTCCAGGTCGGCCGCGATTTCGATTTCCGGCAGCAGACCCCAGCCCATTCCGAGCCGGATGGCTTCGCCGAATTCGGAGGCGGCGGGGACGTAGTGGCGTGGCGGGTGCAGCGGCTTCCGGCTGATCTTGCGCAGGTAGCGGTCCTGGAGATCGTCCTTGCGGTCATAGCTCAGGACGGGAGCTGCGCCGAGCGTTTCTGCGGTCACGCCGGCGTCGAACCAGCGGCTGGCGAAGTTCGGGCTGCAGACCGGCAGGTAGCGCATGACGCCCAGCCGGCGGGACGAACAGCCGGGCGCGGGCTTGGCCGTGGTGGTGATCGCCGCAGCGGCGGCCCCGCTGCGGAGAAGCTCCAGCGAATAGTCCTGGTCCTCGCGCAGGATTTCCAGCTGCACCGAGCCGGCCACCGCGGCCAGGCCCGTCAGCGCCCAGGTGTGCAGCGAATCGCTGTTGATTACCAGGATGAGCCGGGGCCCGGACTCGGCGGTGCCGGGCTCAAGTTCCTCGGCCAGGTCGGCGGAGAGCATGTCCAGTTGGCGGGCAAAGCGCACCACGGCCTGACCCGAGGAAGTGAGCTCCAGCGGACGTGTCCGCCGCAGTACCGGACGGCCAACTGCGACTTCCAGGGCGCGGACGCGCTGGCTGACGGCCGAGGCGGTGACCAACAGGTGGCTTGCGGCTGCCTCGAAGCTTCCATGGTCGATGATGGCGGCCAGCGTCCGGGCCTGGTCGGGGTGGATATCGATCATTAGCTGAGCTTACGTCCCTGCAGAATCTTTAAGTGGTTTCATGGCTTACCTGCGCCTAGCGTGGAAGGGTGATCCTCTCAGCGTTTTCCGGCCTCGCCAGTGGCCTGTCCCTTATTGTCGCCATCGGTGCCCAGAATGCCTTTGTCCTGCGCCAAGGCATCCTTCGCTCCCACGTCGTCCTGGTTGTTGCCGTTTGCGCCGTCTCGGACCTCCTGTTGATTGTGCTGGGGGTAGCCGGCATCGGGGTCCTGATCGAGCGTGCTCCGGCGGTCCTCGACGTCGTGCGGTGGGCGGGCGCAGCCTTCCTTTTGGGCTATGGAGGCCTCGCCGCGATGCGGGCCGTCCGCGGCGCGCAGCTGGCCCAGCCGGGAGTCCGGCAAGGCGGCACACGCCTGGCGGCCCTCGGCACGTGCCTGTCCCTGACCTGGCTGAACCCGCACGTGTACCTGGACACCGTCCTGCTGCTGGGTTCCTTGGCCGGCACGCACGGGGCGGAGGGGCGGTGGTGGTTCGCGGCCGGAGCGGGACTGGGGAGCATCGCCTGGTTCGCGGCGCTCGGGGCCGGCGCGCGGTATCTTGCACCGCTGTTCGAGCGACGGAACGCGTGGCGGGTGCTGGACGCCGGCATCGCCGCCGTCATGATCACCCTCGCCGTCCTGCTCGTGGCCTGACCCGCCGCTTCCGCGCGCCGTGCGCTCCTGAAGTCGGCGCGACCGTCGATTTTGGATTATCCGGGGGTCTGCCCTTATAGTTTTATAGTCCCGTTCGGAGGAACCCGAAAGGACAAAAACGGAAGGCTTTGGCCCTTCATTTTTGCCCTTGTTTTATCGCGTGTTTAGTCGGATGGAGTTCTGGCCCCCATCGTCTAGCGGCCTAGGACACCGCCCTTTCACGGCGGCGGCACGGGTTCGAATCCCGTTGGGGGTACGCAAGGAACTGGTCAAACCGGGTGTGAAAGTCTGGTAGGCTAAAGGCCTTGAAAAATTGCAGTAGCGATACTGCAGAGAAGCAAGAAAATAGCAAGGCCCTGTAGCGCAGTTGGTTAGCGCGCCGCCCTGTCACGGCGGAGGTCGCGGGTTCAAGTCCCGTCAGGGTCGCTCTGATTGCCAGAAGAAATTCCGGCTCTCATGGTGACAAGTCACCTAGGCTCTGTAGCTCAGTTGGTAGAGCGTTCGACTGAAAATCGAAAGGTCACCGGATCGACGCCGGTCGGAGCCACCAGCTAGAACCCCGCAGTTCCCAGTGTTTACACGGGAACGGCGGGGTTTTTTCGGCGCCCCTTGTGCGCCCATGTGCAGGAACGCAGACGGGCCGCGGGAGCAGTGCAAACAAGGACACAGCCCGTCCTACGTGGCGGCATTAGGCTGTTGCTACGGTCCACTTCGAGGAGTACCGATGATCGCCTGGCTTAGCACGTTTGTCCGCCGGCACCTGATCGCCGATGACCCGTGGCCCCAGTACTCCCACCTCGACCATGCCGACGGCCTGAACGGGGCAGCCATGAGCACGCGTGAGGAACTCGCCGCGATTGAAGCGCGGCTGACCGGGGACCAGAATGAGTCGGCAACCGGCGACGGCGCTCAGTCAGTCAGGGACCGGACCTACCTCCTAGCCCTGGTGAGGCAACAGTCCGCGAAACTGGACGCCGTTGCCGGGTTGGTGGAACAAGCCGAGAAGAACGGGCAAGCGACCGTGTACGCCCGCGAGGTTTCCGCAGCGATCACTGAACGAGCGGTGGCGTGAGGAGCCATCCCGACGACGCAGGCTCGCTTCGGGGCTGAGGCCTGCGGCGGACCGTTGCCTGCACGCTGACCTGCGGTTATCCTAGCGGTGGGAGTGGCCCGACCAATCAAAACGGGGGAGGGCCACGCGGTATGTTCGCAATGCCGATTCCCGCACAGGCTGGCTCCATGGTCTCAAACGATGGAGCCAGCTTGGGGAACCGTTGGGCCATCGCCGCCTGACACCCGCCCGCGTCTTCGAATGATCCTCTGTCCAGCGCCTACAACCCCGCCGTTCCCAGCGTTTACAGGGGAGTTGCGGGGTTTTGTCGTTGCCCGGGACCGGATCGCGTTATCCCCGGCTTTTCCATCGGCGGCACGCAGCCCTGTTGCCGCCGGCAGGGGCTAGGGTGGTGTCAAAGAGAAGGGGGGAGTGCCTCATGGAATACCAGAATTCCCAGCCCAGAGCGGGCTCTGTGCCCGAGCTGCCCATGACCGCACCAACGGGTGGAGGCCGGACCGTCATTTCCGAGGCGGCCGTCGCAAAGGTCGCCGGAATCGCTGCCCGCTCGGTTCCCGGCGTCTACTCCCTTGGATCAGGACCGTCCCGCGCCCTCGGTGCGATCCGCGATGCGGTCGGCGGTGCGGACCACGCCGCCGGTGTGCGGGCCGAAGTCGGCGAAACCCAAGTGGCCGTCGATATTGATCTCGTGGCCGTCTACGGCACACCCCTTCATCCCCTGGCGGACCAGATTCGGGTTGCCGTCTACGCAGCCGTTGAAGAACTTGTCGGGCTGCAGGTTATTGAGGTCAACATCGAGATCCATGACGTCTACGTGCCCGGTCCGGTGAAGCCGCCCGTCGCCGGTGAGGCCAGGCCTACCAGGGAGGCAATCCAGTGAATCTGACCGTTGTAGGGATCGCAGTCGGCGCCTTCGTGGCGTTCATGTCCTTCCAGTTTGGCGCCTGGGGGTTCCTGGGTTCCCTGCTGTTCATGGGCATCGGCGCCCTGCTGGGGCGCGCAGCGGAAGGGAAACTGGACCTGCGCGGCGTGCTCGATGCCCTGACAGGCCGGCGTTCCTCCTCATGAGCAGCACGGCCGGGGTGGCAGTCCACGGCCGGGAACTTGCCGGCCACAACCGAATCAACACTCAGGCCCTGACCAGTCTGGCGCGCGCCGCAGCAGCCGAGGCCCTCGGCGTTGCGCCCCACGAGGTCCGGGCCGAATGGTCCGACGACGACGGCCTGCTGGCCTTGTCCCTCGTCACCCCGATCACGGTGCCCTCGCTGGCGGCAGTCCTCCGGGACCCCGGTCGGGTGGCGGGTTTCGGGGGCTCCATCTGGGACCGGACAGTGGCCGCCAAGGCGGCCATCCTCGGCCGCGTGACCGAGCTCAGCGGCGCGCGCCTCAGCCGGGTGGACATTCTGATCAGCGGAGCCAGCGTCAGCGAAGGAGGGCGGGTCCGATGAGCCATGCCACGGAGCGCCGGAACCCGGGCAGCGACGTCGCGTCCGCGGACCCAGGGAACGGTGCCGCCGGGATGGAGCGGATCCTGAAGCGCGAGACCCGGTCCTCGCGCGCGGTGGCCGCTGTCATCGCCGCGGTGCTCGTGATCGTGCTGTGCGGCTATGCGCTCCTGGAGACAGCAGTGCGCGCTATTGGCCAGCCGCCGTGGCTCGTGGACCCCGAGGCCGCGGCGGAACAGATCGTGGCGCTCCCGGCCGGGGTCCCGCCACTTCTGCTTGGCGCCCTTGGCGCGGTGCTGGTGATGGTCGGCCTGTACTTCTTTTTCAACGCCGTGCTGCCGGGCCGAAGGGCGCGCCACCTGCTGTGGGACCGCCGTGCCGCCGTCGTCGTCGACGACGAAGTGATTGCATCCGCACTGGCGCGCCGCGCTCGGCTCGCCGCCAACGTGACGCAGGAGCAGGTGATGGTCATCGTTTCGAGGAACCATGTACTCGTCAATGTCCGCCCGACCTCCGGAGTCCCGCTGCATGCGGAGGCTGTCCTGGCGGCGGTGCAGGAGGAACTAAGGGAAATGGGGCCAACACCGGTGCCGGATGTCCGCATCAACGTGGCCTCCGGGGGAGTCATCGGCGCATGAACAGTACTCCAAGAATCCTCAACCGCGTCCTGATCGGCATCCTCGGCCTGGTTCTGATTTTCCTGGGCACGCTGCTGGTGCTGCTGGCCACCGTTCCGGCGGTCGGCACCTGGTGGCGGACGTGGTCGGCCGGCGCCTGGAGCAACTGGCAGGACCTCTTCGCCCGAACCCGCGTCCCCGGCCAGCAGGAGAGCTGGCTGTGGCTGGTCCTGGCCGTGCTGCTTCTGGCCGTGATGGGTGCAATGGTGGCCTGGGCGGCCCAGCAGGGCAAGGGCCGCGCCAGCCTGCTGGTGGCCGAAGAAGATCCCGGCGAGGTGCCGGGAATCGTCCGGATCGGCGGCGGCGTCGCGGAGCAGGCCCTGCGCGCGGCACTGGCCGATCGGCCGGACCTCGCCGGAGCCACCGTTGCCACCTATGAGCTCCGCGGCGAACCGGCCCTTAAGATCCGGGTGCAGCCACGCCAGGGCGTGGCCCCGCACACGCTTGCGGCCGAGGTCTCAGCCCTCGTCGAAGCGCTCGATGTTGTAGTCGGCAAACGCACCCCGGTGCTCATCCACATCAGCTCCGGAGCGCGGTCCCGGTTTGGCCGGGCAGAGCGCGTTCGGTGAGGTTGGTTAAGTTCCGATAACGTTCCGGGCCGGGGCGGACCGGCCAATGCGGGCCGAAAACGCCGTGATGGCGCGGTTTTCAAGGCTCGCGGGTGGCGTATCCTTTTGATAAAGCGACATGTAAACGCTTGCATTCCTAACCGAGCGTTTACTACTGTGATGGTCACCACATCAACTGCACCGCATTTTTACCGGTACTCAGCGAGGAGAGCCCCCCAGTATGAAAACCCCCAAATTCCTACTTCCCGTAGCCACAGCAGGCGTTTTGGCCCTGACCCTTTCCGCCTGTGGCGGTGGGGGCGGTGGCGGTAGCGCGCCCGCCGCCGGCGGCGACGCGGAGCAAGGCCTCGACGGCCGCGGTCCCATCACCTACGTTCAGGGCAAGGACAACAGCAACGTCGTCCGCCCGCTGATCGAAAAGTGGAATGCCGCGCACCCGAACGAGAAGGTCACGTTCAAGGAGCAGACCGACCAGGCCGACCAGCAGCACGATGACCTCGTCCAGAACTTCCAGGCCAAGAACGCCAACTACGACGTCGTCAGCGTCGACGTTGTATGGACGGCCGAGTTCGCGGCCAAGGGCTGGCTCCAGCCGCTCAAGGACAAGATGGCGCTTGACACCTCGAAGATGTTGAAGCCGACCGTTGACAGCGCCTCCTACAAGGGCACCTTGTACGCCGCACCGCAGAACTCCGACGGCGGCATCCTGTACTACCGCAAGGACCTCGTACCCACGGCGCCCAAGACGTGGGACGAGATGATGCAGATGTGCTCCATCGCCCAGGCGAACAACATCGGCTGCTTCGCGGGCCAGTACGCAAAGTACGAGGGCCTCACGGTCAACGCCTCGGAAGCCATCAACTCGGCCGGCGGTTCCGTGCTGGACAAGGACGGCAAGCCGAACCTGAACACCGCCGAGGCCAAGGCTGGCCTCGAAAACCTGGCCAAGGCGTACGCTGACGGCAACATCCCGAAGGAAGGCATTACCTTCCAGGAGGAGCAGGGCCGCCAGGCCTTCCAGGACGGCAAGCTGCTGTTCCACCGCAACTGGCCGTACGTGTACAACCTCGCGGTGACCGAAGGCTCCTCGAAGGTCAAGGACGTCCTCGGCATGGCTGCCCTTCCGGGCGTGGACGGCCCCGGCGCATCGACCCTCGGCGGTCACAGCGCCGGCATGAGCGTTTACTCGAAGAACAAGGCCACGGCCAAGGACTTCCTGACGTTCCTCACCTCCGAGGAAACCCAGAAGTTCTACGCGACCCAGGGCTCGCTCGCCCCGGTTCTCGGCGCACTCTATGACGACCAGACACTCGTTTCGAAGCTGCCGTACCTCCCGGTGCTGAAGACCTCGATCGAGAACGCCGTCCCGCGTCCCGTTACCCCGTTCTACCCGGCCGTCACCAAGGCCATCCAGGAAAATGCATACTCAGCGATCAAGGGCGAGAAGACCGTAGATACGGCCCTGTCTGACATGCAGAAGTCCATCGAGTCCGCTAGCGCGGGACAGTAGCTTCATCATGGCAACCGAATTGGGCCCGACGCCGGTCAAGGAACCGGCGTCGGGCGGGACCCCGATCCACCACGCGCCCAAGGGCGTCGGGGAGGATAACCGCATTGCGAGCCAGGGCCGCTGGGCCTCATGGCTCCTAGCGCCGACGATCATCGCGCTCGCCATCGTGATCGTCTACCCGATCATCAGCGCCATCGTGATGTCGTTCCAGAAGGATGCCGGACTTGACCCTGTCACGGGTCTGTTCACCGCCGGCGGACCCGCAGGCGTGCAGAACTACGTTAACTGGATCGCCCAGCAGTGCGCCGCTCCCGGCGGCGGAACTGTCGCCTGCCCTCCCGGAACACTGGGCGCGCAGTTCTGGTCAGCGACCGCAACTACCTTTTTCTTCACCATTGTCACCGTGACGCTGGAGACAATTCTCGGTTTCTGGATGGCGCTCATCATGGCCCGGACCTTCAAGGGCCGTAGCCTTGTCCGAGCCGCCGTCCTGGTTCCCTGGGCTATCCCCACCGCCGTCACGGCCCAGCTCTGGCTGTTCATCTTCGCTTTCGAGGGCATCGCCAACAAACTGTTCAACACCACCATCTTGTGGACTGGCAGCGAGTGGCCGGCCAAGTGGGCGGTCATCATCGCCGACACCTGGAAGACGACGCCGTTCATGGCGCTGTTGATCCTTGCCGGCCTGCAGATGATTCCTGCCGAGGTCTACGAAGCGGCCAAGGTGGACGGCGCCTCTGCATGGCAGCGGTTCCGGATGATTACCCTGCCGCTGGTCAAGCCCGCGCTCATGGTCGCCGTCCTCTTCCGTACCCTGGATGCACTGCGCATGTTCGACCTTCCGTACATCTTGACGGAAGGTTCCAACAACACCACCACGCTTTCCATCCTGGTGATCAACCAGATCAGGCAAGGCTTCAATGCAGCCGCCGCCTTGTCCACCATCACGTTCATCATCATCTTTGTCGTGGCTTTCATCTTCGTCCGGTTCCTTGGAGCGAACGTAGTGGAGCAGCAGACCGGCGCAGGTAAGGGGAAGAAATGACCGCCGCGACCGAACTCCGGGCCAGGCAGGACCAAGGCCGGAAGGCAGCCCAAAACCGCGAGAAGTGGGCACAGGGGCGCACCTACATCAGTGCTGCCGTCATCCTGATCTGGTGCCTCGCACCGGCGTACTGGATGGTGGTCACCGCGTTCCGCAACGTGGGCTTTACCTACGACACGTCGATCCTGCCCACGCACGTAACGCTGGACAACTTCATCACTGCCTTCGATACCTCGTTCGGCAACAGGTTCGGCCAGGCGCTGCTGAACAGCGTGTTCATCGGTGTGACAGTCACGGTGATCTCACTGGTGATTGGCGTCTTCGCGGCCTACGCCTTGGCGCGGTTGAACTTCCGCTTCAAGTACCTGGTGCTGGGTTTCATTCTGGGAGCATCCATGTTCCCCGGCGTCGCCCTCATCACCCCGCTGTTCCAGCTGTTCACCAACATCGGCTGGATCGGCACCTACCAGGCGCTGATCATTCCCAACATTTCCTTCGTGCTCCCGCTGACGGTCTACACCATGACCTCGTTCTTCCGGGAAATGCCGTGGGAACTGGAGGAAGCGGCCCGCGTGGACGGCTGCACCCAGGGGCAGGCCTTCCGCAAGGTCATCATGCCGCTCGCGGCACCGGCCATCTTCACCACCGCAATCCTGGCCTTCATCTCGTCCTGGAATGAGTTCCTGATTGCCAGCCAGCTCTCCAACGATCAAACGCAGCCCGTGACGGTGGCAATTGCCAACTTTGCCGGGGCCCAGCCCCAGCAGATTCCGTACACCGCCATCATGGCTGCAGGAACCATCGTCACCATTCCGCTGGTGATCCTGGTGCTGGTCTTCCAGCGCAAGATCGTCGCGGGTCTGACCGCCGGCGCGGTCAAGTGACGGCAGAGCAATGAGCGGAAAGCCGAACCATGGCCTCGTGCGCAGCGAGCACCGTCGGGTGCGCTCGGGGGAGGACTTCGACATCATCATCGGACTCCTCGGGTTCTGGGCGCTGGTACTGCTGGCGGTCACCGTCTGGATGGAGGTGACCGCCCAGCCAGCCCTTGGCTGGGCGCTCGGCCTGCTCGCGGCAGTGCTCGCCCTGTACGGAATGATCCGGCTGCGCCGTCGGCTGCCCCAGAGGACCGCGACCCGGCGCAGCTGAGGCGCGATCGACAGTTGCCGTTGGGGAGAGGCTAGCGAAGGCAGCTCTGCGCGGGCCGCGAGGCCCGCGCAGACAGTGAACAAGGGAAACACGGTGGCACGGACAACAGACAGAGCGCAGCGCGGCGGCCATGCCGGCGTCAGTATCGAGGACGTCGCCGCCGCGGCCGGAGTTTCCACCGCCACAGTGTCCCGGGCCGTCCGGGGCTTGCCGAGGGTTTCCCCGGCCACCCGGGAAAAGATCCTGGTCATCGCGGAATCCCTGGGCTACGTGGCGTCGTCGTCCGCGTCGGGACTGGCCACCGGACGGACCCGGACCATCGGTGTGCTGGCGCCGTTCGTCAGCCGCTGGTTCTTCTCCAAGGCAATCGAGGGTGCGGACCGGGAACTGCACGCGCGCCAGTACAACCTCTCCCTGTTCAACCTCGGCGGCCACGGAAGCAACCGCGAGCGGCTCTTCAGCAAGACCATGGTGTACAAACAGATCGATGCGCTGCTGGTCCTTTGTATGGCCCTGTCGCATGAGGAGATTGAGCACCTCCAGAAGATCGACATCCCCCTCATTGTGGTGGGCGGCCACGTGGAGGAATGCCCCTACATCGGCATTGACGACTTTGCGGCCGCCGCAACGGCGGTGCGCCACCTCATTGGTCTCGGGCACAAGGACATTGCCTTGCTGCACGGCGACGACGAGACCGACCTGAACTTCGACGTTCCGCGGGTCCGGATCAAGGCATTCCAGGAAATGATGGCGGAAGCGCGGCTGGCTGTGCGTCCGGAGTGGGACGAGTGGGGCGACTTCACCGTCCGCAGCGGCCAGGACGCGTTTAACCGGCTCTGGGACCGCCCCGGCCCGAAGCCGACAGCAATCTTCTGCGCTTCCGACGAGATGGCCATGGGAGTGATCTTCGAGGCGAACCGCGTCGGGGTCCGGGTCCCGGAGGACTTGTCCGTGATCGGGATTGACGACCACGACTTCTCGGAAGCCATGGGACTTACGACGGTAGGGCAGCGCCCCGATGAACAGGCCGAACTGGGGACGAAAATGCTGCTGGACGAACTTGACGGGACGGCCGGAGCGGTCCGCTCCACCGTAGCGCCGCACCGGCTGATTGTCCGGCGGACGACGGCGCCGCCACGGTCCGGTTCCTAGCCCGCCCGGGAGGACGACGCCCCAGGGCTTACCGTAAGGCGTTCAGGGGCTGAACCCTGTCAGGAGGCGCGCGCCAGCTGGCGGATGGGGATCCAGCGTGAAGCCAGCCGGCGGTACGCCGCGGCCGCGCCGGTCATGTCGCCCTCGGCGAGGCATTCGATGCCCAGCCTTACATCAAGCGGCGAGTCATCCGGGTAGACCTTGTCCGCCACCGCACCGTAGTCGAGTTCCACCACCGACTCCGGGTGGAAGAGCTCCAGCCACTCGGTGAGCTGGATCAGGTCCTCGAGCATGTCCAGGTCCGGTGCGGCTACGGACAGATGAGCCACCGCATACCGGACCCGTTCCAACGCTTCGGCGATGGTGGCGCGGATCCGCACAGTGACGATGTGCCCCTCGGCTTCAACCACGTCCGTGGAGTCGGATTCCTGGAACAGGCAGAACCAGCTGAACGGGATTCCCCAGGTCGAGGCCCGGGTGTGCACGCGGCCCAGCCCCGCATGCGAGCGCACTTCGTCGATGCGTTCCTGGTGCTTGTCCCGCTGCTCCTCCGGGATCAGCAGCTGCGCCAACGGACCGTGGATGCCTTCCATCAGGGCGTTTGCCGCCAGCCCGGCGCGGAGCACCAGCTGGCTGGGGCAATACAAGAGCCGGTCCGGCGTGCCTGCGCCCATCGGCTCCGCGCCGGCGGGATCAGTGCCGGCAGGCTCTGCGGTGGTTCCGGACGGCGCTGCCGGGTGGTGCGCGTCGTTAGCGGGCGGCGCGGGGACAATGCGAACCAGATCTGTCCGTCCGGTTGGGAAGGGGTCTCCGCCGGCGCGGGTGATCCGTCCGAGGGAAGCAAGAAGCTCGGCGTTTTCCACCGCTGCGCGGGAATCCTTCCGGGCTCCGGACGTCCGGAGGGCATCCTGCTGCTCAGCCGGGAAGGCTTCCAGCGGCTCATAGATCCGCAGGGCGGACGTGAATGGCAGCCCGGCCTGGCCGCGGTAGAGGCTTCCCGTCATCGGCGCACAGCGCTCCCGTGGTCGGAAGTCATCAATCGCTCAGCTCGACGATGACCGGGGCGTGATCCGAGGCGCCCTTGCCTTTGCGCTCCTCGCGGTCAATCGCTGCGCCGGTGACGCGCGCGGCAAGGGCTGGGGAGGCCAGGACGAAGTCGATCCGCATGCCTTCCTTTTTCGGGAACCGCAGTTGCGTGTAGTCCCAGTAGGTGTAGACGCCGGGGCCGGGAGTGTGCGGACGCACGACGTCCTGGAACCCGGCGTCTTCGAAGGCGTGGAAGGCGGCCCGCTCGGGCGGGCTGACGTGCGTGAAGCCCCCGGTGCGGAAAAGGTCGATGTCCCAGACGTCGTCGTCCTGCGGGGCGATGTTCCAGTCGCCCATCAAAGCAATCTGCGATTCCGGGTCGCTCTTGACCAAGCCCTCGGCATGCATCCTCAGCTTGTCCAGCCAGTCCAGTTTGTAGGGCATGTGCTCGTCGTCGAGGGCGCGGCCGTTGGGCACGTAAAGGCTCCAAACCCGGATGCCGCCGCAGGTGGCACCAATGGCCCGAGCCTCCTGAACGGCGTCCTTGCCGCTCTTGCCGAAGACCGGCTGGTCGATGAAGGTCCGTTCGACGTCGGCAAGGCCCACCCGGGAAGCAATCGCGACGCCGTTCCACTGGCTCACGCCGTAGTGCGCCACCTCATAGCCCATGCTCTCGAAGAGCTCCCACGGGAAGTTGTCGTCCTTGCACTTGGTTTCTTGGATGGCCAGGACGTCACAGTCGGTGCGCTGAAGCCAAGCCTCCACGCGGTCGGCACGGGCACGGAGGGAGTTCACATTCCAGGTAGCAATCTTCACAGTCCCTAACTTACCGAACTTGGCTCCCTGGCGAAGCGGGGAAGGGTTCACGGCTCTCTGGAAATTAGTAGGAAGTCCGAGTATATTCAGCAGCAGAGATGATCTGGATCACATGCAAAGGAGCATTCCACCATGGTGCGCGAACTATCCCACTACATTGACGGCCAGCGCGTGGAGGGCACGTCCGGGCGCTTCAGCGACGTCTACGATCCCTGTACGGGCGAGGTCCAGGCCCGGCTGCCGCTCGCCAGCGCCGAGGAAGTGCGCAACGTGATTGCCAGCGCCGAGAAGGGCCAGCTCGAATGGGACGCGATGAACCCGCAACGGCGGGGGCGGATCCTGCTGAAGTTCGTCGATCTTGTCAACGAGAACATGGACGAACTCGCCACGCTGCTGTCCTCCGAGCACGGCAAGACCTTCCCCGACGCGAAGGGCGACATCCAGCGCGGCATCGAGGTGGTGGAGTTTGCTGCCGGCGCCCCGCACTTGCTCAAGGGCGAATTCTCGGACAGCGCCGGCGCCGGCATCGATGTGCACTCGATGCGCCAGCCCCTCGGCGTCGTCGCGGGCATCACGCCGTTCAACTTCCCGGCCATGATCCCGCTGTGGAAGTCCGGCCCGGCCCTCGCCGCCGGCAACTCCTTCATCCTCAAGCCCTCCGAACGAGACCCTTCCGTGCCGCTCCGCCTGGCCGAGCTGTTCACCGAGGCGGGCCTGCCCGACGGCGTCTTTAACGTGGTCAACGGGGACAAGGAAGCCGTGGATGCGCTGCTGGCGGATCCCCGGGTGCAGGCGATCGGCTTCGTCGGGTCCACCCCGATCGCCCAGTACATCTACGCCACGGCGGCCGCCAACGGAAAACGCGCCCAATGCTTCGGCGGCGCCAAGAACCACATGGTGATCATGCCGGACGCGGACCTGGACATGGCCGCGGATGCCCTCATCGGGGCGGGCTTCGGCTCCGCCGGCGAGCGGTGCATGGCGATTTCCGTGGCGGTGCCCGTCGGCCGGAAGACCGCCGACGCGCTGGTTGCCAAGCTGCAGGAGCGGATTGCGGACCTCAAGGTCGGACCGTCCCTCGCCGCGGACTCGGACTTCGGCCCGGTGGTGGCGCCCTCCGCCAAGGAGCGGATCGAAGGGTACATCGCCTCCGGCGTCGAGGAAGGCGCCAGCCTTGTGACCGACGGCCGCGGGCTCAAGGTCGAGGGCTATGACGGCGGCTTCTGGGTGGGCCCGACGCTCTTTGATAACGTCACGAAGGACATGAAGATCTACCGGGAAGAGATTTTCGGGCCGGTGCTGAGCGTGCTCCGCGCCGAAGACTACGACGAGGCGCTGAGGCTGTGCAGCGAGCACGAATTCGGCAACGGCGTGGCCATCTTCACCCGTGACGGCGACGCCGCCCGGGACTTCGCGAGCCGGGTCCAGGTGGGCATGGTGGGGATCAACGTCCCGATTCCCGTGCCGATTGCGTACTACACGTTCGGCGGCTGGAAGGCATCCGGCTTCGGCGACCTCAACCAGCACGGCGCCGACGCCTTCCGGTTCTACACGAAGACCAAGACCGTCACCACCCGGTGGCCCTCGGGCATCCGTTCCGGCAGCAGTTTCATCATGCCGGAAGGAAGCTGATGGCGGAGCAGGGCGTCCCGGAGGAGTCCGAGCCCGCCGCTGAGGTCCTGTTCGACCGGCGCGGGCACCTTGGCATCGTCACCCTGAACCGGCCCAAGGCCGTGAATGCGCTGACCGCGGGGATGGCCTCGGCCATGCTGAACCAGCTCACGCGGTGGGCCGACGACGACGCCGTCGCCGCGGTGCTGGTCCGCGGAGCCGGTGAGCGGGGTCTCTGCGCCGGCGGCGACATCGTGGCCATCTACCGGGACATGCTCGGCGGCGGGTCAGCCACGGCGGACTTCTGGGCGGAGGAGTACCGGCTGAACGCCCTCATCTCCGCCTACCCGAAGCCGTATGTGGCGTTCATGGACGGACTGGTGCTCGGCGGCGGCGTGGGGATCTCGGCGCACGGTTTGGTCCGGATCGTCACGCAACGCACCCGGATGGGCATGCCCGAGACCACGATCGGCTTCGCGCCCGACGTCGGCGGCACCCTGCTGCTGTGCCGCTCGCCGGGGGAGTCCGGCACGCACGCGGCGCTGACCGGCGCGCATTTGAGCGGCTCCGACGCGCTGTTCCTGGGGCTGGCGGACCACTTTGTGCCCTCCGGACGCCTGTCCGAACTGGCGGCCGCGCTGGAGACGGAGCCGCCGGAGGCCGCCGTCGGGCGCTTCACGGAGCACGCTCCGCCCGCGGCGCTGGCGGCGCAGAGCGGCTGGATTGACGCCTGCTACTCCAGTGACGACGCAGAGGAGATCCTGCGCCGGCTGCGCGCCTTCGGCGGCGATGCCGGAGCCGAGGCCGCCGAAGCGGCGGACACGATCGAGGCCAAGTCGCCGACCGCCGTGAAAGTCACGCTGGAATCCCTGCGCCGCGTCCGCGGGCTGAGCCTCGAGGAGGCTTTGGAGCAGGAGTACCGGGTGGGGCTGCGCTTCCTGGCCGGACCGGACTTCCGCGAAGGCATCAGGGCCCAGGTGGTGGACAAGGACCGCGCTCCGCGCTGGCAGCCGGCCACGCTCGCGGAGGTCAGCCGCGACGACGTCGAGGCCTACTTCGCGCCGCTGGGCGACCGTGAACTGCAGCTTTCTTCGAAGGAGAAGGACATTGTCTGACAAAGTTCAGCCCGGACCCCCCGGTCGGGGACGATACAGCCGGAGTCGGTGCAGTCCGGGATCGTGCCGGGCACTGGATCCATCGCGTTCCTCGGACTCGGCCATATGGGCGGGCCGATGGCCGTCAACCTGGTCAAGGCCGGCTACACGGTGACCGGGTTCGACGTCGTTCCCGCGGCACTGGACGCCGCCCGGGCGCATGGCATTCCAGCAGCGGACACCGCCGCAGATGCCGCCGCCGGAGCCGCCGTCGTGCTGACCATGCTGCCCAGCGGTCAACACCTCCTGGACGCCTACCGCGGCACCGGCGGGCAGCCCGGGCTGCTGCAGACGGCTGCCCCCGGCACGCTGTTCCTGGACTGTTCCACGATCAACGTGGACGAGGCACGCGAGGCTGCCGCACTGGCTCTCGCCGCAGGCCACCGCGCGGTGGACGCGCCGGTTTCCGGCGGCGTCGTGGGGGCCGAAGCGGGCACGCTGACGTTCATGGTCGGGGCGTTGCCGGCGGACTTCGAGGCGGTCAAGCCGATGCTGGAGGTGATGGGAAAGCGCGTGGTCCACTGCGGGGAGCACGGTGCGGGACAGGCTGCGAAGATCTGCAACAACCTGATCCTGGGCGTGTCCATGATCGCCGTCAGCGAGGCGTTCGTGCTCGGCGAGAAACTGGGGCTGACGCATCAGGCTTTGTTCGACGTCGCCTCTGCGGCCTCGGGACAATGCTGGGCGCTGACCACCAACTGCCCGGTACCGGGACCGGTGCCAACGAGCCCGGCCAACCGCGACTACCAGCCCGGATTTGCCGGCGCCCTGATGGCGAAGGACCTCAAGCTGGCGCTTAATGCCCTCGAAAGCACCGGCGTTGCCGCCCGGGTGGGACCCCTTGCCTCCGAAATTTACGATACTTTTGCCGCAGAAGGAGGTGCCGGACGGGACTTCTCCGGCATCATCACCGACATCCGGGACAAGTCCGCGCACTAGCGGGCCGGCACCCCGGTTTCGAATCCAGACCAACCATAGGGGACAAGCATGACGGAACAGTACGCAAACATCCTGGTGGAGCGCCGCGGCCGGGTGGGCCTGGTGACGCTCAACCGGCCCGAGGCCCTCAACGCGCTCAACAAGGCCACGATGGACGAACTCGTGGCCGCTGTGACGTCCATGGACACGGACCCCGGGGTGGGTGCGGTGGTGGTGACCGGCTCCGCAAAGGCCTTTGCCGCCGGGGCGGACATCAAGGAGATGCAGTCCAAGGGCTACATGGACATGTACGCGGCGGACTGGTTCCGCGGCTGGGAGGACTTCACGCGGCTCCGGATCCCCGTCGTGGCGGCGGTGTCCGGCTTCGCGCTGGGCGGGGGCTGTGAGCTCGCGATGATGTGCGACTTCATCATCGCCGGGGACAACGCCAAGTTCGGCCAGCCGGAAATCAACCTTGGGGTCCTGCCCGGCATGGGCGGATCGCAGCGCCTGACCCGCGCCGTGGGCAAGTCCAAGGCGATGGACATGATCCTGACCGGCCGCTTCATGGACGCGGAGGAAGCCGAGCGCTCCGGGCTGGTGTCCCGTGTGGTCCCGGCCGCGGACGTGGTCGAGGAGGCAGTGAAGGCCGCCGAGGTGATCGCCTCCAAGTCCAAGCCGGTGGCGATGGTGGCCAAGGAAGCCGTCAACGCGGCCTTCGAGACCGGGCTGGCCCAGGGTGTGCTGTTCGAGCGGCGCGTATTCCACTCGCTCTTCGCCACCGAGGACCAGAAGGAAGGCATGGCGGCCTTCAGCGAGAAACGCCAGCCGGAATTCAACCACCGCTAGGCAGGAGCGGGGTTACGCGGCGCTGATCCCGAAGAGGCCGATGATCAGCGCCATCACCAGCAGGGTCACCAGTTCATGGGCGCAGTTGAGGATGGTCAGGCCGGCCGGGCGGCCTTCGAAGGCGTCATGGGTGATGAACCGGGCGGCGGTGAACCCGGCCCAGAGGATCAGGGCCGTGATCAGCGTGTTGGCCAGGAAGTTTCCGCCATAGAAGTTCTGCGAGATGGCCGCGGAACCGGCAAGGACCCAGGCGCTGATGAAGCTGACCACCAGCGTGATCAGGATGGGCTTCACCGCATCCCTGGCTTCCCCGCTGGGCGTGACCTTGGCGACGCGCATCCAGTAGTTGCCGAACACCTTCGGCGTGTACCAGACGGACCCGACCACCATGCTGGACAAACTGGCCAGCAGGACGCCCCAGATGTTGATTTCCGGAATCATGTGTTCTCCTCAGTCGCTAAAATCGCCGGCGTTCCGGCGGAAATTTCCTAAAATCCGGATCAGCTCATCGACGTCCTGGTCCGCGAAGCCGGACCGGCCGAAGACCTCCGAGTTCAGCACCGCCGTCGCCCTTTTGGCCAGCGTCCGTCCTTCGGGCGTGAGCTCGATCAACGTGGTGCGTCCGTCGGTGGGGTGCGGTGAGCGGAGCACCAGCCCGGCCACCTGAAGCCGGTCGACGGCGTTGGTCACCGAGGTGGGATGGACCTGGAGAAGCGCGCTCGCCTTGTTCATCGGCAGCGCGCCGCTACGGGCGAAGCTCAGCAGGGCCAGCAGTTCATACCGGGCGAACGTCAGCCCGAACGGCTTGAGGGCACCCTCGATGCGGGCGAGCAGGATCTGCTGGGTACGCATGATGGCTGTGATGGCAGCCATTGGGGCGGCGACGTCGGACCAGCCGTGCCGTTCCCAGTTCAGCCGGGCATCGGCGATCGGATCACGCGGCAGCGGCGTTCCCACGGCTCCCCCTGGTTGTCGTCCCGATCGGCATGAGCTTCAGCCTAGCCTTTCAGCCCCGGGAAATCGGATTCGGAGTACTCGATGCCCAATCCGGGCGGAACCGCGCCGCCGCCGTGCCGGAGTTCCTCGCTGTGCCGGAGTTCCACGCGCCGGATCTTGCCAGAGATCGTCTTGGGCAGCTCCGTGAACTCGAGCCGGCGGATCCGCTTGAACGGCGCCAGATGGTCGCGGCAGTACCGCAGGATGTCCTCGGCCAATTCGGGGCCGGCCTGCTGCCCGGGAGCCAGAACCACAAAGGCCTTGGGCACCGACAGCTTGAGCGGGTCCGGCGACGGGACAACGGCGGCCTCCGCCACCGCAGGGTGCTCGATCAGGACACTCTCGAGTTCGAAGGGGGAGAGGCGGTAATCGGAGGACTTGAAGACGTCGTCGCCCCGGCCCACATAGGTGATGATGCCCCGCTCATCCCGGCTGGCCATGTCCCCCGTGTGGTAGTAGCCGCCGCGGAACGCCTCCGCCGTCTTTTCGGGATCGCCGTAGTACGCCTTCATGAGCCCCACGGGGCGGGGGTCGAGGCGCAGGCACAGCTCGCCGTCGTCGGCCTCTTCACCAGTGGCGGGGTCCACGAGCACGACGTCGTAGCCCGGCAGCGGCTTGCCCATGGCGCCAATTTTGATCGGCTGGCCCGGCGTGTTGGCGACCTGCACCGTGGATTCGGTCTGGCCGAAGCCGTCGCGGATGGTCTGGCCCCAGGCCCGGTGGACCTGGTCGATCACTTCGGCGTTGAGCGGCTCGCCGGCGGAGACCACCTTCAAAGGGGGGTTCTTCAGTTGCGTCAGGTCGGCCTGGATCAGCATGCGCCAGACGGTGGGCGGGGCGCAGAAACTCGTCACTGACTCGCGGTCCATCTGCTCCATGAGGGCCCCGGCGTCGAACCGCTCGTAGTTGTAGATGAACACGCAGGCCTCGGCAATCCAGGGAGTGAACACGTTGGACCATGCGTGCTTCGCCCACCCCGGCGAGGCCACGTTGAGGTGCACATCCCCTGGTTCCAGCCCGATCCAGAACATCGTGGACAAGTGGCCCACCGGGTAGGACGTGTGCGTGTGCTCAACCAGCTTGGCCTTGGAGGTTGTGCCCGAAGTGAAGTAGAGCAGCAGGGTCTCATCCGCGAGCGTGGGCGCGTCGGGAATGAAGTCGGACGGGGCGCGGTAGGCGTCCGCGTACTGCAGGGCGGCCGGCGCCGCCGCTTCCCTCGCCCCTGGTTTCTTACCCTCTGTGCCGACCTCAATCAGCGTGTAGCGGCCCGGGACCTCGGCGAACTTGCCGATGTTGGCGCTCCCGACGGCGGCCCAGTCCGCCTCGCCGCGGTCCACCCGGTCCTGCAGATCGGCGGGGCCCATCAGGGTGGTGGTGGGGATCAGGACAATGCCAAGCTTGATACCGGCCAGCATGAGCTCCCAGAGCTCCACCTGGTTGCCGAGCATGATGATCATCCGGTCACCGCGGCGTACTCCCTGGCTGCGCAGCCAGTTGGCCGCCTGGGCGGAACTGCGGGACAGCTCCGCGAAGCTGCGCCGGGTCGCGGTGCCGTCCTGTTCGACGATCACGAGGGCCGGCCGGCCGGCCTTGGCCGGATCCGCGGCGATCTGGTCGAACCAGTCGAGGGCGAAGTTGAATTCCTCGAACCGCGGCCATTGGAATTCCCTGTGCGCCGCCGAGTAGTCCTCCCGAAGGGCGAGCAGCCTGTCCCGCGCGGCGCGGAATTCCTCAGTGACGGTCATGGTGCACCTTTCGACGTCTTGTTGGCGCAGCCGTTCGTGGCCCGGCGCCGTTGCCGGGAACCGCCGTTTCCTAGTGATCCCCGTCACTGTGCAATATACTAGGACATCCAAGGGTTTGGAAGAGCCGTGGCTGCTGCGGAGCGGCCCACCACGAAGGGATTATGCCCGTGCAGCCACAAGGACGTGCCAGCGGAAAGGCGACACCCCCGGGGGGGACAGCGCTGAAGGGGACGGCGCCCCCGGGGGCGAAGCCAGAAGATGTGGCGTCACCGCCATTCCCGGACGCCGACTTGATGTATGTCGTGGACCTCCTGCCCGCGGAGGAACGCCTCCGGTACCAGGAGGTGCGGGACTTCCTGCAGTCCCGGGTCCGGGCGGCCTCGATCGACTACTGGAACCGTGAGGAGTTCCCGTTTGGTTTGCTGGCCGAGCTGGGAAAGTACGGTCTGGGCGGACTGCAGACGGACGGCACCTCCAAGCTGTTCAAGGGCTTGATGTACGTCGAGGTGGCGCGGGCAGATGTCTCGCTTTCGGCCCTGGTGGGCATCCACAACGAGCTGATTGTGGGAATGATCGACCAGCTCGGCTCGGAAGAACAGAAGGCGCGGTGGCTGCCGGGGCTCACCGCCTTCACGCAGCTCGGCGCCTTCGCGCTCACCGAGCCGGACCACGGCTCGGACATCGCCGGCGGCCTGGCCACCACCGCACGGCTGGAGGACGGCGAGTGGGTGATCAACGGTGCGAAGCGCTGGATCGGCGCCGGCACCATCGCGGACTTTGCTCTGGTCTGGGCCCGGGATGTCGCCGACCAGCAGATCAAGGGCTTCATCGTGGAGACTGACCGCCCCGGCTACACCGCCAAGAAGATTTCCAACAAAATCGGGCTCCGGATCATGCAGAATGCGGACATCGTGCTTGACGAGGTGCGGATCCCGGCGTCCAACCTGCTGCCCGGGGCCACGGACTTCTCCCGGGCCAACGAGCTGCTTCGCGATTCCCGCGCCTGGGTGGGCTGGCAGGCTGCCGGCATCCAGCTGGCCGCATTCGACGTCGCGCGGTCCTATTCGTTGGAGCGGAAACAGTTCGGCAGGGAGCTGGCGCGGTTCCAGCTCATCCAGCAGCAGCTCGCGGAAATCTTGGGCAACGCCACAGCCTCGCTTGCGCTGATGGCGCAGCTGGCCCGGATCCAGGAGGACGGCAAACTGGAGATGGTCCAGGCCGCGATGGCCAAGTCCACCACTACCCGGCTGGCCCGGGCGTCCGTGGCGATGGGCCGGTCCCTCCTGGGCGGCAACGGTATCAGCACCGACTACGAGATGGGCAAGCTCTTCGGCGATGCCGAAATCCTTTACACCTACGAGGGCAGCTACGAGATCAACTCCCTGATCGTGGCGCGGGCCGTGACCGGGAAATCGGCCTTCGTCTAAGCCGCCCAGGCTAGTGCCGGACGCGGATACGACAAACGCCCCTCGGAGGAATCCTCCGGAGGGGCGTTTGTGGTCTTGGGGAAAGCATGGCGGCCGGCTGGCCGGTGCTGCTATCCGAAGTACTTAGAGCGGGCGGATGTTCTCAGCCTGCGGGCCCTTCGGGCCCTGGGTGACGTCGAACTCGACCTTCTGGTTCTCATCCAGCGAGCGGTAGCCGCTGCTGGCGATTGCCGAGTAGTGGGCGAAAACGTCGGCCGACCCGTCATCCGGGGCAATGAAGCCAAAACCCTTTTCGGCGTTGAACCATTTAACTGTGCCTGTAGCCATGCCATATCCTTCTGAAACGCTGCTGATCTCCGGCGGCCCTGAGGCCAACGGCTGCGGAGACATTCGTCCGCTGTCCCAAACGTACGGGGCGCCGGGCTAGGGTGCAAGAGGCATGCGGGGCCATTTAGTTCCGTGAGCAGCCTTTAGCCGGGTCGCGGGGCCCTCAATTCACGCCCCTCGGTCACTGGTGGACGGTGCCGGCGGAGCCGTCCACGGTGACCATCTGCCCGGTGCGCAGCCGCGTGGTGGCGTCCGGGACGCCCACGACGGCGGGGATGCCGTACTCGCGGGCCACCACTGAGCCGTGCGAGATGACCCCGCCCATTTCCATGACCAAGGCGCCGGCCGTCAGGAACAGCGGGGTCCATCCCGGATCGGTGGAGGGCGCCACCAGGATTTCGCCGGGTTCCAAGTGTGCGCCCACCGGATCCAGAATCACCCTCACCTTTCCGGTGGCCGTGCCAGCCGAGGCAGGGGTTCCGGAGAGGCCGTCGGCTGGCGGGGACTTCGCCATTATGGCGACCTCGACGTCTGTTCCGTCGGACAGCAGGATCCGGGGGATGTGACGGCGACGCAGTTCCCGGTCGTAGAGCCGGCGGCGGTCCGCAACGATGCCCCAGAGGTCGGCGCCGCGCAGGCCGACCCGGACTTCATCGAAATCCAGGAAGAATACGTCGTCGGGCGCCGCGATGCTGCCGTTCCGTGCAAGTTCAGCGCCAATCCGACTGAGCTGCCGGTGCATTTCGGCCAGCACCTTCACCACGTGGAACTTGGGCAACTCGCGCAGACCCGACAGCTCGCGGACCCGGCGCAGGGCCAGCGCCAGGAGCCGTGCCCGCCAGCGGCTGCGGGCGGCGGCCCGCTCAACAAGGGTGCGGATCCGGGCTTCGGCGTCTTCTGCGGCCCGGGCGAACTGCCGGTCCGGTGCCTGTTCCGGGTCTTCTACCCGCAGGTAGTTCGAGATCATGCCCAGAATATGGTCCGGTTCCTCGGCCCACCGCGGCATGCCGAGGTCGATTTCCGCCACGGCGCGGTGGCCGTAGCGTGCCAGGAAACGGCGCACCCCGGTCTGTGCCGCCGGGGGCAGGGCGCCGGCGCGGAAGCTGGCCGCGAGTTCGTTGGGGCGCCGCCCGAGAAACGCCTCGCGGGAGGCCGGATCAGTGCTGAGGGCGCGCGCGAGGTCCCAGAGTTCCAAGTCCATCTCAGTGGTTACGTTGTGGGGCAGTCCCCTCAGGACCGCTTCCAGCTCCCGGGGCGGGGCTATGCCGCGCAGCAGTCTCCGGGCCAAGGCCAGCATGATGTAGCCGGTGGCAGGAGCGGGAAGCGTGGCCTGAATCAGCCCGTTGACCGCCCGGTCCATCAGGTGCTGGGCGTGGTCGAGCCGCTGGAAAGCGGTGGCAGGTTCGGGCGCTGCCAGTCCGGCTTCGAGCCGCTTTCCGTAGGCCTTCGCCCGGCGCAGCTCCGCCTCGGGTCGGACTGCGGCCCGCACGAGCCCCGGTCCCAGTTTGAGGATCAGCCCGACGGCGGCGGTCGGCTCCGCACTCCGGGACCGCTCCGCGCTCCGGGACAGTTTCTGGCGGCCGGACCGTTCCCCTTTGGCCGCGAACTTTCTGGCAGGCTTTACCACCCGGAATCTCGGGTCTTCCAGCAGCGAGGGAATAACAGCCGCGGACCTGCCGTCCGCGAGCGGCAGGACTTGCCGAAGGTAGCGGCGGCCGAGCTTGCTGCGCATAGCCGGCGTCAGGTCCACGAACATGCGCAGCCCCGGACTGAAGTATGTCCAAGGCCCGTTCCGGTTTCCCACGCGGCCCAGGACCGCGAGCCCCATCGGCGTGAGCGGGCGGGTGAGCCCCTGGAGCAAGCTTCCGCACAAGTACACGCGGGTCCCGCCGGCAGACTCGGCAGCCAATCCCGCCCGTTCGCCGGCTGACGGGTCCTCCAGTGGGTACAGCGTGGTGATTGGCCGCGACTGGGTCAGCCAAACCCGGCCGGCAGGATCAATTACCCACTCCGCATCCTGCGGGCTTCCGAACAGGCGCTGGACGCGGTCACCCAAGGACGTAAGCTCACTCAGCTGGACGCCGCTGAGGCTTGGTGGACTGCCGCGCTCCGGTCCGCCGGGCGTGCAGTGCAGAACCCACGCCGTGGCTGTATCCAGCACGAAATGGTCCGGATTGACCGTTCCGGAGACGACGGCCTGCCCCGCGCCCGGGCTGGCGTCGATGACCGTCTCGGTCCGTGTGCCGGTGACCGGGTTGGCCGTGAACAGCACGCCCGCGGTGGCGGCGTCGATCTGCCGTTGGACGACGACGGCGAGGCCGACGTCGCGATGGCTGACCCCGTTGGCGGACCGGTAGGCGACGGCCCGCTCGCTCCAGAGGGACGCCCAGCACAGCCTGACGGCGTCGATCACTGCATCGGCGCCCTCAACGCCCAGATACGTGTCCTGCTGGCCGGCGAAACTGGCGAACGGCAGGTCTTCGGCCGTTGCTGAAGACCGTACAGCGACGGCCGGCTCCTCGTCCGGGAGGTCGCCCAGTGTGGCGTAGGCCGTGCGGAGGGCGGCCTCCACGTCGGGCGGGACCGGAGAAGATCCGATCAGTTCCCGCGCCCGCCGCGCCCCCTCGTTTTGCACCGGCTGGTCCTGTAGCGGCTCAGGTTGTGCGCGGTCGCCGCGTCCGGGGCCTGCGGCCGCCGCATCGAGCTGCGCCGCCAAGTCCGCCAATCCGGCCGGAACCACCCGGTCGTAGGCCTCCGTCGTCAAGCAAAATCCGGACGGCACCCGGAAGCCGGCAGCCAGGAGCTTGCCGAGGTTCAGCGCTTTAGCACCCACCAACCGCAACTCCGCCGAGCCGGCCTCTTTGAGGTCGATCACGAGGGGCGCAGCTGCCGCGTCTTCCGCCGCGGAACTGGCCGGGGGAGTCCGGCCGGCAGCAACCATGCTTCGCTCCTACGAATTGTCCGCCGCTTCGGCGGTGTCCTCCCACATCACGTCCAGATTGCGGAACACGGGAGGACCATCGCAGAGGGCAGCCATCCTGGCGGCGAACTCGGACGTTTCCGGACGGTTGGAATTTTCCATGGCCGACTCGTAGGACTCGAACTCCACGATTGTCAGATAGGTCCCGGGCTGGTCCCGGTCTGCGGTGGCCCAGATGCGACGGAACGTCGGGGCGGTGCTTCCTTCAGTCCGGGACGGCCGGCCAAGTTCCTCAATCTCCTCGATGCGCGAGGTCTTGAATTCAATGATCTGCACAAACCTGGCCATGACGGCTCCTTAACGGCGGCGGATTCTGATGCGCATCAGGCTAGACCTCCGCACGGGGCAGTGCAATAGAGCCAGCCGAAGCCGCCCGGCAACGCAGCAGGCCCCGGAATATCCGGGGCCTGCTGCTTGCGTTGTTCCGGCCAACGCCGGGGTTCCCTGCGGAATGGGAGGGCGCTAGCGCCGCTTCAGCATCCCCATTATCCGGCGGGTAATCCCGTCGGCGATTCCGCCGCCGGCCGTGCCCGGCGCGCGTCCCGCGGGGGCGTTGTAGCGGCCTGCGCTCGGTGCGCGTCCGGCGGTGCCCCTGGTCCTGCCCGCGTATCGTCCAGCGGCATTCTTGATCATGTTGCCCAAGTTCATTTGAAACTCCTTAACTTAGCAATCAGCCAACCAGAATTAGTAAGGTCACTTATCAGTGTACCCATCCGGGCGGCCTGGCGCCATGGTGCGCGGCGGCAGCCGCCGTCGAACTCCGTCAGCCTTCGCCGTCGAACTCCGTCAGCTAAGGGGTCAGCAGCACTTTGATGGCCCGCCGTTCGTCCATCGCCCGGTAAGCCTCGGGTGCCTCCTCCAGCGGCATAACGACGTCGAAGACCCGACCTGGATTGATGGTGCCGTCGAGTACATCCGCCAGAAGCTCCGGGATATAGGTCCGGGCCGGAGCCATCCCGCCGGCTATCGAGATATTCGTGTCGAAGAGGTAGCGGAGCGGGGCTTCGGCGCCACCGGTCGGGACGCCGACGAAGCCCAGGGCGCCGCCGGGGCGGACGCTGTGGAGGGCTTGCTCCATGGATTCCTTGGTGCCGACGCACTCGAGTACGGAGTCGGCCAGCACTCCGCCGAGGAGCTCGCGCACCCTGGCAACACCGTCTTCGCCACGCTCGGCCACGACGTCGGTGGCCCCGAACTCCCGCGCAATGGCCTGGCGGTCGGCGTGCCGGGACATGGCGATGACACGTTCGGCCCCAAGCCTTTTGGCCGCCAGCACGCCGCACAGTCCGACGGCGCCGTCCCCCACCACGACGACGGTCCGGCCGGGCCCCACCTTCGCGGCGAGGGCCGCATGGTGGCCGGTGGCCATCACATCGGACAGGGTCAGCAGGCTATTCCGGAGCGCGTCGTCCGGCTCCCTGATGCCGGGTACTTTGACCAGGGTGGAGTCGGCCAGCGGAACGCGGACCGCCTGTCCCTGACCGCCGTCGATGGCGAGACCGGAAGCGTCCTTGCCGCCCCAACCGGCCAGGTAGTCGCACGCAACGGTGACACCGTTGAGGCACTGCGGGCAGGCGCCGCAACTGACGACGAACGGGGCGATCACGAGGTCACCGACCGTCAGGCTGGTAATCGCGTCGCCGGTGGATTCCACGGTGCCGATGAACTCGTGCCCGATAGCCGAGGGCCTCCGGATGGGCTTGACGCCGCGGTACGGCCACAGGTCCGAGCCGCAGACGCAGGACGCGGTCACTTTGACGATGACGTCGGTGGGCAGCTGGATCGTGGGGTAGTCCCGGTCTTCGACCCGGATGTCACCGGGGCCGTGGATGATCGTGGCGCGCATGGCGGCTCCTGGAGTTGCGAGGCTGGATTTCCTCCGAGTCTAGCCCCCGGGTTTTGGGGCCACGTAGGCTCGGAGTATGAATTCTCCCGCGGGTCCGGGCCTTCGGCCGGGCGTGCGATGGCCGACCGCCAGGTGGGCCTCGACCGTCGGCTGGGCCGCTCTGGTTGCCGTCCTCGCCGGCTGCAGCGGGGGCGACGGCGTCCCAGCGCCGGTCACGTCGCCGTCAGCAGTCCAGGTGTCGCCGGGCAGCCCGTCGGCGCTTCCCCGGCGTTCCCGTCCGCGGTACCGGAACCGGTGCCGCCGTCGGCCGCAACCCCGCCCTCGCCCCGCTTCCGCCGCAGGTCCAGCGGGAGCTTGACCAGCGCCTGGTGGCGGCTGTCAAGGCCAACGACCCGGCGCTCGCGGCAGAGCTGATCCGGTCCGGAGCCGATGTCAACGCCAAAGATGCCATCCAGGATTCGGCGTTCCTGTATGCCGGGGCGGAGGGATTCAACGAGATCCTGCTGCTGACGCTCGCGAACGGCGCCGACGTGGCCAGCACCAACCGGTTCGGCGGCACGGCCCTGATTCCGGCGAGCGAGCACGGCCACGTGGAAACAGTCCGCATTCTCATCGCCGCCGGCGTTCCGGTGAACCACGTCAACAATCTCGGCTGGACGGCGATGCAGGAGGCAATCCTCCTGAATAACGGAGGTCCCCGGCAGCAGGAAGTGGTCCGGCAACTTCTCGCCGCCGGCGCCGACCCGAACATCCGTGACCCTCAGGGGCGCACCGCACTGCAGAATGCCGAGCGGCTGGGATTCAGCGCCATCGCGGCCCTGATCCGGGGCGTTACGCAGAAATAGCCCAGCTTTTGGCCATGTTCACCGCTGCCCGTCCGGGAGCTGGCGGTGCAGGGCACCAAAGCTGGGCTATTTCCGCCAGCTCCGAAGCTAGACGGCCTCGAGCACGCTGACGTAGTTGGCGATGCCCACGCCGCCCATGTTCTGGACGGCGGCGCGTCGGGCAGAGCCGAGCTGCATGTCGCCGGCGGTGCCGCTGAGCTGCATCGCCGCGATGACATGCTGGGAGACGCCGGTGGCGCCGACCGGGTGGCCCTTGGCCTTGAGCCCGCCGGAGACGTTGACCGGAAGCTTGCCGTCCTTGAAGACCCAGCCTTCCTGCAGGGCGCGGGCGCCCTGGCCGGGTTCGGTCAGCCCCATGGCCTCATACATCAGCAGTTCGGCGATGGTCTAGCCCCCGTGCACCTCAGCGAAGTCCAGGTCCTCCAGCCCGACGCCGGCCATCGCCAGCGCCCGCTGCCACCGACGCGCGCGCGCGTCGCGGCGAGGTTGCCGGCTCGGGGTGGCGTTCGGCCGGGAAGAAATCGTTCGCCTGGCCGAAACCGGCGAGCCGGACCGGGGCGGTGGCCCCGGCGGTGGGGGCGAGGCTCAGCACTACGGCGGCGGCGCCGTCGGAGGCGAGCAGTCGGTGCAAAGGAGCGGATCGGCCAACATGGGGTTCTTGTCCGAGACGGTCCGGCAGAATTCCTCGCCGAGGGTCCTTGCGGAGCTGGGCGTAGGGGTTGTCCACGCCGTTGCGGTGGTTCTTCGCCGCGATGGTGCCCAGGACGTCTCCAAGCTTCCTGAACCTGATTGTCCGGAACCGTCGCCGTAACGCTTCTCGTAGTGCTTGGCGACCTCGGCGAACAGCCCGGTAAAGCCCGTGGTCGAGGCCTTGCCCGCCATGTCGTAGTCGGTTCCCAGCAGGGCCGCACCAACGACGTCGGCTCCTGCGTGGGTCATCTTCTCGGCACCAATTACGAGGACGGTCTTGGCGGTGCCGGCCAGCAGGGACTTGGTGCCCTGCTGGAAGGCCGCCGATCCGGAGGCGCAGGCGTTCTCGACCCGGGTGGACGGGACGTGCGCCAGCTGCTCGGAGACCTGCAGCGCCAGCGAGGACGGGAAGGCCAGCGGCATCATGCCGGAGTTGAACTGGCCGAGGTAGATCTCGTCGATCTGCCCGGGCTCGATCCCGGCGTTGCCGATCGCCTCGGTGGCGACCTGGACGATCAGCGATTCCAGGGTCTCTTCCGTCAGCTTGCCGAAGCGGCTGTGTCCCCAGCCGGTGAGCAGGACATCCTTGCCGAACTGTTCGCGCAGGCTCATGCCGGTGCTCCCCTCGAGCTCGGGCGCTGCGTCCGGGGTGTCTTCGAGGGCGACGTCGAACTCGGCCTCGGTCTTCTCGCGGATCTCCTCCACGGTGACGCCCGGGGCCAGTCGAGTGAGCGTGAGCTGGCGGTCGCCGCCTGGTCCCTTGTTCAGGTCAAACACGGCAAGGTCGCTGATGATGCGGTCAACGCAGCTCAGGCCGGTCAGCGGCAGGGTGCATTCCTTAACGATCTTGGCCGTGCCGTCCTTGGCGTTGTGCTCGGTGAGGGCCACGACGCGCGGCGTGCCGGCTACGAGGTCCATGGCGCCGCCCATGCCCTTGACCATCTTGCCGGGGATGGTCCAGTTGGCGAGGTCACCGGCGCCGGAAACCTGCATGGCGCCCAGGATGGCGACCTTGACGTGGCCGCCGCGGATCATGCCGAACGACGTTGCGGAGTCGAAGATGCTGCCGCCGGGCAGTACCGTGACGGTCTGCTTGCCGGCGTTGATCAGGTCTGCATCTTCCTCGCCTTCGTAGGGGAACGGGCCCATGCCGAGCAGGCCGTTTTCGCTCTGCAGGACGACGCGGACGCCGTCGCGCAGGTTGTTGGCAACCAGCGTGGGGATGCCGATGCCAAGGTTGACGTAGTCGCCGTCGTTCAGTTCTTCGGCCGCGATGGCAGCCATTTCATTCCGGGTCCAGGCCATGATGATTCTCCTCAGGTATGTGGGGGCGGCGGTTCGGGCCGGCGCAGTTCGGGAAGATGCGGTTCAGGCCAGCACGCTGGACGGCGCGGCCCCGGCGGCCCCGGCGCGGGGGCGGACCGTGCGCTGTTCGATGTCCTTCTCGCGGCCGCTGGCCTGCACGAGGCGCTGGATGAAGACCTCGGGGGTGACAATGTGGTTCGGGTCGAGCTCGCCGGGCTGGACGATCACCTCGGCTTCCGCGACGGTCACGGCACCAGCGGTGGCCACCACGGGGTTGAAGTTCTGCGCGGTGTAGCGGTAGATCAGGTTGCCGTCTGTGTCCGCGGTGTGCGCGTGGACCAGTGCGACGTCGGCCTTGATGGCGCGCTCCTGCACGTACGTTTCGCCGTCGAACTCCGCCAGCGGCTTGCCTTCGGCAACAAGTGTGCCGACTCCGGTCTTGGTATAGAAAGCGGGGATGCCAGCACCGCCGGCGCGGAGGCGCTCGGCCAGCGTGCCCTGCGGGGTGAACTCCACTTCGAGCTTTCCGGCGAGGTATTGCTCGGCGAAGAGCTTGTTTTCGCCCACGTAGGAGGCAATGACTTTACGGACCTGGCCGGCCTCGATCAGCACGCCCAGGCCCTTGCCGTCCACGCCCATGTTGTTGGACACCACCGTGAGGTCCTTGACGCCGGAGTCGCGCACGGCCTCGATCAGGTCGGCCGGGATTCCGCTGAGGCCGAAGCCGCCGACGGCGAGCGTCATACTGTCCCGCAGGACATCCTGAAGTGCTTCAGCCGCTCCGGATTTCACCTTTGACATTGCATCTCCTCATTGAGCTTGGGTTCGGGAACGGCCGGGAAGGATTCACCCCGCGTTCCACTTTGTGGACTCGTCCTCTGACTTTGGAGCGTACGGGTTGGAAATGGCGGCTGTCAACGGAGGATTTTGCCGAGGTTGCGGACGTTTTTACAGTGTGGACGCTACGCTTAGTAGTGTCCACATTATGGAGGGTTTGGCGAGCGATGGATGGGGCCAAATGAATGCAGTGCCGGTCCAGGGCGCACAGGTGGTCAGCCGGGTGGCGGCGCTGCTGCGGATTGTCGGCCGCGACCCCGGCGGTTCGCCGCTGGGCCAACTGGTCCGGGAGTCCGGCCTCACCCGTCCCACAGTGCACCGGCTGCTCAGCTCCCTGGCGGCCGAGGGGCTGCTGGACCAGGAGCCGGGCAGCGGCAACTGGGTGCTGGGCCCCGAGATCCTGCTGATGGGATCGGTGGCTTCCGCGCGGTTCCCGCTGGAGGACATTGCCAGGCCCAGCCTCCGGCGGCTGGCCGAGGAGACAGGTGAAAGCGCCTTTTCTCCATCCGGCGTGGCGCCGAAACCGTGTGCCTGTTGCGGGAGGAAGGGAGCTTCCCGGTGCGTTCCTTCGTGCTGCATGAGGGGGTGCGCTTCCCGCTGGGAGTCGCTTCGGCTGGCACCGCCATCATGGCGTTCCTGCCCCCGGAGGAACAGGAGGAGCTGCTGGCCGGCTGGGCCGCGCACGCGGGCAGCTTCGCCGCGGCCCACACCGAGGCGCTGGTCCGCCAGAACCTGGAAGCGACGCGGCAGGCCGGCTACTCCGTGAACCCGGGACTGGTGCTGGAAGGAAGCTGGGGGATGGGCGCCGCGGTGTTCGATCAGCGCGGACGCCCCGCGTGGGCCTTGTCCCTGACCGGTATCGAGCCGCGGTTCCGGCAGGAGCGGCAGGCGCAGCTGGGCCGGCTGCTGATGGACGAGGCCCACCGGATCTCGACCCTGCTGCAGGGCGCCGGATAGGGCCCGCGGCGAGGTTTAGCCGCCTTCCCGGGGCACGTTGACACGGACGCGCCGCCTGCGGACAATGAAATCGCCTACCCGGGGTCAAAGTGCCCCCGGGTAGGGGCTCCCGGCGTCGTGGTTCAGCTCAACTTAAAGTCCGACCCGGGGTTCCTCGGGGCCTTCGTGCTTCCACCAGGTGTCGCTGATGATGACCGGAACGGTGCGCTTGTGGCGGGTCCGGAGGTACTTCTCCTCGATGCGTTCGGCCACGTCGTCTGGAACTTCGCGGCCCTCAAGGTAGTCGTCGATCTCGTCATATTTCAGGCCGAGTTCGTCCTCGTCGGTCCGGCCGGGTTTCCCATCGAGGAGGTCGGCGGTGGGCACCTTGTCCCAGATCCGCGCCGGCGCACCGAGCTCGGCGAGCAGCGCTCGGTTCTGGCGCTTGTTGAGCCCGAACAGGGGCAGCACGTCCGCGCCGCCGTCGCCAAACTTGGTAAAGAACCCGGTGACCGATTCGGCGCCGTGGTCCGTGCCGATCACGAGGTAGTTGTGCTCACCGGCCAGCGCGTACTGCGCGATCATCCGGGAGCGGGCCTTCATGTTGCCCTTGGTGAAATCCGAAACCTGCTCGCTGGTGGTCTTTTCGAACTCCTGCTCGAAGCCGTCCACGGCGGGCGCAATGTTGAAGGTCCACTCCGTCTCCGCGCCGATGAAGTCCAGCGCGGCCTGCGCGTCGTGCTCGTCGTGCTGCACGCCATACGGAAGCCGGACGGCCACGAAGTTCGCTTCCACCCCTTCGGCTTCGAGCTCGTTGACCGCCAGCTGGGCCAGCCGCCCGGCCAGGGAGGAATCCAGTCCGCCCGAGATTCCCAGCACGAAACCCTTGGTATGGGTCGCCTTGAGGTACTCCTTCAGGAACGTGACGCGTTTGCGCACCTCCTCGGCGGGGTCGATCCGGGGCTGCACGCCCATTTCTTCAATGATCTTCACCTGGAGTTCGCGCATGACTCAAAGCCTAGCCAGCAGTGTCAATGACGCTCAACTGTGTCCGGCCGAATTGCGCTCCGGGGGCGTGCCCGGCGCTACGCAGAACGCATGGCGCTACGGAATGCGTCCTGCGCTACGTGGATACCGGTAGCGCAGGGCGCTTTGCGCAGCGTGAGGCCGAATCCGCCGCGAAAACTCCTGCCGCTCGGGGCCGCAGCGGCGTACCGTGGGGGCCATGGAGAAGACCGGATGCGTTGTGGCCGGCGGCGGGCCGGCCGGCATGATGCTGGGCCTGCTGCTGGCGCGGGCCGGGGTGACCGTGACGGTGCTGGAAAAACACGGGGACTTCTTCCGCGACTTCCGCGGCGACACCGTCCATGCGGCCACCATCCGGCTGATCGACGAGCTCGGCCTGGGCGATGAGTTCCGCCGGCTGCCGCAAAGCAAACTGAACAGGGTCGCCTTCCCGGTGCCCGGCGGGCCGCCCGTGACCATGGGCAACTTCGATTCGCTGCGACCGCCGTACAACTACGTCGCGATGATGCCGCAATGGGACTTCCTGAACTTCCTTGCCAAAGCCGCCGCCCAGGAGCCGTCCTTCAGCCTGCGGATGGGCCATCAGGCCACCGCGCTGGTCCGCAACGGCGGCCGCGTCACGGGCATCCGCTACCGGACCGCCGACGGCCTCGACGGCGAGATCCAGGCAGACCTGGTGGTTGCTACGGATGGCCGCCATTCAATCCTGCGCCGCCAGGCCGGGCTGGTGCCGAAAGAATATCCTGTGCCCTTCGACGCCTGGTGGTTCCGGCTGCCGCGCCATCCCTCCGAGCGGGGCGCGGTGGCGGGAATCGTGCCTGCCTTCGGGCGGGGTGAAGCCCTGCTGGCCCTGTTCCGGGACGACTATTTCCAGATGGGCTACCTGGCATCCAAGGGGACGGATGCGCGGATCCGGGCCGAGGGCGTCGAGGGATTCCGACGTCGGATCGCGGCGCTCCGTCCAGACCTGGCCGACAGGGTGGACGCCATCGCATCGCTGGAGGATCTGCACTGGCTGGACGTGCGGCTGGACCGGCTGCGCGAATGGCACATCAACGGGCTCCTCTGTATCGGCGACGCGGCCCACGCCATGTCCCCGGCAGGAGGAGTGGGGATCAATCTGGCCATCCAGGACGCCGTCGCGGCCGCGGACATCCTGGCGCCGGCGCTCCTCCGCGGACCCGTACGCCGAACGGAGCTGGCCAGGGTCGAACGACGGCGGCGCCCGCCCACCGTCATCGTCCAGACTGTCCAGCGGGTGCTGCACCGCGCAGTATTCGAGCCAATCATGACCGGGAAGCGGTCCGGCGCCCCGGCCGCCCTGCTGTTCCTGGCGCGGCACTTTCCGGCGATTGGAGGCTTCCTGCCCCGGTTCATTGCGTTTGGTCCGCGGCCTGAACATGCGCCCGCTTTCGCGCGGCGCGTGCAGTCACCCTCCTGAAGCGCCGCTCAGGGCGCTCCACCTGAGCGGACGCGTCTGCGCGCGACCGCGTCTGACAGTGCCTAACCGGGGGCGCCCACCGAGTGGGCCCCGGCGTGGAAGCCCGACTTCTGGGCGCACGGCTGGATTTCCGCCACCGTGCTCCCACTAAACTGGAACCCATGACTGCCACCGGTAACTTTGCAGCTGACGCTGCCTCTGCCCGCGCCCGCCTGCTTGAGCTGATCAAGGAACTCGCCGTCGTGCGCGGCAAGGTCATCCTTTCCAGCGGCGCGGAGGCCGACTACTACATCGACCTGCGCCGGATCACCCTGCACCACGAGGCATCGAAGTTGGTCGGGCAGGTCATGCTGTCGCTCCTGGACGACGCCGGGGTCGACTTTGAGTGCGCCGGTGGCCTCACCATGGGCGCAGATCCCGTCGGCACGGCCGTGATGCACGCCGCCGTCGACGCCGGCCGTCCGGTCGACGCCTTCGTGGTCCGGAAGGCGCAGAAGTCCTACGGCATGGGCCGCCAGGTGGAAGGCCCCTCTGTTGAGGGCCGGAAGGTGCTCGTCCTGGAGGACACCTCTACGACCGGCGGCTCCGCGCTGACCGCCGTCGAGGGTGTCCGGAAGGCAGGCGGCAACGTGGTGGCCGTGGCCGTGATCGTGGACCGCGATACCGGCGCCAAGGAAAAAATCGAAGCCGAGGCAGGCGTTCCCTACCTGTTCGCTTTCGGAAAAGACGAGCTCGGCCTCGACTGACCCCGTCCGGCTCCGGGCCGGAGCGTGTGGACTGGTGCAGGGGGCTGACCTATCATTTCCTCATCACCCCTCAGTACTCGCCCTTGGAGAACACGCGCCCATGCTCCCGTTCGAACAGTCCCCACTTACGGGCCTATCTCCGCGTGCCGAAACGCCGCTAACTACCGCGGAGCAGATCCAGAATCTAATCCTGGAGAGCGCGGACTTCGAGGCGTTCCTGAATGAGCTGGCCCGGTTTTCCGCACATCAGATGGCGGGCTCCGGCGAGGACGCCCTCTGCGGGATCACGCTCCTGCGAGACCGCAAGGCGGCGACGATCGGCTGGAGCAGCGACTCCGCCCGCGAGGTGGATCAGATCCAGTACTCGCTGTCCCAGGGCCCCTGCCTGACTGCGGCGAAGGAGGAACGCGAGGTCTACGTCCCGGACCTCTTCGACGAGGACCGCTGGGGCCCCGATTACGCCGATGCGGTGGCCTCGCACGGGCTGCGCTCGGTGCTGTCAGTGCCGTTCCACCTCCAGGGTGACGCCCAGGCGGCCCTCAACCTGTACTCCGACGTGCCCCACAAATTCGACGGTGATCTCGCCGCCCGCGCCCGCGGCTACACCAGGGAGATCTCGCAGGCGCTGCGACTGGCGGTCCGCTTCGCCCTGCAGACCGACAGCGCGACGAACCTCCGGGCAACACTGGAATCCCGCACCGTCATAGACATGGCCATCGGGATCGTCATGGCGCAAAACCGCTGCAACCAGGAGACCGCCGTCCGGATCCTCACCGATGCGTCCAGCAACGGCAACGTGAAGCTTCGAGACATCGCGGCTTCCCTCGTGCAGTCAGTGGGGGGAAGCGCGACGCGCACCCACTTCGAAGAGCCCGCCGGCCGGCAAGAGGCGGTCTGAGACCGGGCCGCTGATGGTGAGCGGCCTGTGATTTGTACCCCGCCCGAGGCCCCGTTAGGCTTGTTGCGGTTGAGCCGCCGGCCATGGACACCCTTTTTTGGAGTACCTATGGACCAGAGCCTCAATGCCCACGTCAAACTCGACACCGCCTCGGACGTCGTCCGGATTGACGTCCGGGGTAGCCTTACGCTGGCATCCCGCCCCTCCCTTTTGCAGACCATCCAGCGTGTTCGCCAGATGGGCATCAGCTCCCACATCCGCGTTGGCCTCGGCCACGCCGAATTCGTCGAGTCGTCGGCCCTGGCCGGGCTCCGGGACCACCTCAACGCGATTGACCTTGGTGTGGCGGCCCTGCCGGACGTTGCCGGCGCGCTGCCGGACCCGACCGGAGTCTCCCTCGAGCTGAACCCGCACACCGACGACCCGAACGCGGTGCTCCGGTCGCTCAACCTCACCGGCGACGTCACGGCGTCCATCGACTCCTCGGGGACTGGATCCCTGACGGTCCTCAGCGATGATGCGTTGCTCGCCGCGAGCGACACCGTGTTCGGCATGCTCGACAACCCGGCTGACATGGCAAGCTCGGAACTCCTGGCCACCTACGACGAGATCGGCCGCGAAATCAGCAGGCGCGAGGACGGACTGCAGCCGGAACCCGCGTAGATCGGGTTCCGCCGCGAAAGCTGTAGCTGAGCTGTGATCGGCCCTGGCTTCGGATCCCGGTTCGGCAGTGGATACGGTAGGGGTGTGCCGCGGAAGAGGGAAGAAAATGATCTGCGGGGTCCCGGTTCCGCCGAGGCCCGCATACTTCGGCACGCCGCTGAACTAAAGCGGTTTTCGCGCCGGAATTTCCTGGTCGGCACGGGCTCCGCGTCCCTGCTGGCGGCGGATATGCTGTTCACCCGGCGGGTCCAGACTGAGCGCCGCGTCCACAAGATCCTCACTGTCCCGGACGAGACGGCGGAGAAGTACTTCCCGAATGCGAGCTGGTTCCTTTTCCCCGGCTACAAAACGAGCTGGGAGGAGGCCCTGTGGATCCTGAACGCCCTGCGCGGTTCGCTTAACAAGCGCGGCCAGCTCGCCGCCGTCGGATACTCCAACATGGGCCTCGACATCGACCAGATCGTGATCGCCGTCGTCGAGCATGCGCGGGCCCGCAAACTGAACCAGCTGTACTTCTACGGCCACAGCTTCGGCGGCATGGTGGCCACCCAGGTTGCCGCCCGGCTCCGTGAACTGCACGGCCTCGAAGTGGCGTTTATCCTGCTCGATTCCAGCCCGTACAGCAAATACGACGTGCTGGACCAAAGCTGGTTCGAGGGCGTCGTCCTCCTCTATGAAAGCGGGTTCCGCTTCCCCACGGTGCTGCGCGGCGGCTACGAACTCGGTGAGCGGATGCTGCACAAGGATGAGCGCAGCTGGGGCCAGATCCTGGATCAGACGCTGGAGCAGCTCGCGCCGATTGCCCCGTCCAGTGTGCTGATCCAGTCCGAGTCCGCCTACATCTATCACTTCGATGCCAGCCGCTTTGCCGGGAAACTCGGCGCCACCCGAATGGCCTTCGTTGGCAACCCCCGGGACCGGACCGTGGACTACGAGACTGCGCGGGATTCCTGGACGCTGACCTTCAAAGACAACATCGTCGCGGAAACGCCCCGCACCGACGGTGCCCGGCCGGCGCACGCCAGCCCGGGCTGGAGCCCTTTCGTTTACCGGCCGATCATCGAGAAGCTGCAGGACGGACTTTTCCCGTTGCCCTCCGGCGGCGGCAAGAAAACCGTGTTCTAGTTCCGGGCGGGCGAGGTTGCCGGGATCGGCCTAGATCTGGTTTTTCAGGTCCGCCACGGAGTTCAGGATCTGGTTGGGCCGGAACGGGTAGGCGGCAATGTCGTCCCGGTGCGTGATGCCGCTGAGCACCAGCACCGTATGCAGCCCCGCTTCCATGCCGGCGATGATGTCGGTGTCCATGCGGTCACCGATCATCGCGGTGGTCTCGGAGTGGGCGTCGATCTGATTCATCGCGGACCGGAACATCATCGGGTTGGGCTTGCCGACGATGTAGGGCTCGCGGCCGGTCGCCTTGGTGATGAGCGCCGCGATCGCCCCGGTGGCCGGCATCGGACCGTCCTTCGAGGGTCCGGTGGCGTCCGGGTTGGTGGCGATGAAGCGTGCGCCCCCGAGGATCAGCCGGATCGCCATCGTGATGGCCTCAAACGAGTAGGTTCGGGTTTCGCCGAGCACCACGAAGTCCGGGTCCTGGTCGGTGAGGATGAAGCCGGCCTCGTGCAGCGCCGTCGTGAGTCCTGCCTCGCCGATCGTGTAGGCACGGTTGCCGGATTCCGAGCCCCGCACCTGGTCCTTGAGGAACTGGGCCGTGGCCAGGGCCGAGGTCCAGATGTTCTCCTCCGGGATTTCCAGGCCGGAGCTCTTGAGCCGGGCGGCGAGGTCCCGGGGCGTGAAAATCGAGTTATTGGTCAGGACGAGGAAGCGCCGGGACGTGTCGACCCAGCGCTGGATGAGTTCCGCCGCGCCGGGGATGGGCTGGTTCTCATGCACCAGCACGCCGTCCATGTCGGTCAGCCAGCACTCGATCTCCTGGCCGCTGCGGTATACCGAGGCAGTGGAACGTACTTGGTCCGGATCTGTTCTTTGGTGTCTCCGCTGGTCCGCCATGGTGTCCTCCGCCGATAGTGTGCCGCTAACTGTGTCCCAGTCTAATGTTGAGTGGTGACTGAACCGGAGACCCCCAGCGGACCCCCTGCCAACCCTGCTGTCGAGGAAGAGGCTGAGGGCAAGGCGGAGGTCGGCGTCGGGCCCTGGGAAGGCGAGCGGCCTGCCGGCGAGCACTGGGATCCGGACCTCCTGGCCGACGGCGACCGGCGGAATGTCGTGGACCAATACCGCTACTGGAAGCACGAGGCGATCGTGGCGGACCTCGACGCCAAGCGGCACAACTTCCACATCGCGATTGAAAACTGGCAGCACGACATGAACATCGGCACCGTGGTCCGCACCGCCAACGCGTTTCTGGCCAAGGAAGTGCACATCATCGGCCGCCGCCGGTGGAACCGACGCGGGGCCATGGTTACCGACCGCTACCAGCACGTCCGCCACCACCCCACCGTGGACGACTTCGTGGCCTGGGCGCAGGGGGAGGGGCTGGCGATAATCGGGATCGACATCTTCCCGGACTCCGTGCCGCTGGAGACGTACGAACTGCCCAAGGACTGCGTGCTGGTATTCGGCCAGGAGGGTCCGGGGCTGACCCCCGAGGTCCACGAGGCCGCTGTGGACACCTTGTCCATCGAGCAGTTCGGCTCCACGCGGTCCATCAACGCCGCCTCCGCCGCGGCTATCGCGATGCACGCGTGGATCCGCCGCCACGTCTTCAACCAGCTCCCGGGCTAGGTCCCCCGCACCCTCTCGCTCCCGCGCGCGCCGGCACCTTCCCGAGGCCCCTGGCTCCCCGCGAGATAACATTTCGCGGCAATGTTTTCGCTTGGCATTGCCGCGAGCTGTCATCTCGATGCCGTCCCAGACCCCCGCCTGTGGATATCCCCAACCGGGCATGGCGGAAACAGCCACAATGGACCATGCGCAGGGCACCGCTTCCCAGCCATCTGACCACCGGCTCCTTCTCCCTGCGCGCTGCCGACAAGGCTGGCGTCACCCGCACCCGCACGCAGGCTAAGGATCTCCTCACTGTGTCGCGCGGAATCCGGGTCCCGGTGGCCTCGGCAGCGTCCGGCGCTGCCGCCCTGCGCGCCTATACCGACCTCGACGACGAGTCTGTCCTCACCGTGGGGTCGGCGGCACGTCTCTGGGCGGCGCCACTCCCGGGCCGGCTTGAGGAGGACTGGCGGATCCATATCTCCCGGCGCCGGGGCTTCAGCCCACCCCGCCGGGTCAACGTCGTGGGGCACCTGCTGACGCTCGCCGCGGATGAAGTTGTAGAGCTCGACGGCGTACGGCTCACCTCGCCCGCCCGGACCTGGCTGGATCTTGCAACGGTCCTGGATGTGGATGAACTTGTCGTCGCCGGCGATGCCCTGGTGTGCGAGCACGGCCTGGAGTTTCCGGTGCCCCGCGAAGCCCTGTGCAGCATCGAGGAGCTGCGGGCCATGGTGGCCCGCCACCCCGGAAACCGCGGAGTACGCAAAGCCCGGGCCGCCGTCGAACTCATCCGAGTGGGTGCTGATTCGCCGCCAGAATCCCGGCTCCGTTTGGCCCTCATCCGTGCCGACCTACCCGAGCCGGAGCTGAACCACGTCGTGTGGAGCGACGCGGGTATCCCCGTGCTGTGGCCGGACGCTGCTTACCCTCAATGGCAGATCGCGGTCCAATACGAGGGCGCGCACCACAATGGGGAGGAACAGTACCAGCGCGATATCCGGCGGGCGGACGTCGCGGGGCGCTTCGGGTGGCTTGAGGTGAGGTTGTCCCGGCTGGACCTAGCGGGGGACCATCCCGCGGCTGTCCGTAAAGTCAGGGCGGCGCTGGAGAGCCGGGGCAGGCGCGCGAGATAACAGATAGCGGCAATGCCAGGCCCGCGGACTGCCGGGAAATGTCATCTCGGCGGGAGGCGCGCTAGGGGTGCGGGAGACCGCTGGAGCGTCAGTATTACAGGGTCGAGTGAGGAGAAACACTGCCCGCGCGCAGGAATGGCTAGGATGGTTCCTAGCCGACGAGGTTCACTTCAGGGTCAACCCAACCAGCAGACGAAATTCACTTTAGGAGTCAGCATGCCCATTGCAACCCCAGAGATCTACTCCGAGATGATTGACCGCGCCAAGGCGGACGGCTTCGCGTTCCCGGCCGTCAACGTCACCTCTTCCCAGACCCTCAACGCCGCCCTGCGTGGCTTCGCCGAGGCCGAGTCCGACGGAATCGTCCAGGTCTCCACAGGCGGCGCCGCCTACTGGTCCGGCGCCTCCGTCAAGGACATGGTGTCCGGGTCGCTGGGTTTCGCCGCGTTTGCCCGCGAAGTTGCCAAGAAGTACGGCGTCAACGTCGCCCTGCACACGGACCACTGCCCGAAGGACAAACTGGAGGGCTTCGTCCTCCCGCTGCTCGCCGCTTCCGAGGCCGAGGTCAAGGCAGGCCGCGACCCGCTGTTCAACTCCCACATGTGGGACGGCTCCGCCGAGACCCTGCAGGAAAACCTGCGGATCGCCCGTGAACTCCTCGAGCGCACCGCAGCCGCCAAGATGATCCTCGAGGTCGAGATCGGCACCGTCGGCGGCGAGGAGGACGGCGTCGAGAACGCCATCAACGACAAGCTCTACACCACGGTCGAAGACGCCCTCGCCACCATCGACGCCCTCGGCTCCGGCGAACACGGCCGCTACATCACGGCGCTGACCTTCGGCAACGTGCACGGCGTCTACAAGCCCGGCGGCGTCAAGCTCCGCCCGGAGATCCTCAAGGACATCCAGGAGCAGGTGGGCGCCAAAATCGGCAAGGCCAACCCCTTCGACCTCGTCTTCCACGGTGGCTCCGGCTCCTCCGACAAGGAGATCGCCGACGCCGTTTCGTTCGGAACCATCAAGATGAACATCGACACCGACACCCAGTACGCCTTCACGCGCCCCGTGGTTGACCACATGCTGCGCAACTACGACGGCGTGCTGAAGGTTGACGGCGAGGTCGGCAACAAGAAGCTCTACGATCCCCGCGTCTGGGGCGCGTCCGCCGAAGCCGGCCTCGCTGCCCGCGTCGTGGAGGCCGCCCAGCAGCTCGGCTCGACCGGCAAGTCGCTCAAGTAATGTCCGACGAGTTCCGCAAGAACCTGATGGGTCCGGAGCCGACGCTCCTGCCGGCTGAGACCGAGATCTACGCGGCCCTGGACGCCGGCCACGAAGCCCTGGACCTGGTGGAGAAGCACCCGACATCCTCGCTGCTGTGGGCTGTGCTGGCCGAGGAGGCGTGGAAAGAGGGCCGGACCATCGATTCCTACGCGTACTCCCGCGTCGGCTACCACCGCGGACTCGATTCCCTGCGGCGTCATGGCTGGCGCGGCGTCGGTCCGATCCCGTGGGAGCACGAGCCCAACCGCGGCTTCCTGCGGTCACTGTACTCGCTGGGCCGGGCCTCCGCAGCGATTGGCGAAGCCGAGGAGCCGGAACGGATCGAGAAGTTCCTGAAGGACTCCGATCCCACGGCGAAGGCAGCGATCGAAGCGAAGTAACCGCATTAACGACGACGGCGGGCGTCCACCTTTCGGTGGACGCCCGCCGTCGTTAACGCTGCTGGCCCACGCCCGCCGGGTTCCCTGGCCGAGCTTGCGAGGCTAGGGTGCGGGTGGGGACTAGCTCGGCTTGGTCAGGCCGGTGCGGGCCATGGCGTCGGCGTAGGCCGTGTGCATATCCTCGAGGTACTGCTCCTGGCGGGCGGGGGTGCCGGCGAAGGCGCGGCCGCTGAGGGAGCGGACCTTGTAGGTCTTCAGGCCGCGGCGCCAGATCATGGGCACTTCGGTCTTCAGCAGCAGGTTGGCCAGGCGGTTGGCCTCCGTGCCGTGGGCGACGATCACCGAAGCGCGCGGCACGAGGGCCAGGAACTTCAGCAGGGGCTTCAGGCCGGCAGAGATCTGGTCCGGCGTGAACTTGCCGTTGGGCTCGTCGGCGATGTGCCAAGGGTGGACGTTCCACGGCATAACGAACTCCGGCCGCAGGCCCAGCTTCCACTGGACGCCCAGCATGCGGGTGGCCGCTTCGTCGTCACCGGCGGTGATGAAACCGGACGGGTCAGCGGTGCCGATGTTGGAGTAAAGGCTGATGATGCGGCACTCGTCGACGTCGTGCATCGGGTCCACATAGGGGACATTCGTGCCGGTTTTGGCGGACTGCAGCGTGTCGCACAGTTCGTTGACCGCTGCGACACTAGGTTCGTAGCGGCGGCTCAGAAGCTGTTCGCGAAAATTTTCAGTGGCCAAGGCTGTCATATATTGCTGAGTCTCCTGCGGGATTGGTCAAGCTGCCAGACCATGCACGGGCACGCCAAATTGCGGGCACGCCGAGCTGCGGTGTGGTTTGAATATGTGATGTGGACCGATTCCGAGTCGATCCTTATCAGTCTATCAAGCCCTGCGAAATGCTGAACCGCTCCCGGGCCGGCGGGCACAGCCCGCTGCCCGGCAGCTGGAAATGCCTGGACGGCGCTATTCGGCGGAGGGCCGCCTGCGTTGCTGTTTCGTCGCTGCCCGCTGTTCCTTGGCGGCGAGGCGCCGACGGTTCGAGCCCCGGGTGGGTTTGGTCGCCCGGCGGCGGGCAGCTTCGGGAGCCAGGCCTTCTGCCACGAGTTCGGAGAGCTTGGCCAGGGCGATCTCGCGATTTCGCAGCTGCGAGCGCCGCTCGGAGGCGGTTACGGTGATCACCCCGGCGATGAGGCGCCGTCCCAGACGCGTGAGCAGAACCAGCCGCTGGCCATCCGAAAGCACCGCCGAGTCGGCAACGTTCCACGAGAGTTCGACGCGGCTGTCCGAGGTGTTGACGTGCTGACCGCCTGGCCCGGACGAACGCGAGAACCGCCAGCCGAGTTCCGACGCGGGAATCGTGAGCGCGGGTGACACCTCAAGGTCCATGCAACTAGCGTTGCACGCTGCGGGCCCGATCAAACACCGGCCCGAAGGCGCCAAATCCCGCCACACCCTGCTGGGGCCCCGATCGGCTAAACTTGGGTGGTAAGAGCCCCGGATTCTGGCGTTGATGGAAGAGCACAGCGGTCGATGCGGGGCATTCTCATGAACGGCGCTGATCTCGGCGGAGCCACCTTGGACAACTCAACTAACGTGTTGCTCCTCGATGGTTCAACGGAAGTCAGCCCGAACGAATGGGGGAGGATCCCATGCCAGCAATCGTGATCGTCGGAGCCCAATGGGGCGACGAAGGCAAAGGTAAGGCCACTGACCTGCTTGGCGGCCGGGTTGACTACGTCGTCAAGCCCAACGGCGGCAACAACGCCGGGCACACCGTTGTCGTAGGCGGTGAGAAGTATGAGCTCAAGCTCCTTCCGGCCGGCATTCTGAGCCCCAACGCGGTTCCGGTTATCGGCAACGGCTGCGTGGTGAACCTTGAGGCCCTGTTCCAGGAGATCGACGGCCTGGAAGCCCGCGGCGCGGACACGTCCAAGCTGCGCGTCTCCGCCAATGCCCACCTCGTGGCGCCCTACCACCAGGTCCTGGACAAGGTCACCGAGCGTTTCCTCGGCAGCCGGGCCATCGGCACTACCGGCCGCGGTATCGGTCCGGCCTACATGGACAAGGTTGCCCGCCTGGGCATCCGCGTGCAGGACGTCTTCGACGCCTCTATCCTGCGCCAGAAGGTCGAGGGCTCGCTCCGCCAGAAGAACGAGCTGCTGGTCAAGGTCTACAACCGCCGCGACATCGAGGTGGATGAGATCGTGGAGTACTTCCTGTCCTTCGCCGAGCGCCTCCGCCCGCTGGTGATCGACAGCACCTTCGTCCTGAACACCGCCCTCGACGAGGGCAAGGTGGTCCTCATGGAAGGCGGCCAGGCCACGTTCCTGGACGTTGACCACGGCACCTACCCGTTCGTGACGTCCTCGAACCCGACGGCCGGCGGCGCCTCGGTGGGGTCGGGTATCGGCCCCACCCGGATCTCGCGCTCCATCGGCATCATCAAGGCGTACACCACCCGGGTCGGCGCGGGGCCGTTCCCCACGGAACTGTTCGACGAGATGGGCCTGTACCTGCAGAAGACCGGCGGCGAATTCGGCGTCAACACCGGCCGTCCCCGCCGCTGCGGCTGGTACGACGCCGTGCTGGCGCGCCATGCCTCCCGGGTCAACGGCTTCACGGACTACTTCGTCACCAAGCTGGACGTGCTTACCGGCATCGAGCAGATCCCGGTCTGCGTGGCCTACGACGTTGACGGTGTGCGGCATGACGAAATGCCGATGACCCAGACCGAGTTCCATCACGCCAAGCCCATCTTCGAGTTCTTCGAGGGCTGGACCGAGGACATCACCGGTGCCCGCACCCTGGACGACCTTCCGGAGAACGCCAGGAACTACGTGCTCGCCCTGGAAAAGCTTTCCGGGACGCGGTTCTCGGCGATCGGTGTCGGCCCCGACCGGGACCAGACGATCGTGATCAACGACCTGATCAACGACTGACGTCACGAAGCTCGACGACGGCGGGTCACCTGAAAGGGTGGCCCGCCGTCGTCGTTAAACAAGACCTTGACCATGGATCAGGTCCAAGCCACCATGAGAAAAAGAAGCACCGTTCTGGCGCTGCCGGTGCGTTCCCGGGGCGGTGTCAGGGACCGACTGCGGAACGGCCGCCGCGGAAGGAATACGAAAGGACCCGACATGAGTGAAACGCCAGAGGCAGGCGAGCGCCGCCACAGTGAGGCGCCGGCTGAGGGAGATCCGAACGCAGACGTATCGGAGATCCGGGTCCATTCCCAGGAGCCTGCCGAAGGCCCGGATGCCGAGGACAGCGGACCGGGCCGCGTGCCACCAGCGGGTGCCGGGGAACGCCGCGACGCCAGCTAGTTCTTTTTACGTGCGCGTCAGCCCGCGGTGAACGGCTGGCAGGGTTGTGGGTGGATTGGCTGTGCGGGCGGGGGATGGGTCATTGTGAGCCAGAGAGCATCGGACTCGTGGGCGAAGACCCCTGAAGTTCCGGCCGAACCGGCCGGTGTGGATGTCCTGATTACCACCTGCGACCGTCCGGCCGAACTCGCTGTCACCCTGGCGGGCCTGGCGGCCCAGCGCGAACCGCCCTTCCGGGTGGTGATCAGCGACCAGTCCGAGCGGCAGCCGGCGTGGGAACACCCGGCGCCGGCAGCGATGATGCGGGTATTGCAGGCACAGGGCCGCGAAGTAGTGGCGTTGCGCCACCTACCCCGGCGCGGCCTGGCAGAGCACCGGGACTTCCTGTTGGAACGGGCCCGTACGGGGCACTGCCTGTTTCTGGACGATGACATCTGGCTGGAGCCCGGCGCGCTGCAACGCATGGACCGGGCATTGCTGGAATTGGGATGCGGCTTTGTGGGCATGGCACCCCAGGGGCTGTCGTTCCTGCAGGACCGGAGACCGCAGGAATTGGTGACTTTCGAGCGGTGGAACGGCGCCGTCACGCCGGAGAGGATCCGACCGGAGACAGCGGGCTTCGAACGGTGGCAGCTGCACAACGCCGCCAACCTCAGCCACCTGGCCGCCGACCTGGAACTGCGGCCGGATGAGTGGATTCCTTACCGGGTGGCGTGGCTCGGTGGCTGTGTTCTGTACGACCGCCAGAAGCTGGAGGACGTCGGCGGCTTCAGTTTCTGGCATCTCCTGCCCCCCGAGCATTGCGGGGAGGACGTCGTGGCAGAGTGGCGGGTCATGGAGAAGTTCGGCGGTGCCGGCATCCTTCCTTCCGGAGCCGTGCACCTGGAGTCACCGACGACGGTTACGGACCGCAGAGTCGAGGCCTATACGGTGGTCCTGCAGGAGGACGCCGGCAGGGAACCAGGGTATTAGGCCAGGATCTGCCGCTTCGAGGAAATGACGCCGGTGTCGAAGCCGGCCAGGTGCAGCCCGCCGTGGAAGCGAGCATGCTCAATTTTCACGCAGCGGTCCATTACGACGTCGAGTCCGGCGGCTTCCGCTTCCTTGGCAACGTCCTCATGCCACGAGCCCAGCTGCAGCCACAGCGTCTTGGCGCCGGCAGCAATGGCCTCGTCCAGGACGCCCGGCAGATCGTCGTGTTTGCGGAACACATCCACGATGTCCGGGCTTTCCGGCAGATCGGCCAGCGAAGCATACGTCTGCTCGCCGAGGATCTCTTTCACCACGGGGTTCACGAAGTAGACCTTGTAGCGGGTGGAGGACTGCAGGTACGTCGCCACGAAGTAGCTGGCCCGGGAGGGCTTGTCCGAGGCGCCGACAATCGCGATCGACTTAGCCTGCCGCAGCAGGTTCAGCCGTTCCGGTGCGGAGGGTCCGGTCCAGGTTCGTTCGTCCGTGCTCATGACAGTGCTCCGATCGTGCATGTGTCCGCCGAGGGTGCCGCCGCGGAGGACTCCGCGGATGCTCCCTCGGACGCGGCGTCCAGGGCCTGGTCCAGGTCCCAGAGAATGTCCTCGATGTCTTCGAGCCCGATCGAGATCCGCACCAGGACCTCGGGGACGCCGGCGGACTCGAGCTGCTCCTGGCTCAGCTGCTGGTGGGTGGTGGAACCGGGGTGGATGACGAGAGTCCGGGAGTCGCCCACATTTGCCAGGTGCGAGGCCAGCTGTAGGGACTCGATGAACTTCTGGCCCGCGGCACGGCCGCCCTTCACGCCAAAGGAGAACACGGACCCCGGCCCCAGCGGCAGGTATTTCCTGGCCCGCTCGAAGTGGGGATGCGAGGGCAGCCCGGAGAAGTTCACATAGGCCACACGCTCATCAGCCTCAAGCCATTCCGCAACGGCCTGCGCGTTCTTCAAATGCTCGTCCAGGCGCTGCGGGAGCGTCTCAACGCCCTGCAGCAGCTGGAACGCAGACGTCGGGGACAGTGCAGGGCCGATGTCGCGCAGCTGCTCGCAGCGGAGTTTGGTCAGGAAGCCGTATTCGCCGAAGTTCGCCCACCAGGAAACGTTGCCGTAGGAGGCTACCGGTTCGGTCATGGTGGGGAACTTGCCGTTGCCCCAGTTGAAGCGGCCGCTTTCGACAATCACGCCGCCCAGGGTGGTGCCGTGGCCACCGAGGAACTTGGTGGCGGAGTGGATCACGATGTCCGCGCCGTGTTCGATCGGCCGCACGAGGTAGGGCGTGCTCAGGGTGGCGTCAACGACGAGGGGGATGCCGGCGTCGTGCGCGACTTTGGCGAGACCCTCAAGATCCTGCACTTCGGACGACGGGTTGGCCACGACCTCGACGAAGATCGCCTTCGTGTTCTCGCGCACCGCGGCCGCATAGTCCGCCGGGTCGGTGCCGGGAACGAAGGTGGTGTCGACGCCGAAGCGGCGCAGCGTGACGTCCAGCTGGGTCACCGTGCCGCCGTACAGCTGGGACGCGGCCACGATGTGGTCGCCGGCCTGGGTCAGTGCGGCGAACGTGATGAACTCCGCAGCCATGCCCGAGGACGTGGCCACCGCACCGATGCCGCCCTCAAGGGAGGCGATGCGCTCCTCGAACGCGGCCACCGTGGGGTTGCCAATCCGGGAGTAGATGTTGCCGTACTTCTGCAGCGCGAACAGGTTCGCGGCATCCTGGGTGTCCTTGAAGACGAAGGACGTGGTCTGGTAGATCGGCACGGCGCGGGCGCCGTGCTCGGCGTCGGGCGTGCCGCCGGCGTGCAGGGCGCGGGTGCGGAACCCGAACTTGCGGTCGGCCATTACGCTGCCACCTCCGTGTTCGCAACCGGGGTGCCGGTGAGGTCCAGCTCAGTGCCGTGCTTGCGGGCCAGGTCCGCCTCGAGTTCGCGGACGATCGGCAGGATGTCCTGGCCGAACGCGGCAACCTCCTCCTGGAAGTGCAGGTAGCAGGTCAGCATCAGGTTCACGCCGATCTTCTTGTACTCGACGATCCGTTCGGCAATCTGCTCCGGGGTACCGATCAGCTGGGTCTTGAAGCCGTCGTTGTATTGGATGAGGTCCTCGAAGGAGGAGTCCGACCACATGCCCTTGCCGTCCTTGGTGGACGCTCCGGCTTCCTGGACTGCGTCGCGGAAGCCCTCGACGGCGGGTTTGTGCGCCTTCGCCACGATCTCGCGGAGGGTCTCGCGGGCTTCCTTCTCGGAATCCCGTGCGATGACGAAGCCGTTGAGGCCGAACTTCGGGGCGGACAGGGGGGAGGCGGTCCCGCGCCCCGCCTCGCGTGCGGACGCGACGACGCCGGCGATGTTCTCCCGGAAGCCGTCCAGGTCCTTGCCGTTGGAGAAGTACCAGTCCGCCACGCGGCCGGCCGTAGCCTGGGCCGCGGTGGAGTTTCCGCCGAAGAAGATTTCCGGGTGCGCGCGGCCGGGGACGTCCACCGGTGCCGGGCTCAGGGTGAAGTCGGTGATGTTGTAGTACTTGCCGGACTGGCTGTAGTCCTGCTCGGTCCACAGCCCGCGGAGGACCTTGATGAATTCCTCGGTGCGGACGTAGCGTTCGTCGTGTTCCAGCCACTCCAGGCCGAAGTTGGTGAACTCGTTCTTTAGCCAGCCGGAGACGATGTTCACGGCTGCGCGGCCGTTGGAGATGTGGTCCGCCGTGATGATGTACTTCGCCAGCACCCCGGGGTGCCACATGCCAGGGTGGACGGCGGCAATAACCTTCAGCCGCTCGGTTGCGGCCAGCAGCGCCAGGCTGAAGGAGGTCGCCTCGTGCTGCTTGTCCGCGCCGTAGGAGGCGGCGTAGCGCGTCTGGGACAGCGCGTACTCGAAGCCGGAGTTCTCAGCGATCCGCGCGAGCTTCTTGTTGTAGTCGAAGTCCCAGCTGGTGCGCTGTTCGATCGTGGATACCACCAGGCCGCCGGAGACGTTCGGAACCCAGTAGGCGAATTTGAGCGGTTCAGAAAGGCGGGCGACGTTGCTGATCTCAGTCATGAGTGTTCCTTACTTCCGGGGTATTTCTGCGTGGTTGGTGCGGTCGCGCAGGACGTCCTGGATAGCCGCGATGGACGGTTCGTTCTGGAGCGAGGTGGTGTCCCCGAGCGTGGTGCCTTCGAACAGTTGGGTGAGCAGCCGGCGCATGATCTTGCCGCTGCGCGTCTTGGGCACATCGGGGACGACGACGACGTCGCGCGGCTTGGCGATCGGCCCGATCACCTGTGCCACGTGGTTGCGGAGCTCCTCAATAATGGGGTCGGGGGCCACGACCGCCGGGTTCCCTGCCCGTGGGGCCACACCGGCGAGGGACCCTGCCTGAGCTTGCGAAGGCTGGGAGCCGGTGGGGACTTGCGAGGGGAGGGAGCGGTTGGGGAGCACCACGAAGGCGACCACCGCGTGGCCGGTCTTCGGGTCGGCCACCGGGCAGACGCCGGCTTCCACGACGTCCGGGTGGGACACGAGGGCCGATTCGATCTCGATGGTGGAGAGCAGGTGCCCCGAGACGTTGAGGGTGTCATCGACCCGCCCGAGGATCCAGATGTCGCCGTCGTCGTCATACTTTGCGCCGTCGCCGGCAAGGAACCAGCCCTGTGCGGCGTACTGGCGCCAGTACGAATCGAAGTACCGCTGCGGGTTGCCCCAGACCGTGCGGGCAATGGCGGGGCCGGGGGCGTCTACCACGATGAAACCGTGGACGCCCGGCGGAACCGTGTTGCCGACGTCGTCCACGATGCGGGTGCCGACGCCGGGCAGCGGACGGGCCGCGCAGCCGGGCTTGAACTCCGTGTCGGTGGGGGCGGGGGAGAGGATGGTGGCGCCGGTTTCGGACTGCCACCAGGTGTCCACCACGGGCGCGGTCCCGGCGCCGACGTTCTCGCGGAACCATCGCCATGCCTCGGGGTTGACCGCCTCACCGACGGTGCCGAGAAGCCGGATGGAGGAGAGGTCGTAGCTGGCGGGGACGCCGTCGGGGAACCAGCCCATCAGGGAGCGGACCAGGGTGGGCGCGGTGTAGTACTGCGTCACGCCGTAGCGTTCGATGATCTCGAAGTGCCGGCCCGGGTGCGGGGTGTTCGGCGTGCCTTCGAAGATCACCTGGCTGACGCCGTTGGACAGGGGACCGTACAGCTCGTAGGTGTGGGCCGTGACCCAGGCGAGGTCGGCGGTGCACCAGTGGACGTCCTGGTCGCGGAGCGCCGGGTCCGGGTTGCTGAACAGATGCTCGTAGCTCCAGGACGCCTGGGTGAGGTAGCCGCCGGAGGTGTGGACGAGGCCCTTGGGCTTCCCGGTGGTGCCGGAGGTGTACATGATGAACAACGGAGTCTCGGCGTCGAACGCAACGGGTGCGTGGACGTCGGAGGCGGGCCCGACGACGTCGTGCCACCAGACATCGCGGCCTTCGGTCATCGGCACGCTATCAAGCAGTTCCGGTGCGGTGGTGCGGTTGACCACCAGAACGTGTTCCACCGCGTTGTCGCCGGAGACGGCGGCGTCGGCGTTGTCCTTGACGGGCACGGCCGCGCCGCGACGGAACTGGCCGTCGGTGGTGACAAGCAGCTTGGCGCCGGTGTCCTCCACCCGGAACTTGAGCGCCTCGGCGGAGAAGCCGCCGAAGACGAGCGAGTGGATGGCTCCGATGCGGGCCACGGCCAGGGTGATGATCACGGTTTCCGGAATGACGGGCAGGTAGATGACCACCCTGTCACCCTTGGTGATGCCGAGGCCCAGCAGCGCGTTGGCGGCCTTGGACACTTCGCGCTGGAGGTCGGCGTAGGTGAGGGTGCGGCGGTCGCCGGGTTCGCCCTCGAAGTGCAGGGCCACCTTGTCGCCGCGCCCGGCATCGACGTGGCGGTCCACGCAGTTGTAGGCGACGTTGAGTTTCCCACCTTCGAACCAGGTGATGGCCGGGCCAATGCCGGCCTCGACGTCGGCGGGGACGAGGCGGTGCGCGGTGTGCCACGGCTTATCCTGCCCGGGGGACTGGAGGCCGGGCGCGGGCTCCCAGTCCAGGCGCAGCGCGGCTTCCTCCCAGAACGCGATACGTTCCGCCTCAGTGCCGGGGGCGGCGCCCGGGAAAGTGTCGGTCAAGGCGCCCTCCCCGGTCAGAGGGGATCCGGTCGTGTTCAGGCCCATCGTTTTACCGCCCATTTCTCTGCAAGGCCCAGCAGGCCATCAGTTGTTTTACGATCACCGCGAGCAACACGATTGCCGGCAGCAACGGTCGGCGCGGCCGATGTTCCGGGAATCCGTCAGCAGGAAGGCGAGGACTAGGACAGAACAGGAAACATAGGAATACTCCATCGGTCCTGGCAGTAGCACCCTACGGAAAGAGCCATTGGATTTCCGGCTACCAGGGTTGCTGCGGCTTCATCGATCCAGGTCTCTCGGCCGCTCGGGATGGTCACTTTCAACTAAAACGGAGCCGGGCAGTTTTCCCTAATTACGGCCTCCCGCGGCGTAATATTCGGTCACGTCGGCCCGAGGGGCCGCTGGTCGTTCAGATCTTCGGAAATTCGTTCCGCGCGTGTCGTCGCGGGCAACCAATGTCGGGGCGGGCGCTAGGCTGTGCTCATGCCTCATGTCAACGATCCCGCGGTCCTCGAAAGGCTCCTGCGCACCAAGGGGCGGTGGGCCATCGTCGGCCTGACCACCAACCAGTGGCGGGCGGCCTACGACACCTCGCTGTTCATCCGGGACCGGCTGGGCATGGAAATAATCCCGGTGAATCTTCCTGCCGATCCGGTCCACCACGAAACGGGCTACGCCAGCCTGGCCGACATCCCTGCCGAGAAGCACCCCATCGACGTCGTCGACTGTTTCGTGAATTCGCAGCGGGTGGGGGCCGTTGTGGACCAGGCCATCGCCGTCGGCGCCAAAGCCGTCTGGCTGCAGCTGGGGGTCATCGACGAGGCCGCGGCCGCTCGCGCCACGGCAGCCGGGCTTGATGTCATCATGAACGCCTGCCCGGCCCAGGACGCCCGGCGCTTCGGACTTTAGCGGCGGAACCGTCGCTGCCGAAAGTCGGACCGGAGAAATAGACTCTGAGCATGGATGCAGCAGCGCTCCGGGAACTCTGTCTCGGCTTTCCCGGCGCCTTCGAGGATTTTCCCTTCGGACCTGAGACGTCCGTCTTCAAGGTGCGCGCCGCGGTCTCGGGCGGCACCCGCCACGAAGCCAAAATGTTCGCCTTATCCTCTCTGGACGAGGCGAACTTTTCCGTGAGCCTGAAGTGCGAGCCCGCACTGGCCGAGCAGTTGCGCGCCGCCCACCCTGAGATCACCGGAGCCTGGCACCTCAATAAGACCCACTGGAACGGCGTCCGGCTGGACGGGGCGCTGCCGGACTCGATGGTCCGCGACATGGTCGAGGACTCCTACGACCTGGTGGTTGCCACGCTGAGCCGGCGCCAGCAGGAGCAACTGGGCTGGTCCCGGCTTGCGCAGGGTTCCGGGCCGCGGGGACGGCCGTGACCGGCCCGCGGATTGCCTCGGGTGAACTGAACTACGAGGGAATTGGCTCCACCGAGCACGGCCCGCCTCCCCCGGACGTGGAGTGCCTTGTCACCCGGGCCTATGTGGGTGAGGGCTTTGCTGCCTACCGGCGGGTGGCTCAGGGAATTCTGAGCTGGCGCCTGCAGAAGGGCGCGGGGCTCCGCGTTCGCGCGGAGTCCGAGGCCGTGGTCCCCGGCACGCGGGTGGTCAGCGGATTCGGAGTCGGCCCGTTCCGGATCAACGCCCCCTGCGAGGTTGTCTGGGTCCGCCAGCCGTTGCCCGGGGCCGGCCCGCAGTCCGCGGGATTCGGGTATGGCACCCTCCCGGGGCATCCCGTTCGCGGCGAGGAAGCATTTGAGGTCGAAATCGACGGGACTGGCCGGGTAACGATCGCCATTACCGCTTTCGGTGCGCCGGCCAACTGGTTCTACGCCACGGGCGGCGTCCTGACGAAGTGGGCGCGGAGCCGCATCACCTCCCGCTACATTGAAAGTGCACACCAACTGGCCGCCGGTGAAAGCTGATCAGGAGCAGGCAATGCTGACCCAACAGACCCTTGACCACCTGTGGGACTTCGAGCACCCGGAGATTTCGGAAACGCGCTTCCGGACCGCGATGACCGAGGACCGGTACGACGCCGACGAACGGGCCGAGCTGAAAACACAGCTGGGCCGGGCGATCGGCCTGCAGGGCCGTTTCGAAGAAGCGGACGCAGTGCTGGACGCCATCGACGGCGAGGAGCCCACCGTGGCCGTCCGTGTGCTGCTGGAACGCGGCCGGGTGCTGAACTCCAGCGGCCACGCAGAGATGGCCGTTCCGCTCCTCGAACAGGCCGCCGAACTGGCTGATCATCTGGGCGAGGAATTCCTGGCCGTCGACGCCCTGCACATGCTGGCGGTCGCGGACACCGCCCACGCCGAGACCTGGACTCGCAGCGCCTTAGAGTACGCGTCGACGGTGCACGATGAACGGACCAAACGATGGCTGGTGGCACTGCACAGCAACCTGGGCTGGACCCTGCACGAGGCCGGCCGGTGTACCGAGGCGATGGTGGAGTTCCAACTCGCCGAACAGTGGGCCGGCAGGGTGGGAACGCCCCAGCAGCAGGAGCTGGCCCGGGAGGCAATGAAAGCCTGCTGAGCTGCCAGAATGGAACCTTTGGAAAACGCAACGAAAGGGCTCAGCCAGTGATCTTCATCGTCGTCAAATTCAAGGTCAAGCCCGAATGGTCCGAGCGGTGGCTCGACGTCGTCGCGGACTTCACCCAGGCGACCCGGCAGGAGCCCGGGAACCTCTGGTTCGACTGGTCCCGCAGTGTTGAGGACCCCAACGAATTTGTCCTGGTCGAGGCCTTCAAGGACGACGCCGCGGGGGACCACGTCAACAGCGCCCACTTCAAGAAGGCCATGGCGGACATGCCCCAGGCCCTGGCGGAGACTCCCCGGATCGTCAGCCGCCAGTTCGACGGCGAGGGCTGGGACCGGATGGGCGAACTGACCATCGCGTAGCGAAAGGGGCGCCGGCATGTGGATCGGCTGGACTGAATTCGACCTTCTCCTGGGGGACGTCCACAGCCTGAAGGAGAAGCGCTCGGTGGTGCGCCCGGTGCTCGCCGAGGTCAAGCGCCGCTTCGATGTTTCCGTCACCGAGGCCGGACTGCAGGACCAGTACCGGCGCACGGTCATCGGCGTCGGGCTGGTCGCCGCGGACCGGGCGCACCTCATCGAGGTGCTGGCCGCCGTCGAACGTTTCATGGCGGCCCGCCCGGAACTTGAGCTGCTCAGCGCCCGCCAGCGCGAAATCCGCAGCGACGACTAACCGCATCGATTGCTCCGCAACCGCCGTTTTGAAGGCTCAAAAGGGCCGTTGCGGAGCAACCGATGGGTCTTGTGGACAACTTCTGCACCGCCGGCAGGATTCTGGTCCCATGGATCAATGAGGACCGCACGCCAGCTGCCGAGTGAACTCCAGGGCCGTCCGTTCACCGTTGCCGAAGCACGCCTCGCTGGTGTGTCTCCGAAGCGGCTGCGGCACCGTTCCCTGACGGCGGTCGGTAAGGGCATCCGCTTGGACGGCAGGACGTCGGAGCTCCCCTTGAGTATCAGAGTGCGGCCGTTCATAGAGGTCAACACGCGATGCGCCGCATCCCACCTCACTGCCGCGGAACTGCTCCTATTGCCGCGGAGACCGCGAAAGGAGAGCCCCGATATGCATCACATCATCCGGCCCGCAGGCGAGGCACACCTCGACCGGCCCCACGTGATCGTCCACCGGATGAAACTCTACGAGGACGAGATCACCACAGTTGACGGGATCCCTGTAACCACGCCGGAGCGTATCTGGTTGGATATGGCGGAAATGCTATCGGTGGACGAGCTCGTGGCCATGGGGGACAGTTGTGTGCGCGTGCCGAGGGCCGACCTTGAGGGCAGGGGCACACCGCATTGCGACATTTCCGACCTCCAGCGGATGATCTACAGGCACAAGGGAAAGCGAGGCATCCGCAAAGCGAAGGAGGCCCTCAACCTCATTCGGGTGGGGTCCGATTCGCCGCAAGAAACGCTGCTCCGTCTGGCGATCGTGCGAGCAGGTCTGCCCGAACCGGAGCTGAACGTGCCGATCACCGACGATGGAGGAACACGGCACCACGAACCCGATTTGTCTTACCGGAAGTACAAAATCGGCATCGAGTACGAGGGCGAACATCACGGGGACGAGCTACAGATCGTCCGGGACATCGCCCGGTCCGAGCGGTACACAGCCCTGGGCTGGACGGAGGTCCGCGTTTCCAAACGGCATATGCACGATGACGCCAAAGCCGCAGTGGCCAAGATCCGCGCCGCGCTGCTGCAGGCGGGCTGGCGGCCCGGCCGTTAACGAACGATTGCTCCGTAACTGCCGTTTTGAGGGTTCAAAAGGGCAGTTACGGAGCAACCGACGGGGGCCCACGCCGCCAGGGTTCCCTGGCCGAGCTCGCGAGGCTAGGGCGGCGGTGGGGACTAGCCGAAGTACTTCGGCAGCGTCGCCTCGTGGGCTTCGCGGAGCGCGTCAAGGGCCATCGTGTCGACGCCATTGATTTCCAGCTTGCCGCTCTCGGCGTCCACCACGCCGATCCGGATGTGTGCGAAGCCGCGGGCGGTGCACATGTCCTTGAAGCGGATTTCCTCGGACCGGGGCACCGCCACGATTGCGCGGCCCTGGGTCTCGGAGAACAGTGCCGTGAACAGGTCCACGCCGTCGCGGTCCAGAACGTCCTGGAGGGCGATCCGCGCACCCACGCCGTAGCGCAGCGACGACTCCACAAGGGCCGCTGCGAGGCCGCCTTCGGAGAGGTCATGGGCGGAGTCCACCATGCCGTCGCGGGAGGCGTTGATCAGGATCTCGCCCAGCGCGCGTTCGGCGGCGAGGTCAACCTTGGGCGGCAGCCCGCCGAGGTGTCCGCGCAGGTTGGACCATTCCGAACCGTCCAGTTCTGCGGCGGTCGTGCCCAGCAGGTAGATGGCCTGGCCGTCCTCGCGCCAGCCCGACGGCGTGCGGCGGGCGACGTCGTCGAACTTGCCCAGTACCGCGACCACCGGGGAGGGGTGGATCGGGGTGGTGCCGGTCTGGTTGTACAGCGAGACGTTGCCGCCGGTGACCGGGATGCCGAGCACCATGCAGGCGTCGGAGAGGCCACGGATGGCCTCAGCCAGCTGCCACATCACGTCGGGGTCCTCGGGGGAGCCGAAGTTCAGGCAGTCGCTGACGGCCATCGGCACGGCGCCCGAGGTGGCCACGTTGCGGTACGCCTCGGCCAGGGCCAACTGCGCGCCGTGGTACGGATCGAGGAAGGTGTAGCGGCCATTGGCGTCGGTGGCCAGGGCCACGCCGAGGCCGGTTTCCTCGTCCACCCGGACCACTCCGGCGTCGTCGGGCATGGCCAACGCCGTGTTGCCGCCGACGTAGCGGTCGTACTGGTTGGTGATCCAGGACTTGTCGCACATGTTCGGCGAGGCGATGAGCTCGCTGATTGCTGCGGCCAGTTCCGCGGCGGTGGAAGGCCGGCCGGCGTCCTGGACGGAGCCGGTGAACACGTCGGCCTGCACGCCGTCCTGCCACTCGGGCCGGGCGTAGGGTCGGTCGTAGACCGGGCCGTCGTGGGCCACGGTGCGCGGGTCCACGTCGACGATGACCTCGCCGTCCCAGGTGATGATCAGGCGCCCCGTGTCCGTCACGTCGCCCAACCAGGAGTACTCCACAGCCCACTTGTCCATGACCGCCTCAAAGGCAGCAACGTTCTCGGGGGTGACCACGGCCATCATGCGCTCCTGCGACTCGGACATCAGGATTTCGCCCGGGGTCAGAGAGGGATCGCGCAGCAGCACGGACGTCAATTCAACTTCCATGCCGCCGTCGCCGTTGGAGGCAAGCTCGGACGTGGCGCAGGAGATGCCGGCGGCACCCAGATCCTGGATGCCTTCAACCAGCGAGCCCTTGAACAACTCAAGGCAGCACTCGATCAGGACCTTCTCGGCGAAGGGGTCGCCCACCTGCACGGCGGGCCGCTTGGACGGCTTGGTGTCGTCGAAGGACTCCGAGGCCAGCACGGACGCGCCGCCGATGCCGTCGCCGCCGGTGCGGGCGCCGAACAGCACCACCTTGTTGCCCTTGCCGGAGGCGTTGGCAAGGCGGATGTCCTCGTGGCGCATCACGCCGACTGCCAGCGCATTGACCAGTGGGTTGCCCTGGTACACGGAGTCGAAGACCATCTCGCCGCCGATATTCGGCAGGCCCAGGGAGTTTCCGTATCCGCCGATGCCGGCCACGGCGCCGTGCATGACGCGGGCGGTGTCCGGGTGGTCGATGGCGCCGAAACGCAGCGGATCCATCACGGCCACCGGGCGGGCGCCCATGGAGATGATGTCACGGACAATGCCGCCGATGCCGGTGGCGGCACCCTGGTAGGGCTCCACGAACGACGGCGAATTGTGGGACTCGATCTTGAACGTCACGGCCCAGCCGTCGCCCAGGTTGGTGACACCGGCGTTTTCGCCGATCCCCACGAGCATGTCCTTTTTCATTTCCTCGGTCACCTTTTCGCCAAACTGGCGCAGGTGGTTCTTGGAGGACTTGTAGGAGCAGTGCTCACTCCACATGACGGAGTACATGGCGAGCTCGGCGCCGGTCGGGCGGCGGCCCAGGACCTTCACGACCTCCTCGAACTCATTCTGCTTCAGGCCCAGTTCGGCCCAGGGCAGCTCGGTGTTCGGGGTCTTGGCCGCATTTGCAACGGTGTCGATGTTGAATTTCTTGGTGGTGTCGATGCTCATTTGGCGCCTCCCACAATCTTGTTCAGTACGGAGGTGAAGAAACCGAGGCCCTGCGTGTCGGAGCCGCCGATCCCGGCGGAGCCGGACCCGACTGTTTCCGGCCCGAAGCCCGTCTCGACCGCGTGTTCCGGGTGCGGCATAAGGCCCACCACGTTGCCGGCGGCATTGGAGATGCCGGCGATGTCGCGGCGGGAGCCGTTCGGGTTGAAACCGACGTAGCGGAACACGACGCGGCCCTCAGCCTCCAGCGCATCGAGGGTTTTCTCGTCCGCTATGTACTGGCCGTCCTGGTTCTTCAGCGGTACCACGATTTCCTGGCCGGCGGCGTAGTCGCGGGTCCAGTCCGTCGTGTTGTTCTCCACCCGGAGGGTCTGGTCGCGGCACATGAACTTCAGGTGATCGTTCTTGATCATCGAGCCGGGCAGCAGGTGGGACTCGGTGAGGATCTGGAAGCCGTTGCAGATTCCCAGGACGGGCAGCCTGGCGTCCGAGTTGGCGGCGTCGATGACCTTGGCCATCAGCGGCGCGAACCGCGCGATCGCACCGGCGCGGAGGTAGTCGCCGTAGGAGAAGCCGCCGGGGATCACGACGGCGTCCACGTCAGCCAGCGTCGTGTCGGCATGCCAGAGGGCAACCGGCGTGGCGCCTGCCAGCCGGACAGCGCGTGCGGCGTCGCGGTCATCAAGGGTGCCGGGGAAGGTGACGACGCCGATCCGAGCGCCCGCCAGGGTGCCAGCGGGGGCGTCGGTGAGGGTTTCACCGATCAGGGGGAGTTCAGTCATGTCAGGCCTCGACGACCTCGACGTTGACGACGTCTTCGATGACGGGGTTGGACAGCAGCGTTTCCGCGGCGTCGCGGGCCTGGGCCAGGATTTCCTCGGTCACCTCGCCGTCGACCGTCAGTTCAAAACGCTTGCCCTGGCGGACAGAGCTAAAAGCGGTGAAACCCAGCCGGGGCAGTGCGCCCACGATGGCCTTTCCCTGCGGGTCCAGAATCTCGGGCTTGGGCATGACGTCGACAACGATCCGGGGCATCCGGTAACTCCTGTGCGTGAGCGTTGGGTAAGGGCGCAGCGGAGTAATGCCGTCTCACGCCGGTCGGTGTCAGGTGGTGAACGTCAAGGGGGTTATCCACTTCGACGGTCCATCAAACGGTGTCAATTGACGGCGTCAAAAACACTGTCAACAACTGACGGGATCGGGCGCTCCGCGAGCTTGCATGCCTATTCTACCGGCCACGGTGCCTCCGGCCGCATTCAGGGGTTGACTGTGAACGGGAGAGGGGCAACGGGCCTGTTCAGCGCGCCGTGGCTATGGTTTCGGTCGGACCCCGTCAGTAGGATGTGCGCATGTCAGAGAAATCAAAATCGGTCCTGTTGCCCGTCGTCGCCGCCGCTGTCTTTGCCGGCCTGGGCCGGATGGTCCTGCAGAAGATCAAGGCTGACCGGGCGGCCAAGGCCAGCAACGTGGCCGGACCCGTCGACGAAAAGACGCGCGCCTGGATCAGCGAGGTCGTCCGCACCCCGCGGCAGTAACTTCCGGGGCACGTCGCTCCCTCAGCAACAGGCCCTCGACCGCAACCCCCGGGGCAGCAACCGGCTCCCGGCGGCTGCGCACACTAACCGCGCACACTTGCTGAGCGCACTTACTGCGCACGTTAACCGCCCGCCACGGAACGGCACCGCCGGCCCGGGCCCTTGGCCGTGCCCACAGCACTTTTTCGGCCGCGCACGCCGCCCCGGCTGCCCGGGGAGTGGCCGGGGCTGAGACGGCACCCCGGTTTGCCCTTCCTGTCCACCGGGGGGCTCTGCGCGCACGGTGTCGAGGTGTGTGACAAATTTTGATTTGTCGTTTGTGAACTATGTCATAACTGGCTCTCAGTCTGTACTGTATGTCTCGGCTGGTATCCGCCAGGGCTGCGCGAACTTTTCCGCAGTTCCCGCCAGTCTGCAGTACCCGGCAAGGACGCCGGGACCGTTCCTTACGAAAGGTTCCAATCGCTCGTGAAATCACCAGGAAAGAGCTTCCTTCGAAGCGGGGGACTCCGGAGGGCCGCGGCTTTGACCCTGGGCTTGCCGGTTCTCCTTACATCAGTCGCCATTGCGCCCGCCACCGCGGCACCCTTCCAGGGAGCGTCCACCACCGGGGTCGTCCAGAAGAACCTGGACCCGAACAGCTACCGGGACGGCCGCTACATCGTCGTCCTTGCTGAGAAACCGGCCGCTACCTACGACGGCGGCACGCCTGGCCTGCCGGCCACCAAACCGGAACCAGGCAAGAAGCTCGACGCCGATAAGGCCGAGGTTAGGAAGTACGGGGAGCACCTCGAACAGAAGCAGGCAGAGGTCGCCGCGCAGCAGAAAGTCCAGATGCAGCGTCAGTTCACCGCGGCGGTCAACGGTTTCAGCGCGACCCTGACAGCTGACCAGGCCATCAAGCTCGCCAAGGATCCCGGCGTCCTGGTGGTTGCTCCGGACACGGAAAACGCTCCCGACTACTCCAGCTCCGACTTCCTGAAGCTCAGCGGTTCCGGCGGCACCTGGGACACCAAGTTCGGCGGCCAGGATGCCGCCGGCAAGGGAGTCGTCGTCGGCGTCATCGACACCGGCTACACCCCTTCCAACCCCTTCTTCACAGGCGAACAGGTCCAGCCGCTTGTCGGCGACCCCGTGGTGGGCGTGCCCTACCGCACTGACGACGGCAAGATCGCCATGCTCAAATCCGACGGCGACACATTCATCGGTGAATGCCAGAAGGGCGTGGCAACCGGCGCAGCCTTTGACGGCTCTGCCTGCAACTCAAAGGTCCTCAGCGCCCATTACTTTGCCGATGACTTCCTGAAGTACGTCCCCTCGCAGGGTCGTGCGCCGCAGGAAGTGCTGTCCCCGGTGGACGTGGACAGCCACGGCACCCACACGGCCAGCACGGCTGCCGGCAACGCCAACGTTGAGACCTTTGTTGACGGCCGCAGCTTCGGCCTGACAAGCGGGGTGGCCCCTGCGGCCAAGCTCTCCATCTACAAGGTCTGCTGGGAGGACACCGATCCCAACAGCGGCGGTTGCTACAGCTCCTCCGCGGTGGCGGCCGTCGACCAGGCCATCTACGACGGCGTTGACGTGATCAACTACTCGATCTCCGGTTCCACGACCACCACCACCGATCCGGTGTCCATGGCGTTCCTCTCGGCCGCCTCGGCCGGCATCTTCGTGGCCGTCTCGGCGGGTAACTCCGGCCCGACCGCGAGCACCGTCAACCACGGCGCCCCATGGGTCACCACGGTGGCCGCCAGCAGCTTCTCCCAGGAGCTGCAGGGCACGGTCGAATTCTCGGATGGCAGCAAGTTCCGCGGCGCCAGCATCATGAACCGCCAGGTGGTGAACGCCGGCGTCGTCCTCTCTGCCAATGCGGCCGCCACGGCGGGGGACCCGAACGCCGCCCTATGCGGACCGGGCACCCTGGATCCGGCCAAGGTGGCTGGCAAGGTTGTGGTCTGTGACCGCGGTGTCTTTGACCGCGTCGCCAAGAGCGCCGAGGTCGCCCGCGGTGGCGGCGTCGGAATGATCCTGGTGAACCTCAGCAACTCCTCGCTGGACACGGACAAGCACATCATCCCGACGGTCCACGTGAACCCCCCGGCCACCGAGGCCATCAAGGCCAAGGTCGCCGCCAACCCGGCCCTCACCGTGTCCCTGATCAACAGGGACACCACAGGCCTGGCACTCGAGGCGCAGCCGCAGATCGCCGGCTTCTCCTCCCGCGGTCCGCTCCTGGCCACCGGGTCCGACCTGCTCAAGCCCGACGTCGCAGCCCCCGGCGTTGCGGTACTGGCCGGTGTTTCGCCGATCGGCACAGGCGGCGACAACTTCGGCTTCCTGTCCGGCACGTCCATGGCGTCGCCGCACGTGACCGGTTTCGGCGCCCTGATCCTCGCCAAGAACCCGAAGTGGTCGCCCGCCGTCGTGAAGTCAGCGATGATGACCACCGCGAGCGAGGTCAAACTCGCCAACGGCGCCAAAGATACTGACGTTCTCGCTACCGGTGCCGGGCAGGTGGACCCGGCACGCGTGCTCGAACCCGGCCTGGTGTATGACGCCAACTCGGACGACTACCTGGCCTTCATCCAGGGCACCGGGGTAGAGCTGGGCATGCAGGGAGTGGGTACCACCAAGCCGCGCGACATGAACGTTCCGTCCTTCGCGCTGGGCAACCTGACCGGCAAGATCGAGGTCACCCGCACGGTGACCGCCCTGACCCCGGGCACCTACCGGGCCAAGGTTGACCTTCCCGGCGTGAAGGTCACCGTCAATCCCAGTGTGCTGAACTTCAGCGCTGCGGGCGAAAAGAAGACCTTCAAGGTCTCCTTCGAGAACCAGAACGCGACGCTCGGCAAGTTCGCTATGGGCTCGCTGAGCTGGCAGGGCGCCAACAAGAACGTCGCGTCCCCGATCGCGGTCCGTCCGCAGTCTGTGGTCGCGGCGAAGGATGTCGCGTTCACGTCCGAGGGCGGCACCGGTTCCGGCGCCATCAGGGTGGTCTCCGGCGCCAACGGCCCCATCAAGATGACCCTCGACGGGCTGTCCAAGGCCGACTCCACCCCGATCAACCTCGTCCCGGGCAACACGGATGACTCGTACTTCGTCAAAACGGTACAGGTCCCGGCCGGCAGCCCGCTGGCCAAGTTCTCCGTATACTCCTCGGATCCGAACGCGGACTTCGACATGTACGTGGAGACTCCGGACGGCCCGTTGACGGTTGCAACGTCCTCGGCCAGCGAGTCTGTTTCCATCCCGAACCCCTCCTCCGGGGAATACGTAATCTATGCGAACCTGTACGCCAGCCCGAACAATCAGGCCACCAAGGGAACCTTGGATGCGTCCGTGCTGGTTCCGAACGTGGGCAACGCGACGCTCGCTCCCAATCCGCTGCGGCTGGGAAACGGGAACTCCGGCTCGGTTTCGTTGAACTGGAAGAGCCTGCAGGTCGGTTCCTACATCGGCCGTATCTCGTTCGAAGGAGCAAGCGATCCGACGTTCGTCAGCGTGCTGGTGACCGCGGCGGGCACAGTGGTGGTTCCGCCCACCTCCGAGGACCAGGACAGCAATGACGGTCCCGGTGACAGCGGGGACGACGGACAACACGACGGCAAGGACAAGAAAGACAAGAAGGACAAGGGCAAGAAGGTGAAGAAGGAGAAGGGGAAGATCCAGAACCCGGATCGCAATCCCGCTCCCAACAACGCCATCTAAGCGGCGCTTAGCACCTAAGCAAACGGCACTGGCCGGCGGTCTCCACCGCGGGCCAGTGCCGTTCGTCGTTCAAGCAGGCCCCGCCGGCGCGGGGCTGCCCGGCGTGGATCGTGCCGGCGCCCGGATCGGGGGCGGCGCCCGGATCGCGGCGGCGGATCCGGCGGACTAAATCGCGCCGGTGGAACCGGCAACACCGCCGAGCAGCGGCGCCATGGCCCGCCAGCGGGCGATCTCGCAGCCATCCGTGCGGCTGAATTTGCTGTCCACCTTGCGTTTCAAAAACCACCCCGTCACCACGGCCACCTGGGGGCCGCCGTACTGCTGCGTGCACATTTTCGGCGGCCCCGGCTTGGGGAAGAAAATATCCTCGCCGAACCGCTGCACGGCCTCGAGGGCTGCGGACGGATCCGGCAGGGTGGATCCGGGTCCAGGCGCGCCGCCGCGGGCCTCCAGCCGAAAGGTGTACTGCGGCGCGCCCGGTGACTCGGTGAGACGGATGGTCAGATCGACGTCGAGCGGGCCGGCTACCTCTTGGGGATCGGTCATTGCGGTCCTTCCGGGCTGGTCTGGTGCGCGCTGGTGGCAGTCAGTGCTTGGAGCGTCGGGGCGAGCTCCTGAAGCAGCCGCTTCCGCAGCTCCTGCGATTCGCCGGCGAAGGACCGCTGCTGGTCCACGTATTCGGCCTTGCCGTCGGGTGTTTCGATTCGAATGGCCGGATAACCCCACGCGCCCAAGTCATAGGGCGACGCCTGCATATCCATCGCCCGGATCCGCCAGGACAGCTCGAAGCAGTCCATGACCAGTTCGCTGGGAAGCAGGGGAGCGAGTTTGTACGCCCATTTGTAGAGATCCATGTTCGCGTGCAGGCAGCCAGGTTGCTCCATGGCCCGCTGGTTCTCGCGGCTCGGCTCGAGGCTGTTCAGCGGCACGGCGTCCGGAGTGTAGAAGCGGAAGGCGTCGAAGTGACTGCAGCGGATCCGGTTCTGCTCCACGACCCGGTCGGTGTGCTCTGAGCCGAGCCTCAGCTGCAGGTATTCGTGCCGCAGCTCGAACTTGTCCTGCCGGTAGACCATGGCCCATTCGTGCAGCCCGAAGCAACCGAACTGTGCAGGCCTCGCCACCGTGCCGGCCAGGATGATGGCCGCGAACTCGAGCGCGTCCCGGCGGTCCCGGAGGAAGGATTCGACGTCGACCGTCACGGCGGCGGTGCCCGGCGGGATGCCGGCGGCGGCAAGGTCGCCGTCGTCGGCAGCGCGGTAATACTTCCAGCCGGTGCGCTCTGCCGCCTCGGGGCCCGAGAGGACGACCCCGGCGCCGGGATGCCAGCGCAGCAGTTGGCCGGGTTTTTGTGTGTAGTAGGTAAAGAGGAAGTCCTCGACCGGGTGCTTCCGGCCGGCGGACCGCCGGGCCAGGTAGGGGTCGGAGTAGCGCCGGACACGCTGCTGGTGGGCTGCCTGGCGCGGCAACCAGTCTTCCCGGGGCAGATGCAACAGCTTAGACAGCCCCTGCGTTTGAGCCCAGGACGTCCTTGGCGGCGTTCCATGCGGAAATCTCGCAGCCGTCGCGCAGGCTAAAGCTGGCTTCGACAGGCTTGCCATCGACGACGCCGGAAACTGTTGCCTGCTGCGGACCGCCGTACTGTTGCGTGCAGACCTGGTCCGTGGCCTTGGGGGCGGGGCTCAGGATCGCTGCGTTGCCCTTGAGGGCAGTGCAGGCGGTGCTGGCACTGGGGTGCTGGCTTTCGGCGGCGGGAACCCCGTCCTGGCAGACGAGCGTGAAGTTGGCAGGGGCGCCGTTTTCCGAGGGTTTGACCATGATGGCGAGTTCAGCGTTGCCCTGTCCCGGGCCGGCCGTCGGTGGCGCTGCCGCCGGCGAAGGCGCGGGCGCCGTCGTCTCGGTGTCCGGGGACGGGGCGTCCGGGGAAGCGGACGGGCCCGCCGTCGTCGGGGCGGAAGGGGAAGGAGAAGGCGTGGATCCCGGATTGCAGGCGGCCAGCCCTGTCACCGCCAAAAGGACGAGCACGGCGCGGCCCATTTGCTTGAACATCAGCAGTCCTCCTCTGTTACGCACATTCTACCGCCGGGGCGTGTCTTCGGCTGTGGCGCGCGTGGCGGCAATCAGATCCATCATGGACGCGTGGAGTTGGCCGACCTGCTCCCGGGTCAGGCCCAGCCGGGCCATCATCGTGGTGGGAACCTTGGTGGCCTGCTGCCGCAATTCGGCGCCGCGGGGCGTCAGTCCCACCGCCAGGGTCCGCTCATTCCCTGCCAGGCGCTCCCGGGTGATGAAGCCCGCGGCCTCCAGGCGGCGCAGCAGCGGTGAAATGGTGGCGGGCTCCTGGGCCAGGGCCTCGCTGATATCCCGGACGGAACGCGGGCTGGACTCCCACAGGCTGAGCATGACGAGGTACTGCGGATGCGTCAGGCCGAGCTTGTCGAGCACGGGCTTGTAGGCGCCCACCACACTGCGCGACGCCACCGTCAGGGCAAAGCAGAGCTGTTGCTCCAGCAGGAGGTCCTCGTCGGCTGCATCGTGTCCGCCCGGGCTCCTGTCCGAGACCTTGGCCATACCTGTCATGGGGCGTCTCCTGTCGATAGTTAGTGCACTAATTATTAGCGTACACTGATATGAGAGTTTCGTTCTGAGGAGTGGATGTATGGAAAAGGAAAGCCCCGCCCAGAGGTTCATGCGTAGGACCGGCAAACTCCGGGCGATTTTTGGCCCGGCGAACCGGAGTTCTATCGAGCACGAAATGACGGAGCAGAACCGGCAGCTGCTGGCCCAGCGCGAGGCCGAGACCCAGCAATGGGAAACCCTCCGCCGGCCTGACGGCAGCACGTACGTCGTGCCGAAGAACCCGGACGATCAGTCACTGCGGTAGGCGGATACGCCGGCCAGTGCCGGTGATGTTTGGGCGTCTGCTTGTCGTGCCTTTCCCCTCGAGTGGGGCGTAAAATAACCTCAGCGGCACCAGCTTCGGCCAGGGCCGTATCTGCCTGATCCGAACGGTGGAGAGGGGGTGGGAATTGTGGCAATTGCGCTTGGTGTGCTGAGACAGCACCTGCACCCGTCGTCGTGGGCTCGTTTCCTTTTTGGGCCGGCCCAACGCGGAGATTACACCGCACCGGTCGTTCACAGGCACGACGACTTCGAGCAGGCCTCTGAAATGGACCTGGCCGGTTTTGAAGTTGAAACTGACGCCCAGGGACACCACTATGCGGTCCGTCGGGAAGACCTCCCGAAGGAGCAAGTCTAAGAAGTGCTCCGCACAAGGGGCGGAGACCCAGTGACGCACAAAGGGAGCGGCAGGTGCCGCTCCCTTTGTCGTTGCTTCGTTCGGCCGGGCCGCCTTCGTCCGGCCGGGCCGCCTTCGTCCGGCGGGGCCGCCTTCGTCCGGCGGGGCCGCTCAGGCCCGGGCTCAGCGGCCGGTGCCGCCGTAGACGGTCGCCTCGTCCTCACTGTCCAGGTCGAATGCCTTGTGGATGGCGCGTACGGCGTCGTCCAGCAGATCGGCGTGCGTGACCACCGAGATGCGGATTTCCGAGGTGGAGATCATGTTGATGTTGATCCCGGCCGACGAGAGCGCCGCGAAGAAGCGCGCCGAAACGCCCGGGTGGGAGCGCATGCCGGCGCCGATCAGGGATAGCTTGCCGATCTTCTCGTTGTACTCGATGCTCTCAAAGCCGATTTCGGCCTGGGCGGCGCGCAGGGCGGCGAGGGCGTCGGCGCCCTCGATGATCGGCAACGTGAAGGAGATGTCGGTGCGGCCGGTGCCATGCGTCGAGACGTTCTGGACGATCATGTCGATGTTCGAGTGCGCGTCGGCGATGACCTGGAAGATCGCCGCGGCCTTGCCGGGGATATCCGGAACTCCGACGACCGTGACCTTGGCTTCGGAACGGTCGTGGGCAACACCGGAGATGATTGGCTGCTCCAAGGCAACTCCCTCTTGGGTCGTGATCTTGTCGTCGGCGCTGGGCAGGACCCAGGTGCCTTCGTTCTGGCTGAATGAGGAACGGACGTGCAGCGGTACGCCGAAGCGGCGGGCGTATTCGACGCAGCGCAGGTGGAGGATCTTGGCTCCGGAGGCCGCCAGTTCCAGCATTTCCTCGCTGGAGATCCGGTCGATCTTCCGGGCCGACGGAACCACGCGCGGGTCGGCGGTGTAGATGCCGTCGACGTCGGTGAAGATTTCACAGACGTCGGCGTCGAGTGCGGCTGCGAGGGCCACCGCCGTCGTGTCCGATCCGCCGCGGCCCAGCGTGGTGATTTCGTTGGTGGTGCGGCTCATGCCTTGGAATCCGGCGACGATCGCGATGTGGCCCTTATCGAGGGCGGTGCGGATGCGGTGCGGGTCGACGTCGATAATCCGCGCCTTGCCGTGGATGCCGTCGGTGATCATGCCGGCCTGCGATCCGGTGAAGGACTGGGCGGAGGCGCCAAACTTGTTGATAGCCATCGCCAGCAGGGCCATCGAGATGCGTTCGCCGGCGGAGAGGAGCATGTCCATTTCACGGGCGGGCGCGGAGTCGGTGACTTGGGCGGCGAGGTCGAGGAGTTCGTCGGTTGTGTCGCCCATGGCAGAGACCACCACAACGACTTCATCGCCAGCATTGTGGGCGTCCACGACCCGCTTGGCGACGCGCTTAATGCCTTCCGCATCCGCCACCGAGGATCCGCCAAACTTTTTCACCACAAGGTGCTTGGTGACGGCGGCAGAGACGGGCAGCTCCTGCGGCTGCGGTCCGGGCTGGACTTCGGTAGTGGGCAAACTCATGCGCGCACCCTCACTGCATCATCGGGGTTTTGGGCCAAGCAACCAAATGGCGCGACCGCGTAACTTCTACGCCAAGTTTATCGCTGGCAGCGCTCGGGCGTTGAATTGTGACCGCATGCCAGACGTCAGCCCGTCCGGACATGCCCTCCCTCGGCCGGGAAGGATGGGCATATGCGCAGCATGTCCATTGCTCGGCGCAGGGCCTGGATATGCCCAGGCCAGGCCTCCGGACATGCCCTCCGCTGGTGGCGGGAGCCGGACATGCCCCCCGCTGGTGGCGGGAGCCGGACATGCCCTCCGCTGGCGGCGGGAGCCGGACATGCCCTCCGCTGGTGGCGGGAGCCGGACATGCCCCTTGTTGGCCGCGAACGATGGGCATACTGGCATTATGTCCATCCGTGGGGGCGGGCGCTGGGCATGTCCCATGGAAGATGCGACGCCGGACGGATCCGCGCGCGGTAGCGGGGTCAGCTCAGCGCGTTGCGGCGGCCTTCGAAAGCGCGGCCGAGAGTGACTTCATCGGCATATTCGAGGTCCCCGCCGACCGGAAGCCCCGACGCGAGCCGCGTTACGGCGATGCCGATCGACTTAAGCATCCGGGCCAGATACGTCGCCGTGGCTTCACCCTCAAGGTTGGGGTCGGTCGCGATGATGATTTCTTGGATGGCGCCGTCGTTGAGCCGGGTAAGGAGTTCACGGATCCGGAGCTGTTCCGGGCCGACGCCTGCAATGGGGTTGATCGCGCCGCCGAGCACATGATATCTCCCCCGGAACGACCGGGTCCGCTCCACCGCGAGCACATCCTTGGATTCTTCGACGACGCAGATGACCGAAGGGTCGCGGCGCGGGTCGCGGCAGATGTTGCAGAGCTCCTGCTCCGTGATGTTTCCGCAGACCGTGCAGAACTTGACCCGCTCCTTGACCATCGTGATCGCGTCGACCAGCCGCTTCATGTCCTGCGGGTCGGCCTCCAGGATGTGGAAAGCCAGCCGCTGCGCGGACTTGGGGCCGACCCCGGGAAGGCGTCCGAGCTCGTCGATCAGCTCTTGAACTGCACCTTCGTACACAATGTCCTCGTTCGTTAGGGGAGTAGTCAGCGGGCCCGGGGCCGTGCGGTGCGGCTAGATGCGCGGAGCGAGTGGACTGCCGTCGAGGGATCGCTCCTCCACCAGCTTCCCGCCCAGAATACGCTCGACGGCGGCGCGGCCGAAGACGCCTGATTCCTCGATGGTCTCGTCGTCCGCGCTCGGGACGTCCTGGACATAGGTGGTGGCTGCCGCGGCGCGGGCCGGAGCCTTGGCACGTCCGGCCTCCGCTTCCGGGCTGTTGGACAGCCGCTGGTAGAGGCTCTGCCGGCCGGTGGTGTCTTGAGCTGCAGGCAGTGCAGGGTCGGCGACGGGTGCCGTCAGCGAAGCCATGGGCGTCGACGGTGCGGTCATCGGGGCAATATCTGCCGCAGCGAGAGAGGCTCGGTCGGCGGGAGCGGCGCCGACAGGCACCAACTGGGGCAGCCCCCAATCATCCGCGGCGCGGTCAGGAACGGCCCTGCCAGTTACGGCGCTGTCAGGTACGGCGGAGGGGGCGGCGGACACGGCTGCAGCATGCTCCGGGATCTGGGCTGCTGCGGGTGCATAGCGGGGCGGTTCCGGTTCGTGCGCGGGTTGGGGCGTCACCACCTCCGCAGACGGGGCGTTTCCGCCCACATTGGACTCCGCGCCCACGGTCCAGACGCCGGGGGACTGTTCAACGGCGCGTGCCCATGGGTCATCACCGCCATCTGGTGTGGGGGTATTGTCCACCGATGCCGCGGGAGCAGCGTTGCGGGCATTTGCCGGAGCGTCGTTCCTGCGGGCCGGGCGCGGGGCCGATGAGACTGCCGACGGTACCGCTGGGGATGTCGAGGAAGCCGAGGGGTCCCAATCCATGGGCGGTTCCTCGTCGAGCGGCGGCGCGTCCTCGTCCCGGGGCGGGCCCCAGTCATCGTCGGGGTAGTCGTAGGAGCCGGAGGGACCAGCGGTCGCTAGAGATTCGGGCTCGGCTTCGGGCGCGGGCGTGGCGGCGGTTTTGCGCGAGGCCTGCAGCGCTGCGTCGGCTGCCGCATCAGGTCGCTGAACAGGCGATGGCCGCGCCACGGGTGATTGGGCGGCCACGACCGGGAGGGCCTTCGGGGCGCCGGGGCCGGGCGCCGCGGGGCGCGATTCCGCGGGACCGGTGCTGCCCCCCGCTGGGGTTGCAGGGCTGGGTTCCGCCGACGGGGCCGGCTCGGGTGCGGCCGGCCGGGTGTCCGGAGCCAGCCCCCAGGCGGCATCGGCGGACGTCGCGGGGACGTCGGGGCTAGCGGGTGCTTTTGGGTTTGGCTCAGAGCTCGCTGAGCTGTTGCTGCCAGCCGCGATGGCGTGAATCTGGCAGTCGATCCCAATGGTCTTGTGGATTGCCTGGCGCAGGTTGTCGGCGTGGTCGGCACGGCCGAAGGCGCCGGCCAGCCCGGAAGTCGTGAACGCAAGCGTCAGGACCTGGCCCTCGAACTGGCCGACCTGGGCGTTGGGTTCCACCAGTGCCCAAGTGCTGCGCTTGATTTTGGTCAGTGTCTGCAGGATCTCGGGCCAGGCCCGGCGGAGGACCTCGACGTCGGCTCCGGTTCCGGCGGCCGGCGGGGCAGTTGCTGGAGCGACTACGGACGGAGGAGCCACGGCGGGCGACGGGACGGCCACAGGCTGCGCCGGGGCGGGCTGGGCCGGACTGGATGGGGCTGACTGTACGGGCGCCGCGACCGATGGAGCAGGGTTCGCTGCCGCCCGGGTCAATGCGCCGGCTTCCTCGACCGGCCAGTCGCTGGTACTGACCCGCGGTGCGGTGAACTGTTCCCGGGCAGGCGCGGCATCCCGCTGTGCCGTCGTAGACGGAGTTGGCGCAGCGGCTTCCGCGTTCGCCGCGGCCGGAACTGGAACCGGAGCCGGCGGCGTATTCTCCGGGGCAGCAGCAACAGGAACGGCCGGGACCGCAGGGACGGCGGCGACCGCGGCAGGGGCAGGGGTCGCGGCGGCCGGCATAGGGGCATTGGCGGGAACTCCGACGTCGTTCCCGGCATAATTCAGGCGGCGCTCGACCCGGTCGATCCGGGCGGCAATGCCGCGTTCGCTCTGTTCCGAGGAGGGCAGCAGGATCCGGGCGCACAGCAGTTCAAGGTGGAGCCGCGGCGAGGTGGCCCCGGTCATCTCGGTCAGGGCGGTATTCGTGACGTCCGCAGCGCGGGAGAGCTCGGCCGCGCCCAGATTGTGAGCCTGGTTTTGCATCCGGGCGATCTGGTCTGCGGGCATGCCGCGGAGGATGGACTGGGCGCTTTCCGGCATGGCCTGGACGATGATGAGGTCCCGGAAGCGCTCGAGCAGGTCCTCCACAAAACGGCGGGGGTCGTGACCGGTCTGGATGACCCGGTCCACGGCACGGAAGACGGTGGCGGAGTCGGACGCGGCCACGGCCTCGACCACATCGTCCAGCAGCGACGCGTGGGTATAGCCGAGGAGCGCGACAGCGAGTTCGTAGTCGAGTCCGGCCGGTCCGGCGCCTGCCATGAGCTGGTCCAGGACCGAGAGCGAGTCACGGACGGATCCACCGCCGGCACGGATGACAAGTGAGAGCACGCCGGGGGCCACCGGGACGTTTTCCTGCCCGCAGAGCAGCTCCAGGTACGCCATGAGGGGCTCCGGCGGCACGAGCCGGAACGGGTAGTGGTGCGTGCGGGAACGGATGGTGCCAATGACCTTGTCCGGCTCCGTGGTGGCGAAGATGAATTTGATGTGTTCCGGCGGCTCCTCCACGATCTTGAGCAGGGCGTTGAACCCGGCGGAGGTGACCATGTGGGCTTCGTCAATGATGAAGATCTTGTAGCGGTCGCGGACGGGCGCGTAGGTGGCCCGCTCACGCAGGTCGCGGGCGTCGTCGACGCCTCCATGGCTGGCGGCGTCGATCTCGATGACGTCCAGGGATCCCGAGCCGCCGCGGGCGAGCTCGACGCAGCTGGGGCACTTGCCGCAGGGGGTGTCGGTGGGGCCCTCGGCGCAGTTCAGGCAGCGGGCCAGAATGCGGGCGGACGTGGTTTTTCCGCAGCCGCGCGGACCGGAAAAGAGGTAGGCGTGGTTGACGCGGTTCTTCCGCAGGGCCGTCATCAGCGGCTCCGTAACGTGTTCCTGCCCGATAACGTCCGCGAACGAATCGGGCCGGTATCTACGGTAAAGGGCGGTAGTAACAGTCACAGATAAACCCTACCAATCGGCACAGACATAAAAGACCCCTCATGCACCCGCCAGAGCCCATTTACCCTTGCTACCTTCCGGTCCTGGGGGAGTTCAACAGGATGACGCCACATGAGGGGCCGTCAGCAAGTTTACCCGACGTTTGGGCCTGTCCCGAATCGGGCAGGATCAGGCGCCGAGTCGTGGTGGAACATGCCCATTTTTGGCGGGCGGGGATGGGCATATTGGGATCATGTCCATCGCTGGGTGCCAGGGTTGAGCATGTCCCGCGGGGCGGCCGCGGACTTGCCGCGGGGCTCGAACCGAGTTCCCGGACTGGCTCCGTGGAACATGCCCATTTTTGGCGGGCGGGGATGGGCATATTTGGGATCATGTCCATCCCGGGGTGCCAGGGTGGAGCATGTCCCGCGGACTTCCCGCGCAGAGGCCGCTGGGAGGGCCAATTGGGCGAAGCGGGGAAGTTCAGGTATTCTAGTATCTGCTTTTGATTCAGAAGCTACTGGAGAATTCGCCTAGCGGCCTATGGCGCACGCCTGGAACGCGTGTTGGGTTAACGCCCTCGGGGGTTCAAATCCCCCATTCTCCGCGGTTGGCCCCGGTCCTTTGGACCGGGGCCTTTTTGCGCCCTTTCCGTGGCCGGGATCCCCGCTCCCGAGTTCCGCGCCTGGTCTGTGACGGCCACCCCGGCTCAGGCCTGGTATCCCAGCCTCCGCAGCCGGTCCCGGGCAGCCTGTTCGCTCGGCCCCACCTGGCCAAGTGCAAGACGGACGACGGCGAGCGTCAACCGCGTGGCCAGCACCACCGGCAGCGGAAAGGGACCCAGCCGCGGGGTCCGGAGGCCGAGCAGCTCCCGGTACTTGGGTTCGAGGCTGGCCACGGCGGCAGCAAACAGTACGCGATACCCCGGCCGGAGGATCGGGTGAAGGGGAGGATCGCGGATAAACGCCACCGTCTCGGCGACCCTTTCATCGTTGCGGAGTTCGCCGTCTTCGTACCAGCGGTCCAGCTGCTGGCGCATTTCCGCCTCGCTGAGCGGCGGGGCGGACACGCCCATCAACCGACCGGCCTGGCTCCACTCGCGGACATACGCGTCCGGGCCGCCGGGGATGGGCCGGCCCCACAATTTGTGGGCGGAAAGGAACGCGTCGGTGAAGGCAATGTGGACCCAGCGGAGCAGCTCGGGGTCGTTCGCCGCGTAGGTCCGGGCGGTCCCGTGACCGTCCACGTAGCTTCCGCGAACAGATTCGTGCAGCCGAAGGACCCAGGCGGATGCCCCACGCGCGGCGTCCGTTGAACCGTAGGTCACGGTGAAGATCCACCGGATCGTCCCGGCCAGCCGGCCCAAGGGGTCATCGTGGAATCGCGAGTGGTCATGGACACCCGCGAGCGCACCTGGATGGAGTGCCTGCATCAGCAGCGCGCGGATGCCCGCGACGATGGTGGGCATGTCCCCGTGTACGGCCCAGACGGCAGAGCCGGGGAGGTGGTAGCCGGCGTCATCGCCGCTGGCGAGCAGGGGCACCCACTCTGGAACCGCGTCACGTGTGCCGGTGAAAGTCCGTCTAAGCTCGGACTGCAAATCCCTGAAGGCATTGCGCATGCTCAATTCTCGCGCACATTACGTTCCACATACCCGCTGCGCGACCCGCGGGCAAGGGAGTGCTGCGGCATGCCGTAGGAGGCCGCATCCGAGTCGGCCGGCGAACCGTCCGGCACGAAGGTTCGGCGGAAGGGTCCCCGCCGGGACTCCGGTCCTCTCGGCAACTCCGTTCCTACCCGGACCGCCTGTTCCACCACCTGCTTGGGGACCCGGCACTACTCGGGTGCTACTGACTCATTACTGAGGATTTGATGCGGGTGCACTGAGAAGCGGGTTCGCGACGTATCTGAGTGGTTATTACGGTTCCCAGACCTACCCGTCTGTGGTCACATAGGAAGGTGAGTCCGTGAAGAGTGCGGTCTACCGGACATGATGCAGGAGTCACATCGTGGGGAAACACCGGGGAAACCCATCGAGTGAGAAGCCGATCAGGGCGCGGACCATTGCCGTGCGCTGCTTGTCGGGGGGTTTCTGTCTGTCCCTGGCCGTCCTGACCTTCGGGGTGCAGGGGTTGGCTGGCGGCGTCGCCGAGCCTGCACCGAACGCTGCCCCGGTCACCGGCGTCGTTGGACCTGCGCCGCTCGGCGCCGTCATTCCTGCCACGCCTGCCGCTCCTGCCGCAGCCAGCATCGTGGGGGAAGCCCTCGGGGCCTTCACCGCTGATGCCTCGGCGCTGGTCGCCTTCAGCCGCTCCATGGTTGAGACGAGCTCGATGCTCGGCGGACCGGGGGAGCTGAACGTCGCGTCTGCCAGCCTGCAGCGTCCCGCGCCGGGCTGGCTCTTGGCGCCGCTGGAGTCGCTTCGGGAATCGTCGCCCTACGGGCTCCGCACGAGCCCGCTTACCGGGCACTCCGGTGAATTCCACTGGGGCCAGGACTACGCTGCCGCCTGTGGAACTCGGGTCTACTCTGCCGACGCCGGCGTCGTACGGGCAGTCGGTTGGCATCCATGGGGCGGCGGAAACCGGGTGGAAATCGACCATGGCAACGGCCTCATCACCACCTACAACCACCTCGAAGCCGTAGCCGTCAAGAAGGGCGAGTCGGTCCGGGTGGGCGAGGTTATTGCCAGGGTCGGGACCACAGGTTCCTCCACCGGATGCCATCTGCACTTCGAGACCATCCTGAATGGAGCCCACACCGACCCGCACGGCTGGAACCTGCTCCCCACCAGGCAGGTGGACCCGCTTGGCACCATCGAGATGATCAGTTTCGAGCCGGAGGCCAACAAATCTTCGAACGCCAGCATCGGTTGGGCCATCCCGGTCCGGGACGACCGGGCCCATGAAGTCGCCGGCGGTGCCGAGGAAACGCCCGTTGCTGCCGCACCTCCGGGCTCGCCGCTGATCCCCAGCCTGCCGGGCCTGACCCTCACACCGGGAACGCCGACGCCGGGAACGCCGACGCCGGGTACGCCGACGCCGGGTACGCCGACGCCGGGTACGCCGACGCCGGGTACGCCGACGCCGGGTACGCCGACGCCGGGTACGCCGACGCCGGGTACGCCGACGCCGGGTACGCCGACGCCGGGAACGCCGACGCCGGGAACGCCGACGCCGGGAACGCCGACGCCGGGAACGCCGACGCCGGGCACGCCGACGCCGGGCACGCCGACGCCGGGAACGCCGACGCCGGGAACGCCGACGCCGGGAACGCCGACGCCGGGAACGCCGACAGCGGGCACGCCGACGCCGGGCACGCCGACGCCGGGAACGCCGACAGCGGGCACGCCGACGCCGACGCCAACGACGCCCACGACGCCTCCGGTGCCGCCAGCGACCGCTTCCACCCCGGCCCCCACGACGACCCCCGCCCCGGCCCCGGCGACCAGCAAGGCGGCCACCGTGTCGCCGAGTACACCCGTTGCGCCGAGTGCGCCTGTGGCGCCCAAGACCCCCGTCCCGCCGGCCGCGCCGACTACCCCCGTCGCTCCTACCAGCAGCGTGGCTCAGCCGAAGAAGTCGCCGGTGGCGCCGACCAAGCCAACGGCGACCCGGACCACAGCGCCCGGAACCGCGACGCCGTCGGCAGCCGCTACTTCCACTGCCACCAAGACGCCGAAGCGCTGACCCGGACGGGGCGGTGCCCCGGGGGGGGCGTGCCGGGTCATCTGGCCCAGCCTGGGGATGCGGTCTCCGGCCCGCCGTAGCGAGGCCGGGCACAAACCCGGTCGTCGGCGCGTTGTAACGAACTACAGCCGTGACCGGTTCCGGCACGAGGCTACGGACAAACAGTTCTGCGAGGACACCGCCCATGACCACTTTGCACCCAATTCCCCTGACCCTCATCGACGGTACGGAAACCGACTTTGGCCGCTTCAAAGGGGACGTTGTGCTGGTGGTTAATGTGGCTTCCCAATGCGGGTTCACGCCGCAATACGCCGGGCTCCAGGCCTTGCATGACAAGTTCCGGGACCAGGGCTTCCAGGTCCTCGGTGTCCCGTGCAACCAGTTCGCCGGGCAGGAACCGGCTGCCGAGTCCGAAATCGCCGAGTTCTGCCAACGCAATTTCGGCGTGACGTTCCCGCTCACCAAGAAGGCCGACGTCCGCGGCAGGAACCAGCATGCCCTCTACGCCCAACTGACCAAATTCAAGAACGGCGTCCTTCCAGGGTTGGTGAAGTGGAACTTCGAGAAGTTCCTGGTGAACCGCGACGGCGAGGTAGTGGCCCGGTTTGCGCCCACCGTGGAGCCAGACTCGCCCGACGTGATCGAGGCGGTCCAGTCCGCCGTTTCGTGAGCTCAGGCCGGGCTGTCCGTGCTGTTTGCCGGCCCTAACTCTCCTCTCACCGACAGGGGACAACGGACCCTATCCCTCCGCATCCTGACGGCCTAGACTGGCCGCATCATCCAAGAGCCCGGGCATACCGATAGTGCAGTCGTGCCTGTTCGTCGGCAACGTGGCCGAGGTATTCCGGCCGAGGGTGCATCAGATACCGCTTCGTGAATCACAACTGGACACTCAACGTGGGGTCCGTGAAATCAGGAGGAAAGTGATGACAGGGAACAAAGCCGTTGCCTACAAGGGGCCAGGAAAAGTCGAACTCATCGACATTGACTACCCCAGCTTCGAACTCAAAGACGGTCCGGGCGTCAACCCCGCCAACGTTGGCCGTTCTGTGCGCCATGGCGTAATCCTCAAAACCGTTGCCACGAACATTTGCGGCTCCGACCAGCACATGGTCCGCGGCCGCACGACAGCCCCCTCGGATCTGGTGCTCGGCCACGAGATCACCGGCGAAGTAGTGGAAGTAGGGCCCGACGTCGAGTTCATCAAAGTCGGCGACATCTGTTCGGTCCCGTTCAACATTGCCTGCGGACGGTGCCGCAACTGCAAGGAACGCAAGACGGGCATCTGCCTCAACGTCAATCCGGATCGCCCGGGCAGCGCCTACGGCTACGTCGACATGGGTGGCTGGGTGGGCGGCCAGGCGAACTACGTCCTGGTGCCGTACGCGGACTGGAACCTGCTGAAGTTCCCGGACAAGGACCAAGCCCTCGAGAAGATCATGGACCTGGCAATGCTCTCGGACATCTTCCCGACTGGTTTCCACGGCGCCGTCTCCGCCGGCGTGGGTGTTGGCTCGACGGTCTACATCGCAGGAGCCGGTCCCGTCGGACTCGCAGCGGCCACCAGCGCTCAATTGCTCGGTGCCGCCGTCGTGATTGTGGGGGATCTGAACGCTGACCGCCTGGCGCGGGCGCGCAGCTTCGGCTGTGAAACCGTGGATTTGACCGAGGGCGGGCCCGCCGAACAGATCGAACAGATCCTCGGCGTCCCGGAAGTCGACTCCGGCGTCGACGCTGTCGGATTCGAGGCCAGGGGGCACGGCCACGATGCGAAGGAAGCTCCGGCGACTGTGCTCAACTCGCTCATGGAGATCACAGCAGCTGGCGGCGCGCTGGGCATCCCGGGACTCTACGTCACGGGCGACCCGGGCGGTGTGGACGAATCGGCCAAGAAGGGATCACTCTCCCTCAGTCTCGGCACTGGCTGGGCCAAATCGCTGAGCTTCACCACCGGCCAGTGTCCGGTGATGAAGTACAACCGCCAACTGATGATGGCGATCCTGCATGACAAGGTTCAAATCGCCAAGAACGTCAACGCCAAGGCCATCACGCTGGAGGACGCGCCGACGGGCTACGCCGAATTCGACGCCGGAGCAGCCACGAAGTATGTCCTGAATCCCAACGGCTACCTGGGCTAGAACACGCCGCCTTGCCGTGGCGCCGTCCGGTCCCCGCCTGCACGGGATCCGGGCGGTGCCCGGCGTTCGGCGTATTCCCGTCCCGCCGTCTACGGCATTCCGGACCGGAAAAGGGAGGAGCGTAAGTAACCCTAAAAAACGCCGATTTTTCAAACATGCCTGCCGACGTTTGCACACTGTTTGCCTAATGTCTGGTTGGATAGACCTTACTGAGAGGGACACTGGAGGCACCGCTTCCACCCAACCAAGAAGGTAGCAATGGAGCTCATCGAGGCCGAACACCCCCGGCCACGTCATTTCCTACTCCACCTGAGCGACCCCCACCTGTTGGGAGGTCCGGAGCGCCTGCACGGCGTAGTCGACAGCGACTCAATGCTCCAACAGCTCTTCGACGAAGTCCGCGCTTCCGGTGCGCGGCCCGAAGCCGTCGTCTTCACCGGCGACCTTGCGGACCGCGGCGAGCCCGAGGCTTACGCCAAGCTGCGCGCGATCGTCGAACCGGCGTGCCGGGCTATGGGCGCGAAAGTCATCTGGGCGATGGGTAACCACGACAACCGTGCCAACTTCCGCACGGGCCTCCTGGACCAGCCGGCCGACGACGCCCCTGTGGACCGCAGCTATTTCATCAACGGGCTGCGGATCATCACCCTGGACACGTCGGTTCCGGGGTTCCATCACGGCGAACTCAGCCCCGGGCAGCTGGAATGGCTCGCGGCGGAGCTGGACACCCCGGCACCCGACGGGACCATCCTTGCCCTCCACCATCCCCCGGTGCCGTCCGTGCTGGATCTCGCCGTGCTGGTAGAACTACGCGGCCAAGCGGCTCTCGCCGGAGTGCTGCGGAACTCCGATGTGCGGACCATCCTTGGCGGCCACCTGCACTATTCGACGACGGCGACCTTCGCGGGCATCCCCGTGTCCGTGGCCTCTGCCACCTGCTACACCCAGGACCTGAACGTGCGCGTGGGCGGGACCCGCGGACGCGACGGCGGGCAGGCCTTCAACCTGGTGCATGTCTATGAACACACGATTGTGCACTCCGTGGTGCTGCTGGGCGACTCTCCGACAGTTGGCGAGCTGGTCAGCGCGGATGAAGCCCAGCGGCGGCTTTCCGCCGCCGGAATCACGATCCCCCGGCAGGCCAAGCTCGAGGACCCGGCCAGGACACCGGGCCACCGGCGGCTGACCACCCGCAATTAGGCCGCCCTACTTCTCGCCGCCCTACTTCTCCCAGGGCGCCTTGATCGGGTAGTACTTCTCCAGGAAGTCCGTCACCAGCTCGGCCCGTTCCGCCGCCGGCACCTCGGGGAAGCTGCCGTCGTTCAGGCAGAAGAAATCCATGTGCCGCTTGGCCAGCAGCTTGGGCAGGTAGTTCAGCCCCGCCCGCGCCGTGGTGTCCACATACCGCACCCTGGCCGCCGTCTGGGTCACGGCGCGTCCCGTGAGCAGCGCGTAGTAGTGATAGAACGAGTTGGTCACGGAGATGTTGTCCGCCGCGCGGAACGTGCTGGCGGCGGTCTTGGCGAACTCCGCCGGGAATTCCTGTTCCATCTGGGCCACCACGCTGCGCCGCAGGGGAGCGGCCGTGTGTTCGAGGTGCCGTGTGGTGATCCGGCCGAACCGGTCCCAGAGCAGTTTGCGGTTCACCCGGGCGGCATTCTCGAAACCGCTGCGCTCGGCGTCGTTGTCACCGAGGCCGATCCTGGTTTCCGCCTCGATGAACTTGGTGATGCCGCCCGGAGTGAAGAACAAGTCAGGCGAGACGGCCCGTCCGAAGAACATGTCGTCGTTGGAATACAGGAAGTGCTCGGAGAGACCTTCGATGTGGTGGAGCTGACACTCAACTGCCTGTGAATTGTGCGTGGGCAGCACGGAGGGGTCGGCGAAGAACTCTTCGCTGCGGACGATCGTGACGCTCGGGTGGTCCGCCAGCCAGGACGGCGTCGGGGAGTCCGTGGCGATGAAGATCCGGCGGATCCAGGGCGCGAACATATAGATCGAGCGAAGGGCGTACTTAAGCTCGTCGATTTGGCGGAACCGGGCCTCATGGTCATCGCCTTCGCCCACGACGACGCCCGCCATCCGGGCGCGACGGGCCGCGATGTACTCGGGCGAGGTGCCGTCCACCCAGGAGAACACCAAATCAATGTCAAAGCTGATGTCGCTGGCGTGGTCCGCGAACATGTTCTCGATGGTCGGCCAGGTGTGGCCGTACCGCTCCACGGTGCCGCGGACGGCGTCCTGTGCCAGCAGGGTCCGGCGGGTCAGCGAGTTTTCGATCGGGAGGATCAGCTGGTCACCCTCGAAGCTCCAGAGCTCAAGCTGGACGCCGGCCGACGCGCCGAACTCGAAGCCGCCCTCAGGCTCCACCCGGGGACGGTACAGCCGGAAGATCCGGGACTGGCGGTTGGGGGAGAGTTCGCCGTCGGCCACGAGTACCGAGGACTTCTTCTTGGCATCGACGCTCATCGAGTAGAAGGGCTCGTCCCGGCAGGCGTCCACCAGCGCGTCGCGGAGTTCCTTGCGGTTCTTCCAGTCCACGGCGATGACCGGACGGTCGTTGTTGCCGCGGACCAGAAGGTAGTCCAGGCCCGCGGCAGCGAGCACGGAGCGGACAAAGAGCAGGTCTTCGACCATGGCCTGGTAGGGCGTGCGGTTTTCGTTGATCAGCGCATACCGGCCACGCCGACGTACTACGTCAGAGCGGGTCCGGAACCTGGCGACGGCCGCGGCGGAAGTGACCTCCTCGTGGGCGTCCACGGATGCCTGGCTGCCGTAGTAGATCTCATCCTGGACCAGTGCTTCTGTAATGTCGTTTCTCCGGGCTTCTGTGCGTGAATGTGTACCTACTTGCATGATAACGCGAGGCCCAAAATCGGCGCGAAATATCCGTCGCTTCGACGCGAAACATCTCCTGTTTCGGCGCCGTTGCGCCGCTACCGCCCACTGCTGGCGCCGTTCCGCCCGGCGCCGTAATGCGGGTTTAGCCGCCCAGCGCGGACCGCCAGCTGCGCAGGAAGGCCGCCCCGGCGTCGTCGTGGATGACTTCGGCGCCCAGGCCCAGGTCCGTCGCGGTCAGCACGTCATACGGTTTAACCGGAACGCCGTCGGCCGGGCGGACGTCCACATGCTTCACCGGATGGTCGTTGTGGTGCAGCCAGTCGGCCATGGCGTAGTCGGTGCGGGAGTCGCCCACCGTGCGCCAGGCCTGGGGCGTGATGCCTTGGGCGGCAAGCAGTTCCACGGCGCGGCTTGCACCCAGGTCCTTGCCCAGCCGGACGGACTCGATGTCCGTGGAAATGATGGTGGGATCCACGCGGTAGTCGATCTGGTCGTCCGAGTTGGGCGCGTGGTGGTCAAGCCGCACAACCCCAAGACCGTGCCGCCCCATCAGCTCCATGGCGTCGGCGTCGAAGAGTTCCTGTTCGGCCCGGTAATCCGAGTTGGCGACGGCCACGTGCTGCTCCACCGAGACCATGGCCCGCTTGGTTTCGTCGAAGAACATGTGGGCGGCATAGTCCTCCGCCACGAGACGGCGCACATCATCCCCAAACGCCGACGGCATCGCGAGGTCCCTGTCGACGTGTACGGGGCCGGGGCCTTCGGCGGTGTAGCTGAACCACACGGCGCCCTTCTCGCAGATCGCGTGGATGAGGGTTCCCGCCGGCATGCCGGCGGCGATCATCGGTTCCATCACTTGCTCGCGGATGAAAGTATCCGAGCGTCCCGTATTGAAGATGACGGGAATACCGGCCGCCGCCAGCGCCAGCATGTCCGTAATAATCCCCGGCTGCACGTCGCGGGTCACCGGGCTCGCGACTGGCCCGTCGACGTCGAGCAGGAGGGCCAGCGGGGGAGCCGACGGCGAGGGGGCGGCGGGCATCTGAGGTGCAGTCATGCTCCCATTCTGTCAGCCGCCGGGACCGGTGGCATGTGCTGTTGCCCCAGACGACGCCGGGGTGCGGGCCTGTGACAGCTGGGAGCTGCCGCTGGAACAGTTGGTTACCGTTTGGCCACAACCTCATGCCCCCGGCAGTCTTGGATTCCTTTGACCGCCCAAGTTCCCTAGTCTTGCAGGGTGATATTCAAAGCTGTGGGCGAGGGACGCCCGTACCCCGACCATGGTTACAACACGCCCAAAGACTGGGCAGCCCTGCCCCCGCGCCCGGTCCGGCTGGATGAGCTGGTGACCACCAAAAGGACCTTGGACCTCGAAGCCCTGCTGGCCGAGGACTCGACGTTCTTCGGCGATCTGTTTCCGCACGTTGTTGAGTTTAAGGGCGTGCTGTACCTGGAGGATGGACTGCACCGCGCCGTGCGGACCGCCCTTCACCAGCGCACGGCCATTCACGCGCGCGTCCTGGTGATTGATGGCTAGAAAGCCGAAGGACGTCACCGTCCTCCATGGGCACCGGGTTGTCACGGGTTCCGAACTCCGGGCCACCTTTGTGGAACAGGACGACACGCCGGACAATCCTGTCCGGCAGCGCCGACGCATTCTGCATGGTGTGGTTCTTGTGGTTCTCGTTGGCCTCATTTCCGCAGGGATCATTGTCGCCCTGGCAATCATGAACGGCCAGATCACGCTGCCCACGACAGAGCGCAGCCGTGCTGCCGCGTCACTGTGCCCGGAGGCGACGTATGACTACGTTCCGCCGGAGAAGATCAACGTCAATGTCTTCAATTCCACCAATCGGCCGGGGCTGGCGCGGAGCGTGGCGGACCAGTTGCTCGCCCGCAAGTTCGTCGTGGGCGGGGTCAGCAACACCACGTCAGGCTACCGGGGCGTGGCGCTGGTCGTCTCTGGTGCGGCCGGCCAGTCCGCAGCGTTCACGGTGCAGCGGAACGTGCCGGGCTCGGATTACTTGCAGGACGGACGCTCCGACCCGAGCGTGGACCTCATCCTCACCGGGGACTTTCGGGAACTTACCCAGCCGGACCTGGTGGACCAGACACCGGGCAAACTCAGCTGCCCGCGGGAGGACCGGCGGATCGTTGACGACTCCGCCTGGCCGGTCATGCCGACAGCGCTGCCGCCGACGGGCTAGCCGCTGATCCGGACGGGGCTGCCGGCGTCGTCGAACCGGGCGCCGGCGCCGAGCTGGATGAACAGGACCGTCCGCCTGATCCGGGCCTCGGCCGCAGAGTCCTGCCCCGTGCCGTCGCCCGCGCCGTCGCCCCGGGCCGCGCTGGAGGAGAGCGTGCCATGAATGAGCTGTGCCAGCTGGGCAATGTCCGCGTCCGGCAGGTAACCCTGGGCCATCCCCTCGCGCAGGATGCCCTGCAGCAACACGCTCAGCTCTCCCACATGGACGGCAAGCTTCGCGAACGACGCCGGCGAGAGCACCGCGCCCATGGCCGGACCAGGCGGAAGATGCCGGCGGCTAAGGTCCTCCACTTGCGCGCGCACGTAAAGGGCCAGCCGCTCCACCGGGTTTTCCAGGGAGTCCAGCGACTCCCGGAGGTCCACCAGAAACCGTTCGGTCTCGTCCAGGGCGTAGGCGATCAGGAGCTCTTCGATGTCCGCGTAATAGTTGTAGACGGCGGTACGGCCGATCCTCGCGTGCCGGGCAACGTCCGTCATGGTCAGGCCGGGCAGCCCGTGCGTGAAGAGAAGTTCCCCGAAGGCGGTCAGGATGCGGTTTTGGGTCTCGGCACGTTGGGCGGCGTTGCTCGCGGCCGAAATCCTGGGCATACGGACACTTTAGCGTGATCTGTCAGCAAAACGCCGGGCCCAGCGCTGTGCGTCCTTCATGCGTCCTGACAGTTCCGTCGCAACATGAGATTTTCCATTACTTGTTGAGATTTCCTGTCAAATTAGTTGATGCGCGAGGGCGGCGATTCGACGCTGAGGTTGGGCAACACATGCCGGCCCGGGGTCGCTTGCGCTGACAGGAGTAGCCGGTTCTACTTCTGGATCACAAACCACCGGCTCTACTTCTGGATCACAAACCACCGGCTCTACTTCTGGCTCACAAACCGGATGTGAAGCCCTCCAAGAATCAAGTGGATCACCATTGCGCTCCACACCCCAACCAGCAGAGCCTTATGCTTCCCGTCGTCGATCTTCACACCCTTGCTCACTGCGTAGATGAGAATGCCTACGCCCAAGGCGAGACATATGAAGACGCCGGCGGTTATGAAGTCGGTTGCAATCATGGCTCACGCTAACATCGGCAGGTGCGCGGGCGTAGCGCCCACTGAACCGCTGGGACCTTCTCATTAACGATCGCCGATGTCGGCGCCCCGGTTTTCGAACGGAAAGACCTGCTGGATGCCGGGCAGCGCGCTGAGTGCTTCCGTGCGGTGGGCCCAGGCGTCGATCACCGTGCGGCTGCGGCGCCAGCCCAGTTCGGCGAAGGAGCCCGTGTGCCGCGGGGTGAAGGCGACCACTTCGCAGCGGCCGACGGCGGGCGCGGTGGTCCCCCAGCCCGGCGCGGCGGGAATCCCGTGGGAATCGGGGCCGAGCGAGGGGAAGCGGTTTTCAAAGACGGCCACGTCGTAGTCCGGCGCCGGGATCTCGGTCTGGTTGTCCGGCGTCGTTGGGCATATCGGGCACTGGTCCGCGGGCGGCAGGTGGGTCCGCGACTGCCGGTGCGCGGCGACGGCCACCCACTCGCGGCTGAGCGCGTCAAAGCGCAGCTGGCCGGGCTCGGGGCGGGCGGGAAGTTCCCGGTGGTCCATCAGGGAGGCGGTGGGCCGCTCGGCGGACCCTGCGTCGTCAAAGTAGAGGATCTCCCGGCCGTCGGACAGAGAGTTCGTGGTGATGCATGTCGTTTTCACATTTGTACCTTTCCCGTTGCTAGAGTGCGGTGAATTTGAGCAGAAATGCGTGTTCGGGGTTGAGGGCGGGCATGGGCAGTCCCACCTCCGCCAGGAAACGGCCGTCCGCAACCGCGCCGTCCGCCATCCAGGCCGGGGGCTTGACCTGCGTGAACGTATGCGAATAGTCGGCGTCACCGGGAGCCGGGAAGACAGGCTCCACACGGTACTCCCGGTCCGGCTCCAAGCCGGGGATGGAGATCCGCCCCGGTTGTTCGGCGAGGGCGGTGCCTGTGCGGACGAGGGCGAACAGCGCCGCCGTCGAGCCCGGGGAAACGGTGGCCTGGGAGGCGCCGCTGGGAGCCACGACGCCGTGCAGCATCAGGGAATCGCCGGGCACGTCCGAGCGGACCATGCGCCCGGAGTGAATCAGGCCGCGGTGTTCCTTGTAGAGGGCGATGAAGCGTTTGAGTTCCTCACGCACGGCGCCCTGGACCCCGCGGACATCCCATTCCATGCCGAAGTGGCCAAACAAAGCCGTGATGGCACGGAACGACAGATCGTGCGTGCGGGCCGTGGTGTGCGAGGTGGTGGGGCCGACGTGCCCGCCCACGAGTTCGGGCGGGACCACCAGCCCGGTCCAGCGCTGGATGGTCTGCCGTTCCAGGGCATCGTTGCAGTCCGAGGCCCAGATGCGGTCCGTGCGTTCCAGGATGCCCAGGTCCACACGGGCCCCGCCGGAGGAGCAGCTTTCAATCTCGACGCCGGGATGGGCCTTCTTGAGTTCGTCAAAGAGCCGGTAGGCGGCCAGGGTTTGTTCGTGGACCGAGGAGCGGCCGGCATGGCCGTGCTCCAGCTGGTCCCTGTTCTGGTCCCACTTCAGGTAGCTGATGTTGTTCTCGCGCAGCAGGGCGTCGACGCGGTCGAAAATGTACTGCCACGCGTCCGGGTTCACGAGGTCGATCACCTGCTGGTTCCGCCATTCGATCGGCAGGCGGCCGCCGTCCTTGTAGCTCTGGACGGAAGGACCAACGATCCAGTCGGGGTGCGCGCGGACAATGTCGGAGTCCAGGTTGACCATTTCGGGTTCCACCCAGAGCCCGAATTCCATCCCGCGGGAGGTGACGGCGTCGATGAGCGGTGTGAGCCCGTTGGGCCAGAGGGTTTCGTCGACGTACCAGTCGCCGAGGCCGGCGTGGTCGTCGCGGCGGCCGCGGAACCAGCCGTCGTCGAGCACAAAACGCTCGACGCCAAGATCCGAGGCGGACGCGGCCAGTTCGATCAGCGTGTCTATGTTGTGGTCGAAGTAGACAGCTTCCCATGTGTTCAGCACCACCGGGCGCGGCTTTCCGGCGGGCAGGCCGGTAGCGGCAGCGGGCAGCACGTGGTGCGGGCGGTTGCGGAACCAGCTGTAGAAGGCCTCGCTGATGCCGTCCAGGCCGCGGCCGGAGTAGGCGGCGAACAGCGCAGGGCTGGTGTAGCTGGCACCCGGCTGGAGGATGACTTCGGCCGGGCCGAGGAGTTCGGAGCCGCCGATCATGGTGCGGCCATCGCCGATGCTGTCGGCGAACTGTTCGTGGTTACCGCTCCAGGCGAGGTGCGTGGCCCAGACCTTTCCGTGGCGGTTGCCGAAACCGGTGGTCCCGGCTGCGAAGAGCAGTGAGGAGTCGTGCCCGGTCCGGCCGTGTCGGCCGGTGCGGACCCAGGTGCCCTGCTGGATGGGGCGCCGCTGCGGGTGGCGTTCCCGGCACCAGCGTCCGGTCAGGTCAAGGAGTTCGACGGCGGCGGGTGCCACCGGGAGAACAGTGGCCAACTCGTCGAGCTGGTAAGGCGTGGTTCCGGTGTTTGTGACGGTGTGGCGTAGTTCCAGCAGGCCGCCGTCATGCAGGGTCAGGACGGACGATATGCGGATCCCGGCGTCGGCGTCTGCCTGGATGATGACGACGGCGCCAGCGCCGTCCGATACCACCTCAGTCACGCGGAGCCGTACGGAGAAGTCGTAGCCGGGAACGCCGTCGGCAATGCGGTGACCTCGCAGAGCGGGCCGGCCTCGCCAGCTGGATGAGGCCTGCGGCAGCAGGCCCGCGGGAACGGTGGCGTCGGCGGACGACGGTGGGATGGCTGCCTTGAGGATAGCGAGGTCCGGCAGGGTGCTGCCAAGGTCCGTGCCCCAGTGGATGACCTCGGCTTCCCCGCTGTCGAAGCTGATCACCAGGCTGGTGCCGGCGGAACGGAGGTGGAGGGGTTCCATAAAATGCTGTCCTTCTGAGTGGGAGTGAACGGGTAGGGCTGCGCGCCGGGGGAAGACGACGCCCGCGGCGCGCAATAGGTATTGGGGTCGCTATTTGGAGAGGGCGTTGACCTGTTCATTGGCTTGGGTGATGTCTGATTCGGCTGCGAATTCGTCGATGGCCGCGAGTTCCTCGCCGGTAAATGCGAGGTTGTTTATGGCGCATAGCGTGTCTTCCAGTTGCTGGACGCTGGATGCACCCACCAGGGCGGAGGTGACGGGTGACCCCTTGGGCTGGTCGCGGAGGATCCAGGCGATGGCCATCTGCGCCAGTGATTGCCCGCGGCCGGCGGCGATCCTGTTGAGCCCGCGGACACGGTCCAGTTTGTCCTCGGTCAGGGCAGATTTGGACAGGAACCGTTGTTTGGCCGCCCGCGAATCGGCCGGGATGCAGACCAGGTAGCGGTCCGTCAGCATGCCCTGCGCCAGCGGGGAGAACGCGATGGAACCGGCACCCACCTCTTCCAGCGCCTCGTAAAGGTTCGGCGTTCCGTTTTCGGTCCAGCGGTTCAGCATGGAATAGCTGGGCTGGTGGATGAGCAGCGGGGTGCCGAGGCCCTTCAGGATCCGGGCAGCCTCGATGGTCTGTTCCGGAGTGTAGGAGGAGATGCCCGCGTACAGCGCCTTGCCGGAGCGCACGGCGTAGTCCAGCGCCCCCATGGTCTCTTCCATCGGCGTCGCGGGGTCCGGCCGGTGGCTGTAGAAGATGTCCACGTAGTCCAGGCTCATCCGGCCCAGCGACTGGTCCAGGCTGGAGAGCAGGGACTTGCGGGATCCCCAGTCGCCGTACGGGCCCGGCCACATGTAGTAGCCGGCCTTGGTGGAGATGACGAGTTCATCCCGGTACGGCTTGAAGTCGTCCTGCAGGTGGCGGCCGAAGTTGGTCTCGGCCGAGCCGTCCGGCGGGCCGTAGTTGTTGGCCAGGTCAAAGTGGTTGACGCCGAGGTCGAAGGCGCGGCGAAGGATGGCGCGCTGTTCATCGAAGCGCTTGTCGTCGCCGAAGTTGTGCCACAGGCCCAGGGAGATGGCGGGAAGTTTCAGGCCGCTGCGTCCGACGCGGCGGTACGGCATGGATTCATAGCGGATGGTTGCAGCCGAATACGTCATCGGTGCCTTTCTGCCTGCCGCTGGAAGAAGCGGGCCGGCGCACGGGTGAGGGAAGTTTGAAGGCAGGAATGAACCGGCCGGAAAGGGTCAACCCAGGAGGTCAGCAGGTACGTGAGGGCCGCAACAAAGCCAGGGTGGCCCTGACTCCTTGGTGCGGACAGTACTGAGATGCTTCGAGCGAAGCCCAACCTGCAGTGTTTCGCGGCGGGTGTGCAGCCTCCCGCCATCCGAGGCTGCACACCCCGTTTTTTCGTACTTTATTCAGCGTCGACGATTACCGTGGCCCGGTAGGCTGCCCAGTGCTGCGCTGTGGCTTGCAGGGACGAGGGCGGGATGGGCTGTTCGCCGGGGTCGGGAACGTCGAGGCGGTCGGTGTAGTAGAGGCTGGGAACCCCGAGACGTGTTTGTGCCAAGGTCCAGCTCTGGTAGGCGGCTTGGCTGGGCAGGGCCCAGCCGTCGGTGTCGATCAACAGTTCCGGGCAGGCTGCCCGGGCGACCCGGGCCCGGTGGGTCAAGGTGTCGACGACACCGGTGCCGGGGGTGGTGTCGGGTGGTTCGGTGTGGCCGCCTGGCTGGTCGAGCATGAGCACGTCGTTGAGGCGGAGCATGTCGGTCACGTCGCGGAAGCCGGGGTCTGGAGTGTGCGTGACCACGAGGGCGTCGGGGTTGATGTCCTTGATGGCCTGGTACAGGACTGCGAGCAGTTCGTGGAGCAGGTCGATTCCCCATGACGGCCCGGCATGGGTGAGGGCGGAGCCTGCGGGGGTGGAGGCGGTGAAGTCTATTTTGATCCCGTCGGCACCGAGCTCGCCGATCATGGACCGTGCTGCTTGCTGGATCAGCTTGCGCCCGGCCGGTGATTCGGGGTCGAGGGCGACCGGCTGACCGGTGTGGTCACGGACGCAGGCTTCCGGTGGTGCGCCCTCGGTGTCCCAAGCCTTGTACCAGAGCAGGACCCGCTGGCCGGCGTCATGCCGTTCCCGGATCCAGCCGGCCATGTCCGGCCATTTTTCGGTGTCGGGCCGGCAGGTGGCATAGTCCTGCTGCCATTTGTCGTCGATGACGATGGTTCCGGGCACGATCCCGTGCGTGGCAAGCGTCTTGAGATAGCCGTCGTAGTCTGCCTGTCGTGCCCGGTCGACTGCCGGGCGCTGACCGCCGATGGAGGCCATTGCGTCGGCGTTTTGGGCGCCCCAGCCGCAGAACATCGGTTCGAGCCATTCTGGTGAGGGCGGGGCCTGGGTGCGGGCGGGCAGCAGACCTCGTGCGTCGAGCAGCTCGCGGTAGCGTTTGAGCCCTTCGTAAGGGTCATTGGCGAGGAACAGCAGGAGTGTGGGTGTGCTGAATTGGCCCTCGACTGAGGTGTGTCCGTCGTAGTCGTAATGGAGGGAGAAGCCCGGGGTGAGGGCGTCGTAGGTGAGTTGGGTGAAGGGGCGCCGCTTTGTTGCGACACCGATCATCAGGCAGGGCCCGCCCGATACCGTGGAGGCGTCGGGGTCGTTGGGGGAGAGGGCCAGGCACAGTGGGGGTGGGGTGAAGAGCCATCTTCCGACGCCGGGCTGACCACCGTCTCCCACTACGCCCAGGGCGGCGGATTCACCCGCAGGGCGGAGGACCTGCCAGGGCCGGTCCGGGTTGGGGGAGAAAACGCTGCTGTGCAGCAGGTCACTGGGAAGCAGGCCGGAGCCGGCTACGTGGGCGCCGAGCTGGCGGATGGATGTGATGCGGCCTGTGCCCTGGACGGTGGTGGTCAGTTCGAGGGCGTCACCTTCGGCGCTCAGCTGGGTGTGGTGGTGCTGCCACAGTGAGCTCGCTGCCGTGATTCCCACCTGGGTGAGGTTCCCGTCGGTGGCGTTGACGTTGACGTCTGTGACACGGATTTCGTCAGTGCCGGCGGTCGTATTGATGCTGGCAAGCAGGCGAAGGCGCGCCAGGGATGCGCCCCCGGGGGTGGCCAGGGTGAGGACCTGACGCGCAGGGTCGATCGAGATCTCCATGCCGGCGGCCAGGAAGGGACGTGTGCTGTTCGCATGCAGGTCCAAAGTCAAGGGGTTCTCCGTGGGTTGGGTTGGGGTTTCCGGCGGCGTTTCATCCCGTGGGATGTTTCTGGTCATGGTTTCCAGGGGAGGCTGTTCCCGTGGCGGGTTACCATTCCTGCCTTTCCTGGATGGTTCCGTACGGGATATCGGGGTGGAGCTGGACGGTGAAGTCCCGAGCGGAGTGCCGGGCAACGAGTATCCCTTTGCCGCCGCAGAGCGGGGCCCGTTCGGCGAGGATGTCCACGGCTTTGTCCAGTTTGTCCTCTAATTGGCTGCGTTTCTGGACCCGAATGTGGAAGAGGTCTTCATTTGATGCATTGGTGTACATGGTGGTCCTGGGGGGTGGATGGTTATCGCGGGTGGAAGGGGCGGAACCTAGAAGGTCCGCCCCTTCCATTGGCGTCGGATGGTTACTTGAAGAGGGCGTTGACTTGTTCGTTGGCCTGGGTGAGCGAGCTGGCGGCGTTTTTGCCTGCTACGACGGCGTCAACGGCGGATTTCATGATGCCTTCGACCTTCGGTGCCTTATCGGCGATGGGGAAGAGGAACGTGGCGCCGTCCTTCACGGGCCGGGTGAAAGGTGTGACGTCGACGCCCTTGGCCTGGAAAGCCGCTGCGGCCTTTTCGGAGGAGGTCTTGACTGCGGGGAAGACGACTGCCTTGGACGCGACGATGTCCTGGCAGGCTGCGGATCCGAGGTATTCGACGAACTTCGCCGCGGCGGCTGGCTTCTTCGTGCCGGCCCAAATGGTGTCCCCCAGACCGTTCAGCATGGATGCCCGCTTGCCGTTGACCCCGGTGGGGGTGGGTGCGATACCGAGGTTGATGTCTTTGTAGCTGGTGTACTGGCCGATCGTCCAGGAGCCGTTGACGTTGATCGCTGACTTGCCGGCGGCGAAGATGTCAGCGGTGCTGGCTCCGACCGTGGTTTCCAGCTTGGGCATGTAGCCCTTGTCGATCAGGCCGGCGTACCAGGCGATGGTCTGCTGGAACTTGGGATCGTCGTAGTTGAAGTGGGTGCCCCAGGGGTTCTTGTCGGTGTGGGTCCAGCCGGTGGTGCCGGTGAGGTAGCTCCATTCGGTCTGGCCCAGGCCGCCGCCTGCGCCGTTGAGGCCCAGGCCGTAGACGGCGACGTTGTTCTTGTCGAAGCCGGGTTCGTCGCCGCGTTTGCCGCTTTTGTCCACGGTCAGGTGGGCGATGGTCTTCTCGTAGCTGCCGCCGTCCTGGGGGTTCCAGGTGAGGTTTTTGATCTGGTCCTCGCTGATGCCTGCGTCGGCGGTCATTGTCTTGTTGTAGAAGATCGCGACCGTGTCCCAGTCTTTCGGCAGCCCGTAGCGCTTGCCGTCTTCGCCGACCCAGAGGTCGGCCAGTCCTTCGTTGTAGATCGAGAGGTCAACTGAGTCCTTCTTGAGGGCTTCATCGAGAGGCAGCAGCTGCTTGGTTTTGACCAGTTCCGGGTATTTGGTGAGGTGGTTGGTGAAGATGTCCGGGGCGTTTCCGGCGACGAAGCCGTTGGTGAGGGTGGCCCAGTAGTCGTCCCATCCGCGCTGGGTGACCTTGACGGTGATGTCCGGGTTGGCCTTGTGGAAGTCGTCGGCGCACTGCTGGTAGGCCGGGCGCTGGCTCGGGTCCCAGAGCCAGTAGCTGAGCTCGCCTTTTGCTTCTTCGGATGAGGGGCCTCCCCCGCTTCCGCAGGCGGACAGGGCCAGGACGGCGGCAGCCGCAACGGCGATGGCGCCGGCTGTTTTCTTTTTCATGGTGGGTCCTTTCAGGACAGGGTGGGGCGCACCGGAAGGGGGTGGCGCTGGTTTGTGGCGGGTTTGGGAGCTGGTTTCGGGGTTATTTGATGCCGGAGAAGCCGATGGAGTTGACGATTTTCTTGCCGAAGGCGACGAACAGCAGGAGGATCGGCAGGGCCGAGACGAGGGTGGCGGCCATCAGGCCGGACCAGTCAGGAGCGCCTTGGGGGGCCTGTGCCTTGAAGACGCCGAGTCCGACGGTGAGGACCCTCAGGTCGTCTTGGTTGGCGACCAGGAGCGGCCAGAAGTATTCGTTCCATTGGCCGATGAAGGTCAGCAGCGCGAGGGTGGCCAGGGGTGCTGCGGCGTTGGGGAGGACGATTTGAAAAAAGATCCGCAGGTGTTTGGCGCCGTCGAGCATCGCTGCCTCCTCGACTTCCCGGGACATGTTCAGGAAGAACTGCCGCAGGAAGAAGATCGCGAACGGGCTCATGAACAGGTAGGGCAGGACCAGGCCGAGCAGGGTGTTGAGCAGTCCGAGGTTTTTGATAAGCAGGAAGTTAGGCAGTGCGGTGAAGATTCCCGGGACCATCATGGTGGCGAGGAAGAGGCTGAAGACTGCATTCCGGCCTTTCCAGCGCAGCCGGGCGAAGGCGTAGGCGGCCATCGCGCTGAAGAACAGTGCACCTGCCGTGGTGATGGAGGCGAACAGGACAGAGTTGCGCAGGTACAGCCAGAAATCGATGTGCGCCCCGGAGCCGCCCTCTGCCATTGCTTCTTCGGCCGACTGGAGTCCGAACACGCGCTTGAAGGCGCCGAGGTTGAAGTCCGCCGGCAGCAGGTTCGTGGCGTTGCTGGCCAGCGAACCGTTGGTGGACAGTGAGGTCCTGATGACCCAGTAGAACGGCAGCACGGAGGCGGCCACGGCCAGGATGATCAGGGCCCAGGACATCGCCCGGCGCACGGTTATGGGTTTGCGGAGGCGCTGAAAGCGGGGACGGGAAGGGCGGTTGGTGGCGGTCATGGTTGGTTTCCTTAGTCCAGGTCCGACTCGTTGCCGCGGAGGAACTTCATCTGCACGAAGGCCACCACGGCGAGGATGACGAAGAGGATGACGGCGAGGGCGGAACCGTAGCCGAAGTCTGACTCGGTGAAGGCTTTTTGGTAGATGTAGAACTGCAGGACGCGGCTGGCGTTGACGGGGCCGCCCTGGGTGGTCACGGCAACGGTGTCAAAGATCTGGATCGATCCGATCGCGGTGACGATGACCACCAGCGCGATGACCGGGCGCAGCAGCGGCAGGGTGATGCGCCGCAGGGTCTGGATAGGGGAGGCGCCGTCGAGCTCGGCCACCTCGTAGATTTGCCGGGGAATGGCCTGGAGACCTGCGAAGAGGAGCAAGGCGGTGTAGCCCACGTGGCGCCAGGTGTTGATTAGGGCCTGGGTGGGGATGGCCCATGCCTCGCTGCCGAAGAACGCCACCCGCGGCCAACCGAGGGCTTCGATGAAGTGGTTGACGATGCCGATCTGGTAATCGAGGAGCCAGAACCAGAGCAGTGCCGCGATCACGTTGGCCATCAGGTAGGGCAGGAGCAGCGCCCCCCTGATCAGGGTGGACCTGGCGACCCGGTGCATCAGCAGCGCCAGGCCCAGGGCCAGTGTCGTCTGGAGGACCATGTTGATCAGCACGTATTCGCCCGTCACCGCCAGTGCATTCCAGAACAGCGGGTCTTTCGCGATCGCGGCGTAGTTCGCCCCGCCAACCCACTCCGGTTCACCCAACAGGCTGTACTCGGTGAAGCTCAGGTAGGTGCCCCGGACCGCGGGGACCACATAGAAGGTGACAAAACCGAGCAGGGCCGGGGCGATGAAGAACAGGGCAATCCGCAGGTCCCCGTGGTTCCGGCGCCAAAAGGGCTTCCCGGCCCGTCCTGGTGGTTCATGAAGAGCTGTGCCGGCTCTGGCGGCCCGGCTGGCGGCAGTGGTGGTCATCATTGATCCCTCTCCTGTGAGGTAGGTAACACTTGGCGGCTACTCTACGCGCGTTGCGCAAATCATTGCAAGCTATTTCCCGTAATTCAGCGGATGTTGAGGGCAAAATAAACAACCCCTTGACGCGCGTAGATTTTTGGCCCATTGTTTTTCCCATGACTTCTTCAATTGGAATCGTTGGTGCAGGACAGTTCTCAGGCGTATTCGCCAAGCTCTTCGCTGCCCACCCCGGAATCTCAGACATCTACTTCACCGACCTCATCACTGAGCGTGCAGAGGCGCAAACCAGCAACGTTGGGGCTGCAGGAACGTTCGACAGCTTCGAGGCAATGCTTGAAAGCGACGTCGACGCCGTTGCGATCTTCACCCAGCGCTGGACCCACGGACCCCTGGTGGTGCAGGCGCTGCGCGCCGGCAAGCACGTCTACTCCGCCGTGCCGATGGCGATCTCCGAAGCGGAGATCGCAGAAATCATCGAAGCGGTCCGGGAGACCGGGCTGACCTACATGATGGGTGAGACCAGCTACTACAACCCGGCAACCGTCCTGGCCCGCAAGAAGAATGCCGAGGGCGCCTTCGGCCGGATCTTCTACGCGGAGGGCGACTACGTCCACGACATGGACCTCGGCTTCTACAACGCCTACCAGTACAGCGGCGGACAAAACTGGAAGAGCACCGCCAGCTACCCGCCCATGCTCTACCCCACCCACTCCGTGGGCGGAGTGCTCGGAGCAACCGGCGGTCATGCCGTCAGCGTCAGCTGCGTCGGAGTCCGGGATGAGCGCGGCGACGGCGTCTTCGACCGCGAGGTCAGTATGTTCGACAACGACTTCTCCAACGCCAGCGCCCTGTTCGAACTCGCCGGCGGCGGGTCCATGCGCATCAACGAGTTCCGCAGGGTGGGCTACCCCTCCCACCTGCGCGAGAGCCGCTTCCGCTACTTCGGCACCGAGGCAAGCATGGAACAGCTCGCCCTGGTCAGCGTCTGGCAGGACAAGCACGCCGTGACCGACATCAGTGACCAGCTCGAGACCCAGGCCACCATGGACGCGGATGACCCCTTGTTGGCCGATGTGGCTCCAGCACTGCGCGATGCGTTTATGTCCGGCATGGCCTCCGTGCACGACGCGGGACGCCTGCCGGCGGAGTTCCGCGGACTGCCCAATGGGCACGAGGGCAGCCACCACTTCCTCGTGGACGACTTCGTCACCGCCATGAACACCGGCACCCTGCCTCCGGTCAACGCCTGGGAAGCGGCCCGCTACACGCTTCCCGGCATCGCTGCCCACCAGTCCGCCCTGCGCGGCGGCGAACGCCTGCCGGTGCCCGACTTCGGCGACGCTCCCGCAGAGCTGCCCCGCCCGGCACTCCGCGAATCCGCCAAGTAAACGCCGCTAGCATGGTTGCCATGCCGCACCACACCTCACAAGCCAAGCCCACCACACGCGACGACGTCGCCCGGATGGCAGGGGTCAGCCCCGCCGTCGTCAGCTACGTCGTCAACGGCGGGCCCAGGGCCGTGTCCCCGGCGAACGAGGCCAAGGTGCGGCAGGCAATCAGGGCGCTGGGCTACCGGCCCAACGCGGCAGCCCGGGCACTTGCCCTGGGTTCCAGTGAGATGCTCGCCATGATCGTCTCCGATGCGATAAATCCGTTCTACGCCTCGCTCGCCCGCGCCGTTGAAAACGCCGCGGCCGAGCGGGGCTACACCCTCCTGCTGGCGGACTCCCAGGACTCGCTCCGCACAGAGCGCCGCCTCATCAAGAACTTCGCCGCCCGGAGGGTGGACGGCCTGTTCCTCTGCAGCCTGCTGTTCGAACCCGATCTGATGGATCTTGAACAGGCAGACATCCCCGCCGTGCTCCTGAACCACGCCACTGACCTCGCCACAGCAGGCAGTCCCGCCGTCGTGAAACACGGCGCGGGAGGCCACGGTTCCAATTCCGTCGGAGTGGCCTTCCAGGACGGGGCACGCATGGCGGTCGAGCACCTCATCAGCCACGGCCACGAACGCATCGGGCTGGTCATGGGCGGCAATGCCGACAGTGACCTTGACGCACGCGAGGTCGGATGGCATCAGGGGATCCAGGATGCCGGCCTCACGGAGGGCCCCATCGTCAGGGCACCGTTCACCCGCGAGGGTGGGTACCGTGCCGGACAGGAGCTGCTGGCCCGCAGCGAGCGGCCCACCGCCGTCTTCGTCAGCTCCGACCAGCAGGCTGCGGGGCTCCTCTGCGCCCTCCACGAGGCCGGCCTCCGGCTACCGGAGGACCTCGCCGTGTTCTCCTTCGACGGCGCGCCCGAATCTGAATACACCTGGCCCCGGCTCAGCACAGTCGCCCAACCTGTAAACGACTTGGCGCAGACCGCAGTGGAAGCCCTCCTGGCTCCAAACCCCGGAGGGGAAACGCAGACCAGAATCTTCCCCACCGAGCTGGTACTGCGCGCTTCCTGCGGCTGCCGCTGACACAAACACAGCCTCTCCGGCTGCGCTAAAGGCGATCACCTGCCGGTGGAGGGCCGGCATCCCCCAATACTGGGAGAACCCGCTCCTCCGGGCCCGACGTCCGTCCTCAACCGTCCACCGGCGACCGCGTTTCCTTGCTGCCCGGAAGTCACCCCGACAACCGCCGCAGCTGCCACCTACCCCCGGCGACCCACCGACTACCCGTTAAGGCACCCAACGTCATGATTGCTATTCCCGCCCAAGAGGATGACATCTTCAGGCCCGCCATCCACTACACGGCCCAAAACACCTGGCTGAACGACCCGAACGGACTCGTCTACCACGAGGGCATCTACCACCTCTATTACCAGAACAACCCCTTCGGGAACGTCTGGGGCAACATGTCCTGGGGCCACGCCACCTCGGTGGACCTGATCAGCTGGGACGAGCAGCCCGTGGCCATCCTCTGCGACGCCGAAGAGGACATCTACTCCGGCAGCATCGTCGTCGACCAGTACAACACCAGCGGCCTCGGCAACGGGCTCAACGCCCCACTGGTGGCGATCTACACCAGCGCCTACAAAGACAGCTCAGCCCGCCGCGGCACACAGGCCCAGTCCCTGGCCTGGAGCTCCGACGGCGGCTACACCTGGACGAAGTACCAGGGCAACCCCGTCCTCGACAGGAACTCCGCAGACTTCCGCGATCCGAAGGTATTCCGCTACAACGGGCCCCCGGGCAGCTATTGGGTCATGGTGGCCGTTGAAGCCAACGAGCACAGAGTCGTCATCTATAGCTCCGATAACCTTCGGGACTGGCGCTATCTCAGCAGCTTCGGACCCGCCAACGCCACCGGCGGCGTCTGGGAGTGCCCTGACCTTTTCCCTTTGCCACTGGACGGCGACGAAGAGCGGACCAAGTGGATTCTCACCGTGAACCTCAACCCCGGAGGACCCAATGGCGGGTCAGGGGGCCAATACTTTGTCGGCCACTTCGACGGCGTGGCCTTCACATCCGAAACAACCGTCACCGCCGGCAGCTGCCAAACGGCCGAGCTCGACGCCTACCACTGGCTCGATTGGGGACGCGACTACTACGCAGCCGTGTCTTTCAACAACGCACCCGATGGGCGCCGTCTCATGGTCGGCTGGATGAACAACTGGCAATACGGCGCCGCCATCCCGACCTGGCCATGGCGCAGTTCCATGTCACTCGTTCGCGAAATGTCCCTGGTCACAGACCAAGGCCAGCCCCGACTGTCCCAACGGGTCGCCGACGAATATCGAACCGGCCACGCACTGTCGGTGAACACCTGGTCTGATCTTGCAATAGATGAAGGAATGCGCCACCTGCACACCGGAGCACCGGTAGAGATCATCGAGGTGACCTTCATCCCGGAATCCGCGGACGAATTCGGACTCATCATTCGAGGCAACGGCACCGACGGCACAAGCATCGGCATCCGCCCCTCCGAAAACCGGCTCATCATGGACCGGACAAGTTCCGGCAACACGGAATTTCATGACGCCTTTGCTTCCACCGATACGGCACCACTGAAACCGGCCTCCGACGGCTCATACACTCTCACCCTCTTCATCGACCACTGCTCAGTGGAAGTCTTCGCCCAAAACGGCCAGGTCACCATGACAGGCCTTATATTTCCCGGGCCGGACAGCACCCGCGTGTCCCTCTATGCCAAAGGCGGGACCGCCACGGCCCCCTGCCTGAAAGTGACGCGACCCGCGGGACCAGCAATGCGAAACGCAGAGCCATTGGTCCTGAGTCGATAGCGCCTAACGACCAAGGAGTAGGACTTCCCAAGGCTCAGAGTGTGCCTTCGTTGGTGCCGGCCAACCCCCAAACGTCATTGCAGTAGTGCAGACGGCTTCTGACATTCCGTGCAGACGACTTCTGAAACTGACAGGTGAAGATTTCTCACCGTACGTCAGAGGTGTCTCGAAACCCATCTGTCTCAAAACGCTAGGGATACGAGATTATCCTGGCAACCCCGGGACTTCGGGGCTGGATGGACGTCGACTTGTGGCGCTGACTAATGGACTAGCTGGGCAATAAGTGGGCGACACCTGTCGCGCACTACTAACTGCCCTTTGACTAGGGAAAAGTCATCCCGGGTCGTGCTAAGCCGAACAGAATACCGGGTCAGGTCCTTGCCCTGCCTGGACCACAGGCTCGTCCTGCCTTTTTCGCGGAAAATTTGAGTGCGATAGCCGTCCCATTTGGGTTCGAAACATACCGGAGCGGGCAGCGACCCCACGGCCGCAACATTCCTGACAGCCTTCGCCAACGCGACTTCCAGTGGCGGGCGAAGCCCCGAAGGAATTACCGCACTGACGTCCGGCACACCATCACCTTAACAGCCACGCCCGGGCCGAAAACGGAGAGTCGGCTTGACGAAGTCCAGTGAAGTAGCCGTCCCATTTGGGCTCGTAGATCAGCTTTCCGGGTGCGGCACCGGCACGCGGCATCTTCGTGAGGGCCCGGGCCAGGGCTACCTCTGCCGGCGGGGCAAGACCCGCCGGCAGCCCGGTTCCTGCCGAAATTCGAGCCGCAACCTGGTTTGGGGTAATGGCGTGCACGGCTACTTCCCGACACCGTCGGCCAAGCCGCGGATGAAGTACCGTTGGCCGGCGAAGAAGAGCACGATGACCGGAAGTGCAGCGATCACCATGCCGGCGAAGACCACCGGATAGTCCGTGCCGTGTTTGGACATGAGGTTGGTCAGGCCCACGGGCAGGGTCTGCAGGGCACCGCCACTCGTGAAGATCATCGCGAAAAGGTACTCGTTCCAGGTGAAGAGTATGTTCAACAGGACCGTAGAGATAATGATCGGACGGCACATCGGCAGGATGATCTGCCAGAACGCCCGCGATTTCGAGGCTCCGTCCACCGCCGCTGCCTCATCCACTTCAGCGGGCAGGTCCAACATGTAGGCCCGAATCAGGAAAGTAGTAAACGGGACCCGGAACGCCGTGTACAGAATCAGCAGCGCCCAAAAGCTGTTGTAGAGGCCCATCGCCTGGAACATCTTCACCAGCGGAATGAGGGCCACGGTGGGCGCCAGCATCAGTCCGCCAAGGATAAGGATCAGCACGGTGCGGCTGAAGGGGATAGTGACCTTCGTTAGTCCGTAGGCCGCCCAGGCACTGATGAACACCGTGGCGATGGTGGACGCAACGGTGACCAGAACGCTCGTCGTGAGATAGTCCCCCACTCCGCGGTTCCAGGCCGTGGCGTAGTTTTCCCAGCGCCAGGCGACCGGGAGTGCGAACGGGTTGGCGAACAGTTCCGCGTTGGACTTCACCCCGTTCAGCAGCATCCACAACAGCGGATAGATGACCACGACGGCGAGGGCCAACAGGAATGCCCGCACGAAAACCCGGCCAAGGACGATGAGCATGGACGTACGCGTTACCATTCGACTCTCCTGCGCTTGGATAACCGGAGCTGAAGCACTGCGAGCACCAGCGTGATGATGAAAACCGCGGTTGCAATGGCGGCGGCGTAACCGAAGTCGTTGCGGACAAAACCGCTTCGGTAGAGCCATGTACCCAGGACCTGGCTGGAATTGTTCGGACCGCCCGTCGTCATCACCATGACCTCGTTGAACACCTGGAAAGCCCCTGACACGGTGACGATCATCATGAGGCTGCTCATTTCCCTGACCAGCGGAAGGGAAATGGAAACGAACCGGCGGAAAGAGCCGACGCCGTCGATCGAGGCTGCCTCGTACAATTCCGTGGGGATCCGCTGCAGAGCGACGGCAAACAGCAGGGTGCAGTAGCCAAAACCCTGCCATTGGCTCATGGCGATTATGCCGAAGATCGCAGTGTTTTCCTGCCCCAGCCAGGCCTGGGTGAAATTGCCCAGGCCCAGGAACTCGAGTGCCGCATTCAGGATGCCCATCCGCGGCTCGTAGATGAAGTAGAACAGCAGGCCCGCGACGGTGAGCGAGATCGCGGAAGGGACGAAGTAGATGGCCCGCAGGATTCCGCGCCACCGTTCGCTGCGCAGCCCTTCGATCATCGCAGCGAGAATGAGCGCTCCGAACACCTGGAAAACGATGGAGATTCCGGCGTAAAGGGTGTTGTTGAGCAATGATCTCCAAAAAATGGGGTCGTTGAACATCTTGATGTAGTTGTCCGCACCCACAAAGGTCTGCCGTCCGCTGTAGATGTCCCACTTGAGCATGCTGAAACCGAGGTTTTGCACGAGTGGCAGGTAAGCGAAGACGCACAACAGCAGAGCGGCGGGAAGCACCCAGACGAGGGTGCGCCAACGGTGCGGCGACGCCTTTTTCGCGGGGCGTCCAGCCGGGCGGGCGGCGGACTTAGGCACGGAGGGCGGGGCTGCCGGTCTCCGTGCGGTGTTGGAAACTGTCATGGCGCTGTCCGCTATTTGGCCGCGCTGGATGCGGCGCGAACCGAGGCAAGAACCTGTTCGGGGCTTTGGGTTCCGGCGATCAGGGCTTCTCCGCCGGCCAGCCAGGCATCTGCGACCTCGGGAACCGTTACCGAGTCCAGCCAGATGATGGCGTTCGACGCCTCGTTCACCTGTTTGATGCCCTCGATGACGGGGCCTGAGGAGTTCTGTTCCGAGACGGCGCCCTTGACTGCGCTGGGCTGACCGTAGGGCGGGGCCGAAAGCTTGGCGGCGCTGAGGGTGCTGGTGGCGAACTTCATGAAATCTGCGGCGAGGACGGCATTCTTGGACTTGGCGTTTACGATGTAGCCCTCGGGAGAACCTTCAATGGCTTTCGTGTCACCCTTCGCGTCGGAAGCAGCGGGGAGTTTGAATATTCCGAGCCCGTCCTTCTTCAACGGGGATTCGTCGGATGCCGTGGTGTCGAACTCGAGGATCTCTTGGTAGTACATTCCGGCCTTGCCCTGAGCCAGGGCCTGCTGGGCGGTGGTGTACAGGACACCGTTTGAATCCTTGCCGCTGCCCGTGCAGTCGTTGACCAGGGCGGTGAATTGCTCCATCGCCCTGAGGTAGCCCGCGTTCTCCAGCTTCGCCGTCCCCGGGTTGAAGTCCGCCTCCAGCACCTCGGCCGGCACTTGATAAGCGAACAGTTGTTGCAGGTAATGCAGTGCTGGCCAGCCGTCCTTGTTTCCAAACGCGATGGGCTCGTAGCCGGCGGCCTTGAGGACCGGGCAGGAGGAAATGAGATCCTCGAAGGTCGACGGCGGTGTGAGCTTCAGTTCCTCGAAGATCCGTTGGTTGTAACCCATGAATTTGCCGTTGTTGTACAGCGGGACGGCAAAGTATTTACCGTCCTTTTCGAAGGCCTTCAGCGCCGATTCCCCGAATTTGTCCCCCCACTCCGTGCCGGGCGCTAAGGCTGGGGTGAGATCGGCAGCTAGTCCGCCGTCGATGAAGTTGTTGGCCCAGTTGCCCGCCCAGGTGAAGTAGATGTCCGGCAGGGCCTGCGATGCGGTCAGGGTCTTGGTTTTGTCCTTGATGCTCTGATCCGTCTCCTGAATAAGCTCGAAGGACACGTCCGGGTGAAGTTTCTTGTATTCGGCGGCCAGATCCTCGAAGTACGGCTCGAGGGGATCGCCGCCAAACTTGGTCAGGATGCTCAGGGTTCCCGAGTATTCCGGGGCCTTGGTGAAGTCGAGGGTAGCGGCGGTGGGGCTCCCGCCGTCCGCGCAGCCGGCCAGCGCCAGGGCGCCGCTAGCCAATATTGCCGTCATCAATAGGGTGCTTTTGCGCATCATTTCCTACTTTCGCTCGGTGGCCGATTAGCCGAGGCTTCACGAATTGGAGTGGCGCGCGCGCCCGCCGTTGGACAGGCCGCCAATCTCCGCTGTTGGATGTTGGTATCAGTGATACCGGTACCACAGTGAATCATGGTTTGCGTTGATGGGGAAGGGTTCAAACAGGAATTGCCGGCGGAATTCTATTCGCCGTGGGCCGCCGGCACTGGCCCGTCCGATGAGCGTACGATCAGGGTCGAGGGCAGGACATGCTTCGTCGGGGCCGAGGTGTCTCCGTCAATACGGGAGATGAGCTGCTGTGCAGCTACCGCTCCCAGCTCCCGCATGGGCTGTTGGATCATGGTCAGCGGCGGTTCCATGACGGCAGCCCACGGGCTGTCATCGAAGCCGATGAGCGAGACATCCTTCAGCAGCCGCAGGTTTCGGGCCCGCAGTGCATGCAGGGCGCCCACGGTGGCCTCCGTCTCGGTGGTAAAGATCGCGGTGGGCGGATCCGCGAGTGCCAGCATGCCGCTGACAGCACGGGTAGCTTGTCGTTCGTTTTTCAGGACGTGGGTCACCAGCGCGGTGTCGAAAGGTATCCCGGCTTCGTCCAGGGCGTCAAGGTAGCCGCGCAGGCGTTCACCGTCGCTCCAAAGGGCCTCATCGAGGATGCGGTGCATCTGCTCCAGGTCGGTTGCAGGGCTGAGGGTCACCGGTCCCCAGGCAAAGGCAATTCTCCGGTGGCCGTTCTGGATAAGCGAACCGACGGCGGATCGGGCCGCCTCGCGGTTGTCGATCACCACCGAATCGGTGTCGAGGCTGTCTACGAGGCGGTCGATCAGTACTACCGGAATACCACGCTCGATGGCGTTGGAAAGGTGCGAGACGTCATCGCTGCGACCGGCGGCCGAAGCCACCACCAGGCCGTCAACCTGTTTGGCCAGCAGGACCCCGATGGCGTCCCGCTCAAGCTCCAGTTTCTCGTCGGTGCTCAGGATGATGGCATCGTAGCCGCCCAGCTTGGCGGTTTCCGAAATACCTCTGAGAACGCCGGAGAAGAACGGGTTGGCGACGTCCGCCAGGACGATTCCGAGGGTCTTAGTAATGCCCGTCGTCATGCTCCGCGCCAAGGTGTTCGGCTGGTAGCCCAATCGCTCCGCGGCAAGCATCACCCTGGCGCGGGTGGCATCACTGACTGAGCCGTAGTTTCCCAGTGTGCGGGCGACCGTGGCCCTGCCGACTCCGGCAGCGGCGGCAACTTCTGTGATGGTCGGAGCAGCCGCGTGGTGCTGGTGGTCCGACGACATCCAGGCCCCTTCTTTTCGTGGAATCCGCGACTGCGGTTCCGGGTCATAGCTTTGTTCCTGCATCAGATCCTAGTTGGTGCAGCGACGGGGCGTCCGTATCCGAAGGCGCCCTCCACATAACACTGCTCTGCAGCAGCGACGGCTGCGAAGGCCAGTGCCTCCCGCAGGCAGCTGGCGGACGGCCGGAAGCGCCGCGTCCAGCCAGCTTTGAGCAGGCTCACGACGAGCCCGCTTAAGAAGGCGTCACCGCATCCCATCGTGTCGGCGAATCGCCCGGCGTCTGTTGCGACGGCCCCCTGAATGAAGAAGTCGCTGCCGTCGAAGAGCACGGCCCCGGCTGCCCCTCTGGTCCCGACGGCCAAGGAGGCCCCCGCTGCAACTAACCGCCGCAGGTCCCTTTCCACAGCATCCAGGGGCTGACTCCCGAGGGAGAGCAAGGCCAGATCGATGAAGGGCGCCGTTTGCTGCAAATAGGCGTCGGTACGCCGTTCCTGTTCGGAGGAGTAGTCGAAGCTGACCAGGGTGCCGGCAGTCCGGACCGCCGGAAGCTGCGATTCGGACGCGGAGTAGACGCTCGAATGTACGAGGTCCGCCGTCGCCAGGTACTCGAGGTGTTCCGGCTCCAGCACGAACGGATGACTCATGGTGACGCCTCCGTCATTCCAGCCTAGAAATATCCGGTCGCCGTCAACCACCTTGATTTCGGTGACGCCGTTGGGGCCTTCACGGATAACACAGCGGCTGACGTCTACTCCCTCGTCCTGTACGGCGGCCCGGACAAAGTCACCCAGCGGATCGGAACCGAAGACGCCGAGATAGGCGGACTCGACGCCGAGGCGGCGCGCCAGGACTGCCACGTTGACGCAGTTCCCGCCGGGATACATCACCTTACGGTCCAGAAAGCGGTCCACAATATTGTCCCCGAATCCGATTACTTTCATGCTCTCCCTGTCTCGACGCTGCGGGCCCGGAGCTGCCGGGCCCGCAGTGCTGGGTGCCACGCCCCGAAGACGGGGTGCGGCAAGCGGTCTCTGTCAGTATTCAACGACGCGGTAGTAGCGGCGCAGGTCCAGCGAGTGGTTGCGGACCCTCTCAAGGTGCTTGCTGATCCGGTCAACCACCGTGTCCAGGACCAACGGTGCCAATAGGCCGCGGAACCGTGGGCTGATCCCGGCCAGTTCGTAATCCTTGGTGTCCAGCAGGGTGGTGTTCTTGTTGTAGTTCTCGGCAAACTTGACCACGCGTTCCATGAGCGGCCGGCTTTCGTCCTCGCCGAGGAAAAGCATGAGACTCGTATCCTCCTCGATGAGTTCCAGAGAGCCGTGGAAAAATTCGGCGCCGTGGACGCGCGTGGTCCGAAGCCACTGCATCTCTTCGAGGATGCACATGGAATAGAGGTAGGTGAAGCCCCACAGGTTCCCGGCGCCGACGAGGAAATGGTAGTCAACGTCCTTGTTCCTTTCGGCGAAGGCTTCCGCTGCCGGCTCGGCCTGGCGGGCCACGTCAACGAGGGTTTCGGGGATGGTCTGCAACTCCGCGGCAAACTCTTCATAGCCGTCAAACTCGCCGCGCGCGGCGAGCAGACGGGTGCTCAGGAGCAGCAGGGGGATGTCGAATGGCCAGGTCTTTGGCTCGGTGACCATGACGACGTCCAGTGCCTTGGCAAAGGGGCTGTCCCCGAATCCCGTGAAGCCGACCGTGTACGCGCCTTTGGCCTTGGCGAAGTCGATGGCTTCGATGATGTCCTCCGTTGTTCCGGAAACGGAAGCGAAAACGGCGATGGAACCGGGCCCGAAAGTGGGGTCTGCCGTCAGCATGAGTTCCTTGCCGATGGCCGCGCGGACGGTCAACGTGGATTGCGAGCGGATGAAGTGCTCGTACGGGAGCATCGCCGCGTATGTGCCACCGGCACCGACCAGGAAGAGATTCTCGAAGCCTCGCTCCTGAATGGAGTCTACGAACTGTTCAATTTGCTCCTGCAGCGCGAGTGCGCTGCGCGTCTGGGTGAGGAATTCCTCTTCTTTAAAGCCAAGCACGAGCGGTCCTTTCGTCATTTGATCTGCCGGCAGTGAAACTACCTGATACCGGTATCACTGCTGCTCATTATCGTGCCATGTGACGCGCAGGGCGTCAATAGTGCCTCATTTGAACTGCGCATGGTGAAATCCGTCCAGCACCCATCAGGGGCAGATCACCTACTCAAGGCGGAGCCGCCGGAGACGTGTCCCACTTCATCGATGAGGTTCAAATGCTCAAAAACCCGCTGGCCCCCCCGTAGGGCCGGGAGCATTTCAGCTGCGTTGTTATCCGCGTGCCGGGGGAGTGATGGCCCCGCAACTTCGTCTCTTCCTCGAAACGGCGAATCCGTAACCTGAGCGGCGTGCTGCATATCAGTGAAACAGTCCATGCTGTGTCGGCACGGGCCGGCTGAGGGACAGAGCGGGAATCGTGGCGCTTACCAGCCGTCAACTCCTATTCTTGGAAATCTCCAACCCAGAACATTCGTTGGTCTTCCCATCAACTCGATACAGGCCCTTGCTCTGGGGAAGAAAACGACGGGAGAGACGCTAACTGCAAGACTTTCGACGCCTTGGAAGTTATTACCGATATGGGGCACGCGGAAGGCTACGAGATCGTCCGTATGTTCAGGGCGATGCGGATCGACCAAGAAAGGGCCAGTGCCTTGCGTTCGCGGCGTGGGACCTAAGAGTATAAATGAGGGCCACCGTCGGCACGAGCCATCCACTATGGGTCGCGCTCCCATCGGACCAGCTCTCCGCCAGGTCGCGGCCAAGGACTGCACCCCCATGCAGGCGGCTGTATCCTGCGTCTACCGCCGCCGTAATTGGGTCCCGATGTTCTACGGCTGCGGTAGGTGGCCCGCTCTACGAATCGGGGAAGGAGCGGGCCGCCGCCCAAAACGGAGGCGTGGAACTCTGCCAGGCGCAAAAGGGCAGGTGCACGGACTATGGCTAACTAGCCATCTACGAAGTCTCCGCCAGCAGCTATGGCTGACGGGGCCTGAGGAAACCGGGCATGACGCTGGAGGACGGCATCCGCCCCAGCCCGCAGGGAACCGCGCTGACAAAGGACATGTGGATGCTCGGCATCGCCGTCCTTCCGGGCGCGGCCTGACGCCGTCCCCGGAAACGATAAGAGGTTGGATCAGCGGCGAACCCACGTGCCGGGCGCGCGGTGTCGTGCCGTCAGGGGAGGCATCGCTGGCAGGGCGCAACCGTTGGGGCCAGATTAAACTCTCCGCCTCCGGGGACAGACAGGCCCGTCGCGTTGTACTGTGTCATCACGGTCCTCCGCTCGCCTGGCCCGGGAACTCGGCAGAGGAGTGGGCGACCGCATGCGGGTTCCGGGCTCAGCCGGAACCCGGAACAAAGGAATAGCCAATGTCGATGAAGCCGTCGTCCTCTCCCGGGCGCCCTCAGAGCACAGACACAACCGACCAGGACCCTGGCCTGCTGCGTGGCGGCGGTCAGCCGTCGGGGATACGTCGGCAGGCCGCCTGGATCATAGAGCGGGTGCTTGCCGACGCGGCGCCCGAGCAGGCGGGTGCCAAGAGATTGCTGCTTGAACATCTGGCCGCCTATCCGGGACAGCCGGAGATCGCGCTGGCGGAACATCTGATGGCGCTCAGGTTCCTCACGGGTGTTCCCGACGAAGTTGAGAGCACGACGATAGTGCCTCACACACGTGCCCCGGAATCCCGGGAAAGCATGCGTTTGCGAATCGGGAAGGTCCTGGAAGGCCGTATGCTGGTCACCGCCTACCAGCCGATCCGTGAATTTTCCACCGGGACCGTTGTTGGGGTCGAAGCGTTCACGCGGTTCGTCAGCGACGGGGGCGACACCCCCGGGGAGTGGTTCGCCGCAGCTGCCGCGGCGCGGCTGGGAAGTGAGCTTGAGTTCGCGGCGCTGGAGTGTGCCCTGGCCTCCGCCCAGCAACTGCCGGCGCACCTGTACGTGGCACTGAAATTGTCGCCTGCCACCTGCCTGGACCCGCTTCTGCCGGGAGTGCTTGAGGAATTGATGCCTGCCCTGGACCGTGTGGTCCTCGAACTGACCGAGACCCTGACGCCGGAGCAGCCGGCCGCTCTGGTCGCGGCATTGGCCCCGCTACGCCGTCGCGGAGTGCGTCTCGCGATTGGCCGTGTTGGCTCGTACTGCGGTTCAATCCGCCACATCAGGCAGCTCAGACCCGACATCCTTAAACTCGACCGCGACCTCGTCGCCGGAATCGATACGGATGCTTTCCGGCACGCCTTTGGCGAGGCCGTGACTGGGTTTGCCAAAGATCTCGGAGCGGTGCTCATCGCGGAAGGGATAGAGACCCGTGATGAACTGGCGGCGGTCGCTGGCCTCGGCGTGAGTGCCGGTCAGGGCTACTACCTTGGCCGGCCCAGCGTCCGGCCCCGGGACTGGGCGGGATGGAACGATCCGGTCCGGGAATTCCGGCCCTTGGCTTGGGCTGACGGCTCCGGTCCTTTCTGACCGAAAGTATGGGGCTGGCATGGAGAGGCTCATGAACCGGCCAAAGCGTTCGAAAGCGAAAGGAAGACTTTCGGTATGAACATTGTCGAATTTCTTGAGGCCCTTATCGCGGATCAAGAAGCCGGCATCCAGGGCCGGAACTTCATCGCGGACCACAATGCCGACACTGCGGTGAGCGACGACATGGCGGTCCCTCCGTCCTTTACTGACGCGCTACTCGCGGAGTGCGCGCAGAAGCGCAAGGCGCCCGGGGGCGTCGGATTAGAAACTCATCTTTCGTTCTGATCGATACCGGCCGGTACTGCGAGATGTACTTGGCGCAGATTTGCGAGAATCTGATCGGTGAGTGCTTCGACGCCGCCTTCGGATGTGACTGTCATTCCGGCTTCGGCTGTTTCCAAGGTCTCGAGTGTCTCCAGCTGTGAGGTGAGGAGGGATGGAGGCATGAAGTGTCCTGGGCGTTGGACCAGCCGCTCCTTCAGTACCGAAGGGTCGACCTTTAGGAGGATGAACCTGGTGGAGGGAGCGGCTTCGCGGATGGCGTCGCGGTAGGCGCGTTTGAGGGCTGAGCAGGCCACCACGATCCCTTGGGGGTGTTGGGCGGCGAGTTCTTCGCCGACCAGGCGAAGCCATGGCCATCTGTCTTCATCGGTGAGCGGTACGCCAGCCCTCATCTTTTCGACGTTCGGTACGGGGTGCAGGTCATCAGCGTCCTTGAAGGCTGCTCCGAGCCTTGCTGCCAGCGCGGCACCGACTGCAGTCTTGCCTGCACCAGACACGCCCATGACGACTATGGGGCCATACACTACAGCGCTCCCTGTTGTGCTGTTCCTGCGGGGATCGGAACCATCCGGGTCACTACGACAGGCTTTTCCAGCAGGCCTTCGAGGGAGGCGTTCAGGCGTTTGACCGGTTCACCTTCGCCATGGGCGTCCAGCAGCGCAGCTGATTCCCATTTCTCGATCATGAGGATCTGGTTGTTGGGGGCTTCATGGATGGCGTAGAGCAAGCAGCCGGGTTCCTGGTGGACTTCGCTGATTGCGGGGGAGAGGGCGGCGACGACCTGGTCGAAGGCGCCTTCCTTGGGGCTGAAAGCTGCAGTGACGACGATGGTCATGGTGAGGTTCTCCTTGTGTTAAGGGTGCCGTGAGGGCTGGGAGAGTCCTTGCGGGACGTGGCGCGGACCGGCGGTCCTAGTCCGTCGGTCCGCGCAAACATCCGCAAGGTTTCCCTTGGTTGGACTCAGCTGAGAGCGGCGAGGTTTCCAGGGGCCGGGCCTTCAGCGGCTCCGGCGGCCCCGAGGAATGAGCGCCGGTCGATCATGGTGCCGGTACCGATTCCAGGACAAGGGCCTCGGTTTCACGTCGCAGTTCGAGGGCCTGGGCGAGCGAGTCGTCCATAATGACGTCTTCCCAGCGGACGATCCCGCCCTTGGCTACGTCATTGCGCAGTTCGACGTGGTGGGCCAGCGCGACCGGCAGGGCGCCGGTACTGACGGAGTGCTTGGCCGAAACGAGTTGGCCCCAGACGGTGTATCCGCCTTCGCCGTCGAGGAATTCACCGGCTTTGAGGTCTTTCTTGGCGGTGGCGACCACGTCGCCGAAGAACCCGATGGGTGAGCCCGTGGGGATTCCGCGGAGGACGGCGTTGGCGATGGACACGTTCAGTTCCAGGCCGACGTAGTGGTAGGGGCGGTACAGGGCGGCGTACTGGCCGGTGGGGTCCGGGTGCCAGGGGTATTCGTTGAAGCAGCCGGAGACGTAGGCGTTCGTTGCCTTCACGACGACGAAGACGCCTTCCTGGGTGTTGTGGGGGATCCAGGTGCCGTCGCGGTTGACACTGGACATGACGTCGACGGTCCCTTCGTGTGCGAGGGCTCCTCCGACGTCGGCGGGGCGGCAGATTGAGGCGATTTCCTCAACGTCTCCCGGCGTGAACGTCAGCCCGGTGTCAGAGGGGACCAGTCCTGCCCCGTTGGCGACGGCGGCCATTTCGATGGCGGCCTTGGTGCCGTCGCGGAAGGAGGTGTGCATGTTCGGGTTCAGCTGCCCGGAGTCGGTAAGTTCCTTGGAGAATTCCCAGTTTTCCCAGACGTTGTCGGGGTTCATCTCGTGGTAGTGCTCAAGGAATTTGGCGCCCTTGCCGGCGCAGACGACGTCGAATCCGCTGGTGCGGGCCCAGTCGACAAGTTCCATGATGAGGGCCGGCTGGTCGCCATACGCCATTGAGTAGACAACACCGGCTGCTTCTGCCCGCTTGGCAAGAGCGGGCCCTGCCAACGCGTCGGCTTCAACCGTGACCATGATGATGTGCTTTTTCGTTTCGATGGCACGCAGCGCGTGCTTGACGCCAACAATGGGGTTGCCGGTGGCTTCCACGATGATGTCGATGTCGACGTCGAAAAGCTCGTCAGCGTTGGCCACGATCGCGGTTGAGCGGTCCCTCAACGCGGTTGCTATGTCGGCGGCGATCTGGTCTTTGGGCCATCCAACGAGTTCGAAAGCGCCTTCAGCGCGCTTGACGTTAATGTCCGCGATGGCGACAACGTGGATGCCCGGGATGTTGTTTGCCTGGGCCAGGTACATCGTCCCGTAGCGTCCGGCGCCGATCAGGCCGACCCGGATGGGCTTTCCGTCGGCCTCGCGCTGGGTCAGGAGATGGTGCAGATTCATGGGTTGCCTTTCAAGGGATACGGCGCTGTTCCGGAAGGGATGCGGGCTGGTCTGGGATCAACCGCAGCTTTTGGGGCTCTACTTTTCACCTTGCGGCTCGCCGCCCTCGGTAGTGAGGCTGCAGAACAAGCGGGACCGAACTAAGGTAAAATAAGTGGAACCGGTACACTTTTATGTCACAGGGAAAGGCCTAAGGTCAAGCCTTAGGCTGAAAAAGGTTCCCAGATGTCCAGGAAGTGCCAGTCAAGGAGTAGGCGTGCAGAAACAACCGACCATCCGCGATGTTGCCCAGGCGGCCGGGGTGTCCGTTGCGGTCGTCTCGCGCGTGCTGAACCCGGGCTCAGGTCCCGTCGCCGCAGCTACACGCAGCAGAGTAAACGACGTGATGAAGAACCTCGGTTACCACCCCCGCACGGCAGCCAGGGAGCTTAAGTACGGCCCGCCTACTACCCTGGGGCTGCTGCTCGCCGATGTCTCCAACCCTTTTTTCGCCCGACTCGCCGACCAGGTGGTGCAGGAAGCGCACGCCCGCGGAATCCAGGTGCTGCTGATGACCACGCAGGAGGATGACCAGCTGGAGTCAGAACGCCTGGCGACACTGATCGAACGCAGGGTCAGTGGGATTATCGCGACCCCGACCGGCAACAACCTGGCAATCTGGAAGCAGCTCCAGGACCTGGGAACTGACGTGGTCTTTGTCGACAGGTCAATACCTTCGCTCCCCGAAGTTGACGTTGTGAGCATCGACAACTTTGAATCTGCCCGGTCCGCTACAGCGTTGCTCGCGGCGCACGGCCACCGCCGCATCGGGATCATCTCCGGGCCAGCTGCCTCCACCACCGGAACGGACCGGATTGCCGGCTATCGGCAAGCCCTGGAAGCGGCCGGTCTGGAGCAGGATGAGCTCCTCATCCGGCACGCAGCGTTCCGCGGGCCGGCGGGAGGAGATGCCGCGTCAGCGCTGCTCAGCATCGAAGAGCCGCCCACGGCCTTGGTGGTGGCAAATACCGCCCAGGTAACCGAAGTTCTGCGGCGCCTCTCCCACGCCGGAATCGACATCCCCGGGACGCTGTCCGTCATCGTCTTCGACGATTCACCCTGGACAGAACTCATGACCCCGGCCCTGACAATCGTCAGGCAACCCATAGATCTGCTCGCCCGGCACTCCGTGCAGCTCGCTTTATCCAACACGCAGGGCAAGACGTCGGGAAAACCCCACGTCATACGCGTAGCCGCCGAATTGGTCGAACGGTCCAGCGTTGCCCGGCTGCAGTTCTCGAAGTAACAAGCTGGCATCCGCTCCTAACGGTTTACAGCCGCGCCCGCCCTGTGGTAAAAAAGTGTACCGGTTCCACTTCGGGATGATTCACGGCGGGAAGGCACCCTGCGCGAGCACCGCCGCGTCTGCAAGGCACTGGGCAAGCGGGACGAGAAAGCAGCAAGAGCAGCCTTTCTCGACCATATCGGCACAGCCCAGGACGCCTTAACCACCGCCATCAAAGCATCAGTACCCCTGTCCGTTCAGGCCAGGAACCAGCAAGTATTCAAAGGAGAATCAGATGCCAAAGCGCATCCTGGCCGCCGCAGCTGTGGCCGTTGCACTCACCGTTACTACTGCCCTCACCGGTTGCGGCGGGGGCGCGGCGCCCGGCGCCGGTGCGCCCAGCACCACCATCCGCCTCGGCCTCGGTGACCCCGCAACCTCTTCCATGGGCGTCACCGCAAAGCACTTCGCCGACAAGGTAGCCGAGCTGAGCGACGGCAAGGTCAAGGTCGAGACATTCCCCGACGGCACCCTCTTCGGCGGGGACCAGAACGCCGCCGTCAACCTGCTCGGAAACGGCACGCTGGACTCGACCATCATGTCCACCTCGGTATACGCATCCTTCGAACCAAAAATGAATGCCATCAGCCTTCCCTACCTCTTCAAGGACACGGAGGAGGTCACCAAGTACCTCGAAGGCGAGCCGGGCAAGGAACTGCTGGGCTCACTGGACAAGCTGGGCATCAAGGGCGTATCCATGCTGACCCGCACTCCGCGGCACACCACCAACTCGGTGCGTCCCATCACCCAGCCCGAGGACTTCAAGGACCTGAAGCTCCGCGTACCGCAGAATGACCTCTGGGTTAAGTTCTTTGGCTCACTGGGCGCCAACCCGACGCCGATGGACTTTAAAGAGGTTTACACCGCCCTGCAGCTCGGCACTATCGACGGCCAGGAAAACCCCCTGGAAGTTCCAGTCAACAACAAGTTCTTCGAAGTCCAGGACTACCTCTCCCTGACGAGCCACATCTCCGACGCCTTCGTCCTCGGGTTCAGCAAGAAGAAGTGGGACTCCTTCGATGAGGACACCCGGAAGGTCCTGCAGGAAGCTGCAGACGGGACCGCTGACTTCAAGACAAAGTACGACAACGACGAAGCCACCAAAACCCTCGACAAGCTGAAGGGCGAAGGCGTGAAGATCAACGAGTTGACGCCCGAAGCCAGGGAAAAGTTCCAGGCGGCAGCGCAGAAGGTCTACCCCGAGCTTGAGGGCAAGGTCGGCAAGGAATTCGTCCAGTCAAGCCTTGAATTCCTTGGACGGTAAGGTGACCGGTCCAGTGCAGGAGACGAGTTCAGTGCATGATGATGGAACCGCCCCAACCCGGGGGGCTGAACATCAGGCGGCCGAACATAGCATCAAGGTGGTTCCGGTAAGCGAAGTCTCGGAACCTCGTGGTCTGATCTGGAAGGCCGTGGATGCTCTCCTCTTCGTCGGAATCACCGCGATGCTGCTCAGCCTTGCTGCCCAGATGGTCAGCCGGCAGATGGGAGCCTCGCTGCCATGGACCGAGGAACTGACCAGGTTCCTGTTCATGGACACCACCTTCCTGGGGATGGCAGCAGGCTTCCGGGCCGCCGTGCACCCGCGGGTGAGCTTCGCGGTGGCGTGGGGACCAGCCTGGCTCAAGCAAGTCAGCATGCATCTCTACGCCATCTGCGGGACCGTGTTCTTCAGTGTCCTGATCTACAAGACGTGGGAACTGATGCTGCAACAGTACGCCGCCGGAGAGTCCAGTCCTGCCCTGGGACTCAAGATGTTCCTGGTAACCCTGCCCCTTGTGATCAGCGCGGCACTCGCCATCGTCGCCCATATCACGACTGTCTACTTCTCCCCGTACATGCGTAAGAGGATCCTCGAAGGAGAGATGATCGCATGAGCCTGACCCTGCTGGGCATTTTCCTCCTCCTGCTGCTGCTGGGCGTTCCGCTCTCAGTCTCACTCGGCATTGGCGTCATCGCGACGCTGCTGATCTTCGACATCCCCCTCGAACTGTTGCCGCAGTCCATGATGAGCTCCATGAACAGCTTCCTGCTGGTTGCTGTCCCCTTGTTCGTCCTGGCCGGCAACCTCATGGCCGGAGGGGGTATTTCGGACCGCATCTTCCGTGGCGCTGAAGTCATCTTCGGCCGCTTCCGTGGCGGCCTTGGCCAAGTGAACATCGCATCGAGCGCGATCTTCGGCGGCATCTCCGGTTCCTCGGTTGCCGACATTGTCAGCCTTGGCAAGATCGAGATCAAGGCCATGACTGACCATAAGTACCCGCGGCCCTATGCGGCAGCGATGACCATGGTCACCGCTACCCTGTCCTCACTAATACCGCCGAGCATCCTCATGATCATCGCTGCCTCGACCGCGAACGTCTCGGTAGGCGCGGCACTCGCGGGAGGATTTGGACCCTCCGTTGTCCTGATCATCGTCCTGATGATTGTGAATTTCTTCCTGTCAGCACGCCACGGTTACGGCGAGGTCTCAAGGACGCCGTTTAAGAAGGGCCTTAGGATCGTCCTCGGGGGAATCCCGGCCATGGGCGGCCCGGTGATTATCCTGGTGGGCATGTTCAGCGGGCTCGTCACGCCCACGGAGGCGGCCGCCGTCGCCGTCTTCTACAGCCTGCTGGTCGGCATCTACGTCTACCGGGACATGAAGTGGCGCCAGATGCCCAAGATGATCGTGGACGCCGGCCTCACCACCGGTACCATCCTGCTCATCGCCATGATCGCCGGCGTTGCCTCTTACATCTTCACCATTGACGGGCTGCCGGCAAAGGTCAGCAGCTGGCTGCTGAGCGTCAGCACTGACCCCACCATCGTCATGCTACTGATCGGCCTGATCCTGATCATCATCGGAACCGTGATGGACAAAGTCGCAGCCATCCTGCTTTGCACACCGGTGCTCATGCCCGCGGCCGTGTCTTCCGGTGTGGATCCCATCCACTTCGTCGTCTTCCTCGTTGCTGCCCTTGCCGTTGGCCTGGTCACGCCGCCTGTCGGCGTCTGCCTGTTCGCGGCGTCCTATGTCAGCGGGCTGCCGATGGAGAAGATCGTGAAGGCCGCGGTGCCGCTCTACGTGGTCATGGTGGTTGCCATCGTCATGCTGGCCGTCTTCCCGCAACTCATCCTGTGGCCGTCTGATCTCCTGACTGACCAGTAACGCCTGCCCTCAGTTCGATATCCATACAGTCACAGAAACAGGAAAACCATGTCTTCCCCCATTCGGAAAACCGTCAGCAGCTACATCGCCGGTCCTGCACGCCCTAATCGCTAAAGGATTCCCAATGCCTGAACATGACCACCCAGCCCTTGCCCTGATGGGATTAGGGCCGATGGGGGAACCCATGGCGCGCCGGCTGCTGAAGGGCTACGGCCAGCTGACTGTCTGGAACCGGACTGCTTCGAAAGCCGAAGCCTTGGTGGGCCTGGGCGCCCGCGTCGCGACCTCACCATTTGAGGCGGCCGCCGACATAGTTCTCACCGTGTTGCCGGACCTAAGCCACGTCGAATCGTTGCTTCCGGGAGACGAGGGCCTGATAGCCGGATGGACAGCCCGGGGCATTGCCCGGCCGATACTCGTCGTGCACGGGACCGTTTCGCCGGGGGCAGTGGCAGCCTTCGGCGAACGGATGCTTCGCGAACATGGCGTCCGAGTCCTGGACGCCCCCGTCAGTGGCGGCACCGTGGGCGCCCAAAACGGCACCCTGAGCATCATGGTGGGCGGGGACGAGGACACGTTTAGCACGGTCACCCCGGCGTTCGAGTTCTTGGGCAGCACCATCCGGCACATGGGCCCGGGAGGTTCGGGCGCACTCGCCAAAGCCTGCAACCAGATCGTGGTCGCCGGCACGGTCACGGCAGTTTCCGAAGCCATGCTTCTCGCGCGCGGTGGGGGACTGGATCCATCGGTGATGCTTGAACTGCTTCGGGGTGGGCTGGCCGACTCCGAGGTCCTGCGCCAAAAAGGGCACAGATGGATCGACGGCGACTTCACAGATGGCGGCAGCGCCCAAAACCAGCTGAAGGACCTCAACTTCGTGCTGGGGGCGGCTAGAACAGCACACCTGGAGCTACCCCTGAGCACGGTAATCCAGGATCTTTTCGGGGATATGGTCGCGCGCGGCGACGGCGCCCTTGACCACACAGGAATCCTCCGGACCCTTGCTCAGCGCAAAAGCGCTCTCACTGAGACCTGAAAACCCTCACGAAAGGCGCGAAAGTACCCCTTCTGCGGCCATTCTGCCCCAGGGTGACTAAGGGCCGTTGGGATTGCGCTAACTCATGTGGTCACTGAGCACGCTGCCCGTCTATTTTTGGTTTCGGAGGTTGTGCGGGGTGGAGGGGTTCGGCGACTACCGGTGGCTTCGAACGCTGCGGCGAGTTGCAGCAGTTTAGTGTCGGAGTAGGCCTTGCCCGCGATCGTTAGGCCGACCGGCATGCCCATGTCTGGGGCGGTTCCCATGGGAACCGTGACGGTGGGGATGCCCAAATGCCGCGGGACCAGGTTTCCGTTGGCCACCCATACGCCGTTACGCCAGGCCAGGTCCGCTGATTGCGTGTTGCGGTCGGCGTCGGCCGGTCCAACGTCTGCAACAGCGGGGAAGACCACTGCGTCGAGCCGTAGACGGTCCATCCACCGCTCGAGGTCCGCGCGGCGTGTTTCTTCGAGCCCTTTGAGGCCGTCGGCGATGTGGGGTATTTCGGATAAGGACGGAACTCCGTTTTTTCGCACCCATGCCGGGTAGTCGCTGATGTCGTCGTCGAAGCCGTCGTACCGGTCCGGAAGTGAGCCGTCGGGGGCGGGGAAGATGGCATCGCCGTCGACGTCGGCCAGCCGGTGAAGGGTCGGATCCCCGTTGGCGTCCAGGAAGTCGTTCCATGCCCACACCGAGAGGTCCACGATCTCGCGGGGAAGGTACTCGGCGGATACCAAGCCGCGGGTGGCGATGGTGGGGGCGCCGGGGCGATCTCCCTCGTAGTTCGATACCACCGGAAAATCGACCTCGATGATCTCGGCGCCGGCCGCCTCCAGATCCCGTCGTGCGGCGTCCCACAGTTCGATGATGGAGGCCCTGGTATCAATACGCTGTCCTGTGGGCCCACCGATCCCCGGGGCCGGAGCGGTCCCGGCGTCATGATCGGCGTTAATGTACATGCGGGGGATCCCGAGACGCTTCCCCGCCAGGATGCCGGCGGCAGCCGTAGTGTCCGGGACCGCCAGGTCCAGATAGGAGGCAGGGCGTAGGGCGGACGCCTTGGGAATTTCCACCCAGGGTTGAACCCGCCAGAAGTCGCCGCGGGTTTCTGCGTCGTCGGTCACCACCACGTCCAGGACTTCCAGGAGGTCGTCCATGGTCCGGGTGTGCGGGACCACGACGTCCATGGTGGGAACCAGCGGCCAGTTACCCCGGACGGAGATGACCCCGCGGGACGGGGTGTAGGCGCACAGTGCGTTGTTTGACGCCGGCGCCCGGCCAGAGGACCAGGTTTCCTCTGCGAGGCCGAAGGCGGCGAAGCTGGAAGCCGTCGCCGTTCCGGAACCGTTGGAGGATCCGGAAGCGAACGCTGCTGTGAGGTAGTCGGCGTTATAGGGGCTCTCCGCCCGACCGTAGACGCCGCGCTGCATTCCTCCGTTGGCCATCGGCGGCATGTTGGTAAGGCCTATCAGGACGGCCCCGCCGGCGCGGAGCCGCTCGATGGTGAAGGCGTCCTTCTGGGCCACCAGATTTCTGAAGGCCGGCGATCCTGCAGCCACGGTCAGCCCCCGCGCCTGGTAGCTGTCCTTTGCGGTGTAGGGGATCCCGTCCAGTGGGCCAAGGGTGGCCCGCAGAACGCGGCGTTCATCGGAGGCCCTCGCGTCCGCCAGGACCTCCGGGTTCATCACCACCATGGAATTGAGCCGGGGGCCGGCTGTGTCGAACGTCTCGATCCGCTCCAGGTACAGGCGTACGAGTTCCTCGCTGGTCACCTCGCCGGCATCCAGTGCCTCCCGCAGCTGCTGAATGGTCGCTTCCACGACGTTGAACGCGCTCACGCTGCCTGACCCTTCGAGCCGGCTGCCGCCGGCTGCTGCTGAGTGATGCAGTGGATTCCTCCGCCGAAGGCAAAAATGTCACGGGCGTCCACCAGTTCCACCGTCCGGCCGGGATACGCACGTTCCAGGATTCCGGCCGCGACGGCGTCGTTCGGGTCATCAAAGCTGCACAACACCACCACATTGTTGGCCACATAGTGGTTGATGTAGGACCAGTCCACATACCCCTCGTCGTCATTCAGGACGGTAGGGGCCGGCACGTCAACGATGCGCAGGGGCCGGCCCTGCGCGTCAGTTTCGCCGGCCAGCACCGCGTGGAGTTCCTGGTAGACCTCATAGTCCGGGTGCAAGGGATTGTTCTGTCGGTGCAGCAGAACGGTGCCGGGGCCTGCAAAGGAGGCCACGATATCCACGTGCCCCCGGGTCCCGAATTCGCCGTAGTCACGGGTGAGCCCACGCGGCAGCCAAATGGCTTTGCTGGTACCCAGCGCCGCGTGGATCTCGGCTTCCACCGCCTCCCTGGTGGCGCCGGGATTGCGGCTTGGGTCCAGTTGCACCGTTTCGGTCAGCAGGACGGTCCCGTCGCCGTCCACGTGGAATCCGCCGCCCTCGTTGACAAGGGAACTTGGCCGGATTGGCGCCCCTGTCGCTGCGGCCACGGTCCGCGCCACGGCTTGGTCCTTGTCCCAGGCGGCCCAGCTTTGGGCGCCCCAACCATTGAAGATCCAGTCGACGGCGGCAATCGAACCGTCAAGCCGGTGGGTGAAGGTGGGGCCGCTGTCCCTCAGCCAGGCATCATCGAGGGGAACTTCCACCACCGTGATCCCCTCGCCGAGCCATTGCCTTGCCGCTGCGGCGTCGCGAGGGTCGGCCACTACCGTGACGGGTTCATACCGGGCGATGGTGCGGGCGACGTTGGACCAGGCCGCGCGGGCCCGGTCCAGGGTGGGGCTTCCCACGGGACCGAACGTGTCATTGGGCGGCGGGAAGGCCATCCATGTCCGGTGATGTTCCTCCCATTCGGCGGGCATATGGCCCTTGGCTACAACGTCGATTGCGGTGGAGGCCGAAGCCGGGGCAGATGTCATTGGGTTTCCTGAATCTTCTGGAGTGGCTGGCGGTGTTGCTTCAAACGGGCTGACTGAGGGGGTGCCCACCTTGTTGGGTGCGGTGTGGAGCTGCGGTGGTGTCGGCGTCGAAGGCCACCTTGCCCCCGACGACGGTCATGCGGGCGTGGTTTGCCAGTAGCCCGGAAGGTTCGGCGGCGAGGGGGTTGCTGTCCAGTACGGTGAAGTCCGCGAGGTAGCCGGCAGCGATGCGGCCCTGCCGGTCCTCGGTCCGGCAGGAGAACGCGGCGTCACGGGTCGCGTGGCGGAGTGCGTCGGCGAGGTCCAGGGCGTATCCGGGCAGGTTGGCTTCGAGGGTGGGGTCCAGGGCCGAGCGCCTGGTGGATGCGACATACATGTTGGGCAAGGGCTGATGCGGGGCGGTCGGTGCGTCGGTACTGAGGGCCAGGGTTGCGCCTGCGTCGGTGAATTCGGTCCAGGGGTATGCCCTCTCGGTGCGGTGGTCTCCCAGCACGCTTTGCCAGTTTTCCTGAATGGCGGGGTCGGCGTGGACGGGCTGCATCGAAGCCACCACGCCGAGCGCTGCAAGCCGCCTGACGTTATCCTCCGTCACCGTTTCGAGGTGTTCGATGCGGTGCCTGCGGTCCCGGGGACCGTTACGCCGGTATGCCTCCTCCAGGGCGTCCAGGGCTATGTCGGATGCCTCATCACCTATGGCGTGCAGTGCTATCTGGAGTCCGGCTGCGTCGGCCGCGGTTACGACGGGGGTCAGGGAACCGCGGTCCCAGATAGGCGCACAGGAGCTGCCGTCGGCGTACGGCTCCTTCATGGCTGCTGTGCAACTATCAATAACGCCGTCAACAACGAGCTTGATTCCGCAGATCTGCAGCCAGTCACCGTTCAGCTCAGCGGCCAGGCGGACGGCCTTTACTACTTGCGCCACGTTCCCGGCCTCGGTTTCTCGGCGGGCCACCAGGACGTGCCCTTTGACCCTGATCGGGAGGGTGTTGTTGTGCCGAACCAGGGCACGCCGGAAGGCGGCAAGGTCATCGTCCTGCACGGCCATGTCCACCGCTGCCGTGACCCCGACGGCGAGATAGTTGGTGAAGGCCTCCTCCAGCTGGGCATCCCGGTCTTCGTCGGTGGCGTAGGCGGCGAGGGCGGGCCAGACGATTTGCTGGGCCGCAGTCTCGTACAGCATCCCGTCGGCTTTCCCGGTTTCCGGGTTCCGGCCGATGCGTCCGCCGATGGGGTCGGGGGTATTGTCATCAATTCCCAGTTCCGCCAGGGCGACGCTGTTGACCCATACCGAGTGCAGGTCGTTGGCATCCAGGTAAACGGGACGCTCCGGTACTGCTTCGTCCAGCAAGTCCCGGGTGGGGTGCTTCCCGGCCAGTGAACTGTAGAGCCATCCGGCGCCCAGGATTCGTCGTGCGTCGGTGCCGTCGGCTGCCTCTCGGAGGCGGCGCTGCAGATCAGCCAGGTCGGTACCCTCGCGCAGCGGGACCTTTTGCAAAGCCTGCCCCATCATCAAAAGGTGTGTGTGCGCGTCGATGAATCCGGGAAGGACAAAGCCGCCACCGAGGTCCACTTCAGCAGCACCCTCTCCTGCCGCGTGACGTGCGTCGGCCTCATTTCCTACGTGGATGAAGCGGGAACCATCCACCACGAAGGCGTCGGCGAGGGAGTCGTCGGCGGTGAAGACGGTGGCATTGGTGTACAGCGTGCGAGGCAAGGCAGTGCTTTCTGTGGGGAAGGGGCGGGACATCAGGCGATCGCCGCCTGGTTGAGGTCCAGGGATGGGTCGCTGGTGCCGGCCTTTTCGGTGCGGACTGAAATCCTTGAAATGAGGAGCAACGGAACCATCAGGACCAGTGTCATGCCTGCCAGGATGTAACCGAGGACGTCGTAACCGGCGGCGGCTGAGACGAAGGTTCCGAAGAACGGAGCGAACGAGGACCCGACCAGATAGACCCCGAGTACCGGTGCGGACCAGCGGCCGGCCGCGTCCAGCGCAGCTGCTGTGGCCACGATGTAGATAAATGCCAGCATGTAGAGGGTGTTCCAGGCGATGATGACGGCCATGTACCAGCCGGGATCAGTGACGATTCCCGAGAGCATCTTCAGGGCAGCGCCGGCCAGCAGGGCCACCGCCAGCGGTATTGTCCGGCCAAGCCGTCGCCCGGCCAGTCCGACAAGTCCGGAGGCGATGAGGCCGCCTAAGGTCGACAGGCTCAGGACCAGCCCCATACCGGTTTCGTCCAGCTGCGCCTGATCCGCGCCCATGGTCGCGGCGACAGCCCACAGCGAGTCTTCGCTGAGCGCCCACAAAGCGAAGCATGCGAGCAGCCCGAAGCCTGCCAGGGCTGTTGTCTTCGAGGCCTTCCTGGGCTGGGACACGGCCGGGAGGGCTTCGGTCGACGGGCGGTCCGGCAGCCAGGCAGTGGTGAACAATGCGGCCAGGGCCAGGCCCGCCAGCAGGCCAAATGCGCTGCCCATGCCCGCGCCCAGAACAGGAATGACGAAGAGGATAACCGATACGATCGCGCGGTTCGTGAATCCGCTGATGCCGGATGCGCGGTCGGGATTGCGAAGAGCGCCCAGGGCGGCACCGCCAGCCGAAACCGCTCCTCCGGCTCCAAGACCACCCACCAGGACGCCGGCAATGACGAAGGGCGCCGACGGAATGAAGGCAGCAGCACCGAAACCCGCCGCGGCCAATACCAGCCCGGCACGGGCAATGAGGTACCTCCCGTTTCGAGACGCCCACTTTGACGTCAGGAGGCAGGTGACCGCGCACGCAAGGAGCGAACCCGTCATGAGTGTCCCCGCCTCGGTATCTGAGAAGCCGGGTTCTCCCGTAAGAGCGACGATCATGACGGGCACCAGGTTGGCGGTCATGAAGCCGACGACGCTGATACCGAATACCGAGATGGCCCGTGTAGCGGTGAGGGGAACGCGCCCTGTTTGGTGGTCCTGGGACATGGACTGCTCCTTGCTGGGATGGAGTGAAGGCCGTCACAAAATGAATGGCCTTCATTTATTATGAGGATGACCGCTCCCCAGCACAAGGGTTTTTATGAAAGCCTTTCAGAAATCCATTTTCACCCCTTGGCGCAGCCCGGCAAGGAGCATCTCCACGGCAAAGGCGAAAGCCGCCTCGGACCGCTTCGCCGGAGGGCCGAGGTTGGCTATGGCCGCGGAAAGCGCCGGAAACTGGCCTGATGGGGGAGACCAGACAACTTCCGGAGCGGTAAGCTCCAGGGCCGAACCGAGAACGAGGTAGTCCACGGTGGTGATGGCGGGAACAACCGCGGAAGCTGCCAAGCCAGCCTTTCCCAAAACGATGGCCATGTCCTCGTAAATCCCCATGACGCCCAGATCCCGAACTGTCTGGGTCACCAAGAGCGGCACCAGGCGGGGATGCTCCAGCAGGCAGGTACGGTAACCATGCGCCAACGTGCGAAGTGCGTCCTCCCACGAGAGGTTCTCCGTATCGAGAAGAGGCCGACTGGAAAAGACGCGCCCGCGCATGAGCTCGATGATGTGCTCACGGTTCTCGATGTAGTTATATAGGGCTGATTGGCTGACCCCCAGCTCCTTCGCAACCTTAGGAAAGCTGAAGTCTCCGAAGGCATCCACCAGTGACAATGCCGTACTGACGATGGCATCGACGGACAGGAGTGGCGATCGTGGGCGCGGCATGGGACTCCTTGACGGGGATAGGGTCCATTCAATCTAACTGGCCTTTCCCACTTGCGAATGCCATCAGGATGATTCCAGTCACCGATCATTTGGACCGGGTGATCTCGTCGACATGAGCGAGTCGTTCCAGGCCGGCCTGTCTGTACTTGCGCGCTTCGCATGCACATAGAGACCACCGCACTTTGCATCGTCCCCAGCGCCTGCGTGGCCTCCCCGGGGAACTGGCTAGGCCGCTACCGGGCGATTGTGAACGCGTCGGTGAAGGTGTAGTCCTTGGCCGGAACGAACCTGGCGGAAAGCTTGTCGGCTGTGACCGTCACGTCCAGGGTGCCGAAGGCCGGATTCTTGTTCCCGCCGGACCAGGTGGCGAAATATCCGGCCTCCGGGTCGTTGTCGTTGACGTCGTAGAAGCTCTCCCCACCTACTCCCACGGTGGTGAAGACCGTTCCGGCGCCCTTGACCATGGTGGCGTCCGGGTCTGTGATGCAGCCGGGCACCACGGCGTCGGGGACCAGAGCGGGACAGGCGGGTCCGGTCCCGAGCTGGTGGGTGCGTTGGTAAATGTGGTCATGCCCGGTCAATACCAGGTCCACCTTCTTCGCGAGCAGCATGCTTGCGAAGTCCTGGCCGACCTTGCAGTCGTACTGGCCCACGCTCAGGCACGGGGCGTGCATGCCGACGACAGTCCAGGGGATGTTCGCCGTCCTGGCCCCGTCGATGGCATTCGCGGTCCAATTCCAGCGTTCGCTCCCGCTTGAGAAGTCCAGGTGTTGCTCGTTCTGGAAGTCGATGCCGGGAGATACCATGACAAACCGCACCAGGGGGTCCTGCTGCGGGACGTCCACGTACCACTGCGTTCCGTAGTCCCCCTGAATTCCGGGCAGCCTGTTGGGCAGGCACTGGACGAATTTTGCGATGTCACCGTCGCTGCGGTCGCTTTCGTGGTTGCCGGTGAGAAGCTCATAGGGGAAGTCGGAGCCCAGTTTCTCCTTGACCATGTCGCAGAACCGGTCCTCGATCCCGGCCCTGTAGGAGAAGTCGCCGAGGGCGAGGTTGAACTGGGGCCGGAGATCGGCGATGGTGTCCAGCACCTGCCTGGATTCTTTCCGGACGCCGATGTCGGCCTGGGCGGTGAAGTGCACCGCCGCCGCCGGGGTCGACGAAGCGGACAGCGTCGGTTCCGAGGATCCCGGAGCGGCTGAGGATCCCGGCGGCGGCGATGGCGCGGGGCTGTCCAGTGCACACCCAGCCAGCATCAAAGCCAAACTGGCCAGAGCCGCGCTGAGGATGGTGCCCGTTCCGCGCAGTGCTGAGTTCTTCACAATGCCTCCTGCCGGATGCGAAATCCATGACAAACGCCACGGTACTAGCGTCGCCCGGCGGTGCTGAGAAATCACTGAACGGTGCCGGCGTCGACCCTGACCGGAGGTCACACCGTTTCTGGTGGCAGATCCCCACGGATATTTGATTCGGTTTCAGGCCTCCCTGGGTTGAGCGCGAAAACATCCACCGACCTGTGCACTATCAGCCGCAGCCGTCAGGCGGAGCAGCCGTCGGGGCCGCAGGCCTCTCCGGCGCCGTCGCCGGTGGCATTGACCAGCACCAGCGGGTTGCTGTCCTGCCAGGCCTGTTCGAGGGCCGCGGTGAAGGTCTCTGCCGGCTGGGCGCCGGACAGCCCGAACTTCCGGTCGATCACGAAGAACGGTACGCCGTTGATACCGAGGGCCCGGCCCTCCTCGAAGTCCTGCCGGACGTCGGCGGCGTACTTGTCGGTGCTGAACAGCTCCGCTACTTCGCCGGCGTCGATCCCGAGGTCCAGTCCCAGGGACGTGAGGTAATCCTGGTTGCCGATGTCCTTGCCGTGCTCGAAGTGGTCGCTGAGCAGCCGTTCTTTCGCGGCGTCCTGCTTGCCGTGGGCAGCGGCGAGGTGGATCAGGCGGTGCGCGGTGAAGCTGTTGGCAACCACGACGTCGTCGAAACGGTAGTTGAGGCCCTCGGCTTTGGCCTGGGCGGCCACGTGCTCGAACATTCCGGAGACCTGGTCCGGTGCCATCCCCTTGCGCGTGCTCAGGTAGTCCAGTTCGGTGCCCTCGTAGTGGTCCGGGAGGGTGGGATCCAGCTGGTAGCTGCGCCACATCACCTCGACGGACTCGCGGTGCGGGAAGGCCGCGAGGGCGGTTTCAAAGCGGCGCTTGCCGATGTAGCACCAGGGGCAGGCCACGTCGGACCAGATCTCAATCTTCATGCTGCCCACAACCCCGGAAGGAGCGGCGGCATTCCCGGAGGGGTTGTCGGCTTGGTCACGGCGGTCAGGCGGCCGGAAGCCGGAGCCCGTCAGGGCCGGATCGCCCGCTCCATCACGAAGTCGTGTTCCACCGTGCTGCCGAGTTTGAAGGACTTGGTGCCGACCCTGTGGAACCCTGATTTCGAATAGAAGCGGATGGCGCGGGCGTTCTGGCTGTTCACGCCCAGCCAAAGCCCGCGGGCGCCCGCCGCGGCGGCCGCGGCGATGCTGGCGTGCATCAGTTCGGCCGCGGCGCCGAGGCCATGGTGATCCGGGTGGACATAGCATTTGCTCAGTTCGGTGCAGGGGAGTTCGGACAGGACCGCGGCCACCTCGGGGTCCTGCGCCGGACGGGCCACGAGCAGGCTGTAGCCGCGGAGTTCACCGGCCTCGTCGATCACCAGCACGGTCACCGCGGGGTCGGCGAGGTAGGCGCGGAAGTTGTCCGGGCCCAGGGTGCTTGCCACGTGCGCCGCGATGTCCTCGGGCGCGGACCCGGGAGGGCAAGCGAGAGGGAAGGTGACGGCGGCCAGCTTGGCCAGCCGGCCGGCGTCGTCCGTGGTTGCCGTCCTGATTACATGCGTCATGGTTGAATCTCCCGGCCGGTGCTGATTTTGCCATGATAGTCCAGCGTCCCAGGCGGCGATCGCTGTCCCGAAACTCTAGTGGGCGGCGGCCTGCCAACCCGGCAGCGCACTCAGAGGCTGCGGAGGAAAGCGAGCCCCCTTTCAGCCAGTTGGTCCTGGCTCGGGGCGAGGGGCCGCCAGATCGACGCCGCCACGGCGATGGCAGCATTCTCGGCCGTGAAACTTTCAATGTTCAGCGGTCCCCGGTAGCCCACGTCGGTCAGGACCTGCAGGAAGCCTTTCCAGTCCGTCTGGTCCCCGCCGGGGGCGCCGCGGTCGTTCCCGCAGACCTGCACGTGCACCAGATGTTCTCCGGCGGCCCGGACCGCCGCGGCCACGGAACGCTCCTCGATGTGGAGGTGGTAACTGTCCAGCGCGAGGCCGACGCCGTTCCCGAGCAGCGGACCCAGCGCCTCAAGCGCTTGCTCCACCGTGTTCATTAGCGACGTTTCATACCTGTTCAGTGGCTCGATGCCCAACACCACACCCGCCTCCTGGGCCCGGGCGGCGAGCGGCTGAAGGTTGCGGCGCAACTCCGCGTAGGTGTCGCTCCGCTGCTCCCGCGACATCCGCCAGACCCGGCCGGTTTGAGCGTAGAAGGGTCCGCAGACCGTGGGCGAACCGATGCTGCCGGCCAGGGCGATGCAGGCTGCCAGGTAGGCCTGGGTCCTTTCCACGGAAGCCGGATCCGCAGCGACCAGGTCCCGCCCCGGTGCCATGGCCCCGACAAGAAAGGGCTTGAGCCCGTTTCCCTCCAGGGATTCCAGCACCTTTCCCGCGGTGAAGTCGCCGTCGTTTTCCAGCGGGAGTTCGACGGCGTCAAACCCCAGGCTGGCGATTTTCGCCAACAACCCCGGGAGGTTGAAGTCGGTCAAGGGTGACTCCCAGACCCAGGTGCTGATCCCGATCAGTCGTTCCACGCTGCCACCTTTGCCGCCGCGTCAGGGGATCTGCCGTTGCTGCCACACCTGCGGGTAGCCGGCCAGGTCCTCGCCGCCGAACTTGGCGTAGTGCCCGCCGGGCATGCCCTGGTTGCGCTGGAGCCATTCGTCGAGTTCGTCCGCGAGGATGGGCTTCTGGGGCAGGACCCATTCGGCCGGGATCTGCTCGCCCTTGAAGATCTTTTCCAACGCCAGCAGCGGGGTCCGCCATTGGAAGTTGGAGTAGACCGGGGCCATGGCGGTGATCCCGGTTTGCTTCCACTTGGTCAGGAAGCTCATCTCATCCTCGCCGGTCATTACGGGCAGGTCCTTGCCGGCGTCCTCGAAGGCCTCGAGGGCAGCTACGGCACCGTCGCCGGCGTCCATCCAGACGCCTTTGACGTCGCCCGTGGCCAGTTCATCGGAGATGATCTTCTTGATCTCGGTGGGGTCTGCTCCGGTGAAGTAGTCCTTGGCCTGAATGCCCTTTTCCTCGAAGATCTTCTTGGCCGCCGCCCAGCGGTGTTCCAGCACGTCCACACCCGGGAGGATGCGCAGGGCCACCACCTTGTCGCCGGACTGAAGCTTTTCGCTCAGGAAAGTGGCGGTGTCGATGCCCCAGGCAAACCCGCCGATCGGGTGGATGAACGTGGTGGCGCAGTCAGTCTCCACGCCGCGGTCAAACACCACCACGGGCTTGCCCGTCTGGCAGGCACGTTCGACCGCCTGGGTCAGGGCTGCGGTGGAGTTGGGCGAGATGACAAACGCACCGCAGTTGCCCTCTGCGATGAAGTAGTCGATGTCCGCGATTTGGGTGTTGTCATTGTCCTTGGCGTCCCGGGTTTCCATCTCGGAGATGACCCCGGAGCTCTGGAGTGCCTTCAGCTGCTGATTCATGGTGATCCAGCCGGTCTGCCGCCAGGGGTTGGAGATCGAGGCGTTGGCGAAGCAGACCTTTTGCGCTCCCTGGGCCGCGAACTTGGCCGTGTCCGTCATATCGCCCGCGATGTACTGCAGGTAGGGCTGTTCCGCACTCCCTTCAAAGCTTGCCGAGCGCTGCTGGAACTGTGTGTCGTAGAGCGCCTGGCTAAACCAGTCTTTGCTGGCGGGAGTGGTTGCCGCCGGAGAGCCGGTGCCGGCGCCCGTGGTTTGGGTGACGGATGGGTCGGTGGTGGTGCACGCGGTCAGGGCCACCAGCGGCAATGCTGCGGCAAGGGCGATCACGCGGACAGAGTTATTGCGCATCAGACTCGTTCTCCTCCTTGTTCGGTGCCCTCGGCGGGCGTGGGTGCTGCGGCCAGCTGATGCTGTTCGTCATGGGCAGCGAAACTGGCTCCCTTGCGCTTGCGCTGCCATGACCTGGAAGCTGCTGCCACAGCGATGATGATGATTGCTCCCTGGACCGTGTCCCGCCATGTTGCCTGGACCCCCATGAAGTTCAGGAGGGTGAACAGGGACTCGAGGGCGAACGCCCCCGCCGCGGCGGACAGGACCCAGCCGCGTCCACCTCCCAGCACGACGCCCCCGAGAACGACGGCGGTGATCGCCGTGAACTCGTAACCGCGCCCCACCGACGGATGCACGCCCGCATAACCCACGAGCAGGATGCCGGCCACGGTTGCCGACAATGACGACAACATGAAGGCCCGCGTCCGCACCCACCAGACGGGCGAGCCGGCAAGTGCGGCCGCCGCAGGATTGTCGCCCACCGCGATCAGCATGCGGCCGAAGGGCCGGCGCATCAGGGCGAAGGCCGCGACCGCCACCGCCGTCAGGATAATGACCGGGTAGGGAATGATGTCCAGGACCGGAACATCCTGGATGCCGCCGCGTCCGATCTGGCGGAAACTGTCCGCAGGGTTCCCCTGCGCGGCACCGCCGGTCCAGTAGAGAACCAGCCCCAGCAGCGCCAGCATCATGCCCAGCGTGACAATGAAACTCGGGACCTGCAGCAGCGTGGTGATCAGTCCGTTCACCAGTCCGATGAAGGCTCCAAGCGCAAGCATCAGGATCAGCACCGGAATCACCTTGGAGTCGTCCCGCCCGATCAAGTTGCCGGCGATGATGACCTGCATGGTCACGACCGATCCCATCGACAGGTCGAATTCCCCGCCGACAATGACGAAGTACTGGCCGATTGCCGCGATGGCAATGGGGGCAGTCCTGCCGATGAAACGGATGAAGGAGCTCGGCTCCCCGAAGGAGGGATTCAACACGATGATGGCCGCCAGGAGGCCGATCAACAGGATGAAGACGGCGCCGCCCGGGGTGCGCATGCCGCGCAGGAGCCGTTCGGAACGGCTGGCACGGTTCTGCTTGAGAATTGCGCTGCGCTCGGAGTTCAGCGCCGTACTCATGGCCCCTCCGCATGGACAGCCTGAGCCGCGGGCATTTCCGCGGACTTCTTCGCGGCGAACCGTGCAGGCCTGCTGACGATCCGGCGCCGGGCGTAGACGGCGACGGCGACGACGATGACTACGCCCCTGACCACGTCCTTCAGGAAGGGGTTGACCTGCATGACGGACATGATGTTGTCCATCATGGCGAAGATGAGGACGCCGCCGAGGGTACCGGTGATGGTCCCCTTTCCACCGGAAAGCAGCGTGCCGCCGAGGACAACTGCCGCAATGGAGAGCAGATCGTAGCCGCCTTGGGAACCCACAGTAGGACTTCCTACCCCCAGTCTGCTGGCCAGGAGCAGCCCTGCCATCCCGGCCAGGACCGAGCAGATCACATGCGCCGTGATGACCGGCACGTCAACGCGGATTCCGGACGTACGGGCCACGGCAAGGTCGCCGCCCACGGCGTAAAGATGGTGCCCCACCCGGGTGCGGTGCAGGAGCAGCATGGCCAGGGCCGCGCAGGCCAGCATGATGATGGTGGAGATCGGAACCGGGCCCAGTCCGGTGGCTCCGACGAGGCGGAACGCGAGGGGTGTCTGGCCGAAGCTGCCCTTGAAGTTGGTGGCGAGGTAGCCGCTGATGATCAGGCCCACACCGAGCGTGGCGATGAATCCGTGCACGTTCAGGCGGGCGACAATAAGCCCGTTTGCGAGCCCGACGAGGGCCGCCGCCCCCAGCGTCAGCAGGACTCCGGACAGGACGTTGTTGGGGTTGTTTGCCATCACCCCGGCGGCGATGAGGCTGGCAAGGCTGGTGACGTAGGGAACTGAGAGATCCAGGCTCCCTGCCAGGATGACCAAGGTCTGGCCGATCGCGATGAACCCCAGAACGCTGGTGCCGGTCAGTATGCTCGAGATATTGCCGGGGCTGAAGAAGCTCCGCCCGATGGAGTTCACCAGCACCGCACCCAGGATGAGTGTCACCAGCGCCACAAGGTAGACGATCTGGGTAGAGGAGAGTCTCTGGAAGAATCCGGCGCCCTGTTTCATGCCGCTCCTTCGGGCGCCGTCCGGGCGCCTCCTTCGGGCGCCGTCCTGGCGCCGGTTCCCAGCTGGAGGACTGCTTCCTCCGAGGATCCGGCCGGCAATTCACCGACGAGCCGACCCTCGCGCATCACAAGGATCCGGTCCGACATGCCGATGACTTCCGGCAGCTCACTGGAGACCATCAGGATGGCCTTGCCTTCCGCCGCGAGCTGGCGCATCAGCCGGTACACCGCCACCTTGGCCCCTACGTCGATTCCACGCGTGGGTTCATCAAGCAGGACGAGCCGGGGGCGGATGGCCAGCCACTTGGCGAGGACCACTTTTTGCTGGTTGCCGCCGGACAGGTACTGCACCTCCTGGTCAAGGTCACGGGCTATGACTTCGAGCGAGGAAAATACGCCCGGGATTTCCGTCCTGACAGCTCCCGTGCGGCGCGGAAAGACCGACCGGATCACGCTGAGGGCGTTGTCCAGGATGGACTGGTTCAGGCTCAAGCCCTCGGCCTTGCGGTCCTCCGTAATCAGGGCCATCCGTGCCCGCACGCCTTGGCGGGGCGACCTGGGCATTAGCTCCGCGCCGGCCATGGTCATCGTTCCGCGGGTAAAGGGGGCGGCGCCGAAAATGGCGTGCAGCAATTCCGTGCGCCCGGACCCTTGAAGCCCTGCCAGGCCGACAATCTCACCGGGCCGAATGCTGAGGCTTATCCCGTCCAGCTGTCCGTTGCCGGCGCCCTGCAAGGCGAGGATCGGCTTATCGTCAGCGCCGTCAGCGCCGTTCTCCCGGGGTAGTTTGTCCGGGAAGAAGGCCGAAATGGGCCGGCCCACCATCAGCCGGACCAGTTGGGCGTCGTCGAGTTCGGCGGCGGGTAGGGTGCTGACCACCTTGCCGTCTTTCAGGACGGTGATGTCGTCGCAGAGGTCGAACACTTCGCGGAGCCGGTGGGAGACGTAGAGGATGGCCGTTCCACGCTTCCGGAGGCGGGCCACGATCTGGTAGAGAAGTTCAACTTCGGCGCCAGCCAGGGCGGCGGTGGGCTCGTCCATGGAGATGATCCGGGCGTCATAGCTGACTGCCTTCGCAATTTCCACGACCTGCTGCTCGGCGACCGTCAGGCTCCGCACCTGCATGGTGGGCCGGATCGCGGTGATCCCCAGCGACTCGAGCAACTCCGCCGTTTTCGCATTCATCAGTGCCTTGTTCACCAGCAGCCCCCGGCGCGGCTCCCGGCCAAGGTAGATGTTCTCGGCCACCGTCCGGTCAGGCAGGAGGTTGAACTCCTGGAACACCGATGACAGCCCGGCTTCGTGGGCCTTAGTGGGGTGGCTGAAGTTGACCTCCTGGCCGTCAAGGAGCACGGTTCCGGCGTCAGGCTGGTACACCCCGGCCAGCACCTTCATCAGGGTGGACTTCCCGGCGCCGTTTTCCCCCATGAGCCCGTGCACCTGGCCCCGGTGAAGGCTTAGATGGGCGTCTTCCAGCACGGGGATGCCGAAGAAACTCTTGGTCAGGCCGCGGACTTCCAGGATTGGCGGCGGCGCCGGGGACCCGACATGGGCAGGGGAGCCGACAGGGAGCGCTTCGGAGGCAGACACAGCATCAGTTTCTTTGTGGTTCTCCATTGATGCGTCCTCCACGAGCTAACTGTTACAGGGCCGGTTCGAATCCGTCAAGGAATAAATGAGCGCTAACTATTGCCCCCTTTCGGCCCGGTCCCTGGCGCTGAATGCGGCGTCGAAGGAGGCAGTGGATGCGGGGAAGTCAAATTTTTTGAGGGTGTTGAGGGCTTCGGGGGCGCCGTGCAGGCGGTCCATGCCGGCGTCTTCCCATTCGATGCTGATGGGGCCGGTGTAGCCGATCGCGGTCAGGGCGCGGAAAGATGATTCCCAGGGCACGTCGCCGCGGCCGGCGGAGACGAAGTCCCAGCCGCGGCGCGGGTCGCCCCAGGGCAGGTGCGAGCCGAGGGCGGTGTTCCGGCCGGTGGGGCGGAGCTTGGTGTCCTTGCAGTCGACGTGGTAGATCCGGTCCTTGAAGTCCCAGATGAACGAGACGGGGTCGATGCCCTGCCACATGAAGTGCGACGGGTCCCAGTTAAGCCCGAACGCCGGCCGGTGGCCGATCGCTTCCAAAGCCCGCACGGTGGTCCAGTAGTCGTAGGCGATCTCGGAGGGGTGGACTTCGTGCGCGAAGCGGACCCCGCATTCGTCGAAGACGTCCAGGATGGGGTTCCAGCGGTCGGCGAAGTCCTGATAGCCGGCGTCGATCACTGAGGCCGGCACGGGCGGGAACATGGCGACGTACTGCCAGATGGAGGAGCCGGTAAACCCGACCACCGTGTCCACGCCGAGGGCCTGAGCGAGCCGGGCGGTGTGCTGCATTTCCTCGGCCGCGCGGGTCCGGACGCCTTCGGGGTCGCCGTCGCCCCACACCCTGGCCCCGACGATGGCTTCGTGGCGGAAGTCGATCGGATCATCGCAGACGGCCTGGCCCCTGAGGTGGTTGGAGATGGCCCAGACCTTCAGGTTGTGCTTTTCCAGGACGGCGAGCTTGGACTCGACGTAGCCGGGTTCGTCCCAGCGCCATGCATCCAGGTGGTCGCCGGAGACCGCGATCTCCAGGCCGTCGTAACCCCAGCCGGACGCCAGGCGGGCGACTTCCTCGAAGGGCAGGTCGGCCCACTGGCCGGTGAACAGGGTGTACGGGCGGGGCATGTCAGGCTCCTTCGGAAAGGTCGGCAGTGGCGGCGCTTGTGTGGAAGTCATCCAACTGGACCACCAAGCTTTTGGTCGCGGCGCTTTGCTCCACTGCGGCCAGGACGCGCTGGACAGCCAGTCCGTCCTCGAACGACGGCGAAGGCTGGGTTCCGGCGTCGACCGCCACAAGGAAGTCGCGGATTTCGTGCGTAAACGTGTGCTCCCAGCCAATGACATGGCCCGGGGGCCACCAAGCGCCGATATAGGGGTGCTCCGGCTCATTGACCAGGATGCGGCGGAAGCCCTGCTCGCGGACCGGAAGCGTGGCGTCCAAAAAGCCGAGTTCGTTCAGGTTCTCGAGGTCAAACAGCAGGGATCCTTTGTCGCCGTAGATTTCGAGTTTGAGCGAGTTCTTCTGTCCGGTGGCCACCCGGGAGGCTTCAATAGAGGCGATTGCCCCGGACGCAAGCGTCAGCATCGCCCAGGCGGCGTCGTCGACCGTCACTTCTTCCAGGCCCCGGGCGCCGGGGCGGTGCGAGGTGAACGTGTGCAGCCGTCCGGAGGCTTCGGTAACCCGGTCTGCGAGCAGGAACAGCACCTGGTCGATGGCGTGCGAAGCGATGTCGCCGAGCGCCCCGGAGCCTGCGGTGTCCTTGTTCAGCCGCCAGGTCATCGGCGTCTCCGGGTCCACCAGCCAGTCCTGCAGATACGCGGCGCGGACGTGCCGGATTGTTCCCAGCCTGCCCTCGGTGATCAGTTCGCGGGCGAGGGCCAAGGCGGGGACCCGGCGGTAATTGAAGCCGATCATGGACTGGACGCCGCGGGACTGCGCGCGGTGGGCTGCCGCCGCCATGGCTTCGGCCTCCGCGAGAGTGTTGGCCAGGGGCTTTTCCACGAGCACGTGCTTGCCCGCATCGAGGGCGGCGATGGCAATCTCGGCGTGCAGAAAGCCCGGTGCGCAGATATCCACGATGTCGATGTCGTCCCGGGCAATGATTGACCGCCAGTCCGTGCAGGACTCCGCCCAGCCGTACCTCTTGGCGGCTGCTGCGACTCCGTCCGGGTCCCGGCCGGCCAGGGCCCTCTGTTCGAAGGCCGGAACATCAAAATAGCTGGCCACATTCCGCCACGCGTGGGAGTGGGCCTTGCCCATGAAGGCGTAGCCGATCATGGCCACACCGAGGGGGCGTTGCCCGAGAGGGTGCTGGCCGTGCGTGCTTTCCGGTTGATGCATCGTCCGGGTCCTAGAGAGTCGACACCGTAGGGTCCCAGTCCCCGGGCAGGGCAGGAACCTTGGCGACGGAGCTTTCCACATCCACGAAGGTCTCGGATTCGATCGACTCGCTGATCGAGACCATGGTGTCCAGCACGTGATAGGCCAGGTTTCCGGTGGCGCGGTGTGGCACGCCGGTCCGGATGGAGCGGGCCACGTCCACGACGCCCATGCCGCGGCCCTGGCCCGCGCCCGTAGCGGGGATGACAGTCCACTCTTCGTCGCCGGCCCGCCAAAGATGCACGTCGCCAACAAAATAGTTGGGGTCCGGCAGGGAGATGGTGGCTTCGGTTCCAGTGATCTCCACGAACCCCATCCGCTGCCGCGGGGACTCGAAGCTGAACACGCTGTGGGAGGACTGGCCGCTTTCAAACTGGGCCATGGTACTGACATGGGTGGGGACCTCCACCGCGAATTCCTCGCCCAGCCTGGGGCCGGAACCGATCACCCGGGATTCCTTGGCTTTGGAGCCGATCGCCGCCACCCGCCGCACCGACCCGAACGTCTGGACCAGCGCCGTGAGGTAGTACGGGCCCATGTCAAAGAGGGGCCCGGCGCCGTACTGGAACAGGAACGCAGGGCTCGGGTGCCAGGCCTCCGGGCCGGGGGTCTGGAATGTGGTCATGGCGGTCAGCGGTGTGCCGATATCGCCGCGCTCAATCAGCCGGCGGGCTGTCTGCAGGCCGGCGCCCAGGAATGTGTCCGGCGCGCAGCCGAGCCGGATACCGGCGGCGTCGGCCGCCTTCAGGAGTCCCAGCCCTGACTCGCGGTCCAGTGAGAATGGTTTTTCCGTCCACACGTGCTTGCCGGCGTTAACGGCGGCGGCCGCCACCTCCACATGCGCGGCGGGGATGGTTAGGTTGACAATGATTTCGACGTCGGGATGGTTCAGCGCAGCGTCCACTCCGCCGTGGTTTTCGATCCCGTACTCCTTCGCGCGCGCAGCGGCGGCGTCCTCGAAAAGGTCGGCGATTACGTGGACCTTGACGTCCGGGAAGCTGGTGAGGTTGTCCAGGTACTGTTTGCTGATGTTGCCGGCGCCGATGATTCCTACGCCAACCGGTCCCGAGCCCCGCGGGCCGGCTAACGTGTCTGCTGAGTGGCTCATGCGGGGGCCTTCCCGGCGCTGAGGTAGTTGTAGCTGTCTGTTACGGCCTCGAACATGTCGCCCTTGAAGTCGTCGAGTTCTATCACGCCGACCTCAAGTGAACCTGCGGCTTCGAGCACATCCCAGACGGGCATCCCGCCGTCGCCCACCGCGACCTGGCTGGACGGGTCCGCAGTGACGGGGCCGTCCTTAATATGGATGAATTTCACCCGGTCACCCAGCCGGGCGAGGAGTTCTGCGGGATTCTGGCCACCGACGGCAGCCCAGTAGGTGTCCAATTCGAGGACGAGCCCGGCGTCCAGATGGTCGGCAAGATGCTCCAGCGCGGTCTTGCCGTCGATCATTGACTCAATTTCCCACCAGTGGTTGTGGTAGCCCACGCGGATGCCGTAGCCGGCGGCCTTGGCGGCTGCGGCGTTGAGCTGGGCAGCAGTCTCCTTGATGTCTTCGATCGTGTTCCAGCGCTCGTTCGGCACACAGGGTTCGATCACCGTGCCGATGCCCAACTGCTGGGCGGCCGCAAAGATAGCGTCCTGGTCAGCGCTGAGCAGGGGAGCGTGGCCTGACGGGGCGGTGAGGTTGTTCTCCGCCATGGCCTGCTTGAGTGCAGCGGCGTTCGCGACGAAGTGGTACGGCTCCACCATCGTAAAACCGATGCCTGCCAGACGGCGGATGGTTCCGGCCAGATCCTCTTCCAGGGCGGCGCGGACCGTGTAGAGCTGGATCGAGTATGGCACTGTCTCTCCTCGTCGTCGGGGTGCGAGCTGCCGAAGGGTGCGCGGGATACCGGCCTGTGTGAGCTACCCCACATCCATAAGCTAGGACTACTTGTGCCGGCCGTCAAGCAAAAGTTGAAAGACGGCTTCCAGATTCTGGAGGGTGACACGCAGAACTGCCGCGTGCTATCACTGACTCATGAAGACGCCCCCCGGCACCAAGCCTGCCGCCGCCGAGGCTGCCGGCAGTCTGTCTCGAGCCGGGGACCTGTTCCAGTTGCTGCGCGACGGCAGAGCCCGGACCCGCGCCGAACTGGCCGTCACCACCGGCCTCGCCCGTTCCACGGTCGCCTCCCGGATCGATGCGCTGATGCACTTCGGACTGGTCGGGCCGGCGGGGGAGGCCAGTTCCAGCGGCGGCCGGCCGCCGTCGCGCTTTGCCTTCAACCCCGCCGCCCGGGTGGTGCTGGCGGTGGATGTCGGGGCCACCCACGTAATCATCGCCGTCACCGACCTCGGGGGAACAGTGCTGGCCGAGCGCCGGCTGGCCCGGGACGTTGCCGACGGCCCGGTGCCCGTGCTGGACCGGGTGGTGCTGGAAGGGACCAAACTGCTCAGCCAGGCCGGCCGTGGCGGGGACGACCTCGCCGGCATCGGAATCGGCCTGCCCGGACCGGTGGAGCATGCCACCGGAATGCCGGTGAAGCCGCCGATCATGCCCGGCTGGGACGGGTTCGACGTCGTCCGGCATGTCCAGCGCTCGCTGCCGGTCCCCGTGCTCGTGGACAACGACGTCAACATCATGGCCCTGGGTGAGCGGACCGCTCATTGGCCGGACGAGGACAATCTCCTGTTCATCAAGGTCGCCACCGGAATCGGTGCCGGCATCATCAGCAGCGGCCAGCTTCAGCGCGGCGCCAACGGCACGGCCGGCGATCTCGGCCACGTCCGGGTGCCGCGTGGCGACGACGTGCTGTGCCGCTGCGGCAACTACGGCTGCCTGGAGGCGCTCGCTTCCGGTCCCGCTGTCGCGCACACGCTAACCCTGCAGGGCCTGCCGGCGGACAGCAGCGCCGACGTGCTGCGTCTCGTGGCCGAGGGGAACCTGCAGGCGATCCAGGCCCTGCGCCAGGCGGGCCGCGACTTGGGAGACGTGCTGGCGTCCGTGGTGAACCTGCTCAACCCCTCCACTATCGTGATCGGCGGAAGCCTGGGCCAAGCCGGCGAACACCTCATGGCCGGCGTCCGCGAGGTGGTGTACCGGCGTTCGCTGCCGCTCGCCACCACGCATCTGCGGATTGGCCTGTCCATGGCGGGAGACCAGGCCGCGATCCTGGGCGCCAGCCAGATGGTCACGCAGTACGTGCTCTCACCCGCCGTGATCGAGGCAACCCTGCAGGCAACGGGCTGACGCGGCCAGAAACGTCACATTCCCCGGGTCCGCCAAAGGCGCGTGATAGCAATGGGACTGATGAAACCACATTTCTGTCCGCCCTCCGGGTGCCGGCCCGCCTAATGAGCCACCTTGCCCGGGCGCCGCGCGGATGGCTCCTCATGCTCGCCATCGGCCTCATCGCCTTGAACATGCGCGGCCCCTTGGTGGCCGTAGCCCCGGTGGTGGCGCACATGCGGGACGACCTCGCATTCACCCCGGTGGAATTGGGATTCCTGACGGGGATACCGGTCTTGTGCTTTGCACTGGCGGCCCCGCTGGCGTCGTTGACCGGGCGCAAGCTCGGTCCCGAGTTCGCGATCACGCTGACGCTGCTCGGCGTGCTCCTGGGTGTCGTGGTCCGCTCCTCCGGCGGGGGTGCCCTCGTCATGCTGGGCACCGTGATCCTCGGCGTCGCGATCACGATTGGCAACATCGTGGTCCCGCTGATCATCCGACGGGACTTCACCCCGGCCCGGCAGGGCGCGGCGATGGGCACCTACACGGCGGCCCTCAACATCGGCTCATTTCTCACCTCTATGGTGACTGCGCCGCTGGCCGAGTTCATGGGCTGGCGGCCGGCGATTGCTGCGAGCGGTCTCTTCGCACTGTCTGCCGCAGCGGTCTGGGTGATATCAGTCGGCCGGCACGCGTTCGTTCCTGCTGCCATCCCCGCTGCGGACCCGGGGCGCCCGGCCGGCAAGCTGGCGTCGCGGTGGATCACGGCCGCCCTGACCTTGGGGTTCGCCGGCCAGGCGTTCTCCTACTACGGCGTGACCGCGTGGCTTCCGAGCCTGCTGGCCGACGAACTCGGCATGCCGCCGTCGGCCGCGGGTGCAGGGTCCTCGCTGTTCCAGATCCTCGCCATCGTGGGCGGACTGGGTGTGCCGCTGGCGGCCCGTTTCGCCAGTACGACAGCCGTGGGCCTCACCCTGGGGCTCCTGTGGCTCACGGTCCCCGTCGGCTTGCTGCTGGCTCCGGAGCTGTGGTGGCTGTGGTGTTCCCTGGGCGGTGTGGCCCAAGGCGGGGGCATCACGCTGATCTTCCTGGCCATCATCCGGTTGGCCAGGGACCAGGCCGCGGCAGGCCGGATGTCCGCCGTCGTGCAGGGCGCCGGCTACTGCTTCGGTGCCGTGGCGCCGACCCTGCTGGGCTACGTGCACGGCATCTCCGGCTCGTGGACCGGCCCGCTGCTGATGGTGCTCGGCTCCGTGGCGTTCTTCATCATCGGCACCGCGTTGTCCCTGCGCCACGTCCCCAAGGTCCGCTGAGTCGCGGGGCTCCTCGGACCCCCGGGGCTCCTCGCGCCCGCCGCTGGCCCGCTTCGCCCCGCCGAGATTACAGATAAGGCCCATGTCCGCGTGGAACATGGGCCTTATCTGTCATCTCGACGCCGTCGTCGGTGATGGGTCTTCCGTCGCTGGGCCGCCACCCGGATCTCGGGGTGCCTGTTGCGAAGGGCCCGGCGGCCCAGCGGACGGAAATCTCTGTGCTCCGGACGTGTTGCTGCGGCGTCCTAGGCAGGCACGAGACCGGGATCCCCGGCGGGGGCTTCGCTACCGTCGCGCGCTTCGTGCAGGAAGCGGTCGTACGCCGGCAGTGTCAGGAACGCCGGGAACGAGGTGCTGAGCGTGACTTCCTCAAAGATGTCCCGGGCGTCGGCGAAGCGGTCCCCTTCGAAGCGTTCCAGCCGGATGAACTCCTCGTCCAGCATGTCCTCCACGCCTTCGCGGGTGATGACGTCGCCGGTGTCCGTGATGGCGCGGGCGAAGATCCACTGCCACAGCTGCGAGCGGGAGATCTCCGCGGTGGCGGCGTCCTCCATCAGGTTGTGGATGGCGACGGCGCCGTTGCCGCGCAGCCAGGACTCGATGTAGCGGATGCCGACCTCGATGTTGTTCCGGATGCCCTGTTCGGTGATGGTGCCGGTGGTCGAGGCGATATCGAGCAGTGCGCGGTCATCCGGGGTGACGTCCTCGCGGAGGCGGTCCAGCTGGTTCGGGCGCTCGCCGAGCACACCGTCGAACACTTCCCGGCACACCGGAACCAGGTCCGGATGCGCCACCCAGGAACCGTCGAAGCCGTCCGCGGCCTCACGGGTCTTGTCCGCACGGACCTTTTCGATGGCGATCGCATTGGCGGCCTCGTCCTTGCGGTTGGGGACGGCCGCGGCCATGCCGCCGATCGCCATGGCCCCGCGCTTGTGGCAGGCCCGGACCAGCTGTTCGGTGTAGGCCCGCATGAACGGCTGCGTCATGGTGACCTGGCTGCGGTCCGGCAGCACGAAGCGGGGTCCGCGGGTGCGGAAGTTCTTGATCAGCGAGAAGATGTAGTCCCAGCGGCCGGCGTTCAGCCCCGCCGCGTGGTCGCGCAGCTCGTAGAGGATTTCCTCCATCTCGAAGGCGGCGGTGATGGTTTCGATCAGGACAGTGGCGCGGATGGTGCCCTGCGGAATGCCGAGCAGGTCCTGTGCCAGGACGAAGATGTCATTCCACAGCCGGGCCTCGAGGTGGTTCTCGATCTTCGGGAGGTAGAAGTACGGCCCCTTGCCCTGGGCGATCAGGCGGCGGGCGTTGTGGAAGAAGTACAGGCCGAAGTCGACAATGCCGCCGGCAACCGGCGTCCCGTTGATGAGCATGTGCTTTTCCGGGAGGTGCCAGCCGCGGGGACGGACCACGATCGTGGGCAGGTCCTCGGCGGCGCGGAGCTTGTACTCCTTGCCTTCGGGGGAGGTGAAATCGATCCGGCGTTCCAGCGCGTCCGTGAGGTTGAGCTGGCCCTGGATGACGTTGCGCCACGACGGCGTGGAGGAGTCTTCCATGTCGGCGAGCCACACCTTGGCCCCGGAGTTCAGGGCGTTGATGGTCATCTTCTTGTCCACCGGCCCGGTCATTTCCACACGGCGGTCTTCCAGCCCCGGGGCCGGGGGAGCGACGCGCCAGTTGGGGTCGTTTCGGACCGATTCGGTTTCGCGGAGAAACCGCGGGTCCTGGCCCTTGCTGATCTGCTGCCGGCGTACCTGCCGTGCCTGCAGCAGCTCGCTGCGCCGGGCGGCCGTGGCCCGGTGCAGCTTCGCCACAAAGGCCAAGGCGTCCGGGGTAAGAACCTCGCTCTGCCGGCAAATCGGCTGCGCGGTCAGCGTGATCCCGTTGATGGTGAAGTTGTCAGTGAAGCTGTTCATTTCAATCTCTCCTTCGAGAAGCAAAAGTTCGACGGCGGGTGGTGACGTACGCGCGAGGCCGAAGGTGCCGGTGTTGCGGCAGCCTGCGTAAAAGGGGCCCTGTGTCCGGGCCCGTCCTCGCTCAGCGAGGTCGGACCCGGACATGGGGAATAGCAGGCAGAGCAATGCCGGACCGAAGGCCGGACGCAAGCGCCGCCGTCGGGAAGCTAGTGGAACTGGCCTTCTTCGGTGGATCCCACCAGGGCCAGGGTGGATGCGTTCGGGTTGAGCGCGGTAGCGATGTCGTCGAAGTATCCGGTGCCGACTTCGCGCTGGTGCTTGGTCGCGGTGTAGCCGCGGGACTCGGAGGCGAATTCCTTCTCCTGCAGCTCGACGTAGGCGCTCATGCCTTCCCGGGCGTAGCCGTGGGCAAGATCGAACATCGAGTAGTTCAGGGCGTGGAAGCCGGCCAGGGTGATGAACTGGAACGTGAAGCCCATGGCGCCCAGTTCACGCTGGAACTTGGCGATGGTGGCGTCGTCCAGGTGCTTGCGCCAGTTGAAGGAGGGGGAGCAGTTGTAGGAAAGCATCTGGTCCGGGAAGTCGGCCTTGACGGCCTCGGCGAACTTCTTGGCGAGCTCCAGGTCCGGCGTGCCCGTCTCCATCCAGATCAGGTCAGAGTACGGGGCGTAGGCCTTGGCCCGGGCGATGCAGGGTTCGATCCCGTTGCGGACCTTGTAGAAGCCTTCCGGGGTACGGACCGGCTGTCCCCCCTCGTGGAGGATGAATTCCTGGTCCCGCTCGTCGACGTCGGACGTGATCAGGGTGGCTGCCTCGGCATCGGTGCGGGCGATAACGACCGACGGGGTGCCCGCGACGTCGGCGGCCAGGCGGGCGGCGTTCAGCGTGCGGACGTGCTGCTGCGTGGGAATCAGGACCTTGCCGCCGAGGTGGCCGCACTTCTTCTCCGACGCGAGCTGGTCCTCCCAGTGCACACCCGACGCGCCGGCCTGGATCATGGACTTCATCAGCTCGTAGGCGTTGAGCGGGCCGCCGAAGCCGGCCTCGGCGTCGGCGATGATCGGGACCATCCAGTCCTCGACGGTCTGGATGCCTTCAGAGAACTCGATCTGGTCCGCGCGGAGCAGGGCGTTGTTGATGCGCCGGACCACGGTGGGGACCGAGTTGGCGGGGTAGAGCGACTGGTCCGGGTACGTGTGGCCGGAGTTGTTGGCGTCCGCGGCGACCTGCCAGCCGGAGAGGTAGATGGCGCGGAGCCCGGCCTTGACCTGCTGTACGGCCTGGTTGCCGGTCAGCGCGCCCAGGGCGTTGGTGTACTTACCGGTGCTGTGCTCCTCGGTGAGCTGCTTCCACAGCTTCTCGGCGCCGCGCCGGGCCAGCGTATGTTCTTCGGAGACGCGGCCGCGGAGGCGGATGACGTCCGTTGCCTTGTAGTCACGGGTCACACCTTCCCAGCGCGGGTTGGCGGCCCACTCGAGCTCCAGTGCGGCGGCCTGCTGTTCGGGCGTCTGCTGGGTGGGCTCAAATGCTGCAGTCATCTTTGTCTCCTTGATGGGTCCGGGGCCGGCCGGTCTGCGTCTCTGCAAATCCTGGCCGGTTGTTCCCGGATAGTGATTCTTTCCGTGAGTTCTACTTTTCTTCACTTTCCAAGGGGTTTCTAGACCAAAACCATGGAAAGAAATGCACTTTTTAGCGTATTCTCAAGAAATGCACTCAACCAGCTGGAACCGCCAAGCTCTTTCGCCGTCCGCGCCTGCAGCGGCGGAGGTGGACGTCATCAGCATGGGCCGGCGCGTCCGCCATCTGCGCAAGGCCGCAGGCCTCACGCTCGACGACTTGAGCGCCGCCGTCGGCACAGCGCCAAGCCAGCTGAGCCTGATTGAAAACGGGAAACGCGAGCCCAAACTTGGCCTACTCCAGCAGCTCGCAGCGGCCCTCGGGGTGAGCATCGACGAGCTGCTCGGCGCGGAGCCGCCCAACCGGCGCGCGGCCCTGGAGATCGAGCTGGAACGGTACCAGCGCAGCCCGCTCTACGGATCCCTGAACCTGCCCAAGATCCGCATCAGTTCACGGCTTCCGATGGATGTCCTGGAGTCCATGGTGGGGCTGCAGCATGAGCTTGAACGCCGCCTGAACGAACAGGTCGCGACGCCGGAGGAGGCCCGCCGTGCGAACGGTGAACTGCGGGCGATGATGCGCGAGCGGAACAACTATTTTCCCGAGTACGAGGCCGAGGCGCAGAAGGTCCTCGAGTCGGTGGGGCACACCAGCGGTCCGCTGTCCCATCACGTCATCGCAGACATCGCCGGGCACCTCGGTTTCAGCCTCCACCACGTGGGTGACCTGCCGCATTCGACCCGTTCCGTGACCGATCTTAAGAACCGCCGAATTTACCTCACGCAGAACTCGCGCAGCGACCACGACCCCCGTTCCGTGCTGCTGCAGGCGCTGGGACATTACGTCCTGGGCCACCAGACCCCCAACAACTACGGCGACTTCCTGATGCAGCGGGTGGCCACGAACTACTTCGCCGCGGCGCTACTGCTGCCCGAGCAGGCAACCGTGGAGTTCCTGCAAAAGGCCAAGCAGGCCAAGGAAATCGCGGTCGAGGACATCCGCGACGCGTTCGCCGTGTCCTACGAGACCGCCGCGCACCGTTTCACGAATCTCGCCACCCAGCATCTGGACATCCGCACGCACTTCCAGAAGACGCACAAGAGCGGGATCATCTACAAGGCTTACGAGAACGACGGCGTGACGTTCCCGCAGGACCACACCGGCGCCATCGAGGGCCAGTTCTCATGCCGGAACTGGACATCCCGGGTGGTGTTCGACGTGCCGGACAAGTTCAGCGCCTACAACCAGTACACCGACACCCCCGCCGGGACCTACTGGTGCACCGCCCGGACGGAACGCTCGGCGAACGGCGAGTTCTCGCTCTCCGTGGGCGTCCCCTACGCGCAGGTCAAGTGGTTCCGCGGCCGGGACACCACCGAGCGGTCCAAGTCGACGTGCCCGGACGAGAGCTGCTGCAAACGTCCGCCGGCAGCCCTGGCTGCGGAATGGGCGGGGAACGCCTGGCCGTCGGCGCGGGCCCACTCCCACCTGCTCGCCGCGATGCCGCCCGGGGCTTTCCCCGGTGTGGATGAGACCGAGGTCTACAGCTTCCTCCAAGCGCACTCCGGCAGCTAGGCAGGGTTCCCGCACCTCCGGTGGATCTCTCCGGTCGGTGGACCGTGGCCCTCGTGGCGCCCTCAGCCCAAATCGCCGGAACCTCTCGAGTTCGCCGGAAACTTCCGGCGACCTCGAGGGTTTCCGGCGAACTCAGCCGAGGGCGCGAGCGTGATGGTGGGGGATGCCGTAGCTGATCATCCCGCCGAGCTCCGGGGCCGGCAAGTTAGCGCGGGCCGCCCTGCCAGAGCGCATCAAAGGGTGCGCCCGAAGCCACGCGGTTGCGGATCCCGGCGGTTACGAACGACTTCGCGGTGCGGGCAGCCTCCAGCGGGGTGGCACCCTTGGCCAGTTCGGCCGTCACGGCCGCTGCCAGCGAGCAGCCGGCACCGGAGACCGCGGCTTCACCCACTTTCGGGGCGGACAAGACCTCCAGCGTCTCGCCGTCGTAGTAGACGTCGACGGCGTCGGATCCACTCAGGCGCACGCCGCCCTTGGCGAGCACCGCGGCACCGCTGAGCTCATGGATGCGGACAGCTGCGGCCTTGAGGGATTCGATGTCGGTGATTTCCAGGCCGGACAGCGACTCGGCCTCGAAGTGGTTCGGCGTCACGAACGTGGCTAGCGGCAGGATCTGCGCCTTGAGGGCCTGGTCAGTATCCAGGGCGTGGCCCGGCTCCTGGCCCTTGCAGATCAGCACCGGATCCAGCACAACGTGGGCAAACCCGGAGCCTGCCAAGGCCGAAGCCACGGTCGAAATCGTCGCCGGGCTGCCCAGCATGCCGATCTTCACGGTGTCCAGCACCGACGGTGCACCCGACCCGGCACCGTAGGCCGCCGTCGTCGCCTCAAGCTGATCTTCGATGACCTGCTGATCCACCGGAACGAAGCGGTGGTTCCAGTTGTCCTTGGGGTCGAAGGAGACGATGCAGGTCAGATTGGCGATGCCGAAAACGCCCAGCTCCTGGAAGGTCTTCAGGTCAGCCTGCGCGCCGGCACCACCGGTGGCCTCGGAGCCGGCGATGGTCAGGGCGACAGCGGGGGCGGCCCCAGCACGGGGGAAAAAGTCTCAACAGCGGCAGAAGTCATGGATCCATCCTCCCACCAGGCCGGGAGGGCCCGCATTGTGCTGATGACCAATATGACCAAAAGCCGAGTGTTCCGGATCACGGCACATATGGTGGCGGACGGCGTTGCTTTCTTGCGGCGCCGGATCCAGGAAGGTTCATTGATGAGCACCCAACTGTCCGAATCGGCTCAGACGAGAAGAGCCGTGAGCAACATTCTTAAAGGCTCTGCCGGCAACCTCGTCGAGTGGTACGACCTCTACGTTTACACAGTCTTCGCGGCCTATTTCCAGGCGCATTTCTTCAATTCCCAGGACGATCTGCAGGCCGGACTCGAGGCGATGGCCGTGTTCTCGACGTCGTTCCTGATGCGCCCGGTTGGGGCCTGGTTCTTCGGCCGCTATGCGGACCGCAAGGGGCGCAAGGCGGCCCTGACGCTCAGCGTGACCATCATGTCCGCCGGTTCCTTCGCCATTGCCATCCTGCCGACGACGCAGCAGATCGGTGTCTGGGCGCTGGTTCTGCTGATCCTTGTGCGGCTGGTCCAGGGCTTCTCCGTGGGCGGCGAATACGGCACCAGCGCCACGTACATGTCCGAGGCCGCCACGTCCAAACGACGCGGATTCTTCTCCAGCTTCCAGTACGTCACCCTGATCGGCGGCCAGATGCTGGCCCTGCTGGTTCTCGTCATCCTGCAGAACACCATCGACAAGGGCGCCCTCACCGAGTGGGGCTGGCGTATCCCGTTCGCGATCGGCGGCGTGGCCGCGCTCGTGGTCCTGTGGCTGCGGCGCTCGATGGAAGAGACCGTGTCCGCCGAGCAGGTCGAGGCCGCCAAGGTTCCGGCCGTGGCCGGCGTTGCGCAGCCCGGCACCATGAAGCTGCTGTTCACCCAGCACTGGAAGCCGCTGCTGATCTGCATCGGCGTCACCCTCGGCGGCACCGTAGCGTTCTACACGTACACCAACTTCATCCTGAAGTTCATGAACGATACGTCCGGGATCGCCAAGACCGACACTTCCGTGATCAACTTCTGGGCGCTGTTCATCTTCATGCTGCTCCAGCCGGTCTACGGGATCATCTCGGACAAGGTCGGGCGCAGGCCGCTGTTGCTCTGGTTCGGCATCACGGGCGTGTTGTTCACCTGGCCGCTGCTGTCCACCCTGGCCGGCACTAAGGATCCGTTCACCGCGTTCCTGCTGATGCTGGGCGGCCTGCTGATCGTCGGCGGCTACACCTCCATCAACGCCCTCGTGAAGGCCGAACTGTTCCCCGCCTCCATCCGTGCCCTCGGCGTGGGCTTGGGATACGCCATCGCCAACTCGCTCTTCGGCGGCACGGTCCCGCTGCTGGGCGCCGCGTTCCAGAAGGCCGAGCGCGTGGACCTGTTCTTCACCTACGTCACCGTCGCCATCGCGGTCTCGCTCCTGGTGTACATCTTCGCGCTGAAGAACAAGAAGGCCACGCACCTGGACCACGAGCAGGGCCGCGCCTGGGAGTCCGCGGCCGACGCGAGCATCGCCGGCAGCCCGGACGACGACAAGGACCTCGTCGACGCCTCGCGCCGATAGGTCCCCGGCGGGAAGTACGACGGCGGGTGGCCGGCTGCGGGACTTAGGTTCCGGCGCTGGCCGCCCGCCGTTGTCGTTAACTCCTGACGCTCTCCCGGCGCCTCGGGGGTGAGAGAATGGAGGGCGGTTCCGGCGGTCGTTCCGCCGGGCGCTTCCAGTGTTAATACAGCCGGTTGCCCTTCCTCGTCCACGCGGATCCGGGGCGTCCGAGCGAACCACTACGAACGGACCACGCATGACTTCCGCCCAGACTTTCCCGGCTCCGGCGCCGCCTAAGTTCGCCTCGATCGGTTCCTCCTACTTCAGCATCGTGCTGGCCCTCATGGCCGTCGTGCTGATCCTGTCCAACATCGGAGCGTCGAAGGGCGTGGCAATCGGCCCCATCATCACCGACGGGGGCTTCTTCCTCTTCCCGCTGGCCTACATCTTGGGCGATGTCATCAGCGAGGTCTACGGCTTCAAGGTGGCCCGCAAGGCCATTCTCGCCTCGTTTGCGCTCTCCGTTTTCGCGTCCCTCTGCTACTGGATCATCATCGCCCTGCCCGGCTTCGACGACGACTTCGGTGCCTCCAAGCAGGCGGCGCTCGAGGGGGCGCTCGGCCCGGTCCCGCAGATTGTGCTCGCCTCGCTGCTCGCGTTCCTGGCAGGCCAGACCATCAATTCCTGGATCCTGGTGAAGATGAAGTCCCGCACGGGGGAGAAGTCGCTGTGGGCGCGCATCATGAGCTCCTCCGTGGCCGGCGAATTCGTCGACACCCTGATCTTCTGCAGCATCGCCGCGTCTGTGATCGGAATCAGCGACTTCGGCAGCTTCGCGAACTACGTCCTCGTGGGCTTCCTGTACAAGACGCTGGTGGAGTTCCTGTTCGTCCCGGTCACGACGGCCGTGATTGGCTGGATCAAGAGGCGCGAACCGAGCTACGGGGCCTAGGCCCGGCGGCGTCTAGCCCGCCCCGGCCCCGGCGCCCCGCCGCCTGGCCCCGGCCCCGGCCCCGCCGCCCCGCCCAATTCGCCGGTACGCTGCGGGGTCGCCGTATCGCCACGGCGAATCCGCCGCCTACCGGCGAATTCGGGGTTCAGAGTACGGGGCGGCCGGCTAACACGCGGAGCAGCCGGCTCTTGAATTCCTCCTCGCGGAAGAGGTCCTTCCACTCAACCCGGACGAACCGCCAGCCGTCTTCGACGAGGGCCTTCTCCCGGCGCCGTTCCTCGAAGAGCACCTCGGCCGTGGGCCTGTAGTCGAAGTACTTAATTTTGCCGTCGAACTCGAGGGCGACCATCTCCTTCTTCCACGCAAAGTCCAGGCGATGGCGCCCGGCTCGGCTTATCACTTCCAGCTGCAACTCCGGGGGCGGGATCCGCAGCCGCAGGATCAGTTCGCGGGTCAGGGTCTCGCCGGGAGACTCAGAGCGCGGATCGGCAGTGGCCAGGACACGGCGGAATGTGCGGATCCCTCGGCGGCCATCCAGGGCATCTGCCATTGCCTGCAGGGATGCCGGGTCCGCGCCGAGGCGAAGCGCATGGTCTGTGAGGATCAATGCCTGCCCGTAACGTAGCATCATGGCGCAGTCGGCAGTGGTGCGCTCCAGGGAAGTCGTCCGGAGCCCGTTAACTTCGTCAAAATCCTGCTCGGCGAAGGGGCGCGTGTGGCAGCGGACGTCCCTGCCGTGACGCTCGTTGGATGGGCGCACCTTCTGCAGGAGATGGATGGTGTCATCCACGTCCCACAGGTGGAGGCGGCGGAGGCGCGCTGCGGACGTGTGGCTGTAGCGGAAGCCGCCCGTCGACGTCGTCCGCGTTCCGTGGGCATGCGCGAAGATGAGCTGCCTGCCCCGGGCGGCAGGGGACTGGGCATCCCAGAGGCTGGCGCGGATGTAGCAGCCGTGGCGCAGCCGGATCAGGACGCCGGAGTCCACGAGCGAGCGGATGGCCCGAGAACCGTAGCCGAGGTCGATCAATTGTTCAGTGCGCCAGAGGTTGCCTCTCGGCGGCAGCTCGGGCGGGCGGTCTTGTGGCATGCACCCAGCTTCCGCCGCCGGGAGCGCGTGCGGGAGGCTCCGCCGTCGCTATGTGGAAACCGCGGAGTCGCCGGATCCGTGCCAGATCGCCGTAAGTTTCCGGCGATCTGGCACGGTACCGGCGAATTCGACGGCGGAACTCACCCGGACCTGCGCGCCGTGGTGCCCCGGACGATGAGGGCCGGCTCGATCAGCTTGCGCTGAGGCTCGAGGGTGGGGTCGTGGATCCGTGCCAGCAAGGTGTTTGCCACATCGGCCCCGACAATGTCGCTGCGGTTGTCCACTGACGAGAGGTCCAGATACCGGGACTTGGCCAGCTGGGAGTTGTCGTAGCCGATCACGGAGAGGTCGGCCGGGACGGACAGGCCGCGCGCCTTGGCCGCAGCGAGGGCACCCAGGGCCATTGCGTCGTTGGCCGCGAAGAGGGCTGTTGTATCGGGGTGGTGGTCCAGGATCCAGCAGGCGGCCGTGTAACCGTCCTCTTCGGAGGTCCCTTGGGACTCGCCGGCGATCCGGGCTTCGACGCCGGCCTCCAGGAGGCGGCTCCGGAAGCCTTCGCGCCGATGGGAGGCGGCACCTCCGGAGCCGGACAGGTGGCCGATGCTGATGTGTCCGAGCCCCAGCAGATGGTCCGCGGCCATACCGCCGCCGGCGTCGTCGTCGTTCGTGATGAGGCCGGCCCCGGCGGGGACGCCGTCGCGCCAGCCCGCGACGACAGCGGGAACCCAGGTCCCGGCCATCATGGACTCACTGGGCTCGGCGGCGATGACAAGGCCCTCCACATGCATGGACAGCAGGCCGTCCGTGGCTTCGGTGATGCGGTTCTCGCCGGGGCGGGAATCCGCGAGGGTGACCTGGTAGCCGTGCGGGGAGAGTGCGGATTCCATGCCGCGGAGCAGGTCCACGAACCAGAGATTCCGAAAGTCGTCAATGACCAGCCCGATGCTCTTCGTCTGGCTGCTGGCAAGCGTGGTCGCTGCCCGGCTGGGGCGGTATCCCAGCTCTGCCATGGCCGTCCGGACTGCCTCCCGGCGCTTCTCGCTGACCCTCGCCGGGTTCTGGAGCACCAGGGAGACCAGCGACGGCGAGACGCCGGCGCTCTTGGCGACGTCGTAGATCGTCGGGCGGCGTGTCCGGGGGCCGTTCAGCGTCATCTGCAGAACCTTTCATGTCTCATCCGAGAATAGTCGGTCAACCATTGACAGGACATACTCACATATATACGCTTTTGTTCAGCGCAGGTTTTTGTAGCGCTCCAATTTTCTAGGATCGGGCCGCTGGCCTGGCCGAATTTCAAAGGAGAAATCGATGGCTGACAGTTTGGGAGTCGCCGTAATCGGCGCAGGTATGGCAGGGAAGGCGCACGCAGCCGCCTACCGGACGGCCTCTGCGCTGTACAGCCCGGTCCTTCCTCCGATCCGGCTCGTTTCCATCGGCGACGTGAACGCCGAATTCGGCTCCCTGGCCGCGAAGCGCTTTGGCTATGAACGCAACGACACCTCGTGGCAGGCCATCGCCGAGGCCGATGACATCGACGTCGTGAGCGTCGTGATCGCGAACTCGCTCCACCGGGAAGTTGTGGAGGGCCTGCTGGCGGCCGGCAAGCACGTGCTGTGCGAGAAGCCGCTGAGCGACTCCCTGGAGGACGCCCGGGCTATGGCGGACGCGGCCCGCAACGCCAGCTCCATCGCGCGGATCGGGTTCACCTTCCGCCGCACGCCCGGCATAGCGTACATCCGCGACCTCATCCGCACCGGCGTCCTCGGCAATGTCCTGCACTTCAGCGGCCGTTACTGGACCGACTACGGCTTCAGCCCGTCGGCCCCCATGAGCTGGCGGTACAAGGGCGGCCCCGGCTCTGGTGCGCTGGCCGACGTCGGAAGCCACCTGACGTACGTCGCCGAATTCCTCTGCGGAGACATCAAGTCCATCAGAGGCGGCCGCCTCAGCACCGTCATCGACAAGCGCCCGCTGCCGCTAGGGGCCCTCATGGGCCACGACCACGCCGCGGTCAGCGACACCTTCGAACCGGTCGAGAACGACGACTACGCTGTGTTCTCCGCCGAGTTCGAGAACGGCGCCGGCGGCTTCGAGGTCTCTCGGGTTGCGGCAGGCCACGCCAACAGCCTCATCTTCGAGGTCTTCTGCGAAAACGGCGCCGCCCGGTTCGACCAGCGACGCCCCGCGGAGATCGAACTGTTCCTCAACGACGGCCCGGCCAACGAGAACGGCTACCGCCAGGTCATCCTCGGACCCGGACACCCCTACATCGCCGGCGGCCTGGCCATGGACGCGCCCAGCGTCGGATTCGGCCAAAACGACGCCTTCGCCTACCAGTCCCGGGCCTTCCTCGAGGAAGTCGCCGGCCTCGGCGAGGCGGACTCCCTGCCCCGCTGCGCCACCTTCGACGAGGGCGTGCGCAACATGGAACTGCTCGGCGCCGTCACGGAATCCGCGCTCAACAACGGAAAGAAAATCACGCTATGAAACTCGGTGTCTACAACGCAATCCTGCACGACCGGCCCCTTCCCGAGGCCCTGAAAGTCATTGCCAACCTGGGGCTGACCGGCATCGAAATCAACACGGGCGGATTCCTGCCGGCCGTCCACGTCCCCAACATGGACCAGATCCTCGAAAGCGATGCGGCCCGCGACGACTACCTCGCCATCTTCGAGGACACCGGAGTCTCGATCGCCGGCCTGAACTGCAACGGCAACCCCCTGCATCCCAAGCGTGAGATCGGCGAGAAACACGCCGAGGACATCCGCCGTTCCATCCGGCTGGCGGAGCGGCTTGGACAGGACCGCGTGGTCACCATGTCCGGCCTGCCCGGCGGCGAACCCGGGGCCACCACGGTCAACTGGGTCGTCAACGCCTGGAACTCCGCGGCCCTGGACGTGCTCGACTACCAGTGGGGCGTCGCGGCCGACTTCTGGAACGAAACTGACCGCCTCGCGGCCGACCACGGCGTGAAGGTGGCCCTCGAGCTGCATCCGCAGAATATCGTGTTCAATACCGCCGACGTCCACAAGCTCATCGAGCTCACAGGCGCCACCCATGTCGGCGTCGAACTGGACGCCTCGCACTTGTTCTGGCAGCAGATGGACCCGGTCGCCGTGGTCCGCGAGCTCGGTCCGCTGGTCTTCCAGGCAGCCGCAAAGGACGTCCGCGTCAACACGGCGAACGCCGCGCTCTACGGTGTCCTCGACAACAGCTTCCGCCGGCTCTCTCCGGACGAAAACCGCACCAACCTCGGCGGCGACGAGTGGGCCAACGAATGGCCCAAGGACTCCGCGTGGGACTTCGTGGCGCTCGGGCGCGGGCACGACACCGCCTACTGGGCCGAGTTCCTTCGCGCGCTGTACGAGGTGGACCCCGACATGCTCGTCAATATCGAGCACGAGGACGTCTCCCTCGGCCGGATCGAGGGCCTCCAGGTGGCGGCCAAGGTCCTGCGGGACGCCGACGCAGCCCTCTCGGCGTCGCTGCACCTAACAAACTGACGGCCTGACGGCCCGACGGCCCGACGGCTGGCAACCCGCGGGGTCGCCGGAACGCTGCGGGGTCGCCGGAAACTTCCGGCGATCTGGCAGCGTCCCGGCGACGTCGACGCCGGCACCCGAACAGCCCGAGAACAGCCCCCGGACAAAAGGACCATCGCACATGCGCATCGGACTTGTCGGTTATGGAGCCGGCGGCAGGTACTTCCACGCCCCCTTCATCGAAGCGGCCGACGGCGTCGAACTCGCCGGAGTCGTGGCACGGTCGCCGGACAAACGAGCGGAAGTCGCCGCGGATTTCCCTGGCCTTCCCGTCTATGCCAGCCTGACGGAGCTGCTCGACGCCGGCGTGGACGCCGTCACCATCACAACGTTCCCGCACACACGCCAGGAACTGGTGCTGGAGGCCATCGCGGCCGGCGTACACGTCGTGGCGGACAAACCGTTCGCCTCCGACGCCGCCTCGGCCCGGGAGCTTGCCGATGCGGCCCGGCGCGCGGGCGTGGTCCTGAACGTTTATCACAACCGCCGCCGCGACGCCGATATCCTCACGCTGGCCGGCGTCATCGCCGCGGGCGAACTCGGGGACGTATGGCGGGTCCACTCGATCATGGACCAGGACGGCGCCGCCACCCTCGAGACCGGGACCGCCGGCGGGCTCTTGCGCGATCTGGGTAGCCACCTCGTGGACCAGATGCTGTGGCTGCTGGGCCCGGCAACCCACGTCTACGGTGCCCTCGACTGGACAGACCGCTTCGGCGAGACCACTGACTGCGGCTTCTTCGTGACACTGACGCACGCGTCCGGAGCCGTCTCCACGGTCTCCGCCAGCAAACTCAACCACTCCACCACGCGTGAACTGCGCGCTTACGGCAGCGCCGGCAGCTACATTGCCTCGGGCGCCGACGTCCAGGCCGAGGCCCTGGCCGCGGGCCGCCGCCCGGGCCTGGAGCCGGCCACGTGGGGGATCGATGTACCGGAAAACTGGGGGACCCTCGCGGTAGCCGGGGGCCGCGCCCAGGTGGCCTCGGCGCAGGGCAACTACGCAGGGTTCTACACCGAGTTCGCCCGCGCCATCCGGGACGGAGGGCCCGGACCGGTGCCGGCCGAGGAGGGCGTGCAGACCCTTGAGGTCCTCGACGCGGCCCGGCTCAGCGCCCGGGAGAACAGGGCGGTGGAGCTGGGCGGACCGGCTCTGGAGTAGCGGACCGCCGTCGTACCTGGTACTTGAAGTCGGTGGAAAACACGAGGTCGCCGGAAGGCTGCGGGGTCGCCGGAACCTTCCGGCGATCTGGCACGGTTCCGGCGACCTGGACGCTTCGACGCCTCGACGCCGCGACATGGACGCTGGCGACGCCGGGGCCGGGACGCCCACGGCGTCGCCGGTCGGCAGGTGCGGCGCCGGGAGCCCCTAGGAGTAGTACTGCGCCAGGGTCTCGGCCTTGAACTCGAAGAAGTTGCCGGCCTCGATGGCGAGCCGGGCGTCGTCGACCATTTTCACTACGAAGCGCTCGTTGTGGATCGAGATCAGGGTGGCCGAGACCATCTCCTTGGCCTTGAACAGGTGGTGGATGTAGGCCCGGGAGTAGTTCAGGCAGGCGTAGCAGTCGCAGCCGTCCTGCAGCGGGCCGAAGTCGCGCTTGTACTTGGCGCCGGAGAGGTTGTAGCGGCCGGTGGGGTGGTAAAACGCCGAGTTGCGGGCCACCCGCGTGGGGGAGACACAGTCGAAGGTGTCCGCGCCGTTCTCGATCGCGGTGAAAATGTCGTCCGGTTCGGAAATGCCCAGCAGGTGCCGCGGCTTGTTCTCCGGCAGCTCCTCGTTGCACCAGCGCACGATGGTGCCGAGGTTCTCCTTCTCCAACGCCCCGCCGATGCCGAAGCCGTCGAAGTTCATGGCGCCGAGGTCCCGGCAGGCCTTGCGGCGCAGGTCCTCGTACTGGGCGCCCTGGATCACGCCGAACAATGCCTGATACGGCTTGCCGCCGCGCTCCGACGTGAGCCGGAAGTGTTCCGTGATGCACCGCTCGGCCCAGCGCCGGGTGCGTTCGAGGGATTCCTCCTGGTAGCCGCGGGAGTTCTGCAGCGTGGTCAGCTCGTCGAAGGCGAACATGATGTCGGCGCCGATCTGGTGCTGGACGCTCATGGAAATTTCCGGGCTGAAGCGGTGCCGGTCCCCGTTGAGGTGGCTCTTGAACCACACGCCCTCCTCGTCAACGTGCGCCAGCCGCTCCTTGCCGGGCGCCACGGCGTCGTCGGGGACCGCGGTATCCGCAACTGGCGCAGTTTTCATGTCGATGACCTTCTTGAAGCCCGATCCGAGGCTCATCACCTGGAATCCACCGGAATCGGTGAAGGTGGGGCCCTGCCAGTTCATGAACGCGCCCAACCCACCGGCTTCGTCCAGGATGTCCGCGCCCGGCTGCAGATACAGGTGGTAGGCGTTGGCCAGCACGGCCTGCGCCCCCAGCTCGGCAATGGATTCCGGCAACACCGATTTCACCGTGGCCTTGGTGCCGACCGCGATGAAGGCGGGGGTCTGGATCTCGCCGTGCGGCGTGCTGATGGTGCCCGTGCGGCCCAGGAACGGGCCGCCGTTCTCGGCCAGCTGGGCGGACGACGGCGAGCAGCTCTCGCTCAGGCGTTTGCCCACGCGGAAGGAAAACTCGGATTGCCGGGCAGGCTGGAGCGGCGGCGCGGCTGGTTCAGGAATGGCTGGCACCGTTCAAGTGTGCCAGCTAACAGCTGGCAACCCTTAGTGCAGCGGGTCGGATGTGGGGTAGTTCTCAGCCCGCCATTTGTCCCAGTGCTTCCGAACGTCCTCCAGCCGGTGGGCGCCCAGATCGTAGGTCGAAACGATCACGAGGGAGCCGCCGTCGGGCCGGATGTCCGGGATGGACGGCTGGTCCGCCACGATCACGAGCCCTTCGCCGTGCTCGGCGTAGTCGTGAACCGTCAGACCCACCTGATGGTTGCTCCGGAACCACACCTTGCCGGTGATTTCCTCGCCGGTGGCCAGGGTCAGAGAATAGGGTTCGCCCGGCGCCGGCACATCGTCGACGCCCAGCTTCTCGATGACCGAGCCTTCGGTGCCGGGAACAGAGAAGAAGAACGTGCGGCGCTTTCCGTGGGGATGCCGCTCCAAGGCAAAGCGGAGCTGCTGAAGGAAGGTCAGCCAGCCCTGGGTGATGTCCTCATCCCAGGCGGCCCACTCGGAGTTGTGGTCGATCGCGGCGCGGGTGACGCTGACCTCGGTGCCGGTGGAGACGGGTTTCAGCGTGAAGACGTCGCCGCCGTCGACCACGAGGGAGGTGTGGTCCGCGCCTTCGACCACGTTGGGGCTGAAGTAGATCTCGTTGATCTCGGCGGCCTGATCATCAGCTTGCCAGCCGTGCCACTGTGCCACCTTGGACGGTTCGCGCAGCATTGTCCAGACCTGCTGCGCGTCGGAGTTGATCACAACGCTCAGATTGTTCGTCATGGGGCGAATCTACAACGACCGGCCGCAAGGGGCTAGGGCCAAGCGGGCGTCAGGCGCGGACAGACTCGAGTTCGTTGCCGATCCGGCGCTCCAGCTCCGGAGCCCCGATCGTCTCCGAGCCTCCGTGCGCGCGCAGGAACATCAGCGCCTCCAGCCGCAGCAGGCGCCATTCCCGTTCCGCATCCGGGTTCGAGTTGTCGATCGAGCGGAAGATTTCCTTGTCGTACAGGTTCGGTTCGTTGAGCGAGCGCTGCCGCACCTTGGCGTTGATCCGGGCCTTGAACGGGTCCGTTTCCATGGTGTCCGGCGTACGGAGGAACTTCTCGTAGACGCTGGCACGTTCCTCCTGCCCGAGGCTGCGGCAGATGTAGCTGGAGAGGGCCAGGGCCGCCTCCACCGATGCCCACCGGCCGGGGTTCCCGTCGAAGGGCAGGACGTTGAGCAGGTCGGCGACGGCGAGGGCGTTCTCGGCGTCCTTGCGGAGGATGAACAGCTCGTGCGCCAGATCGCTGAGGTCCTTGAGGCAGCTGCCGGACTTGGGATTGATGCCCTTGGCCAGCCGCTCGGCGAGCAACTGCACGCCCACGGCGTCCGGGTGTGCCTCCGCCGCCGCTGCCACCACGGACTCCGATGTTCCTTCGGTAGACGGGATCAGTGCCAGGTCCTCCTCGCTTGGGCCGCTCGCTGCCGGCGGCGAAGCAGGCAGGGGAGGAACGACGACGGCGGGCGCCGCCGGGGGATTGCCGGCGGCTACAGCGGGGGATTCCGGAGTGGGGGCGCCCTCTGCGGCGTCTTCCTTCACCCTGCCAGCGCTGCCGGTGCCGTCGTTGACGCTGCCAGCGCTGCCGGTGCCGTCGTCGACGGTGCCGCTGCCGCCGGCGATGCGGCCCGGAGCCTCCGCGCGCCCGTCCCCTTGGGCGGGACTTTGGCCTGCGGCGGGACGGTCGCCGCGAGCGGAAGCCTCGGACGCCTCGGAAGCCGCGGCTACGTCCTCGGGGGCAGCGAGGACCGTGACGGCGGAACCGGCAGCGATGCGCAGCATTCCGCCGCCGGTCAGGGTCGCGAGGACCAACGCGGGGGTGCCGAAATCGTCCGTTTCGACGTCCACACGCTGGATCTCTGCGGAGCGTTTGCCGTCCGGAAGGAGCAGGTGGTCGCCGGTCCGCAGAGATCCAGCCTGCTGTGCGCTGTAGTTCCGGGAGGCTCGCGGGTGGGTCATCGGGGGTCCTTAATTCTCTTATGGTCCGCCCAACAGTCTACAAAGGCAGGTGGTGAAGTCGGGGACGCCGGGGTTGCCTCGAGCGTCCCGGGGACTCGGCCGGGCAGGCCTGGGCCGCCCGGCGGCCGTCAGTTGCCGACGCCTGCGAAGGCCAGTGCCTGACGGATCAGCGCCCCGCGGCCGCCGCTGAATTCGAGCTGCACATCCGAGCTCATCACTTCCTGCGGGGTCATCCAGGTGAGTTCGAGGGCGTCCTGCCGCGGCGTGCATTCACCGGTGACCGGGATGATGTACGCCAGCGCGACAGCGTGCTGGCGGTCGTCCGTGAATCCGGTGTGGGACGGGGCGGGGAAGTATTCGGCAACGGTGAACGGGACCGGGCTGATGGGCAGCTGCGGGAACGCCAGCGGGCCGAGGTCCTTCTCCATGTGCCGCAGGAGCGCGGCGCGGATGGTCTCGCGGTAGAGCACGCGGCCGGACACGAGGGACCGGATCATGTTGCCGTCCTCGTCGGCCTGCAGCAGCGTGCCGACTTCATTCACAAACCCGAGCGGATCCAGCCGAACTGGGACGGCCTCGACGTAGACCATCGGCAGCCGCCCCCGCGCCTCGAACAAGTCGTCTTCGGAGAGCCAGCCGGGATTCGGGTCAGGAGTGCGAACGTTCATGGTTAAGTTCTACCGCATCCCTGACCCGTTCCCCGCGCCGTCCCTCAGGTCGCCAGCACCGAGTCCAGCGGTTCGCCGGACGCAATCCGTGCCAGCAGCGCCGGTTCGGCGGCGTCGGAGGCCAGCGCCCGCGCCAGGACATCGGCCGCCGCCTGCGGCGCCAGGACGATCACGCCGTTGTCGTCCCCGAGCACCCAGTCGCCCGGATTGACCTGGATGCCGCCGCACTGCACCGGGACGTTCACGGCGGAGCCGCCGCTGTGCACGCGCTTGGTGGTCAGGCACGAGGTTCCGCGGGCGAAGACCGGCAGGCCGGTGGCGCGCAGTTCCAGGATGTCGGTGGCTACGCCGTCGACGACGACGCCGGCGGCGCCCTGCGCGGTGGCCGCCGCCGCGGTGACAGCGCCTACCGGCGCATGCCGGTGGTCACCGGACATATCCACGACCAGCACGGCGCCGGGATACAGCTCCAGCAGGGCGCGGTTCATGGCGAAGGCGTCATGGTCCGCGATGCGGACCGTGACGGCGGGGCCGGCCACCTTGACGCCGTCGAGCAGCGATCGGATGGCCGGGTCCACAAATCCGTCCTCCAGGAAATGCCCGATCGTCGGGTAACTGACGGCGGCGAGCCCCTCGGCGAGCCCGTCGACCAGCCCTTCGACCAGCGGGGCGCTCACAGCGCCTCCGCGGCGGCGTCGGGAACTGTACCCGGCACCGCGTCCCCGGCAACCACGGCGACGCAGTCGATTTCCAGCGAAACGCCCCAGAGACTCACGCAAACGGTTGTCCGCGCCGGCTTGGCCGTTCCAAAGAATTCGGAGTAGACGCGGTTGTAGTCCTCGAGCCGGCCGGGATCGGTGAGATAGGCGTTGACCTTGACCACGTGCTCAAGGCCGGACCCTGCCGCCTCCAGCACGGACCGGAGGTTGACAATGGTCTGCCGCACCTGATCCTCGAACGTGTCCGGCTGGTCATCCAGCCCGCTGATCGCGGGAATCTGGCCGGCAGTGAACACGAAGCCGTTGGCGACGACCGCCTGCGAGAAAGGGCCGACGGCGGCCGCGCCGCCGGGGATCTCCGCGATCCGGCGGACACGGCCCCCAACGGGAAGGACAGCGGCACGATCGGCGGGAAGCACCGTCATTTGGCTGCCGCTGCTTCGGTGGAGGCTTCTGCGGGGGCAATATCGACGGCGTCGATGTTGCCGTGCCGGGTTTCCGTCAGGACAAACAAGGCGCCCAGCGACACGAGGGAGGCGGCCATGATGTACCAGGCGATGGAGGAACTCTGGTGGGTCACGCCCAGCAGCCAGGTGGTGATGAACGGTGTGGCCGCGCTGCCGAGGAGCCCGGAGAGCATGTAGGCGACGGACAGGCCCGAGTAGCGGACCTTGGACCCGAAGAGCTCGGCCAGGAACGTCGCGATCGGGCCGTAGTTGGCAGCGAAGGCCGTCATCATGGCCAGGTAGGCCACGAAGAGCAGCGGCACGGACTTGGTGTCCATCAGCCAGAACATCGGGAAGGCCAGGGCCGCCTCCGCGGCAACGCCGGCGTAGATGATCGGCTTGCGGCCGTACTTGTCAGAGAGCTGGCCGAAGAACGGGATCAGGACGAAGCACAGGGCGCAAGCGGCCAGCACCACCCACAGCATGAGGGCCTCCGAGTGGCCCAGTTCCTTCTTGCCGTAGGACACGCCGGACGCGACGAGCAGCGTGAACGTGCTGCCGGTGGACAGCGTGGCGACACCGCCGAGGATGACCTGCTTCCAGTACCTGGCCATCAGCGCCGCGAAGGGCAGTTTGGCTTTGGCGCCGGCGTCCTTGACCGCCTGGAAGGACGGGGTTTCCTCGATGTGCAGCCGGATGTAGATGCCCACCGCCACGAGCAGTGCGGAGGCCAGGAACGGGATGCGCCAGCCCCAGCTGAGGAGGGCTTCGGTGCTGACGCTCGAGGCGACAATGAGGAACGCGACATTGGCAATCAGGGTACCGGCGGGGACGCCCACCTGGACCAGGGAACCGTAGAACCCGCGCCGGGACGGGGGAGCATGCTCCACCGTCATCAGGACGGCGCCGCCCCATTCGCCGCCCAGGGCCAGGCCCTGGATGACGCGCAGGAAGAGCAGCAGCAGCGGCGCCATGATGCCGATGCTGTTGTAGTCCGGCAGCAGACCGATGGCGAAGGTGGCTGCGCCCATGGTCAGCAGCGAAATCAGCAGCATGGACTTCCGGCCCAGCCGGTCCCCGAAGTGGCCGAAGATGATGGCGCCGACCATGCGGGCGATGTAGGCCGAAGCGAAGGTGCCGAAGGCGAGCATGGTGCCCACGATGGGGTCGAAGCTGGGGAAGAAGATCTTATTGAACACCAGCGCGGATGCTGTGCCGAATACAAAGAGGTCGTACCATTCGACGGTGGTGCCGATGACGCTGGCGAGGGCAATTTTGCGCATTTTGGCCAGGTCCAGCCGGGCAGCCGCGTGGGATGTGGTTTCTACCAATTGAGCCATCAATATCTCCAGATGGGGTGCGGGGACGATTGTCCGGTGCAAGGTAGTAGCCACTATTCTGTGTTGGTGATCACACCTCAATGGCGGAAACCCCACCAAAGAAGGGCCGAATGTGTGTGTTTACACAACCGCTAGGCCCAAGCGACCACCAGCCGGGCGGCCTGGGCCGGAACGGCCAAGTCGATTCCGGTCAGTTCCTGGAAGCGGTTGAGCCGGTTCAGGATCGTGTTCCGGTGGCAGAAGAGCTGCTCGGCCGTGGCCGTGATGTTCCCGGTGGACAGGTAGTGCTGCACGGTTTCCATCAGGCGCTCGCGTTCCCCGCCGCGGCATTCCGCCATGTCCTCCTCCAGCTGGGCGGCGAGGTCGAGGCCGGCGTCCTGAAGGTTCTGCTGGGCCAGGCGGGTCCACGCCGCATCGGCGGACAGGGGACCGGCGTCGCCCGGGCGGAGCAGGGCCGCGAGGCTCTCTGCAGTGCGGGCGGCGGCGGGAAGGCCGCGCAGCCCGTGCACCTCCGGGACGTAGCCGCACGGAATGTCGGCAAGGAGCGGCGGCAGCGGCGGCGCACTCCGGGTTTCCCTGGGCCGGCCAGGAAGCAGAGGCCAAAACAGGTAGGTATTCCCGCCTGATTCGTGCAGGAACAGCTTGTAGCGGCGCTGGCCGGAGCCGAACTGGGTGGCGGCCGCACGCAGCCGTGCCCCGGCTTCGCCGCTGGCGGCCAGGAGGCCGCACCGCGAATCCGGCCCGATGCCCAGGGCGGAGCCGACCTGCGAGGACGTTTCGGCCGAGGGCGTGCTCTGATTGAAGAGCCGCGCGATGAATTCGTGCTGGATGCTGGACTCCTCCTGGGCCATGCGCACCCGCTCCGTCAGGTAGCTCATGTGGGTCCGGGTGGCGAACTCGTCGACGACCCGCCAGACCAGATCCACCCGGGAAGCGAGCAGGCCCGCATCCTCCGGTGCGGCGATCTCCAGGAGATCGGCCCACAGGATGCTGAAGTCCAGCCGCACGGCCGACGTCAAAGACTCCGGCGGGATTCCGGCGCGTGCCCGCTTGGAGCCGAGGTCCGAGGCGAAGGCGAGCAGCCCGTCCCGTGCCCTGGCCTCCGGGCCGCCCCGCAGCCCGTGGATGAGCCGGCGGAATGTTTCCCGTGCAGTGTCCCGGATTTCGAGGACAGTCACCTGGCTTTCGCCGTATTCCGGAATTTGCCGGACCCGGGCGGTGAATGCTTGGGCCAGGATGTCCAGCCGTCCTTCCAGCTGGTCCACCAGCTCACTCCAGCGGAACTCCGCGCCCGGCGATTGGAAATTGTGCATTTTCACATTCTAGGGCCCGGAATGCGGGGCGCACTGCTAGTTTTTTTGGAAAAAGCTACTGGCAGAATTGAACGAAGAACAAGGGTGAGCCCAATCACACCCCCCGGCACCCTCCGCCTGGAGCACCACCGACGGCATTTTCGCCGAACGGGGTGGGGCTGCACCGGCACCAGCAAAGACCAGTCACATTTCTTTGGAGTAAACATGGCAAGCAGCGCAAGCAACGCCACCACCATCCCCAGCCCGCAGTCGCCAGGGCCAGTCGATGAGAGCGTGGCCAAGAAAGTCGCCCTCGCGGCCCTCGTCGGAACGGCGCTGGAGTGGTACGACTTCTTCCTGTTCACCACCGCCGCGGCACTGGTGTTCAACGCGCAGTACTTCGTGTCCCAGGACCCCTTCGTATCGGCGATGAGCTCCTTCGCCACCCTGGCGGTTGGGTTCGTGGCCCGCCCGATCGGCGGCTTCATCTTCGGTTCCCTGGGCGACAAGATCGGCCGCAAAAAGATCCTGATGGTCACCATCGTGGGCATCGGCGTCGTGACCGGCCTGATCGGTCTCCTGCCCAACTACATGACCATCGGCGTGGCGGCTCCCGTCCTTCTGGTCGCGCTGCGGATCCTGCAGGGCCTCGCCGTCGGCGGCGAATGGAGCGGCGCGGTGATCATCGCCGTCGAAAACGCCCCCGTTGCCAAGCGGGCCCGCTACGCGGCCCTGCCGCAGATCGGGTCCCCGATCGGCACGATCCTTTCCTCGGGCGGCTTCTTCGGAATGCTGTACCTGGTGGGCCAGACCAACTTCGACGCGTGGGGCTGGCGCATCCCGTTCATCGCGGCGCTCCCGCTGCTGGCCGTCTCCATGTGGATCCGCAGCAAGCTCAGCGAGTCCCCGGAATTCGAAGCGCTCATGGAGTCCGGCGAGACCGAGCATGCCCCCATCCGCGGCGTGCTGACGAAGAGCTGGCGCCAGATCCTGGTGGGCATGTGCTCCGCGTTGCTGGGCATCGGCGGTTTCTACCTCATCACCAGCTTCGTGGTCTTTTACGGCACCAAGGTGCTCAAGATGCCCTACGAAACCCTGCTGCTGGGCTCGCTCCTCGCCGCGGTCTTCGAGATCTTCGTCCTGATCTGGGCCGGGCGCATGGGCGAAAAGTACGGCGCCAGCAAGGTCATCCTCTGGGGCGGCGTGGCGTCCGCGCTCGTGGCCGTCCCGGTGTTCCTGGCCATCGACACCGCCATCCCCGCCCTGGTAATCCTTGCCATGATCATCGGCGTGTGCACCCTGTCCGTCCCGTACGCCGTGTCCGGAACGGCCCTCACCGCGCTTTTCGCCACGAAGGTCCGCTACACCGGCGTTGCCATCACCTCCAACAGCGCCGGCGTCATCTCCGGCTTCGTGCCGCTGATCGCCACCGCCCTCGTGGCCGCGAACGGCAACTCGTTCTGGCCGGGTGCCATCATCCTGCTGGTCGTGTCCGTGCTGACCGCACTGTCCGGCATCCTCCTCCCCGCACTGAGCATTGAAGAAAAGGGAATGAAGCATTGAGCACTACAACCACCGCCGGGCACCTGATTGTTGCCCAGCTGGAACGAGCCGGCATCCAGCGCGTCTACGGCGTCCCCGGAGAGAGCTTCCTGGACGTGCTGGACGGCCTGCACGGATCCTCCATTGAAACCGTGGTGACCCGCCACGAAGGCGGCGCCGGGTTCATGGCCCTCGCCGAGGGCCGGCTTACGGAGCTTCCGGGCGTCGCCATGGTGACCCGGGGTCCCGGCGCGGCCAACGCCTTCATCGCCATCCACACCGCGCACCAGGACGCCACCCCGATGATCCTGTTCGTCGGCCTCATCCCGGTCGCGGACCGCGGCCGGGAGTCGTTCCAGGAGTTCGACATCAACGCCTGGTTCGGCAGCACGGCAAAGAAGGTCGTGACGCTCGACGACGCCGCCTCCGCGGCCCGCGTGGTGGACGACGCCATCTTCACGGCGCTCAGCGGCCGCCCGGGTCCCGTGGTGATCGGCCTGCCCGAAGACGTCCTTGTCCATGCCATTGAATCCGGCACCGTGGAGCCGCGCACCGCCGCCCGGACCGAACCATCAGCGGCAGATCTCGCCGGTCTCGAGGCGAAGCTGGCAGGGGCCCGGAAGCCCCTGATCGTGGTGGGCGGCGAAGGCTGGGACCAGGAGTCCTCCGACGCCCTGGCCGGGTGGGCCTCCCGCCACGGCGTCCCCGTGCTCGCGGACTTCCGCGCCTACGACGCCGTCCCGCACGCCAGCGACTCCTACGCCGGGTACCTCGGCTACGCCCGCAGCGACGCCAACGCCCGCCGACTCGACGAGGCCGACTTGCTGGTGTTCGTCGGCTGCGTCCGCGCCGATGTGCTCTCTGACGGCTACAAGCGCGGCCTGGATGCCGTCACCGTGGTGGTCAACCCCGACGCGGACCTGCTGGGCCACTTCGGCCGGCTGGACCAGCACATTCCCGCCCACGTCGCGCCCTTCGCCCGGGCGCTCGCCGCCACGGAATCCGCAGTGGAACCGGCGGCCGGCTGGCTGGCCGGCGCCCGCGCGGACTACGAAAAGTTCTCCGCCGCGCGGCCGGACGGTGGCACCGGAGTGGACCTCGCCGTCGTGATGGAAATCCTCAAGCAGGAAATGGACGACGACGCCGTCATCACCTACGGGGCCGGGAACCACTCGCTGTGGCCGGCCCGCTACCTCAAGCACAACACCGCGAACTCACTCGCCGCGCCCCGCAACGGTGCCATGGGCATGGGGATCCCGGCGGCGGTGGCTGCCTCCCTGGCCTACCCCGGCCGCCAGGTGATCTCCGTGGCCGGTGACGGCTGCTTTCTGATGAACGGCCAGGAAATTGCGACGGCCATGGGGCACGGCGGGAAGTTCATCGCCCTCGTGGTGGACAACGGCATCTTTGCCACCATCCGGGAACACCAGGAGGGACATTACCCGGGCCGCCCCTCGGGAACCCACATGACCAACCCCGACTTCGCCGCGCTGGCCCGGTCTTACGGCGGCTACGGCGAACGCGTGGAGAAGGCCGAGGACTTCGGCGCAGCCTTCCGCCGCGCCGTTGCATCCGGGCTGCCCGCGGTCCTGCACCTCCCGCAGGATCCCACCACCCGCTCACCCAAAACTGCCAGCAACTGACCGGAGCCCGCCATGATCACCCTGCACAACATCATCAACGGTGAGATCGTCCACGGCAGTGCCGCTGACGGTTCGGCCGCGGCCACCCTGCCGTTCTTCGACCCCGCCACCGGAGTCCAGCTCGGCACCGCCCCGGACAGCGACGCCGCCACAGTGGACCGCGCGTTCCAGGCCGCCAACACCGCCTTCCAGAGTTACAAGCGGACCACCCCGGCCGAACGCCAGGCCATGATGCTCAAACTCGCCGACCTCATCGAAGCCAACGTGGACAGGCTCCTCGATGCCGAGGTGGCCTGCACCGGCAAGCCCCGCGAGGTCACCCGAGAGATCGAAATCCTCCGCGGCGCCGACCAGCTGCGCTTCTTCGCCGGCGCCTGCCGGGTGGTGTCCGGGACCGCGCAGACCGAATACGTCCGCGGCTTCTCCTCCACCGTCCGGCGGGAACCGCTCGGCGTCGTCGCCCAGATCACCCCGTGGAACTACCCGTTCATGATGGCCATCTGGAAGATCGGACCGGCGCTCGCCGCCGGCAACACCTTGGTGCTCAAGCCCGCGGACACCACCCCCTGGTCCACGCTAGTCCTGGGTGAGCTGGCACAGGAGGCCTACCCGGCCGGCGTCTTGAACATCATCTGCGGCGGCCGCGGGACCGGTGCCGCCATGGTGGAGCACGACATCCCGGAAATGGTGTCCATCACCGGCTCCACCCGGGCCGGGGCGCAGGTGATGTCCGCGGCGTCGAAGACCCTCAAGGACGTCCACCTGGAACTCGGCGGCAAGGCGCCGGCGATCGTCTTCGCCGATACCGACATTGACCTGGCGGCCCGCGAGATCGCGCTCGGTGCGTTTTTCAACGCCGGGCAGGACTGCACCGCCGTGACCCGGGTGCTCGTGGCGGAATCGATCCACGCCGAGTTCGGCGCCGCGCTCGCCGCGGCGGCCGCAGCGCTGAAGGTCGGCGGGGACGCCGCGGATCTCGGGCCGCTGAACAGTGCAGCGCAGCTGGACCGGGTGGAGGGGTTCATGGCCCGGCTGCCTGCGAACGCAAAAGTCCTCGCCGGCGGAAAGCGCACCGGCGCCGGCTTCCACTTCGAGCCGACCGTGATCGACGGCGTGTTCCAGGCCGACGAGGTGGTGTGCGAGGAGATCTTTGGGCCCGTGGTTACCGTTCAGCCGTTCGCCACGGAGGAGGAGGCCATCGAGCTCGCCAACGGCACGAAGTACGCTCTGGCCTCCAGCGTCTGGTCCGACAACCACGGCATCGTTACCCGGGTGTCCAACGAGCTGGACTTCGGCGCCGTCTGGATCAACTGCCACCAGGTGATCCCGGCCGAGGCTCCGCACGGCGGCTTCAAGCACTCCGGCACCGGCAAGGACCTCTCCGTCTTTGGCCTGGAGGATTACACCCGCATCAAGTCAGTCACCACCTCCCACCGCTGAGAACCACGCTAGGTAACCCATGAAACTCGATCTGCTGCTGCGCAACGCGGACATCATCACCATGGACGAGCGCCGCCCGCATGCCACCTCACTGGGAGTCTGGCAGGGCCGGATTGTGGGGCTCGACAATGACCTCGACGGGCTCGAAGCCGCCGAGGTCCTGGACCTCGGCGGTGCCACCGTGACCCCCGGCTTCATCGACGCCCACTGCCACACCACCTGGTTCGGGCTGGGCCTCGGCGAACTCGACGTCTCCGCCGCACGCGGACTGAACCAGCTCTACGCCCTGCTCGAAGCGGGCATGGCGGCAGACAGTCCCGCGGAGGCCGCGGCAACCGCGGGGAGCGGACCGGCGCCGGACTGGCTCCTGGCCACCGGCTTCAGCCAGCAGCAGCACGGCGGCGAGTTTCCGGACATCACCGTCCTGGACCGGATCACGGGGGACCGGCCGCTGTTCATGCGGCACAACTCCGGCCACATGGCCGTCGTCAACACCGCAGCGCTCCGGCTGGCCGGCGCCGAACCGGCGTCGTTTCCGGACCCCGACGGCGGCGTGATTGTCCGCGACGACGGCGGCCGCCCCACCGGGCTGGTCCAGGAAACGGCGCAGCAGTTGGTCCAGCAGCTGATCCTGCCGTACTCGTCCGAGGCCATCGAAGCCGCGCTGGAGCGGGCCACCAGCTACTACGCCGCGGAAGGCATCACGAGCTTCACCGAGGCGGGGATCGGCGGCGGCTGGATCGGCCACAGCCCGGTGGAGCTGGCCGCCTACCAGCGGGCGGCGTCCGCGGGCAGGCTTCACGCCCGGGCGCAGCTGATGCCGGTCCTTGATGTGCTGCACCCGCTCGGCGGACCGCACCCGCCAGGCGCGGCACCGGCCGGCCTGGACCTGGGCATCGCCAGCGGATTCGGCGGCGACTTCCTGTCCCTGGGCCCGGCAAAGGTGTTCCTGGACGGCTCGCTGCTCGGCGAAACGGCCGCGGTCAGCCAGGACTACTGCAGCCACGGCGGGACGGACAATACGGGCAACACCGGCTACTTCCAGGCCGAGCCGGAGGCGCTTCGGGACAAAATCGAGGCCGCGTACGCGGCGGGCTGGTCGATCGCGGCGCACGCCATCGGCGACCGCGCCGTTGACCTCGCGATCGACATCATCTCCGGTTGCGCGGCGAAATACGGGCCCCGGGCCGTGCCCAACAGAATCGAACACGCCTCGATGACCAGGCCGGAACAGCTTCCCCGGCTCGCCGCCGCCGGTATCGCCGTCACGCCGCAGGCCAGTTTCTTCTTCGACGGCGGGGACGGCATGACCGCCTCGCTCGGTCCGGAACGGCTCGGCTGGGCGTACCGTGCGGCGTCGTTCCTCAAAGCCGGGGTGACGCTCGCCGGCAGCTCCGACCGCCCCGTGGCAGACGGAAACGTGCTCCGCGGAATGCAGGCCTTCGTGGACCGGCGCACCGCCTCGGGAGCCGTCTTCGGGAACCAGGACGAGCGGCTGAACCCGCTCCAGGCCCTGGCGGCCTACACCACCGGAGCCGCCGCAGCCACCGGCACCTCCGGCGTCAAAGGCTCGCTGACCGCAGGAAAGCTGGCCGACTTCACCATCCTGTCCGGGTCTCCGCTCTCTGCAGGCAGCATCGCGGAGCTCCAGGTCCTCGCCACCGCCGTCGGGGGGACCTTCACGTTCCGGACCCCCGGCATGCAGCTCCGGCCATCGGACGAACCCGCCGCAACCACTCCATACTTCAGCACAGCTACCAATCGTTCATAGGGGAACACCGTGACCACTCAGAGCACTTTCAGCACCCGCGACGCCGCATTCGTTCGGGACTTCCACATCATGAGCGAGTTCGGCGCCACCGAGAACGGCGGCGTGGAACGGCAGGCCGCCAGCGCCCCGGACGGCCAGCAGCGGCAATGGCTTACCGGCCTGCTGGAGGCCCGCGGCTTCACCGTCCGGTTCGACCGCGCCGGCAACCAGTGGGGCCTGTACGAGGCCGTGCCGGGCGCTCCGTTCGTGGTGGTGGGCTCCCACATGGATTCCCAGCCGACGGCGGGACGCTACGACGGCGCGTACGGGGTGCTGGCAGCAGCGCACGCTGCGTTCCGGCTCGTGGAGCAGTGGGCCACCGCCGGAGCCGACGGGCAGCCCCGGTTCAACATCGCGGTAGTCAACTGGTTCAACGAGGAGGGCTCCCGCTTCAAGCCGTCCATGATGGGCTCCTCCGTCTACACGGGAAAACTCGAGCTCGAGACCGCGCTGGCCACCACGGACGCAGCCGGAGTCTCCGTCCTCGAAGCCCTGGACGCGATCGGTTGCCGCGGCGACTACGAGGGACCGGAAGCCGCATACTGCGCCGAGATCCACATTGAGCAGGGCCGGAGCATGGAGCGCGAAGGAATCACGATCGGCCTGGTGAACTCCAACTGGGCCGCCAACAAATACGAGTTCGTGGTCCACGGCGAGCAGGCACACACCGGCTCCACCGTGATCGCGGACCGGAAGGACGCGCTGCTGGGCGCGTCCATGATGGTGGTGGCCGCCCGCGAACTCGCGGACACCTTCCCCGGCGTCCTGCATACCTCCGTGGGGCAGCTGACCGTCTACCCGAACTCGCCCGTGGTGGTGCCCTCCCGCGTCAGCCTGCTGCTGGACCTGCGCAGCGCCGATGAAGCCGTCCTGGCCGAGGCCGACGCCCTGCTGCACCGGCGGATTCCGGAGATTGAGCGGCTGGCGAACGTCACGGTGGAGCGCCACCACGCCCACTCCTGGCCCGTGACCCCGTACCAGCCCGAGGGCGTTGAGCTTGCAGCCAAGGTGGCGGCGGACCTGGGTCTGGCGAACAAGCAGGTGATGACCCTGGCCGGCCACGACTCGACCAACATGAAGGACCTAGTCCCGACGGTCATGCTCTTCGTGCCCAGCGTGGACGGGATCTCCCACAACGAGCACGAGTACACCACGGACGCGGACATCGTGGCCGGGCTGACCATGCTCACCGAGGTGGTCAACCGGCTCTGCAACGGAGTGCTGGAGGACTGACCGCCGCGGCGGAAACGGTTCAGCCCGTTGCGGGTGCCGCTGAAATCCAGAGCGGCGGGCGGGCGGAGGTGCCAGCCGCATCCGGGCTGGCCACGTGCAGGGTGGGGATGCCGGCTTCCTCGCTCACTCTCACCTCATGTCCCGCTTCGCTGAGGCGTTCACGGAGCGCGTGCAGGTCACCGGCGTATTCAAAGCCCATGCCGGCGCGGCCCGGACCGGTGACGGCGCCGACCATCAAAATCCCGCCGTTCTTCGCCGTAAAGGCTTCGGATTCCGCGTTGTCTGGGTCGCTGCTGCCCGGGTACGGACGGGCCACGGCGCCGACGTCGCGCAGGGTTCGGGCCGCCGCAACGGCGTCCTCGGAAAACCAAACGACGACGACGGCGAGGCCCGGGTCCGCTTCCGCGGACCCGACCCAACTCCCGTCGGCGGCGCGCGTGGCCGGGTCGGCCAGGAAACTGAACCCGTCCGGGGCCGTGACGCGGCAGGAGGGGCCGTGGTCCGCGTCAATGATTTCCGCGGTGGTGCCGCCGTCGGCTTCTCCGGCCTCCTTGGTACGCCGGGCAAATTCCTGCAGGTCGCCCACCTCAACACCGAAGGACGTGGTGCCGTCCTCGCCGGCGCCCTGCTCGACGAAGTGGAGGGCGAGGCGACCGGAACCGGCGTCGAACTCCCGCCAGGTGGGTTCGTCTACAGTCTTGACCATGCCCAGGGAGGTAAGCAGCCCCTCCCACCCATCGAGGCGGGAGGTGAAGTGGACCGGGCGAACTCGCAGCATCGTTGCTCCTTAGGTTGGGACAGATCCGGCTTTCACGGATATCGTGCCATCAAATCGTGCTCGTGGTCAGGGTGGAGCACAATGGTGCCATGGCCGTTGAACTTGAGGAACTGCTGGTGAAGGACGCCGCCGAGTGGCGCGCCTGGCTTGAGCGGCATCACGCGGACAGCCCTGGGGTGTGGCTGGTGCTGCACAAGAAGGGCGGCTCGGTGACGGAACTGGACTATGAGGCGGCGCTGCAGGAGGCGCTCTGTTTCGGCTGGATCGACGGCCAGGGCAGGCGCCGGGACGAGGAGAGCTCGTTCCAGCGGATGACCCGGAGGGGGCCGAAGAGTGTGTGGTCGGAACGGAACGTGGACCGGATCGGTCGCCTCGAGGCCGCCGGCCGGATGACCCCCGCCGGGCGCGCCGCCGTCGAGGGCGCTAAGGCGGACGGCCGCTGGGAAGCCGCCTATTCCGGGTCTGCGACGGCGGTGGTGCCGGCGGACCTCGCGGCGGCCATTGCGGCCGAACCCCGGGCCCAAGCCATGTTCGACGTCCTGACCTCCGTCAACCGGTACGCGCTGATTTACCGGACGAATGCGGTCAAGCAGGCAGCGACGCGGGAGCGGAAGATCGCCGGCTTCGTGGCGATGCTGGCCCGCAATGAGACGCCGTATCCGCAGGTCAAGCGTCCGTCAGGCTCCTGAGGGCAGGGCCCGGACCAAGCTCGCGCCGGAATATTTCAGCCGGTCCGGTCAGAACCCCACGCCCATGGCCTGCGCGATCACCACGGCGGAGGCCGAGGACCACGCCTGCGGATGGCAGGATGCCGGATACGGGACTGCGCGCCCGGATTCGTCGGAGGGCACACCGGCAAACAGTTCCGGCAGCCGGTGGTCGAACGAGGCGGCTGCCTGCAGCAGCCCTTCGGCCAGGATGCGGGCCTCGGCGAGGAAGCCTTCGGCGAGCAGCCCGCGGATAGCGATGGCCGTATCGTGGCTCCAGACCGAGCCGCAGTGGTAGCTGAAGGGCCAGAAGCCGGCGGCCCGGCGCGAAATCGTGTGCACCCCGAAGCCGGAGAACAACTCAGGGCTGAGCAGCCGGTCCGCCACCAGCCTCGACTCCGAGGCGTCGAGGATCCCGGTTCCGAGCAGGTGTCCCATGTTGGAGCCCGGCACGTCCAGCGGGTCGCCGTGTCCGTCGAGGGCCATGGCCGGGAACAGCCCGCCTTCGTCCTCCATCCAGAAGCGCTCGCGGAATGCCTGCTTCAAGGCTTCGGCGAAGTCCCGCAGCGCCTGTCCGCCGGGCTCGCCGTAGGCATCGAACAACTCGGCGGTTTCCACTGCTGCCTGATAGGCGTAGCCCTGCACTTCGGAGAGCGCGATCGGGCCGTCCGCCTGGCGGCCGTTGCGGAACTGCATGGCGTCCCCTGAGTCCTTCCAGCCCTGGTTGCTGAGCCCGTGCCCGGTGGTGTCCTGGTAGCTAAGGAAGCCGCCGTTGGCGCCGGCATGGCCTGCGTCTCCCGCGGCCAGCAACCATTCCGCCGCCCGTGCGGCGTTCGGCAGCAGCGCCCGGACAGTGCTGTCATCGGTGCCGGCACGGCCCAGTTCGCCAAGCAGGCACAGCCACAGCGGGGTGGAGTCCACGGCGCCGTAGTAGATCGGCGGCAGGCGCAGGCCCTGGCTTTCCAGCACCAGCTCCTTGGAACGGAGCTCGTGCAGGATCTTCCCGGGTTCCTCGGCGGCGGCCGGATCGTTCCCGGTGCCCTGGAAGGCGGCCAAGGTGCGCAGCGTCCCGCCGGCGAGTCCGGCGTCGAGCGGCAACAGCAGGCGTGCCGCCCACAGCGAATCGCGTCCAAAGAGGGTGAAATACCAGGGCGCTCCCGCGGCCAGAAAGGGGGCGTCGGGCAGTTGGCGGGAGGCCAGGCGGAGCCCGGCCAGTTCATCGAGGGCGTTGTCCAGCAGCAGGCCCAGCGCACCGGACGGCTCCGCGCGGGGCCGCCGCGAGGTGGGCGGCCGCGCGGCCACGACGGCGTCCTCGGTGTCCGCCAGGACGGCCTGCCATTCGGCTTCGAAGGGCCGCCCGCGCCCTGCGGTGCCACGCCAGAGCAGCCGTTCTCCCGCGGCTACGCTGCCCGAAGCGGCCACCGTGAGGGTCCGGGCGCCGTCCCGCCAGCGCAGGGCCGAGTCGTCCGCGGCGAACGGCGCGAACGGCTGGCGGAACCGGCTGAGCCGGATGGCGGCCATGTCGGTGAAGTCGGCGGCGAGCCGCACTTCAATTTCGACGTCGAGGGCGTCGAACGAGGTGTTCACCTGCAGGGTGTGGCGCACCACGCCGGGTGTGACGGTCCACGTCTGCACGAGTTCGACGGCGGGATCCTCCGTGGGTCCGGGGATGCCGCGGACCAGGCCGCGGACCCGCAGCACTCCGCCGGCCTCCGCCTCAACCGAGGCCGGTTCGGGCGCCATGCCGTTGACGCGGACCTCGGCGCGGCACAGCATGCGCGTGTCGCCGTGCAGCAGCCCGGTGAACCAGCCCGCGCCCGCGGCGGCAGCGTCGGCGGAACCGACTCCTGTGGCCGCCGCGCTGTCCGTGCCCCCGAGTCGGCCGTCGGCGTCGAGCCACAGCTGGGTGGGGGCGGCAATGGAGCAGTGCTGGCGGTGGAGCGCTGGCTGAACAGTCATGCGCCAACCCTATGCCGGGGTAGGGACGGGCTCAACGGAACGCGCGGGGCGCGGCGGCTTCTACTTCGGCGCCGCGTCGTCCATCGGGAAGGCGACGGCCTCGCCCACGACCCGCAGGCATAACTCGGTGCCGGGACGGGCGATCGAGGCGTTCCAGTGCCGGATGGTGATGATCTCGCCGCCGCCGGGGTAACGGTGGTCTGCCACGGCGCCCTCGGCCAGGACGGGCGGGACGGCGAGCTTGAGCCGCACCGTGGTTTCCGGCCCGAAGTAATCGGTGTCCACCACGACGCCGCGGATCGGCCCGTCCTCGGCGATCCGGATCTGCTCGGGGCGCAGCATGAGCTGGACCCGGCCTTGCGCCGGGGGCCTGCGCACGGGGATCCCGCCGAGCGAGCACGTGGCGAGCGAGCCTTCCATCCAGGCATCCAGAATGACGGCGTCGCCGAGGAACTCCGCGGTGGCGCGGTCCGCGGGGCGGGTGTAGACGACGAAGGGGTTGCCGATCTGCGCCAGCCGCCCGCCGCGCATCACCGCCACCTGGTCGGCGAAGGACAGCGCCTCGGCCTGGTCGTGCGTCACCAGGATCGTGGTCACGCCGGCGTCGTGGAGGACCTTGCCGACCGCCCGGCGGGTGGCCACGCGGAGCCCGGCGTCCAGGGCCGAGAACGGCTCGTCCAGCAGCATGAGTTCGGGTTCGCGGGCCAGTGCCCGGGCCAGGGCGACGCGCTGCTGCTGCCCGCCGGAGAGCTGGTGCGGCCGGCGCTTGGCCATTGCCGCGTCGAGGGACACCATCTCCAGCAGCTCGGCGACCCGGGTCTTGACCCCGCGGTGGCCGCCCGGGAGCTTGGCGGCGTCCAGGCCGAACGAGATGTTCTGGCCGACGCTCAGGTGCGGAAACAGGGCACCGTCCTGCGCCACGTAACCGACGTGGCGCTTGTGCGCGGGGACCCAGACGCCGTCGCCGGCCACCTTGCTGCCGTTGAGCGAGATGGTTCCCGTATCGGGATGCTCGAAGCCGGCGATGAGCCGCAGCAGCGTGGTCTTGCCGGATCCAGAGGGCCCAACAATCGCAGTGGTCCCGCCCTTGGCCACCGAAAGGTTGACGCCTTGGAGGACGGCCTGCGACCCGAAGTTCTTGGTTGCCGAGTCAATCTCCAGGTGGCTGTTGGTGCTGGTCGCCACGGACGCGGCGATCCGGGGTTCCGGCAGCCGGGAGGGGGCATCGCGCAAGGGCGAAGTTTCGGTCACTGTCCCGCTACTTTCTTGGACTGCTGGAAAAGGAGGTAGGTCATCGGAGCCGAGATCAGGATCATCAGCAAGGCATATGGCGCCGCGCCGGCGTAGTCGATTTCGCTGCTCTTGCTCCAGAACTCGGTGGCAAGCGTGCGGGTGCCGTTGGGCGAGAGCAGCAGCGTTGCCGTCAGTTCATTGGCGATCGCCAGGAACACCAGGGCGGCGCCGCCGGCGGCGGCGGGGGCAGTGAGGCGCAGCGTCACGCGCAGGAAGGACAGCAGCGGCGGCTTGCCCAGCGCCTGCGCGGCCTCATCGAGTTCCTTGGGCGCCTGGGACAGCCCGGAGCGGATATTGACCAGGGCGCGGGGCAGGAAGAGCAGCACGTAGGCGGCAATCAGGACGCCCGCGGTCTGGTACATGCCGGGCACGAGCCGGATGCTGACGGTCACGAAGGCCAGGCCCACCACGATCCCGGGCATCGAACTGGTCACGTAATTGGACAGTTCCAAGGCCTTGCTGAACCAGCTGGGGTGCCGCACCGCGAGGTAGGCCATGGGGAAGGCGACCACCGTGGTGGCCAGGGCGCCGGCGAGGCCGTAGGCGAGCGTCTGCAGCAGGGCCGGCAGGAATTCCTCCCCGGCCCAGATGTCCGGACCGCCCGCGACGATCCACCGGAGCACGAACGTCAGCGGCAGCCCGAACGCCAACGCGGTCAGGGCCAGCAAGGCCAGTTGGGCCGGGAGCTGGTAGGCGTGCAGGGGCAGCCGCAGTGCCCGGGCCTGGGCGCCGGAACCAATCCGGGCGTACCGGGCGCTGCCCCGGCCGCGGACCTCCAGCACCAGCAGGATGAGGCAGAAGAACACCAGCACGCTGGCCAGCATGTTTCCCGCGGTGCCGTTGAACGTGGACTGGTACTGCACCATGATCGCGGTGGTGAAGGTGTCGAAGCGGATCATGGCGAAGGCGCCGTATTCCGCCAGCAGGTGCAGTGAGACAAGCAGCGCGCCGCCGGTCATCGCGATCCGCAGCTGCGGCAGCACCACCCGGAAGAAGGTCCGCCACGCGCCGAGGCCCAGCGAGGCGGCGGACTGCTCGATCGCCGGGTCCAGCCGGCTGAGGGTCGCGGCGGCCGGAATGTAGACCAGCGGGAAGTATGAGAGCGTGGCGATCAGGACGCCGGACCACAGGCCGCCGAGTGAAGGGACGGCAGAGACCCAGGCGTAGCTGTTGACGAAGGCGGGGATGGCCAGCGGGGCCGCGAGCAAGACCGCCCACCATTTGTGGCCCTTGAGCTGGGTGCGTTCCACCAGCCAGGCGCCGCCGACGCCGAAAAGAAGGCACAGCGGCACCGTGAACACCATGAGCAGCACTGTGTTCAGCAGCAGCTCGCCCACGCGTTCACGGAAGATCAGTGCGACCGCGGTGTCCCACCCGGTGGCGGCGGTCATCACGAGAACGTAACCGAGCGGAACGAGTGAGAACGCCGCGATCAGGACCGCAAGGATTGCTACAACAGAAACGCCGAAAGGCGGGCGGGGACGTTTGCCCCTGCCCGCCGTCGTCGTGTCCCCAGGGTTTCCGGGGACCGCCAGCCTGCTTGTCACCGTTGTTAGAGCAGCCCTGCCTTGGTCATCAGTTCCGTGACCTTGGCGGAGTTGAGCTTGGCCGGATCCACGACCGGGGCCTGCAGTTCCGTCAGCGGCACAAGCTTCTCGTTGGCGGGAACACCGGAGGCGATGGCGTACTCGAACGAGGTGCCCTTTTGCAGGATTTCCTGGCCCTTCTTGCCGGTGATGAACTTGACGAACGCCTGGGCGTCCGCCGCGTTCTTGGAGGAGTTCAGTACTCCGCCGCCGGAAACGGAGACGAAGGCGCCCGGATCCTGGTTCTTGAAGTAGTACGGGGTGACGTTCTTGGAGTTCTCGCCGGTCTTGGCCTGGTCACCGTAGTAGTAGTAGTGGTAGATCAGGGCGGCATCCACTTCGCCGGCGTTGACGGCCTTCATGGCTGTGCTGTTGCCCTTGTAGGCCTTGTAGTTTTCCTTCATGCCCGTGAGCCACTCCGTGGCGGCGGCTTCACCCTTGAGTTCCAGCAGGGCGGAGACGATTGCCTGGAAGTCGGCGCCGGAGGGCGACGCCGCCCACTTGCCCTTCCACTCCGGCTTGGCCAGGTCCAGCATGGACTTGGGCAGCTGGTCTTCGGTCAGCTTGGCCTTGTCGTAGACCAGGACGGTGGAGCGGGCGGCGATGCCGGTCCACTTGTTGGTGGAGGGACGGAACTCGGCGGGGACCTGGTCGACGGTGGCCTTATCCACATCGGCGAACAGTCCGGCGTTCTCCACCTGCGCCATTGCGGGTGAGTTTTCCGTGAGGAACACGTCGGCCGGGGAGGCTGCGCCTTCCTGGATGATCTGGTTGGACATTTCGGTGTCCGAGCCCTGCCGCAGCGTGACCTTGACGCCGGTCTCGGCGGTGAAGGCGTCCACCCATTCCTTGGTCAGCGATTCGTGCTGGGCGTTGTACACCGTGATTTCGCCGGAGGCTTTACCTTCAGCGGCACCGCTGCTGCTGGGTGCGGTGGAGGACGTGCCGGAGCCACAGGCTGCCAGGCCGAGCGCGGCGGTGGCGGCGAGTGCAATGCCTGCCAGCGCGTTGGAGCGGATCTTCATGGGGCTACTTTCTACAGGAGTTCGTCAGGGGGCCCGGGTCCCCGTGAGCGGGGAACTTAGGGCATGCTCACTACGAAAAACTGTAGGTTAGCCAAACCTAAGCAACCAAGCCGGAGGCCGATTAAGTGATCAGGATCACATGAATTACGAAACTATGTCGTGACTTAATTCGCTCGGCTTCCGGACAATGGCCGCCGCTGCCTCCAGCACCATCCAGGCCTGGAGCTGGGTGGAGAGCTCGACGGCGGTGCCGGGCGGATAGCTGCGGCGCGCCGGCAGTTCCGGCTGCGCGGAGAAAATCAGCCGGCTGCCCCTGCGCGCGAGTGGGTCCTCGGCCGCAAGGAGGCGCCGGCCCTCCCAGAGTGCCTCTGCGGTGTCGTTCACCAGCGCGGCGGCCGTGGCGCGGGTCTCGGCCGGGAGCCGGCCGTCGACGGCGGCCAGGGCAAGGTAGCGCGCCAGGATGCCGGTGAAGAGCCCGCCGTCGCCGCTTCCTTCACAGCGAAGGACGGTGGCGCTCCGCCCCAGCAGCGGGGCGGGCAGGGTGAGGCTGCGGGCCACCGATGCCACGAGGCTGGACGCGCGGTCCAGGTTGGCCGGGCCGCCGAGCTCCAGCAGGGCGCCGAGGACGGGACCCTGGTTGTAGGTGTAAATCGCGCTTTCCAGCACCACGTCGCCCGCGCCGGAGATGCGAAGGCCGTCCTGGTACAGGCCCTGGGCCGGGTCGTACAGCCGCGCATCCAGCCAGTCCAGCAGGGCCTGCGCCTTGGCCGGATTGCCGTCGCGGGCGTAGTACAGCGCCACCGGGGCAGTGGCGGGGGTGTTCTTGAAGTCCCGTTTCTTGCTCCAGAACGTGCCGCCGCCAAGGTCGTCGGTGGAGGCGGAATCAAACTGCAGGCTGAGGCTTTTCAGGGCCTTGGAGTTACGCCGCCGCCCGGCCGGGTTGCGGGTCTCCTCGGCCAGGTCCTCCAGCCGCCGGGTGGCCAGGGCCAGCCAGGCCATGTCGTCGAAATAGTCATTGACGAAGGTGAGGAAGTTGCGCAGCCGGATGCCGGTTGCCAGCCGGGAGGCGAGCTGGCCCGCGCTGGCCCGGTTCTCGCCGTCGAAGCGGGCTGCGGGCTGGCTGTCGCTGCCCAGTTCCCGGCGGCCGGCGTCCACAAGGCAGTCCAGATACTGCGCCTGCCACCAGTAGTGCCAGGGCCGGACGAGGTTCTTCAGCCGGCCGGAAGGCCGCACGATCGCGGCAATGTGGGTCCCCGGCAGGAAGAAGAGCCGCTGCCCGAAGAGCCTGGTCACGGCGCGGGCCGCTTCGTCGGCGCGGAACGACCAGTTGGGAGCGGCGGAGCTATCTGCTGGGGTCATGGATTCAGCCTAGCGGCGACCAGGCCGTCGGAGCGGGACCGGCCGCAGGTGCGGGCTGTCCGCATTTCAGTTAACCTGAACTAACTAATGTTCCGTAGCATGGTGATTGCAGCCGGTGACGGCGGGGCAGCTGTCCGGCGTGTCCGCGAAGCACGCCGGACGCAGCCCCGCGGCCGGGAACAGGTTCCACATCAAGGAGGATGCATGGAGATCAAAGGTACTGTTGCGCTGGTTACCGGCGGGGCCTCGGGCCTGGGGGCGGCCACCGCACGCCGGCTCTTCGACGCAGGCGCATCCGTGGTGCTGCTGGACCTGCCGGGCTCGGCCGGAGCGGCGTTCGCGGCCGAACTGAATTCCCGTAACGCGCGGCAGCCCGGCTCTTCGGACATTCCCGATCCCGCGGAACCCGGCAACCAGGCGGTCTTTGTTCCCGCGGACGTGACCAACGAGGAGCAGGTGCAGGCCGCCGTCGATGCCGCCGCCACCCTGGGCCCGCTACGGATCGTGGTGAACTGCGCCGGGATCGCAACCCCGGGCAAGGTGCTGGGCCGCGATGGCGTGCTGCCGCTGGAGGGCTTCAACCGCGTCATCCAGATCAACCTCGTGGGCACCTTCAACGTCATCCGGCTGGCCGCCGCCGCCATGGTGGCCACTGAGCCTGCGATGACCGGGCTCGGCGGCCCGGAGCGCGGCGTCATTATCAACACCGCCTCGGTCGCCGCCTTCGATGGCCAGATTGGCCAGCCCGCCTATGCCGCCTCCAAGGGGGCAGTCGCCGCCATGACGCTGCCGATCGCCCGGGAGTTGGCGCGCTCGCTGGTCCGCGTCGTCACCATCGCCCCCGGCATCTTCGAGACGCCGATGATGGCCGGACTGCCGCAGGAAGCGCAGGACTCCCTGGGCCACCAGGTGCCGCACCCGTCCCGGCTGGGGCGCCCGGCCGAGTACGCGAACCTTGTCGCGCACATTGTGGACAACGCCATGCTCAACGGCGAGACCATCCGCCTCGACGGCGCCATCCGGATGGGGCCCAAGTAATGCCGTCTGAACTCGCGCCCGGACTCGCCGCCGGACCGCCGTCGACGGAGGGTCTGCCGGACGCCGACTTCTTTGACTTCGAGTCCCTGCTCAGCGACACGGAGCAGGCGAAGCTGGCGGAGCTGCGGGGGTTCCTGGCCCAGGAAGTGGCCCCGTATGCCACGGACTGGTGGAACAAGGCCGAATTTCCTGCCCACATCCTGCCAAAGCTGGCCGCCTTGGAACTCAGCGCCCCGGCCCAGCGCGGCTACAGCAATCTGTTCGCGGGACTAATTATCGCCGAGATGACCCGGGTGGATACCTCGCTCGCGACGTTCTTCCTGGTCCACCACGACCTTTTCGTGGAATCCCTCTACGGCTTCGGCTCCGAGGAACAGAAGGCCCGCCTGCTCGAGGACGCCGCCACCCTGCGGACCACGGGCGCCTTCGCGCTGACCGAACCGGAGCACGGCTCGGATGTCGCCGGGGGCATGGAAACCAGGGCCAGGCGCGTTCCCGGGGGAGCGGACGACGGCGGCGACTGCTGGGTGCTCAACGGCGCCAAGCGCTGGATCGGCAACGGGACGTTCTGCGACTACATGCTCGTGTGGGCCCGTGACGAGGCCGACGGCGGCATCCGCGGGTTCATCGTGGACGCGACGCTGCCGGGGGTGCGCCGGAGCAGGATTGAGAACAAGATCGCCCTGCGCACAGTGCAGAACGCCGACATCGTGTTTGAGGACGTCCGGGTGGCCGAGGCGGACCGTTTCGCGGGCATCAGCAGCTTCGAGGACACGAACGAGCTGTTGCGCGGCTCGCGGATCATGGTCGCCTGGCAGGGCGTCGGGCAGCAGCTGGCGGCGTTCGACGTCGCCCGGCAGTACGCCGTCGAACGCCAGCAGTTCGGGCGGCCGCTGGCGAAGTTCCAGCTCGTCCAGCAGCAGCTGGTCACGATGCTCGGGAATGCGGTGGCAAGCATGGGCATGATGGTCCGGATTGCCCAGCTCCAGGACCTCGGTGCCGCGGACATGCCCCAGGTGGCGCTGGCCAAGTCCTATGTCAGCGCCCGGATGCGCGAAACCGTGGCGTTGGGCCGGTCCCTGCTGGGCGGGAACGGAATTGTCACCGACTACCGGATGGCCAAGATCTTCTCCGACGCCGAGGCGATCTACACCTACGAGGGCTCGTTCGAGATCAACACCCTGATCGTGGGCCGTGCCGTCACCGGGGTGTCCGCGATCGTCTAGAAGAGCCCGGGCTCCTTCTCCCCGGCCTCGATCCGGTAATCGAGGCTGTTGTTCTTCACCGGCATGGGGCAGGTGCCGTACGGGGTGAAGGCGCTGGGGTAGTTGATGGCACGGTTGAAGTCCAGGATCACTGTCCCGTCAGGTCGGGGCCTGGTGGTGGAGACTTTCCGCCATTCGTCGGTACTTTCTCCGTTGGTCTCGTCGTGGAATGTGACGGTGAGGGCGCCGAGCTTCTCCTCTTCGGCCTGCAGATGGCACTCGTGGTCCTTGCCCGGCAGCCGGAACACCAGCTCCCCCACCGAGCGGTGCACGCCGTCCACCAGCGGGTTGACGGTTCCGATCGGGACGTCCACGGGTTCCGGATAAGGGAGGAACGTCGCCTCGACCACGAGGTCCGGGCGGTAATCGAAGGTGGGTACGCCGTCGAACTCGGTGAACACGGGTGACCGGGAGTCCCGGGTGCGGAGGGCGTACTTACCGGCCCGCATGGCCAGTTCCACCACCACCTGCCGGCCGTCCTCGCCGCCGTACTGGACCCACATCAGCGACTCCTCATCGGAGAGGCGTGCGGTGATGGTGCCGTCAACGGCCTCGCCGCCGGCCACAAGCGCCAGTCCCGCTGCGGCGTCCGCGGTGAGGAACGCCGTCGTGCCGTCCGTGGACCACAGCCCGGGTGCAAGGTCGACGGCGGACGGCTCGCGCTCCAGCCACTGGAATGAGGTGAGCGTGAGCCAGCCGTGCTCGCTTGCGAGTGCGGTGTTGCGGCTGTTCCGGAAGCGCTGCCAGCGGGCGAGCTGGGCGTCGGGATCTTGGTGCGTCGTGCTCACGGGTTCCTCCCAAGCGGTGGACGGGTGCCTCAGGTCTAACCCTAGGCCCCTCTCAACCGGCTGGCACGTGGTGTCGTTCTGAGGCCGCAAAACGACAACAGCTGCCGGCTACTATCTGAGACAGATTCACGGCAGGCGCCGGCGGCGGGTACCATCCCTTAGGAAGAAGTAACCGGGCTCACAGTATCCAGCGCAGTGTACGAGCCAAGTCGAACCCTCGAAAGATAGTTTCCATGGCTGACACTGCAATGAATTCCGCCACCGACCTCGCCGCCGAACTGCGCGCCGATGTGCGCCGGGTCTCCACCCTGCTGGGTGAATCCCTGGTCCGCCAGCACGGCCCCGAACTCCTTGATCTTGTGGAGCAGGTCCGACTGCTGACCAAAGAATCCAAGGAAGCCGCCCGGGGCGGCGCCGACGCCACCGGTCCCTGGTCCTCGTACGACGTCGTCGCGCAGGTCCGCGAACTGCTCGGCTCCCTGCCCCTTGAGCAGGCCACCGATCTGGTCCGTGCCTTCGCGTTCTATTTCCATCTGGCCAATGCCGCCGAACAGGTCCATCGGGTCCGCGGGCTGCGGACCCGCCAGGAAAAGGACGGCTGGCTCGCCAAGGCCGTCAGCGACATCGCGGACCAGGCCGGCTCCTCCGTGCTGCAGGAGGTGGTGAACGAGCTCGACGTCCGCCCCATCTTTACAGCACATCCCACCGAGGCGTCCCGCCGCTCCGTGCTCGACAAGGTCCGCCGGCTCTCCGACATCCTCGCCGAGGCGACCGACGAGGGGACTTCCGCGCGGCGCCGCCAGGACCGCCAGCTTTCCGAAGTGATTGACCAGATGTGGCAGACCGATGAGCTCCGGCAGGTCCGGCCCACCCCGGTGGACGAGGCCCGGAACGCCATCTACTACCTCACCGGCATCCTCGGCGACGCCATGCCGGAAATGCTCGCGGACCTCTCGGAGCTGCTCGGTGAGCACGGCGTAACGCTGCCCGTGGAGAAGGCGCCGATCCGCTTCGGCTCCTGGATCGGCGGGGACCGCGACGGAAACCCGAACGTCACCGCGGCAGTCACCCGCGAGATCCTGCAGATCCAGAACCAGCATGCCGTCCGGATCAGCATCGCCCTGCTCGACGGGCTCATCTCGATCCTGTCCAACTCGACGGCGCTCGCCGGTGCGGACCAGGAGCTGCTGGACTCGATCGACGTGGACCTGGGGAACCTGCCGGGCCTGGACCGCCGGGTGCTCGAACTGAACGCCCAGGAGCCCTACCGGCTCAAGCTGACCTGCATCAAGGCCAAGCTGCTGAACACCACGCGGCGGGTCACCTCGGGGTCCCCGCACCAGCCGGGACGCGACTACACCGCCACCACGGAGCTCCTCGCCGAGCTGGCCCTGTTGGAGAGGTCGCTGCGGAACCACCACGCCGCACTCGCCGCGGATGGTGCGCTGGCCAGGGTCCGCCGGGCCATTGCGTCTTTCGGGCTTCACCTGGCCACCCTGGACATCCGCGAACACGCCGATCACCACCACGACGCCGTCGGGCAGCTGATGGACCGGCTCGGCGGGCCCGGTGTCCGTTACGCGGAGCTGAGCCGTGCCGAGCGGCTGGAGGTGCTGGGCTCCGAGCTGGCCTCGCGCCGCCCGCTCTCCGGCCACCCGATCAAGCTCGACGGCGTCGCTGACGGCACGTACGACGTCTTTCGGGAGATCCGCCGGGCCCTGAAGACCTACGGTCCCGACGTGATCGAGACGTACATCATCTCGATGACCCGCGGCGCCGACGACGTCCTGGCCGCCGCCGTGCTGGCCCGCGAGGCCGGGCTCGTGAACCTCTTCGGCGAAGCGTCCTACGCCAGGATCGGCTTCGCGCCGCTGCTGGAAACCGTGGAGGAGCTGCGCGCCTCGGCCGAGATCGTGGACCAGCTGCTCTCTGACTCGTCCTACCGGGAGCTGGTCCGGCTGCGCGGCGACGTGCAGGAGGTCATGCTCGGCTACTCGGACTCCAACAAGGAATCCGGCGTCATGACAAGCCAGTGGGAGATCCACAAGACCCAACGCAAACTCCGGGACGTCGCGGCAAAGCACGGGGTGCGGGTGCGCCTTTTCCATGGCCGCGGCGGTTCCGTGGGCCGCGGCGGCGGGCCGACTTACGACGCCATCATGGCTCAGCCCAACGGCGTGCTGGAGGGCGAAATCAAGTTCACCGAACAGGGGGAGGTCATCTCGGACAAGTACTCGCTGCCCGAGCTGGCCCGCGAAAACCTGGAACTGTCGCTGGCCGCCGTGCTGCAGGGCTCGGCCCTGCACCGCACCCCGCGCACCTCGGAGGACCAGCGCGGGCGTTACGGCCACGTGATGGAGACCATCTCCGACGCCGCGTTCGCACGGTACCGGGCGCTGATCGACGACCCGGACCTGCCCGCCTACTTTATGGCGTCCACCCCGGTGGAGCAGCTGGGTTCCCTCAACATCGGCTCACGCCCGTCCAAGCGTCCCGACTCCGGCGCGGGACTGGAAGGCCTGCGCGCCATCCCCTGGGTGTTCGGCTGGACTCAGTCGCGGCAGATCGTGCCCGGCTGGTTCGGCGTCGGCTCCGGTCTCAAGGCAGCCCGCGAGGCCGGCCACTCCGCCCAGCTGGTGGAGATGATGGACGGCTGGCACTTCTTCCGCTCGGTGCTCTCGAACGTGGAAATGACCCTGGCCAAGACGGACATGGACATCGCCGGCTACTACGTTTCGACCCTGGTGCCGGAGGAGCTGCATCATCTTTTCCGCGCCATCCGGGCCGAATACGAACTCACGGTCGCCGAGATCCAGCGGCTCACCGGCGAGGATCTGCTCCTGGATGCCCAGCCGACCCTGAAGCGTTCGTTGGAGATCCGCGACCAGTACCTTGACCCGATCAGCTACCTGCAGGTGGAGCTGCTGCGCCGCATCCGGTCCGAGGCGGCCGCGGGGGAGAGCCTGTCCGGCGCCGAAATCGACGAACGGCTCCAGCGCGCCATGCTGATCACCGTCAACGGAGTCGCAGCAGGCCTCCGCAACACCGGCTAGACCCGTACCCCCCGGATCCTCCCTCAGGTTTTGCCGCCGTTCGCCGGATGCTCCCTCAGCTGGCGCCGCGCCGGGTCCGTGCCGTCGCCGTATGGCACGACGACGGTACGGCGGTCGTGGCCGCCGTCGGAATAGGAGAGGGTTCGAACCGGAACCCCGTAAAGAGCTGACAGTGCGGAGTCCGTGAGCAGGTCGGTGGCCGCGCCTGTCTGTGCGCCGCCGCGCCCCAGCAGCACCGCCTGGTCCGCGACGTAGAGGGCGTGGTCGGGATGGTGGGTGCTCAGCAACAGGGCCATGCCGTCCACCATCAGCTCCTGCAGCAGCGACAGGACGCGCACCTGGTTCTTCAGATCGAGGCCGGTGGCAGGCTCGTCCAGCACCAGCACGGGACAGCCCGCAGCGACGGCCCGGGCGATGAGGACCAGTTGCTGTTCGCCGCCGCTCAGGGTGGGGAAGCGGCGGGTGCGCAGCCCGGCGACTCCCACCCGCTCCATCGCTTCGAGGGCCGCGGCCCGGTCTGTGGGTCCCGGCGTACGGAAGATCCCCACCTGCCGGGCCCTGCCCATCAGGACCATGTCCAGGGCGCTGTAGCCGAATGCACTGCCGTGGGCCTGTGGAACGTAGCCCGCGCCGTCGGCCCGGCGCACGGTTCCTTCCGTCGGCTCCAGCAGTCCGGCGGCGCAGCGAATCAGTGTGGTCTTGCCGCTGCCGTTGGGTCCCAGCACCGCGGTGGCCGAGCCGGGCGTAACCCGGAAGCTGACGTTCCGGAACACCCACTCCTGCCGGGCGTAGCCGAATCCCACCCCGTCCAGCTCAAGCACTTTCCCAGATCCTTTCCCGGTTGCGGCGCAGGAGCAGGAAGAAAACGGGGGCGCCGATCAGGGCCGTGAGGACACCCAGCGGGATCTCTCCGGCGGTCGCGGTGCGGGCGACGGTGTCCACCAGGACGATGTAGGCTCCGCCGAGGAGGAAGGACACCGGCAGCAGGACGCGGTGGTCCGGGCCCACCCACATCCGTGCCAGGTGCGGGACCACCAGCCCCACCCAGCTGACCGCGCCGCTGACCGCAACCGCGCCGGCCACAATGAGGGCCACCGCCACCAGCACCACCCACCGCAGCGGGCGGGGCCTGACGCCCAGCGCTGCGGCGTCCTCATCGCCAAGGGAGAGCACGTTGATCCGCCAGCGCAGCGCCACCAGGACGGCGGCGCCGCCGAGCACGGGCACCAGCGCCACCGCGACTTTCGCGAACGTGGCCGTGGCGACGCTCCCGAGCAGCCAGAAGACGATGGCCGGCAGCGTGGTGTTCGGGTCCGCGATGTACGTGACGAAGGCGACCAGGGCCGAGAAGAACGAACCAGTGACCACGCCGCCGAGCACGATCATGAGCATCGGAGTTCCCCCGCGGCCGGAGGTGATCAGGAAGAGGGTGCCGAGGGCCACCAGGCCGAAGACGAAGGAACCCGCGACCAGCAGGAAGGATCCGAGGCCGAGGAGCAAGGCGAGCGCCCCGCCGAAGGACGCCCCGGCGGATACGCCGATGATCTCGGGGCTGACGAGCGGGTTGCGGAAAATGGCCTGCAGGGCGGCGCCGCCGATGGCCAGTCCGCCGCCCACGAGCAGGGCGAGCAGGACCCGGGGCATCCGCACGAGCAGCACCACGTTCTGCTCGGTCCCGCTTGCCTCGAGGGGGAAGGGTACGAGTTGTGCGGCCAGGATCTGGACAACGTGCCCAAGGGGCACGTTGTACCGGCCTAACCCCAGCGCCAGCAGCCCGACGGCTGCCAGCACCGCGGCGGCGATGACGATCGGCCCCAGGGTGGACGGTCCGGCCTCCCGCTCACGTTGTCCTGGCCGGCCCGCTCCGGGACCAGGGGGCGCCCCCCGCCGGTTCAGTCGCGCTGAACCGGCTTCATCCAGCATTGAACTGGCGGTAGTCGGCTGACTCGTTGTTGGCCGCGGTCCAGAGAATCTTGTCCAGCTCGTCCGCGGTGGGCACGTGGTTGTACAGGAACCGGAAGTAGTCCGTGGCCTTGTTCCGCACGCCGGACCGCGCCTGCGGAAAGGCAACATCCGAGAGCCAGTGCCACATGAGCGGTGACTCCTGGCCCGGCGGGTCCCAGCGGTAGCCTCCGAGCGGGACCTTGTAGACGCGGCGCGAGCGGACAGCGGAAATGTTCTGCCACACCGGGTCCGAGTAGATGTCCTGGGGCATGGCCGCGTCGAAGTTGCCCAGGAGGATGACCTCGGGGTCCCAGCGGAGGACCTGTTCCACGTCCAGGCCGACCATCCCGGTGCCGGGCAGCGGGTCCTCGCCGGTGGCGGGGTTCGTTCCGCCTACCAGCTTGATGTAGAAGTCGTTGTAGGTGTTGGCGGCAGCAGCTTTGAGTCCGCCGGTGAATCGGTTGAAGTACAGAATGCTCGGTGCCGGTGAGCCGCGGCCGGCCGCGAGAGCCTTGACCTCGGCGAGCTCCTGGTCGCTGCGTGCCTTGATTTCCGTGGCGCGCCCGGGTTTGCCCAGCATGGCCGCGAACATGGCCACCCAGGCGTCCACGTCCTCCTGCTTGCCGGTGTTCGTGAGGCCGAGGACCGTCAGCCCGGCATTCTCCAGCGGCTCGATCAGTTGCGCGTCCGACCACTGGACCACGACGTCGGGGTTCAGCGCGCGCACGCTTTCCACGTTCGGGGTGAAGTCCTGCGTGGCAATTTCGTGCGGCAGGTCCAGCGCGCGGGGAAACATGGTGCCCAGGATGCCGTCCCGCATCGCCACCCAGGACGCGTTGTGCATTCCACTCAGGTGCTCGGCACCGCCGTCGACGGCGACCAGCAGCGACGCGGCCGGCATGGGTATGGTCACCACTCGGGTGACCGGTTTGGCGAAGGTAAGGGTCTTTCCGCGCTGGTCCGTGATGCTGATGCCTTGGGTGCTTGCGGAACTGCTTCCACTGCCGGAAGGGGACGCGGCGGGCGGGGGAGCCGACGCACCGCAACCGGCGAGAAATGCGGCCGACCCGCCTGCCAGCAACGCCTGAAGAGCCGTACGTCGGTTCAGATCGTCGACTCGCATGGCCAGACCCCCTGTACGTAGGTTCTTCACAGGATCCGCCCCAAGAACAGGGCTGTCAACGGCTTCCGCCGCTGACACCCTTGTCGGCGCGGGGGCCCGATGTTACGTTCAGAGGACCTTTTCCAGATGGTGGCCACATCATGGTTGTTGACGGTGCCCAGTTGTTTGTCCGCTACGCCTACCCGCCGAATTCGAGGGGAAGTTGCGGGCCGCCGGACAGTGACGCGCTGCTGCACTACGGCCAGTCCGGGGTGACGGATCAGGGCCTCCGCGAACTGGCTAAAGGGTTCGCCGGCGCCTGGCCATATCTGGAACTCATTGCCGCCTCCAACGGCATCCCGGACCCGCTGGATTTCCGCGTGGTGGAGGCGTACTGGGTGGGGAACAGCCTGCTGGATTCGGTTGGCATCACCAACATCGGCAACTCCATGGAGGAGCGGTTCCGGGCACGCACCGGGCGGCAGTTCCCGCACCTGGCGGAGGGTGTCCTGGCCGGCGGGGTCCCGCACCACAGTTTCCACGTCTTCGAGATCTACCCCTGGCTCGGCCTGCTGCACGATGACCGGCGGCATGCCACCGCCTTGAACGTGCTGGACCGGTGCCGGATCCGGTGGGGTGAGGTGGTGGCGATCACCGGGGACGACGCCGTGGTCCGGTCCCGGCCGCTGGTGTGGGACGGAGTGGCCCTCGAAGTCGGCGCACCGGTGGTGGAGTCCGCAAAGCACGCCGTGAACGGAACCGGATTCGTGGCGGGACTGGCCGTGGGGGACGTGGTGTCGCTGCACTGGGACTGGGTCTGCGACCGGCTGTCCCCGCGCCAGCTGCAACGGCTGAAGTCCTTTACGGCCCGGCACCTCCGGATCGCGAACAACGGCGTCGAACACCGCGGCGCCGCCATCGCGCTGGAACGCTAGGAACGCCCTGGACCTACGGCGCTTGCGGCGCGGCGGTGTCCGGGTCCGGAGGCGTCTTCACGCCGGTGGAGTCGCGGGCAGACGATTCGCCGGCCGGCCGGCCGGCGGGCGTGGCGTCGGCGCCCGTCTCGTCCCGCCCGGGTTCCTGCCCTTCCTCCTTGACCACGTCCTCACCCCGCCGGGTGGTGCTCTCGCCGACGCCTTCCGGTGCCATCGCCGCGTCTTCGGGCGTCTCGTCGGACCCGGGCTGGGCGGGCTCCTTCAACGGCGGTTCGCTGCCGAAGGCGCGCGCCGTGCCGGGGGCAGTTCCCTCCACTCGGTCCCGGTCCTCGGACGGATTCGTCGGTGCCATGATGTTCTCCTCGATCTGGTTGTGGTTGTTGGCCGGCGGGGCTGGCTTCTGCCAGCGGGGCTAGCGGCCGTCGCCGTCGTTCTCCCGGGGCCGGCCCATCAGCTCCAGTCCGCCCATGGCCTGTTCCGCGCCGTCGGGATCCACGCGCTCCAGGGCGAATCCCATATGGATGAGGACCCAGCTTCCCGGCTCCAGCGGACCCTCGTCCAACAGGCCGATGTTGATCTTCCGGCGCACACCGGCCACCTCCACGAGGGCCAGCTGGTTGCCGTAACCCTCGAGCAATTCGATGACCTGGCCCGGTATTCCAAGGCACATTGTGGGCGTTCCCTCCGCTCCGAACGGGCGTTCTCTGGACAGGACCTTCTCTGGACTTCAACCGTCCCCGGTGTGGCTCAGCCCGGGACCGGACGGGGCACCGAAGCGTCGTGTTGTGCGATCAGTTCGACGACGGCCTCCACCGCCCCGGGCACGGCCGCCGCTACCGGGGCGCTGAGACCGATGCCATCCGAGACGTCCGCCGGCACGCAACCCACGACGTACGTCAGCGGCAGCTCGCCCCCCAGCGAACGAAGCCTGCCCAGGACTGCGGCCGGATCCATCCCGTGCGGATCGAGGGACGTGTTGCCGTCCAGGTCTTCCGGGCGGACCCGCAGCACCCGGATGCTGCCCGGCACAGCTGCCCCCGGGTCGTCCGGCGGCACCGTATCCACGAGCACCAGGAGGTCCACCCCGGCGAGCAGATCGTAGGCCAAGTGCATGCCGCGGATGCCATAGTCCACGGCCAGCATTCCCCGGGGGTCCGGGCCTGCGTCCGCGGCCAGCCGGCGGGCGACCTCCGGGCCGAATCCGTCGTCGCGCAGGAAGATGTTTCCCACGCCTGCCACGAGGATGCGAGCCAAGGGGTCCGCCGTCTTGCCCGTTGCGCGAACGGCCAGGTCCGGCGTCACATCCGCCGCGCTTTCAGGTACCGCTGGATGTCCGGGACGGACCGGATCCCCACGAATACGGCACCGAGCGCCACTGCCACCAGCACGCTGACCGTCGCGATTCCTACAGCTCTCATAGTGGGCTTTCCTTTCCATCCTCGAGCGGTTCAAGTTCTTCGGGCGCGTAGTAGAAGGACCGCCCGTAGCCTTCGTGGAGGTCAGCTGCGGGATCCTGGTCGAGAACCAGGCCCACGTGCGTGCTGCCGTCAACGTCGAAATGCACGTTGGTGACGCGGCCGGTCTGCCCGGCGAAGAAAAGGTCCTGGGCATCGGCGCGCCGGTTCGGGTGGACCCGGACCCGGCTTCCGCGGGCAACCGGGATGCCCCGGATGAGGACTGAGTCGGACTCGGGCCGGACGCTTGCCTCGGCCTCCGGGTCCCACCACGGCCGGTCGAGGTGGGGGTTGCGCAACGCGCCATGCAGTTGCTGAAGCTCCTCGGGGGACATGGCTTCGCAGCGGTCGATGATCGCGGCGGCACGGGGATCGGTGGCGCGGGCCTCCGACTTTTCCTCTTCGGTCAGGGTCAGTACGCGCAGGGTCAGGATCTCGTCGATTTCGGTGGAGTCAAAGAGGGCCACCGAGCTTTCCGGCGCCACGGACGGGTGGTCGTAGAGGATGATCGGCGAAACCAGCACCACGTCGGTCTGTCCTTCCGGACCGGCCAGGACGGGCCAGCACCGGTGCTGCGAGCAGGACGTCACGGCGTCCCACGCCCACTCCGGCGGGTCGAGCAGGGACTGGAAGTCTCCGTCCCGCAACGTCAGGATCGCGTGCGTTCCGATGAAGGAGCGGGCGATGGCGTCCTGCCTGTCTCCTGGTTCCGCCGCAGCCGTGCCAGACGCGATATTGGCCACGGACACCCTTAGCCGCACCAGCCCGTCGCCGGCAGGGGCTGCGTCGAGCCTGACTTCGCCGTGCAGGGCGTGGCGGTGCCGGACCAGCCGTCCGGCCGCCTGGCCTGCGGGGCCGCGGAGGTCCTCCACGTCCACACCGGCGGGAACCTCCACCGGCACTATCACCGGAAAAACAGTCCGGCCGTCCGGGCCGCCCAGTTGCGTCAGCGGGAACGGCCCCAGGGCGAAGTCCTGTTCCACGGCCTCATCCCAGCTCAACCAGCGGGTGGCACCGACCGTGAGCTCATCCACCGGGCTGAAGCCGCCGCCGTCGCCCGCTTTTTCGGCGGTTCGGGACTGCAGCTGCAGGAACCGCAGGTTTACTTCCACTCGAGCGTCCGGCCCCGGGCTCAGCAGGCAGTCCGCGTACATTTCCGCTTCTTCCCCGACGCCGTCTTCCGCGGCGCCGCGGGGCCCGAGAATGCCGAACTGCCAACGGGCCTGGTTCTTCTGAGAGGAGGCGCGGTACGGGTACAGCAGGTAGCCCTCATAGAGGACGGCGTCCGCAACGGCCTTGGCGAGGCTCAGGCTCATGTTCATGGCTGCCGCTCTCCGCCGACGCCGGTGGCTGCAGCAGCCAGCAGGGCCTCGACGGCGGCCTCCCACGAGGTCAGGCCGCGCGCCGATTTGTATTGGGAAAGGGCCGCCAGAACCTCCCGGTCCAGCCGGATCCAGCCCGTATTTGGGAAGTAAAGGTCCATCAGCCGCTGCCATGCCGCGACCGGGAGCCGGTAGGAAGCCTCCAGGTCCCAGGGCACCTGTTCCACGCCGAATCCGGTCTCACCTCTCGTGAACACCGTGCCGGAGAACAGGAGCTCCAGCGGGATCTCGCCGTCTTGCAAGGCATTCAGGTACTTCGCGGCGGCAACATCGAAGTCGAAAGTGCACGGCAGCGGCAGGTCCACGTCGGTGCCGCCGGTGAAGCCCTGCACCATGGTGCTGCATTGCATCCACAGGAAGGACTTCAGCGTGCTGGGCCAGCGTCCGCGTTCGCCAAAGAGGTCCAGGACGCCCTGTTCCTCGTCGTCGGCATAGCCGCGGCGCTGTGGCAGGATGCGTACCTGGCAGCGCAAGGCGATGGCGTGGACCGTGGCACCGGAGGCCTCGGTGATCCGCAACCGGGCGGTCAGCTGCGGCGCCGCGGCATAGGGCTCCGGCTGGATGTCGACGACGGCGAACGTCAGTTGCGTCATTGCCGGCCCCCCGGCACGGACTCGCGGTTTTCCGCTGGTATGGGCCTGCTGCGGCTGTCGACTTTCTCGAAGAACGCCCCCAGTTGGTCGCGGGCTTCCTGCCCGCCGTCGAACCCCCGCCAGAGGCGGCGCAACTGCCCCACCAGTTCGTAACAGGCGTCAACCGGGACGAGGTGGCAGTCGGCGAGGGGGCGGTCCGGGCCGGGTCCGCGGATCAGCAGTGCTTCCGTGTCGGGGGCCGCCGCGGCCAGGGCAGGGTTGGCTGCCAGCACTGCACTCCACGCGTCGAGCGGAAGCTCGGACTCCGTGGCCCCGGCCGGACCGGGGTAGAAAGCGACGGTGCGGTTGAGCTTGGAACTGCGGAAGAAGAACGCGAGTGCGACCGGGATTTCCAGCTCGTCCCACTGCCCGGGGCCCAGCTCGAAATCCGGGAACGAGAAGTACCTGTCCGGCACGGAACGGTAGCGGAGATGGGCGGTGCTGTCGGTGAACAGCAGATAGCACGGCCGGCAGGCGCACATCATGGCGTGGCTCTCCAGGTCCACCACGTGCTGATGCGCCTCCGGGATCGGTTCCCCGCACATTTCGCAACGTTCACCGGCGGGCGGCGCGGGCGGGGTCGCGGCGATCCTGCGCAACAGGGCCACGGGCAGCCCGCCGGGCCCGGTGTTGGTGTTCCGCCCCGGCGCCATCTCAGGCGTCCTGGCCGGCCGCGGCCGGCACGGCCACGGACATCACGCCGGCCCGGACCAGCAGCGGCAACGGGTCAAGGTGCAGGTTCCGGTCCTCGAGGCACGAACCTGCCTTCCGGACGTCGAAATGGCCGCGGCACGTGGGGCAGCGCAGCAGCCCGCCGCCCACGGGGGCTGCGAGCGCGCGCTGCAGGGTTGCCCCGGCGAGGGACCCCGTGCAGCGCGGGCAGTAGTCGCGGTAGGCGTAGACATCCTGGCCGGTCCGGCAGGCCAGCACCGGGTAGCCGCCTACCAGGAAGCCGGCGACGTCGCCCGGCTGCAGTTCGGCGAGCTCGGGCACGGGCTCCCACGACCCGCCGGTGTACTCCTGCCGCCCGTTTCCGGCCTGGTCCTGGCGGCTGCCGTCCGGGCCGCCCGAGTGGTTCATCCGGACCAGCAGGGCGTCCACCGGAATCAACGCCGGCGTGGCCGGAGAGGTTTGCTCCTCGACGACCTCGATGGCGGTGACCTCCGGCGCCGCGGACTCGATGGCCTCCTCGACGGCGAACTTGAGCGTAACGGACGACGACGGACAGCCCTGGCAGGTGCCGAGCAGCCGCAGCCGGACCACGCCGTCCGGGCTGATGTCCAGGAGCTCCACGTTGCCGCCGTGGGAGCCGAGGTAGGGCCGGACGCTGTCCAGGGCGGTGGCGACGCGCGTTTGCAGGTCCACGGGGTGGAGTCCGTGGATGACGAGCAGGCTGGAGACCAGCTCGTCCGCGGTGAGCGCGTCCAGGGTGCCGTCGTCGAGTTGTCCGCGGTCGTCGAGGATTTCCAGGATCCGCGCCAGCCCGGAGCCGTACAGCTCCGTCACCTGGCGCACCAGTTCCTCCGCGCGGCCGCGGGCCACTGCCCCGCCGGCTCCGAGCGCGTCGAGCAGGCTTTCGATCCGGTCACCGGCCTGCCGCGGCCGGTCCTCGCCAGGCACGGCAGTTACTCGCCCGTCAGGGTCTGCGTGGGGGAGTGCAGCTTCTCCAGGGTCTGGCCCTTGCCCAGGTACATGTGGACGCCGCAGGGCAGACAGGGATCGAAACTGCGGACGGTGCGCATGATGTCGATGCCTTTGAAGTGCTCCCGGTCATTCTCCTCAAAGATGGGCTGTCCCTGCACGGCGTCCTCGTAGGGGCCGGTGACGCCGGCCGAATCCGTGGGGCTGGCATTCCAGGGTGTTGGCGGATAAGGATGGTAGTTGGCGATTTTCCCGTCCCGGATCACCATGTGGTGGGACAGGACACCGCGTACGGCCTCCGTGAAGCCGCAGCTGATGGCCTGGTCGGGAACTTCGAAGGTCTCCCAGGTCTTGGTGCGTCCGGCGCGGATCTCCTCAAGGGCCTTTTCCGCGAAGTGCAGTGCCGCGGCCGCGGCGTAGGCCTGGAAGTAGGTGCGGGCCCGGTTGCGCTCCAGCGTGTTGCTCCACTGCGGGATGTTCCACTCGAAGGACACCGGACCTTTCAGCGCGGTCTTGGGCAGGTTGATCTGGACGCTCCTGCCGGTGGCCTTGATGTAGCCGATATCCACCAGGCCTGCCAGGGCAGTTGCCCAGAGCCGGGCCAGCGGGCCGCCGCCGGTATCCAGGGCCAGGTTGTCCTGGCCGTCGAACCACCGCGGGGACATGACCCAGCTGTACTTCTCCGAAAGGTCCCGCTTCTGCGGCTTCGGATTCGTGTGCTGGTTCCAGGGATGGCGGCGGTCCACGGGATTGCCCAGCGGATCGTGGGTCACAAACATCTCCTGGTCTTCCCAGTCCTCATAGTAGGAGGAGCCAAGCATGATCCGGATGCCCAGGTTGATCCGCACCAGGTCCGTGGTGACGAGTTTTCCGTCCACCACCACGCCGGGGGTGACGAACATCTTCCGGCCCCATTCGGTCATGTCCTTGTACTCGAAGTTGCAGAAGTCCGGGTCCTGGAGCGAGCCCCAGCATCCCAGCAGCGTGCGGCGCAGCCCCACCTGCTCGTAGCCGGGCAAGGCCTCGTAGAAGAAGTCGAACAGGTCGTCGTGCATCGGGACGACCTTTTTCATGAACTCGATATAGCGCATGAGCCGGGTGATGTAGTCCGTCATCAGCTGGATGGTGGCCACCGTTCCCACCCCGCCCGGGTAGAGCGTGGACGGGTGCACGTGGCGGCCCTCCATGAGGCAGAACATTTCGCGGGTGGCCCGGCTGACCTGAAGTGCTTCCCGGTAGAACTCGCCGGTGAACGGGTTGAGCGAGCGCATGATGTCGGCGATGGTCCGGTAGCCGTGGTCCCCCTCATGCGGGGCGCGGGTGTTTTCCGCCTTGGCCAGCACGCCGGGGTTGGTTTCGGAGACCATCTTCTCGCAGTAGTCCACGCCGACGAGGTTCTCCTGGAAAATGTTGTGGTCGAACATGTACTCGGCCGCTTCGCCCAGGTTCACAATCCATTCGCCCAGGGCCGGCGGCCGGACCCCGTAGGCCATGTTCTGCGCGTAGCAGGAGCAGGTGGCGTGGTTGTCGCCGCAGATCCCGCAAATGCGGCTGGTGATGAAGTGGGCGTCCCGCGGGTCTTTGCCCTTCATGAAAATGGAATAGCCGCGGAAGATCGAGGATGTGCTCTTGCACTCCACCACCTGGTTGTTCTCGAAGTCGATCTTGGTGTAAATGCCGAGGCTGCCGACGATCCTCGTGATCGGGTCCCACGCCATCTCCACCAGATTGTTGTTGTTCGTTCCGCTCCCGGAAGGCATTGGAATCGTGGAGGTCATCTGCTTCACCTGTCTGGAAGTGGGTGGTTACCAGGTGCGCTTGGCGCCGGTAAGGAGCTCACGTCCGGGCCGGCGCCACTTGGGCTCCTGGTCCAGCGTGTGGGTGGTGATTCCGCGCAACGCCCTGATGGCGGAGCCGTAGGGGCGGATGGTGCCGGTTGAAAGCTTGCCGCCGGGGGGTTCATCCATGAAGGGCATGAACTTGTCCGGGAAGCCCGGCATGGTGCACCCGATGCAGATGCCGCCGACGTTGGGGCAGCCTCCGATACCGTTCATCCAGCCGCGCTTGGGCACGTTGCATTTGACCACGGGTCCCCAGCAGCCGAGCTTGACGATGCACTTGGGGGAGCCGTACTCGGTGGCAAAGTCGCCCTGCTCGTAGTATCCGGCCCGGTCGCAGCCCTCGTGGACCGTTTTGCCGAACAGCCAGGTGGGCCGGAGGGCGTCGTCCAGCGGGATCATCGGGGCCTGGCCGGTGGCCTGGTACAGCAGGTAGGTCATGGTCTCGGAAAGGTTGTCCGGCTGGATGGGGCATCCGGGGACGCACACGATCGGGATTCCGGCCTTGGACTTCCAGTCATAGCCGAGGTAGTCCGGGACGCCCATGGCGCCTGTCGGGTTTCCTGCCATCGCGTGGATGCCGCCGTACGTGGCGCAGGTGCCGGCAGCGATGATGGCGGTTGCCTTCGGCGCCAGCCGGTCCAGCCATTCGCTGGTGGTGATGGGCTGACCGGTCTCAAGGTCGTTCCCGAACCCGCACCAGTAGCCGCCGGGATCGTGGAGTTTTTCATTCGGGATGGAGCCCTCGACCACCAGGACAAACGGTTCCAGTTCGCCGCGGTCGGCCTTGCGGAACCATTCCAGGAAGTCGTCGGCACCTTCCTGCGGCCCGCACTCGAAATCGATCAGGGGCCAATGCATGGCGATCCGGGGCAAGCCGGGCAAAGCGCCGAGGGCAATCTCCTCAACGCTCGGCTGGGTGGCCGCCGTCAGGGCCACGGAATCTCCGTCGCAACTGAGCCCCGCGTTGATCCACAGAACGTGGATGAGGGTTTCCTCGGCCTTGAGAGCAGTTTCGGTAGGCATCATTGCCTCTTTCAGCGGCCCTTACGGGCTCAGTGTGTCTGTCAGCGCTTCAGTCAAGGTCGTTGACCGGGAGGCGGTTCCCTCGAGCCAGTCGTACCAGCCGGCGAGTCCGTCGCCGGTGGTGGCTGAGAGGACCAGGAATTCGGTGTGCGGGTTGATTTGCCGCGTGCGGCGCTGGAACTCGCCGACGTCGAATTCCACGTACGGGAGCAGGTCCGATTTGTTGATGATCACCAGGTCGGCTGCCCGGAACATGTGCGGGTATTTCTGTGGTTTGTCATCACCTTCCGTCACGGAGACGATCACGATTTTGGCCGCCTCGCCCAGGTCAAAAAGCGCCGGGCAGACGAGGTTGCCGACATTCTCGATAAACAACGTGGACCCGGCCTCAGGGTCCAGGGAGTCCAGCCCGCGCCGGAGCATGTCCGCGTCGAGATGGCAGCCTGCTCCCGTGTTGATCTGGACGACGGGCCGGCCTACCGCCCGGATGCGGTCGGCGTCCAGGGAGGTCTCCTGGTCCCCTTCGATCACTCCGGCCCGCAGGCGCTCGCCGAAGTCCGCGAGGGTGCGCACCAGCAGGGTGGTTTTGCCGGCCCCGGGGGAGCTCATCACGTTGAGGGCCCGGATACCCCGCCCGGCCAGCCAGCCGCGGTTCCGGGCGGCCAGAAGGTCGTTCTTGGCTAGCAGATTCTGCTCCAGCGAAATCGACTCACGGTGCGGGTGCGGGTGGTCGTGGCTGTGCGGGTGGCTATGTGCGTGCCCGTCGTCCTCGGACGCGTGCGGGTGCGCGTGCCCGTCGCCGTCGCGCGGGTGCGGGTGCCCGTCGCCGTCGCGCGGGTGCGGGTGGTCGTGCCCGTCTACGTGCCCATCCGGCACGGTGCCCGCCGGTTCGAGGAGGCCGGAAACCCTAGTGTTCGTCTCGTCGCCGCACCCGCACGTAGTGCACATTCGTCAAGCCACCTCCACCGATATCAGCATGAGTTCGTTGCCGGTGAGGACTTCGATGTCTGCGCTGCCGCAGGGACACAGCAGGATGAGGTCAGCCAAGGTGAAGGTGTCGTCGCAGCTTCGGCAGTGCGCAACGCCGGGGGGCTCTTCAATCAGGAGCTGGGCACCGGCCAGCGGGGTGCCGGCCGCGGCCACGTCGAAGCAGAAGCGCATGGCATCCGGCAGAACCCCGGACAGCGGACCGACTCGAAGGTTGACCGCAGCCACTGTCCGTTCACCGGTACGGTCCAGAACGGCGTCGATAAGGCTCTGCGTGATTGACAGTTCGTGCATCGTTGCACCCCTTCCTGCTCAAGATAGGCTCGCACCGAATAAAACGCAACCGTTCGATTTGACACGGGCGTATACTTCCGCTACAGCGGGCAGTTCATCCGGCAGTCGATCTAGTTGTGGAACCCGAGGCTCAGCAATGAAGCAACCGGAGGTTACGCGTTTTGGCCGAATCCGCGCGGCGCGCCTGGCCCTCTCAGGCCGGGAGTGGGCCTCGATCGGCGGGATGGCCGTGTTTGTTATGCTCCTGCACGTGGTGGGGTGGGGGGTGCTGGGTATCGTCATGGCCCCGGAAAACATTCCCGCAGCTTCCACCGGCGCCTTCGGCATGGGCCTGGGCGTGGCTGCCTACACGCTGGGCCTGCGCCACGCCTTTGACGCCGACCACATCGCCGCCATCGACAACATCACCCGCAAACTCTGTGCCGACGGCAAGCGCAGCATGTCCGTGGGATTTTGGTTCTCTCTGGGTCATTCAAGCATCGTGTTCGGCCTGTGCGCCTTGCTCGCAGCCGGAATCCGCAGCCTCGCGGACCGGACGGCGGACGGCACGGCCGAGCTCCATTCGTTTCTGGGGCTGGTGGGCACCGCAGTCTCGGGAGTGTTCCTGGTGTGCATCGGCGTACTGAACCTGGTGGTGTTGCGCGGCATCATCAAGTCCGTCTTTCGCATGCGGGAAGGCCAACATGCCGGAGCAGGCCTGGAGGCGGCTGCGCCGGGGTTTCTGTACAGGGTGTTCGGGCGGGCGGGCCGCTTCATCACGCGTCCCTGGCAGGTGTACGGTGTGGGGTTGCTGTTCGGACTCGGGTTCGACACCGCAACCGAGGTCAGCCTCCTGATCCTGGCGGCCGGTGCAGCGGCGTCCACACTCCCTTGGTATGCGATTCTCACGCTGCCCGTCCTCTTCGCCGCAGGGATGAGTCTGCTGGACTCGCTCGATGGTTGCCTGATGAACTTTGCCTACGGCTGGGCGTTGTCCAGGCCTGTCCGGCGGGTCTACTACAACATCGTCATCACCGCGCTTTCTGTCGCCGTCGCCCTGGGCATTGGTTCCATCGAGCTGATCTCCATCCTCGTTGAACGGGCCGGCATCAGCACGGGTCCGCTGTCCGCCATCGGCGGCCTTGACCTCGACTCGGTTGGGTACACGGTCGTCGCCCTCTTCGTTTGCACGTGGCTGCTCGCCATAGGGGTGTGGCGGTTCGGTCATATTGAGGAACGATGGTCGGCGCCGGTCAAGAACACGGACGCCGGCAACGGTGTCTGAGCGGGCATGGTCGGTATCGGCGGACCCTCTAGGCTTGAGGTCATGCCGTCGTTCCAGACCAGACTGAAAATCACCGGGCTCAAACCGGGCAACCCGCCGGAAGCCGTGATGGCGGCCGCTGTGGAGGCGCTGGAGACCCGGCACCATGTCGAAGCGAACCAGCTGGAGCTGGCGGGAGGCGTTCCGCAGCTGAATCTTCGGTTCCTCGTCGACGCCACCACGTACAGCGGTGAGAACAGCCAGGCGCACGAGTCTGCGGCAATGATGCGCGACGCCGTCGAACGCGTTGCGGTGACCGGTGCCATGATGGTGCTCCGGCGCAACCGTGGCCGTTGGGCCCCCGTCTAGCGGAGGCCCGGAACCTCAGAAGTCCAGCTCCTCCTCGGGGCCGTCCACCACGGGGGAGCGCGTGCCGCGCCGGCGGGTGACAAGGACGCCTACGACCGCGCCGATCGCCAGCCCGAGGCCGACGCCGATCAGCGAGCTTGCCCAGAAGGGCAGCTTGGTGGCGGCGCCGGTGAAGTAGCCCAGGCCTACCGACCAGATGGCCCACAGCAGTCCGCCCAGCGCGGCGCAGAGACTGAAGCCGCGGGTGGAGACGTTGGCTATCCCGGCGGCAGCCGTTGTCCCGAGGCGGCCGCCGGGGATGAAGCGGATCCCGATGATCGCTCCGTAGGTGGAGGAACGGCCGGCCTGCGCCGTGGCCCGGTGCACGGCCAGGTGGAATGTGCGGCCCCATTTCCAGCGGTCCAGCACGTGGCTGAGCCGCCGCTTGAAGAGCTGGAAGACGAGGATGTCGCCAAGCCAGGACGCGAGGGCGGCGAGGAGCACCACGAGGGCGACGTTCGCCCGCCCGTCCGCGGACAGGGCGCCGCCGGTAATGACGACCATCTCGGACGGGACCGGCGGGAAGATGGCGTCGCCCATGACTATCGGGACGATCCAGAAATAGATCATGTCCCCCCAGCTGTCCGCGTTGCCCAAGTCCATGGGCACAAGGTACCGCACTTCCGGGTGCGCCTCGTCTCCTGATCGCTATGCGCGCGCGGCGGCCTGTCGGGGGCGGGCGGTGCCGGCAGGCTTAGCGGGCTTCGCTGAGTCCCAGCCGGCTGCGGTATTCGACAGGGTTGCCGCTGATGGGATCCAGGAACCGGATGCCGCGGGCCAGCAGCTGCAGGGGTTTGGCGTAGTCGTCCGCGGCTTTGTCCAGAAGTTCCGGATAGAACGAGTCGTTGACTATGCCCAGTCCGAGCGATGCCATGTGCACCCGGAGCTGGTGGGTTTTCCCGGAGTGCGGCTCGAGGCGATAGAGCGCACGGCGCCTGGTCCCGCCGTCGGCCGCGCCGGCACTCCCGGTCCCAAGGTCCGCGGCGAATGTCCGGAGCCGCTCGATCCGTGTTTCGGCGTTGGGTTCGCCGTCGATCACCTCGGCGAGCAGGTAGCTGCGGGATTTGGTCATCCGGTTGCGGACCACCACGGGAAAGTCGACGGCGGGATGGCCGGCGGCGGGTTCGGCCGCGGCGACGCACTCGTATTCCTTCTGGACCTGGCGCTTTTCGAAGAGCACCTGGTACTTGCCGCGGGTTTCCGGGTTGGTGGAGAGCAGCAGGATCCCTGCCGTCATGCGGTCCAGCCGGTGCATCGGAATGAGGTCCGGCAGTTTGAGCTGGTTCCGGAGCCGGACCAGGGCGGACTCCTGGATGTAGGTTCCGCCGGGCGTCGTCGGCAGGAAGTGCGGCTTGTCCACGACAAGGAGGTGCTCGTCCTGGTGCAGGATGTCCAGTTCCACCGGGATGCGGGTCTCCGGCGGCAGCGTGCGGTAGTACCAGATGAAGGTGTGGTTCTGCAGTGGGGTGGTGCGGTCCAGCCGGACGCCTGCCTCGCCCACGATTTCGCCGGCGTCGAACCGGTCCTCGATGCCCTGCGGGTCGATGTGGCCCCAGCGGTGCATCATGTAGTCCATCGCGGTGTCCCAAGGCCCCTCGTCCGGGAGGCGGAGGCGGGTCGCGTTGACGCCGTCGCGCACGGGCAGGGGGGATTGCATCACCGCTCCATTCTACTGGGCGCCGTTCTCGGCCGTTTCGGCGGTTCCCTGTGCTGCCCCTCCCGCGAGTTCGCCGGAAGCCTGCGGGCTCGCCGAAAAATTCCGGCGAACCCGCAGCGTTCCGGCGACCCCGGCGAAAGCACCCGCGCAACCGACAGTAAAAAAGTTCTTGACAAATAAAACTGTCGGTGGCCACACTGGAAGCATGTTGGAAATCGAAGTGATCGAGGATCCGGCCGCCGCGGAAGCCTCGCTGGACCCGATGCGCACCCGGATCCTGCGGGAGCTGGCCCAGCCGGGTTCGGCCACGCAGCTGGCCGCCAGGGTTGGGCTGCCGCGGCAGAAGGTGAACTACCACCTCAAGGCGCTGGAGCGGCACGGGCTCGTGGAACTCGTGGAGGAGCGCCGCAAGGGCAACGTCACGGAGCGCATCCTGCGGGCCACGGCGGCTGCCTACCTGATCTCCCCGGCGGCACTTGCCTCCGTGGCGCCGGACCCGCACCGGTTCTCGGACCGTTTCTCCGCGTTCTGGCTGCTCGCGCTCGCGGGCCGCATGGTTCAGGAAATGGGCCAGCTGATTGCCGGCGCCGCGGCGGCCCGGCAGGAACTCGCCACCTTTGCCATCGACGGCGAGATCACCTTCCGAACCGCCGCGGACCGGGCCGCCTTTGCGGAGGAGCTCGGGATCGCCGTGACCCGGCTCGTGGACAAGTACCACGACGGCGGCGCCCGTACCGGTGCTGGTGGGGGTGGTGCGCCGTCGGGCCCCGGGCGCAAGCACCGACTCGTCGTCGCACTCCACCCCTCCCTCAAGCCAAACCCACCCAAGGCATCACCCAAAAACACCCATGTGAAGGAGCAGGACAATGACTGACCAGCGCAAATTCGAAATCGTCTACGACATTGAGCTCCCCGGCACCCCGGAACGGGTCTGGGAGGCGGTCACCAAGGACACGCCGGCCTGGATGTTTCCCACGGACCAGTGGCCGGCCGTCCGACCCGTCGAGGAGTACCCCACCCACCTGGTGTCCCGGATGGAAGGACCCGGCGGCTGGTTCAACCAGCTCGAGCACGTGGTGGAACCGCTCGACGGCGGCCGCAGCCGGCTGCACTACGTCCACAGCGGTATCTTCGCGGACAACTGGGACGAGCAGTACGACGGTGCCAGCAAGCACACGGAGTTCTACCTGCACACCCTGGGCCAGTACCTGCAGTACTTCGACGGCGGGCCCGTCGTGTTCACGGATGTCCAGGCACCCGCTGCTTCGCAGACCACGGACGGGTTCGAGCGGCTCAAGAAGGCCCTGGATGTCGCCGGCACGGCCCCTGGCGGCACGGTGGACCTGGAGCTCGACGGCGTGGGGAGCCTCAAGGGCGAGGTGGACTTCACCAACGAGCACTTCCTGGGCCTGCGGACGGCGGGCTCGCTGTACCGTTTCTTTGGCCGCAACGCGTTCGGGGCCCCGGTGGGAATGACCGTCCACGATTTCAGCGGCCGCGGCGATTCCGAGGCCACGGCCAAGGCCTGGGCCGGGTTCCTGGAAAAGGTGTACGCCTAGTCGCCCGCCGGGTGGCGATGGCGACGCGCAAATCGCCTCGCGCTGCGCACAATGCCTGTCGACGCGGGAATACCCGTAGCGCCAGGCATTTTGCGCGTCGAGGGGAAGGCCGAGCGTCGCCAGGAAGCTGCGCGTCGCGGGAACCCTGCCGGGCTCAGGCGATGGCGACGGCGGGGGCGCGGTTCAGTTCCCGCCGTAACTGCGGTGATGAGTTCAGCCGGTCCTGGGCGGAGCGCAGCGACAGCACGGCCGTTTCGAGCTGCTCGGGAGGCAGGGTGAACGGCACGCGCAGATAGTGTTCGAAGGCTCCGCCAATCCCGAACCGGGGTCCGGCTGCCAGGCGGATACCGAAGTCCGGGGCGATCACCGTCAGCGCCGTGCTGAGCGGGGCCGGCAGCCGGCACCAGACGGACAGCCCGCCGTCGGGCCGCTCCGTCTGCCACGTCGGCAGGTCCCCGGCAATCAGCTCCAGCACGGTGTCCCGGTTATCGCGGAGGAAGGCGAGCCGGGCCGGGAGCGGTTCTGTGAGGGCGTTGACCAGGTGGGCTGCCGCGAGCTGCTCCACGACGGGCCCGCCCAGGTCCATGGTGGTGCGGGCGGCTGCGAAGCGTTGGATGAGCGGCTCGCCTGCCCGGATCCATCCGGTCCGCAGTCCGGCCCAGTGCGACTTGCTGAGCGAGCCGATGGAGACCACGGCGGGGCTGAAAGCGGCCAGCGGGGTGGAGGGGGCGCAGTCGAGGTTGAGTTCCCGCAGTGTCTCATCGACCACGAGCACGGTACCCGAAGCAGCTGCCGCCCGGACGAGCCGCCTGCGCTGGGCATCCGGCATCAGCCGCCCGGTGGGGTTGTGGAAGTCGGGGACCACGTAGGCCATCGCCGGCCGCTGCTGCCGTAAGGCAGCCTCCACAGCATCGATATCCCAGCCGGCTTTTCCAACCGGAGGTGGGGGCATCGGCACCGGCACGAGCCGGCAGCCCGCCGCGCGGATCGCGTCCAGGGCGTTGGGGTAGCTGGGGTGCTCCACCAGCACCTTGGCGGAACGTCCGCCCAGGGTGCGAAGGATAATATTCAGGGCATGCTGGGCGCCGGACGTCACCAGGATCTGGTGCATGGTAGTGGGGACGCCCGCCGCGGAATACCGGGCGGCGATCGCTTCCCGCAGCGGCGCGACACCGAGCGCGTCGTACCCGAACCCCGGCAGCAGTGCCGGCAGTTCGGTCAGCGCCGCGGCGAACGCGCGGTGCACCACCTCCCCGCTGGCAGGCAGGGAGGCGTAGGCAAGGTCGAGCAGTCCGTCCGGAAGGGCCAGCCCGGGGGCCCCGCTGAGTTCGGCTCCGCCCTCCGGCGTCGTTCCGGGCGCTCCTCGGCGCGGGATGCAGGTCCGGCCCCGGCTGCCCTGGCCGCTGCTCAGGAAGCCCTGCTCGCGCAGCAGCGCATAGGCAGCCGTCACGGTGGTGCGACTGATGCCGAGCGTGGCGGCCAGCGACCGCTCGCTGGGCAAGGCGACGTCGAGCGGGACGCGGCCGTCGAGCACCAGCAGGCGGACGACGTCGGCCAGCTCGCGGTACGCAGGGGAAGCCCCGAGATTCCAGTGACCGAGAAGGCGGGCCAGTGAGGCGGGAGTCTGTGAGCCGGACATAGGGCCAGTATTTCAAACTGGCTATGGATTGCAAGGCCAGTTACCCGGGAGGATGGTGCAATGATGACACGACGGCTCCTGCAGCTTCTCATTGGCCTCGCCATGTACGGCGTCTCGCTCGCGATGTTCATCCGCGCGGGTCTCGGACTGGATCCGTGGGACGTTTTCCATCAGGGCATCGCGGTAAAGACCGGCCTGAGTATCGGCACGGTGGTGGTGATCGTGAGCTTCTTGGTGCTGCTCCTCTGGATCCCGCTCAGGCAATGGCCGGGCGTCGGTACGCTGTGCAACGCCGTATTGGTGGGCGTCTTTGCGGACATCGGTCTTGCCCTCATTCCGGCGTTCGCACACCTCGGCGGGCAGGCCGGAATGCTTGCCGGGGCCATTCTGCTTAACGGTGTTGCCTCGGCCTGCTACATCGGCGCCCGTCTGGGCCCCGGGGCCCGGGACGGGCTGATGACGGGACTCGCCCGGCGCACAGGCTGGTCGGTGCGGGCCTCCCGAACCGGAATCGAAGTCGTGGTGCTGGGTGCCGGCTGGCTGCTGGGCGGCTCCGTCGGCATCGGCACGGTGCTCTATGCCCTGGCGATCGGTCCGCTCGTGCAGCTCCTGCTGCCGCGGTTCACGGTGCCGGAACCGAAGGAGCGGAAGGTCCGGGAGTTGGCAGCCGAGCCGGCCGTGGCCGCACCCTAGGCAGCTCCGGCCATCACGCCGCTGCGGAAGATTGCGGGCGACGCGCAGATTCCCGCTCGACACGTGTATACCGGCGTCCGCAGGTATTTAGCGCGTCGCAGGCTCACTGCCGACCGGCGGCGGCTGGCACTTGGGGCAGAAGTAGATGTCCCGTTCCTCGGTGCCTCCCGCCGGACCGAGCACCCCGCGTCGGATCGGCGTGCGGCATTTCAGGCAAGGCTGGTGCTCGCGGCGGTAGACCCAATAGCCGGGCAATCCGGAGGTCCGGCCCACGGCGACACCGCGGGGGTTGAGGACCGTGGTCCGGCGGCCGGCCCCCAGATTGGCCTCCAGGAGGACCTTCGCATCGGTAATCAGGCCGGCCAGATCGGGCACCGCGGAGACGGGCGACGCCGGATGGATGCCGGAAAGGAAGCAGGCCTCGCAGCGATAGATGTTCCCGATTCCTGCAAGGTTCCGCTGGTCCAGCAGCGCCACTCCGATTGGGACGTCGGGGGCAGCACGGATCCGCCGTTCTGCCTCCGCCGGATCCCAGTCGGCGCCCAGGAGGTCCGGCCCCAAATGCCCTACGATCGAATCCTCGTCTGACGTTCGGACCACTTCGAGGATCCCGAGCGAAAAGCCGACGGCGTCCGCCGTGGCTGTGCGCAAGACGCACCGCGCGGTGAAACCGGGCTTCCGCCAGCGTCCTCCCGGCGGGTAGACCTGCCAGGTTCCCTCCATTTTGAGGTGCGAGTGGATGGTCAGCCGGTTCCGGTCCGCCTGGGTGGCTCGGCCGGCGGCCGGCTTCCGGGGCGCGGATTGTCCGTTCTGGTCCGCCACTACCGCGGCATCGTCGGGCGGGGGCGCGGCTGCGTCGTCGGACCCGGATGCGGAGGGTCCCTGTAGCCGCATGAGCAGGTGCTTGCCGCGGGGCACCACCTCCGTTACGGTCCAGCCACCGAGCCGGAGCGTGGCATAGCGGGGCACCCGGAAGTCGGAGGAGAGCAGGAGCTGGCCGGCCAGGGCGGCGTGCAGCTGCGCGGCGGCGCGGAAAATGGAGTCGCCCTCAGGCACGGATTCTCAGTCCCCTCGGGGTGGAGTAGGCGCCGGCCTGGGCGAGGGCGGCGGCGACGGGCGTGTCCAGGATGCCGTGGCCGTTGACTTTTTCCATGATCAGCTTGTCGACCGCCCCGCGAGTCACGACTCCGGCCAGCGATGCGCCGGCCGCAGCCAGGACTTCGGTATCTTCGCTGAAGGCCAGCAGGGTCTTGCCGCCGCGTTCCACGTACAGGACCAAGGCACCGTCCACCAGGACCACGAGCGCGCCCGCCTTCCTGCCCGGCCGGTGGCCCGTCCCCGCTTCGACATTGAGGGCCGGCCAGGGCAGGGCGGCGCCGTAGGGATTGGCCGGGTCCGTTGCTGCGAGCGCCAGGGCGGTCGGGTCGGGCTTGTGCAGCTCAGTGTCCTCGGCGTAGGACCGGAGCCGGTCCACGGTGGCCGGCACCGCAAACTGGGCCGCGCCAAGGTGCTCGATGAAGTAGCCCCTTCGGCACCGTCCGGCTTCTTCCAGCCGGGCCAACACCTTGTACATCAGCCCGAAGCCGCCCAGGATGTTCTCCGCCATGACGGAGCCCCGGGTGACCACCCCGTACCGGTCCAGCAGCAGTTCAGCCGTCGCCCTGGCGTGGATGGTGGGGTCCAACTCCGGGGCCGGCAGCGCCGACCAGCGGCCCGCGGCCAGCGGCGGGGCCGGTGCGGAACCGGTGACCGAACCGTAGCGGCCGCCGGTCAATCCGGGCGATCCCATCAAACCGGTGCCGTGCGCGCGACCCAGCCTGCTCAACCGGGGCGCGCGGGCCCGCGGCGCCCGGGCCACCTGCCGGTGGGCGGTGTGGCCGCCCGCGATCAGGGCACGCACCGGAGCAAAGGTGTCGCCGGTGACCCTGCCGGCCCAGACGAGGTCCCAGAGTGCTGAGACGACGTCCTGGTCGCTCAGTACCGAGTCCATGCCGCCGGCGATTTCGGTCAATTGCCGGAAAAAGTATCCACCGCCGTTGTTCCGTAAGTGGTCCAGCAGCCGCAGCTGCGCGTCGCCTGGCTCGAACTCGACGGCCGGGTTCAGGGTCAGCTCGGCCGAATCGGCAAGATGAAGACTCACCCAGCCGTCATTGCCCGGAAGTGCCCCGGCGCCGGACCAGAGAACTTCCCCGGCAGCCATGAGTTCGTCGAGCATGGCCGGCTGGTAGTCGGACACCCGGCTTGCCAGGACCAGCGGTTCCCATGCCGACGCCGGAATGGGAACGCCGGAAAGCTGGTCGACGGTGGTGACGATGCCATCAAGCCCGCGCAGCGCGGACTGGCCGCGCCGGCCGGGAGTACGGACGTTCTGCCAGGCGGGCAGGAAACGGCCATAGGCGGCCGCGTCCACCGGCTCGACCTCGGCCCGCAGCGCGGCGAGGGAACGGCGGCGGAGCCTGCGCAGGACCTCGGCGTCGCACCACTCACTGACACCGACCAGGGATGGTGCGGCAGGGAAGGTTGGTGGCGTCTCGGCCCCGACGGCGTCATGGACCGCCTCCGGGCCGGTTTCCGGAACGGTGGCCGTTTCCGGCGCCGTGGCATGCGGGCGGAATTCGCCTTCCACCACGCGCCCGTCCGCGGCCAGCCTTTTCAGCGCGGTGCCGACGACGGCGACCCCGAGTCCCAGCCGAGCGGCTGCCTCGGCTGAGGTGAACGGGCCGTGCGTCCGGGCGTAGCGCGAGACAAGGTCACCCAGCGGATCCGCGACGGGTTCGATGAAGGCCAGCGGGACGCCCATGGGCAAGGGGACGCCGAGGGCGTCACGCAGGCGGGCCGCGTCTTCCACGGCGGCGAAGCGTTCCACGCCGCCGACGTTGACCTTGATGGCGCGATTGGCGCGCTGGAGCGCGGCGAGATGCGCGGCGACGTTGACAGTCAGGATTCCCAGAGCTTCCGGAGCGGGCTCAACAGGTTCGAGCTCCGGAGAGGGCTCCGCCGCGGCCGCCGGAGACGGCCCCGCCGCGGGCAGCGCATCAGCCCCGGGGAGCGGCTCAGCCGGCGGTTCCAGGCGGACCGCGACTTCCTCCGGGGAAAGCGGGCCCAGCAGCCGGAGCAGGTCCGCCACCCCTTCCAGGCCGCGGACCTTCCGGTCCGGAGCGAGGCGCTGCAGCTCCCGTTCGGTGGCGTCGATAACCTTGGCGTCGAGCAGTTCGCGCAGCTCCACCCGGCCGAGGAGCTCGTTGAGCAGGGTGGAATCGAGCGCCAGTGCGGCCGCCCGGCGCTCGGCGAGCGGGGAGTCCCCCTCGTAGAGGAACTGTGCGACGTAGCCAAACAGCAACGACTTGGCGAACGGCGAAGGCTGCTGGGTGGTGGTCTGCACGATCCGGAGTTCGCGCCGCTCCACCGACGCCGCGATGTCCTTCAGCGCCGGCAGATCGTACACATCCTGCAGGCACTCGCGGACTGTCTCCAGCACGATCGGGAACGTGGGGTATTTCCGAGCGACGTCCAGCAGCTGGGCGGAACGCTGACGCTGCTGCCACAGCGGCTGCCGTTTGCCCGGGTTCTGCCGGGGCAGCAGCAGTGCGCGGGCTGCGCACTCGCGGAAACGGGAGGCGAAGAGGGCGCTCCCGCCGACTTCCGCGGTGACGATCTGCTCGAGTTCCTCCGGGTCGAAGAGGAACAGTTCGGCTCCGGGAGGTTCGTCTTCCATCATGGGCACCCGCAGCACGATGCCGTCGTCGGCGGCCATGGCGGAGCCGTCCATGCCGTAGCGCTGGTGCAGGCGCTGGCCCACAGCCAGCGCCCACGGTGCGTGCACCGGCATGCCGAAGGGGCTGTGCAGCACGACGCGCCAGTCTCCGAGCTCGTCGTGGAAGCGTTCCACCACGAGGGTCGTGTCGCTGGGCACCACTTCGGTGGCGAGCTTCTGCTCCGCGAGGTACTGGATCAGGTTGTTGGCGGCGAAGTCGTCCAGGCCGCTGGCTTTGCAGCGTTCGGTGGCGGGCCCGACGTCGGACGCGGACAGTTCGCGCACAAACGCGCCGAGTGCCCGGCCCAGGTCCACCGGCCGGCCGAGGGAGTCACCCTTCCAGAAGGGGAGCTTTCCGGGCTGGCCGAAGGCGGGGGACACCAAGACCCGGTCATGGGTGATGTCCTCGATCTTCCAGCTCGTGGCGCCCAGGGCGAATACGTCCCCGACCCGCGATTCGTAGACCATTTCCTCGTCCAGTTCACCCACCCGGCGGCCGCCCTTGGCCGCGGCTGCGGCGGGACTGGCGGCCCGGCCGTCGGCGCTGGCCCCGCCGGAGGAGCCAGTGCCTTCCACCTCGGTGCCGATGATGTAGACGCCGAACAGCCCGCGGTCCGGAATGGTCCCGCCGGACGTGACGGCGAGCCGCTGGGCACCGGGCCGGCCCTCGATGGTGCCGGCGTTCCGGTCCCAAACGATCCGGGGCCGCAACTCAGCGAATTCATCGGAGGGGTAGCGTCCGGCCAACAGGTCCAGGGTGGCTTCAAAGGCGGAACGGGGCAGGGAAGCGAACGGTGCGGAGCGGCGGACCGTGGAGAACCATTCCTCGACATCGATGGACCCGAGCGCGGTGGCCGCGACGGTCTGCTGGGCCAGGATGTCCAGCGGATTGGCCGGGACGCTGAGCCGCTCGATCTTGCCGCCGAGCATCCGTTCCACCGTGACCGCCGTGTGGACAAGGTCCGCACGGTGCTTGGGGAACAGCACGCCCTGGGAGACCTCGCCAACCTGGTGGCCGGCGCGGCCCACCCGCTGCAGCCCGCTGGCCACCGACGGCGGGGACTCCACCTGGACAACGAGGTCCACGGCGCCCATGTCGATGCCCAGTTCAAGGGAGGACGTGGCCACGACGCAGCGCAGCCGCCCGGATTTCAGATCATCCTCGATCAGGGCACGCTGGTCCTTGGAGACGGAGCCGTGGTGCGCCCGGGCCAGTACCGGGTCGGCGCCGGCGGTGCTGCCCGCCTGGGCCATCATGTGGGCCGGCGTCGCGGTGGACGTGGCCGTCGCCCCCGGCAATGGACCATCTCCGTCGGACGGATTCTGCGGCCCGCGCCATTTGATGTCCGGCGTCGCGGCGCCAAACTCGTCCCAGCCGCCGCCGGCCGCCGTCAGCTGCCGCTCGGCGTAGATCTCGTTGAGCCGGGCGGTCAAGCGTTCCGCGAGCCGGCGGGAGTTCGCGAACACGATGGTGGACTGGTTTGCCAGCACCAGGTCCACGATCTTCTCCTCGACATGCGGCCAGATCGACGCCTGCGGCTGGAGCCCGGACGCCGGACCGGAATCAAATGCCCCCGCCGCGCCCTGAAGATCGGACATGTCCTCCACCGGGACGGAAACCGTCAGGTCCCAGTTCTTCTTCGAGGGCGGGGCAACGATGTCCACCGGCGCGGAGCCGGCCAGGAACTGCGCCACCAGCTCCTTCGGCTCCACCGTGGCCGAGAGCCCGATCCGCTGGGCCGGTTTGGGCAGCAGCGCGTCGAGGCGTTCCAGCGATACGGCCAGGTGTGCCCCGCGTTTAGTGCCGGCAACGGCGTGCACCTCGTCCACGATGATGGTGTCCACCTCACTGAGGGTCTCCCGGGCCTTGGAAGTGAGCATCAGGAACAGCGACTCGGGCGTGGTGATGAGAATGTCCGGCGGGTGGCTGAGCAGTGCGCGCCGGTCGGATGCCGGGGTGTCCCCGGAACGGACGCCCACGGTGATCATCGGTGCGGGCAGGCCGAGCCGTTTGGCGGTTTGGGTGATGCCGATGAGCGGCGCCCGCAGGTTCCGTTCGACGTCGACGCCCAGCGCCTTCAGCGGTGAAATATACAGCACCCGAGTGTTGCGCTTCGGCGCCTTGCGCCGGGTGCCCTTCGCGGCGTCGACGCCCGGCAGTTCCTGGGGCTCCGCGGGGGCCGAGACGAGCAGCCGGTCCAGTGCCCACAAGAAGGCCGCAAGCGTTTTTCCGGAACCCGTGGGTGCCACCACCAAGGCGTGCGAACCGGAGGAGATTGCGTTCCACGCGCCGTTCTGGGCCGGGGTAGGCGCGGAAAAAGCGCCCAGGAACCAATCCCGGGTCGGCCGGCTGAACCGGTCCATGGCGTCGGCCGCAAGTATGCTGCCGGCCAGCTGCTGCCCCTTCATTCCTCCATCATGCCCTACGGCACCGACAGTAACCGGTGGGCGCATCGCCGGCCGTTCCGGGGCACCTCGCGTGAACGGGACAGGCCCCTGCCTGCTGACGGGTGCCGGCCTGACCGGGCGTGAAGAGCTTACTCGCCCTGGAAAGCGCTGATAGTCAGCAGGTTGATGCCGGTGTTGCTGCAGGCATCCCGGGGTTCGGCGACAAACAGGGAGGCGGTGTCTTCCGGCGGGTAGATCCGGAAGCCGGCCGCCGGGGTCCTGGTGCAGTTCGGGTAGTTGGAGGCCTGCGTGTAGCGCAGCGTTGCGGTGCCCGCCTTGCCGGGCGCGAGCAGGACGTCGGCGACGGGGGTGGAGTCGTCACGGGTGGCGGGGGCACCGATCGGATCGCCGTTGGCGTCGGCGGTCAGGGAGACCCCGGCGTAGCCCTTGAGCAGGCAGGGTTCCGCGCCGGAGTTTGTCAGGATCAGCTGCAGGTAGACGCTGCCGGCCGCGCCGCCGTCGGCGGAATCTATGGCGGCTGTCAGGTTGGCGGCCTTACACGTCGCGGGTCCGGCCTGGGGCGCCGGCGGCAGGGGGGAAGCCGCCGACGCTTCCGGTGTCTGGGTCCCTTCGGTCGCGGGTGCGGCTGTGCCTTGCGAGGACGGCGGGCTCGCCGTGGGGGATGCCGGTCCACTGGCAGCCGGGGCTGGGGAATTGCCGCAGCCACTGAGCAGGAGGGTTGCTACGGCAGCAACCGTTGTCAGAGCCAGTCCGTTTTTGATTCGCTGAGCCGTCATGGCACCACTCTTATGCCCGCTGTTGGCTTAGTCAACGATGCCGCGTCGGCAGTGCCGGATTGATGCTCGGATTGTGATTTCCGAGCATCAGCCGAGGTCAGGCACATCTTGGGGCCGGCATGATGCCGCCATCGGAGGCCGTGGGGCTATTGGGCCTGGAAAGCGTCGACAGTCAGCAGGGCAATGCTGGGATTGGCGCAGGCGTCGCGGGGCTGGACGACGAACAGGGATGCGGTGTCTTCGGGCAGGTAGATCCGGAAGCCGGCGGCCGCAGTCCGGGTGCAGTCCGGGTAGTTGCCGGCCTGGCTGTACTGCAGCGTCGCGGTGCCCGCCTGGCCGGGGGCGAGCAGCACTTGCGGAACGGGGGAGGAGTAGTCAGGAGTCGCCGCGGCGCCGATGGGGTCGCCGGCGGGGCCGGCGGTCAGCGAGACTCCGGCGAAGCCCGTCAGCAGGCAGGGCCCGGCTCCTTTGTTGGTCAAGATCAGCTTCATGCTGACGTTGCCGGCCGCACCGCCGCCCGTGGAATCCGTGGCCGCTGCCAGGTTGGCGGCCGTGCACCGCGGGGTCCCGGCCGGGACGGGAACGGGGGCGGAAGTCGACGTCGGCGCGGGGGGCTCCGTGCCGGAGGGAACCGCGCTTTCCGACGACGGCGGGCTCGCCGTGGCGGACGCCGGCCCGCTCGGCGGCGGGGTTGGCGTATTGCTGGACACACAGCCGCTGAACAGCAGCGCGGCCGCCGCTGCGGCGGTAAGTGCCAGTCCGTTCTTGATTCGCTGAGCGGTCATGGCACCACTGTTGCCCCGCCCGCGGGCGTAGTCAACGGTGCGACGGTGGGCACTGCGCGATTGATGCCCGGATCGTAATTTCCGGGCATCAAACGCGGTCAGCTACTTCTTGGGAGCAGGCACACGGACCGGCGCGGGCTGGCGCCCGCGGCTCCGGAGGAGGGCGATGCTGCCGAGGACCAGACCGCCGAGACCGGCCGCAAGGCGGCCCAGCTCCGCGCCTGCGCACCGTCGTCAGCCACCGCGCCGGCGTCGGCCGTGCCGGACGCCGTACCAGCCGCGGTGACGGACGAGGCGGCGGCGTGGTCGTCGTGCCCGGCGGTCGCCGGGGCGGCTTCGGTAACGGTCACCGCGGGCGCCGGGGCCTTGAGCGCGTGCGCGTCCTGGCCTTCCGGTGCGATCTCGGACCAGTCCGTCTGGCCCTGCTCGCAGTTCTGCAGGGTCGGGAAGTACAGCGTCTTCCCGGCGGCGTCGGGCAGCTTGACAGAGAGCACCAGTGCGTCGCGCAGGTCATGGTCCAGCGGTGCCTTGGCCGTGTAGATGATCTGGCTGGTGCGCTTGGTGATGGAGGCGCCGGCTGCCGTTTTCTTTGGCTCGGGCAGCTGCTCGACGACCTTCTGGACCGTCCAGTTCGGGTTGACGGTGGGCTGGGCATCGTCCAGCTCGGCGGGTAGCGTGATGGTGATTTTCGTGGTGCCGGACTCGTCGCAGCCATGCGGAACACCGAACGTCAGCAGGGCGTAGGAGTTCGCGGCGGTTTTGTCCGGGGTGACGCCGACGTGTGCCGAGGCGCCGCTGATCCCCGCGAGCATAAGAGCAGCCGTGCCGCCGGCCACGGCCGAGGCGGAAAGCGTGCGGCGAAGGACAAACGAACGTGTTGATTTCTTCAAGGAATGGGCCTTTCAGCGGTGCGTGCGGCGTGTGTCGCAGGCGCACAAAATGGGGTGCCGCGGCGGCAGGGGCGAGCGCCCGGGCCGGAGCCGGCCGGGAGCACGTGCGGCCGCGGTCACGATGAGGAAGGTCAGGAGGGGACGGTCACGAGTGGAGGGTCACGAGTGGACTGTCACGAGTGGACGGCGGCGGGCGGTGGCCCGCGGCGGCAATCGCGCCGGAGGTTCCGCCAGGGCAGGAATGCAGACTCCGCCGGCCGGAGGGCCGCCGCCGGTGAGGCGACGGCGTCGGGCGTCAACGGCGCGGGGAGCTGGACCAGCGGGCGCAGCCATGCGGCGAGCGACCATAGGGCGTCCTCGCCCTTCGCAAGGAGCAGGGCGCAGGCGAGCGTTGCCAGGGCATGCCCTGCGAGCATCGCCGCCGTGAGCGGGGAATCCAGGACGTGGAGTCCTGCCGGCTCCGCCGCCAGCGGGACGGTTAAGGCATTCGCGTGGTGCGACGGCGCCGTTGCCGCGCCGGACCCGGCCAGGGCGAACGTTGAACCGAAGGTGGAAAAGGCCGCGTGCAGCACAAGCTGCCCGGTGCCCAGCAGGGCAGTCATGGTTGCCGAGGTGAGGCGGAAGCGGGTGGCCGCCGTGGCGGCCAGGCTGGTTAGGGCGAACAGGCCGAGCAGGATGCCAGGGGCCGGCAGTTGGCCGCCGGCCAGAACGTGGGCGCCGGCTGCCAGCGTCAATGCAGCCGCGGCTAGCATGGCCGAGCGGACGGAATGGAAAGAGGAACGGCCGGTGGGTGGGCGCACGGAATCCTCCCTCCTCATTGCTCGTCGGTGGCGGCGGTTTCCCAATTCTACCGGCGATGCGGGGAGCGGTTGCCGCTAGTCAGTCTCCGGCCCCCAGCAGTAGTGGCAGTCGTCCGGGCACGAGTCGCTAGCCATCTGCCGCGCCATTGCCTTGGCCTGCCGGCCAGGGGAGGTTTCCTCGGCCCTGGTACCCCGCAGGACAGAGACGTCAGTTGTCCTCATCGGGCGTTCCTTCCGCAGCCACGGCGGTCAATTGGTAGCCGTCAGCGATGTGGAAGAGCTTCCGGCTGCCGCCCTCGGGAGTTACCCAGACGATGGCGCCGTCGGGTGTCCGGTTGTCCACCCGGCCGGTGTGCTCAAGGTGGCCGTTTCGCTGGAGATTGACGCGGTCACCGATCTGGACGTCGTCCCAACGGGCTGGGCTGGGAGTGGCCCGGTTCTGCTGCAAGGTCACGATGCTTCCTGGGGTCATAGGGGAAAACGCTGTTGTGACCTAGCTAACCCGGTGGGAGAGCTCCGGCTCAATGGACCACTTCACGGCCGAGCCGGTCATTCGTTGTGCAGGCGTCCAGTCTCCAGTAGGCGAGCCAGCCGGCGGAAAGTCGATGGCGGAGGCGGCGGGACTGCCTCAGGGTGGTCGTGGTGCCGACGGCGTCGCAACTCCAGGGCGAGGCTCTCCTCGCCGCGGGCCATCGCCCAGTGATGGTTTGCGGCGAAGGCGGGTTTCAGTAGCCAGCTCAAGCGCCGCAGAAGCGGCTTGGCCGCCCGGACGCGCCAGCGGTAGGTGATGACGGTTTCGGGTCCATCCTGCTCGAAGGTCCAGCGGCCGGTGCCGTTCAGGTCCCCGGCTGCGGTGAGTGCGAACCCGTGGTCGGTGACCGGTTCAGTGACGGTCAGGGTCCAGCGAAGCGTATAGGGCAGCCACCCTTTGGTGTGTAGAGCGACCGGCCTGGGGAGGCCCGGTGCGGTGGCGTCCAGGGCTCCTGCTGCCGGGTCGGCTCCGAGATAGACCGAGGGCCACCAGCGGGGGAACGCTGTGGCATCGCCGAGCACGTCCGCTACCTCATCCGGCCGCCCGGCCACGCGCCACACCGTCCGGAAGTCGTAGTCGGCGCTGCCCATAAGGACCTCCTGCTGGTGGATCCAAGTCCGTCCCGGCCGGCCGGAACCGATGCGCACGACCGTACTCAGACAGCCGGGCACGGTCAACGGCGGCCTGCCCGGGGCAGCAAAAAATACCTAGGCGGCCTCCCGGTACGGACATAGACTTCTCCTGCAACACCAACAACGCCAATAACGTCGGGGAGATAGACATGAGCTATTCAGGGACCGGGAACGAGAAGGCAGTTGCGGCAAGTGATCTCAGCCGGGCACATATTGGACTGACGGTGAGCTTCCAGCCGGACGAATTCACTGTTGTCTTCGGCCGGATCGGCGCGATTGCGCGCAAGGAAGGCGGCGTGACGATCGCGCTGGAAGGAGTGGACGGTACAGGCGGTCTGCCGTCCCACTACAGCCTGCCCCCGGGCCAGCAGGTCTACGTGCAGCCGGACATGCTCACCAACACAGAGACAACCATCAAGGACCTGTTCGGCAAGGTGCAGGACAACCTGCGCGGCCATAAGGGCGACCAGCGGACGGACACCGTCTAAGGCCCCGCGCCGACACCTTCCCCGGCCAAACCAAGGCCCCTGCTTCCCTTGCCACGAATAAGGGACAGCGGGGGCCTTAGCTCTTTGACGGCGACGGCGGGCTGTCAGCGACCCGAGGCCCTGTCTATGACGGCCTCCGCGGGACTACAATAAAGCCCTCATAACCCCCGGTTATCGAGATCTCATCAGGACGGTTGAGGATGAGCGAACGGGGAAATACGTTGCTACCTTTCCAGCACACCAATCCTGACCACAGCAGATTGAAAAAGCCGAGGGCTGCCAGAACGGCATCGGTTCTCTTGTTGGCCGTTGGGGCGTTGATGTTTAACGCTGCACCGTCAGACGCTGCGACGGCCACAACGGTCAAAGTGGCATCCTACAACGTCGACTCGGCCTGGCGCGAGGTCTCCCAGCCGGAGATTCCCGGCTGGGATTCGCGTGCTGTCGGCGTCAAGAATGTCATCAACACTGTTAGGCCCGATGTGATTGGCCTCCAGGAAGCACAGAACATCCAGGTCGGTTCGCGGTATTACACCCAGGCATCAGATATCCAGCGGATGACCAGCTACGCAATGTACCAGCCTGCCGATGCGACGTCTTCGCGGATCCCGATCCTGTGGCGCGGGGGGCTGTTCGAGGCGACTGCGGCCGGCTACAAGATTTTCGAGTTCAAGCCCTATCCGCTCTATGGCCGAGCGATGACGTGGGTGAAGCTGAGGTCCAGGGCGACAGCCACCGAGTTCTTCGTCTTTAACACCCATTTCGAAAACGGCGCTGACGGGCAGGCAGCCCGCAATGCCGAAGCAGCAATGCTCGCAGCCGAGATCACCCGGGTTAACCCCGGCGGCTTGCCGGCGTTCGTGACGGGGGACTTCAACGCCTCTGCAACCAGCTCCGCACCGCAGACAATCCAGCTCAACGCCATCGGCTACGTGGACAGTTACGGTCGGACTGCCGCAAGAATGCATCCGGAGTTCAAGACCTACAATGGATACACCTTGGGGGCCGCCGGTGATGCTCACATTGACCAGGTGTTCGTTGCGGCCGGGAACGTCGCGGTCCACTACTGGGAGAACTGGATGCCCTATGGGGATCAGGTGGTCGGTGGGCGCGCGCCGTCGGACCATGACCTGATCTACACCGTCGCCACAATCCAGTAGACGGACAGTAGCCGCAGAGCAGCCGGAGAGGCCCGGGGCGACCCGGAAGCCAACGACGCTCACCGCGGTCAGCCGGACCAACAACGGAAGTGCGTCGGCGCGTTGCGCCGCCGGCTCAGAAGCGTGCCTGAAGGACTGAGACGCGCGCCGGAGCGGGCGGCCATGGCTGCATGGCTCCCGCTACCTTCGCCCACCCGATTCGATGGAGTGGGCAATGGGCGCCCTGTAAGTCGCAAGCGGGCAGGGGGCGGGCAAGTCTCCGATCCCAACGGATGTGGCGCAAAATTTTTGGGGCATCGCCGGTAATCTTCGATATTCCATCCGGAGTTCGTGACGCAGCGGACGGTTCCCTGCGGGAATCCAAACAATGCGGACCTAACCGTCGATCGACCCTAAACATTTCGGGGCTACTTCCCTGCGACCACGAGTCGGTACGTCGACGGACGTGGCCGGGACCCGCGTCGGCGATCTGCATCGCCGGAGCGTGTATGGTCTAAGCATTCGCATTTGGGGGAAATCATTAATGAAAAGCGCTTCTAAACGGCGTCGTTCAGCCGCAATTGTCCTAGCAGCCGTTCTCACATTCATATTCGGTTCCGCGGCACCATCTGTAGCCGAAGATAACAACGAACCGCCAGCACTGACGTACATCAAAATGCTTTCGCCTGCGGTCATGTACGCGACGCACGACGATGTCCAGGTCAGGCTGGGGGTAACCAGCGGTTACGGCGACCTCGTCTATCGAGACAGCGCGGGCGCCACGCACAACGTCTGCTTTTGGTGCGGGTTGGGGTATGACGACGTGGCAGTTGGTGATCTGAATGAATGGCCGCAGGGTCCTGTCTCGCTCTCTCATATCGAGGTGAGGTCGTGGTCCGATGATGAACGTGTCGTGTACTGGCGTGACGGGAGAGTCGAGAAATTCCCGTCGGAGATGAAGGATCCCGCCCCCGTTGCGATTGATTGGGCAAGCCTTGATTTCAGTCTCGTACCTCTCCGGGAGTATTCCACTTCACCGGAGCTCAGGGTGGAAGGTCCGCCTTCCGTGGGGTTTACGTTGAAGATGGAACTCGCGGCTTTAGACCCGAAGCCGGCTAGAGTCGAGTACGGATGGTTTCACCGGGACTCTTTGGAACAGCAAATTGGCTACGGTGGTCCTACTTATTGGCTTACGGCCGCTGACATCGGGCACAGCATAGTTGCACGTGTGCGGGCGTACACCCGAGGCTACGTCACCTACGAAAGTTTCAGCACGCCTACAGCGATTGTCGCCACCCCGGTCCAAGTAAGTCCGGCCCCCATCGTGATGACGGACAGGGACGGCACTGCTAACGATACATATACCATCCCGACCACGACCGGCATCGACTACCTGGTCGGGAGCGGCCGTCTCGCGAAGGTTGTAGCTGCGGGTACATATCCGGCCACCGGCACGTTCTTCGCATACGCACGGGCGAAACCCGATTACATCCTGGCTCCCGGTGCCGTGGCAACCTGGTCGACGACGTTCAAGGCGACCCCGTTTCCGTCTACCCCCGCGCCCGTCACCTTCACGGACAAGGACGGCACGAACGAAGATGCCTACTTCGTCCCAGCCACGACCGGCATCGATTACCTCGTCGGCGGCAAGGTCGTGGCTGCGGGTAAGTATCCGGCCACCGGCACGGTGAGAGCAACGGCACGGGCGAAGCCCGATTACATCTTGGCTCCTGGCGCCGTGGCAACCTGGTCGACGACGTTCAAGGCGACTCCGTATTTGGTGTCTCCCACGGCGGTGACGTTCACGGACAAGGTCGGGACGAAGGATGACACCTACACGGTTCCCGCCACCACCGGTGTTGAGTACCTCATGGACGGGGAGGTCGTGGCTGCGGGTACCTATCCCGGCACCTGGGTCGTCATCGTGAACGCGCGGGCGAAGAATGACTATGTCTTGGCTCCGGGTGCTCCGGCCTTATGGGTGACAGCCTTTAAGGGTTCTCTTTCGGGGGCGGTCCCCACCATCACCGGTACCGCGAAGGTCGGTTCGACGCTTACCGCCGTCCCCGGAACCTGGGGTCCGGATTTGGTGAATCTGGCCTACCAGTGGAAGGCCGGCGGCGTCGTCATCCTCGGAGCCACCAGCAGCACCTATAAACCGACCAGCGCCTACGTTGGCAAGGCCCTGACCGTGACCGTGACAGGTTCAAAGGCCGGTTTCGCCAACTTGACCAAGACCTCCGCAGCGACAGCCGTGGTGGTCAAGGGCTCCTTGGTCGGCCCGACCCCGCAGATAACGGGTAGCGCCAAGGTCGGGGCGACTCTCACCGCCAACACCGGCATTTGGTCACCGTCCACGATTAGTCCCCGCTATCAGTGGTACCGCTCCGGCGTGGCGATCATCGGCGCAACCGCCGCATCTTACAAACCCACCAGCGCCGACGTCGGCAGGAACCTGACGTTCAGGGTCACGGCGTACAAGATCGGCTACACCACCGCGGTGAAGACCTCCGCCGCGACAGCGGCGGTGGTGAAGGGCTCGTTGGTCGGGCCGACGCCGAAGATCACGGGTACCGCAAAGGTCGGGTCGACTCTCACTGCCAACCCCGGCACCTGGTCACCGTCCGCAATCAGTCCCCGCTATCAGTGGTATCGCTCCGGCGTGGCTGTCATTGGCGCGACCGCAGTGGCCTACAAACCCACCAGCGCCGACTTTGGCAAGACCTTGACTGTCAGGGTCACGGCGTTCAAGATCGGCTACACCACCGCGGTGAAGACCTCCGCCGCGACAGCCGCCGTGGTCAAGTAAAGCAACCTGTTGACCCGGATATAGAGCGGGTAGGGGCCGGACCGGAGAGAAAGTGACGGGAAAGCTGGTTGTTGACGTTCCCACCTCTACTGGCGTGCTCGTGCACAAGCAGACTTTTGTGCCGACAGGCTGCGAATGGTCCTACCCTGCCCAGTATGTAAGCATTGGCGACCAAGAAACCCCTCCAGCGTCTGTGGAGGGGTTTCTTTCCGGGGCCCTTGCAAGGTGCAAGCGGGCAGGTCCTGCCATCACTAGAGCACGAGGACGCGGCCGGAACCGCTATTGCCTGACCGTCTGGCCTTCGACTGCAAGCCGAACACCGCGTTAGTGCATCCCACGAGCGGTGAGATGTCGGAGACGACATTCTTGCGGGTCCAGTAAAACGCCGTCTCGCCGATATGCTTTTGCCGTGCCGCGTCTACCGCTGCGTCAAGCACGGGCTCCCCGACGTGGCTGGCTTTACCGTGCATCACAGAGTCGTAGAACGCGCCGCCCGCCTGCGCATAGTCCCTCAAACTGATCTGTTGTGTTCGGTTCGGGCACGCTGCAAGTCGGGCAGTAGAGCGCCCGCAGCGGACCCGGCATCGATGACAACAGCAGCGGGCTTCCAACGTTCTTTAAGTTCAGCAATTCGCGTAGCCGCCCAGGACGTTCCCTCGCGGCGATCCCCACTTCGAAATGGATCCTCCCGTCATCCAGGTAGGACGCGGAGCAGATCGTTGCAGACTCCCGGCCGGGTGGAACGTCAACAGCAAAAGCAACAACGCCGCCTGGTTTTGCGTCCTCATCGCGAGCTGCGGACCACACAGCAGCGGGGACAACCGACTCACCGCCGAGCTTTGCCCAAATTCCAAGGCGTTCACGGCGGAACTCCTCGTCTCCAAGCGTCGCTAACTCGTTGCCTACGTGGTCAAGGCTCATGGGAACACCGAGGCCAGCATTAGCCTCGTGCCAAGCGCCTAGATCATCATTAGCTGCCGTGTCCGGAGCCGACCATTCAAAGTAGGCGAGATGTTCCGACGCGCGATTCTTACCGCGTTCCCGTAGGTCTGCGAGAACTTCCGAGTTCAATTGACCAGCCGAGGACGCGAACCAAAACTGCGTGTTTCCGTTTGCGGACGCCCTAGATAACACCGTCTCACGGTCTGATGTTGTCAAAATGTTGCCAGAGCGCGGCTAATCGGCAAAAGCAAAGGCCCCCGCCTCCCTTGTAAACAAAGGGAGCAGGGGCCTTGCTACTTGGCGGTGACGGTGGGATTTGAACCCACGTTGGCTTTGACACCAAACAACATTTCGAGTGTTGCACCTTCGGCCGCTCGGACACGTCACCAACCTGTATAGGGTACCGGAGCAAGGCGCTCATCCACAAAACGGCGGCCCCCGCGGGAGCCGAATTGCCGAGTGGCGACCCGCCAGGGAGCTCCGGACTTCCCCCGCCCTGCCGGGGGGCGCTAGATTCATAAGCAGGATGAGTACTTCTGAACAGCAGGCCACAGCAACCGCATATTGGACCGTCGGACCCGAAAAAGGTGAACTCCGGCGCGAGGACCTGCCCGCCCCCGGGCCGGGCGAAGCCCTCGTCCGCACCCTGTGTTCGGGCATCAGCAAGGGCACGGAACTGGTCGTCCACCACGCGCGCGTGCCGCCATGCGTGGCCGAGGAAATGGCGGCCCCCAACCAGGAAGGCTCCTTTCCCGGCCCGGTGAAATTCGGCTACCTCTCCGTCGGCGTCGTCGAGGAGGGCCCGGACGAGTTACTGGGCAAGACAGTCTTCTGCCTGTACCCGCACCAGGACCGCTACGTGGTCCCGGCAGAGTCGCTCACCGTCGTCCCCGACGGCGTCCCGGCCCGGCGTGCGGTGCTCACCGGAACCGTGGAAACGGCCGTCAACGGGCTATGGGAAGCCGGACCCCGCCTGGGTGACCGCGTCGCCGTGATCGGTGCCGGACTCGTCGGTGGCATGGTGGCCAAGCTCCTCAGCGACTTCCCGCTGGGGCGGCTGCAGCTGATCGACGTCGACCCGGACAAGCGTTCCTTCGCGGAGACCCTCGGAGTCGAGTTCAGCCATCCCGACGACGCCCTGCCGGACTGCGACATCGTGATCCACTGCTCGGCGTCCCAGGCAGGCCTGGAGCGGAGCCTCCAGCTGGTGGGCGACGAAGGCGAGATCATCGAGATGTCCTGGTACGCCGACCAGAATGTCACGCTGCCGTTGGGGCAGGACTTCCACGCCCGGCGGCTCTCTCTCCGTGCCAGCCAGGTCGGTGTGGTGGCCCGCGCGCGCCGCCACCGCCGCACCAACGCGGACCGGCTCCAGCTTGCCGCCTCCCTGCTGAGCGACCCCGTCTTCGACGCGTTCCTCACCGGGTCCTCCACCTTCGGAGAGCTTCCCGACGTCGTCCAGCGGCTTTCCGACGGCAGCCTGGACGCGCTCTGCCACGTCATTGAATACCCGGCCGTTGACAACCCTGCCCTTGGACACGGTGCCAGCGATTCCACTCCTACAGAAGCCACGAGGTAACCCGTGTTCAGCCTGACCGTCCGCCGCAACTTCATGATCGCTCACAGCCTTCCCCGCCCGGCCTTCGGCCCGGCCCAGGGCATGCACGGGGCCACCTTTGTCACGGAGGTGACCTTCCGTCGTCGCGCCCTGAACGAGGATTCGATCGTGCTGGACATCGGCGAGGCCGGCGAGGTGCTGGATTCCATCCTCGAGGGCCTCAACTTCAAGAACCTCGACGAGCACCCGGACTTCGCAGGAAGGCTCAGCACCACAGAGGCCCTGGCCCAGTACGTGGCCGACGCAGTGGCAGCGAAGATCCGCGCGGGCCAGGACGGCCGCGAGCTGGCCGGGCTGGACGTCACCCTCCGCGAAACGCCCGACGCCTGGGCCAGCTATTCGGTCGACTTCGACGCCAGCTAGGACCCTCGGTGCAGGCCTCGGCCCTCCGCCTCCGGCTGGTGGTGCCCGGCAATGTCCGGCATAACTCCGGCGGGAATGTCTACAACTCCGCCCTCGCCCGGGAGCTCGCCGCCCAGGGTGTTGAGGTGGAGATCTTCCCGCTCGACGGCGATTGGCCGGGCGGGAGCCGGGAGGACCGACGGCGGCTTGCCGCTGCCCTGCGCTCCGCCGGAACGCACGACGACGGCGCGCACCCAGCCGGCAGCCCCGGTGCCGGCCGCTGGATCACGCTGGTCGACGGGCTGCTCGCCTGCGGGGCGCCGGAGGAACTCGCGGCCGCGGCCGCCGCCGGCCGGCCGGCCTGGATCCTGCTGCACATGCCGCTCGAGGATCCCGAACTGGAACGACGGGCGCTCCGGGAAGCGGCCGGGGTGATCTGCACCAGCAGTTCAGCGGCGGCCGGGCTCCACGCCCGGCACGGACTCGACGGCATCACGGTCGCACTCCCGGGCACTGTGCCCGCCCCGCTTGCCAACGGTTCGAAACCGCCTCACCTCCTGGCCGTGGCCGCCCTGCTGCCCAACAAAGACCAGTCCTTGCTGCTCGACGCTCTGTCCCTGCTCACCGGGCTGCCATGGACGGCGGCCCTCATCGGCTCCGACTCCGCCGACCCCATCTACGCCGCACAGCTCCGGGCATCCGTCGGCCGGCTGGGGCTGCAGGGCCGCGTCAGCATTCCGGGCGAACTGCGGGGCCGGGAACTGGAGGCCCAATGGGCCAGCGCGGACCTCAGCTTCCTCATCTCCAAAGCGGAGACCTACGGACTGGTCGTTCCGGAATCGCTTGCCCGCGGCATCCCCGTGGTGGTGCGTGCCGGCACCGGGGCCGTGGAGGCGCTCGCGGCCGGGACACCGGAACGCCAGAAGCCGGGCATCTTCCCGGGCGCACCGGCAGCCGGGTCGGGCACCCTGCCGGGCACCGCCGTCGCACTCGGCACGGACCCGTCCGTGCTCGCCGACGTCCTGCGCCGCTGGCTCACCGACCCGGCGCTCCGCGCCCGCTGGCGGTCATCCGCCGTAAGCGCGCGGGACCGCTTGCCCGGCTGGGATAGCACCGCCTGGACCGTGCTCCAAGCCCTGCGCGCAGGACTGCCCGCGAAGAACCCGGAGAGTAGCCCGGGAGCCACTTAGGGGTTGCCCGCAGCCCAGCCCGGCGGAATTGGCGGCGGCAGATGATTCCCCTGCCGGAGCTGCTGGTGGACAATGACCCCATGACGCCAGAGCCGTTGACCGCGCAGACTCCGACCGCGAACATTCCCCCGGCCCGGACGCTCACGCCCGACCGGCTCCGCGCCTGGGCCTGGCACAAGCAGGGCCTGGACGGTTCCCTCGCCGGCAGCACCGCGGAAGAGGTCTTCGCGCGGGCCGGCTGGGCGCGTTCCGTGGGCGGCGCAAACCCCTACCTGACGCTCTTTGCCCGCGCGGGCATCCGCCGGGATCAAGTGGACGCCGATGTCCTCGCCCGCCGGATCCTGGAACTGCCGGCGGCGCGCGGCTGTACCTATGTTCTGGGCCGCGAGGACTTCGCCTGGGCCCTCAAGCTGGGCAAGGATGCCGCCGAGGCTATCCGGGTGCTTGGCAGGCTCGGCGTTGACCGCGGCGAAATCACGCTCCTGGAGGAACAGGTCCTGCACACCCTCACCGAAGCCGGTGTTCCCCTGGACCCCCGGCAGCTGAAGGACGAGCTTGGTGACTCGGTCCGCAACCTCGGTGAAGAAGGCAAAAAGAAGGGCGCCACCACCACCCTTCCCACCGCCCTCGGCATCCTGCAGTCACAGGGGCGGATCCGCCGGGTCCCCACCAATGGGCGCCTCGACCAGCAGCGCTATGGCTACGAGCTGTGGAACCTGCCGGCCAGCCCCCTGGCCGACGATGAAGTCCGCGTCGAACTGATCCGCCGCTACCTGGGCTGGACCGGCGGGGCCACGCTCAAGCAGTCGCAATGGTTCACGGCCTTCACCGTGGCGCAGAGCAAGGCGGCGCTGGCCGCTGTTGGCGCCGTCGAGGTGCCCACCGCGCTGACTGACGCCGGGGGCGGCGGGCTGTGGATGTTGCCCGACGACGTCGGACGCCTGGCCGTTTTCGAAGAACCGGCCGAGGAACAGATCCAGCTGCTCGCCGGCACCGATTCGCTGGTGCTGCTGCGCCGAAACGCTGCGGAACTGCTGGCGGAGGAAGGCCCTGAAGGGGAGAAAATCGACAGACAGGTCGTGGCTTCGCTGGCGCTGCAGGCGGACCTGCCGGACCACCCGATTCTTGACCGGGGCCGGATTATCGGCCTGTGGCAGTACGAACCGGGGGAGGAGCGGATCGTGCCCTGGCTCTTCCACGGCCCGACGCCGGCCGTGATCCGGCGGATCGCCGAGGTGGAGGCCTGGATCCGCGAGGATCTGGGCGACTTCCGCGCCTTCAGCCTCGATTCACCGGCCTCGCGGCAGAAACGGATCGACGCCCTGGCCGAGTCGGCCGCCGCACGGTCCGCGGCCGTGGGTAAGTAAACCGGCAGACAGGGGGAGAGCCGTGCGGGTCCGAGGATCAGTTGCCGCGGTGGCCGGCGAAGAAGTCCCAGAGCAACGCCGCGCACTCGGGCTCCCGGACCCCGGCATACACTTCCACCCAGTGGTTGAGCCGGCGCTCGCGAAGAATGTCGAACACCGAACCGGCGGCCCCGGCCTTCTCGTCCCAGGCGCCGAACACCACCCGCGGGATCCTGGCCAGCACCACCGCCCCCGCGCACATGGCGCAGGGCTCCAGCGTCACCACCAGGCTGCAGTCCTCCAGCCGCCAGCCGTCATCGCGTTGCCCGTCCTGGGCGCGCCGTTCGCGCAGCCGGGCCGCTGCCTCCCGAATAGCTACCATCTCCGCGTGCGCCGTCGGGTCCCCGAGCGCCTCCCGTTCATTCCGGCCGGAACCGAGGACCGAGCCGTCGGGTCCGATCACGACGGCGCCGATCGGCACATCGTCGGTGGCCAGAGCGCTGCGTGCTTCGGCGAGGGCAAGGCCCATCCATTCGGCATGGCGCGGCTCCGGGGAAGTCATGGCTCAATGATAGTTTCGACCCTTAGCAAGCTGTGCAACACAAAAGAGTGGAGAGGCAGCCGTGAGCACCCGAACTGAGACCTGGCTGACGCAGCGCTGGGGAAAATGGGTGGTGCCGTACGCCGCCCTTTGGATCACGATGCTCATCGGCGGCGTGGTGGTGGTGGTCCTGGCCCTGTGGAGCGCGGAGGTCTACGACAACGTGGTGGACGATGCCGGTCTGGCCAACCTGGACAAGCCCACCCTGGCGTTCATGGAACAGCTGCGCAGCCCCGGACTGGACTCCTTTGTCACCGGCTTCACCAACATCGGCGGCGGCATCGGCATGCCCATCCTGGCCAGCATCCTCACGGCCTGGCTGATCTGGTCCTCCCGGACCTGGCGGCCGCTGATCCTGATCGGAGGCGCCGCCGCGGTGTCCACTACAGCCACCACGCTGGGCAAAAGACTGATCGGCCGGAACCGTCCGGACCACACCGACGCGGTGCCCCCCTATGAAAGCTCGCCGTCGTTCCCCAGCGGGCACACCCTCAACACCACGGTGGTGATCGGGCTGGTGGTGTACCTCGCCTGCCTGCAGGTGAAACAGACAATCACCCGCGTGGGCCTGATCGCGGCGGGTGCGATCTTCATCGGCGCGATGGGAATGAGCCGGGTTTACCTGGGCCATCACTGGATGACGGACGTCATCATGGGGTGGGTGCTGGGGCTGGCATGGGTGGGGATCGTAGTCCTGGCCCACCGGCTCTTCCACGCCCTGCGGCACCGGGAACATACCGGCCCGGCACCCACGTTTGACCACCCAGCCCACCTCCACGACGGCGAAACGGCGGCCAGTAACAGCCCGAGCGGCAGCCGTCCTCCCGAAACGGACGACGCCGATTCGCCGGGTCCCGCGGGCAGATCCCCGGCGGCCGGGTGATAGTTTTGACCAATGCGCACTCTCGTTGTCGACCACCCGCTGGTCGCCCATAAGCTCACCGTTCTGCGGGACAAGAACACCCCGTCCCCGGTCTTCCGCCAGCTCACGGAAGAGCTCGTCACGCTGTTGGCGTATGAGGCAACCCGTGAGGTGCGCACCGAGCCCGTCACCATCGAGACGCCGGTCAGCACCACCATCGGCACGGCCTTCACCAAGCCCACGCCGCTGGTGGTTCCCATCCTCCGCGCCGGACTCGGCATGCTCGAGGGCATGACCAAGCTGGTCCCCACCGCCGAGGTCGGGTTCCTGGGCATGGCCCGGGACGAGAAAACGCTGGACATCATCACCTACGCCGAGCGGCTCCCCGAGGACCTTACGGACCGCCAGATCTTCGTCCTGGACCCGATGCTGGCCACCGGCGGAACCCTGCGCGAGGCCATCAAGTTCCTCTTCAAGCGCGGGGCCTCCGACGTCACTTGCATCTGCCTGCTCGCCGCCCCTGAAGGGCTGGCGAAGCTGGAGGAAGAGCTCGCGGACGCCAACGTGACCATTGTGCTCGCGTCGATCGACGAGAAGCTAAACGAGAAGTCGTACATCGTGCCCGGCCTGGGCGACGCCGGCGACCGCCTCTACGGCATCGCCGGCTAGCCTCCGGAGCACAGGGACCGCCGGCACTCCACACCCTGCCGTCCCCTTCCGGAATGCCATGGCCCGCGCTAGCCTGTGGGCCATGGACTGGAAACTTGAACTCGTGTTCGTCCCCGTGTCCGATGTGGACCGTGCCAAGGACTTCTACGTCAACAAGGTCGGCTTCAACGCCGACTACGACGAGAGGCCCATGGATGGCATCCGCTTCGTCCAGCTGACCCCGCCGGGCTCCGGCTGCTCGATCGCCATCGGCGAGGGCCTCAACGACGCGCCGCCCGGCACCGCCCCCAGCCTCCAGCTCGTCGTCAGCGACATCCAGGCCGCACACAAACAGCTCAAGGACAACGGCGTGGACGTCAGCGACGTCGATGTTCAGGAGTGGGGGCATTTCGTCTATTTCGCCGACCCCGACGGCAACAAATGGGCCGTGCAGTACATCCCCAACCGCCCCAACGGCTAGCGGCCCAACGGCTAGCGGCCCTGCGGGAGCGGGCCGCGGGCAAGGGCCGTACGCAGTTCGGGGACCGGGATCCGGCCGGCCGCCAGGTCCCGGCCCAGTCGGGCCATGCCATGCAAGTCGCTTAGCGCTGTCTGGAAGACGTCAACGCTGGAGTCCGGATCTTCGGCCCAGTCCACCGGAACTTCATGCACCCGCAGCCCGCATCGTTCCGCCAGCACCAGCAACTCCGTGTCGAAGAACCAAGCGGTGTCCAGGGTGTGCGGGAGAATCCTCTGGGCCACATCGGCGCGAATGGCCTTGAAACTGCAACGGGCGTCGCTGAAGTGGGCGCGCAGGAAGGAACGCAGCAGGACGTTGTAGCTACGCGAGATGAACTCGCGCCCGGCGTCGCGGATGACCCTCGAATTTCGGCTAAGCCGGGTGCCGATGGCTAGGTCCGAATGGCCCGAAATAAGCGGGGCGAGCAGGGGAGCCAGAGCCGACAGGTCGGTGGAAAGGTCCGCGTCCATATACGCCAGAACCGGCGACGGCGATCCCAGCCAGACCGTCCGCAACGCATTTCCCCGGCCCTTCTCTGCCAGATGGACCGCGGTGACTTCGTGCAACTCCCGCGCGACGCGTTCCGCGGCCCGAAGGGTGCCGTCAGTGCTCGCGTTGTCAGCGACGGTGATCCGAAAGCTGTGCGGAAACGACTCGCCCAGATGCGCATGCAGGCGACGCAGGCATTCTTCAAGGTCCCGCTCCCCGTTGTGGACCGGGATGGTCACATCCAGCAGCGGCACGGCGTTGCCGGGCTGGATGGAGGCGCGCCGTGTGCCGAACCCGCTCTCCGGCCCCCGCCGGGAACCCGAAGCCGGAGCGAGGGCCATGGCAGCCAGGCCGGCCGCCGTCGTCATGTCATGCGGCAGGGTTTCTGTGGCCTGGTCGGTGAACGTCATGGCTCAACTGTGGCGGTGGTCCTTATGAGGGCTTTAGCGCAGGGCTGTGCTGGTGCTGTGCAAGTGGAGCGGTGCCGGCCCGTTACGCAGGAACGCCCCGGATCGCGGGGATCCGGGGCGTTCTGTTGCTGCTGCGTAGGGGTAGTGCCTGGCGGCTTAGTACCAGTTGTGCGCGTAGTGGAAGTTCAGGGCTCCGCAGGGAGAGCCGTACCGCTGCTTGACGTAGTTGAGCCCCCAATTGATCTGGGTCCGGTAATTCGTCAGGTAGTCCGCGCCGGCACTGGCCATCTTCTCGGCGGGCAGGGACTGGACCACGCCATAGGCGCCGCTGCTGGCATTCGTGGCGGTGGTCTTCCAGTCGGACTCCTTGGTCCAGAGCTTCGCCAGGCACTGCATCTGGTCGGCGGCCCAACCGTAGGAGCCCAGCTGGGCTGCGGCGTAGGCCTGCGCGCCGGCGGGGTCGTCGACGGCAACGGGCTTCGCCGCTTCCGGCGCCGGCGCCGGCGCAGGCGCAGGAGCGGGCGCTGGTGCCGCGGCCGCCGCAGGAGCGGCGGCAGGCGCGGCTTCGGCAGCGGGCGCCGGCGTTACGGCCGGCTCCTCTTCCGCGGGCAGGGCTTCGACGCTGGCCGGCGACGGCGCTGCCGAAGCTGAGGGTGCGGATGTAGGTGCCTCGGCGCGGACCCGGTCGAAGTCGAGGAGAGCCAACGGGTTGGCCGCGATGCCGGACGCGGCCGAGTTGCCGGCAGTGGTGTGGCTGGACTCCGCGGCCTGTCCGGCCGCGCCAACTCCGAGGAGGACCGCGCAGGCCGTGGCGACCACGGCGGCGCGGCGCCCGGTGTGACCGACGCCCCTGGCAGACCGGGACCATACCGAGACGGGCTTGGCTGACTCGGCGCGGTGGCGCGAATGGGCGCGGCGGGGTTTGCCTGCTGCGCCGTCAGGGCGCGTTTGTACCTTGAATTCAGTCATGATGCCTCTCAACGCCTACGGAGTTAGCTGTCGGGTGCGGATGAGAAATCCGGCCGCACGGATACTCACGTGTCGGCTTAACCCCAAGGGTGCTTGGATGCTGGCTGCCCGGGAACTCTGGGTTCCCCGCCTCTGCCTGGTCCAGCATATTCCGGGACGCGGCAGAGTTTGGCGTCCGTCCGGATATGCGGCTCCAGTTCCGGCCGCACTCTATCGACCGTACAGGAGTTTCACGCTGAAGTCACATTTTGGTAACGGAAGGGTGCGGCGTCGGAGCGTCGTCTTGCGCTTTTGTGGTCGCTGGGGCCGGGGCCGTACGGCGGTACTGAGCTAGGATTCCCGCGGGCCTCCGGGGAGCCGCACGGCAAACTCGGTACGGCCAGGGCGGGAGGTGACTTCGACGGTGCCACCGTGCGCTTCTACAATCGACTGCACAATCGACAGGCCAAGCCCGCTGGTCCCCTCGGCCGTGGGTGCCGCGGCCATGGTTCGAGCCCCGGGTCCGCCCGCCGTCCCGGACCCGACGAACCCGTCAGCCGCCGTCGTCGCCGGGTTTTTCCGGGCGGCATCCGCCCGGGCGAAGCGTGAAAAGACCTGGTTCAGGAATTCGGCGGGGATCCCTTCGCCGTCGTCGGTCACCGTGACCACCGCGCTGCCGTCGGCCGAACGCATCACACCCGTGACCACCGTCGTCCCGGGAGCGGTGTGCTTGCGTGCGTTGGACAGCAGGTTCGCCAGTATCTGGTGGAGCTGAGCGGACTCGCCGCGGACCACCACCGGTTCCTCCGGGAGCTCCAGCCGCCAGGCGTGGTCTGGCGCCATGACCTTTTCGTCGCTGACCGTTTCGATCGCGAGCTGGGTCAGGTCCACGTCGCTGAGTTTGAGCGGCTGTCCTTCGTCCAGGCGGGCCAGCAGCAGGAGGTCCTCCACGAGGGCTGTCATCCGCTCGGACTGGCTTTGCACCCGCGCCAGGGACTTCGCACCGTCGGGCGTGAAGTGCTCGGTCATCCGCATCAGTTCGGTGTAACCGCGGATGGCTGTCAGCGGGGTCCGCAGCTCGTGCGAGGCGTCCGCCACAAACTGGCGCACCTTCATTTCGCTGGTCTGCCGGGCCTCCAGCGCGCTCGAGACGTTGTCCAGCATCTGGTTGAGGGCGTACCCCACGCCCCCCACCTCGGTGCCGGGGTGCGCGGCCGACGCCGGAACGCGCACCGCGAGGGCAACCTCGCCGGCGTCGAGCGGGAGGCGGGAGACCTTGGTAGCCACCTCTGACAGCTGTTCGAGCGGCTTCATGGTCCGGCGGATCAGTGCCGTGCCGGCCAGACCGATCACGACCAGGCCGCCGGCGGACACCACCACCATGGTCCAGATCAGCGACGCCAGGGTGTTCTGCTTTTCCGCCAGTGGGAGCCCGGTGACAATCACGTCCCCGTAGGGAGCCTGCACGGCGGTGAGCCGGTACGCGCCGGAGGAAAGCGTACGGTCAACGGGCGCGCTGTTGGGGGTGAGCGCGAGGAGGGCTTGCTCGTCGTCGGGCGAGAGGCTGTTCGGGGTGGCGTCTGCGGCGAGGAAGCCGGCACTGCTGACCGTGCTGCCGTCGATGCGGGCGGTCAGTGTGCCGATCCCTTGGCCTCTGGCTTCCAGGGGATTCGGCCTGCCGGCAGGGTTGCCGGTCGGGGGACGGCCCGCGTCGTTGGTGATCCGTGAAACCTGGCCGAGGCGGCCGTCGAGTTGGCGGGTCAGGAACGAATCCATGGAGGCATAGCTGAACAGCCCGATGGCACCGCAGATGGCCACCAGCAGCGCCATGGCCACCAGGACCAGCCGGGTGCGCAGGTGCCACGTTGCAGGGTCCCGCCAATTGCGCCCGGGCGAGCGGACCTTGCCGGAGAGGTTGGACACGGGTCAGTCCGCCGGCTTCAGGACGTAGCCGGCGCCCCGCACGGTATGGATCATCGGCGGGTGGTTGACGTCGATCTTCTTGCGGAGATAGGAAATGTACAGTTCGACTATGTTGGCCTGTCCGCCGAAGTCGTAATCCCAAACCCGGTCCAGAATCTGCGCTTTGCTGATGACGCGTTTCGGGTTCTCCATGAGATAGCGCAGCAGTTCGAACTGCGTTGCCGTGAGGTGCAATTCCTCGCCTGCCCGGGTGACGTCCCGGGTGTCGACATTGAGCACGAGGTCGCCGACCACGAGTTCCGCTGAGTCCATGGCCGCCACACCGGACCGCTGCACCAGCCGGTGCAGGCGCAACAGGACTTCCTCCATGCTGAATGGCTTGGTGACATAGTCGTCACCGCCCGCGGCGAGGCCGACGATCCTGTCGCGGACGTCATCCTTGGCGGTGAGGAACAGGGCCGGGACCCCCGGTGCGAAGGCCCGGATCCGGCCGAGCAGCTCGACGCCGTCGAACCCCGGAAGCATGACGTCCAGCACCAGCACGTCCGGACGGAAGTCTTTGGCGAGCTTGACGGCTTCGGGGCCGTCTGCGGCGACGGCCACGGACCAGCCAGCCATTCGCAGCCCCATGCTCATGAGCTCGGACAGGCTCGGTTCGTCGTCCACCACGAGCGCCCGGATGGGGGAGCCGTCCGGGTGGGTAAGTTGGGGAAGGTTGTTTGTCATGGAGTGCGAGGTGGCCATGGGACAACTCTCCGTTCTGCCGGTTAGGCGGGGCTTTGGGGATCCTGTGCGGCACCTGTGAATCCCAGCCTAGCGAGCTGGACGCTGCTGCGGGACGACGGCCGGCGGTGCCGCCAGCGGCACCGGGCAGGCGAGTTGAGCGGCGGGTAGCAGAGGCGCTGAGCGGCGGGCGCTCCCGGCGAACGCCCTCCGCCTCCGGGGTATTTTCCGGTCGGCCGCCAAGACCACCCTGTGGACAGTGGACATCCAATAGTCAGTAGGCGAGGGTTTTGCCAAAGCCTCAGGTTTTGCATGATCTTACGGAATAGGCCGGTCTCAACGAATGTTCTTCGGCGAAAGGCGCAAGGGGGATGGCTGGTCAGAAAAACTAGCTAGGTTTCTCCGCTCTGGCAGAATTGTGATCTCCACTACAATCAGCCGATTTGTCTCATCATGCGGACATGGCGGTCCTTTGTTACTTGCAAGTTCGCATTGTTACGTTGCACACTTCAATTGTGAACAAGAACTCAACAGCACCTGCAGCCGCAGCTTCCTGGATCAGCGCACCCGCTGTGTTCGAGATGCGCTGTTGTCGAATGCACGCCTAACTTTTACACCCCCGAGAGTTTTTAGGCATTCGCCCCAGCCCAGAGTCGGGCGCCCCTCCCCAGATTTCATTGCGGGGAAAGTAGCATTCGAGCCGCGATGACGGCCATTCACATTGAGGTAAGCATTCATGTCAGTTGCATCCGGATACGTCCACATCTCCGTCCGTAACGCCAGCAAGGCCGGTCAGCCCTCCGGAATCCGCCAGGGATTTGGTGGCGGACGGCCGTCCTTCGCTCCTGCCGGCCCCAACAACAGCTTCCCGGCCCCGGGGTATGTGGCTGAGGGCTACAACCCCAATTCCTATGGCCAGCTTCGCGCCGTTCCGGCTGCCCCGGCAACGGCTCCCACACCCGTGATCGCACCGGGCGGCGGCAGCGCCGTCCGTCCCGTCGCGAGCGACAACGTGGCCCGCGGCTTCGTGCTCTACATGGGCATCGATGAGGAAACGGCGGCAGCCGCCGGCACCTCCATTGCCAAGCTCGCCCAGGAGATCCGGGCCTACGCCCAGTCGCTCGTTTCCGGCGCGGAAAGCTACGCCGCCGTCGCCGTCGCGCCGGCCAGCGCCCAGGGTTCGGCTCTCGACGTCGTCCGTTCCACGTTCGGCGATCCGACCGTCGGTGCCCGCCAGCGTGCTGAGACGGCGCGCCTGCAGCAGCCGCAGGATCCCCGTCCCTCCGGCGTCCTCATCGACCTTGCCCGCCGAGAGGTCCACCTCGACGGCGAGTCCCTGAACCTCACGTTCAAGGAGTTCGAACTCCTGAATTACCTGGTGGAGAACGGCACCCGCACGGTGGGTCGCGACGAGTTGCTCGAAGGACTGTGGCGGAACGCCGAAGAAGTGCCCAACGAGCGCACCATCGACGTGCACATCCGCCGCCTGCGCTCCAAGCTGGGCCGTCTCGCCAACACTGTGCGCACGGTGCGTGGCCAGGGCTACCGCTTCTACGAGCACCCCGAAGTTGTCGTCTGGGCCGCTCCGGAATACTCGATCTAGCCTTAGTCTCACGTGGAGCGTCCGTCCCTCTTGCAGGGACGGGCGCTTTTCCGTTCCTCGGGCGCCCCGGCGGGCTATCCGGGCGGATCCGCGTCCATTTCCAGGGGACGCGTCAAGCTGAAGCGTTCGATGAGTTGGGGCAGCGAATTGAAGTCCATCTGGAGACCATAGCGCTGGGAAGCGTCAGCCATGCCCTCGAAGTCTGGCGCGGCACCATCAGGAAAGAACGCGCCGATTTCCTCGAAGTATTTCTCGAACCCTGCCGGCGAAATGATCTCCAGCACCCGGGCCTGCTCATCGCCGGCATTCCAGAAGGTATGCCATTGATTTCTCGGCTTTCGGACCAGCTCGCCAGGTCCGGCCTCGAAGACCTCCTCGCCGAGGAGGAAGCCGATTCGTCCGTGGGTGACCACCGTGAACTCGTCCTCGCGACTGTGCATGTGAAGTGGTGCCGCGAGTTCGCGCGCTGCGAGCAGGTGCTCAACGACGGAGAAGCCCTCCCCTGTTGTCGCTGCATCGAGAATCGTTCGGGCCGTCATGGCATCGCCGAACTGGACAAGAACACCTGCATCTTCGCCGACGGGCCCAAATTTTCGTTCACTCATGGACCCATGGTGCTCTCGCTTGGATTCCGGGGCAATGGGATGGCGCGTCGTGTTGGGGGCCGCGCTGCAGTGGGGGGCAGGCCGTGCGGCCGGCCTCCACGCCTCGGCCTCGAAGCTCCAGAGCTCCGGTGGCGCGCGTCCGTCGAATCCCGTCCCCACTAGGATTGGCTCATGAGCGCCCATCACATCAAACGGCTGGTCCTAATGCGCCATGCCAAGGCCGACTGGCCCGGGGGCATTGCGGACCACGAGCGGCCCCTCGAAGAGCGTGGACACCGGGACGCTCCGATAGCCGGGAAATGGCTGCTCAAGCACAATGTGATCCCTGATTTCATTCTTTGCTCCAGTGCGCTGCGGACCCGGCAGACCTGCACCTGGGTGTGCAATGAACTAGGCGACAAGGCCCCGACGCCGAAACTCGAGGACGGTCTCTACTCCGCCTCGGCGTTGCGGATGCTGACGGTCATCAACCACGTTCCGGACACCGTCACCACACTGATGGTGATCGCGCACATGCCCGGTGTGCAGGACCTTGCAATGCACCTTGCGTCCCGTGACTCGAACCATGATGCCTATATGGACGCAGCCACGCGCTTCCCCACCAGCGGCCTGACGGTGCTGGAGACGGAGAAGACCTGGGCCGAACTCGACGGCCAGGACGCCCGGCTGACGCACTTCAAGGTTCCCCGCGCCAAATAGCCCTCAACTGCGGGGCGCCGTAGCCGCCCGATCCATGGTCAGCGGACCGTTTCTGCGGTTTACTGATGCTGTCTACTCATCGGCTAAATGGTTCGAGAGAAAAGGTGGATCATCGTGGATTCTGGGCAGCTCATAGGGATCATTATTGGCGTCATCGTCGTGCTGGCGATCATCGCGGTGGCAGTCGTCCTTAGCCGCAAGCGCAAGGTGGACGCAAACCGGAACCGGGCCGTGGAGATGCGTGAGCAAGCCAAGGCCGACGAGCTGGGCGCCAAGGAGCGTGAGGCGAAGGCACTGCGCGCTGAAGCCGACGCGAAACAAGCGGAAGTCGAATCCGAACGCCTGCGCGAGGAGGCCCGCGGCACGCAGCAAGAGGCCGAGAGTGTCCGCGCCGACGTCGAGCAAAAACGGCGGAAGGCTGACGAACTGGATCCTGACGTGGTAACCACCAAAGGCGGCGAGAGGCAGTCCAAGAACGAGGTGCCCCGCGAAGGCGCTGCCGGTGAGGAACTGCGCCGGGACCGCGGCGCGAGGAACCATGTCGAGGGCGGCCCCGGCCCCCACCGGCCGGAGGATGATCAAACCCGCGGCGACAGGCCCCGTAATCTCTGACCGGCATTCCACGAAAACCCGGCTGCTCGGGCCTGACCTGCGACGCGAACAACCCGCCACAGAGAGCGCGGGGCGCCTGAAACAGGCATAGTGGCACTGTGAACCTTCGTCATTCTCTCCTGGCCCTGCTCGTCGCCGTGCTGTGGGGCCTGAACTTCGTCGCGATCGACCTTGGCCTGCACCCCGACGGTGCGGAGGTGCCTCCGCTGCTGTTCGTCGTGATGCGGTTCACGCTCGTGGTGATTCCGTGCATCTTCTTTATCCGGAAGCCGGACGTGAGCTGGAAGGCGATCGTCGGCGTCGGACTCTTCATGAGCGCCGGCCAGTTCGGCCTCCTCTACTTGGCCATGGCGCTCGGCATGCCGGCCGGACTCGCCTCCTTGGTGATACAGGCACAGGTCCTCCTGACCGTGCTGCTGGCTGCCGGCCTTCTCGGAGAACGGCCCAGCCGGGCGCAACTTGCCGGCGTCGTCATGGGCGTGGCAGGACTGGCTGTGGTGGCCGTCGGGCGAAGCCTGGCCGCCCCGGTACTGCCGCTCGTGATCGTGCTGGCCGCCGCCCTGTCCTGGGCCGCGGGAAACATCGTCGTCCGGAAGGCGAAGGCAGCCTCCGGGCTGGGACTGGTGGTCTGGTCCGGGGCCTTGGTGCCGCTCCCGTTGCTGGGGCTTTCACTCCTGCTGGACGGCCCGGCAGCGCTGTCCGCCGCCGTGGCGCAGTTGCAGCCCGTCACCTGGGTGAGCGCCCTGTACACCGCCGTGTTCGGTTCCCTGGTGGGTTACGGGATCTGGAACCGGTTGCTCGGGCTTTACCCGTCCTCGGCCGTCGTCCCGTTCACGTTGCTGGTCCCCGTCGTCGGCATGACGGCGGCGTGGCTGATACTCAGTGAGGTGCCGTCCATGGCCGAAGTGCTGGGTGGAGTGCTGCTGCTGGGCGGCGTCGCGACGGCGGTGCTGCGTCCCCGGCGTCCGGCCTGGCACACTCAGCGGCGGGTGGTTGTCCTCGCCGGTGGACGGGCCGGAGACGGGGCGGCCGACTTGGCCGGAGGTGACTTGGCGGCAGGCACCCTGGCGGCGGGCCGGGGCGTCGCCCGGGCCGTTGAAGTTCTGGACACAGCTGTCGTGGCGGCAGCGGCCCGCGGCGCCGGACGCGGGGATGTCCCAGCGGTTGCGCTCCTGGCAGCCGAGCCGCGGACAGATGTGCCCCGCGACGCCTGCCCCCTCGCGCCGGAGCGGGGGGCCGACGCCGGAGGGCGGGAGGCGTAGGCGCGGGCGGTTCCACGCCTGCCCGGCAGCACGGTCCCGGCGAACAACAGCAACAGGGTGGCCGCGCCTGATGCTGCTGCGAGGTAGAAATAGAGGTCCGGATGGGCGGTGTTCACCGGGGCGGACAGGGCCGCCGGATCCGTATTGAAAGCCAGCCCCCACTGCCGCAGGAAGGCTATGCCGAACGCGAGGAAAAGTATGCTGCCGATTCCGCTGGCCGTGAGGGTCTTGTGCCGACGGCGGATGACTACCTCGGCCACGCAGGCCACGTAAGCGGCCGCGGAGGCGGCCATGAACCACACGAACACCGCCTCGTGCAAGGTCACGCCCGTGAGGACCAGCAACGCGACGGCCGCCAGAAACGCCCCGATGGCTATCCTGCCGCTGTTACCCATGTGACGCATGTGACCAATCATCCCCGAGCAAGGGCTTGTTGACCACGTAGCCGCGCATGGACGCCATGATTGCGGCGATACTTTGTTCCCGGGTCCGTTCCGGATTGTACGTCTGCCGGTCCAGGCCCACCACAAAGCAGGCACCGAAAATGGCGGTCTCCAGGCTGCCCCGGGAGACACCCGGATCGACCGGGTAGACCGCTGCCACGCCGTCGATTGCGGCTCCGATCACGGCAAGCAGGCGTCCGCGCAGTTCGGCGAAGGTGTCCTGCCACTCACTGGGTGTCCGCCAATTCTCGCTGACCCAGAGCCGGGCGAAGGAAGGGTACTCCGCCATGAAATCCATGGCCTGGCCGATCATCTCGTCCATGGTGCTGAGGGGATCGGCGGAAGCGTCCTTGACGCTCAGCAGCCGCGCCAGCAGGATATCCACGCCATGGCGGAGCAACTGGGCGATCAGGTCCGACTTGCTGCCGAAGTTGTAGTAGACCGTGCCCTTGGACACGCCCGCGGCCGCCGCAATCTCATCCACCGTCACCCCCGCGGCGCCGCGCTCGCCGATCAGCTCCATGGAGGCCTCGAACAGCTTCTGCCTGGTGGCGTTGGTCCGCGCCGGCCGGAGCTTCTTGCCGGCGTCGCCGGCAGCCGGCGTCCCGCCCGCAGCCGAAGTCCCGTCGGAGGTTTCCGAGCCGCTGTCCGGCGAACTGCTGCTCATACGGTGATCTCCGGTTTCAGGGTCTTGAGGGTCCAGTACTTGTGCTTGCGCACGGCAATGATGGACATGGCCGTTCCCAGCAAAGTGTAGCCAAGGAGTCCCAGCATGGTGGGCAGGATGATCGCGAGGTCGGCCCCGTAGATGAGGTGGCGCATGCCGCTGACCACATAACCCATGGGCAGGAGCTGGTGCACCACATGCAGCGGCTCGGGCGTGGTCTGCCAGGGGAAGGTCCCGCCGGAGGAGACCAGCTGGAGGACCAGCAGGATGAGGACCACGAGCTTGCCCGGCGATCCGAGCAGTGCCACGACGCCCTGGATGATCGCACTGAACGCCATCGCCGCGGCCAGCATCAGGAGCCACATCAGCACGGGGTGGGCCGGGTCGAGTCCGAGTCCCACGTCCACGACGAGGGTCAGCAGGCTCGCCTGGATGGCCGCGACGGCAAGGAACGGAAGCCAGCCCCCGACGGCGATCTTCCACGCCGGGGCGTTGGACGCCAGGGCCCGCTGCGTCACCGGCCGCATCGCTTGAATGAGCATGAAGACCCCAATCCACAGGGCGAGGGTGAGGAAGAACGGCGCGAGTCCCGCCCCGTAGGAACCGGCTTTGGCCTGGGAGACGTTGCTGACGGCGACCGGGTCGGCCATTACCCGGGCGAGGCTGTCCTTCTGGCCGTCGTCGGGGTTGGGGACTTCCCCGGCGCCGCTGGCGAGCTCGCCCGCCAGGGTTCCGGCGCCGTCGGCGGCGGTGGCAGCCCCGGTTTCCAGCTGCGCCGCACCCTCATCCAGTTTCTGCGCCCCTTGGGAGAGTTTCCCGGCGCCGTCCAGCGCACTCTGCTGTCCGGTGGCGAGGGTGGAGGCGCCGCCGGCGAGCTGCCCGGCCCCGGAGGCGGCCTTGCCGACGGCGTCGGTGAGGGCCGGTGTTGCATCGGCGAATTTCGCGGCCCCGGTGCTGACCGCAGCGGAACCGTCTGCGAGTTGCTGGACCTGGGCAACGGCCTGCTTCAGCTTGCCGGCAGACGCCGACGCGGGCGGGGCCGGAGTGGCATCAAAATCGGCCAGGATCCGGTCCGCCTGGTCCGGCGTGAGAACGCCGGCGGCGACGAGCCTGCTGTTCGATGCCAGCACCCGGCCGCGCAGCGCTTGGGCCGCGGCCTGCTCCGTGGCGCTGACTTGTCCGGCGATGCCCTGCAGCTGGGCGTTGAGCGCGGCGTTACCGGCCGCCACCTGCGCGGCGCCGGCCGCGAGTTGCTGCGAGTCGGCGGGCAGCGTGGCCGTCTTTGCCTGCAGCTGGGCAAGACCGCCGCTCAGCTGCGCCGCGCCGGAGCTCAGCGTGTTCGCGCCGTCCCGGAGTTTGAGCTGGCCCGCGTAGAGGTCCGCGGCACCGGTCTTGAGTTCGCCGGTGCCCTGGTGCAGCGTCACCGTGCCGTCGTGCAGGCTGGCGACGCCGCCGGCGAGCTGCCCGGCGCCGTCGGCGGCCTTGAGCATCTGGGAATGGATGGTGCCGAAGCCGGTGAGGAGCTGGTTGGCGGTTTCCTCGCCCACCTCGGTGGCCACGGTGCTGTGCACCGCGGTGGTGAGCTTGTCCACGATGGTGCTGAGCAGGTAGTTGTTCGCGTCGTTCGTGGTGACGTTGAGCATGGCCTGGTTGGCGGCGTCGAAACTGCCGGGGGAGACCAGGTTGGCGGAGAAGTCCTCGGGGATTTTCAGGGCGAAGGCGTACTTGCCCGTGCTCACGCCCCGGTCCGCTTCCGCCGTTCCGGAAACGGTTTGCCAGTTGAAGACGTGTCCGTCCACCAGGCTTTCGGCGACCTTCTTGCCGGCCTCGAGGCGGGCGCCGTCGGCGGAGGTGGCGCCGGTGTCCTCGACCACGAGCGCAGCGTCGATCTGGTTGAGCTTGCCGTAGGGATCCCAATTGGCATAGAGGTACACGGCACCGTAAAGCAGCGGGACCAGGGCCAGGGCCAGGATGGTCAGCCTTGGCAGCAGGCCGCCTGTCATGCGCCTGAGTTCGGAGCGGGCCAGCCGCAGCACAGTCACTTTGCCTCCTCGTCCGGCACAGCGTTTCCGATCGAGGCGGCGGCGCCGGCCCAGCCGTCCGGGAGGCTGCTGACGGTGGCGACGACGGCGAGCGGCCGGCCGGCGTCGTGGGCCAGTTGCTCAAGCCGCGGCAGCCAGTCGGCGGGATCGCCGCCGTGGCGGTCCGGGGAGTCGAGGACAAGGAGGTCTGTGTTCGGGTTCGCCAGGGCCAGAGCGGTGAGCAGTTCGGTGCGCCGGCCGGCGTCGAGCTGCTCGACCCAGAGCCCGGCGATGTCCTCGAAGCGGTTCACCTTGAGCCAGGGTTGGCTGAGCAGGGCGCCGCGGTAGCGCCGGGGGACCAGGGCAAGGTCCTCCGTGACGAGGTCCCGGACGCTCAGGTGCTGTTCGGGCTCGTTGACGCCGGGGGAGTCCACTACGGCGCTTGCCGTGCGGAGTTGCCTGATCCCCGCGCCGCCGTCCCATTCGACAGTGCCGCCGGAGGGCTTCATACGCCCGCTCACGGTGAGGGCGAGGGCCGTGCGGTGGTCCTGCCGAGCGCCCGTCACGAGCAGGAGTCCGCCACGCGCGGCCTCGAGCGAGGTGGCCGGAAGCAGGCTGTCGCGCCGCCCGTCCACCGAAAGCTGTTGCACGGAGAGCAAGTGGTGCCTTTCGCAGAGGAATGTCTGCTCTAAGGCTAACCGAACCGACCGGTCAGTTCAAATAGAAATCACCATGAGGTGCGGTGGTCGCGCTCACGGGCACTGGGCAGTTCACAGCCCGTAGGCTTCCAGCAGCCGGAGCCAGACCTCGCTGATGGTGGGGTAGGACGGCACCGCGTGCCAGAGGCGGTCCAGCGGGACCTCGCCGACAATCGCGATGGTGGCGGCGTGCAGCAGCTCGGCGACGTCGGGCCCGGCGAAGGTGGCGCCGAGCAGGACCTTGCGGTCCTCGTCAACGACCAGCTGGGCCCATCCCTCATATTTCTCGGCATGCAGCGAGGAGCCCGCCACCTGGATGGGCAGCTCCACGGACCTGACGCGATAACCGTCCCTTTCCGCCCGCTGCACGGACCGGCCCACGTTCGCGAGTTCAGGGTCGGTGAACACCACATTGGGTACGGCGTGGTCGTCCGCTGTTTGGGCGTAGCGGCTCCACGGCTCGGGCTCACCGGCGAGCTCACCGCGGGCCCGGGCGGCGATGGCGTCACCGCTCGCCCGCGCCTCGTACTTGCCCTGGTGCGTCAGCATGACCTTCCCGGCCGCATCGCCCACGGCGTAGAGCCACGGTCCGCCGTCGTCCGTTGCGCCCGCGACCAGGCCGGTGGAGTCGGTGCCGAGCCGGAGCGGTTTGCCTTCCGCGGCGGCAAGCCCCACGCTTTCCAGGCCGAGCCCCTCGAGGGCCGGGTGCCGGCCGGTGCTGACGAGCAGTTTGTCCGCCGTGACCGTGATGCCCCCCTCGAGCGCCAGGGTGAGGGACCCGTCACCGTTCCCGCGGATGCTTTCGGTGCCGGTGTGCAGGCGCAGTTGTACGCCGTCGGCGCGCAGCCCTGCTGCGATCAGCGTCGACGCCTCCTCCGGGAAGATGCCCAGCAGGGCACCGCGCGCCACGAGGGTCACCGCCGATCCCAGTCGCGCATATGCCTGGGCCAGTTCGGTGCCGGCGACGCCGCCGCCGAGAACGGCCAGCCGTTCGGGAATCTCGCGGGCGGATGTGGCCTCCCGGGTGGTCCAGTACTCGACGTCGGACAGCCCTTCGACCGGCGGCAGGCTGGGGGTGGACCCCGTAGCCAGCACGACGGCGTGCCGCGCCGTGAGCGCGTAGCTGTTGCCGTCCCGCCCGGAAACCTCCACCTTCCGCGGAGCGGTGAGCCGGCCGTGGCCGCGGATCAGCTCAATGCCCGTGTCCTCGACCCACTTGACCTGGCTGTCGTCCTGCCAGTTGGACGTGAAGTAGTCGCGACGCTTCAGTACGGCGGCCGCATCGAGGGTCCGGGTGATGGCCTGCGCGGCGCCCGGGACAGCCTGGGCCCCGTGCAGGGCTGTGCCGGGCCGGAGCAGCGCCTTGGACGGCATGCAGGCCCAGTATGAGCACTCGCCGCCGACCAGTTCCGCCTCGATGAGGACCGCGGACAGCCCGCCCTGGACCGCTCGGTCCGCCACGTTCTCGCCCGCGGCGCCGGCGCCGAGCACTATGACATCGAATTCCCGCTCCAGCTGTTCCGTCATGGCAGAATCCTACGCCGGGTCCTTCCCGGCTCGGGGTCGTTGCAGCCTTGGGCCGGCGATCCCCTTCCCACGGAAAGCGGACTTTGCGCTGCCTTGGGCGTCGGGCGGAACACCCTGCGGGAGTCATTGAAGGTGCTACAGGCGCTGGCCGTAATTGAGATCCGGCGTGGCTTCGGAATGTTCGTGGCACCTATCAACTTCGGTGCCGCCATGGACCTCATGACTTCCGGGGATCTCCGGGCGCTCGAGGAGTCCTTGCACCGGATTGAGGCGGTGGCCGTTTCCGGGGAACACTTTTGGCGGATACCGCGGAGCTCGCCGCACTGGCGGGGCTGCACCGTGGCATCTTTGAGGCCGTCTCCACTGGCGATAAGGCCGTGGCGGCCGAGCTGCTCAGCAGGCGCTTCGATGGAATCCGACGCCGGATCACCGCGGCGATTGCGGCGGAGTGAGCCGACGCCGGTTAAACGAAAAAATCCGCTCCGGCGAGCCGGAGCGGATCTTTTTCTTCTGTGCGCCCAAAGGGATTCGAACCCCTGACCTTCTGTTCCGTAGACAGACGCTCTATCCAGCTGAGCTATGGGCGCATTCTCGGCTCTTGGAGAACTTCTCGCTCCCCGAACCTCGAATTACTTTACGCGAGGAGGGGCCGTAGTTACAAATCGAAACAGGTGTAATCTGGCTGACTAGACCGGTCTATGTGACCTTGATCACAAATAGGCCGTTGTTCGTAGTGTTAGTTCCTTGAATTTCCGGGGTTTTTCATTTCCGGCCATCCGGACGTCCCACATTCGGGCCAGTTTCTGCGGGGTGATCTAGCCCTACATTTAGGACACACCACTGAACCCGAGGAAGGGAACCGTAATGGGCGATCTGGCGCGACTGCCGTTGCTTGAAAAAGCACCCACCACACATGCTGGCCTGCTGGCATGGGTCGAAGAGGTAGCTGAATTGACCCAGCCGGACCGGATCCACTGGGTTGACGGCTCCGATCAGGAGAATACCCGGCTCACCGACGAACTGGTGGCAGCGGGCACGCTGACCCGGCTGAATGAGGAGCTGTTCCCCAAGTCCTTCGCAGCGTTCTCCGATCCGGCCGACGTGGCCCGCGTCGAGGAGCAGACGTTCATCTGCTCCGAGAACAAACGCGACGCAGGGTTCACCAATAACTGGATGGCTCCGACGGAAATGAAGGCGAAGCTCCACGGCCTGTTCGCCGGCTCCATGCGCGGACGCACGATGTACGTCATTCCGTTCGTCATGGGCCACCTTGACGCCGAGGATCCTAAATTCGGCGTGGAGATCACGGACAGCGCCTACGTTGTCGCGTCCATGCGCATCATGGCGCAGATCGGCACCGAGGTCCTGGACCGGATCACCGCCACCAACGCCTTCTTCGTCCCCGCACTCCACTCCCTGGGTGCCCCGCTGGCCCCCGGCCAGGCCGACGTGCCGTGGCCGTGCAACCCGGACAAATGGATTGTGCACTTCCCCGAAGAGCGCTCCATCTGGTCCTACGGCTCCGGCTATGGCGGCAACGCTTTGCTGGGCAAGAAGTGCTACGCCCTGCGCATCGCCTCGGTCATGGCCCACGACGAGGGCTGGCTCGCGGAGCACATGCTGATCCTCAAACTCACCTCCCCGGAGCAGAAGAAGTACTACATCTCCGCGGCCTTCCCCTCGGCCTGCGGCAAGACCAACCTCGCGCTGCTCGACCCGACGATCGAAGGGTGGAAAGTCGAAACCCTCGGTGACGACATCACCTGGATCCGGATCGGCAAGGAGGGCGAACTGCGCGCCACCAACCCGGAGGCCGGCCTGTTCGGCGTCGCACCGGGCACCGGCTGGGGCACCAACCCCAACGCCATGCGGGCCATCGCCAAGGGCCACAGCATCTTCACCAACGTGGCCCTCACCGACGACGGTGGTGTGTGGTGGGAGGGAATGACGGAGGAGACTCCGGCGCACCTGACTGACTGGCAGGGCAACTCCTGGACCCCGGACTCGGACAAGCCGGCAGCCCACCCGAACTCCCGCTTCTGCACCCCGATCTCCCAGATCGACATGCTGGCGGAGGAGTACTACAACCCGGACGGCGTCGAGCTCTCCGCGATCCTGTTCGGTGGACGCCGCAAGACCACCATCCCCCTGGTGACGCAGGCCCGCAGCTGGTCCAGCGGCGTCTTCATGGGATCGACGCTGTCCTCCGAGACCACCGCGGCGGCGGCCGGCCAGGTCGGTGTGCTGCGGCGCGACCCGATGGCCATGCTGCCGTTCATCGGCTACGACGCGGGGGACTACCTGAACCACTGGGTGAACCTGTCCGCCAAGGCCAACCAGGAACGGTTGCCCAAGATCTTCCTGGTCAACTGGTTCCGGCGCACGGCCGACGGCGGCTTCGCCTGGCCCGGTTTCGGTGACAACGCGCGTGTGTTGAAGTGGGCCATCGAACGCCTCGAAGGCAAGGCTGACGCCGTCGACACGCCGATTGGCTACGTGCCGACCGGAGAATCCCTGGACCTCACGGGCATGGACCTGACCGAGGCCCACGTCGAAGACGCAGTCCGCGTGGACCCCGAGGAGTGGGCCGCAGAGCTGGCCTCCATCGAAGAGTGGTTCGCCAACTTCGGCGAATCTCTTCCCGAGGCGCTCCGCTCCGAACTCGTGGGACTGAAGTCCCGCCTGGCGGTGCGCTAGCAGCCGGCACCACAAACAGCAGCGACCGACGGCGGCGCCGCACCTTTTCGAAAGGTGCGGCGCCGCCGTCGTTACTGGCACGTGTCGGTTCCGGAGAAGGAGCCGGTTGTTCCCACGTTCGTAAACGTCATGCCGGGAATGGGGAGGAACTGCCAGGAATAGGAGTTCTCGTTCAGGGGCAATTTCAACGGCCCCAACGCCCCGTTGCCGCGGGCGACGATTGCGGACAGGAGCGGATCGGAGTTCGCCGTCAGGGCCAGTGTCCGGGACCTGGAACCGCAGGGTACTCTGTCATCCCGGGCCGCACTGGTGTCAAAAGGTAGTCCACTCGGGACGTTGGTCCCTAGACGGAGTCCGAGGATGCGCTCTAGGCTCGTCCGCATTCATCAGCCGGGCCGCCCGCCGACTGGAGCGAGTGCTGGGGGCATTCCAGGCGCACGCCGCCGTGCCCCAGACCCGCTCGCAGAAGCGAGAGCTCAGGAGTTTCATCATGCTGGTCAACGACGACATCCATGCCTTGTCCGCGGCAGTCGGTGGCATCGTGGCGGTGCCTGACAGTCCAGAATTCGCCGAGGAGACGTTTGCGTTCAACGCCGCCACGGTCCACCGCCCCGACGTCGTGCTTGGTGCCGCAGACGCGCAGGACGTCGCCGCCGGCGTGAAGTGGGCGGCGGAACGACGGATACCGGTGTCCGTCCAGTCCACCGGGCACGGTGCGGAATCGGCGGTCGACGGCGGGCTGCTCATCAACACGCGGCGGCTGCAGGAGCTGCAGATCGATCCGGTCGAACGGACCGCCCGGGTCGGAGCCGGCGTCAAATGGCGGCATCTCCTGGAGGCGAGCGTCCCGCATGGGCTGATCGGACTGCACGGCTCGAGCACCGACGTCGGTGTGGTCGGATATACGGTCGGCGGCGGACTGCCCGTGCTGGGCCGCGCCCACGGCTTCGCGGCGGACCATGTCCGCAGCATGGAGGTCGTCACCGCCGACGGCGTCCTGCGCCGGATCGATGCCGAAGCCGAGGCCGAGCTCTTCGCGCTGATGTGCGGAGGAAAGGGCAACTTCGGCATCGTCACCGCGCTCGAGTTCAACCTGTTTCCGCTGGGCGAGTTCTATGGCGGGGGAATCATTTACCCCGGCGCGGATGCGGCCGCCATCCTGGCCGCGTTCCGCGAGTGGCTGCCAACGCTCCCTGAGGCCGCCTCGCCGTCGATCTCCCTGCTGCGGCTTCCGGATATGGACTTCGTTCCCGCGCCGCTACGGGGCCAGTTCGTGGTCCACCTGCGTTTTGCCTTCCTCGGGAACCGCGAGGACGGCGATGCGCTGCTTGCTCCGATGCGCACGGTCTCATCCCCTTTGATGGACACGGCCGGACCCATGAGCTACCTGGACGTCGACCAGATCCACATGGACCCGGCGGATCCGCTCCCGTTCACGGACGGCGGCGCGCTCTTGAAGGAATTTGGCGAGGAGGCCGCAGGGGAGTTGCTCAGGCTAGCCGGGGACGGTACGGACTGCCCGTTGCTCCTGATCGAGATCAGGCCCCTCGGTGGGGCGCTGTCCCGCGGCGGGGTCCTGCCGGACGCCGTGTCCGGACGCGACGCGGCGTTCCTGCTGTTCCTCCTCGGGTTCAAGCTGCCGCCGGTGCTGCCGGCCGTCACCGAATCCATCCGTGCCATCCTCGCCGCGATGGCTCCCTATTCGACCGGGTACACGCTGGTCAACTTCCACGGCGAGCCGGGCGATGAGGCTGACCGTGCCCGGGCATGGTCCCCGGCGGTCTATGAACGGATGAGGGCCGCAAAGTCCAGCTACGACCCAGGCAACCTGCTGCGCTTCGGCCACGCGATCACCGGGGTTCCGCCCGCCGGCTGAATTTGCGTTTTTTCATCGATTGCTCCGCAGGGGCCGTTTTGGCCCCTCAAAAGGGCCGTTGCGGAGCAATCGATGTGTACTTTAGCTGGCGAGCCAGATGTCCGGACCGAAGACCTCGTAGTGGATACGGGTGGCCGGGATGCCGGCGTTGATGGCCTCATTGCGGATGCTCTTCATGAACGGAAGCGGCCCGCAGAGGTACAGCGAGGCGTTGGCCGGCAGGTCCACCTCGCGCAGCGTCATGTAGCCTGCCCTGGTTCCGGCGACCGGCTGTTCCAGCCAGAGCAGCAGATCCGCGCCGTTGAGGCGTTCGACGTCGTCCGTCATCTGGGAACGCAAGGCCCAGCTGTCCAGGGTGCTCTCCGCATGCAGCACCAGGACCTGGCGCTCCGAGCCGGACGCGGCCAGGGAACGCAGGATGGAGGCGGTCGGCGTGCAGCCGATACCGGCGGAGGCCAGGACCACCGGGCCGTCGCTGTCCTTGAGGGTGATTTCGCCGTAGGGGTTCGACACTTCGAGGACGTCGCCCACCCGGACCGTGTTGTGCAGTACAGGCGAGACCTCGCCGCCGTCGTCCTTCTTGGTGGTGAAAGTGCGGCTGGTGCCGGCGTCACCGGAGAGCGAGTACTGGCGGACCTGGCGGAGTCCGTCCGGGAGCTGAACCTTGACGCTGACATACTGGCCCGGCAGCGCGGGCGTAATAGGGGTGTCGTCGGCGGGTTCGAGCGTGAAGGTCATGGCACCGGTGCCGGCGGCGGTCTTCGCGGCGACGCGCCAGGGGCTCCACATCTTGCCGTTGGCCTGCGCGGCGTAGAGGCCCTTCTCCAGCTTGATCAGCGCGTCCGCCATGAGCCAGTACACCTCGGTCCAAGCCTCGGCGATTTCAGGAGTGATGACGTCGGCCAGATCCTCGGCGATGGCGGCGAAGAGGTGCTCGTAGACCACCTGGTACTGCGGCTCGGTGATGCCGAGGGAGGCATGCCGGTGTGCGATGCGGGCGAGTACGGTTTCGGGGAGGGTTCCGGGGTTGCTGACCAGGTGGCTGGCGAAAGCGGCGATGCTCCCGGCCAGGGCCTGCTGCTGGTTGCCGGAGCGCTGGTTGGAGCGGCTGAAGAGCCCGTCCAGCAACTCGGGGTGGGCTGCGAAGAGGCGGGCGTAGAACTTGGGCGTGATGTCCCCGATCCGGGAACCCACCAGCGGAAGAGTGGCCTCGATGACGGGGAAGGACTTGTCCGAGAGCATGTTGACTCCTGAGATAGTGGCCCGGGCGTCTTCAACCGGACCGGCTGAATACTTGCATTTGAAATGCGAGTATCTATAGCTCAGTTCTACACGGCGTAGAAAACATGTCCAAATCGCTGGGACTCCCGGGCGTGGCGGCCGGCCCGGCTTGCGGCTCAGAGCCCGGGGCGCAGCCCGATGGCCTGGAACACGGGGTTCATCTGCCGCGCGTGGGGCAGGGACGCGACGACGATGCCGTCGAGTTCGCTGTAGAACGCCTCGCGGGCCCGGGACAAGGCGGCCCGGAGCCGGCATTCGTTGACCAACGGGCAGGTGGCTTTCGCGGCGACGCAATCGGCCAGATCGGTCCGGGTGTCGAGCTGGCGCAGGAGTTGTCCCACGGTGGCGGTGCGGCCGGCGCCGCTGAGCCTCGACCCGCCGCGGCGGCCCCGCTCGATCTCGATCAGGCCCAGCTCGCGGAGCTTCGCGACCGCCTTGCTGACGTGGTTGTACGGCGTTCCAACTGCGTCGGCGATGCTCTGGGTGGTGAGGAGTCCGCCGTCGGGAGCGGCTCCGAGCACCATCATGGCGCGCAGGCTGACATCCGCGAAGGCGTTGATCTTCATGGCACTAGCTTACGGGCGGTCTAGTCCACCCAGACGGCGGCCTCGTTCGTATCCGCGGACAGCAGGCCGAACTCCAGCTCGTGCGATTCCGCGTTCGCGGCGTAGGGCAGGACCGCGGCGAACAGGGAACCGTCCCGGTGCTCGGCGGCCACATGGATGGCGTCCGAGTCTTCTTCCACCAGGGTGATGTCGCAGACCACGGCGGCGGCGCGGAACTCGTCCCGGTGCTGCCTGAGCAGCTCGGTGAGGTCGCTGATCATCGAATCCGCGTCGAAATCAGCGTCGGTGCCCTCCGCGGCGTCGGCAGGAGTCACGGCAACCAGCCGCACCTCGCCGTCGTTCTCCACCACCAGGGCGAAGGGAAGAAAGCCGCCGTTCCGCTCCAGCTGTTCCTGGGCCGCACCGACTCCGGTGCCAAGCAGGTTCTCCAGGTCGATTGCGCTGGCCTCCGGCACGGATCCGCGCCAGGAGTCTTCCGCGGGATCGGCCGGCTGCAGGGCATCGGCCTGGTTTTCCCTGATCCGCACGCCGCTTTCGGGAGTCTCCATCGCCGTCTAGCCCCGGACCAGCGACAGGACGCGGTCACGGATGAGTTCCATGGTGCCCCGGTCCGTGGCTTCGACGTTCAGGCGCAGGAACGGCTCCGTGTTGGAGGGCCGCAGGTTGAACCAGTAGCTGCCGTCCGTGGCGATGAACGTGCTGCCGTCCAGGTAGTCCACCTCGACGTCCTCGGACCCGAAGTCCTGCCGGACCAGTTCCACGGCGCCGGCCTTGTCCTCGATTTCGGAGTTGATTTCGCCGGAGGACACGTACGGCTCGTACTCGCGGCCCAGCTCGGACAGCGGGCTGTCCTGCTCACCCAGGGCTGCCAGGACATGCATGGCGGCCAGCATGCCGGTGTCCGCGTTCCAGAAGTCACGGAAGTAAAAGTGGGCCGAGTGCTCGCCGCCGAAGATGGCGCCCTCCGCGGCCATGACGGCCTTGATGAAGGAATGGCCCACGCGGGTGCGGACCGCTTTGCCGCCGTGGCGTTCCACCAGTTCGGGAACGGCCCGGGAGGTCAGGAGGTTGTGGATGACGATTGGATTGACCTCGCCCAGCCCCTGGGCGCGGGCGATCTCCCGGCGGGCCACCATGCCGGTGATGGCCGACGGCGAGACGGTCTCACCGCGCTCGTCGATGACGAAGCAGCGGTCCGCGTCGCCGTCGAAGGCCAGGCCGATGTCCGCGCCGTGTTCGACGACGGCGGCCTGCAGGTCACGCAGGTTTTCCGGTTCCAGCGGGTTGGCGGGGTGGTTCGGGAAGGAGCCGTCGAGCTCGAAGTACAGCGGGACGATTTCCAGCGGCAGCTCGGGCAGCATGGCATCACCGAGCACGGCCGGAGTGGTCAGGCCGGCCATGCCGTTGCCGGCGTCAACGACAACCTTCAGCGGGCGTGACCCGCGGAGGTCCACGAGGCTGCGCAGGTATTCGGCATAGCCTCGGAGGACGTCCTGCACGCCGATCAGGCCGCGGCTTGCGGCCTGCGGGATGGCGCCCGCGTTGAGGTATTCCTCCGCGAGGGCCTGGATCTCCTTGAGCCCGGTTTCGGAGGAGATGGGCACGGCGCCGGCCTTGGCCATCTTGATGCCGTTGTAGGCCGCCGGGTTGTGGCTTGCGGTGAACACGGCGCCGGCTGCGTCCAGGGAGCCGCAGGCGTAGTAGAGCTCGTCGGTGGAGATCAGGTCCAGCAGCTGCACGTTGGCGCCGCGGGTGGCGGCACCGTTGGCGAAGGCCTTGCTGAACTCGGGGGAGGACGGGCGCATGTCGCCGCCCACCAGTACCGTCTGCCCTGCAAGGTCCAGGACGTCTACGAACGCCGCGCCCACAGCCTCGACGATTTCGGCGGTAATGGATTCGCCCACAATGCCGCGCACGTCGTAGGCCTTGAAGGAGGCCGAGAGGTCAAAAGTCTTCGTATTGTCCGTAGTCACGCGTCTTATCTTACGTGGAAGCCCACGGACCCTGTGGGGGAGCAGTGACAGCGCCAAGCAGCCGGGTTTGTCCACCTTTCCGCACCCCGGCTTCGTGGCTGTCGGAGGAGGCTGGGATACTGAAGCAATGGCCAATAACCAGAACGCTGCAGTCCTTCCCGCCCCCAACTCCGCTCCTGCCGGTGCTTCCACCTCCGGTTCGGCCGGGGTATCCGGGACCCGGGAGCAGGCCCAGGAAGTGCTGCGCGAGCTGGTCGGGCACCCGGCCGCGGAGTTCCATGACGGCCAGTTTGAGGCGGTTGAGGCCCTCGTCGACGGCGGCCGGCGGGCCCTCGTCGTGCAGCGCACCGGCTGGGGAAAGTCGGCCGTGTACTTTGTCTCGTCCCTGCTGCTCCGGCGCCGTGGTGCCGGGCCCACCCTGATCGTGTCCCCGCTGCTGGCCCTGATGCGCGACCAGGTGGCCGCCGCGGCCCGGGCCGGTGTACGCGCCGTCGCCATCAACTCCGCCAACCAGCTGGAATGGGACACGGTCCGCGAGCAGCTGGCTGCGGACGAGGTTGACGTCCTGCTGGTGTCACCGGAACGGCTCACCAACCCGTCCTTCCGCGAGAACCAGCTGCCGGAGCTGATCCGCCGCACCGGGCTCCTGGTCATTGACGAGGCGCACTGCATCTCGGACTGGGGCCATGACTTCCGGCCGGACTACCGCCGCATAGCGGACCTGATCACGCAGCTGCCGGATTCCGTGCCGGTGCTGGCCACCACCGCCACCGCCAACTCCCGGGTGGTCCACGACATCGAAGAGCAGCTGGGCTCCGGGGTGCTCACCATCCGCGGCGCCCTGGGCCGGGAGTCGCTGCGGCTGGGGGTGCTGAGCCTGCCGGACTCCCGCGACCGGCTGGGCTGGCTGCTGACGCACCTGTCGGACCTGCCCGGCAGCGGCATCATCTATACGCTCACCGTGTCCGCTGCGGAGGACACGGCACGCCTCCTCGCCGAAGCCGGGCACGAGGTGCTCGCCTACACCGGGCGTACGGACCCCGCAGACCGGGAACGCGCGGAACAGCTCCTCAAGGACAACCAGGTCAAGGCCCTCGTGGCCACCTCCGCCCTCGGGATGGGCTTCGATAAGCCGGACCTCGGCTTTGTCGTGCATTTGGGTGCCCCTTCGTCGCCGGTGGCCTACTACCAGCAGGTGGGCCGTGCCGGCCGTGGCGCCGCGAACGCCGATGTGCTGCTGCTGCCCGGCTCCGAGGACCGCGACATCTGGCAGTACTTCGCCACCGCATCGATGCCTTCGGAGGAAAAGGCCGCCGCCGTCCTGACAGCGCTCGCGGACGCGGGAACCGCCGTGTCCACCGTGGCGCTCGAGGCCCGCGTGGACCTGCGCCGGACACCGCTGGAGCTGCTGCTGAAGGTGCTGGCAGTGGACGGGGCCGTGGAACGCGTGGGCGGCGGCTGGCGCTCCACCGGCCAGCCCTGGACCTATGACGCCGAGCGGTACAGCCGGATTGCCGAGGCCCGGGTGGACGAGCAGGATTCCATGGTCATCTACCAGGACACCGCAGGCTGCCGGATGGAATACATCACCTCGGTCCTCGACGACGAGACCGCGCACTCCTGCGGACGCTGCGACAACTGCGCCGGGCAGTGGTTCCCGGCAGACATTGCCGCCTCCGCCACGGAAGCCGCGGGCCAGACGCTTAGCCGCGCCGGCGTGCCGCTGGAACCGAGGCTGCAGTGGCCCAGCGGCATGGACCGCCTTGGCGTGAGCGTGAAGGGCAAGATCAAGCCGGAGGAAAGCGTGGCCGGCGGGCGGGCGCTGGCTCGTCTCACGGACCTTGGCTGGGGCGGCGCGCTGCGTGAGGCCTTCGCCGCGGGGGCGCCGGACCGCACGGTGGATCCGGGCATGCTGCAGGCCTGCGTCCAGGTCCTGCGGGAGTGGGGAGCCGGAGACGCCCGCACGCCGGGATGGAGCGGCGCCGGCCGGCCGGCCGCGATCATCAGTGTCCCGTCCCGGGGCAAGCCGGCGCTGGTGGATTCGCTGGCCCGCGGCATCTCCGAGATCGGCCGGATCCCCTACCTCGGCCAGCTGCAGCTCGAACACGGCGGCCCCACGGGCGGGCGCGGCGGCAACAGCGCGTACCGGCTCGCCGGCGTCTGGGACCGGCTCGTGGTGGGGCCGGAACTGGAAGCGGCCCTCACCGGGCTGCAGGGCCAGAGCGTAATGCTCATAGACGACCTCGTGGACAGCCGCTGGACCGTGACTGTCGCCGGACGAGCCCTTAGGCTCGCGGGCGCCGGGGCGGTGCTGCCGTTGGTGCTTGGCCAGGCCGGCTGACCTCAGCTCCGGCGTGGCGGGGCAGCGTCAGGCTGTCCAGCGTGCTCAGGAGCATGATCGCCGCTATCGCCAGGAACGCCGCCCGGTACGGTGCCACCGGATCCCCGCCTGCATCGACGGCCCCGCCCAGCAGCGGGCCGCTGACCTCGAAGACGCGGATCAGCAGGGCCCCGATCGCGATTCCCGCTGCCGCAGCGAGCTGGACAAGCGTCGCGGAAACGGCGTTGGCGGACGGCAGCTGGGCGGGGACGACGTCGGCGTACTGCACCGAGGCGTAGGCCGAGAACCCGATGGACCGGAAGGCCCCGCTGGCCACGAGCAGTGCGAAGATCAGCGGTTCCGGAGTACCGGCGTCGAGCAGGGCGCACAGCGCAAAGGTTGCCGCCGAGGCCAGGGACGCGAAGACCAACACGGGTTTGAAGCCGAAGCGACGGATGAGCGGGGTGGTGGCCGGTTTGATCCCGATGTTGCCTATGAACACCGCCGCCACGAGGACTCCGGCGCGCAGCGGATCCCAGCCGAAGCCGTTCTGGAACATCAGTGGCAGCAGGAAGGGCACGGCGCTGATGGTCAGCCGGTAAATGAAGCCGCCGGTTGCCGTGGCGCGGAACGTCCGGGTGGCAAAGACCCCCAGGTCGAACAAGGGCGAGCGTGCCCGCAGCAGCCACCAGGCTGCAGCGCCAAGGAACAGCAGCCCTGCGGTGATGCTGAGGGCGGCCGAGGTGCCTGAGTCGTGGCCGCCGGCCAGCTCCAGGCCCACCACGAGGCACCCTACGCCCAGGGTCGTGAGGGACAGCCCGCGCCAGTCCAGGCGCCGCGTGCGGTCACCCGGGGCGGCCGGGACCAGCCGCAGCGCCGCGAGGAACGCCGCGAGGCCCAGCGGGAGGTTGATCAGGAAGATCCAGTGCCAGGACAGGAACGTCGTGAGGGCGCCTCCCACCAAGGGGGCGAGGACTGGTGCCAGCAGCCCGGGCCACACCAGATAGGCCGTCGCGCGGAGCAGATCTTTTTTGGCTGTTCCGCGGAGCACTACGAGGGTGCCCACGGGGACCATCATGGCCCCACCGGCTCCCTGCAGCACCCGGCTCAGGGTCAGCATGATCAGGTCCGGGCTCAGCGCGCACATCAGCGAGGCCACCGTGAACGTGGCGATGGCAAGGCAGAACACACGGCGCGCTCCGATGTGCTCGGCCAGCCAGCTGCTGAGCGGGATGCCCATCGCCACCGTCATCAGGTAGGCGGTCATGGTGATGTTGACGTCCGCTGACGGGACCGAAAAGTCAGCCGCGATGCTGGGGATCGCGGTGGTCAGGACGGTACCGTCCAGGAACTCCATAAAAAACGTCGCTGCGACCAGGAGGGCCAGGCGGGGACTCCATTTGTCCGCAGGATTGCCTGCTGGACTCTCCGCGGGTGGGCCGGAAGGCGGCGGGGACTCGCTCATGCAGGCTCCGATGTGGCGCCGGGCTCCGCCCTAGGAGGCACGGCCGGATTCCGACGGCTCGGACTCGGCCACACCCGACTCGGCCAAAGCGGACTTGGCCGGACCGGACTCGGCCACACCGGACTCCAGCACCGCCATGGCCGCGTTGTGCCCGCCGATGGCGGAGACCGCACCGCCGCGCCGGGCGCCGGACCCGCAGAGCAGGATCCGGGGATCGTCCGTCGCGACGCCCCAGCGCTGCGCCGGGGTGCCCAGGGGTTGTCCGTCCTCCACGAAGGGCCAGTCAAGCCCGCCGTGGAAGATGTTGCCCCGCGGCATCCCGACGGCGCGTTCGATGTCCAGGGTGGTCTTCGTTTCGATGCAGGGCTGTCCGTCGGGGCCGGCCAGCAGCAGCTCCTCCACCGGTTCGGCCAGCACAGAGTTCAGCGACTTCAACACGGCGGCCTGCAGTTCAGCGCGCCGCTCCTCATTGTTCTCTTCGGTGATCAGCCGGTCCGGGACGTGCAGGCCGAACACAGTGAGGGTCTGTGCGCCGGCCGCCTGGAGCTCCGGGGACAGGATGCTCGGGTCGGTGAGGGAATGGCAGTAGATCTCGCACGGCAGCGGGTCCGGAACCATCCCGGAAGCCGCGGTGAGGTAGGCGGCGTCGAGCTGTGGCCAGGTCTCGTTGATGTGGAACGTTCCGCCGAAGGCCGCTTCCGGGCTGACGTTCCCGTCCAGCAGCCGGGGGAGTCGACTGAGCAGCAGGTTGACCTTGACCTGGGCGCCCTCACGGAGATGGTTCGGGTTCCGGGTAGCGGGCGCCGCGGCGGCGCCGGTGCTGCCGGACGCCCTGAGCCGGTCCAGCACCACTGGGGCCACGTTGGCGAGGACCCATCGGGCCGTGGCGTTATGCTCGACGCCGTCGTGGCGGTAGCTGACCGACCCGCCCGGACGGACAGCGGTGACTTCGGCCGCGGTCAGGATCGTTGCTCCGGCGTCCCGGGCAGCGCGCTCCAGCTCCCCGGAGACCGCGCCCATCCCGCCGACGGGCACGTCCCAGTCGCCAGTTCCGCCGCCGATCAGGTGGTAAAGGAAGCAGATGTTCTGCTGCAAATCCTCATCGCCGGCCCGGGCAAAGGTTCCGATCAGGGCGTCAGTCAGCACCACGCCGCGGACCAGGTCGTGCTGGAGCTCCTTGGCGATCACGGTCCCGATCGGCCGCTCGATCATGGCGTCCCATGCTTCCTCCGCGCCGGCTTGGACGGCCAGCGCGCGGGCCTCGGATCTGGTCCGCAGGGGCGCGGTCATGGTCGGCCAGAGGGCTTCGGTGAGTGTGCGGCAACGGGCGTAGAAGTCGTTGAAGGCCTCGAATTCCCCGGCCGGGGCGCCTGCGGCGGCAAAGGACGCGGCAGTCGCGGCGGCATCTTCGTTGTCGATCAGCAGCGCGCGGCCGGCGTCGTGCGGGTCCGGGGTGTAGGAGGAATACCGCCGCCGGGCCAGTTCGATGCGCAGGCCAAGCTCGTCGATGACCTGCTGGGGCAGGAGGCTGACGAGGTAGGAGTAGCGCGAGAGCCGGGCGTCGACGCCGTCGAACGCCTGGGCAGACACCGCGGCGCCGCCGGCATGCTCAAGCTTTTCCAGCAGCAGGACGTTCCGGCCGGCCTTGGCCAGGTACGCTGCCGCGGCCAGGCCGTTGTGGCCGCCGCCTACGATGATCGCGTCAAACGCGTTGTTGCTCGACATGGGCCCATCCTGCCATCCGGGCCGCGGGTTGGCCTCAGGTGTCCGGCACCCGGACGGGACGGCGGAGGGTCCTGGCGGAGTCCCGGAGCGCTCCGGGTACGCAAAAGGCCCCGGTCCAGGGACCGGGGCCGAACGCGGAGACGGGGGGATTTGAACCCCCGGTGGAGTTGTGCCCCACACTTCATTAGCAGTGAAGCCCATTCGGCCGCTCTGGCACGTCTCCAATTGCTAGTAACTAGCCAACCAAGGATACGCAGAAGGGGGCATGCAGTGCAAAACGGCTCCGGCCGGGCCGATCGCCCCCGCGCTCAGGCTCCGCTGCCCGCCAGAGCCCGCCACAGGAAATGCTGGCTGCGGCTCTGCAGCGCCGCCGCCTGCCGGTTGTCCGAGGCCCCCGCGTGACCGCCTTCCAGGGCTTCATGGAACCAGACATTGGGAATTCCCATGGCCTGCATCCGGGCGGCCATCTTCCGGGCCTGCACGGGCCCGACGCGGTCGTCCGAGGTGGCGGTCCAGATGAACGTTTCCGGGTACTCCACGCCGTCCTTGAGCAGGTGGTACGGCGAGAAGGTCTTGATGAAGTCCCACTGTTCGGGCACGTCGGGGTCGCCGTATTCAGCGATCCAGGAGTATCCGGCGGAGAGTTTGGTGTACCGGCGCATGTCCAGCAGCGGCACTCCGCAGGACACGGCTCCGAACAGGTCCGGGTACTGGGTGAGCATATTGCCCACCAGCAGACCACCGTTGGAGCCCCCCACGCAGCCGAGGCGCTCCCGGGAGGTGACGCCGCGGGAGATCAGGTCCAGGGCCACCGCGGCGAAGTCCTCGTAGGCCCGGTGGCGGTTCTCCTGCAGCGCGGCGCGGTGCCAGGACGGACCGTATTCCCCGCCGCCACGGATGTTGGCCACGACGTAGACGCCGCCGCGCGTGTGCGGCCCGTCCCCCTCGGCGCCGAAGGACTCCTCGGTGCGCCGTTCCAGCCAGGCGCGGCCGACTGCGCCGCTGTAGGCCGGGGTCCGGGAAATCTCGAAGCCGCCGTAGCCGGAAAGCTGGGTCGGGTTCTGGCCGTCGAGCACCAGGTCCTTGGATGCCACCTGGAAGTACGGCACCCGGGTGCCGTCCTTGGAGACGGCAAAGTGCTGCTGAACCTCATAGGCCTCCTCGTTGAAGAACGACGGCGAGGAGCGGATCACCTCGTGCGAGCTGACCACACCCGGGCCGTCCTCGGCGGTTCCCGCCCGCTTCAGCGTCCCCCGGGTGAGGGTGCTGGGCGTGGTGAACCCGGTGGCCACGAGCCAGAAGTCGTTCCCGGCGCCAGGGGCTTCGCCCTCCGCCACCGGAGCGCTGCCGGTACCGCCGTCCGTGCCGTCGTCGTCGGAGTCGCCGGTTTCGTCTTCGTCGTCGACGGCGTAAGCGTTGACGTCGTGCAGCGGCGGGCAGGCATCCAGAACGGTCGAGGCCCAAGCGGCGTCCGTGCCCCGGCGCATCGGGTCCAGCACCCGGATCTCCGAGGACACGTCACGGAGCAGGTTCAGCAACAGGAAGTCCCGCGTCCAGCTCCAGGACTGCAACGACGTGTGGGCGTCGGGGCTGAAAAGCACAGCAAGATCCCGGCTGCCGGCCAGGAAGTCCTCGAATCCGGCCGCAAGCAGGGACCCTGCCGGGAACACCTTCCCGTCGACAGTCCAGTCCTTCTGCGGCCGGAACAGCAGCCACTCGCGGTGCGAGCTCAGGTTCACGTCCGCCGGGACATCGAGCCGCACCCAGCTGCCGTTCCGCAGCACCGAGGTGTTCCGCTCGAAGAAGCTGATCCAGTCCACGGCGAAGGTCCGCTCGAAGCCGGGCGTGGAGTCGTGGGCGACGAGCGCCATCATGTGGTCCTCGGGTATCTCGAACACACGCTCCGCGGTAGCTAGGGAGCCGCCGCGGTGCAGTTTCACCCCGGTCCGGGCGTAGGAGGAGGTGGTGCTGGGCAGCCCCTCGGCCGTCGTGGCCACCAGCAGGGTGTCCGCGTCGAGCCAGGAGGCATTGCCCTTGGCCGTGGGCAGGTCGAAGCCGCCGGCGGCGGGGTCCACGAAGCTGCGGGACTCGACGTCGAACTCGCGGTAGCGGTTGGCGTCGCCGCCGTCGGGGGAGAGGGCCAGCAGGGCCCGCCGGTGCGGCTCGCCGCTTCCCGGCCGGAGGAAGTTGGCGCCGTGGAAAACCCATTCCTCGCCCTCGGACGCGGCCAGGGCGTCCACGTCCAGGAGGATGTCCCACTCCGGTGATCCGCCGCGGTAGCTCTCCCAGCTGGTCCGGCGCCACAGGCCCTTAGGGTTGTCCCGGTCTTTCCAGAAGTTGTAGTACCAGTCGCCGTGCTTGCCGACCATCGCTATCCGGTCGGTCGAGTCCAACACTTCCAGGATGCTGCCCTCGAGTTCCGCGTACTGCGCGTCCTCGAGCAGGTCCTCGGTCCGGGCGTTCTGTTCTCGGACCCAGGCCATTTGTTGCTCGCCGTGAATCTCCTCGAGCCAGATGTTCTCATCGATGGGTTCAGGGGCGGTGCCTCCACCGCCGACGGGTCCGGAAGGGTGGCCGGACGCGGGCGGGTGAGCAGCTTCGGTGGTGGTCATTTTTCCATCCAAGCAACATCTTCGCGCCGCTAGCAAGTCAAGCGTCCGTCGGCGACCGTCGGTAAAGCGGCATGCCGGTTGCCGATACGCTGGATGCCGTGGTCATATCGCAGAGCATCCGGACGGCACTGATAGGCGCCGGTCCCCGGGGCACAAGTGTGCTGGAGCGGCTGCTCGCGAACTGGGCTCCGGCCGGCCCGGACGCCACCCTGCAGATCGATGTGATCGATCCCTACCCCGCGGGCCCGGGCCATGTGTGGCAGCCCGGCCAGTCCCGCCTGTACCTGATGAACACGCAGTCGTTTTACCCGACGCTTATCCCCGAGGACCCGGAGCTGGCCTCCCCGCTGGCCGGGGACACCTTCGACCGCTGGCGCGAACTGCAGCGCCGGCGGCCCCATCCTTCGCTCACCGCCGCGGAACGCGCCGAACTCGCGGAGCTCGGCGCCGCGGACTTCCCCAGCCGTGCCCTGTACGGCCGCTACCTGCGTTCCACGCTCGACGAACTGCTCTCCCGGCTGCCCGCCGGCGTCTCGGTGGAATTTCACGAAACGACGGCGGTCTCGGTCCGGCAAGCGGCCGCGGGCGCTGGACCCGCCAGCGGCGCCGAACCCGAGGGTGACACCGCACCCGGGGCCGCACCCGGGGCCGCCACCGGGTCCGGCGCTGGCACGGGGCTCGGGGGCGGCGGGCACGCGCGCGGACGGTTCGACGTCGGGCTCGAGGGCGGTGGGGTGCTGACCGTGGACTCCGTGGTGCTGGCCCTGGGCCACCTCGAGTCCAGGCTCAACCCGGAACAGCGGGAGCTCAAGGCCGCCGCCGAGGAGCTGGGGCTGCTGTACCTGCCCCCGGCCGCGCCGGCGGACGTCGACTGGTCCCGGGTGCCGGCGGCCGAACCGGTGCTGGTGCGCGGCATGGGCCTGAACTTCTTCGACGTCATGGGCCAGCTCACCGAAGGCCGCGGGGGCACCTTCGCGGCCGGGGAAAATGGCCTGAATTATCAGCCCTCCGGCCGTGAACCCCTCATCATCGCGGCCTCCCGCCGCGGCACTCCGTACCGGGCCAAGGCCGCACTCGCCGGGTATTACCCCACGGCCGTGACGCTGCGGTACTGCACCGAAAGCGCGCTGGCCCGGTTCGCGGGGGCGGGGATCCAGCCCGCCTTCGACCATGATCTCTGGCCCCTGCTGCACCGCGACGCCATCTGGGCCTACTACTCGACGCTCGCGCGCTCGCAGCCGGGCGCCATCCGCACCGATCCCGATTCGTTCCTTCTGGCATTGGAGGAATCCCTGCGCCCCCATGCGCACAGCGCTGCAAAGTGGGAGGACGCGGTGGACGCCGAGATTGAGGCGCATGTCCGGCCGGCCCACCGGCTGAACTTGCTGGGTCTGGCGGCGCCGCTGGCCGGGCGGTCATTCGGCTCCCGTGCGGAGCTGGACGCCGCCGTCGTGGAGTACCTCCTCGACGATGCCCGGCGATCCGCGCTCGGCGAGGACGACCCGGTGAAGATGACCATTGGCGCCCTGCACCACGGCCGCGCGGTGCTCAAGACGGCGGTGGCGGACGGCGGGATCACGGACGAGTCGTGGGTGGCCGGGCTCCGCGGCTGGTTCGAATCCTTCGTCGAAGGGCTGGCAAGCGGGCCGCCCGCGCTGCGCGCCGAACAGCTGGCAGCCCTGGTGCGGGCCGGCGTCGTCCGGTTCGTGGGACCGGACCCGAAGTTCGGCGTGGACCGCAAAGCGCGGACCTTCACCGCCGCCTCACCGTGGGTGGGCGGCCGCCCAAGCGGACGGGGTGCCGCCGGCCCGGACACCGGCGGCACCGGCTCCGGAGACGCCCAGGGGGAGGCCGTGGTGGCCCGATCCCTGATTGAGGCGCTCGCCCCGGCCAACCGGGTCACCATCAACGAGTCACCGCTGCTGGAACAACTGCTCAGCGAAGGACTGGTACGGCCCCGCCTGATGATGACGGTGGAGGGCGTGCCGGTACAGACCTCGGGCCTGGACGTCACGCCGCACCCGTACAGGCCGGTGGGCTCCAACGGGTCCGTGACGGAGGGCCTCTACGTCCTCGGACTGCAGCTCTCCGCCGCGCAATGGGGGACAGCCATCGCGGCCGAGGCCCGGCAGAAGAACGGCCCCGCCTATCGCAGCGGCCAGCGCACCCTGCACGACGCCGACGAGATTGCCCGCGACGTCTTGGGGCTCTGACCTCGCCCGATGAGCATGCTCCACCTTCGGGCCGGGGGATGGGCATGGTGCCCATATGTCCATCGCTGCCGTTCAGGGGCGGGCATGTCCCTCGGTGGAGGGCGCTTACCGCCGTGCGCCCGATGAGCATGCTCCGCGTTCGGGCCGGGGGATGGGCATGGTGCCCATATGTCCATCGCTGCCGTTCAGGGGCGGGCATGTCCCTCGGTGGAGGGCGCTTACCGCCGTGCGTCCGGGTAAATGCTGCGGGTCTCGGCCCGTTCGTGCCGCTGCGGAAGCCAGGAACCGGGGTGCAGCTTCGGCAGGATCTTCGCCGCCGCCAGAGCGCCATACATGACGGTGTTGATCGCCACGAAGGTCGCCAGGATGGCGAACCACTCGGTGTGCACGATCGATTCCGGGAGCAGGATCCCCGCAGGGACAAGGTGGTTGACGGCCGGGATCATGCGTCTGCCTTCACACTGTTGGGGGCGGCCTCGTGGGTGAGGTGTTTCCAGTTGGCGGTGCGTCCGAGTGCGATGTCGATGATTCCCTTGACGTAGATGATGTTGAGGAACATGTCGAAGAAAAGTTCCGGGAACAGCGTCAGGGCCAACAGCCGGGCACGCCAGCCGCCCTTCCAGACCGTGACGACACGTTCGGCCGTGAACAGTGCTCCCAGGCCCAGCCAGAACGGGAACCAGATCCAGGCGTCGAGCGAGAACACCATCAGCAGGATCAGCAGGAAGTAGGCGCTCAGGGCAATGACGCCGTAGCCGATGCCGAGCTGCTGGGCCCAGTACCGGACCGTCTGCGTGGTCACGCCGTAGGCGCCGATGTTCTCCAGGGCACCGCGTTGCCAACGCAAGCGCTGGGACCAGAGCGTGCGCCAGCTGGGCATGAGTTCTGTGACTACCGTGCACTGGGCCGGCGAGATCATCAGGGCGCCCAAGGACTTTAAGGCAATGGTCAGTTCGTTGTCTTCCGTCAGGGCGACGGTGTCGTACACGTCGCCCGTGTTACCCGGAAGGGACTCTCCGCGCTGCTCGGCGATGGTGCGCAGCGCGCGTGGCCGGAACATTGATGCGGTGCCGGTGAGCACGAAGACGCGGCCCCGGCGCCGGCGGATCTCGCGTCCGTAGCGGATGTATTCGTTGCGCTGGAACTGCCCCAGCACGCCGTGGCCCTCTTCCCCGTAGAACAGCCCGCCGACGGCCATCAGGGCTCGGTCGTCGGTGAAGCGGGCGACTGCCGCGGCGAGGAACCCGTCGTCAAGGCTGGTATCGGCGTCCATCACCATCACGACGTCGTTGTCGCCTTGGCCGGGAAGAAGCCGCTTGAGTGCCTGGTTCAGCGCGCCGGCCTTCTTTTTGGTGTTGCCGACGGACTCCATGACCTCGACGCCGGCCTGCCGGGCGAGGGCCACCGTGTTGTCCGTGCAGTTGTCCGCGACCACGATGATGCGCTCGGGACGGTGGGACTGCGTCAGAAGTGAGGCGATCGTGGCGGGAAGCGACGCTTCCTCGTTGTGCGCTGGAATCAGCACCGTCACGGTCACGGGACCGCCGAAGACCTTGCGGGTGTCGGCCATGACGATGCGGGGCGCCAGCGGTGCCTGCTGGGGATTCGCGGAACGACGCGACCGGTTGGTGATCCGGCGCTCCAGCAGCGCGATCCCCGCCGCAAGCAGAAGCGCGAGGGCAACGGCGGCGACAATGTTGCGCCAAGCCGGAGCATCGGTGTTATAGAGCACATTCCAGACGCCCAGAACCAGCCCTTTGCTCGGCGACTCCTCAAGGTGCGGGCCGCCGGCCGCAACCGCAAACCACAACAGCGCCGCCGCGCTGCCGGCTGCCAGCGCTATGACGATGCCCACCGCGCGATGAAATTTTCCCCTGCCCATTCGCGTGATGGTAGCAGAGTCTCATGTGCACCGCCTGTCACACGCACACCACCGGCCCCACCTGCGGACGGCGTAGGGGTCCCGTTCGGAGAGCCCGCCGCGCGAAAAATGAGCATGCCCTCCGGCCAGGCCGAGCACTGGACATACTGGCAAAATGTCCAGTGCTGCAGCGCAGGGGAGGACATGCTCACTGCGGGAGGGCTATGGCGCTAGCCCTTGAGGCATTTCTGGTACTGGAGCCACGCGATCGAGTACCTGATCCACCCGAAAACGTCGTACCACTTCTTCGGCGGAACCGGCGCGGTGCACGTCGGCGGGACCGGACCGCTGGCCGCCACCGACGCCAGCGCTTTCACCACTGTGCCGGATTCGGCGGCGGTGAGCACCAGGGTGCCCGTGCCGGTCGCCGCGCCCGTCGGAACCGCCACATTCACCGTGGCAGCACCGGACGTCACCGGGATTGTGCCCAGGGCCGTGACCTTGCCGGCGGCGTCAGAGAATTCGGCGCGCAGCGAGGTGTTCGCCGGGCTGCCCAGTGAGGTGAGGTCCAGCTTGGAGACCGCCAGGGTGATCGGCTCTCCGCCCTTGACCTCTGCGGCGGTGGTGTTGGCCACCGCCACGGAACGGCGCGCGAAGTCCGGCGAGACCGGGTTGTGGGCCTGCAGGTACTTGATCCACGCGTCGCGGTCCACAAGTCCGGAGTCCTTGGTGTTCGTGCCGGACTTGAAAATGCGGAAGTTGTCGCCACCGGTTGCCAGGAAACTGAACGTGCCGATCCGGTAGGACTTCGCCGGGTCGACCACGGTTCCGTTGATCCGAATCGAGGTAATCCGGTCACCGGCGACGCGCGCGGCGTCGTAGGTGTAGTTGACGTTCTTGGAAAGGCCCAGTTGGAGGTACGGGCGGCTGGGAACGGTGCCTTCGGCGGTGGTCTGCCACTGCTGCTCCAGGAGCGTCTTGAACTGTGCTCCCGTCAGGGACGTGGTCCACAGGTTGTTCACGAACGGCAGGACCGCGTTGGCCTCCGCGTAGGAGATGGTGCCGTCCGGCGCATAGTACAGCTCGCTGCGCAGTCCGCCCGGGTTCACGACCCCGATTTCGGCGCCGCCGAGTTCCGGTGCCTTGAGGGATTCCACGAGGGAATCCGCAACGAGGTTGCCCAGGGTGGATTCGCTCGCACGGTCATCCTGCGCGGCGGGGCTCGTCGGTGTGGCGGGGGTGAACGCCCGGGTGATGTCCGCCGTCACCGTGCCGACCGGCTGGTTGCCGATCACCGCGGCGTCGGCCAAGGCCTTGTCAACGATGGTCTTGACCGCGGCGACGCGTGGGTACTTCGCCACGAGGTCCGCTGCCGGCTGCTCTGCGGTCGTGGTGCGCTGGACGTTCCCCGCCTTGTAGCCGGTTACGGACATCGTCTTGGTGTCGATGGTCAGCTGGATCTGGCCGATGAACTCGCCGTAGTTGCCGGTCTGGACAATCGGGCGGGTCTTGCCCTCAACACCCGGGACCGGAGCGTCCCAGGAGTACTGCTTGTGCGTGTGGCCGTTGAAAATGGCGGCGACATCAGGGGTGACCCCGGTGACCATCCTCGCGAAGGGTCCGCCGGCTGCGACCTCCTGCTCCAGGCTGGACCCTTCCGGCGCACCGGACCCGGCGCCGTCGTGGTTTTCCACGATGATGACGTCGGCGAGCTTGTCCGCCTTGATCTTCGCGGCCACGCGGTTGATGGCCTCGACGGCGTCGCCGAACTCGAGGCCTTCGACGCCGGCGGGGGTGACCAGCGAAGGCACTTCCTGGGTTACGGTGCCGATCACGGCGACCTTGACGCCGTTCAGGTCGAGCACCGTGTACTCCGGCAGGACCGGCTCGGTGGTGCCGGCCTTGTAGACGTTGGCGCCCAGGTACGGGAACTTGGCGTTGCCGCCGCCCGCGATGACGCGGTCGCGCAGGTCGGCCCAGCCGCCGTCGAACTCGTGGTTGCCCACCGCCGAGGTGCGCAAGTCGAGGGCGTTCAGGACATCGATGGTCGGCTGGTCCTTGGCCACGGCCGAGGCGAACAGCCCCGCGCCGATGTTATCGCCCGCGGAAAGGAACGCCGTGGCGCCGGGAGCCGCAGCGGCCCGCAGTTTCTCAATGGTCCCCGCGAAGAGCACCGTGTTGGAATCGATGCGGCCGTGGAAATCGTTGATCCCGAGGAAGTTCAGCTCCACGCTGGCCGGCGGAACGGGCAGGTTCAGCCCCACCAGCACCGGATCGTGGTCGCTCGCCCGGAACTGGTCCGCGGCGTAGTAGTCGGTCACGTTGTTGTTGTAGCGGCTGTACTCCAGCGCAACGGATTCCACGGAATTGATGTTCCAGATGTCCGCGCCGGTGACGACGGCGTCGGCGCCGGGTGAGGCGAGGATGTGGTCCAGCGAACCCACCATGCCGGCGAAGAGGTAGGAGTGCTTGGCGGAACCGTCGGCGTTCTTGGCCTTTTCATCCTGGTTGACGTAGCCCGCGGCCGTGAAGACGTTGATCGGGTCTTCCTTGGCGTAGGAGTTGAAGTCACCGATCAGGAAGACCTTGTCGGTGCCCTTGGACGCCTGCAGTTCGTTGGAGAACGCCAGCAGGGACTTCGCCTGCGCGGTGCGGGCTGCATTGGAGGCACCCTGGCCCTTGTCGGTGTCGTCCGGCGTGGCCGCGGAGCCCTTGGACTTGAAGTGGTTGGCGATTGCGATGAACTTCTTGTCATCGGTTGCGCCGACGGGCTTGAAGACCTGGGCCATCGGCTTGCGGGCGCTGGCGAACGCGACGGTGTCGTTGTGGATCACGGACGCACCCAGGGGCTCCGCTGCGACCCTCTTGAAAATGAAGGCCGTCCTGATCATGTCCTCATCGGCCAGCGGAGGCGCGTTGGCGGGCGTGCGGACGTAACCCCAGATCCCCGGTGTGGCGACGTTCAGCGCGTCCACCAGCTTGGCCAGGGCGTCGTCACGGGTCTTGCCGAACTGCGCCGAATTCTCGACCTCCATGAGGGACACGACGTCGGCGCCGGACTTCGAGATGGCCGCGACGATCTTGTCCTGCTGGCGCTGCAGGTTCTCGGCGTTGGCTGCTCCGCGGACGTTGCAGCCGTCCCGCACCGTGACGGGGTTGCCGGCACGGTCGGTGTAGAACCTGCACCCCGCGATCTGGTCGCCGGTTGTGGGGAAGTAGTTCAGCACGTTGAAAGAGGCAATCTTCAGGTTTCCGCCCACTGCCGCGGGGGCATCGGTGCGGGTGGCGCCGAAGCTGGCCGGCTGCACCGCGTCCGCATTTGCGCGGGTCAGGTGCGTCAGCGGCTGGAACTTCCACGAGCTGTTGGCGTAGCTGAGCACCACGTTGGTCCGGAAGCTCACCGGCGCTCCGACGCGGACGGGGTCCGACGCCGTCAGGTAGGGCAGCTCCATGGCCTTGGTGCCGGAGTTGCTGAGGAAGTTCGTGGTGGCGCCGTCGTCCAGCTTGATGCCGCGGGCGGCATTGGCGGCGACGGTGGCGCTGTACTCCTCGGAACCGTACGGGGCGACGGCGGTGGGCTGCTCGAGCGCCGTGGTGCCGCCGGCCAGTCCGATCTCGCCGTACTGGTTCAGCGAGAAGTTGTCCGCGACGCTCACGCTTCCCTGCGGGGACAGCAGCATGCCTTCGAGCGATTCACGGAGCGCCTCATCGGCCGGAAGGGCGAAGCCGGTGGCCTTGACCTCCGGAGCGGCCTCCGGAAGTTTCTTCAGGTCCGTCGCGGCAGCAACCGTCAGCTGGGTAAGGCCGAAGTATTCGCCGACGGCGCCGGTCACCTCAACGTAGTCGCCGGGCTGGACAGCAGCAGCCGTGGCGGACGAGAAGACAAAGAGGCCGTCCGACGCCGAGTGGTTGGCCGGCGCGAGATCGCCGCCGGTGCCCGGGGTCTGGATGTAATAGCCCGAGAAACCGCCGGTGGGGAACGTAGCGGTGACTTTGCCGCGTGTAGTGACGGCGGTTCCAACCAACGGGCTGGCGGTCCCGGTGCCTTGGATTTCCGCGATAGTCTTTGCCGCCGGCGGAGTGGCGGGGCCGGGATCGACCGGAGGATTGACCGGGCCCGGATCGGTGACGCCGTTGGGAGCCTTCGGGGTGATGGCCGCGTTGAGGCTGAAGTCGGCGGAGTTGTTGTTGCTGTCGGCGAAGTTGCTGCGGCTCAGGCTCCTGACGTCTGTGTTGCTGGACGGCGCCGAGGAGACCTGCGTTTCAAAGGTGTTCGAGCCGCCGTAGCCCAGAAGATCCGCGACGGTGCCGGTCTCGATGACGGAGCCTGCGGCCAGGGGGTTGACGGCAGTGGCCTGTTTGGCCAGCAGAATGGTGCCGGTGGTTCCGCTCGGGGCAAATTTGGTGCCGGCGTCCAGGTCTGCGGCAGGCAGGTCTGCCGCCGTCGAGGTCGGGGAGTTGCCGGCTGCCTTGATGAGGTAGAAGCCCTTGGCGGCAATACTGCCGGTGAGGGGGACGACGTTTCCGGGCGCGCCGGTGCCACCGGCCGACCGGTACTGCAGCGACCAGCCTTCCAGCGAGACGGCGGTGTCTGAGGTGTTGTACAGCTCGACGAACTTATTCTTGAAGGCGGCTCCGGCGCTGCCTCCGCTGAGGTATGCCTCGTTGATGATGACTGGTGAGCTGCCAGCGGCCGGGGAGACTTCCACGGCGAACGCCGGCACAGCGGCCAGCGGGGCGGCGGTGAGCGCCGCCGACAGGGCTGTGCCCAGCGCTGTTTTCCAAGGTATGTGTTTCATCCGCTCTAACTTCCATTAGGTGCCCGGGTAAGGGCTGGTTGGAATGTGTCCGGGTGATGCCCGCGGACAGTCCGGTCTCTGCTCCTGGTCAAGCAGTTTCCGGCACATCAAAACAGGGGTGAATGAACACGGGGTGTATGGCATGTGCATTCGGCGGGACGTCCCCCAGCGAGACGGGCCGCAGCCTTCCCGGAGCGGCTCGAAACCCCGGGCAATGGTGACTGGTGGTGCAGGTGAGCGGTGTCCGGGGTGCCTCCACCGGACGCTCCACAGCAGAATACCGGCCAGTAGCCCTTGGGAAAGGGTCTGGCCGGTATTTCTTACAACAATTTGTGTAACAAGTGCGGGGGCTGCGGAACCCCGCCTGCGGCTAGGCGTCCGTGGCGGCCTGAGCGCCCTGGCCGGTGTCGGCAACGATCTTGAACATGGCGCCGGTGGGGTCAGCAAGGGTCGCAAGGCGGCCGAACGGGGAATCGTCGGGCCCGTCGATCACCCGGGAGCCCATGGAAACGGCCTTCTCGATGGTGGCGTCCGCGTCCTCAACGGCGAAGTAGATCTGCCAGTTGGACGGGACCTCGGCGGGGAGGTAGCCGGAGGCATCCATGATTCCTGCCTTGGCGGCGTCCCCGGCTCCCAGCGTGGTGTAGCGGAATTCGGGAGTGTCACTCATAACGTCGGTGTCCCAGCCGAACACGTCCTGGTAGAACTTGACGGCGGTGGCGTAGTCCTTGGTGTGGAGTTCATGCCAGGCGGGGGTGCCGGCCTCGGCCGCCAGTTCGTAGCCCTTCATCTCGCTCGGCTCCCACACGCCGACGGACGCCCCGGTGGCATCGGCAATCATAGCCATGCGACCTTGCTCCGGCACGTCCATGGGGCCCATGTAAACCTGTCCGCCGTTCTGGGTTGCGGCCTGCACAGTCGCAGCCGCGTCCTCCGAGCGCAGGTAGGTGCTCCACATGTCCGGCATGCCCGCCATGGAGTCGTCCTTCTGCATCATGCCGGCAACGGTTTTCCCGTTCTTCGACGCAGTGATGTACCCGCCGTATTTTTCCTCGTCTCCGGTCTGGAAGGTCCAACCGAAGAGCCTTCCGTAGAACGCCTTGGCGTTCTCGGCGTCCGAGGTCATTAGGTCGATCCAGCACGGTGCGCCGTTGCTGTGGTCGGGTGTAGGCATAGCAGGCTCCTGCTCTGTGTGGCGGCGCACGCCTCGTTGCGTGGACGCGGGGGTTCGTGTGGGTGGTCGAGACATCAGAGAGACTATGCCGGGGGAGTGACTGTTTCAATGGTTCGCGGTGAGACGCTCCCGCAGTCGCGTGCTCGGTGTCCCGGCTCGGCGCGGCGCGGCGCGCAAAAATGCCCCCGGTTCCGCGGCAAGCGCGGGCCCAGGGGCATCATTCGCGGAAGGTAAGAGATTCGAACTCTTGGTACGGGGTCACCGCACACTGGTTTTCAAGACCAGCTCCATCGGCCGCTCGGACAACCTTCCCTAACGAGTAGTGTTTCATAGGCAGTCGGCTGCCACAAAAAAGGCCGCTGCGCTCGCGGACAGGGACGCTTCCCCCACTTACTCTGGATGAAGTTGGAGCCGGAAGCATCTGGCGCAGGTGCAGTCCTGTACGAAGTGAGCAAGGAATCGGGAGTTCTCCATGAAGGCTGTCTACATCTCCGAGCCCGGCGGCCCCGAGGCCCTGGATATACGTGAGGTCCCGGCCCCGGAGCCCGGCCCGGGAGAAGTACTGATCGATGTCGTCGCCGCCGGGCTCAACCGCGCCGACGTCCACCAGCGCGAGGGCCACTACCCGCCACCGCCCGGCGCGTCGGAGATCCCCGGCCTCGAGGTGTCCGGCCGGATCGCCGGCTTCGGTCCCGGGGTCACGAAGCCCTTCTCGGTAGGGGACAAGGTCGTGGCACTGCTGGCTGGCGGCGGCTATGCCCAGCAGGTCGCCGTTCCGGCCGGCCAGGTCCTGAGGGTTCCCGAGGGCGTTGATCTGGTCACGGCCGCCTCCCTGCCGGAGGTCGCGGCTACGGTCTACTCCAACCTGGTGATGACTGCCCAGCTGCAAGCGGGCGAGACGGTGCTGATCCACGGAGCCACGGGCGGCATCGGCACCATGGCCATCCAGCTCGCGAAGGCCCTCGGTGCCGTGGTTGCGACGACGGCGGGCACAGCAGAGAAGGTGGGCACCGCGAAGGCCTTCCTGGGCGCAGATATCGCGATCAATTATGCCGAGGAGGACTTTCCGGAGAGCCTGCGCGCACAGAACGGCGGCAAGGGAGCGGATGTCATTCTCGACGTCGTCGGGGCCAAGTACCTCAGCGGAAACGTCGACGCGCTGGCAGACTACGGGCGGCTCGTCGTGATCGGGTTGCAAGGGGGGAGCAAGGCAGAGCTGGACCTGGGCCAGCTGCTGCGCAAGCGGGCCGCCATCATTGCGACGGCGCTGCGACCGCGGCCGGTCGAGGAGAAGACCGTGATCATGAACGCCGTCCGGGACGCGGTCTGGCCGCTGCTGGCCGACGGCCGAATCCGGCCGCTGGTGGCCAAGACCTTCCCGCTGGACCAGGTCCAGGCCGCGCACACCTACTTCGACTCGGGCGACCACGTCGGCAAAGTCCTCCTCCTGATGTAGGGCCGCCGCGCGAAGGTATGCCGCTTTTGGAATACTCCTTTTGCTTCGGGACGCTGGGCGACGGTAGGGTGGGTCTATACGCGGTATACACGCGTCTTGGGGCGCGTGTATGCTGTCGTCCCCGCTACCTCCGGGAGCACCATGTCGATCCGCCACAGTCTCCTCGCACTGCTGCACGATGGCCCCCGCTACGGCTATCAGCTGAAAAATGAATTTGAGGACCGGACCGGAGCCTCCTGGCCGCTGAACATCGGGCAGGTGTATACCACCCTGGACCGGCTGGAACGTGACAGCCTCGTGCGGAAAGAGGGTGCGGACCGCGAAGGCCACGTGATCTACCGCATCACACCGGAGGGCGAGGCGGAGGTCAGCGGCTGGTTCGCCTCTCCCGTTTCCCGCGCCGCGCCTCCCCGGAACGAGCTGGCCATCAAACTGGCTCTGGGGCTGACGCTTCCCGGCGTCGACGTCGGAGCCATCATCCAGGCCCAGCGAGGGGTATCCCTTCGGGCCCTGCAGGACTACACCAAGGCGCGGCGCGACACCGCCGCCCAGCATCGACCGGCCGACACGGCGCGGCTTCTGGTCCTGGATTCGCTCATCTTCCAGACGGAGGCCGAAGTCCGCTGGCTCGATCTCTGTGAGGCCCGGCTGATGCAGCTGGCCAATCCGCCGCGCTAGCTAACCCGCCGTTTGACGCCCCTTTTCTGCCGTTCAGCGCCGCCTCCAGACCGTCTGGCGCATGGTAGCCGCGGAGGCGTATTAATGGACTTGTCCGGTTGATAGGGTGCCTTGGGGCGGATCCGTCGAGAGGATGTTGTCCGGCTGGGTTTCTCAAGGAGGAGACATGGGCACAATGCCTGATGGCACGTCAAAAAACTTACAGGTCGTGGACGGCATCACGCCGGATCCGGCGCTGCCGCCCACAGCAGTGGACGCTTCGGTCCGCGAAGCCGAAGAGCGCAAATGGACGCCGACCAAGATCGCGATCTGGGTGGCGATCTCCCTGCTGGGCGCCGTTGCCTGGTTCATGCTGGCCATTGTCCGCGGTGAAACCGTCAACGCGATCTGGTTCGTCTTTGCAGCGGTCTGCACCTATCTGATCGGCTACCGCTTCTACTCCAAGTTCATTGAGCGCTACCTGCTCAAGCCGAACGACCGCCGCGCCACCCCGGCCGAGTACAAGGCCGACGGCAAGGACTACGTCCGCACGGACCGCAACGTCCTCTTCGGCCACCACTTCGCCGCCATCGCCGGCGCCGGCCCGCTGGTGGGCCCGATCATCGCCGCCCAGATGGGCTACCTGCCGGGCACAATCTGGATCATCATCGGCGTCGTTCTCGCTGGTGCCGTCCAGGACTACCTCGTCATGTTCTTCTCGATGCGCCGCGGTGGACGCTCGCTGGGCCAGATGGCCCGCGAGGAACTCGGCGTCGTCGGCGGGACCGCGGCCCTGATTGCCACGCTCCTCATCATGGTCATCATTGTCGCCATCCTGGCCCTGGTCGTCGTGAACGCGCTGGCCGAGAGCCCCTGGGGTGTCTTCTCCGTCGGCATGACCATCCCGATCGCCCTTTTCATGGGCATCTACCTGCGCTTCCTCCGGCCCGGGAAGATCATGGAAGTGTCCCTGATCGGTTTCGTGCTGCTGATGGCCGCCATCATCGGCGGCGGCGCCGTCGCGAGCACCGATTGGGGTGCCGCCCTCTTCACCCTGGACAAGGTCACCCTCGCCTGGGCCATCATCGTCTATGGCTTCATCGCCGCGATCCTGCCGGTCTGGCTGCTGCTGGCCCCGCGTGATTACCTCTCCACCTTCATGAAGATCGGCGTCATTGTGATGCTGGCGCTGGCCGTCATTGTGGTCCGCCCCGAAATCAACGTCCCGGCCTTCAGCGAGTTCGCCAGCCGGGACAACGGTCCGGTCTTCCCGGGTGCCCTATTCCCGTTCCTGTTCGTCACCATTGCCTGCGGCGCCCTGTCCGGCTTCCACGCGCTGATCTCCTCCGGCACGACGCCGAAGCTCATCGAGAAGGAACGCCAGAGCCGCTACATCGGTTACGGCGGCATGCTGATGGAGTCCTTCGTGGCCATCATGGCCCTGGTTGCGGCCATCTCGATTGACCGTGGACTGTACTTTGCCATGAACGCTCCGGCCGCCCTCACCGGTGGCACCGCGGAAACTGCCGCCGCCTGGGTTAACGGCCTCGGCCTGTCCGGCGTGAACATCAGCCCCAACCTGCTCACCGAGACGGCTGCCAACGTCGGCGAGGAAAGCATCATCTCCCGCACCGGCGGCGCTCCCACCTTGGCAGTGGGCCTGGCCCACATCATGCAACAGTTCATCGGCGGCACCGCCCTGATGAGCTTCTGGTACCACTTCGCCATCATGTTCGAGGCACTGTTCATCCTGACCGCCGTCGACGCCGGCACGCGCGTTGCGCGCTTCATGCTGCAGGACTCGATCGGCAACTTCATCCCGAAGTTCAAGGAACACTCCTGGCGTCCGGGCGCCTGGTTCGCCACCGCCGTCATGGTGGGCGCCTGGGGTGCCGTGCTGCTGATGGGCGTCACCGACCCGCTGGGCGGCATCAACACGCTGTTCCCGCTGTTCGGCATCGCCAACCAGCTGCTGGCCGCCATCGCCCTGTCCGTCTGCCTCGCCATCGCGGCGAAGCGGGGCTCCTTCAAGTACCTCTGGATTGTGGCGCTCCCGCTGGCGTTCGCCGCCGTCGTGACCATCACGGCCAGCTACCAGAAGATCTTCTCCTCCACCCCGGCTGTCGGCTACTTCGCCAATAACGCCGCGTTCTCCAAGGCGTTGGCGGAGGGCAAGACGTCCTTCGGCACGGCCAAGACCGTGCCGGCCATGGAGGCCGTGGTGCGCAATACCGCGATCCAGGGCTGGCTCTCGGTCATCTTCGTGGTGCTCAGCATCATCGTCATCGCGACGGCGCTGCTGGCCACCTACAAGGCGATCCGCAACGCCAGGGCCGGTGTGGCCAACCAGGACCACGAGGATCCTGTCCTGCCGTCCCGCGTTTTCGCCCCGGCGGGTCCGGTACCCACTCCGTCCGAGCGTGAGCTCCTGGCCGAATGGAACAAGCTCCCGGCGGACAAGCGGTTCGAAAAGGCCGCGCACCACTGATGCGGAACCGGTCATGAACGCGGTGGTTGAGAGCTTCCGGGGCTTCGCCCGCTATCTGGGCGGGGTTCTGGGCGCGGATGCGTACGCGAAGTACCTGGAACACCACGCAAGCTCGGGTCACGAAGCCCCGCCGCTGACGGAGCGCGAGTTCTGGCGGGACCAAACGGACCGCCAGGACAGCAATCCGCAGGGCCGGTGCTGCTGACCCGGTCCTGCTGACCGGCCGGCCGCTAACTGGAGGGCGCCGTCGCGCACTAGAAGCGCGACGGCGTCCTCCGTTGTTTCGCCTGACACTGAGGTTTGGCGGGGTGCCGCTGTTTCCTGCGCACCACGTGGACTCGGGGACGTTGCGGGCCGGTTCCCGTCTCCGGCTCGTGAGAGTATGAAGCCATGAGCGATCCGAACGCCACTCAGCCTGCCGAAGACGTTCCCGTTGAGGGCACCACCCTGGCCGAGTCCATTGGTCCGGCCCCCGCCGCAGGGCAGCAATCGGGACCGGCCGGGCAGCCTGTGCGTGCCGTGGTGCCGGGATCGCCGGGCAACCCCGACGGCGTGCCGCCGGGAGCGCCGCGTCCCAAGGGCAGCCAGCTGCAGGACCTCGTGGATGAGCCCGCCAAGGTCATGCGGATTGGCACCATGATGAAGCAGTTGCTGGACGAGGTTAAGTCCGCGCCGCTGGACGACGCGGCTCGTGCCCGTCTTGCCGGAATCCATGAACGGTCGATCAAGGAGCTCGAGGACGGCCTCGCGCCCGAGCTCGTGGAGGAACTCGAGCGGATCAATCTTCCCTTCTCCGAGGACACCACGCCTTCGGATGCGGAACTGCGGATCGCCCAGGCCCAGCTGGTCGGCTGGCTCGAAGGCCTCTTCCACGGCATCCAGACCGCCCTCGCTGCCCAGCACGCAGCCCGTGAACACGCAGCCGCCCAGCGTCAGCTTCGCCAGTTGCCGCCCGGGACCGTGATCGCTCCCGGCGTCATCATCGGCGAGGACGGTGAACCCCAGCGGGCGGGCGCGCCCCGGCCCGGGGCCAACCATGTCTCGCCCCAAGAATCCGCCGATCCGGACCACGGTCCCGGCCAGTACCTCTAGGGGAACCTTGGGATTCTTCACCACCGCCCGGCAGGGAAAGAGAGACGACGCCGAGCTCGGCAAGGGACTGTGGCGGCGGGCTAATGACCGCTTCACCCGCGGACTGGACCGGTACCATCAGGTCCTGGACGGCGTGGAGGACGACGCGCTTTACGCCGAACTCGTCGACATCGCCAACGAACTGTCTGAACTCGCAGTACGAGTCCGGCTGATCTGCGTCGAGGCCCAGAGGCGCTCACCCAGCGACGGACTCGACATTCCGGGCGCACTGGCGGGTGTCCACCGCTCGCTGTCAACCGCCGGGAACTCCCTCGCGACGACGGCGGAGGCGGCGGCAATGCTCCGGCTGGCGGTGGGACCCGTGCCCGCCGGCGCGGAATCGGTGCGGCGTCGGGCCGAGTCGGTACTGGACCATGTGCGCGACGCTGAAAGGCGTCTTGGCGAAGCCGCTGCCGGGGGCTGAAACCGTGGCGGCGCCGGCCTCCGGACAATATTCCCGGTTACGCGGGTAGCTTAGCTTTGCCCCTGCTCTGGCCGGACCCTACCGAAGTTGGCAGGATGGTCGGATGACTTCTTCTCCGGTACTTACTTTTAATGACGGCAACACCATTCCCCAGCTCGGCTACGGGGTGTGGCAGGTTGAAGACGACGTAGCCGAGAAGGTGGTTGTCCAGGCGTTCGAAGCAGGCTTCCGCCACATTGACACCGCCAAGATCTACGGCAACGAAGCTGGAGTCGGGCGCGCCATCGAGCGCTCCGGCCTCAAGCCCGAGGAAATCTTCATCACCACCAAGCTGTGGAACGCGGACCAGGGTTACGAGTCAACGCTGGCGGCGTTTGAGTCCTCCCTGGAACGGCTTGGCCTCGAGACGCTCGACCTGTACCTGATCCACTGGCAGCAGCCGAAGCAGGACAAATATGTCGACACCTGGAAGGCTCTCATCGAGCTTCAGAAGCAGGGCCGCGTCAAGACAATCGGTGTCTCCAACTTCACGAAGGAAGGCCTGCAGCGTCTAATCGACGAGACCGGCGTCGTTCCGGCCATCAACCAGATCGAACTGCACCCCTTCTTCAACCAGGCTGAGCTACGCGAATTCAACGCCTCCAAGGGAATCCTGACCCAGGCGTGGTCCCCGCTGGGCCAGGGCGGCGAGCTGCTGGAGAGCTCCGTGATCGCCCAGATCGCGGCCAAGCACGGCGCCACGCCGGCGCAGGTCGTCATCGCCTGGCACCTCGCCATCGGCAATGTGGTCATTCCCAAGTCGGTGACCGAGTCCCGGATCCGCGAGAACTACGCGGCACTGGATGTCACTTTGGACGAAACGGATGTACAGGCCATCAACGGCCTGGACAACTCCGCCGAGGGCGCCGGCCGCATCGGTCCGGACCCGGCGGTTTCCGACTTCGCCTAAGCAGGACCCCGGTTCAGCTGCCAGGACACGTCCGGCGGCGGAACCCGGGACCGCAGCAGGGCCTCCACCTGTCCCGGGTGGGGGCCCTTTTGCCGGGCAAATAACCCGTCGGGAGGGCTCAGGCGGCCTGCCGGCGCTCCACATCGGGCACGGCGTCGATGACGGCCCAGCCGTCTTCATCGGCAACACGTCGGCTCGCGAAGCGCTCGGCAGCGGCGGCGTCGTCAAAAGTCTCCGTGCGGATGCGGCCGCAGTCGGTGTCCAGATAGGTCACTTCAAAGTACTGGTTCGTTTCCATGAATCAAGTGTGCAACCGGCCTCTGACAGTATTCGTTCGCTAACCCGGCGTGTTGCCAAGCCGCAGTAGCCGTTCGCGGGCGAGGTCCTCTTTCCGCCCTGCCCGGTCCGCCGCCCGGGCCGCCTGCTGGGTCTGGGCGGTCAACAGTTCCTGCCGCTTGCGCGCGGCTTTGAGGTCCTGCTCCGTCTGTTCCAGCTGCTTCCTAAGGGACCGTGCCGCGTCCGCCAGTTCCGACGCCAGGGCCGTCGTCTCCTCCAGCTCCTGCTCGTACCGCAGCGCAGCTTCCGTGGCGTCGCGTGCGAACTCTTCGGCTTCGGTGAATGCGGCGCGGGCGCGTTCAAGTACCGACGGCGGGGCCTCGCGGGGCGCCTCCCGCACCGCCCGCAGCCGGGGCTGCGTCGGCTCCCGGGTCGCCTGCTTGGCCGCCTGCTGCTTGGTCGCCACCTTGGTCGCCGCCGGAGCCTGCGCGGGGGGTTTCGCGGACGTCTGCGTGCCCAGCGCCGCCGAGCGCGGCGTCCCGCTCATGGGGGTAGCGGCCGCTGCCTGGACGACGGCGGACGGAAGCGCCACGGCCCCGGCGAGCTCCACGACGTCGACGCCGTCCGCGGACAGCCCCCGGAGCAGGCGGCCGCTCTGGGCGGCGGCCGCCGCGCCTTCGTCTGCCGTGGCGGCGCGGAGGGTCTCTTCCACTTCGCTGGCGATTGCACCGCTGATCTTCCGGCCGCGCTGTTCTGCCACCGTTTGGGCATCCCTGACCGCGCTGGCCAGGAGCTGCCGCCGCTGCTGGGCCAGCCGGCGGAGCTCGGCCGCATCCAATGCGGTCTGCGCGGCCCGCATTGTCCGGCCCAACGCGATGAGCTCGGTGAGGGTCTCGGGTTGGTGTGCCGCGAGCATGTTTACGGTCCATGCCGCCACGGACGGCTTGGGCAGCGAGCGGACATCGGCAGCCAGCGAACGGTGTTCCTTCGCGGCTGGACCCTTGCCCGGCGCGGCGGCGGCGACTTCCTTGGCCGCGGCTGTCCGGGCGGCCACGAAGTCGTCGAACGGCAGGGCATAGAGCCGTGCCGCAATGCCCGCCAGCTCCAGCTCTCCCATGCATGAATTCTAGAAGCCGGAACCCGGCGGCGCCGCACAAGCACCGCGGCGTGGGCCGGAAAGCGCGCGTCCATGGAGGCGACCGCGGCCGCGCCGAGGCGAACGTCCGGCAGGAGTTCCGGTTCGGCGAGCAGAAGTCCGCCAGCGACTCCGTGTGACTATCGGGTGGGGCGCTTTTAGGCGTGTCTTTCCCCGCAGGCTGCGCAGGACCCGGCGTGCGGGGTGCTGCGGCGAGTCATCAGGTGTCCCGCTTCAATTATTGGGGGCAGGCTGGCAGGTCAGGTTGGCCGCTCTGTCGTTCTCTGCCGGCGTGCGGATGGCCGCGAGGAGAGCTGCCGTCGTGGCCAGGACGCGGGAGCCGCCGCAGCGTGCGCAGCTGACTGCAACGGCGAGGGTGTCCTGCTGCGGATTCAGCGTGGTGACGGCGTCGGCAAGGAGATGCCGGTCAGTATCGCAGGTGGCGCACCAGGGGCGACGGCCTCGGGGCTGGTGGGCATCCCGCGGCAGGTAAGTGTTTGAGGTGACGCTCACCCCCGGTCAGACCAGTCCTGGGTAGCTGGCCAGGATGTAGTCCGCTGCGGCTGGGCCCTTCATCCGGAGGCCGGCGCGATTCGGATTGATTTGGTTCTCCTTCATCGCCGCCCAGAAGTCGTCCTCGGGACCAGGCGCTGCCTGGCGCAGAAAACACCAGCTGGTGTAAAGGCCGTAGAGACGGTTCCGGCCTAAAGAGCGGTCGGACGCAGGGTCACGGGTGGTGGCTTCCTGCAGGAATTGGTCGAACTGAGAATTTGCCATGACTGGCTCTTTTCCTCGCGGTGCATTTTGTGCCGCCGTGTGGCTACAGCGGCTAACGCTCCGCGCCCTGCACGGGGCGTCGAAGCGGGTTTCCGCATCGCTAGAGCTCAGCAGATGCGGAAGTGAAGACGAGTTGGGACCATGTCCCTACGTTGTAGACTGTAAGCGTAGACTACCGAATATGCAACCTGCCTTGGAAGGTCGGTTTGTCCGCCACTCCAGAACGGAAACCCATGTCCCCCGCAGAGAATCAGGTGCCCAGTCCGGGCCCCGACGCGAAGAAGCGGCTCAGCCGGGAGCTTGTTCTGTCCGCAGCCCTGGCTCTCGTTGACGCCGAAGGACTCGATGCGCTCACCATGCGCCGGCTCGGGCAGGAACTCGGCCGGGATCCTATGAGCCTGTATCGCTACGCGGAAAACCGCGCCGCACTGCTGGACGGCGTCTCGGAGCTCGTCTTGAACGAACTGGCGATTTTCCCCGATGACCCGGACTGGCAAGCCCAGCTCCGGCGCATCGCCCACGATCTGCGCCACTTGGCGCTCCGGCACCCCAACGTTGTGCCGCTCTTGGTGACCCGGCCCCTGTCGACCCCGTTGGGCCTTCGCCCGCTCGGGACGCTGCGGCCCCTGGAACAGATTCTGTCCCTGCTGATCGACGCCGGCTTTACTCCCGCCGACGCCCTTCACGTCTACCGCGCCTACTACGGGTACCTGTACGGCCACATCCTCAACGAACTCCAGGAGTTCATTGTGGACCCGGACGAAAACGAAGCCCTTCTCCGTCTGGGCCTGCATCGCTTGCCGCCAAAGGACTTTCCCCGCCTGCGCGCCCTTGCGCCCGTCCTCGCCGACTACGACGGGGCGGCTGAACTGGACGAAGGCATCTCGATCCTGCTGACTGGACTGGCTGCCCGACTGCCGCTGCCGGGAGCCCAGCCGGCGCGCTGACCGGAAGGTTTGCACCGTGGCCGGATTAGGTCCGGCGGGATTTGCGCAGCGCCGCGAGCAGCACGACGACGGCGACCACCTGCAGCACGGCCACGGCCCCGACGAGCAGCGGGCGGGCGTCGTAGAGCGCACCGTACAGGGCACCGCCCGCCAGGGCCCCGGCACCCTCGAAAGCGGCGAAGACTCCATATGCGGTCCCTTGCCGAAGTTCCGGCACCAGGTCGGCAATGAGGGCCTTGACCGTGGAATCTTGAACGCCCGTCGCGGTTCCCCAGACCAGGACTCCGGCGAGGATAAAACCGGTACCCGGTGCCAGCGCCAGTACCGGCACGGCGGCGATCAGGAGCGGCAACGCGAGGAGGACCGCCCCTCCGGCACGGTCGTAAACAACGCCGCTGGCAAGGGCGCCGAGCGCCGCGGCGCCCATCGCCCCGGCGTAGAGCAGCGGGATCACGGCGACCGGAACGGCCGCCGTCGTCGTCAGGTGAAATGAGATGACGCCGAATGCCACCAAGCCGGCGCTCCAGAAGAAGGCGGCGACGCCGAACAGCAGGAAGGCTCCGGTGATCACCGGCGGCGGCTGGGCCGCCGTCGGTGGGGATGACGACGTCGGCTGCTCCGCTTGTACGCGGGCGCCCGGGTCCGGGACCCGGCGGCGCAGCCGGACCAGCAGGAACATCGCTGCGGATGCCGGGAGTGCCAGCACGGCGAAAGCCGCCGTGAGAAGCCCGGTGACCGCTAGCACCGCTGAGACCAGGAGCGGCCCGAGTAGCGCCCCGGCGAGGTCGAGCGACTTGTGGACGGCGAAGCCGCGGCCGCGTCCGATCGGCTTGGCCGCGGCGGCCAGCAGCACAGTCTTGGCCGGACTGCGGACGGCTTTGCCCACCCGGTCTCCGAGAATCAGCGTACAAGCCAGGACAAGGCTGGCCGCTCCCGTCACTGGAGCCAGCGCAAGCAGTGGGACGCTGATCACCGTGAGGGCATACCCGGCCAGCGTGAAGGTCCAGTATCTGCGGGTGCGGTCCGCCCACGGGCCGAAGACGAGCCGCAGTCCTTGGGCGGCGGCCTCGGCGCCTCCTGTCACGAGCCCCACCAGCAGTGCCGAGGCGCCGAGCTGGGCCAGCAACGGCCCCGCCAGCGGCCGGGCGCCGTCGGAAACCACGTCGGCCGCCAGGCTTACCAGGCCGAAACCCAGCACAGCGCCCCAGGCAGAATCCCCCCGCGTCGCGGATGCTCCGGCGGATCGCCGCGGGGTCCGGACGGGCAACTTCCGGCCTGGCCGTTCCATGCACCAAGGCTCCCGGACGGCGCGCGGAAAGACAAGGGAAAAACAGGTAGCTTTCTCTCTGTTGTGCCGCGGGCTCGGTCCTGTAGCCTGACGCCATCGCGTCAGCCAGCGCCCTCATGCCGCTTTCCGACGTGTAGCTACAGGCCGCACCGGCCCGGGTCCTTCACGGGACAAACGGCTGGTCGGTGCCGGAGCGTGCCACCCAAGACCGGGAGGCGGACCGGTAAACCGATTGGGGACAGCGCATGCACCGACGAATCACACGGCCAGCCATAATTCTGGCGGCTCTCTTGGCCATTACCGGCTGCGGGGCCGGCACCGGCACCGGCACCACAACCTCCCCCGCAACGCCGGCGGCGGCTCCCACGGCCACCCCCACGGCAACTCCAACTCCCGCGAAGAGCTACACCAATGCGGACCTGACCGGCCTCATCTCCACGCTGAAGGACGCGCAGGGCCAACCGCTGACTGTGATTCCAGCAGCGCAGATCGACCAGGGCATCATCAGAGCCAAGGAAGTACTGAAGACCGCCGTCTTCACCCCGGAAGCCTGCAAGGCCTTTGCCGACAGCAACGCCCAGGTCCCGGACGGCAGCACGTACGCGGCGGGTACCAGCGTCTCGGCAACTGACAAGACGACAACCGTTGTCACGGTCATCGCCCTCAAGGACGCCCAAACCATGACCGATCAGCTGGATGCATCCGAGGCCGCTGCCGCACAGTGCCAGACTTTCACCCTGGAAGCTGCCGGCCAGAAAATCACCACTGAGACCACGCCCGTTGATGCCGCCACGGATGGGGACGCGTCCTTCGCGGCCCTGGCCAAGCAAAGCCTTGGCACGGGCCAGACACAAACGGCGCTGACTGTTACCGGCATCAAGGGCAACCTTGCGGTGACAGCTGTGAAAGCGGGCCCCGCCGTCACTCAGCAGGCCTCAGCCGAGCTCACGCAGCTGATCAACACCATCCTGGCCCACGGCTGAGGTCGCTCCACTGGTCCAGGCCTTCCCTGCGGGGCGGGCACCGCCGCCCCTCCGTGGGGGAGTCTGGATCAACCGTCGGCACCCCAGCGTGTCACTTCGACGCCGGAGAACGGCCAGCGGCCTGCCAGCTGACCGGAAGCTCCTTGAGCCCGAAAATGATCGTGCTCTCCATCCGTTCGAGATGCGCTCCGGCCGCGAGGGTCAGTCCGGGCAACCGGGAGAGTACGGCTGTCAGCGCGATCCTGGCTTCCAGCCGGGCAAGAGGGGCGCCGAGACAGAAGTGAATGCCCTGGCCGAAGGCAAGGTGCCTGACAGGTCCGCGGTCAATGTCGAACTGTTCAGGCCGCTGGAATTGCCGCTCGTCGCGGTTCGCGGAGCCGATCCAGGCCACCAGCGGCGCTCCGGCCGGAATAGGAACGTCGCCCACGGTGGTGTCCGTGGCCGCCACCCGGTACATGGACTGGACGGGCGAGCGAAAACGCAGCACTTCTTCGACGGCCTGCGGCAGCAGCGACGGATCGGCGACGAGCCGTTCGAATGTGTCCGGCGCTTCAGTGAAGCAAAGCACCGCATTGCCGATCAGGTTGGTCGTGGTTTCATTGCCCGCAACGAGGAGCAGGCTGCAGAAGCCCAGCAGCTCGGCCACACTCAGTTTCTGCCCGTCAATCTCGGCGGCCAGCAGGTTGCTGATCAGATCGTTTCCCGGCCGGCTTCTTCGCTGGTCGATCATGGCAAGGAAGTAGTCAGTCATTTCCCGGTTGGTGGCGTGGTGGTCGGCATCCTCGGTTACGCCTCGCGTTTGGCTGACGATCACATCGGACCACTGCTTGAAGCGATTCCGGTCCTCCGCGGGTATGCCCATGAGCTCCGCGATCACGATCACCGGCAGTGGGTAAGCCAGCTCCTTGATCAGGTCCGCTGTTCCGACGGTTGCCACCCCGTCCAGCAACTCCTCCGTGAGCGCCGAGATCCGGGGAGCAAGCCCCTCCACCGCCCTAGGGGTGAACGCCTGGGTCACCAAGGAGCGCAATTGCCGGTGGCGGGGAGGATCAGTGCTGATCAGACTCGCCGCGAACAGCTGCCCGGTCTCCGAGGCCTCGTCTCCGCCCATCCTGGAGGAGAACACCGCATGTTCGGTGAGCACCCGCTGCACGTCGTCATACCGGAAGACATGCCAACTCCCGGATTGCTCATCGTGGAAAACGGGGACGCGGTCCCTCATGCTCCGGTAGTGCGGAAAGGGGTCCAGCGGATGCTCATTGTCCGGTATGAAATCCACGGCTGGCCTCTCTGCTCAGCCCGGCGATCATTCGGCCCTAGCCGAGGCGTCGGGGCGGGTGGGCCGAAGGGCCCGTCAGAGCCTGAGCATATCCAAGACAGCTCCCGCACGTCACTAGCAAGCAACAACGAGCCGTCGCAAGCTGGCCGCGCGCGCGGTCCAGCCGCCTACCGGAAAGATTTCTGATGCCGCAGAACCGAAGCGACGTACGCCTTCGTGTCCTCGTACATGCCCCTGTTCATCACCGAGTACTGGCCCTGGTAATAGCTCGCAATCGCGATCTCCTTGCTCGGACTGGTGCTGATCAAAGCCGAGATAATGGCGACCCCGGCAGTGACATTGTCCTGGGCCTTGCGCAGATCAAGCGACCGGCCAACAAGCTGGGACGCCCATTCGCCGGAGGTCGGCATGACCTGCATCGTGCCGATCGCACCTGCCGACGACGTGACGTTCTGGCGGAAGCTGGACTCCTGCATGGCGAATGCCAACGCCAGGGACGGATCCACTTTCATGCGGCGGGCGGTAGCGGCCACCATGGTCTTCAGCTGGGCTACTGACGGTGTAGACGACGGCGCCGCCGGCTTCGGGTTCGGGGCGGCCGTGGCCTTTCCGGCGATGGCGATCTTCTGCCCAGGGTAGATGATCGTCCGCAGATTCATGCCGTTCGCGGCCAGGATGCTTGACAGGCTGACACCGTGGTTGGCTGCAATGCGGGACAGCGTGTCACCGGCCTTAACCACGTAGGACTTCGCGGCAGCCGGCTTCGGGGCTGGTTTTGCAACTGGTTTAGGTGCTGGCTTCGGCGCTGGTTTGGCGGCCGGCTTGGGTGCGGGCTTTGCGGGCGCCGGTGCGGCCTTGGCTGTCAGGCGGATTTTCTGCCCCGGGTAGATGATGGTCCGCAGATTCATCCCGTTTGCCGCCAGGAGGCCGGACAGGCTGACACCGTGTTTCGCGGCGATCCCGCTGAGCGTGTCGCCGGGCTTGACGGTGTGTATGGCGGCGGCGGGTGTGGCCGGCTTAGCTGCCGGCTTGGGTGCGGGCTTAGCTGCCGGCTTGGTGGCGGGCTTGGCTGCCGGCTTGGCGGCTGGCTTGGGTGCAGCGGCTTTGGTGGCGGGACGCAGCTTGATCTTCTGCCCCGGATAGATGATGGTCCGCGCGCTCATGTTGTTGGCCGCGAAAATGGATGCGAGGCTCACTCCATGCCTGGCGGCGATCCCGCTGAGAGTGTCGCCTGAGCGGACGGTGTAGGTCCCCGTGGAGGCGGCCTGCAGGGTCGCCTGCATGGCAGCGGGGTTGGCCGCGTTGGCGGTTCCGCCGAACATGGTAGACAGGACAACCGCCGACATGGCTCCGGCGGTGACGGCGGCGCTGAGACGCCTGATCGGGTTGCTCATCGAACTTCCTCAAAACTGGTGGTTCCTCGACTACTCCTCGCGGAACCAGAGCGGTGGTACACCGCCGGGCGAATTCGGCGCCAGCCTTGGGAGTCCTTCAGCGGCACTGCTGGAACGGCAGTGGGCGGCCTATTAATCTTTATCGGCTGAACCGGGCCGGATGTAACCGGATTTAATCAGGGCAGAACATCGCGGATGCTCAGTGGGCTCACGTCGAGCCGTTGGTACCCGTTGCTTCGCGGGGGGATTGTGTGTCAGCCTCGAAGTGAGCCCGGCGCCGGGGCGACGGCGGGCGGCAGAGAGGGAGCACGGCATGGGACTGATCCATATCGACCTGTTCACCACGCTCGACGGCGTCGCGCAGGCGCCCGGCGGGCCAGACGAGGACACTGAGGGCGGGTTCGCCTTTGGCGGCTGGCAGGCGCCCCTGATCGACGCGGTCGTCGGCGAGCAGATCGACGCCGGGATGGCGGGGATGGACGCTCTGCTGCTTGGGCGCCGGACCTACGACATCTTCGCCGGGTACTGGCCGCATGCGGGCGGGGAAATCGCACGGCTGTTCAACCGCCTCCCGAAATACGTGGCCTCGCGCCAGGCGCCTGCCCTCGAGTGGGCCGGCTCCACGCTGCTCGGTCCTGATGTGCCCGCCGCAGTGCGCGCACTGCGCGACAGGCACGAGAACGTCCACGTCATCGGCAGTCTTGACTTCGTGCAGACCCTGTTCGGCGAGCGGCTCTTCGATCGCCTCACGCTCTGGGTGTATCCGATCCTCCTCGGCGGTGGAAAGAAGGTCTTCGCCGACGGGGTGGTGCCAACGAACCTCAGACTCATCGAGCCGGTCGTCGCCTCACCGAAGGGCGCGGTGCTGCAGCGCTACGCGCTCGCCGATGGCACGCCTGGCGTCGGCGACATGTCGGCCGTCGACCAGGCGGGCTAGGGCGTTTTCCGACTCCGACTGGCGGAACCACGGGCGGATCAGTCATCCGTGGGGTGGAACTTCCTCATCATCGGGTTGGAACTCTCCCGAAATGGGTCTCTGTGCTGGAAGAGCCCGCTTAGGGTGAAGGCATGTTCAAAACGATTCAGTCCCTGAGGTTCCTTGCGGCACCGGCCACGGCCGTGCTGATTCTGGGGATACTTCTCATCCTGGAGCAGCGCCATTTCGACCAGAACAGCGCCCTGTTGCTGGCGCTCCTGACCGGTGTAGCTGTGGCTGAAATGCTGCCGGCGACGGCCCTCGGACTGGTTTTCGTCGCCCTGGCCCTTCAGGGGCTCAAGGTCCTCCCGCTGGTGCTTCTCTCCGGCGTGCTAAGCTACGCTGCCGTTCCGGTGGTCATCTTCTTCGCCATGATCGGCTGGAAAAACCGGAACAGGTGGGTCGTCCCCGTTTCTGCTGTCGTATTCGCCGGCATCACCACCGTCAATTGGTTCACCGACCAGACCTGGATCAACTTCATCTTCGGCAACCAGCTCTACGGCAGGGGACTACTGCGAACCCTCACGTATGCTTTTCTGATCTTCGGGGCGTTCGCCGCCCTGAACCTCGCCGCCTGGGCCGTTGGTATGGCAGTCAACAGCGTCTCAAGGAGCCGGAGGGCACAGCTCGTGGCGGAAACCCGACTCCGGGAAACGGCGACCGAACTTGCCGTCGAACAGGAACGCAACAGGATCGCCGGAGAGCTGCACGATGTCCTGGCACATTCGCTGACGGTGATCGTGGCGCAGGCCGACGGAATTCGCTTCATCCACCGCACAGAACCGGAATCCGTCGACCAAGCGTCGAGGGTCATCGCCGAATCAGCGAGGACCGCACTGGTCGAAACTCGTCGGCTGATTGAAGGCTTTTCCACAAAGCTAAGCAACCAGCCGACTCACAAGATTGAAGATCTTGCGATTCTTGCCGAACGTTTGAGCTCCAGCGGTATGCCGGTCACGATGGAACTTACAGGCGAGCCGTGGGACATGACCGCCGTCCAGCAGCTAACGGTTTATCGGCTTGCGCAGGAGAGCCTTACAAACGCGTTCAAGCACGGGGACCGGAACCGGGGCACGCACCTGCACCTCGCCTGGGCCGCAACGTCCCTTGAGCTCCGTGTCCGCTCTTCGCTGATCTCCCGCCCGGCCGTCGAGCCGAAGACCACCCCATCGGGCCGCGGGATAGCAGGAATGAAAGCCCGCGCTGCAGCCGCCGGCGGCTGGGTCGAAACAGTCCGCGGCGCAGAGACCTTCGAAGTGCTGGCGTTCCTCCCTTCGGCGGCTCCTGACCAGCACGCAGCGGCAGCCCGGAAACAGCCCCGCCTTCTTGCTTTGGAAGGAGCACAGCCATGACCCGTGCACCAATCCGGATTGCCCTGGCCGATGACCAGCCGCTGTTTAGCGCCGGACTCAAAATGATCCTGCGCAGCCAGACGGATATGGACCTTGTCGGGGAAGCGGTCAATGGAGCGGCGGCCGTTGAACTCGTGCAGGAGTTATGTCCTGATGTGCTCCTAATGGACATCAGGATGCCCGTTATGGACGGAATCACGGCAACGAAAACGATCATGGCGGCGCCCATTCGACCCGCTACCAAAATTATCGTTCTGACCACCATCCAGCATGACGAAGCCGTCGTGCGGGCTATCCAGGCCGGCGCTGCAGGTTTTCTGACCAAGGACACCACACCCGACTTCCTGCTGGCCGCCATCCGAACGGTCCACTCGGGGCACTCGGTCATCGCCCCGGCCATCACGAACGAACTGCTGCGTGACTACACCACGCCCGCCACCGGGAACGACGCAGCCCTGGCCGACCTGTCGGGCCGGGAACGCGACGTGTTTCTCCTGACCGCCAAAGGACTGGGAAACGCCGAGATCGCCGATTCGCTGGTGCTCAGCGAGGCCACCGTGAAGTCCCACGTGGGCAGCATACTGGCGAAGCTCAAGCTGAAGAACCGGATTCAGCTCGTCGCCTTCGCCTACGAGAACAACGTACTCAACTAGCCCCCGGCAATACCGCCCCGCCTGAAGAGGCCTTCCCGGCAGCGAAGGCCAGCCACCGCATTGCCCAAAACAACTCAAGGAGCCACCATGCATAAGAAGATCTTCGGCGCTGCCGTCCTGGTCGTCGGCACCGGCGCCGCCCTGGCGGCGGCCGCCATACCGGCGGCGTCAGTTACAGCGTCCCCGGAGCCCGTCTCGGGGATCATCCGCCAGGCCGAGGCGTACGCCACAGCCGATCCGATCGCAGAGAAGGGCATGCAGGAAGCTGTCCGGCTCTGCATGGCCAAGGCAGGGTTCGACTATGCGCCGCCCATCTCCGACCTGACACTGGACCTCAACGGAGCCATCGGATTCAAACGGCTCACGGTCGACGCCGCCAAAGCCAGCGGTTACGCCAGCACCCGGCCGCAGGGACCCCGCGAGCCGGCGGCCGAGTCCGCAGACGGCAAACTTTTCGCCAACCCGGCCTTCACCGACGCACTCACCGGGCCCGACGACACCGCCCCAAAGGCCACAGTGGGCGGAATGGGAACCTCCTCCGGTGGATGCCGTGGCGAAGCCATGACACAGATCTATGGCAACGCGGAGCATTACATGCTCGCCACCGGCATCGCCTACAACTCGTTTTTCCCCGCCAGCTTGTCCGCCTCCGGCGACTCAGGAATTACCAAAGCCGTCACTGACTGGACAGCATGCATGAAAGAAACCTCCTACGCCTCGTTCGCGAACCCGCAGCAGGCCGCTGATGCGGGAAGTGCCGCAGGCGGCCAGGAAGAGTTCAGAATCGCCGTGACCGACGCGGTCTGCCGGGACAAGACCGGGTTCCACACGGCGCTGGACAAAGTCCTGGACAAGTACCTGACAACCCGCATGCAGGAACTTGCCCCGCAGATCGAACAGGTCAAGGAAATCCGCCGGGCCGCCGCCGCCAACGCGGCAAGGCTGGCCGCCGCCGAATCGAAATAGCCCGGTAAGGCGGCGGTGTCCTGTCATGAATTGGGGGTGGCAGGATGCCGCCGGCTTCCGCTCTGAGGGCCTGGGCATCGGCAACAGCTTGGCTGGCTGACTGGGCGCCTGGCCAGCCCCGGGGCCGCCGCCGCCAACGCGGCAAGGCTGGCCGCCGCTGCGATCGCATGAACCGAAAAACCCCGTATTCCCGCTGCCTCAGCGGGAATACGGGGTCCGTCCGTCTCGAGCTTCCTGCCAGAATCGAACTGGCGACCTTCTCATTACGAGTGAGACGCTCTACCAACTGAGCTAAGGAAGCAACCGCATGAAACCCGGAAAACCGGGCGGATCATGCAAGAGACAACTGTAATCGAGTTTCGGCGCCCGGGTCAAAATGAGCCGCCATGGCCTGCCGCTGGTGTCCCGGGCCGCGCCGCCAGAACTCAGAATCGGGTTCAGCAGACGGTGTTGTCCGCGGGTGTCTTGCCGTCCACCAGGTAGCTGTCCACGGCGTTGCCGATGCACTCGTTGGAACGGCCGTAGGCGGTGTGGCCCTCGCCCTTCCAGGTCAGCAGGGAAGCCTTGCCGAGCTGCTTGCGCAGCGCGCTGGCCAACTCCACGGGAGTGGCCGGGTCCCCGGTGGTACCGATCACCACGATATCGGTTGAGCCGGTGTACTCTACGGGGGCCGGGGTCCGGGTGCTCTTGTAGGGCCAGTCCTTGCAGTTGCTCCCGCTGTAGGCGAAGTAGTAGCCCATGGTCGGGGAGTCCTGACGGAGCTTCTCTTCGTCGGCGCGCATGCCGGCCGTGTCCGTCACCATGGGGTGGTCCAGGCAGCTGATGGCGTTGAACGCGAACGTGCTGTTCGACGAGTAGGTCCCGTTGGGTTCACGGTCGGCGTTGAAGTCCGCCAGCCGCTGGAGCTGCGACGGGTCGCCCTTCAGGATCTGGTCCAGGGCTTGGGTGAGGATGGGCCAGTTGTCGTCGTTGTAGAGCGGAACGATGATCCCCGTGACCACGTTCGACGCCGAGACGATCCGGCCGTCCCGTGCCTTCATCGGGTTCGTTTCCACTGCGGCAATCACATCGCGGATCTGCTGGAGGCCGTCGTCGACGCTGCCACTCAGCGGGCACCCGCTTCCCTGCTGGCAACGCTCCACGTAGGCGCGGAGCGCCTTCTCGAACGCCTTCGCCTGTGCGCTCGTGAGCTCCTCGGCGGTGATCGACGGATCGAGGGCTCCATCCAGGACCATCCGGCCCACGTTGTCCGGGAACAGCGAGGCGTAGGTGGAGCCGAGGAATGTCCCGTAGGAATAGCCAAGGTAGTTCAGCTTCTTGTCGTTGACCCCGGCGCGCAGGATGTCGAGGTCCTTGGCCGCGCTCACGGTGTCGACGTGGCCCAGGAGCGCGCCGGTCTTTTCCGCGCATTTGTCTGCGATCGCCTTGTTGTCGGCGAGGGCTGCTGCCAGGCCGGCGTCGGTGTCCAGGGCGTAGATCTTGGCGCGGTAGGCGTCGCGTTCCGGGTCGGTGAGGCAGGTGACGGGAGCGGAGCGTTTCACACCCCGCGGGTCGAAACCGACGATGTCATAGTTCGCGCGGACCTTATCCGAGATGTTCGTGGCACCGGCGTCCCTGACGAAGTCGTACCCGGAGCCGCCGGGGCCCCCCGGGTTGACCAGCAGGCTGCCCATTTTTGCGGACTTGGTGGGAAGTTTGATGGCGGCGATTTCGATGCTTTCCCCGTCAGGCTTGCTGTAATCCAGCGGGACCTTGATTTTGGCGCACTGGAAGTCAGCCTCGCACGGCGTCCAGTCGACCTGCTGCGAGTAGAAACTGCGCAGCTCGGCCGGGGCCGCCGCAGCGATAGCCGGATCGGGCTGCCCCGGGTTGGCGTCCTTGGACCCGCCGTCCCCACCGAAGAGGCTGCACGAGGCAAGCACCAGGGCCAGGGCCATGGCGCCGACAGCCCGCATACCGATCGCTACGGACCGGAATCTGGCGGGCACGGGTCGTGCAGACTTCATGCGGTTCTCCTCAGAGGGTTGGAACGGGGCGACTTTACCGGCTGCATCAGACCGGGCGGACGGGTGCGGCACTGGCAACGTCAGATGAGGCTGCTGGCCATGGACTCGATGGCCAGCAGTGGAGCAACGTTGGTTGTTGTGATCCTTTTCCGGGCCTTGTTAATGGCGTCCATCCGGGCAAGGGTCGTCTCCGCGCTGGAAAGTCGGGCGAACTCAACGAGTTCGCTCCTGAGTTCAACGTTGACGAGTTCAACAGCGTTCCCCATCTGGATGACGAGCACATCCCGATAAAAGGACAGCAGGTCGGTCAGCGTTCGGTCAAGGGAATCCGTTACGGAACGTTTGGCACGGCGTTTCTGGTCGTCCTCGAGTTGTTTGACCTGGGCGCGCATGGCCGGGGGCAGGGTTCCGCTTTCCGGTGCGCCGAGCGTGGCAAGGAGCGCGATCTTCTCGGCGGCATCGCGTTCATCGTTGGAGCTGTTGGCTTCCTCGGTGGCAATCTTCACCAGCTTTTCCGCCATCAGAACCGCGGCTGTGACGCCACGGAGCCCCAGCGGGAACCGGACGGTTTCGAGCCGGCGCTGCCGGGCGTCCGGATCGCGGGCCAGCCGCCGGGCGATGCCGACATGGCTCTGCGCCGCGCGGGCCGCACGCTCCGCCACGGCAAGGTCCACGCCGTCGCGCTTGACCAGCAGGGCCGCGACGTCGGCGGCGGGCGGCAGGCGCAGGGCCACGGCCCGGCAGCGCGAGCGGATAGTGACCAGCACATCCGCCGGGGACGGCGCGCAGAGCATCCAAACGGTACGCGGTGTGGGTTCCTCGATAGCCTTGAGCAGCACGTTCGTGGTGCGTTCGGCCATCCGGTCCGCGTCCTCCACGACGATGATGCGCCACCTGGCCGAGGACGGCCGGTTTCCGGCGGTGGCGACCAGTTCGCGGGCCTCGTCGATGGTGATGGTGACCTTCTCGGTCCGGACGAACGCCACGTCCGAATGCGTTTCCCCGAGGATGGTCCGGCATGCGGCGCATTCCCCGCAGCCGCGCAACCTGAGATCCTCCTGGTCGCAGTTCAGGGCCGCGGCAAATGCCTTCGCCGCGTTGGAGCGGCCGGACCCTGGCGGGCCGGTGAAAAGCCAGGCATGGTTGAGTCCTTCGCCCTGGGCCGCCTGCCGCAATTGGGCGACGACGGCGGGCTGGCCCTGGAGGTCGTCCCAGACGGTCATGCCGGCACGCTGCCGGACAGGGCCAGCAAGGACGCGACACGTTCGAGGATCCGCGCGGAAATCGCCTCGACCGGCAGGTGCGCGGGCAGGACCAGGTACTTCTCAGGCCGGGCCGCGGCAAGGTCAAGGAAAGCGGCGCGGATCCGGGCATGGAATTCATCCGCCTCGGATTCCAGCCGGTCCTCCGCGGCATCTCCCGCGGTGCGGCGGCGCCGGCCAACCGCGGGGTCGACGTCGAGCAGTACCGTGAGGTCCGGCTGGAGTCCGGAGGTGGCCCATTCGTTGATTTCCCGGACGGCGTCGGTGCCGAGGTCGCGTCCTGCCCCCTGGTAGGCCACCGAGGAGTCGATGTAACGGTCGGTGAGGACGATCTGGCCCTGTTCGAGGGCGGGCCGGATAACCTGGCTGGCGTGGGCGGCCCGGGAAGCGGCGAAGATCAGGGCTTCGGTATGGGCGTCGATGTGGCCGTGCCCGTGATCCAGCACGAGGGAACGCAATTTTTCGCCGATCGGAGTGCCACCCGGCTCGCGGGTCCGCAGGACTTTGAAGCCGCGCGCCTCAAGCGCCCCGGCCAGTTCTGCGGTCTGCGTGGACTTGCCGGCGCCGTCGCCGCCTTCGAAGGCGATAAACAGTCCGGGGTTCTGGGTAGTCACTGCTCTAGCCTACCGACAATCGCCGGGCGCCGGAGTGTGCCGGCGTAACGCCTTGGCTGCCCTGCGCGCCGCCGAAGTACCCTGTCACCATGAGTCTTTCCGAAGAGCAGGCAGCCACGCTTTCCGCCGAAACTGTGGTGGTGGCGTCCGGCCGCCCGCCGCGCACCCGTGACCAGCCAGTCAACCCGCCGCTTGTGCTGTCCTCGACCTATTTCGGCACCGGGCCCCTGGGCGACGGCGACCGCGGTTACGGGCGGTATTCCAACCCCACCTGGGACCCGTTCGAGGAGGCCCTCGGCCAGCTCGAAGGCGCCGAGCTCCCCGGACTGCTGTACGCCTCAGGGCTCGCCGCCGTCAGTTCCGCGTTGTCGCTGGTACCCGCCGGGGGAGTGCTGGTGATGCCGTCCCACAGCTACGCGGGGTCCCTGGTGATGGCCACGGAGCTGGCCGAGAAGGGCTTCCTGGAACTGCGCACTGTGGACATCACGGATACCGACGCCGTGCTGGAGCAGCTCACGCCGGCGGAGGGAGCAGCAGCGAGCATGCTCTGGCTGGAGAGCCCGACGAACCCGATGCTCGGCGTCGCCGACATCCGGGCGCTGACCGCGGCCGCCCACGACGCTGGCGCCATTGTTGTGACGGACAATACGTTCTCGACCCCCTTGGTGCAGCAGCCGCTGTCGCTGGGGTCCGACGTCGTGCTGCATTCCGTGACGAAGTACCTGTCCGGCCATTCCGACGTCGTGTTGGGCGCCCTCGTGACGTCCGACGCGGGGCTTCGCGCCACGCTGCTGCACCACCGCACCATCCATGGCGGTATCGCCGGACCCTTCGAGGCGTGGCTGGCCCTGCGCGGACTGCGCACGCTTGCCCTGCGGATTGAGCGTTCGCAGGCGTCGGCGGTTGTCCTCGCGGACCGGCTCAGCACGCATCCGGGGATAGCCGGTATCCGTTTCCCGGGCCTCGCCTCGGATCCGGGCCACGAGCGGGCAAAGGACCAGATGAAGGGCTTCGGCTCCATCCTCTGTATCGAAGTCGCGCCGGTAGGCGGAGCGCAGGGCCTGAGCGGGGCAGATGCGGCCGACCGGATGATCCGTGCGCTGCAGCTGTGGTTGCCGGCCACCTCGCTCGGCGGGGTGGAGTCGCTGATCGAACGGCGTCGCCGGCACGTGGCGGAGCCGGTGAGTGTTCCGGAGAACTTGGTCCGGTTGAGCGTCGGAATCGAGAACGTCGAGGACCTTTGGGCCGATTTGGAGCAGGCCCTGGCTACTCTGGACGGCTAGGCTGGGGGTTATGGACGGACGCGCGCTTATTTACTATGTCGAAACAGGAATCTATCTCCTCCTGGCCTTGGTAGCCCTGGTCATCGAGGTGTGGGCGTTTTTCGATTGCCTGCGCCACAAAGCCCCGGCTTTTGAAGCCGTGTCCAAGCGGACCAAGACGTTCTGGCTGGCCCTGACCGGCGGCGCCCTGGCCGTGGGTCTGCTTTCAGTGCTGGGCGGCGGTGGCGGGGGACTCCTCGGCCCGTTGGGCCTGTTCGGACTCGCCGCCGTAACCGCAGCTTCCGTCTACCTCGCCGATGTCCGCCCTGCCGTCACTGACGCGGGCCGCGGCGGAAACCGCAGCCAGGGACCCTACGGCCCCTGGTGACCGCCAGGCTGGGCACCCGGCGCGACGGCGTCCCAGGCCACGGTCAGTTCGCCCAGCCGCCATCGCGACGGCCCGTCGTGGACCGGCCAGCCGGCGTCGAGTAGCCCCCGGCACATCGCGGACCAGCGCTGCCTGTTCCCGAAAGAGGCCAGCGGCGCCGCCTCCAGCCAGGCCTGGTCCATCGCCGAGAGGTAGGAATGGATCCTTTCGCCCGGCACGTTCCGGTGGATGAGGGCCTTCGGCAACCGTTCGGCCACGTCGGATGGCAGCTCGAAACTGCCGAAGCGCACTGACAGGGTCAGGCTGAGCGGTCCCTCGGCGTCCAGGGCCACCCACGTGACGCGCCGGCCGATCTCGTCGCAGGTGCCGTCGATAAACAGGCCGCCGGGCGCGAGCCGGCCCTGCACCAGCAGCCAAATACCGGAAACATCGGCCTCCTCATACTGCCGCAGCACGTTGAAGGCGCGCACCAGCACCGGCCGGCCCTGCACCGGAAGCTCGAAACCACCGAGCCGGAAGCTGAGGCCCGGCCGTTCCAGTTCTTGCGCCAGCCGGACCCGCTCAGGCTCGATTTCGATGCCGACCACCCGGACGTCCGGACGGATCACGGACAGTCGCTCGAAAAGTTCGACGGCGGTGGCCGGGGAAGCACCGTAGCCGAGGTCGACGACGAGGGGGTCGGACGCCGCACGGAGCCGCCACGCCTGCGGTCCCGTTAACCAGCGGTCCAGCCGCCGCATCCGGTTGGGGTTGGTGGTCCCCCGGGTAACATTGCCCACCGGGCGCCCGCTGCGGACCGCGCTCTTGGCGCTGCCTCTGATCACGGAGGAGTCCACGCGCTCAGCCTTATGCACCACCAGCCCACCCTATCCCGAGCCCGCGCACGGACATGTATGGGGCAAATGTAACGCTCGGCACTGGCCCTGACTGCTCCGCTAGGATGAAAACCATGACTTACAAGCTGATTCTGCTGCGCCACGGCCACAGCGAATGGAACGCCAAGAACCTGTTCACCGGCTGGGTGGACGTTGACCTGAATGACCAGGGCCGCGCTGAAGCGGTTCGCGGCGGCGAGCTTCTCGTGGAGAACAACATCCTCCCGGACATCCTGTACACCTCGCGGCTGAGGCGGGCCATCAACACGGCCAACCTGACCCTGGAGACGGCCGACCGTGGCTGGATCGACGTCAAGCGGGACTGGCGCCTCAACGAACGCCACTACGGTGCCCTGCAGGGCAAGGACAAGGCCCAGACTCTCGCCGAATTCGGCGAAGAGCAGTTCATGCTGTGGCGCCGGTCCTACGACACCCCGCCGCCGCCCCTCGCCGACGACTCCGAGTTCTCCCAGGCGGGCGATCCCCGGTACGCCGATTTGGGCGATGACCTTCCGCGCACCGAGTGCCTCAAGGACGTCCTCATCCGTCTCATGCCGTACTGGGAATCGGACATCAAGGAGGACCTGAAGGCAGGGAAGACCGTCCTGGTCACGGCCCACGGCAACTCGCTCCGCGCACTGGTCAAGCACCTGGACGGCATCAGCGACGAGGACATCGCCGGCCTGAACATTCCCACCGGCATCCCGCTGGTCTACGAACTGGACGAGAACTTCGCACCGCTTAAGCCGGGCGGCACGTACCTCGACCCGGAGGCCGCTGCCGAGGCGATCCAGGCAGTCGCCAACCAGGGCAAGAAGTAGAGTCCACGCCACCACGCAACAGGGCAATAAAGCAATGACGAGCGGCCGGTCACCTCAAAGATGACCGGCCGCCGTCGTACGCTGCGCCGTCCTGCCGGCGCGGGCGTCAGCTGTGTTCGATGCTGTTCGGCTGCCAGGCGCCGGTGACCAGGTACGTCACCTTTTGGGCGACAGAGACGCCGTGGTCGGCGAAGCGCTCGAAGTATCGGCTGGCCAGCGCGACGTCGACGGTGGTGGCGGGGGATTCCTGCCAGTCACTCCGCGCGATCGCCTTGAACACGCTCAGGTGGAGATCGTTGACCGCGCTGTTGGCCTTCATGATGTCCCGGGCAACCTCGAGGTTGCGGGTTTCCAGCAGCTCCGTGAGCTTGTTGGCGATCAAGAGGTCCTGCTCCGCAAAGCTGCGGAACGTCTCCTGCAGCTGGGCGGGAACCACTGCCGCGGGGTAGCGGAGCCGGGCTAGCTGCGCGAGGTGGCGGGCGAGGTCACCCATGCGCTCCAGTGAGGCGCTCATCCGGAGGGAGCCCACGATCATGCGCAGGTCGCTGGCCACCGGGCCCTGCAGCGCCAGGATGTCGATGGCGCGCTCGTCGAGGCTGTTCTGCAGGAAGTCGATCCTGGCATCGGCCGCAATGACGTCCTCGGCCAGGTCGATATCGGCGCCCTCGAAGGCCGTTACGGCCTTTTCGATGGCCTCGCTGACCAGCTTGGAAATTTCGACGAGCTGTTCACCCACTTGGGTGAGCTCTTCCTGAAAAACCTTACGCACGTGTGCGTCCTTTCCTTGGAAATACTGCCGGCCATGATGGCGGCGGGCCTATTTCGGTTCACCTCTCGGCGCTTCAACTGTCAACTCTTCCAGTCCCCGGTGAACTGTTACGTCCCAATAGGTGAACGTTAGCTGAACCAGTGCCGGATTAGCAGGAGATTTCAGTTTTGGCCGCGGGCCAGAGCATAAGCTGGAGCCGTGGATCCAATGCTCATCGGTGTGATTGCCGGCCTGATCGGCCTCTCGCTTGGCATTTTCGGTGTCCTCGCGTTCCGGGTTAGCGAACAGCAGCGCCAGCTCACGGACATGGAGTTCGACGACCCCACCCTCCCGGACGGTGCGGCGGAGGTGCTGGCCGCCGTCGGACGCGCCTTCGTTGTGGTGGACGCGATCGACGGCGTGGTGCGCGCCAGTCCGGCGGCCTACGCCTACGGCCTGGTACGCGGCCACACCGTGGTGCACGACCAGGTCCTGGAAATGACAGCCCGGGTCCGGCGCGACGGCGTCATCCTCGAGAAACAGCTTGAGCTGCCCCGCGGCCCGCTGGGCCAGGGCACCATCGTCGTCCAGGTTCGGGCAGCCATGATCGGCGAGGAATACATCCTTTTGCTGGCCGATGACCGCACCGAGTTCACCCGCACGGAAGAAGTCCGGAACGACTTCGTCGCCAACGTCTCGCATGAGCTGAAGACCCCCGTGGGCGGCATCTCCCTCCTGGCCGAAGCGCTGGAGTCCTCCGCGGACGACCCGGAAGCGGTCCGGCGCTTCGCCAAGCGCATGCAAAAGGAATCCGCCAGGCTCGCCGCCCTGGTCCAGGACATCATCGAACTGTCACGGCTGCAGGGCGCTAACGTCGCGCAACAGGGGCGGCCGGTGGATATCAACACTGTGGTGTCGGAGGCTGTCGACCGGTCACAGCTGCCCGCCGAGACCAAGAACATCCAGCTGGTTGTCGGCGGGCGCGCGAAGGCGATGGTCTACGGCGACCAGGACCTGCTCGTGACCGCGCTCCGGAACCTGATCGACAACGCCATCCGGTATTCGCCGGAAAACACCCGGGTGGGCGTCGGCGTCCGCGCCAAAGACGGCCTAGTTGCCGTGTCCGTGACGGACCAGGGTGAAGGGCTCAGCCCTGACGACCAGGAACGCGTTTTTGAACGCTTCTACCGGGTGGACTCTGCCCGGTCCCGGCACACCGGCGGCACGGGCCTGGGCCTGAGCATCGTGAAGCACGTCATTTCAAACCACGGCGGCGAAGTGACCGTCTGGTCACAGCCCGGCCAGGGGTCCACGTTCACCATCCGGCTTCCGGAGATGGAGGGCCAGGACGACGTCGACGCCCCCGGGGCGCGCAAACCGGCGGCCCAGGCCGCCGCCGACGGCCGGCCCGCCGTCCCGTCCGCCGGGCAACCCGCCGTCCCGCACGGACAACCCCAAAGACGCGACGCCGCAGGCGTCCATGAGCAAGGAGCCAGCGCTTGAGCAGGATTTTGATTGTCGAGGACGAGGAGTCGTTCAGCGACCCGTTGTCATATCTGCTGGGCAAGGAAGGGTTCGAGGTGGAGGTGGTGGATAACGGGCTTGACGCCATCACCGAGTTTGACCGCAACGGCGCCGACCTCGTCCTCCTGGACCTGCAGCTTCCCGGCCAGTCCGGCACCGAAGTCTGCCGCCAGCTCCGGCAGCGCTCCTCCGTTCCCGTCATCATGCTGACAGCCAAGGATGCGGAGATCGACAAAGTGGTGGGACTGGAGCTGGGCGCTGATGACTACGTCACCAAGCCCTACTCCTCCCGCGAACTCGTCGCCCGCGTCCGGGCCGTGCTCCGCCGCCAGGGTGAGCCCGAGGAACTGATCTCCAGCACCGTGCAGGCCGGTCCGGTCCGGATGGACGTCGAACGGCACGTGGTCAGCGTCGGAGGCGAGCAGGTCTCGCTGCCGCTGAAGGAATTCGAGCTGTTGGAGATGCTGCTGCGGAACTCCGGCCGGGTGCTGACCCGCGGGCAGCTGATCGACCGGGTCTGGGGGTCGGACTATGTGGGGGACACCAAGACCCTGGACGTCCACGTCAAACGGCTGCGCAGCAAGATCGAGCCCGACCCTTCGGCGCCGCGGTACCTGATCACCGTCCGCGGGCTCGGCTACAAGTTCGAGCCCTGAGCCATAAGGGCCGGCGCCTGGCGTAAGGCATCAGGCAGCAAAAAGGAGGGGCACCCGGACTGAACTGTTCAGACCGGGTGCCCCTCCATTTGCGTGGAAGCTTAGTGGTTCGCGCTGCTCGTCGGAGTCGGCGTCGACGTCGGCGAGGCCGTATCGGTGCCGCCGGTCGGCGCGGTGCTCGGCAGGTACTGCTTGTAGTCGACGATCGTGCCGTCCAAGACAGGGACCTTGAACTTGGCGTTCTGGTTGGTGCCGTCCTCGCGGACGCTGAGCTCAAGCAGGGAGCCGGGTTTGGCGCCGGTGGTGCTGAGGAGCGCCTCGTCGGCAGAATCCTCGTTCAGCAGTGCGTAGGAGTTCTTCTTGACCGAGATCTCGGCCTGGGCACCGCCGTCGCCGCTGATGGTCAGCTTCACGTCACGGGCCGAGTTGTTGTAGACCGCGCCGATCACACGGCCGGGCTTGTCTTCGCCCTCCGAGATGATCATCATGTTGCGGAGCTGCAGCGGGCCGAGGTTGGTTTGCGTTCCGTCCGACGCGGAGTACTGCTCAGAGGTCTGCTGGGGGTTGATGTAGCCGCAGCCGGTTACCGACAGCAGGCCGATGCCAAGTGCAGCCGTTGCCATTGCCAGCTTGCCGCGCTGGCCCCGGTTCATCGCAGTGAAACGCACGTCACGCACTCCTCGAGAGTCTTGAAACAGTATTCAGCCATAGCCTATCTGCAATCGGCCGCAAACGAGGATTCCGCCCGTACACATACGCGCGGGCGCTGCGTCCCCACGTGCGCCGGATCCGGTGCAGGTGGTGCGTCCGCCGGGCAGGGAGGGGCTCCGGGGCCGTGCAGCAGCAGACCCTTGGCAAAGCCTGTTGCATGCACTAATATCCGCTTTCGTCAAGGGGTCTGAGGGCTCCGTTTCGGGCCATTTTCCCCGGATTCATGCGGTTCTAGGGCACAAACGATGGCAGTCGTATGCCTTAATCGTGATAAACTGGTCTGCGGGAAAGGGGAATGTCCACATGGTTTTTGAGGTCGGCGAGACAGTAGTTTACCCTCACCACGGTGCAGCCAAAATTGAAGAAATCAAGATGCGCACTGTCAAGGGCGAAGAGAAGATGTATCTCAAGCTCAAGGTGGCTCAGGGTGATCTGACCATTGAAGTTCCAGCAGAAAACGTTGACCTAGTTGGGGTCCGGGACGTAGTGGGCAAAGAAGGTTTGGAGCACGTGTTTGATGTGCTGCGCGCCGAGTTCACTGAGGAGCCCACCAACTGGTCACGTCGGTACAAGGCAAACCTGGAGAAGCTTGCTTCCGGTGACGTCATCAAGGTTGCAGAGGTCGTCCGCGACCTGTGGCGCCGCGATCACGACCGGGGTCTCTCCGCAGGAGAGAAGCGCATGCTGGCCAAGGCCCGCCAGATTCTGATTTCAGAACTGGCGTTGGCCGAAAAGACGGATGAAGAGAAGGCCGCAAGCGTTCTCGACGAAGTCCTGGCTTCCTAAGACAAGAATTGAACCCCGGTGGCGAAAGCCGCCGGGGTTTCTTTTTGCCCATTTCTCCCGCTCCGCGCGGCGGGTCCCCCAACTAGCTCGCAGTTGGGCCGTTTTCAAGCGCCCAAAACGACAACAGCTGCGAGCTACTTGGGCGGCACTGCGGGGACGTAGTCTTGAGCGCATGGATACTGGATCGACGACCCCTGCCACCGCCGTCATCGTCGTTGCGGCCGGCTCCGGGCAGCGCCTCGGCTACGGCATGCCCAAGGCACGCGTTCCGCTTGGCGGCGAGCCCATTCTGATGCATGCCTTGCGGGGGATAGTCGCCTCGGGAGTAGCCGCACAGGTCTGTGTCGCTTTACCCGAAGGCGACAGGGCGCTCCGGGAGATGTGCGATGACTTTCGGACGGAGCTGGTCGACGGCGGCCCACTGCTCACGCTCGTGGACGGCGGAGCCAGCCGGGCCGAATCGGTCCGCGCCGCCATGGCCGTGCTCGAGAGTGGCACCCAGGCTGTCCTGGTGCACGACGCTGCACGCGCGCTGACGCCCGAATCGGTTTTCCACCGTGTGGTTGATGCGCTGGCGGCCGGTGCGAAAGCGGTCATTCCGGTCATGCCGGTGGTGGACACCGTCAAGACGGTGGAGCCGACTGCCGGCGACGGCATTGCCATCGCCCCGGAGCTCGTGACCGGCACGGCACCCCGGGAGACGCTCCGCTCGGTACAGACGCCGCAGGGCTTCGACCTGGCCACGCTCCGCCGCGCCCATGAGGCTGCTGCCGGATTCGACGCCGACCAGGCCGCCGCCGTCACGGACGACGCCATGCTCGTCGAACTTCTGGGCGTTCCCGTCCACGCCGTACGTGGCGCCAGCCAGTCGCTGAAGATCACGACACCCCTGGACCTCATCATTGCCGAGGGTCTCCTCGAAGGCCCCCTTGGCGCCCGCTGGGTGGAAGGCTGACCATGACGGCGACCCCGAACCACGTGCCCCCGAACGCGGCCCTCCCGGTCATACCGCGGACCGGAATCGGCGTCGATGTCCACGCTTACGCCTCTGAAGACGCCCCTCAACCGCTCTGGCTCGGAGGCCTTTTCTGGGAAGGGGAACGCGGCCTGTCCGGCCATTCGGACGGCGATCCGGTGGCGCACGCCGCGGCCGACGCCCTCTTTTCCGCCTGCGGAGTGGGGGACCTGGGTACACACTTCGGCACCGACCGGCCCGAATACGCCGGTGCGTCCGGAGTGACCCTTCTCGCAGCCGCGGCGCGGATCGTTCGCGCCGAAGGGTTCGAAATCGGCAACATCGCCGTGCAGTTTGTCGCCAACCGGCCGAAATTCGGTCCCCGGCGCGAGGAATCGCAGCGCGTCCTCAGTGCGGCGGCGGCGGCTCCGGTGAGCGTCACGGCCACCACCAGCGACGGGCTCGGCTTCACGGGCCGAGGTGAGGGGATTTCGGCCATCGCCACCGCCCTCGTCTACCGTTCCGGCCAGGCCGGACCGGCCCCGGTCGCCTAGGATTAAGGGACATCCCGTTCCCGTGCCAACAGGAGACACCGTGAAAAAGCTGGCCGCCGCCGTCGCACTCCTCACTGGAACGCTGCTGACCGGCTGCGCGGGATCGGGGACGCCGCCGGCGCCCGCCAGAATGAGTGTGCAGGAGAGCTGCGCCTTCCTCAACGGCGACAACTTCGTGCCCACCGGAACCCAGAAGGAGCGGGCGGGCCAGATCGCCCAGCACTACCAGGAAGTCGCGGACAAGGTGGCCCCCGAGGTGTCCGCCCCGATCCAGAAGATGGCGGACGTGATGAAAGATGTGGCCGCCACCCCCGATGGAACCCAGACCGCCGAGCAGACGGATCAGTTCAGGGAACAGATCAACAAGATCGGCGAGTACTGCAAGTAACCGGCGTGTCCAGGACCGCGGCGCGCTGCGGGCCGACAGGGCGGGCGGGCGAAACGGGGCCATCGGCTAATCTGGAGCGGTGACCCTGCGCTTTTACGACACTGCATCCGCCGAAGTCCGGAACTTCGTCCCCCTGGTTCCGGGCAAAGTGAGCCTCTACTACTGCGGCGCCACGGTGCAGGGCATGCCGCACGTGGGGCACATCCGCTCCGCCATCGCCTTCGACCAGCTCACCCGCTGGCTGCAGTACCGGGGCTTCCGCGTGACAGTGGTCCGCAACGTGACCGACATCGACGACAAGATCCTGGCCAAGTCCATGGCCTCCTTCGGTCCGGAGTTCGAGGACGAGCCCGGTGCGGTCCGGGAGGAGGAATGGTGGGCGTTGGCCTACCGGTATGAGCAGGAGTTCCTCAAGGCCTACGACACCCTCGGGGTCTCCCGGCCCACGTACGAACCCCGCGCCACCGGCCACATCCCGGAGATGCACGCCCTGATTCAACAGCTGATCGACCGGGGCCACGCCTACCCCGCGCCGGACGGCTCCGGCGACGTCTACTTCGACGTCCGCTCCTGGAGCAAGTACGGCTCGCTGACGCGGCAGAAGGTGGACGACATGCAGGGCGCCCCGGACGCTGACCCCCGCGGTAAAAAGGATCCGCGCGACTTCGCGCTCTGGAAGGGCCACAAGGACGGGGAGCCGACGACGGCGAGTTGGGCGTCGCCCTGGGGCGCCGGCCGGCCGGGCTGGCATCTGGAATGCTCGGCGATGGTCACCAAATACCTCGGCACGGAGTTCGACATCCACGGCGGCGGCCTCGATCTGCGCTTTCCGCACCATGAAAACGAGATGGCGCAGTCGCAGGCAGCCGGGCACCCGTTTGCCAACTTCTGGATGCACAACGGCATGGTCACTTACGCCGGGGAGAAAATGTCCAAGTCGATCGGCAACACGGTCAGCCCGTCCGAAATGCTGGCGGTGGCGTCGCCTCGGGTGGTCCGCTACTACCTGGGACAGGCCCAGTACCGCTCGATCCTCGACTACCAGCCCACCTCCTTGCAGGAGGCCGCCGCCGCCATGGAGCGGATTGATGGCTTCCTCAGCCGCGCGAGCCGGACCCTTGCCGGAGTGGACGGTGCAGGCCCGGCGTCGGACAACGACGGCACCGTCCCCGATGCTTTCGCGGCGGCCATGGATGATGACCTCAACGTCCCGCAGGCACTGGCGGTGCTGCACGACACCGTCCGCGCCGGCAACACAGCACTCACCGCCGGCGAACTCGACGACGCCCGCAGGGCGCTGCACAGCGCGACCGACATGCTGCGTGTCCTTGGTCTCAACGACACCGCGGCCCCGGCAGTGGACGAACAAAGCAACACCGCCCTCGGCGTTCTCGTCGAGGCGCAGCTCGCGGCGAGGGCGCAGGCCCGGGCCGGCAAGGACTGGGCAGCCTCGGACGCCATCCGCGACACCCTCGCGGCGGCCGGCGTCGTCGTCGAGGACGGTGCCGACGGCGCAAGCTGGAGCCTTAAGCGCAGCTGAGGAGCCGGCCCGCCGCGGCCCCAACTGGGCAACGGGAACGCCACCATCACGGCCCCCGGTCGACGATTTAACTCGAGTCAGTAGACTGGAGTTCAGACTTGTCAACGAATCGCGTATTTAAAAGGGTGGAAATCATGGCCAACAACGGTCGCCGGTCGGTCAAATTGAAGAAGGGCCCCACCGTCGGAACCGGCGGTCATGGCCGCAAGGCTCTTGAGGGCAAGGGCCCCACGCCCAAGGCGGAGGACCGCCCGTACCACAAGGCCCACAAGAACAAGCAGCTCGCGGAACGCTCTGCGGCCAAACGGCCGGGTGCCCCGCGTAACGCCGGCGCCCGCTCGGGCCCCAAGGGCCGCGCCACCGAGGAAGTCGTCACCGGACGTAACTCCGTGGTCGAAGCACTGCGCGCTGGCATTCCTGCCAAAGCGCTCCACGTTGCCATCCGCATCGAGATGGATGACCGGGTCAAGGAATCCCTCAAGCTGGCCGCCGAACGCGGTATCCCGCTCCTGGAAACCGGCAAGCCGGAGCTGGACCGGATGACCGACGACGCCATCCACCAGGGCCTCGTGCTGCAGATCCCGCCGTACGAGTACCAGGACGCGTACGAGCTCGCCGAGGAAACCCTCGCGAGCTGGAAGAAGGGCCACGTCGCCAACGCACCGCTCTTCGTCGCGCTGGACGGCATCACCGATCCGCGCAACCTCGGCGCCATCATCCGCTCGGTTTCTGCCTTCAGCGGCCACGGCGTCGTTGTCCCGGAACGCCGCTCCGTCGGCGTTACCGCTTCGGCCTGGAAGACCAGCGCGGGAGCCGCCGTGCGCGTCCCCGTCGCACGCGCCGCCAACCTGAACAACACGCTCAAGGCGTTCAAGAACATGGGCATCTACGTTCTGGGGCTCGACGGCGACGGCGACGTCTCACTGCCGGACCTGTCCCTGGCCACTGAGCCGGTCTGCATCGTCGTCGGTTCCGAGGGCAAGGGCCTGAGCCGCCTGGTCCGCGAAAACTGCGACCAGATCGTCTCCATCCCGATCGACTCCGCGATGGAGTCGCTCAACGCCTCCATGGCCGTCGGCATCTCCCTCTACGAGATCTCCCGGCAGCGCTCCGCCAAGTAGTCCATTCCGGTTTCGGCGGTTCGGCCGCCGTCTTAGTAGTGGCTGGGTTTCGCCGTCACCGGAGTTTTGCCGTCGCTTAGACACCTCCCGACGCTCCGCGCGGCCGCTGGCGGCCTTGCTACGCTCTGGTCGGCGATGCGCTCCTTCGCAAAACTCCGCTTCCGGCTATGACCGTACGCTGCCTATCGCCGTTGGCTCCCGCACCATTCGCTGTGTTCAAACCGCTCCCTCACCTCTCGTGAGGGAGCGGTTGCCTTAACTCTTGCTTGACGCTCATGTCCGACTGTCCTGATGAAGTAGCCCAGCGAAAGTGGACCTTCCGTCGCGCGCGGAGGCGACCACGAGGAACCCGGCCGCAAGGCTCAGAACTTGTGGCGGTTGGCGAGGACTGGGAGTTTGGTTCGGGCTTCCTTGACCATGGCGGTGTCCAGGTCGACGAACAGCAGGCCCGGGCCGCCGTCGAGCTCTTCGAGGACGTCGCCGAAGGGGGACACGGCGACGGAGTGCCCCACGCCGGTGGGGGCAGTACCCTTGACCGCGCTTCCCTGGCTGGCGGGATCGCCCTGGCCGCAGGCAAGGACCACGGTGGTGGAGTCCAGGGCGCGGGCGCGGGCCAGGAGCTTCCATTGCTCGGCCTTGCCGGGGCCGGATCCCCAGGAGGCGCAGACGATGTTCACGTCGGCTCCGCGGTCCGCGTTCTCGGTAAAGAGCGCAGGGAACCGGACGTCGTAACAGGTGGCGAGTCCGAACGTCACGCCGTCGAGCTGGAAGGTGACCGGGTCCTTGCCGGCTTCCACGGTGTCAGATTCGGCGAAACCGAAGGCGTCGAAGAGGTGGATCTTGTCGTAGCTGGTATCCAGGCCGCGGCCGGTGACCAGCAGGGTATTGCGGACTTTGCCGGGCGCGCCGTCGTCGGCCGTTCCCGGGGTGAACATCCCGGCGATGATGGCGATGTCATGCTCCGCAGCGATGGCGCGGAGGCGCGTGGCCCAAGGGCCGTCCAGGGGTTCGGCGATGTCCAGCAGCGAATTGCCGAAGGCGCGCATGGCCGCCTCGGGAAAGACCACGAGGTCCGCGCCGCCGGCCTTGGCCCGCCGGGCGTAGTCCTCCACGAGCGACAGATTCGCGGCAAGATCGCGTCCGGTGATGATTTGAGCCAGTGCAATCCGCACGGTTACCTCCAATGTCGGCGCTTCATTCCAGTATGCAACGGTCTTTTCCGTACACTGCACATGGTCAGGAAAACAGGAAAAGGGGCGGTTTGTTCCACCCCGCTAAGCTATAGGCAATGGTCATGCCTTACATAGATACAGCCTCCACCGTAGACGCCTCGCGCGCGTTTCCGCTGGGCCTCAGCGTTCCAAGTACGGGTTCACCGGTCATGGACGACCCTCGGGGTGCCTTCGCGAACGTGGCTGTCTACGCCCCTGCCGTGACCACGCTGGACATTGCCTACCAGGCCCCGGGCGGCGCCTGGCAGCTCAAGACGCTGCCCAATGTGACCAACGGCGTCCACCACGGCATCGTGGAGGGCCTCCCTGTCGGCTCCCGCTACGGGCTCCGCCCCTCGCCGGACCACGAGGCCTTGCCGCTGTCCATGCCGGCCGTGGACTTCGACGCTGCAGGCGACCAGCCGCTGCTGCTGGACCCGTACGGGCGGGCGGTGGACCAGCGCGAGAATTTCATCACGAACGTCCGCATGATCAGCGACTTCGACTGGGGCGTGGACAGCAGCCCGCGGATTCCATGGCGCAACACGATCATCTACGAGGCCCATGTCCGCGGCCAGACCATGCTGCACCCGGACGTGCCGGAACACCTCCAGGGAACTTACGCCGGGTTGGCCCACCCTGCCGTGATCGAGCACCTCATCGCCCTCGGCGTCACCTCGGTCCAGCTGCTGCCGGTCCATTTCCATGTCGACGAACCGCATCTGCAGAGCCTCGGACTCACTAACTACTGGGGCTACAACACGGCCGCGTTCTTCGCCCCGCACCCCGGCTACGCCACCGAGGCGGCACAGGCCGCCGGGGCCCAGGCTGTCCAGGATGAGTTCAAGGGAATGGTGAAGCTCCTCCATGCCGCCGGCCTGGAAGTCATCCTCGACGTCGTCTACAACCACACGGCCGAGGGCGGCACCGACGGGCGTGCCCTGAGCTTCCGTGGCCTGGGCGAAATGCAGTATTACCGCAACGACGGCCACGGCCGCTACGTGGACACCACCGGGTGTGGAAATAGCCTGGACTTCGGTGAACCGCGCGTCGTCCAGCTGGTCCTGGACTCCCTGCGCTACTGGGTAAACGAATTCCACATCGACGGCTTCCGGTTTGACCTGGCCGTGACCCTGGCCCGGAACGCCGCCAACGAGTTCGATCCCCGCCACCCGTTCCTGGTCGCGATCGCCGCCGACCCCGTTCTCTCCACCTCCAAGCTGATCGCGGAGCCCTGGGACATCGGCTACGGCGGCTGGCAGACCGGACGCTTCCCGGCCGGCTGGGTCGACTGGAACGATCACTTCCGTGACGCCGTCCGCACCTTCTGGCTCGCCGACCGCGCAGCGATCGACGCCGGCGGCCACGGCGGCTCGGTGGCCCGCCTCGCCGACGCGCTGTCCGGCTCCGCCAGCCTCTTTGAGGCTTCGGGCCGGTCCCGGCTGGCCTCGGTCAACCTGATCACGGCCCACGACGGCTTCACCCTGGCCGATCTGGTGTCCTATGACCGCAAGCACAACGAGGCCAACGGCGAGCAGAACCGCGACGGCCATGGGGACAACCGCAGCTACAACCACGGCTTCGAGGGCCGCACCGAGGACGAGGACATCCTGGCCCGGCGCGCCCAGACCAGCCGCAATCTGATGGCCTCCCTGATGGTCTCCCAGGGCGTGCCCATGATCACCGCGGGGGACGAGTTGGGCCGGACCCAGCAAGGCAACAACAACGCCTACTGCCAGGACAACCCCATCACTTGGATCGACTGGACCAGCACGCCCGAGTCACACGCGATGCTGCGCACCACCAAGCGCATCATCCGGATGCGAAAGGAATTCCTGGCCGGCCAGCCGCACGACTATCCGACCCGCGAGAAGCAGTCGTACTTCCACTGGTTCGACGCGCACGGGGAACGGATGTCCGGGGAGATCTGGCAGGATCCGGCGCACCGCGTGGTCCAGCTCCTGCTCGGCTCCGACGACGGACACATGGACGGGCTGGTGGTGGTCAACGGCAGCGCCCAGGACGTCAAGGTCACCCTGCCACTGCTGAGCAACGAGGACGGCACCGGCAGCAGGCTCTTCGAACTGCGCCTGACCACCTCCGAACTGCACGACCGGCGCCAGGGCGTCCGGGTGTCCTCCGGGGAGCGCGACGTGGTGCAGGCCAACTCGATCAGCATCTATCGCACGTAGCCCGGCAGCCTCGGCCTCCGGGACCCACTCTGACTAGCACCCTTTAGGGGAACCATGAAGATTTATTCGGCAGACACCTGGACCATCGAGGAACTGCAGGCACTGGTCGGCGACGCCGGCCGCCGCGCCTTGCTGGTTCCCGCAGCGGACACCAGGCAGACGGTCCTTGAGGCGTTCGCGGAGACCATCGACTTCCAGGCCGACGACGGGCTGGACCTCGACGCCCTCAATGACTCGCTGCACGACTTCGCGGATTCAGTCTCCGACGACGGACTGACCCCCACCACGTTCATCTGGCAGGTGCCGTCCGGGTTCCGCGCGGACCGCTCTTTCGGCATCATCTGCGAAGTTCTGCAGGACGCTGAACGCTACGCCGGGAAGCACCTCGACATCATCGCCGTCTGCCTCTAACCTAACGAGGCAGCCGGCGCCGCCGGCGACTCCAGGATCAGGCGTTGACGATCAGGCCCAGTTCCGCCTTGGACGCGAGCGCCTCGTGTGTGGGCAGCACCCGGACGGTGTAGCCGAAAGACCCGGAACGGTCGATCAGGATGGTGCCGCTGAACAGGTGCCGGCCCTTCCCGAGGTCCTCGGCCGGCTTCAGTTCCGCCACCGTGATATCGGCGAGTTCGTCACTGTCCCCGGCCTTGCCGTAGGCCACCTCCACGGACACGTCCTCCGGACTCAGTTCGCGAAGGGCAACGTACGCATTGACCTGGAGGATATCCCCGATCTGCGGGTCCTCGGAAACACCCATCGAGTCGACGTGTTCCACCTGGATGTGCGGCCAGGCCGCGCGGACCCGGGAAATCCAGGCCGCGAGGGCCTTCGCCTGTTCGTAGTTGTCGGCCATGGCCCGCCGGCCGGCGAGGGCAGCCGGGCGGTACAGGATGTTGACGTAGTCCTTGAGCATCCGGTCCGCGGACACCTGCGGTCCCAGGTGCGACATCGTGTGCTTGATCATCGAGACCCAGTGCGTGGGCACCTTCTGCGGGCCGGGCTGCGACGGCCCCGCGGCGCCGGCGCCGTCGGACACCGTCAGCCCGTAGAAGCGCGGCGCCACCTGCGTCTCGAGCAGCTCGTAGAGCGCCGCCGCTTCGATGTCGTCGCGTTCTTCCGGGGAGGCGTCGTTGTTGGCGGTGGGAATCGCCCAGCCGTTCTCGCCGTCGTACATCTCGTCCCACCAGCCGTCCAGGACCGACAGGTTCAGTGAACCGTTGATGGCCGCCTTCATGCCCGATGTTCCGCAGGCCTCCAGCGGGCGCAACGGGTTGTTGAGCCACACGTCGCAGCCGGGGAACAGCGTCCGGGCCATGGCGATGTCGTAGTTGGGCAGGAAAACGATCCGGTGGCGCACCGCGGGATCATCGGTGAAGCGGACCAAATCCTGGATCATCTTCTTGCCGGCATCATCGGCCGGGTGTGACTTCCCGGCGATCACCAGCTGGATCGGGTGGGTCTTGTGCAGCAGCAGTGCCTTCAGGCGTTCGGGTTCGCGCAGCATGAGAGTGAGTCGCTTGTAGGTCGGCACACGCCGCGCAAAGCCGATGGTCAGGATGTCCGGGTCCAACACGGAATCGGTCCAGGCCAGCTCGGCGTCGGCCGCGCCGCGTTTCTTCCACGCGGCCCGAAGGCGGCGGCGGACATCGTCAACGAGCGATACCCGCATCTCGCGGCGGAGGGCCCAGACGTCCTTGTCGCTGACATTGTAGGCAAGGTCCCACCTGCCCAGGGCCTCCGCCTCGGAACCAAACTGGTCGCGTGCCAGTTTGGAGACGCGGGGATCCACCCAGGTGGGGACGTGCACGCCGTTCGTGACCGAGGTGATCGGCACTTCCGAGTGGTCGAAACCCGGCCACAGGGCGGAGAACATGCCGCGGGAGACCACGCCGTGCAACTTAGCGACGCCGTTGGCGCGCTGGGCGAGGCGCAGGCCCATGACCGCCATGTTGAAAACGAAGGGGTTGCCGTCGGTGAAGTCCTCCCGGCCGAGGTCCAGGATCTTGGACACCGGTACGTCCGGCGCCAGCCCGGCCTCGAAAAAGTGCTGGATCTGCGAGGTCTCAAAGCGGTCGATGCCGGCCGGGACCGGCGTGTGGGTGGTGAACACGGTGGAAGCGCGGCCGGCGGCCAGGGCCTCTTCCCAGCTCATCGGCTCCGCGGCGGACATCATTTCCTGGATTCGTTCGATCCCGAGGAAACCGGCGTGGCCCTCGTTGGTGTGGAACACTTCCGGGGCAGGGCTACCGGTGAGCTTCTGGTATGCCCGCAGGGCCTTAACGCCGCCCATGCCGAGCAGGAGTTCCTGCTGGAGGCGGTGGTCACCGCCGCCGCCGTACAGGCGGTCGGTGATGCCGCGGGCGGCGTCGTCGTTGCCCGGAACGTTGGAATCCAGCAGCAGGAGGGGAACGCGCCCGACGTCGGCCCGCCACACGTGCGCCAGCAGGCGCCGTCCCTGGGGGAGCGGCAGCGAGATCTGGAGCGGCTTGCCGGTGCCGTCCGCGGAGGCCTCGCGCAGCAGGGTCAGCGGCAGGCCGTCGGGGTCCAGGACCGGGTAGGTCTCCTGCTGCCACGCGTCGCGGGACAGCGACTGTTTGAAGTAGCCGGCCTGGTAGAGGAGGCCGACGCCGATCAGCGGAACCCCCAGGTCCGAGGCTGCCTTGAGGTGGTCGCCGGCGAGGATGCCGAGGCCACCGGAGTACTGCGGCAGCACCTCGGTGATGCCGAACTCGGGGGAGAAGTACGCGATGCAGGACGGCGCGTCATCGCCCAGGCTTTGGTACCAGCGGGGTTGTTGCAGGTACCGGTCCAGGTCCTCCGCCGCTCTCTGGACGCGGCGCACGACGTCCTCATCGGCCGCGAGGCGCTGCAACTCTTCGCGGCTGACGAGGCCAAGGAACGTCACCGGATCGTGGCCGCTCTCGGCCCAGATCCGGGGGTTCAGCCCCTCGAAAAGCTCCCTGGTGGGCCGGTGCCAGGACCACCTCAGGTTGGTGGCGAGCCTGGCCAGCGGCCGGATGGGCTCCGGGAGAACGGTTCGGACGGTAAATCTGCGGATTGCCTTCACGAGCGAAACACTAACGGACTGGTGAGAGATACGTCACCGGTTTAGGTTTCTTTCCTATAAATGACGGATCACCGCCGGAAAAATCCGGAAACCCCGGAAAAAACTTCGCAGGCTTAGCAATCTGCCGGATTTCTAGATAACGTCGAGCCTGTGACGAATAACTCGCGAACCAGTGCCGTGTCCAAGCAAAAGCCGAAGGCCCTGATCACGGAAGGCCTACGATTTGGCCGCTTTCCGATCACCGCCGTGCAGCCTGCTGTAGAAGACGGGAAGTTCCCCGCCAAAGCCGTTGTGGGCGAGAGCGTGGTGGTTGGTGCCACCTCGTTCCGGGAAGGCCATGACCAGCTCGGCGTCAGCGCCGTGCTGCGCGATCCCCGCGGGAAGGAACGCCAACGCGTCCGCCTCCAAACGCCCCGGGGACCGCGGGGCATGGGTACTGACCGCTGGGAAGGGCTCCTGACGCCGTCCAGCACCGGCAACTGGTCCTTCGTGATCGAGGCCTGGCACGACCGCTACGGCACCTGGCACCACAACGCCGAAGTGAAAGTGGAAGCCGGGATCGACGTCGAGCTGATGCTGGCCGAGGGTGCCGCGCTGCTCGCCGAAGCGTCCGAGGACTCCTCCCGCCCCTCCGCCGACCGGCACACGCTGCGGATGGCCGTGGTCGTGCTGTCCGACACTTCCCTCACTCCCGAGGAACGCCTCGCCGCCGGCTTCTCCGCGGAAGTGACGGACATCGTCGAACGCCAGCCAATCCGCGAACTCGTGACCGTCTCCGAGCCCTACCCGCTGCTCGTGGAGCGCGAACTCGCCGGCCGCGGTGCCTGGTACGAATTCTTCCCGCGCTCCGAAGGCGCCGTGCGCAACCACGAAACCGGCGGATGGACCTCCGGCACCTTCCGCACCGCCGCGAAGCGCCTCGACGCCGTTGCGGACATGGGCTTCGACATCATTTACATGCCGCCGATCCACCCCATCGGCGTCCAGCACCGCAAGGGCCCGAACAACACCCTGCTGGCAGGACCGCACGATCCCGGTTCGCCCTGGGCCATCGGCGCCAAGGAGGGCGGCCACGACGCCATCCACCCGGACCTCGGCACCTTCGAAGACTTCGATGCCTTCGTGGCGCGGGCCGGTGAGCTGGGGCTGGAAGTTGCCTTGGACCTGGCCCTGCAGGCCGCGCCGGACCACCCCTGGGTGCAGAGCCATCCGGAGTGGTTCACCACCCGGGTGGACGGCAGCATCGCCTATGCCGAAAACCCGCCGAAGAAGTACCAAGACATCTTTCCGATCAACTTCGACAACGACCCCGCGGGCGTGTCCAACGAGATCCTGCGGATCGTCCTGCTCTGGGTGAGCCACGGAGTGAAGATCTTCCGCGTGGACAACCCGCACACCAAGCCCGTGTGGTTCTGGGAATGGCTAATCGGCAAGGTGAACAAGAAGGACCCCGACGTCGTTTTCCTCGCGGAGGCCTTCACCCGGCCGGCAATGATGCACGCACTCGGCCGCGCCGGCTTCCAGCAGTCCTACACGTACTTCACCTGGCGCAACACCAAGGAGGAACTGGAGGAGTACTTCCAGGAGGTCAGCCACGAGTCCCCCGCGTACTTCCGGCCGAACTTCTTCGTCAACACTCCGGACATCCTTACCGAGTACCTGCAGTTCGGCGGGCCGGCGGCGTTCAAGATCCGTGCCGCCCTCGCCGCCACGGCAAGCCCCATCTGGGGTGTCTACGCCGGCTACGAGCTCTACGAACATGTGGCCCGGCCGGGCGCCGAAGAGTACATCGACAACGAGAAGTTCGAGTACAAGGCCCGTGACTGGGACGCGGCAGCCGCATCGGGCCGGACACTGGCCCCGTACCTGACCCGGCTCAACGAAATCCGGCACACCCACCCCGCGCTGGGGGATCTGCAGAACCTGACGATCCACCACAGCACGGACGACGCCACAGTGGTGTACTCCAAGCACAAGACCCTCCCCGACGGAACCAAGGACACACTGATCATCGTGGTCAACGTGGACCCGCACGGGACCCGGGAGAGCACCGTGTCACTGGACCTGGCCGCACTGGAACTGGACCCCGACGACCTGACGCACAATGGCGGGTTCATGGTGGAAGATCTCTTGACCGGCGAAAGCTGGGAATGGGGGGAGTACAACTACGTCCGGCTGGACGCCCACGTCGAACCCGCCCACATTCTTAGCATCCGGAGGTAGCAGCATTGAGTTTCAGCCCCACCAACCCCAACCAGCACTTCAGCCCGAAAGGGTCTTTTGAACTGAACGCACCCGGCCTCCAACACGATCCACTCTGGTACCGCAAAGCGGTGTTCTACGAGGTGCTGGTCCGGGGCTTTGCAGACGGCAACGGTGACGGCTCCGGCGACTTCCATGGGCTGATCGAGAAACTGGACTACCTGCAGTGGCTGGGCGTCGATTGCCTCTGGCTGCCGCCGTTCTTCCAGTCCCCGCTCCGCGACGGCGGCTATGACATCTCGGACTACAACTCCGTGCTTGACGAGTTCGGCACCATCAGCGACTTCAAACGGCTCGTGGCGGAGGCGCACGCCCGCGGCGTGCGTGTCATCATCGACCTGCCGCTGAACCACACCTCGGACCAGCACCCGTGGTTCCAGGAATCGCGCAAGGACCCGGACGGGCCCTTCGGCGACTTCTACGTCTGGAGCGACACGGACGAAAAATACGAAGACGCCCGCATCATCTTCGTCGACACCGAGGAATCCAACTGGACCTTCGACCCGATCCGCCGCCAGTTCTTCTGGCACCGCTTCTTCGGCCACCAGCCGGACCTCAACTTCGAGAACCCGAAGGTCATCGACGCGCTTTTCGACGTCGTCCGGTTCTGGCTGGACCAGGGCATTGACGGCTTCCGCGCCGACGCCATCCCGTACCTCTTCGAGGAGGAGGGCACCAACTGCGAAAACCTGCCGCAGACCCACGAGTTCCTCCGCAAGCTGCGCAAGATGGTCGACGAAAGCTACCCGGGCCGCGTCATCATCGCCGAAGCCAACCAGCCGCCCGTCGAGGTCGTCGAGTACTTCGGCACGGAAGAGGAACCGGAATGCCACATGGCCTTCCACTTCCCCATCATGCCGCGGCTCTATTACGCGCTGCGGGACCAGAAGGCCGCGCCCATCATCGAGACGATGAAGGACACCCCGAACATTCCCGAGGGGGCGCAGTGGGGCACCTTCCTGCGCAACCATGACGAGCTGACCCTGGAAATGGTCACCGCCGACGAACGTGCCGCCATGCTCGGCTGGTACGCGCCGGACCCGCGCATGCGCGCCAACATCGGCATCCGGCGCCGGCTCGCCCCGCTGCTGGATAACTCCCGCTCAGAAATCGAACTCATCAATGCCCTGCTGCTGTCCCTGCCAGGCAGCCCGTTCCTGTACTACGGGGACGAGATCGGCATGGGGGACAACATCTGGCTCGAGGACCGCGACGCCGTCCGCACGCCGATGCAATGGAACCCGGACCGCAACGCCGGGTTCTCCCATGCGGATCCGGGCAAGCTGTACCTGCCGGTGATCCAGTCGCTGGTCTACAACTACAGCATGGCCAACGTCGAGGCTGAGGCCGCCCATTCGGGGTCGCTGCTGCGCTGGACGCGGCAGATCCTCAGCGTCCGCAAAAACCACCCGGCCTTCGGGCTGGGCGGGTTCGAGCACGTGGAAGCCGACCACGACGTCGTCCTCGCCTACTTGCGGGAGCTCCCGGCAGGCAATTCGGCCGGTGAAGACGCTGAAACGATCCTCTGTGCGTTCAACCTCTCCCAGCACCCGGTCGCGACGACCCTGCGGGTGCCGAGGTTCGCCGGGCGGGGGCTGCGGGACGTGTTCGGCGGACAGGCCTTCCCCGGTATCGGCGAGGACGGGACTCTGACCCTGACCTTGGGCAGCCACGATTTCTTCTGGCTGCGGATCCGCTCGGCTGCCTCCAATCCGGCCTCACCCTTCACCCAGGCGATGCCCATCCTGTCCATCGAAGGCTGAAATGACCCCACCTACCTTGCCCCCCGCCCTGAGCGGACTGCTCGGCAGCTGGCTTCCGGGCCAGCGCTGGTTTCCCGTCAAGACGGCTGAGTTCAGCTTTGAACCGGTAGGCGCGCTGAGCCTGGCCCCAGGACGCGTCGACGCCGAGTTTGAGGTCTGGCTGCTCGCGGTCACCTACCCGACGGCGGACGGAAACCGGACCGACGTCGTGCACGTGCCGCTCAGCTTCCGCCATACTCCGTTGCCCGGTGCGGAGTCCGCGCTGGTGGGGGAGACGGACCTGGCCGGCGCCGCACACGGCGACGCGTCGGGAGTGCCGGCTGCGGCGGGGGCCGGTGCTCCGAGTGCCGTGGCCGGGCAGCGCTGGATTTACGACGGCGTCCACGACCCAGGCTTTGTCGCAGCGTGGCTGGACCTCATCCGCAGCGGCGGCACAACCCCGGTGGGCAACGCCGCCGGGCATCTCGTGGCGTCCGGCTTCCGCCTGCCGTTCGCCACCGGCACGGTCAAGGTCCTGTCCGGCGAGCAATCGAACAGTTCGGTGATTGTGCACGACGGCGAATCGGCGGCGATCCTGAAGTTCTTCCGCGTCCTCTCCGAGGGCCAGAACCCGGAAGTTGAAATCGGGGCAGCCCTGACCGCCGGTCGCACGGTGGAGGTCCCGGCCACGCTCGGCTGGGTTACGGGCGAATGGGAGACCCCGACGGGCGACCCGACGGACGGGACCCGGACCGCGCAGGGCGAGCTCGCCGTGGCCCACGAGTTCCTCGCCGGCGGGCTTGATGCCTGGCGTCTGGCCGTCGATGCGGCGAGCCAGGGACGGGACTTCACCGCCGAGGCGCACGCACTCGGCGCAGCCACGGCCACCGTGCACCGGCGGCTGGCCGAGTTCCTCGGCGTGGCCACCGAGGCTGTTCCGGGCGGTGTCATAGCGCCCGGCGTGGCCGAGCGCGTCCGGCAGTCCTGGGCTCAAGCGGGGACCATAGTGGGCGGCTACGACGCCGCCCTCGAGGAACTCCTGCGGCGTCTCCGCGGCTACAGTGCCGGGCCGTTGCAGCGAATCCACGGCGACCTCCACCTGGGCCAAATCCTCCAGGTGCCCGGCGCGGTCGGCGCGGCTCCGCGGTGGGCCATCCTCGACTTCGAGGGCGAGCCGCTGCGGCCCATTTCGGAACGCAACTTCCCCGACGTGCCGCTGCGGGACGTCGTCGGCATGCTGCGGTCCTTTGATTATGCGGCCGGTGCCGCTGTCCGGGAGTCGGCCGACGCGGCGGTCCCTGCGGGCTGGGTGGACGCCTGCGCCGAGGCCTTCCTGGCGGGCTACGCGGAGGTCGTGCCCGGAAGCATCGACCGCGATTCGCCCCTCTTCGTTGCCCTGTGGCTCGACAAGGCGCTTTACGAAGTAATCTACGAATTACGCAACAGGCCGGACTGGCTTTCCATCCCGGTAAACGCATCACGTCGTCTCCTCGGCAGTACAGGCTCCGGCGAACCGGCCGAAGCCGAAGCGGAAGGTATCACAATGACAGGATCAGCACGGATCGATCGGCCCGGAGCTCCGCTCCCCGTGGACGCGGACACCCTCGGGAGGGTCGCGGCGGGCGAGCACCACGCCCCGCACTCAGTCCTCGGCGCACACTTCGATGACCACGGGCACGTCACCATCCGCACCGTGAAGCACCTGGCCGAGGCCGTCAACGTCGTCACCGCGGCCGGCGCGGTCCCCATGGACCACGAGTCCAACGGCGTGTGGGTGGCCGTGCTGGACCCGTTGGAGCCCGGCCATGTGCCGGACTACCGCCTCGACGTGACCTACGAGGGCGAGGGGCCGCTGACCGTCGACGACCCGTACCGCTACCTGCCCACCGTGGGGGAAGTGGACCTTCACCTCATTGGCGAAGGCCGGCACGAGCGCCTCTGGGACGTCCTCGGCGCGCACGTCCAGCACTACAAATCCGTCCGCGGCGACGTCGACGGGGTTTCCTTCGCCGTATGGGCACCGAACGCCCAGGCCGTGCGCGTCAAAGGCGACTTCAACGGGTGGGACGGACGTGAGCACTCCATGCGCTCCCTCGGCTCTTCCGGCGTCTGGGAACTCTTCATCCCCGGCGTTTTGGCAGGGGCGTGCTACAAGTTCGAAATCCGGACCCGGCACGGTTACTGGGTGGAGAAAGCGGACCCCCTGGCGTTCGGCACCGAGGTGCCGCCGCTGACGGCATCCCGGGTCGTGGAACCGTCCTACGTCTTCAAGGACGCCGAGTGGATGGAGACCCGGTCCACCCGGGATCCGCACAACTCTCCGATGAGCGTTTACGAGGTCCACCTCGGCTCCTGGCGGGTCGGCCTTTCCTACCGCGAACTCGCCAAGGAACTCGTCGACTACGTCAAAGAGCTCGGGTTCTCGCACGTTGAATTCATGCCGGTGGCGGAGCACCCCTTCGGCGGGTCCTGGGGTTATCAGGTGACGTCCTATTTCGCTCCGACGTCCCGCTTCGGGCACCCGGACGAGTTCCGGCACCTCGTGGACGAACTGCACCAGGCCGGCATCGGCGTGCTGCTGGACTGGGTGCCGGCCCACTTCCCCAAGGACGAGTGGGCGCTGGCCCGCTTTGACGGCGAGGCCCTCTACGAGCACGCCGACCCGAACCTGGGCGAGCACCCTGACTGGGGCACCCTGATCTTCGACTTCGGCCGCCGGGAGGTCCGCAACTTCCTCGTATCGAACGCCCTCTACTGGCTCGAGGAGTTCCACATCGACGGCCTGCGCGTGGACGCCGTCGCCTCCATGCTCTACCTGGACTACTCCCGCGAGGAAGGCCAGTGGCAGCCGAACCGTTTCGGCGGACGCGAGAACCTCGAGGCCATCTCTTTCCTGCAGGAGGTCAACGCCACCGTCTACAAGACGCACCCCGGGGCCGTCATGATTGCCGAGGAATCCACGGCGTTCCCGGGCGTCACTGCGCCCACCAGCCAGGGCGGCCTGGGCTTCGGCATCAAATGGAACATGGGCTGGATGCATGACTCGCTCAAGTACATGGCCGAGGACCCGTACAACCGCAGGTGGCACCACGGCACCGTCACTTTCTCGATGGTGTACGCGTACACGGAAAACTTCCTGCTGCCGATCAGCCACGACGAAGTCGTGCACGGCAAGGGCTCCATGCTCCGCAAGATGCCGGGAGACCGCTGGCAGCAGCTGGCGAACCTGCGCGCTTTCCTGGGCTACCAGTGGGCGCATCCCGGGAAGCAGCTCATCTTCATGGGTACCGAGTTCGGCCAGGAAGCGGAATGGTCCGAACAGCACGGCCTGGACTGGTACCTGGCTGACATCCCCGCGCACCATGGCGTGCAGCTCCTGACCAAGGACCTCAACGAGCTTTACGCCTCCACCCCGGCCCTGTTCGAGCTCGACAACGATCCCGCAGGTTTCCAGTGGATCGACGGAGGCGACTCGAACCGCAACGTGCTGACCTTCATCCGACGCGACAAGGCGGGTGACCCGGTGGTCTGCGCGTTCAACTTCTCGGGCGCACCGCACGCGGACTTCCTCCTCGGAGTGCCGGCGGAAGGCAGCTGGGAGGAAGTGCTGAACACTGACGCCGCCCGCTACGGCGGCTCGGGTGTGCAGAACGAGGGAACGCTGGCAGCGACCAAAGCCGGAGTGAACGGCCAGCCGGCCTCCATTACCGTCACGCTTCCCCCGCTGGGGGCCGCGTTCTTCATGCCGAAGGCCTAGCCGCATAGCGAAGGCCCGACAGCCCGGAATCCTTGTGGTTCCGGGCTTTTCGGTACCCAGGCCGGGTGACGTTCCGGCGGCCTTTGTCTCTGGGGCAAAGTGGTGGTAGAGTTTATTTCCGCGCTGCTCCCCGGAGTTGATCGGCCACCACGACCCAGATGCCTATGGCAAAAATGAGTCGGACGGCCGATTTGACTAGGGTGAAGCGGCCGGGTAAGTTTGAAAAGTTGCTCCGGAGCGATCCACGGCTGAGATGTTGTGGTGGTGCCGGGTGTGTCTGTTGTTTGAGAACTCAATAGTGTGCCAAGTTTGTTGATACCAATTTATTATTAATTGGTTGAATTGACTGGATTATGCCACCCCGTGGTGTGGTCTGGTTTTTACAGCTGGTTTCAAATTTTGTGCGGCCATTTTCTCCCGTTTTCCCGGGGGTGGTGGTTGTGTCTGTTTTTGTTTTACTTCAACGGAGAGTTTGATCCTGGCTCAGGATGAACGCTGGCGGCGTGCTTAACACATGCAAGTCGAACGATGAACCTCACTTGTGGGGGGATTAGTGGCGAACGGGTGAGTAACACGTGAGTAACCTGCCCTTAACTCTGGGATAAGCCTGGGAAACTGGGTCTAATACCGGATATGACTCCTCATCGCATGGTGGGGGGTGGAAAGCTTTATTGTGGTTTTGGATGGACTCGCGGCCTATCAGCTTGTTGGTGAGGTAATGGCTCACCAAGGCGACGACGGGTAGCCGGCCTGAGAGGGTGACCGGCCACACTGGGACTGAGACACGGCCCAGACTCCTACGGGAGGCAGCAGTGGGGAATATTGCACAATGGGCGCAAGCCTGATGCAGCGACGCCGCGTGAGGGATGACGGCCTTCGGGTTGTAAACCTCTTTCAGTAGGGAAGAAGCGAAAGTGACGGTACCTGCAGAAGAAGCGCCGGCTAACTACGTGCCAGCAGCCGCGGTAATACGTAGGGCGCAAGCGTTATCCGGAATTATTGGGCGTAAAGAGCTCGTAGGCGGTTTGTCGCGTCTGCCGTGAAAGTCCGGGGCTCAACTCCGGATCTGCGGTGGGTACGGGCAGACTAGAGTGATGTAGGGGAGACTGGAATTCCTGGTGTAGCGGTGAAATGCGCAGATATCAGGAGGAACACCGATGGCGAAGGCAGGTCTCTGGGCATTAACTGACGCTGAGGAGCGAAAGCATGGGGAGCGAACAGGATTAGATACCCTGGTAGTCCATGCCGTAAACGTTGGGCACTAGGTGTGGGGGACATTCCACGTTTTCCGCGCCGTAGCTAACGCATTAAGTGCCCCGCCTGGGGAGTACGGCCGCAAGGCTAAAACTCAAAGGAATTGACGGGGGCCCGCACAAGCGGCGGAGCATGCGGATTAATTCGATGCAACGCGAAGAACCTTACCAAGGCTTGACATGAACCGGAAACGCCTGGAAACAGGTGCCCCGCTTGCGGTCGGTTTACAGGTGGTGCATGGTTGTCGTCAGCTCGTGTCGTGAGATGTTGGGTTAAGTCCCGCAACGAGCGCAACCCTCGTTCTATGTTGCCAGCGCGTGATGGCGGGGACTCATAGGAGACTGCCGGGGTCAACTCGGAGGAAGGTGGGGACGACGTCAAATCATCATGCCCCTTATGTCTTGGGCTTCACGCATGCTACAATGGCCGGTACAAAGGGTTGCGATACTGTGAGGTGGAGCTAATCCCAAAAAGCCGGTCTCAGTTCGGATTGGGGTCTGCAACTCGACCCCATGAAGTCGGAGTCGCTAGTAATCGCAGATCAGCAACGCTGCGGTGAATACGTTCCCGGGCCTTGTACACACCGCCCGTCAAGTCACGAAAGTTGGTAACACCCGAAGCCGGTGGCCTAACCCCTTGTGGGAGGGAGCTGTCGAAGGTGGGACTGGCGATTGGGACTAAGTCGTAACAAGGTAGCCGTACCGGAAGGTGCGGCTGGATCACCTCCTTTCTAAGGAGCACCTACAACCACCCTGCCGGGCGCATGCCCGTGTGGTGGGGTTGTCAGGAGTACGCCCGTTGCGCAGACGTTTGTTCTGCGGCGGGTGCTCACGGGTGGAATATCAGCAGATAGGTGCCTGGCGGCACATGCCGGCGGCTAGTACGGATCCCCTGACTGTGAGTCATCATGGCGGGGTGGTCCTGGAACGCGGCCGGAATGTTTCCGCTGGGTAGTGTTTGGCACACTGTTGGGTCCTGAGACAACAGGACCGGGAGGTAACTTCCGGGGCTGGTTTGTTTCTGGTTTCCTGGCTGCACCGAGCGCACGGTTTGGCCCCCCTTTTGTGGGGGTTCGTGTGGGGTGTGTGGTACGGGGTTGTTGTTTGAGAACTACATAGTGGACGCGAGCATCTTTTATAAGAAGCAATTTCCAAGAATATGAACCTGGATCTGTCCGGGTACTGCGTGCTGTGGCCCTTTGGGTTGTGGTGGTGGTGTCCGGGTGGTTTTCGTGGTTCTCTCGTGAATTAGCGTTTTTGATCTTTTGTGGTCAAGTTTTTAAGAGCACACGGTGGATGCCTTGGCATTAGGAGCCGAAGAAGGACGTAGGAATCTGCGATAAGCCTGGGGGAGTCGATAACCGGACTGTGATCCCAGGGTGTCCGAATGGGGAAACCCCGCCAGGGGCGCGAGCTGCCTGGTGACCCGCATCTGAACACATAGGGTGCGTGGAGGGAACGCGGGGAAGTGAAACATCTCAGTACCCGCAGGAAGAGAAAACAATAGTGATTCCGTCAGTAGTGGCGAGCGAACGCGGATCAGGCTAAACCGTTCCATGTGTGATAGCCGGCGGGCGTTGCATGGTCGGGGTTGTGGGACTTCCCATTCTGTCTCTGCCGGGACAGTGGGGTGAGTAGTACAGGCATAGGTGAACGGTCTTGAAAGGCCGGCCAGAGAGGGTGTGAGCCCCGTAACCGAAATGTTGTGTACCGCCTGGTGAAGTATCCCAAGTAGCACGGGGCCCGAGAAATCCCGTGCGAATCTGTCAGGACCACCTGATAAGCCTAAATACTCCCTAATGACCGATAGCGGACCAGTACCGTGAGGGAAAGGTGAAAAGTACCCCGGGAGGGGAGTGAAACAGTACCTGAAACCGTGTGCTTACAATCCGTCGGAGCAACCTTGTAGTTGTGACGGCGTGCCTTTTGAAGAATGAGCCTGCGAGTTAGTGTTACGTCGCGAGGTTAACCCGTGTGGGGAAGCCGTAGCGAAAGCGAGTCTGAATAGGGCGTTGCAGTGGCGTGATCTAGACCCGAAGCGAAGTGATCTACCCATGGCCAGGTTGAAGCGACGGTAAGACGTCGTGGAGGACCGAACCCACTTCAGTTGAAAATGGAGGGGATGAGCTGTGGGTAGGGGTGAAAGGCCAATCAAACTTCGTGATAGCTGGTTCTCCCCGAAATGCATTTAGGTGCAGCGTTGCGTGTTTCTTACCGGAGGTAGAGCTACTGGATGGCTAATGGGCCCTACAAGGTTACTGACGTCAGCCAAACTCCGAATGCCGGTAAGTGAGAGCGCAGCAGTGAGACTGTGGGGGATAAGCTTCATAGTCGAGAGGGAAACAGCCCAGACCACCAACTAAGGCCCCTAAGCGTGTGCTAAGTGGGAAAGGATGTGGAGTTGCGAAGACAACCAGGAGGTTGGCTTAGAAGCAGCCATCCTTAAAAGAGTGCGTAATAGCTCACTGGTCAAGTGATTCCGCGCCGACAATGTAGCGGGGCTCAAGTACACCGCCGAAGTTGTGGATTTCAGACATTAGCCTAGCCTTCGTGGTTCAGGCGTCTGGAGTGGTAGGGGAGCGTCGTGTGGGCAGTGAAGTCGCGGTGTAAACCAGCGGTGGAGCCTACACGAGTGAGAATGCAGGCATGAGTAGCGAAAGACGGGTGAGAAACCCGTCCGCCGAATGATCAAGGGTTCCAGGGTCAAGCTAATCTGCCCTGGGTAAGTCGGGACCTAAGGCGAGGCCGACAGGCGTAGTCGATGGACAACGGGTTGATATTCCCGTACCGGCGAAAAACCGCCCATGCTGAACAGGGGATACTAACCGCCCGAGACCTGCCCGACCGCCCTTGTGGTGGAAGGGTTTTGGTGGAGCGCGGGACCTGATCCTGGGAGGCAAGCGTATTAACAGGTGTGACGCAGGAAGGTAGCCAAGCCGGGCGATGGTTGTCCCGGTCTAAGGATGTAGGGCGAACGGTAGGCAAATCCGCCGTTCATGATGCCTGAGACCCGATGGGACCCCCGTATGGGGGGATTTGGTGATCCTATGCTGCCGAGAAAAGCATCGACGCGAGGTTTTAGCCGCCCGTACCCCAAACCGACACAGGTGATCAGGTAGAGAATACTAAGGCGATCGAGAGAATTATGGTTAAGGAACTCGGCAAAATGCCCCCGTAACTTCGGGAGAAGGGGGGCCCCCATCGTGATGGACACTAGCTGTCCGGAGCGTGCAGGGGCCGCAGAGACCAGGGGGAAGCGACTGTTTACTAAAAACACAGGTCCGTGCGAAGTCGCAAGACGATGTATACGGACTGACTCCTGCCCGGTGCTGGAAGGTTAAGAGGACCGGTTAGCCGCAAGGCGAAGCTGAGAATTCAAGCCCCAGTAAACGGCGGTGGTAACTATAACCATCCTAAGGTAGCGAAATTCCTTGTCGGGTAAGTTCCGACCTGCACGAATGGAGTAACGACTTCCCCGCTGTCTCAACCATAAACTCGGCGAAATTGCAGTACGAGTAAAGATGCTCGTTACGCGCAGCAGGACGGAAAGACCCCGAGACCTTTACTATAGTTTGGTATTGGTGTTCGGAGTGGCTTGTGTAGGATAGGTGGGAGACGTTGAAGCCCGGACGCCAGTTCGGGTGGAGTCATCGTTGAAATACCACTCTGGTCACTTTGGACATCTAACTTCGGCCCGTAATCCGGGTCAGGGACAGTGCCTGATGGGTAGTTTAACTGGGGCGGTTGCCTCCTAAAAAGTAACGGAGGCGCCCAAAGGTTCCCTCAGCCTGGTTGGCAATCAGGTGTCGAGTGTAAGTGCACAAGGGAGCTTGACTGTGAGAGAGACATCTCGAGCAGGGACGAAAGTCGGGACTAGTGATCCGGCGGTACATTGTGGAATGGCCGTCGCTCAACGGATAAAAGGTACCTCGGGGATAACAGGCTGATCTTGCCCAAGAGTCCATATCGACGGCATGGTTTGGCACCTCGATGTCGGCTCGTCGCATCCTGGGGCTGGAGTAGGTCCCAAGGGTTGGGCTGTTCGCCCATTAAAGCGGTACGCGAGCTGGGTTTAGAACGTCGTGAGACAGTTCGGTCCCTATCCGCTGCGCGCGCAGGAAATTTGAGAAGGGCTGTCCTTAGTACGAGAGGACCGGGACGGACGAACCTCTGGTGTGTCAGTTGTACTGCCAAGTGCACCGCTGATTAGCTACGTTCGGATGGGATAACCGCTGAAAGCATCTAAGCGGGAAGCTCGCTTCGAGATGAGATTTCCATACACCTTGTGTGTGAGAGGCCCCCAGCCAGACCACTGGGTTGATAGGCCGGATGTGGAAGCGAGGACTAACGACTCGTGAAGCTGACCGGTACTAATAGGCCGATAACTTACACCACACACCACCCCGCGAACCCGTTCAAAAGGGGTTCGCACCAAAGGGGTGGTACAAAGAAACAAGACTGCTTGCGTCCACTATGTGGTTCCCAACCAACGAACCCGGTCCCGCCGGCTTTGTTGCCACGGGAACAAGAAAACCACAACTGAATAACAACACCACCCCCGCCCCCAACCGGGCGGGAGCACATGTTGTAACCACGAAGATTTCCCACCCCCGACGCCCAGGCGCCCCGGGGGACGGGTAACAGGGTTACGGCGGTCATAGCGTGGGGGAAACGCCCGGTCCCATCCCGAACCCGGAAGCTAAGACCCACAGCGCCGATGGTACTGCACCCGGGAGGGTGTGGGAGAGTAGGTCACCGCCGGACATAAATTACGGTCGAGAGCCTCCAGAGACACTCTGGAGGCTCTCCCGCATTTAACCCCCCACCACCAAACAACCCACGTGTCGCGGGTAGAGTAAATGCCCATGGATAACCTCTTCAGCCACGCTTCTGCCGGCCCGTCCGATAGCCCGGAACCGGAGGCAGGCGATGGTCTGGAGCCCCTCGTCTATACGGTTGTGGTGCCGGGCGCCGTCGCCAGGGCGTTTGTGGGCTTCACGGAGCATACCCATCTCTGGTGGCCGCTGGAAGATCATGCCGTCTTCGGGGCGGGGTCCTACGTGGAGTTCGAAGAGAACCTCATCCTGGAGACTGCGGACGACGGCAGGACGGCGGTGTGGGGGTCGATTGACGACTGGCAGCCGCCGCTGTCTTTCCATGCGAGCTGGCACCCCGGCAGCTCAGCGGTGTGGTCCACGGAGCTCCGCGTGGCGTTCCGCGCCGTCGAGGGCGGTAGCGAGCTCCGGTTGGTGCACAGCGGTTGGGAAGGGGCGGAGGACCCCGCTGCAGCCCGGGCCGAGTACGCCGCGGGCTGGCCCGTCGTGCTGCAGCGGTTCGTGCGGTTCATGGGCGGTCCCGAAGACTGACGCCTCCGGGTGTGCTTGGGCCGGGGAGCCCGGCATCGTGGGGCGGGGCTGCCCGCCGGACCTTAGCCGCGGAGGGGCGCACTCTCCAGCGGCGGCACGGCCGTGCTGGAGCGGATGATGAAGCGGGTTGGGTACTCGGTGTCCTCGGCTGCGGTGTCCAGGCCGCCGTCGAGCCCTGCCAGCAGACGCCGCACCGCCAGCGCGCCTTGGCCCCGGGCGTCCTGGTCGATCGTGGTCAAGCCGAATACTTCACCGAGCTCGTGGCCATCGATGCCGATGACGGAGAGGTCGTAGGGTATCCGGAGCCCATAGTCCCGTGCGGCCAGGATAGTGCCGATCGCCATCTCATCAGAAGCGGCAAAGACGGCTGTCGGGCGTTCCGAGGAGCCCCCGAGCAGGCGCCTGGCGCTGGCGTACGCGCCCCGGACGGTGAAGTCGGCGGAGACCTGCCACTCCGGGCGGACAGCCAGGCCGGCGTCCCGCATGGACTTCTCGAAACCCTCTTGGCGTGTACCGGGGAGCCGGAAGTCCTTGTTGTACGCGGCGTCGCCGGTGATGTGCGCAATTCTGGTGTGGCCAAGCTGGATCAGGTGCCGGGCAGCAGCCTCGGCGATGCCCGAGTCGTCGATGCGGATGGTCGAGGCTCCCGGCAGCGGGCCGCCGATTCCCACGATCGGGCGGCGGGTTGCGAGTAGCTGCTGGATCTCCACCTCCGTCAGTTCGAGTGACACAGCAATGACCGCGTCCACGCGTTTGCGCCGCAGGAAGTCGTTCAGCACGTTGTGCCGGCGCTCGTCGTTGTCGCTGACGTTGTACAGGGTGAGGTCGTACCCCGCATCAAGGAGGCTCGCGGAGACGCCGTCCACCACGGAGGAGAAGAACCAGCGGTGGACGGACGGAACCATGACGCCAACGTTATGGTTCCGCCCGGAGGCCAGGCTGGAGGCGGAATAGGAGAGGACAAAGCCAAGCTCGGCGGCGGCGGTCTGGGCACGCTGCCTGCTGCGCGCCGAGACATGGCCTTTGCCGCTCAGGGCCCGGGAAACCGTGGCCGTGGACAGGCCGGCCCGCTCCGCAACGTCCTTGATGCCCGGCATTGTCAGCGCTCCGTGTCCCCGAGGTAGATTTCCAGCCAGACAGTCTCACCTGATCCGAGGCGGTGCCGGTCCTCGGCCAGTTCCGCCCATTCGCTTTCTGCCTCGCTGGCCTGGGCAGAGGCGGCGGAGCTGCGCAGCAGGACCGTCCCGGCGGGGAGCTCCACCGGCTCGTGGCCCACGTTCATCAACACCAGGGTGGTCCCGTTGAGGTAGGCGAGGCAGGTGTCCGTGCACCAGTCCTCGAGCCAGGACAACGATCCGGCTCCGAGCCGCAGTTCGCGCCGCAGCGCCAGCATGCGCCGGTACAGGCTCAGGTGCGACGACGGCGACGCGGCCTGGGTGTCCCGTGCCAGTGCACTGAAGCTCGCCGGCTGCGGAAGCCACGGGTTCGCTCCGGTTCCGAAACCGGCGTGGAGCTCGCCGCTGCGCCAGGGCAGCGGGACGCGGCAGCCGTCACGGCCCAGCCGCTGGCCGCCCGTGCGGCCGAACGTCGGATCCTGCCGCTGGTTGTCCGGAATATCGATGCCGTCCGGCAGGCCGAGCTCTTCACCCTGATACAGGTAGGCACCGCCGGGCAGGCCAAGCATGAACATCGTGGCGGCTGCCGCCCGGGACCGGCCAAGGGCCTCGTTGGGCTGCGGGTCAAAGGGTCCGATCCCGTCGCCATCCCGCGGTGCGTGGCCGTCGTAGCCAAATCGGGTGGCGTGCCGGACGACGTCGTGATTGGAGAGCACCCAGGTGCTGGGAGCACCGACGGAATCCAGCGACGTCAGCGATTCGTTAATGACATGGCGCATCCGCCCCACGTCGAGGCCGGCGTGCAGGAACGGGAAGTTGAACGCCTGGTGCATTTCGTCCGGGCGGACCCAGTCGGCCAGGCGGGGGAGCGGGTCCACGTTGGCCTCGGCGCAGAGGATGCGGTCGGGGCCGTACTCGGCCAGGATCCGCCGCCATTTGCGGTAGATGTCATGCAGGGCAGGCTGGCCGAACATGGGGGCCTCATGGCCCGGGTAGCCGTCACTGCTGGCACCGTCGGCACGCCCGCCCCATTCCGGCAGTCCGGCCGCCTTGACGAGGGCATGGGCCACATCGACGCGGAATCCGGAAACCCCGCGGTCCAGCCAGAAGCGCAGAACGCGTTCGAACTCCCTGTGCACGGCGTCGTTGTCCCAGTTGAAGTCCGGCTGGGACGTATCGAACAGGTGCAGGTACCACTGGCCGGGCGTGCCGTCGGGTTCCGTGATGCGCGTCCAGGCCGAGCCGCCAAAGTGGGACTGCCAGTTGTTCGGCGGCTCCTCCCCGAAGGCGCCCCGTCCGTCGCGGAAGATGAACATGTCCCGCGCCGGGCTTCCGGCGGGGGCAGCCAGGGCCGCCTGGAACGCCTGGTGCTGGTCGGAGCAATGGTTGGGAACAAGGTCCACGATCATGCGCAGGCCCAGCCGGGTGGCTTCGGTGATCATGGCGTCAAAGTCGGCGAGGGTGCCGAACAGGGGATCGACGTCGCAGTAGTCGCTGACGTCGTAGCCTGCGTCGCGCTGCGGGGAGCGGTAGAAAGGCGAGAGCCAGACGGCGTCGATATCCAGTTCGGCGAGCTTGGGAAGCTCGGCGGTGATGCCCGCCAGGTCGCCGATGCCGTCTCCGTTCAGATCCCGGAACGATCGGGGGTAGACCTGATAGATGACGGCCGAGCGCCACCACCCGGGGGTGTGGTCGGCAGCGTGCACCGGGGTCAATGGGCCGGTCAGCGGACCGGTCAGGCGGGCCAGACCTGCGGGGGCGGCGAGTACGGAATCGACGGACATGCCGGTAAGCGTATGGCCCAAACGGCCAAAATGGAAACGCTTCCAGATATTTTACGGCGAGCCTTAGTTGCGCCAGCGTCTTTAGATTTCTAGGCACCCGCCACGAGGGTAATGATTCTGGAAGCGTTTGCATTAGTGAGCTGCATCACCGATGATGCCAGGCAGCGACCAGAATCCGGGGTGCTGATTCCCGGCTTACACTGAAGACCGGATTCGAAGAACGGGAGACCGCATGAGCATCATTGACGAGCTCGCCTCAGCACTGGGCCCGGCCAAAGTTGTGCTGGACGCGGCGGCGCTGGCTGCGTACGCCGTGGATCAGGCCCCGGTGCTGGACTTCCAGCTTCCCCAGGCGGTGGTGTTCGCCGAATCCGTGGAGGATGTCCAGGTGACCGTCCGCGCTTGCGCAGCCCGGGGAGTGCCCGTGGTGGCCCGCGGAGCAGGTACTGGCGTCTCGGGCGGCGCCCACGCCAGCCAGGGCTGCGTTGTGCTGAGCCTGGAGCGCATGAACCGGATCCTGGACCTCAACCCGGACGACGAGACGGCCGTCGTCGAACCCGGCGTCATCAATGCGGACCTCAACGCCGCCGCCGCCGACCACGGGCTGATGTTCGCCCCGGACCCGGCTAGCTTCAGGATGTCGACCATCGGCGGGAATGTGGCCACAAACGCCGGTGGACTGCGTTGCGCGAAGTACGGCGTGACGCGGGACTCGGTCCTGGCCCTCGACGTCGTACTCGCCGACGGCTCGCTCATCCACACCGGCCACCAGACCTTCAAAGGCGTGGCCGGGTATGACCTGACCGGGCTTTTCGTGGGCTCCGAGGGGACGCTGGGGATTGTCGTCGGCGTCACCGTCCGGCTCAAGTACCTTCCGAGCGAGGTGCACACGATCGCGGCGTTCTATCCGGACTTCCGCAGCGCCGCGGCTGGCGTCCTCGCCGTCGGACAGGCCCGGGTGCAGCCGGCCATCATGGAGTTGCTCGACGGCGGCTCACTCGCCCAGCTCGATGATATCCACGGCTCGGACCTTGCAGCGCGTGGTGCCGCCCTGCTCCTCATCCAGACTGACGGCTTTGGCGCAGCGGCCGAGGCGGCGGCCATCCGGCCCCTGCTCGCGGCGGGCGGGGCCGTGGTGACCATGGAGGCGAATACGGAGGCCGAACAGCTCGTTGAGCTGCGCCGCAACAGCCGCGGCGTCGAGGTGGACGATGAATACCGGGTGGGCGAGGACGTCGCAGTGCCCCGCTCCCGGCTGGTGGATTACGTTGCCGAGCTTGAGGCCATGGCCCTGACGTACGGAGTCCAGCTGAAGGTCGTGGCGCATGCCGGGGACGGGAACCTGCACCCCACGTTCTGGGTGGACCGGGTGGACAGCGCCGTCGACGCCGGCGCCATGGAACGGCTCGGCGCGGCCCTGGATAAGTCGATCACCGTGGCGCTGGCGATGGGCGGCACCATCACGGGGGAGCACGGGATCGGCCAGTACAAGCTGCGCTGGCTGGGACTCGAGCAGAAGGAGCCCGTGCGCGAGCTGCAGCGCCGGATCAAGGAACTTTTCGATCCGGCCGGCATCCTGAACCCCGGCAAGGCGATTTAACCCGGCCGCGCTAGGACCGTGGGATCCTAGTCGTCGGAGTCGGGGTATTCCTCGATGGATTCGTCGGCGCCGTAGCGGGACTCCTCGTTTTCGACCTCCAAAATCTTCAGCATTTCCGTGTCCGGATTGAGCATGATGGCAGCCTCGTCGCGGCGGTGGCGCAGTTCGGAGTCGATGTAGGACTGCACCGCTTCGGCCAGCGGAATGTGGCGGTTCTCCTTCTCGGACATGTACCAGCGGTGCTCGAGGATCTCGTGCACGGCTTCCGCCGGTTCGAGCTTGCCGGACAGGTCCCGGGGGATGGAGCGGACAATCGGCTCGAAGATCTGGCTGACCCAGAGATGGGCGCTGTATTCCTCGTCCATGTCCGGGTTGTTGTCCGCCCGGAAGGAGTCCATGTCATTCAGGAGCCGGCGGGCCTGGTTTTCCTGCGCGTCCAGTCCGGTCAGGCGCAACAGGCGGCGCTGGTGGTGCCCGGCGTCTACCACCTTGGGCTGGAGCTGGATGGTGGAGCCGTTCTGGGTGGTCTTGATCGCATATTCCCCGACGTCGAACCCGAGCTCGTTGAGCCGCCGGATGCGGGCGGCCACCCGCCAACGCTCACCGATCTCGAAGGATTCCTTCTCGGTCAGTTCCGTCCAGAGCCGGCGGTAGCTGTCCATGATGAGCTCGCTGGTGGCCACGGGATCCACCTTTTCCTCGATCAGCCCGCCGTCGAGCAGGTCCATCAGCTCACCCGCAATGTTGACACGCGCGATTTCGAGATCGTACTCGCGCTGCCCGGTGGAGAGATCGGGGTACAGCTCGCCTGTCTCTGCATCCACCAGGTACGCCGCGAAGGCGCCTGCGTCGCGGCGGAACAGGGTGTTGGAGAGCGAGACGTCGCCCCAGTAGAACCCGATCAGGTGCAGCCGGACCATCAGGAGCGCCTGCGCATCGATGAGGCGGGTGAGGGTGTCTTTGCGCAACATCTGGGAGAAGAGGGCGCGGTAGGGCATGGAGAACTTCAGGTGCCGCGTGACGAGGACGGGATTGAGGGAGCGGCCGTCCGGGGTGGTGCGCCCCGTGATGACGGCCACCGGCTCCACGCAGGGGACATCCAGCCGGGCCAGCTTGCGCAGCATGTGGTACTCGTGGCGGGCGACGTGCTCGGAGGTTTCCTTGATGGCGATGACGGAGCCGCCGAGGTGGGCGAACCGCACGATGTGCCGGGAGATGCCGCGGGGGAGCGCGGCGAGGTATTCCGCCGGCCAGTCCTCGAGCGCGATATGCCAGGGCAGGTCAAGCAGCTCCGGTTCGGCGGCGGCCGCGGTGATGCTCAGCGAGCTGGACGCCACCGCGCCCTTTGCGTCGTTGGCGCTGGCGGCCTCAAATCGGGGCAGCTTCCCGATCTGACCGTAGTCGGTGGGTTCGTCGTGCCACTGGGCGTTGCTTTCCTCGGTCATGTGCCAATTCTTCCGTATTTGCAGGGCCGCGCGTTAAGCGGGCGGTTAAAACGCCAGACGGCGGCCCTCCGGTTGGGGAGGACCGCCGTCAGTTGCGCCCGTGGGTGGGTGGGCCCACGCCGGTAGGGTTCCCTGGCCGAAGCGGAGCGAGGTTAGGGAACCGGTGGGGACTAGTCGCCCAGGCGCAGGCCGGTCTTGGTGTCGAACAGGTGTACGTGGCCTGACTGCGGACGGACCCAGATGGACTCGCCCTTCATTGGAGGGCGGCGGCCGTCTACGCGGGCCACGATGTCGTGGCTCTGGCCGTCCAGCGTGGTGTGGCCGTAGACGTAGGCATCGGCGCCGAGTTCCTCGACGACGTCGACCTCTACCTGAAGGCCCTCACCCTCGGGTGCGTTCTCCAGGTCCTCCGGGCGGGAGCCGACGGTCACGGTCTGGCCGTGGGCTTCCTCGAGGACGTCCCGGGGAACCGGGTAAACGGTGCCGCCGAACTGGACGCCGCCGTCGACGACGGGAAGTTCCAGGAGGTTCATGGCGGGGGAGCCGATGAAGCCGGCTACGAAGACATTCTTCGGCTTGTCGTAAAGGTTGCGCGGGGTGTCTACCTGCATCAGCAGGCCGTCCTTCAGCACCGCGACGCGGTCACCCATCGTCATGGCCTCAACCTGGTCGTGGGTCACGTAGACCGTGGTGACGCCCAGGCGGCGGGTCAGGGATGCGATCTGCGTACGGGTCTGCACGCGGAGCTTGGCGTCAAGGTTGGACAGCGGCTCATCCATGAGGAAGACCTGCGGGTTACGCACGATGGCGCGGCCCATGGCAACGCGCTGGCGCTGGCCACCGGAGAGTGCCTTCGGCTTGCGGTCCAGGTACGGCTCGAGGTCCAGGAGCTTGGCAGCTTCACGGACACGCTCGGCGCGCTCTTCCTTGCTGACGCCGGCAATCTTCAGCGCGAAACCCATGTTGTCCGCAACCGTCATGTGCGGGTACAGCGCGTAGTTCTGGAAGACCATGGCGATGTCACGGTCCTTTGGCGGAACGTCGGTGACGTCGCGGTCGCCGATGAGGATCCGGCCGGAGTTTACGTCCTCAAGACCGGCGAGCATGCGCAGGGAGGTCGACTTTCCACAGCCGGAGGGTCCAACGAGGACGAGGAATTCGCCATCGGCGATTTCAATGTTGAGCTTGTCAACAGCGGGCTTGTCAGTGCCCGGGTACAGACGTGTTGCGTTGTCAAAAGTAACTGTAGCCACAGTTATCAATCCCTTCACCGGCAGGTACGTGCCGGACGATCCGTAGTGAATGGTCTTTTTATGCAGTTGTTAATTCAGCTGTGGTTCTCTGGTCGCGCGCATACTCCCCGGCCGAAGCCGAGGAGTATCCAGTGACGCCGCACGGTTCTTGTGCGCCACATCACAACTAGAGTATGTCAGATTTTTAGCAAAAGGGCTAAAAAGTTACGAATGTCACACGTGATCCGTCTTACATGACGTCAGGCGCCGACTGCCCGCCTGCGTTCCCGGAGGAGGGCCTCCATCAGTTCGGCGACATGTACCGGCGCCTCGACGCGGAACTCGGCCTGGGTGAAATCCAGGCCGACTTTCACGCCCACGTCCCCCGGGAGCAGCCTGCCCAGGGCGTCCTCGTCCGTGACGTCGTCCCCGGCGAAGACCACGGCGGAGGCGCCGGTCGCCTGCCGCAGGAAGTCCACGCCCTCACCTTTGGAGGCGTGGACCACGGCGGTTTCCAGGACACGGTTGCCGGTCTTCAGAAAGACGCCTGGCCGGTCCTGCAGCACGGCGCGGGCCGCCGACACGGCGTCTTCGGCGACGTCGTCGGCGGCAAGTCTCGTGTGCAGCACCACCCCGGCCGGCTTGTCCTCCAGCAGTGTGCCCGGGGCCTCCTCCACGATCTCCTCGAGAACCCGGCGGATGCCGGCGAGCAGCTCACGCTGCGCGTCGTCGAGGACCAGCGGGGAGGAGCCCTGACCCATCCACGCTTCCGCCCCGTGGCTGCCGATCAGCAGGGTCTTATCCGGAGGGAAGGCGACGGCCCGAAGGCTCTCCAGGGCGCGTCCCGAGATGAGCGCCGTCGTCGTCCGCGGCAGCTCGGCCAACGCGGCGAAGGCCGCGGCCGAACGGGGGAGTGAACGGGAATCCGAGGCATGGTCCACGAGGGGTGCCATGGTGCCATCGAAATCCATCGCGACCAGCAGGTGGTCCGTAGCGGCCACCCGGCGGATAGCCTCGAGCAGTTCCGGGGAGAGGGACAGCGGAGCCGTCTCAGGAGTCATCGCGGATTACCTTCTCTTTGAGGGCGGCGAGGAAGTCGGAGGACCACAGGTCGACGTCGTGGTCCAGGATCTGTTTGCGCATCGAGCGCATCCGGCGCCCCGCCTCGGCGGGCTGCATGGTGACGGCCTTCATGATGGTGTCCTTGAGCCCGTCGATGTCGTGCGGGTTCATCAGCAGGGCCTGCTTGAGCTGGTCCGCGGCGCCGGCGAACTCGCTCAGCACGAGCGCGCCGTCGTTGTTCGTGCGGGCCGTGACGTATTCCTTGGCCACGAGGTTCATGCCGTCCCGGAGGGCCGTGACCAGCATGACGTCCGCTGCCAGGTACAGCGCCACCATTTCCTCAATCGGGTAGCTGTGGTGCAGGTAGCGCACAGCAGTGTGCTGCATGGTGTCGTAAGTGCCGTTGATATGGCCGACGGTGCCCTCGACCTCCTCACGCAGCAACCGGTACTGCTCGACGCGTTCCCGGCTGGGGCTCGCAACCTGGATCAGCGCGGCGTCCTCCACTGAGACCAGGCCGTCCGCCAGCAGTTCCTCGTAGGCCTTGAGCCGGTGCCGGATGCCCTTGGTGTAGTCAAGCCGGTCGACACCGAGCAGGATCGTCTTGGGACTGCCGAGATCGCGGCGGATCTGGCTGGCACGCTCGATGATTTCGGGTCTCCGCGCCAGCTCGCTGATCTGCTGGACGTCGATCGAGATGGGGAACGCCTGGGCACGGGCGATATGGGTGGTCTCGCCGTCGGACCCCCGGACATGGATCTGTTGCTGTTTGACGCTGGCCCCGAGGAAGCGCCGGGCGGAGCGCATGAAGTTACCGGCGTCGCTGGGGCGCTGGAAGCCGACCAGGTCGGCACCGAGCAATCCGTCGATGATGGCCCGGCGCCACGGCAGCTGGGCGAAAATTTCCGGCGGCGGGAAGGGGATGTGGTTGAAGAACCCGATCTTCAGGTCCGGACGTGCCTCGCGGAGCATCTTGGGCACGAGCTGCAGCTGGTAGTCCTGCACCCAGACCGTGGCGCCCTGGTTTGCGTGCTCGATGACGGCGTCGGCGAACCTCCGGTTGACCCGCCGGTAGGAATCCCACCAGGTCCGGTGGAACTCCGGGGGTGCGATCACGTCGTGATACAGCGGCCAGAGCGTGGCGTTCGAAAAGCCCTCATAGAAGAGCTCGATGTCGTCCGTGCTGAGCTGGACCGGGACCAGGTCAATGCCGCCGTGGCTGAAGGGTTTTACGGTTTCGTCAGGAGCGCCGTGCCAGCCCACCCAGGCGCCGTCCGTCTTCGTCATCATGGGTGCGAGGGCGGTCACCAGGCCCCCGGGGGAGCGGCGCCAGCCGTCCTCGCAGCCGGGCTCGTCCGGGGAACAGCGGTCGACGGGCAGGCGATTGGAGACCACCATGAAGTCGTATAGTGAGTCCGCCTCGGCAGTGGCCTTGGATGCCTTGCCCTGGGGCATTTCGTCCGCTTCGGAGGTTTGTTCATTGCCGTGGTCGGCGCGGTCGGTCGCTTGCATTGCTGCCCCCTGGGGTCGCTTGTGGCTCTCAGCCCACCCTAGCCGGACGGAATCTTCCGGGCCATTCGTCCGTTAGGAGGCGTGAAGGCAAAACTTGAAAGCGCAAGCTCTCGGGTTTCTCCCCTAAAATGATGAAGTTGCCACCCAGTGGAGCATTCCAGGCCGATCGACACGAGGAATTAATGAGCCCCGCAAACGACCCCCGTCAGTCCAAAGCAGAGCGCACTGCCGCGGCCCGCGAGAAAGCCCGTGAAATCCGCGAGGCGCAGCTGAAGAAAGAAAAGCGCAACAAGCTGCTCATCGGCTGGGGCATCGTTGCCGCCGTCGTGGCCATTCTCGCCATCGTGGCTCTGGTGGTCACCTCCAGCATCAGGAACAACGCCCCGATCGCCGACGAAGGGCCCACGCCGGCCAACGGCAACATCCACGGCGGCGTCACGCTGCTCGCCAATTCCGAGGTAGCCCAGTTGCCCTCGGCGACGGTCAAGCTCGCCGACCTTCCGGCAGCGCCGGCCACGCCGCCGGCCGAGGTCACCGCCCCGGGCGCCGAGCCTGAGGCCGGCAAACCGGTCAAGGTTGTCCTCTATATCGACTTCATCTGCCCCGTATGCAAGAACTTCGAAGCGCAGTACAACGAAACCCTGACCAGCCTGCGCAACGAAGGCAAAATCTCGGTCGAGTACCGCCCGCTCGGCTTCCTGGACAGCCGGTCCACCACCAACTACTCCTCCCGCGCGGCCAACGCCGCCGCCTGCGTGGTCAACGAATCCCCGGAGAAGTACTCGGACTTCGTCAACGCGCTCTTCGATAAGCAGCCTGCCGAAGGCGGTGCCGGCCTGCCGGACTCGGAGTTGAAGAAGATGGCAACCGACCTCGGAGCCAAGAGCATCGACAAGTGCGTGGATGACAAGACCTACCGCCCGTTCGTGAAGTACACCACCCAGGAAGCCTCGGCCATTGGGGTCACGGGCACGCCCACCGTCTTCGTCGAAGGCAAGCAGTGGGGCAAGGGCGAGAGCGCCCAGACCCCGTTTGAGCAGTTCCTCACGGCGGCAATCGACGCCAAGCAGTAACAGCGCCACCGCAAGGCAACAGCAGTCGGCCCGGTCCCGGATTCGTCCGGAGCCGGGCCGACTGTTTTGGCGTGGGCACGCGGTTGGTCAGGCCATTCGGCGGCGGTCCTGCGCGCGTCCCGACCGGGTTTTTACCACCGGGGGTCAGTGGGCTAACCTTATCTAGCGCCGTGGCGCCACGCCCTTCCCGGGCGACGGTCCGTTTGGCGCGAAGGAATGCCTCCTTAGCTCAGTTGGCCAGAGCACCGCTCTTGTAAAGCGGGGGTCGTCGGTTCGAATCCGACAGGGGGCCCTACGAACCCCTCCGTTCCGGCAATTTTGCCCCGAACGGAGGGGTTTTTCATGCCTAAAAAGTGGGCACGACACGCTTACGTGCGTGCTTGCTGAACAACACCGGTAGCCCGCAATCCGTGCTCCTCTATCCGGGAGCGGCGCAAATCCCGGTGTACTTCTGTGACCCCGCCAGCCCCTGGCAGCGCGGCTCGAATGAGAACATCAACCAGTACTTCCCGAAAGGCACAGACCTGGGCGTCCACAGCCCAGAACACCTCGCCATGGTCGCCGCGGAACTCAACCGGCGACCTCGCGAAATCCTGGGGTGGCAGAGCCCCATGGAGCACCTGGCTAGACTGGCTTCACCACCGACAGGACCATAAACCGTTGCAGCGTCCGCTGAAATCCGCCGCCCGGCCGAAATGGCTCACTTTTCGACCGGTGCTGACACTGTAGGGCCGGGTGACGGAAAGCCTGCTGAGTTCAGCCTCACTTCCCTTACCGCTGCCCGCGATAGCGACGGCAAGACCCAGGTCACTGCGCGGGTAACCAACACGGGAGGGAGAGCCTTGGACGTCTTCGGAAACCTCGTTCTGAACGAAGGCTCAGGCGGCCTTTCCGCTGGTCCCTTAATGTTACAAAGGCGACAACCATCGTCCCTGAACAGGCTCAAAACGTGGTCTTCTTGCCTCCGGCGGAAATGCCGAAGGCGCCGTGGACAGCCAAACTCCAACTAAAAAGGCCGGCCAGTCGGCCCTACAAGTCGTCGATGAGAGTCCATCGTGCCTCTCGGTCGCCGTCCTGAAGCGTGCGGACCCGGTGCAGTAGCTCGGTATGGTGCCGTTGATCGAGCAAGCGAAATCCAGCGAGGAGAAGATTGAGTTCGCGGAGTGTCACCATCTCATCCAGAACTGCGTCCGGGGCGGGGCCACCACAGTCCTGTTGGGCGGCGCATGCGAGATGGTCGAGATCCCATCGATGGTTTTCGAACCGGCGCGCAATGAAGATCGCGCTCGACCAATCCCAGGCAACCGGTCCGACACATATGTCGTCGAGATCGAACCACTTTGCGCGACCGTCAGAGGCGAAGCCGATGTTGTCCGGGTGCGGGTCGCCGTGCAACCCTGATACCCGCCCGGTCCCCACTCGCCCGAGTCGACATTTCACCCGGTCGAAGACCTCCGAAAGCGGCTCAACGTGCACTCCACGAGATTCTCTGAGATCGTTGGCCGTCCGCTCCAGCCAGTCCCATTCCGGCGCACCGCTCCGCTCGACCGGGGCTGAATGCAGGGCAGTCAACAAGCTGACGTAGCTTTCCTGAGAAACCAGCCCCGGCCGGAGGTATTCAGCAGTGGAAACCTCGTAGCCGCTCCGCTCGAGAGGACGACCAAGAAGTCGAACGAGCGGCACCCCGCCTTCCAGTAACGAGTTATAGAAGTCACACGGGAATGGCCGTGGCGGGTGCCGCCGGACGCGCACGACCGACGAAGGTTCGACGTGTGCGCCCGTCACGGGGCTAACACCTAATACGACGGAATGGTGGCCCTCTCCGACCCAGGCTAGTTCTGCCCCGGGGAAGATCCCGGCGGCTGCGGCCCGGGCCGCTCCTAAGTCGAGCGCGTCACTCACTTTGCTTCCGCCGCCAGACGCGCAGGGGCCGAGCGGTGAGGGAGGTAGCGAGGACCAACACCGAGAAGGCCGCCGTCATGGTCGTGAGCAACATTAACCGTGTCTCGTTGACGCCGAGTATGGCCCCGCCGACCACGAAGTCTGCGAGGGCTGCGCCACTGCTCAGTACAGTGAACAACGTGAACATCAGGGCGAGCCGGTTGAAACGATCGGTTCGATGCGCCTCGGCTTCGCTGTATCGCTGCTGCGCCATACGACTAAGCAGCGTGAGCTTTCGTTCTGTAGATGCCTCCAACTGCCCCCAACCCGAGACGCGCGTCCGCGACTGCCAGACACCGACAGAGGCACTCCCCAGGAAGGCGACGGTGCTCTGCACCTTCGACCGGAACAACTCCGACCCTTCGAAGCTGCGGGTGGCGAACCTGACATGTTTGAGGGACTGGCGACGGTTAGCTCCCCGGGACGTCACCACGAGCGCGTTTAGCTCGTCAAACAACGCTCCATCTATGGCCAGGGCCCGCGCAAGCATTGCGGCCTCGAACTCGAAGATCCGAATGATCCAATCAGGCTCTTCAGCCGCTGCGTGGCAGGCAATAACACTGTTGTCCACGCCAATCACTACCACGGAGTCACGAAACTCAAGCACCTCGTAAAAGTTCGGAAGCATGCCCCGATAGTGGTCACGAGCTGCAGCTGGGTCGTCGGATTCGGTGATGAATACCCGTTGCAGCCAAAGGAGTCCATCATCTTTCGATGTGGTGGAACCGGAACCGTCGTCTACTGAAAGGGGAATTGCGAGCCTCGCGCCTTGCTCAAAAGCCTGTACCACTCTCTCGAGCCTGCGCCAAAGCTGAGTACTTAGTCGGGTGGTGATCTGCTCGGTGAGTATCGCGAACGCGTGCGAGTCCACGGAGGGCGGTAGCGTGACGGTCATCGAGAGACGCACGCACGCCACGGAGAAGGTGAAAAAGTTCACCGAAAGCGCGCGAAGAGACCAGTTTTCACCGGCGACGGCCTTTAAGTCTCCGTCGACGAGGGCCGAGACGAGAGGATCTTCGTAACGCACGAGAGCCATTGGGAGAACGTCACGGTTACGGCCGCCGGGCGGCGTATAAAGGAGATCTTGTTCCTCAATCGCAGCGACCGTCCAAGGAACAGCCCCCGTCGGCGGCTCCTCTTCGGCCAGTTCGCGGCTCACACCGTTCAGCGCCGCTAGCAACCGGCTTTGATGGCGGTCGAAGCCCTCGAAGTAGACAAGTTCACTATCCAACGGCAGATCGAAGGCTATGGGACCGAGGACTTCGATCTGGAATTGATTCTGTGACCCCATAGCTTGCACCCTCCGTTGAAACGTCCAGTTTAAGTCCCCCAATCCTATGCCGGACGGTCCTCGCCGGGCATTCGGCGCCCGATTTGCGAAGTCGAACCGTCCCGCTAGCCACTGACTCGGTCCGGACCCGAGGCAGCACAAGCTCCAACCAGTCGTGGGCTATCGGACAGCCGGGGATTGAATCAGCACTATGTTCACCCCCGGCTCAGATGCGGCCGAGTGATGAGCCGCGACGTCACCAGACCGAGGCGCAGGGTCAGTCCAGTCCTTCTGCTTGTGGGGATGCAGAACATGCTTGCCGCCCTGGCCGAGTACGAGCCCGAGTCGCCCAGGGCGCGCGCGAAGAGCACCCTGTAGGTGCTCCTGAACGACGGGTGACGGCGGCCAGCCTTTCCCAGCCTCACCCTATCCAACGCTTGAGTTAGATGATCGGTCCTCGCTGCGCTCGGGCTGTAGAAGCGTTTTTCTGTTTTTTGCTGTGCCTAGTGTCGGCGCTTCGCTTATTTCCTCCCACAACCCATCCGCTGCTCGCCCTCGGGTTGTGGCGGCTCCGTCGGGCACAGCTACGCGATGCTCCGCTCCGGACGGGAGTCTTCGTTGACAACGTCATTGAGATTCCTTCGTATCTGCCCAGCGACACGTTTACGACACGCTTTGGACGGGAACTGTCGGGAACGTACAGGTACGATTTCGACACCAATAGTTGCAAGATTGCTGGTCAGGAGCCGATTCAGGGCACCACCGGGAACACCCGGGATACCCCGCCGCGATAAGCGGGGGTCGTCGGTTCGAATCCGACAGGGGGCCCCACGAAGAACCGCGCCGCCACCGGGATTTCTCCCGGCGGCGGCGCGGTTGTTTTTCTCCACTCCGATGCCGTCCGCCAAATGGGCGGGACTGAGAGGCCCGGAAGCCCGGCCCCGGCCTTAGATGCAGGACTTGTTGTAGTCGAACCCGCCCGAGATGTATTGGGTCATGGTGACTTTGCCGCCGCCTGTCAGCGGCGCCGCCGAACACATGCTGCTGGCGCTGCTAAGCGAACTGGCGCCCGCTAGCCAGCTCCGCTGCCCGTAAAGATTGCTTGTCGAGGGCACTGTGCCGACGATCTCTCCCCACTGGTAGCCGGTCGAGTAGAGGCCCGTCTTGGCTCCGATGCTGGCAAAGTATGCAGCCATGCCTTCCAGGTCGGCCCTGTTGGCGGCTTTGTTCGTGGACCACGAGTTTTCGGTCTCGACGTCCAGCCACCACGTGTAGGACGCCGGGTTCTTGATCCCGCGGATGTTAGCGTCGTCATAGGCCTTGGCATAGCCGTACATGTAGGAGCAGGCGGTGCCGACCGATCCCTTGGTGCAGGCACCGTACGGGTTGGCCACGGTCTTCCCGCCGTACGAGTTGCTGGTGGGCCACCAGGACCCGGCGGTCCCGGGGTTTCCGGTATTGACGTACAGCGCCACGAGGGGCTGCCCGGTCCCGCCGGTGGAGGTGGCGGCCCAGGACAGCTGGGTGGCCAGGCATGGATTGGTGTTGTTCGCCAGGCCGTTGTTGACGCCAACGATCGCGAAGCTCTGGCCCTTGGGCAGAGGCATGCCGCACTGCGGCCAGGACACGTCGACGCCGGGTCCTGCGGCGCTGACTGCGGCGGTGGGGGAGGAGGTCTTCACGCTGCTGGTGTACCCGGTCTTGGATCCGGTGACCGTAACGGAAATGGTCTTGCCCGCGTGGGCCGCGGCCGGCCTGAAGGTGGCCGCGGACGCGCCGATGAGGACAACGCCGTTGGCCTTCCACTGGTACTTCAGTGTCACAGGCGACGGACCCCAGGTGCCCGGGACAGCGGTCAGCGTGTAACCCACCTTGGCGGTGCCGGTGATTGTCGGCACCGGTGCCGGCCCCAGCGTGCCGGCAGCGACGGCGGCAGTGGGGGCGGAGGTCTTTGCGGTGCTGGTGTAGCCGGTTTTCGTCCCCGTGACCGTGACGGTGAGAGTCATGCCCTTTTGGGCCGACGTCGGTTTGTAGGTGGCGGCCGTGGCGCCAATCAGTACAGCGCCGCTGGCCTTCCACTGATACTTCAAGGTCACTGGCGCCGGGCCCCAGGTCCCGGGGACGGCGGTCAGCGTGTAACCGATCTTGGCCATGCCGGTGATCTTGGGCACCGGAGCGGGCTGCAACGGCGCTGCGGACGCTTCGCGTACAGGCGTCGTAGCGTGCGCCGACGAAGGGGCAAGCGGTGCCAGTGCCAGCATCAGGACCACGGCGAGGAACAACCGCATCGATAGAGGCCGAATGCGATCGGATAACAGCATAAAAAATCCCCCAGATGGCCGCGCCCGAAGGGCTGCGCTACCGTGCATAGAAAATGCAGACAGCGAGAATCTAACACGTGGAGCTGTTTTCGAGGCAACGGAACGTCTTGGTCGCGCAGAGGCGGCCGGGACGTTTTGTCTATCCGTGCCGTGTGAACGTTCCGCTCCCGGAAAATCTTTTGCGGAGTTCCGGCGGGTCCTGGAAGAACTAAGTGCGCAGGTCAGGGTTCTGCTGGGCAATTTCGGTGAGGTGCACGGCAGGCCATTCCGCCGGTTTTTCGCCAGTATATTTTTGACTTCAAACAAGGCTCTACCTACGTTTAACCGCACACTGCTGCGATGTACCCCGGATATAGGCCCACCTGCCGACATAACCGGACGCAAGCAGTGCAGGCGCAAATCGCGCCTCGATAGTCGAAAGCAGCAGTCACCGAGTCCCTGCACCCTTGAGTCCCCGCGGCACAAGGCAGTTCGGTGCTGTGCTTTCAAGAATCCACGGGATTGAACGCGATCAACTCCGTCCACTCCAAAACCGCAGGGACAAACATGAAGATCAAATCCGTCGCCGCAGCCGCATTCATGACCGCTCTTCTGGCCAGCGGATTGTTGGCAGGTACCCCGACTCCGGCCTCGGCTGCGGGTACCACCTACTACGTCAGTGCCGCAGGGAACGACAGCAGTTCGGGAACCTCAAGCACCACGCCGTGGAAATCGCTGACAAAGGTAAATTCCGTGGTCCTCGTTCCCGGCGATACCGTCAGCTTCCGCAGGGGCGATACATGGACGGGAGGCATAGTGACCGTCCAGAGCGGGACTTCTACCGCCCCCATCACCTTGAACGGCTACGGAACCGGCACCACTCCGACTGTGACCGGGGGCAAGTCCGGCAACTGCATCAGGATCAACGGCAACTACACCACGGTAGACGGGCTTAAAGGAGTCTCCTGCGGCTATGCCGGCATCAGCATCACCGGCGACCGCAATGTTGTCCGGAACTCCAGCGCCGCCAACAACGCCGTGGGCCTCAAGGTAGGAACCGGTTCCGACTTCGGGAAGTACACCGGCAATACGCTGACGAACAACAACATCATGAACGTGAAAACGCAAGGCACGAATTGCGGTAGTTCGCAGGCAGTCAACTGCAGCGACGACTCTGGCGCTTTCGGTGTGCTGATTAACGGCAACGACAATGAGGTCTCGGGAAACACGGTGAGCGGGTCCAACGCGTTTTCCTATGATTACAACCGCGACGGCAGTGCGGTCGAAATTTACAACGGGAACCGAAACAACGTTCACCACAATGTGGCCCTGGACAACAACAACTTCTCCGAGATCGGAAGGTCCTCCGGCACAGCGGACGGCAACATCTTCCGCTACAACCTCGTCCGGTCAACCTGCGGTGCTGACTGCTCCGAGACCACCGGGCTGATTGCCCGGGGAACAGGCACTTCGTTCGGACCTACGAATGGGACGATCTTCGAATTCAATACCGTGTATCTAAACGGTCCGCAGTCCCAAGCCGTCGTGTGCCACGCGACCTGCCCTTCGTCGACAGTGATCCGGGCAAACATCCTGGTCGCCGTCAAGAATTCGCTGTGGATCAACGGGTCCGGCTGGACCGAGCGGCAGAACGTCCTTAATGGTCCGATCAATGTCCCGCGCAACAGCACGTCCACCACGGCGCCGGCGGCCTTCGTCAACGCGCCCACCGACCTCCACCTCACCGGCAGCAGCCCCGCCATCGACCGCGCGGGAACCGGCTTTTCCACTCTCGACCTGGACGGAAAGGCAGTGCCCCAGAACGGGGACTGCGCCGGTACGGCTGCTGCTGATTCGGGCGTCTACGAGTACGACTCGCCCACCTGCTGACACTCAGACCCGGTTTGTGGCTGCGTTCTGAGGCTGAGCGCACCGACAGCGGAGAACTATCGCGCCTGCAGGGGAGGGGAGCCGGCAACGCCGGCGCCCCTTCCCAGCCCGGCCAGGACCTCCGCTATCGCCTGCAACGAGGAGCGGCCGGGGGACCAGCCAAGCTCTTCCCGCGCCCTCGTCGTGTCCATAATCGGTGCGCCGGCGGCCATATCCACCCAGCCGGCATCCGTCGGCTGCAGGCGCGCCCGCCAGGCGAGGTCGACGACTACCCGCAACAGCGCGAGGGGCAGCGGCAGAGTACGCTGCGCACCCAGCAGCCAGCCCAAGGCGTTCGGGTCGATCACGGGTTCGGCGGCTACGTTGAACGCCCCTGAGGCCCTTCGGTGCAGGACCCGCCAGTAGGCGTCTGCGACGTCATCGGCATGCACGGCCTGGAACACGAACTCCGGTGGAACGGGCAGAACCGGGATGCGGGGTTTCGGCGGAAGGATCCGAGGTATCAGCCGGCCCAGAAAGTACTTTCCGATCTCGCTGCCGGCGTCCTCCTGGAAGATCAGAGCGGGGCGGAGCCTAGCGACCGTTATGGCCGGGTAGTCGGCAACAAACTCATTCAGCAGGGCTTCCTGCCGCGCCTTGTGCTCGCTGTAGTGCGATCCCGGAATACCGTCAACCGGCCAGTCCTCGGCAACCCGCCGGTCCTTGGCCGCCCGTGAGTATGCGCCAACGGATGAGGCACAGACAAAGTGCCCCACTCCAGCCCTGCCCGCGGCGGTCAGCACGTTCGCGGTGCCGGTCACATTGGTCCGGAAGAGCTCGTCCAGCCGATGGTTGGGCTGGATCTGCCAGGCGAGGTGGACCACGGCGTCGGCCCCCTGCAGACGGGTTTCGAGGCGCGGAACGGCGTCGGGCGAGCCAATATCGACGTTGTGCCACTCGACGCCCAGGTAGGGCGGGATGAGGGACTCCGGACTTCGCCGCGATATCCCAACGATCTGCAGGTCTTCACCTTCGGCCTTCGCCGCGGCCAGCCGTCTAAGCAGGGCCGTGCCCGCGTTGCCGGTGGCTCCGGTAATGACGATGCGCATGTGTTCCCCTTGCTCGTGTTGGACCCCGCCCGTGAGGTGCGTCCCGTCCCTTTGCTCTCCTCGACCGTAGCCGCGTGTTGGTCGGCTGTCACGGGCCTGCCATTCGGGCCCGCCCAACACGGGAAGGACCCGCCCAACGCGGCAAGGACCCGCCGGTCCGCGTTTCCTCGGTCCGGCGGGTCCTTCCCGCGCTGGGGCCTGCCGCGGCTATTCCGGGGCCACCAGCGCCGGGGTATCCTGCCGGATGGTTTCGCCGCGGAAGAAACCCGGCCGGAACCGCGCCATCAGGATCATGAACACGCCGCCGAGAGCCAGGACGCCGATGCCCAGGACAAAGACCAGTCCGACGCCCAGGAACTCCGATCCGCTGCCGAACTCGGGTGCCCAGCTGTCCACCGCGGTCTGCAGGAACACGACGGACAGGCCCGCCCCGCCCAGCAACGGGCACAGCATGCGCAGGATGAAGTGGCGGGCGCTGCTGAATGCACTGCCGCGGAAGTACCAGGCGCACGCGAAGGCCGTTAGCCCGTAGTAGAAGCAGATCATCAGACCCAGCGCCAGAATGGTGTCGTTAAGGACGTTTTCGCTGATCACGTGCATCACGGCGTAGAAGCCCGCCGAAACTACCCCGGCCGCGACCGTGGCGAAGCCGGGGGTGGAAAAGCGCTTGCTCACGTGGTTGAACGCAGCGGGCAGCGCGCCGTAGTGGGCCATGGCGAGAAGGCTGCGCGAGGGTGACGTGAACGTGGACTGCAGCGACGCCGCGGAACTCGACAGCACCGCCAGGGACATCAGGATGGCGAAGGGACCCATGATGGGGGATGCCAGCGCCGTAAAGACATTCGCCTGGTTGTCGGCATTGGTCAGGCCGATCCCGACGTCGCCGATCCCGGCGAACATCATGGTTGCGATCGTCACCAGAAGATAGATGCCCAGAACCACGACGGCGGTGAGGGTTCCGGCGACGCCGGCGGTCTTCTTGCCGTTGGAGGTCTCTTCATTGACCGTCAGGCATACATCCCAGCCCCAGTACACGAAGATCGAGAGCGAGATTCCGGCCGCCACCTGGCCGAAAGTCTGAATCTTGGTGACATCGAACCATTCCCAGCTGAACGGGATTGCCGTTTCCGAGCTGGACCAGTTGGCGAAGGCCAGAACGACAAACAGTCCCAGGACCAGCAGCTGGAAACCGACCAGCCCGTACTGGACCAGCTTGGTGGTGTGCAGGCCCCGGTAACTGATCCAGACCGCCAGGGCGACGAACACGAAGCAGGTCAGGACGTTCAGCGGTTTGTTGGCCGCGAGATCGGCCAGCTCCGGTGATCCCGTCAGCTGCGCCAAAAAGAGGTAGAAGAAATCCACCGCCACGCCGGCCAGGTTGGAGAGCACGATGATGTTGGCCGCCAGCAGCCCCCAGCCGCCCATCCAGCCAACCCAGGGTCCGAATGCTTTCGTAACCCAGGTGAACGTGGTGCCGCTGTCCGGGGAGTCGGCGTTGAGTTCCCGGTAGGCGAGCGACACCAGGATCATCGGGATGAATCCGATCAGGAAGATCACCGGCAGCTGCAGTCCGGCTTCACTGACGGTCGGCCCGAGGGCGCTCGTGAGGGTGTAGGCCGGAGCGATGGTTGAGATCCCCAGGACTACGACGGCGAGCAGGCCAAGCTGTCCGCCTTTCAGGCCTTTCCCGGTGATGCCGTGGGCGGAGCCGGCTGCGCCGGCACCCGTCCCGGGATCCGGTGCGGGGCTTTGGCGGATGGTTTGCGTCATGTTCAACCCTTTCTACGAGACTGCCGGTTGCTGTTGGGTGATGCAGTGGATGCCGCCCCCGCGGGCGAACAGCTCGCGGGCATCGATGCCCACGACCCGGCGGCCGGGATAGGCGTCCGCGAGGATGCGGAGGGCCTTCTCATCGTTGGGGTCCGAGAATGTGCAGGCTAGAACCCCGCCGTTGACCACGAGGTGGTTGATGTAGCTGTAATCAACCCAGCCCTCCTCATCCGAGAGTGTCTGCGGCGCGGGGACCTCAATGATGTTCCACTCCCGGCCGGCGGCGTCCCGCGTTGTGGACAGGAACGCGATGATCTCGCGGCTGACCTGAAAGTCCGGGTGCTCCGGGTTCTGCTGGGAATGGACCAGCAGCGTGCCCGGGGACGGAATGGCGGCCACGATGTCCACGTGCCCGCGGGTGCCGAACTTTTCCGAGTCGCGGGTGAGGCCCGGGGGAGCCAGATGGCGTGGGTGGCGCCGATGGTCCGGGCCAGCTCGGCTTCGACGTCCGCCTTAGTCAGCCCCGGGTTGCGCCCCGGGTCCAGCTGTACCGACTCGGTGATCAGCACGGTGCCCTCTCCGTCGACCTGGATGCCGCCGCCCTCGTTGACCAGCGCAGACGGAATATGCGTGGCCCGCGAGCGGCCGGCCACCTCGGCTGCGATCCGGGAGTCCTTGTCCCACGAGGCCCACTCCTGGGCGCCCCAGCCGTTAAAGACCCAGTCCACGGCACCCAGGTTTCCGTTGCCATCCAGCACAAAGCTGGGGCCGATGTCGCGCATCCAGGCGTCGTTAAGCTCCGCGGTTAGCACCTCGACGCCGGGCCGGAGGTAGCGCCCGGCCGTATCGACGTCGTCGGGGCTGACCATAACGGTGACCGGCTCGAAGTCGACGACGGCGTTAGCTACGGCGGCCCAGACGGACCGGGCGGCGTGGGCTTCCTCGGCGGACTCGCCGAGGGTGTACCCGCCGGTGGGGAAAGCCATCCAGATCCGCTCCTGCGGCGCCGTCTCTGCGGGCATGTGCCAGTTGCTCATGCGGTTACCTCGAGATACAGGGGCGCCTCGCCGCCAAGCGGCGACTCTGGGCGTACGGGATCGTTCAGCCGGGCGTAGGTGTCAGGTCGACGCGTGGCCAGGAACGGGAAGAGCGTCAGCCAGTCCCGGCGCTGGTCGAGGTCCAGGTCGGCGACGAGGACGGCGGACTCGTCCCGCGGAGCCTGCGCGAGGATGCGACCATACGGATCGGAGATGAACGACGAGCCGTAGAAGTTCAGCGTCCCTTCATTTCCCCAGCGGTTGGGCGCGACCATGAAGAGGCCGTTGGCGATGCCGTTGCCGACAATGACCTGCTGCCAGAGCGGCTGGGTGTCGAAGTCCGGGTGGTCCGGCTCGGAACCGATGGCGGTGGGGTAGACCAGAAGTTCGGCTCCGCCGAGGGAATAGAGCCGGGCGACTTCGGGGAACCATTCGTCCCAGCAGGTGGGCATGCCAAGCCGAGCGCCGCCCAGTTCCGCAGGGGCGTGGACCTCGTAGGCGTCCGCGGAGGCCGGGCCGGGCCGAAAGAACTTGTCCTCGTAATAGCCGGCTGTCACCGGAATGTGCAGCTTGTGGGTCCGGGCCAGCAGTTCACCCGCCGGTGACACCAAAATTGCATTGTTGAGCCCTAGCCCGTCATCGGAGCCGTCCGGGTTGTCCGCACGCTGGTACAGCGAGGCATGGATGGAGATCCCGTGCCGGCGGGCAGCGTCGGCGGCGAACCGGAAGGTGGGGCCGGTCAACAGGTCTTCCGCCAGGTCGGAGGGGCGTGCACGCGCGGCCCCGGGCCGGGAGGTGTCGTTTTCGGGACGGGTGTCGGCGGGATAGCGGGACAGGGTGAGTTCTGGAAGGAAGACAACGGTGGCTCCCAACCGGGCTGCGCGTGCGATGCCCTCGTCGAGTTCGGCGCGAAGATCGGCGATGTCGGAATGCCAGCGGTGCTGGACCACCCCGATTCGAAGGGCCGGGCGCGTCGAGGGACTGGTCCGCGCCAGCGAAACGGGTGCGTTGAGGCAGGTGATTTCGATCATTTACTTACTCCAGTGAGATGGGCGTCACTAAATGAATAGCGTTCATTTAGTATCCGGTGGCGTGGCCGGCAGGGCAAGACCTAAATGAATAAAGTTCATTTTGTGACGGCAGCCGCCGGTAGAAGATGCCCGGCACGTGACCGGACACGGGACCGAGGAATCGGGGGACGTTAGGCCCTAGCCCGGTCAGATGGGCCGACGGAGGCTGGAAATATGACTGAGGAGAATCCGGAAAAGACGCCGGAGATTACGTCCGCCCAACTCCACGAGCAACCGACCGCCGTCGTGCGTGAAACGGTGCCGGTGACGGACCTGCGGGAATTCTTCGGCCGCGCGTACGGTGCAGTTGTGGGCGCGGTGCAACAGCAGCACGTCCAGCTGGCCGGTCCGCCGTTCGCGCTGTACCGGGGGACACCCAGCGATGTCGTCGACGTCGAAGCCGGATTTCCGCTGGCCGCGCCCTTCCCGGGACCGGGCGAGGGCGGCGTGACGGCGGGATCGCTCCCTGCGGGGCAAGCGTACGAGGCCATGCACATCGGACCGTACGAGAACCTCGAGAACACTTACCGGGCGCTCATGGCGCGGATGGCGGCCGAGGCTGTCGCACCCGCAGACGAAATGTGGGAGTACTATCTCAGCGATCCGGGCAGGGAGCCGGACCCCTCACGGTGGAAGACACTCGTCGTCTGGCCTGTGGCTTAGTCGGTGCTCGACGGCCCGGCCTAGTCGCCGACGCCCTTTATTCAGCGCCCTCTACTCGCCCTCTATTCGGCGTCGATCCGCTCGAGGAGTTCCTTGGCCGCTTTGGCGATGTCGTCATGGCCATGCTGGGCGGCTCTGCTCTCCAGGGAGATGACAGCGCAGCGGTGCACCTTCTTGAAGTCTCCGAAGGGGAAGGTCACGCTGCCTTTCGTTCCCTCGGACGCCTCCCGGTCCAGGCCTAAGTGCCAGCTGGCGAATTCGTCGAAGCCATGCTTTTCGATGAACTTGTTTTCCTGTTCGGCCGACGGCGCGTGTTCGCTCCAGTCGTCGCGCTCGTCCCGGCTGACGTGCCCCTCGCTGATCAGTTTCTTGGCATGTTCCAGCGACTTCTTATTGAGTTTCCCAGCCATCGAAGGAGCCTCCTTTGGGTCACATCCGCACCGGTCCTGCACACGGTCCCTCAAGGCTAGGACCCGCGCGGCGATACCGCCACTGAAGTCGTAAGACTTAAAAGCGGGAAGGGCTGCGGGACGCCTTTGTTGGATTGCATCCACTATTCTTTAACTCCGCGCACAGTGGCCTAAACTGCTTCACTGAGGTGCCTGCAATGGCGCTGCGCAGCAACGAAAGTGAACCCCGCTATGGCCACCGATTACGACGCCCCCCGCAACAAGACAGACGAAGAGTCCCAAGCTGAATCATTGGATGCTCTTCAGGCGTCCCGCAGCGGCGGCGCCCAGACCGCTGTGATTGACGTCGAGGAGACCGACACGGCTGAAGGGATCGACCTTCCCGGCGCTGATCTGTCCGGCGAAGAGCTGACCGTCATCGTTGTTCCGGAGCAGTCCGACGAGTTCACCTGCTCCTCCTGTTTCCTGGTCCGGCACCGATCCCAGGTGGCCAGGGAAAAGAATGGCCTGAAGTACTGCCGCGACTGCGAAGGCTAGGGGAAGTCACGGTTCGGCGCCGAAGTCCGTCCGGCCCTCGATTCCCGGCGTCCACGCTTCTACGCTTGAAGCAACTCATCGCTTCAGGGGGTGGCCGGATTGAAGAAGATCCAGGTATGGCTGGCGGCAGTGTTGCTGGCCGTCGGCATGGCCCTCGTCGCGCCCGTGCCGGCGTCGGCCGAACCGTATTGCGGCCTGGTATGGGGATCTCTGGCCAAGGCCGATCCGCCGCTGAGCCAGGCCAGGGTGACCAACGTGCGCACCGGCCAGCACTATTGCTTCGACCGGCTGGTGGTCGATCTCACCGGTGCTGTGGCGGGATACAACGTCCGCTATGTTCCGCAGGTGACCCAGGACGGCTCGGGGTTCGCGGTACCGCTGCGGGGCCAGGCATTCCTCCAGCTGACCGTGAACTCTCCCGCCTACGATGACAACGGAAACTCCACCTACAACCCGGCGGACAGGAACGAACTCAGCAACGTGACCGGTTACCAGACCTTCCGGCAGGCGGCCTGGGCGGGCAGTTTTGAGGGCTATACGAACCTCGGACTCGGGGTCCGCGCTCGCCTGCCATTCCGCGTGTTCGTCCTGGAGGGGCCCGACGCCGGAACCCGGCTGGTGGTTGACGTCGCCCACTTCTGGTGAGGCATGGCTCCGGCGGGGTCGCGCCGGAGCCTGGTAAGTGGCGGCCTACAGCGAGTTGAGGTCCGCCCTCAGCGGGTAGTTGCGGCCATCAAGCACGAGTTGCGTGCAGCGGCCGGTGGCCGGGTTGAGCACGATCGGGGCCATCAGGTTGACCGTGGTGGAGCCGGGAGCGTGCGTGAGTACCACCAGCAGCTGGGGTGCCTCACTCTGCCCAAGTCCAAGGGCCTCCAGCGTTGCGGCGGGAATCGGCGGGGCGTAGCCAGGCACGAAGACGGCCGCGTCGGCCAAGAACAGCCGCACCGGAGTGGCGCCCGATTCCAGGGCGTACAGCCCGGCGGCACCTTCGACGCTCCGTAGCGTGAAGTCGTGGACGTTTTCCAGGCCCGGCATGGGGGCGGTGAAGGAGACGGAGGGGTTCATCACGGCGGTGCTCACCGGAGGAAGTCCATCAGCGTGGGCTGCAGCACCCGCGCCGTGGCGGCCAGCGCCACCTGGTAGTTGGTCTCCTGAAGCTTCAGATCCAAAATGACACTGCCAAGATCTGCCTTTTCAATGCCAATTCGCTGCGCATCCAAGTTGGCCTCCAATTCGGTGTTGACGTCTCCGGCGCGTTCCAGTTGCGCCTGCCTCGTTCCTATTTCAGCACGTCCGTTGATGACGGCGTTGAACGCTGTGTCGAGGGCTCCCAGTCGGTTGGTCAAGTCCTCGCCGCTCCGAAGCTTCGCAGCGATGTTGCTGACGACGGCGAACACGGAACCGCCGCCGCTGCCAAAGATCGCCCCGCCATCGGCGTCGACCCGGACGGTCTGAGTGGCGCTCACTCGCCGCTCGACTGGGCTGACGCCAGCTCCGTTGAAGGTCGGCGGCTGGCCGGCGTCGGCCGGGTTGCTGGGATCGCGCGGAGTGCCCGGGGTAAAAGCCTGATCGGCATCCGAACTTCCGGCGAAAATGTTTCGGCCCAGGTGTTTGCTGTTGGCAATGGAGACGAGGTCCTTGTTCAGAGCCTCCATCTCACTGGCGATAGCGTCCTTTCCGGACTGAGGCAAGCTGCCGTTGCCCGCCAGCACGGTGAGGTCCCTGATCTTTTGGATCACGTTCGTGGCCTGCTCGAGGGCGGAGTCCGCCGCGGTGAGCCAGCTGCCGCCGTCGTCGATGTTCCGGCCGTACTGGGCATTGGCCGCCAGCAGGGCGCGGGTCTCGAGGGCCTGGGCCGTAGCGGCCGGATCGTCGGAGGGGCGAGTGATCTTGTCCAGCGAGGTGGCTTTATCCTGCAGCTGCGCAAGCTTGGCCTGCTGCGTCTGCAATGTCCTCTGGGCAAACGCGCTCATGGTCAGGTTTGTAACCCGGTTAAGCATGTTTATCTTCCTACCAGTCCGGTGCGGTTGATCAGTACATCGAGCGCCTCGTCGACGGCGGTCATCACGCGCGCCGCGGCCTGATAGGCGTGTTGGTTGGTGAGCAGGCTGACGTTCTCCTCGTCCAGGCTGACCGACGCCTGCGAGGCGCGGCTGGTCTGGGCCGAGGCCTGGGCGGCCGCGGTGAGTGTCTCGTGCTGTTGGGCCCCACGTGACTGCACGCCTATGTTGGTGACGATGCCTGACCAGATCTTGTCCGGTGAGCCCGGGCCGGTGCCGAGCTGCGAAATTTGGTCGGCGATGCTTGTGTCCAGGGCGCCCTTGCCCGCCAGCTTGAGTGCGATGTCGGCCGTGGCAGCGGGGCCCTTGATGCTGAGCGCGGCCGGCCCGCCGCCGCTAATGGTGAAGAAATCCGCGTTGGCACCATTTCCGGTTACTCCGGACTTGTGGATCGGATTCACAGCCGTAGCCAGGGCCGAAGCGATGTTGTTGTACGCCTCGGCTGCCTCGGCGATCACGCCCCCGGATCCTCCGTTGACGGAGGCGGGGGCCAGGACAGAGAGGGCACCAAGAATGCTACCGCCGTCAAGGACCACGGCGCCCTCGGGATTCACCCAGTCCACGCGCGGAGCATTTCCGCTGGCCTGACTCATCGTTGTGGCGCCCGTCAGCGCCAGCGTTCGCACGGACCCGCCGGTGACGAGGGCATTGCCTCCGAGCAGGACGTCCACGGTGCCGTCCGGCTGTTCCCGGACGGTGCCACCGACCAGGTTGGCGATGCTGTCCGTCAGCTTGGCGCGGGCGTCTATCAGTTCGTTGGCAGAGCCGCCGGCAGCGAGGGTGGAACGGATGGTCGTGTTGTAGGCAGCAACCTGGCTGGCGGCGGCGTTGACAGCGTTGACGTTGTCAGAGGCCTGGGCGCGAACGCTGCTCCACTGCGAGTCGAGAGCTTGGTACGCGGAAGAGATCTTGTCTGTCACGGAGTTGGCCGCATTCAGAATCAGACCCTTGGGTCCGTCCTCGGAGGGCTGGTTCGCGGCGGCTTGCCAGGCTGACCAGAAGCCTTGCAGTGCGGTGGAGATGCCGTTTTCGCCCGGTTCCCCAAGGATTTCCTCGATGCCCTGGAGCGCGCCGGAGCGGACGCTGGCGTAACCCGCTTGGGCGCCCGCGGAACGCGCGCTGGAATCCAGGAAGCTGCTGCCAAGCCGGGCGATGCCGTCCACGGAGACGCCTTGACCAGCCTCGGGCCGCCCCGATCCGAAGAGGCCCTGCGCGGGAGCGGCGAGGGACGACTGCTGCACACGCTGTCGCGTGTAGCCTTCGGTGGCCGCGTTCGCGATGTTCTGCCCCGCCACGTTCATGCCTTGCTGGGCTGCGGTCAGACCACGGTAGGCGGTGTTCAAGGCCCCGAAGGTGCTCATGGTCGCTTCCTTAGAATTGCTGGTCGAAGATGCGGGAGCCGGCGGATTCCCCGGTCTTGCCGTGGGCGTCGTAGGTTCCGGCCGCAGCGGTGGGACGCAGATCTGCCAGTGTTTCCTGGGTGGAGCGGACCGCGGTGCGCAGATACTGTTCGTTGGAGTCGCGAAGTTCCTTGATGAGGGCAGTTTGCCGCGTCAATGCGGTCAGGTGAGCCGTGAGGATTTCGGACCAGGCGCCTTCCGGCGCGGCGGCCGCAAGTTCGCCAAGGGAGGCATTGGTGGGTAGTCCCCAGGTTTCCGCGACGACGGCGGCTTCGATGGTGCGCGCCAGGCTCGCCTTGGAGAGGTGCTCCAGCACCTGCTCGACCTCTTTGGTGCCGTGCGGCAGCCAGCGCGACTTGCCGGCGGTCAGCAGGAGCTGCTCTTCTTCCAGCTTGAAGGTGAGAACGTCCAGAAGTTCACGTTCCCGCCATAGCAGGGCTGAAAGTTCGTGGATGGCCATGGTCCGGACGGCTCCTCGGGGTGGCTTGTGCGGTGGTGCCGGGGCGTCAACATCATCGTGCGGACGATTCAGCCTTCAGCGGGGTTCGTAGAAACTATCGGCAGGCTCGACGAATCCGTTAGTAGGAATGGACCTGATAGCTAGAGCGGCTGGGCGGAAAGATGACAAGAAAACAATTTTCGATTTCTGCTTACCCGCGCATCAGAACTGGCGATAACTACTCCTGAAGGCCCATGGATGGGCCCTCGCTCAACACCCTAATCACGGAGGAATTCACCATGGGTATGCAGATCAACACCAACCTCGGCGCCAACAACGCCTACCGCAATCTGAACAACACGCAAAACGACCTGTCCAAGTCGCTCGAAAAGCTGTCCAGCGGTCTCCGTATCAACCGCGCGGCCGACGACGCTGCCGGCATGTCCATCGCAACGGCCCTTGGCTCGCAGGTCTCCGGCCTCGACCAGGCCGGCCGCAACACCCAGGACGGCATCTCGGTCATCCAGACCGCTGACGGCGCCCTCGGCCAGGTCACTTCGATTCTGCAGCGTATGCGTGACCTCGCTGTCCAGGGCAACAACGGTGCCAACAGCGTTGACGCCCAGGACGCTATCAGCAACGAAGCCAAGTCACTCGGCCAGGAACTTGCCCGCATTACCGACAACACCAAGTTCGGTGACAAGGATCTGCTCAAGGGTGGCTCCATGATCATCCAGGTCGGCGCCAACGGCAACGCCGACGATCAGATCACGATCAACCTGGCTGACACGCAGGCTGGCGCCGACCTCGATTTGTTGTCCGGCGCGGACAACAACGTCGCTGGCGGCTTCGACATCTCCACCGCAGTCCTCGCTCAGGGCACGATCGATAGCATCGACCTCGCCCTGGAGAACGTCTCCGCATCGCGCTCCGACCTCGGTGCCGTGCAGAACCGCCTCGAGTCCGCCGCCAAGACCGTGGCCATCGCTAAGGAAAACCTGTCCGCGGCACAGTCCCGCATCCAGGACACCGACATGGCAGCCGAAATGGTCAAGTACACCAAGGCCGGCATCCTGTCCCAGGCTGGCACTGCCATGCTGGCACAGGCCAACCAGTCCGGCCAGGGCGTTCTTCAGCTCCTGCGCTAAACCGCTCCCGGCGCTATCCGGTAGCACTGTTTGACCGGGAGGGCCGGGCGGTAGGAGCAATCCATCGTCCGGCCTTTACCTGTAATACGATCCGGTTCCAGTCCGCACATTTGAAGTTCTAGCCAGTAAGGAGCAGCAGCCATGGGAATCTCGCTCGACGGACTGGCCAGCGGGCTGGACACAACCTCGTTGATCAGCGCCCTGATGCAGGTCGAGGCGATTCCGCAAACGCAGCTTAAGAGCAAGTCGACCGGCATCCAGTCGATGGTCTCCGCGCTTCAGGGGCTCAACAGCAAGGTCGCTGCCCTGGCGACCCAGGCCGCCGCCGTGGCTAAACCCGGTGCCCTGGACCTTTACTCCGCCACGACGAGCAGCGACAAGATCGCTGCCACCACCACCTCGGCTGCGAAGGCCGGTTCAATCGATTTCCAGGTGGACAAGCTAGCCCAGACCCAGGTCACCGTGACCAACAAAGTGGTGGGCTGGCCCTACACCACGATGACCATTACCAGCGGTGGTCAATCCATCACAGTCACCCCGCTGACCAGCTCTCTGGATGACGTCGTCATGGCCGTCAACGCTGCCGGTGCAGGCGTTGTCGCCACCAAGGTGGCCGTCGGCGGCGGGGAGTTCCGCCTCCAATTTGCCGCGACCAAATCCGGCAGCGCCGGTGCCTTCACGATCAGCGACCCTGGGACGACGTTCACGAATGCCAAGGACGCCCAAGACGCGGAGCTCCAGTTGTGGGCAGGCTCGCCGGCCGCCATGACAGTCAAGTCATCGACCAACACCTTTACGGATGTGCTGCCCGGTGTCTCGATCACGGCAAAAGAAATCACGGCGCTCGCGACGCTGACAGTTGCCCGTGACGACGCAGGAATCACCAAACTGGCCTCCGACCTCGTGACCGGCGCAAACGGCATCTTCTCCCTCGTGGCAAGCAAGACCGCCGTCTCTTCCACCGCCACCTCCACGACGGGCGGCATCTTCACTGGCGACAGCACCGTGCGATCCGTCAACCAAAGCATTCTTTCAGCAGCATCGTTGCCTGTCGGTACCCCGCCGCGTTCGCCCTCGGAAATCGGTATCAGCATCACCAAGACTGGCACCATGGAGTTCGACGAAAAGAAGTTTTCTGCTGCACTCGCCGCGGACCCTGCGGGAGTTGGAGCGAAGGTTCAGGAAATTGCCACCCGGATAGCTGCCGCCGCCACGAAAGCCTCGGACAAGTACGACGGGACGCTGACCACCAAGATAAGCGGCCAGGAGTCTGAGGTCCGCGATCTCGCGGACCGGATTACCGACTGGGATGTTCGGCTTGCCTTACGCAAGACCTCGCTTCAGCGCACGTACTCCGCCCTCGAGGTGGCGCTCAGCGGCATGCAGGCGCAACAGTCGTGGCTCACTGCCCAACTCTCCGGCCTCTCCTCCTCAGGAAGTAACTCAGCATGACCACCACCTCTTTCGGCAGCTCCGCCCAGAAGAACCAGTACCTGGCGGATTCCGTCCTGTCGGCCCCACCGGCGCGCCTGCTCACGATGCTGTACGACCGTCTCCTGTTGGACCTGGGCCGGGCCGAGGCAGCGCAGCAGGCCGAGAACTGGCCAGTCGCCTCGGAGAATCTCCTGCACGCGCAGGCCATAATCTCAGAGCTTTCATCCTCGCTCAAGCTCGGCACCTGGGACGGCGCGGACGGCCTGCTGGGTCTCTACAACTACACCTACACCGCCCTGGTGAACGCCAATATCCAGCGGAATGCCTTGCTGACCCGGGAGGCCATCGAGCTGCTGGAACCATTGCGCCAGGCCTGGCACGAGGCCGCCGCCGCAATTCCTGCCCCGGCGACGGCCGCACCAACAGCTTTCGCCGCAGCCGCCCCGGCCGGGTTCCCGGCAGCGGCGGCATGGAATACCCGGCCGGGATCAGGCGGCGGGAGCCTAGGTTTTGGCTGACCAGGCACCCCTGGCGGCCGGCTTTGGCGGAGCGGGGCTGAGCCACACCACAGCCACCCTCACCCAGAACGGTCCCACCGAAACGGCCCTGGCCGCGTGGACGGCCGTCCTGGACATGCTGGAGATGGCCGTCGGAGCCGCGGAACGCACGCTGAAAGACCCCCTCGGTCCGCTGTCCTCCGCACCGCAGGACGGCGTGGTGCTCTCGCCCCAGGAGCGCTGGTCTCCACCCACACTCCCGGGCCCGCTGCCGCCGGAGGCACGGCGCCGTGCCGTCGCACTGTCGGCAGCCCAGGAACGCGTTGCCCGGCGGCTCGAAGAAGCCCGGCTGGACGTGGCCCGGCAGCTCCAGGCGGTGACGTCGGTGCCCGGTGTCGGCGAATCCTCGAGCGCCGTCTACCTGGATGTCAACGGCTAAACCTACCGGCCGGTGGGCCGTTCGAAAAACCTCTTTGAATTTTCTGCTAACGCGCGGCTGACCAGTGCCGATAACAACTGCTAGAGCACGGATCGCTCGTTTACCGGCCACGGATCGGCCTCTTCTTTCCATCCCAGGCAGGACTCTGTGCTCGAATCCGTGACTTCCGCGGCCTTGGCTAGCGCCATGGACGGCCTTGCGCTGCGCCAGCGCACCATCGCGAACAACATCGCGAACGTCAATACGCCGAATTACCAGGCGAAACGCGTCAGTTTCGAGGCAGCCCTCGCGGCCTCCGTGAAGTCCGGCGACGGCCACGCCGGAGCAACCACCTCGGCGTCCCTCGAACCGACCGGGTTGAACGGCAATAACGTCAACCTGGACACGGAAACCCTGTCCAACATCGACACCGTGCTGCGCTTCCAGTTCGCGGCCCGCGCCGCCGGCGGAGAATTCAATTCCCTGCGTGCCGCGATGAGGACCAACTGATGACCTTCGACGCAATCGGCATCGCCGGGTCAGCCCTGACCGTCCACCGCAAGTGGCTCGACGCCGTCTCGGACAACCTCGCCAACATGAACAACGCCTCGCCCACCAGCGGCAACGCGTTCCAGGCCCGCTACGTGGAAGCCGCCGAAGGTTCCGACGGCACCGGCGTTTACGTCAAAAGCACCCAGCTCGGCGACGCCGAGGGCCGGATCGTCTACCAGCCGGACCACCCGCTGGCCGACGCTGACGGCAATGTCCGGTACCCGGAGATCGACATGGCCGAGCAGATGGGCGCGCTCATCATCGCCCAGCGCGGCTACCAGGCCAACGCGCAGGTCGTGGACCGCGCCCGCGAGACGTATATGGCTGCCCTTGAGATTGGAAGATCCTGATGCCTGTTTCCCCGATCGCCCCCGTCCAGGGCGTGCTTCCCTCGAATTTCGCCTCCGGCGCCGGTGCAGTTTCCGGCACCGACGGGTCCGGCTTCGCGAGCACCCTCACCGGCGCCGTGGACAACCTCCAGCAACTGCAGTCGACGTCGAAGGAGCTGGCCGTCTCGGCGGTCACCGGCGACCTGAGCGACATCCACAACGCGACCCTGGCCTCCAGCCGCGCCCAGATCACCCTTGAGCTCATGGCAACCGTGCGCAACAAGGGTGTTGACGCCTTCAACGAGATCATGAGGATGCAGGCCTGATGCCTCCGCAGATTACCGGCTTTTTCCAGCGCTTCGGCGCGGGCCTCAAAGGATTCACCGCCGGCCAGCGGACCATCGCCGTCATCGGCGCCGCCCTGCTGGTGGTCGGCATCATCGCTCTTTCGGCGTGGCTGACCAAGCCCGCCCTGACCCCGCTGTTCTCCGGCCTCAAGGACACGGACGCCAACGGCATCGTGGAGCTGTTGCGCAAGGACAACGTGCCGTACGAACTGAGCGACGGCGGTTCCACCATCCTGGTGCCGCAGGAGAAGGTCTACGACGAACGCCTCAAGGCCGCCGCCGCCGGCCTCCCCACCGCGGCCGCCACCGGCTACTCGCTGCTGGACAAGATGGGCGTCACGTCCTCGGAGTTCCAGCAGTCGGTCACCTACAAGCGCGCCCTCGAGGGCGAGCTCGCCAGCACCATCTCGGCCATGGACGGCGTGAACACCGCCGCCGTCCGCCTGGCCATCCCGGAAAAGACCGTCTTCGTGTCCACGGCCCCTGACACCACCGCCTCGGTGTTCGTCGAAACCACGCCCGGCTCCACGCTCTCCGGCGACAAGGTGCAGGCCATCGTGCACCTGACCTCTGCCGCGATCGAAAACCTCAAGCCCACCAACGTATCCGTCGTCGACTCGGCCGGAAACGTGCTCTCCGCCGTCGGTGGCGGGGCCGCCGGATCCTCCGCCAAGCAGGCAACGGACTTCCAGCAGCGGACCTCCGACGCCGTCAAGGCTGTCCTGGACCGCGTGGTCGGGCCCGGAAACTCCACCGTGGCCGTGGCCGCAGACGTGACCGGCGAATCGGCCCAGCAGAAAAGCGAGACGTTCTCCAACGCCGAAGGCGCCCTTCCCCTTAGCGAGTCTTCCAAGACCGAGAAGTACACCGGAAGCGGGGGAGGAGCCGCGGGGGTCCTGGGCCCGGATAACATCGCGGTCCCCGGCGGTTCCGCTGGGGATGGCACGTTCGATTCCTCCACCGCCACCAAAAACAACGCCGTCAACAAGGTCACCGAGGACCGTGTGATTCCGCCGGGCGCCGTCAAGCGCCAGACGATTTCCGTGGCAGTCAACCAGGCCGCCGCCGGCGGACTGAACCTGGCCTCCCTGACCGCACTGGTCACGGCCGCCGCCGGCATCGACGCCGAACGGGGCGACGTGGTTACGGTGGAGGTGGTCCCCTTCAGCACCGCCGCCGCCGACCAGGCAGCAGCCTCCCTCGAGGCCGCCAAGGCCGACGCCGAAGCGCAGAAGCAGGCGGAGTTCTTCGGGACGCTCATCACCGCCGGCAGCATCCTGCTGGGGCTGCTGATCCTCGCGCTGGTCATCACGATCGTGCTTCGTCGCCGCCAGAAGCGCGAACCGGTGGACCTTGGCGAACGGCTGGACCTGGATGTCCTGCCGGTCCGGCCGATTGTCACGGCACTCCCACCTGCACCTGCGACGTCGGCGATTCCGCTCACCGCCCTTCCCCCGCTGCCGGGGCCGCCGCCGGAACAGCTCGAGGCCGAGCGCCGCCGCGTGGAGATCGACAGCATGGTTGCCGCCAACCCGGAGAAGGCAGCCGACTACCTGCGCAGCCTCATGGATGATCGGCAGCCGGTATGAAACTAGCGGACGCCGTCCTCACCGGCACCCAGCGCGCCGCCGTCGTACTCATGCAGATGAGCCCGGACAACGCTGCCAAAGTCATGGCCCAGCTCACCGATTCCGAGGCGGAAGAAATTGCCGCCGAGATCGTCCGGCTCCGGAAGGTCGATCCGGACGTGGCCGAGCAGATCATGAAGGACTTTCACCACGCCGCGCTGTCCAGCCCCCGGCAGGCGCGGGGCGGCCGCGAACTCGCAGAAGGCCTGCTCGAGGCCTCCTTCGGGTCCGAAAAGGCTGCCGGGTTGATCAACCGGCTGACCGTCAACATGGCCGGGAAATCCTTCGAATTCCTCGAAGACCTTGAGCCGGTGCAGGTTCTGGCACTGATCGACGGCGAACTGCCGCAGACTATCGCACTGGTCCTGGCCCACCTCAGCCCCCGCAAAGCTTCCGCCGTGATGTCCGGACTGCCCGGCTCGCTGCGGGCCGACGTCGCCCTCAGCATCGCGACGATGGGTTCCGGCGCACCGGAGGCGATCGGAATCGTCGCGGACACCCTGAAGCTGCGCGGCGGCGCAGCCGTTTCACAGCAGGCCTCCAAAGTGGTGGGCGGTATCCAGCCCCTGCTGGAGATCATCAACCGGACCGATGCCGGCACGGAACGCTCCGTGCTCGACGGCCTGGACCTGCTGGATCCGGAGCTCGCCGTGGAGATCCGCGCCCAGATGGTGACGTTCGACGACGTCGTGAAGCTGGAACGCAAGGACGTCCAGCTGGTGCTCCGTGGCCTGGACGCGTCCGTGCTGGCCGTGGCCATGAAGGGCGCCTCCGAGCCGGTCCTGGAAACCATTACCACCAACGTCTCCGGCCGCAACCTGGAAATCCTCGAATCCGAGATCGCCGCCCTGGGTCCGTTGCGCGCCTCCCAGATCGAAGAAGCCCGCGCAGCCGTGGTCAGGTCCATGCGGGAACTCGACGCGGAAGGTTCCATCACCATCCAGCGCGGGGACGAAGAAGACTATGTTTACTGACGGGGCCGCTGCCGGCACCGCCCCGGCCCGCATTGTCTTTCCCTCGCTTCGTTCGAGCGGGCCGGCCAGCGATCAAGTCGGTTACACCGAGGGCCATGCCGCCGGCTACGCGGCCGGCGTCCGCGCCGCCGCGAAGGAACAGCGCCGCTGGCGGGACCGGATGGCCGCCGAACAGGCCGCCTCCCTCGCCGCCGGCCAGCAGGACCTCGACCGCGCCGTCCGCGCCCTGGCCGTGGCGCGCACCGACTTCGCCCACCGCAATGTCCAGGCCCTGCAGGACGCTGAGGAAGTCCTGGCCCGCACCGCGCTGGAACTCGCCGAAGCCATCCTGGGCTACGAACTCGCCGAAGGCACCCGCACGGCTCGCGCCGCCTTGGACCGTGCCCTTTCCGGGGACGACGCCGCCACCGTGCTGGCGATCCGGCTCAACCCGGCCGACATCGACGTCCTCGCCAAGGAAGGCCTGGACCTGCCCGCCGGCTTGCCGCTGCTCGCGGACCAGTCCCTCAGCCGCGGTGACGCCAAGGTGGAATACCAGCAGGGCTGGCTCGACGCCAGCCTGGGCAGCGCCCTGACCCGTGCCCGTGCCGCCCTGTTGGGCGACGGATTTTCCGGAGGCCAGGCATGATTGCCGAGTGGCGCCCCAAGGGCGCCGATTACGCCGCAGCCCTTCGGGCCGCCGCCCCCCAGCGGGTCGGCGTCGTCACCTCCGTGATGGGGCTGGGCCTTGAAGTTTCCGGACTCGACTGCGCGCTCGGCGACCTGGTGACCGTGGGGCAGAACCCGGGCCTCGATGCCGAAGTGGTCGCGGCCCTCGACGGCGCCGTGCGCTGCATGCCGCTGGGCCGGCTCGCCGGCGTGGCCGCCGGCGACCACGTCCGGGCGAAGGGCGGCACCGTCCTCGTCCCCACCGGTCCGGGCCTTTTCGGTCGGGTTATTGACGGCCTGGGCCGGCCCATCGACGGCAAGGGCCCGCTCAACAGCGGCCCGCGCGTACCGATCGACAACGAAGCCCCGAACGCGATGAAGCGTGCCCGCATCGACACTCCGCTGCAGACCGGCGTCCGCGTGCTGGACACGATGACCACGCTGGGCAAGGGCCAGCGCATGGGCCTCTTCGCCGGGTCCGGCGTCGGAAAGTCCTCCCTGCTCTCGATGATCGCCCGCGGCACCGACGCCGAAGTCTCCGTCATCGCCCTCGTGGGGGAGCGCGGCCGTGAGGTCCGTGAATTCCTCGAGGACGATCTGGGCGCCGCGGGCCTGGCGCGCTCCGTCGTCGTCGTGGCAACGTCGGACGAACCCGCACTGATGCGCATGCGCGCCGCCTTCACCGCGACCCGCATCGCCGAATCCTTCCGCGACAAGGGGCAGGACGTCGTCCTGATGATGGACTCCCTCACCCGGGTGGCCATGGCCCAACGCGAGATCGGCCTGTCCGCCGGCGAGCCGCCCGCAACCCGCGGCTACCCGCCGTCGACCTTTTCGATCCTGGCCCGGCTGCTGGAACGCGCCGGCACCGCGGAAACCGGGTCCGTCACCGGCATCTACACCGTCCTCGTCGACGGCGACGACCACAACGAACCGATCGCAGACGCGGCAAGGTCCATCCTCGACGGGCACGTGGTGCTGGATCGCAAACTCGCGGTCACCGGGCATTTTCCCTCCGTGGATGTCCTCGGGTCCGTCTCCCGTGTCGCCACCAAGGTCAACTCCCGGCCGCACCTCGAGGCCGCCGCGACGCTGCGCCGGGTCCTCGCCGCCCGCAAGGCGGCGCAGGACCTGATCGACGTCGGCGCCTACCAGGCAGGAACCAACCCCCTGGTGGACGCGGCCCTGAACCACGAGCAGGACGTGAGCCGCTTCCTGCAGCAGCCGATGGAGGAATCCACGGCCCACCCCGAGTCATGGCAGCGGCTCGACCACCTCACCACGATCCTGAAGGCCGCAGCATGAACCGCGAATTCTCCCTGGCTGGCCTCCTGCGCCTCCGCCAGATCCAGCAGGACCAGGCCGCCACCGGGCTGGCGCGCGCCCGCTCGCGCTCCAGCTCCGTCCGGGCCCGGGAAGCTGCGGCCCGCCGGGACCTGGGTGCCACCGACGATCCCATCTCCAGTTCCGCCTCGCTGCGCGCCATCGCCGCCGCGCGGTCCTCGTCCCACAGCATGCTCGCGGACCTGCAAAGCCTCGGCCGGATTGCGGAGACCGAGGAAGCCGACGCGCGCAGCGAGTTCATCGCCGCACGCACCCGGTCCGTCGGCCTGGAAAAGCTGCAGGCCCGCCACCACGCGGAGGTCACCACCGAGGACCTCCGGGCCGAACAATCCGCACTGGACGAAATCGCCTCCACCGTGTGGCACCGCGACGAGCAGCAGGTGAAGCAATGAGCATGACCGAAGCGATCGGCAGGATGCAGGGCATCCAGTCCATGATCGCGGAGCTGACACGCCCGGCCACGGAGACCAACGCCGCAGCAGTGAAGTCCGCGGCCGCGTCCTCGCTCGCCACCGCCACCGGCAACGGCGACGCCGCTTCGTTCAGCCAGGCGCTCACGGCAGCGCTGGGTGGAACCGCCGGAACCGACGCCGCATCCCTGGCGAACGGTTTGGGTCTCGACGGCACGACGGCGGTGGGAGCCCTGAGGGGACTCACCGCGCCGGGCGCCGTCGCCGGCGGCGCCGTCACCGGCACGGACGTCGTCGCCACGGCGAAGAAGTACATCGGCGTGCCCTACGTCTGGGGCGGCACCAACCCCGCCACGGGCATGGACTGCTCCGGGTTCACCCAGCGCGTCTTCAAGGACCTGGGCATCGAGATTCCCCGCGTCGTCAGTGACCAGATGCGGCAGGGCACCCCTGTCGCGTCCCTGGCCGAGGCCAAACCCGGCGACCTGCTGGTCAGCTTCGGCGGGGACCACATCTCCATCTACCTCGGCAACGGCAAGGCCATCGACGCGCCCGTGCCCGGGAAGACCATCCAGATCCGGGACGCCTGGGAGCAGCACTCGAACCTGACGTCCATCCGGCGCATCGTCCCGGCGGGGGCCGGAGCATGAACGGCCTGGGGTCAACGGATCTTGCTCCGGCGTTCCTCCCGGCCGCTGCACCGTCTGCCGCGGCAATCACAGGCCGCGGCGGCCAGCAGGAGACCTCCGGATTCGCGGACACGGGCTCCTTCGCGACGGTTCTCAGCGATTTCCTTCAGCCGGCAGGCGGCACGGACCCGGAGACCGGAACACCGGAAGAACAGGACACCCCGGGCGGCGCCCCTCAGACACCCGCCGACGCCGCAGCTGCCGCCGATACCGCGCCCGCACCGGGTCTGGTTGCGCCTGCCCAGCCGGTGACCGCCTTGGCGTTTCCGGTTGTTGCAGATGGTGCCGCCCCGACGATGCCGACCGGCTCCGCAGCCATTCCGGCCGCCCCAACCGTTGAAACCTCGGTCCGGACCCTAGGACCGGACGCCCCTCGTTCCGCGCAGTCTGCCGGTTCCCGTTCCGGTTCCTTGCAGCAGGGGCATTCCTTTGCTGCCGCGGTCCCGACGGCCGGGAAGCCAGGCACCCCCGCCGGGTCGTCGGCCGACCCCGAGGCTCCGGCGCCAGCGGTTCCCGGACTGGCTACCTTCGTGGCGGGCGAACCCGGCCTGCCGGATTCGCGGCTGGCCCAGACCGGCACCGCTCATAACCGCACCCCTCGGCCCGTGGATGCAGCGTCTCCGCTTGCCCAAGCCGCCACGGTTCAGCCCGCCACGGTTCAGCCCGCCACGGTTCAGCCCGCCGGAGTGACGACAGTAGCCGGGGCCGTCCCGACGGTGCTGCCCGCTGGCGCGCAACCGACGTCTGGGTCCACGGCGGTGCCGCCCACTTTCGAGGTGCCGGCAGTGCCGGCCGCGCGCGCCCCGGCCCTGGCAGCCACTGCGTCGACGACCGTGCAGCCCGTAGCTACGCGGCCCATGACGCCTTCTCCGACCACGGGCGAACTCCCGGTGGGGGCGGCCTCGACGGCTGCGACCTTAACTCCGGCCACCGCGCAGCCTGCCCAGGCCGCCGGCCCGGAGATGAGGCCTGCCGTACCTGCGGCAAACGCGGCGCAAGCGGCGCCTGCGGTCCCGGTTCAGACCGGTGGAGGGCGGTCAGCCGTCGTGCAGCCCGCCCCGGTCCAGCCCGCGACGGACGCGGTGGCGCCGACTGCTTTGCAGCTACCTGCCGCTCAGCCGTCGACGGCGGTCCCTTCGGCGCCCCGTGCCGTGCCGCCGGCGTCAGCGACGCCGTCGGCGGTCCCCGCGGCGCCTGCCGCCATTCAGCGCACTCCCGCCGAGCCTTCGACGGCGGTGCCTTCGGCGCCCCGTGCCGTGCCGCAGGCGTCAGCGACGCCGTCGGCGGTCCCCGCGGTGCCTGCCGCCGTTCAACCCACTCCCGCCGGGCCCTCGACGGCAGTCCCCGTGGCACCCTCCGCCGTGCAGCCCACCGCCTTGGCGGAATCCACCGTTCCGGGCAGCTACCCCGCAGCGCCCTCGACGGGTACCCCTTCAGTCGCGGGCGCAGCACGACCGAAGATGCCGACCTCCGCCTTTGGTTCGACTGCCACCCAGCCCCAACCGGCGGCCGCCCCCGAGCTTCCCGGCGTCCCTGGCACCCCCACCCAGCCGCAGCAGGCGGCCGCCGCCACTCAACTGGCGTCCGCCGGCCGGTCAGGCACCGCAACTCCAGCCGCCATGCCGGGGACGCTGCCGGCCATCAGCGCTTCTGCTCCTGTAGCAGCGCCGCTAGCCGCGGCGTCGACCGTGGTATCGGTGGTCCCCGCCGGCGCTGCTCCCCAAGCCGACGCCCCCGTCACCCAGCAGACGCCCACCGCCGTCGACCTTCCGCAGATGCCCGCCGCCGTTGATTCTGGCGGCAGCACACCGCAAGGATCTGCCGCGTCCGCGGTACCGGCCGCAGGCGCGGACGCCCTGACGGCAGTGAGCTCCATCGCCGCGCAGCCGGCGGCGGCACCCGCGCCTTCGGTGCCGGCTGCCCCGGCCGCGCCGCAGCAGGCGGCGCCCGCTGCTGCGTACCCCGCCCCAACCCTGCAGCCGCAGCTGGCCAAGCCGCTCTTCACCTTGGTAGGAGCCCCGCAGGGACAGCACATCATGACCTTGCAGGTGACGCCCGAGGACCTCGGTCCGCTGACGGTCCGGGCCCAGATTGATGCGGCGGGCGTCCGGATCGAGCTGTTTGCTCCGGGAGATGTGGGGCGCGAGGCGATCAGGGGCATCCTGCCCGAGCTTCGGAAGGAACTGGCCGATGCCGGCTTCGGCGCCAGCCTCGACGTTTCCGACCGCAGCGGCCCCGGCGGCTCCAGCCAGGACGGCGCAGGCCGGGACAGCGCAGGCCGGGACGCGGGCCCGGACGGCCGTGGGAGCCGCGGCGGCTCCAGCCCGGGCGGCGGATACGCCCCCGGCGAGCAGCGCAGCGGTCACCGCTGGGATGCGCTGGCGGACGGAGCCGCAATGCGCACCGCCAGAACCCTGAACGGCCCCCAAACCACTCTCGACATTCTTGTCTGACCCTAAGGAAAGCGACTCATGACGATCCAGCCCATCGCCTCCCAGCCCATCGCGGCTGCGGGGGAGACCTCCCCGGCAGCTGCCGTGCGGGCACCCGTGCAGACCATGGACTCGGATGTCTTCATGTCCCTCCTGGTGGCACAGCTCAAGAACCAGAACCCGAGCGCCCCCATGGACACCAACCAGATGATGAGCCAGACCATCCAGCTCTCCATGATGGAAAAGATGTCCGAGCTGACCACCAGCAGCAAGGAAGGGTTCTCCCTCCAGATGCGCTCGGCCGCCGCCCAACTGATTGGCCAATCCGTCGGCTACACGCTCGACGACGGAACCACCGGAACCGGCACTGCCAGCTCGGTGTCCTACGCCGGAACGGTCCCGACCGTGAAAGTCGGCGACCTGTCCATCCCTCTCGACTCCATCACCGGGCTCACTGCTCCGGCCGCTTCCTAAATAGTTTTTCAACCGTAGAAAGGCAGTTCCCATGCTCCGCTCGCTGTACTCCGGAATCTCCGGCCTTCGCGCCCACCAGACCATGCTGGACGTAACCGGCAACAACATCGCCAACGTCAACACCGCCGGCTTCAAGGCGTCCTCCACCCAGTTCCAGGACACCCTCTCGCAGGTGCAGCAGGGCGCCACGGGCCCGCAGGCCGAGACCGGCGGCACCAACCCCGCCCAGGTCGGTCTGGGTGTCCGGGTAGCCGGTGTCAGCACCAACTTCAGCCAGGGCTCCTCGCAGAGCACCGGCCGCGCCACCGACCTGATGATTTCCGGTGACGGGTTCTTCGTCACCAGCAAGGGCGGCAACCAGCTCTTCACCCGCGCCGGCTCATTCAGCCCGGACGCGGCAAACCAGCTGGTCAGCCCCGACGGCGGCATCCTGCAGGGCTGGCCGGCCACCAACGGCGTCATCGATGCCGGCGGTCCCGTCGGCGACATCACCCTGAACCCCAACACCATGGTGGCCAAGGAAACCAACGCCGTCACACTGGACGGGAACCTCCCCAGCGACGCCCCCGATAACACCAAGCTCGATCGCCTCGTCAAGGTCTATGACGCCGCCGGCGCGGAACGCAGCCTCACGGTGACCTTCACCAAGGCCGGAAGCACGTGGAACATGGCAGCGACCGACAATGGAACCACCTCCAACGGTTCGGTGACCTACACGGACGGCCAGCGCACTGCGGGCGGCAACTTCACCGTCAACGGCATCACCATCGACGTTTCCAAGGTCTCCGGCTACGCGACGATGAGCTCCCTGGCGGTCAGCGGCCAGAACGGCGCCGCCGTCGGCAAGCTTGAGTCCTACACTCTGGGCAACGACGGCTCCCTGATCGGATCCTTCAGCAACGGCATCAAGGAGGTCCTGGCCAAGATCGCGCTCGCCAAGTTCACCAACCCGGCGGGTCTCGAAAAGTCCGGCGGATCGTCCTATGTAGCGACCGGCAATTCCGGCGGCGTGCAGCTGGGTGCTGCCGGTGACCCCGGGATGGGGACCCTGACCGGCGGGACCCTGGAGATGTCCAACGTGGACCTGTCTCAGGAGTTCACCAACCTGATTGTGGCGCAGCGCGGCTTCCAGGCCAACGCCCGCATCATCACCACCTCCGATGAGGTGCTCCAGGAACTCGGCAACCTCAAGCGCTAAGCCGCAGGAAGCCCCGGCGCCTAACGAAGGTGCCGGGGCTGCCGACAGTAAGGGAGGAGAACACCCCTTCCCGCCGCTTAGCTGAAACGCTGAGCCGAATAACAGAGCAGAATCGGCCCATGATCGTCGTCACACGCCTTAACGGAACGCGCTTCGCGGTCAATCCGGACCTGATTGAACGGATCCACGAGAGCCCGGACACGCACCTGGTGACGCTCGACGGCGCCGCCTACGTGGTCCTCGAGAGCCTCGCCGAAGTCGTCGAGCTTATCGCTGACTACCGGGCCTACGTCCTCAGCAAGGCGCGGGACTTTCCCGCCGTGACGGGCTACCCGCTGAGCCTGGTCCCGGCGTCGGACCCCGCGGGCGATCCCAGCCGCCCCGCACCTGAAAAACCAAGAAAGTAAGCCATGGATCCCGCAACAGTCATCGGGCTGCTCATCGCCTTTGGCTCCCTCATCGCCATGGTGCTCCTGGAAGGCGGCAGCATCAGCTCACTGCTGCTGCCCGCCCCCATGATCCTGGTCTTCGGGGCCACCCTGGCGATCGGACTGGCCAGCAACACGATTAAGGACGTCATCCAGGCGTTCAAAGCCGTGCCGGGAATGTTCATCGGGAAAACCTCGAAGCCGCAGGACAGCATCGACCAGGTGGTCCGGTTCGCCGAGAAGGCGCGCAGCGAGGGCCTGCTGTCGCTCGAGGAAGAGTCCGTCAGCGTCAAGGACCCCTTCCTGGCCCGTGCGCTGCAGAACATCGCCGACGGAACGGACGCCGAAGACCTCCGGATGCAGATGGAGGACGAAATCGACACGAAGGCGCGCAGCGACCACGCCAACTCCAAATTCTTCGCGAGCCTCGGCGGCTTTGCCCCAACCGTGGGCATCGTCGGAACCGTTGTGTCCCTGACCCACGTCCTGGAAAATCTGTCCAAGCCGGACGAACTGGGGCACATGATCGCCGCCGCCTTCGTTGCCACCCTCTGGGGGCTGCTGTCCGCCAACTTCATCTGGCTTCCCTTCAGCGGACGCCTAGCACGGCTGTCCGAACTCGACATTGAACGCCGCACGCTGCTCATGGAAGGCATGCTCGCCGTGCAGGCCGGCGCCCAGCCGCTGCTGCTTGCCGAGCGGCTCCGTGCCATGGTCCCGGAGCACCAGCTCAGGAGCCCCGGTAAGGGCAGCAAGACGGCAGACAAAGACGCAGAAAAGATGGACCAGGCCGCGTGAGTTCCAGGCGGCGCCCACGCAAAAAGCCGGAAGAGCACCACGTCGACGAACGCTGGATGGCCTCCTACATGGACATGGTCACGGTGCTCATGTGCCTGTTCATCGTCCTGTACGCCATGTCCACGGTGGACGCGAACAAGTTCGAGAAGCTGCGGAACTCCCTCGCTACTGGCTTCGGGACGGAGTCCACTCAGACGGTCGACACGGCCGAGGGTACCGTGGTGCCGGCGGACCTCGCTGACGCCGACCTGGAGGCCTTCGCCGCCGAGCAGGCGGCCGAACCCGCCGCGCAACCCGCTGCCCCCACGACTCCACCCGAGGCGCTGGAAGCAGCCATCAAGGAAGTAGACCGGCTGCGCGCCCTCGAGGCGCAGATGAAGGCTGGGCTGGCTGCCGCTGGACTCACCGAGAACGTGGAGTTCCAGATCGACCAGCGCGGGCTGACCGTCAAACTGATCGGATCGCAAACCTTCTTCGCCCCGGACCGGCCGGAACTGACAGCACGCGCCTCCGAGGTCCTGCAGATCATTTCCCCGATCCTCGGCTCGGCCGCCCTGGAAATCATGGTGGAGGGCCACGCGGCGAACGGCATCACCGCGTACCCGTCCACCTGGGAGCTATCCTCGGCGCGGTCCGTCAACGTCCTGCGGTACATGGTGGACCGCGGCGGAATCGCCCCCGGAACCATTGGCGCCGTCGCCTTCGGGTCCGCCCGGCAGGTCAATGACGATTCCACCCCGGAGTTGATGGAACGCAACCGCCGGGTGGACATTGTGATCATCTCCGACCAGCCCGACGTCGTCCGTGCCCTGATTCCCGAGGTCCTGAAGCTCAACCAGAAATAGCGGTCCACTGCCCCCGGCGGTTTGCCTGAGGCGGACTGCTTACGGCGGCGGATCCCCGGCCGATAGTGGCAACCGTGAGTGTTCTGGATGAGCGGGAAGTGGTACGGGAGCGGACCGTTAGCGTCTATGACTTCCGGCGTCCCGCGACGCTCGCCCGAGAACACAGCAGGGTCCTGGAACTGGCCTTTGAAACCTTCGCGCGCCAATGGGGCACCCAACTGACCGCCAAAGTCCGGGTCAAATCCGTGGTCCGGCTCGAAGACGTGCGCATGGTCAGCTACGACGAGTACGCCGCGTCCCTGCCCGCCGTCACGGCCATGGTGCTGTGCGCCGTCGAGGCCCACGATTCCAAACTTGTGGTGCAGTTCCCCGCCCCCGCGGCGCTCGGCTGGGTGAACCGCATGCTCGGAGCCTCGAATGACGCGCCGATGCCGGACCGCAAGTTCACCCAGATCGAACAGGCCCTGATCAAGGGGCTCATGGACGAGGCCCTCGAAGACCTCGGCTACTCCCTCGGACCGCTGCTGAGCGAGACCGTCCGGGTCGATACCATCCAGTACAACTCCCAGTTCGCCCAGGCCGCCGCGCCGAGCGAACTGATGATCGTGGCCGCGTTCAGCATGAACGTCGGCAACATCAGCGCCCCGGCCACCCTGGCTGTCCCGGCCAGCATCCTGCTGGGGCGGCTCAAGAAGGTCAACCCCACGGACAACCGCGGGGACGCCTCGGCGCGGGTCAGCGCCCAGCTGGAGCGCGTGCCGGTCGAACTCTCGGTCCGGCTCTCGACGTCGTTCGTCACCCCCAGCCAGGTCCTCGGACTCGCCGTGGGGGACGTCCTGACCTTGCCGCACCTGGAAAACCGGCCGTTTGACGTCACCCTGGACGGTACCAGGCTGGCCACCGCAGCCCCGGCCCGCAACGGATCCCGGGCAGCTGCCGTCATTGTCACAATCGAGGAGAACCACCGATGAGCATCACCCTGACCCAGCACGAACTGTCGGCGGAGCGGCTTGTCGAGGAGCTGCCCAGCCCAGTGGCCCTCAAGGTGGTCGCCCTGGTGCCTTCCCGGGCTGCGGCTACGTACGCCCGCCAAGCAGTCACCGCAACCTTCGTCGGTTCGGTCACCGCGGATCTCGCCCTGATGCTGAGCGACCGCACCTTCCTCGACGAGGCGGCCGGGGCGGGATCCCAGCTCGGGCACGTCGCCGTGACCGATGTGCTGCGCCCCGCAATGGAAAGCGCCAGCTCCGTCTTCGGTGCCGGGGTCCTGAGCGACCTGCGGGAATCCGACGCCTCCGGACTGCTCTCCGACCCGGACACCGCCGTCTTCGAACTTTCCGACGGCGCCAACGCCGCGGCCTGGTTCGCCGTCCGCCTCCGTGAGCACAGCGCCGGTCCCGACCGCGGCGAGCTGTTCGCCGGCGGGGACGTCGCGGCCGGGCGCCTGGGCCGGATCAACAACATCGAGATGGCCCTGACCGTGGAGATCGGACGCACCCGGATGTCGGTCCGCGACGTGCTCTCCCTGGAACCGGGCAAGGTCATCGAACTGGACCGGTCCGCGGGCGCCCCCGCGGACGTCCTGCTCAACGGGCGGCTGATTGCGCACGGCGAAGTCGTCGTCCTGGACCAGGACTACGCCGTCCGGATCACCCGGATCCTCGACGTCGCCGAGGGGCTCAGCTGAATGGACACACTGATCCTCGGGCTGCGGGTACTCGTGGCCCTGGGCGCGGTGCTGGGCCTCATGTGGTTTCTGCAACGACGGCTCGGCCAGGGCACCGGCCGCCGGCGGGCTGACCGCGCGCTGACCATCGTCAGCCGCCAGAGCGTCGGCCAAAAGGCCTCCGTCGTCGTGGTCGACGCCGCGGGCCAACGATTCCTCCTCGGCGTCACCGAGCACGCCGTCAATGTCCTGCACACCGGCGATATTCCGGCGGAAGCCGAAGAGCCGGCCGCCGCCGTGACCCCGCGCGGATCCGGGGACTTCGCCCGGATCCTCTCGGGCTTCGGGCCCCTCTCCAGTGCCGACGGCGACGAGGCACCGGTCCGTTCCGGCGAAGCCGAGGACGCCGTCCCGCTGTCCCGCCGCAGCACCCTCCACCGGGACACCCATGGCCGCGGCCACGCCAGCCGTACTGGCGCCCCGGGACACCCCCCGATTCACGGGTCGATACTTGCCGGCTCCACGTGGAAGCAGGCCGCCGCCGCTCTCAGGAGCGGACGCCGCAATTGATCCGTCCGCCCGCCGCCCGTCCTCTTTCCGCATGCCCGGCAGCTGCAGCCCCTGACCGCTTCCCGCCGGCCAGGGCATTCGTGTTGGGGCTCGCCGCCGTCCTCCTCGCCGTCCTGCTGCTGTGGCTGAACGCCTCCGCCGGCCACGCCGCCCCCATCCTTCCCGCGCCGCCGGTGGCCCCGACGGACCCGGCGAACCCCGACGACGGCAGCGTCAACATCGAAATCAACGGCATGGACGGCAAACCGTCCACGGCCGTGCTGACGCTGATCGGGATCACGATTCTCTCCGTCGCGCCGGCGCTGCTGCTGATGATGACGTCGTTCACCAAGATTTTCGTGGTGCTGGCCATGACCCGCAATGCGCTCTCACTGCCGTCCATCCCGCCCAACCAGGTGCTTGCCGGCCTGTCCCTGTTCCTCTCGATCTTCGTGATGTGGCCCGTCATCAACGAGATGAACAACCTCGGGATCCAGCCCTACCTCAACGGCACCCTGGACTTCAACGGTGCCGTCGGCGCCGCCTCCGGACCCCTCCAGCAGTTCATGCTGGCCCACACGCGGGAGGAGGATATCGCCCTCATGTCCCGGGCCGCGGGAGCCGAGAACCCGGCCACGCCGGAGGCCGTGCCGCTGCAGACCCTCATCCCCGCCTTCATGATTTCCGAGCTGCGTGCCGCCTTCATCATCGGCTTCGTCATCTTCATCCCGTTCCTCGTGATCGACCTCGTGGTCTCCGCGGCGCTGATGTCGATGGGCATGATGATGCTCCCGCCGGTAATGATCTCGCTGCCATTCAAGATCCTGCTGTTCATCCTCGTGGACGGCTGGGGACTGATCATCACCTCGCTGATCCAAAGTTATTCGGGCACCGGATGAACGCCAACGCCGTCCTGGACATCTGCCTCCAGGCGATGATCGTGGCCGCCAAACTGTCCGCCCCCGTGCTGGTCACGGCGCTGGTGGTCGGCCTGGCCATCTCGCTGCTGCAGTCCATCACGCAGCTGCAGGAAGCCACACTGTCCTTCGTGCCGAAGGCCGCCGCCGTCGCTGTGGCCCTCGTGATCTGCGGGCACTGGATGATCTCCGAGATGGTCGCCTTCACCAATGACCTCTTCGCCAAGATCCCGTCCCTGCTCGGAGGCCTGTGAGGTGGGCATCCCGATCGACCCGACGTGGCTGGAAGTGCTCCTGCTGGCCACCGTCCGGATGACGGCATTCCTGATCGTGGCACCTCCCTTCGCCCACCAGGCGTTCCCGGCCCGGATCAAGGCGATGCTCGGGCTCGGTCTGGGCCTCGCCGTGTCGCAGCGCGTCGCGGGAGGCTACGCACCGCGGGACACCGCCGGCTTCCTGACCGGCGTGGTGCTGGAGCTCATCACCGGCCTGGCCCTGGGCTTCCTCGTTATGGTCATCTTCGCCGCCATCCAGTCCGCCGGCAGCCTGATCGACCTCTTCAGCGGATTCCAGATGGCCCAGGCCTTCGACCCCCAGATGATGGTCAACGGCGCACAGTTCACCCGGCTCCTGCAGATGGCGGCCCTGGCACTGCTGTTCGCCTCCGACGGCTACCAACTCGTCATCACCGGCCTGACCGGCAGCTTCGCCGCCCTGCCCCTCGCCGGCGGAATCGACCTCGGCCAGCCGGTGGAGGCGATGACGACGGCGGTCACCGGCATGTTCCTTGCCGCCGTCCAGATCGCCGGACCGCTGATCGTGGTGCTGTTCCTCGCCGACGTCGGGCTCGGCCTGCTGACCCGCGTGGCGCCGGCACTTAATGCGTTCTCCCTTGGTTTCCCGCTGAAAATCCTCCTGACGCTGGCGCTGGCCGGCTTCATGTTCCTGGCCCTGCCGAGGATCGTCTCCAGCCTCGCCGGACAGGCCGCGAAGACAGTGCTGGGGGTGGGCTGATGGCGGATTCCCAGGAAAAAACCGAGGAAGCCACCGACAAACGGATGAAAGAGGTCCGCTCCAAGGGCCAGCTTTCCAGGTCCCAGGACCTCACCGCATGGGTGGGCGTGGGCGCGGCCGCGATCATGATCCCGTCAACGGTGGACCGTGCCTCCAGCGCCGCCACGGATCAGCTCTTCAGCGTCCGGGGCATCATCGCCGAACCGGATCCGGGCAAGGCCATCAAGGCCCTGGAGGACGGTCTCGCCGCCATCGCCGGGATCGTCGGGCCGATGCTGATCGTCGTGTTCATCGTGGTCCTGGCTGGTTCCGCGGTGCAGGGCGGCGTGCACTTCAAGAAGTTCAAATTCGACTTCGAACACTTCAACCTGCTGAGCGGGCTGAAGCGGAGCTTCGGCGCCCAGGCGGTCTGGGGCGGGGTGAAGGCGTTGCTGAAGGCCACCGTGGTGGGGCTCGTGTTGTACAGCGTCGTGCAGGGACTCATCCCCGTCCTGCTGACGGCCGGCGGATTGCCTGTGTCGGGCGTGGTGCAGGCGGCGGCCGGCGGGGTGGCCGCACTGGTCCAGTTCGCCGTGGCCGCAGGAATCGTGCTGGCGGCCGCGGACTTCTTCGTGGTCATGCGGCGCAACCGCAAGAAAACCCGGATGTCCAAGAAGGAAGTCCAGGACGAGAACAAGAGCAGCGAAGGCGATCCGCTGATCCGGTCCCAACGCCGGGCACGGCAGATGGCGATGAGCCGGAACCGCATGATTTCCGCGATCGGGGACGCCGACGTCGTGCTGGTCAACCCCACGCACGTGGCGGTGGCCCTCAAGTACGAACCGGGGAAGTCCGCGCCGCGCGTGGTGGCCAAAGGCTCAGGCCACGTAGCGGCCAGGATCAGGGCAGAGGCAGAGGCGAAAAACGTGCCCATAGTCCAGGACATCCCGTTGGCGCGGGCACTCCACGAGGCCTGCGAACTCGGCCACGAGATTCCGGTGGACTTTTACCGCTCCGTGGCCGGGGTCCTCGCCTTCGTCATGGCACTCAAGGCCCGCGGCGCCGCCTCGGGAATGCACCGGATGAGCACGCCGGCCGCCGTCGGGAGCCCGGTATGAAGCGCGGGCTGAACACTTTTGAAACCAGCGTCTGTGAAAGGACCGCACCATGAACAACAGGCTCGCCAGACTGAGTGTGCCCGTCGGCATTGTGGGCATTGTGATGCTGCTGGTTGTTCCGTTGCCCGCGCTGCTGCTGGACTTCCTCATTGTCTGCAACATCCTGCTGGCGCTCCTGGTCCTGCTGACCAGCATGTTCGTGAAGAAGCCGCTGGACTTCTCGGTATTCCCCTCGTTGCTCCTGGTCGCCACCCTGTTCCGGCTGGGCCTCAACGTGGCCTCCACCCGGCTGGTGCTGGGGGAGGGGTACGCCGGCCAGGTGATCGAGGCCTTTGGCCATGTCACCGTGGGCGGATCCTTGATCATCGGCGCGGTGGTGTTCCTGATCCTCGTGGTCATCCAGTTCGTGGTGGTCACCAAGGGCGCCGAGCGCGTCGCGGAAGTCGGCGCCCGCTTCACCCTCGACGCCATGCCCGGCAAGCAGATGGCGATCGACGCCGACCTCAACGCCGGGCTCATCACGGACACGCAGGCCCGGGAGCGGCGCGCCGAGGTCTCGGCGGAGGCCGACTTCTATGGCGCCATGGACGGTGCATCCAAATTCGTCAAGGGCGACGCGATCGCCGGTCTCATCATCATCATCATCAACTTCGTCGGCGGCATCGCGATCGGCATGCTGCAGCGCGGCATGGAAATCGGTGACGCCCTGAGCACCTACGGCATCCTCACGATGGGGGACGGGCTGGTCACGCAGATCCCGGCACTGCTGATGGCCGTATCCACCGGCATGATCGTGACCCGGTCGAACGCCGAATCGGACATGGGCAGCACGGCGTCCACCCAGCTGATGCAGTCGCCCAACGCGCTGATGATTGCCGGCGTCGCCGCGATCGCCATGGCGCTGATCCCGGGCATGCCGCCCCTGCCGTTCATCCTGGTAGGTGGCGGACTGATCTTCGCGTCCCGCCGGATCGCCGCCAAGCAACGGCAGGACGAGAAGTCCGCGGAGGCCGAGGCGACGGCGCTGAGTTTTCCGGAGATGGACCCGAACGAAAAACTGCTCGAGGACATGCGCATCCATCCGGTGGAAATCCTGCTCGCGCCGGATCTCGTGGACATGGTCTCCGGCGCCTCGGACGACCTGCTGGCCCGCGTCCGGTCCCTGCGGCACAAGATCGCCATGGAGTTGGGCCTTGTCATCCCGCCTGTCCGCACCCGGGACAGCGTGGACTTGCCGCTGGCCAGCTATGCGATCCGGATCGCAGGGGTGGAGGCTGGCCGCGGCACTGCCCCGTCCGGGCAGATGCTGGCCCTGGGCGACAACCTCGATTCGCTCCCCGGCGTCGCGATGATCGAGCCGGTGTTCGGCCTGGCCGGCAAATGGATCCCGGCGGAAATGCGCCACAACGCGGAGATGACCGGTGCCACCGTGATCGACCGTGTCTCTGTCCTGGTGACGCATCTGTCCTCGATCGTCACGGCCAACGCCGCCCGGCTGTTGTCTCGTGAGGACGTCCGGGTGCTGACCGAGGGCGTGCGCAAGCAGAGCCCCTCCGCCGTCGACGAGCTCACCCCGTCGTTGCTTTCCCTGGCCGAGCTGCAGCGTGTGCTGCAGGGCCTGCTGGATGAACAGGTGCCGATCAACGATCTGGCCCGGATTTATGAAGCGCTCACCCTCCGCGCCAAGGTCTCCACTGATCCCGAATCGCTGGTGGAATCAGCCCGCCAGGCATTGGGTCCCGCGCTGACGGCCAAATTCATGGACGGCCCCGTGCTCAATGTGATCATGATCGACCCGCTCCTGGAGCAGTCCATGCTCGAGGACATGCGGCCGGCCGAGGGCGGCAGCCAGATCGTCATGGGCCAGGACCGGCTCGACGCCGTGCTCCGCTCCGTTGCATCCGCCGTCGATTCCGCTGCGGCCGCCAACCGCCAGGCCGTGCTGGTCTGCGCGCCGGCACTCCGGCCGGCGATCCGCCGCCTCGTGGGGAGCCAGCCGGGCTCCGTGCCGGTGCTGTCCTACCGCGAAGTTACTTCAGCCAACGTCCGGATCGAAACCGTAGGAGTCGTGCGCCATGCCGAACCGCTATCGGCTTAAGGGGGCCTCGCTCGAGGAGATCCGCCGCAAGGCGGAACAGCAGCACGGCCCCGCGGCCCGCATCGTCTCGGCGGAGCGCGTCATCAGCCCCGGAATCGCGGGCCTCTTCGCCGGCGACCGCTACGAGGCGATCGTCGAAGTGCTCCCCAGCCATGAGGTGGTCACGGGCGAAGTCGTGCCCGACCCGGACGTCCTCGCCGGGTCGGACCCTCGCACAGACGCGGCGGCGGATGTTGAGCCGCCCGCGGCCGGGAGCGGCTCGGGTACCGGCATGCCGGAGCCAGCGGCTTCCCGCCCTGCCTCCGCCGCTTCCCGCAACGTCCCGCCCGCGGCGGCGTCCCGCCCCGGCCAGGCTCCGGTCCCGGCTGACGCCCCCTCCCACCAGTTGCAGGGGGCCGCCATCGCGGCGCTGCTCGAAGAGGCCGACGCGGCCGAACTCAACCTGCACCGCCCCGGCAGCGCCGGCGTGTCGACGGAGTCGCCGGACTTTGCGCAACTGCTGGAACAGCTCGGCGCCGGGCTGCGGGCCGCCCCCGTCACCGGCCGCGAGGACGTCCCGGTCGCGCCGGTCGCGCCGATTCCGGCGTCTCCGGTGCCTGATGGACGCGGGCCCGCACCTGCTCCGCCCCGCGAAACCGTTCCGGTCCTGTTGTCCGGGGTCGGTGATCTGGTGGTTCTCATCGGCCTCGGGGACGACGCGCTCGACGCGGCCCTGGCGATGTCCATGGCGGCCGGCGGCGCAGACGTGCGCACGGCGGGGAAGTTGACGGCCTACGGTCATCTGCACGTGGACGGTCGTCAAAGCGCGACGGCGGCCCGGGCCCACGCAGTGCTGACGGACCAGACGGTGCTCGTCGCCTTCGGGCTGGGGAAAGCCCGCGACACGGTCGCGCGGCTGCAGTCTGTCGCCGCGATCTCCGCCGACCAGCTCTGGGTGGTGGTGGACGCCGGACGCAAGCAGGAGGACACTGCGCGCTGGGTCAAGGTGCTCGCCTCGCAGCTCAACGTCACTGCCGTCGCCGTCGTCGGAGCGGAAGAAACCGCCACGCCGGAAACCGTCCGGGGGCTGGGGCTGCCGGTCGGTTGGGTCGACTCCGACGACGCGGCGGCCAGTGGGATATAGCTTGCGCGGATCTCGGCCGATCCCCGGGCGTGGATTCGTCCTGAGCCCTACCCCGCGAAGGGTAGATTGAGAGGATGCTGGTACTCACACGCAAGCCGGGCGAACAGATCATGATCGGCGACGGCATCGTCATCACGGTTCTGGAAGGCCGCGGCGACGGTGTCCGGATAGGCATCGAGGCACCCCGGGGCGTTCCGATCCAGCGCAAGGAAGTCATCGAGGCCATTGCCGCCGCCAACCTTGCCGCGGCAGAGGCCGGAGCGGGCTCCGGCCCGGATGCCGAGGACGCCCTGCGCGGACTGTTGCCCCCTGCCCCCGCCGGCAGCTCCGACTGACAATTTTCGGTTACTGGCCCAGTTCGCCGTCGAGATACTGGTCCAGCATTGGCTGCGAGGTCCGTCGCAGAATGTTCCGGGCCCGCTCGATGTTGGCAGCCACGGTGAGCTGGTCGAGAGTCTCCGCTGTATCGGCGCCGGGTCCCGGGCCGGCCACCCCAACTGGGGACGCCCCTGATGATCCCGGCGGATTCAAGTTCCGCAGGAGCTGTTGGCCGGTGCTCGCCGCGGCACTGAGCTGGCCGAGCAAATTCCGGAGCCCGGCCCGATGCTCCCGCAGGATTTCCGCCCAGGTGCCGGCCGGTGCTCCCGCGATCAGTTCGACCAGCGTGGCCTGGGCGGGAAGTCCCCATTCCGCCGCCACGGCCGCCGACTCGACGCTCCGGGCCAGGGCTTCAAAGCGCAGGCGGTCCAGGACGTTTTCGACTTCGGAGGCGGTAAAGCTGAGCCATTGAAGGTTCCCGGCCAGGAGGTGCAACCGTTGTGTCTCGAGCCTGAACAGGAGCAGTTCCAGCTCGCGGCGCTCCTGCCAAAGAGCCGCCGAAAGATCACTCGCACCCATGCGCCCTTTCTTGTTGCGGCCCCCGCCGAAACAGTGTTACCGCAGTTTCGGCCAAGCTTTTTCCTGAGGGTACACGGACATTGCTGTTATGGTGATAAGTTTCCTCATGGGTGCTGCGCCCGGGTATCGAACACCGCCTCCCTTGGGGGGAGTGAGGGACCGTTTGCGGGTGCGGCTCTCGGTGTTTTTAAGCTCCTTATCCGGTCTCATGGGGGGACAATCTATTGAATCGCGCGGAACGCAACGAGATGGTCACACAGCACCTTCCGCTGGTGGGCTACCTCGTTTCAGATTTGTGCTCGAAAGCGTCACACCTTTCCCGCGACGACCTGGCGTCAGCGGGCGCCATCGCCCTGATTACCTCCGCCGACTCCTTTGACCCGGATCTCGGCGTGCCGTTCGGAGCCTTTGCCCGCCGTCGCATCCTCGGCGCGTTCGCGGACGAAATGCGGGCCAGCGACTGGGCCACCCGCTCGGCGCGGCGCCGGATCAAGGAAACCATGTCCGTGCAGGAAACCCTGGCGGCCGCGTTGGGACGCACTCCCACTGTTGACGAGATCGCCTCGGCCCTCGGGGTGCAGCAGAGCGTCGTCGAGGCCGCCCTGGCCGACGCGTCCCGCACCTTGACGCCCCTTGATGAAGCAGTCGTCGACACGCTGGCAGCGGAGACACTGACCCCCGAACACTCCGTACTCGCGGACGAACGGCTGCAATACCTCCGCGCGGCTGTGACATCGCTGCCGGAACGGATGCGCTACGTGGTGGAGGAGATCTACTTCGGCGACAGGACCGTAAAGGAACTCGCCGCGGAACTCGGCTCCACCCACGCGGCAGTGTCTCAGCAGCGTTCCGAAGCCATCCGCCTGATGCGCGACGGACTCACGGCACACTACTCGGACGAACCCGGGCAGAGCTTCGAGCCGCAATCCCGGATCACACCCAGGCGCCGGAATGACTACTTGTCCCAGCTGGCCGAGGCAACCACCGGCGGCATCACCCGCGCCATCTTCCCCGCGGCATCCATGCTCAACGAAGCGGTCTAGGTACCGCCCAAAACGGGGTAGTAAGCCGACTTAGTAAGCTGACCGAGAAATTTTACTGCGCCGGTCGCCGTCGGAATCGCTCTGGGGTAGCGTCGGAACTATCGGACCTAACGGTATTCGGACCTACTCAGGAGGACGCATGAAAGCTTCACCTACCCTCACCGCCAACTGTCAGGCAGTGCTCGTGGACCTGATCGAGCTGCATGTCCAGGGCAAGCAGGCGCACTGGAACATCGTGGGAACGAACTTCCGGGACCTGCACCTGCAGCTGGACGAAATCATCGAAGCAGCCCGCGCCTTTGCCGATGAGATGGCTGAGCGCATGCGTGCCCTGCACGCACTGCCGGACGGCCGCAGCTCCACGGTCTCCAAGTCCACCTCCCTGGCCGAGTTCCCCGCCGGACTGATTAACACCAAGGACGCTATCGACAAGATCGTCGCCGCGCTTGACGCCGCTGTCGGCACCATGCGCAAGGTCCATGACGAAGTGGACGAAGAAGACCCGACGACGGCGGACCTGCTGCACGCGTTCATCGCCAAGTTCGAGCAGTACGCCTGGATGGTCAATGCGGAGACCATGCGCGCCACCGCCAACGTCACCACCCCCGAGAGCAAGAAGTAGCCTCAGCGCTCAGCGCAGTCCAAGCGCCCGCGCCGGGTACTCCCCGGCGTCGGGCGCTTGGCATTTAAGCCCGACTGGAGGGCAGCCTCAAACGGCCTATTTGGCGGTCGGCACCTTTCGCAGGACGACGGCGGCCAGCACCGAGGCGCCCGCCATCAGCACCAGTGCGATAGCCGCCGTCACGTGCACGCCGGAATCGAAGGCGGCACGGGCAGCCGCAGTCACGGCTTCCGCCAGCGGGCCGGGAAGGGCCTGCGCCAGGTCCACGGCACCGGCCAGCGTTTCCCGGGCTTGGGCAACCCCCTCCGCCGGTGCAGCCTCGGCGACGCCGTCCGGGAGCCGGAGGTTGCCCTGGTAGGAGGCAGTCAGAATGGAGCCGAGGATGGCGGTGCCCAGCAGGGACCCCACCTCGTAGCCGGTCTCGGAAATGGCCGCCGCCGCGCCGGACTTCTCCGCGGGCGCCGCCCCGAGGATCAGGTCATTGGAAATGGTCTCCGCCGCGCCGACGCCCAGGCAGAGGATCAACAGGGCCGCCAGCAGGAGCGCCGGGCCGTTGCCGTGGTCGCCGAAGGCCACCAGGCCGTACCCCGTGGCGCTCAGCAGCAGTCCGCCGGCCACGACGAAGCCCGGCCGGACGGTCCGCACCAGCGGCACCACCAGCAGGCCGGCCGCAACGGTGGCGATCAGGGCGGGGACCATGGCGACGCCGGACTCCGAGGGGGACTGGCCCTCCAGCAGCTGCAGGTGCTGGGCGAGGAAGAGAATGAAGCCGTTGAAGGAAAACAGGGCCAATACGTTCGCCGTGATGGCCGTGCTGAAGACACGGTTGCCGAACAGGCTGACATCCAACAGCGGCGCGGTCGGGCGCGGAGCAGCAGTGTGAGCGGCAGCCGTCCCCGTTCCGCGGAGTTCCTGGCCGTCCCGCAGCAAGGCCTGCTGCCGCCGGATGAAGACGTACCCCATCAGCAGGCCGAAGCCGATCGCTGCCAGCGGCACCAGGGACAGGCCGTGCGTGGCCAGTTCCTTGATGCCATAGACCACCGGCACCATCACCAGCAGGGACAGGGCGATGCTGGGAACGTCCACCCGGCCGGGATTCGGATCGCGCGACTCCGGAATCAGGAACACTCCGAGCGCCAGCAGCGGCAGGATGATCGGCACCGCTACCAGCAGGACCGCGCCCCACCAGAAGTGCTCCACGAGCCAGCCCCCGAAAATCGGGCCCAGGGCGGCGCCGCCGGAGAAACCCGCTGCCCAGATGGCCACGGCCAGCCGGCGGCGGTTCGGCTCAGGGAATATGTTGCGGATCAGGGACAGTGTGGAGGGCATCAGCATTGCGCCGAAGAACCCGAGCCCCGCCCGCCCGGCGATCAGCCATTCGGCGCTGGGCGCGAAGGCCGTGACGGCCGAGACGGCGGCGAAGCCGGTGCTGCCGATGAAGAGCAGGCGGCGGCGTCCGATCCGGTCACCGAGGCTCCCCATCGCTACCAGAAGGCCGGCCAGCACCAGGGGATAAGCATCCACAATCCACAGCAGTTCGACCCCGGACGCGTCGAGGCTGCGCGCGATGGCGGGCAGCGCGAAGGTGAGCGCCGTGTTGTCCACCGCGACCAGCAGTACCGGGAACATCAGCAGGGAAAGTGCCAGCCAGTCACGCCACGGCGCCCGCGGTGCGGATGCCGGCCTCGCGCCGGTGGCTGCAGGAATCGATGTAGTCCTCATAACCGATAACTATACCGTCCAGACGGTACAGTTAAGAAATGCGCGTTTAGACGGGCATGATGGAACCCATGCCCAGAAAACCCGTCGCCCGCGAAGCTGTCCTTGACGCCTTCGAATCCCTGCTGATCGAAGAGGGTGAACGGGCAGCAACGTTGGACGCCGTCGCCCGGCTGGCCGGCGTCTCCAAGGGCGGCCTGCTCTACCATTTCCCGAACAAGGAAGCCATGGTCTCCGTGCTGTTGGAGCGGCTCGACCGGCTCCTTGGCGAGGACCTCGGGAGGATGGCCGCTGCGCCGGAAGGGGCCGCCGCCTACTTCATCAAATCCTCGGTCTGGGCGGACACTCCGATGGACCGCGTCTTTGTTGCCGCGACCCGGCTGGCCGAGGTGGCCCACGAGGAAACGCTGCAGCGGATCGCGGCCGCCCAGGCCGGCTGGCTGGAGCTGCTGGCGGCCGACGTCGGGCCCGGCATGGCCAAAGCCGTGCTCTATATGGGGGACGGACTGTATTTCAACGCGATGCTGGCCCGCGGCCCCGGCGGACCGCTCCCGGAAGTGGAGGGCGACGTCGAAAGCCTCCTGGCCGCCGTCGAACGGCTGCGCGGCTGAGCTGGACGCGGGGCAATCCCGTCCGCCGAGGTCGCCGGAAGCGCGCGGAGTCGCCGGAACTTTCCGGCGACTTCGCAGCGCTCCGGCGAATTCGCGTCCGACGGCGGTGCTGGCGCGTAACTCCCGCCGGAGCAGGGTCATTGGTTTGCGGAGCGGAGCCGGGCGTAGGACAATGGAGGCTGTGACTGTGGTCACGAGCAATTGAATATGCCATTGATCTGCGGCGGGAGAGTCCTGCAAGTAGGTACAAGCAGGCGCCGTAGGAGCAAATCCTCCCCAGGAATCTCTCAGGCACATGTACCGCCGCGGCAAGGCAACTCTGGAAAGTAGCAGGCTGTCCGCTGACATGCTGTGCTCACCGACGGTGCAAGCGGAGCCATGCGAGAGCACGGGCGCCGCGGAAACTCTCAGGTCCAATACAGAGCGGGGAGGAACCCGAATCAATGTGGCGTACCCTGCGCCGCCTTAGTTATGGAGTTCCTTGTGACTGTTACCTCAGCCTCCACGTCCTTCGTTGACCGGCACATCGGCGCGCGCCGTCAGTCCGACGTCGACGCCATGCTGAAGGCTGTCGGCTACGACACCGTCGACGCCCTCGTGGACACCGCCGTGCCGAAGGACATTCGGCAGGACTCCCCGCTGGCGCTGGGCGAAGCCCTGAGCGAGGTCGAGGTCCTCGCCGAACTGCGCCAGCTGGCCGCGAAAAACAAGACCGCGGTCCAGATGATCGGCCAGGGCTACTATGACACCCTCACCCCGGCCGTCATCCGCCGGAACATCCTCGAGGCGCCCGCCTGGTACACCGCCTACACGCCCTACCAGCCCGAAATCTCCCAGGGCCGGCTCGAGGCGCTGCTGAACTTCCAGACCATGGTCCAGGACCTCGTCGGCCTGCCGATCGCCAACGCGTCCCTGCTGGACGAAGCCACCGCCGTCGCCGAGGCCGTGCTGATGATGCGCAGGGCCAACAAGAACAAAGAAGCGCGCGACGGCAAGACCGTCCTCGACGCCGACTGCCTGCCGCAGACCATCGCGATCGTTCGGGGCCGCGCCGAAGCCCTCGGCTTCGAGGTCGAGGTCGCCGACCTCTCCAAGGGCCTGCCCGACGGCGTCATCAACGGCGTCGTCCTGCAGCAGCCGGGTGTCTCCGGCCGCGTGTTTGACCACACGGCTGTGATCGCCGATGCCAAGGAACGCGGCGCCCTCGTCACCGTCGCCGCAGACCTGCTGTCCCTCACGCTGATCACCTCCCCGGGCGAGCAGGGTGCTGACATCGCCGTTGGATCCGCCCAGCGCTTCGGTGTCCCGCTGTTCTTCGGCGGCCCGCACGCGGCCTACATGGCCGTGCAGAAGGGCCTCGAGCGGTCCATGCCCGGCCGTCTCGTGGGCGTGTCCAAGGACAACGCCGGCGTCCCGGCCTACCGGCTGGCGCTGCAGACCCGTGAGCAGCACATCCGCCGGGAGAAGGCCACGTCCAACATCTGCACCGCGCAGGCGCTGCTGGCCATCGTCGCCTCGTTCTACGCCGTCTACCATGGCCCCGACGGCCTGAAGGCGATCGCCGAGACCACGCACGGCCACGCCCGGACCATTGCCGCGTCGCTGAAGGCGGCCGGTCTGGACGTGCTGCACACGAGCTTCTTCGACACCGTCACCGTTTCGGTCCCGGGCAAGGCGGCACAGATCATCGCCGCCGCCGAGGCCAAGGGCATCAACCTGCGCAGCATCGACGCGGACACCGTCGGCATCTCCGCGGATGAAGCCACGACGGCGGCCATCGTCGCCGAGGTCGTGGCCGCGTTTGGCGCGAGCGTCATCGACGCAGGCCCCGATGCCGGGTTCGGCCTGGACACCGCCGTCGAACGCACCTCGGACTACCTGCAGCACCCGGTGTTCAACACGCACCGCTCCGAGACCCAGTTGCTGCGCTACATCCGCCGGCTCTCGGACCGCGACCTCGCGCTGGACCGCACCATGATCCCGTTGGGATCGTGCACCATGAAGCTGAACGCCACGGCCGAGATGGAGGCCATCTCCTGGCCGGAGTTCGCCTCCATCCACCCCTTCGCCCCGGAATCCCAGACCGCCGGCTGGCGCGAACTGATCGAGGACCTGGAAGCCCAGCTGACCGAGATCACGGGCTATGACCAGGTCTCCATCCAGCCGAACGCCGGCTCGCAGGGCGAGCTTGCGGGCCTGCTGGCCATCCGTGGCTACCACCTCTCCCGCGGTGACGATCAGCGCAACGTCTGCCTGATCCCGGCCTCCGCGCACGGCACCAACGCGGCCTCGGCCGTCCTGGCCGGCATGAAGGTGGTGGTCGTGGCCACGGCCTCCGACGGCACCATCGACCACGCGGACCTGACCGCCAAGATCGAGGCCCACAAGGACGCCCTGTCCTGCATCATGATCACCTACCCGTCCACGCACGGCGTGTTCGACGCCGACGTCCGCGAGGTCTGCGACGCGATCCACGCCGCCGGGGGCCAGGTCTACATTGACGGCGCCAACCTCAATGCCCTCGTGGGCCTGGCCCAGCCGGGCCAGTTCGGCGGCGACGTCTCGCACCTGAACCTGCACAAGACCTTCTGCATCCCGCACGGCGGCGGCGGACCGGGCGTCGGCCCGGTCGCCGCCAAGGCCCACCTGGCACCCTTCATGCCGGGCAACGCCGCGGACCCCGCGAACGGGGCCGACGGCACGCCGATCTCCGCGTCCCGCTACGGTTCCGCCGGCGTGCTGCCGATCTCCTGGGCCTACGTGAAGCTCATGGGCGGCCAGGGACTGACCGAGGCCACAAGGTCGGCTCTGCTTGCCGCCAACTACATTGCGGCCCGGCTCAACGACTACTTCCCGGTGCTGTACACCGGCGAAGGCGGCCTCGTTGCCCACGAGTGCATCCTGGACCTGCGCGAGCTCACGGCGAAAACCGGCGTCACCGCCGAGGACGTGGCAAAGCGCCTGATCGACTTCGGCTTCCACGCCCCCACGCTGTCCTTCCCGGTAGCCGGCACCCTGATGGTGGAGCCCACCGAGTCCGAGGACCTCGGCGAGATCGACCGCTTCATCACGGCCATGGTCGCCATCCGCGCCGAGATCGACCAGGTGGCCCACGGTGACTTCACCGTGGAGCACAGCCCGCTGCGCAACGCCCCGCACACGGCTGCTGCAGTCATCAGCACCGACTGGACCCGCGAGTACCCGCGTGAGCAGGCCGCGTTCCCCGTCCACACGCTCCGGCAGGACAAGTATTTCCCCCCGGTCGGCCGGATTGACGGCGCGGCAGGGGACCGGAACCTGATCTGCTCCTGCCCGCCCCTCTCCGAGTTTGAAAACTAAGGATCCCGAGATGACTGAGAAATACACGGCCCTCTACGAAGAGCACAAGAAGCTCGGCGCCTCCTTCACGGACTTCGGCGGCTGGCAGATGCCGCTCAAGTACAGCTCCGAGCTTGCCGAGCACCACGCCGTGCGCAAGTCCGCCGGGCTGTTCGATCTCTCCCACATGGGCGAAGTCTGGGTCACCGGCCCGGACGCAGCGGCGTTCCTGGACTACGCCCTCGTCGGCAAAATCTCCGCGATGGCGGTCGGCAAGGCCAAGTACTCGCTGATCTGCAACGGGGACGGCGGCATCATTGACGACCTCATCACCTACCGCCGCCCGGCTGCTGCCGACGGCACGGACAAGTTCCTTGTGGTCCCCAATGCCGGCAACGCCAAGGTCGTGGCTGCGGCCCTGGCCGAGCGGGCTGCAGGATTCGACGTCACCGTCAATGACGCCTCCGCCGAGACCTCGCTGATCGCCGTGCAGGGGCCGAAGGCCGAGGAGATCCTGCTCCGCCTCGTCCCGGCCGCGCAGCACGAGCTCGTCACCGGCCTGAAATACTATGCCGCCGTCGAGGTCCCCTTTCTGTCCGGCGGCGCCAGCCAGGACCTCCTGCTGGCCCGCACCGGCTACACCGGCGAAGATGGCTTCGAGATCTTCGTGACGAACGACGCCGCCGCGGCTCTGTGGCAGGCCCTCATCGCCGTGGCTGAGGAGGGCGAGCTGACGCCCGCCGGGCTCGCCTCCCGCGACTCGCTTCGGCTTGAGGCCGGGATGCCGCTGTACGGCAATGAGCTCTCTTTGGAAGGCGATCCGTTCGCCGCCGGCCTGGGTCCCGTCGTCGCGCTGTCCAAGGAAGGCGACTTCATCGGCAAGGCCGCCCTGGCCGCCAAGAAGGAAGCCGGCGCCGGTGCCACCACCGGCCGGAAGCTGGTCGGCCTCAAGGGCCTCGGGCGCCGGGCCGGCCGCGGCCACTACCCGGTGCTCAAGGACGGCAACGTCGTCGGCGAAGTGACCTCCGGCCAGCCGAGCCCCACGCTGGGTTACCCCGTCGCGATGGCCTACGTCGACGTCGAGCACACAACTCCGGGCACGACGCTAGACATCGACCTGCGCGGCAAGGCCGAGCCGTTCGAAGTCGTGGCACTGCCGTTCTACAAGCGCGACAAGTAGCCCAGCGCCAGCGGGTTCTCGGGTGCCGTCGGTGCTGTGGCTGGCTCCGGGCCGGCTGGCCCCAGTTTTCACGCGTGCTGCTCCTTCGTCGCTTTGACGCACGCTTTCGAAAACCGCGGCCAGCCGCCCCTCGAGAACACGTCACCTCCCGTTCCAAGCAGCTTGGGAAGCGCATTTCGAAGGCCAAAGGTGCTGGGGATGAAGCGCCTGCCGGGGGTCGGCTCTGGAAGAATACGAACGGCCACTGTTTCTTCCCGGAGAACAATGGGCCCCGGAAACGTAACTGGATTTCAGCGGCAGGGGAGCGGATTCCGGAAGCGTGCGTCTAAGGGAGCGGCGCGTCCGCCCAGCGGGCGCCTTCGCGACCGAGCACGCGGAGGAATTCGGTTTCCGGCCGCGTAACCCGCCAAGGTCAGTCCGTAACCCAGCAACAATAGATTTAGCACCAAGACCACTCCGAGACTTAGGAAAAAACACATGGCAAGAGTTGCCCCTGAACTGCAGTACTCCGACGAGCATGAGTGGGTTGCACGGGAGGCCGGGAACGTTGTGTCCATCGGCATTTCGGCGGTGGCGACGGACGCCCTGGGCGACATCGTCTACGTTGATCTGCCAGAGGTCGGCTCGGCGGTGACGGCGGGGGAGACCTGCGGCGAGGTGGAGTCCACCAAGTCCGTCTCGGACCTGTACTCCCCGGTCACGGGCGAGGTCACGGAGACCAACCCGGCCGTCGTCGACGACCCGGCGCTGATCAACAGCGACCCTTACGGGGCCGGCTGGCTCTTCAAGGTCGCCGCCGAGTCCGATGGACCGCTGCTCTCGGCCCAGGAGTACGCGTCCAAGAACGGCGGCGAACTGTGAACGCCGCCGCAGGCAGCACAACAGTCGCAACGGCCACCTTTGAGCAGGTTCTTTCGCCGAGCCTGGATGCGGAGCTGTCGGCGCTGGATCCGGAGATCGCGGCGAAGATCGATGATGAGCTGACCCGCCAGCGGGACGGCCTGGAGATGATCGCCTCGGAGAACCACACGGCCAGGGCCGTGATGCAGGCGCAGGGTTCGGTGCTGACCAACAAGTACGCCGAGGGCTACCCGGGCAAGCGCTACTATGGCGGCTGCGAGCACGTCGACGTGATTGAGCAGCTCGCGATCGACCGGGTCAAGGCCCTGTTCGGGGCCGGGTACGCGAACGTGCAGCCGCACTCCGGCGCGCAGGCCAACGCCTCGGTGATGCACGCGCTGATCAAGCCCGGGGACACGATCATGGGCCTGAACCTGGCGCACGGCGGGCACCTCACGCACGGCATGAAGATCAACTTCTCCGGCCGGCTCTACAACGTGATCCCGTACCAGGTCCGGGAGGATGACCACCGGATCGACATGGCCGAGGTGGAGCGCCTGGCCCAGGAGCACAAGCCCCAGCTCATCGTTGCCGGCTGGTCCGCGTACGCCCGGCAGCTGGACTTCGCCGAGTTCCGCCGGATCGCTGATTCCGTGGGCGCCTACCTGATGGTGGACATGGCGCACTTCGCCGGCCTGGTCGCGGCCGGCCTGCACCCGAGCCCGGTCCCGCACGCGCACGTGACCACGTCCACGACGCACAAGACCCTTGCCGGTCCGCGCGGCGGGATCATCCTGAGCAACGACGCCGAGATCGCCAAGAAGATCAACTCGGCCGTGTTCCCCGGCCAGCAGGGCGGCCCGCTGGAGCACGTCATCGCCGGCAAGGCCGTGGCGTTCAAGATCGCCGCGTCCCCGGAGTTCAGGGAACGGCAGGAACGCGTCCTGGCCGGAGCCCGGATCCTGGCCGAGCGGCTGGTCCAGCCGGACGTGACCGCGAAGGGGATCAACGTGATCTCCGGCGGCACCGACGTGCACCTGGTCCTGGTGGACCTGCGTGAGTGCGAACTCAACGGCCAGCAGGCCGAGGACCGGCTCGCGGAAATCGACATCACGGTCAACCGCAACGCCGTGCCGTTCGATCCGCGCCCGCCGATGGTCACCTCGGGGCTGCGGATCGGCACCCCGGCGCTGGCGACCCGCGGTTTCGGCGAGGCTGCGTTTGCCGAGGTTGCGGAGATCATCGCCGAGGCGCTGACCGCCGACGCCGGCGCGGACCTCTCCGGCCTGCGCTCCCGGGTGGAGGCCCTCGCCGCCGCCCACCCGCTCTACCCCTCAGTCGCGAACCTTTCCTAGGGTCCGCAGGACAGAAGACGACAGAAGTAGTAATACAGAAGTAGAGAAGTACAGAAATGCAGTTCAGATCACGATGCCCGGGCGGCCGCCACAAGCTGCCGCCCGACGTCGTGTATCCGGCCGCGCTGCCGCCAACCAGCGGCAGCACAGCCTTCCGGCAGGACCATCTGCCGGGCCACAGTTAGACCTAGTTAGGAACCGACAATGGCTGTTGGAGTCTTTGACCTTTTTTCCATCGGAATAGGACCGTCGAGTTCGCACACCGTGGGCCCCATGCGGGCCGCCGCAGTCTTCGCCGAAGAGCTCAAGGCCTCCGGAATCCTTGACCGGGTGGCGTCGCTGCGCGTGGACCTCTACGGTTCCCTCGCCGCCACCGGGCACGGCCACGGCACTATGACCGCGATCCTGCTGGGCCTGGAGGGCTTCCACCCGGAGCTGATCCTGCCCGAGGAAGTGGAGGCACGGCTCGCCGCCATCGCCGAAACCGGCACCCTGCAGCTGGCCGGCGCCGTCCCTCTGCCGTACGGCGTGAAGGACATGGTGCTGCGCCCGCTCACCATCCTGCCCCGGCACACCAACGGCATGACATTCACCGTCTTCGCCGCCGACGGCGAAGTCCTGCACAGTGCCACGTTCTTCTCCGTAGGCGGCGGCTTCATCGTCCGCGAGGGCGAGGAGGATGCCGCGCTCAAGGAACTCGACGAGTCCAAGAAGGAACTGCCCCTGCCGTTCCGCACCGCCGCGGAACTGCTGGGCCGCTGCCAGTCCAAGGGCCTCTCGATCGGCGAGATCATGTTCGTCAATGAGCGTGCGTCCCGGACCGAGGAGGAGATCCGCGAGGGCCTGCTGCACATCTACTCCGTCATGGAGGGCTGCGTCCAGGTCAGCCTCAAGCGCGAAGGCCTGCTCCCGGGCGGGCTGAAGGTCCGGCGCCGGGCCCCCGACTGGCACGAGCGCCTGATGAAGGAGACCCGCGATCAGGATCCCGACTACCGGGACCCGAAGTACTGGCAGGAATGGGTGAACCTGATTGCCCTGGCCGTGAACGAGGAGAACGCCTCCGGGGGCCGGGTGGTCACCGCGCCCACCAACGGTGCCGCCGGCATCATTCCCGCCGTGCTGTATTACGCCTTGCACTTCGCCCCCGGGATGGACAAGGCCACTCAGGCGGACCGCGACGACGTCGTGATCAAGTTCCTGCTGACCGCGGCCGCCGTCGGGGTGCTCTACAAGGAACAGGCCTCGATCTCCGGAGCCGAGGTCGGCTGCCAGGGCGAGGTGGGCTCGGCGTCCTCGATGGCCGCCGCCGGCCTGGCCGAAGTTCTGGGCGGCACCCCGCAGCAGGTGGAGAACGCCGCGGAAATTGCGATGGAGCACAACCTGGGACTGACCTGCGACCCGATCGGCGGGCTCGTGCAGATCCCCTGCATCGAACGCAACGCGATCGCCGCCGCGAAGGCGATCAACGCCGCCAAGATGGCGCTCTGGGGCGACGGAACACACCGGGTGTCCCTGGACGAGGTCATCGTGACCATGCGCGAGACCGGCAAGGACATGAGCTCCAAATACAAGGAAACGGCCATGGGCGGCCTCGCCGTCAACGTCGTCGAATGCTGAAGCATTAGTTGTGCAGCGCTGCCCACGCGTTGAGCGACGAGGCGAACACGATCCATGACAGGTACGGCAGCATCAGCAGTCCTGCGGTGCGGCTGATGGGACCGAAGCGCAGCACCGTGACGGCCACCGCCACGGCCAGGGCGACAATGACGAGGAAGCCGATCCAGAGCGCCGGGGTGCCCATCGCCGGGTAGAGCCCGAAGAACACGGGCGTCCAGAGCAGGTTCAGGACAAGCTGCACGCCGTAGGCCGTCAGGGCCGCCCGGGAGCCTTCGGCGCGGCGGCGCCAGACCAGCCAGGCCGCCACCGCCATCGCGGTGTAAAGCACCGCCCACACGGGTCCGAACACCCAGTTCGGCGGCGACCACGGGGCCTTGTCCGCGGTGGCGTACCAGCCGTTGACGTTACTGCCGGTGGCCAGCCCGCCCAGCCCGGCCACGACGGCTGAGGCGGCCAGGAACACCAGCAGCCCGAGGAATTGGGAGCGCATTCCAAGCCTTCGGAGGCCCCGCAGGGGTGCCCCCGAACGAGGCGCGGGCGGTGGATCGTGTGCTGGCATGATCCCAGCGTAACCCCCTGCGTTCGGCGTCCGTTCAGGCTACGTTCCGGGCCGGAGCACAGGGCCGGGCAGATAGACTTGAGCCTGCATGTCCGCATGCCGCCGAAGCTCGTACCGCAATGATTGGATGCCGCACCCTTGCGTGAATTCACTGCCCGCTTTGCCTCCGCCGAAGAGGTCGCCAACTGGGATGCCCACGTCACCGCGAACCCCAATGGCGGCAATCTCCTCCAGTCGGAGGCCTTTGCAGAGGTCAAACAGCACTTCGGCTGGAAACCCCTGCACCTTGTCTACGAGACGGCTGACTACACCAGCTACAACCTCGTGCTGGAGAAGTCCTTCCCCCTTCTGGGCAAACTCTGGTACCTGATCAAGGGTCCCGACGTCGCCTCGGTCGAGGACATTCCCGGCATCGCCGCCGCCAACGCGGACTTCGTCAAACGCGCCAGGCTGGGTGTCTTCGCCATCAAGATCGAGCCGGACATCGTGCTGTCTGACGAAGCGCGGACGGTCATCGAAGGGGCAGGGCTGGTCAAGACCCACAACCTGCAACCCAACGATTCGACGGCGCTGCTGGACATCTCCCCAGAGGAGAACCAGCTCCTGCGCAACCTCCATTCCCGCGGGCGAAATGCCGTCCGCCGGGCCATCCGCGAAGGCGTTGAAGTGCACAACGTGGAGCCCACCGAGGAGAACTTCCAGGCCATGTATGCCCTCATGACCACGACGGTGGAAGCCAAATCGCAGGTCCGGGTGCGCGAATTCGACTACTACCGCCAGTTCTGGACCAACTTCCTCAACCGGGGCCAGGGCCGCCTGCTGTTCGTCTATGAGAACGGCGTCCCGTCCGTGGGCGCGTTCGTCATCAACTACGGCCGGAAGGCGACCTACAAGGACGGCGGATCGCTGCAGAAACGCAGCCAGTACGGCGATTCCCACCTCGTCCAGTGGACCGCCATCAACCAGCTCAAGGAGCTGGGCTGCACCGAATACGATTTCTGCGGCACGCCCCCGAGCAGCCAGCTCAAGGACACGTCCAACCCGTTCCACGGGCTGGGGCTGTTCAAGACCAGCTTCAGCAAGACCGTCACCGATTTCGTCGGCTGCTACGACCAGGTGCTGAGCCCGCTGAAGTACAAGGCCTGGATGGCCGCCGGGGAGCGGCTGGCCCGCCAGATCCACACCCGCCGCACGGGCCAGCAGTTTTACTGAACCGGCTGAAACCGAAACCTAGGAGGCCGGAAATGACTAAAGAATCCGACGGCCGACGCAGGCCGTACACGGACGGACTGCCCCGGACCGAGCCGATGTCACCCATGCAGGTGCGCCAGAACGCCGCCGCCAAGCGCATGCTGCGCAGGCTGGTGCAGGGCGAGAACCCGCCGACAGCGCCCATGAGCATCGTGGACCGGCTGGCTGGCAGCCCCTACGCCAATCCAATGATCCAGGTCGGCGGCGTTGACACCTCGGCGCGCAAGACCATCGACTTCGCCCTGCATCTGGCAGAGTCCATGTTCCGGTACGGCGCCGGAGCCCTCGAAGTGGAAACCAGCATCATCGCCATCACCGCTGCCCTGGGCCTGAAGAACATCGAGGTGGACATCACCAACCAGTCGGTGGCCATCAACTACGCCCCGAAGGACCAGACCCCCATCACCCTGCTGCGTGTGGTGCGGTCCTGGACCAACAACTACGCCGGGCTGGCCAAGGTGCATCAGCTGGTGACGGACATTGTGGTGGGGGGCGTTGGCCGCGAGGAAGCGGTGCGCCGGCTCGAGGAGATCACCCACAGTCCAAAGCCTTTCCCACGGTGGATGGTCACCGTGGCGTTCGCGGTGTTCTCCGCCGTCTTCGTCGGCGTACTCGGCGGCGGCCCGGGCGCCTCAGCCGTCGCCTTCGTCTCCAACCTGCTGGTCAGCCTGCTCGCCCGGCGGCTGGGCCGCTGGCGCACGCCGGACTTCTTCATCACTGCCTCCTGTTCCTTCCTGGTCACCTTCGTCGCCCTGCTGCTATGGCGGTTCGGCAGCCCGTTGGGGATCCAGATTGCCCCCGAGATCGTGGTGGTCGGCGGAATCCTGCTGCTGCTCCCGACCGGACGGCTCGTCTCCTCGGTGCAGGATGCGATCAACGGCTTCCCGGTCACGGCAGCCGGACGGTTCCTGTCCACCATGCTGACCTTCGGCGCGCTCGTTGCCGGCATCGCCGTCGGCTTCGTGGTCTGCGACATGACCGGGATGGAACCCATCAACGTCACCAAAACATTCCCGCCCGCGTATCCGTGGTGGGCGGTGGGCATCATGGTTGCCGTCGCGGTGGTAGCGATCGGAATCACTGAACAGACCAGCTGGCAGCTGCTGCTGCCGACGGCAGCCATCGGCGTCGTTGGCTACCTCGTCCTCATCGGGGGCGAGGCCCTCGGGATCGGGCCGCGTTTCTCGCCGGCACTGGCTGCCGTCGTGATCGGCCTGCTGGCCCGCGTGGTTGCCCTGCGGATGGGCGCCCCGCAGCTGGTGGTGGCCGTTCCGGCGGCACTAATCCTGCTGCCCGGACTCACTATATTCCGGTCGATGTATGTGTTGACGATCGAGGAGTCCGAGATCGTCATGGGGGCGGGCGGGATGCTGAACGCCGGTGCCATTGTGCTGGGCGTTGCAGCCGGCATCGTGCTCGGCGACACCCTCGCCCGGCCCCTCACGAAGAGCCTAGCCAGCAACGAACGACGCCGGGCACGGCGCCGCTAGCCCGGCGCAGCCCGGCAACCCGTTTGGGCCGCCTCCGCCGTCCGGATCGGAACCCCCTGCTAGATCTGCCCTACGGGTAGTTTCTTCTCCGCCTGGAAGTCGTCCTCCACGCGGCCGCTGGCCCAGTAGCCGGAGAGTGAAACCTGTCCGCGTTCGAGTCCGCGCTGGGCATAGAAGACGTCCCGCAGGCTCTTCATGTAGCCACGCTCGCCGTGGGCAAAGACCTGGACCCGACCCTCGGGCCATTCGGAGTCCCGTACGGCGCGGAGCAAGACCTCGCTGGCGCCGGCCGGAGCGCCTGCGCGGAAGAGCCACCGCAGTTCGATGCCGGCGGGTGCGGCGATCGCCTGGATATCCGCCTCGCTGTCCACTTCCAGGAAGGCGAGGCCGCGGGCGTGCTGCGGCAGGGCCTCGATCACGGCGCCGATCGCCGGCAGGGCGGATTCGTCGCCGGCGAAGAGGTACCAGTCCGCCGCCGGGTCGGGGTTGTGGCCGCCGCCGGGGCCGGTGAAGAGGAGGCTGTCGCCCGGCTGTGCGGTGGCCGCCCAGGGGCCAGCGAGGCCCTCGTCGCCGTGGATCACGAAGTCGATCGCCAGTTCCCCGGCCGCCTCGTTGACCCAGCGGACCGTGTAGGTGCGGGTGTGCGGCCATTGTTCGCGCGGCATGGTCTCGCGGACGGTCCAGAGGTCCAGCGGTTCCGGGTACGCGATTCCGGGCTGCGGAAACACAATCTTGACGTAGCGGTCTACGAACTCGTTGTTGACGTACTCGCCAAAGCCCGGACCGCCGGCGACGATGCGGACCATGTGCGGAGAGAGCTGTTCGCGTCGCAGCACGGTGAGGTTGATCTGCGGTCGCGATTTTCGGCTGGCCGAGGTGGTGGCGGGAACTGTGGTCATGGGCCCAAGCCTAGCCAACCAGCCTGTAAATTCTCCGTGCGGGGAACGCTGGGTTACGGAAGCGGGGGCAACTCCCAGTCCACAGTGCCGTTTCCTTGAGCCTGCAGCAGGGCGTTGGCGCGGCTGAAGGGACGCGAGCCGAAGAAACCCCGTGAGGCCGAAAGCGGACTGGGGTGCGCGCTGGCGATCACCGGCGTGGGACCCAGCAACGGTCGGGCGGATTCGGCGTCCTTGCCCCAAAGTACCGCCACCAGGGGTGCACGTCCGCCGGCTGGCGCGCTGCGGTTAGCCACGGCGCGGATGGCGGCCGCCGTAATGGCCTCCCAGCCCTTACCGCGGTGTGACCCTGCCGCCCCAGCCCGGACGCTGAGCACCCTGTTCAGCAGCAGGACACCCTGCTCCGCCCAGCGGCCGAGGTCACCGTGGGTCCTCGGCGGGAGCCCCAGATCGGCGTCGAGTTCCTTGTAGATGTTGGCGAGACTGCGGGGGATGGGGCGGGTGCCGCCGTCCACCGCGAAGGACAGGCCGACGGCGTGGCCCGGCGTCGGGTAGGGGTCCTGGCCCACAACCAGGACCCGGACGCCGGCCAGCGGCTGCCGGAAGGCACGCAGTACGTTCGTCGGCCGGGGAAGCACGTTCTGCCCGCCGGCGGCCTCCGCCGCGAGGAACCCCAGCACCTCGCGCAGCTTTCCCTCCACGGGGGTTAGCGCCTCCGCCCAGTCGGGGGCCACGAGCTCCGCCAGCGGCAGCCGTGCCAGCTGCGCGAACCCCAGAAGGTCACCGGGCGCCGCGTCCAGCTCAAAGAGGGCATCCGCACCAGGCAGGTCGGCAGAAGGCAGGTCGGCAGAAGGCGGGTCGGCGCGAGGGGAGCTGGAGGAAGGCACCGCTCCATTCTTGCAGGGCCCCAAATGACAACGGTGTTATTCGCCCGTAACATGGGACTGACCTTTAGTCGGATCCAGCCAGGGAGTGTGTCGTGGCCGAAGCAGCGCAAGAGCACCTTTCGACGCCGGAATCTTTTCCCGCGGACACGCGCAGCGAGTCGCCGCTGAGCAGCCGCGATCAGCAGATGCTGGCCCTCGAACGGCAGTGGTGGAAGTACGCCGGGGCCAAGGAACAGGCCATTCGCGAACTCTTCGACCTCTCCGCGACGCACTACTACCAGATCCTCAACGCGCTCATCGATACTGAGGATGCGCTGGCCCACGATCCCATGCTGGTGAAGAGATTGCGTAGACTACGTACGTCACGCCAACGTGCCCGCACTGCCCGCCGCTTGGGTTCAGACGCGTAAAGCACCGGCCGGACGCGCGGATTTTCCGCGCCGATAAGGCCCTGGCAACTCGTAAGAAATCAGCAAGGACGTCGTTTTTATCATGACCAAATACGCGCGGGATGAATTTGACCGGGTCCCGGAGACCCCCACCCGGCAGGGTGTCCACCGGGCAGCCGCCGAATCCCGTCGCCGCAGCCTTGCCCCTGTCCTGGCTGTCGGCGCCGTGGCGCTGGTCATCGGCCTGGTGGCTTTCCTGTTCCTGCCGAAACTTGGCTTCAACTCGGCCGGCAGCTCCTCGGCCGTGACCGCGGAACAGTCCGCCACCCCCACCGCTTCAGCGGCGCCCAGCGCCAGCAGCTCCGCCCCGGCGAGTGAGTCCCCGTCGGCAGCAGCCACACCCGACGCGGCGACGCCCTCCGAAGCGCCGTCGCCCACGGCCACGCCGGCGGACGACGCCGCAGTGGACAAGACGCAGCCCGTCGCGATCTATAACGCCACCGGCACGCCCGGACTGGCGAGCAGGGTGGGCGCCACGGTCGCTTCCGACGGCTGGACCCTCGGCCCGCTGGGCAACTGGGGCGGCGCGCGGCAAACGAGTTCAGTGATTTTCTATGACGGCGCGGAGCAGCGAGTCAACGCCGAGGCCCTGGCCTCCCTGCTCAACATCCCGACCCTCGTCGACTCCGCCGAGTTCAACATGCCGCTTGTCGTCGTCCTCGGACCCGGCTTCCAGTAGCCCGCGTCCCGGCTTCCAGCGGCCCGCCACCCGGCTCTTCCAGCGGCCCCGGTTCGGTTACGCGTGAATAACTATTGGCCGACGGCGCGGCCTGCACCCTGCGCACAGGCGCGCCGCCGCGGGTACAGTGATTTGCGGACTTCGTTTTCGCATTCCGCGGCGCACATCGTGGTGCGGCGCCCGCAAGCTAGCTGAAAGTGTGGACACCATGGCACTGGGAACCGTCAAGTGGTTCAACGCCGAAAAGGGCTACGGCTTCATCACCGTGGACGACTCCGGCGATGACGTCTTCGTGCACTGGTCCGCCATCGTGGGCGAGGGTTACCGCGCCCTCGACGAGGGCCAGCGCGTGGAACTGGAAGTGGGCGAGGGCGAGAAGGGCCCCCAGGCCGAGAGTGTCCGGCCGGCCTAGTGGCGCTTCCCGCTGCACCGCACGCCGGGCATGATCCTGCCGGAGACAACATCGTCCGACGCCGGACTGCCGCCCTGCGCGCGGGCCGTTCGGCCGCCGTGGGCGCGGTTGCGCTGCTGGTGATGACCGGCTGTCTGGCCCCGGCCGGCGGCGCCCGGGTGCGGAGTGCTGAAGCCAGCGGCGACGGCACGCTTAAGATCGGCCTGATCCTGGATAACACGGGCAGCCAGGGCTTCCTCAACACCTCCCAGCTCGCGGCAGCCAGATTGGCCGTTAGCGAAATCAATGCCGCCGGCGGCCACAAGGGCAAACCGGTCGAGCTGCTCCCCGAGATCATCAGCGAAGACACCGCAGGCCAAGCCAAGGAGCTCGCAGCCGCCAAGGCGGACGTCGTCATCGGCCCGACCGACTCCAGCCGCGCCCCCGCCGCCATCGATGTGCTTTCCAACGCCAAAGTCGCCCTGATTTCCCCCGCCAACGCCGCCAGCGGACTGAGCACCTACAGGAGCGGCGGGTACTACTTCCGGACCTCCGCAGCGGACGTCGCCCAGGCCGCCGTCCTCGTCAAGCTCGCCAAGGACGGCGGCGCCAAGACGCTGGCCATCGTGTACGAGGAAGGCGGCTACGGCAAAGACGTGTCTGCCGCCGTCGGCGCCGCGGCCAAAGCCGCCGGATTGGGGCCGGTCGCCGTCGCGGGATTCACCCCGGGTCAGGCGCAGCAGGCCGCCGCCGCCGCCAAGGCAGCAGCCCCGGACGCCGTGGTCCTCGTCGCCCGGAATGGTGCGCAAGGCGCCATCGCGGAGCTGAACAACGCCGGGCTGGGAGGACGAAAGCTCATCCTCAGCGACGGTGCCGTCAACGAGTACGGCTCCGGTCTCGGCTCAGGAGCCCTCGATGGGGCACGCGGCATCCTGCCGGGCGTGTTTCCGTCGGCGCATTTCCAGGGCGAGCTGGTGTCCGTGGATCCGGACCTGTTGGACATGACCTTTGCGGCGGAAACCTACGACGCGGTCAACCTCGCCGTCATCGCGGCCGCTGCTGCGGAGGATGACGCAGGCACCTCCATTGCGGCCCGGCTGATCGGCGTCTCCGGAGGCGCGGCACAGGCCGCCGGCGAAACAGCGGTATGCACGTCCTATCAGACCTGCATCGACCTCCTTCGGGCGGGCAAGCGACCCGACTACGACGGCCAATCCGGAGTGATCAACTTCGATTCCAACGGTGACGTGACCTCAGCCAACTACATGGTGTTCCGCTATGGCGCGGATAACCAGGCCACCAGAAGCGGAAGCGAGACGGCCCGCAGCAGCGGCCGGTGATCGCCCGTAGCGAATTTGTGCCGCAACAGAAGGCGGGCAGGGCACCGATACGGGCCGGAGCGGGACGTGCACTGGTTGCACTCTCCCCGGGGGAGTGCTAATTATTGACTTAGCACTCCCGCGTATCGACTGCTAAAACGACGCCTCCGGTCCGACCGGTCGCGAAGCCAGGCAGACGGACAGGGAGCGAAAGAAATACCTGGCTGGGTGAGATCCCGGACCTGGCGGCGTACAGAGGCCGCCCGGAAAAGGATCGTCCGTCGCGGGCACCGCAGCAAGGTCCATTCTTAACGACTGTCCCGAAAGGACTACTGCCGTTATGGCCAAGATCATTGCATTTGATGAAGAGGCACGCCGCGGTCTTGAGCGGGGCCTGAACATCCTCGCCGACGCCGTCAAGGTCACCCTCGGCCCGCGTGGACGCAACGTTGTCCTCGAAAAGAAGTGGGGCGCCCCCACGATCACCAACGATGGTGTTTCCATCGCCAAGGAGATCGAGCTGGACGACCCTTACGAGAAGATCGGCGCCGAGCTGGTCAAGGAAGTTGCCAAGAAGACGGACGACGTCGCCGGCGACGGAACCACCACCGCAACCGTGCTGGCACAGGCCCTGGTCAAGGAAGGCCTGCGCAACGTAGCGGCCGGAGCCGACCCCCTGTCCCTCAAGCGCGGCATCGAGAAGGCTGTCGAAGCCGTCACGCGCGAGCTCCTGGCTTCGGCCAAGGAAATCGAAACCAAGGAAGAGATTGCCGCCACCGCGTCCATCTCTGCCGGCGACAACGAGATTGGCGCCCTGATTGCCGAAGCCCTGGACAAGGTCGGCAAGGAAGGCGTCATCACGGTCGAGGAGTCGAACACCTTCGGCCTGGAACTCGAGCTCACCGAAGGCATGCGCTTCGACAAGGGCTACATCTCCGCTTACTTCGTCACCGACGCTGAGCGCCAGGAAACGGTCCTTGAGGATCCGTACATCCTGATCGTCAACTCCAAGATCTCCAGCGTCAAGGAACTGGTTGCTGTCCTCGAAAAGGTCATGCAGTCCAACAAGCCGCTGCTGATCATTGCCGAAGACATCGAGGGCGAGGCCCTGGCCACCCTGATCGTGAACAAGATCCGTGGCACCTTCAAGTCCGTCGCCGTCAAGGCCCCGGGCTTCGGCGACCGCCGCAAGGCGCAGCTCGCGGACATCGCCATCCTCACCGGTGGCCAGGTCATCTCCGAGGAAGTCGGCCTCAAGCTTGAGACCGCCGGCCTCGAACTGCTGGGCCACGCCCGCAAGGTTGTTGTCACCAAGGACGAGACCACCATTGTCGAGGGTGCAGGCGACGCCGACCAGATCGCCGGCCGCGTTTCCCAGATCCGCTCCGAGATCGAGAACTCCGATTCCGACTACGACCGCGAGAAGCTGCAGGAACGCCTGGCCAAGCTGGCCGGCGGCGTTGCAGTCATCAAGGCCGGAGCCGCCACCGAAGTGGAGCTCAAGGAACGCAAGCACCGCATTGAGGACGCAGTCCGCAACGCCAAGGCTGCTGTTGAAGAGGGCATCGTCGCCGGCGGTGGCGTTGCCCTGATCCAGGCCGGTGCCAAGGCCTTCGCAAACCTGCAGCTCGACGGCGACGAGGCAACCGGTGCGAACATCGTCCGCGTTGCCATCGATGCCCCGCTGAAGCAGATCGCCTTCAACGCCGGCCTTGAGCCGGGCGTTGTGGTCGACAAGGTCCGCGGCCTGCCCGCAGGCCACGGCCTGAACGCAGCAACCGGCGAGTACGTCGACCTGCTGGCTGCCGGCATCAACGACCCGGTCAAGGTCACCCGCTCTGCCCTGCAGAACGCGGCTTCCATTGCCGGCCTGTTCCTCACCACCGAGGCTGTTGTGGCCGACAAGCCGGAGAAGAACGCTCCGGCCATGGGCGGCGGCGACGACATGGGCGGCATGGGCGGCATGGGCGGTTTCTAACCCCCAGCGCTAGCCACCACCGGCTGTTCGACGACGGCGGTCCCACCTTCGGGTGGGGCCGCCGTCGCCGATTAACCGCATTCCCACCCAACACCCTCCCGCAGTTCTCGCATTCATCCAGCCGACGCTCCCGCAGACGTTGCACTGATAACGGCTTCCTCAGCTCAGGACGGCATGTGCGGGAGCCTCGGTGGGTTTTGGCGGGGTCTGGCAGGATAGTGCAGTGACGATTACAGCAGCAGCCGACGGTTCGGCTTTAGGAAATCCCGGCCCGGCCGGATGGGCCTGGTACGTGAATGACGACTGCTGGCGGGCCGGGGGATGGCCGCATGGCACCAACAACCAGGGCGAGCTGATGGCCGTCCTCGACCTGTTCCGGTCCACGGCGCACCTCCCGGGCGAGGATCTGCACATCCTCTGCGACAGCCAGTACGTCATCAACTCCGTAACCAAGTGGATGCCGGGCTGGAAGCGGAAGGGCTGGCGGAAGTCGGACGGCAAGCCCGTCCTGAACGTGGAACTGCTCAAGGAGATCGATCAGGAACTGCGTGGCCGCAAGTACACTTTCGAGTGGGTCCGCGGCCATGCCGGGCACGACCTCAACGAGGCCGCCGATGAGCGTGCCAGGGCAGCAGCCACTTCCTACCAGCAGGGCGTTGCGGTCCGGCAGGGCCCCGGCTTCGGAACGACGGCTGAGAGGCCCGGCGAGGCACAGCGCCCCTCAGCAGCGCCCGCGCCCGTGACGCCCGTGATGGCGCCCGCAACGCTGCCGCCAGCGCCCGCCCGGCCAGGCCAGCAGGAGTTCTTCGGTCACGCTGGAGGCTTCGAGGAACCGGATCTCTTCAGCGAGCTCGAGGAGGAGACCACGCCCGCCCCGGGCACGGATGCCAGCCCGGAGGCCATCGTCGAAGCACTCGAACGCGAGCTGCTCCGGCCGGAAACCCGGGCAGACCTCGGACGCACGGGCGTGCTGCTGCATCCGGATTTCACCGAGATCGGGAGCTCGGGCCGGATCTGGACACGGGACGCCATGATGTTGGAGCTGGAGGAGAGCCCGGAGGGGCCCATCGAGCTGGAGCTGCTGGGCGCCGACCGGCTGGGCGAAAGCACTGTTCTGTTGACTTACCGCAGCTACACCAGGACCGGAACGACCCTGCGCAGCTCGCTGTGGGTCCGTGAGGGCGCCCAATGGCGGCTCCGCTTCCACCAGGGCACCCCGGAGGTCTGAGGGCCGGCACGGGGCCGGTGTGGGGTCGCTACCCGAAGCGTTGGGCGTTGTTCAGCTCCGCCTGGTCATAGCTGGCCGCCGCCGCGGTGAGCGCCAGATTGATGGCGGCCAGAGAGGCTTCGACCCTGCCTTGGGTCAGGGTCCACTCGGCAACAAGGGCCTGGAAGTTGCTGGCGGCCGCGCCGCGCCAGCTGGCCTGCAGCTCGTCGAGGCCAAGCTTCATGGCCTGGACGTCGGCGCCGATCCGCTCGACCGTCGCCTTGACATTCGCTGACTTGAGCTGGAGCAGCTCGGTGTCGACGGAGATGATGCTCATGGGTTTGCCTCCCGGAATCGCTGGGAGCAGCCCCGGTCCGTCGTCGCGCAGGCGACGCCGGACGGGGCTGGCTCGTCCGGGCTTTCCGGACAGCACCAGCCTAGGCAGGGGAGGCCGGCGCGGGCCGCGGCCTGCTGGGCTATGTGGACAACCGGCTGCCGGCGCGGGGGAGCTGGCGGCAGCCCGCGACGGCCAGCCGCCAAAAAATAATGTGCTGCAGGAAAGCTAGGCGGCTGCGTCTCCGGGGCCGGCGCCAGCCTTGGTGTCGTCTGGCCGGCCGTCGTCCGCCAAGGCATGGTCCGCCATAGCCTCGTCGGTCAAGGCCTCGTCCAGGTACGGAAGGCTCACGACCAAGGTGGCGCCGCCGCCGTCGGTCTTCCCGACCTGGACCGTGCCGGCATGGGAGCCGACGATGGCCGCCACGATCGCGAGCCCCAGCCCGCTGCCTCCGGTTTCCCGCGTCCGGGAGGTGTCGGCGCGGTAGAAGCGCTCGAAGATCCGCGCGGCTTCCTCGTCGGGGACGCCCGGACCATGGTCGCGGACCTCCAGCACCGAGTGCCGCATTCCGCCCTCCGAGGTCCGGACGCCGACGGCGAGTTCGATGGGCGTCCCCTCCGGTGTGTAGCGCAGGGCATTGCCTACCAGGTTGCCGACCACCTGTCGCAGTTTCGCCTCGTCACCCAACACGGGGCCGGCGGTGGCAGGGCCGCCGTCGAGCCCGGTAAGGGAGATACTGCGGTTGCGGTCGCTCGCCTGCGTGTCCACTACGGCGTCGTGGGCGAGCAGCAGCAGGTCCACGGGCTTGCGCGCCAGCGGGCGCTGCTCGTCGATCCGGGCCAGCAGCAGCAGGTCCTCGACCATGGTTCCCATCCGCTTGGCTTCGCTTTCGATCCGCCCCATCGCGGTGGCGACGTCCTCCGGGGTGGACAGGGCGCCGTGCCGGTACAGTTCGGAGAACCCGCGGATGGTCACGAGCGGGGTCCGCAGTTCATGGGAGGCATCGGCGGCGAAGCGGCGCATCCGCTCCTCGGACGCCATCCGGGCCGCGAAGGCCGTTTCAATGTGGGCCAGCATGGCGTTGAGGGAACTGCCCAGCCTCCCGACTTCGGTGTTGGGATTTTCGATTTCCACCCGTCTCGACAGGTCCCCGGCCGCGATGGCCGCCGCGGTTTTCTCCACCCGGACCAGCGGCCGGAAGGACCGGGAGATGCTCCACGTCGCGATCAGGAAGGCCAACACCAGGGTCAGCAGCCCGACGCCCACCACTACCAGGATGGCGTGTTCCATTACGGAATCCACCGGCGCGAGCGGAAGCCCGATCACCAACACGGCGGTGCGCGCGTTGGAATCGATCACGCTGAGGGCCACCACCCGCCAGTTGTGCCCGTCCGTGCCGCTGACCTGGTAGGGCGCCTGGTGGCGGACCCGGGCCTCGGCGGCGGAGATGTTGCTGATGTCGGGGCGCGCTGCATTGTCGCTGCCGAACTGATAGGGCGGCAGCCCGGCGCTGAAGAGCATCAGCGAATAGTCGGTGGGGATGTTCGGGTTTTGTTCCTGCAGCTGGCTGAAGGACTGCTGCTGGCGCACGGACTCGACGGCGGCCTTGAGCTTGTCGTCCACCTGGCCCTGCAGGTAACTGTGCAGCAGCGTCATGGTACCGGCGCCGGTAGCGGTGAGCGCCACCAGCATGAGCGCAGTCATGATGGCGACGAGCTGCGACCTCAGCGGGGCCGATTTCCAACGCTGCAGCAAGGTCAGCGCTTCTCTGCCGTCCGCAGCACGTATCCGACGCCGCGCTTGGTCTGGATTAGCGCCGGGGCATCCGGATCGATGTCCACCTTGCGCCGCAGGTAGGAGATGTAGGACTCAACGATCGAGGCGTCCCCGTTGAAGTCGTATTCCCAGACGTGGTCCAGGATCTGGGCCTTGGACAGGACCCGGTTGGGGTTGAGCATGAGGTAGCGCAGGAGCTTGAATTCGGTGGGGGAGAGCTCGATCACGGTGCCGCCGCGCCGTACCTCGTGGGCGTCGTCGTCGAGCTCCAGATCGTCCACGCGGATCACCGCGTCATCATCCTGCAGGGGCTGGGTGCGGCGCAGCACGGCGCGGATGCGCGCCACAACTTCGTCGAGGCTGAAAGGCTTGGTGACATAGTCGTCGCCGCCGACCGTCAGCCCCATCACCTTGTCCTCGGTGTCGTCTTTGGCGGTCAGGAACAGCACGGGGAAATGCTTGCCCGAAGCGCGCAACCGGCGCGTGACGGTGAAGCCGTCCATGTCCGGCAGCATGACATCCAGCACGGCCAGGTCGGGGGAGTGCAGCTCGGCCGCGGCCAGCGCGTCCCGCCCGTTAGCCGCCGAGACTACCTCGAAGCCGGCGAAGCGGAGGGAGGTGGAGAGCAGCTCACGGATGTTCGGTTCATCATCGACGACGAGGAGCTTGGCTTCAGGACCGGTCTTTTTCATAATTCCCATGATGCTCCCAGACTCTGGGAGTTTTCTGAATGGTTGGTGTGCGTTTGATGGGCGGGGCTAACCGGCCGCCCCCACGTCCTTGGCGTCCATGATCCGGTAGGCGTAGCCCTGCTCGGCGAGGAACCGCTGGCGCTTTGCCGCGAAGTCCTGGTCCAGGGTGTCCCGGGCCACGAGTGAGTAGAAGCGGGCGGCGCGGCCGTCCTTCTTCGGCCGCAGCAGCCGTCCGAGCCGCTGGGCTTCCTCTTGGCGGGAACCGAACGACCCGGAGACCTGGATCGCCACCGAGGCCTCGGGCAGGTCGATCGAGAAGTTGGCAACCTTGGACACCACGAGGGTCTGGACTTCGCCGGCACGGAACGCGCTGAAAAGCCTCTGGCGCTCCTTCACGGTAGTCTCGCCCTTGATGACAGGGGCCTTCAGGCGCTCGCCGATCTCGTCCAGCTGGTCGATGTACTGCCCGATCACAAGGAGCTGCTCCCCGGCATGCTCGGCGACGAGCTGCTCCACCACTAGGGTCTTGGACTCGGAGGTGGAACAGAGCCGGTACTTGTCCGCATCCTCGGCCATCGCGTAGGCCACGCGCTCTTCACGCGGCAGGTCGATCCGGACCTCCACGCAGTCCGCCGGGGCAATGTACCCCTGGGCTTCGATATCCTTCCACGGCGCGTCATAGCGCTTGGGCCCGATCAGGCTGAAGACCTCACCTTCACGCCCGTCCTCGCGGACGAGGGTCGCGGTGAGGCCCAGCCTGCGGCGCGCCTGCAGATCCGCCGTCATCCGGAAAATCGGGGCGGGCAGCAGGTGGACCTCGTCGTAAATTATGAGTCCCCAGTCATTGCCGTCCACGAGCTCCAGATGGGGGTACAACCCGCCGCGCTTGGTGGTCAGGACCTGGTACGTGGCGATGGTGACCGGACGGACCTCCTTGACAGAGCCCGAATACTCGCCGATCTCTTCTTCCGTCAGCGAGGTCCGCTTGAGCAGCTCGTCCTTCCACTGACGCGCGGACACCGTGTTCGTCACCAGGATCAGGGTGGTGGTGGAGCTCGTGGCCATCGCCGCCGCGCCTACCAGCGTCTTGCCGGCTCCGCAGGGAAGCACGACGACGCCGCTGCCGCCGGCCCAGAAATTCTCCATCGCCAAACGCTGGTAGGGGCGGAGCTTCCAGCCGGACTCGTCCAGCAGAATCGGGTGCGGCGTCCCGTCGACGTAGCCAGCCAGGTCCTCGGCGGGCCAACCAAGCTTGAGCAGCAGCTGCTTGAGCTGCCCGCGCTGGGACGAATGCACCACCACGGTCTCGCCGTCGATCCGCGGACCCAGCAAGGGAGCGATCTTTTTGGCGCGGCTGACCTCCTCCAACACCGGGTAGTCGGAGGTCCGCATCACCAGGCCATGCTGGGGATCCTTTTCGAGCCGCAGCCGGCCGTAGCGGGACATCGTCTCTTCCACGTCGATCAGCAGCGAATGCGGCACCGGGAAGCGGGAGTATTTCAGCAGCGTGTCGAGGACCTTTTCGGCGTCGAGGCCGGCGGCCCGTGCATTCCAGAGACCCAGCGGCGTCAGCCGGTAACTATGCACGTGCTCCGGGGCGCGCTCCAGTTCGGCAAAGGCGGCGATGGCGTGCCGGGCTTCAGTGGCCAGTACGTGGTCGACTTCAAGCAGGATGGTCTTGTCACTCTGGACGATCAGGGGTCCGTCATTCACTGGAGCAATTCCTCGGCGGCTTCTACATCAATAATCCGGTGGATGGACAGGACGCGTTCGGTGTCCTTTTCCGGATCAAAGACCCGCACGCGGCCACCGTTCACAGCTACCGGAACAACTGTCTCGCGGACGGCATTCCCCAAGCTGTCCACGACGTTCATCACCACCCGCTGCTTGAGCCTGATCGCCTTGAGCAATGTCTCCAGCCCCAGCTGGGTGGCCTCTTCGCTGCCCTGCGCAGCGGGATGCCCGCCCGCGCCGTCGGCTGCCGGGCGCCCGCCGCGCAGGACCGCCAGTTGCGCGTCGACGTCGGCCTCCGGCGGGGCGGTCCGCGGCGCGGTGTACACCGGGCGCACGCTGCCGGGCATGGCGGTGCTGCGGCGCAGCCGGAGCACGGCTGACTCGCCCTCCTCGACGGCCGGGGACAGGCCCAGGCTTCGGAGCAGCTGGGCGGTTTCCCGGGGCGGGGAGGAGGAGATGAGCACGGTGGGGGCGATGCGGACCAGGCCCAGACCGGACGCCGCGGAGGCGTTGAGCAGTTCCAGCAGCGCAGTTTCGTCGTCGCTTTGGATGAAGCTGGCCGCGGCGCCGACGCGGAGCCTGGCATGCCGGGCAGCCGTGTCTTCGATCAGGTAACTGAGCGGCTGCGGGATGGCGGTGGCGGAATGCTGGCGCAGGAAGTCCAGCATGGCCTGGGCGTCCTGTCCGGAGTCGAGCGCCCGGCGGACCGACGAGACGGAGAAACGGTAGATAGTGGCCGGTCCCTGGCCCTCGGCGTCGGCCATGGTCAGGAGCTGCTCGCTCAGCTCCGGGGCCAGGTAGCCCGGCGCCACGGCGGTCAGGTCGGCCTGCAGCAGGACGTGGTTCAGCGCGGCCGGCAGGTGCTCGCCCAGGATGCCAAGTGCCTCGTCGGGCTGCTGAGCTGCGATCGCGGCGCCAATCTGACTCAGGGCCCCGGACCCGATGAGCCCCAGCATGTCCGCTTCTGCCAGGACCCCACGGATCAGCGAGCTGAAGCGGCGCGCCATCCTGGGCTGGGACCAGTCGGCCCGTTCCAGTACGGCGGCTGCGTCCAGCACGGGAGCCTGCCCGTCCAGGGCCGAGGCTTCCCGGGTGAGTTCACTGAGGATTTCCAGGATCCGTTTGCGGACCACGGGGGCGTCCGGCCGCTGCGCCTCGGCCGAGAGCGCATTGATGGTGGTGCCTGCCGGCCCCCGGTGCGCGGCCGTCCCGGGCGCCCCGCCGTTGACAGGCTGTCCCACGAGCGACGGGGCGCGCTCGCTGGCGAGCCAGGCGTTGACCAGCCAGAGCCACTGCTCCTGGCGCGGCAGCGTGAGCCACTCCAGCTGTGGGGGCTGGACCCAGGCCGAGCTGTCGACGTCGAGGCGCAGCAGACCGGCGAGGGCACACAGCTCGGCGAGGACGCCGGCCTCGTGCAGATCGATCCGCAGCGAATCGGCCAGGCGTTTCATCTCGCGGACGCCCACTCCGCCGCTGCGCAGCGTGACCAGCGGCTGTTCACGGACGATGTAGAGCAGCTCGCCGACGAGCCGCAGCGTCTCGGCGATCGCCCCCAGGGCGGCATTCCGGCGCAATGCTGCACTGGTGGAACCCAGCCGGGGAACCGGAGGTGTCAGCGCGAAGTTCTCGATCACGAAACCACCGCGCAGTGAGACGCCGACGCTGTGGGGAAGCTCGACGTGCGCCGCATCCAGCGGCACCAGCAGGCCGCGGGCCAGCAGCCAGTCCACCGGCCCGACGTCGGAGCTTTCGTGGACCACGGAAGCGCGGCGCTGCGCCTGGGGAACGGCACCCATGGCCCAGTTCCCGAACCGGGCGAGCAGCGCGCTGGTGCGTTCCGGGGCGTCCGCGAGGATTTGCTGGAGCGACTCGGGCGAGGCCGTCCAGTGCTGCAGCGACAGGGCCGCCTCCATCGGCGTCGTGGCGGGGGAGACGGCCGCGCCGCTGCGGTGCAGTTCCCCGACGAGCTGGACGACGCGTTGCGCGAACGCGGGCTGGAGCCGGACCAGCTCGGTGTAGCTGCGGCCCAGGCCGGCCGGGTAGATGCCGATGACGTCCTTGAGGCTGCCCACCGGCAGGTAATACCGCTGCCGCGCGTGGGCCGGAGCGACCCCGTGCGGTGGCTCGGCCCGGTGCACCAGCGCCAGTTCCTGCAGGGAGTGCAGCAAACGGTCAATCGAGGTAAGCGAAGCGCCGTTGATCAGCTTCTTCAGCATCGCCGAGGAGGCGCTGTGCCCGGTGTCGGTGTTGGTGCACAGGTGCAACGTCTCCAGCACCTGCATTTCGGGGCGGTTGAGCCGCTCCAAGGCGCGTTGCACGCTCACGCGGCCGCTCGCACGGGCGGCGAGGGCTGCGAAGTCCGGAACGCCGGGAGAGATGAGGTCCGGCCGCGCGGAGAACAAAGCCCGCAACGAGTCGTCGCTGCGTGCCTCCAGTTCCTTGCTGAGCGCGCGAATGAGGGACATCAGTCCAACGTTACCTTCCCGGCTCTCGTGTCCGGCGGCGGGCCGCGACGCCGTCGACCACCAGCAGCAGCATCAGCAGGAACGCCGCGGGCAGCCCGTAGAGCGCAGTGGAGGTGACCCAGGCCGGAGCAACGAGTTTGCCGAACGCCAGGGCCATCACTGCTCCGACCGCCAGCAGTGACAATACGGCGACCACTGCCGCAATGATCTGCAGGGGCCGTCGGAAGCGCAATGGTGTCATGAGGCCAACGCTAACAGTCCCGCCCCGCGCCTCACACTGTCATAGTGCCCATGGCAGGATAACCTTGAAGGAACAGACCAACACGGTCCAGGCAGTCACACCCTGAACCCGCATATCAATGCGGATGCGGTGGCGGTCGGCCGTGTCACCAGCAGAACGAAGAAGGTTGATTACGTGCCTACCGGCAAGGTCAAGTGGTATGACAAGGAAAAGGGCTTCGGATTCCTCGCAGCGGAGGACGGCCAGGAGGTCTTCCTGCCGAAATCGGCGTTGCCCGAGGGCGTAACGGAGCTCAAGGCCGGGACCCGGGTGGAATTCGGCGTGGCCGACGGACGCAAGGGTGCCCAGGCGCTTGGCCTGCGGGTGCTGGACAAGACCCCCTCCATTGCCAAGGCCAAGCGCCCCAGCGCCAAGGACCTCGCCCCGCTGGTCCAGGACCTGGTCACCGTTCTGGACAACCTCTCCGGCACGCTCTCCGCGGGCAAGTACCCGGAAGGCAACAAGGCCAAGGCGATCGCGGTGGCCCTCCGTAAGGTCGCCGACGAGCTGGACGCGTAAGGCTCCTGATGTCAGTGGAACCTGAGCAGAACGCGCCGAAGGTCGCCGGCACAGCCGGGTCGAATGCAGCCGGGTTGAACACAGCCGGATCCAAAGGATCGGGATCCGCGGCCGCGTCCAAGCCGCGCACCGGCGTTCCGGTCTGGCGCACGGGCAAGCCCGACGCCGTCCTCGCCGCCGCCGTCGACGCCGCCCGCGCCGCCGTGGAATCCATTGCCCCTGCCGAGCAGATCGGCCGGCATCTGGGTGCCCGCACCGAGGGCGACCGCCTGGTCACGCATCTTTTTGAGTCGAAGCTCGCCGGCTACGGCGGCTGGCAGTGGTACGCCGTGCTGACGCGCAATTCGCGGTCCAAGGTGGTTACGGTCGACGAGCTGGGCCTGCTGCCCTCCGAAGATTCAATCCTGGCGCCCGAGTGGGTCCCCTGGGCCGAGCGTGTCCGCCCGGAAGACGCCCAGGACGAGGAGTCCGCTGAGCCCGCCGCGGCAGCCGAGCAGGCCGCCGCCGCCTCAGACGAGGACTACGTCGAAGCCGACGCCGCTGTGGTCGATAACGAAGAAGAGGACGGCGGCGCCGCTGTGGTCGACGACGAAGAATACGGCGACGCCGCCGACGAAGAATACGGTGACGACGCCGACGGCAATGATTACGACGCCAACGGCAATGCCCTGCCGGTCCGGCCGGCCGAAGAGGCTGACTAGGGGTTGGAGCGCTTCGGGATGATGCAGGGTGAGGGTCGGGCATGACGTCCACCTTCAAGTCGCTGCACATCCTGAACTACCGGATCTGGTTCATCGGGGCGCTGATCTCCAATATCGGGACCTGGATGCAGCGCACCGCCCAGGACTGGCTGGTCTTTGACCACCTGACCGAGCACGACGCCGGAGCCATGGGCATCACGATGGCCCTGCAGCTCGGCCCGCAACTCTTCCTCGCGCCCGTGGCCGGGCTGGTGGCCGACCGCTTCAACCGCAGGCAGCTGCTGGTGCTCACGCAGTCCGCCATGGCCGCACTGAGCGCGGGCCTGGGGATCCTTGTGCTCTCGGGCGCCGCGCAGCTGTGGCACGTCTATGGCTTTGCCCTGCTGCTCGGCGTGGTGTCCGCCCTGGACGCCCCCGTGCGCCAGACCTTCGTCTCGGAACTGGTCCGGGACGACTACCTGCCGAACGCGGTGGCGCTCAACAGTGCCTCCTTCAACGTGGCCAGAATGATCGGACCCGCAGTGGCGGGTATCCTGACCGTCGCCGTCGGCCCGGGCTGGGTCTTCCTGATCAACACCGTCACATTCGTGGCGCTCCTGCTGAGCCTGTGGAGGATTCCAGCCGCCTCCCTGCGCCGGCTGCCGCGGGCAGCGGCCGGCAAGGGCCGCATCCGCGAAGGCCTGCGCTACGTCCGCTTCCGCCCGGACATCATCGTGGTGCTGGTCGCGGTCTTCATCGTGGGGACCCTGGGCCTGAACTTCGTGCTGTTCATCGCGGCGATGGTCGGCGCCGAGTTCGGTCTGGATGCCAGCGCCTTCGGGTTGATGAACTCGATCATGGCCATCGGCTCGGTTGCCGGCGCGCTGCTCTCGGCCGGGCGGGGCAAGCCCAGGCTTCGGATCATTTTCGGCGCGGCCGGCGCGTTCGGCGTGACCTCCGGCATCGCCGCCCTGGCCCCCAACTACTTCTGGTTCGGGGTGGCGCTGGTGCCCGTGGGGCTTTTCGCGATCACCATGATGACGAGCGCCAACGGCTACGTCCAGACGACGACCGATCCCGTCATGCGCGGGCGGGTGATGGCTCTTTACATGGCGATTTTCATGGGCGGCACACCGATCGGCGCCCCGCTGGTGGGCTGGGTAGCGAACGTCGCCGGTCCCCGTTGGTCGATGGGCGTCGCGGCGGCAGCCGGCGTCCTCGCCGCCGTGATCGGCCTGGCCTGGATCATCCGGGCGCGCCGGCTGCGGATCCGGTTCGACCGCCGGGCCCGGGGCCTGCACCATTTCCGCCTCGAATCCGGCATTGCCGGCGTCCGTATCCACGCGGACGGCGCCGCCCGGGAATCAAACCCGGACGACGCCGTCGAACGCTGAATCGTCAGCGCTGAGCTGACCGAGGGGTTACTTCTTCAGCTCCGCGACGACGAAATCGATGCATTCGAGCAACGCCGAAACGTCGTCCGGTTCGATCGCGACGAAAGTGGCGATGCGGAGCTGGTTGCGACCCAGCTTCCGGTAGGGCTCGGTGTCCACGATGCCGTTGGCCCGCAGCACCTTGGCGATGGCCGCGGCGTCAATCGAGTCGTCAAAGTCGATCGTGGCGATCACGTTGGACCGCTCCTCGGCCCGGGCCACGAAGGGGGTGGCGTAGTCCGAAGCTTCGGCCCAGCGGTAGATCCGCCCGGCAGAGTCAGCGGTCCGGCCGGCGGCGAAGTCCAGGCCGCCGTTGGAGTTGAGCCACTGCACCTGGGCGTCCAGGGTGACCAGGGTTGCCAGTGCCGGGGTGTTGTAAGTCTGGTTCAGGCGGGAGTTGTCAATCGCCGTCTGGAGGTCCAGGAAGTCAGGGATCCAGCGGTCGCTGGCCTTGATCCGTGCCGCACGCTCCAGGGCGGCGGGGGAGAACAGTCCAAGCCACAGGCCGCCGTCGGAGGCGAAGTTCTTCTGCGGGGCGAAGTAGTACACGTCCGCTTGGGCCACGTCGACGTCGAGCCCGCCGGCCGCGGAGGTCGCGTCCACCAGCACGAGCGCACCGTCATCGGCGCCGGCGACGCGCTGGACCGGGGCGGCTACGCCGGTGGAGGTCTCGTTCTGGGGCCACGCATACACGTCGACGCCGGCCTCCGCCCGGGGCGCCGGACGGGTGCCGGGCTCGGACTTGATGATGGAGGAGTCCGCCAGGAACGGCGCCTTATTGGTGGCCGCGGCAAACTTCGAGCCGAACTCGCCGAACGAAAGGTGCTGGGCCTTGTTCTCCACCAGACCGAAGCTGGCGATGTCCCAGAACGCGGTGGAACCGCCGACGCCCAGGACCACCTCGTAGCCCTCGGGGGCCCGGAAGAACTCGCTGAGGCCGTTCCGGACCGAGCCCACGAGGTTCTTGACGGGAGCCTGGCGGTGCGAGGTTCCGAGCAGCGTCGCCGAGGCAGCCGCGAGGGCATCCATCTGTTCCGGACGGACCTTGGATGGTCCGGCGCCGAACCGGCCATCCTTGGGGAGGAGATTTGCGGGAATCGTGATGCTGGTGTCGCTCACTGGGGCTCCAATTTTCGGCTGGTACAAAGCGTGGCTTGGGGGGCGGCCCGGCAGGGGTGGCTGCAGCGAAGCCTCCTTTTCATTCTGCCTGACTGCCCCGTGCGCGCGGGAAAAGAGTTCGTCATAGTCCGGTCATTGAGACGGATGCAGCCACCGGGGGGCCGTCGTGGCCTCCCAGCGATTATCCGGAGTAATTCAAAATAGGCTAAGCTGTGCTGCGAACGTACGGCGGATCCCGCCAAGGCAGCCGCGCGCATCGGCACGCGGTACGGTGGGAATGACGCAAGGACGGCGCTCGAGGAGCTGAGCTGAATGACGGATCTGATCGATACAACCGAGATGTATCTGCGGACCATTCTGGAACTTGAAGAAGAGAACATCGTCGCCCTCCGCGCCCGCATCGCCGAACGGCTGCGCCACTCCGGACCCACCGTCTCGCAGACCGTCGGCAGGATGGAACGGGACGGACTGGTGGTTGTTTCCGGCGATCGGCACCTTGAACTGACGGAAACCGGCCGGAAACGCGCCATCGGGGTCATGCGCAAGCACCGCTTGGCGGAGCGGCTTCTGGCCGACGTCATCGGCCTCGACTGGGCCTATGTCCACGAGGAAGCCTGCCGCTGGGAGCACGTGATGAGCGAGCGGGTGGAACGGCGGATCTTCGAGATGCTCAACCACCCGACTGTTTCGCCCTATGGAAATCCGATCCCCGGGCTCGCGGAGCTTGGGGGACTGCCCACCCAGCCTTACGCACTGGGCGCCAGCGTCGTAAACCTGCTCGAGGCGATGACAGGCTACGGGGCCGATTCGCGGATCACGGTCAACCGGCTGGCCGAGCCCATCCAGGTGGAGCCGGAACTGCTCGTCCAGCTGGACGAGGGCGGCATTCGTCCCGGCGCCCTGGTGTCCCTGGAACGCGTCGGGGAGTACATTTCGGTCCGCGTGCCGGACATCGAAGGCGCCCTCGAGCTGCCCCCCGAAGTCGCAGCTCACGTCTTTGTTACCGTCGGTTAACCAGCCTTCACCCGCCGTTGGTGGGACGACCCATGAGTTGTGCACAACGGAGATAACGGGATTATCACCAGGCGGCTTAATCGCCTATAGTTAATCACCAGTACCGATACCAAAGCGTTATCTGATCCGAAGCCGAGCTCTGCCAGCGGATCAGTCGCAGAGTCACCTTCTGGCAGGGGCGGGGGAACCACTTCCGGCTGTTTTCCGAACAGCCTTGGGGTGAAGTCCGTCAGCGGCAAGCACACTCCACCGAGGGACTCTTCTTGAATTCCTCTGTGTCTGGATGCTTGTTCACGGCGGACCGGGTCTTTGATCTCTCTGACCCGAATCCGACAGCTAACTTCGCAGGCTCTCCAGAGAGGAACCGTTCTTGACCACCCAGACCACCCGGGGCCGTCGTCGTGCGACCGGCCCCGCTCCGGAGCCGCGTGCGGCAGTCGCCGTTCTGGCAGACCGCCCGCGTGATGCGCACCGCGACGAACGCCGCGGCCGCCGGAGCCCGTTCCGCCAGGTAACGGACTTTGCCGCCGCCAGTGGTGTGGGGCAGCGTGCCGGCATCGCCCTTGCTGCGACCGGCCTGGTCTTGACGGTTACAGTTCCCGCTACCGGCCCGGTGATGGCCACCGACACCGGCTCAGGTACCGTCGCCGCCGCCTCGCAACCAGACGTTACGGCCGCTTCCGCCGCAAAGATCGACTTCAGCCGCACCGCCGTGACCACCAAGGGTGACCCCGACGGAAAACTCAAGCAGCTGCTGAGCGCCCAGTCAGTGGGCAGCATCACCCGCGCCGCCTCCTCCGGGAGCCTCGGCGCACCCATGGAGAAGATGGTGACGGCTTCGCCGTTCGGCTACCGGGTCAGTCCCATCACCGGCGGCTCCGGCGAGTTCCACCGGGGCCAGGATTACGCCGCGCAATGCGGAACGGCTGTCCACGCGGCTGCCAGCGGAACCGTCACGTTCACCGGCTGGCACCCCTTCGGCGGCGGCAACCGCGTAGTAATTGACCACGGCAACGGCCTGGAGACCACGTACAACCACTTGTCTTCATCGAGCGTGAAGGTTGGCCAGCAGGTCTCCCGCGGCGATGTTGTGGCGATGAGCGGCACCACCGGAGCATCCACGGGCTGCCACCTGCACTTTGAAGTGATGGTTAACGGCGACGTCGTTGACCCGACCGGCTGGCTCTAATAGCCGATGGATGACTCTCGCATTCTTTTGACACGCCGTGATCTGAATGTGACATTGCGTCCCAAGTCCTGTATCGTTTGAGGTACGCCAACTTCTCCGAAGTTGGCGCTCTTGAGTGGATTGCCTAACTCTGCCACCGCTCAAGGTCCTATCGCATGACATCGTCTGGCAGGGGCGGGGGAACCAATTTTGGTCTTCGCAAGAAGACCTTGGGGTTAAGTCGCAAAGCTTCCCAGAAGCAGCGCGGCCGGGTGACTCCCATCCGAATCCGACAGCTCACCTCGTAGGCATTGGGAGAGGCTACTTTCGTGTCTTCACGCCACAATGCTGCGCGTCACCGCGCTGGCGCGGCTCTTTCGAGCCCGCTGAAATCCAGGACCCTGGTTGCCCTTGCCGGCGCCCGGAATGGATTTCACTTCGCCGACTCGAGCTCTGCTGAGTCCGGCCCGCAGGCCACGCACCTGCACGCAGTCTCCGCTTTTGGCGCGTCTTCGCAGTACACCCTTCGCTAAGTAACCCATTTCGGGGCGATCCGGCGTACCCCCAAGATGCCGGAGCGTCCTTACTCCGCGCCTAAAAGCGCGGTCCAAGGATCACGAAAGAGAGAACTTAATGACTACTCGTGCAAACTCTGCACGGCACCGCGCCGAGGTCACCAAGACCAACTCGCTTGCTGTCATTGCCAAGGCTGTCGGCGACAACGCTGGCACGATGGGCCGCCAGGCTGCGGTCGTCGCGGCCGCTTCAGGCCTCGTACTGACCAGCGGTATCGCAGCCAACGCTGCCGAGACCAACGTTCAGCGCGAATCCACCTCCGCATCGGCCTTCGAAGTCCAGTCCGGCACCCCGGCAACGATTTCGGCCGCCTCCACCATTGCGATCTCCTACGAGAAGCCGGCCGTTTCCACCTCACCGGCTCCGGTCGTCGAGGCTGCGAAGCCGGTCCTCAAGGTTCAGGACTCAAAGGCCGGCAACACCGGCACCGAGGCTGCCGCCGGCGCCTCGGCCACCACGCAGGGACTCTCCGTCGCCAGCGGCAGCGGCGCAGCGATCGCTGCCGCCGCCTACGCCCAGATCGGTGTGTCGCAGGACTGCACCCGTCTGGCCTCAAACGCCCTGGCCGCCGCAGGCATCAACTTCCACGGCTGGCCGGCCGGCTATCTGTCCCTCGGCCGCACCGTGAGCGCCGCTGAGGCTCGCCCGGGCGACCTCGCGTACTACAAGAACGGTGGCGTCGGCATGGCCCACATCGCCGTTTACGTCGGCAACGGCATGGCTGTCCACGGCGGCTGGAACGGCGGAACCACCGCACTGTACAGCGCCAACGTCGGTTCCGGCCCGGTCTTCATCCGCGTCGGCGGCTAAATCGCCATTGGCTGAAATCGGCCACCACCGGTCTCCAGCACTCAGAGAGGACCTCCGCCTAGTGGCGGGGGTCCTCTTTGCTGTTGCGGCCGCCGCCGCCCAGCAGACACGCACGGCGTCGCGGGACAAAAATTCGGTGATCCGGCCCTTGGGTGTTTACTCTTGTGGTGTCGATCCATAGCCCGACCATGCAGAGGGCAGCCGGCCCTCGTGCCCCTGGCGGGTGCGGCCGTGAAGAGGTATGCGGATGCGCACTCTCGTTCTGAATGCTGGATATGAACCGCTCGCGGTAGTCACCTTCCGCCGGGCGCTCGTCCTTGTGCTTACCGGAAAGGCCAGTGTGGTGGCCGAAGGCGACGACCCGGTCGTCGGGCCACAAGACATATTGGGCCGGCCGTCGGTGATTCTGCTTCACCGCTACATCCGGCCCCGGTATAACACCATCACGGCGGTCAGCCGGCGGGGTGTGCTTCGCCGGGACGGGCAGCGCTGCGCGTACTGCGGCAAGGCAGCCCACACCATCGACCATGTCCAGCCCAAGTCCAGGGGCGGCGCCGATTCTTGGGAGAACCTGGTGGCCGCCTGCCTGCGGTGCAACAACGCCAAGGGCGACCACACGCCCGCCGAGATGGGATGGAAGCTTGGCTTCACGCCGGGACCGCCTAAAGGCACCGTCTGGCAGATCAAGGAACTGGAGAAGCCGGCGCCGGACTGGGATCCGTTCCTGCTGCCGGAGTCCGCAGCCTGAGGAGACCGCCAATTTCCGGGACGACCCTGCGGCACTGGACCGGACCGGTCCAGTGCCGCGCTAGGCTGGGCCGGTGGAATTCGATGCTGTCATCCTGGCCGGCGGGCGGTCCTCGCGTTTGGGCGGCTCGCCCAAGTCCCGTTTGGTGTCCGGCGGACGGACCCTCCTTGACCACTCACTGCTGGCCGCGCATGGGGCCGGCACGATCGTCGTCGTCGGACCGGACCCCGGCCCCCTCCCGGCGGGCGTGCTGACGTGCCGGGAAGAACCGCCCTTCGCGGGCCCGGCCGCAGCCATCGCCGCCGGACTCGCCGCCCTGGCGGACCACCATATGGCGGCTGGCGCGGAGCTGCCGGTGCCGGCGTTGACGCTCGTGCTGGCCTGCGACATGCCCCGGGTCATGGCCGCGGTCAGCGCCATGCGCGAGGCGCTGGCGGCTGGGCTGGAGGGCGACGGCGTTCTGGCCGTCTCAGCGGACGGGCGCCGGCAGCCCCTCGCCGGTTTCTATGGCACAGCCGCGCTACAACGCTCTGTTGCGGAAGCTGCGCGGCGGGGCGCGCTGGCGAACGCCTCCGTGTTCGCCCTTCTTGCTAGTCTTGACGTGCGGGGACTTCGCGTTCCCCCCGGTTCCACGGATGACGTGGACACTTGGGACGATGCCGCCGCGCTGGGAGTGTCCGGCCGCGCTCCGGGCCAGGAACCGGACGAAGGGCCCGCAGCTCCGCGACTGAACCCGACTTTGGAGGAAAACGGTGAAGAGCCAGGATGAAACGCTGGAAGACTGGTGCCGCGCCCTGCTCCAGGCCCTCGAACTGGAGGACGTTGAAATCGACGTCAACGAGGTCCTGGCCCTAGCCGGAGTGGCCGCACACTCCGTAGTCCGCCCCGCGGCCCCGCTGACCACTTTCATCGCCGGCTTCGCCGCCGGCCTGGCCTCGGGATCCGGGCAGGCTCCGGATGCCGTCTCGATGCAGGCCGCAATCGGCGTTGCCCGGAAACTGGCCCAGGACTACGCGTCCACCGAAGCCTCCGGGGCATGACGCCTGAGCCCCCTGCCGACGGTGCGGCCGCCGCCGGAGAGCACTCCGCGCCCGGTGGCAACCAAGCGGCAGCAGGGGAGGAAGAGGGCGCCAGCGGGTCGCGGGAGCCGCACCCCCACCTGGCCCACACCTGGCAGGAGGCCCGGCAGCTGGCCTTCGATTGCGCCGCACCCATTCCCGCTGCGCCGGTGCCGCTCAGGAACGCCCTGCGGCGGATCCTCGCTGCCGACGTCGAAGCGCTCCAGGACATCCCGCACTACGCGTCGTCGGCAATGGACGGCTGGGCCGTCAACGGCAGCGGACCGTGGATCCTGGCCGAACCCGGCCAGCGGCTGGCACCGCACCAGGCGAGCCCGATCGTCACCGGAGGCCTGATCCCGCCCGGGGCCAAGGCCGTGCTCCGCAGCGAGAGCGGCCTCATCTCGCCGGATGAGGACGGCCTGCCGGCGCTGAAGACCAGCGGTGCCGCCAAACCCGGCGAACCGCGGAACGGCGAGCACATCCGCAAAGCCGGCGAGGAGGCTTCCGCCGGCGAGCTGCTGGTCAAGGCCGGCACCGCGCTCAACCCGGCCCATCTGGCCTTGGCGGCCCTGGCCGGCCACGACACGTTGTCCGTCCTGGGCAAGGCCGTAGTGCGGCTCGTGCTTACCGGCTCCGAGGTTGTTCCGGCAGGAATCCCGCAACCGGGAGAGGTCCGTGACACCTTCGGGCCGCAGCTCGCCGGTGTGGTTGAGATGCTCGGCGGGATCTGCAGCGGCGAGGTCAAGATCGGCGACAGCTACGACGAATGGCTCTCCGCCCTCGAGGACCAGGAGCCGGCTGTTCCGGACGCCCTGTCCGCAGAGGACGCCGGAGTCGAGAACCTGCCGGCCGACGTCGTCATCACCACCGGCGGCACCGGCCGCTCCGGCACCGACCACCTGCGGCGCGCCGTGGCCGAACTCGGCGGGCGGCTGCTGATCGACGGCATCGCGATGCGGCCGGGCCACCCCGCCGTGCTGGCCGAACTGCCCGACGGCCGCTTCATCATCGGCCTGCCCGGTAATCCGCTGGCGGCGATGATGGCGCTGTCGACCCTGGCGGGACCGCTTCTGGCCGCCCTAGGTCACGGGACAATGCCACCCGTGGTGGAGGTTCCGTGCGGTTCGACCATCGAGCCTGACCCGGGCCGGACCAGGTTGATGCCCTTTCGGCTCCTCTACGGGATGGCATCGCCGGCCCAACACACCGGACCGGGCATGATGCGGGGGCTGGCAGCAGCCGACGGCGTGCTGGTCGTACCGCCACATGGCGTCCAGCTGGGGGAGCTGGTCCCCGCCTTCGCCCTGCCGTGGGGCCCGCCGATCCCGGAACCGGGCGCCACCGCGGCGCAGGCCAAGACAACGCCGAAGCGCACCGTCCGGAAGCCGGCCGGTACCGGCGGCCCCGTTGACTGGAGCGCCCTGTTTGACTGACGTCCGGCGCATGGAACCGGCCTGTAGGCCTGCGCTGGCCACCCCGGCGGGCGCAAGGGAAAATGATTGCATGTTGCAAAGGAGTTTCTGATGGGTCGCGTGACGCAGCGCCGCAAGGTGCACAGGTTTGTTCTGGACGGCTCACCGCAGGCACTTGAGTTCCCGGTCCGGCACCGCGAGGACGTTCTCGCCGTGGAGGAACCTCTGGAGATCCGGCTCGGCCAGCTCTCCTACTCCGTCACCATGCGGACGCCCGGAAACGACTTCGACCTGGTTGCGGGCTTCCTGGTCTCCGAGGGGGTGATCTGGAGCCCCGACCAGCTTGTCTCCCTCCGGTTCTGCGCCGGGGAGGATGAAAACGGCATCCAGACCTTCAACGTCGTGGAGGCGCAGCTGCGGCCCGACGTGGCGCGGCCTGACACCGGACGGAACGTCTACACCTCCAGTTCCTGCGGCATCTGCGGCACGGATTCCATCGAGGCCGTGCACAAGTCCTCGCACTTCAGCCCCGCGGCTGACCCGCTCACCGTCCCGGTGGGGGTCCTCGCGTCCCTGCCCGACGCGCTCCGTAAAGCCCAGGCCGTGTTCGACGTCACCGGCGGCGTCCACGCCGCCGGGCTGTTCCGGATTGCCGATGACGGCTCCGCGGAGCTGCTGTGCCTGCGCGAGGACGTGGGCCGGCACAACGCCGTAGACAAGGTCGTCGGCTGGGCGCTCCGGGAGGGGCTGCTGCCCCTCAGCGGAACCGTCCTCCAGGTCTCCGGCAGGGCCTCCTTTGAACTCGTCCAGAAGGCGTCGCTGGCCGGCATCCCCGTCCTCGCGGCCGTCAGCGCACCCTCCAGCCTCGCCGTCGAACTTGCCGAGGCCAGCGGAATGACGCTCGCCGGGTTCAGCCGCGGCACCACCCTGAATGTGTACGCCGGCCGCGACCGGATCTCCCTGCCGGCGCCCGTGGCTTAGGACCGCCTTGGCTGAATGCCCGCGCGCGAAGTAAGTTTTAGCCATCGATTGGATTCAATCGGGCTATATTCATTCCGGCGCTAAGAGGAACACATTGCACGACGACCGCCGTCTCACGGAAGTCCGGCTGGACCGCTTTCTGCGCGAACGCATAGTCCCCGCGGTTTACCCACGCAGTATTCCGCTCGCGTTGAGCAGCTGGGAGGTCCCCGATGAACCTGTCCCGGTTCTGGAGGCCCTCCGGCAGGACTTCGCCCCGCAGGAACACGGCGCGGCCTGGGGCCGGCCCTGGAGCACCACCTGGCTGCGGCTGCAGGGCGAAGTGCCGGTCTCGTGGGGAACCCAACCGGACACCGCAGTCGAAATCGTCGTGGACCTGGGGTTCAGCGCCGACCTTCCGGGATTCCAGTGCGAAGGCATCGCCTGGCGGCCCGACGGGACCATCATCAAGGCGATCTCCCCGCGGAACCAGTACATCCCGCTGAAGCTCCTCGGCAGCGGAATGTCCGTTGACTTCTACGTCGAGGCCGCGGCGAACCCGGACCTATCGCAGGGCTGGACCTTCGCGGCCACCCCCTACGGTGACAAGGCGACGTCGGGCAACGAGCCGAAATACCGGCTGGGTCAGATCTTCATTGCCGAACTCAACCAGACAGTCTGGGAGCTGCAGCAGGACATCTGGACCCTCGGCGGGCTCATGCACGAACTGCCGATGGAACTGCCGCGCCGGCACGAAATCCTGCGGGCGCTGGAGCGCATGCTGGACCTGATGGATCCCGACGACGTCCCGGGAACCGCCGCGGCCGGACGCGCCGCGCTGGCCGACGTCCTGGCCCAGCCGGCCTACGCCTCGGCGCACCGGCTGCTCGCCACCGGACATGCGCACATCGACTCCGCCTGGCTGTGGCCGGTGCGGGAGACCATCCGCAAATGCGCCCGGACGTTCTCCAACGTGGTCGCGCTCATGGACGAGGATCCCGAGTTCGTATTTTCCTGCTCCTCGGCCCAGCAGCTGGCCTGGATCAAGGAATACTACCCGGAGCTGTTGGGGCGCATCCGGGAGAAGGTCAAGTCCGGCCAGTTCGTTCCCGTGGGCGGTATGTGGGTTGAGTCCGACACCAACATGCCAGGCGGGGAGGCCATGGCCCGCCAATTCCTGGAAGGCAAGAGCTTCTTCCGGGACGAGTTCGGCGTGGAATGCGAGGAAGCGTGGCTTCCCGACTCCTTCGGCTACTCCGGAGCCCTCCCGCAGATCGTCAAGGCCGCCGGCAGCAAATGGTTCCTGACCCAGAAGATCTCCTGGAACCAGGTCAACCGGATGCCCCACCACACCTTCAACTGGGAGGGAATCGACGGCACCCGGCTGTTCACCCACTTCCCGCCGGTGGACAGCTACAGCTCCGAGCTCAGTGGCCGCGAACTGGCCCACGCCGAACGGAACTACCGCGACCACGGCCGCGGCACCATGTCACTGGTCCCGTTCGGCTACGGCGACGGCGGCGGCGGACCCACGCGGGAGATGCTGGCGGCCGCGCGCCGCACGGCGGACCTGGAAGGATCCCCCAGGGTGCAGCTCGGCTCGGCGGCCAGCTTCTTCGCCCGGGCCCAGACCGAGTACGAGTCCCTCCCCGTCTGGGTCGGGGAAATGTACCTGGAACTTCACCGCGGAACCTACACGAGCCAGGCCAACACCAAACTCGGCAACCGGCGCAGCGAACACCTGCTGCGCGAGGCGGAACTCTGGTGTGCTACCGCCGCGGTCCGCGGCGGCTACAACTACCCGGCGGCGGAGCTCAAACGCCTCTGGCGGCTGGTCCTGCTGCAGCAATTCCATGACATCCTTCCGGGCAGCGCCATTGCCTGGGTCCATCAGGACGCCGAACGCAACTACGCCGCCGTCGGAAAGCAGCTCGAGGCGATCATCGCCGGCGCGGCCACGGCACTGCTCGGCACGGGCGGACAGGACTTCCTGCTCAACGCGGCGCCGCACGAGCGGCACGGCGTGCCTGCCCTGGCGGCAGCCGAACCGGTCCGCGCGGAGCAGCCCGTAAATGTGACCGAAGTCGAGGGCGGCTACATCCTGGACAACGGCGTGATCCGGGCCGTGATCAACCCCGACGGGCTGCTGGCGTCCCTGATGGACTACGCCAGCGGGCGGGAGGCCATCGCGCCGGGGCAGTTCGGGAACCTCCTGGAACTCCACCGGGATACGCCCAACGAATGGGACGCCTGGGACATCGATGCCTTCTACCGCCGCAACGCCGTCGCACTTACCGCGGCCCGATCGGTGACCCTGGAACGCGGTGGCTGGGACGCCGTTGTGGTGGTGGAGCGGGTGGCCGGGTCCTCCCCGGTGACGCAGCGGATTTCGCTGGGCGCTGGCGCCGATTCCCTGTCGATTACGACCGTGGTGGACTGGCAGGAACGGGAGAAGCTGCTTAAGCTCGGCTTTGCCCTTGACGTCCGGGCCGACCGGTCGGCCGCCGAGACCCAGTTCGGGCATGTATTCCGCGACACCCACCTGAACACCTCGTGGCAGGCGGCCAAGTTTGAGATTTGCGCGCACCGCTGGATCCACGTTGCCGAGCCCGGCTACGGCGTCGCGATTTCGAACGCCGCCACCTACGGCCACGACGTCACCCGGGATGTCCGGGCGGACGACGGCGGGACCACCACTACGGTGCGTCTGTCGCTGCTGCGGGCGCCGAAGTTCCCGGATCCCGGCGCGGACCGCGGCCGGCACGAACTGGCGGTGACGATCAGGCCCGGTGCCAGCATCGCCGACGCCGTCGAGGAGGGCTACCGCACTAACCTTGCACCAAGGATCGTCAAGGGTGGCCACGGCGTCGAACCGTTGTTCACGGTGTTCAACCAGGGCCTCGTCATCGAGGCGGTCAAGCTCGCAGAGGACGGTTCGGGCGACGTGATCGTGCGCCTGTACGAATCCCTGGGGGAGCGGTCCACCGGGCTCCTGACAGCCAATTTCGAGGTCACGAGCGTCCACACGGTGGACCTGCTGGAGCGGCCGGTGGACGCCCCCGGCGTGACCGCGGGACGGGATTCAGCCGAGCTGGTGCTCCGGCCCTTCCAGCTGGTGACCTTGCGTTTTGTGCGCTGAGGGTTGCGGCTGAGCGGCCGTCCGGATGGCAAGTTTGCGTCCCGTCCGGGAGGCGGCCGGGCGGCCTTCCGCTCGCCAAAGGGGCCGTTAAACAGGCTGAGTGGGAGCGGTCCGATTGGACCGCTACCACTCATCCCCCCAATGGCGCTCGGACGACTGGCTCCGCCCCGCACGGCTGACTTCCGTACACGAGGCGATCGTCGCTTTCACACATTCATGATTCTCTCACGGTCTAATGATTTTGTGAATGCCTATTCGGACTTCTTGCGAATTGTTGCGCCAGTGGTCCCGCGTGGCTGCGCAATCAGCCCGGCGAACCAGAACAGCGCGAGGCCCAGCACGTAGCCGAGGCCCGCCGAATAGTTGGCCAGATGTTGTCCGAGCGCCCATGCTGGCGGGGCGAAAGACGCCGGAACGCTGAGCACCACGGCGACGGCGCCGAGGAGGGTGGCGACTGCGCCGGCTCGAATCAGCGGCGGCAGCTGGCTTCGGATGGCGTCCAGCAGCGGGGGCATCAGGATGACCGAGACAAAGGCCGGATAAGTGCGGCCCGCTGCGGCGTAGAACGGCGCCAGCACGGCGTTCCGGCCGCCGCTGTCGCGGAGGTCCAGCAGGCCCGAAGAGGAGCCCTGCGTGTCCATCAGGATAAAGATCGCCGCAACGGCCAGGCAGCTGACCCCCAGGGCCCAGCGGCCCGGTCTGCCGGCCATGAGACGGTAGCCCCGCGTGGCTCCCAGTCCCTTGGTGATCCGGAGGCCTACCAGCAACACCGCGGCGAACACCAGGTACCGCAATATCAGGTGGGTGATGTTCCAGCCACCGAGGGCGCGGTCAATTGCTTCGTAGGGTCCGGAGACGGCGAGCAGGCTGCACAAGGTTGCCAGCAGCAGGATGCCGAAAACGGTTCTGTTTCGTCCCCGCACGGCGTCCGGAACCCGGAGCAGAAGAACTGCGCAGCACACAACGAAGGTGCCCCATTCAAGGACGGCCATCATCCCCGGCTCCTCCACCTGGTTCGCCTGCTCAGCTCACGGTAGCTATCACGTGAGGCTAGTCTGCTTCTTCGGCGCCCGCTTGGCCACTATCTTCCCCACCCAGATCAGGGCAAGGCCGACAGCGAAGCAGAGAATCGCGGAGTAGTTCACCACAAAGCGAATGAATCCCAGCGCCGGCGGGATCAACGGGGACAGCAGGCTCAGGGTGACGGCAACCGACCCCACGGCAAGGAGACCCGCACTGAACCGCACCAGGAGCGGCAGCTTGCCGGCGGCCGTCCGAAGCATGGCCGGCAGCAGCGTCAGCATCACGTACGCGGGGTAGAGGCGTCCGGCTGCCCCGTAATATTCCACCAGCGCTTGGTGGCGGTCGTCCTTGATGGAGACCGCGGCCAGTCCGGCGGAGGATCCGTGGGTATCCATCATCAGGAAAACCACCAGCACGGCCGCCGAGGCCGCCGCCAACACGGCGATTCCCGCCCGTCCGGTAATCAGCCGCAGGGCGTCGTCCGCACCGAAGCCGCGCGCAAGCCGAAGCCCAAGGGCAAGAATGGCGCCGAAGATGATGAAACGCAGGATGAGGTTGGCCACGTTGGTGCCGCCCAGGACCTGGTCGATGGCGAGGTACGGCGCTTCGATGCTCAGCAGGGTCGCCACTGTCATGAACGCGAAGATGAAGAACAGCGATCTGTTCTCACCCCGCAGTGCGCTGGGGATGCGGGCGAGCGCCACGATGCCGCAGACCGCCAGTGTGACCCATTGCAGTAAGGCAATCATCCGAGGTTCTCCCAAATCTTTTCTGTCTGTGCGTGCTCCTGCTCCTGGCGGCGGAGGGTCTTTCCAAGCGTTTGCAGGCGTTCTCCAGCCAGCGCCGTGAGTTCGCCATCCGTGAGCGCGTCCAGCGCTGACTGCTTCGCCCCGGGAGTCCAACCCGCTTCTTCCTCGGTGATCAAGCCGGTTGCGACGAGTCCGCCGGTGAATCCTACGCCTGCCGCGCGGGCAGTGGCGACGGCCAGTTCCGGGGCGAGCCGGTTCGCGGTCAACTGCGCAGAATAGTTCTGGGGTGCAACACCGGTGGCGGCTGACACCCGGTGCCGCAGCTCGCCGTCGTCGATCGCGTCAACCCAGTTCCTGACCGAGGTTGCGTGCGGGGCTGCGCTGAGGGCGGGCGGGGTGGCTTGTCCGTCCGCGGCGCCTGCTTCCCCGGCACCTCCGTGCGCGGGGGAGGAGCGCTCGATGACGGCGCGCAGCAGGTCCATCGTGGCAATCTGGCTGACGAGCTCGGCGGCGGTGGGAGGCTGCGGTTCGCCCGCAAGTTCCGCGTAGTTCGCAAAGGAGCCCAACGCCGCCAAGGGACTGAGCCGCAAGGCCCGGCTGATGCTCACAAGGGTAGTTTCCGCCACTTTGCCGCGCACCAGTTGCTGGGCAAGGGTGGTCCGCTTGATGCCGGAGATCCTGCAGATATCCGCGGTGCTTGCCGACGGCGCAACACCATGAAGCCAGAGTTGAAACGCTTTGGCTGGTAAAGGCATCTACGGCTTCCTGCGGAGTCGGTCGGATGGGGGGCAAAGGTAGTGCGCTGGCGCAGGGGATCTTGCGGAGCGGATTTTACGGGAGGACCTGATTCAACTATGCTAAATGGTCGAACCCGCTGGTCCGTACACCCCCCAAGTCCGGACCAGCGGGTTCTTTCATGCCTGGCGGAATTCAGCCGCGGGAGCCGGCGTTTATTGCCGTTAGGGGATGTCCCCTGCAGAGCCCGGTTTGGGCCGCGGTGAGAGGATGTACTAATGACTGCAACCCTTGTTGCCAAAGACCTTTCCGGTGGTCACGACCACCGCACCCTCTTCTCAAAACTTTCCCTCACCGTCGCGCCGGGCGACGTCGTCGGCGTCGTGGGCGCCAACGGGGCGGGTAAATCAACCCTGCTCCGGCTGCTGGCCGGCGTCGACGCGCCCCAGGAGGGCACCGTCAGCCTGGCCCCCGCGGACGCCTTCGTGGGCTGGCTGCCGCAGGAACACGAACGAGTCGCCGGCGAGACTGTGGGCGGGTACATTGCCCGCCGTACCGGCTGCGCCCAGGCCACCCTGGAAATGGAGTCCACCGCGGAGGCCCTCGGCTCGGGCGCCCCGGGGTCCGACGACGCCTACTCCCTGGCCTTCGACCGCTGGATGGCGTCCGGCGCCGCCGACCTTGAAGACCGCATCCCGCCGGTTCTCGCCGACCTCGGCCTCGATGTGGGACCGGACGCCGGGATGACCGGGCTCTCGGGCGGCCAGGCCGCCCGGGTGGCGTTGGCTGCCCTGCTGCTGAGCCGCTTCGATATCGTCCTCCTGGACGAACCCACTAACGACCTGGACCTGGACGGCCTCGCCAAACTCGAAGCCTTCGTGCAGGGCCTGCGCGGCGGCGTGGTCCTGGTCTCCCACGACCGCGAATTCCTTGCCCGCTGCGTGACCACCATCGTGGAGCTGGACCTGGCCCAAAACTCCGTGGCGGTCTACGACGGCGGGTATGAGGCGTACCTGGAGGAACGGGCCGTCGCCCGCCGGCACGCCCGGGAACGCTTCGAGGAGTACGCAAACACCAAGGCGGACCTCGTCTCGCGGGCCCGGACCCAGCGCGAATGGAGCTCCCAGGGCGTCCGGAACGCCATGAAGAAAAACCCGGACAACGACAAGATCCGGCGTGCGGCCAGCACCGAGTCCTCGGAGAAGCAGGGCCAGAAGGTCCGGCAGATGGAATCCCGTATCGCCCGGCTCGAAGAAGTCGAAGAGCCCCGCAAGGAGTGGCAGCTGCAGTTCAGCATCGGCCAGGCCCCGCGGTCCAGCGCCGTCGTGTCGACGCTGCGCGACGCCGTCGCGCGGCAGGGCGACTTCACCCTGGGACCGGTGAACCTGCAGCTGAACGCGGCTGAACGCATCGGCATCACAGGTCCCAACGGGGCCGGCAAATCCACCCTGCTCCGGCTCCTGCTCGGCGTTCAGCGGCCCGATTCCGGGGAGGCCTCCATGGGCGCCTCGGTGGCCGTGGGCGAGATCGACCAGGCCCGCGGGCTGCTGGCCGGTGCGCTGACACTCGGCGGTGCCGTCGAAGCCGTGCTGACGGACCTGACGCCGGCCGAAGTCCGCACCCTGCTGGCCAAGTTCGGACTCAAGGCCGACCACACCTCCCGCCCGGTCGACTCGCTCTCGCCGGGGGAACGCACCCGTGCCGCCCTGGCGCTGCTGCAGGCGCGCGGCGTGAACCTGCTGGTCCCCGACGAACCCACCAACCACCTTGACCTGCCCGCGATCGAACAGCTCGAGGACGCCCTCGACAGCTACGACGGCGCGCTGCTGCTGGTCACCCACGACCGCCGGCTGCTGGAAAACGTGCGCCTTGACGGGCGCTGGCACGTGGACAACGGCGTCGTCACCGAGCTTCTGGGGCACACCGCGCCCGGACTCCTTGGCGGACGCGCTACCGCCCGGAAAGGCAATAACCCATGAGCATGGACCGGGTGGCCTGGAGCTCCCTTTACAACATCACGCGCGCCTCGAGTGGCTCCAAGCCGTTCTCGAAGGAAACGCTCAAGCGTGTGTTCAGCTTTGCCCGTCCGCACAAGGCCAAGCTGATCGCCTTCGTGCTGCTGTCGATTGTGATGGCCGTCCTGGCCGTGGCCACCCCGGTTCTCGCCGGCCAGGTGGTCGATGCGATCATCGCCCGCGCGGACACCGGAACCGTGGTCTGGCTCGCGGTACTGATCGCGATCGTGGCGGTCGCGGAAGCCGGGCTGGGGCTGGTGACGCGCTGGCTCTCCTCCACCATCGGCGAGGGCGTGATCGTGGACCTGCGCACCAAGGTCTTCGACCACGTCCAGAAGATGCCGATTGCTTTCTTCACCCGCACCCGCACCGGAGCCCTGGTCAGCCGGCTGAACAACGACGTCATCGGTGCGCAGTCGGCGTTTGCCGGCACCCTGTCCGGCGTCGTCAGCAACGTGGTGGCGCTCGCCCTGACGCTGGTGGTGATGCTCGGCAAGTCCTGGCTCGTCACCGTGCTCGCGATGATCCTGCTGCCGATCTTCCTGATCCCGGCCCGCCGGATGGGGTCCAAGCTGGCGGACCTGCGGCGCGAAGCCGCGGAGCACAACGCCGCCATGGGCACCCAAATGACGGAGCGGTTCTCCGCCCCCGGCGCCACCCTGGTCAAGCTCTTCGGCCGCCCGGACGAGGAATCCCGCGAATTCGCCGTCCGCGCCGGCCGCGTCCGGGATATCGGTGTGCGCACCGCCATGCTGCAATTCACGTTCGTGACCGCCCTGACGCTTGTCTCCGCCCTGGCGCTCGCACTGGTCTACGGCCTCGGCGGCTGGCTTGCCCTGGGCGGGCAGCTGGCGGCCGGCGACGTCGTCGTGCTGGCACTGCTGCTGACGCGCCTCTACGCTCCGCTCACGGCGCTCTCCAACGCCCGGGTGGAAATCATGAGTGCCCTGGTCAGCTTCGAACGGGTCTTTGAGATCCTGGACCTCAAACCGCTCATCCAGCAGAAGCCGGACGCGGTAGCCTCGCCTGCCGGCCCGCTCTCGGTCGAGTTCGACGACGTCCGCTTCGCCTACCCCTCCGCGGACAAGGTGTCGCTTGCCTCGCTGGAGGACGTGTCCACGCTGGACACCCGCGGCGGTGAAGAGGTGCTGCACGGCATCAGCTTCCGGGTTGAGCCCGGGCAGACCGTGGCCCTGGTTGGCTCCTCGGGCGCCGGCAAGTCGACCATCGCGCAGCTGCTTTCGCGGCTGTACGACGTCGATTCCGGCGCCGTCCGCTTCGGCGGCACCGGGCCCGGCACCGGCGTCGACGTCCGCGACCTCACCTTCGATTCAATGCGCCAGACTCTCGGCATGGTCACGCAGGACGGGCACCTGTTCCACGAAAGCATCGCCTCCAACCTGCGCCTGGCCCGCCCGGACGCCACCGAGGAGCAGATGTGGGACGTGCTGCGCCGCGCCCGGCTTGAATACATGATCCGCTCCCTCCCGGATGGCCTGGACACCGTGGTGGGGGAGCGCGGCTACCGGCTCTCCGGCGGTGAACGGCAGCGCCTGACCATCGCCCGCCTGCTGATCGCGCAGCCGCGCGTGGTGATCCTGGACGAGGCCACGGCCGCGCTGGACTCCACCAACGAAGCCGCGGTGCAGGAGGCCCTCGGGGCCGCACTGGAAGGCCGCACCGCCGTCGTGATCGCGCACCGGCTCTCCACGATCCGCGCCGCCGACGCCATCCTGGTGGTGGAGGACGGGGCCATTGTGGAGCGGGGAACCCACACCGAGCTGCTCGCCGCGGACGGGCGTTACGCGGAGCTGTACCGGACCCAGTTCGCCGAGGCGACTGCTGTGGCCGAAGAGGCCGTGCCGGAGCACTAGGCCGGGCTCCGGCACAGGGCCGGAGCCTAGGTCCTGTCCGCGGCGAGGGCGGGCAGCACGTGGTCGGTGAGCAGCGGGGCCAGATCGTCCGGCAGTTCGGCGGCCAGGTCCAGCCACCGGATCTCGGCGATCTCGGCGGAGGGCCGGGCGCTCCAGACACCGGGCGCGGTGAAGACCGTGGCCTCGATCTGGGTGGCGGCCTCGTTGGCGGCGTCGGCAAGCCAGATGCCCAGCAGCGCCAATGCCTCCGGCGCCAGCACAATCCCCACCTCTTCCTCGAGCTCGCGGGACGCCGTCTGGGCGGGGCTCTCGCCGGCCTCGGGCTTGCCGCCGGGATGCATGAACTTGTCCGTGCCGCGTTTCCGGACGGTCAGGAGGCGCCCGGCATCGTCGAAGACGCAGACGGCGGAGATCACGATGAGCGGGTTCACGCGTCCTGGCCTGGAGCGCGGCGCAGCACGGATTCGAGCAATTGGTCCTTGGCCGGGCCGGTGACATCCCAGCGGTAGTGGAATTCGTCGGGTCCGACCAGCGTGTAGCTGACCCGGTAGCTGTCCGGATCGCACCAGTGCTGCGCGTGGCTGCTGTCCGTGCCGAACCCCATGCGGTGGAAGGGGCGGCCGTCGGGAAAGAACATGTCCATCGTGGCGCGGGTCCCGTCGGGGCGCAGCAGGTATTCCCGGCTGGCCGGTGCGGTGAACGGCGTGCCGCCGGCGACCATCCAGACAACGGTGCCTTCCTCACGGAAGCGTAGGGCGCCGTCGTCGTCCGGTCCGGTTAGGGGAGTGAAGCGCACAGCCCCGATGAAGCTTCCGCGGGCGCCGGTGGACCGGTCCAGCAGGGTGCGTTCCACGTTCCAGCTGCCCTGCAGATAGGCGCGGAGGTCGAAGTCCGGAGCGGTGCCCGATGCTGGCGAATTCAAGTGCCCTCGATTGGAATCGAACCAACGACACCGGCTTTAGGAGAGCCGTGCTCTATCCACTGAGCTACGAGGGCGGGCGTCGTCGCTGGCCGGCCGCTGGCCGGCCCGGTCGGACACGGATATAAGCATACAAGGTGAGGGCCCGTACTACGCTCTTGGCATGACAGCCCCATCCTCGGCCGCCCCGGAAGGCCTTCTCTACATTCCGGATGTGGCATCCACACGGTTCTACATCGGAGCCCTTGCCCTGCTCAGCGTGCTGCAGTATTTCGTGGCCGAGGCGGCAGTCATCGGAGCGTGGGCCGGGCCGGAACCCTACAGCCGCCGGACGGGCTTCATCAGCGACCTCGGCGCCGCAGGGTGCGGCGTGTTCGATGGCCGGAACGTATGCTCCCCGGCCCACCTGCTGATGAACGCCTCGTTCGTGGTGCAGGGGATCGGGATGATGGTTGGGTCCTGGCTGTTGAGCTCGGCCCTGCTGTGCGTTGCGGCGCGGGAGGGCGTCCGGATCCGGTTGCGCCCGGGCCGGCGCTCGCCGTCGGGCACCGCGCTGGCCGCACGCCTGCTCAGTTTCACCGCCGGGGCGGGCACCGTCATTGTGGGCCTCGTTCCGGAGGATGCCGGGTCCGGCTGGCATGGCGCCGGGGCAGTGATGTACTTCGTGGCAGGAGCGCTGGCCCTGCTGGTCCTGGGCTGGCTCTGGGTCCGGCAAACTGCGCTGGGCTGGTTCATCCTGGTCTGCGGTGTGGTGTCCCTGGGCGCGGTCATCACGGCGGGGGTTACCGCGATGGCCGTACCGGAGCCGGGCACCCTCGAACGGCTAATGGGATACCCGATCACCGTCGGCATGGCTGCAGCCGGCCTGGTGGTCGCCCAGCGGGCCCGGAGCGCGGCCGTTGCGCGGCAGCGCGTGCGGAGCGGGGCCGCCGGTGCGTAGCGGGGCCCAGCGCGCGCAACGGAGCCCAGCGCGCGCAAAGGAGCCCAGCGCGCAAAGTTTGGTGTCTTATGTCTCATAACTGCGTGGGCTTGCATTATCATGAGGGCACTCACCGGAAAGTTCCGGTGGCTCGTGCGCGAGCAGTCTCTAGCGCATGCCGGGTTGCCGATTTCGTAGTCTATGGGGACGAATGTTTGATCAGCTAGCCTCGCCGCGTCCATATGCAGCGACTGCCTTCGGGGACCGACGCCGTGGGACTGCAGTCCGATGACAGTTGAAGCCCTTACCGCGCCCGACGAACGGCTCCCCGAAGATCTGCCGGCGGCCACCGCACCCCTGCCTTCCCCGGCTCCAGGTCCCGAAGCAATCACCGGCGTCGCAGTGGCCGGAGCGGTGATGGCCGGCGTCGCGGGGATCGCCGGTGTGGCCGGAGCCGCCGATGTGGCGGGAGCCGCCGGTGTGGCCGGAGCCGCCGCGGCGGGAGCCGCCGGTGTGGCCGCCCCGATCGGGGTGCGCGCCCTCCAAAGCGGAATCGTACAAGTCACGCTGCCCCCCAACGAGGAAATCGCCGGCACCGAAGCGAGGATTGCCGGGGCGGCCGTTCGTGCCCTTGCCAACGGCAGGCGCGTGCCGGTGATGCTTGTCCTTACCGGAGTCGTCGGAGTCAGCGTCGAGGCACGGCAGGTCTACGTCTCTTCCATTGCCGCCTCCGCCTTTGCCCTGGTCGGTGAAAGTCCGGTGGACCGCGTCATCGCCCACTATCTGCTGCGCTCGAGAACCGAGACGATTCCAGCGCAGTTTTTCACGTCCGAGGCCGAAGCAGTCGAGTGGTTAGGGCAATACGCGAGTGAACACTGATCCTCCGGACCCCAGACTGCACGCCCTTGTAGAGGGCATAGTCCGGATTGCCAGCGGTGACCTGAGCACCAGGATCCCGCACTCCGGTGCACGGGACGACGTGGCTGCCGTCATTGCCGGTATCAACCTCATGGCGGACGACCTGCAGACCATCTACCAAGAGCTCGAACAGCGCGTTGAGAGCCGCACGGCGATGTTGCGTGATGCCCAGGTTGAGCTCGAGCGGATGGCACTCACGGACCCGTTGACGCAGCTGGCCAACCGCACTGCCCTCAACTCCGTGTTGAGCCATGCCCTGGCAGAGACCTCGCGGGGCGAGATGCCCCCGGCGCTGCTGATCCTCGACCTGGACTCGTTCAAGGGCATCAACGACACGCTGGGACACAGCGCGGGCGACGACGTCCTCCGGGTGATCGCCCGGAGGCTGCAGGACTCCGTACGCGAGACGGATACCGTCGCGCGCCTTGGCGGCGACGAGTTCGCCGTCATGCTGCCCAAATCGACCCTCGTGCGGGCGCGGCGGGTGGCCAACAGAATCCTCAAGGCCCTTAGTGAGAGCCTCGACGTCGGGGACTTGCGAATCACCTGCGGCACGAGCATCGGACTGCGGGTTGCGGAGCCCGGGCAGTCGGTCGATGACCTGGTCATGGAAGCCGATACCGCCATGTATGCGGCCAAGGCCCAGCCGAACGGCAGCATCAAGGTGTTCGAACCCGCCCTGCTGTACGCGCGCCGGCTCCAGAGCGTCATGATCACTGAGATGCGCGAAGCAATCCTCCAGGACCAGCTCACCCTGCATTACCAGCCGGTGGTGGAGCTCGCCAGCGGCCGGATCGAAGGTGTAGAGGCGCTTGTGCGCTGGAACCACCCGAGCCGGGGACTGCTCATGCCCGACCAGTTCATTCCGCTGGCCGAAGAGACCGGCATGATCGTGGATCTTGGCCACTGGGTCCTTCGGAATGCCGTGCGTCAGCTGCGGGACTGGCAGCGGGAGTTGAAATTGGATCCCAGTTTCAACGTCCGAGTCAACATCTCGACCACTGAACTGCAAAACCTCGACCTGATCGAACACGTCCGCGACATCCTCCGTGAAACCGGCGTTGACGCGGCGAATCTCATCGTCGAACTGACGGAGTCGATGGCTGTCAACGGCGGCGACGTGGACAAATACTCCCTGAGTGGGCTGCGCCGGCTCGGCGTCCAGCTGGAAATCGACGACTTCGGCACCGGCTACTCCTCCATCAGCTACCTCCGCAAGCTGCCCGTCAACGTCGTCAAGATCGACCGCAGTCTGATTGAAGGGCTGGGCGCCGACGAGCAACAGGGGAACTTCGTCGAAGCAGTCCTGCACCTTATCCACGCCTGCGGCCTCAAGGCCGTCGCCGAAGGCATCGAGACGGCGGAACAAGCCGCAGAGCTGGTGCGGCTAGGCTGTGCCAGCGGCCAGGGCTACTACTTTGGCCGGCCCGCGCCTGCCGCCAAACTCGCCGAGATGATCGGCCAAGGGGACTAGCGCAAGGCACAAAAAAGCGGTGGGTGCCGGAAGTGATTCCGACACCCACCGCTAAGCCAATGCCCGAGACTAGACGCGCGGCTTGGCGTCCGGCCACCAACCGGGAGCTGCCTGGGGCTTGGCGTCCGGCCACCAGCCCGGACGGGCCTGCGGCTTGGCGTCCGGCCACCAGCCCGGAGCGGCCAGCAGCTTGGCGTCCGGCCACCAGCCCGGAGCAGCAACTGAAGTGTTGTCGGCGCTACCGGCGGATGCCGAAACGGCGGCCGTGGCGGAAACACCTGTGACAGCCACCGCGCCGGCGACGAGGAGGATCGCGATAGATTTCTTCATATAATAGCTCCTGATACGTACGTGGCTGATGTGACCCATGTGATGCGAGATCAGTATAGAAGCTCAAGTGCGCCAGCGGTTAAGAGTTGGCGCGCGAATTCAGAAGCCTGTGCCAACGGGGCTTAACTGCGCCGATCCTGCGCCAACCCTGCGCGGGTACTGCTTGTGCGCTGTGTTCATTTCCACTTCCGCGGCAACGGATAATTGAATCATGCAACAAGACTCCGTCTCGCCCGCCTACGTCGCCGCAGAACTACGCGCCCGCGATCTGTGGGCAAGCCACGATTTCGGCGACGCCGCCGCCAGCGCTGGCAGCGCCGCGGAGATCGCCCGGAATGACGGCGACCCCGAGTCGTGGTGGAATATGACGTTCTTCCGGGCCGAAAGTCTTTTGGCGGCCGGACAGTTCGAGGCATGCGCGGAAGTTGCCGAAGCGCTGATCCGCGAGCCGCTGCCCGCCGGGTTGCAGCTGCAGGCCAGGGTGCGCATTCTTCTGTCCAAAGCGTGGCAAGGGGCCGGTCTTCTCGAAAGGGCCGCGGACGAGGCACGGGCGGCAGCGGAGCTAATGACGGAAGAGGCCGACATTGAAATCAGTGTCACGGCCCGCCTGGCTTTGATCGCAGCCCTGGGCGAGAGCGGCCGGCTTGATGAGGCGTGGACCGAGAGCCTTCATCTCGCAGAGATTATCTCGGTTGAAGTCGATGATCAGTTGCTGGGTAAGGCCTATTGGGCCATCGGAAACGCCGCGTTCCTGAGCAGCAGAGTCGACGCCGGCCTCGAATACCACGAGCTTGCCGCAGCTACTTTTTCTCCCGCACGAAACCTTGATGTGTGGGCAAAATTCAACAACGCTTCCGCGGCCATGAGGCTCGCCGCAGATGTGGCCGACGCAGCCACGCTCCGCTGCATCGAACGGGCCGAACTGGCCACCGACGTCATAGGCGGCAGCGAAGAAAACATCCTGCTGCTCAAGCTGAACCGCGGCCACTGGAATTATCTGGCCGGAGACCCGGCAGGGGCGATCGAGCTGCTGGACGGCTTGTGCAGCAACGATGACGTCCTCCCACCGCAGACAATGGGGGAGTCGTGCCTCCTGCTGGGTCGGGCGTACAAGGCCCTGGGTGATGCTCCTGCAGCTGAGCGACACCTGTTGGAGGCCGCGGAGCACTTCGACAGGGCAGGCGCCCAGCAGCGTGCCGAACTGGCCCGGGGGTTCCTGGCAGCTGACGCCTGAGCCTCCCCGAGGGACATGCTCTCCGGGTCCTGCTACGGATGGACATGATGGGATTATGTCGCGTGGTTGCGACCAGGAGTGGGCATGTCCCGTGGTGGCCACGAGGGCTGCGCATGTCCAGTGGTCGCGATGAACTGGTCACGGCGAGGGCTGGGCATGTCCCGTGGTGGTTGGGATTAGGGCTCGGCGTGTCCCGCGGTTCGGGTTGCGGGCGAGGAGGATTTCCTGCCCAGAAACACCGCGGCGGCTCCGGCCAGGAGGCTGAGCACCAGCAGCACCCAACCGGCCACCGTGAGCCCGGACGCGAGAGCCACTTGGCCGGCGTCGACCGTCTCGGCGGACATCATGGCGTCGATGGCCGCATTGCCCCAGAGCCGCACGGCGGCAAAGAGCAACGGAATGGCCCAGAGCGCCCAACGCAGGGGCTTTCGGGCTACGTTCGTTCCGATCAGCAGCAGCCAGCTGAAGCCGAAGATCAGCGGGAAGAGCGTGCCCGCAGTCTTATGGACGTAGTTGAGCTGCCCCCGGGCGTCCTGATCCATTGCCGTTCGCAACTGCTCCGCGAAGTCCCGGTCGAAGCCTCCGATCAGGGAGTCTGGCATGGCCAGTCCGCCGGAGAGCTGGGTGAGCTGGTTCAGGGTGAGCAGGTGGAGGTACCAGAACAGGAACAGGCTGGCGACGACACCGGCGATCAGGATCAGATTGCTGTTGCTTTGCGCCTTCCGCGGCGTCCGGCTGGTGGTGGGATTGATCACCGGCGGCAGCTCATGCCGTGGGACGACTGCTTTGGCGCCGTGCTTCTTGATTCGCTGTGCGGGAGTCTTGGCCATGGCTCCATTATCGCCCGGCCCAGCGGCCAGGCCGGCGCTGTCTGTTCACCGCCACCGGCCGCCCGATAGGCTGGAACGCGTGACCGAACTAGGAAAACACCGGCTGGGCCGGCACAGTACGGCGGATCTCGACCCCGGACTCGATGACTATGAACTGGCGGAAGCCCTCGTGCGGGGAGCTGGGCAGCTGGCACTGCTGATGCGGCAGGGCGGGCTGGAAAGCCGGCAGAAGACGTCAATTTCGGATGTCGTCACTGCCGCAGACCATGCCGCCGAGGCCTACGTGTTGGAGCAGCTCCGACGCTGCCGCCCGGACGACGGCATCCTCGGCGAGGAGGGCGCCTCCGTGGCCGGCACAAGCGGCCGCACCTGGGTTATCGATCCGGTAGACGGAACCTACAACTTCCTGCACGGGTCGACGTACTGGTGTTCGGCGATCGCGTTGAAGGACTCCACCGGCGTACGGCTGGGCGCGGTCTTCCAGCCGGAGGAGGACAAGCTCTGGCTGGGCGGAACCGCCCGTGCCGCGACGCTCAATGGCGAACGACTGACCAGCTTCGGGCCCCGTGGAGCCGACGGTCCCAGCCGCTCGGACATTCCGCTCGCCGAACTCGGAGCCGCCACGTACATCCATCCCAGCTGGCTCGCGGATCCGATGTGCGCCATGCCGTGGCACGCCGCTGCAACATCCGCCGCGGCGCTGCGGATGTTCGGCTCGGGCTCGTGCGACCTGAGCCGCGTGGCCGACGGAGAGCTGGGCTGCTGGTTCCAGCACAGCTGCCCGGAATGGGACTGGCTTCCCGGGAAGGCGATCGTCCTCGCGGCCGGCGGCGCGGCCGGCGTCGTCCGGGTCAATGGGCTCGACTGGTTTATGGCGGGAGGGGTGACGGCGGTGCGGGAGCTCCGTGCCGCCCTCGAGTCTGGCTCCGTCGGCTAGTACCTGCCATTCAACACACCCCGCCCCGTGGGACATGCCCATTTTTGGCAGCGGGGCATGGACATAGTGCCGCTATGTCCAGTGGTTGCACACAGGGGGGAACATGCTCATCCGTGGCCAGGCGCGCCGCGGGGCAGGTGCCGTGCAGCGGGCCAGGGGGGAACATGCTCATCCGTGGTCAGGCGCGCCGCGGGGCAGGTCCCTGCAGCGGGCCAGGGGTGGCAAGGCGCGCCGCGGGGTATGTGCCCTGCAGCGGGCCCTGGGCATTACCCCCGTGGGACATGCTCATTCTTGGCTGCGAGGACTGGACATAGGGGTCACATGTCCACTGGCTGCGGCCAGCGGAGGGCATGTCCCGAGGGGGCGGACGCCGCTGTCAGTGGCACCGCCTAGACTTGTTAACACCATGGATATGTTGTTTGACCCTTTCGCCGACGGACCCTTCCAAGCTGCCTCCAGGACGGCGACGGCCACTAAATCCTCCGCCGAAACGGGCACGGCAGCCGTCGGTTCCGGCGCCGGCTGGATGCCCAACGGCTCCGGCAGCGGAAGCGCGGGGGACCCGGAGCGGCCCCATCTCCCCGGCCCAGACGAGCTCCTGGAAGGCCTGAACCCGCAGCAGGAAGAAGCGGTCAAGCACGCCGGCGGGGCCCTGCTCATCGTGGCCGGGGCGGGCTCGGGCAAGACTCGCGTCCTGAGTAACCGCATCGCCTACCTCATCGCCACCCGGCGCGCGCACCACGGCGAGATCCTCGCGATTACCTTCACCAACAAGGCCGCCGCCGAAATGCGGGAGCGCATCGAACTGCTGGTCGGCGGCCGTGCCAAGACGATGTGGATCTCCACCTTCCACTCATCCTGCGTCCGGATCCTGCGGCGCGAGGCCAAGAACGTCGGCCTGAACTCCAACTTCTCCATCTACGACTCGGCGGACTCGCTGCGGCTGATCACGCTTGTCGCCAAGAACTTGGACCTCGATCCCAAGCGGTTCGCGCCCAAGGCCATCCAGCACAAGATCTCCGCGCTCAAGAACGAGCTCATCGACGCCGACAGCTACGCTTCGAGCGCCAACTACAACGACCCCTTCGAACAGGCCGTCGCCGAGGTCTTCAAGGGCTACACCCAGCGCCTTCGCCAGGCCAACGCCATGGACTTCGATGACCTGATCGCCGAGACCGTCTACATGTTCCGGGCCTTCCCCGCGCTCGCCGACTCCTACCGGCGCCGCTTCCGGCACGTTCTGGTCGACGAATACCAGGACACCAACCACGCCCAGTACGCCCTGGTCCGCGAGATCGTCGGCGAGGGCCCCGGCGCGGCCGAACTGACCGTCGTCGGCGATTCCGATCAGTCCATCTACGCCTTCCGGGGTGCGGACATCCGCAACATCGTGGAGTTCGAAAAGGACTATCCGGACGCCCGGACCATCAAGCTGGAACAGAACTACCGCTCCACCCAGACCATCCTCAGCGCCGCGAACTCGGTGATCTCCCGCAACCCGAACCGCCCGGAGAAGAGGCTCTGGACGGCGGAGGGCGACGGCGAGAAGATCGTCGGTTACGTCGGCGAGAACGAGCACGATGAGGCCCAGTTCATCGCCAAGGAAATCGACCGGTTGCAGGACGAGGGCAATCTGCGCCCCGGCGACGTCGCGATCTTCTATCGCACCAACGCCCAGTCCCGCTCGATCGAGGACGTCCTGGTCCGCGTGGGGCTGCCCTACAAGGTGGTCGGCGGCACGCGCTTCTATGAGCGCAAGGAAATCAAGGACGCCCTCGCCTACCTGCGGGTGCTGGTCAACCCCGACGACGACGTCAACCTGCGCCGGATCCTGAACGAACCCAAGCGCGGCATCGGAGACCGTGCCGAAGGCGCCGTGGCCTCCCTCGCCCAGCGCGACCGGATCTCCTTCATGGCCGCCGCCCGCCGCGCCGAGGAAGCGCCCGGGATGGCGACCCGGTCCGTCAACGCCGTGCTCGGCTTCGTGAAACTGCTGGACGACCTTGCCGAGGTGGCCACCGGATCCGGGGCTGCTGCGGCGCTGGAAGCGGTGCTGGAACAGACCGGCTACCTCGCCGGGCTGCGCTCCAGCACCGACCCGCAGGACGAGTCGCGGGTGGAGAACCTCGCTGAGCTCGTCGCCGTCGTCCGTGAATACGAACGGGACAACCCGGAAGGATCGTTGGGCGCGTTCCTGGAGCAGGTCTCCCTCGTGGCCGACGCTGACCAGATCCCGGACGCCCCTGGCGGTGACGCCGAAGACCTGGCGGCCGCCGTCGCCGAGGCCAAGCGGCTCGGCGTCGTCACCCTGATGACCTTGCACACAGCCAAGGGCCTGGAGTTCCCGGTGGTGTTCCTGACCGGTATGGAGCATGGGCTGTTCCCGCACCAGCGCTCCGCCACCGACCCGAAGGAACTGGCGGAGGAGCGCCGGCTGGCCTACGTCGGCCTGACCCGGGCCCGGAAGCGCCTGTACCTGACCCGCTCCGAGGTGCGCAGCATGTGGGGCCAAAGCCAGTACAACCCGGCCAGCCAGTTCATTGAGGAGATCCCGGCCGAGCTCGTGGAGTGGAAGCGGGAAGGCTCCACCCGGCAGAGCGGCGGCTGGGGGAACGGCGCCTCCATCGGTTCGAGCCGTTACGGTGGATCGTTCTGGGGCGCCGGCACCGCCCGCGGCGCGGAGGCCAGCCCGTCCGCGGGCTTCAACGCCGACGTCCCGGCCGCGATCGCCAAGAACCGGGTGCAACCGCAGAAGGAAATTGTTGCCGTCAGCGTAGGGGACAAGGTCAACCACACGAGCTTCGGCAACGGGACCGTCCTGGCCGTCGAAGGTGCGGGCGACAAGACGGTGGCCAAGGTGAAGTTCGACATCGGCGAGAAGCGGCTGCTGCTGCGCTACGCGCCGCTGACCAAAATCGACGTGTAGCCGCCCGTCCCGCCGCCACCCCGCGCGGCTGCTGACGGCCCTGCCGCGTGCGGAAACGTCCCGGCAGGCGCTGTCCTCGGTCCGGACGCGAGCGTTACGAACCAATCTGCGGCGCCTGAAACCGGCCCGCAGACGCCTTCAGAGGCCCCAAAAACCCCGTAATCTAGCGGTTTTTCTACGTTCCATAGAATAGTGTCCTTACTCACATAACCGGTACTCTGGAACGGGCTCCTCGAAAGAAAGGGCTAAAGTTCGAAAGAGGAGCATTGCGCCGTGTGGCTCGTTTCCAAGCCTGTCGCAGGGTGCGTTTATTCCGCAGCCCGGTAACCGCGAGAACGTGGGGTCCGGCTGTACAGAAACTACTTCGACGTAGAAGGACACAAACCCGTGGACCTGTTTGAATATCAGGCGCGCGATATGTTCGAGGCGCACGGTGTACCCGTGCTTGCTGGCATCGTGGCGCACACCCCTGAAGAAGCAAAGGCAGCTGCCGAGAAAATCGGCGGCGTTACTGTCGTAAAGGCGCAGGTCAAGGCCGGAGGCCGCGGCAAAGCCGGCGGCGTCAAGGTCGCCAAGACCGCCGACGAGGCGTTTGAACACTCCACCAACATCCTCGGCATGGACATCAAGGGCCACACCGTCCACCGGGTCATGATTGCCCAGGGTGCGGACATCGCCGAGGAATACTACTTCTCGGTCCTGCTGGACCGGGCAAACCGCAACTATCTGGCCATGTGCTCGGTTGAAGGCGGCATGGAAATCGAGCAGCTCGCCGTTGAGCGGCCCGAAGCCCTTGCCAAGATCGCGATCGACCCGGCCGTCGGCATCGACCAGGCCAAGGCTGACGAAATCGTCGCCGCTGCAGGCTTCGCCGAGGAACTGCGCGGCAAGGTCGCCGGCGTCATCCTGAAGCTCTGGGACGTTTTCAAGAAGGAAGACGCCACCCTCGTGGAGGTCAACCCGCTGGTCCTGACCGGCGCGGGCGACGTCGTCGCGCTGGACGGCAAGGTCTCCCTCGACGAGAACGCCGACTTCCGCCACCCCAAGCACGCGCACCTTGAAGACAAGGACGCTGCTGACCCGCTCGAGGCCAAGGCCAAGGCGCAGGACCTCAACTACGTCAAGCTGGACGGCGAAGTCGGCATCATCGGTAACGGTGCCGGCCTGGTCATGTCCACGCTCGACGTCGTTGCTTACGCCGGCGAGAACCACGGCAACGTCAAGCCCGCCAACTTCCTGGACATCGGCGGTGGAGCTTCCGCCGAGGTCATGGCTGCAGGCCTCGACGTCATCCTGGGCGACCCGCAGGTCAAGTCCGTCTTCGTCAACGTCTTCGGCGGCATCACCGCCTGTGACGCCGTCGCCAAGGGCATCGTCGGTGCGCTGGCCGAGCTGGGCTCCTCCGCGAACAAGCCGCTGGTAGTCCGCCTCGACGGCAACAACGTTGAGGAAGGCCGCCGCATCCTGGCCGAGGCCAACCACCCGCTGGTTACCCTGGCCGCCACCATGGACGAGGGCGCCGACAAGGCTGCCGAGCTCGCCAACGCAGCGAAGTAAAGGGACCCGACTATGTCTATTTATCTGAACAAGGACTCCAAGGTCATCGTCCAGGGCATCACCGGCGGCGAAGGCACCAAGCACACCGCCCTGATGCTGAAGGCCGGCACCAACGTTGTTGGCGGCGTCAACGCCCGTAAGGCCGGCACCACCGTCCTGCACGGCGACGCCGAGATCACCGTCTTCGGCACGGTCAAGGAAGCGATGGCCGAGACCGGCGCTGACGTGTCCATCGTCTTCGTCCCGCCGGCCTTCACCAAGGACGCCGTCGTCGAAGCCATCGAGGCCGGCATCGGCCTGGTCGTCGTCATCACCGAAGGCGTCCCGGTCCAGGATTCCGCCGAGTTCTGGGCACTTGCCCAGTCCAAGGTCGATGCCAACGGCAAGCAGGTCACCCGCATCATCGGACCGAACTGCCCCGGCATCATCACCCCAGGTGAAGCCCTCGTCGGCATCACCCCGGCCAACATCACGGGCAAGGGCCCCATCGGCCTCGTCTCCAAGTCGGGCACCTTGACCTACCAGATGATGTACGAACTGCGCGACCTTGGGTTCTCCACCGCTATCGGCATCGGCGGCGACCCGGTCATCGGCACCACCCACATCGATGCCCTCGAGGCGTTCGAAGCGGACCCGGAGACCAAGGCGATCGTCATGATCGGCGAAATCGGCGGCGACGCCGAGGAACGTGCCGCCGACTACATCAAGGCGCACGTCACCAAGCCGGTTGTCGGCTACGTGGCAGGCTTCACCGCTCCGGAAGGCAAGACCATGGGCCACGCAGGCGCCATCGTCTCGGGTTCCGCGGGTACCGCACAGGCCAAGAAGGAAGCCCTCGAGGCTGCCGGCGTCAAGGTCGGCAAGACGCCGTCCGAGACCGCCAAGCTCCTGCGCGAGGTCTTCGCGACCCTCTAGGTCCGAAGAGCCACAGCACCAAAGAGTACGACGGCGGCAGGTCACCATCCCCAGGGAGGTGGCCTGCCGCCGTCGTACTCTTCTTGTTTGGCAGTCCGGTTGCTACTGCCGGTGCTGCCGGCCGAGAAGCTCGTCCAGTTGTTTGTAGCCGGAAGCTATACCGGCCTCCATGCCGTCGGCGAGGTACCTCGCGCGGGCCTCGACGCTGGGGTAGACGGACCTGCCGGTGAGTTTTGAACGCCCGCCCGGCAAATCCTCGAACGTCGCGAATTCCAGCGTGACGATATCCGGGTAGCCCTCGTACTCGAAGGTCTGCAGCACGAACTCGTTCTCGCGAACTGTGTGGAAGACCCCGCGGAACGCGTGCTGGCGACCGTCGTTGCCCTCCTGCACGAAGCGGTAGGTTCCGCCAGGCCGGCAGTCGAATCCGTCCAATCGCGTGGCCAGCTCCCGCGGTCCGATCCACTGCCGAAACACCTCCGGATCGGTGTGTGCACGGAAGACCGCTGCCGCCGGGAAATCAAACTCCCGTTCGGAGTCCACGAACGGCACCTTTTCCGGGGCCACGAGCTTCAGCGCATTGCTCATGCGGTTACCTTCCCCGACTGTGGGGTTCCGGTGGCGGTGCCGCCCAAGAGTTCCTCGAGCCGCTCGTAGCCTTCGGACATGCCGCCTTCCATCCCGGACTGTGCCATGCCGTCGCGGGTTTCAATCGTGGGATAGACCGAGTGGCCGGTGAGCCGGGTCCGTCCGCCGCCGAGGTCTTCCAGGGTCAGGAACTCGATGCTGACAACGTCCGGGTAGCCGTCGAACTCGAAGGTCTGGATGGCAAACTCGTTTTCCCTCACGGTGTGGAAGACACCGCTGAAACCATAGGCGTTGCCGTCCGGTGCCGTGTGGGTGTACTTGTAGCTGCCGCCGCTGCGGAAGTCGTAGTGGTCGATGTCCATTTTGAGGCCACGCGGGCCGAGCCACTGAGCGATAAGCTCCGGCTCCTTGTGGGCGCGGAAGACGTCGGCGACGGGAAAGTCGAACTCCCGCTCGTAATCGATGAAGGGCAGGCCCTCGGGGACGGTGACTTTCAGGGCGTTGGTCATGATTATCAGTCCTTTGCCGGTGTGCCGCGTGCCGCGGCGTTGGATTGGAGCACGGCGTCGAGGCTGCGGAACTGCCCCTCGCGGATCAGCCGGTACTGGTCGATCCATGCGGTGAGCGCCTCCAGCCGTGCGGGGTTCAGGTGGACGGGCCGGCGTTGGGCGTCACGGCTGCGCGTGACGAGTTGCGCCTGCTCGAGGACCTGGATGTGTTTCGAGACCGCCTGCTTGGTGATCGCGAAAGGTTCCGCCAGTTCGTTCACGGTGGCCGGACCCCGGCTGAGCCGGGCGATGATGCGGCGACGGACGGGGTCGGCGAGGGCCAGGAAGGCCGAGTCGAGCATTTCGTCGTCGCGGGCTGACACCTGGTGTCCCACCTCCTCGCCATCCTTCGCCGTCGATCTGATCAGCTGAGTCGTCTTGTAATCAACTGGTTCTTTGATCAACCTTTTGGTTGTCTAAGGCTACGCCTCGACTCCGGTGTGCACAATCCCTTTTCTGCCAAAGGTCCTTGTGGTGCCCGAAACATATTTGTTAGTATGTCAGGACAAACTATAGAAGGAGCAGTCAGTGCCTCTCGTGCGAATAGACGTCAATCAGGGCCGGAGCCCCGAGCAGCTCCAGGAGCTAAGTCGAAGCATCCATGACGCCATCCTGGCCGAATACGGCATTCCGGAGCGGGACTATTTCCACGTTCTGACCGAGCATCCGCAGGGCCAGATCTTCGCCCAGGATGCCGGGCTCGGGTTCGAGCGGACGCCCGACGTCGTGATGATCCAGATCTTCACGCAGGCCGGCCGCGGCCAGGAGGCCAAACAGTCCTTATTCGCCGCGATCGCCGAGAATCTGGCAACCGCGGGGATTGCCGGCGAGGACGTATTCATCGGCTACGTCGAAAACACTGCGGGGGACTGGTCCTTCGGTTTCGGCCGGGCCCAGTACGTCACCGGTGAACTCGCCACGCCGGGGCGGTAGTCCGGGAGCGCCCAGGAGTGCGCCCCGGCATGCGCAGGAGTGCGCAGGGGCGTGCGCAGCGGCGTAGACCGGGGGTGGCGAACTGTCCCGACGCGCGGGCCGTGTCAAGTTGTAAATATGTCAGTACAAACCTTTGACAGTACATGGATTCTAGGGCAGAGTAGTCGATGTGGCCCCGCTCACTGCGGGGCTGCCGGAAGCCACTCCGGACCACGCATTCTGACATGCTGCCGCTGTGTAAAGGTACAGAGTTCACACCAGAAAGGTCCACGATGACCGTGACCCACGAACTGCTCACGATCGGGCGCATCAGCGTTGATATCTACCCGAATGACATCGGGGTGGATCTGGAGGACGTCACGTCCTTCGGAAAGTACCTGGGCGGTTCCCCGTCCAACGTGGCCGTGGCCGCGGCCCGCCACGGCCGGCGCGCCGGTGTCATCACCCGCACCGGCGACGACGCCTTCGGCACGTATCTGCACCGCGAGCTGCGCAAGTTCAAGGTGGACGATTCCTTCGTCACCCCCGTCAAGGAATGGCCCACAGCGGTCACGTTCTGCGCGATCAAGCCGCCGGAGGACTTCCCGCTCTACTTCTACGGACGGTTCCCCACGGCACCGGACCTACAGATCAAGGCCGAGGAACTCGACCTCGCCGCCATCGGGAACACCGGCATCTTCTGGTCCACCGTGACCGGCCTCTGCCAGGAACCGAGCCGCGCGGCGCACCTCGCGGCCCACGAGGCCCGCCCCCGCACCGGGCTGAAGCCTGGCCAGTACACCATCCTGGACCTCGACTACCGGCCGATGTTCTGGGCCTCTGAAGCCGAAGCCCGGGAGCAGGTCGCCAGGATCCTCCCGCACGTCACCGTGGCGATCGGCAATGACAAGGAGTGCGCCGTCGCCGTCGGCGAGGGCACCCCGGACGAGCAGGCTGACCGGCTGCTCGCAGCCGGCGTCGAAATCGCCGTCGTGAAACTCGGCCCCGAAGGCGTGATGGCGAAAACCCGCACTGAACGTGTTGTCTCCGCTCCGGTCCCGGTCGAAACCCTCAACGGCCTCGGCGCCGGCGACTCCTTCGGCGGGGCCTTCTGCCACGGGCTGCTTTCCGGCTGGCCGCTCGCGCAGGTCCTCGACTTCGCCAACGCCGCCGGAGCCCTCGTCGCCTCCCGGCTGTCCTGTGCCGATGCCATGCCGACGCCGGACGAAGTTACCGCGCTCCTCGCTGAACGCGGCCGCCCCGTACCGGTCACCTACGCCACCGAAGGAGCAAGCCTGTGAGCCTCCACCCCGCTTCCGCCAAGGCTTCAGTGGACGATGATCCCCGCCGCTACGCGCACCTGAGCACTATCCGGCTCGAAGACCCGGACGCGATCGGCCGAGCCGCGAAGGCACGCCGCCGCCACCCCGGCCCGAAGTCCGGAACCCAGAACTTCATTGTCGCCGCCGACCACCCGGCCCGCGGTGCCCTCGCGGTCGGTGACCACCCCGTGGCGATGGCGGACCGCCGCCAGCTCCTGGACCGTCTGCAGATCGCTCTCGCCAACCCGGACGTGGACGGCATCCTGGCATCTCCGGACATCATGGATGACCTGCTGCTGCTCGGGGCGCTCGACGGCAAGCTCATCTTCGGCTCGATGAACCGGGGCGGGCTCTCCGGCCTGGTCAACGAGCTCGACGACCGTTTCACCGGGCACACGGCAGCCGCCCTGGAAGCGCTGGGAGCCGACGGGGGCAAGATGCTCACGCGCATCTGCCTGGGCGACCCGGACACCGTGGCCACCCTCGAAGCCACGGCCAAGGCGATCGATTCCCTCGCCGAACGCAAGCTGATCGCCATGGTGGAGCCCTTCCTGTCTGTCTGGGAACAAGGCAAGGTCCGCAACGACCTCTCGACGAATGCAGTGATCAAGTCGGTTGCCATCGCCGAAGGACTCGGCTCCACCAGTGCGTACACCTGGATGAAGCTCCCCGTCGTCGCCGAGATGGAACGCGTTATGGCGGCCACCACCATGCCCACGGTGCTGCTCGGCGGGGATCCGGACAGCAGCCAGGACGACGTCTTTGCCAGCTGGGAGGCTGCCCTCGCGCTGCCCGGCGTCCAGGGGCTCACGGTCGGCCGGACCCTGCTCTACCCGCACGACGGCGACGTCGCCGGCGCGGTGGCGACCGCAGCATCGTTGCTGAAACGGTCCGCCCCGCGCACCCTGCCCACCCGCACCGCAGAAGTATCGGAGTAACGTCCCATGGGAATTGGATCTGCCTCAGGAAGCCGCAGAATGACGGTCGCCCAGGCCGTCGTCGAATACCTGTCCAAGCAGTACACCGTTGACTCGATCGGTGGCCAGGACTACCGAGAACGGCTCATCCCGGGCACCTTCGGGATCTTCGGCCACGGCAACGTCGCCGGCGTCGGCCAGGCCCTCAAGCAGTACCAGCAGCTCGACCCGACGATCATGCCGTATTACCAGGGCCGCAACGAGCAGGCCCAGTCGCACCAGGCCGTGGGCTACGCCCGCCACACCCGGCGCCGGCAGACGTTCGCGATCAGCACCTCGATCGGGCCCGGCTCCTCGAACCTGCTCACCGGCGCGGCGCTGGCCACCACCAACCGGCTGCCGGTGCTGCTGCTGCCCAGCGACACCTTCGCGACCCGCGCCGCCGATCCGGTCCTGCAGCAACTCGAGCAGCCCTACGCCTACGACATCACCGTCAACGACGCGTTCCGGCCGCTGTCCAAGTTCTTCGATCGCGTCTCCCGGCCCGAGCAACTGTTCTCCGCGTTCCACCACGGGCTGCGCGTGCTGACGGATCCGGCCGAGACCGGCGCCGTCACCATCTCGCTGCCCCAGGACGTCCAGGCCGAGGCCTTCGACGTGCCCGAGGAGTTCCTGGCCGAGCGCGAATGGCGGATCCGCCGCCCCAACGCCGACGACGAGGACATCCGCCGTGCCGCCGAGGCCATCCGTGCCGCGAAGCGCCCGCTCATCATCGCCGGCGGCGGCGTACTTTACGCCTTCGCCAATGAGGAACTCGCGAAGTTCGCCGAACTCACGGGCATCCCGGTCGGCAACACCCAGGCCGGCGTCGGCGTGCTGCCCTGGGACTCCAAGTTCTCGCTCGGCGCCATCGGCTCCACCGGCACGACGGCGGCCAACGCCATCGCCGCCGAAGCGGACCTGATCATCGGGATCGGCACCCGCTACGAGGACTTCACCACGGCGTCCCGGACGGCGTTCCAGAACCCGGACGTGAAGTTCATCAACATCAACGTAGCCCCCATCGACGCGTACAAGCACGGCACCTCGCTGCCGATCGTCGCCGACGCCCGTAAGGCCCTGGTCAAGCTGAATCTGGCCCTCGGCGGCTACCGTATCGGCGCGGACCTCGAACAGCAGATCGCAACCGAAAAGACCCGCTGGAACGGCACGGTGGACGAGGCCTTCGACACCCGCTTTACGCCGCTGCCGGCGCAGAACGAGATCATCGGGGCCACGAACCGGGCCATGGACGCCCAGGACGTCGTCATCTGCGCCGCCGGTTCCCTCCCAGGTGACCTGCACAAGATGTGGCGCGTCCGGGACCCGTTCGGGTATCACGTCGAATACGCCTACTCCTGCATGGGCTACGAAATCCCCGGCGGCCTCGGCGTCAAGCGCGCGGCCCTCGCCGAAGCCGCGAGGGGCGGGGCGCAGCGCGACGTCGTCGTCATGGTGGGCGACGGCTCCTACCTGATGATGCACACCGAGCTGGTCACTGCCGTCGCCGAACGGATCAAGCTGATCGTGGTCCTGATCCAGAACCACGGCTACGCCTCGATCGGCTCGCTCTCCGAGTCCCTCGGCTCGCAGCGCTTCGGCACCCAGTACCGGGCCCTCGACGAGGAGCACCACAGCTTCGACGACGGCGACCGGCTCCCCGTGGACCTGGCCCTCAACGCCGAAAGCCTCGGCGTGAAGGTGATCCGGATCGAACCGGGGGAGAAGGTCATCGCCGAACTCGAACAGGCCATCCGGGACGCCAAGGCCGCGCCCGAACGCGGCGGCCCGATCGTCATCCACGTTGAATCCGATCCGCTCCTAGACGCGCCCAGCTCCGAGTCCTGGTGGGACGTTCCCGTTTCCCAGGTTTCCGAGCTCGACTCCACGAAACAGGCCTTCCAGACCTACACCGACCACAAGGGCCGCCAGCGCAAGCTGCTCGGCTGACCCCGGCCAGCGAAGGCCGCCAAGACTCCAACCCCCAAGGACATTCCGATGAGCACCCTCACCACCACCAAAACCATCCACCACTTCATCAACGGCGCCGAAACCGCCGGCGTTGGTGACCGCACCCAGCCCGTCTACAACCCCGCCACCGGCGCTGTCACCGCAGAGCTGCGGCTGGCCAACCGGGCGGACCTGGACGCCACCGTCGCCGCCGCCCGCGCGGCCGCCGATTCCTGGGGCGACTTCTCCCTCGCCAAGCGCACCGCCGTGCTGTTCAAGTTCCGTGAGCTCGTCGCGGCCCACGTGGACGACCTCGCCGAGCTGATCACCGCCGAGCACGGCAAGGTCCTCTCCGACGCCAAGGGCGAAATCGGCCGCGGCCTCGAAGTCATCGAGTACGCCTGCGGCGTCCCGACCCTGCTCAAGGGCGACTACTCGGACCAGGTCTCCACCGGGATCGACGTCTTCTCCTTCCGCGAGCCGCTCGGCGTCGTCGCCGGCATCACCCCGTTCAACTTCCCGGTCATGGTCCCGCTGTGGATGGCGCCGATGGCGATCGCCACCGGCAACGCCTTCATCCTCAAGCCCTCCGAACGCGATCCCTCCGCCTCGATGCTGCTGGCCAAGCTATGGAAGGACGCGGGCCTGCCCGACGGCGTCTTCCAGGTCCTGCACGGCGACAAGGAAACCGTCGAAGGCCTCCTGACCCACCCGGACGTGGACGGCATCTCCTTCGTGGGTTCCACCCCGATCGCCCAGTACGTTCACGAAACCGCCACGAAGCATGGCAAGCGGGTCCAGGCCCTCGGCGGCGCCAAGAACCACGCCATCATCCTGCCCGACGCCGACCTCGACAACGCAGCGGACCACCTCGCCGCCGCCGCCTTCGGCTCCGCCGGTGAACGCTGCATGGCCATCTCGGTTGCCGTCGCCGTCGGCGACGCTGCGGACCTGCTGGTCAAGAAGGTCGAAGAACGTGCCTTGGCCGTAAAGGTCAACAACGGCACCGCGCCCGACGCCGAAATGGGCCCGGTCATCACCCCGGCCTCCAAGGAGCGCATCGTCCGGATCGTCACCGAAGCCGAAGCCGCCGGAGCGGCCATGGTGGTGGACGGCCGCGACCTCGTCGTCCCCGGCCACGAGGACGGGTTCTGGGTCGGCCCCACCGTCATCGACCACGTCAAAACCGAAATGACCGCCTACAGCGAGGAAATCTTCGGACCCGTCCTCGTCGTGGTCCGGGTCGAGGACCTGGACGCCGGCATCGCGCTGATCAACTCCAACCCCTACGGCAACGGCACCGCCATCTTCACCTCCTCCGGCGCCAACGCCCGCAAGTTCCAGCGCTCCGTCGACGTCGGCATGATCGGTATCAACGTGCCCCTGCCCGTGCCGGTGGCACACCACTCCTTCGGCGGCTGGAAGGCCTCGCTCTTCGGCGACAAGCACATCTATGGGCCGGAAGGCGTCTCCTTCTACACCCGCGGCAAGGTGGTCACCTCCCGCTGGCCCGAACCCACCCACGCCTCGGGCGCCTCCTACAACTTCCCCTCCAACTAGTCCCCGCCCCACTAACCACGATCGACTGCTCCGTAACCGCCGTATTGAGCGTCCAAAAGGGCACTTGCGGAGCAATCGATGAGAAGGAATGGAAATGACTCAGAACAAGCTGATCATCGGCACCGCGCCGGACTCCTGGGGCGTCTGGTTCGCGGATGACCCGAAGCAGACCCCGTGGGAACGGTTCCTCGACGAAGTGGCCGAATCCGGCTACAAGTGGATCGAACTCGGCCCGTACGGCTACCTGCCCAACGACCCCACCCGGCTGGCCGAGGAGCTCAAGGCACGCGACCTGAAAGTCACCGCGGGAACAGTCTTCACGGCGTTCCACCGCGGCCTCGACCAGTGGGAGACCGCCTGGGAGCCGGCCCGCAAGGTCGCGGAGCTCACGGCGGCCATGGGCGGCGAGCACATCGTGGTCATTCCGGCCATGTGGCGCGACGACGTCACCGGCGAGGCCGTGGAAAGTGGTGAGCTCACCGACAAGGCCTGGAGCGACCTGTTCGCCGGCCACAACCGCTTGGGCAAGACCCTGCTGGAGGACTTCGGCCTGAAGCAGCAGTTCCACTCGCACGCCGACTCCCACGTCGGCGCCCAGGAGGACATCGAGACCCTCCTCGCCGCCACGGACCCGAAGTACCTCAACCTCTGCCTGGACACCGGCCACGCCGAATACTGCGGCGCGTCCAGCCTGGAGCTGATCAAGAACTACCCGGACCGGATCGGCTACCTGCACCTCAAACAGATCAACCCGGAGATCCTGAAAAAGGTCAACGCGGAAAACATGACCTGGGCCGCCGCCAACCTGGCCGGTGTCATGACCGAACCGCCGAACGGCCTGCCGGACCTGCGCGCCGTCATCGAAGCCGTCGAGGCGCTGGACCGGCCGATCTTTGGCATCGTGGAACAGGACATGTACCCCGTCGCTTTCGACGTCCCGATGCCGATTGCCAAGCGGACCCGCAACTACCTGCTCTCCTGCGGCTCCCGCACCGCCGTCAACTAGAACCCAAAGGACAACAAACCATGACCAAGACCCTCCGCGTAGCTGTCATCGGCGCCGGCCGTATGGGCGCAGACCACATCCAGCGGCTCAACACCCGCATCCACGGCGCCGAAGTTGCCGCCGTCGTCGACGTCGACCTCGCCCGCGCCCAGGCGGCCATCGAAGGGATCCCCGGCGCCGTCGCCCTGGCCGACGCCGAGGAGGCGCTCAACAACGGAGACGTCAACGCCGTGCTGATCGCCACCCCAGGCTTCCTGCACGAGGACATCCTGCTGAAAGCGATCGCCAAGGACATTCCGATCCTTTGCGAAAAGCCGCTCACCCCGGACGCGGCCTCCGCCTGGAAGATCGTCCAGGCCGAGGAGCAGCTCGGCCACCAGCGCATCCAGGTCGGCTTCATGCGCCGCTTCGACGCCGAATACGCCGCCCTGGGCAACATCATCCGGAACTCCGAACTCGGCGAACTGCTGATGCTGCACCACCAGCACCGCAACCCGGCCACCCCGGCCGGCTTCACCAACGAGATGCTGATCAACGACTCCGTGGTGCACGAATTCGACGCCATCCGTTTCTTCACCGGCGAGGAAATCACGTCCGTCCAGGTCCGGCTTGGCAAGGCCACCAGGAACGCCCCGGCCGGCCAGCACGACCCGCAGCACGTGCTGATCGAGACGGAATCCGGGGTCCTGGCCGACGTCGAGATCTACGTCAACGCCAAGTTCGGCTACGAAGTGGGCACCCAGGCCTCCTTCGAGGACGGCATCGTCAGCATCGGCGGCGACCAGGGCCCGTATACCCGCACAGCCGGCCGCTGGGGCGGAAGCGTCACTCCGGGCTTCGAGGAGCGCTTCGGCGCCGCCTACGACGTCGAAATCCAGTCATGGGTGGACGCCGCCCTCCGCGACGAAATCGGCGGGCCCACGGCCTGGGACGGCTACGCCACCGCCGCCTGCTGCGAGGCCGGCGTCGAGGCGCAGAAGAACGGCGAAAAGGTCGCCGTCAAGCTCCACGCCAAGCCCGATCTCTACCGCTAGGAAGCACGGGAAGGGGGACCCCAGTCCCCTTCCCGTTCTGTCCGTCCCCTGCACAACCTGACTGACCCACAATGGAGTGTTCCACGTGAAAATCGCACTTGATCCAACGCCGTTCCACCATTCCCACAGCCTGCTCGAATTTCCCCGCGTGGTGGCGGATCTCGGCTACAAGTACATGCAGATGACCCCGCACGCCGACCTCATCCCGTTCTACAACCACCCCAAGGCCGACGACGAGCTGGTGGGCCAGCTCAACAAGGCCTGCAAGGACGCCGGGATCGAGATCGCCTCGGTCCTGCCCGTGCTCCGCTGGTCCGGGCCGGACGAGGACGCCCGCGAAGCGGCCGTCCGCTACTGGAAGCGCGCCATCCAGATCACCGTGGACCTGGGCGTCAGCACCATGAACACCGAATTCAGCGGCCGCCCGGAGAAGGCCGAGGAGTCGGAGCGTGCCTTCTACCGCTCCATGGAAGAGCTGCTGCCCATCATCGAACGCGAAGGCATCGACCTGCTGATCGATCCGCACCCGGACGACTTCGTCGAAGAGGGCCTGGCCGCGATCCGGGTGATCCGCGGCCTCAACTCCAAGAACGTCGGCCTGGTCTACGTGGCCTCGCACAGCTTCCACATGAAAAACGCGCCGCTGGACATCATGCGCGCGGCGGGGGACAAGCTCCGCCTGGTCCACGTTGCCGACACCATGGACCACCACGCCTCGCACGGCCTGCGCTACATCACAAACCCGCCCGGCAACCCGGTCCGGGTGCACCAGCACCTGAAAATCGGCGACGGCGACGTCAACTGGGACGAGTTCTTCGGCGGCCTGCAGGAAATCGGCTTCCTGGACCGGGAGGACACCGTGATGGTGTCCAGCGTCTTCGCCGAAGACGACAACGCCGCCGAGGTCTCCCGCTACCAGCTGGACACGATGAACAACTACATCGCCAAAGCACGGTAGCGGCCGCCCTATGAAGCAAACGGACAACACGCTCACCAGTCCTTCCGCCCAGTCCGCAGTCCGCCCGGCCGGTGCTCCCGCCAATCCCAAGGGGTTCATGCGGCGCGTGGCCCTGTTCTCGACGTTCGGCGGCCTGCTCTTCGGCTATGACACCGGCGTCATCAACGGCGCCCTGCCGTTCATGCAGCGGGACCTGGGGCTGACGCCGCTGACTGAAGGCCTGGTCACCTCGACTCTGCTGTTCGGCGCGGCCTTCGGCGCCATCACGGCCGGCCGGCTGTCCGACCGCTTCGGCCGCCGCAAGACCATCATGGCGCTGGCCCTCGTCTTCGCCGTCTCCACCATCGGCTGCTCCCTCGCCCCCACCACGGAGCTGCTGGTGGCGGCCCGGACCATCCTGGGCCTGGCGGTGGGCGGGGCATCGGTGATTGTGCCCGTGTACCTCGCGGAGATGTCCCCGGCGGCACAGCGCGGGCGGATCGTCACGCAGAACGAGCTCATGATCGTCACGGGCCAGTTCCTGGCGTTCACGTTCAACGCCGTACTGGGCAACGCCTTCCCGGAGGCCTCACATGTGTGGCGCTGGATGCTGGTCATCGCGACACTTCCGGCTGTGGTGCTCTGGTTCGGAATGCTGGTCCTGCCCGAAAGCCCCCGCTGGCTGGCGTCGGCCGGGCGCTTCGGCGAGGTTCTCGACGTTCTGCGCAAGACCCGCGCAGCGGCAGATGTCTCGACAGAATTCGATGAAGTGCGGCAGGCGGCCCGGGAAGACTACCAATCCAGGCTCGGAACCTTCCGAGACCTCACCGTGCCGTGGATCCGCAGGATCTTCGTGGTGGGACTCGGCATGGCGGTCATCAACCAGATCAGCGGCGTCAACGCCATCATGTACTACGGCACCTCGATCCTCTCCAGCTCCGGCTTCGGGGACCAGGGCGCCCTGCTCGCCAACGTCGTCAACGGCGTCACGTCCGTGGTTGCCGTCATCATCGGCATGTCCCTCATGACCAGGGTGCGCCGGAAGGCCATGCTGACCGTCGGTCTGGTTGGTACGGCATCCTCGCTCCTGGCCATTGGCCTGATTTCGATGCTGATCCCGGAAAGCATGCTCCGGGGCTACCTCGTGCTGTTGTTCATGGTTACTTTCCTGGCGTCCATGCAGTCCTGCATCGGCACGGTCACGTGGCTGACCATGTCGGAAATCTTCCCGCTGCATGTCCGCGGGATCGGCATGGGCATCTGCGTGTTCGTGCTGTGGATGATCAACTTCCTGATCGGCTTCTTCTTCCCGCAGATGGTCGCCTGGATCGGCGTTTCCACGACGTTCTTCATCTTCGTCGCCCTGCAGCTGGCAGCGATTGTCTGGGTGAAACGGGTGGTCCCGGAAACCAAGGACAAGAGCCTCGAAGACCTGGAGCACTACTTTAAGACCCTGGCCGCCAAAGAACCCGTCACCGCTTAGCCGTACCAACAGAAGGCCCCGCCCCGGCACTCCTTGCGGGGCGGGGTTTCCGCGTTGCCGCGCTAGACGGCGGCGTGCAGCTTCGGGAGGGCGTCGACCAGTGCCGCCAGTTCCGGCACCGCCTGGGCCTCGGCCAGCGCACGCTCCAGCGTGGCGTCGTGGCTCGGCCGGGCCTCTTCGAGCAGCTTGATCCCGTTCGGTGTGAGCTCCGTGTAGATCCCGCGGCGGTCGTCAGCGCACAGGATCCGAGTGAGCAGGCCCCGGTCCTCGAGGCGGTTGACCAGGCGGGTGGTGGCGCTGGCGCTCAACGCGGTGGCGCGGGCCAGTTGCTGCATCCGCATGTGCCAGCCGTCCTGGCGGCTCAGCGCATCCAGCACGGTGTACTCCACGACGGACAGCTGTGCCACGGCCTGCAGCGAGCGCTCCAGCTCCGCCTCGATCAGCCCGTGCAGGGCCGCCAGGGTCCGCCAGCCTTGCGCCCGGACCTCGACGGCGTCGTCCTTGATGCCCATCAGTTCTTCCCTTCAGATCTGCCTGCCCGCATCCCGGAATCGCCGGAACGCGGGCAGCCCACAATTTAGTTGCTTGCGCGGCATACTTGCTTGTGCAACAATAAATAACGCGTCTGCAACTAATAGCTTACGCTTCGCTTTTCTTTCCGTACAGTTTGAAGGAGCTCCTCCATGCCTATAGGCCTGATAGCACTCGCCCTCGGCGGGTTCGGGATCGGACTCACCGAGTTCGTCATCATGGGCCTGCTGCCCGAAGTGGCCGCGGACTTCCAGGTCAGCGAGGCGACCGCCGGCTGGCTCATCTCCGGCTATGCGCTCGCTGTCGTCGTGGGCGCGCTGCTCCTGACTGCAGCCGTGACCCGATTCGAGCGCAAGCCGGTGCTGGCCGTACTGATGGTCCTGTTCATTGCGGGCAACCTTGTCTCCGCCATCGCGCCGGACTATTTGCTGATGATGATCGGCCGCATCATCGCTGCGCTCGCGCACGGCGCCTTCTTCGGCATCGGCGCCGTGGTTGCCGCCAGCATGGTCGCACCCACCAAAAAAGCCGGCGCGATCGCCATCATGTTCACCGGCCTGACGGCGGCCAACGTCCTCGGCGTCCCGTTCGGCACCATGCTGGGCCAGGCGGCCGGCTGGCGGTCCACCTTCTGGGCCATCACGGCCATCGGCGTCCTTGCGCTCGTAGGCATCCTGGCGCTGGTCCCCAATACGGGGTCCGGCGACACCGCCGCCTCAGGCGGCTTGCGGGGGGAACTCCGTGCCTTCCGGTCCGGCCAGGTCTGGCTCTCCATCCTCGTGACTATCCTCGGCTACGGCGGCATGTTCGGCGCCTTCACCTACATCGCCTTCACCCTCACGGAAGTCACCGGATTCTCGGCCGCCACCGTGCCGTGGCTGCTCATCCTGTTCGGCGTGGGCCTCTTTATTGGCAACACGGTGGGCGGCAAGGCGGCTGACCGGAACGTGGACCGCACGCTCCTGGTGGCGCTCTCGGCGCTGGTGGTTGTCCTTGTGGTCTTCGCCCTCACCGCTGGCAACCAGCCGATGACTATCGCCTCCATGGTGCTGCTGGGCGGCTTCGGCTTTGCCACCGTCCCCGGACTGCAGATGCGGGTTATGAAGTACGCCACCACCGCACCCACCCTGGCGTCCGGCGCCAACATCGGTGCCTTCAATGTGGGCAACGCCCTCGGCGCGTGGATGGGCGGCGTGACCATCACCGCCGGCCTCGGCTACACCTCGCCCATCTGGGCGGGGGCCGGGATCACCCTGCTGGGCCTGGCGGTCATGGTGTTCGCGGCCGCCGCCGCGAAGCGTCACGACGCCGCAGGCATCACCTCCGAAGCCGAAGCTGACGACGCCAACGCCGCCGGCGAACGGGAGGGCGCGGAGCTGCAGGGGGCCTAGCGCCCCTGACGGCAGTGCGGAGAACGACGGCGACGGCGGCACCTTGAGTGCCGCCGTCGCCGTCGTTCTCCGGCAGTTGGGCGGCCGCGGACGAGCCTTCCACCGGTATTTCTTTACAGACCGACGGGTATTCATTACGTGATTACATCCTAATGTCAGGACAAACTCTTGACATGAGTGAGCTAAGTCACCATGATCAGTTGTAGATGGCTCACGGACTGACGCGATGAAGCGGTCGGCGTGGCCCGGAATCAAAGGAGATTAATCGTGACCAAGTTCTCGTGGCGGAAGACGGCCCTCGTGGCGGCCGTAGTACCCATGCTGGCCCTGAGCGCGTGTTCCAGCACCGGTGGCAAGCCCGCAGACTCAGGCAATGCGGCAGGCGGCGGCCAAGTCGCCTCCACGGAGCGGATCAAGATTGCCCTGATCACCCACGCCGCAGCAGGTGACACCTTCTGGGACATCGTCCGCAAGGGTGCCGAGGAGGCATCGGCTAAGGACAACGTTGAGCTCCTCTACACGTCCGACCCCGAAGCCGGGCGCCAGGCGCAGCTCGTCCAGCAGGCGATTGACCAGAAGGTCAACGGCATCGCCGTTACGCTCGCCACACCGGATGCCCTCAAAGACGTCCTAAAGAAAGCCACCGACGCCGGCATCCCGGTTGTGAGCCTCAACGCCGGCGAGGGTGTCTCGGCGCAGCTGGGGGCGTTTACCCACTTCGGCTCGAACGAACAGCTCGCCGGTGAGGCAGTCGGGACCCGGCTCGCGGCGGAAAACTTCAAGCACCCGGTCTGCGTGATCCAGCAGCAGGGCCACGTCGGACTCGAAGCACGTTGCGCCGGCGTCAAGGCGAAGGTGCCTGGAACGGAGATTCTCTACGTCGAGGGCAAGGACATGACCTCCGTCCAGTCGACCGCGACGGCCAAGCTCCAGGCTTCTAAGGACGCCGACGTCATCATCGGCCTCGGCGCCCCCATCACCCTGACTCTCCTCAAGTCGGTCACGGACGCCGGCAGCTCTGCCAAGGTTGCAAGTTTCGACCTGAACGCGGATCTCGCCCAGAAGATCGTTGATGGTGCAGTTCTGTTCACCGTGGACCAGCAGCCGTGGCTGCAGGGCTACATGTCAGTCGACGCTATCTGGCAGAACAAGCGCGGCGGCTACAGCATTGGCGGCGGCAAGTCGGTCCTCACGGGCCCGAGCCTCGTCGACAAATCAAATGCAGCCGATGTCCTGACCTTCGCCCAGCAGGGCATCCGCTAACAGTCCGCTGGCCGGGCCGGCCAACGCCGGCCCGGCAGCAAGGAGAATCATCATGACCATCACCCAGACAACAAAGACAAAGACAAGGTCGGCTGCGGCCGATGAGCGTGTCGCCAGGCGCAGTCCGTTCCAGAAACTCCTCGGCCGGCCTGAGATCGGTGCCCTGGTGGGCGCAATCGTCCTGTTCGTCTTCTTCGCGTTGGTTTCCCCGACGTTTACCCAGCCGAATGCCTTCGCGACCGTGCTGTACGGTTCCTCCACGATCGGGATCATGGCCGTGGGGGTGTCCTTGCTGATGATTGGCGGGGAGTTCGACCTTTCCACCGGTGTCGCCGTGATCTCCTCGGCGCTGACGGCGTCCATGTTCAGCTGGTACTTCAGCACGAACGTCTGGGTCGGTGTCGGCCTGGCGCTGCTGGTGTCGGTGGGCATCGGCTACATCAACGGCTGGATCCTGATGAAGACCAAGCTGCCCAGCTTCATCGTCACCCTGGCCACCTTCCTGATGCTGACCGGCCTGAACCTGGGCCTGACCCGGCTGATCGGCGGCGGGGTGTCCTCCCCCTCGATTTCGAACATGGACGGTTTCAAGTCCGCGCAGGCGGTGTTTGCCTCCTCGGTGAGGATTGCCGGCGTTGACGTCAAAATCACGGTGTTCATCTGGTTCGCGCTGGTCGCGGTGGCCACCTGGGTGCTGATGCGGACCAAGGTGGGGAACTGGATCTTCGCCGTCGGCGGCGACGAGAACGCGGCCCGCGCCGTGGGCGTGCCGGTCAAGGCCACCAAGATCGGTCTCTTCATGGGCGTGGGTTTCTGCGGCTGGATCCTGGGCATGCACAACCTCTTCGCGTTCGATGCAGTGCAGTCCGGTGAGGGTGTGGGCAACGAATTCCTTTACATCATCGCCGCGGTCATCGGCGGCTGCCTCCTGACCGGCGGCTACGGCTCCGCGATCGGCGGCGCGATCGGCGCGTTCATCTTCGGCATGGCCAACAAGGGCATCGTCTACGCGCAGTGGAACCCGGACTGGTTCAAGTTCTTCCTGGGCCTGATGCTGCTGCTGGCCACCATCGTCAACCTCATCGTCAAGCGCCGCGCGGAACTCAAGTAAAGGGGCCAGAGAAATGAATGCCAACGAGATCGACCAGCAAACGCTGCTCCAGCACGAAAAAGATCCCCTTACCCACACCCCGGTTCACCTGCTCTCCCTGGAAGGGGTCGGCAAGCACTACGGCAACATCATCGCCCTGTCCGATGTCACCATGGCCGTGGACAACGGCCGCGTCACCTGCGTGCTGGGCGACAACGGCGCCGGCAAATCCACCCTTATCAAGATCATCGCCGGCCTGCACCAGCACGACGCCGGGATCCTGAACATCATGGGCGAGGAACGGAAATTCTCCTCGCCCCGCGACGCCCTGGACGCCGGCATCGCCACCGTCTACCAGGACCTCGCCGTGGTGCCCCTGATGCCGATCTGGCGGAACTTCTTCCTCGGCTCGGAGCTCACTTCCGGCTTCGGCCCGTTCAAAAGCATGGACGTCGAGAAGATGAAGGAGATCACACTCAAGGAACTCGCCGAGATGGGCATCGACCTCCGCGACGTGGAGCAGCCCATCGGCCAGCTCTCCGGCGGTGAACGCCAGTGCGTCGCGATCGCCCGGGCCGTGTACTTCGGCGCGAAGGTCCTGATCCTGGACGAGCCCACCGCGGCCCTGGGCGTCAAGCAGTCCGGCGTGGTGCTCCGCTACATCCTGCAGGCCCGCGACCGCGGCCTCGGGGTCATCTTCATCACCCACAATCCGCACCACGCCTTCCCCGTGGGCGACCGGTTCCTGCTGCTCAAGCGCGGCAAATCGATCGGTTACTACGACAAGAAGGACATCACCCTCGACGAGCTCACCGCGCAAATGGCCGGCGGCGCTGAACTCGCCGAACTCGCGCACGAACTCGAACAACTCGGCGGCCACGGAGACATCGTCAAGGAAGTCCAGAGCGAAGTCGCCGGCGTGGCCCAGACAACCGGCAAAACCTACAAGTAGCAGCCGACCCGATTCTTGAAAGGACAAGCCTTTGGCTTACCTGAACCGCAACCCGTCCGACGCCGCCCTGCCCGTACGGATCGGACTGATCGGCTCCGGCTGGATGGGCGCCTTCCACGCCGAGAGCATCGCCCGCCGCGTCCCAAGCGCCGACCTCGCGGCCATCGCGGATCCCAACCTTGAGTCCGCCACCGCGCTGGCAGCCGCCCTGGGCGCCGGCAAGGTGACGGCCGACGCCGCCGACATCCTCGCCGATCCGGAGATCGACGCCGTGATCATTGCGAGCCCTGCCCGCTTCCACTCGTCCCTGATTGGCCAGGCCGCCCGCGCCGGAAAGCACGTGTTCTGCGAGAAGCCGGCCGGACTCGGGCTCGACGAGCTCGACGCCGCCCTGGCCGCCGTGGAGGCAGCCGGGGTGCACTTCCAGGTGGGCTTCAACCGCCGGTACGCGGAGGACTTCCAGGTTGCCAAGAAGGACCTCGCCTCCGGAACTGTCGGGACGCCGCAACTGCTGCGCTCGCTGACCCGGGATCCGGGCACGGGCAGCATTCCGCACGCCGCCCGGGTTCCGGCGTGGACCGTCTTCCTGGAAACCCTGATCCACGATTTCGACACCCTGAACTGGTTCAACGAAGGGGCCGAGCCGGTGGAGGTCTACGCCATCGCCGATGCGCTCGTGGAGCCCGGGCTGCGGGACCAGGGCTTCCTGGACACGGCCGTCGTGACCGTCCGCTACAGCAACGGTGCCATCGCCGTCGCCGAGGCAAGCTTCAGCGCCCTCTACGGCTACGACATCCGCGGGGAGGTTTTCGGTTCCAAGGGCATGGTGCAGGCCGGGCGCGCCACCGAAACCGCCGCCCGCCGGTACACCGCCGAGGGGATGTCGGCGCACACCCCACGGCTCAATGTCGAGCTCTTCCGGCAGGCCTACACGGACGAACTTGTCGACTTCACCGACGCCGTGCGCGCGCGGCGGAGCGGCTTGACGCCTCCGTCGGCCGGCTACACACTCACGCCCGGGGCAGCGGATGCCCGGCGTGCACTGGCCGTCGCGCTGGCCTGCATCGAATCGGTCAAACGTGGGACTCCAGTGGCCGTCAACACGGTGGCCGTCAACGAGGCGGCTGTCCTCTGATGCGCCTTGCCGTATGCGCGGAGATGGTTTTCACCGACCTCCCGTTCACTGAGCGCGTGCGCCGGATCCACGAGGCCGGCTTCGACGTCGAACTCTGGGACTCGCGGACCAAGGACCTCGCTGCCCTGAAGGCCACCGGGGCGGTGTTTTCCTCCATGACGGGCTACACCGCCGGCAGCCTGGTGGACCCGGACACGGCCGATGAGGTGGTGCGGACGGCGGAGTCCCTGATCCCCACCGCCCTGGAGCTCGGCGTGAGCCGGATGGTGGTGCACCCGGCCGAACTCATCGATGGAAAGGCGGCCCGTCCCGTCTACCGGTCCAACGGACACATGTGGAGCACGGGGGCGCAGACCCTCGAACGGCTCGGCCGGCTCGGCGAGAAGTACGGGGTGACCTTTTGCCTGGAGAACCTCAACACCGTGCTCGACCACCCCGGCATCCCGCTTGCCCGGGCTAAGGACACCGTGGCGCTCGTGGCAGCTGCCGGCCATCCCAATGTGAAACTCATGCTGGACCTGTATCACGCCCAGTTGGGGGAGGGGAACCTCATTGAACTGGTTCGGACCGCCATGCCGCACCTCGGCGAGATCCAGGTGGCCGACGTTCCGGGACGCTGCGAACCCGGGACCGGGGAAATCAACTACGCGGCGGTCGCGAAGGCACTCGCGGCGGCAGGCTACGACGGCACTGTGGGCATGGAAGCGTGGGCCAGCGGCGACAGCTTTGCCGCGCTGGAAGCTTTCCGGGCCGCATTCACCGTGCCCGCACTACGCGCGGGAGTAGAAGCATGAAAGACGTAATCCTCGGACTGGTCGGGGTGGGGCGGATCGGCGTCATGCATGCCAACAACATCGCCGGGCTTAACGACGTCCTGAACCCGCAGGGCATCAACGTCCGGCTCCGGCTCACCGACGTCGCCCAAGACCATGCCCGGGCCATCGCCGCCGGGCTCGGCGCCGAATTCCTGCCCACCGTGGAGGCGCTGCTCGCTTCCGGGCTGGACGGACTCGTCATCGCCACGGGAACCGGAACCCACCCGGACCTGATCAAGGCCGGAGTGGACGCCGGAATCCCGGTCTTCTGCGAGAAGCCCGTGGCCCTGAATGTGGCAGACGCCCTGCCCGTCCTCGACTACATCCGTGACCGCCAAGGCGTCGTCCAGATCGGCCACCAGCGCCGCTTCGACGCCGGCTACCAGGAAGCCCGACGCGCCTACCAGGCCGGGGAACTGGGCTGGATCCACTCGCTCCGCGCCGTCACGTGCGACATGGCACCGCCGCCGGTCGAGTTCCTGGCCAGCTCCGGCGGACTGTTCCGGGACTGCTCGGTCCACGATTTCGACATCCTGCGCTGGCTCACGGGCCGCGAAATCGTCGAGGTGTACGCGAGGGGCTCCAACAACGGGGACCCCGCCATCGAAGAAGCCGGCGATGTGGACACGGCCCTCGCGCTCGTGACGTTCGACGACGGCACCGTGGGAACCGTCTCGGCCACGCGGTACAACGGGGCGGGCCACGACGTGAGACTGGAAATCCAGGGGTCCCGCCGTTCGCTGATGGTCGGGCTGGACGACAAGACGGCGCTTGCCTCGGCGGAGGCCGGGATTCCGTTCCCGGCCGGAGAACCGCACCGGACCTTCGCCGAGCGGTTCCACCAGGCCTACCGCTCGGAGCTGGCCGCCTTCATCGAGTTGATCCTGGGCCGCCGGGAAAACCCCTGCACCCCGGAGGATGCCGTGGCCGCCTCCCGGGTGGCGGACGCCGCCCAGGAATCCCTCGCGACCGGCGTGCCGGTCCGGGTGGTCCAGACCGTCGCCCGCTAAGCGGGTACCTAGCAGCGCAAGAAACCCCCGGGGACCAGTTCACAAGGGCCCCGGGGGTTTCTGTCGTCTGCGTCCGACCGTGCCGCGTCAGGCGCCGAACGGCAGCCGCGGGTCGATGTCCTGGCCCGTCCAGGTCTGCCGGATCCAGCCGTGGTGCGGGTCGTCGCTGATGAGCCAGTTCCGGACCGGGCCGGGCCCCGCCATCACGTTGAGGTAGTACATGTCGTAGCCGGGGGCAGCCATTGCCGGGCCGTGCCAGCCGTAGGGCACCAGTACGACGTCGCCGGTGCGCACTTCCGCGGAGACATCGATGGGCCGCTCATCCGAGGCGTAGACGCGCTGGTAGCCGATCGCATCGTCACTTCCCGGCCGGGCCGGGGCGCCGGGGGCAACCCGGGTCTCGAAGTAGTAGATCTCTTCCAGGCTGGTCTCGCCGTCCGTCTCCTCGTCATGCTTGTGCGGGGGATAGGAGGACCAGTTGCCCGCCGGCGTGAGGACCTCGCAGACGATGAACCGGTCCGCTTCCAGCGCCGCGGGCGTGCCGAAATTGTGGACCTGGCGGGAGCAGTTGCCGGCACCGCGAAGTTCAACCGGAGTCTCCGAGGCCGTGATGAGGCGGGTCGGGTAGGAGGCTTTGGCCGGGGCGGTGGCCACGGCGACGCGTCCGCCGTCGACCGAACTGATGATCACGGACTTGCCGGTCCCCGTGTAGAGGACGTCGCTGGGACCGTTGAAGACGCTGTCCCGGCCGGCCAGCCGGTAGTCCTCGCCGTCGACGGACACTGTGAAAGAACCGTTGAGCGGAACCACAATGCGTTCCTCGTCCGCGGCGGGAAGATCGACGGCGGCCGCGGCACCCAGCGTGGCGACCTTCAACCCGGTGTGGGCCCAGCCCTCCACCTCCAGCGCGGAATCGGACGTGCCCAGGGAGACGTCCCATTCGCCTTGGGCGGCGGTGCCGAGCGGATAGACCCAGTTGGCCATGAGTTCTGCCCTTTCGTTGTCGCGCCGGAGGAAGGCGCGGGTGGTTACGGGGGGGTGGAGGTGATCACGACGGCGGAGCGCGCAACGCCCAACGGCAACCGCCGTCGCCCGGCGCCGAAGTCTGGACTCTTATCTTTGGACCAGTGTCATTTCGAAGCTGTAGGAATCCGCGCGGTAGACGTGGTGGCCGGTCTCCACCTGGCGCCCGGTGTCGTCGACCGCGGTGCGCTCCATGGTGACGAGGGCGGAGCCCGGGGTGGTTTCCAGCAGGGGGGCCTGGTAGTCGTTGGCGATCATGGCGCCGATCCGCTGAGAGGCGAGCCGGAAGTTCACGCCGCCGTTGCGGAGGATCCCGTAGAGGCCTTGTGAGCCCAGGAGCGCCTCGTCGATGGTGGTGATGTCATCGCGCACCCAGTTTTCCATCAGGGCCAGCGGTTTTCCGCCAACCTTCCGGAGCCGGGTGAAGTGGTAAACCTTGGCGCCGGCCGGGAGCTGGAGTGCGGCCCGGGTGGCGGCGTCGGCCTCATCGTGGGAGAAGCTCAGCACCTCGGTGGTGGGCTTGCTGCCGTTGTTGCTGAGGTCATCGAAGAGGCTGGAGAGTTCGAGCGGGCGGCGCACCTGGCTGGAGACCACCTGGGTGCCGACGCCGCGCTTGCGCACCAGCAGGCCCGAGCGGACCAGTTCGTCCATGGCCTTGCGCATGGTGGGGCGGGAGAGGTTCAGCTGGGCCGCAAGGTCGATCTCGTTGTCGAGCCGGCTGCCGGGCGGCAGTACGCCACCGTGGATCGCGGCCTCGATGCCCTGGACCACCTGGTGGTAGAGCGGCACGGGGGAGGACCGGTCGATGCTGAGATTTAGCGGATTAGCCACTTTTTGAATAACCACTGTTGAAGCGCTCCCTTGTGCCCCGGACCGGAGCCCGGTGGGGCCATCAGTCATTTGTCCGGCGCATGTTCGCTTGATAGGACATACTGCCTAAGTTGATAGTAGCAGGGGACTGCTGGGGATGTCAGGAGAAGATGCGCTCCATTCCATGGCTCCGGCAGATCTCGACAAAGGCCCGGAACGGGGCCAGCCGTTCTTCGGCCGGGAGTTCCCGGGCCTCGGGGTGCCACTGCACGGACGCCACCCAGCGCTCCGGGTCCTCCAGCGCCTCGATGGTACCGTCCCCGGCGACCGCCGTCACCACGAGTCCTTCGCCGACCCTGGCCACGGCCTGGTGGTGGTCGGAGGCAATCTTGACCGTGACCTCGGCGGCGCCGTTGCCCCCGCCGCCGTACAGTCCGGCAACCTTGGTGCCGCCCTGCACCTCCACCTCGTGCCAGGCCCACGGGCCGGCTCCGTCCACGGGTTCGGGCTCCCGGTGCGCCACCGTACCCGGATCCATGTCCTGGATCAGCGTGCCGCCGTAGAGGACGTTGAGCAACTGGTGACCCCGGCAGACGCCGAGCACCGGCAGCCCGGCATCGATCGACAACCGTGCCACGGCCAGGTCCAGTTCGTCCTGGGCGCGGCTGACGTCGTAACACGCCCCGCCGGGCTCCTCGCCGTAGAGCCGCGGGTCCAGGTCGCCGCCGCCCGGAAGGACGACGCCGTCGAGCGCCTCGAGCGGCTCGTCCGGTGCGGTGAGCACTACCGGTTCACCGCCGCCGTCGCGTACCAGATCTACGATGTAGTCGAAGAGGGCGTTGGCCTCCGCAACCCTCGGATCCGCGTCCGTGGAGCTGCTGAGGCGGACGGGAATGCCGATGCGGGGCCGGCTGCTGCGGGGGAGGGGCGGAGTCTGCATGCTTTATTCTGCAACACAACTTCTGGATCACGACGCAGGTCTAGGATTGCCGGATGACCAACAGATACCTCGTGTCCCGCAGCCGCTTCATCGCGGCCGCTCCGGAAGCCATTTTCGAGCTGCTTGCCACCCCGGCGCTGCACAGCGCGATTGATGGCTCGGACACCGTCAAGGGCGCCCAGCCCCGCGGCCCCGAGCGGCTGGCCCTCGGGGCGAAGTTCGGCATGGAGATGAACATGCGGGTGGACTACAAGATCCTCAACACGGTCTGCGAGTTCGAGGAAGGCCGCCGCATCGCCTGGCGGCACTTCTACGGACACGTCTGGCGCTACCTCCTGGAGCCCGCCACGGACGACGCCGGCAGGGCCGGCACTATGGTCACCGAACAGTGGGACGCCCGCCAGGTCCGCGGCAAGTTCCTGCTGCGGCTCGCGGGCTATCTGCGCCGGCACCCTGCCAACCTGGAAAAGACCCTGGCCAAGCTGGAGGCCTACCTTGCGGACTCCGGCCGCGATTCCGACAACGCCCAGGTTTCCTGACGCCAGGGAGCTGCTCCGGGCCGTGCCGCCGGGCCGTGCCGCCGGGCGGTACCGCCAGGCCGTGCCGCCGGGCCGTGCCGCTAGAAGGTGCCGGTCCCTCCCGCTGCTTCTGTAATGTGGATGGCAACGGGAGCAACAAGCAAGATTGAAGGTGGGAACCGCGATGGGCCGCAGGACACTCGTCGACGACCTCGTCGACGGCCTGCTCGCCGACATCCTGGACGGCAAACTGCAGCCCCACGAGGCCATTCCGCCCGAGGCAGACATCGCCAAGGCGTACGACGTCAGCCGCCTCACGGTGCGCGAAGCGTTGAAGGCCTTGCGGGCGCAGAACATCCTCTACGTGAAAGCCGGCCGCGGAACCTTCGTGAATCCGTCCGACAACTGGACCGGGCTGGACGCAATTTTCAAGGCCGCTTCGCACGGCAGCGGAGCGGAGCAGGTTGCCGTGGGGCTCATCGAAATGCGCCGCATGGTGGAAACCGGGGCGGCCGCGCTGGCCGCCAAACGCCACACCCCTGAGCATGCCCAGCTGATGCGGGAGTGCATCGCGGACATGAAGCGCTTCCATGATTCCGGCGACCTGGATGCCTTCGTGGCAGCGGACATCGGCTTCCATGACGCTGTCCTGAAGGCCTCCGGCAATCCTTTTATCCGGGCGTTGTTCGTGCAGCTGGGTCAGCTTCTTTACGCGAAGCGGCGCGAGACGTCAGCCGTCGAGGAGATCCAACTGCACGCCATTGAATTCCACCAAAAGGTCATGGACAGCATCCTCAGCGGCGACGCCGAGCAGGCCCGCCGCGCCATGGACGAACACATGGACCAGACGTACCGGGACTACGAGCGTTACGTCCACCACGCAGCATCCTGACGGCGCGAACCCCCAGCAGCAGGGGCTTGACGTAATCCACATCACTCTTCTATGCTTTCTCTCATGCTTTGCCGTCAGATGTCAGACATCTGACTCAACTACGGATTCAGTTCCAGCCGGCTGAGCCTCCCAAAATATCCCTACGGATTTCCGGACACCATCACAGGTGCCGGCCTCCGTTAGACAGAAGGTCGAAGATGACTTCACACTCCTTAAAGTCCGCAGGACTCGGCGAACTGGGTGAGCGTACGCTCCGCAAGGTCCGCCGCCGCGTCATGCCGCTGATTGTCCTGCTCTACTTCGTCGCCTACCTTGACCGCAATAACGTGGGCTTCGCCAAACTCACCATGAGCGAGGACATCGGCCTTAACGCCGCCGCTTACGGACTCGGCGCCGGAATTTTCTTCCTCGGCTACGCGCTCCTCGAGGTCCCAAGCAACGCCGGAATGTACCGGTTCGGCGCCCGCAAGTGGTTGGCCCGCATCCTCATTACCTGGGGCATCTTCGCCACGGCGATGTGCCTGGTGAACGGTGAAACCACCTATTACGTCATCCGATTCCTGCTGGGGGCGGCCGAGGCCGGGTTCTTCCCCGCCATCCTCTTCTACCTGACGCTCTGGTTCCCGGCCGCGCAGCGGGTGACGGTGCTCGGCATCTTCATCCTCGCCCAGCCCGTCTCTAACGCCCTCGGCGCTCCGGTCTCCGGCCTGCTCCTGCAGATGGACGGCGTTCTGGGCCTGCAGGGCTGGCAGTGGCTGTACATCATCGAAGGCATCCCGGCCATCCTCCTGGGCCTGCTCACCCCCATCCTCATGACCGACCGCCCGCGGGATGCCAAATGGCTCAACCCGGACGAGCGCGACTGGCTCGCGACCACCATGGACAAGGAACTGGCCGTCAAGTCCGGCGCCGGCAACCACAACTTCCTGGCCGGCCTCAAGGATAAGCGCACCCTGACCTACTCGGCTCTCTACTTCGGACTGGTCTGCGGCATCTATGGCCTTGGCCTGTGGATGCCCACCATCGTCTCCGCCCTGGGCAAGTTCTCCACGGCCCAGATCGGCTTCATCGTGTTGATCCCCTACACAATTGCGGCAGTATTCGTGTACTTCTGGAGCAAGCGCGCGGACCGGACCGGCAAACGTGCCTGGCATACCGCCGTCAGCATGGTGCTGGCGGGGATGGGCTTGCTGGCCGCAGGATACCTGCTGCCCGTCAACCCGATTCTGGCCATGATCGGACTCACGGCCTCGGCCATGGGTATCTACGGCGCCATCGCCCCGTTCCTTTCCATGCCCTCGGCAGCGCTGACAGGGGCGGCCGCTGCATCCGGCCTGGCCCTGATCAACTCCCTGGGCAACCTGGGCGGTTTCGTGGCCCCGTACGCCGTCGGACTCCTGAACGACGCCACGGGCAACAACCAGAGCGGCCTGCTGTTCCTGTCCCTCTGCCTCTGCATCACCGCCGTGGCAACCTATCTCTACGCCCGCAGGCGCCCCGAAGGCGATGCCGCCCTGGATCCCGCAGTTGCCGCCACGGTCATAGGGACCCCCGACGCCACGGCGCCCGCCAAAACCTTCTGATACCCAGATCTGCAAAGGAAACACCAAAAAATGACTGCAAGCACGTTCCCCTCCGAACGCACCGTTGTCCTCACCGGCGCCGCGTCGGCCCGCGGCATCGGCCGCGCCGCCGCCGACCGGATGGCCAGCGAAGGATGGTCCATCGCCATCCTTGACATCAACGCGGAGGACGCCAAGGCTGCCGCCGCGGAGATCGGCGCCAACCGGGCCGTCAAAGCCATCGGAGTCGGAGCCGACGTGTCCGACGAGGCGTCCGTTGACCGGGCGATCACGGAGATCGAAGCCTCGCTCCCGCCGATCGTTGCCCTCGCAAACCTCGCCGGAATCAGCTCGCCCACCACATTCATGGAAACCACCGTGGCGGAGTGGGACAAGGTGTTCGCCATCAACATGCGCGGAACCTTCATCGTGTCCCAGCGGGTCCTCAAGGGCATGATCGAGCGCAAGCTCGGGCGCATCGTCAGCATCTCGTCCATTTCCGCCCAGCGCGGCGGCGGCACGTTCTCGAAGGTTGCCTACAGCGCCACCAAGGCCGGGATCCTCGGATTCACCCGCGCACTGGCCCGCGAAGTCGGCGAGTTCGGGATCACGGTCAATGCGATTGCCCCCGGCCCGATCGACACCGACATCATGGGTGGCACCCTCACCGATGAGCGCAAGGAACAGCTGTCCGAGGGCATCATGATGGGCCGCGTCGGCACCCGCGAGGAAGTGGCGGCCCTGATCGCCTTCCTGCTCGGCCAGGACGCGGGCTACATCACCGCCGCGACGTATGACATCAACGGCGGCCTCCAGGTCTCCTGACCGGGACCAGCACGAAGGTGCCCCCGCCGGTTTTCCGGCGGGGGCACCTCCAATTAACGCCGGGCCCTCGGATTCCCGGGCTCCTGGACATCCCGGCTCAGGTACATGCCCGGCGGAGCCCGGACCGAAGTCTAGGCTGGCACTATGAACGCCGCCCCAAGCCTGCACCCCAGCCCGCGCACGCTGGAGGTAGAGACCCTCGAGCGCTTCGACCGGCTGGTCGCTGCCGGGGCGCGAACCATGCACGCCTGGCATGCGCAATCGCTGGACCTGCGCGGACGAACGGAGCCGCTCGCGGCCCTGGACGTCCAGGGTGCGATCTTCCTCGGATGCACGTTCGACGACGGGGTGGAGGATGTTCTGCGCAGCCGCGGCGCGCTGATCTTCCCCAGGCTCGAGGCGCTGCCGTTCAATCCTTACCGCGGCCAGTTGTACACACCGCAGGAGCTCTATGCGGGCATTGCCGGTTCCAGCTACGAGGACACGCCGGACGCCCAGGTGTACCAGTGGAGCATCCTGCCCGGCCAGCGGCACCGCCTTGACGCCACGCTGGCCTCTGCCCTCCATGACCATGCGATCGGGAACGCCCTCGACGACCTGACCCGGTCCCAGATGTGGGCCGGACGCGCCATGGTCGGCGTGATGGGCGGCCATGCGGCCGGCCGGGGTTCGCCGGTCTTCGCGGAGGCCGCGCTGCTGGGCCGGCTGCTGGCACGGAGTGGCAAGGTGGTCGCCACCGGCGGCGGCCCGGGGGCGATGGAGGCCGCGAACCTGGGAGCCTACCTCAGCGAGGCGCCGGACCGGCAGTTCCGGCAGGCGCTGGCCGCGCTGGCCGCCGTCCCGGGATTCCGGCCTTCCGTGTCGGCGTGGGCGCGCGCCGCTGCCGGCGTCGTCGAGCGCCATCCGGACGGTACACCGTCGCTGGGAATCCCCACCTGGTTCTATGGGCACGAGCCGCCGAACTTCTTCGCCACCCACATCGCGAAGTACTTCGCGAACGCCGTCCGCGAAGCCATCCTGCTGGAGCTGTGCCACGGCGGCATCGTCTTCCTGCCCGGCTCGGGCGGGACGGTGCAGGAGATCTTCCAGGACGCCTGCGAAAACTACTACGGCGCCCCGGAAACCATCACCCCGATGGTGCTGGTAGGGCGGGATCACTGGCTGAAACGCTACCCGGCGTGGCCGCTCCTGCAGAGCCTGGCCTCAGGCCGGCCGATGGCGGACCGGATCTTTTTGGTCGATACGGTGGAGGAAGCGCTCGCCGTCCTGCCCGCGTAGCCACTGGACGCGGGCAAGGCTACAAATCCTTGCGGCACTGGGCGCGGCCCAGCTCGTGCAGGCCGTTCAGGTCGCCGTCGGCCAGGCCGTCGGGGGTGCCGATCTCCGGGTACATGAGCTGCAGCGGGTCATCCACATGTTCCAGCCCCATGACATGGCCGAGTTCGTGCAGGATCACGGCGGTGGCATACTCGGCGCCGGCCGCCCGGCGGAGGTCCTCGGTGATTTGCGGGGCGTCGAGCTCCAGACTGCCGGTGACGAAGCTTTTGGGGCCGTCGCCGAAGCTGAAGTGTGTGCTCCCTCCGGTCCCGATGACGGGGCCCCGGAGCTGCGGGGCCTGGTCCGGGGTGGTCCACGCGATCAGCAGCGGGGCCCACCGCTCGCCATAGACGTCCTTTTGATACGGCGCGCGCGACTGGGTGGGCGCCTCGGTGGTGGCGCCGTCGTTGATGAATTTGATGCCGGTAGCGCGGGACATCGAGTCGATGGCGTCCTCCACGAGGCGCTCCGCGCCTTCGGGCTCGAGTTCGGAGTTGACCACATAGTGCAGCGGGCGGCATGGCGAGTAGCCCACTGGCGTGCCGTCGTCATTCGTGGCGAGGAATTTGTACGAATCGCTGGCGGTGGCCGGTGTCTCGGGCTGGCCGATCGGCCGGGCTTGTTCCTCGAACCCGGGTGGGGGCGCGCCGTTTCCGGGGACGGTGGCCGGAACCCCCGGTTGTTGGCCGGCCTGCCCGGTGGCGGGCCGGGCGGTGTCCGGATCCACCCGAGCGTCCGCTCCGGCGCCGCGGTTAACCTCGAAAAGCCCCACGAAGCGGGGGTCCCCGTAAATGAGTCCGGCGGCCAGGAAGGCGGCACCGGCGATCACGGCGGCGGCCGCCAGGTCGCGGAAGATCCGCCAGGCGGTGCGTGAGCGGCTGTGCCGCGGCGTCCGGTCCCGGAAGTCAGGACCGTCCACTAAGCGACCACCGCGCCGAACGCCATCCCCAGCAGGTAGGTCACACCCGCAGCGCCCATGCCGATGGCCAGCTGCCGGACTCCGCGGGAGGTCGGGGAGGTGCCGGACAGCAGTCCGACGATTCCGCCGGTGAGCAGCAGCGCCACACCTACCAGCACGGCGGAGACCACCAGGGCGGCGAGGCCGGTCATGCCGAGGAGGAAGGGGATGATCGGCACGATGGCGCCGGAAGCGAAGAAGCAGAAGCTCGACGCCGCCGCCCCCCAGGCGGTGCCGACGGCCTCGTGCTGGTCCTGGCTCTCGGGCAGCTCGGGATGCAGTGAGAGGCTGGGGTCGCAGTCGCAGTCCAGCAGGCCCATCCGCTCGGCAACGCGGTGCTCCGCCGCTTCCCGGGACATGCCGCGGGCAAGGTAGACGAGCAGGAGCTCATTGTGCTCGATGTCCAGCGACGGCGCGGCGGCCAGGGTGATCTGGGTGGGGCGCGTCGCGGCGAGCAGTTCCCGCTGGGAGCGGACGGAGATGAACTCCCCGGCGCCCATCGACAGGGCTCCGGCCAGCAGCCCGGCCACCCCGCTGAGGAGGACCACGGAGCTTCCCACCCCCGAGGCGGCCATACCCATCACGAGGGAAAGGTTGCTGACCAGCCCGTCGTTGGCCCCGAAAACGGCCGCGCGGAACGTGCCGGCGAGGCGGTTGCGGCCGCGCGTGGCGAGCCCCCGGACAACTTCCTCGTGGATCTGTTCGTCTGCGACCATGGCCGGGGTGGCGGACGGGTCGGTGGCGTACGGCGAGCGGCTTTCGGCGCGCTGGGCGAGGGCCAGAACGAAGACGGAACCGAAATGGCGTGCCAGGAAGCCGAGCAACTGGCTGCGGAGCGACGCGGGGCGGGGCCGGCCGGCCTGGTCGCCCAGCAGCGTGAGCCAGTGTGCCTCGTGGCGGCCCTCGGCCTCGGCCAGGGCGAGCAGAATGGCCCGTTCCTCGCCGGTGCGGTTCTGCGCCAGGTCCCGGTAGACGGCGGCTTCGGCACGTTCGTCCGCGAGGTACTGCCGCCACCGCTTGATGTCCGCGGTGCTCGGCGAAGCGTCCGACTGCCCGGCGCGGCCGGGCAGGCCGGCGGCGGGTTCGGAAACGTGGTGGTCCGGGTTGTGCGGGTCAGATTTGGCGTGCTGAGACACGGAAACTCCTGGGCTTGATAGGGCATGGTTCGGCCCCATTGCCCACCCAGCCTACCGCGGATTTCCGCGGATTTTCGGCTGGCAATCCTCAGCGGAAAGTTTAGGTGGACCGCAAAGCTCGCACTTTCACGGCGCCTCCGGCAGGCGCTCACCCCGCCGCTGCGGGGACCCTTGACCCCCGGGGTTCCCGGTGTTCGAATGAAAACCCAGGGCGGGTTCACCCGAACCATTGCCGTCAGCCCGAGCATGGAGGTTTCACCATGGACAGCACCGGATCACTTCCAATCCAGCCGGCCAGGGATTCCCTCGAGTCGGATCCCGCGTACGACTATGCCGATGACGCCCCCGTGGACGCTGCGGAGACCGAAGAGGAGGAACTGCTCGACGAGGCTGAACGCCGGGTTCCGCTGGACGAGGACGACTTCCTCGGCGATGAGCAGACAGTGGTGCCGCTGGACGGTGACGAATTCCTCGAACCCGACGAAGAGGAGTGAGAACATTCTCGGGAACGACGACGGCGGTGCCTCCCCGGTTGGGGAGGCACCGCCGTCGAACTTTCCACCGGACACAGCGCCTAAGCGGCGCGCGTCCTTAGCGGGACGGTACCGGGACCGCTTCTTCCGTGACGGCACCGCCGGCCACCCGCCGGCGCCAGTTCGCCATAACCGCAGGGTCCGTCGGCTTGGTCAGCAGGGACACCGCGACGTAGACAACCGCTGAGGCGGCCAGGCCGTAGTAGATCGGTTCGTTGGCGTAGATCCCGTCGAGCGGAACCGCGGCGTTGATCTCGAGGACGATCATGGTGCCTAGGGTGATCACGGAACCGACGGCCATTGAGGCCGCGGCGGCCACACCGGTGCCGCGCTTCCAGACCAGCCCGCCGAGAATGGCGACCAGGAGACCGCCGACGAGGATGTCGTACGCGATGGTGAGCGCCGCGACGACGTCCTTGGTGATGATGGCGATGACGATGGCCACGACACCCAGGCCCAGGACCCACATCCGGTTGGCCTTGACGTCATGTTCCGGGTTGTCCGAATCGTCGGTGTTGATGTCCTTGCCGAACCAGCTGGCGACGAACGGGAGCACGTCGGCGCGGGCCACCGTGGCGGCGGCGATCAGGGCGCCGGACGCCGTGGACATCATGGCGGCGACGGCCGCGGCCAGCACGAGGCCGCCAATGCCGATCGGCAGGAGGTTGGTGGCCACCTCGGCGTAGACCACGTCCTTGCCGAGGCTGGCGACGTCGATGTCCGGCAGTGCGACCCGGGCCCCGAGGCCGATCAGGGCGCCGGCGGCGCCGTAGAGGATGCAGTAGACACCGGCCGTGGCGCCGCCCCAGCGGGCCACTGTGGGGGTCTTGGCGGTGAAGACGCGCTGCCAGATGTCCTGGCCGATCAAGAGGCCCAGTGTGTAGACCACGAAATAGGTGATGATCGTCTGGACGCCGATGCCGTCAATCTGGAAGAAGCTGGCGTCCACCCGGGCGCGGATGCCGTCCAGGCCGCCGGCGGCGTTGAGCGTGAAGGGCAGCATCAGGAAAAAGATTCCGACCGTCTTGATCACGAACTGGACCTGGTCGGCGAGGGTGATGGACCACATGCCTCCGATGGTCGAGTAAACCAGGACGATGGCGCCGCCGATGGCGATGGCCAAGGCACGGTCCCAGCCGAACAGCACCACGAAGATGGTGGCGTACGCGCCGGTGGACGTGGCACACAGCATCAGGGTGTACGCCAGCATCACGATGCCGGAGGTCTGGGTGGCGTGGCTGCCGTAACGGAGGCTCAGCATCTGCGAGACCGTGTAGATCTTCAGTTTCTGGATGGTGCTGGCGAAAAGCAGGCTCAGCAGCAGCACGCCCGCGCCGATCGCGACGACGAGCCACATGCCGGAGATGCCGAACTTGTAGCCCAGGCCCACACCGCCGACCGTTGACGCGCCGCCGAGCACGACGGCGGCCATGGTGCCGGTGTAGAGGAACGGGCCGAGCCGGCGGCCGGCGACGAGGAAGTCGCTATTGTTCTTGGTGCGGGATTTACCCCACCACCCGAACGCCAGCATGGCGACCAGGTACACCACCACGATGGCGATGTTGACGAAATTTGCGTCCATAAAAAGGGCTCCTCGGAGCTGTTCGGAGCAGTGCCGAACCTTCGCTGCATACCAGCGCGAACGGGGTTCCGCTGCTTCATAACGGATTGTGGGGTGGTTCCCGGGCGGTTCTCAGTGGTGAATCGCCTTGGGAACCGGTATTTGCCTTATAGGCAACACTTGTTGCCAAAAGAGTATGCTGTGATCCGGGTAACAGTCAAGACTCATTGCGTGCCGGTGTCACTTCCGGCGCCGGCGGGCATCCGCCCCGCTAGTATGGCTCCAATGATGGGGCCGAGCGGCCGGCCGTGAAAGGTTCCACAATGAAGGCTCTACCAGTAGAACCAAGCAATGTTCCCGTTGCTATCGGTTCCCGGATCCGTGCCGCCCGGCAGTCGCAGCGGCTGACCATCGAGCAGGTGGCCGACGCCACCGGTTTGACCAAGGGCTTCCTCAGCCGGGTCGAGCGCGACCTGACCTCGCCTTCCGTTGCCTCGCTCGTGACGCTGTGCCAGGTGCTCTCCATTTCGATCGGTGACCTTTTTGCTGCCCCCGAAACGCACCTGACCAAGCAGAATGAAGGTCCCCGGATCTCCCTGGGCGGTGAGGGGATCGTCGAGCGGCTGCTGACTGCCCGCTCGGAGCGCCGGGTCCAGATCATCCAGGCGGTGATCGAGCCGCGGGGCCGCGGCGAATCGGAGCTGTACGCCGTGGACTGCGACGTCGATGTGTTGCACGTGATCAAGGGCACCATTCGGCTGATCCTCACTAATGAGGAGTTCGAGCTTAACGCCGGAGACACCGTGACGTTCCCCGGCCGGGAGCCGCACACCTGGGTGAACCCCACGGACGACGCCGTCGAGGTCCTCTGGGTGCTGGTCCCCGCCGCGAGCCGCTAGCTCTTCTTCAGTCCGCTTTTCAGTCCACCGGGGGTCAAATGAACAAGTCCAGGATCGTCTTCCTCTCCGCCGCGCTCGCCGCGGGCGTCGGCCTCAGTTCGTGCGGTGCGGCCGGGCAGGCGGGGCAAACCGGTCAGGGCTCCACCGCGCCATCCTCGGCCGCGACAGGGCAGTCGGACCCGTCCTCGTCCGCGACGCCCACGTCCTCCCCGACTAAGGCGGCCCCCTCGACGGGCTCAGCCTCGGCTTCGGCCACTCCGTCCGACGACGCGAAGCCCGCGGCGACGCCGAGTCCGGACGCCTCGGCCGCCCTCACATCGTTTACCTTCCCCGACGGGCATGTGTCCTTTTCCTATCCCAAGAACTGGACCGTCCGGGTGGAGGAGGCCGCACCGTCGGCCAACCAGCCCCCGGGGGTCGATCCTGTGCTGGCGGTGGTGGCCGACGAGACCGGCAATGAACTGCTCGCCATCACCAGCAATGCCTACGGCCCCGGCGCGTCGGGGCCCGTGCTCCGCACCGTACTCGATAACGCCCCGGTCCCCGGCCTCAAGGACACGTCCGGCGAGCAGCTGGACTTCGGCTTCGCTTTCGACTCCTTCGCCGACCACCCGGAGTTCCACATGGGCATCCGGAAGAGCCGCGAATTCGAGCCCTCGCCGGAGAGCTCGGGATCCACCCACGTGCCGTTGGCCAACGGGCTCCTGGACACCCACGTTCTCTTCGACACTCCGGCCTTCCCCTCGATCGACGCGGCGAAGGCGTGGATGGCGACAAAGCAGTACGGCGAGCTGAAACAGCTGCTGCTCAGCGTTAAATACCAGTGATTCTGGGTGGGGCGCAGGTCCGAACGGGGACACCGGCCAGCGCTGCCCCAACAGGGCTTATGTAAACAAAGGGTGCGCAATACGAAACTTCGAGTGTATGATGGCTGTCACACCCGTCGGTCAATCCTCGAAGGAGAGGCTTTCTTTTGGAAGAGCTGCGCATCGAGGCCAATGGCAACCTTGGCCCCATCGATTCATCCCGTATCCCGCGCTACGCCGGAGCTGCCACCTACGCCCGCCTGCCGCGGCTGGACCAGGTGGCCAAGGCCGACGTCACGGTGGTCGGGGTCCCTTTCGACTCCGGCGTCTCCTACCGGCCCGGTGCCCGTTTCGGGTCCAACCACATCCGCGAAGCCAGCCGACTGCTGCGCCCGTACAACCCGGCGTGGGACGTCAGCCCCTTCGAGAACATCCAGGTTGCCGATGCCGGTGACATGGCGGTCAACCCCTTCAACATCAACGATGCCATCGAGACCATCCAGCAGAACGCGCTGGACCTGACAGCCTCCGGCAGCAAACTGCTGACCCTTGGCGGCGACCATACGATTGCGCTGCCGCTGCTGCGGGCCGCCGCGGAACGCGCCGGCCAGCCCGTGGCCATGCTCCACTTCGACGCGCACCTGGACACCTGGGACACCTACTTCGGCGCCGAATACACCCACGGAACGCCTTTCCGCCGCGCCGTCGAGGAAGGCATCCTGGATACCGAGGCGATCAGCCACATCGGTACCCGCGGCCCGCTGTACGGCAAGAAGGACCTCGACGACGACCACCGCTTCGGCTTCGGCATCGTCACCTCTGCCGACGTCTACTACCAGGGCGTGCTGGAGACTGTTGCCAAGGTCCGGGACCGGATCGGCAACCGCCCCCTCTACATCTCGGTGGACATCGACGTCCTGGATCCGGCGCACGCACCGGGTACCGGAACGCCGGAAGCCGGCGGCATCACCAGCCGCGAACTGCTGGAAATCATCCGCGGCTTCCGCGGCATGAACCTGGTGGGCGCCGACGTCGTCGAGGTCGCCCCCGCCTACGACCACGCCGACATCACGGGTGTCGCTGCCAGCCACGTCGCCTATGAACTCGTCACCTTGATGGCGGACAGCGCCGTGCCGGGGGACAGGGTCGGCGCAGCCACCGGCTACGCCGCGCAGGCCCTCGGCCAGGAATCCCGCCGTCCGGCCGGTTTCGCGGCGCCTGCTCCCCAGCGCGTCGAAAGCGGTGTCTCCCAGTGACCGGCGTCCGCAACGGCGGCGACCTCGTCGTCGAAACCCTCGAGGCGCTCGGCGCGAAAACCGTCTTCGGCATCCCGGGCCAGCATGCGCTGGGACTGTTTGACGCCATGGGACGCGGGAACCTGCACTTCGTCTCCTCCCGGGTGGAAAACAACTCGGCCTTTGCCGCCGACGGATACTCCCGGGCCACCGGCGAGGTAGGCGTCCTGTTCCTCTCCACCGGCCCGGGCGCCCTGACCTCGCTGGCCGGCCTGCAGGAGGCCTACGCCACCGGCGTGCCGATGGTCGTGGTCGCCAGCCAAATTCCGCTCGAAGGGCTCGGGGCCCGCCGCAAGGGCATGCTTCACCAGCTTGACGACCAGAAGGCCTCGGCCGCGAACGTCACCAAGAGCCAGCGGCTTATCCAGCATGCCTCCGGCATTCCCTCTGCCATCCAGGATGCCTGGACCGAGGCGATCTCCTCACCGCAGGGTCCGGTTTGGCTCGAAATCCCGCAGAACGTACTCCTGGACCCCATCATGGTGCCCCCGGTGGAGGACGCCCTCGCCGAAGCGGCGGACAACCCGCCCCGGGTGGAGCTGGTCCGCGAAGCAGTCAAGTGGCTCTCGACGGCGGAACGTCCCGTGATCATCGCCGGCGGCGGCGCCCGCCGCGGCCGGGCCGAGAAGTCGCTGCTCGCGATCGCCGAGAAGCTCCGCGCGCCAGTGATCTGCACCCCGGGCGGCAACGGTGCGTTCCCTTGGAACCACGAGCTCTCACTCCAGTCCTGGATCGAGGACCAGTACATGACGGACCTGCTCGAGGACGCCGACGTGCTGATCGTCATCGGCTCCTCGCTCGGCGAAGTCACGTCCAACTACTTCACCTTCGAACCGCGCGGCCGGATCATCCAGATCGACGCCGAACCCCGCGTGCTCGAATCCAACCGCCCCGGCCTGGGCATCCGGGCCGACGCCGGACAGGCGCTCGCCGCCCTCAATGAGGCGCTCGTTGAACCGCACGGCGAACGCGCCGACTGGCACGGCACCGCGCCCGAGGCCCTGGTCAAGGAGACCCTGGCCAAGGTAACGGCCCGGCTGGAGTCCCAGGATCTGGCCAAGGAACTGAAGTTCATGGCAGACATCCGCGAGGCCGTGCCCGCTGACATGCAAACGTTCTGGGACATGACGATCTCCGCTTACTGGGCCTGGAGCTGCTGGGATGCCCGCGAGGGCCAGTTCCACTCCGCGCAGGGCGCCGGCGGGCTGGGCTTCGGCTTCCCCGCGGCGATCGGCGGCGCTGTCGGTCTCGAGACCACGGGCAAGCCGGGCGGTTCGGCCCGGGTGCTGGCCGTCTCCGGCGACGGCTCCGCGATGTACTCCATCTCCGAGCTGGCCACCGCCAAACAGCACAACGTCCCGGTCACCTGGCTGATCGTGGACGACGGCGGCTACGGCATCCTTCGTGAATACATGGTGGGAGCCTTCGGCAAGGCAACCGCCACGGAGCTCGCCCGCCCCGACTTCGTCAAACTGGCCGAGGCCTTCGGCGTCCCCGCCGTCCGGGTGGCTCCGGAGAACGTGGGGGAGGCGCTCAAGGCGGGCTTCGCCGCCGACGGCCCGAACGTCGTCGTCGTCGAGACCCTGCTGAAGATGTTCGCCCCTACCCACGTGGACGACTGAGCCCCTCCAAAGCAACGCACCCGAGCGCGAATCGGCAGCTCACGCTGCCGGTTCGCGCTTGGCGTTTAAGCGCAGGCTCCGCCTTCGCTGGCATATTAGTTTCCCAAAGTAACTACTTTAAGTTATAGTTGCCTAAAGCAATCAAAGGGGTGCATCATGTCAGTTCAGCCAGGCACCGCGGCCGATCTCGTGTACCGGATCTTCGACCTCCAGCGCGCCGTCCGCTGCGTCGCCGCGATGAACGTGCGCGGCCAGGACACCGGAGTGGCGCTGCAGGGAGTCCTGCGGTTCGTCGGGGAAGGCGAGTCCCGGGCCACCCAGCTCGCGGATCGGCTCGGCGTCAGCGCCCCGGTCCTCAGCCGGCACATCGCCGAACTGGAGGAGCACGGCTTCGTGGTCCGCCGCCCGGATCCCTTGGACGGGCGGGCCCAGCTGGTCGCACTCTCCCCGTCCGGAATCGAGAAGCTGCGCGCCATCGAGGACCAGCGGACCGCCACCCTGCAGGGGCTCCTGCAGGGCTGGACCGAGGACGACGCCGAAGAAACGGCACGCACCCTGAGGAAGCTTGCTGAGTCCCTCCGGACTGCAGCCCGGGCAAAGACGGCCGGATCCACCACCACGACCACCGTTGCTGAGGAGTAAACACATGGCAAGCCACGCTGCCGCCACCGGGCCCTCACCCGCCCCGTCTCCGGCCCCCGTCCCGCACCCGCCGGCCGCCCCCGCTGCCCCGATGACCCACCGCCAGATCATGGAGGCCCTCACCGGGCTGCTGGCCGCGTTTTTCACCGCGATCCTGAGCAGCACCATTGTGGCCAACGCCCTGCCGACCATCATGTCCGAGCTCAGGGGCACCCAGACCGACTTCGCCTGGGTCATCACGGCGGCGCTGCTGGCCAACGCCGCGACGACGCCGATCTGGGGCAAGCTGGCGGACCTGTTCGACAAGAAAGTCCTCGTCCAGCTGAGCATCGTGATCTTTGTGGCCGGCTCCGTCATGGCGGGCCTGTCCGAGACCATTCCGCTGCTGCTCATCGCCCGCGTCATCCAGGGCATCGCCATGGGCGGGCTGACCGCCCTGGCCCAGGCCATCATCGGTTCCATCATTCCGCCGCGGGACCGCGGGAAATACTCCGGCTACATGGGCGGCGTCATGGCCGTGGGTACCGCTGGCGGCCCGCTGCTTGGCGGCTTCATCGTGGACAGCCCGCTCGGCTGGCGCTGGACGTTCTTCGTCTGCGTCCCGCTGGCCGTCGTCGCCCTGATCCTGCTGCAGATCACTCTTAAGATTCCGCACATCAAGCGCCCGGCGAAGATCGACTGGCTCGGTTCCGTTCTGCTCACCTCCGGCGTGAGCCTGCTCCTGATCTGGGTCTCCTTCGCCGGCAACCCTGAGTACTACGACTGGTGGTCCTGGCAGACCGCCGCCATGGTCGGCGGCGGGGTGGGGCTCCTCGCGCTGCTCGTCGTGGTGGAATCGCGGGTCGCGCAGCCCATCATTCCGCTGAAAATCATCTCGGAGCGGACCACCGCCCTGGCCATCCTGGCCTCGGTCGCCGTCGGCGTCGGCATGTTCGGTTCTTCCACGTTCCTGGGCCAGTACTTCCAGGTTGCCCGCGGCGCTTCCCCCACCGAAGCCGGCCTGCTGACCCTGCCGATGATCGCCGGCAACCTCATCGGCTCGGTCTTGTCCGGGCAGCTCATCAGCCGCACCGGAAAATGGAAGCGCTACCTTGTCGCCGGCGCGGTCCTGCTGATCGGTGGGCTCGGCCTGGCCGGGACCATCGACCACACCACTGAACTCTGGCTCACCGGCCTCTACACCGGGATCCTCGGTCTCGGCCTCGGGCTGCTGATGCAGAACCTGGTCCTGGCCGTGCAGAACACCGTCCGGGCGACCGACATCGGCACCGCCAGCGCCTCCGTTGCCTTCTTCCGCTCGGTCGGCGGCGCCATCGGCGTCTCGGTGCTCGGCGCCATCCTCGGCAACCGCGTCAAGGAACTTGCCACAGCAGGCCTCGCCACCGCCGGGATTCCCGTCGCCGGCGGATCAGCCGGCGCCAGCCTGGACCTCCAGGACATGCCCGCCCCGGTCCGGGACATCATGCGGGCCGCGTACGGTGACGCGACGGCGGAGATCTTCCTGATCTCGGCGGTCATCGGGATCGTGGCGCTCGTCGCGATCCTCTTCATCAAGGAGCAGCCGCTGCGGCGCACCGTGGACATCCAGCCGGAGTCCGCAACGGCGTCGCCCATGACCGGTGCCGGCCCCGTTTCGGGTGCCGGGCCGGGCACCGCCGCCGGCACCGCCCCGGGTGCCGGGCCGGACACGGGTGCCGGGTCGGACACCTCCGCCGGTGCTGCGGCACCGGCGGGAAGCAGCCACGTTCCGGGAACCGGGATCGTCGATCTGGACCGGGAGTTCATCGAGGTCCTCAGCCGCCAGCGTGCCGGCGAGACCCGGACGGCAGACCGCGACGGTGCCCGGACCCGGGCACGCACGATGCTGGCGGAGGCTGGTGCGGAAGCAGCCGACGTCGTCCCGGTGCTGCTTCAGACCCAGAAACTGCTGGCCGAACAACAGCTCCAGCTGTCTGCTGCCCTGCGGGCCGTTCAGCAGCAGACGGCGGTCCAGCGTGACATTGCCGCCGAGCAGGGACGTGTCAGCGCCGAGCAGGCAGGAGTCAGCGCCGAGCTGACCGCCCTGCGCCGCCGGCTCGCCAAGGAGCGGAAGCTGCAGCGTGCGGCGGCGGATTACATCGCAACGCACGGCCGGCACCGCAGACAATAGAGCCTCGCACGGTAACCGGCGACCGGCCCCGAGGCTCTCCCTGCAGGGAGAGCAGCGGTGCCGGGCCGTCCCCGCGGCGGCCGTACCCCCTGGGGATGATTTTTGGTGTCGGTGTTCCCCGCCCGGCGAGGGATTTCGTAGAGTGGGGGAGGGCTAAGGCTGTCAGCCCCCTCTGCTAATACTTGGAGCAACGATTCATTGTTCCTCTCCAGTCTTCTCGCCAGCCTCATCTATTCGGTATTCCAAAGGACGCGTGGGCATGCTTGTCACCCTCATACGGCGCTATTCCAAGCCGTATCTGCCGTATATCGCGGCAGTCATCATCTTCCAGCTGGCATCGACCATCGCCGCCCTCTACCTGCCCAGCCTCAACGCGCAGATCATCGATGAGGGCGTCTCCCGCGGCGACACCGACTACATCTGGCGGACCGGCGGAGTCATGCTCGGCGTCGCCCTGATCCAGGTCGCCACGGCAATCGCCGGGGTCTATTACGGCTCCAAGGCCGCGATGGCGTTCGGCCGCGACCTCCGACGGGGAGTGTTCCGCAAGGTCACCAGCTTCTCCGCCAAGGACGTCAACGTCTTCGGCGCGCCGACGCTCATCACCCGCGGCACCAACGATGTCCAGCAGGTCCAGATGCTCATGCTGATGGGTCTCAACTTCATGGTGGCCACGCCCATCATGTGCATCGGCGGCATCTTCATGGCCCTCCGCGAGGACCTGAACCTGTCCTGGCTGGTCTGGGTTTCGGTGCCGGTGCTGGTAGTGGTCGTGGGATACCTCGTGGTCCGGCTGATGCCGCTCTTCCGATCCATGCAGACGAAAATCGACCGGCTCAACGGCATCCTCCGCGAGCAGATAATCGGCATCCGCGTGGTCCGCGCCTTCGTGCGCGAACCGCACGAAGCCGAACGCTTCGGCGCGGCCAACAAGGAGCTCACCGACGTCTCGCTGAAGATCGGTGCCTTGTTCGTGCTGATGTTCCCTGTCATCGGCATGATCCTGCACGTCTCCACGGCCGCCGTGCTGTGGTTCGGCGGACAGCGGGTGGACGCCGGGGACATGCAGGTCGGATCGCTGACGGCCTTCCTGCAGTACCTGCTGCAGATCCTGATGGCCGTCATGATGGGCACCTTCATGGCCATGATGATTCCACGCGCCTCGGTCTGCGCGGACCGCATCGGCGAGGTCCTCGACGTCGAGCCCTCCATCCACGAGCCGCTCACCCCGGTTCCGCCGGTAGAAAAGGCAGGCCGCGTCGAGTTCCGGAACGTGTCCTTCGCCTACCCCGGCGCCGAAGCGCCGGTGCTGAGTGACATCAGCTTCACCGCCGAGCCAGGCCAGACCGTGGCCATCATCGGCTCCACCGGCGCGGGCAAGACCAGTCTGCTGGCCCTGCTGCCACGCCTATACGACGCCGCCTCGGGTGAGGTACTGCTCGACGGCGTCCCCGTCACCAACCTCGACCGCTCGGACATCACGCAGCGCGTCGCCATGGTGCCACAACGCCCCTACCTGTTCTCCGGGACTATCGAGCACAACCTCCGCTTCGGTAAGCCCGAGGCCACGGACGAGGAACTGTGGGAGGCGCTGACCGTAGCCCAGGCCGCGGACTTCGTGCGGGATAAGCAGAACGGGCTCGCTGCACGCATCGCGCAGGGCGGCACCAACGTCTCCGGCGGCCAGCGGCAACGGCTCTGCATCGCGCGGGCACTCGTCACCGAACCCAAGGTCTTCCTCTTTGATGACTCGTTCTCGGCACTCGACGTCGCCACCGACGCGAGGCTCCGCCGTGCGCTGAAGGCAAAGACCGCGGACGCGACAGTGATCATCGTCGGCCAGCGCGTTTCCACCATCGCCGACGCCGACCAGATCCTGGTCCTGGACAATGGCCGGATCGTGGACCGCGGCACCCACGAGGAACTCCTGGAGACCTCCAGCACCTACCAGGAAATCGTCGAATCCCAGCTGAGCGCGGAGGCAGTCGCATGAGCACCAACGAGAAAGTCGCTCCCACTACCCCGGACGCTGCACCGGACGACGATTTCTACGAGGAGGAGTACACCCCGGGCGAGGCCGACGGCGGCATGTTCGGTGCCGTTGCCTCCAAGAAGGCCGAGCACTTCTGGCCCTCCGCGAAGCGGCTGCTGGGCCTGCTGAAGCCCGAGCGGACCGGCGTCATCGTGGTCTTCTTCATGGTCGCCGTCGCAGTGGTGCTCAACGTGGTCGCGCCCCGGATCCTCGGCCAGGCGATGGACGTGATTTTCGGCGGAGTGGTGGGCAAGCAACTGCCCGCAGGGGTCACCAAGGACGAGTTCGTCGAGGGCCTGCGGACCCAGGGCGAGAACAACTTCGCGGACATGCTCTCCAAGATGGACCTGGTCCCCGGCGTAGGCATCGACTTCCAGAAGCTCGGCTTCCTCATCAGCGTGGTGCTGGTGATGTACTTCGTGGCCAATATCTTCCTCTGGCTGCAGGGGTACGTCCTGAACGTCCTCGTCATGCGCGTGGTCCGCCAACTGCGCGATGACACCGAGAAGAAGCTGAACAGGCTGCCGCTGAACTACTTCGACACCCGGCAGCGCGGTGACATCCTCTCCCGCGTCACCAACGATGTGGACAACATCCAGCAGGCTCTCCAGCAGGCCTTCGCCCAGCTGGTGAACTCCGCGCTGACCGTCATCGGCATTGTGATCATGATGTTCATCGTGTCCTGGCAGCTGGCCCTGATCGCCCTCATTGCGCTGCCTCTCTCAGGCGTCGCCGCCGGCATCATCGGCTCCCGGAGCCAGAAGCTCTTCGCATCGCAGTGGAAGAACACCGGCGAACTCAACGGCCAGATCGAGGAATCCTTCTCCGGCCACGACCTGGTCCGCGTCTTCGGCCGCGACGGCGACATGCTGGCGCGCTTCGACGAACGCAACGAAGCCCTCTACAAGGCAAGCTTCGGCGCGCAGTTCGTCTCCGGCATGATCATGCCGGTCATGCAGTTTGTGTCGTACCTCAGCTACGTGGGCATCGCCGTCGTCGGCGGCCTGCGCGTCGCTTCCGGCGGAATGAGCCTGGGAGATGCCACCGCGTTCATCCAGTACTCCCGCGAGTTCACCCAGCCGCTGGGCCAGATGGCCGGCATGGCCAACATGCTGCAGTCCGGCGTCGCATCCGCGGAGCGGGTCTTTGAATTCCTCGACGCGGATGAGCAGGACGCAGAAACCGCCACCGAGCAGCTTCCGGCGAAGACTGACGGCCATGTCGGGTTCCGGCGCGTCACCTTCAGCTACACCCCGGACAAGCCGCTGATCGAGGATCTGTCCTTCACCGCCGAGCCCGGCCACACCGTGGCGATCGTTGGACCCACCGGGGCCGGCAAGACCACCTTGGTGAACCTGGTGATGCGCTTCTACGAACTCCAGGGCGGCAGCATCACTCTCGACGGCGTCGACATCACCCAGCTGAGCCGCGCGGAACTGCGCTCCAAGGTCGGCATGGTGTTGCAGGACGCCTGGCTGTTCGGCGGGACCATCTACGAGAACATCCGCTACGGCAACCTGGACGCCACCGAGGATCAGGTGATGGAGGCGGCCAAGGCCACCTTCGTCGACCGCTTCGTCCGGGCCCTACCGGACGGCTACAACACCGTCATCGACGAGGAAGGCAACAACGTCAGCGCCGGCGAGAAGCAGCTGATCACCATCGCGCGGGCCTTCGTCGCGAACCCGTCGCTGTTGATCCTGGACGAGGCGACGAGTTCGGTGGATACCCGCACCGAGGTGCTGGTGCAGAAGGCCATGGCGGCGTTGCGCACGGACCGGACAAGTTTCGTGATCGCCCACCGCCTCTCCACCATCCGCGACGCCGACACCATCCTGGTGATGGAGGCCGGCCGGATCGTCGAGCAAGGCCGTCACGCCGAACTGCTGGAGCTGAAGGGCGCCTACTACCGCCTGTACATGTCCCAGTTCGCCGGCGAGGACGCCGAGGCGGCCTTTTCGGAAAACACGGCCGACGATGCGACGGCGGTGCACAGCTGAGTGCCGCCGGGCCGGCGGCTCCCGGAGCAGCCGTCGACCCCCAGCGCATCGAGGTGCAGGTGCCGATGCGGTGGGGGGACATGGACGCGTACGGCCACATTAACAACGTGCAGGTCGTCCGCATCCTCGAGGAGGCCCGCATTGCGGCGTTCGGTCCACCCCGCGGCGCCGGGTTGCCCGGGGTCGAGCCGCCGGTGCCGCTGTTCAACGAGGTCCCGGAGGGCACCCTCGCCCTCGTGGTGGAGCACAAGATCCGGTACGTTCGCACGCTCGAATACCGCAACGTTCCCGCGCTGGTGCAGCTCTGGATCGGCGCGGTAAAGGGAGCAAGCTTCGACATCCATTACCTGGTCCAGGACCCGGTCACCCGGGAGGACTGCGTCCGCGCCACGAGCCACCTTGCCTTCGTGGAAGAAGCCACCGGGCGGGTGCTGCGGCTTACCCCGGAGCAGAAGGAGACGCTGGCGCGGTTCACTCCCGCGCATCCGCACGCGGTCCGCGCTGCACCCTAGACTCGCCCGCGGCAACGTGGGGCTCTTCCTCGGCCTGCACGTCGGAGCCACTACCTCGGGCCACTATCTCGGGACTCTACCTAGGGCCGCGGATCGCCTCTAGAATGAACACCCGCATACGCAGCCACTCCCGCCGGAAGCAAGGAGTAACGACCAATGACGAAGCGAAGCACGAAGAATGCCCGGAAGAAGTCCTGGGCCGAACTCCCGCCGCTGGCGAAGTTCGGCACCATCACGGCGGCCGGCGTCCAGCTCTCACTCCTGTTCGCGGCGCAGCGTGACATCTCGCGCCGTCCGGCCGAGCAGATCCGCGGCAGCAAGGCGCTGTGGCGGGTGGCCACCCTGCTCAACTTCATCGGGCCGGCCAGCTATTTCACCTTCGGCGTCCGGCGCCACCCTGCGTCCTGACAGCAACCGGTCATTCCCGCCGGGTCCGTCCGCTGCCCGCGGGCTCCCTGCCCCGGGCCCTGACGCACCCTTGATGCGGGCGTTCAGTTTAAGCCTGTAAATTGAAGGGATGACCCCAGCCAAAAAGCCTGCCATGCACCGCGCCCTCGGCATCTCCAAGGAGATTGAGGACGCGGCGTGGTTTGTCCTGGGGCCGGGGTTGCACGGCAAGGCTTCGGCCTTGGACGGACGCACGAAAACGTGGTCGGTGCCGGCCGCGGCGGAGCTGCTGGAACGCCTTGAGCGAGGTGTATCGGACTCCAAGGCACCCATGATGACCAACCTCCGGGAGAACCTGGCGGATGCTTCCCGGGGAGCCAAGCAACTGGCAGTTGAACTGCTGTTTCTTCAGTCCCTTCCCTTGGCCCATGAGGTCAAATCCCTCAAGGTCAAACGCGCCCGGGTGGCAGAAGCCGCGACGTGGCTGGAACCGTCGTTGGAACTTCCGGATGAGCTGTATGCCGGAATGACCGACCACGGCGTCATCCGGGACCGCACCGCCGAGTTCAACTGGACCATCTGGGATCACCTGAAATGGCTCTGCCGCTTCGTCAAGCACGTGGCCCAGGGGCCCGCGGGTGTCGTCGCCGCGGCCGTCAAGGACCCGCTGGCCTTCCACCTGCTGGTGGCGGGCACCCCGGATGACCAGCCGGCGATCCGCCGCAGCATTGAATTCCTGGTCTGGCCGAGCTACTTCGAGCCAATTGTGGCGGACGTCGAGCGCCAGGAAATCCGCGACGCCTTTGCCTCCCTCGTTGGCGGGGCCAAGGGGGACAGCGACGAGGAAATCTCGGCCGACATCCACCGCATCCGCCTGCACCTGGACGAACAGGCCGGCCAGCGGATCGACTGGTACTCCCGCCAGCTCGTGAGCCAGTGGCGCAAGGTGGGAGACCCCGGCCGCCGCGCTTGGCTGCTGCGCACCCATCAGGACAACGCCGACTTGCTCGGTACCTGGCAGACTGACGAAAGAGTGACGCTCGACGTCGAACACCTTCGCCTGCTGGACCCCGGCGTCACTGCCGGGCTGGTCCAGCACGCCGTGGATGAGGACTATAAACACCTCGGCTACGTGGAACGCGAGGACACCAAAACCGCCGTCTTTGCCTTCCTGACCGTGATGAAGCCCGGCGACCTGGCCCTGTACCAGAGCTCGGGCACCGTCCGGGTGGGCGTTGTCCTGGGTGAACCCGAACACCACGAGGACAATCGGCGGCTGCGCCGCAAGGTCCGCTGGTTCGACGAGACCCACAGCATGTCGGAGCTGCCCCGGCACGTGCAGCGTCAGCTGGCGACCTCAGGAATCGTCGTCGACATCACCCGCGTGATCCAGGCGCTCGAGGCCCTCCTGCCCACCGAAGCGGAAGCGGAGGCCGGCGACGGCACCGAACCGGCCGCCGTCGTCGAACCCGCTTGTGAAGGTTTCCGCCCGCTCACACCGGAATTCGCCGCAGCGCTGCACATGGATCTGGAGCCGTTGCAGGAGATCGCGGAACTCCTCGAGGAGAACCGGCAGCTGGTGCTGTACGGCCCGCCCGGTACCGGCAAGACCTATCTGGCCAAGCACCTGGCGGCGCAACTTGCCGGCGATACCACCGACGAGCGGGTGAAGCTGGTGCAGTTCCACCCTTCGTACGCCTACGAGGACTTCTTCGAGGGTTTCCGGCCGGACAAAACGGACGAGGGACAAGTGTCCTTCAAACTGGTGGCCGGTCCGCTGCGCCGCATCGCCGAAGAGGCGGCCAAGCCCGGCAACGAGAGCAAGCCCTACTTCCTGATCATCGATGAGATGAACCGGGCAAACCTCGCGAAGGTCTTCGGCGAGCTGTACTTCCTGCTCGAGTACCGCGACGACCGAATCTACCTCCAGTACAGCCCCAACGAGCCCTTCACGCTGCCGGACAACCTGTACATCATCGGCACCATGAACACTGCGGACCGGTCCATCGCGATGATGGATGCCGCCATCCGGCGACGCTTCAACTTCATCGAGCTGCACCCCAAGACCGAGCCGGTGAAAGGCTCGCTGCTGCGCTTCCTGCAGGCCCGGGAGCTGGACACCACGCCGGCGTTGCTGATGGACGCCCTCAACGATGCGATCGATGAGTGGGACCGCGACCTCATGATAGGGCCGTCCTACTTCATGAAGAAGTCCGCCCAGAGCCCCAAGGGCCTGCGCCGGATCTGGAAGTACGAGCTGATGCCGCTGCTTGAGGAGCACTATCACGGCCAGCTCAACCGGGCCCAGCTGGAGGAACGGTTCGGGCTGGACCAACTGCTCGCCCGCCTTGAGTCCTAGCCGGGGCGCCCGCGCCGGGGGCGCTGTTTCGCTGCGTCGGGTGGTGCTGGACGAGCTCTCCGTCGGAGTCGCGGAGCGCCTCGATCCGGCCAGCGCGGCGTACATCAACGGAAGCGGGCTGGCGAAGGCATCGCCGATGGGCATGGGGCTGTACCGCATCGAGCCGGTCGGGAAGGTCGGGTCCGTTCGCACCCCCACGGTGCAGCTGGAGGTCCGGCCCAAGGAGCGGCTCGGTCTGAGCCGGCTGCTGTTCCTGCTGGGCTACGCGGGGGACCAGGGCTTCCGTGAGGATTCCGTCTCCGCCGTCGAGGAAAGTGACCTCTGGAGTGCCTTGGCCGAATCGCTGGCGCAACTCGCGGACCGCGCCCTCAGCCGCGGAGTCCTGCAGGGTTACCTGAACGTGGACGAATCCCTCCGGACGGTCAAGGGCAGGATCCGCATCTCGGATCAGATTTCCCGCCGGCCCGGCATGCTGGTTCCGCTGGAGGTGTCCTATGACGAATTCACCGAAGACATTGCCGAAAACCGGATCCTTCGGGCCGCGCTCGAGCGGATGTCCCAGGTGCCGGGGGTCCGCCCCGAAGTCCTCAGCAGGCTGCGACAGTTGAAGGGGAAGCTCGCCGCCGTAACCCGGCTGCAGTCCGGTGCGCCGCTGCCGGTGTGGCGGGCCAGCCGGATGAATGCCCGCTACCACGCAGCCCTGCGCCTCGCGGAACTGATCCTGCGCAACGCCTCCGCGGAAGCCGGCGACGGCAGGCAGCAGTCGGCGTCGTTTGTGGTGGACATGTCCAGCGTTTTCGAGGACTTCGTCGGGATCGCGCTGCGGGAGGCCATGACAGCGTTCCCGGGGGAGATGCGGCTGCGGTACAACGCCCTGCTCAACGAAGCTGTCCGCGATTCGGACCGCATCATTGTGCAACCGGGTGCCGTGCATCTGCTGGGCGGACGGCCGGTGATGGTCTACGACGCCAAGTACCAGGCGGCGTCCGACGTCGGGGCGTCGCTTTCCGGCGACCATTACCGCATGCTGGCGTACTGCACGTCGTTACGCGTCCCGACAGCCTGGCTCATTTACCCGGGCGCAGGGGAAATCAAGCTACGCCGGATCCTGAATACGGACATCGACATCGTGGAATTTCCGCTGGATCTGTCCAAGTCGCCCGCCGAGATCCTGGCCTCCGTGGCGGATCTTGCACAACAGTCCTGGGGCGAAGTGGTGCGGCAAGCGACCATCAGCCGGTAAACGTGGCGTTGTGTTCGGTGGGTGCTGCCACCTACCCTGCTTCGTCCTGCCGGTCGGACATTGAGATCAAGTGGCCCAGGAGCGCCTTTTCCGGCCGGCCGGGGTTTCGGGCAACATGCAGGCGAAGTTTTTCGCGCACCTCCGCCTCGTCCGGGGCGTTATCAGCGAGAATCGCATCAATGATCGTAGACACTTGCCGGCGCAGGGGCTCAAGATCAGGGTCAACCGCTTTGGCCCGCCGGTAGTCGTTCAGACGGGCTACAGAGGACGAGGTGGGGCTGGGGCGCGGCGCGTCGGGAGTCAGCGACTCCTCTGACGTCTGTTGCGACATCTGGATCTCCGGGGTGGGTAGTAGTTCAAGTACAGCGGACTGCGGGTCCCCAGGCCCGAAATACGAACTCTACTCCGGGCAGACCACTCTGTCTCGCGACGCGCTAGAATATCTTTGATGTCGCTTTCAACGAATCCCGTCCGGAGATCGTCACCACCGCTCGTGGTGCCTAGCGGTGGGTCTGTCGCTGGCTCGGGTGTGCGGGAGCGGATTCTCGACGTCGCCTATGAGCTTTTCTCCCGGCGGGGAGTCCGGGATGTCGGTGTCAACGAACTGATCAGCCGCTCTGGAGTAGCCAAGGCGAGCTTCTACCGGCATTTCGCCTCTAAAGACGAGCTAGTGCTGGCTTTCCTCGAACGCAGGGACCAGCAGTGGACTGTGGACAAGATTGTCTCAGAGGCCCGGCGCCGGGGCGCGACCCCGGAGGAGCAATTGCTCGCCATCTTCGACGTCTTTGCCGACTGGTTCGCGCGCGATGATTTCGAGGCCTGTTCGTTCGTGAACATCCTGCTCGAAATGGGCCCGGACCATCCCCTTGGCCAGGCGAGTATCGACTACCTCGCGAAAATCCGTACCCATGTTCAGCAACTGGCCGAAGAGGCAGGGCTGCGCGATCCGGAGAACTTCTCCCGGTCCTGGCACATCCTCATGAAGGGATCCATCGTCTCCGCCGCTGAGGGCGACCGCGCCGCCGCAGGCCGCTCCCGCGAGATGGCCGGCTGGCTGATCGCCCACAACCGCGGTTGAGGTGCGGGTTAGGCCTCGGCGATTGTCGGCGGGCGCCGGCTCCGCGATCTGCTCGGTGTGGCGGCTGCTTAGTGCGGTGGCTGCTTAGTGCTGCGATCTGCTCAGCGCGGCGGTTGCTGAGTACTGCTAAGGAACGCGTCCAGTTGCTGTTCCAAACTTACTGGGTCCTTGAGTTCGCACTCCCAGACCGTCAGCACTGTCCAGCCTGAGGCTTCCAGCTGATGGAGCTGCTCGGCATCGCGGTTCCGCGTGCGCGTCCGCTTGGTTTCCCAAAATTCCGCATTGGCTTTGGGAGCGTGCTGGCCCACGCGGCAGTCGTGGAAGTGCCAGAAACAGCCGTTGACGAAGATGACTTTGTGGCGGCTGGCGAAGACCAGGTCGGGGTTGCCCGGGAGCTTGCCTCCGCGCGCCGTGCCGTGAAGCCGGTAGCGGTAACCCTTTGAATGGAGCAGCCTTCTCACCAGCAGTTCAGGTTTGGTGTTCTTGCCCCTGATGCGAGACATGTTCCAGCTGCGCCGCTCCGGAGTCAGCTTGTCCGCCATGGTTTAAGTCTAGGCGGCGGGTGACATGGCGGGACGCGGGGCTCCCGTGCCACCCGCCTGGTTTTCTTCGCTCCAGGCAGTTTCACGTCTGTCCACCTTGAGGTTGAGGGCGAACGGAAGGACTGTGGAAAACTCTGACGCCCCGGATGTGACGTCGGTTACCCTTAAGCCACTGTTTGGCTTCAGGCGTCTTGATTTTCTATCGGGGAGTAGCTGACCATGACATCTCGCACTTCGAGCTCCACCATCAAGCGCTCCTGGTCCGCTGCTCTGGTTGCCGCGCTTCTGATGTCTGCCGCCGCCTGTAGCGGGGGAGGAACGCAACCCGGCGCATCCCCGACGGCCGAATCGCAAAGCCCCTCTGCCGCGTCGACTCCGAGTGCCACCCCGACCCCAGCTCCGAGCTATAAGCCGGCCGACGCCTCAGGCAGGGCCCAGAACGTCCCCGTACCGGTGCTGCCCGAGGTCGCGAAATCGGAAACGAAGGAGGGACTTGAAGCCTTTGCGCGGTACTGGTTCCAGTTGTTGAGTTACGGGTACGAGACCGGCGATACAACGCCGTTGGACGCGATTACTACGCCTGGATGCGAACTTTGCTTGAACGTAACGCAAGCCATCAGCTCCAATTACGAAAGCGGGAAGTGGCTGGCAGGGGGACGTGTTGAAACGCCTTCCGTTAGTACGTCGTATGCTGAGCAGCCTGACGGTCAATACCAAGTCGTAGTCCAAGTGCAGCAGGCAATGATTTCGTACATTGGCCCCGGAGGAACTGAGTTCAGAACGCCGACGCCGCCCTCGGATACTGGCAACGTCATGATCGCCGAGTTCGCTAGCGGCGCGTGGCGACTCACGGGGCTTCATCCCATCCGATGAGCCGATCAAGCAAACGGTTTCGGGAGCACGTCATCAGAATTGCCGCGGCATTTCTAATCGTGGCGGTCACTCTCCTTCTTCCTTGTGTCGCATCCGCGGATGAGAACGGTGTCGACGCCGGATTTGGAAATCAAGGGGTCAATGTCGGGGGATGGAGGATCGACCCCGCCACGGGGAAATTCGTTGCCCTCCAACCCGGAGCCCCAAGTGCGGATCCCTACCAGTACAAGTACGAGCTGCAATGTCACCTCGGCGGCGGGGACTTCGACACCGATTGCCTGGCAGTTCTTGTCGACTGCAAGAACGGACCGGACGGTAAAGAGGGGATTCCGGTCCTGTGGCTGAAAGCGCCGGCCGGAGTGCCGAACCCCTCGTGGACCTATCACTCCGGCCCGACTTGTCTTTTCGATCCCAGACCTGAGGATTTGCTGCCCCGCATCGCGGCTATGATCCAGACGGAGTTCCAGCGGCTGCCAGTCGCAGCCGGCACCGTTACAGCCCAGCCGAGCCCGCATACCCTGCGCGGCGCGGAAACGAACTTTTTCGGGAATGCAGCGGAACAACAATTCGACATCACCATCCTGGCCCAACGCGTGCATGTGGTAGCAAAGCCCGTGGAGTACTCGTGGAACTACGGCGACGGCGCGGTGCTCGGTCCCCAGGCGGCGGCCGGCGGTCCGCTTCCGCAAGAACGCTGGGGCGAGAAAACCCTCACCAGTCACGTCTACGCCCAGACGGGGGATTTCGCGGTGGTGCTGACCACCCATTTCAAGGGCACATATTCCGTCAATGGCGGCCCGCCGCTTCCCATTCCGGGGCAAGGCTCCTTCAGCTCCCCGCCACAGCCTGTCAGTGTGTGGCGCTCGATCACCAGGAACTACGCGGACGATTGCCTCCAGAACCCACAGGGTCAGGGATGCCCCGCCGCTCCTCCCGCACCGTGAGCGTCTCACGATAGTGATCCGAGTCGCACGCGGAATAGTTGCAAGCGCCGCGCAGTTACACCATGCGAACCCAATCCCTTGTGAAAGGAACTGCGCATGCTGTTTTCCCCGATGACCCTCGGTGAGCTGGAACTGCCCAACCGTCTTGTGATGGCGCCGCTTACCCGCGTCCGCTCCGGCCAAGAAGGAGTCCCCGGCCCGCTGGTCGTCGAGCACTACCGGCAGCGGGCGTCGCTCGGCTTGATTGTAAGTGAGGGAACCTACCCCAGCCGGGCAGGCCGAGGCTTCCCTGGCCAGCCCGGGCTCGTGACCGACGAACAGCTGGAGGGCTGGGCCAACGTGACCGCCGCGGTCCACGCTGAGGGTGGTCGCATTTTCGCCCAGGTCATGCATGCTGGCCGTGTCACCCATGAGGACACTACGGGGGGCTACGAGGTAGTCGCACCCAGTGCCATTGCCATCGACGGTGAGACCCGCACGTACAAGGGCAAGAAACCGTTCCCTGTTCCCCGCGCCCTGACGACCGAGGAACTGCCGGCCATCCTTCAGGAATTCGTGACGGCATCACGCAAGGCAGTAGAGGCAGGGTTCGACGGCGTCGAGCTGCACTCCGCGAACGGCTACCTGCTGCACGAGTTCCTCACTCCAGCCGCCAACCAGCGCGACGACGTCTATGGCGGCTCGCCTGAGAACCGCGCACGCTTCGTGATCGAAGTAGCCCAGGCCGTGGTGGACGCCATCGGGGCGGACCGCGTTGGCATCCGCATCTCGCCCGAGCACAACGTTCAGGGCGCAACTGAACTTGATGCAGCAGACGTCCGGGCCACCTATGCCCACCTCGTAGACGCTCTGGCCCCGCTGGAACTGGCCTACCTCAGCATTCTGCACAAGGAACCCACCAGCGAGCTGGTCCAGGATCTGCGCGCACGGTTCAAGGGTACGTTCCTGATCAACACCGGCTTCGGCGTTGTCACCACCGGTGAGGAGGCCAAAGCCTTGGTCGCGGACGGCCACGCTGACGCCGTCGTTGTCGGACGCCCCGCCATCGCCAACCCGGACCTGGTCCGCCGCTGGCGTGAAGGCCTGCCGGTCAACGAGGCAGATCCGACCACGTTCTACACTGACGGTGCCGAAGGCTACACGGACTACCCGGCCTACCAGAACTAGGCCCGGACAGCAGCTCACCCGGCGGGGACATGCCCCGTCGCAGCCACGAAGAGTGGGCAGAATGCCATTCTGCCCACTCTCCGCTCTTAAGAATGAGCATGTCGCTCGGTCGGGGGACCGGCGAAGGGACATGTTCCCCGTTGGGACCCGGGAATGGGCATGTCCTTCGGCCGGGGGGTGGCGGGGCCCGGGGATGAGCATGTCCCTTGGCGGGGCCCGGGCAAGGGGCATGTCCCTCGGACGCAGGGCGCGTGCCCGGCGAATGGGCATGTCCTCTCCTATAGGATCTGAACATGCAATCAGCTTCCTCCGGGAGTCGCCCTGAGGGCCACCACACGGGCCGACCCGTCAGCCGCCAGGTCCTCGCCGACCACGTCTATGAGGAGCTTCTTGCCTCGCTCATCGACGGGCGGCTCGAACCCGGGGCCGCGGTGAGCATTGACGGAACCGCCAGGGAGCTCGATGTTTCCCCGACGCCGGTCCGCGAGGCCCTTGCCCGGCTCGAACACACCGGAATGGTTCGCCGCGTCGCGCTCAAGGGCTATCGGGTTGCGCCGATGTTCACCCAGGAGGACTTCGCCGAGCTCATGGAAGCGCGGCTTGCAATCGAGCCCGTCAACGCCCGCTTGGCGTGCGCCAGGCTGACACCCGCGCACCATGCCGAGCTGTCCGCGGCTGTGGCCGACCTCAAGAAGGCTCCGCGGGGCCCGTCGTTTGCCGAATTCCGCGACTATCTGGAGGCCGATGAACGGTTCCACCGGCTGATCGCGGAGCAGACCGGCAACCAGTTCATGGTTGCCGCCTATGCCGCCCTCGGCGGGCAGGTCCAGCGCTTCCGCCTCTTTGGGGGCGTGGGCATCACGGACGCGGAACAGGCGATCGCCGAGCACCAGGCGGTCCTGGACGCGCTTTCCTCCGGCGATCCGGAGAAGGCCGCAGCTGCCATGGCAGAGCATGTGCAGAAGGTGCGCGGCCGCGCCATTGCCGACGCGCCGGCAGACTAGTTCTCCTTCAGCAGGCCAGCGCAGCAAACGTAAAGCGCGTCTTTTTTGTGACCCCCTTCACAACTGGATCAAAGACCCTATAGGATCTTCGATTGTGACGGCTACGATGCCGACACCGGGTGAGTCACAAGGGAGTGAACAGTGCAAACAGAAACTTTGGCCACAGGCCCTAAGGAATCAGCAACACGCCGCACCATCAAAAATCTGCGATGGTGGATCCTAGGCTGGGCGCTGGCCGCAGGCATCATCAACTACATGGACCGCAGCGCGATCTCCATCGCCGCTCCGCAGCTCATCAAAGAATTCGGCATGACCCGGACGGACATTGGCCTCCTGGGCACCGTGTTCTCCTGGACCTACGCTTTTGCCCAGCTGCCGGCCGGCTGGCTCGTGGACAAGCTCGGCGCCCGCCGGATGTATTTCCTCGCCATCGCGGGCTGGAGCATCGCTACCGCGCTGATGGCCATCGGCGGCAAGATGTGGCAGTTCATCACCTTCCGTTTCCTGCTCGGCGTCACCGAAGCCCCGAACGGACCGGCATCGGCAAAACTCACCGCCGACTGGTTCCCCCGCACCGAGCGCGGACAGGCCACCGCCATCTGGGACAGCGGCTCCAAGTGGGGACCCGCTATTGCCCCGCCCGTTCTGACCGCCATCATGCTCACCTTCGGCTGGCAGGCCATCTTCCTCTTCCTCGGCGTCGCGGGCCTTGTGCTGGCACTGGCCTTCTTCATCTACTACCGCGCTCCTGAAGAGCACAAGCGCATCAGCGCGCAGGAACTGGACTACATCGAAAGCCAGCGCGCCACGCAGGTCCTGAGTGCCAAGAAGGTCTCCTGGTTGGGTCTCTTCAAGCACCGCCAGATCTGGGGAATGATGGCAGGCTTCTTCTGCGTCATCTGGATCTGGAACATCTTCATCGTCTTCCTCCCGCTGTACCTGCAGGAAGAGCGCGGCGTCAGCATCGCAAACTCCGGCTGGCTGGCTGCTGTCCCGTACTTGGGTGCGGCTATCCTGGGCATCACCGGCGGCTGGGTCATGACACGCTACGCCAAGAAGGCGGGCCGCGATCCGCTGCTGGCCAAGCGCCACGTGATGTCCGTCGCCGCCGTGATCGCCGGCATCCTGATCTGCCTGATCCCGTTTGTAGATTCCCTCCCGCTCGCCCTCGCCGTGATGACCGTGGCGCTGGGCTTCGTCGCCACCATGCAGGCAGCCGCCTGGGCCATGCCCGGCGATATCGTGGACAACTCCCAGGTGGCATCCGTCGGTGCCATCCAGAACTTCGGCGGCTACTTCGGCGGTGCCTTCGCACCGCTGCTGACCGGCGTGATCGCCGATGCAACCGGGTCCTACGCGCCGTCGTTCGTCATCGGCGGCGTCATCGCGGCCCTGGCCGCCGTGGCCTACACCGTGCTGGTCCGCGAGCCCATCCGGGACAAGACCGCAGCAACGCAGACAGAAAGCTGAACCGACGCATGAGCACAGCAACAAATGAATTGACGACGGCGGCCGCCAGCGAGGCGGCCGCCAGCGAGGCGGCCGCCCCGGCGGCGGGCGCCACCCACCCGCCCTTCACCGTGGCGGTCACGGCCGACGCTGCCCGACCTGACGGCAGCTCCGTCCACGGAGACCTCGGACTGCAACGACTCAGCGACAAAGGCATCAGCTGGGGCGTCCTGCCCAGCTACACGGATCCGGTTCCGTTGGCCGATCTTGCCGGCGTCCACGCTGTTCTGTCGCTGGGGCACATCGCCTTCGATTCGCGCACTGTGGACCACGCCCCGGACCTGAGGCTGATCGCCCGGTTCGGTGCAGGCTACGAAACCATTGACTTGGACGCCTGCACCCGCGCCGGCGTCGTCGTTACGAACACCCCGGACGCCATTCGCCGCCCGCTGGCTGTGGCCGGGCTGACCCTTTTGTTGGCTCTCTCGCACAAGCTCCTGGCCAAGGACCGGCTGACGCGGACCTCCGACTGGGCGCAGCGCGAGCACTACCGGGGCGCGCCGCTGGTTGGACAGACGGTCGGCATCGTGGGCTTCGGCAGCGTGGGCGCCGAGCTCGCCCGCCTGCTGGCCCCGCTCGGAATGAAGGTGGTGGGCAACAACCGCAGCGGCCGCCATGCGGAGGCTGCGGAGCTCGGCGTCGAGCTGCTGGGCCTGAACGAGCTCCTGGAGCGCTCGGACTACGTGGTGCTCTGCGCCGCGCTCACACCGGCGACCAAAAAGCTGATCAACGCCGAGGCCTTGGCCCGGATGAGGCCAAGTGCCTATCTGATCAACATCGGCCGGGGAAAGCTCGTGGACACGGATGCCCTCCGGGATGCCCTGCGGGACGGCCGGATCGCCGGCGCCGGGCTGGATGTCTTCGAGCCGGAACCCCTGCTTCCGGACGACGAGCTCCTGACCTTCGACAACGTGGTGCTTTCCCCGCATTCGCTGTGCTGGACCGAAGATTTCACCCGGGACGTGGCGGCCGGCGCCATCTCGTCGATCCTGGCGGTGGCAGGAGGGGAGCGCCCCGCCAACGTCCTGAATCCGGAGGTCTTCGCCACCGCGGCCTTCGCTGCGAAGCAGCCCTAGCCCAGAATGTGACATTGACAACATTGAGTCGAATGGTAGATCCTATAGGAAACAGGATCTCACGAAGGAGTGACCCCATGGCTTACACAGCCGAAAACTGGCCCATCACCGCGGCTCTGCTGCAGTTCCCGGGAACCGACGCCCAGGGCAACCACATCAACGACGCCGAGGCCTCCGCCTGGGCCGAGGTCCTCACCGAGGTCAAGGAAGCAGGCTTTTCCGACGCCGACCTCACGGACAGCTGGGTCCGCCCCGGCGACCTGAGCGCCGCCCGGCTCGCCGAGTTCAAGCAGACCGCCGACAACGTGGGCATCGGCATTCCCGTCATCTCCGCGATCCGGCGCAGCGTCATCGAGGAAGGGAACTGGGAAGCCAACCTGGCCTACAGCCACCGCACCATCGACGCCGCGGCCGAACTGGGCTGCGAGGTGGTCTCGGTCGGACTGCACCAGGCCATCACCGCCGAGCAGCAGAAGCAGCTGTGGTTCTGGACGGTCGAGGGCTACAAGGACCCGGTGGGGGACAAGGAAACCTGGGGCAAGGCCGTCACACGCCTGCGCGAACTCGGCCAGCACGCGGCGGAGGTCGGCGTGCTGCTCTCGCTCGAAATGTACGAGGACACCTACCTCGGCACCGCGGACCAGTCCGTCCAGCTGGTCCAGGACATCGGCCTGGCCAACGTCGGCCTCAACCCGGACATCGGCAACCTGGTCCGGCTGCACCGACCGATCGAGGACTGGCGCGAAATGGTCGCCAAGACCCTCCCGTACTCCAACTACTGGCACATGAAGAACTACATCCGCGACGAGGACGTGGCTCGCGACACCTACGTGGCCATGCCGGCCCCGATGGAAAGCGGTCTGATCAACTACCGCGAGGCATTCAAGGTCGCCCTGTCCGTGGGCTTCCAGGGCATCCTCTGCACTGAGCACTACGGCGGCGACGGCCTGTCCGTCACCGCCAGCAACCAGGACTACCTCCGCCGCCAGGTCCTGCCGAAGACCGACGGCTACGCCCTCGGCCAGAGCAAAGTTGCGCAGGGCCGGCAGCAGCCCGCAACCACGGCACTCGCCAGCATCTGATTCGGCGATGGGTGCGGCCGTCAAGCTATTTGGGGGCGGCCGCACCACCCCAGCTCCAACTCAGTTCTCTGCCCACAGCATTAGTTCTCCAACACGGATTCAATGAGGAACCATGACCCAGATCTTCGACAATCCCGCTGATTTCGCGGATGAGGCTTTGGACGGCTTCGTGGCGGCCAACCGGGGCTATGTGGCCCGGGTGGACGGCGGCGTGGTCCGCTCCACCGAGGTCCCGGCCGGGCAGGTGGCCCTGGTGGTCGGCGGCGGCTCCGGGCATTACCCGGCCTTCGCCGGCCTGGTCGGGCCGGGCCTTGCCGCGGGCTCGGCGTGCGGGAACATGTTCGCCTCGCCGGCGGCCGGGCAGGTCTACCGGGTGGCGAAGGCCGCCAACGCCGGCGGCGGGGTGCTGCTGAGCTACGGGAACTACGCCGGGGACGTGCTGCACTTCGGCCAGGCCCAGCTGCGGCTGAACGCCGAGGGCATCGAGACCCGCACGGTGCTGGTCACCGACGACATCGCCTCCGCCCCGCTGGAGCAGATCGGGAAGCGCCGCGGGATCGCCGGGGACCTGACGGTCTTCAAGATCGCCGGCGCCGCCGCCGAGGCCGGGCTCAGCCTGGACGACGTCGAACGGCTCGCCGTCAAAACCAATTACCGCACCCGCTCCCTGGGCGTGGCGTTCGGCGGCTGCACCCTGCCGGGCGCGGACGCCCCGCTGTTCACCGTCCCGGCCGGGCAGATGTCCCTGGGCCTGGGCATCCACGGCGAACCGGGCATCTCCGAACACCCGATGCCGACCGCCTCCGAACTCGCCGCCCTTCTGGTGTCCCGGCTGCTCGAGGACAAGCCGGAGGACGCCGGCACCCGCGTGGTGGCCATCGTGAACGGCCTGGGCACGGTCAAGTACGACGAGCTGTTCCTGCTCTTCGGCAAGATCGAAAAGCTCCTCGCCTCCGCCGGTCTGACCGTGGTGGAGCCCGAATGCGGGGAGCTGGTCACCAGCCTGGACATGTCCGGGCTTTCCCTGACCCTGCTCTGGCTCGATGCGGAACTCGAACAGTACTGGGCCGCCCCGGCTGACACCCCGGCGTTCCGCAAGGGCAACCTCGCCCCCCGGGCCCGCCGCGAACTCACCGGCCCCGACGAGGCCGCCGCCGAGGAGCTTGAACACACCACCGCAGCGGCGGCAGCCCTCGGCCGGCTGGCGGCCGACCTGCTCGGCCAGGTGCAGCACGTGATCATCGAGCATGAGGAGGAACTCGGCAACCTGGACGCGATCGCCGGGGACGGGGACCACGGCATCGGGATGCGCCGCGGCGTGGACGCGGCCGTCGCCGCCGCCCGGCACGCGCTGGAACAGGAAGGCGGCGCGTCGCCGTCGCGGGTCCTGACCGCAGCCGGGGAAGCCTGGAGCGAACGCGCCGGCGGCACCTCCGGCGCGCTCTGGGGCTCGGCGGTCATCGCCGCCGGCCTCGCGCTGGGCAACCGGGACAGCTACTCCGGCGGGGACGCCGCCGCCGCCGTCACCGCGTTCGTCGACGCGATCACCGAGCTCGGCAAGGCCGAGTTGGGCGACAAGACCATGGTGGATGCCCTCCTGCCGTTCCGGGACACCTTCCTCAACGCCTTCGACGCCGGAACCTCAGTGGCTGACTCGCTCGCCGCAGCAGCGGAAGCCGCTACCGCCGCCGCCAGCCGGACGGCCGATCTCCGCCCGCTCAAGGGCCGCGCCCGTCCGCTCGCGGAAAAGAGCCTCGGCCACCCCGACCCCGGCGCAGTGTCCTTCGCACTCATCGCCACACGGATTTCTACCCACATCGAAACTTCCAGCACAGGAGCAAAAGCATGAGCACAACAACAGGCTGGCGCGTCGTCGTCGGCAACGATGAGGCAGGCGTCGAATACAAGAACGCCCTGAAGGCCCTGCTCGAAGCCGACCCCCGCGTCGCCTCCGTAGAGGACATCGGCGTCGGCGCCAACGACTCCACCGCCTACCCGCACGTGGCCGTCGACGCGGCCCGCAAGATCGCCGAGGGCGACGCCGACCGGGCCCTGCTGATCTGCGGCACCGGGCTCGGCGTGGCCATCGCGGCCAACAAGGTCCCCGGCATCCGGGCCGTCACCGCGCACGACAGCTACTCGGTGGAACGCTCGGTCCTGAGCAACAACGCCCAGGTCCTCACCATGGGCCAGCGAGTCATCGGCCTGGAACTGGCCAAGAAGCTCGTCGGCGAATGGCTCAGCCACCGCTTCGACGAAAACTCCTCCTCCGCCGCCAAGGTGGACGCCATTTGCTCGTACGAGCCCGAATACACGAAGGCAGTCTGAACATGACCGAATCAACAGATACCGCGGCCGCCATCAACGCCGCCCGTAAGATTGCCGTCGTCGGCTCCGGCTACATGGGCGGCGGCATCGCCCAGGTCCTGGCGCTCGGCGGGGCCCGGGTTGCCCTGGCGGACGTGTCCGCCGAAGTAGCGCAGAAGAACTACGAGCGTCTGCTCACGGAATCCGACCAGTTCGTCGCCGACGGGCTGTTCCCGGAAGGCTCCACGGCCATCCTGAAGGAAAACCTCTGGGCCGCCAAGAACATCGAGGAAGCCGTCGCGGACGCCGACTTCATCGAGGAAGCCGTCCCCGAGGTCATCGCCATCAAGCACGAGACACTGGCCCGGATCAGCGCCGCCGCCCGCCCCGACGCCATCATCGGCTCCAACACCTCCACCATCTCCATCGCCGACCTGTCCGAGCCGGTGACCAACCCGGAACGGTTCCTCGGCGTGCACTTCTCCAACCCGTCCCCCTTCATCCCCGGCGTCGAGATCATCCCCCACGCCGGCACCTCGGCGGCCACGGTCGGCGCCGTCCGCGACCTCGTGCACGCGGCCAACAAGCAGACCGCCGTCGTCAAGGACGTCACCGGATTCGTACTCAACCGGCTCCAGTACGCCCTCTTCCACGAGGCCGCCCAACTGGTGGAACAGGACATCGCGACTGCGGAGGACGTCGACACCCTGGTCCGCACCACCTTCGGCTTCCGGCTGCCGTTCTTCGGCCCGTTCGCGATCGCCGACATGGCGGGCCTGGACGTCTACAACTTCTGCTACAAGTCCCTGCAGACCGACTTCCCGGAACGCTTCGCCACCCCGAAAATCCTCAGCGACCTGGTCGAGGCCGGCAAGCTGGGCACCAAAACGGGAGCCGGCTTCCTCAACGTCCCCGCCGAACGCACCCCCGAGCTCATCGCCTACCGCAACAAGGCCTACGTGGCCATGCAGAAGCTCCTCAACGAGCTCGGCCCTGCCCCCATCAACTGAACTGCATCGTTCACTTCCACCTTTCTTCAGGAGCGCACCCATGAGTACATTCCCCGCAGAACGCACCGCGATTATCACCGGTGCCGTGTCCGAGCGAGGCATCGGCCGCGGCACCGCCAACTACCTGGCGGCCGAGGGCTGGAACATCGGCATCATCGATCTCGATGACGCACGCTGCAAGGCTGCCGCCAAGGAAATCGCCGCCGAGCACGGCGTTCAGGCCTTCGGCGCCGGTGCCAACGTCTCCGACGAAGGCTCGGTCCGTGCAGCGATCGACGCCATCGAAGCGGAGCTGCCGCAGATCGTGGCCCTCGCCAACGTGGCCGGCGTCAGCTCACCGGTGCCCTACCTGGAGCTCGACGCAGCCGAATGGGACCGCGTGCTCAACATCAACCTCAACGGCGTCCACTACGCCACCCGCCGCGTCGCAGAATCCATGGTGAAGAACAGGATCGGGCGCATCGTGAATATCTCCTCGGTCTCCGCGCAGCGGGGCGGCGGCACATTCTCCAAGACGCCGTACTCGGTGGCGAAGGCCGGCGTGATCGGCCTGACCCGCGCCACGGCCCGCGAACTGGGCGAGTACGACATCACCGTCAACGCCATCTCACCTGGCCCCATCGACACCGACATCATGGGCGGCACCCTCAGCGAGGAACGCAAGGACGAACTCACCAAAGACCTCGTCGTCAACCGGGTCGGCTCGACCCGGGACATCGCAGCAGCCATCGCCTTCCTCATCAGCGAGGACGCCGGGTACATCTCCGGCCAGACGCTGAATGTGGATGGCGGACTCTACATGCACTAAGGAGGAAGCATCGTGGCACAACACAGCCAGACCCGCGCCGCCTCCCGATTCGCATCCTGGAGCAAGGGACGGAAGATCTACCTCGCCGTCGGCATCCTGGCCTGCCTGGCCGGGGTAATGATGATCGCTTTTTCGCGCTAGACGTTTCCCCCGCAACTGAATCACTGCACCGAGTTACACCACTGATTGCTCGACGAGGAGTTTTTGATGTCCGTAACAACAACGTCCACCCGGGACCTACTGGAGACGCCGGTCCTTAAATCGGCCATCTCCAAGGCCTCCCGCCGGCTGATGCCCATGCTGGTGATCCTTTATGTGGTCGCCTTCCTGGACCGCACCAACGTGGGCTTCGCCGAGGCCGCCTTAGGCGTGGACAAGGGCATCACAGCCGGCGCCTACGCCCTGGGCGCCGGGATCTTCTTCATCGGCTACGCCCTGTTCGAGATCCCGAGCAACCTGCTCCTGACCAAGTTCGGCGCGAAGGTGTGGCTGGCCCGCATTGCCATCACCTGGGGCATCGTCTCCGCCTGCTTCGCATTCGTCCAGGGTGAGACGTCATTCATCATCCTGCGGTTCCTGCTGGGTGTCACCGAGGCCGGGCTGTTCCCGGGCGTCATCATGTTCCTGGCGGCGTGGTTCCCCAACAAGGTCCGCGTCAAGATGTTCGCCATCTTCTATCTGGCCCAGCCGTTTTCCCAGATGATGGGCGCCCCGTTGTCCGGCTGGCTGATCAACATCGGCGACCAGGTGCCCGGGGTCCAGGGCTGGCAGGTCATGTTCTTCGTCGAGGGCATGCTGGCGGTGGTCGCCGGTATCGCCGCGTACTTCTTCCTGATCAACAGCCCGCAGGACGCCAAATTCCTGACCAAGGACGAGAAGAACGCGCTCCTTGAAGTCATGGCACTGGAAGACACTGTCAAGGAAGAGTCCGGCCCGCGCGGCGTCCTGGCCGCCATGAAGAACGGCAAGGTCTGGTACTTCACCGTCATCTACTTCTGCCTGCAGATCGCCGTCTACGGTGTGACGTTCTACCTGCCGCAGCAGGTGGCGCAGCTGACCGGCCAGAAGGTGGGCATCGCCGTCGGCCTGATGGCAGCCATCCCGTGGTTCTTCGGCATCTTCGCCTGCTACTTCATCGGCAAGGCCGCCAACACCGTGGTCCGCCGCAGGGTCTGGGGCACCGGGCTGTTCATTTCCACCGGACTTTGCATCTTCGGCTCCGCGTGGGCCGGCGCGAATCACATTCCGGCGCTCGGCATCATGTTCATCACCCTCGCCGTGTGCAGCTTCCTCTCGATCGGCCCCATCGCCTGGTCCTACCCGACGGCGTTCCTCACCGGAACGGCCGCAGCCGCGGGAATTGGGCTGATCAACTCGCTCGGTAACCTTGGCGGCTTCGTGGCCCCGATCCTGCGGACCTCGGTCAACCAGATCACCGCCTCAGACACGGGAACCATGGGGGTCTATGCCCTGGGCGTGCTCCCGTTCCTGGCCGCGGCCATGATGTTCGCGACCCGCCGCTTCAAGAACAAGGCCGACGAGCTGCTGGAGCAGTAGGGTCTTCCAGCGCCCATCAACTGGATCCAGCAGAAAGCACCAACATATGCAGCAGCGCCCCGGCAGCCAAACCGCCAGCACCCGCATCCTCGTGGGGGTTAGCACCAAGATGTACCTCGGCTACAGGGACAGCCTGGACTGGCTGGAGCGGCTGCGGCATGAAGTGGATACCCGTCCGGCCCTCGCGGCCGGGCGGGTTGTCCCGTTTGTCATTCCGTCCTTCCCGGTCCTGCCCGCGGCGGCCCGCCTCCTCGCGGGTTCACCGGTGCTGCTCGGGGCGCAGAACTGCGGCTGGGCGGACGGACCCTGGACCGGGGAGGTGGCCCCGTCCATGCTCGCGGAACTTGGTGTCCGGATCGTGGAGATCGGCCATGCCGAACGCCGGCGGCATTTCAACGAAGACGAGGCCATGGTGTCCCTCAAGGTCCGGGCCGCGGACGACGCCGGGCTCACGCCGCTGCTGTGCGTGGGCGAGCCCGACTCCGGGCAGCCGGCGGGCGCTGCGGACTTTGTGTACCGTCAGATCGAATCGGCCGTCGACGGCGACTGGGAGCTCACCGGCCGGCTCACCATCGCGTACGAACCGGTCTGGGCCATTGGAACGGCGGAGCCCGCCGCGGCCGCGTATGTGTCTGACGTCGTCCAACGGCTCCGGACGCAGCTCGCGCTGGCTGGCGTGCGGGAGTTGCCGGTGATCTATGGCGGCTCGGCCAAGCCCGGACTGCTGCCAACCCTCGACGGCGTCTCCGGTCTGTTCCTGGGCCGTTTTGCGCACGACCCCGCGAACTTCGGCGCCGTGCTGGATGAGGCATTCCGGCTGGACAATGCACTCTTGCTGGATGAGGGCTTCCCCGCGGCCGGCACCGCCACCGATACCGCCATGGATGGACATGCTCCGCCCTGGTCATGAGCAATGGGCAGAACACCACTATGCCCACTGGAAGCATCTAAGAATGGGCATGTCCCCTCTGGAGATGGGCCGGTAATGGGCCGCTGGTGGACATGCTCCGCCCTGGTCGTGAGCAGTGGGCAGAACACCACTATGCCCACTGGAGGCATCTAAGAATGGGCATGTCCCCCCTGGAGATGGGCCGGTAATGGGCCACCGATGGACATGCTCCGCCCTGGTCATGAGCAATGGGCAGAACACCACTATGCCCACTGGAGGCATCTAAGAATGGGCATGTCCCCCCTGGCAATGGGCCGGTAATGGGCCACCGATGGACACGCCCCACCCTGGTTATGAGCAGTGGGCATGTTCCCCCGGCTAAGTCGTCAGGAAGACACCGAGCGCTGGCACAGGCCGATGAAGCCGCCCAGCTGTTCCATGCCCTCCGGGTGGGCGGGCAAGTAGTTGGTTAGTTCCGTGGCGCGGACCAGCACGGCCCGCCACTGCCCGCGCGAGACCGCCACGTTGATCCGGTTGCGCGAGAGCAGGAACTCCATGCCGCGCGGAGCCTCGGCCACGGCCGAACAGGCCATCGACACGATCACCACCGCCGCTTCCTGCCCCTGGAACTTGTCCACCGTCCCGACCCGCACCCCTGACAGGTCGGCAACCTCGAGCGCGTCGCGGATAACGTTGACCTGAGCGTTGTAGGCCGCAACCACCATGACGTCGTCTGCACCCAGGGGCCGGGTGCCTGTTTCGGTGTGCCACTGCAGCCCGAGATGTCGCCGCACCTGTCGGACCACCTCCAAAGCTTCCTCGGCCGAGGACGTGGTGTTGCCGCTGTGTTCGACGTACACGGTTTCGATCCCGGCCGGAACACCGTCAAGCCGCCGGAGATCGGCGGCAGGTGCAGACCGGAGCTGCCCCTCGTAGGACAGTTCGGACACGGCCCGGCACAGCTCCGAGGTCATCCGCCACGAGTCGGCCAGGAAATACCCCAATGCCGGCGGCAGCGTGGCATGTCCTGCGGAGATCCAGCCCAGGGCGGACTCGTCCACGGGCTCGGGATGCGAGCCCTGGCTGACCTGCGGCAACTGCTGGGGATCGCCCAGCAACAGCAGCCGGCTGCTGGCCTGCGCCACCGCCAGAGTATTGGCGAGGGAGAACTGCCCGGCCTCGTCGATCACCAGCAGGTCCAGCGATCCGGCAGGGACATTGGCTCCCGTCATGGTCCACGCGGTGCCGCCAACGAGCGCCCCGCCGGGGGAGCCGAGGAGCCGGGCAACGTCCTTGGCTGTGCGTTGCTCCCAAGGGAGGGGATCCGCGTGTTTCACGTCCTTGGCCACGATGGACGGATCAATTCCGGCGCCGGTCACGGCAGTCTTGAGCAGGTTTTCTACGACGGCATGGGACTGGCCCACCACCCCGACCTTCCAGCCGCGGGCCACCAGCCGGGCGATGACGTGGGAACCCACATAGGTCTTGCCGGTGCCGGGAGGTCCCTGCACCGCCAGGTACGAGTGATCCAGGTGCAGAACGGCCTCGGTAATGACATCGATGAAACGGTCCGGCCCCGCACCGGGCTGCGGCAAAGAGTGTCCGCTAATCAGCCGTGGCGGCAGACGCCGGACGAGATCCAGCGCAGGATGGCGGGGAATCGCCGAGGATCTCAGGCCGGCCGCGACCTTCTCAGCCAGCGAAGCCAGTGATTCCTCGAGGCTCTTGGTCGCGAGCGGCTGGTCCTCTGTCAGTGCGATGGGGAGATCATTGTGGGGCGACACCTTCCGGTGCAGCCGGTCCCGGATGATGACCGTGTCGCTACCGTCATCGTGTCCCAGCTCCAGGACTTCCGTCCCGAACCAACCGTTCCGTCCGCTTCCGTCTTTGCCGGTGCCCTCCAGCCCGGCAGGAAGAGGGCGGTCATACATCCGGAACCATTTGCTGCCTTCGCGCAGATCGGAGCCGGGACTCACGGTGCCAGTCAGTTTGACCCGGCGTTCGGGGAGTTTAGTGCCTTCCTGCTGCCAGTCGTCCAGTATCTCGGCGGACTCGACGAGAAAGACGTTTCGGTCCCGGACGTGGGTGTCCGGGCCCTGTTCGCACCGGTCGAAGTGCGCCCACCAGAAGGCCTTGCGCTCGCGGCGGTGATAGCTCACGGCCGCCGCCAGCATTGATAAAGCCTTTCGGTCGTCTTCCGGAAGCCCGGTCCCCGGCGCGGCGAACTCCTTCAGTGCGAGTTCGGCTGGGCTCAGGGCATCCTCCGTTTCCGGGTCTGCGTCGGCGGACCCACTCGGAGTGCCGGCGCTTGGGAAGGCGTCAGCCCGGCCGCTCCCGCCCTGACCGCCCAGCGTGATCCCGCGGTCCTGCGCCAGGCCCAGGAGCCAGTTCCGGAGCTGGAGTGTGGACAGGCAATCGTACTCGTTGTAGTCCGAGATCCCGGCGAGGATTGTGTCCGCCTCCGCAGAACGATTGTTGTCGCGCGCTTCGCAGTAATGGGCGTAGGCAACCACGGACGCGCCGGCGTCTTTCACGTCTCCCGAGCGCAGGTGCGTGCCCATGTAGAGCGGCTCGAGCTTCTTAATGCTGTAGGAGTTCTCGGAGATCCGGATGCTGTTGCGGACCGTCTGGTACAGGTCCACCAGGAGCCCGTCGCGGAGCCACTGGTCCACGGTGTCCTCACCTGCCACGTGCATGACGGAGAGCTTGCGCAGGGCGGTCTTCTCGTAGGCGGCGTAGTGGTAGACGTGCATGTCCGGGTAGTCCTGCCGGCGCTTCTCCACGTAGGCGAGGAAATCCAGGAAGGCCTGCTTTTCCGCCTCCCGGCTATGGGCCCAGAAGGGCTTGAACACTCCCGGGGTGCCGGCGTCTACTGGTGCCTCGATGACGCCGAACAGATATTCCAGCCCCCAGACGCCCGTGGCGCTTTCCTGCCAGAGCGGGTCGCCCTCGAAATCGAAGAAGATGTCGCCCTTGCTGGGCGGCGGGAGCTCGGCCAGGGTGTTGTCCGGGATCACGGCGTAGCGGAGGGAATGCTCCTCGCCGTCCTTGACGTACCGGACGCCGCCGTCGGCTCCGCCGGTCCCGCTCTGCATCTTGGCCTGCTGCTGTAGGCGCAGGAGCGAGGGGGTGGGGCTGACCAAAGTGGCTTCCGCGAGCTCCGTGACCGTCCGAATGCCGTCGGCGTGCAATTTCTTGCGTTGCGCGGAGTTCATCCTCGCCACCAAGAGGAGATCGTCGGTGGCCTTGGCCATCTCCTGGCAGTAGTCGCAGCGGCCACAGGCGGAGACGCCCGCCGCACCCCACCTGACGGTGCCGGGCTGCGCGACGTGCCCGGAGGTCAGGGCGAGGAAGCGCTCCCGGCGTTCCCGGAACACCGGGAGGAGTTCGGAGAGTTTGTGGTGGCTCTGGACATATTCGAAACCGCCTCCCGGCAATGGAACGGTGGCGCCGAGGACCAGCGTTACGGCCGGGTCCGGCGTGATCCCGGCCTTCAGGAGCTGGTCTCCGTAGGCAGCAAGTTGGAGGAGCGCCGTCACCTTGGCATGGCGGGCCAGCTTGGTGTCGAACACGGCATAGCTGCCGTCAGCCTGCCGGACCAGGAAATCGGAGCGCCCATGGAACTGGCCGTCAAAGAAAGCGGCCTGGAACACCACGTCCGCTCCCGAGCGCAGCGCTTCAATGGACTCGGAATGCTTGGCAAGCAACGTGGCGCGGTCCATGCTTTCGGCCGGCACGACGTCGTACACGCCCCGGCCTGTCCCGGGATCCCACATCCCGAACTCGTCGACGAAGCCGTCCAGGACCCTGCGCTCGTGAACGTCGCCCAGCTTGGCGGCGTGCTCCAGCATCTCATCGACGCCGAAATCAGGCCTGGGAGAGCGGCCCAGCCGCTCGTCGAGCTTCCGGAGCAGCTGGTACTCGCAGCCGGCCGCGATCACCAGGTCGCTCGCGGAGAAGACCAGATCCGGTCCGGAGTCCGGCACTTCCGGTTCAAGAAAAAACACTGCGCCCCCGATGTCGTGGCTCTGTCTGCTGGCTGCGGCTCTGTCTGGTCTGGCCCGCTCGCCAGTGCTGATAATCGCCGTTGATGTCTTCCTGCCAAGCTATCAAAGCCCTCTGACAATCTGGCCCCGCGAACCTGCCGGCCGTCACGGCACCGCCCCGTGAGGCAAAATAGCAGGGTGACCCAACTCCCGCAGCGCCCCGCCTCGCCCGCCGCCAGCCCGTCGCCGAAGACCGGCACGCCACAGACCCAGGAGTCCGGCATCGCCGCCCAGATCGCCGGCGAACTCGGCGTCCAGGCCTGGCAGGTCAAGGCCGCCGTGGACTTGCTGGACGCCGGATCCACGGTCCCGTTCATCGCCCGCTACCGCAAGGAAGCCACCGGCACCCTGGACGACACCCAGCTCCGCGAACTCGAGGAACGGCTGCGGTACCTTCGTGAACTCGAAGACCGCCGGCGGACCATCCTGGAAGCGATAGCCGCGCAGGGTGCGCTGACCCCGGAACTGCAGGCCGCCGTCGTCGGCGCCGACACCAAGTCCCGGCTCGAGGACATCTACCTCCCCTTCAAGACCAAGCGGCGCACCAAGGCCCAGATCGCCCGGGAAGCCGGGCTGGAGCCGCTCGCGGATGCGCTGCTCAAGCGCCCGGAGCTGGATCCGGAGCGCGAAGGCGCCAAGTACCTCAACGCGGAGCACGCCATCGGGGACGCGGCCGCGGCGCTCGCCGGTGCCCGCGCCATCCTCGTGGAACGGGTCGCGCAGGATGCAGACCTGGCCGCGACGCTGCGGGAGCGGCTCTGGAGCCAGGGAAGGATGGTCTCGCGGGTCAAGAAGGGCAAGGAAGCCGAGGGCCAGAAGTTCAAGGACTACTTCGAGTTCTCCCAGCAACCGTCCGGGATGCCCTCGCACCGCGTCCTGGCGCTGTTGCGCGGCGAGAAGGACGGCGTGCTGGAGTTGGATCTCGCCGAAGCGGACCCGAACGACGACGCCGCCCTCACGGCCGCGCGCGGCCGGTACGAAGCCGCCGTGGCCAGGTTCCTTGGGGTGGCCGACCGCGGCCGGCCCGCCGACGCCTGGTTGCTGCAGACCGCGCAGCAGGCCTGGCGCTCGCGCGTGCTGGCCCGGCTGACCGCCGACTTGCGCAGCCGGATGTTCGCCGCCGCCGAGGACGAGGCCGTGCGGGTATTTGCTGCCAACCTGCGGGACGTGCTGCTCGCAGCCCCGGCCGGAAACCGCGCCACCCTGGGCCTGGACCCGGGGCTGCGGACCGGCGTGAAGGTCGCCGTCGTGGACGGCACGGGGAAGGTCGTCGCGACGGACACCATCTACCCTCACGCCCCGGCCCGGAAATGGGACGAGGCGCTGCGGACCCTTGTGAGCCTGGCGAAGAAGCACGGCGTCGAACTCGTGGCGATCGGCAACGGCACGGCCTCACGCGAAACGGACAAGCTCGCCGCCGAACTGCTCAAGCAGCTCGCCGCAGTTTCGGAGCGCAAACCACAGAAAATCGTGGTGTCCGAGGCCGGCGCGTCGGTCTACTCGGCGTCGGCACTCGCCGCTGCCGAATTGCCGGGCATGGACGTCTCCCTGCGCGGCGCGGTCTCGATCGCGCGGCGGCTGCAGGACCCCCTCGCCGAGCTGGTGAAGATTGAGCCGAAGTCGATCGGCGTCGGGCAGTATCAGCACGATGTCACCGCCACCAAGCTGGACCGCAGCCTCGACGCGGTGGTCGAGGACTGCGTGAACGCGGTGGGCGTGGACGTCAACACTGCCTCGCCCGCGCTGCTGAGCCGGGTGGCCGGCGTCGGGCCGCTGCTGAGCGAGAACATTGTGGCGTACCGGAACGAGCACGGACCCTTCGCCAAGCGCAGCGAACTGAAAAAGGTTCCGCGGTTGGGTGCCAAGGCGTTCGAGCAATGTGCCGGCTTCCTGCGGATCACCGGGGGAGCGGAGCCGTTGGACGCGTCCAGCGTGCACCCGGAGGCCTACCCGGTGGCCCGCAAGATCAGGGCAGCCGCCGGGAGCGGCCCCTCGGGCGGAAATTACGCGGCGCTCAACCCGCAGGACTTCGTGGACGGCTCCTTCGGGCTGCCCACGGTGCAGGACATCATCGCCGAGCTGGAGAAACCCGGCAGGGACCCCCGTCCGGCCTTCGCAGCGGCGACGTTCTCCGAGGGCATCGAGAAGATCTCCGACCTCAGGCCCGGGATGGTGCTGGAGGGGACGGTGACCAATGTGGCGGCGTTCGGCGCGTTTGTCGACGTCGGCGTGCACCAGGACGGGCTGGTGCACGTGTCCGCGCTGGCCAACCGCTTCGTCTCGGACCCCCGGGAGGTGGTGAAGTCCGGGCAGGTGGTCCGGGTCAAGGTGCTGGAAGCGGATCCCGACCGGAAACGCATTTCGTTGACCCTGAGGCTCGACGACGACCCCGGGACTTCCGGGGAAACCTCCCGGAAGGCGCCGCCGCAGGCCACTCCGTCGCAGCCGCGGCAGCCGCGGCAGCCGAACGCCCAGAAGGCGGCGGGAAGGCAGCCCCAGCCCAACCGGGCGCCCGCTCAGCCGCGGACGACGCCGTCGCCCGCAAACACCGCGATGGCAGAAGCTCTGCGGCAGGCGGGCCTAGCCAAGTAACGCCCGGAGGGACCACCTGCCGGAGAATTGCTACCGCTCGTCGCGGCAACGGCACCGTTCGGCGCAGAGATAGGACGCTTACTTAGTATTTGCACCATGATTGCCGGAGGCAACGGCCCGGATTGAGCCCTTGCTATGTCCTGGCACCGCTGTCGTTGACGAGCAAAGGGAACAATCATGGGCTGGCTGGATAGAGAACGAACCATCGCTCCACCGGGATTCAACCGCTGGCTGGTCCCTCCCGCAGCGCTCGCCGTGCATCTGTGCATCGGCCAGGCGTACGCGACGAGTGTCTACAAGACGGCGCTGGTGAAGCACTTCGGCGCCAGCCTCACGGAGATCGGCGTTATTTTCTCCATCGCGATCGTGATGCTTGGGCTGTCGGCGGCCATCATGGGGACCTGGGTGGATAAGAACGGTCCGCGCAAGGCGATGTTCACGTCAGCCGTCTTCTGGGCCAGCGGCTTCCTGATCGGCTCGCTCGGGATCTTCAGCGGGCAGCTCTGGCTCGTGTACCTCGGCTACGGTTTCATCGGTGGAATTGGTTTGGGCATCGGCTACATCTCCCCGGTCTCCACCCTGATCAAGTGGTTCCCCGACCGTCCCGGACTGGCCACGGGTATGGCCATCATGGGCTTCGGGGGCGGCGCCCTGATCGCCAGCCCGGTATCCACGGCCCTGCTCAAGATGTACGACCCCAACTCCGGCGCCAAGGGCTGGGTGGCCAGCGGCGACTCGGTGGGCAAGCTGTTCCTGACCCTCGCCGTCGTCTATCTGGCCTACATGCTGTTCGGCGCCTTCACCATCAAGGTCCCAGCCGAGGGCTGGAAGCCCGAAGGCTTCGACCAGTCCAAGGTCAAGGCCGCCAAGCTCGTCACCACGGAGAACGTCTCCGCCAAAAATGCGGTGAAGACCAGGCAGTTCTGGCTCGTCTGGATCGCGTTGTTCTGCAACGTGACAGCCGGCATCGGCATCCTGGAACAGGCAGCCCCCATGATCCAGGACTTCTTCCGCCAGTCCGACGGCGTGTCCCTGGTCAGCGCCGCCGTCGCCTCCGGGTTTGTGGGCCTCCTCTCGATCGGCAACATGTCCGGCCGCTTCGCCTGGTCCGCCACCTCGGACATCACCGGACGCAAGCGCATCTACATGGTCTATCTCGGCGTCGGAGCCGTGCTGTACACGGTGCTGGCGCTGGCCGGCTCCACCACAACGTTCCTCTACGTGGCCCTCGCGTTTGTCATTATTTCCTTTTACGGCGGTGGCTTCGCGACCGTTCCGGCCTACCTGCGGGACCTCTTCGGCACCTTCCAGGTGGGGGCCATCCACGGCCGGCTGCTCACTGCTTGGTCCGCTGCCGGTATTGCCGGGCCGCTGATCGTCAACGCCTTTCTGGATGCCCAGGGCAAGCCCGGCCAGCTCAACGCAGCGTCATACCAGCCCGCGCTGCTGACCATGGTGGGCCTGCTGGTCATTGGCTTCGTGGCCAACCTGCTGGTGAAGCCAGTGGACACCCGATTCCACGAACCCCATCCTGACCGCGTCACCGCAGAACCCGCCATGGAGGCATGAGATGAGTGCAGCAAACGTTTCACCCGGAAAACCATCGACCGGAAAGCTGACGATTGCGTGGGCCCTTGTCGGCGTGCCGCTCGCCTACGGCGTGTACGAGACTCTCACCCGCGTCGCGGCCCTGTTCGGCTGACTCGGTGTAAATGAAGTCGCTGGCGCCCGCCCCCGCGCGGAGCGGGCGCCAGAAAACCGGCGTCACCGGTTCGATCAAAGTCCGCTGCGCCCAACCCACAGCGCATGCAGCAGCGGAAGCACCGACGCGATCATCAGGACATTGCCGAGCACCGTGTCATCCGCGCGGACTACGGAACCGGAGACCAGCAGGGCGCCGAATATCAACGCCGACGCCGATCTTTGCGCCGTGCGGTCAAGCCGTCCCAGCTGCCGCTCGAGGCGCGGATTTGCCACCGACAGTGAACCGTCCTCGAGCCGGGTTAGCAGCCCATCCAGACGTTTCGGCAAGCCCAGTGCCATCCCGGCGGCATCGAGCGCCTGCCGGGCAACGTCCTGCGCGATGTTGCCTCGTTCGTCGCGGAGCAGCTGCGCCGCGTAGGGTTCGACCGAGTCCCACAGATTGAACCGGGGGTCCAGCGAACTGCACACCCCCGACGTAAGTGACATCGCCCGGATTATGAGCAGGAAGTTCTCCGGCATCTGGAACGGCAATGAGCGGACCACGTCACCGAACTCCACTGCAAAATCACGGAACTCCCGCGGGTCAACCTCGCGAAGCTCGGCGAAACCCATCCCGCCAAAACGGGCAAAGAGGTGCGTCATCGCCCGCTCAAGCTCCACTGTGTCGGCCGAGGGTACCAATACTCCGACATCGCTGATTGCGGTCATCAACCCCTTGCCGTCACGCGAGGCGGCCGCGATGAGCAGCTTCCGCAACCCGCTGCGGGTGCTGGCCGTAACCTCGCCCATCATGCCGAAGTCGATGAAGGTCAGCTTCCAGGCGCGCTCCGTGGATGGATCAGTATCCGGCGTGACAAAGATGTTGCCCGGGTGCGGATCCGCATGAAAAAAGCCGTTCATGAACATCTGGTCGAACATGACCGCGGCAAAAACCGGGGCGACCTGGGCCGGGTCAATGCCCGCCGCCAGCAGTGCCTTCGAGTCCGTGATCTTGATCGCCGTGACGTCTTCGAGGGTGAGTACGCGGCGGGTGGTCCGTTCCCAGACGACGTCGGGCACGTGCACCCGGCCATCGTCGGCGAAATCAGCAGCGAACCGCCCCGAATTCGCCGCCTCATTCAGGTAGTCGATCTCCTCGAGACTGGTCTGCGCAAACTCCTCGACCAGGGCGGGCATGTCGGCACGGTCGGACACCAGGCGCACGTGGCTGAGCCAGCCGCCCACTTTGCGCAGTGCCGCCAGGTCGACGTCGACAATGGCGTTGATGCCCGGCCGCTGCACCTTCAGCACCACGCGGTCCAGCCCGGTGTCGGCGGCGTCGCCCGGACGAAGCCTCGCCCGGTGCGCCTGACCAAGGGACGCTGCTGCGATCGGTGTCTCCTCGACCGAGGCGAACACCTGCTCCAGCGGCGCGCCCAGCTCAGCTTCGGCGAGGGTGCGGATCGCAGAGAAGGCAACCGGAGGCACCTCATCCTGCAGCCCCTCAAGTTCCCTGGTGATCTCCGGCGGCAGCACGTCCAGCCTGGAGGACAGGAACTGACCCACCTTGATCATCAGCCCGCCAAGATCCACAGCCAGCACATGGAAGCGCTGCGCGAACCTTCGCATCCGTTTCGCCCTGGTGCGTTCGGCTATCCAAGCCAGCCCGAGGCGGGGGAGGAACAGCTCAAACCACCAGGTCACCGTGAGGTGCCATGCGGCGAAGCGCAGGATGCGGCGGTAACGGGCCCGGTGCTCCCCGGCGCCGGGTACCGGATCTGCGCGGTCCGGGTGAACCGACGACACCCCGTCAGCCCTGGGCGAGGATCGCGTACAGCCGGCGGCGGGCGTCGTCGAGCACCGCCACAGCTTCCTGCACCTGCTCAGGCGTGCCGGTGCGGCCCACCTGCGCGGCGGCTTGTGCGAGCTCGACGCCCGCCTTCGGAAGTGCCGCGAACCCGGTCCCCGACGCCTCCCAGGGCGCGGATGTGCCGGCGCCGACTACTTCCTCGCGGCCCGCGTCGGTCAGGGAGTAGATTTTGCGGCCGTTGGATTCCTCGGCACTGATGAGGCCCTCATCGGCCAGTAGCTGGAGCGTGGGATAGACGGAGCCTGCGCTGGGCTTCCAGCTCCCGCCGCTGCGCTCCTCGATTTCACGAATGATCTGGTAGCCGTGCATCGGCCGCTCTGCGAGCAGAGCCAGCACGGCCGAGCGCACCTCGCCGCGACCCGCACGGGTACCTGCCCGCTTCTCGAACCTCGAGCGCAACTCTTCAACGGCCTGCCACATGCTGTCGACGTTGTTGCCGCGAAATCCGCCGACCGGGTATGAACTGCGCATCGTGCACTCCTCTGGACAACCGCGGGCGATATATCTAACGATAGCCAACGATACAGACGAACAGGCCCGAATCCAAGAGCCCCGGCGTGACACTGAGGGCCGGCAAAGATGCGCTGTCCATCCAGGGTTCTGGCTCAGCCTGGAATCTATATTTGGAATTCACGCTAACCCGACGCACTACTCAGTGAAATATCCACCGTTTGTCAGAATCGCCTAGCCAATAAGCCACTGGCCAACGCCATGCACCAGGATGATCGCCGACGCAAGGATTACGAAAGTAACCATACAAAAAACCGTTTTAATCTTGACGGTTCTTCTGCCCAACAGCAGGTCCTGCTCGCTAAGTGCTCCTAGCGGATCCTCATTGTCTGCGCCAGAACTCGCACTATCGCCCTCGACGGCGCCCGCAATTCTTGCTTGCTTAGCTAATGTGTCGTCAGGCGTGTTGCCTCAGCCTCGCTTCCAGTCACCCATTCCGGACCGAACGACGATGCCTCTGGGTTTCTGAAAAAATCAGCCAATGCCGCTTCAATCGAATCCACATCATGGACTAACCGGGAAGGCATGAAGCCTTTCACATCTCCCATTGGAACCTCCACCGACTCATCCGCAACACCCGCAGACCGCACCAACACCGCCCATGAACCCTCGTTGGTGGCATCAGCATTCCGATGACAAACCATCCCCAGCCCAACACCACCGGCGACTTCAAAACGTGCCGACCGATACTGAACAGCCAGCCGTCCACGGGACTTTCCGTCCAAGTCGTGGAGTGCAACACCAGCCGCTTCCCGGGCCTCCGCGACGGTGCTAAGACCCCGGCCATCAACAAGCCACTCCGCCTTTTCTGCGGTCTCCCGGGTCTGCTTAGCGGGCTTACGGCGCTTACTCGCATGCTGCCAGGCCAGTCCTGCCTGAGTGCCCGCAATAAACCCGCCGAACCACGCGATTCCGACTGGGCCCAACACCAAACACAGAACGAGGGATAGCACCAAAACCAACATGGCAAGCCATCGCCAGGGCGGCGAGAAACGCAGCAACCACGCACCCACGGCCAGACCTGCGAGTAATGCAACGACCTCCTGTGACACGTGGTCCTGAGGTCCTACCAAGATCACCGCGACCGTGGCGCTCAACAACACGCCACTGAGGATCAGAGCATTCCTCACCGGATGCTCAGCTTTTCTTCCCACAACAACCAACCCTTTCTAGGCCTGTTTTGCTCACCATCCGAGTGCGCTTTGCAGTTGGTCGCCACCGAAGCCGACAGTGCCACCTCCAAAGGCGCCTCCCCACAGTCCCACGGTATTCGTCTGGTTGTAGTTGAACATGCCGTTCAAAGTCCGAGGAGCAAAGTATGGCATCTGCCTTAGGGTGCTCACGCCGGTCTGGTTGAACGCTGGTATACGCCCCACCGGTATCGCGGCAGCACCCGCTCCAAACAGGCCTGTCGCGCCGGCCTTCACGGGGTCAATCGGCTTCCCTGCGACGACGTTCTCCAGCATCGAACCTGTCCCCGCGCCCACGCCACTGATGGCCATCGTTCCGGCCTTGGCAACCATGCCGGTCGACGACAATGACATCCCTCTGGCGAGGCTGCCACCGGCCGGCCCCGCCAGGCCGCCTACGGCACCGGCGAAGCCACTACCTGCGGTCTTCCCTGCAAAGTCCCAGCCGTTATTGATGCGCCATCCGTTCTGATAAAGGTAGCTCGCGGCGCCTGCGCCCGCACCTACGACGCCATTGGCGCCGGCACTGACTCCGATCGCGGCCGCGGCTTGGCCTGCCGGGGCACCCGCAATAATGCTCTTGGTCCACATGGCCGCGCCGCCACCTGCAGCGCCGGTGGCCGCGCCTACCGCAGTGTTGCCGAGGACCGACCACCAGTCGACCGAACCCTTTTGCGATTTCTGGGAAAAGACCGAGAGGCCACCTGAGGTCAATGCCCCAGCGATAGCTCCTGCCGCGATGATGTTTAGCCCCGGCACGAACAACGCAGCGACGCCGACGGTCACGGCAAGTCCCGCAGCAATGTATTCCCAGTGGCTCCCGGCCGATTTATCGTAGGCCTTCAGCTCGTCATCGGTGAGCGGACGCAGCCCGGTGGGGTCGGTGGTGTTGAGCGGGTTGTTGCCTGCGTAGGCGTAGGGGTTGCCGTCCCAGCCCGCGCCGAGGACGGGGGGAGGGGTCGGTGGAGAGGAAGCCTCGCGCGCCCGGGTCGTACGCCCTGGCACCGAGCCATTCCAGGCCCGCGATGTCCAGGCCTCCATTGCCGGTCAGGGTGATCCCGGCGGGCAGCACGCCCGCCAACCCGGGCACAGCACCCAGACCAGCGGCACCAGCACCGGCAGTGCCACCCGGACCCGGGTCAAGGACTGTCGGCGCGCCAATGACGGCCCAGGGGTCGGTCTGGTCGGTGGGGCGGGCGGCGCGCCAGCCCGGTGCGATCCAGGCGTCTCCGATCCCGGTAACACCACCGCGCAACGACAGAACCTGCCCGCCACCAATGCCCGTGAGAGTGGGGACCGGGTTGGCGGTATCCCACCACAACTCGGACCCATCAATACCAGCCAGCTCGCCCAGGGCATCCACCCACAGCTCATGCCGGGAGGTTTCCATGCCGTCGGGCGTGCGGTCGGCAACGATCTTCAGCTGGCCGCTCTGGCCCCACGCATACTCGGTCCAAGACCCGTCCGGGTGGATCAGCCGGGTACGGCGGCCCAGGCCGTCGTGGACGTACTCCGTCCGGGTGCCGTCCGAGCCGGTGACGGCCAGGAGTTGCCCCGCGGCGTCGTACTCATAGGCCCGGGAACCGGACGGCGTGGATTCCCGGAGAAGGCGCCCGCCGGCGTCGTACACCCATTCCGAAACCAAAGCCGGCACCGAAACCGGCGCCGAAGTATCCGGAGTCCCATTGCGGGTAGTGGTGGCTGTGGTCATTTGCCCGGCGCCGTCGTACCCGTAACGGGTCACGACACCGGCCCGGGTCAGGGCCGTGATCCGGCCGTCCCCGTCCCGGCCGATCAGTGTGGCATCGGCTTTGTCCGGGTGGGCGCGGTCAGTGCGGCTGTGCTCGGACAGGCTCCCGTAGCGGTAAACCCATTCCTGGACGAGATCCCCGGCGGTGGCGGAGGTGATACGCCCCGAGGCGTCGTGAGTGAACACGGCCTCTCCGAGCCGGGGGTTGCTGACGGCGGTTACCCGGCCCGCAGCATCCCGGACATACGTGGTGTTGGTTCCGTGCACGTCGGTGAATCCGGCGCGGTTCCCGTCGGCGCCGTACTCCCACGACATTCCCCGGCCGCCTCGGGTGCGGGAGGTCAGCTGCCCGCGCCGGTCAAACGCCAGCTCGTGCTCCACCGCCAACCCGTCCGCGCCCGTGTAATCGGTGATGATCATGCGGCGGCGGATCAGGTCGCGCTCGACGGCGGCCAGCAGCTTCCCGTCAACCGAAGTGGAGGTTTCCCGGCCGGCCGAATCATACGACCAGGTGGTGGTGTGCCCGTCAGCATCGGTCTGGGACAGCTGCCGTCCGGCGGGATCGTAGCTGGCGGTGCTCACCCGGCCGAGTGGATCGGTGACGGAATCGACCTGGTCCGTGGCCGTGTAGGTGTGGGTGGTCACCCCGCCCAAGGGATCGGTGATCCGGACCAGGCGCCCGCGGACGTCGTATTCGAACAGGGTCCGTCCGCCGACGCCGTTGACGGTCTCGGTCAGTTCCCCGGCAGTGTTGTATTTGAACCGGCGGGTGCCGTACCAGGAGTCCTGGGAAAAGCTCAGCCGCCCGGCCTTGTCGTAGCCATACCGGGAAACGCCCCGGCCGGGGCTGCGGCGGGACAGGAGCCGTCCGCACGGGTCGTACTCGAAGGTCTCGACCTCGCCTGTGGGCAGCGTCCGGGCGGTGACCCGCTGGTCGGCGTCGTAGGCCAATTCCGTGACCGCACCGAGCGGGTCCGTGGTCTTCCAGGGCCGCCCGCACCCGTCGTACTCATAGCGGGTAACGGCACCCGAGGGAGAGGTGACCGAGGTGATCTTCCCGGCCACGTCCCGGCCCAGGACCGTTAGGCCGCCTTCGCCGTCGACGAACTCCACCGGGTTGCCCGCCGCGTCATAAGAGATGAGCTCCGCGGAGCCGTCCACTCCCTGGACCTGTGTGGGGCGCCCGTACTTGTCAAAGCTGTATGTCGAGGACGCGAACGAGTCCTTCAGGGTGGCCGTCCCGGCCCTGCGGTCCGTCGTCGCGTACGTGCGGACCCCGGTGGGGTCCACGACGGCGGTCTGGGCACCGACCTTGTCGTACTCCCGCACCCAGTCATGGCCCGCGGGGTCCGTGACCCCCACCAAGCGCGAAAGCGTGTCGTGGACAAAGCCCCAGCGGGCGCCGTCGGGCAGCACCGCGCCCGTGACGTTGCCGAGCTCGTCGAACACCCGCTCAATGGCCCGGCCCAACGGATCCATCGTCCGGACCAGTTCACCATTGACGGCGTATTCAAGTTCGGTCCGCCCGCCGTCCGGGGCGACGAACGCCGTCGTCCGCCCCGCTGAATCGTGTTCGAATGCCCAGACGGCGCCGTCCGGGTCCTCACGCCGCACCAGTAGGCCCGCACCGTCGTAGCCGAAACGGGTCTCAGCGCCGGACGGGCTGAGCGCCGCAACCGGGCGGCCTGCTTGGTCACGGACGATCCTCGCGACGTCCCCGGCCGCGTTCCGGGTCGAGACCAGGTCCCCGTACCCGTCGTACTCAAACCCGATCGCCACTCCTGCCGGGTCTACCACCCGGACCAGCTGCCCGTTCCGCCACTCCAGCTCGGTGCGCCCGCCCAGCGGGTCCAGGATGACCGCGGGGTCCCGCGACACGTCATCGGCATACTCATACGAGACGGCCGCCCCGGACTCCGTCACCAGGGTGGTGATGCGGTCCTGCTCATCCCAGCCGTAGGTGAGGTCCGCACCTTCCGGGGTAACGGTCCGGATTTTCCGGCCCCGCCCGTCGTAGGCATTCACCGTGACGGATCCGTCGCGCTCCGTGAAGGACACCAGGTTTCCGTGGCCGTCATACGCCATGGACTGACGCTGGTCATGGGAATCGAGCACACCGACCAGGCGGCCCTTCGCGTCGGCGATCCACGAGTTGGAGCGGGTACCGTCCTCATCCGAAACGGCTGTTACCCTGCCCGGCAAATACGCGAACCTGGTCCGGCGGCCATGCTGGGTCACCTGCAGCACAACCCTGCCGTGTTCGTCGTAGGTGTTCTCGGCCTCAAGAACGCCCGCGGCCGAAACCACAGCCTCGATCAGGCCCTGCTCATTCCACCGGTACGTGCGCGTCCCAAGTTCGGTTGCCACACGCGTCAGCCTGCCAGCGGAGTCGTATCCGTACTCGACGCGGCGCCCGTCCGAGGCGCGCACCACGGCAACCAGACCAGCCACGTACTCGACGTCGAGGAAACGGCCCCGCGCATGCACCAGCCGGGCCACCGGTCCGGCACTGCCGCCGTCGGCCGGCTTCTCCCGGAGAACGGACACCGTCCGGCCGGGCCCTGACCCGGTACCGAGCCACACGCCGGCGGCGCTGTAGGCCCACCAGGCGCCTTGATTGTCCCGGACCACCAGGACCTCGGACGTGCCCTCCGGAACGGAGTCCAGCTCCGCCAGGTCAGCCGCTTTTGCGGGCTCGCGGGTCAGCCAGTAATTCTCGCCCACCCCGCGACCCCAACCGGCGCCCTCGCGGGGAAAGTCCACCGCCCGGCCGTCGGCCATCACCCACCGACAGCCGTCATCCGAGACCGTGAGGTACTGATCCAGAACCGAGGCCCACCCCGGACCAAACACCCCGGGCACCTCCAAACCCGACGCCAGCGAGTTGTACATCCGCGAAAGCACCACATTTGAGGCAACGCCGGCGAACCCCAGATCCGATTCCGGCTCAATGAAGTTTCCCGTCGCGGTGTTCACGGGATCATTCGCGTACCCGCTGGTGGGCATTGCGCCCGCCGCCTTCGGCGGATCGACCACCAGCGCTGACCGGGTCGCGTTCACGCCTGCCGCTGCCAGGGCCTCATTCACGGCCGCGTCCGAGACCGTCGAGACGTTTCCCTCACCGCCCGCGGCTGCAAACGCGTCCGCGACAGTTACCGCCCACTTCGCGTCGTTCTCGTTGGCCGTCAGATACGCCCGGTAGGCCGAGAGTACCCCTGAAGCGTCAATCGAGCCCCAGTAGCAACTGGAAGCGAACGCGGACAGTTGATCTTCCAGCGTGCCCGGGACCGAGGACAGGCCCTCATCCAGGCCGCGGGAGTTGGCGGCGAAGGACCGAAGATTGGCTGGCCGCGCGGAGGAAGTGCCGCCCCCGTACCCGCCTCCGGGCGGCGGTGTTTCGCGGGACCCGGTATTGGCTCTTGCCGGGGCAAACCTGGGAGCATTTCCCGGCTCCGCGCCTGGCCGCTCTTCCTCGCCGAAGATCCAATCACCAGCTTGCTCGAACACATTCCGGTCGTTATGCCGCCGAACCCATTCGTTGTTCCTCTCACGCCGGGCGTCCTCTTCATGCCCGGCGTCAATCATCTGCCGTACGTATCCGGCCACCGTCCGCAACTCGGACACCAACGCATTCGCGTCGTTCCTCGCTGTCGCAGCGTTGGCTTCAAAAACCTCAGAGAAGTGCCCGTTGAAGTCCTCCTTCGCCGACGCGACGTACGTCGCGCGCGAGCCCGACTGCTCCGCAAGCCTTGAGGCCGCCGACTCGAAGGCCGACCTCACCGACCCGGCCACGGCGTAACTGAACCGCCCACCATCAGAAGCATCTGAAGCCGGCAACATCGGCATCTCAACGAACTCGGTCACAACCAAGGCCCCCCACTGGACAAATCTGGAAAAAGACGAACAACCATCAACACGCAGCAGGACCGGCACCCGCCGGGGAAGTAACCACCAGAGCAGGGACGGTCCGAAAGAGACTCAGGCCGGGCCAGGAAAACCCGAAAAACCGGACCAGGAAAACCCGGAACCGGCCGATAAGACCAAAACTGTGCGATAGCCAGGTAACCGCCCGCTCCCCAGAGCGGCGCGACTACCCGGCCCTCACACCCTCACGCACAGGCTCAGGCGCCGCCGCCAGCGGAGAAGATGTCCTGCGAGATCTTCTGCAACTGCCCCCGCAATTGCTCCAGCTCTTCTTTGGCCTTGTCCAAAGCGGCTTTCGTTTCCGGCCAGGTCGAACCACGGAACTGCGCAGCCAAAGGACCATCCCAGATATTCGGATCCGACAATACCCGTCCCTGCGCATCCAGCGCCGAGATCTGATCCGTGAAACCGCCGTTAATGATCGACTGCACCTGCCCAATCGCAGCCTTCGCTTGCTCAGTAGACAACACACGAGACATAGAAATTCCTCCCAAGAGACAACCGCTTCTCCGCCGGACACGTAACCGCCGGCGACCAGACGAAGCCGACGCTACCAACTCCAGCCAATAAATCCAACAAAAAGAGAAACCCCTGCGGCAAAACTATGGCTGCCCAGATCACACGCACCCCGAGAGACCGCAATTAGTCCATTCGCGAGCGCAACCCCGTATCATGCTTGAGGCACAGCGAACAGAATGAGGGACGATCATGCCCAGACGGACTTTTACGCACGACACCCCGGGGCGCAGCATTGGGCCGGGCCGGGCGCTGGGCGCCGTCCTCGTCGCCCTGGGCCTGATCGCGACGACGTCGTGCAGCCAGGCCCCGGAGCCGAAATCGGTGGACAACCCGGTCAAGCTCCTGCAGAGCGTGCGCGTGGGCCTGTCCCCGGCGGCCGGAGTTGAGACGATAGCTGGCACCACCATCTCCGTATCCGCGGCTGGCGACTCCTCCGCGGCGGACACGAGTTACGACGCCGCCCAGGTGGTGGGTGAACTGCCGGTGCGGGTGAGCCTGCAGTACCGGGCCGGGGAGAGGTCCGGCTCCGACCTCACCGAGCTGCAAGGCCACACCGGGCCGGTCGAGATCGACCTGACACTGGAGAACCTCACGGTCAAGCCGCGGGTCATCGCATACGATGCCGCGGGCCAGACCCGCTCCGAAACCGCCCTTGTGGGCGCCCCGCTGACTATCGCTGCCTCAACGAGGCTCACCGGTGTGCCGGCCGGTGACGTCACCGCGGGTTCCCCAGACGGCGGAACGGGGACCAACGGCGTTCTGAGCAGCACCGAGGACGGCGCCACTGTTGTGCAGTGGGCCACCGTGCTGGCCCCGCCGCGTTCCGGCGCGAGCACCACGCTGCGCCTCGTCGCCGACGTCAGGGACTTCCAGGTCCCTGCTTTCGACGTGGCGATCCAGCCGGGCCTCAACACCGACCTCAGCGCGGACGGCGTCCTCGCCGGCGCGTTCTCCTCTGGCACGGGCTCCGAGATGGCTCTGCAGCGCCGCACCATCGCGCTGGTGTCGGATGTCAACACTGTGCTGACAAAGGCCGGATCCGCCATCACCGATGTTCGCCGAAACCTGCAGGTCACCTCCCAGACCCTGGGTGCGAAGACCGCGGGCGAGTTGCGCGATAACTCCACGGCCCTGGCCGCGACCATGGTGGACCTGAAGGAGCAGCTGAAGAATCTCGGCGCCGACTTGGAGTCCACAACGAAGACAACGCAGTCCACCACTGCGTCCCAGCTGAAACTGACCGTCTCTGCCGTGGACGCAATGCTGGGCGATACCTCGGCAGTGCCCACGACGGCACCAATCAACGGCGACGGCTGCGCAGCCGACGTGCCCAAGTCGGAGAAAGCGGCCACGGTCTACTCCAGCGTCCAAACCATGGCCTCCCAGCTCGACGCCTACGCGAAGGTGAGCGCCGGCTGCCGGGACATCGTGGCGGGTGCCATAAAGGACACCATGGGTCCCGAGAACCCCACCGCAGAAGAGTGCGCGGAGCAGGGCTCGATGACCTGCTCCCTCTACGGCTCCGCCGTGACCGTCACCGGGGCGCTGCTGGGCCTGGTGAAGAAGGGCGACGAGCTTGTTGGGGACCTGCAACCGCAGGTGGTCGAGGGCGCGATCAAGGATCAGGAGGCCTCCACCGTCACGCTGGAGCAGGTGCGTGCCGATGTGGCCGTGATCCTCGACGGCGCAGAGACCCCCGAGGACTACAAGACGGCCCTCGCAAACGTGGACAAAGCGATCAAATCCGCCCAGGCCTCCACCGCCGCGACCCGCGAGGCGGTTGCGGCGGTCCGTGACAGAATCGACGGCCTGCGAGAGAAGCTGATCGACGTCGAAAAGACGGCCAATGGCGCCAGGAGCGAGTTGGGTGACGGTTCGCTTTTGAAGGGCTCGATGTTGCAGCAGAACCAGCGTCTCGCCGACGAGCTATGCAAGATGGCCGACGGCACCTTACCCCGGAAGGGGCAGCTGTCCGCCGAAGATGTGGAGCGGTTGCGCTCCTACTTGACGGCCGCTCCGTGTGAGCAGACGGATGACAACGAAAAGCCGGCGGGGGAGCTGCGCCCACCGAACGGGTTCAAGGATCCGCTGGATGCACGGCTAAAGGACCAGACAGCTGCCTGGGACGCGGTCCTCGCGGCCACCGACACCAGCGCCCCGGACCAGGCGTTCGGTGAGTTGCAGACGTCCATCGATGACATCGACGCCAAGCTGCACGAAATCAGCGAGGCCACGAAGGCGCTCGACCGCGCCGCCACGGGCGACGTCACGAGCACGAGGCGCGAGCTTGAGGGCCTGAACGACGGGCTCGGCGACGCGATCGAGTCCTCCGGCCGGGTCGGCACGACGCTGGCGAAGCTGAAGGAGCAGCAGGACGGGCTTGGCGAGAAGATCAAGCAGTCCCTCCGCGAAGTCTCGGCCGAGACCGCCGCCGAGGTCTTCAAGACCGTGGACGTGCAAGTGCGCCAGGTTGCCGAGATCGGCGGCGCGAGCTCCGAAGCCGTGATCACGGCCTTCAACCGCTCCATCGCCGGGTTGAAGTCCACATCGGACGAGGTGGTGAACGACGCCGAGGGCACGGTGAACAAGCAGCGGGACGAACTGCTCGAACAAAGCGACGCCCTGGCCGCATCCCTGGCCAAGAGCACGCAGTCCTCGCTAGCGAGCATCGCTTCCGGCACTTCCGGCTCGACCCGTGACGTCGACGGCGCACGCGCCCTGCTGTCCTCAAGCCTGAACAAGGTGATGCTGGACTTGGGCGACCGAGCGGTGAACGGATCCGGCCTGCTCGGCTCCATGGCCACAAGCGCCGCCAAAGCCGGCACCGCTGACTATCAGCTGGCACTGGCATCCCAGAATGCTGAGGGGTACGCCAACATCCGGTCCCGGGACGTGGCGGGGCTGCTGCTGCGCCAGGCACAGTTCAAGGCCTCGCTCACCGCCGTCGACGAATTGCCACCGTTCCACCTCGAGGTGCCGGACGGCGCGACGTCGCAGACCCTGTACACGCTGACGATCGGCGGCGCCGCGTGAGCTCCCGTAGCAGGATCATGACGCTGATCGTCGCGGCGGCCGCCGTCGTTGTGGCGGCTACGATCGCCCTGACCTTCACGCTGAACCGCCCCAAGGATGTGCCTCGGCCTGATCCGGTAGCAGCGACGGTTCCCGTTGAGCTGAGGGCCGAGGGCTTGCCGAAGAACTTCTCCATCGGCGTCGTCCTCACGCTGGGCCAGTCCGGCGAGCCCGGCTCCGAGTACAACCAGGCGGCTCAGGGCGCGATCGTTGCCGCACAGCGCTTCGCCCAGGGGGGCGCCGCCGTCGTACTCTCGGCCCAGAACGACCGCGGCACGGAGGACGGCGCCCGTGCCGCCGTTCGCGCGCTCGGCGAGCAGGGAGTGTCGGGTGTCGTCGTGGCGACCACAGGTCCGCAGGCCCGGGCCGCGGCTAAGACCGCCGAGGAGCTCGGCCTCCCGGCGATCCTGCCTTACGCCCAACCGTTGGACCCCGCGCCGGCCACCTGGACCACTGGGCCGTCGGGCGAATCGGCCGAGGCCGCCCTTCGAACCGCGCTAAACGGCAAGAACAGGGTGCTGCTCGTCGCGGACGGCGGTGAGATCCCGCCCACGGCCGGGATTGCGCAGACCCTGAGCCTCGACGGCTTCGAACAGGTGACGGACCTGGCCCAGGAGGCCGCCATCCAAACAGGCGACCAGCTGCGCCCACCTGTCGAGGGCGCCCCCACAGGTGCGGAGTCCACGAGGGTCGCCGAGCCCGCGGACGCCGTGGTCGTCTCGGCCGCCACCCCGCAGCGTCTGGCCCGGCTGGTCCAGGCCCTGCAGTCCCGCGACGTGTCCGTCCCCCTGATCATTCCGGCCGGTGCTACCGCCCCGGCCTTCGCCTCCACGCTTGCCGAACTCGACGGCGCCGCCTCCGGGCAGCTGGTCAGCGTTGCCCCGGCCGGCGGCGACGCGACGGCGCTCCAGCAGGACGCCCACGGACGCGGGATGTCCGCTTTCCTCTCCGCCGTGCGCCTGGCATCCGGCGACCCGGAGATCAAGAATTTGACGGCCGACGCCACGTTCGCCGCGGACGCATGGGCGGCGGACTCATGCAGCCACGACGCCGTCGTCGCCCTCGTGCGGGCGGCCGCGTTGGCTGACAGCGGTGATCCGGTCAAGGTCGGCGCGGCGTTGCGCACTATGTCGTTCGGCCCCGGTGAGGGCCTCGCCGGGCCGGCGCTGGATTTCTCGCGCTCCGGGGCGCTGAGCGCGGAGACAGTCCCGGTCTACGCATCCTCCCAGGACCTGGGCCTGCGCCCGCCGGACGAGAACGCCCCGCGGCTCGTCTGGGTGCCGGCGCCGGCGCCGGCAACACCCTGACAACCTGTCCCCGGCTCGCCCCTGAGCCGTCGGGTCACCATTCCACCACGGAAGGAGCGCCCCGGTGCGTGTGCTGATCGACCTGGACGAGCGTCGCTTTGAGTGCGAGGTGGCTCACGCCGCGCCGGCCACCACGCTGGCGGACTTCGTGGAGGCCGCCGGCGGCCCGCGGCTGGCACCCGATGAGGCGGTGTTTGTGGACGACGCCGAGGTGCGTGGTTCCACCCCCGTCTCGGAGCTGATCTTCCTGGAGGGCAGCCGCATCTCGCGGGAGCCGTGGCCGACTCCGCAGCGCGTGCGCGGTTGGAGCGTGACGCTCGCCGGCGGGCAGCGCACCGGCGGTGTGACCGACGTTCCGCAGGGGCGCGAGATGCTCATCGGCCGGTCCCCGCACGCCGATTTGAGCCTTCCCACCGGGAGCGCGTCATGGGACCACTGCCGATTGCGCCGCGAAGAGGACGGCTTACGGGTGCTGGATGGCGGGTCCACGAACGGCACCCTCGTCAATGGCGAACCCGTCGGGGAGGACGGGGTCCTGGTCACCGAAACCGCCACGATCACGGCGGGAGGCACGGTGCTCCTCCTGCGCCGGTCCCTGGACGAGACGCCCGCCCCGGCGCCCGGCAGCTTGAACAACCTCACGCCGGCGGCGACCGCGCCCTTCAACCGGCCGCCTCGCCCCGGGCAGGCCCGGCCGGGCGACACCCTGGTCCCGCCGAGCCGCAAGGAAGTGCCGCCAGCCAGCAAGTTCAGCTACATCACGGTGCTGGCGCCCCTCGTGATGGCCGGGGCGATGGTTTTGCTTCTGGGGGACATGCGCTTCGCGATGTTCGCCATGCTCAGCCCAGTGATGGCCGTGGGCATGTGGTTCGAACAAAAGCGCCGTCATGCCCGGGGCCTCAAGGAAGAGGACGCGCGCTTCGCCGGGGCGATCCAGGAGTTCGAGCAGCAGGTCCGCGCGGCTGCAGCGGTTGAGACCGCACGACGTCATCGGATGATCCCCGATCCCGCGACCGTAGTCCGGCGCCCCGCACTCCCCGCCACGTCACTGTGGCAGCGCCGCGCAGACGCCGACGACTTCCTGGCCCTGCACGCCGGCACAGGTGACGTCCCCTGGAAGCCCGAAGTGGACCGCGCGACAGGCGGGCGGCTGGACGAGAAGGTGAAGGAGTCCCTTGCGGCCGCGCGCCTGCAGGCCGCGCCCGTGCTCGTGGACCTAACCGACGCCGGCGTGGTGGGCATCGTGGGGCTGCGGGAGGGGGCCCTGGCCCTCGCGCGATCCCTCCTTGCCCAGGCCGCGGTGCACGTGGGCCCAGCAGACCTGACCGTCGGCGTCTTCTGCGACGCCGGGCGCGCCGACGAATGGGAATGGGCCTCTTGGCTGCCGCACACGCGCCAGGCCGGGAGCAGCACGGGGGAGCGGTGGATGTCCGCGCACCGCGAGACGAGCGTCGCCATGCTCCGGACACTCAAGGATGCAGTCCAGGAGTTGCCCACACCCGCTTTGCTGGTCCTCCTGGACTCCGAGGTGCTCACGGAGGGCAGGGACGCCCCGGCACGCGCGCTGCTCGGCACGGGCCGGTCCATGCCAGGGGTTCACGTAATCCCGCAGCAGCGCCCGCCCCGGGTGGCGGGCATCGTCATCGCGTCCTCGGAGGAGCAGTTGCCGGCCTCCTGCACCACGATCATCAGGGTGGGGGAGGACGCCGCGGCCACTGTGGACCAGCCGGAGGACCTGACCCGCGTGGAGGACGTCATCCTGGCGGGCCTGGACCAGGAGGAGGCCCTGCGCTGCGCCATGCGCGTGGCGCACTTCGATGATCCGGAGCTGAGCGTGCCCGGCGCCTCCCTGCCCCCGCTCGTGCGGCTGCCCGGGCTCCTCGGCTACGACCGCCCGGACTCGACCACGATCCGCCGCCTGTGGCAGGCTCCGACCGAATTTTCCACGCCGATCGGCACAGGGGAGAACGGCACCCTGACCCTGGACCTGGTCAAGGACGGCCCGCACGGCCTGGTCGGCGGCACCACCGGCTCCGGCAAGTCTGAGTTTCTCCGCTCTCTCGTTGCAGGCCTCGCGGCACGCAACGATCCGACCCGCCTGAACTTCATCCTCGTCGACTTCAAAGGCGGGGCGGCGTTCAAGGCATGCGAACGCCTCCCGCATACCATCGGCACGATCTCCAACCTGGACGAGCAGCTCGCTGACCGGGCCCTCCGGGCCCTGGAGGCCGAGATGGAGCGCCGCCAGAGGGTCTTCGCAGAGGCCGGCGAGGGCATCGACAACCTGACCGCCTATCTGGCCACGAAGCCGGCCGAGCCGATGCCCCGGCTGCTGCTCGTGATCGACGAGTTCGCTATGCTTGCCAAGGACTTCCCGGACGTGCTCAAGGCGCTCGTCAGCGTGGGTGCAGTGGGCCGCACCCTGGGTGTGCACATGATCCTGGCGACACAGCGCCCGGCCGGCGTCGTCAGCGAGGACATCCTCGCGAATACGAACCTTCGGGTGGCCCTGCGCGTGCAGAGCCGCGACGACTCCAACAACGTCATCGGTGTGCCCGCCGCCTCGGCGATCGGCCGGGCCCAGATGGGCCGCGCATTTGTGAAACTGGGCCAGGACGACATCACGCCCGTACAGACAGCCCTCGTGACCGGACGGGCGCAGCTCGGGGGCGGCTCCGCCGTGGACGTGCGCGAGGTACGCCAGTTTGGCGTCCCCGTGCCCGCCGCAGCGCCACCGCGGGCTGCGGCCGTGGACGAGAACGACCTGGACCTCCTCATCGACGCGGTTGTCGAAGCCAACGCCGAGGCAGGGTACGCCCGGCCACGGCAGGTCTGGCCCGAGGCCCTGGGCGAGCGCGTGGAGCTGGAGGGTTTTCTCCCTCAGCCGGACGGCGGTTTCCCTGCCGAACTGTCCGGCTCTTCCACCGACCCGGCACCCCGGCTCCTGCCGGTGGTGGGCGCCGTCCAAGGCTCCTCTGTCCTGGTGACGATCGTGGACGAGCCGGACCTGCAGCGCCAGTCCGCGGGGGGATGGGACATGTCCATGGGGAACCTGATGCTCATGGGTGTGGCCGGCTCCGGCACGAGCACCACGTTGGCCTCGATCGCGCTGACACTGGCGAAGGACGCCGATCCGGCCGAGCTGGATCTGATGATCCTCGACTTGGGCTCCCGTGAGCTTGAGGCGCTCGAAGGCCTGCCGCACACCGTGGCGTATGTGGGAACCGGTGCCGGTGCCAAGGAGCAGCAGGCCCGCTTCCTGCGGCACCTGCACACAGAGCTGGAGAACCGCCGAGCGGATCCTGGCAGGCGCCGCCGCACGGTGGTGCTGCTGGACGGCTTGGCCTCGCTGCGGGATGAGTTCCAGGATTTCGAAGGGCAGCAGCTGCTGTCCCTGCTGTACCGGGCCTACGCGGACGGCCCGGCACTGGGTCTGTCCTTCGCTGTCTCCACCACACGCGCCAAGGCGGTGCCCTCGGCCATGAACGAGGTGACCCTGCAGAAGTGGCTCTTCCGGCTGGCGGACGCCTACGACTACTCCTCGCTCGGCGTCCGGGGCAAGGAGATCCCTGCCGCGCTTCCTGGCCGCTGCGTGGATCCCCGCACCTCGCTCCAAATGCATGTGGCCACCCCCGGCATCGGGGTCGAGGCTGCGGTGGAACGTGTGCGGCAGGTCTGGGCGCATGCGCCCGCGAAGACCGCGGCCATCAGGCGCCTGCCCACCGACGTCACGATGCTTGAGCTCGGCGTGGAACCCCGGCTGGAGGCCGAGCCTTGGCTCATCCCGGTGGGAATACGGGAGGCGGACCTCGCCCCCGCGTTCCTGGAGATCTACGAGGGCGAGCACGCGCTTATCGCCGGGCCCGCCCGTTCGGGTAAGTCCACGCTGCTGCTTGCCCTGGCCGCAGCCCTGCGGGGGGTTGCCAGCTCCCGGGGGCCGGCGCAAGTGTGGGGCATCTGCGATCGCCGCTCGCCCTTGGCCCATGCCGGCCTGGATCGCGTAGCCGTGGGCACGGACGAGGTGCCGGGCCTGCTGGCCTCCTTGCGGCTCGAGCGCGGCACAGTGTTTCTCCTGATCGACGACGCGGAGCGATTCGAGGACGCCGATCAGTCCATCGCGGGGGTCGTGACGTCCGGGCAGCCGGGGCTTTGTATCATTGCGGCCGGACGGGCCGCGGATCTCCGCGGGCTGTACAGTCACTGGACCAAGACGCTCCGCAAATCCCGCCTGGGCGTGCTGCTGCAACCGGACGTAGATTACGACGGCGAGCTGCTGGGCGCCGTACTCCCGCGCAGGGCGCCTGTGGCGTTGACTCCTGGGCGCGGATACATCGGGGTAGGCGGGCAGCTGGCGCTGATTCAGTCGATGAGCGCCGGGGGCTGAGCCCGACGTCGAGCGGACACCAAGCAAGAGTGGCCGATGGGCGGCCTTGGGGAATCAAATCGACAGCGTTGGAGAATACGGTATGAAATTGGCACAGACGGGTGAGGCTCTGGGAGCGTCCTACCGCTTCGGTGAACGGGTGGGCTCCGGCGCCGTCGGCGAGGTCTGGACCGTCACTTCGACCGACGGCAGTACGTTCGCCGCCAAGGTCCTACGCCCTGAGCACGCCGACGATCCCTCGCTCGTGGAGCGTTTTGTCCGCGAGCGATCCGTCCTGCTTGGGCTGCAGTACTCCCACATCGTCACGGTGCGCGACATGGTGGTGGAAGGTGCGCGGTTGGCCATCGTCATGGACTACGTCGCGGGAGGTTCACTGCGTGACGCGGTGAAGGGCGTCGGCCCGCTGCGTCCCGTGGACGCGGTCAACGTCGCCGCCGAAGTGTTCGACGCACTGGCTTTCGCCCACTCGCGGGGTGTGACGCATCGCGACATTAAGCCGGACAATGTGCTCCTCGCCCGCCCCTGGCCCGAGTGCGGCGCCGGCGATGTACGGGTCTCCGACTTCGGCATCGCCGACGTCGTGGGCGAGAGGATCCGCCAGACGACAGGTCTCATCGGCACCCCGCAGTACATGCCGCCCGAGCTCATCAGCCAGGGCCGGTCCGGCCCGCCGGGCGATGTGTACTCAACGGGCGTCCTGCTCTACGAGCTCCTCGCCGGGCGCACTCCTTTCGCCGGGCCCGGGACCGACTTCAGCGTCGCTTACCGCCACGTTTCCTCGCGCCCGCCACGAATACCCGTGGACGACGCGGTATGGGACATACTCGACGGGCTGCTGTCCAAAGACCCCGCACAGCGCCCGACCGCGCGTGAGGCCGCGTCGATGCTCCGGCGTCTGGTGCCCCGCCTTGCCGGCGCCGCCCCGATCGCGCGTGCCGGGGCCCCGGAGGACTTCGACGACGCCGAACGCTCCGCCACGGTTGTCCGGGGCGCTTTCACGGACGAGTTGCTCACGGCTTTCGCGTCAACCTCGTCGGCTGACCACGCCGGGGAGGCGCCCGAGCTCGGAGAGGCAGGCAGCGCAACCATCGCCCGTCCGCTCCCGCGCCGCGAGGTGCGGCCCCAAGCGGAGGCCCGGCTCGAGGAAATGGATGCCGCCCCGTTCTGGCGCACTCGTAAAGCGCTTCTCCTCGCCGGCTCCGCGGCCCTTCTCCTTGCCGCGATGGTCACCGGGTTCGTCGTGCTCGCACCTACGGGCCAGCAAGAGGCGCCCAAGGCCGGTGGTGACCAGGTGTCCAAGCAGCTGCAGGACGCGGCCCTTCCGACCGGCCTGACGATCTCGCGGGATGCCTCCTACGAGCCGTCCTCCGGTGAGATCCGCTTGACTGTTGCTTATGCGGCGCAAAAGGCGCCGTTGTCCGGTGAATTCCTTGAGGTGATCCCGGGCGTGGCCGAGGGAGAAGCGTGCCCGGCGGTCACGTGGGACGGGGCTACGGTTAGCCGGAATCAGGCCTCGATCACCGGCGTGGACGTCGAGTGCGGCTGGAAGCTTTCGGGGTTGGAGATCCCGGCGGGAGGGTCCGTCAAGGTGACCGCGAAGGTGTCGGTCAAGACCGCGGACCAGCAGGCGATTGACGCGTGGCTGCGCGCCGGTTCCGAGGCGACGACGGCCGCGACGCAGGACCCCGCCGTCAAGGGCACCGCCTATCCAGTCCAGCGCCTAAAGGGCGTGGAGGTGCGAACTCCGGCGAGAGTCGTGACGCCCAGCCCGCTGAAGATCACACTGGTGCCAGTGTGGGCCGGCGGCGCCGACGAGCTGAACCCGCTCTACGTCAGTCCCGCGTCGGGCAAGCCCTCGCAGATGCTCGCCGCGGTGGGCGGCGGCGAGAAGGGGGTCCGGTTCTCCGACGGTTGCGGCGGGGCGCTGGCGGTGGACAGCGCGGGGCTCACCGTGACGGCATTGCAGATCACGCCCCAGTGCACCGTACGCGCCAGCGTCGGGAACTTCACCGAGCTGCAGTCCCCGAGTTTCGGGATCACGTCCCGCGAGAACTCGTAGGACGGAGGACGAAGCAACGCGCGGCTGCTGGCGTCAGGTAAAGCCGCGTCGCAGTCAGGCGGCCGGGCTGACAGCAGCCGGATTGTCAGGCTCTTAGGGGGTGGCCGGCGGGCTGGAAGTAGGTGTTGCGGCGGGGTCGCTGGCGTGGGTCCAGATGCGGGGGCGGGATGAACCACGGGATCCCGGTGCGCAGCTGGATGGTCCATTGTTCCTTGTGGATCAGATGGTGGTGGTGGGAACAGAGCAGCGTTCCGTTCTCGGTGCCGGTGCTGCCGCCGTGGGACCAGTAGCTGATGTGGTGGGCCTCGCACCAGGGCGCCGGGATGGTGCAGCCGGGGAAGGCGCAGCCCTGATCGCGCGCGGTGAGGGCTTTGCGGATGTGGGGCGGGAAGATTCTCGAGCTCCGGCCGATGTCCAGGATCCTGCCCTCGCCGCCGAGCAGGACCGGGATGATGTCGGCGTCGCAGGCAATCTTCCGGGCGGTTGAGGCGGTCACGGGGCCGGTGAACAGCAGCGTCCCGGTGCGTTCCTGTCGCTCGAAGACTGGCCGCCCGAAGGCCGCCGAGCTCCCGGCCGCGCCTGTTCCCGCCGTGGGGCCGGGTTCGTCCGGGGTGTTGTCCTCAAGCCGGATCCGGGCCAGGAGGTCGCGGTAGTCGATGGTGACCATGACCTGCGGGCGGAGTCCGCCGGTGGCCGGGAGGGTGCCGGCGGCGAGGGCGACCTTGGCGGCGCCGACGAGTCCGTCGAGGAGTTTCTGTGGCCGCGTCCGGAGATCCAGGACCGCGGGCGGATCGGCGTCCGGGAACCCGGCAAAGGCCGTGCCGGGCGCGGCCGCTTCACCGGCTGCTCCTGCCGCCTCCACAGCGCTGGAGACGCCCGGCGGGGCAGCTTCCGCAGCGAAGACTGGCCCGGCGCCCGGGACGCCCCCGGCCCGAATGCTGGCACCGGCGTGGCCGTCCTGTGTGGGGACGAAGCCGTCCGCGGCGGCGGTTCCGTCGGTCGCGGCGTGGCCGGGTGTTGCGTGAGCGGCCGTGGGGCCGTTGGCGGTGTCCGGGGTGGGTGTTCGGGGGTTGGTGGCGGTGTTCATGACCGCGAGGAGGTGCTCGAACTGTTCGCTGGTCGCGAAGATCTCCAGGTGGTGCAGGCCGTGGCGGGGCTTGCGGATGAAGGCGCCCTGGAGCTGGCGGAGCAGTTCCTCGGAGGGTTCGGCGCCGTCCTGGTCGATTGCGTCGGTCCAGCTCCGGGCGACGCGGACGAGGAAGTCGGGGTCGTTTTCGGCCGCGGTCCGGGTCAGGGCATGTTCCATCCGCGCCGAGGTCTCGACGTCGCAGATGTGCCGGACCCGGTCCAGCGCGACGGTGATGATGCTCGCGGCCCGGGACGCGACCTCGGCGGAAGCGACCGCCGCGGCGAGCTCCTCACGGACCGGCGGCAGCAGTTCCCGGCCGCCGAACCGGGTCCGGGGCAGCAGGTCCTCGGCGAGGGTGAGCCGGCGCCGGGCCTCCGGGGCGCTGATCCGCAACCGGGCCCGCAGGAACTCCGTAGTGTTCCGGTACCCGTCATCCACAGCCTCGGCGTCACTCCCGGCCTGGGAACCATCCGAGGCGGCAAAACCGCCCGGGCTTCCGGCGTCACCACCAGGGGCGGACGTGTCCTGCCAGCCGGTGGTCCAGCCCGGCGTCCCGGCGCCCCGGCTGTTTCCAGCTTCGGCCGTGGCCTGCCGCCGGGTACGGTCCACGGCCGCGGCCGCGACGAGCTGGAAATACTCCACGGTCCGGGAGAGTTCCTCCACCCGGCCGGCGAAGTCGGACGCGGCCCGGAATCCCCAGAACGCCGCGTCGGCCACCGCCGTCGAACTCGCCGCCTGGAGCGCCGCGAGGGCGTCGGCAACACCGGCGTCCACGCCGGGATGCTGGACCTGGCCTGCGGCCTGGTCCGTGTCCTGGAACGGGAGGAAATCCCTGACGGCTTCCATGACTACATTCTGCCCGGGGGGCCGGACAATTTAGCGTTTCCGCTGACTGGCGTCAGCATCCCCGCTGTTGGTGCGGTTCGACCACCCGCCAGCTCGCCCGTCCTGAGGCCCAGCCGCCGGCCAGCCACGCTGCCGCTCGTCAGTGAGCCATCGTCCCATACCCACCGTGGCATGAACCTCCGCCGTCGCTCAAAACCCCCGCGCCACAACCCGCGGCAGGCCAAACTGAGTGCGGACTCCGGGCGAGAACAGTACGGATTCCGGCGGACCCGTCACGCTGATGCCTGCGGCGGCGACAAGTTGGTCTTCAAACCGGGTCAGTTGCGCCCGATACAGCGGCCACGTGACATGGGTGTTGGGGACATACAGGGTTCGGCCCCGGACTCGCGTATGGAGGCCGAACCGGGCGGTGAGGTGGATCGAGAGAGGGTCGTTGGCGTCGGCATCGAGTTCGGGAGTCACCGCGAAGACGCTCCGGCCGCCGCCCCGGAACCGGCGGACGGAATACCCCGCGGACCGGCGCATCGCAGCGCCCTCTGCCTCCGCAGACCCCGACGGCCCCGCAACCTCCGCGGCCTCCGCAGACCCCGACGGCCCCGCAACCTCCGCTGCCTCCGCAGACCCCGGGCCGAGCAAACGCGAACGCGACCACACATATGGAATCCCGGCCGCCCGCGCCGCCAGCACGACCGCCAATCGCGAAGCATCCAGGCTCAGGAAAACCACCCCGCGTGTGCCATTCGGCTCCCGGGAGTAAAGGCGGACGTTGATCTCGTTGAAACTCCCGAAGTATGGGACGCCCGGCCCGCGCCCCAGACCGGCACCCTGCATCCGGAACCCGATTAGGCCCACCCAGGCGGACCCGTCGAAGAGGTCCGGGTCCACTCCCGGAGGCATGAACGCCGCGGCGACCGTCTCAGGGATGCGCCAATGCAGAAAGACGGCGTCTGTCCATCGTTGGTCCATGATGATCGGCGCCGGCAGCTTCGGGGCATCCGGCCAGGGATCGGGGCCCATGCGCGTCAGCTCGCAGCAGCCGCAGTAGGAGAGCGTTCGGGCTCCTTCTGCCAGGGCCAGCGCCCGGTGATCTCCAGCTCGAGTGAGAAGCTCAGGAACGTCCGGATGAGCACGATGATGGCCAGCACGCCGACGCTATCGTAAGTGGGAGTTACGGCGACGGTCCGGATGATGTCCGCGGCGACCAACAGTTCCAGGCCGAGCAGGATGGATCGCCCCAGCAGTTGGCGGTAGGAACGGTAGGCGGAGAGCGGTTCCGCTCCTGCCGGCAGACGCCGCGGCTGGAATCCCCGCAATGCCAGCGGGATGGATACGACGGCGCCGATCACCATAACGGCCACACCAGCGAAGTCCATATAGCGGCCGACCGTCTCAATAATGTGCTGAAAATCCATGGGTTCCTTCGCAAATGGGCAGTGAAAGTGAAAGCAGACTAGGGATGACGCACGCCGACGCCAGCAAGAATGTCGCGGTAGCCTTCTCGAAAACTCGGATACTGGAACTCGAGACCGGTGCTCCTAAGCAGCGCATTGCTGCAGCGCTTATTGCCGCCCCGCGCGGGCTCGCTGCCAGCCGTTGCAGCGGTGCCACCGGACGACGGCGGCCGGGGGAGTCCCAGCTCGGCCGCAAGGAAGCTCAACACTTCGCCCAGCTCAGCGGGATCGTTGTCGACTCCCATATATACGGGGTTAGGCACCGCCTCCATAGTGCACAGCCGGACGATGGCGGCAGCGGCGTCGTCGCGGTGGATGCGGTTGGTGAAGCGCGGTTCGGCCGGGAGAACGGCTGTTCCGCCACGCACCTGGTCAATCAGCCGGGTCCTGCCTGGTCCGTAGATGCCGCCCAGCCGCAGGCACACGGGGGTAATGCCGGTACCCCGGAGCCGGTCGAAGAGCAGCTCCTCTGCCTCGCGGATGATGCGGCCGGAGAACCCGCCGGGGTCCGGCGTCGTGCTTTCGTCAATCCAGCCGCCGCCGGCGTCCCCATAAACGGCGGTGGAGGAGATGAAGAGGACGCGGCCGATGCCGACGTCGGACGCCAGCACGGCATCCAGCACGTTCGAGAGCCCGTCGACATAGGCGGCCCGGTAGGCATCTTCCGTTGGGGAGTCGGCCGCAATGGCGACGACGACGGCGGAGGTGTTCGCCGGGATGGGCGGCAGTTCGCCGGAGCTCAGGTCAGCCGCGGCCCCTTCGATCTCGGCCGGGAGTTTCTCCGGCGAACGCCGCCAGCCCACCACTCGGTGGCCGGCCGCTGCAAAACGCAGCCCAGCCTCGGTGCCCAGATCGCCGCAACCGGCCAACAAAACAGTCATAGTGCCAGTCTGCCAGTGTTCAGGAGACACCCTGGACGGGCTTGAGTAAATCTTGAAGTGATCTTGTCCTGCACTGGAGCACTGCCTTGAAGGATGCCCGGCATTGTTGTAGCAGTCGGCCAGAGGCTGGCGGATACAACTACTTCGCCCGGTCCGATGACCGGCTCCACGAAACGGATATCTGATGGGTCTCAACCTCAAGTCCACGTCCAGCAAGGTCCTTGCCTCCGCCGCGCTCCTGGCCGCCGCTGCCGGCGTCGCAGGCATGGGCACGTACGGTGCCTTCACCGCCAGCACGTCGGCCTCCGCCGCGGTGGACGCGGCCACGGTTAACCTGACTGGTGCCGAGAGCAACCTCAGCATCCAGGCCGCAAGAGTAATTCCGGGTGACACGATGCAGCGCACGATCAAGTTGGTCAACGGGGGCACGCTCGACCTGACCGCGATCACGCTTACGACCAGTTCGGCGCCCTCGAGCCTCCTGACCTCCGATACGGTCAGCGGTCTGCAGTTGCAGATCGACAGCTGTCCGGTTGCGTGGTCCGGATCCGGAGCCGGGCCCTACACCTGTGTCTCCGCGGGCACGCCCGCCCAGGGTGCCGTGGTCCTTGCCAAGCGCGCTGTGATCGGGGAGAACATGTCTTTGTCAGGTTTGACTTCGACAACCGCGAAACTGACTGACAACCTCCGCATCACGCTTTCACTTCCGACAACCGCGGGCAACGACTTCCAGGGCCTCAACAGCAATGTCACGTTCGCTTTCAACGCCGCAATCCGCGCAGCAGGAAACAAGTAGCACTCCTCGGGAGCTCAGTCCGGCCCGGACCCGGCCGGACTGAGCTCCTCGCCTCATTCGTACTATCCGCACCGGCAGGGGGAACCATCCCGTGAGTACTGTCACCAGCTCAACCAGGGACTCGGGCGAACGGTCCCGCGCGCGCCGTCGGGCAGCAGGAGCGTCGAAACTCAAGGGAGCCCCGACGTCGAAGTTTGTCGCCGCGGCGGGACGTTCCGTTTTCACCGTCATCCTGTTGCTGGCGGCCCTGGTGTTCCTCTTCCTTGCCGTCGGGCCCCGCTTTTTGGGCTACCAGACCTCCACCATGCTGACCGGGAGCATGTCGCCGGGGATCAATCCGGGCGATGTTGTGGTCAGCGTGAAGACTCCGGTGTCGGAGCTGAAGGTCGGCGACGTCATCACCTACAGCATTCCGATTGACGATCGCCGGGTTGAAACCCACCGCATTATGAGCATCGAGCGCGACGACGCCGGCGAGACTTCGGTGACCACCAAGGGCGACGCCAACCCCGGGCCGGACCCGTGGACTGCCGTGCTGTCCGAAGACTACGTTTACACCGAGGCCGCAGTCCTGCCCTACCTTGGCGATCTTATTCGGGCCTTGCGCCAGCCGTTCGTGCAGTCCGCCCTCCTGTACGGCGGGTCCGCCCTGCTCGTGGTTCTAGTGCTGACCTCGATCTGGGGAAAGCCCAATGAGCCAGCCGCCGCGGCATCCGCCACGGAGGACAACTCAGGACCAGACCCGGAATCGGACAGGCTATGAACAACGGAGTCGGCCTGGTCCTGGATCCCGGACAGATCGACAGGCTCGCTGTTGAGTTAAATTCGCGGTCCTACGCCGAGGGCTTTGTCGGCCGCTTCCTGGAAAACTTGCCCGAGAGGCTGGCTCGTATCCAGCGAAGCCTGCTCGAAGGCAGGAGTGAAAGTGCCTTAGTCGCGATCCTCAGTGTGGCCACGTCAGCCGCAATGGCTGGAGCCATCCAGCTCGAAGGCCGCAGCCGGTCGATCGAAATGAGCATTCGCGCCGGCGATCTGGCGGCCGCCAGGGATGCGGCAGGGGCCCTCGACACCAACGCCGCTGACTTCGCGCGGCAGGTGGGCGCACTCCTCAGTTTTTCTGCACCGCCGGAGCCGGAGCTGGAGCTGACGCGGGGAGTCTGACGGAGACGGTGGTTCCGCCGTCGGGGCCCGAACCGATCTCCAGCCGCCCGCCGTGGGCGTTGGCGATCCGGACGCAGGTGGCCAGCCCCAAGCCGGAACCCGGCGGGTCGTCGTCGCGGTGTAACCGGACCAACGGCTCCGTGACGTGGGCCCATTCGTCCGCTGGAATGCCTTTGCCGTTATCCGTCACCTGTACCTCAACGCCGTCGTCGACGGCTTCGGCCTTGACCAGAACCCTTGGCGGGACCCCGGGGCGGCGGTAGCTCACGGCGTTGTGGATGAGGTTTTGCAGGAGCGTGCGCAGCTGCTCGGCGTCGGCTTGCAGGACAAAGTCCGAGACTTCAATGACCGCCCCCGCCTCGTGCAGCCGCGAGGCCAGATCCTCTTCCACCTCGCCGACCAACGCGGCCAGGGACACCTTCCGGAGACGGAGCGCCCCACCGATGCGAGAAAAGGACAAAATGTCGTCCAGCATGGCCAGCATCCGCCGCGAGGTCCTGCCAATGGCGCGAAACTCGGCCGCATCCGCGGTGCTTTGCAGTTCGCCGAGCTCGGTGAAGCCGATGATGCTGGTCAGCGGATTGCGCAGATCATGGCTGATGCGTCCGGCGAACGATTCCAGCAACGCGTTGCTGTTCCGTGCCTCGGCCAGGCTCCGGGCCAGCATCCGGGCGTGGTGCTGGAGTTCAAGGACTTCCACTACCTGCGACGCGATGATCTCCAGCGCTGCCTTCTTGTCCGGCGAGAGCTCGGCAGGAGCGGATGAAAAGAGGCACAGCGATCCGAGTACAAAGCCGTCGGCCGTGGTGAGCGGAACCGAAGCATAAAACCGGATGGAGGCAAGCTGCCCCGAGACGAACGGATGGTCCTGGAACAGAGGATCCTGCGATGCGTCCGGCACCACGGTCGTTTCGCCGCTGAGGAAGACCCGGCCGCACATCGATACTTCGCGGGAACAGACGCCCGGGTCGATGCCCACGGCCGCAATGTGGTGCTGCTCGTCGGCCGTCATGATGTTGACTACGCCGAACGGGATGCCGGTGGTTGTGGTGGCCAGGGTCAGCAACTTTCGGAGTTGGCCTAGCGCATCCGGGAGCCGCGACCCCGGGCCAGGCCGGAGCGGTTCGAGGCCCGGCAGACCATACTCAGCGAGGACTGACTGCCGGTCCATGACGGACTCATTGTCCGCACCGCGACGGGCTGACTGCGGCGCGGACAGTTACACCACCACTTCCGCCGGTGCCATGCGGTATCCAACGCCGCGTACCGTACGGATGAACCGAGGTTCGCGGCCCTTGTCTCCGAGCTTCTTACGCAGGTTGCCGATATGCACCTCCACCAGGTGCTCGTCCATCGTCCAATCGTTGCCCCACACCTTGGTCAATAGGGCCTTCCGGGTCCACACCCGCCGGGGCGCGCAGGCGAGGGCCTCCAGAAGGTCAAATTCCGTGCGCGTCAATACCAGTTCGACGCCGTCCAAAGAGGCTGCCCGGCCCTCGACCTCGACGACGAGCGGACCGTGCCGCACGACACCGTTGGCGTCGTGCGGTCGGCCATTTCCCGTCGCGACGCCGGGACCCGCAGGGGAATCCCCGGCGAAATCCCCAGGCATTAAGGACGCGACGTCGCCCGCCCGGCGCCGCTGCGGCGCGTTCGCCTCGGCGGCGCTGTCAGTTCTGCGTGCGGCGTCCATGGGCGCGACGTCGCCCGCTCGCCGTCGCGGTGCGGCCGTGTCGTCTGCCGTGTTGGTGGCCGGGCGGGGCAGAAAATCGGTGGCCCGCCGAAGCGGGGTGGGGCGTTGCGGGGTGGGACGGTGGCGGCGCAAGACCGCTGTCACCCGCGCCTGGACGCTGCGCGGGCTGAAGGGCTTGCTGATGAAGTCGTCGGCGCCGGTTTCCAGGCCGATCAATTCGTCGATCTCGTCCACGCGCGCCGTGATCATGATGACGTAGGCCTCGGAGAATTTGCGCAGTCGGCGGCACACTTCCACGCCGTCCAAATCGGGAAGGTTGAGGTCCAGCGTCACCACGTCCGGCCCGTTTTCCTGGATGCTCAGGAGTGCTTCCGCACCGGAGGCAGCTTCGAAGACGGCGAAACCCTGCATCTCCAGCGTTCTGCGAACCAGCAGCCGGATGTCGGAGTCGTCATCAACGACGACAGCGCGGAGTTGACTCACCGAACTGACCATAACCCCAGCTTCTGAGACGAGAGACCCTGTGCCACAGTCTTCACATGTGCCACAGACTGTGACGCAGACCCCATGCGTCACATTGGCTACAGGCTAACACGGATTTCTTGAGCAAATGTTGAGGGTTTACCGGCCCTTGCTTTGAAGCTGGACTGCAAGAGTGGGAGCTCCAGTTCGGACGCCCAGACAGAAAGTGCACCCCGTGATCGACGCCAAGGCCACCCCGGCAGCCCCGCGGGTCTCGCCCGCTTGGTTGGCGCGGCTGCGGGGACTGCTGGCGGTTCCGGTTGCGGTAGCCCTGGTGCTGGGGGCTCCCGGTCTTGCCTACGCCACATTCACGGCCCGAACCACCGCTGCGGTCAGTGTTGGCACGTACAAGGTCCCAGCCCCGGCCTCCATCAGCGGCACCCTGGAATGCAGGACCGGGAACGGTGCAAAAGGTGCAATTATCACTTTTACGGATTTTGCTGAAGTTGACCGTGCCACCGGCTATACGGCAACCCTAACGCCGCCCAGCGGATCGCCCTCCGTGGTTCCGCTCTCCGGCGAAGGCACGATGCAGGTGACTATGTTCGTCGGCACCGCGAAGGGAAAATACACCTTCCGGCTGACCGCACGGGTTGGCTCGTGGACTGGATTGCCACTGGAGCAGACTGTCAACTGCTGAAACCTTCGGCGACTGCACGACGACGGGCTGCAGCCGCCGTCGGCAGCCGAGCGCCGCCGTCTCGCGTTGGCAGCCGAGGGCCGCCGTCGGACGGCTCAGGTTACCGTGCGGGAATCGGGAAGAAGGCCCGCGGATCCTGCAGCAGCGCCGGGTAATCGAAGTCCGAGCGGTCCACGATCTCGTCCACCTGGAAATTGCGTGCGAACTGGCCGTCGACGGTGATCGGGCGGCCCAGGACCTTGCCCACTGCGAAGGAGCGCCCGCCGTCGACCGGGATGGCGACTACGGAGTTGCCCGGAAGGGTGGTGAACGCCTCTTCCTGATGCTGGCGTTTCCGGGTGGGCTTCTTGACGAGCTGCTTCGGCGGCAGCTTGCGGACCTTGGCCGGGCGGCGCGCGCCCGAATCCGCGTAGACGAACTGGTAGTCATCGTCCCCAGCCGCGGCCTTGGTGCCTCCAACGGGCGGCAGGCTGACGGTCTTCAGATGCTCCGGGGCGGTGTCGCCGAGCGGAAGCCGGAGGACCCACATGCGCTCACCGGCGGGTTCTTCGGGCAGCAGCTCGAGCCGGGGCTCCGGCCAGACGTACTCCAGGTCCCCTTCCGTATCCGGGAACAACGGGGCGTAGAAGCGCGGGTCCTTGGCGATAAGCCTGGAGCGGTGGCTCAAGTGAAAGTCGGTGTCGCCCAGCCACGGTGGCATCGGGATCTTGGCCGCATAGTCAGGGTGTGCGGCCTGAGGTGCGAACTCCATGATCTTTTCGCGTGTGGTGTCCTCGCCGCCCCGGGCCGTCCAGTCATCCACCATGGCCAGACCGTAGAGGGTCAGCGCGGGAACGTACCCCATCCACATCCGGACGGCCGGGTGCGACTGCCAGCCGTACTCCGGGATCACCAGCGCACGTAGGACCTGCAGGGCTTCAACGCGCTGCTTGCCGAGCCGCGCACGGTCCAAAACCGCGGCGCTCTGCTGGAAATCGGGGAAGGGGAGGAAAGTCTGCATCTCTCCAGTTTGACGCCCCGGACCAAATGCGCCAATTGCAGGAGCGTCGTGGTGAGCGTGTTCACATTTCGGAACAGGGCAGACAGGGGTAGCGGTGGGCGGATAAAATAGCATGAACCACTCCCGCCGCCCCGGAAGACACGCCATGAACACTGCAGTTTCAGCGCCGTTCGCGCCCAAGTACGGACAAATGCTCAGCCCCGATGCGAACGGCATCCTGGTGCTGGAGGAATTCACTATTGACCCGGAGGCGGCCCGCAAGGAGCAACACGGTTTCCGGGCAGCCATGGCCTCCGTGGCGCTAACGATGCGTCGGCTTCTTGCGCTCCGTCTGTTCATCGCGGTGGTGGCCATCGCCAACCTGCCGTTGTTCCTGCTCTCCAGCGGCTGGGAGATCTACGTCATCTCGCTGGCGCTGGTGGTGGCGGTCCACGCCGCAGTGTCCTGGCTGAACCGCCACGAACCACGGATCAAGCAGCGCCGACTGCTGGAGCTGCACCTGCACCGGGAGCAGAGTGCCAACTACCGCAAGGTCCGCGACGCCGTGAAATACGTCATTGACGCGCCGGGCCGGATGAACGAAAACCTCTACCTTGAGCTTCTTGCCGCCAAGCGGGTGGCCCTCCACCTTGCCATGGGCACCGTTGCCCTGCTGGACACCAGCGACGACGCCGCGTGGAAGGTCCAAATTATCCGCGAGATACCGCGCGCTGCCTGACGCCGACTGCGCTGCCAAAACCTGCACGGCTCAAGAATAAGCACGACGCCGGAGCCACCCCAAAGGGGGAGCGCTCCGGCGTCGTGGTTCACACCTACTTCCGCGAGCGGTTCAGGCGGGAAGCCGCAGCACCTGGCCGGGGAACACCAGATTTGGGTTGCTGATGGTTGCGGTGTTCGCGTCGGCTAGCTGTTGCCACCCGCCGGCGACGCCGAGCTGGGCTGCAATCTTGCTCAAGGTGTCGCCGCTCCGGACCGTGTAGGTCTTGCCGCTCACCGGTACTGCAGCAACATGCCGGGCTGCCGGGGCGGCGGCCTTGGGGGCCACTTTCCGGGCAGGCGCCGCGGCCGCGGGGGCCTTGGCCGCGGGAGCTTTAGCTGTGGCAGGGGTCTTGGTGGCAGGCGCCTTGGCTGCCGCGGGTGCCCGTGTGACGGACGCGCTTTGCGGTGCCACCGCGCCCCCGGATAAGCCAAGTTTCGCGGCGCAGGCGGGCCATGCCCCCCAGCCCTGGCCCGCCTGCACCCTTTCGGCGACGGCGATCTGCTGCTCACGGCTGGCGTTCGCCGCAGACCCAGTCCCGCCATAGGCCGCCCACGTGCCGGGGCTGAACTGCAGCCCGCCCGCGTAGCCGTTGCCCGTGTTGATGGCCCAGTTGCCGCTGCTTTCGCATTGGGCAAGGGAGTCCCAGACGTTAGTAGCGGGAGAGCCAGGGACCGCCGCATTGGCCGATGTCGCGGAGAGCGCCACACCTGCGATCGAGACCGCCGCGAAAGTGATGCCGCGGCGCGCGACAGTGCTGTAGGTTGATTTCTTCATGGTGACAGATGCTCCTGAGGGCCACCGGCGCTCGGTCCGTCCCCGGACGTTGTCGCACCACTGCCCGCCCCATGACAATAGAGGTCATTACGGTGTCCGCCGGTCGGGCAGTATCTGGTGGTGGCGGCACCGGGCATTCAATACCCGGAAGCGGGCATGGACCCAAGGCTAAGTGAGAGTCTCGCCGTTATCAAGACGTGATTTTTTCGGCTTACTGCACGACAATTAAGCCGCGACTCCCGTTTTCAGCCGCCGAGCAGAGCGGCCAGGTACGGCGCCGTCCGGCTCTTCTTGGACCGCGCGACGGCGGCAGGAGTCCCGACGGCGACAATCTGGCCGCCGGCATCGCCACCGGCAGGGCCCAGATCGATCACCCAGTCTGCCGCGGCCACCACATCCATTTCGTGCTCCACCACAATGACCGTGTTGCCCGCATCCACGAGCCGGTGCAGCTGCGCCATCAGAAGCTGGACGTCGGCCGGGTGCAGACCGGTGGTGGGCTCGTCCAGCAGGTACAGGGAATGGCCGCGCTGGGCACGCTGGAGTTCTGTGGCGAGCTTGATGCGCTGGGCCTCGCCGCCGGAGAGTTCGGTGGCCGGCTGGCCGAGGCGGAGGTAACCCAGGCCCACCTCGCGCAAGGTCTGCAGGCTCCGCGCGGCGGCCGGCACGTCGTCGAGGAACTCCGCGGCAGCGTTGACCGTCATGCCGAGGACCTCCGCCACGGTCTTGCCGCGGTACGTCACCTCCAGGGTTTCCGGGTTGTAGCGCGAACCGTGGCATTCCGGGCAGGGACCGTAGCTGCCCGGCAGGAACAGCAGTTCAACGGCCACGAAGCCCTCGCCCTGGCAGGTTTCACAGCGGCCGCCGGCAACGTTGAAGGAGAAGCGGCCGGCGCCGAAGCCCCGTGCCTTGGCCTCGTCCGTGGCCGCGAATGCCTTGCGGACGGCGTCGAAGAGCCCGGTGTAGGTGGCGAGGTTGGAGCGCGGGGTGCGGCCAATCGGCCTCTGGTCAACCCTGACGAGGCGGTCCAGTTGGTCCAGCCCCGACACGGGACCGACGGTCAGCGGTTCGCCGGGCGCGGCAGGGAAGGCGTCGGCGTCGGATTCCGCAGCGTCCGTCGGGATACCGGCCTCCGGATGCAGCCGCGCGCCGACCACCTCGGCGAGGACCTGGCTGACCAGGGTGGACTTGCCCGAGCCGGAAACGCCGGTGACCGCCGTCAGCACGCCGAGCGGGAAGTTCGCCTCGAGCTCGCGCAGGTTGTGGCGGGTGATGCCGCGCAGCTCGAGCCAGCCCGCGGCCTCCCGCCGGTCGCCGTGGGCCGGCCCGAAGCCGGCGGACACCACGGCACCATCCGGGAACAGGAACGGCCGGGTCACGGACTCGTCCACTTCGGCCAGGCCGGCCACCGGGCCGCTGTAGAGCACTTCGCCGCCGCCTTCGCCGGCGCGGGGACCCACGTCCACGAGCCAGTCGGCGCGCCGGACGATGTCCATGTTGTGCTCCACCACGAAGACCGAATTGCCGGAGGACTTGAGCTGGTCCAGGACCGCGAGCAAGGGCTCGGCGTCGGCCGGGTGTAGGCCGGCGGAGGGCTCGTCCAGCACGTAGATCACGCCGAACAGCCCGGACCGGAGCTGGGTGGCGATCCGGAGCCGCTGCATTTCGCCGGGGGAGAGGGTGGGGGTGGAGCGGCCCAGCGCGAGGTAGCCGAGGCCGAGCTCCAGCAGGACGGTGACACGCTGCAGGAGATCGCGGGTGATGGCGACGGCCACCTCGTTGCCCTCCCCGGAGGATTGCTTCCGGGAGGCGGTGCCGGCCTCGGTGAGTGCCGCCGTCGGCTGAATGATCTCGGCGAGCTCCGTCATCGGCACGGCGTTGAGCTCGGCGATGGACCGTCCGGCGAACGTCACGGCGAGGGCCTCGGGCCGGAGTCCGCTGCCGCCGCAGCGCGGGCACGGTCCGGTTTCCATGAAGCGCAGCACGCGGTCGCGCATGGTGGTGCTCTTGGAGTCGGCAAGGGTGTGGAGGACGTAGCTCCGGGCGCTCCAGAAGCGGCCCTTGTACGGCTTGGCGACGCGGTCGCGCTGGGGCGTCACTTCCACCACGGGCTGTTCCTCCGTGAAGAGGATCCAGTCGCGGTCTTTCTTGGGCAGCTTCCGCCAGGGGGTGTCGACGTCGTAACCCAGGTGGGTGAGAATGTCGCGCAGGTTCTTGCCCTGCCAGGCGCCGGGCCAGGCGGCGATGGCGCCGTCGCGGATGTTCAGCGACGGGTCCGGGACCAGGGAGGACTCGGTGACGGTGTGCGCGATGCCCAGGCCGTGGCACTCCGGGCAGGCCCCGGCGGCGGTGTTGGGCGAGAACGCGTCCGAGTCCAGCGGGCTGGCCCCGTCCGGGTAGCTGCCGGCGCGCGAGTAAAGCATGCGCAGCGAGTTGGACAGGGTGGTGAGCGTTCCGACCGTGGAGCGCGAGCTCGGCGTGCCGCGGCGCTGTTGGAGCGCGACGGCGGGCGGCAGCCCGGTGATCGCCTCCACCTTGGGGTTGTGGCCCTGCTGGATCAGCCGGCGGGCGTAGGGCGCCACGGATTCGAAATAGCGGCGCTGCGCTTCGGCGTAGATGGTGCCGAAGGCGAGGGACGACTTGCCGGAGCCGGAGACCCCGGTGAACGCGACGATCGCGTCGCGGGGCACGTCCACGTCCACGTTGCGCAGATTGTTCTCCCGCGCGCCGCGCACCCGGACAAAACCATCTGCGGTGTGGTCGAGGGTCAAAGTGGCGAGATCGGAAGCATGCTTTTCATTCTGCATTGGTTCGACTCTATCGGCCCTGACCAGCGGCGGGCATATCCTTACCGGATGAACACTTACGACGGCGGCGCTGACGCCTCCGGCACAGACGCGGCAACCACCGATCCGGACAGCGGCGCCGTCCTCGAACTGGCTGAAACGCCCGGCGGAGTTGATGGTGCTCTGCCGGTCGCTGAGCTGCACCTGCACATTGAGGGAACGCTGGAACCCGAGCTGATCTTCGCGCTCGCGGAACGCAATGGAATCCGGCTGCCGTATGCGGATATTGCGCAGCTCCGCTCACGCTATGAGTTCACGGACCTGCAGTCATTCCTCGACCTGTACTACGTCAACATGGCGGTGCTGCAGACCGAGCAGGACTTTGCCGACATGACCCGGGCGTATCTGGCCCGGGCGGCGCTCGCCGGGGTGCGGCACGCCGAGATCATGCTGGACCCGCAGGCCCACCTGGCCCGCGGAGTCTCGCTGGAGACCTGCATCAACGGCGTGGCGTCGGTGCTGAAGGGCTCCCTGGAGGAATTCGGCATTTCCACCTTGCTGATAGCGGCCTTCCTGCGCGACCTCCCCGAAGAATCCGCCCTCGACGTACTGGAGCAGCTGCTGGCGCTCAATGCCCCGATCGCCGGGATCGGCCTGGATTCCGCGGAGGTGGGCAACCCGCCGGCGAAGTTCCAGCGGCTCTTTGCCCGCGCCAAGGAGGCCGGGCTGCACCGGATTGCGCACGCCGGCGAGGAGGGACCGCCGTCGTACATCATCGAGGCACTGGAGATCCTGGAGGTGGAACGGATCGACCACGGCATCCGCTGCATGGAGGATCCCGAACTGGTGGAACGGCTGGTGAATGACCTCATGCCGCTGACCGTCTGCCCGCTGTCGAACGTCCGGCTCCGGGCCGTGGACATGCTGGCGGACCATCCACTGCCGGCGATGCTCGCGGCCGGGCTGAACGTCAGCGTGAACTCGGACGATCCCGCCTATTTCGGCGGGTACGTGGACGACAACTTCGACAAGCTGAAGTCGGTGATCGGCCTGTCCGAGTTCGACTGCGTACGTCTGGCGGCGAACTCCATCCGTTCTTCATTCGCCAGCGAGGAGCGCAAGGCCGAGCTGCTGGCGGAACTTGCGGAGTCCGGCCACTGAGCTTCCGTTGCCCTATCAGTCATGGTCGCTAAAACGGGGGCAAAGGGACCATAACCGATAGGGCAACGCGAAGGGTGGGGCTAGGGGCTGAACGCCTTAGCCGTCGATGGTGCCCATGTCCGGGTAGCGCGCTCCGGCTGCCGCGCCGGCGGGGGCCAGTTCGTCGAGGCGCCGGAGATCCTCGGCTGACAGCTCGACGTCGAGAGCTCCTAGGTTTTCTGTCAGGCGTTCACGCTTCTTGGTACCCGGGATCGGCACGATGTGCTCACCCTGTGCCAGCAGCCACGCGAGCGCCAGCTGGGCCGGCGTGCAGCCTTTGTGGTCCGCCAGCTCCTTGACCCGGTCCACGAGTTCGAGGTTCCGGGTGAAGTTCTCGCCCTGGAATCGCGGCGAGTGGCGCCGGAAATCGTCCTCCGAAAAGTCGTCGGGGCTGCGTAGCTGGCCGGTCAGGAAGCCGCGGCCCAGGGGGCTGTACGGGACGAAGCCGATGCCGAGTTCCGCAAGGACCGGAAAGATCTTGGCCTCGGGCTCCCGCTCCCACAGCGAGTATTCTGTCTGCAGGGCGGTGATCGGGTGCACCGCATTAGCCCGGCGCACGGTGTCGTCGCCGGCCTCGGAGAGGCCGAGGTGCCGCACCTTGCCGGCCTGGACAAGCTCGGCCATGGCTCCCACCGTGTCCTCGATCGGGACACCCTGGTCCACCCGGTGCTGATAATACAGATCGATGTGGTCGACGCCCAGCCGCTGCAGGCTCGCATCGCAGGCTGCGTGGACGTAGTCGGGGGAGCCGTTGATGCCGACCCAGGAGCCGTCGGGCCGCCGTTCATTCCCGAACTTGGTGGCCAGGACGACGTCATCCCGCCTGCCGGCGATGGCCCTTCCCAGCAGTTTCTCGTTGGTGAACGGGCCATACATGTCGGCCGTGTCCAGCAGGGTGCCGCCGGCGTCGAGGAAGGCGTGGAGGGTGGCGACGGACTCGGATTCGTCGCCTTGGCCGTAGAACTCGCTCATGCCCATGCAGCCCAAGCCCAGGGCGGAGACGGTGAGTGAACCAAGGGTGCGTGTTTCCATGGGAATCTCCTCAAAGAGAACGGGCGGGGGAGCAGTGTCCGGCAGCAGGGACGGCCGGGACGACCAGGAAATGGCGCTTGCCAGGACGAAGAACGCCAGAAGGCGGTGTCGTTGCAGCCAGACCTTGAATCGAGGCATGCGGCCTCCCGAGGAACGGGACATATAGCGACCATTGTGCCCGCGCCCATCGTCTCAATCCAGTGGTCCGGGCAGCGGCTGCGGCGGGAATTCCGCTACCCTACAGGAAAGCTACTCGCGGGTATGGGGGCGTTGATCCATCGCAGACACCGGTTCGGGCTGTCATAGTGGGTCACGACACACAGAGTTAATCGATTCCACTCGCAAAAACGCCCACATTATTGGCAAAATGCAGGTGGATCAATAGCTTCTAAAGGAGACCCATGGGCGCGAACACCGCGGAAAACACCAACCTTCGGCTCAAGGCCGTGCTGGATGTCCTGGCAGAGGGGGTGTGGACAGGTGAAAAACTCAACGCCGGAGCAGTATTGGGCGAAGCGATCGAGCAGGTGCCTCTCAATGACCACGAGCGTGAACTCCTCAGCGGCGGCATTCCCCGGGGTCACAAGACGCTGACCACCGCCACCGCGAAGCTGGTCAAGGCCGGCTGGCTCGTCAAGGGCCGCTCCGGCTGGTCGATCACCGAGGATGGCCAGCGGGCCACGGTCGCCTTCGCCGAGCCGACTGCTTTTGCCGCAGCGCTCGACGCCGGCACTCCGGTTCCGGCCGAGACCCCCTTGCCGGCTGCTCCCGCCGGCAAGCCCGCCGTGAAGGCAGCTACCGCGGAAGAGCCGCAGTCGAAGGCCGCCAAGGTGGCCGGCAAGGCCGCCAAGCTGGTCGAAGACGCCGTCGCCCCGGTTGCGAAGGCCGTGCGGAAGCGCAAGACAACAGCAGAGAAGACGCCAGCCGCCGCGGAAATTCCGGCGCCGTCCGTTGCCCCGGCCGCCGCTCCGGAGGCGCCCGCGCTCAGCACCGAGACTATCGACGCGCTCACCACCGAGACCATCGAGCAGCCGAGCGCCGTTGCGGTTGCCGGTGACTTCAACGTCCTGCTGGGTGCCCCCGCCAACTGGGCCCCGCAGTACGACGAAGCGCAGATGGAACTGGACCAGGTGGACCAGCTCTGGAAGATCGCGGCGGAAATTCCGGCCGGGTCCTACAGCTTCAAGATCGCGCTGAACCGCTCCTGGGATGAGAACTACGGCGCTTACGGCGAGTTCGACGGGCCCAACCACGAGGTGCACCACGGCGGCGGCCTCCTGGTCATCCACTACGATCACCGGACCCGCGACATCATCCTGCCGTAAGGGCTGGGTGGGAACAGTTGCCCCCGCCCGGCGGAGGCAGCTGTCCCGGCAGAATTCCGTTTCCGCAGCCCGGGCCCCGTCGGGGTCCGGGCTGCGGACGTTAAAACCTCGTGGGATCGGGGCTGGGCGGCACCGGTCCGGGGTCCGGAATCGGCAGCGGCCCGGGCGAAGGGAACGGCCCCGGCGCCGGTGACGGGCCCGGCTCCGGAATCGGCGGCGGTGGCGTGGCCGGGCCAGGCTCCGGAAATGGCTCCCCGGGCTGTGGCCGCGGCGGCGTTATTGGTCCGGGTTCCGGCGGGAACGGATCAGGTTCGTGCGGCGGTGGAATAGTCATGCCGTGCTCCCTCTTAGTTGACGGTCCAGGTCGGTGGTCATGGGCTGATCCGGAGTTTGTCATTGCGCTTCAGTTCGGCGCCGGAGGACCCTGAGTTCCCAGGGCCGCAGGCGCAGCCGGCCGCCCCCGGAGGCGGCGGCAGGGCCGCCGCCGGAGCCAGCATCGGAAGCGCCGCCGTCGGGCGGGTAGTTCCCCAGGATCAGTTCCGCGCGTACCCAACTCTCGTCGTCGAGCTCCGCCGCGTGATCCTCGCCGGAGAAGTTGCCCAGCACCAGCAGCTCCGTAACCCCTGAGGGCCCCTTGAGGGAGCGCGTGAACGCGTAGATGTGCTCGTCGTCGGGCAGCAGCAGGGTAAAGTCCCCGTGCGAGACCACCCGCTGCGCATGCCGCAGTTCAATGACCGTGCGGTAGAAACTGTAGACCGAATCGGGGTCATCAAGCTGGGCGGCGGCATTGATGTGGTTCGCGTTGGGGTTGACCGCAATCCAGGGCGCACCGGTGGTGAACCCGGCATGGCGCGAGGCATCCCACTGCACCGGGGTCCGGGCGTTGTCCCGGTTCAGCGGCGCCAGCGCGGCGAGCACTTCGGCGTCGGTGTGGCCAAGGTGGGTGGTGGCTTCGCGGTGGTGGTTGAGGACCTCGATGTCGCGGTAGTCGCTGATGGCGCCAAAGGTCATGTTGGTCATCCCGAGTTCCTCGCCCTGGTAGACGTAGGGCGTGCCCCGGTGCAGGTGCAGGATGCCCGCGAGCATCTTGGCGGAGAGTTCGCGGTAGCGGCCGTCATCGCCGAAGCGCGATACGGCGCGGGCCTGGTCGTGGTTGCCCCAGTACAGGCTGTTCCAGCCCCGCTCGGCGAGGCCTTCCTGCCAGCGTCCCAGCGTGCGTTTCAGCTCGGTGAGTTTAAGCTTCTTGGGCCGCCACTTGTTGCCGTTCTCCTGGTCCAGGGCCACGTGTTCGAACTGGAACACCATGTCCACCTCGGCCCGCGCGGGATCGGTGAACAGGACGGCTTCCTCCACCGTCACGCCCGGCATCTCGCCGACCGTGAGCACCTGACCGGTGCGGCCGGTGAAAACTTCGCGGTGCATCTCCTGCAGGAACTCGTGGATGCGGGGGCCGTTGATGTAGAACGGGCTGCCGTCGCCGTAAAGCTTGCCGTCCGCTACAGGCCCGTCCGGGAGGGCGGTGTCCTTGGAAATGAAGTTGATGACGTCCATCCGGAACCCATCAATGCCGCGGTCCAGCCACCAGTTCATCATGTCGTACACCGCGGTCCGGACCTCAGGGTTTTCCCAGTTCAGATCCGGCTGCTTCTTCGAAAAGATGTGCAGGTAATACTCGCCGGTGACCTGGTCGAATTCCCAGGCAGGTCCGGAAAACGCCGAGCCCCAGTTGCTGGGCTCCGCGCCTTCGCCCCGCCGCGACGACCCTTCCCGCGGTGTCCGCCACCAGTACCAGTCCCGCTTCGGGTTGTCCTTCGACGAACGTGATTCCACGAACCAGGGGTGTTCGTCCGAGGTGTGGTTGACCACGAGGTCCATGACCAGCTTCATGCCCCGCGCGTGCAGGCCGTCGGTCAGTTCCTGCAGGTCCTCGAGGGTCCCGAAGAGCGGGTCCACGTTGCGGTAGTCACTGATGTCGTAGCCGTTGTCGTCCTGCGGGGAGGTATAGATCGGCGACAGCCAGACGACGTCGACGCCGAGCCGGTGGAGGTAGTCCAGCTTGCTGATAACGCCGCGCAGGTCGCCGATCCCGTCGCCGTCGGAGTCGGCAAAGCTGCGCGGATAGATCTGATAGACGACGGCGCTCTGGAACCAGTCGCGGCCAGCTTCCTCGTGCAACTCCGCAGGTGCTTGGTCGACCGTCATGGTGCTCCTCAGCTGGATCGGCAGGCTGGTGCGGGCAGCGCCGCGGCCGCTCCGCCAACGTCTGATTATCGAACAGTTGGCCCGGGCTGGGAAGACCCTTCTTAGTTCGGCGTCAGTTCTGGGCGACGATGGTTTTGTCGCGGTCCTCGAACACGTCGCCGCCCGGGCCGGAGAAGGCCCGGGAACGCTGGACGGCCTCGATGGATCCGGTGAACAGCTGCGAGTCGCGCGGGTCGGCCGGGTGCCGGGAGGGCTCGTCGGCGGCGGACAGCTTGCCCGGACGCCTGGACCCGGCGGGAGCTTCGAAGGTTCCCGGCGTGCCCTGCGCTGCGGGGGAGGGCAGCGATTCGAGGCGTACATGCGGGAGTGCGGTGGGGTGGTCCTGCTGCAGGAACAGCACCAGTTCCTCCCGGATGAGGCAGCGCAGGTCAAAGAGCGAGGCGCTGTCCGCGGCGCTGACCAGGATGCGGACCCGGACAAAGCCGGACGTGGCGTCCGTGATCTGCAGGATGCCGACGCGTTCGTCCCACAGCTCCGTGCCGGCGAGGACTTTCTTCAGCTCCGCGCGCATCGCCTCGACGGGCGCACGCCAGTCGAGGTCGAACTCCACGGTGCCCATGACCTCGGACTGGCGCCGGGTCCAGTTCTCGAACGGTGTGGTGGTGAAGTAGGTCGAGGGCAGGATCAGCCGACGGTCGTCCCAGATATGGACCACCACGTAGGTCAGGGTGATCTCCTCGATGCGGCCCCATTCCTTCTGCACCACCACCACGTCGTCCACCCGGATGGCATCCGTGAAGGCGAGCTGGATGCCCGCAAAGACGTTGATCAGGGAGGTTTGCGCGGCAAGGCCCGCCACAATTGAGATGACGCCCGCAGAGGCCAGCAGTCCGGCGCCGAGGGCCTGGATCGCCGGGAACGTCAGCATCATGCTGCCCAGGGCCACCACGGCGATCAGCGCCACCCCGATCCGCCGGGCCAGGATCACCTGGGTGCGGAGCCGGCGGGCGCGCCGGTTATCAGCCACATCCACCCGGTAGCGGGTGAGCACCATCAGCTCGATGATGAGCAGCAGTGCGATGGCCAGCCAGGCCACCGAGGCGATCATGGCAATGACGAGCAAATGGTCCACATTCCGGCGCCACTCGACGTCCTCGGTGGTCATGGCCAGGGCAATTCGTACGCCGATCAGGCAGAGTACAAAGCGCAACGGCAGCCGTGCCACTCGGGAGGTCTCCCGCAACTCGGGCTTCCCGCGGTTGAGCCGGAGCACAACGCGTCGCACCAGCCAGGACAGGAGGAGTCCGGCAATCACGGCGAGCGCCATGGCCAGGAACGGGATTGCGGGGGTCAGGAACTCTTGCATTGCTTAAGCTCTAGCAAGCTTCCGCGGCCAACTGAAATCGGCGCCCTGTCAACGTGGGAAGCGTCACGCCGCGCAGGCCCAGCTTCAGGGCGTGCGGCAGGACCCCAGCGACGGGTCGAAAGACCCTGTTCTTCGCGCTCGGGGAAACGATAATTGTCGGACCACTTGCATTCCCAGGGGGAGGGCCACATGCGCCATATCGGAACACCCCGCCGGGCTGTGTCTCTAGCTGTCTGCGCCGTCCTGCTGGCGGCCTGCGCTCCTCAGGGCACGGCCCCGGCTACCACTTCGCCGTCCGCGCCCTCGTCCACAGCAAGTTCTGTGCCGGCCGCGCCGGCCCCTCCGGGACCGCGGCGCCAGCGTCGCCGTCGGATCCTGCCTCGTCAGACTGGAAGAACTTCACGACGCCGGACGGCCAGTTGACGTTCGACTACCCGGCGGAGTGGACTATCAAGGATCGGGCGGCAGAGGCCGCGCCGGGCGGCGTCTTTGTGGAGGTCCTGCGGGAAAACGGGAAGTCGATCGCTACCCTACGGACCAACATGGTCACCGGATCCGAATGCCTCGAGAAGTATCCGTACTCGCTTATCGACTCCGAGGAACTGCCGGCACTGGCGCAGGCGGGCCAGACGCCCCGCTTCGTCTTCGAAGGCCGAGCCAATCCCACCGCCACCGATGCTGCGGCGGCGAATCCCCTTGCCTACGGGATCACCTCCGGGCCTGAACCCTCCGGGCCGACGGCCTGCCCCATCTTCCACTTCTTTACGTGGCCTCCCAGCGGGGCGATGTTCGGCGGCGCCTACAATCCGTTCGACACGTCCCCCGGAAACCCCCCTCAGGTGGACACCCCGGAGGGCTACACCGAGACGGGTGAGTACAAGGACATCCGGAAAATGATCACCTCGCTCCGGCCGGCCGGGAAGTAAGCCGAGCGGCGGAACGGCGGCCGGACGGCGGGCGCAAGGATGGGGGCAAGAAGGCCAGCGGCCTTGGTATCCACCGCCCTGGGGCTCGCGCTGATGCTGGGGTCCTGCAGTTCGCCGGCCCAACCGACCCCGCCGCCGTCGGCTTCGTCCGCAGCGTCCGGTACCGCGACGACGTCCTCCGCATCGTCAGGTTCCGACGCCGCCGCGGCCACGCCGCCGTCGTCGGGCTGGAAGACTTTCACGACGTCGGACGGCGGGCTGTCCTTTGATTTTCCCGCCCGCTGGAGTGTTCGGGACCCCTCCGGGGAGATGCCCCTCGAAGGGGAGTTCGTGGACGTCGTCAACGAGGCCGGAAAGCCGATGGCAAGCCTGCGGACCAACATTGTCACCGGGGCGGAGTGCACGGAGAAGTACCCGTTCATCGTGTTCGACTCAGAGCCGCTGCAGGCCCTCGCCGAGGGCGGTGCCGCCGACACGCCGGTGCCCCGCTTCGTGTTCGAGGCGCGGGGAGATCGCACGGCTCCGGTGGCGGCGCTGCCCACCATCGCCGGTTACGGAATCACGATGGTCCCGGAGGAGACCGGCAGCACGGCCTGCCCCATGTTCCACCTGTTCCTCTGGCCGCCGAGCGGCGCCCTGTTCGGGGCGGCCTACAACCCGGAGAACAACACGACGCCGGGCGACCCGTCCCTGCCGTACCTGGAGAAGGCGAGGCTTTACGCGTCGACGCCCGAGTATCAGGACATCCGGAAGATGATCACGTCCCTGCGGCCGGCGGGGAAGTAGCGGGTCCCCTGTCGTGGACGTCGACGGCGTCGAGAATCGCCAGGGCGTCCTTGGCCCAGGCGATCGTGGCCTGGGCGGAGCGCTCGCCTGCCGCAACCGTGATCAGTGCATAGGGACTGTTGTCCCCCAGCTTGCCTCCCGCCAGCTCGGCCCGGGCCTCCTGCATGGCGGCAAGCTGGGCTTGGGCCTGGGCCTGCGCTTCGAGCACAAGCCCGCGGCAGGCCTCCGGACCGAGCTGCCGGCCGAAGAAGAGGCGCAGGAGCACACCGTTCCGGGGCTTGTTCGGCTGCGGCGCTTCGGCGAGAAGTTCGCGGAGCCGCGCCGTACCGGCCGGGGTGATGTCGTAGTTCGAGGAGCGGCCTCCGGCATTGTCCCGGCGGTCGACGAGTCCGGCGCGCTGGAGTTCCGCCAGGGCGGGATAGATCTGGCCGAAGCTCTCGCTCCAGAAATGTCCCAGGGTGTTCTTGATTTCTTCCCGAAGCGCGTAGCCGGACATCGGCAGAATGCTAAGGGCCCCGAGAACGGCAGTCTGCGTCTGGTCTGAGCGCGCCATCGGTACTTCTTTCTGCGAGAGCTAGCCAAAGTTGTCCATCGAAGTGTATCTTCCAGATAGCTTATATCTCAAAGATACATCTAGCGGACCGCGATCGGAACGCTCAACAGACAGGCATCTGGAATGGACATAAACACGGAGGCACCCTTTCAGTCAGCACGCGACGGCGTGGCCGACCCGGCCGGGAAAGCGGCAGCAGCACTTCTTCTAGGGGTGGCCGGATTCCAGGCCGCACTGGCGCTCGCGGCGCCGTGGGGCTCGGCAGCCTACGGCGGCGGGAATCCGGGAGTCCTCCCGCATTCCCTCCGCACCGCAAGCGCGGGGGCGTGCGGGGTCTACCTGTTGCTGGCGGCAGCGGCGGGAACTTCCTTCGTCCCGGCTGCCCTGCGCCGGCGGGTACTGTACGGGACGGCCGGCCTTATGGTGGTGGGAACCCTGATGAACCTGGCGTCCCCGTCCCTGATTGAACGGATGATCTGGACGCCAGTGACGGCGGCACTCGTTGTCCTGCTCTGGAGATCAGCGAAGGGCGAGGTGATTGCGTCGGAACCGGCGTTCTGGCACCGTTCAAGTTCCAGGAAGTCGCCGCAGCGCTAGACATCGAAAGGCCCGCCATGGGCATTGTTGCTCGCCGCCCCAAGAAGTCCTCCGCGGACCCCGTTGTGAACGACGCGGACCGCCAACTGGGGGTCCGGTCCGGGCAGTCGCGGCGGCGGCAACGGTCGAGGCGAGTTCTCCGCCGCATCGCTGTCGCCGTCCTGGCACTGCTGGGGCTAACGCTGGTTTCGACGGCGGTCAATCTGCTGCTCGAGCGGCACGAGCAGGCAACCATTGCACCGTATGGCGAGCGCATCGACATCGCCGGCGGCGCACTCAATGTGTACCGCAGCGGTTCCACCGGGCCGCCGCTGGTCCTCCTTAGCGGGCTGGGCACCCCTGCACCGGCCCTGGACTTCGCGCCGTTGATCCGGGAACTGGGTGACTTCAACGTGATCGTCGTCGAGGGATTCGGCTACGGCTACAGCGACCTCAACGCCAGCGAACGGAGCAACCAGAACATCAGCACCGAACTGCACGAGGTCCTCACTAAGCTCAACATCGCACGGCCGTATGTCCTGGGTGGGCACTCGATCGCCGGTTTCTACCTGCTGGACTATGCCAACCGCTACCCCGCGGACGTTTCGGCCGTGATCGGGATCGACCCGACGGTGCCGACGGCGAAGGAAGATCCGGGGGAGCTGCCTCTGCAAGCGGCCGGCTGGCTGCGGATGCTCTCGGTCACGGGGGTGGCCCGCTCGGTGGTGGCCGTGGCCCCGGGATTGGTGGACCCCGACGGGAACGCGTTTACGGCCGACGAACGGGAACGCATGCGCCTGATGACCAGTTGGAACCTGGGCAACCAGGCCGTCACTGACGAGACCGCCCGGATCGGGAACAATTCCGCCGCGCTCAGGGGAGTCCGTTATCCGGACGGGCTGCCGGTGCTGGCCTTCGTGTCCGGAGCCGGGGGACCGGAGGCGCTGGCCAAAGTGGCTGCTTTGGAGGAGCTGCTGAACAACGTAAAACGCCACCACATCGTCCCGCTGGACGGCGGCCACTACCTGCACTGGACCCACGCCAAACCGATGGCCGAGGCAATCCGGACCTTCCTCGCCGGCCGCTAGCGGAGCTGAGCCGAGTCGAGCCAAACGCAGCCGAGTAAAGCGGACGGCAATGCACCGTCCCGCGTCAGCGGCCCCGCATCGTCGGGGCCGCATCCGAGGCGGCGCGCCGCGATCTGGCCCTGAGCGCCGTCCGGATGTTGACCTTCGAGGTGTAGGAGATCGAGCCGTACTGGAAGAGCCGGACGGCGACACGGAGCATCAACGTGGCTCCCACAAAGAGGATCAGAATCACGATTCCGGCTTCGAGCGGGTTCAACGATCCGAAGCCGTTGCGCAGCAGCGCGGTGACCGGGGCGGAGAAGGGGAAGTAGGTGAAGATCTGCACAATTACGGAGTGCGGGTCGGAGACCACTAAAGCCACGGCGTAGAACGGCACGAAGATCAGCGCCATCATGACGCCGAGGACATTCCCCGCTTCCTTGGCGGTCGGCATCACTGCGCCGATGGCCACCAGCGTGGTGGTGAACAGGGCGAAGCCGCCGATCAGGATCAGGAAGCCGATGGTCATCCGGAGCGGATCGAAGATCAGCGGGGGCAGGTCAAGGGCCGCGGGGCTCAGCTGGTCGGGGACGAGCAGCCGTGCGATGAGGATGGGCGAGAGGAACACGATCATCTGGACCAGCCCGATCGCGAACAGCGCAATCACCTTGCCAGCGATCAGGGTGGTCGGTTTGAGCGTGGTCAGGATCATCTCCGTCACGCGATTTTCCTTCTCCTCCAGCGTGGAATTGAGCATCTGTCCGGCCAGGAGCACGATCAGCCCGTAGAAGATGACGAGGAAAACCAGCGGCGGAATAACGGAGCCCATGCCGCCGGATTCCTGCGTCCCCTCGTAGGTGACGGTTTCGATCTGGGCCTTGCCGGCGGCCAGGGTGGACAGCTCCGCTGAATTGATCTTCTGTTCGACGGCGCGGGTCAGCATGGCCTGCGCGACTGCGGCATACTTCCCGTTCTCAAAGATCCCCTTATCCGCCCCGTAAACCCGCACCACCTCAGTGTCCGGGCGGGCAGGAAAGTCGAAGTAGGCCTCCAGCGCCCCGGACTGCACGGCCTGGATGCCGGCCGCGGCGGACTCGGCCGGGCGGGCGCCGAAGAGGGCGGCGTCCTGGGGCGTGATCAGGCCGGAGGCGTCTGTGTAGGAGAGGGTGAACTCAGCGGAACTCTGCGCCTGCGACGCGGTGTCCGTCGTGGTGTTGCTCAGGAAGATCAGCCCGAACACCACCGCCATGACCACCGGGACGGACAGGGTTCCGATCCAGAACCGCCGCTTGGTCACGGTGCGGACGAACTCGAAGCCGATGACGGTTCCGAGATTGTGCTGGGCCACGGCCTTACACCTCGTCCCCCACCAGGGCCGTGGCGGGCGGCGCGGCTGCGGGGGAGGAGCCGGGGGCGTTCTGGTCGCCGTAGACCCGGATGAAGATGTCCTCGAGGGAGACCTTGGTGGTGGTGAAACTGCGCACCCGCACGCCGGCGTCGATCAGGTCCTTGAGGATGGCCGCCTCATCGGTGGTGTCGGTGATGCTCAGCTCGGCGTAGTTGGTTTCCTCGAGCACGACGTCGTAGTGGCGTGAGCGGGGGATGGCACCGCTGTACTTGACCCGGATAATCCTGCCGCCGTACTTGTTTTGCACCTCATCGATGGTCCCGTAGGCTTCGGCGGTGCCGTCCTTGAGCAGGATCACGCGGTCGCAGAGGCGCTCAACCTCTTCCATCTGGTGGGTCACCATCACCACAGTTGCGCCGGCCTGTTTTTGCTCGGCGATGATCTCGATCAGCAGGCGCCGGTTGACCGGGTCGAACCCCTTGGTCGGTTCGTCCAGGATGAGCAGTTCGGGGCGGTTCATGATGGTCACACCGAGCTGGACCTTCTGCTGCTGGCCGCTGGAGAGCTTGTCCAGCAGGGAACCGGCCTTGTCCGCCAGGGCCACCCGCTCGAGGTACTGCAGGGACCACCGGCGGGCCGCGCGCTTCTCCACGCCCTTGAGCCTGCCGAAGTAGGTCATGATGTCGATGACCTTTTCCTTCTTGTACAGGCCGCGTTCCTCCGGGAGGTAGCCCAGCCTGTCCCCGTGCTCGGGCTTGAATTCGCGTCCGTTGATGTGCAGGATGCCCGCGGTGGGCTCGTAGATCCCCAGCAGGGCACGGATCGTCGTCGTCTTCCCGGAGCCGTTGCTGCCCAGGAAACCGAAGGTCTCACCGGCATAAACGTCGAAGGACAGGTCCCGGATCACCGTGGTGTTCCCGAAGTCCATCCGGAAGCCGCTGATGTGGACCCTTGGTTCGTCCATGGCTGCTCCCGCCTGAGCCGGGCCACCGCAGCCCGGCCGTTACTCAATCTGCCTGGCCAGGCCCTGAACCGGGCCTCAGCCCTGCCTAGACCTACACTGCGGGGAAGTGCGGGTGGCGCCGGTGCGAGGGGGTGGGGACGCCGGGCCTGTTCCTGCCTGTCCCGCCCCAGGCGTTGGTGCGGGTCTCCCTGATCAGGCCGGTGCCGGCGCACTCGCGCACAGCCATGATGCCGTCAGCGGCCGCGCGCTTGTCTGCGTAGGCCTTCGAAATGGCCAAAACCGTACCGTCCGCCCCGAGCAGGCGGAACCGGACGTTCGACTCGGCGTCGGTGTAAATCTCGAATTGTCCTGCCATTGTTCTGTCCCTTCGCGCAACCACCGCGGGCGGGTCTGGCACGTCCCTGTGCCGATGCCGTTTTCTCGACAGGTCCCCCGGTGCTCCTGACAAGCCTGCCCCGAGGGCCAGGGCCGGGTAAGGGGCGAAAGTCCCGATGTCCCGCCCAGGAGGGGCGATACATTGGAGCATGGCTGAGTTGCAGGACGACGATTCCGGGGAGCGAGTTCGGCTGACGGCGAGGGCGGACGGCAGGGTGCAGGCCGTCGGCTTCCGGTACTGGACCGTGCGTAAGGCGGCGGAGCTCGGGCTGACCGGCACCGTCCGGAACAACGACGACGGTTCGGTTGGCATCGTGGCGGAGGGACCGCAGACGGCGGTACTTGAGTTCCGGCGATGGCTGCGCTCGCCGGCAGCGCCGGGACGCGTGACCAACGTGGAGGAACGGGTCTCGCCGGCCACCGGAGAGTTCAAGGACTTCGACGTCGCGTATTGAGCCCGTCAGCCACGGCTCACTCCCGTGACCGGCTGAGCAGCCCGTGCTCCACCACCGCCGGCAGGGACAGGGTCTTGTACCCCTCCTGCTCGAACAACACGGTGATGACATCGTCCTCATGCCGCATCACCAGGCCCGGGCCCCACTCCTTGTGGACCACGCCGGACTGGAGCGGAAACAGCTGGGAGCTGTCGTCCGCTTCGGCCGCTGCGCCGTCGCCGTCGCCCTCCTGTGTACCGGCGGACGAAGCGGCGGCGTCGGTGCAGCTGTCGCAGTTGCCACAGCCCTCGGGAAGGTCCTCGCCGAAGTAGCCCAGCAGGTACTGGCGGCGGCAGCCGTCGGTCTCGGCGTAGCCGCGCACCATCTCGATCCGGGAGTGGTCCATCCGCTGCCGGGCTTCGGCGAGTTCGACGGCGGCGGCCACCACCTTAGGCAGCTTCGCGCCGGCGTCGAGCTTGACGCCGCGCTTTCCCACCTTGACTCCCCGCGTCTCCTGGAGCTGGTTGAGCAGGCCGGTCAGCCTGCGGGGAGAGAATCCGGTTGACTCCGCCAGAGCGGCCTTGCTCAGCGGGCCGTCGGAGCGGTGGAGGGCGGAAAGGACGGTCAGCAGCGAGTCTTCGTCCGGGCTGTGGGTGCCGAAGAACCGGCGCAGGCCGAGGTCCTCGGACCGGTAATGCAAAACAGCCAGGGCAGGTTCGCCGTCGCGGCCGGCGCGGCCGATTTCCTGGTAGTAGCTGTCCAGCGACTCGGTGATGTCAGCATGGACCACAAACCGGACGTTGGGCTTGTCGATGCCCATGCCGAAGGCCGTCGTCGCGACCACCACGTCCAGCTGGTCGTCCATGAACAGCTCGTAGACGCGCTCGCGGTCCTCTTTGCTTCGCCCCGCGTGATAGGCCTCGGCGCGCAATCCGCGTTTGACCAGTTTCTCCGCGTACTTCTCTGTGTCCTTGCGTTTGGCCGCGTAGACAAGACCGGGTCCAACGAGCCCGCGGATCGAGCCGGACACCAGAGCCGAAACCTGTTCGACGACGGCCCGGCGCTTGGCCTTGTCCTCCTGGTGTCGGATGACCTCGAGCCGGATGTTGGGCCGGTCGAAGCCATGGACCAGCACCAGCGGGTCCTTCATCTGCAGCCGCTTCCGGATCTCCTCGCGCACCGGCCGGGCCGCGGTTGCGGTGAGCGCCGCTACCGGCGGATTGCCAAGCCTGCTGTGGACGGCGCCCAGCCCGAGGTAGTCAGGCCTGAAGTCGTGGCCCCAGGAGGAGACACAGTGCGCCTCGTCAACGACGAACAACGATATGTTGAGGGCCGCGAGCCGGTCCACGGTGGCTTCTTTGGCCAGCTGTTCCGGGGCGAGGAAGACGAAGGCGGCGCTGCCGCTCTCCGCGGCCTGCCAGGCTTCCTCCAGCTCGGCGGCGCTGTGGTGGGAGTTGATGGCTACCGCCGTCTGCGGGCCAAGGCGGGTGTTGAGGCTGTCGAGCTGGTCTTCCTGCAGGGCGATCAAAGGGGAGACCACGACGGCGAGGCCGGGCCGGTCAGTGCCGCCCTCCCGCTGGCGGATCGCCAACGCCGCGACCTGGTAGACGGCGGACTTGCCGTAGCCGGTCGGCATGACCGCCAGGACGTCACGGCCCGCGGCGAGCGCGGCCATGCCGGCAAGCTGTCCCTCGCGGAGGTGCGGCAGGTCAAAGGTTTCGGCAGCAAACCGGCGCAGTTCGGCGGAGGATTTCTGCTCTGCGGGTGGGGGAGGAGTGGCGGTCGAAGGGGAGTCGACGGCAGGGTCTTCAATGGCCTTGGTCATGGCGGTGCTCCGGTAAGGGACGTTCCGTGGCCGGTTGGCTTCAGCCGTTCCACTAGCCTAACGCCGATTGCCCGGCCGTGTCCGGGACGAGCGCGCATGTTGGGGCCGAAGGATCCTCGGCACGGCGGCCGATTCTAGGTACGGTGGGCCCATGCAAAAGATTTCGATCGACGCCCTGGCCCGACAGCAGATCGCGGCAGCTGTGGCGGCTCCGAGCGGGCGGGCCGCCGACACGGTATTCGGCGGCCACGAAAAAGTGCTTCGGCAAACCGTCATGGCGTTCCGGGCGGGAACCCAGCTCAGCGAGCACCTGAATCCCGGTGAGGCCACCGTGTTTGTGCTCCGTGGCTGCGTGCGGCTGCAGGCAGGCAACGAGTCCTGGCAGGGAAAGGCCGGAGACCTCCTGATTGTGCCGGACGGGCTTCACAGCCTGGAAGCAGAGGAGGACTCGGCGATCCTCATGACGGTGGGGAAGACGGACCGCTAGGTCGACCAGCCCCGGGGATCAGCGCGTGGGCGGGCCACGCTCAAATGCGGGCGCCTAATTGCGCCGTGCCCACAGCTGCAGCCATACGAGCAGACGCGTTTCGGCGTCGTCCAGGTCGATCCCGAAGAGGGATTCCACCCGCGACAAGCGGTACCGGACCGTGTTGACGTGCACGTCCAGGGACTTTGCGGCCTCGATCGCGTTGCCGCCGCAGCTGAGGTAGGCGTGGATGGTCTCCTCGAAAGCCTTTTTATGCTGTTGGTCGTATTCCGCGATCCTGAGCGCGATGGCGCCGGGCAGTTGGCCCGCCGTCGTCAAGGAGGACACCATCCGGCGCAACTGCAGGCGGGAGCCGAGGGAGTCGTCGTCCGCGACCACGTCATCCGAATCCGCGGAGATACGGCCTTCGGTGACGTTGCGGACCAGCTCGGACAGAACCAGTTCCGCGTTGACTCGGGACTGCGCCAAGCGGTCGATCGGGGCTGCCGTACCGAGCGCCGCCAGGACCGGGCGCGCGAGAAGCCGCCGTGCGTTCTGCACTATTTTCAGGAGCGCGGTTCGCTGGAATTGCCGTGAGGACTCGGTGGTCTGCGGCAGGACAATATAAACAATGTTGTCCGAGAGCCCGCAGACCGCCGACGGCAGCCGGATGGCGCAGGCGGTCCGGACGGTGTCGAAAAGCCGGAGGCGCGATTGCAGGGTCTCGGCCGCTATCGCGTCGGCGGGCCAGATCCCCAGGGCTGCAACGCGGACGGACCCGGCCGAGATTCCCAGCCTGATGGCGGCAAGCTCGGCGCGTTCCGGCTCGAACAGTAGCGGCTGGACCAGATCTATCTGGCGGGTCAGGTTTGAGACATAGGTCGTTCGTTTATGCAGGATGTGGAGCGCCGCAACGTTGGCGGCCTCCCGCAGGATCCGGTCCGCACCCTCGTTGGAGTGCTCCGCGAGTTCAAGGAGCCAGAGCGAGCCCAGAACGGCGTCGCCGGCCCGGATGGCGATAGCGGTCCGGCGAAGCAGCGGATCCTCCGTCGCCACGTTCAACGGGTTACTGGAGGCGTGGACACGTCGGTAATCCCTGTCCGTTTCCACGGAATGCGGCACATGCAGCCGCAGGATGGAACTCCGGCGGGTCTCATCGATGGGCTGGTCGGGGAGTGTTGAGTACGCCAGAATCGTCTGTTCGGGGTCGGCGATCGCGATGGCACCGCCGGCCTGGGCCGCAACTGTATTTGCCAGATCGAACAGGTCGCCGGGCCGGATGTCCACCAGCGTGCGCCCCGACTGGCGGTGCGGGATGACGGCGGCGTCCATGATCTCCGCGAGCTGATGCCACGGAACAGAGTCTGACGCCCGGAAGAGGGCCATCCCCGTTTCCCGGGCGGCCGCCCGGAGCGATTCATCGGAGGCGCCGTTGGTCTTGTAGACCACAGCCACGTAACCCGCCTCGCTGAGCTCCCGGATCTTCGCGCGCAGACGCTTGCCGGACAGCGACAATCCGATGGCCAGGGCCACGGCGCCCGGGAACCTGGCGGGCGGGGCGGTCGAGTCGTAGAGAACCGAGCCAGCAACAAGCTGCCGGCTGTCGGCCGGCATTTCAATGAGGCTGAGAATTTCCGAACCGGCCGAGCGGGCCACGTCCGCCAGGGTGGGCAGGGCATGCCCCGCCGCCGGAGCGGCCGTCATCGATTCACGGCACGTTGCGTTTGGTAGTTGCTACTAATGACTGGCCCCTCAATTTGTCGCGATCTCCATAGTGGCGCGGAGTTTCAGTTCCTACGCTGAACCATAACGCAGGACAGCAAACGGAAGGCCCTCCTTGAAAATTAGCGAAGCCCGGCAGCTCATTCAGGTCAAGGCCCCCGTGTTTTCCCGACGACGGCGCGTGCTCGCCAACGCTTTCAACGTGGAGGAGTACCGGCAAGCAGCGCGGAAGGTATTGCCGGCGGGGATATTTGACTATCTGGACGGCGGATCCGAAGACGAGGTGACGCTCCGCCGCAACCGGGCGGTCTTCGACTCCTGGGCGCTCATGCCCAGCTGGGGTCCTGTGTCCGGGCCGGATACCGCTACCACCCTCCTTGGCAAAGACAGCGCCCTCCCGCTCACCCTGACCCCGACAGGCGCGACCCGGCTGTTCCACCCCGAAGGTGAGCTGGCTGTCGCGGCTGCCGCGGACCGTGCCCGGATCCCCTATGGTCTGGCCGGCCTGAGCACGGTGCTGATGGAGACGGTCGCGGAGCGCCACCCGTCCCTCGACCGCTGGTTCAACTTTGGGCTCACCTCGGACGCGAAAGCGCTGAAGGCGAAGCTGGCGCGCTGCGAGGCGGCCGGGTTCAACACGCTGATAGTCGGCGTCGATACGCGGGCATTGGGTTCGCGGGAACGGGACCTCCACAATGGATTCACCGCCCCGCCGGCGCTGACGCTCTCCACCATCGCGGACATCGCCCGGCATCCAAACTGGTGGGTAAATTTCCTGACCTCGGACGGCATCAGTTTCCCCAACCTGGATCCGCGCAGCGCCGCCGCCTCCTCCATGGTCACCCCGTCCATGTGGCAGCACATCCTGGGCCACTCGGATGCGACCAGTGGATGGCCGGAACTGGAGGCCTTGCGCCAGGCCTGGAGCGGGAAGATCGTGCTCAAGGGCTGTGTTAACCCGGCCGACGTCGCGAAGGCTGCTGGTATTGGTGTGGATGCCGTCCAGTTGAGTAATCATGGCGGCCGCCAGCTGGATCACATGCTGAGCCCGATGGATGTCCTGCAGGAATCCCGGCAGCGGGTGGGTGATTCGGTCGAGATCTACGTGGACTCCGGCGTCCGCCGGGGAAGCGACATCCTCAAGGCCCTGGCGCTTGGAGCCGACGCCTGCTCGATCGGACGGGCCTACCTCTATGGCTTGGTGGCGGCCGGAGCGCCCGGTGTCGAGCGCGTCATCGAGATTTTCGCGGATGAACTCCGGCGTACGATGACGCTAGTAGGAGTTTCCAGTATTCCCGAATTGAAGGCGCGTGGGGGTGAAATTATTCGCGACATCCGTCATTCCCCGGAAATTCTTGAAACGACCGTCTCCCTGCAATAACTATTTTCGAATTAGCACACCGTGCCTTCCCGCAGCGTCGCGGGAGACCCCACAAATCCCCGAACAGCTAAAGGAAACCATGCGCACTCGCTACCTGCTTCCCGTTCTCACCGTAGTCACGGCAATGTCGCTTTCGGGCTGCGTGAACAACAGCGAACCGGCCTCCACCGCGGCAGCGTCCGGAACGGCCGACGCCGTCACCGTGAAAAAGAACGACTCCATCGCGGCGTCGCTTCCCGAGAAGATCAAGTCCGCGGGTGTCCTTAACGTCGGTATGGCCAACAATTACCCGCCCAACGAGTTCAAGGACGAGAACGGTGCACCTGCCGGCTGGGCCGTGGACCTGACCAAGGCCCTGGGCGACGTGCTCGGCCTGAAGGTCAACTTCGACATCGGTACTTTCGACAACATCCTCCCGTCCGTGAAGGCCGGAAAGGACGACCTGGGCGTGTCCTCCTTCACCGACACCCTGGAACGCGAAAAGCAGGTGGATTTCGTGAACTACTACTCCGCCGGAATCCAGTGGGCCGCCCCGAAGGGTAAGACCGTTGACCCCGAGAACGCCTGCGGGCTCAAAGTCGCCGTCCAGGCCACCACCTACCAGGACACGCACGAGGTGCCCGCGAAGTCCAAGGCCTGCACCGACGCCGGAAAGCCGGCCATCGAAATCTTCAAGTACGACGCACAGGACCAGGCGACCAACGCCCTCACCGTTGGGCAGGTCGACGCCATGAGCGCCGACTCGCCGGTGACCCTTTACGCGATCTCCAAGACCAAGGACAAGCTGCAGACCGCCGGCGACGCCTTCGAGGTTGCGCCGTACGGGATGCCCGTGGCCAAGGACAGCGCCTTCACTCCGGTCCTCCAGAAGGCACTCCAGGCGCTGATCGACGACGGCACCTACAACAAGATCCTGTCCAAGTGGGGCGTCGAGTCCGGCGGGGTCAAGACGGCAACACTCAACGTGGCAGCCAAAGGGTAACCAGACATGAGCGAGCCGAAAACCGACAGAATGACCGGGGCCGGGCCCGGCCGTTCGTCCCGGGCGGGCGGCGGGACAGTCGAGGAACCGACGCCGATCGTCGCCGTCCCGCTGCGGCACCCGTGGCGGATCCTGGTGGCCGTGGTCCTGGTCCTGATGCTCGCGGTCTTCGTGCTGGACGCCGCCCAACGTCCGGACTACGGCTGGCCCGAGGTTGGGAAGTACATCTTCGACCGCCGGATCAGCCAGGCAGCCTGGGTGACACTGTCGCTGACGGTCTACGCCATGGTGGGTGCCATCGTTCTGGGCCTGCTGCTGGCCATCATGCGGCTTTCGCCGAACCCGGTGCTGCGGAGTGTGGCCTGGTTGTACATCTGGGTGTTCCGCGGGACCCCGGTTTACGTGCAGCTTGTCTTCTGGGGCATCGTGGCGTTGATCTACCCGGTGTTCACCTTAGGCATCCCGTTCATGACGCCGTGGGTGACCATCCCGAATGAGATCTTCACCAACCTGTTCATCACCGCAGTGATCGGGCTGGCGCTTAATGAGGCCGCCTACATGTCCGAGATTGTGCGCGCGGGGCTGTTGTCCGTGGACCAGGGCCAGGAGGAAGCCTCGACGGCGCTGGCCATGTCCTGGGGACAGACCATGCGGTATGTCGTGGTTCCGCAGGCCATGAAGATCATCATTCCCCCCACCGGCAATGAGGTGATCTCGATGCTCAAGACCACCTCCCTGGTGGCGGCGATTCCCTTGAGCGTTGACCTCTATGGCGTGTCCCGGGGCATCTCCGCCGTGACGTTCACGCCGGTACCGCTGCTGATCGTGGCGTCCCTCTGGTACCTGCTCTTCACGTCCGCCCTGATGGTGGGCCAGCACTTCATTGAAAAGCGGTTCTCCCGGGGAACCGGACGGCTCAAGACCGGCAAAGAACCGGCATCGCCGGAGCCGGCCCCGACGGCGGTTCCGGGCACCGTTCCGGGCGGGCCGCTTGGCACAGACTTTGGAGGAAAGGGATGACGGACATGCCAATGGTCCTTGCAGACCGGGTTTCGAAGAACTTCGGCGCCAACAGGGTGCTCCGCGGCATCAGTCTGGAGGTCAACGCGGGTGAAGTGCTCTGCATCGTGGGGCCCAGCGGTTCGGGGAAATCCACGTTCCTGCGGTGCATCAACCACCTGGAACGGGTGGATGCGGGGCGGCTCTCGGTCGACGGGCAGCTGGTCGGCTACCGCCAGAAGGGGGACAAGCTCTACGAACTGAAGCTCAAGGAAGCGGCCCTGCAACGCCAGGAAATCGGAATGGTGTTCCAGCGCTTCAACCTGTTCCCGCACCTGACGGCCGTGGAGAACATCATCCTGGCTCCGATGCGGGTGAAGCGGCTGTCCAAGGCCGCCGCCACTGCCCGGGCCAGGGAACTGCTGGAACGTGTGGGCCTGGGCGACAAGGGAGACCACTACCCGGCGCATCTGTCGGGCGGACAGCAGCAGCGCGTGGCGATTGCCCGCGCCCTCGCCATGGACCCGAAGCTGATGCTCTTCGATGAACCGACGAGCGCGCTGGACCCGGAACTGGTGGGTGAGGTCCTCGACGTCATGAAGGAGCTGGCCCGGACCGGCATGACCATGATCGTGGTGACGCACGAGATGGGGTTCGCCCGGGAGGTGGCGGACACGCTGGTCTTCATGGATGAGGGCGTAGTGGTGGAGGCCGGACCACCGCGGCAGGTCCTCAGCGATCCGCAGCATGACCGAACCAAGGCGTTCCTCTCCAAGGTCCTGTGACTCCGAGGGGCCTGTGGCTCCGGCGGCTGACACGGAGCTCTGATCGGCAGCAACGGGGGACATGCTCATTCTTCGCGGCCACGCTGAGGGGACATGCTCATTCTTCGCGGGCGTGTTGGGGAAACATGCTCATAGTTGGCCGCCACGACTGGACATGATGCCACTATGTCCATCGCACACGTCCGCCCCGGGACATGCTCATTCTTCGCGGGGGTGTCCACGGGGCATGCTCATTCTTTGCGGCCACTTTGAAGGGACATGCTCATTCTTCGCGGCCACGACCGGACATTGTGCCCCCGCTGCAGTCATGGGACAGACTGTTGCCGTGAGCAACTCTCCCCAAACCGGCCTCGCCGTTGCCGGTCTTAGCCTCGGCACGGCGCTGAACCCGCTGAACTCCTCCATGATCGCCGTCGCCCTCGTGGTGCTGCGCGCCGATTTCGGGCTCGACGTCGCCACGGTCACCTGGGTGATCACAGCGTTCTACCTCACGTCCGCGGCGGGTCAGCCGCTCATGGGCAGGCTGGCGGACCGCTTTGGCCCGCGCAGGCTGTTCATGTTCGGCATGGCCCTGGTAACGGTGACGTGCGCGGTCGCCCCCTTCACGCCAAACTTCGCTCTTCTCTGCGTGGCACGTGCCTTCATGGCCCTCGGCACCGCGACAGCCTACCCGAGCGCCGTCGTTCTGGTCGGGGCGTTGGCGCGGCAGGCAAACGTGAAGTCCACGCAGCCTTTGGGCCGGATCCAGATGGCCAACACGTCCGCCGCAGCCGTCGGGCCTGTGGTGGGCGGGCTGCTGGTGAGCCTGATCGGTTGGCAGGCACTCTTTCTGATCAACGTCCCGCTGGCGCTGGCCGCCATCCTCCTGGTCCGGCGCTATGCTCCCGATGACGAGGAACGTGAACGCGGCCGGGCCGCCGAGTTGCTGCGCGATTCGGACATCCCGGGCATCCTCGCGTTCCTGGGGGCCATGGTGCTGGTGATGATGGCGCTGCTGGACGTGCTGCCGGGATACCGTTGGTGGCTGCTGGGCAGCGGAACCCTGCTGGGGGTGCTGTTTGCGTGGCGGGAGCTACGGTTCAGCCCGCCGTTCCTGGACTTGCGGCTGCTCGGCCGGAACCGGCCGCTGCTGCTGGTATACCTCGGATTCGCCATCTTCAGCGCTGTCTACTACTTCGCGTTCTTCGGCTTGCCGCAGCTGCTGCAGGAAGCCGGCGGCTACGATCCCGGCGTCGTGGGGCTGCTGATGCTGCCGCTGGCCGCAATGTCGGTAGTGATCACGCCGCTCGCGGTCCGCTCGATCGACCGTTTCGGCGTGAAGCAGGTGCTGATAGCCGGCGTCGTCCTGCTAGTTGGGGCGTCCGGGGCCATGTGGCTGCTGACGGCGTCGTTCAACATTCCACTGGTGCTGGCGCTCACGGCCTTGCTGGGCGTGCCCTACGGAGTGGTGGGCCTCGCCTCCAGCCAGGGCATGTACCTCTCCACCCGGCCGGAGGAGCGTGGCGTGGCGGCCGGGATCTACCAGACCTGCCGTTACCTCGGCGCCATCGCCGCGACGGTGCTGATCGGCATCTTCTACGGCACCGGCGTGAACCAAGCGAACTGGGGCCTGATGGTGTTCGTGATGCTGGGACTCGGCGCTGTGGTCTTCGTGGTCTCGCTGTTGTGGCGGGAGCGGCACGCCTAGGCGCGCCGCTCCCATCGCTAGCTACTCGCAGGCCACCCCGTCGCGGTCACGGTCCAAAGCGAAGCTGTAGCCAGGCTGGCCCGCACGGATCGGTGCAGCACCGGCGTTGCGCACCGCGGTGCAGTTGGCGTAGTAGACGGGTGCGGGCGCCGGAGCGGGCGGCGCCGGAGCGGGCGGTGCCGGGGCAGGAGCCGGGGCGGGAGCCGGTGCGGGCGGCGGCGTGGGTTCCGGTTCCGATGCTGGGGGCAGGGGTGCGGGCTGGTTCGTGGGAACGGTCGCGTCCGGGCAGTCCTGCAGGATGATCTGCATCCGGTCGTGTTCAGCCTGCGTCACCCAGAGGCTGTAGGTGGCCTTCACCGCGATCTGACGAGCGACGTAAGGGCACCAGAAGTTCCGGTTCGGCGGCAGCCAGGTGGCGGCGTCGCCGTCGCCCTTCTGCATGTTGGCGGGACCGTCCGCAGCCAGCAGGTTAAGGGGATCGTTGGCGAACGCGGTCCGCTGTCCCGGGGTCAGCTGCTGGGCGCCCTTCTGCCACGCGTCGCTGAGCGCCACTACATGGTCAATCTGCACCGCGGTGCTGGTGGTGGTGCCGCGCTGGAACGCGATGGTGGTGGCCGTGTACGGGTCGTGCAGGGTCCCGGTCTCCACCTTGCAGGGAACGCTGTTGGTGTACGTGATCGAGACGAGGTCGCGCCTGAGGATGTCGTTGCGGGTGTCGCAACCGTTCTTATCCACGTCCAACCACGCCTGGCCGAACAGGTCCCGGTCGTAGCCGGTCTGGGGAGCGCGGCCCTTGATGGGGAGCGTGGCCAGCTGGTCAAGGGCGCGGCTTTCGAACGGCGGCTGGTAGTTCGGCGCGGTGTACAGGCCCGGCAGGTAATAGCCGGCGACGTCGGCAATCAGGTGGGCGTTCCCGGTGGAGCGGTTGAGAAGGTTGACCCGGCCGTCGGCTCCAACCGGAACGGTGACGAGGTTGGGCACGGTCTGGCTGGTGGCGAAGTTGAGGTTTGAGGCGGTGGGGAGCTGGGAGCCGGACGCATAGGCGGTGATGAATCCGAACGATTTCGCCTCGGTGACCGTGAGATTGAAGACGACGGCGGCGACGTTGGCGGGGATGATGCCGCTGCCGCCCACTTTGAATGACACCGAAGAATCGGCGCGCGCAACTCCGGTGTCTCGAGTATCGAGGAAGCGGGACGGTTCCAGGGACTGGAAGGCGCCAGGGGTGGACGGCGACCCGGTGAGATAGTAGCCCGAGACGTCGGCAATGAGCTGGGTTGTGTCGGAGGAGCGGTTGTAAAGCGTGACTTGACCGTCTGCTCCGACCGGGACGGTGACCAGGTTGGGCACGGTCTGCCCCTTGGCGAAATTGAGGTTGGACGCGTCGGGGAGCTGGGAACCCGACGCGTACGCGGTGATGAAGCCGAAGGATTTCGCCTCGGTCACTGTCAGGTTGAAGACAACAGCGGAGACGTCCGCGGGGATCCCTTTCTCGCCGCCGACCTTGAATGACACCGTCGAGTCTCCGCGGACGGTCCCGGTGCGGCGGGTGTCGAGGAAACGGGACGGCTCAAGGGGCTGGAAGGTGCCCGGCGCGGTGGCGTTGCCGGCCACGAAGTAGCCGGAGACGTCGGCGATGAGCTGGGCGGTGCCGGAGGAGTGGTTGTGCAGCTTGACCATGCCGTCGTCCCCGACCCGGACGGTTACCTGGTTCGCGACCGTCTGGCCCTTGGCGAAGTTCAGGTTGGAGGCATCCGGCAGGTCGGAACCGGACGCGTAGGCGGTGACGAACCCAAAGGACTTCGCCTCGGTGACCGTCAGGTTGAAAACGACGGCGGAGACTTTCTCGGGAATACCCGGAACATCGCTTACGCGGAAAGACGTAGTCCCGTTACTGGGCACCGCACCACGGCGCCGTGTATCAAGCGCCCGGAATGGATTAACCGGCACCTGTGACCCGGCGGCGGGCGACTCACCTTCCACCTCGGAGGTTGCCACCGTCAGCGGAGAAACTTGGAGAGCGTTAGCCGCGGCCGCTGTGGCCGGTAGCGCCGTAAGCAGTTGCGCCGCGGTGGCGAGCACGGCCGCCAGAATAGTCAGGTGCCGTCGCGGCGCGTTGCTTTTCAAATTGGTTCTTTCCCCCAGTATGCAAGATTTCCGTAAGAGTACCTGACCATTTGGGGTTTACGGGTATTGCGCGAAGCGACGTCGAAATACTCGGATTTTGACCCGTAATTAAGCGGTCAGGAGAGCCCTCAACTCTTGGAATAGGGTGCGAATAGCAGCGATTGAGGATCGGGGTCCGCGCGCAGAGGTTGGCGGGTTCACACGGTTCTGTGCCAGCCTCTGCGCGCGGTGCTTGTCTAGCCGAGGTCGTAGACGATGTCTGCGTCCTCGGGCAGTCCGTCGAAGATATTGAGGTCGGAAGTGATGTCGCCGATCTTGGTGAGCTGTCCCGGAGAGCTGGTGGGCTTGAAGATCAGCGCGACCTCGTCTTTGGGCGCGTAGTACACGATGTCGCCGGGGCGGACATCGTCATAGAAGGGGCCGGTTTCGGTGAGCGGGGAGGCGACTGCCCCGAAGTACTCGATGCCGGCGTTCCGGATAGAGGGCACCGTGACGGGCATCGATTCGATGAAGTCGCGGGCGGCGTCGGAGTCGTTGAGCGTCGCGGCGATGGTGGTGCCCCCGATCGTGATCGTGATCGGCGTGGCAGCGGCCACCTGCGCTGCGTCCTCGGTGGGGGCCGGCGAGGATGCAGCCGCCGCGGGCGTCGTGGCCGTGACTGTCGACGTCGGCGATGCGGTCGGCGTCGACGTCGACTCGGAGGAGCAGGAGGCAAGGGCGAGAGCCGTGGCAGTTCCGATTATCAGTGTGATTGCTTTTTTCATGGTCAGTCCTTTTCGGGGGTGTCTGGGGCAGGACGATTCCTGCGCCAGGGGCTTGTGCGATGGGGCGCGGGTCGGGCATCCGCGCCCTAGGTTCAGCACATTCAGGGTTAGCGGTCTATTGATGCCATGTTGGTCTCGTCGTGGCGTTCCCCGACGGCGGGTCGGAGGGCGTTCAGCCGGTCCAGCTGGTCGCCGGTGAGTTCGATGCCGTCGGCCGCGGTGTTCTCCTCGACCCGGGAGACCCTGCGGGTGCCGGGGATCGGGGCGATGTCGTTCCCTCGGGTCAGCAGCCACGCAAGGGCGGTCTGTGCAGGGGTTGCGCCGACCTCGGCGCCGATGGCCGTCACCTCGTCGACGATCGCAAGGTTGCGGCGGAAGTTCTCGCCTGTGAACCGCGGGTTGGTCTTGCGCCAGTCGTCGTCGGCGAAGTCGTCGACGGAGCGGATCTGGCCGGTCAGCAGGCCGTGACCGAGCGGTGAGTACGGGACGAAGCCGATGCCGAGTTCGCGCAGCAGCGGCAGGATCTCTGCCTCCACGTCGCGGGTCCACAGCGAGTACTCCGTCTGCAGTGCCGAGACAGGTTGCACAGCGTGTGCCCGCCGGATGGTCTCCGGGGAGGCCTCGGACAGCCCGAAGTGCAGCACCTTGCCCTCGGCGATCAGGTCCGCGACCGCGCCGGCGGTCTCCTCGATCGGGGTGTTCCGGTCAATCCTGTGCTGGTAGTACAGGTCGATGTGGTCGGTGCCGAGGCGTTTGAGTGAGCCCTCGACGGCGGCCTTCACGTTCGCCGGGCTGCTGTCGATCACGCCGGGTCCGCCGCCGGAATGGGAGACCAGGCCGAATTTGGTGGCGATCTTGACCTGGTCGCGGCGTCCCTTGATCGCCTGGCCGACGATCTCCTCGCTGAGGAACGGCCCGTAAATCTCCGCGGTGTCGATATGGGTGACTCCGAGCTCAAGCGCACGGTGGATTGTGCGGATCGATTCCGCGTTATCCAGGCCGCCCTCGCTGGTGTAGGTGCCGGCCATGGTCATGGCGCCGAGTCCGATGCGGGAGACTTCCAGGCCTCCGAGGCGTGCATTTTTCATGGTGTGTTCCTTTCGGTGTGGTTTCAGGCCCGGGACGTGGGCTGGGGCCGAATTTGGGCAGCCGAAAGCCATAAGCGTCCCGCGGGTCTGTTGTGGAAGTGAGGTGGGCCCGGTCTGCCGGCCGCACCTTTGGTTCAGGGGCCCGGGCCGGGCCGATGAGTGGCGTTAGGCGTCGTCGTGTGCCAGATTGCTGGAGAGTTTCCGGTGGGCGTCGGCCTGGTCCTGGAGTTGCTTGGCCTTGGTCTCGAACACTCCGACGGCGTCGGCTCCGGCAGCGAAGCGCAGCGGCGGCTCCTCCATGTCGGCCAGGTCGATCAGGGCCTTGGCAAGCTTGGCCGGGTCTCCGCCCTGCTGTCCGTCCATGCCCTGCCAAGCCGTGACCGTCTGCCGGTTGCGCTCGGCATAGTCCTCGATAGTGGATTCGGCGTAGCTGGTGGATTCCGGGGTGAGCAGCTCAGTGCGGAAGAAGCCCGGTTCCACGATCATGGTGCGGATGCCAAACGGGGCCACTTCGGGGGCCAGGGACTCCGCCCAGCCCTCAATGCCGAACTTCGAGGCGGCGTAAGCGGTAAGGAACTCTCCGCCCGCGAGGCCGGCGGTCGAGGAGATGATGACCACCAGGCCCGAGCGCTGGGCCCGCAGCACCGGCAGGGCCGCGCGGGTGACGTTCATGGGCCCGAACATGGTGGTTTCGATCTGGTTCCGGAAGTCCGCCGGGGTAATTTCCTCGAAGAACCCGGCGTAGAAGTTGCCGGCGTTGTTCACCACGACGTCGATCCGGCCGAACCGGTCCACGGCGGCCTGGATGGCAGCGGTCGCGTCGGCGGGGTCGGTGACGTCGAGCTTCACGGCCAGCAGGTTCTCGTTTCCGCCGAGCGCCTGGGTGACCTTCTCCGGGTTGCGGCCGGTGGCGACTACCGCGTGGCCGGCGGCCAGGGCTGCCTTCGCAATGTCGGTTCCCATGCCGCGGCCGGCACCGGTGATGAACCAGACCTTCTTGCCGGTGGTGCTTTCGTTCCGGTCGGTTGTGGTGTTCTGTTCAGTCATGTGTTGGTTCTGTCTTTCGGGATTGTCCCGGCCGAGGTTGGGAGCGCAACGCAGGGACGGTGGATCCACCGGCAGGACCGCCGGCGGTGGTAGTTTCGGGCGGCGACGCCGCCCAGCTGGCGAGGAACGCCAGCGCATTTTCGGAAGCAGAGCCGCGCTCCGCGGTGAAGGTAAACAGGGTCTGGCCCTCGTCACCGGGAAGAGCCAGCGTCTCGAACTGCAGGGACAAATCTCCCGCGACCGGGTGATGGAAGCGCTTGGTCCCCGTGGTGTGGATCCGCACGTCGTGCCCCGCCCACAAAGCGGCGAACAGCCCGCTGCGCGTGGTCAACTCCCCGACCAGCTCGTTCAGCGCCCGGTCGTGGGGGTTCCGCCCCGCTTCCGAGCGAAGCATCGCCACCGTGGTGGCCGCAATCGCGCGCCAATCGGGGTAGAGGTCGGCGGCCCCCGGATCCAGGAAGAGATAGCGGGCCTGATTCGGCAACCGCCCCGGAGCGGCCGGCCCCGGCTGAACGGCGGATTTGAACACCTCGGCATACAGGGCGCGACCCAACAGGTTGGTGGCCAACACGTCCGAACGCCCGTTCTGGACCAGAGCGACAACGCCGGTCATGCCGTCCAAAAGTCGCAGCACCCCGGGACGGACCCGCTGCTGCGGTGGCCGGCGGGGAGCCCGGCGCGACGGCGCGTTGGCCGTCCTCGCCAGGTCCATCAGGTGTGCCCGCTCGGCCTCGTCAAGTTGAAGGGCGGAGACAACAGCCTCAAGAACCGCGTCCGAAACGCCGCGCAGGCTGCCCCGTTCGAGCCGCGTGTAGTAGTCCGTGCTCACGCCGGCGAGCTGTGCCACTTCTTCCCGGCGCAGGCCCGGTACACGGCGCAGCTCGCCATAGCTGGGGATGCCGGCCTGCTCCGGACTGATCTTCGCTCGTCGCGAGATCAGGAAGTCACGGATTTCTTCTTTTCTGTCCACGTCCACCACGCTACGCAGGCCGGGGGTGCAGTGGCAGTGTCTATCAGACACCCCCATCCAGCACGGGCCAGTTGTTATGGCGGCGGACGCGTGAGCCGTTGATGTGCCAGGACCGCGGTGGGAAACTTGTGCTGCGGTCTCACCCTCATAAGGAGTCGGAAATGCCTGACGGGACTGGAATGATCAAGCGGTTTTACACGGAGGTGGTCGGGGGCGGAAACCTGGCCCTCATCGATGAACTGGTGAGTGATGACTTTGTCGATCACGATCCCATGCCCGGACAATCGCCCAGCAAGGATGGGGTCGGTTTCTTCGTCACCACCATGCGGGCGGCCTTTCCGGATCTCAAAGCCACCGTCATGGAACCGGCGCTCGTGGACAGAAATTTTGAGGCGCTGTACGTGGTGTTGGCCGGAACCCATCAGGGCGAACTGATGGGAGTCGCGGCCACAGGTCGCAGTGTTAAATTCAGCGGTATCGACATCATCCGCATCGAGGACGGAAAAGTGGTCGAGCACTGGGGTGCCACGGACATCATGGCTCTTATGCAGCAGATTGGCGCCGTTCCGGAGTAACGCGCCATACCGGAGTAACCCGGAAAGCCCGCCTACTTATCGCCCTGTCGGCGCACCATTTCGTTGATCCAGCTGGGCGCAAAAGGAGAGGTGCAGCCCGGCGGAGTCGGGTAGTCCTTGAGCACTTCCAGGCGCTCACCGATGTCGAGTGCACGGGCGCGGTGCTCGGCGTGCTCGATCCCGATTTGGGCCAGGCAGTGGTTCATCGCCCACTGCAGGCGATCCGGGGCGTCTTTCATCTCCGTTTCGACGACGTCGAGCAGTCCTGCGAGGTCGAGGCCCTCCGGCTTCTTCGCCACGCGCTCGGTGGTCAGCGCCCAGCCGGCACTCGCGACCACGGGATCCGGATCGGCGAACCACGCCAGGCGCAGCTCTTCGGCGTGCGGGTTCTTCTTCACCACGTAGTTCACGAGCCAGTCGTGCACCTTGGGGATGCGCGCCTCGCGCAGCATCACGTCCAACTCGGAACGCTCGAACGCCTTCGGGCGGCAGATCAGCAGCGCCAGCAGCCTCGCCGCGGTGTCTTCCGTCTCCCAGAGCTGGCGCGCGAGGTCCTGCTGCGTCTTCAGCCGCTTCGCGAGCGCGCGCAGTTTGCCGAGGTTCACACCGTGATCGTCACCGTGCCGCTCGTTCACCGCGCGGGCCTTGGGGTCCTCGAGCGCGGCCAGCTCGGCCATCACCTCGGCCACTGTCGTTCCAGCTACCGTCGTTCCGGCCACCATCGTTCCGGCCACTGTCGGCCCCCTGTCCATTCCTTGTGGGATTCAGCCTACTGGGAAGGCCCCGTCAAACCGGCTAATCAGCAGAGTCAGGAAGCAGCCGCCTGCGCGGACGAGACGTCGACGAGCTGCACCGTGACGCCGGCGTTCCGGAACAGCTCCACCTGGCCAGGATCGGCCTGGTCATCGGTGACCAGGATCCAGGGGGCGGGAAGCTGCACCCAGGCGTGGAACGGCCGCTTGCCGAGTTTGGTGGAATCCGCGAGGACGTACACCGTGTTGCCGCGCCGCGCCATCAGCTCTTTGAGCCGGGTCTGGGCCTGGTCCGCCTCGCACAGACCGTCCTCCACGGTGACCGCGTCGGCGCCAAGAAACACCCGGTCGAAACTCATCCGCTCCAGGGCCGCCTCGGCGAGGGGACCCACGAAGGTCTGGCTGACGCCGCGGAGCCGTCCGCCCAGGCAGTCCACCTGGATGCCGGGCGAGTCTGCGAGTTCCTGGAGCGTGTTGATGCCCGGTGTGGTGACGGAGAGGTTCTCCCGGCCGCGCAGGGCGTGCGCCATGGCACCGACCGTCGATCCGCCGTCGAGCAGGATGTTCTCACCTTCCTTGACCTCGGAGGCCGCCCAGGCGGCGATGGCTTGTTTCTGTTCGAAGGCCTCGCCGGTGCGCTGGCGCAGCGACGGCTCCGGGTGCGCGCCGAGGGCCACCGCGCCGCCGTAGGTCCGGGCGAGCTTGCCCTGTTCGTTGAGCTGCGCGAGGTCCCGGCGGATGGTGGACGCCGTCACCCGGAAGTGCCGCGAGAGTTCCTCCACGGACGCCAGACCGGTGGTCACGGCGAGGTGGTAGATCTCTTCGCGCCGGGCTTTGGCGGTGGTCATCGGTGGTTCTCCTTCGGCGGCTGCTGCATCCGTGGCGCTGCCCATCGGTTGGTCGCTGTCCTCATGCTATTCGGCCCGCGGCTGATCCGGTTCACAGGCGCGGCTCCGCTCCACAGGCTCATAGCGACGCGCCGCCGCAGATCACGTAGTTCTGCCCGGTGATGGACTTCCCGTGGGGTCCCAGCAGGAACCCGGCGAGAGCGGCGACGTCCTCCGGGTCCACCAGCTTGCCCAAGGCGGGCAGCTTCGGCGGTGTGGCGGCCCGGCCGGGATCGGCCAGCATCGGCGTGTCCGTCGGCCCGGGCGAGAGCACGTTCACGGTAATGCCGCGCGGTGCCAGTTCCTGGGCCCAGCTGCGGCCCATCCCGAGCAACGCCGCCTTGGTCGCCGCGTACTGGCTCTTGCCGGGGGAGCCGGTGGACGTACGGCTGCCGACCAGGAGTAGCCGGCCGCCGTCGGGCATCCGGGGAACCAAAGCGTTCGCCAGGCTGCTGGCCGCGGCCACGTGCACGGTGAACATCCCGTCCAGCGCCTCAGCATCCAGCTCGCCCAGCGCGGCGGTCCGCTGGAACCCGGCCGCGTGGACGAAGGCGTTCACCGGCGCCAGGTCCTCGACGCCGGACGCCAGCGATGCGGGGTCGGAGAGATCCGCGTGCCGCCACCGGAAGCCCGGCCCGAAGGAGGGCTCGCTGCGGCTGAGGCCGGTCACCCGCCAGCCGTCGGCCAGCAGCCGCGCCGTGATGGCCTGCCCGATTCCCGAGCTGCAGCCGGTCACAAGCGCATGCGGTTCAGCGGTCACTGTCCACCCTGTCCGTTCCCGCCTCGGTTGCCTCACCTGGCGTGCTGGTGCCCTCGTACGCCCACTGCGGATCCACGCGGACGTACTTGATGGCCTGGCGGAAGTAGGTGTACGCGATGTTCAGCGCACCGTCCGGGCCCTGGTGGATTGACGGGTAGGAGTACTCACGGTTCAGGCCGTCGCGGGAGTTGTTGGACAGGCAGTAGCCGTCTCCCACGTCGAGGTTCCGCCGGATCGGCCAGCTGCGCCCCGAATCCTCGGAGATCGCCAGCGTCATCGGGGACCGCGGTGTGCCCCAGAAAGCGCTCCGGTTCCCGCCCGCTCCGGCAGTCGCGCTGGCAGACGCCGCGTTCGACGCCGACTCAGCGGACCCGCCCGACGCCGGCTCAGCCGCAGGCTCGGGAAGCTGGCCCTGTTCGGCGGCGAGGCCGTCGTCGTCGATCTCGTCGTAGAGGGAGAGCCGCCGCTCGGTGGTGGCTTCGGCGCGGCTGTGGTTGTAGACCAGGGCCAGCCGGCCGTCGGCCAGCGCGGTGAACTGGATGGAGGAGTTGTTGTTCGGCAGCTCGGTGGGAACGGGTTCGCTCCAGGTGCTGCCGCCGTCGGACGACCGCGATTCGTAGATGGAGTCGGCCCAGCGGCTCCGGAACAGGGCCAGCAGCGAGCCGTCGGCCACCGGCTGGATGTTCATGTGCACGCAGCCCACGCTGCCCGGGAGGACATGCTCAGTCCAGCTGGCGCCGGCGTCGTCCGAGATCATCACGGCGCTGTCGTCGCTGCTGCCCACCCACTTCTCGCCGGGTGTGGTGATGCAGCGGAAAATCGGGATGATCCAGCGGCCGGACGGCAGCACGACGGGGAGCTGCCGGACGAACACTCCGCCGGTCTCGTTCGCGGGGAAGAGGGTTTCCACCGGGCCCCAGGTTTTGCCGCTGTCCCGGGAGATGCGGCGGCGGACCTCGGCGGTGTCCTGGTTGCCTGCCCTCTGGGCGGTGTACAGCAGCCAGAGCTCGTTGCCGGGGGTGGTGAAGAGGATCGGGTTCTGTTCCGAGCGGGTGGAGTCGTCGGTGAGCTGATCGGGGGCCGACCACTGGCGGCTGCCGGGCTCCAGGGTGGAGAACCAGATGGAGATGTCCGGCACGCCTTCCTGGGTGCCGCCGAACCAGACGCAGCCGAGCCGGCCGTCCGGCAGGGTCAGGAGGTTGGCGGCGTGGCTCTGCACGGTGGGCGCCGGCAGGTAGGCGAAGAGGGCGCCGCCCGCTTCCTTGACCGCACCGTCGGGCGTGATGGTGCTGTAGCCGGCGCTCGACCCGGCGCCCGCCACACTTGCGGCGCCCGAGCTTGCGCTCGTGGCGCTCGCCGCGCCCGAACCTGCAGTGGAGGCGGTGCTGAGGGAGTCGGTGCTGTTGGTTCCGGGCACGGTTCAGTCCTTCTTGGTTGCGGCGGCCAGGTGGGCTTTGGCGACCAGCTCCAGGTGGGTCAGGTCGGACGCGATGGTGGTGAAGGTGTAGCCCTGGCGCAGCCGGAGGGCCGCGACCTCGCCGGCGGGGGTGTGGATGCCGGCGGCGATGCCGGCGGAGGCGGCCGCTTCCGCGACGGCTTCCAACGCGGCGTTGAATTCGGTCTCGATTGCGGGGTCGCCGGGGAAGGCGGCGCCGACGGCCAGGGCGAGGTCGGAGGGTCCCACGTAGATGCCGTCCAGTCCCGGCGTCGCGCAGATTTCCTTGACGTTGGCCAGCCCGTCCGAGGTCTCGATCATGGCGAACACCAGGGTGGCGGCGTTGGCGTCAGCCGGTACGGGGCCGATCCGCAGGGCCGAGCGCATCGGCCCGTAGGACCGGCCGCCCATCGGCGGGTACTTTGCGGCGGCAACCGCGGCCGCGGCGTCCGCGGCGGTGTTGACCAGCGGCACGATCACGCCGACGGCGCCGGCGTCGAGCGCCTTGCCGATGGCGGTGAGGTTGTTGTCCTCCACCCGGACCATGCCGACGGCGGTGTGCCCGGCGTCGATGGCCATCAGACCGTTCAGCACGCCCGAGTAGCCGAGCAGTCCGTGCTGCGCGTCCAGGGCCACGTAGTCGTAGCCCAGCCGGCTGATGCGCTCGGTGGCGACTGGGGCGTCCAGGACGGCCCAGTAGCCGACGGCCTGTTCGCGGGCGCGGATCTTGCGGGCAAATTCGGTAGCGAGTTCGGAAGTCATGTCGTGTCTGCCTTCAGTTCGGGGAGGTTCAGTTCGGTTCGGGGAGAGCTTCGGGGGAGCGGTGCGCGGGATCAGCGGTTGTAGGCGGGCATCGGGCCGCGGAGTCCGGCGCCGACGGCGTCGCACGCAGCGGTGACGTCGGCGGGCAGCGGTCCCTTGGCCACGGCGGCGATGTTGGCCTGCAGCTGCTCCACCTTGGAGCCGCCGAGGAGCATGGAGCCGACGCCGTCGCGGTAGGCGAGCCAGCGCAGCGAGAGCTCGGCGAGGGTGATTCCGGCGTCGGAGGCGATCTCGGCGAGGGCGGTGACGGCCTCGAAGAGCTGCTTGTCCCAGTACCGCTGGGTGTACATGGCGGCGAGTTTGGAATCGCCGAAGCGGCCCTCGGAGGGCTTGTCCTCGAAGCTGTGCTTGCCGGTCAGCAGGCCGCCGCCGAGTGGGTTGTAGACCATGGTGTGGACCTGGTGCGTGGCGGCGAATTCGAGGTATTCCTCCTCCACCCGTCGCGCCACCAGGTTGTAGAGCTGCTGCGCCACCACCGGCCGCGGCGCGCCGACCTCGCGGGCCACATGGATCACGTCGGCGATCTGCCAGGCCGCGAAGTTGGACACGCCCAGCGCGCCGATCTTCCCTTCGGCGGCGAGTTCGGCCACGGTGCCGAGGGTTTCCTGCAGGGGAGTGGCCCGGTCCGGCTGGTGCAGGTAGAACAGGTCGATGCTGTCCGTGCCCAGCCGGCGGAGGCTGCCCTCCACGCTGTTGCGCAGCCCCTCTTTGGACAGCGGCGCGTGCTGGCCGTGGTCCGGATGCGGCATGCCCGCCTTGGAAGCGAGGACGACGTCGGCCCGGCGGTCCTTGAGGACGCGGGACAGCATCTCCTCGGTGGCGCCGCCGACGTAGGCGTTGGCGGTGTCGATGGTGGTGATGCCGGCGTCCAGCGCCTCGTCCACCATGCGTCCGGCGGTGGCCTCATCGGCGGTGTCGCCGAACGTCATGGTGCCCAGGACGAGCCGGGAGATGGGAAGCTTCAGGCCGTCCACTGGCGTGCCTTCGGGCTGCTTGCTCATGCGTTGATTCCTCGAGGTTGGGGGTTCGGATACAAGTTGAAAGTAGGAAGGTTCAGGACTTCAGCGCCAGGGACGAGACCAGGTGCCGCGGCTTTAGGCCGCGCATCGAGGCCGGATCCAGGGCTGCCCGGCGGAGTTTGCGGGTGTAGTCCTCCTTGGGTGTGGTCAGGACCGAGGCCGTGGTTCCGGCCTCCACCAGCTTGCCGCTGCGCATCACCATGACGGTATCGCTGATCTCCTGCACCACGCCAAGGTTGTGCGAGATGAACACGTAGGTGATGCCGGTTTCGTCCTGGATGGACTTCAGCAGGCGGAGCACCTGGGCCTGCACCGAGACGTCCAGCGCGCTGGTGGCCTCGTCGCAGACCAGCAGTTCCGGCTTGGACGCCAGCGCCCGGGCAATCCCGATGCGCTGCCGCTGGCCGCCGGAGAACTCTGCCGGGTGCTTGTCCAGGGAATTGAGCGGCAGTCCTACCTGGTCCATCAGCTTCGCCGCGGCCTTCTCCCGCTCGGCCCGGGACCGGACGCCCTGCAGCTTCAGCGGCTCGGCCACGATTTCCTGGGCCGTCAGGTGCGGGTCCAGCGAGCCGTACGGGTCCTGGAAGACCATCTGGAACTTGGAGCGCAGCGGCCGCAGCTTGGCCTCGCTCATCGGCGCGAGGTCGGTGCCGTCGAGATCGATCCGGCCGCTGGTCGGCTTGACCAGGCGCATCAGCGCCTTGGCGATGGTGGACTTGCCGCAGCCGGATTCCCCGACGACGGCGACGGTCTTGCCCTTCTCCACCGAGAAGGACACGTCGTCCACGGCCCGGAAGGTCCCGCCGGGGACGTGGTAGTCCACCACGAGGTTCTCGACGGACAGGAACGGCTTAGTCATGGTTGGCTCCGGTGCTGGTCAGGGCGGTGTCTGCCGCCGGGGTCTCGTCCCACGGGCCCAAGACCGGCACGGCGGCCAGCAGGCTGCGGGTGTACTCGGTGGCGGGGTGTTCCACAATCTGCTGGACCGCGCCGGATTCGACGAACGCGCCGTCCTTCATGACGTGGATCCGGTCCGAGATGAGCCGGGCCACGCCGAGGTCGTGCGTGATCATCAGGATGCCGATGCCGCGTTGTTCCTGCAGTTCAAGCAGCAGGTCCAGGATGCCGGCCTGCACGGTGACGTCCAGGGCGGAGGTGGGCTCGTCCGCGACCAGCAGCTGCGGCTCGCTGGCGAGGGCGATGGCGATCAGGACGCGCTGGAGCATGCCGCCGGAGAGCTGGTGCGGGTACTTCTTGAGCTGGGCGTCCGGGGTGGGGATGTGGACCTGTTCCAGCAGCCGGATGGCGCGTTTGCGTACGGCGTCCTTGTCCTTGGAGGAGGCAGCCCCAGCGATGCGGATGGCCTCGGACAGCTGGTTGCCGATCGAGTGGACCGGGCTGAGCGCGGTCATCGGGTCCTGCGGAATCAGCGCCACAGTCCTGCCGCGGACCTTTTCGATGGCCTTGGCGTCCTTGGTGACGTCGACGCCGTCGATCAGGACGGTTCCGGAGATCACGGCGAGGTCGTCCGGCAGGAGCCGGAGGAGGCCCATCGCCGTCGTCGATTTGCCGGAACCGGACTCACCGATGATGGTGACCGTTTCCCCCCGGTGGATGCTGAAGCTGACCGAATCCACGGCGCGGATGATGCCGCCGTCGGTGATCAGCTCCACCTGGAAGTCGCGGACGTCCAGGAGCGGCTGTTCGGCATGTGCTGCGTTCATGTCAGGCACCCTTCTTCTTGCGGCGGGGACGGTCGCGGAGGCCGTCGCCCAGCAGGTTGACGCCCACCACCATGAGGACGATCACCAGGCCGGGCAGCGTTACCATCCACCAGGAGGTGGTGATGTAGTCCTGCCCGTCGGAGATGATGCGGCCCCAGGTGGCGAACGGCCGCTGCGGGCCGGCGCCGAGGAAGCTGAGCGCGCTTTCCAGCAGCACGGCCTGGGCCAGGAGGAGCAGGACGACCAGGGTGGCCTGCTTGATGACGTTGGGGATGATGTGCTGGATGAGGATCTGGATGCGGTGCAGGCCCAGGATCCGGGCCGCGGCCACGTACGGCTTTTCGCGTTCCACCAGCACCATGGACCGGGTGAGTCTGGCCACTTCGGGCCATTGGGCGATGGCGATCACGAAGGTGATGACGGGGATGGAGGGGCCGAAGAGGGCCACCACCAGCAGCAGCATCATCAGCAGCGGCAGGGACATCTGGGCTTCGAGGACGCGGGAGACCACGGTGTCCACCCAGCCGCCGAAGTAACCGGCGGCCGCGCCGAGGATGATCCCGATGGCGCCGGAAACCACCACGGCCAGGACGCCGATGGTCAGCGAGACCTGGCCGCCGTGCAGCACCCGGGAGAGCAGGTCGCGGCCCAGCTGGTCGGTGCCGAACAGGTGCCCGTCCGTCAGCGGCGGAAGCCGGCGGGCGGAGAGGTCCTGGGAGTTGGCGTCCGGCAGCGGCAGCAGCTGCGCGAGCAGGATGGGGATGATGACCAACAGGGTGCAGAGCGCGCCGATGCGCATCTTCCATTTGGCGGAATTACGACGCCGGGTGGCCCCGGCTTTGGCGATCAGCGCCTTGGTGACGGCGCTGGGGGAGGGCGTCCGCTGCGGCGCCCCGCCTTCGGGCAGGTCGGCGGTGGGGGTTGCGGTGTCGAGGCTCATGATGTTGCCGCCTTTCCAAGACGAACGCGGGGATCAAGCAGCGGGTAGGCGAGGTCGATCAGCAGCTGGACCCCAACGGCGAGCAGCGCCGTGAGGAGGACCGTGGCCTGGATGAGGGGGTAGTCGCGGGTTTCCAATGCGCGGACAATCAGCGAGCCGACGCCGGGCCAGGCGAACACCACTTCCACCACCACCACGCCGTTGAGCATGGCGGCGAAGCGGGTGCCGAGGGCGGTGAACACCGGGATGGCGGAGTTGCCCATGGCGTAGCGCCAGGTCAGGACTGAGTTCTTGACGCCCCGGGAGCGGGCCACGGTGAGGTAGGGTGCGGCGAAGTTGGTGGTCATTTCGCGCCGCACCATCCGGGAGATCAGGGCGATCTGCAGGATGGCGATGGTGAGCGTGGGTAGGACCAGGCCGCCCCAGGTGGCGAAGCCGGAGGCCGGGAAGATCGGAATCAGCACGGCGAAACCGGTGAGCAGCATGATGCCGGTCCAGAAGTCCGGCATGGACTGCCCGGCGATGGTCAGGACGTTGACGCCGAATTCGCGCCGGGTGTCCGCGCGCCGGGACATCCACACGCCCAGCGGGATGGCCACGATGGCGGTGAGGAGGATCGACGCCGCGGCCAGGGTGAGCGTGTACGGCATGCGTTCGCTGACAACCTGCAGTGCGGGTGCCTGGAAGGAGTACGAGGTTCCGAGGTTGCCGCTGAACAGTTGTTGCAGGAAGATCCAGTACTGCTCCAGCACGGGGCGGTCCAGGCCGAACTGCTCCCGGACCTTGGCGAGCTGTTCGGTGGTGGCCAGCGGCCCGGCGTAGGAAACGGCGGGGTCGCCCGGGGCCAGCCGGATCAGGATGAACACGGTGGACACGGTGAGGAACACGGTCAGCAGGCCTTGGCCCAGCCGTTTGAGGATGTAGTTGGTCATGACTCAGGCCTCCAGCCGGACGTCGGCAAGCGGGTAGGAGTTGGTGGGTGCCAGTTCCAGGCCGCCCACCCGGTCACGCTGCGCCAGCACGGACTTGGGGACGAACGCCCAGGCGCAGGGCCAGGTGTCCCAGATGGCCTTCTGCGCCACGGCGAGAAGTTCCTGCCGGCGCACGGGGTCCACTTCGGAGGAGGCCGCCTGGACCTTCGCCTGCACGTCGGGAATCACGTAGCCCTGGTAGGTGTCGCGGGTCTTTTCCTTCTCCGCGGTGCCGGCGTACATGCCCTGCATCATGGTGATGGCCAGACCGGTGGGGCTGCTGAAGCCGTTGCCCAGCAGGTCCCAGTCGCCTTCCTTGCCCTGGCGCCAGGCGAGGATGTTGCCGCCGGGTTCGAACTGCTGAAGCTGGGTGGTGACGCCGATGTTGCCGAACATCTCCGCGAGGGCCTCCATGACGGACGTATCGGACGCGAATTCGCCGGTTTCCCAGATGATCTTGAGGTTCAGGTTGGCGGCGCCGAGGCTCTGCAGGGTGGCCTTGGCCTTCTCGGGATCGTAGTTGTAGGTGCCGGTCTTGGCGAAGCCGGTCAAGCTGGAGGGCACCACGCCCTCGGCCGCGCTGACCGAGTCCACCAGCACGTCCCGGACCAGCGCCTCGCCGTTGACGGCCCAGCTGAGGGCCTCGCGGACCCGAGGGTCGGCCAGCGGGTGCCCGGCCGGCTTGCGGAAGTTGTAGAAGATCTGGTTCAGCCGGAGGCTGGAGGCTTCTTTAAGTACGACGCCGGGAAGTCCTGCCAGCTGTTCGCGCGAGTCGGGCGTGATGGAGTCAATGACATCCACCTCGCCGCTGCGCAGCGCGATGACGCGGCTGGATTCCTCGGGGAGGAACCGGACCTCCACCTTGTCCACCTTGGGAGCCTCGCCCCAGTAGTTCTCATTGCGCTGCAGGCTGTAGGTGCCGGCGCCGCGGTTGAACTTGGTGACGACATACGGGCCGGTGCCCACGCCTTCCTGCAGCTCCTCGGGCTTGTTCTTGGCCGCCGGGCTGATCAGGATCATGCTCATGAGCGAGTCCAGGATGGGGATGGGTTTCTTGGATTCCATCCGGAAGGTCCGGTCATCAACCGGGACCACGGTGGGGAATTCGGGGAAGAAGCCGGCCACGAAGGAGCCTTGGACCTGCTGGTACATCTTGAGCGCGGTGGCGACGTCCTCGATCTGAAGCGGCGTGCCGTCGGAGTACTTGACGCCTTCGCGGAGCTTGACGGTCCACTGCGTGGGGGTGGTCATCTCGAAGCTCTCGGCCAGGACCAGGATGGGCTTGGTCTCGGGGCCGATCGCGGTGAGGCCCTGGCGGACGGCGCGCTGCACGGTGACGGCGGCGTCGAACTGGTTGAGTTTGTTGTCCAGGCTGACCAGGGATCGGTTCAGTGCCAGGGTCAGGGTGCTGGGGCCCGGCAGGCCGGTGGGGCCGGCACATCCGGCCATGGTGCCTGTGCCCAGGAGAAGCCCGCCCAGCGCGCCGAACTGCAGGAGGCGGCGGCGGGAGATCTCACTTCCTTGAGGAAGAACGGTCATCGTTGACCTCTCGGGTAGAAAGGGACGGCTGGCGGCCGGATGGCCTTGCGCCGTGTTACATGCATCACTTTGCCACGACTGCGCGATTTGCGCAATACATCTAGCGCGATCCGCGCAATTGTGCCATCATGGGAACACAGCCCCGCTAGATACTTTGCTCGGTGGGTACGGGATTTCTTTCATTCATCAGCGCTTTCAGCTACGCACTTCAGGGAGGAGGGAACATGGCGGCAGTCCTTATACAGGCCGACGACTTCTCCGGCGCCGCCGAGGTTGCACAGTGCTTTGCCCAGTACGGGTTCGGAACGCGGATCCTGCTGGAACCTTCCTTCGCGGATGCCGGCACCTCCTCCGACACTTCCGGGGATTCCGAGATTTCCGACGTGGTGGTCGTTGATACCCACTCGCGGGCATCCTCCCCGGAGGACGCCGCAGCCGCAGTGGCCCGGGCGTTCGCCGGGCAAGATGTGGCTGGAGAACGGGTGCTCTTCAAGAAGATCGACTCGCTCTGGCGCGGCAACGTTGGCGCCGAAGTCGGCGCCTTGACTGGCCTCGGCTTCCACGTGCTCGTTGCGGGCGCCCTGCCCCAGTTGCGCCGGACCGTGGTGGACGGACGTCCTTATGCTGACGCAGTTCCGCTGGCCGAAACCACACTCTGGCAGGCGGAGGCTTCGACGCCGCCGGCGCACGTGGCGGAGGTCCTGGGCACGTCGGCTGGCGAGTTGGGCAAGCTGGATCTCGCCGCGGTCCGCTCCTCGGATCTGGCCGCCAGCCTTGGTCGCGTGTTCTCCCAAGGCGTCCCCACGACCGTGATAGCGGACGGCGAAACTGAGGCAGACCTGGAATCCGTAGTCGAGGCCCTCAAACGCTTGGGCTTTGAAGCCGGTGGTCGGCGGATCGTTCTGGTGGGAACGGGCGGCATCGCCGACGTCCTTGCACGGGCGTTGGGGGCTGGGTCTGCGCACAATGCGCAAGATGCGCAGGTTGTTGCGCCGGACTCGAGCACCCCGGTGCAAACTCTGAGCGGGGCCGCAAGGCCGGTGCTCGCCGTCGTCGGCTCCGCCTCGGATGCTGCACGGAGGCAACTGCGGGAGCTCCAGGCCGGCGGTCTTCGGCTTGTCGGGCTGACCCCGGAGGAGCTGCGTCAGGGGACAGCGGACCCGAAACTCAACGCCGTCCGCGAGGCACTGGCGTCCGGCGAACCCGTGGTCCTGACGGTCATGGCCGAACACGTGGATCCCCGGGAGGCCGGCGGGATCGTCCGGAACCTGGCACGCTTTGTGTCCGCCGCCATCGACACCGGGGTGGCCGGCGCCCCGCTTCCCCACCTCATCCTCACCGGCGGCGAGACCGCCCGCGAGGTATTAGACATCCTCGGCATCCGCACCTTGGAGCCGCTGGAAGCCGTCCAACACGGGGCCGTGGTCAGCCTGGCAGACGACGGCAGGCTGGTCGGCACCAAACCCGGGAGCTTCGGCGATGACCTGGCCCTGCTGCAACTCTTTTCCGCAATCCACGGCCGCCGGACAACCAACGCGGCCGGCCTGAGCAAATCAAAACCACTCGACCCTTCCGATCCCTCTGGAGAAGCAATGAATTCAGCGTTGAATGCGACCGAACAGGACACCCGACCCTTCATTGCGGTCACCATGGGCGACGGCGCCGGCGTCGGCCCCGAAGTGACAGTGGGCGCGCTGGTGGCCGAGAACGCCTACCGGGACTGCCGCCCGGTGGTCATCGGGGACGTGTACCGGCTGGAACTCGGTGCCAAGGCTCTCGGCATCGAGGCAAACATCGTGGAGATCCAGGACATCGCCGAGGCCGTGTTCGAGCCGGGCCGCATCAACGTGATTGATCCGAAGCTGCTGCCGCACGATCTGCCCTGGGGTGTGGAGTCTGCGGTGGCGGGCAACGCCGCGTACCACTACATCCGGATCGCCTGCGAGCTCGGCATGAAGGGCAAGGTGCAGGGGATCTGCACCGCGCCGCTGAACAAGGCCGCGCTGCACAAGGCCGGGCACATTTTCCCGGGCCACACCGAGTTGCTGGCGCACTTCATGGGGATCGAGGAAGTGTCCATGATGCTGTCCACGCCCAAGGTCAAGGTCATCCATGTCACCACGCACATTGGCCTGATCGATGCGGTCAACAAGATCGAGCCCGGCCTGGTGGAGCGCACCGTCCGCCGCGGCCACAGCGCCATGCAGCGCGCGGGTATTGCCAACCCGAAGATCGGCGTCTGCGCCATCAACCCCCACGCGGGGGAGAACGGCCTCTTCGGCTACGGCGAGGAAGCGGAGAAGATCACCCCGGCCATCGAGAAGCTGCAGGCCGACGGGATCAACGCCATAGGCCCGCTCCCGGCCGACACCGCCTTCTTCCTGGCTGGCCGCGGCGACTACGACCTGATCGTCGCGATGTACCACGACCAAGGCCACGGCCCCGTCAAGGTCCTCGGCATCGAAGCCGGCGTCAACATCACCGTGGGCCTGCCGGTGATCCGCACCTCCGTGGACCACGGCACCGCTTTCGACATCGCGGGCAAGGGCATCGTGGACGTGCGCAGCATGATCGAGGCCCTGCGCCAAGCCGCCGAGATGTCACCTAGCCCGGCGGCGCTGAAGTAACACTGCCAGACCGCGTCGGGCCCTAGGGCCATGCCAACGCGGGTGCGGCCACTCGGTGCCGCCTCCGTAGTTGGCCCAAAGGACCAGCGCGACCGCGCAGACCAAGTCACCCGCCTCGCAGGAGGCCTACGAACCGGCGCTGGCCGGAGTAGCCCAGCTTTGACGCCCTCGGGACGGCGGCGCAGACCGGGATGCTGATGACACCGGCTAAAACTGGGCTAGTCCGGATCACGGGGGCGGCCATTGAGTGGCCGCCCCCGTGGTCGTGTTGCTAGGCCTGAGGCGAGTAGGCCTTGGGGAGCTTCAGGCCGCGCTCTTCCATTACCGTGCGCAGTCGGGTGGGGTAGTCGCTGATGATGCCGTCCACGCCGAGGTCCATCAGCCGCGCCATGTCCGCCGTCGTGTTGACCGTCCACGGGATGACCGGCAGGCCGAGCTCGTGGGCTTCGGTGATCATGCCGGGCGTGACGGACCGGAAGGTGGGGGAGATGACGTCGTAGCCCTGGGCAGCCGCAGCCTTGGCGAGCGACCCGCCGTAGGTGTCGATGTCGATGCCGCCGAGGTTGGCGCTGGCGCCGGGCTTGCCGACCTCGAGCCAGGCTTCGCCGCTGGACAGGGCTGCGAGCGGGAGCTCCGGGGCGAGCGTCTTGGTCAGGTTGAGCGAGGACCAGTCGAACGACTGCACGGTGCTGCGCTCGGCCATGCCGGCGGCATAAATCTCCGTAACCACGGCCTTTGTCAGCGCCACCATGCCCTCGCCGCCGGACCGGCCGTCCTCCACCTTGGTCTCGATGTTGAAGCGGACCTTCTTGGCGTCGGCGTCGCGCACCAGCTGGAACACGTCCTTGAGCTCCGCGATCCGGTTGCCCTCGATAACGTCCTGCTCCGGGTACCCCTTCAACTGGGAGAAGCCGCAGTCCAGGGTCTTGATCTGGGCAAGTGACAGCTCCGCGACCCGGTCGCCGACATACGGGAATTGCGGGTCCCCGGGCGTAGCCGGCGCGGTGTCGCGGCACTTGTCTGCCTGGATGGTGTCGTCGTGCCAGACGATGACCTTGCCGTCCGAGGTCAGGTGGGTGTCCAACTCCAGGGTGGTCACCCCCAGCTTCAGCGAGTTGGCGAACGCGGCCAGGGACTCCTCGGTCCACTCTCCTCGGCCCCCGCGGTGGGACTGTAGATCAAAGGAGCCGTTGCTCTCGTTGATTTTGATGCCGGCTGTTGCTGAGGCGGAAGCCGTGGCGGAAGCGTTCGACGACGGTGCGGAGCCAGCTTCCGGGCTCATCGCGGCGACGGCGGGGCTCGCCAGCGACGCGATGAGCGCGGCGGTGGCCGCGGCAGTCAGGGGTGTGCGCATGGGAATGGTTCCTCCTGGATGACGGTGACCGGCACTGCACCGGCGACTCGACCAACCTAGGGAGGCCAGATGGCCTGACGAGTTCGGGGAGGTGGCGTCGGGGTGAACTCATAGATTGCTGCGGAGGTGCGCAACGCTGGCGCTGGTAATAAGTGCGGGCGGATCATCCCAGGCGCAGAAAGAAGGGCGCCGTCCAGGTCTAGCTTCGACCCGGACGACGCCCGCCTCAGTTCAGGAATTATCAGTTCGCGCTGACGCGATCCTGTGCGATCCCTGCGTTTTTCTCATCCAGCGCCTGGGCGGCGGTGACGCGCCGGTCCAACTTCTCCAGCGTTTCCGGGGCGAGGATGGTCGCCACCACCGTGATGACGCCGATGATGCTGAAGTAGAGGATGACCCAGCCGGGCTCGCCGTTTCCGGCGTTCAGGAGCGCCACGGCGACCAGCGGTGCGATGCCGCCAGCGAGCACCGAACCGAACTGGTAGCCCATGGACGCTCCGCTGTAGCGCAGCTTGGTGGAGAACAGCTCGGAGAAGAAGGCGGCCTGGGGGCCGTACATCGAGTTGTGGAATACGGCGAGCCCGATGATGATGGCGAGCGTTGCCAGCAGCGCGCTGCCGCTATCCGTCATGACGAAGTAGAGCGGGAAGAACAGGAGTCCGCCGATCGAGCCGAACAGGTACAGCGGCTTGCGCCCGATCTTGTCCGAGAGGATGGCCCAGAGCGGCACGGCGAAGACGCCGATGCCGGAGGCGATCAGGACCGACAACGTTCCCTGGTTGGCGCGCTCGGCTCCAAACGTCCGCATGATGTAGACCACCGAGAACGTGGTGTACAGGTAGAACGCGGAGTTCTCTGCCAGGCGCATGCCGACCACCAGCCAGATGCCCTTGGATTCCTTTTTCATGGCTTCGCCCAGCGGCTTCTTCGAGGTCTGCTTCGTTTCAAGAAGTTCCTTGAAGTCGTCTGAGTCCTCGAGCTTGGCGCGAACAACCAGGCCGATGACGATCAGGACCACGCTGAGCAGGAACGGCACGCGCCACGCCCAGGCGTCGAAGACTTCGGCGGGCACGGAGGACTTGACGATCAGGACGCTCGAGTTGGCGAGCAGCATGCCTGCCGGGACGCCCATCTGCGTGAAGCTTCCGAAGAATCCGCTGCGGCCGGGAGGGGCATGTTCGATGGAGATGACGGCCGCGCCGGCCCATTCGGCTCCGGCGCCGAAGCCCTGCAGCAGGCGCAGCACCGTCAGGAGGATGGGAGCCCAGACGCCAATCTGGGCGTAGGTGGGAAGCAGCCCCATGGCCAGCGTGGCGAAACCCATGATGAGCAGCGAGAGCACCAGCATGGGCTTGCGGCCGATTTTGTCGCCGAAGTGGCCGGCGAACATGCCGCCGAACGGACGTGCGACGAAGCCGACGGCATAGGTGACGAAGGCCAGAAGGAGCCCGGTCGCCGGGTCCTGTTCGGGGAAATACAGCCGGCTGAAGACGCCTGTCGCGGCCAGCAGACCGAAGATGTAGTAGTCGTACCACTCGATGGTGGTGCCCGCGAAGCTGGCGAGCGGTACCCGCCACGCTGCCTTCGGCTTGGCGTGGGAATTAGAGATCGTCATTGGTCTTTTCTTTCGGATGGAAACGAAGGGAGCCGGAGCTACCAGTCGAGGGCAATGTATTTGGTTTCGGTGAAGTCCAGCAGGCCCTGGTGGGCACCTTCGCGGCCGAGGCCGCTCTGCTTGACGCCGCCGAAAGGTGCTGCGGGATCGGAAACGAGTCCCCGGTTGAGGGCCACCATGCCGCTTTCGACGCGCTCGGAGACCCTGAGCCCTCGGCGGAGGTCCTCGGTGAACACGTACGCCGCGAGGCCGTACTCGGAGTCGTTGGCGGCGGCGATGACTTCCTCTTCGGTGTCGAAGGGGATGACCGAGGCCACCGGGCCGAAGATTTCCTCGCTGACCATGCGGGCCTGCAGCGGCACGTTGGTGACAACAGTGGGCGGGTAGTAGTACCCGGCGCCGTCGATGGCCTTGCCGCCGGCGAGGAGCCGGGCGCCCTGGCTGACCGCGTCGCGGACCAGCGAGTCGACCTTGCGGACGCTGGGCTCATCCACGAGCGGACCGACCTCGGTGCCGGGGTCGGTGCCCGGGCCTACGCGCATGGCGCCCATCCGCTCGGCCAGCCGGCGGGCGAACTCATCGTGGATGCCGCGCTGGACGTAGATCCGGTTCGCCGCGGTGCAGGCCTGGCCGCCATTGCGCATCTTGGCGATCATTGCGCCGTCGAGTGCCAGCTCGAGGTCCGCGTCATCGAAGACCAGGAACGGGGCGTTGCCGCCGAGTTCCATGGAGCACTTGAGCACGTTGTCGGCCGCCTGGCGCAGCAGGTGGCGTCCGACGCTGGTGGAACCGGTGAAGGACAGCTTGCGGACCCGGGGGTCAGCGAGGATGGGCGTCATGACGTCGCTGGTCTTGCTCGTGGTGATGATGTTGACCACGCCGGCCGGGACACCGGCGTCGACCATCAGCTGGGCGATCGCCAACGTGGTCAGCGGCGTGAGTGTGGCGGGCTTTAGCACCGCGGTGCAGCCGGCTGCCAGCGCCGGTGCCAGCTTCCGGGTGGCCATGGCTGCCGGGAAGTTCCAGGGGGTGATCAGCACGCAGACGCCGATCGGCATGTGCTGGACCAGGATCCGGTTGGAGCCCGACGGCGAAACGGATACATCGCCGATGATCCGGACTGCTTCTTCTGCATACCAGCGGAAGAATTCGGCGGCGTAGGCCACTTCACCGCGGGCGTCGGCCAGGGCTTTGCCGTTTTCGAGGGAGATGAGGTGGGCGATCTGCTCGCTGCGCTCGGTCATCAGGTCGAAGCAGCGGCGCAGGATTTCGGCGCGGCGGCGCGGGGGCGTCGCGGCCCACTCCGGGAGGGCTGCTGCCGCGGCGTCGACGGCGGCAAGGCCGTCCTCGACGTCGGCGTCGGCGATGTCCGTGATGACGGAAGCATCGGAAGGGTTGATCACCTCGACGGTGTCACCGTTGCTGGCGTCCTGCCAGGTCCCGGCAATCAGCAGCTGGCGGGGCACCGCCAGGCCGTCGACGTCGAGCGGTTCAGTGGTTGAAAGGAGGGTCATCTTTGGTCCTTATTGCTGGTCAGCGGATGGTGCGGTCGCCGGCGTAGGCGGCGTTCACGATGGAGGTGACGGCGTCGAGGTCAAGCGGCACGGGGTTGTTGTCGATGAGCCGCTTGGAATTCAGTGAGAGCTTGGCGATCTGGGCGAGGTCGCTTTCCTGCACGCCAAGGTCCTTCAGCGTCGGGGGCAGCTCGATGGCGGCGATGACCTCATCGATTGCCTCGACGCCTGCGACGGCGGCAGCGCGCGTGTCCAGCCCGCGGATATCCCGTCCCAGGGCTTCGGCGATCTGCGCGAGCTGCGGCTGGATGGCCTGGAAGTTGTGGCGGACGACGTAGGGCAGCAGGAGGCCGACGCCCACGCCGTGAGGAGTGTGGGTGAGGGCGCCCACCGGGTACTGGACGGCATGGGCCGCGGCGGTTCCGGCGTTGCTGAGGACCACGCCGCCGTAGAGTGCCGCGAGCATCATCCCGGCACGGGCCTCAGTGTTTTCGGGGTCCTTGTAGGCCGTGACGAGGCTGCGGCCCACGAGCCCGATGCCGTTCAAGGCGATCGAGTCGGTCAGGATGTTCTTGCCGACGAAGACCCGTTCGCTTGCCAGGGTGGACGTGGGTTCCCGGGTGATGGCGGTAAAGGACTCCACCAGGTGCACGAAAGTGTCCGCACCGGTGGCCGCCGTCAGGGACGGCGGGCAGGAGTAGGTCAGCTCGGGATCGCACACCGCGGCGAACGGAATGATGTGCGGGCTCGAGATGCCCATCTTCATGCCGAGGTCAGGGTCGGAGACGACGGCGATTGCAGTGGCTTCGGAACCTGTGCCCGCTGTGGTGGGCAGGGCGATGACCGGCTTGGTGGGGCCGGGAACGGCGAATTCGCCGTAGTAGTCGCTGGGTTTGCCGCCGTGGGTGAGCAGCACGGAGACGACCTTTGCCATGTCCATGCAGCTGCCGCCGCCGAAGCCGATGATGACATCGATTTCCTGGCCCTGGAGCTCCTCGACGCAGGCCACGATCCCGGACACCGGCAGCTCTGCCTGGGTGTCGCCGTAGACCCGTACGGTCAGGTTCTTGTCCTCGAGGCTGCGGACCAGGGCCGAAAGGTCCTCTGAGGCGGCCAGTCGCGGATCGGTGCAGACGAGGACGTTTGTCCCGAATTCGGCTGCGATATTGGCGACGGCGAAGCGCTGCTGGGCGCCGACGACGACGCTCCGCGGCAGGCGGAGGACGCCGAAAGTTGCGGGACGGATGCCCGCTGCATGCGCACACGACATTGTGAATAACTCCTAGAGATGGGATGGGCGGCTGCCCGAAAGGTGCCGCAGATCTCAGCATTCCAGAATGGAGTGACCCTCACCATGTGGTTTCGTGCCATATATAGACCTTGCGCATGTGTACGGGCACCATGTGCGCTGGATTGGCGGGGCTTGGCCGAAGGTCAGGATCCGCTGGAGCTGACGCCGGCTGTCTTCATCCGCCATAAGCGCAGCGCCACTTGGATGTCGAGGGAACGGCTTCCCCGGCGCCACGAGGCACCGATCAGGGCGTCGATCCGGTCCAGCCGCTGCCTCAAGGTGTTGGCGTGGATGTGGAGGGAGTCGGCCGTTTCCTGGGTGGCACCGCCGTATTCGTGGAATGTCCACGCGGTGAGGACCAGCTGCGTTCCCCTCCGCTCGTCGTATGCCAGAAGCGGCCCAAGCTGGGCAGCCAGCAGCTGTCCGGCGAAGGGGCTGTCCATCGCTCCGAGCAGCATTCCTGCGGTACCGAGGGCCGCACGGTCCGCTGCCTCGCCGTTGCGTGAGAGGGCCTGCAGTGCGCGGAGGACGGCGTGGGCTTCGGTGTGCGCCGCGGACAGCCGGGCGAAGCCGGTGATTGGTTCTGATGACCCGACGGCGGCAGTGATGCGGCGCCGTTTCAGCTCGTCAATGATGGACTGGCCGGTGCGCCCGGCACCGCCGGCTTCATTCGGGCGGCTGTCTTGTCGCTCCACGGGTTCAATGATGCACAAGTGTGATTCGTGCAGGGCGATGATTCCCGGGGCCCCCTCGAATCGATGCCTCAGTACGGAGAGTGCCCGTTGGCGCTGGTCGTCGCCGACCCCCACCACGCGCACCACAAGCTGGAGGTGGTTTGCCAGACCGAACTGCCCGGCCCGGCGGGCCAGCGCCGCCGAGTGTTCGGCGCGGGGACTCAGCAGGTCATCGATGAGTTCCAGCTGCAACCGGTACTGGGCGTCCTGGAAGGTGCGCTCCAAAAGCAGGGACACACTGAGCACCAGGGCGCTGCGTTCCAGGACCGCCAGCCGGGCCGTGCTGAGTTGCTCCGCGACGATGAGGGAGGCGAGGTGCTGGTCGCCCGCTACGGCGGACATCACGGTGTACTTCTTGTCCTTAATTTCGAAGTGTACGGCCGCCCTCCTGGCCGCTGACTCCTCGGCGGCGCTCAGGGCCGGGAAGCTACCGAAGTCTCCGTCCGAGGCAAGCCCCGCCAGCGGCTCGCCCATGGGAGAGACCAGGAAGACGGGAGTGCCAAGGGACTCGGCCAGCAGGTCGAGCAGATAGGGAAGGCTGCCGGTTGCGGCCAGGGTTTCCATGAGCCGCCGGTCCAGTGTGGAGAGCTCCTCCAGGGCCCGTACGTGGGCTAGGTTCTGCTGCTGTGCTTGGTCTAGCCGGGTAAGGGCGCTGGCCATTTCGCTGAAGTAACGGGCGTTCTCCAGTGCGACGGCTGCGTGCGTGCCAATGGATTCCATCAAGGCAATGTCATCACTGCTGAACAGGTGCGCATGCCTGTCGGCGACCAGGAGCGCGCCGATGACTTTCCCTTCTGCGCGAAGGGGGACACCCATGATGGCTCGGACGCCTTCGGCCGCAACAGCCGTGTCGCTGGACTCCAGATGGGATTTGGACTCGTCCATCAAATAGTCCGCGCTTTGGGCGGGCGCCTCGCCGGTCGCTACGGCGCCGAGCACGCCTTCGCCGAGGGGCATGCGGATGTTGCGGAAGAGAGCGGTGGTTGCGCCGTCAGTCACCCGGACGTAGGACTCACCGCTGTCGTAGTCGTTCAGGCTCAGGTAGGCGATGTCGCTGCCGATCAATGACCGGGTGCGCCGGACGATGGCCTTGAGCACGGCCTCCACGTCGCGGATGCCGGTCAGGTCGGTGGCCGTATCGTAGAGGACCCGCAGCAGGCCCTCCCGGCGGCTCGCCTCCCACAATTGGGCGTTCAGCCGCCGTGCCGCCGCCGCAGTGGACTGGTCAATGTCCCCGGCTTCCAGCCAGGCGGACAGTGTCGTTTCCAGATCAGCCGCGGAAACACCATGGTCGAGCATTGCCATGATTCGGCCGGCACCACCCGTACGGCGTGACGGGCCTCCGGCTGTCGGGACACCGCCGCTGTGAACGGCAGAACTGTCGTTGGCACGCATGAACCTAATGCTAGTCCGGGGGCCGGGCTGGCGTACGGCGGGCACCGCGACCAGGCGAGGGCCGTTCCTAGCGGAGCAGGAGCAAGTAATACTGCCGCAGGACATGCGAGCAGGAAGGGTGTCTGAGCTTCTTCAGCGCCGCGGCCTCGATCTGGCGTACGCGTTCGCGCGGCATGCCGCACGCCTTCCCGACAGCCTCCAAGGTGTTCTCTTTACCGCCCGTCATGCCGAAACGCATCGCTATAACGCCTGCTTCCAGCTCTTCGAGTGAGTCGAGTACGGCATGTACCCGCTCCTTCAACTGTCGATGGAAGAGTGGATCCGTGGCGTCGAACTCAAAGGGATCCAACAACTGTTCGGCCAGCGCTTCGGAGCCGCCCCTACCGTCGGGCACTAGGAAGCTCAGCGAATATGTCGGCTTGTCCAAGGTCAGCAGGTAGTTGATCTTGTCGACGGAATAACCCGTCAGCTGGCTAAGATCCTCTATGCTGCAGACGGGCCCCGCGATCTCGGCTGTCCGCTGTGCTGACCGGACCTTCTGCAACTGCTCGATGACGTTAACCGGCAGCCGGATAAGACGGGCTTGGTTAGCCAGCGCCCGGGTGATGGCTCGCCGGATGCAAAACGTAGCGTAGGTGGAGAATCTGAAACCCTTGGCGAAATCAAACTTGTAGACGGCCTCGTGCAGTCCCAAGTTTCCTTCCTGAATCAAGTCCAGGAGCTCCAGGCCCCCGTGGGTGTAGTGCTTGGCGATCGACACCACTAGCCGGAGGTTAGCGGTGAGCAGCACGTCCGCGGCACGCTGCCCCAGAAGGACGATGGTCCGGAGTTCTCCTCTGTCCCGTTCAGGCCGCGAAATTTCCTTGCCCAGGAGTTGTTCCGCGAAGAGCCCTGCCTCGATCTCCTGCGCCAGCTCAACTTCCTGCTCGGCAGTGAGCAAGTCGAATTGACGCAGCAGGCGCAGGTAGTCCGCGAGGGCGTTGTCCGTGAAGCCTTCGGTGCCGGCGCGCTGCTCCCGCCACTCGGCGTCATCCGGCTCAGATGATTCAGGGATCGGGGCGGCTGCTGCAGGCAGGGAAGCCTTACTGTCGATTGCCTCGCGGATCGGGTCGGCCATTTCATCCCCCGTTGAACTGTTCAAGCTCGTGAAGGCAGACTACGTGGCGGGTGCGACAATTATCGGGCGATACTCCGCGGTGGTAGACGCACCAATAGCGGTCAATTTGTCCGGCCGGCATCGCCTGCCTGGACGCCCTATGCCGTCATACCGGGCGACTGGGTACTGAGGCCGGCATCTCGATTTCTAGGAACCCATGCGGGCACAGGGCAACTTCCGACACTGAAGACTTGCTCGCCCGCGTAGGCTCGCGAACTGCCTCGGCGCGCAGGCCGCGCGGTTCAGGTGCGACTACCCAAAACCGCCTGCAATTTCTCGAACGACTCGGTCCATCCGTTGCGGTGCAGTTCCAGCCGCTCTTCCGTCAGGAACGGTCCGTGCGAGAGCACCAGGCGCGTGGCTTCGCCGGTGCTCCCGAGTGCGAGGTCGACGACGGTTTCCCGGTCGTCCGGCGTCGGTTCCTCCCAGCGGAAGGTGTACACCAGGCGCCATGGGGGATCGATCTCCAGGAACTCGCCCGAGAGGTGGAACGGTTCGCCGTCCGGTGGCGTCATGCGGAATCCGTAGCGGCCGCCTTCCGTGAGGTTCACCTCGGCTGCAGGGATGGTGAAGCCGTGCGGACCCCACCACTTCACCAGCTGGGTCGATTCCGTCAGCATCCTGAAGACTTCTTCCGGCGGAGCATCGAGCGTGCAGTCGAGGTTCAGGACCAATCCGCCAGTTTCCTCATTCCCGCTTGCCTCATTCATCGTTCAACTCTGGCACCCTGCAGACGCTGACGGAAGTGGCTCTTGCCGGGCAGCGGCCGGCAAGCTGGACGCTGACGGAAGTGGCTCGGGCCGGGCTGCATGCTCAGGTGATCTCGATGGCTCCACCGCTCACGACAATCCCACCGGAGGTAGGAATGTCGACGGTGAGCACGCTCGGGCGGCCCACATGGCTGCCCTGGTGCACCACCACACGGCTTGGCAGGTTCACGAGAGAAAGCAAGCGGAGGTAGCCGCCGAAAGCAGCGGCAGCCGAACCGGTCGCCGGATCTTCGGTGATGGTGCCCACCGGGAAAAGGTTGCGCGCGTCGAACTCGCCCGGTCCCATCTCGCAAAGAGTCGTTACGGTGCCAGCCCAGTTCTGGGCATCCATCAGCGTGCGCATGGGATCCGGGTCGAAAACGAATGAGTCAAAGGTCCTTTGTTCTGCGAATACAAGAATGGGGTGCCAGTTCCCGGCGAAAGCGATCATCGGAGGGTACGCCGGGTGCAGCTCGCCGCGTCCCACGCCGAGCAACCCGAGCAGGGTGCTCAGAACACCGTCGGGGAACTCGGCCACTCGCGGCTCCACGCTCGTGAAGGATGCCGTGGCCGCTGCGCCCCGGCCCTGAGTCTCGATCACGACAGGCCCCACCGCCGTGTCGAAAACAAAAGTCCCCGCACCATCACGCCCTGACAGCACGACGGCCAAAGCAATCGTGGCATGGCCGCAAAACGGCACCTCGGCAATTGGGGAAAAGTACCGCACACGGTTTCGGCGGGAGTCTCCGTCAACTGCCGCCTCAGTGACAAAGACAGATTCCGCATATCCGATGTCGGCCGCGATAGCCTGCATACCGGCGTCGTCGAGTCGGGTTGCGTCCAGGATTACTCCCGCCGGATTTCCCCCATCCGGGGTGGTGGTAAAGGCGGCGTAGCGCAGTACTTCCGTGGGTTGTTCCATTCCGACATCGTCGCACAGTGGCCCATATGGCGGCGGAATGAACCAGGTCTGAATTTGTCCTAGTTGTCGCCCTCGCGAATGCGTAGAATTCACAATGTTCCTACTGGATCCAACCGCGCTGGGCGTTGCTGGGACGCGACGGCCGGAACAACGCAGCGGTCAGAAAAGCACCGATGGGCCTGATCGCAGAAATCAGGAGCACGTGATGAAGACAGTGCAAAACGTCGCGGCGGGCGCAGCGCTAACTGGCGCTCTCGCCGTCGGCGGCATGTATCTCGCGATGGCCGCTCCAGACGGCGCAGCGACCTCCACAACTCAGTCCGTTTCACATCAAAAGGGCAGCCACCAAGCCAACGGCATCACCGAGCAGCTGCTGACAGGCGACACCGCCGCCCGGGTGGAAGCGGCAGCGAAAGCCGCCAACCCCGGGGCGACCGTCGTCCGCGTCGAAACCGATGCGGAGGGGGCAGCCTACGAGGCACACATCCGGAAGGCCGACGGGACTTTTGCGACCGTGAAACTGGACGCCTCGTTCAACGTCACGGTCACCGAAACGGACAAGCGGCGCTAAGTCACAGTATTCACCACGACGGCGGCACCCGGGTTGGGCGCCGACGTCGCCTCAGGTGTACATGAGCGAGCCGGGAGTGGTGAGGAGCTCGCCGGTTTCCAGCCAGGTCTTCAGGCCGGAGAGGATCATCGGCCAGCCGCCGTAGAGCTGTTCGTTGGCGCCTTCGCGGAGCTGGTCGTGGGTGACGGTCAGGCGGCAGGAATCGCCCACCGGTTCGATCTCCCAGGTAACCCGGGACGTGCCTTCGGCCTTGACGTCCTCGCCCCAGAGTGCGCGCATGCTCTGGACGAGCCGGCGGGGCGGGTCCACCTCCAGATTCTCGCCCTCGCCCAGGGGTTCCCCGCCCTTGGTTGCCATCCCGAACCGTGATCCCGGCGTCCAGTCCGAGGTGACCACGGACCCGAACTGGTACTTGCTGCGTATCTCGCCGTCCGTGATGGCCTCCCAAAGCCGCTCCGGGGTGGTCTTGATATAGATTTCGAAGATCTTTTCCATGGGACTTTCCAATCTGGTTTTGAGGTCGCTGAGGCCAGCGGCCCATGGTTCGGCATATTTGCTCACCCAGCGGTCGTGGACCAGCCGGATGGGCACCGGATTCAGGAAGTGGAGTTTCTCCCGTCCCCGACGGCGGGTCACCACCAGGCCGGCTTCCTCCAGGACCCTGAGGTGCTTCATCACGCCGTAGCGGGTCATCTCGAAGCGGGCTTCCAGAGCGTGGAGGGTCTGCCCGTCGTTCCTGAAGAGTTCATCCAGGAGATCGCGGCGGGTGGCGTCGGCCAAGGCCTTAAATACGGCGTCCACAAATCCAGCATAGGTGACTGATTGGTCACATGTCTAGGACTTCACGGCACCGGTGCGCAGTCGCCCTAGTCCGTGGCCGGATTACGGCGCCGCAGATGCCGGTGGTGTAGCTCGTAGCTGTCGAACACATCGGAAGACGTGGTTCCTGAGTGGCCGAATTTGCCGCGAAGAACGTCCGCAAGTGCGTCCAGCGCCGCGTGGAGCATCCGTCCGGCGAACTGGAGTTCAGGGCTCTCACTGCGCAGGGCCTGGGATGCCAACTCCTGGGCGTAGGCCACCGTGGCCGGCAAGGAGCCGCGCTGCTCGACCTCACGGAAGTAATAAGTTTCATGGAACGCAAGGAGATCTATGCTCACCAAAGCCACGTTCCCGGCCATTGATTCCAACAGTCCGGCAGCATGCCGGGGATCCAGCGACAATACACCCGCGGGACCGGCAGCTTCCCTGAACAGGTTCAGCTGGTGGGCAAGGGCCCGGCGGCGGTTCAGGGCCGGGTACGTCTGAAGGATCCAAGTGACCGTTGCCGTCAGCAACCCGAAACCGGTGACGGCCTGGAGGGCTACAACTAGCCTGAGCACCGGATGCGCGGGCACGATTTCGCCGAACCCCACGGTGGAAAGAGTCACAAGGGAGATGTAGAGCGCTTCGGCAAAGTCGCCCCGCTGTGGAATCCCGGCTCCGTGAACAAAACCCGCCGGCAGATGGGGCAGATAGAGCAGGGCCCAGCCTATGGCCGCCAGCCCTGCCCAGGCGCCAATGACAGCGGCCATGGCCAAAGGTGCTGCGATCAAGGTGCCCCGGCCTCGCAGTTTTCTGGATACCAGCCAGAATCCGCGCATAATCGCCCGCCCTACAGGACCAGAACCGTGCTGGTAAAGGAGCGTACGAAAGACGTCAACGAACATCAGCAGAACCAGGCCGGCCCCCAAAACCGTCCAGAGCATACCCTCGATGTCCATGCCTCATCTTATGGGCGGCACTGCTTCGCAGCGGCGATGGGCATTACGGGACGGGAAGGAGCAGTCGGGGTTTCGCGCCCCAGGGGGCAAGCCATCAGACTGTCCTAATGAAGCGGACGCGTGTGAAGGACTGGCTGATCGGTGCTGCGGGGATGCTCCTCGTCCTGGGGGTGATGGCCGTGATCCTCTGGTGGTCGGTGAGCGCCCCGGCAGGCGGGGGAGAGGCAGGGCCTGTGCCGTCGCCGACGGCGGGGGCCGGCAGCCCGCCGTCGGCACAGCCTCCCGCAGACCTGCGGGAGGACGAGGTATGGCTCGCCGACGTTGCGCTGGACGCTGGGACCTTGGTGTCCGGGACCTCGACACTCCGCGACGTCCGGGCCGTCGGGCAGGACGTAATCACCAGCCCGGACGGGCTGGTCGCGGGACGGCTGACCGTGGACGCGACCGTGCCGTTCGAGGCGGTCGCCAGCAAGCTCGGCGACGGGACGGTGGTCAGCTCTGCCGACGGCGGCCAGGCCATGGTGGTTCGAACTGTCACGATCTTGGGCCGAGAAGTGCGCGTCACCGCCACCGGCACGGTCGAGGTCAAGGCCGGCAAGCTCGTTGTCGAACCACGCTCGATCGACGTAGGCGGGCCGGACTTCCTCTCCGACGCCACCGCCGCCGTCGTGCGCCGGTTCGTGACCATCGAGCACAGCATCGAGGGCTTGCCCGATGGCCTCGTGCTTCAGGACGTCGCCGTTCAGGGCGACGGCTTCCGCGCCAACCTTCGGGGTGAAGACGTCAAGCTTGACCCGTAGCGTCCGGTTGCGCTGTCACCTATCGTCGCTTTCAGCGGGTTGGGTGCACCGTGTCGTTCCGACGACGACGGGGTGGAGGGCCTTATGGCCCCGATTCGCTAGCCTCAGGTTCCTGCCCAGTTTCCGACCCAACCACAATCGCGATTGCCCCAGCCAGCAGCGCGGCGTTGGCCCAGAAAATGCCGACCACACCCAGCGGAGCAGCCACGGCGCCGACCCCGAGGGGCAGGCCGATCTGCGCCAGCTGATTGACGGTCATTCGCAATCCCAGGGCGGCACCGTGCAGGGATGGCTTGGTTAGGGAGACCACCCAAGACATGGTGAGCGGCTGCGGGATGCCCAGCCCGAGCCCCAGTCCTATCATCGCCACCGCTGCGCCGTAGATTCCCAGTATGGGGAGCGCGAGCAGCGAGATGGCTGCTGCGGCGATGGAGACAATAAGCAGGGGCTTCCTGCCGAACCGTCGGGTCAATCGTCCGAGTCCTACACGGCTGACCACCGACACAAAGGCCCGCAACGCCAGCAGGGCACCGACTGTAGCAGCGCTGATATTTTCTTCGATCGCCCACATCGGCACAAACGCGTACATCAGGTCGACGGTCACCAAAACGGCACCGCTTACAGTCAACAGCCGCCACAGGCCACGGCTCGACATCAACACGCGCATGTCGGCCGACACCTGACCGTTGGGCAGTCGGTTCTTGGCCAGCACCCGGTCTGAGCGATGCATCCAGAGGTAAACCGGCATGGCCAGGACGGATAAGCCGAAGCACAGGAACAAACCCGCCGACGTGTCGGGATTGGGGCCTCGGCCAGCCTGCGTCAGCGACGCGACCCACGTTGCTACGAGCGGCCCCACGAGCTGGCCCAACGACGCCGCCGCAGCCAGAGTGCCGAAGGCATTGTCGCTGCCCTTTGTCGCGTTGGCGTGGGCCACTGACGCCTGCTGCCCTACCATCGCCAGCAAGTGACCGAGGCCCACAGCCGCACTGCAGGCAAGCAGCGGACCCTTCCCGGGTAGAAGCAGCATGGCAGCAATTCCCAGGGCGGCAGTCAGGAGGCCAGCGAGGGTAACGGCCGAGCCGCCAACGCGGTCGGCAAGCCGCCCGGCCGGCAATGCAGTGCAGAGAGCAGGAACGGCAAACGATGCAGCCAGCATTCCGAGGAACAGCGGATCTGTGCCCTCATCCAAGGCTCGGTAACTAACCATGAGCCTGACCCCCACGGACGAGGCCTGGGTCAGCATGATCTGCGAATTCAGGGCCAACCCTCGCAGGCGAGTCACCGGGACACAGCCGACGAAGGAGGTCCGCTGCCCTCAGGAGTCCGGGCCGGTAGTCCCTCCTCCGTCCCATTCCGACTGCGGTGCACACTCACACTGCGGCGCGTAGCCTGTTGAAGGCCAAGGTTGCCAGGAACCGTGCCTGATCCGGCAGCACACTGTCGTCAAAAATGGCCCGCGCTGAATGGATCGGTGCCCAGTCTTTCGGGTCCATGTCGGGTGAACCTGCGCCCAAGTGCCCGAAAGCCCCCGGGACCTGCAAGAGGACGCAGGAGAAGTCCTCGGAGCCTGCCTTCGGGTTGGCGAGGAGTTCAAAACGGTCCTGACCATAGAGCGAGGTAACCGTTCGCTCCCAGAACACGGCTTCGTCGTCGTTATTGATGGTGGCCGGCAGCTTGGGCGTGAACGAAACATCCGCGGTGAGCTGGTGTGCCTCGGCAAGCCGGCGCAGCATATCCGGGAGTTCCGTCTGTAGGCGCTTCCCGACGGCGGGGCTGAAGGAGCGCACTGCAGCGGTGAACGACGCGGTGTCGGGAATGATGTTGGCCGCCGTTCCGCCCTGGAACTTCCCTACCGTCAGGATTACGGGGTCGAAAACGTTGAACCTGCGCGTCACGAACGTCTGCAGTGCCCCCACCATTTCGGCGGCAACCTGCACGGGGTCGAGCGTCTGGAAGGGACGCGATCCGTGTCCTCCCCGTCCCAGGACTTCCACCTGCAGTTCGCCCATGGCCGCCATGTATGAACCCGGACGCGTGGTGAACAGCCCTGCCGGGGCGTCGGAGGCCATGTGGACCCCGTAGGCCGCGCTGGGACGGGGCCCCGCCGCGTCGAGGACCCCTTCGGCGATCATGACCTCGGCGCCGCCGTGGCCTTCCTCGCCCGGCTGGAACATGAAGATGACATCGCCGGGGAGTTCGTCCCTGACGGCGTGCAGGAGTCTTGCGGCCCCGACGAGTCCCGCGGTGTGGAGGTCGTGGCCGCAGGCGTGCATGGCCCCGTTGGCGGAGGCGAAGGACACTCCGGTTTTCTCCGTGATGGGAAGTCCGTCCATGTCGCCCCGCAGGAGAACTGACGGCGTGGTGGTGCCGGACACGGCCGGAAGTCCGCCGCGCAGCACGGCCACCACCGATGTGGAGTTCTTGCCGAGGGTGATCTCCAGGTCCAAGCCCCGCAGGGCCTCGAGCACGCGGCCCTGGGTGCGTGGCAGGTCCAGTCCCAGTTCGGGATCGGCGTGCATCTCCCGCCGGAACGCAACCAGGTCGCCGGCCAGCGATGTCTGTCTCCCCAGCGCTTCTCCGATGACATCCGTGGGCGTGGGTGTAGCAATGGTGCTGGTCATGGGAAATTTCTCCGGTCTGATGTTGACGCTCATCGATCTAGAGGAAGCGCGCCAGAAAGTTGCGCGTCCGTTCGTGCTGCGGGTTGCCGATGACCTGCTCGGGCGTACCTTGCTCAACCACCACGCCGCCGTCCATGAACACCACGCGATCGGCTGCCTCGCGGGCAAAGCTGATCTCGTGCCGTGCTGGACCTTACGCTTGCCGCCCCCGATCCGCTGCTGCTGCCCGATCTATCCGCGGCGATTGCCAACGCAGCCCCTGATCCGGAGCTGAATTCCTACCGCCGGCCCGGCATCACCCCGGCCCTGGTGAACGCCGTGAAACCCACCTGGGGCTGGGACCCCGCGAGCTGGCTCGCAGTGAACGGTGGGTACGAAGGCATCCTGCTGCTCGTGCAGTCGAGTATCCTGCCTGGGCAGCACGTCGCGGTGGCGGACCCGTCCACCCCCCGCCTCCTGGATATCCTGGAGTTGGCCGGCGTCGTGGTTGTTCCTGTGGCGACGGACGCGGACGGGCCCGTCCCGGAATCCCTGAAACAGGCCCTGACCAAGCAGCCCGTCGCGTTCATCTACGAGCCGTGCGCAAACTCCCGGTCGGGCACGAACATGACGCCCGCGCGTCGGGATCTGATTGCTGAAGTACTGCGGGACACACGGGTACTCATCATCGAGGACGACGGCCTGGGGGACCTCGCGCTCGGCCCGTATGCGGGCCTGGGCGCGCTTCTTCCGTCCCAGACCGTGCTGGTCCGCAGTTACTCCAAATCCCACGGGCCGGACCTGCGGCTGGCTGTTGTCGGCGGTCCCGCCGAGCCGTTGGAACGCGCCAGGCTCTACAGGCAGTTCGGGGCGGGGTGGACCAGCCGGACGCTGCAGAATGCTCTGGCCTGGATGCTCACCAGCGATGCCGTGAAGGCGTAGGTGCAGCATGCGCGCACGGAGTACGCCAAACGCCGGACTCAAATGGCGACGCTTCTCGCCGAGCGCGGCGTCAAAGTGGAAAGCCACGACGACGGGCTGGGGCTCTGGGTTCCGGTGCTGAATGAGCAGCAGGCGCTGCTGGTGCTGGCATCGCATGGCGTCGCGGCAGGTGGCGCGTCCGGCGGAGCGATCCGCAGCCATCCGCACAGCATCCGCCTGGCCATAGGCAGGCAGCTCGAGCGGCCGGACGAAGTTGCCGACCTGTATGCCATGGCGTCCCGGGCACTGTAAGTCCCGCCCGCGCGGGTCCAGCGGGGGAGTACGACGTCGGCGCCCGGGTGGGGCGCCGACGGTGGCCTCAGGTGTACATGACTGAGCCGGATGTGGCGGGCTCTTCGCCGGTTTCAGCCAGATCGACAGGGCCGGAGAGACTACTCGCAGGCCACGCCGTCCCCGTCACGGTCGAGCGAGCGGCTGTAGCCCGGCTGTCCTGCCCGGATGGGGGCCGCCCCGGCCGCCCTCACCGCTGAGCAGTTGGCGTAATACGCCGCCGCCGGCGGCGCGGGCGCGGGCGCCACATGCACGGTGCGGGAGCGACATAGCGGGGCGCCGGAGCGTTCGCCTTGGGTGCAGGTGCCACGGGCACCGGGACAACGACAGCCGCTTCGGCGCCGCTCTCCTGTTCAGCGTCTACTGACGCGACGACAGCAACTTCCTTCTTGCTCGTTGGAACCAGCTGGTCGGCGCAGTCCGCCAGGACGCCGGCCATCGCATCATGCTCAGCCTGCGTCACCCAGCGCTGATAGGTCGCCTCGACGGATATCTGCCGTGCGACGTCCGATGGGGGTCGTTGAAGCTGACCTTGGCCTGACACCCGGGGTGCGGGATGCGTCCCCAATGTTCCGGCAGCGGCGGCTCTAACCAGGACTGAGCACACCTGTATCCTGACAATGCAGGTTGAATGGCTACAGCGGCCATCAACCAAGCTCGGTTCGCGGCCGGATGACGGTCCGGAATCTTGGGCCGTCGCCTTCCGCGTCGTGGAATCACCGCCGCAATCGTCAGTCGCCGATCGGCTACTCTGACGCTTGGAATGGATCTCTATCACTACGGACACGCCAGCTCCCGTGGGACTCCCGACGCCGGTCCTCAAGCCAGCGCGCACCGCTGCGGTGAATAACCCCGCCGTTGTGACCTGGGTCGAGGCTGGTGTCAGTATGACCGCGCGATGGCGTTCGGCGAACGGCAGACCAGCGCCGACGCGCGTCGAAGTGGTCGACGACTCCCTCACGGCCGATGATGCGAACCGGATGGCGTCACAGGGGATCGCGATGCTCTGGCGCGGTGACTTCCACAACGCACGGCAGATCCTCAACGCCCTGGACCGGCGGATAGGCGCCGGAAAGAAGATCGCAGGAACTCCGGCCGATCAGTTCTACCGGCACCGCCAGTCGCGCTCGCAACGTGCACGCATTCTCGGCCTGCTGCTGATATCTCTTGAGCCGGGCCCGGTGGTGCCGCTGCGCCGCGCACCGGATATCCAAGAGGCCGCCGCCGAAGCATACGGTGAGATCGGCGAATCTTCCGTTGTGTCCCTGCATGAGCTTGTCGGGGCAATTGGCGCCCACGAGTGGCGGCGGAATGGCGTCTACGTCGATGCCCTGCAGGGCCGCATCCACCCGCACTATGGCACGTTCTTCCCCACCCGAAGTGAGTATGTGGATCTCGTGGCCGCCGCTGCGCTGCCCTCCGACACGCTGGCGTTCGACGTCGGAACCGGCACCGGTGTGCTCGCTGCCGTCCTCGCGCACCGTGGCGTCCACCGGGTGGTGGCGACGGACAATGAGCCGCGTGCGATCGCCTGCGCCGCTGAGAATTTCCGGAACCTCGGTGTCAAGGACCGTGCTGAGGCCGTCCTGACCGACATGTTCCCGCCCGGGCGGGCACCCCTCATCGTGTGCAACCCGCCCTGGATTCCGGCCACGCCGCATTCCAGCCTGGACAACGCCGTATACGACCCCGGAAGCAGGATGCTGTTCCGCTTCCTGAACGAACTTCCTGACCATCTGGAACCGGGCGGTGAGGGCTGGCTTGTCCTCTCTGACCTGGCCGAGCACCTTGGCCTGCGGACGCGAGACGACCTGCTGGACGCCATCACCGCGGCTGGGCTCAAGGTGGTGGAACGCCTGGACACCAGGCCAACGCATCCGAAGGCATCGGACCGCGACGATCCCCTGTTCGAGGCGCGCGCGGCCGAGGTTACGTCCCTGTGGCGGCTTGTTCGCCGATAGTCCGGTGCGATAGGGCGTAGCCCGACCTAGCCCGCCACCGCCGCCTTCGCCTCCTGCTTGGCCGCCATCCACTCGCCCAGCCACGGGGCCCGGACGCTCGACGTGATGCGGCAGTCGGCCACGAAGGTTCCCTTCGCGCCGGCGTCGATCCAGTCCTTGAGCGCCTCAAGGTCCGCCAGTGAGCGGATGATCGCCGACTCGGCACCGAGCGCGCCGGCGATGCCGCTGAAGTCCACCTCGGGGATCAGCATGGGCTTTTTGGTCAGGCCCTGGGAGCCGTACTGGTGGATCTCGGCTCCGTAGGCGGCATCGTTGTAGATCACGACGACGGCGCTGTTGGCCGCACCAATGAGCGATTCGAGGTCGGACAGGCCCATCAGGAAACCGCCGTCGCCGGACGCCAGCACCAGGGTGCGGCCGTCCTCCACCGCGCGGGCTGCCCCGACGGCGCTGGCAAGGCCCAGCCCGATGGCCTGGTACGCGGTCCCCACCATGACCAGGTCCTGGGGCCGCGGGATGTGCCAGTACATGGGTGCCCAGCCGACGAAGTGCCCTCCGTCCTGGACCACCGTGCGGCGCTCCGGCAGCACTGCATCCAGTGCCGTGGCAAGGGAGCGCGGGTCCAGCCGGCCGTCCGGTGTTTCGTCGGAGCCTGGGTGGTGGGCCGGTCCGTCGGCCAGGCGCTTGCGGGCTTCCGCGCGCCAGGCTTCTGCGCGGCCGGCGTCCGCTGAAGCGTCGTCGTCCAGAATCCGCAGGATGCGTGCCGCGGCAGTCTTCACGTCCGCGCTGACGAACGTTTCCACCCGGGGGTGCGTCGGCTGCAGGGCGGCGTCGATCTGGATGACGGTGCTGTCCGGGCCGAGCAGGTGCCCGAACCGCATGGTGAAGGGGCTCAGGCTTGCCCCTGCCACGAGGACCACATCGGCTTCACCCATGAGTCCGGCCGCGGTGTCCGTGCCGAAGCCGCCCGCGACGCCGAGGTATCCGTCGCCTTCGAGGAGGTTGAGCGCCAGGGCGGTTCCGGCGGTCAGTGCGCCCAGACGGTCAGCGAGCTTCCGAAGCTCCTGGCCGGCGCCGGCGAGATGCGCACCGCGGCCGGCGAGGATCAGCGGCCGCTTCGCCCCGGCGAGCAGGCGGGCTACCTGCCCGAGGCCGCCGTCGACGTCGTCACTCACCGCGGGTGCCAGCGGCGCGGGAAGCTCTTCGTCCGCCGCCTCGAGTGCCGCGAGGTCGTAGGGAATGGCAATTACGACGGCGGTGCGCTTGGTGAGTGCGTACTCCACCGCCTGCTGCGTGATGGAGCCCGCGGCGTCCCGGGTGACGGTAAAGGTGGCTGCGCCGAGGCCTGCGGCGATCGCCACCTGGTCCACATCCTGGGGCCGGGCGCCGCTGCTCGGGGCGTCGCCGGTGACCAGCACCACGGGGATTTGCGCCTGGACTGCTTCGGCGAGGGCGGTGAGTGCGTTGGTGTAGCCGGGGCCGTAGGTGGTGGTGCCCGCGGCGAGGCGTCCTGACGTCCGGTAGTAGGCGTCTGCCGCGGCGATGGCGGCGCCTTCATGGCGGACGGGGGAGAAGCGGAGGCCCAGCTTTTCCGAGGCGTCCAGGAAGTACACGTTGCCGTTGCCCATGACGCCGAAGACATCGCTGACATAGCTGCTGAGAACCTGTGCCACGCGGCCTGAGACGGTAAGAGTAGTCATGCAGGAATCTTGTGGGTTGGCTCACAGATAGGCAAGGGAGGCGGATTTGATTGGGATTCTTGGCAGAAAGTGGGAGTGCAGACTGAAAATATGCCCACTTGTGGCCTGCATCACCCCAAGTTAGGCGGAGGGGCGGATTCCTGCTCGGAGAGCCGGCTCAGGAGTCCGTCGTAGCGGGGCGGCATGAGTTCGAGTACGGAAATGGCGGTGCTGGTCCGTTGGATCCCCTCGATTTCCAGGATCTCGTTGGTGATGCGGTAGAGGTCGGCCGTACTGCGTGCCACCACCTTGGCCATGAGGTCCGCATCTCCGGTGGTGGCGTGCACTTCGATGACCTCCGGGATCGCGGCGAGCCCGTCTTCCACCGCGCCTGTCCGGGTCTGGCTGATTGACAGTGAGAGGAAGGCCATCAGGTCATAGCCCAGCGCGGCGGGATCCAGCCTCCGGCTGAAGGAGCGGAGCGCGCCGCTGCGCTCGAGCCGTGCCAGTCGGGCGTGGACTGTGTTCCGGGCGACGCCGAGCGTCCGCGAGAGTGCCAGGGCGCTGGCTTCGGGATCCTTGTCGAGGGCCAGGATGATCCTGCCGTCGAGGGAATCCAGGGTGCGGGGGATCGGGATGGTCATATTTTCACCAGAGTCGATTGAAGTTGAGCAGAAGTCCCAATGGGTAGAGGGTATCTTGCATTGTGGGGCGGGTCACAATCATGATCGTTCCTCATGACCCGTGATCAGCTCCTGACCGCACTGGACACCGCGCTTCCCACCCTTCGTGGCGCAGTGGCCGGACTTCCGCCCTACGTCCCGGGCCGCCGCAGCGCCGGCCTGGACATTGCAGCCCTCGCCAGCAACGAAAGCCACTACGAACCTCTTCCAGCTGCCGCCGCTGCGGTGGTCGCGGCGGCCGGCACCATGAACCGCTATCCGGACAGTGCCGCCGTCGAACTCCGTGAACGGCTTGCCCGCCACCTCGGCGTCACGGCCGGAGAGGTCGCGGTGGGACCCGGTAGCGTCGGCGTCCTCCAGCAGATCATCACCGGACTCTGCGACGCCGGGGATGAAGTGATCTTCGCGTGGCGCTCGTTCGAGGCCTACCCCATCCTGGTTGAGCTGGCAGGCGCCCGGCCGGTCCGCATCCCGCTGGACGACGCCGAGGGCCACGACCTGGAGGCCATGGCCGCGGCCGTCACTGCCCGCACCAAGGTGATCCTGCTCTGCACCCCCAACAATCCGACCGGCGTGCCTATCAGCCACGAACGCATCGAGGACTTCCTGCAAGCCGTTCGCTCCGACATCCTTGTGGTGATCGACGAGGCCTACGTGGAATACGCCGAAGCGGGCAGCGGCCCCGATTCCCTGGCGCTCTACCGCCAGTACCCGAACGTCTGCATCCTGCGCACCTTCTCGAAGGCCTACGGGCTCGCCGGGCTGCGCGTGGGATACGCCGTGGCGGCGCCCGATATTGCCGAGGGACTGCGCCGGACCGCCCTTCCCTTCGCCGTGAGCACGCTGGCCCAGAAGGCGGCCATCGCCTCACTGGACGCCGGGGCGGAGATGGAAACGCGCGTCGCCGCCGTCAGGAAGGAACGCGCCCGGATGGCCGCGCAGCTGGAAGCCCAGGGCTGGAATGTGCAGGCGAGCCAAGGCAACTTCCTATGGATCCGCGCGGATGAGCGCCTCCAGGCGAGGCTGGTGGACGCGTTTGACCGCGCGGGCATCCTGGTTCGCGCGTACCAGGGCGACGGCGTGCGGATCACCGTTGCCGATCCCGCCTCCAACGACCGCGTGCTCGGGCTCCTGGCAGCCCACACGGCCTGAACACTCACTGACCCCATTTACCAACCCGTTCCGCCCACAAACAGAGGAATCCCCATGGAACAACAGACAAAGACGTCTGGCCGCGCACTGGGCGCCGCACTCAAACCCCGCCAGCTCACCATGATGGGGCTCGGAAGCGCCATCGGCGCGGGCCTCTTCATCGGCTCCGGCGCCGGCATCCAGGCTGCCGGCCCGGCCGTGCTGATCTCCTACCTCGTGGCCGGCACCCTCATCATCCTGGTGATGTGGGCCCTCGGCGAGATGGCCGCCGCCAATCCGGACAGCGGCGCCTTCTCCGTCTATACCGCCAAGGCCTACGGGCCGGTGGCCGGTGCCACGGTGGGCTGGCTGTGGTGGCTGCAGCTCGTGGTGGTCATCGCGGCCGAAGCGCTGGGTGCGGCAGGCCTGCTAGCCACCATCTTCCCGGCCCTGCCGGTGTGGCTGATGGCCTTCGTGTTCATCGTGGTGCTCACCGCCGTGAACCTCACCAGTGTGAAGAACTTCGGCGAATTCGAGTTCTGGTTCGCCCTGCTCAAGGTGGCGGCAATCGTCGGGTTCCTCCTGGTGGGCGCTGCCCTGCTCTTCGGCTGGCTGCCGGGCGTCCAGTCGCCGGGCCTGTCCAACTTCACCGGAGCCGGCTTCGCACCCAGCGGTTTTGCCGGGATTGCCACGGCCCTGTTCGTGGTGGCATTCGCGTTCGGCGGCACCGAGATCGTCTCCGTGGCGGCAGCTGAAACCGCGGAACCGGCCCGCAGTGTGAAGAAGGCAGTCCGGACGGTGCTGTGGCGCATCCTGGTCTTCTACATCGGTGCGATCTTCGTGATCGCGGCGGTGGTTCCTGTGGGCTCGGCGGGGCTGAAGAGCCCGTTCGCAGCTGTGCTGGACGCCGCCGGCATGCCCGGCGCGGCCACCGCCATCACCCTGGTGGCCGTAGCGGCACTGCTCTCCGCCCTCAACGCCAACCTTTACGGTGCCTCCCGGATGGCGTTCTCCCTTGCCGAGCGCGGCGAAGCGCCACGTCTGCTCGCTTCCGTGTCCAAGGCCCGGGTTCCGGTTGTCGCGGTCCTGGCCAGCGTTGCCTTCGGTGTTGTCACAGTTGTGCTGGAGTTGGCTTTCCCCGAGATGGTGCTTCCGGTCCTGCTCAACATTGTGGGCTCGACATGCCTGCTGGTGTGGACGTCCGCGCTCCTCGCCCAGCTCGCGCTGCGCCTCCGTGCCGACCGCGAGGGAACGGAACTTCCCCTGCGGATGCCCGGCTTCCCGTGGCTCACGTGCTTTGGCCTGCTCATCCTCGCGGCGATCTTCACGGTGGGCTTCATCGGCGAGGACTCCCGTCCCCAGCTCCTGAGCACTTTCGCACTCGTGGCGCTTCTGGCGGTGGCGAACTGGCTGCACCACCGGAACGGCAAGGTTCCGACTGTTGTCGAATCTTCGGATGGTGCCAAGCAGCCGGTGCTCATCGACTAAACCAGGTGCCTGAAGCCACTTCGGGGGTTCGGTGCATGCGGAGGGCGCGTCCGGTTTGTCCGGGCGCGCCCCTGCGCGCTACTGCGCAAAGGGGGCTGGGCGCCGGGGTTGCAACCGCAGCCGACACGGTAAAGCGTGCGTTCCGGAGCGTGGACCTCGACGGGGACGGGATCCCCGATGAGCCCCAGGCCCTTACCGCGGTCAAAGGCGTCGGTGGCGCCATTGCCGGTACGGCGGGCTCGGTCGGAAACGTCGCCGGGCTGTTCAAACGGAAAAAGCGCGGCGAACAGACGGCGGAGGGGCCTGAGACCGGCACTGTGGAAGCGGTCGAGAAGTAACCCGGTCCAGCAAGGGTTCAGCTGCGCAACGTGGTTCGTCTGGAAGGTGGACGGCACCCGAAATCGATAGCTCTAGTCGCGTAGCACCCACACGGCGTTGTTTGGCTGCAGCCAGCCGGCCTCCGCCAGGGGTTCTGCGCTGAGCAGCACCGTTCCGGCCGGCAGCTGGACCGGTTCGGTGCCCATCGCCACGGCGACGAAGAAGTCCGCACTGCGTGCGCAGATCAGCAGGTTTCCCGGCTCAACCCGCCAGGTGCCGCCGTCGTTCGGGGCGAAGACCTCGTTCTTCCACAGCAGCCGGCGCATCTCCAGCGCCTTGGTCACCAGCGCCAGCGTGGACTCCGGGTCCCGCTGCTGCAGTTCGATTGCGTGCGCGCCCCAGCCCGCGGGCTGCGGAAGCCACGGCTCGGCGGCGGGCTCGGACAGAGAGAAGCCGTGGTTCAGCGCGGCATCCTCGGTCCAAGGTAGCGGGACGCGGGCGCCGTCGCGGCAGACTCCGCCGCGGGCCCACATGGGATCGACCCGTGCCTGGACCGGGACGTCGACCTCGGGCAGCCCGAGCTCCTGGCCCTGGTAGAGGTACGCCGGACCGGGCAGGCCGAGCAACGCCACAAGTGCGGCCCGCGACCGGGCGCTCCCAAGCTCGCCGCCGCCGAAGCGCGTGGCGGAGCGGACGATGTCGTGGTTTTCCAGCGCCCAGGTGGGCGTGGCCCCGTGCAGCTGACGGGCGGTTTCCAGGTCGTTCCCGACGGCGGCCCAGGCTGCGGGATCCCAGCCGAGCTTCACGAACGCGAACGCGAAGGCCTGCTGCATCTCGTCCGCGCGGGTGTAGCGCGCGGCACGGGCCGGCTCCAGGTTGACCTCGCCCACCAGCAGGCGGTGCGGCTGGTACTTCTCGGCGAGGTTGCGCCAGCGGCGGTAGACCTCGTGGACTTCCTCCTGGTCCGAGACCTGCGGGTTGGACCGCAGCCCGTCCACCACCCCGCCGGTAGAAGGCGAGTCGGGCAGGCCCTCGGCCTTGAACAGGGCATGCGCGACGTCGATGCGGAGCCCGTCCACGCCCTTGTCGAACCAGAAGCGCAGCACGCCGTCGAAGTAGTCCCCGACGGCGGGGTTGCGCCAGTTCCAGTCCGGCTGCCCGGCGGAGAAGAGGTGCAGGTACCAGGCCGTGTCCCTCTCGGACTCCGGGTTGGCGCGGCTCCAGGCGCGGCCGCCGAACACGCTCTGCCAGTTGTTCGGCGGGACGTCATCGATAGCGGAACCGCTGCCGCCGTCGTCAGACTCCAGAACCCGACCCGGGACAAAGTGGAACATGTCCCGTTCGGGCGACCCCGGGCTGGCCGCGAGGGCCGCCTGGAACAGTGGGTGTTCCGAGGAGCAGTGGTTGGGGACGACGTCGAGCAGGATTTTAAGACCCAGCGAGTGGGCCAGCTCCAGCAACGTGTCGAACTGCTCCATCGTGCCGAACAGCGGGTCCACACCGCAGTAGTCGGTGACGTCGTAGCCCTGGTCCAGCTGCGGGGAGGGCTGGAAGGGGGTCATCCAGATGCCGTCGACGCCGAGGGCGGCGATGTACGGCAGCCGCGCGATCAGCCCGGCGAGGTCGCCCACGCCGTCGCCGTCGCCGTCGGCGAAGGAGCGCGGGTACACCTCGTAGATGACAGCGGACTGCCACCACTGCGCGGCGGAGGTGAGAAGGGTTTCCTCGACCAGACTGACCGGCGGGTGTTCGCTCATTTGCTGGCGCCTGCGGTGAGGCCTTCGACGATCCGCCGCTGGAAGATGAGCACCATAATGACCAACGGTACGGTGACGATCACGCCGGCGGCCATCTGCTCGCCGAAGGGCGCCTGGAATTCGGTGGCGCCGGTGAACTTGGAGATCGCGACCGTGGCGGTCTGGATCTTGGGGTCGTTGATCATGGACAGCGCGATGATGAATTCGTTCCAGCTGTGGATGAAGGTCAGGATCGCGGTGGTGAAGACGCCCGGCGCGGCGAGCGGGAGCAGGACCTTGCGGAAGGCCTGCCACTTGGTGCAGCCGTCGATCATGGCGGCTTCCTCGAGGTCGAACGGCAGGGCCTTCATGAAGGTGGTGAGGTTCCAGACCGCCAGCGGGATCGCGAAGGACAGGTTGGGCACGATCATGGCCTGGTAGGTGTTGATCCAGCCGATGTCGGTGAAGAGGCGCAGCAGCGGCACCACCACGGAGATGCCCGGGAACATCGACGTTGCGATGATGACGCCCAGGATCACGGACTTGAAGCGGAAGTTCAGCCGGGAGATGGCGTAGGCGGCGAAGACGCCGAGGACCAGCGCGAACAGCGTGGTGGTGCCGGCGACGATCAGGGAGTTCAGCAGGGCCTGGCCGAACATGGTGGAGCCGTCGAACACCTTGGCGTAGTTCTCCAGCGAGAACGGCGCCGGCAGCAGGGTGTTGTCGAAGATGTCGGCGGTGCGGCGGAGGCTGGAGACGATCATCCAGTAGAAGGGGGCCAGGCAGTAGGCGAAGATCAGGGCCAGGCCGGCGTAGACGGAGTAGGAGCGCCAGGTGCGCTTGGGTTTGGTCTTTGACGAGCCGGGTACGACGGCGGCACTCGCCCCGGGGGCGCCGGAATCGGTTGCGGCGTTGCGGAGGTCGGAGATGGTCATCGGGTGGCCTCGGCCTTCTTCTGTTCAGGGTTCGCCTGGGTGCGGGTTGCCTTGGTGCGGGACTTCTTCGAGAGCAGCTTCAGTTCCTTGGCGCCGGTGACGTCGGCGCCGAGGACCTTCACGAACACGATCGCGACGACGGCGACGTACAGGAAGAGCATCACGGCAAACGCGGAGGCGGAGCCGTAGCGGAGCTGGTTGGATTCGTCCCAGGCCAGCATGGAGAGGGTCTCCACGGATTCCTTGCCGGGGCCCACCAGCACGAACGGCAGGTCGAACATGCGCAGCGCGTCGAGCATGCGGAACAGCACGGCCACCAGCAGGGTGGGCTTGACCAGCGGAAGCGTGATGGAGCCAAGCTGGCGCCACCAGCCGGCGCCGTCGATCTTGGCCGCTTCGTAGACTTCGCCGGGAATGATCTGCATGCCGGCGAGGACCAGCAGGCCGATAAACGGGGCGGTCTTCCAGACCTCGGCGATGATGACGGCCACCTTGGAGGCGTTGCCCTCGGCAGTCCAGAGGATTTCGCTACCGAGCAGGGTGTTGGCGATGCCGTCGGACTGGAAGATCCAGCGCCAGAGCAGGCCGGAGACGGCGGTGGGCACGGCCCACGGGACCAGAATGCTGGCGCGCAGGAAGGACCGGCCGCGGAAGGCGCGGTTCATGGCGAGGGCCAGGCAGAGGCCCAGGACGGTTTCGAGGAACACCGTGGTGATGGTGAAGAAGGTGGTGTTGGCGAAGGCGTTCAGGAAGCGCCGGCCGGATTCGCCAACGAAGAGGTCGGCGTAGTTGGCCAGGCCCACGAAGGATTCCACATCCGAGACGAAGCCGTCCGCGTCCAGACCGGATTCCGCGCGGAACAGCGACTGGTGCACCGCGGAGAGCAGCGGGTACACGATCACCAGGGCCAGCACCAGGAGGGTGGGGGAGAGCAACATCGCGGCCATGCGGCCTTCGCCGGGGGAGCGGTTGCCGCGTCTGCGCGGGCTGCCTGCTTGGGGCGTGCCGGTCTGCGCGCCGGCGGGCGAGGCGGTCGTCGTCGTCATGCTGGGTACCTAACTGGAGTTGCAGCGTGCCTGGCCGGCCGGGTGGACCGGCCGGCCAGGCGTGTGGTCTGAACTGCTGGGGTTACTGCTGGATTACTGTGTCTGCTGAACTACTTGGCCAGCTCGGTGAGCTTGGCCTGCATGTCGTTCAGGGCGGTGTCCGTGTCCTTGGCGCCGGTGATGGCCGCGTAGGCCTCTTCCTGGATCGCCTTGGTGGTGGCGCCGTACTGAACCACCTTGGGGCGCGGCTGGGCGTTGTTCAGCGAGGTCAGCAGCGTGGGGAAGAACGGGCGCTTGGCGACGACGGCGGGATCCGCGAACAGCGACGCGTACACCGGGGCGCGGGAGCTGAGCGCGAGGCGCTTCTGGGCCTGCTCCTCGCTGGTGAAGAACTTGACGAACTCCAGCGCGGTGGCCTTGTTCGGGGTGAACGGGGAGATGGCGAGGCTGCGGCCGCCGAGGGTGGAGACGCCGGGGCCGTCGGTGCCGGGGATGGAGGTGATGTCGAACTTGCCGGCCACCTGGCTGGAGCCGTCCGTGGCGCTCAGGGAGGCGTGCAGGAAGGGCCAGTTGCGCATGAAGACGAGCTTGCCGTCCTGGAATGCGCGGCGGCCCTGCTCCTCGAGGTAGGTGATGGCGTCGGAGGGGAAGAGCCCTTCCTTGAAGCCGTCCACCAGCAGGTTCAGGCCCTTCTTGGCTTCGGCGGTGTTGACGGTGGGCTTGCCGTCGGCGTCCACCACGGTGCCGCCCGCGGAGGCCACGGCCTCGGAGAAGTTGACCGTGAGGGCCTCGTTCTTGTCGAACTGGCCGGTGTAGCAGGACATGCCCACGGCTTCCGGGAGGGCCAGGATGGACTTGCAGGCGGTCTTCATTTCGTCCCAGGTCTTCGGCGGGGCGGCGATGCCGGCGGCCTTGAGCAGGTCCGAGCGGAAGTAGAACAGGGCACCGTCGGTGTAGTACGGGGCGCCCACCAGGGAATCCCGGTATGTCGCGGCGTTGACCGTGGCGGGGATCATCTTGTCCGTGGGGACGGCGTCTGCCGGCAGCGGCAGGATCCACTTGTTGGCGGCGAACTCAGAGGTCCAGACGACATCCAGGTTCAGCACGTTGAAGGTGTCCGACTTGATCTGCGCGTTCTGGATGAGCTGCTGGCGCTGCTGGTCCGCGGAGTCCGGCAGTTCAATGAACGTGACCTTCTCCTCCGGGTGCGCGGCGTTCCATTCCTCGATGCTCTTGTTCGCGGCGCCGGAGGCATCGCGGTTGGAGACGTAGTTGATGGGGCCCTTGCCCTCGAAGGACGCGGTGGTGGCCTTCGGGGTGCTCTTGGCTTCCGTGGCGCTTCCGCCGCAGCCGGTGAGGGCGACGGCGGCGACGGTCAGGGTTGCGGTAGTGGTGAGAAGAGTCTGCCAGGTGTGGCGGCGCTGCCTCATGTGTTGCTCCTTGTTATCTGTGTTTTTGAATACGGTGGTGCGAGTGGTTTGGTGCATGCGGAACTGCGGCGGCTGGCCGGTTTGTGGCACGGGGGAGTGCCGGCTGTCGCCGTTGGTGGGTGGTTTTGGTGGGGCTAGCTGACTAGGACGTGGTCTCGGGGTTGAGCTGATGTCGCCGGTGCCGCACTGGACATTGCTGGCTTGGGCGTGGCGGTGGAGCCGCGCTCGATCAGCCGGTGCGGCATGATCTTCGGGCCCAGGTCGCGGGAACGGAGCAGCTTTTTCACGGCCATCCGTCCCATTTCCTCGAGCGGCTGGGCCATGGTGCTCAGCGGCGGGTTCACGTGCAGTGAGGTGGAGGTGTTGTCGAACCCCAGGACCGAGACGTCCTCCGGCACCCGGAGGCCCCGCCGCTGCAGTTCATTGACGACGGCGGCGCCCATCTCGTCGCTCATCGCGAAGATCGCGGTGAGGCCGGGTTCCTGCTGCAGCAGATCGTCGACGCCGGCGGCGCCGCTTTCGTAGAAGAAGCTGCCGGTCGCCGTCACAGGAGTGCAGTTGGCTTCGCTCATGGCGCGGAGGTAACCACGTTTTCGGGGCTGGGCGACGTGGACCGACGCCGGATCACCGGCCAGCAGGCCGATGCGCCGGTGGCCGAGCCGCAGCAGGTGACGGGTCGCGTCGTAGGCTGCCTGCTCGTCGTCGATGGCCACGCTGGGGGATCCCGACTTGTCGCTGATGGCGACGGAGATGATGGGGACGTTGGGCCCCAGCAGCTGCCTGGTCTCCGGTGTGATCACCGCGGAGATGAGGATGACGCCGGCGGCCCGGTAGGTGCGCAGGGTGCGGAGGTAGCCGCCGATGTAGGCGGACTTGGCCCCGGTGCGGCCGAGCATCACGGCGTAGCCGCGTTCCTGGGCTTCCTCCTCCACGCCCTGCATGACCTGGGAGGCCAGGGCATCGGAGACCATCGGGGCGAGCAGGCCGATCACGGACGTCTGCCGGGTCTTGAGGCCCCGGGCGAGGTAGTCCGTTTCGTAGCTGAGGCTCTTGACCGCGGTTTCGACGCGTTCTCTTGTTTCGTCGGAATAGCCGACGAGCCCGTTGACAACCCGGGAGACGGTGGCGGGGGAGACGCCGGCGTGCTTGGCGACATCGCGGATGGTGACCACTGTTCCTCCTCCCTGGTGCTGGCGGGCCGTGTTACGTAAACGGTTTACGTAATCGGTTTCGTGATCTGCTGCACCAACACTAAGGGCAGGCGTGCCGGAGGCGTGACTGTTTAGGAAACAACGCCCTCAGGACGGCGAGGTCGCGGCGCCCGGTCCGTCGAACGATGCGCTCGTGCTGCTCTGGGGTGCCACCACGTGGACGGCGTTGCGCTGGACGGTGAAGTCGGTGGGCGTGGTGGTCGCGATCTCGCCGTCGAGGTTCACCGGCAGCGGTGGCTCGGTGACCAGCCGCACATGCCGGCTGGTCAGGTGGTACACCCGGTCGTGTTCGATGAAGCTTCCGTCCTTGAGCAACCGTGCGATGCTCACGTGCTCCCGGAGCGGGCCGGCCAGGATGGCGTAGATGTCAAGGATGTGGTCGTCGATCCCGGCATTAGGGGAGACCGTGTTGCCGCCGCCGTAGTGCCGGCCGTTGCCGACCGCCACCTGAAGCAGGTCCTGGAGCTCCAGCGGCTCGTGGTCCCCGTCCGGGAACTCGAGGCGGGCCCGGAACGGCTTGTGCCGGGTATAAGCCAGAAGCGTGGCGATGCTGTACGCCAATGGCCCGATGTACCGCTTCAGGCGGGGGCTGAGCGCTTCGGTAACCGCCACCGAGAGGCCCACGGATGCGACGTTGAGGAATGGCTCAGCGTTGGCCCGGCCGAGGTCGATGTCCACCACCTTCCCTTCGGCGATGGTGGCGCAGGCCTCGGCAAGATTGTTGGGTATCTCCAGCGTGCGGGCGAAGTCGTTGGCGGTGCCCAGCGGAAGAACGCCGAGCACCACGTGGGTGCCGGCAACCCGGCCGGCGGCATAAGACACCGTCCCGTCGCCGCCGCCGACAACCACCAGGTCGTGCCCCTCGGCAAGCACCCGGTCAAGCGTCCCGGCCAGCTCGCCCCCGGACAGCCCGGGGTGCACGGAGGAGATCGGCACGCCTGCCTTTCGCATCATGTCCACCGCAAGTTCGTCTGCCGCCCCTCGGCGTGATCCGGCGTTGATCACAACGGCGGCAGAGCGGGCGTCTCGGGCTGCCTTCATTTGGGCCATGTTAGGTGACGGACCTGTGCGTTCCTATGGCGCCGGCGCCATTCGGAGCAGTCCGTAGGTGCCTTGCATAAGACGTGAGCCTTCCCACCTTATTATGAGTAGCTCACGATAAGCCGATAAAGTTAGATGCAGGCCGACGTAGCCCTTGAGTACCGCACCGGCGAAGACACCCGGGCCAGCGGGGCAAGCGACACAACGCGCAACCGCTCTCCTGCTTTAGCGGCACAAGAACCTGTACGTCCCTCATCCCGACACCCACGGAGAACCCATGACTTTGCTGACCGAACGCCCCGCAACCTCCTCATCCACCACCGAAGCCACCCTCAAGGCCGCTACCGGGGCCCGTGTCGCTGACACCGCAGTGCGCGGCGGCAGCTACGTGACCCTCCCCGCCGGCAGCGTCCCCGCCGGCGTCGAGGGCAGCTATGTCACGGTCGCTGGCGCTCGAAACCTGCCACCCGTCACCCGTGGCAGCTTTGTCACAGTAGACGGCACTCCCGTTGTTGCCGCCGGCGTCATCGAGGGCAGCTACGTAACGCTTCCGACGGCGGCCTAGTGTCCAGCGCCCTGCGGCGATAGCACCAACGCGGGGGGCATAAAAGGAGGCCGACGGCGACACTGGGTGTCGTCGTCGGCCTCCTTTTTCGCGCCAGCCGGGCAGCACGCTAGGGGAGCCCGACTTGTCGCTGCTGGCGACGGAGATGATGGGGACGTTCGGTCCGAGCAGTTGCCTCGTCTCCGGCGTGATCACCGCGGAGATGAGGATGACGCCGGCGGCCCGGTAGGTGCGCAGGGTCCGGAGGTAGCCGGTGAGCGCTCACGACCTCTAAAAGGTCGGCAAGTTGCCGGTCTCTGGATTGCTGCCGCGTAGTAACGCGTGCGCAGCCGATCAGTTTCGTCGTGGGCCACCCGATGTGTCTCGTGAGTATTGGTGATCCCTCTCGTTCTACCTGGACGTTTTCGGGACAATCCTCCCGGGAAAATCAGTGGGGAACAGAATATTTGCATCAGTGCCCAAGTTAGGGGGTGCGGCGGCGAGGGGCCTGTTATGTCTCGCAGCTGAATCTTTAAAGACCCGATAGAACAGGTCTTCGGCCCCGGGACGCGGAACCTCGTTGCCGGCGCCGACTCGACGGCACGCCGGACGTCCGCGGCAAGTAATTAGGAGTTGAATAGCTATCCTTACCGAGAAGCCTTGGGCATTCAGCCCTGGCGGCCCAACGGGCGGCGACGAATGGAGTTTTCTTGGCGAGCGAACCGATCTTGCTGTTCTTGCACGGCGTTGGTGACGGCGACCAAGATGACAACTGGCGGGTCAGGCTAACGGAGACTCTGGTCCGCGTTGGCTACCCGGAATTGGACAAGAATCGTTTGATCGCGCCCAAGTACGCACACTCACTAGTCGGCTCGGACGACAAGGATCCGCTGCCAAGCTTGACGATCAAACTGCCTCCCCGCGAGGCCTCCAAGAAGAACCGCCGAGACTTCGAGCGTCGCATCGGAGCCGTCGAGTTCAGACTGGGACGTCATGATCGGGGCAACGGTCGGCCGGGTGGTGACGCCGTCATCAATCTTGCCGTCGGACTGCCTCCCTTCCTACAAGCGCGCAACTACCTGAAAAATCCTCAGATTCGCGCTCAAGTTCTAAATCGAATCCTCAAAATGCTTCCCGAGTCTGGACGGCTCGTGATCGTCGGCCATAGCCTCGGCTCCGTGATCGCCGCCGACCTCGTGCGCCGGCTGCCACCCGGCCTCGACGTTGCCGGCATGGTGACTATTGGGAGCCCCCTGGCGAATGGTCAGTTCGACGTTGACAAACTCCGGGAGACGCTGGCGGAGCCGCCGACGAACCTGGCATGGTGGGTAAATTTCTGGAACGGCCATGACCCTGTGGCAGCCCACCGTGGCGTGTCATCCGTCTTCCCTTGGATGATCGATTTCCGTATTCAGACGAAAATGAGTCCCCGCGTCCACGACGCGGTGGAATATCTCACGGACGAGACCGTCGCCGAGGCCATCGGCTTCGCGTTGTTCGGGTCCAGATCGAAGGAGCTCGCGGTCATTGACCAAGGTCTCGACATTCCCCTGGATTCCTCGGAACGACTCGCTCTTCTGGCGCTAAGGTACGGGTACCTGATCAAGATGAAGCTGGAGGGGGACCTTCGAGATCGCTACAGTGGCGCGCTCAGACAGGTGCAAGCGACAGCCGTCGACAGTATCAGGTGGCGGAATGACCGCGAGGGCCGAGCGATGCCATCAGAGGTCGGCCGCCTCGCATTTGACCTCTCCGATCCACACGCCACTGCGCCAGAGCCGCTCCCAAGCAGCCATCTCGCGAAGGACGATGCCGTGGTCCTGTTGACGATCCTTGCAGCCGAAAACGTCATTCGTCCATTTGAGATCTCCGTCCCGAAGGACGCGCGGCAGGACGCCATGAAGGAGCTCACCGCTGAAATGGGACTGGGAAGCCAGTACGGTGCCGACGTGTTCGCCGCTGCCAAACGAGCACAGGAGGCATTGAGCGGCGGCCGCGGAGTGAACTGGATCAAGGGGGGCGCACTAGGTGCAGGCGCGGCGGCCATTGCGGTGGCGACCGGCGGCCTGGCCGGTCTTGCCGGAGCCGCAGTGATCACAAGCGCTCTCGCGGGTTTTGGCCCTGGCGGTATGATAGGTGGGTTGCTGGCCGCGGGAAACCTCGTCACTGCGCGTGGCGACGGCATCGCAATCGGTCTTGCCAACTCCGGAACCACAGCTGAAACGCTGGAAGCGGTTGTTGCGCGCCCGCTGGCGGCGGCAATTCTGCGGCAACTGCAACATCTCGAGCAGGATGGGGCCGTCTGGAGAATTTTGGTTGAGACCGAGATCGTCGTGCGGCGTGAACATGAGCGGCTGGACGAGTTCTCCGATGAATCTGCGCCGGCACTCAAAGAGCTGAAGCGGAAGATCGAAGCCATCGAGCGTGCGCTGAAGTATCTGAGAGAGAATGGCCTCGAGCCAGGCGTCCCGCCTAGCCATCCCGACGAGACCGGTCCCGCTCCACGATCCGCCTTCCGGAAAGCGCTCGCCCCTCGGTGAGAGTCCCGACTACGGCGCTGACCCTCAGTAATGAAGGGTCAGGCCAAGCAGCCGCCGGCGTAGACCCAAGATTGTCTCTCGTTGGGCTAGGCCACGAAAGGCCAAGCCCGACGGGTTTGGGTAACTCCTCAGATGCCTCTAACTGTCAGAGTGCCGGCCTAGAGTGCTTCCATGACACCCGATGAGGCGCTTCCCGAACCGACGACGAAACGCGTTGTCACGCGGCGCTGCCCGATATGTGGCCACGAGGGGTGGCGGATTGCGTACGGTGAGATTATGCCCTCAGACGGCCAGACAATGCCGAAAACCGAGTTCGCAGGCTGCATGATCGTGTCCTCGGAGCGCGTTTACCCCGCCACAGGCAAGATTGAGCGAGGCACGCCCAAATGGGCATGCCAGAACCCGGAGTGCCGCCACCGTTGGTGGTGAGTATCAGCTGATGCGGTATATCTTCCCCAGCGCCAGCATCTGGATTAGCGTCTCGACGACGGGCCGCCCGGTGATGGACTCAATCGCTTCGGCACACGCGGGAGGGTATCCGAAAGCGGGATTCGCCGGCTGCGTCATTTATGAGGGAAACTCAGGCTCTACGCCACTATTGGCAAAGTTGAAACGGCGTGCCTCGATGGGCGTGCCAGAACCCGGAGTGCCGGCACCGCTGGTGGTAGCAATACCCGGCTGATCTAGACCTCGCTGATCTCGTAGACCCGGCCTAGAGCCGGAAAATGAATTAGCGTCCGCAGGACCGGCTTTCCGGTCGCGGCGAGAACCGCATTGCGGTACGCCGCCATCTGGCCCAGATACTTCTCGCGAACGTGGGTTTCTGGATCGCTTCCCGGGTAGGTTTTGTGGTCTACCAGGACGAAGCCATCCGGGCCTTCCAAAAGCAGGTCGATCCAGCCCTCCATCACCTGGTGGTCCGGTCGCCAACCGATTGCAGCTTCCCGGTGGCGTATCCACTGCGGAAACTCTGACTCAAGATAAGACTCGAAACGTTCCCCGGAAGTGATCAACAGCGAAGCATCAACCGTGGCCCCGACTTGCCACCGTCCTACGATCCGCTCCGCCAGATCGCGCCGCTCGGGCGGGTTGAGCGCGGAAAACTGCGTCCCCAAGTAGGCATGCACCGCGCTGCCGACCGCGCCCCAGTCATCGGAACCATGATCGGCAAGCCGTGAACCCAGCTCGGCCACAGCGGTGACATCGGCGTCGAGTCCTGAAGAGTCCATGGATGAGGCGGCGAAGCGGGCTGGCAATGTGTCAGTCGGTAAGGGATCAGAAAGCGTGTCCGCAAAGCGCAGCTGCCAGGTCGCCGCTGGGGGAAGGGCGTCTACAGGCGCTAGCTCCTCAACGAATGCGGGAAAGCCCTCGTTGTCTGCTACTTGGATAACGCCCACCGGGCTGTGATCGTCCTGTTTTGTCCAAGACACCAAGGATGGAATGCCCAGATTGTTCAGTAGATCCGGTTTGCTGCTTTTGGCGGTCAGGACAGTGGTCTCGACCGCCCGGGTCATGCCGACGTACATAAGGCGTGACATGTTGCGGCGGTCGCGTTCCCGCGCCCGTTCCGCCACGTCGCTATTCCTACCCTTTGCATCCAGGGGGGATCCGCCGTACGGGAATGGGCTTGGCCAGAACCGGATCCATCGGCCCGCAAGCGGCTGTGACAGATCGAAGCTGCCCTGCTGCTCAACGGCGGCACCGAACGCTGCGAGCCGCAGGTCCTTGTCCAGCCCCTCCATCACCACCACGGGCCATTCAAGCCCCTTGGCCTTGTGGTAGGTGAGGACGTTGACCACGTCGTCCCCGGAATTTTCAGCTGATTGTTGCTCCTCACTGCCGAAAAAGGCCAGGAAGCCGCGCAACGTGGCCGGGGAGCGGAGCGCCAAGCAGCGCTCGTAATATGTGTTGATTCCACCGCGGACGGCGTCTAGGTTCCTGAGCCGAGTGGCAGGAGAAGACCAGCTGCTGATCAGTCGGGGTAGGCCAAGGACACCGGTCACCGCGTCGAAGACTTCGGTGGGAGTAGCCCCGACCGCACGTTTGCGAAGGCCGTCAAGCGCAGTGACCAACGGGTCGGCATTCCACGACTCCAGCACGGCGGCGGCATCTGGAGCAGCAAGCAGCTGCTGTTGCCAGGTGGAGTGAGCGGAGTGGCCGGGATGGAGTGCCACCAGCTCGGCGAGGGCAACAGTGTCATAGCCGTCAGCGACGAACGCCATGCCTGCCCGTGCCAGCTGCACCTCCCTGGCAGCGGCTAGCTTACGAGGGTTGCGGCTTGCCCGGATACCCAGTGCATCGAGTGCGGCGGCGAGAGATTCCACGTCCGCGTTTGACCGGGCAAGGATGGCGACGTCGCCGGCTCGCAGGTCAGGACGACGGCCCAGCAGGGTCGCAATGCCTGCTGCAGTGGCTTTAAGCCGGTCGCCGTCGTTGGACTGGGGCCGGATCCAGCCTTCGAGCGTGCCTGCGGACCAATCCGCGTGTGCAGCCGGAAGCGTCAAATGGACGGTCTCGGGCGCCATGCCGTGTTCTTCGAACACCGGCTCAAATACGGCGTTGCTCAGGTTCACCACGGCCTGGTGGGACCGCCAGGTTTCGGACAGCTGTTCCCGGTGGCTGACCTTTGCAACCACGGCCTCCATGAGCTCGGGGTCGGTGCCGCGGAACTCGTAGATGGCCTGCTTGGGGTCGCCCACCCATACGGCCTTGTCCACGAGCTGGGTGAGCTGCAGGAAGAGTTCAAGCTGCAGTGGGCTGGTGTCTTGGAACTCGTCCACGACGAGAAACCTCACTCGACCTGGAAACGAGCGGCGGAAGGCAGCGTTGTTGCGTGCCAGTTCCAGGACAAGGGTCTCTTGGTCCACGAAATCCATGAGGCCATGGAGCCGTTTGAATTCGGAGTAGGCCGTGAGGCACTCGGCAGCGCACGTAAAGATAGACCGGATGTATTGCTCAAGGTCGTGGTGGAAAGCGGGGTTTGAGAGCAGCCCCGCCTTGATCGCGTCAGTCGCGGGTGAGAAGAGACTCTTGACGGCGGCCGGAGCCGCGGACCCCACCACTCCGCGCCAGTCCTCCCAAGAAATGTTTTCGATCTCCCCCATGGAGGCAACCTTGTGCAAGATTTTTGGCACGTGCTCCGTAAAGGATGCCGTAGTGACGGTTACAGTTTTGCCGGCAGGCGTTTTGCCGTCCCTCGCCGTTGCCTCAAGGTCGGGCACGCTGGCGCGAAGGTCCCGCAGCCATAGCTCCCTCTCGTCCGTGCCTGGGTTATCGAGGAGCTCGCGGAAACCTGTCCAGGAACGCTCTGCGCAGGCTGCCAGTTCTTCGGCTCCGAGCAGGTTCGTTCGGGCAGCATCCACGATGGCCCTGACCATCTCCTGCCAAGTTTTGGCATCCCGTGCACCATTGCCGTCGGTGCCCATGCGCTGAGCGATGGGGAGGATAACGGAGGCGTGCTCAGCCAGAACCTCGTCGGCGGCGAGGTTAAAGATACTGGCGAGCTGTTCCTCCCCGATGACTTCCAACGCAGGCGACAGGCCTGCGTCGATGGCGTGTTCCTGAAGCAACTGACCGCAGACACTGTTCACTGTTCCGATAAGGCTGGCCGGAAGCTGCTGGGAGGCGAGCCGAAGCGCGGCGGCAGCATCGGCGCCGTCCTCAGTTTCCGCCTGTTCCAGGAGCCTGGCGGCAATTCGCTCGCGGAGCTCATCTGCCGCCTTCTTGGTGAAAGTGGTGGCCATGATGGCGCCGGAAGGTAGGCCGGCTGCGATCTGCTCCACGATCTTGCCCGTCAGCGTGTAGGTTTTCCCGGTACCGGCGCTCGCCGAGACCATTGTGACATTGTCCAGCAGGTTCACGAGTAGTCCCCTTTGAGTCCGCATAGAGTTCCAAAATGGCAGTAACGGCAATTAGGCTGCCGGTGCAGCCGCTCATTCGCAGCGGCGAGCGCGGCGGCATCGGGCTCACCTCCGGCCAACGCGGCTTCGGCCGGTTGCGCTGCAGTGATCCGTCCGGCCAGTACTTCCTCGACCGTGAATTCCACCGAGCGTACGGCGCGGCGCCAGAGCTCTGGCGTGTCCTGTGCGGACTGCAAGGCACCGCCAAATTCGGGGTGTGAGGACGCGAAGGTCCCCTGTTTGAGCAGGAAATACGCTGCCGGAGAATCGGGAGGCACGTCGCCACTGTTGAGAGCCCACTGGTACAGCGCCAGCTGGAGAGCTTCCCCCCGCTGCACGTCCGCGCGGAGATACTTCTCGGTGTTGCTCCATTTGAGGTCTATGACGGCCGTCCGGCCGTCAGCATCGATGCCCACCGCGTCGGCACGGCCCTCGACCGCAACAGTGAGTTCAGACCCGCCCACGGTGAACGTCAAGTCTTTACTGAAACCCTTCTCCATGTCCTGCAGAACCACGCCGCCGTGCTGCAGCTGTGTGAAGAATGTCATGACGGTGGTCTCGATGGTGGCCCGGACACCCGCAAGCCGGTGCAGCTGGCCGGGCAGGAGCAGCTCGGAAGCCATCTGGGGTAAGAGCGAGTCAATGACGGCACTCACCTCGCTGAGTTCCGGTACCGCCCGATGTTGCTGCCGCAGTTGGTCGTGAAGCACTTCGACGATTTTATGGGCGAAGATTCCGAGCATCTGGTTGCCGGCGGGCACATCGGCGGCAGCGGGTACACGAAGGTGCGACTTATGTTTGAGCACCCAGGCGAGGGAACAGCCGAGCAACGTTGACAGCTGGGTGTAGGAGAGGCGCTTGGGGATGAGCGCGGGGTTCGGAGCTACCTCGTGGACGGGAGGTGGCGCCGTGGGGCGGTGTTGAGGAACGGGAATTAGCTGTGCTTGCCGGCTCGCAAGAGACCAGCGGCCGCTGGTCTTGGTCAGTTCGGCGGGAGTGACAGTCAACGCGGCGAGGCGATTCGCCAGGGACTCCGATTCTGCCAGCGCGCTCGGCTGGGCGGCCACGAGCGCCTCCAAGAGCGGGTTTCCTGCCTGTCGTTCGCCGTCGCGCTGTTGGATCTGGATGAGAACCAGATTTCTAGTCCGGGTTGACCCGGCAAGCGTCTGGGTTACCTCGAGAGCGCTCAATTGTTCGGGGGTCGGAAGATGCGCACCCACTTGTGCGAGGGCATCGACGTCATGGGCGTCCCACCGGCGGATGCGCTGCATGCCCGCGCCCTGGAAACCCCACCACAGCACCTGATCGACGTCGTCGGTGAGCTCCGCCAAGTGGCTGAGGCGCAGCCAAGGTGAGGCTTCCGCTGGGACCAAGGACCCGGAGGAGGGAGTGATCACTGAGTCGATGATTCGGCGCAGGTCCCGGCGAGACACTCGGGGGAGCGGATTGATGAGTGCAAGAATCCGTTGCAGCAGCGCCGCCGTGCCCTTGGCGGTCTCGTCGATGGCTACGCGGGCATGCAGCCGGGCCGCCAGCCATTCCGCCCGCTCAGCCAGTTGGAGGCCGCTAACATTCCGTTCTTCCACAACCAGACCGGCGTTGAAAACGTCGTCCAGAACCCCGGCAATGTCCGGACCCAGGTGCTCGTCGCCTTCGATCTCTGCAATAGCCGCATTCCAGGCGTCACCTCCGATTCCCGGCTCCGCCCTGAGCGCGCCCAGCAAGTATCGCGCGGCGCCCCGGCGGACCGGTGAACCGGGGAGGCTGAGCAGTTCGGCGAGGAGCTGCACGTTCACCGGTGACCAGATCACTTCGAAAAACAACGGAATTAACTGCTCCTGCGGCCGCCACACGGATGGGGCTCCGACGCCGACTGCCGGCAGCCCATGGTCGGAGAGGTAGCTGTCCAGGAGGCCGCTGCTGTCGGAGCAGACGACGGCGGTCCTGGTGTTGTCGCCCGCCGCTAGCCACCTGGCGGTTACTTCTGCGGCGTCCCATTCGGTTTCGGCTGTCAGGATTGTCAGCTTGGGAGGCGCTGCGGCTGGGATTGCTTCGCTGATGTCGACGCCCCGGTTGCGGAGCTTTCCAATGACAACCTGCCAGACCTGCGGAAAACTGCGCTCCGGGTGCTGGAGTATGAGCTCGTCGATGCCAAGCGGCAGCGGCGAGTCAAGCGCTACCGCAAGCTCCGCGATGTCATCGGCCAAGGATGGCGCGAGCTGTCCGGGCGCTATCTCCGCGGCGGCAAGTGTCTGAAGCAAAGGGGACGGAGCAGCAGCATCCAACCGCTGGACGGGGAGCACGCCGTTCCAGCCATTTGCGACGGCGTCGTCGCGGGCGGCAAGCAGCTCCTCGGCCGTGGACCAAGGGTCAACCTGGAACGACTCGTGGAACCAGGCGCCGGGGGAGTAAATGGACTGAAGACGGCCCAAGTACTGGCTGACGCGTTCGGCATGCCCCGTCTCCGGCCGGGTGATGCCCAGGCGCGTCTGCAGCAGGGCGGTGAAGTTTTTCCGGCCCACCCGGATCTGATTGAGGCCAGGCCGCGTGTAGCTCCAAGGTGCCCGGTCCAGATGCCATCCGAACTCAATTCTCATTTGTCCCCCATGCTTTGAGTGGTGGTCGTTTCTATCACGCTAACGGCAGGGTCAAACAATCGGTCCCGTCGTCTGGGACAAGGTCGTGAGCGCGGAATGACGGTTGTGTTGGTACGATTCCATCGAATGCCCTTCGATCTCGCGGATCACTGCAAAGACAAGGGATCAAGGCGCCTTGGCTGATACTCACGCGGTTGCCGATTTAGCCAATAGTTGGCTGGGCTCCCGGCACGAGACATTCGGTCATCTTGCGAAGTCCAGATGATGATGTCCAGCAGCCGGAGATCCGTGGCTTTGCCAATATCGGGTACCTCACGGGCCACTTGGTCACCGATCCGGGTAAGCTCGCATTGTTGGTGACGGAGGATGCTCCGAAGTGTCAAAAGCGTTTTCTCGATACGCTCCCACCGCGGTTCCGCCCCGAAACGGAAGCCGTCTCTCTTGAAGCCCATGGCCATCGCCACGTGGCCGTCGAGAACAGGTACGGCGTCCGGCCTGTAAAGGGCAAGCATTTTGGTGACCTTGGGTGCCCACACCCCGTGGAAGCCGGACCGGCAAAGAAGAGTTAGGCCTTTCACGTCTTCATCGTCCATTTGGGCGAGGTCCTTAGCGGACAGGGCGTTGAGCCGTTGCGCCAGTTCCGACCGAACATCGTGCGTGAAGCGTGCGATGTCTGCCGCGGACAATCGCCCAGCCAACGTGGTTGCCCACAACAGTGACCACGGAGCGATCTCCTTGAAGTGGCCACCTTGCCTAGCTACCGATCCAAGCAAGTCGTAGGTATGCCAGCCGCTCCGAGGATGGGTGCAGTAGCCGACGACTCTTGCCGCAATGTCTTGGATTGGTCGGACACCTATCCCTCCGGACATGCCGGGGGAGAGATCCATCTGAAAGGGCGTGCTCATCGTCTTCTTTCCTAGGGTTAGATTCAATGTCAATTGACGGACCCTCCTTTCGAAGTCGCATCCAACTGACGGCTGGCTGGATGGCTTCCGAGCTCGGTCAGGGCTCGCTAATCTTCAGTTAGTATCGGCGTCCATGCCTGGGACCGTGACAATGCTGCCTTTAGTTCCCGCCCGCCCGCTTCCTCCAGTAACTCGGAATCACCAACTACCACTAGCAGGCTCCGGGCACGGGACAACCCGACGTACAGCTGTTCGGGTGCCCGGCCCATGTCCTTGAACCCGTTGACGCAAAGAACAACGACGGACCGTTCCAGGCCTTTGAAGCCCAGCACGTGGCCGTAGAACTCACTCTCGTTGGCATGGAAGTCCCGCCAGTACTCCTCCGTGGCGCCGCGCTCGAAGTAGTCCAGATGGATGGGGTGTCGGTCCTTGGTGGTGAGGAGCGCGATTTGATTGTTCGCCCAGCCCTCGTCGATCAAGGCGTTCAAACAGTCTTCAGCGACGTCGAGCGACTCCTCCGCAGGGCAGTCGACGAACCGTACAGGCAGGCCGGTGCTGCCCCTGGGCGTGAAATGTTCGCCGGCGAAAGGCTTGAATGTCTCAGCGATCTTGCGGGTGTTGCGGAGGTTCTCGTCGATGTGGATGGGCACGAACGTGGCCGTCGGACCATTGGTGAGGTCCGCCGTCGCACCTCCCCAACGTTGGTAGACGTCCTGGCGGTCATCCATGAAGGCGTACACCTCGCCCGCGGCGGGATCAGTAGTGCAGGCGAGAAGCGCCTCCCACCACAGTGGCGCGAAGTCCTGCGCTTCGTCGACGATGACGGCGTCCAAGCGTTCGTGGGGCTCCATCCCGGCAGCTAGTTCCCTCAAGAGGCGGGGCATCTCGACGTCGAAGTAGTCCTGACCCGAACCGTCCGGGACCCCGAGCCCGCGCACGTACTCGTGGAACTCGCCGGTGAATACGGGCTTGGCTTGGCGCCACGTTGCAACCTGGTCCTGAAGGTACTGTCCCAGGCCTTTGTTGTAGCAGAAGAGCCCGACCCGTTTGCCCTGTTTGCTGAGCAGTTTGGCCTTTTCGACCGCGAGCCAGGTCTTTCCGCTGCCGGCGCCGCCGGTGAAGCGGATACGGGGGAGCGACCGGGTTGCCTGAAGCAGCACGGACTGCCGTTCGGTGAGATGGTCCTGTGCGGCCTCATCCTCCTGTGCTGTGGTGGAGGGTACGACGGCGGTGTCCAGGTCTCCGCTCAGCCTGCGGACGATACGTTCCAGGAAAACCGGGGCCAGAGGGGCGGCGCCGCCGCCTTCGTTTTCGATCGCTTGGCGCACGAGCTCGGCGGGTGCCTTGCTTTCCGTTTGGTCAAGGATGAGTGACCGAGGGCAGCCGGCCATGGTCCAGTCACCCGGCACGTCGGTATACGGCAAGCTGACCATGTAGACGCAGCGGCTGCTCAGGCGGGAACCGAGCTGGTTTTCAAGCCAGTTCTTGAGCGCATGAAGTGAGCTTTGGGACTGCGCCACGGGGCTTTGGATCTTGCGCCTCTGGCTCCGGTCCGACTGGTACCACTGCCCGTCGGCGATGCTGACCTGGCCACCCTTGACCTCGATCGCGGCCATGCCAACGCCGGGCCAGAGGACCAGCAGGTCGATCTCGTATTCGTTCCGGCCGTCGCGGACATGGACGGAGTGGGCGAGGACGCAGTCATCGGGAAGGCTGCTCTTCAGTGCCGTCCAGACGGCCTTTTCCGCCAGCTGTCCCTCACCGAACTCCGGTTCTGCCGGAATGCACCTCATTGTTGCCCCCATACTGAAGAACCGGCTCTCCGGTTTTCGCTGCTCCAACGTTAGTCAGCCGGCGACTTCTTCGCCGATCCGACACGACTGCTCGTCCGTCGGTCGTGTTCTTCGCAGTTGACCGTCAGCGCATAGGCCCTGTTGACGATCAGCTCGCATTCCGCAGCGTTTGGACTGCTCCGCTCACCACATCGTCAAGTGTGACGCCCCCATCCGGACCGGGCCCGGTTGGAAATTCGCCGGTATGCCATTGAAGCTTGCTGGCGTCCTCGCAGCCCCGTCCAAAGCGCAAGCCGTCGAGTATCTGGTGCCCCGCTTCGATGTGCGGGACTCCGTCCTTGTACCAGTTCGGAAAATCGTTGTTGGGAGCAGACCAGCCATTCCCGGTCAGGTAGCCGGCATCTAGGGGCCACGTGTCGGCGGGTAGGTACTTCTCGGACACGATTTCGAACCAGACCCCATCGGCGCTGGGCACGGCCTGGGCGTACGGCGTCAGTCCTTCAGTGTCGTTATCGTACTGAATGCTCAGGAATGAGTTCCACGGCATGTTTGCCAGAACCTCGCTGATCAGTTCGCCCGCTTTCGCCCAACCTTCCTGGACGTCGTTCTGGGCTCTGATGTGGTTGACAAGGCCGTCGTACTCATCCTCGATTTCCGACGGCATTACGGCGCCGATCACCGACTCCCAGGCGCCGAAGTGCCTTCTAATGGCGACCACGGACGGGCGATGGCGTCCGGCGGCCATTTCGACAGTCACCCAACTGTCGTAGCTCGCCACGTCTTTTGGGGAGCCGAAGTAGCGGTACTCATCTCTAAATCTGCGGGCCGCCTCAGCAAATTCAGAGGCGCTGAAGCTAACTGGGTCTAACGTCGGCTGGAGCCCGGCGGAAGCCAACGCGGTGTCCCAGAACCCTAGGCCCAAGTGGCGTCGCACCGTGCCTGCGGGTACCGGCCAAAGGTCTCCGCGACCGGGCCGTTCGTCTCCAAGGTCCGCCGAAATTGCCTCCGCTATCTCCTCGTAGTCTGAGTACGAGATTCCGGCGTCATCGCCGGCGCGGATGGCCTGCGCTGTTGTCTCAATGACCGCCAGGATTTCGGCTAACTGGCCGTAGGGGCGGCTCGGACCCAGGAAGCTCCGGATCTCTTCGACCGATGAGAGCGGCGTCATCCCCAGAGCCATTTCATAATCAGGTTGAAATCCCCGGTGGCGGCCTACCACATAGAGCAAGCTGAGCATATCGATGGGTGGAGCAAACTCCACCTCACCCCTTTGTTGTTGGTCGGCGCGGTGCACGAGTTCCTTGAACATGTGCGTAGTCCGGAGCATTTCCTCGGCAATGTCGACGTCGACCGGTGCTCCGAGCGCGGCGAGGACCCTGGGTATATCCACGAAATCGATTCCGGCTCGGTCGAGCTGCTCGAAGCGTTCGCGCTCCTGGTAAAGGGCTGCCAACGTGGCATTGCATCGATCCCGGAGTGCCCTGGACCGCTGCTCCTCACCCCGGTCCGCGACCCGACTACCGAGGATGCGCAGAATCTCCCAGCTGCTCATTTTCGCGGCGTCCGCGATGCACCGCAGTGGATCCCCGGCCAGGAAGGATCTGGTCACCTGCCCAGTCACGTCGCGCTGGGGAACGTCAGCCTCGGAGGATGGTGTGCTCACGCTCAAAACCCCAGTGATTGTTGTGGCGGGTGGATCGCGCGCCGGACGGCGGGTGGCAAGCCGAGCACCAGCGCGCTTTGTCCGGTATCCTCTTCGAGCACGTCGTCCTCGTCCTCCTCCTCCGGAAGGATGACCTGCATGGCGGAAGCCCAGCTGCCGTAGTGACGGATGATTTCCACCGCGGAAGGCCGGTCGTTCCTCATGGACGCTTCGGAGAAGACCCACCGGTCGTAGGTGGCAATGCTCATGGGATGTTCAAAACCCATGCATTCCTCCGTGAAACCGTCGAGCGCATCAAAGAAGTCGTTGTCGGTAAATCTGGACTCGGAACCTGGCAGGCTCAGCCCGGCCGCCCGCAGTGCGGCGTCCCAGAAGCCATAACCGTAACGGCGTAGCAGTACGGATCCCGGCACCGGCCACTGGCCATCCGCGGCAACTCTGGTGTTTCCCAGGCGCGAAGAAACCGCCGCCGCCGTCTTCGTATAGTCCGCATAGGAGATGGCCCGCAATGCCCTGGCGCGGATGGCGAGCTTCGTAGTTTCCGCCACGGCGGCGAACTCCGCCAGGCGCCGCGGCGGAAAGCTGGGCTGCATGAGTGACCGAAGCGCGGCCAATTCCTCGATCGGCATGGTGCCGAGCGCCAGCTGATAGTCCGGTTCGATTCCGTGGTGTTTGCCCGCCACGTACAAGAGACTGAGCTTGTCGCCCAAGGTTCTTGGAGGCAGGGCCCTCTCCGTCCGCTCGGAAGCGACTCCGGGAATGTTCACGAGCTCGACGCCGACCTCCACGTCGATGGCCGTCTGCAGCGCTTTCAAGACCTTCGGCGTATCAGACCAGGCAATCCCGGCGCCGGCCAGCCGGTACAACAGGACGCGGTTCTTGTAGAGAACCTCGTCCGTGGCCAGGCTCCGGCGTCTGACGGATCTCGCGCGCTGTAGCTCGTGGTGGCTGGCTGGTTGCGTGGCCAAGAAATTGCAGAGTTCGTCGACCGTGCAACCCAAATCGGCGGCGATGGCGCGGAGAGGTTCACCGGCCGCATATGCGTCGTCCGCTGGTTCACTGCGCATGACGGCGTCACGCTGTTCCCGACTGAGTTCAGGAGCTGTAGTCATGGTCACATTCCTACCAGTAGTAGCCGACATTGCCCGGCAGTGATGATGTTTGGCCGCGCGGCCACGGCGCATTACAGCCGAAGACACCGCTTAGTCGCTCTCTGCAGTGGCCACTGCCGTCTCGGGTGTTTTCGAGTGCACCGAGTCGTAGCCGTCAAACATGAATTGTCGCAACACCTCGGATCGAGATGGATGGCAGAGCTTCTTCATCGTCTTTGCTTCGATCTGCCGGATGCGCTCCCGGGTGACGCCATACACCTGGCCGATTGCGTCCAAGGTCTTTTCCTGGCCATCGGTCATTCCGAAGCGCATCGCGATGATGCCGGCCTCCCGTTCCTCCAGTGTGTCCAGAACAGCATGCACCTGCTCTTTCATAAGTTGCTGAAAGAGCGAGTCCGTCACATCCAGGTCAAACGGATCGGCCAGCTGTTCGGCCAGCGCTTCGGAGCCTCCCCTGCCATCGGGCACTTGCATATCCAGCGAGTAGATCGCTTTGTCCAACGTCAGAAGATATTCGACCTTTTCGGTTGAACTGTCCGTGAGCTGGGCAAGATCTTCATTCGTGCACGAGGACCCATTCATTGCAGCAGTTCGTTGCGCCGACTGCAGCTTTTGGAGCTGCTCGACCATGTGGACGGGCAAGCGGATAAGACGTGCCTGATCAGCCAAGGCCCTCGTGATGGCTTGGCGGATCCACCACGTCGCATAGGTGGAGAACTTGAAGCCTTTGGTGAAATCGAATTTGCAGACAGCCCTGTGCAGTCCCAAGTTGCCTTCCTGGATCAAGTCCAGGAAGGCAAGGCCCCTGTTGGAGTAGTGTTTGGCGATCGAAACCACCAGTCGCAGGTTTGAGTTCAGCAGAGTGTCAGCCGCTCGTTTTCCCAGCAGAACGAGAAACTCAAGTTCACGGATTTCCCGTCGCGGGCGCGTCGAACCCTTATCGGCGAGGAGATGCTCCGCAAAAACCCCGGCCTCGATCTCCTGCGCCAGCTCCACTTCCTGCTCTGCCGTCAGCAATTCGTAGCGGCCAAGCCGCCGGAGGTAGTCCGCGACGGCGTCGTCGGTGACACTCTCGCTGCCGGCAAGCTGTTCAGGCCACTCATCGTCTTCCAAGTCGAAACCTACAGGCTTGGCATCATCTTCGGGTTCTTCAAGTGGCGGCTCGGGCAACGCCTGGGTTTGCTCCACAACAGCGATCGGATCTGCCTCAGCGATTGGCTGAAGCTCGGGTTTGGGCTCGGCCACGACGTGGTGGAGAAAGCTCCGCAACCGGTCCAAGTCGGTCCTGATGTCGAAGAACTCGACCTTGCGGGCGAACGGAAGCACCCGGCCCAGAAACTCTTCGCCCTGGACATTGGGGTCCTCGACCGTGTCTTTCGAGTACAGGACAACGAGACGCCCGACGCGACCGTCGGCCTTCTTGCGGATGACGCGTCCCAGACGCTGGACCATCTGTCGCTGGCTGCGATTGGCCGCGACGATGATGCCGAGGTCAGCTTCCGGCACGTCGATGCCTTCATCGAGCAGTCTCGGCGCGGCCAGGATCTGCGAAGTACCGTTGCGGAATTCCTCCATGCCCTGCCGGCGTTCATCCTTGGCCATCCCGCTGAAGATCGCAGAAGCCTTGGAACCCATCGCCGTGTACAGCTCCTGGGCACGCCTCGCAGATTCTTGAGTTTGGGTGAACACCAGCGTGCCGCGAGACTGGTCGACTGTCTCCTTGAGGGCTGCCAAAGCGTGGTATTTGGTCCGGGCTTCTGCCAGCAAGGTGAGCCTGGACGCCATCGCCCGCATGTACTTTCGCGCAATCGTCGATTCCCGAGTGGTGGAGTCTGACCCGGCGAGGGAGGCGACTGCCGCAATGAACCGGTGGAACGGACGCCGGGGGATTCCGGCGTAGGTCTCCAGGTTGCGCGCCGCTTCCAGCATTGTGTTCGAGAGATCGTCGTAGTTGATTCTCTCCGTCGGCGTGAGTTCAACACCGACGAGGGCGATGTCGAACGGTGCGATGACATTGTCTTTCAGCGCGCGGTCGTACCAAAGCTTGTAGACGACTCCGCCGAAATATGGCGACAAGACAGTCTCGTGCTCTCCGTCCGACCGCTCGTAGGTGGCGGTCAGTCCGAGCCGCCATGCGAATCCCTCTTGAAGAGCCCCTGTGAACATGGGAGCGGCGTAGCGGTGGCATTCGTCCGCGATGATTAGCCCGGCCTTGTGGCTCCGCAGTGTCTCGCGGTTGGACGCCGAGTGGACTATGGCCACCAGGATGTCCACCTGGTCAAGTGAATCTGTGCGACCATCGCCGAGCGCGCCCCGGCGGGCCTGGGGGAGGTCGCGCTGGATAGAGGACAGCCATTGACGCTGGAGCTCGGCGGTGGGGACGAGAATCAATACCTTGATTCCCTGGCGGACGGCTTCAAATGCAGCAGCGATCCCGACGCGGGTTTTGCCCGATCCGGTGACGGCCTCCACCACCCCACGCCGAGCATTCGAGTGCCAGGCCTTCAGCGCTTCCTGTTGCCACGAGTACAAGAATGCGTAGTCGTAAGAAGTTGGAACAGAGGCGGCCGAGGCAGGCTCGGAGTCCGTCCCATTCATTACCTCCTGGATCAGGTCAGTCATTTCATCCCCCATTTGGACTGTTCAAGCTCTTGAACGCAGACTACTTGGCCGGTGTGACACTATTCACTCCGTTCGCCGGCACCGCGCCGAGCGACCGAAGAAACAGCGGGTTTGGGTTCGCTCCGGGCAGTACGCGCTTCACGTCCTCCAGTGCTTCCAGCGGCGTAATCCCGGCAACCTGCGCTCCATACAGCGCAGCCACTGTCGGCGTCCGTGACTCGGCCCGCACGCAGTGCAACAGCACCGTCCTGCCCTCCGAGCGGAAGTGTTCGACGGCGCCTGCCGCGTCTTGCAGCACGAACGCGGCGTGGGCGTTGTCGTCGTCGACGGGGGAGTCGACGATCCAGAAAGTGGCGTGGTCTTCCGGCAAGACCGAGGGTGCATCCTCGGTCCCCAGCCGGCACAGTGACACCACGGCGTCGATGCCCAGCTCGGCCACCCGCCCGACCGAACCGACGCCGCCCAGCCAGACGCCGTCGTCATGCGGGTGCCGGACCAGCGCGTCGGTGCGGCTCCACATGCTGTAGTCGTGGCGCTGAGCACGGGGCCAGGACGTGAACCGGCGGCCCTCGCCGCGGCCGAGTTCCATGCCGAGAATCATCAGGTCGTGGGCCCGCAACCCGGGCCAGCCGTGCAGGCGGCGCCTCCACTCGAAGGGCACCGCGGTGTAGCCGTAGGCCGCACCCAGCAGGCCGCCCGCAATGGCGGCGACGGTGTCCGTGTCCCGGCCACCGCGCACGGCTTCCTCTAGTGCGACCCGGAGGTGCGCCGGGCCGGACGTGGACAAGCCCGCAAAGTGGATGGCGCTCCAGGCGCCCTGGAAGGCCTCGACCACCCAGCCGTTGCGGGTGAAGTCCCGCGGCCGGGAGCGCTCGGCAACCTCGATCCGGTCGAGCCACACCGCAACCCGGGCGGCCGGCAGGAGAGTCAGCCCGGCCCGGACATCGAGCCGCCCCGTCAAAACGGCGCCGCGGATGGCGACGCACCAGAGGCCGCAGGCTTCCTGCGCGTCGGGGTCGGCGTGGGTCAGGGCGCTGAGCACCCTTGCCTGGGCCATGAGCTCGGCCGGATCCCGGTCCAGGTAGGCAAGCGCTAGCGGGGCGGCGCGCATCAGCGACCCGTTCCCGGCGCTGCGTCCGGTGCGGGCGTGGAAGTCCGCGGCCGCGGCGCTGAAGTCGGCGGCGTGGACCTTGCTCCGGCCGGCAGCGGCGGCAAGCCGGCGGGCGGCCGCGATGACGGAGCTGGTCTGGGCGCCCACGTCCTTGGCCTCGGCGGCCCATGCCGTCCAGGCGCGGACGATCATGGTGAACGCCGCGGGGGAAGAGGATCCGGCGTCGGACCCTGCCTCCAGCAAGGCCTGGGCGATCGGGATGGCCATGGAGGTATCGTCGGTCCACTCGGCCGGCGCGAACCCGAACGGCCCGCCGCCCTTCATGGTGACTTCGGCGCCGTCCGGCAACGGCGCGCCGAATTCGTAGCCTGCTCCGAGGGCGTCGCCGGCGGCCAGGGCGACGAGGACTCCGGCCGCGCGGTCATTCTGCAAGGGGGTCAGTTTCATGCCATCTCCATCAGGGGGTGCTTGGTGTTCCAGCCGGTCAGGTGGGCCAGCTGGGGGCGGCGCGTGGGAAGCTCGACGGCGATGCCGGCGGCGGACACCGTGCCGGCGGCGCGGGTGACATTGCGGCTCCGCAGGGAGCCTTGGCTCCGGACCTCGCCAGCCTCCGCGCCGCCGTCGAACGTGCCGAAGTCCATCGCCTGGACCTGGGCGGCGAAGTCGCGCGCCCGCTGGCCCGGCATGGGACCGGACGCCAGCGCCTGGGGTGAGAGGAGCTCCAGGTCCAGCAGCGCGGAATCGATCAGCTGGCGGTAGTGGCGGCGGAAGAGCGTGCTGGTGCCGAAAACCTCCAGGAGCAGCGGCTGCTGGCCCAGGCCGATGACGACGCCGCGCTGTCCTTCCAGCGCATCGGGAGCATCCGCGGCATCGAACCGGTTGTGTGCGTCGTCCTTGAACAGGTCCATATGGTCGAGCAGGGAGCTGGTCACCGAGCGGCCGCGGACTGCATCGAAGCGGCTGACCCGCTCCCAGATGCGGCCCTGCCGGTTGCCCCCGCGCTGGCCGTCGATGCCGTTGGCGAGCTCGGACCAGACGTTGAGCGGGGCTCGCCGTGCCTGCCGGCGGTGGCTGGTCTCCCCGGCTTCCCAGCGGCCGGCCTCGACGCAGAAGGTGTCGATGTCGCGGGTTTCGCCGGGGCCCAGGACGACGTCGCGGGCGCAGGTCCGGTGCTGCTGTCCGCCTTCGAGCAGCTCGCCTTCCAGCAGCAGGGCCGGGTGCGGGCCGTTGTTGGTGACGGTGAGCCGGGCGACCTGGGGGCCGCTGGCGAGCTCGGTCACGGCGACGTCGGCGTGGGTGCCGGTGCTAATGCCCAGGTTGCCGGAGCCGGAGGTCCAGACGGGGAAGATGCTCAGCGGGCCGAGCCTGCTGCCGGCGCCGACGTGAAGCTGGGGGACTTTCATGGGAACCTCCGTGATTTATATCAAATCTGCGCTAATTGACTCCAGTATGCACGGCTTGCATCTTTAGCGCAACACTGCGATAAATATTCTTGTGAAGGATTCCAAGAACAGCCCTGCTGTGTCCCTGCTCGACTATCCGCGCCCCTCGGTGGCGGTGGATACGGCGGTGCTGACGGTGGCTGGTGGGGATGTGTGCGTGCTGCTCGTGCGGCGCGAAGAGGATCACCAGCACGGAAAGTGGGCGCTGCCCGGCACGTTCCTCCGTGAACGCGAAACCCTCGCGGACGCGGCGCTTCGCTGTCTGCGGGAGAAGGCGGGAATCTCCGGCCGAGTGCCTCGCCAGCTGCGGGTGTTTGACGAGCCGGGCCGTGACGACCGAGGCTGGGTGCTGTCAGTGGCCCACGTGGACGTGGTGCCCCTGGCGGCTCTTGAAGACGCGTTGAATTCCGACGCCGTCCGGCTGGCTTCGGTGACCGGGGAGCCGGGACTGATTGCGGCGCTGCCGTATGGCCACGAGGCCATTGTGGCGAAGGCCGTGGAGTGGCTACGGGCTGCCTACGGGGAGGCCCCGGATCCTGGCGAGTTGCTGGATGAGCCGTTCACGCTGAAGGACCTGCGGGACCTGCACGAGGCGGTGGCCGGCGCTCCTTTGATGCGCGACACGTTCCGGCGCTTTATGGAGCCAAAGCTGGTGGGGACCGGGCGGATGTCCGACGGGACTCGGGGGAGGCCTTCACGGTTGTGGGTGCGGGGGGCATGAGATCGCGTGCGGAAGTAGTTTCCGTTGTCATGGCACCCAATCGGTGCACTACTGGCAGGGACGAGCCCCAGCATGCTCCAGGTAAGGAGTAGTTAGGACCGGGCCGTGCAAGCGGCGCTGGCCGGTCACAACAACCACCCCTGCTTTCGGTCCAGCCAACGCTCAAAGCGATGGGGGATAGACCTCACGTAGCGCCTCAACGCAACGAAGGAAGCAATGAACGAAGAGACCACGAGTGTAGCGACGATGGCGATGCCGAGGGGCGTCTGGATCGCGCTGAGGAAGCTCGTGAAGAGGGGCATGATCTCCATGGACGGCAGCCTAGACTGGCTCCGACGATTTAGGCGAAGGACTCGGTCTCGGGAGGGGCCCGTGGGCGAAAGCCCGGGGGCGTTTCTAAGACAGGTCCTTCAAACCCAGTTCTCGGAGAGCCTTGTCGAGCACGCCCCACACTTCGGCTGTACCAGCTGACCGTTCCAGGCCCGCCAGGGCAAGGAGCTGCCGCCGCAGGTCGAGTTCGTCGTCGGCGAGCCCTTGGTTGTAGGCGGGAGCGAGCAAATAGGAGTGGTTGTCGGTCGCGTAGGCGGCCATCATGTCCAGGAAGATCTCGAGCTCCCGCCCGGCAGTCGCTAGTGCGATGCGGACGTCAGCTGGGTCGGCGTCTGGCACCGGGGCACTGGACATGGAATGGATCTCCAGCTTGCCTGTCCACACGAGCGTCTGAAGCGGTTCGTCAAAGAGCGACAACACCGTGCCCATCTGGTGGTCCATCGAGGCATCATTCGGGAGCGCTCGCCTGACGTCGTGGACGATCTCATGGAAATGGTCATCGGCTAGCCCGAACCCAACGAACAGCAAGTGATGGGTCAGCAGGTGCGCCTTGACCAGTGCGGACAGCGCATCCCGATTGCTGTTGTAACCAAGGTAGTCGTCACGGGTCAGCACGATACTGTCGGGCTGGCTAACGGATCCATGGAGTTTCAAGAGCCAGTCAGTACCGACTGCAGGAATGTTCTCCGGCATTACGGTCCGCGGCCGTTGGGCGTCTCTACAGGCCGATTCGAAAAGCCGGTCATAGTTGAGAGTGATCGCCCCGGTTGACGGCACGGTGGCGAGAAGCGCCGGCGCCAACCCGTACCGAGGCAGGTCGACTGCTTTAGCCACTGCCTTGCCGAAAGCCGCCCGGGACCCATTCTGGTCGGCATAGAGTTGTTCGAGAACTCCGGCCTGGTCCAACAGGTTCAGTCCTTGGAACGCGCCTGCCTGTGCTTCCTTGAGATCGATGCCGGCGCTCAACGTATCGAGCAGCTGACTCCAGCTTGGGGCGCCGGCGCTGACGCTCACGCCGGCGCCGAGGAAAGGCACTAGGTGTCCCGCTTGTGCAATCTGGCCTAGGCACCTTGCTTTCTCCCGCAGGTGGTCGCCGAGAGAGGGCCAGGAAAAGCCGCTAGCGGCCTCGCGCCTCAGCTTCTGGGCCAGTGAGAACGCTGCTTTGTCCCTCAAGACCAGCACAATGTCGACGTCGTATCGGGCGGCAAGGTCGGCGGATGCCCCAAGAATTGCACGCAGCGCGGCACCAAGGTGGTTTCCGGCGCCGCCCCCGGCGGTGCCGAAGAACGGTAGGGCCAAAAGCCGGTAGGGGCGGTGATCCAGCGGCGCAGGTATGGCTGATAATGCGCTGCGAACGAACGACTCGAGACGTTCGGCGACGACGGCGGGGCTCCAACCACCGTCGTCGGGAACCGCAGTCATGATCGGGAAGGGTAAAACCGGATCCCAAGGGCGGACCGGCTCAGCCAGGGCGCTACCGTCACGGAAGCCCGTCGAGACTGAAGCCGCTGCCATGGTTCGCAGGTTTGGATGCGCCTTCAGCCAATGCTGTTCAATTGTGACCTTGGAGTCAGTTGGGAGCAGCCACGCGTCGCACCGGAGGTTCAAGATGTCGGCCATGGCTACGAAGACATGCGGTTGCGTCATTGGATCTGTCTATCAGATTTCAGCAGCACCTAAGCAGGCTTCTTCAGCCGAGGTGCTGGGCTATCGCGTCATTGCGTCAGTCCTTGAATTGACGTTGTGGATCTGCGGCAGTGGTTCAATGGGCACGCAGTGGACTCCAAGTCGTTGGTCTCTCTAGAGCGCCTTCCTACAGGGAGAGAACCCACTTGGTCCTGAACTCTATCGATACCGGCATCTCGAAGGTCTGATCCGCGCGCTGGCCATGGCGTTTTCGGCGGCGGCCTTCCTTGGAGCCCCCGAAATCACTACTGCTGCTCGGCCGAAGGCCGAGGCGACACAGGCTAGAAGTCCTCAGAAATGCAATGGACCTCCGGGAGTCGGTCCCTTAGGAGCCGAAAGGCTACAGAAAGCTGATCACGACCTACCGCCTGGGCAATTGTTTGAAGCGCGGCGCCCGTCCGGAACAAATCGTGTACGTCGTCGACGTCCTGATGGGTCCAAGCTCGCCGCCATTTTGGAACGTTTTCATCTTCAAGTGGACCCCGCGGCTCCAAGATGAGGTTGGTCAGTGCGATTACGACTGAACGACTTGTTGTACCAAAATGACGAGCGAGGTCCGCAATCTCCATGTCTTCGTTGTCGGCGTAGAGGTGAAGCAATCGAGTCAGCTCAGTTGACGACCAGTTTCGGTTGTCGTCTGAGTCATTGCTTGGATCGGCACGGCCGATGACAGCGCTCATAGCAGGTGTACTGTCCGCGTCGTGGCGAAATAGGCTTGAGACCGGCGGGTCCGCTTCGTAAGACCGGAAACTCTCTGGGCTGCCGCCGGTCTGGAGTGTTTTCTCGATGGGTGATTCGTTATAGGTTGTCATGGACAATTCGGGTGCATGGCCCCCGGGGAAACCATTCGTCTCCGGGGACAGGACGAGGCCCGTGGGCACCCGGGGGATTTGATTTGCGAAAAGCTGGAACGCAACCTCGAACTGGTCGCGCTGCATATTGCGAGCGATGTTGGGCAAACTCACGGCGCTCGAGTAGTAGTAATCTAGGATCTTTAGCTCTCCGGTACTCCACGCGGTCTGGAACTTCGGAGCGGTCGAATCGACCATCCGACCGATAGGTTCTAGAAGTTGGCGGCTGAGCTCGTAGACCACCGCACGGCCGGTGACACCGCACGTCCGGGATAGAACCGCGATTGAATCACCTTTTCTGTAGCCGGCCAACAATCGCTGCCCTTCCTCGACACTCCACGGTCGTGTTTGATCGGGGTCTGCCGGAGCCCGCGGCACGGGGACAGAAGGAGTTGGCAAGGTGCCCACTCCACCAGTCGGTTGTTTTGCGGTCGGCCTGTTCGCAGTCACCGTGAAAAGGTCTTGCGTTTCCGGAGTCGCCACTGCGGCGAGCCCCTCCCCGTCCACGGCCAGTCCGACCAGAACGGCGGGTGCAACTTTGAGCTGCGTGGGATGCGCGGGCCTTGGGCCTTCCTGGAACGGACCGTCAGTTCTTGGATGGTGAGCAAGTGCAGCCATGCGAGCGTCCGAGGTGACGTGGCTTTTTTCTAAGGCCTTGCTTCGGCGCATTACCCAGACGATAAAGAGACAGACGACGGAAATCGCCCCCAATACGACAGCCCATTCAAAAGTCACTTCGGTCCCCTAACCCATGTGCTGCTTAGTATTGCTGCACAATCATGACCCAGAGCACAGACCTTTACCTTTACCTCCATGTCTTTACTAGCCGTCCTGTTGTGCAAGAGGCATACCCGTCGCTCGTCAGTCGAGCGGCGCAGTTTCGACTGGGGTTCCGACGGGCGTGACCCGGGGCCACACCCGGCAAGCGACTTCTGCGAGCTGACGCGCCCGGGTTTGGATCGAGGCTTCGTCCCAAGACGCTGAGGAAGCGAGTGGCTTGTTGAGTTGGAGGCCGGACTGCAAAGCGAACTCGGGGCGTTTGATGTCCCACCCGAAGTTTGAAACTCCTTGGTTGAACCTGGACGTTACGAGGGTGAGGTTTCCGATGCGGTGGGCGGCAGAATGTCGCTGCTGCGACGCTAGCTCGAGTTGCGCCGGATCGTCTATGTTTAGGGGCCAGTGAGATTGCCATGACGAGGGCAGGATGTGCTCAATCTGCAGTTGCTCATAGTCAAACTTCGCTGGCTCTGTGCGCGGGTTCTCTAACTGAAGCTGCTTGTCGATTGCACCCAGAACGAGCCGGATCCTCTCCTGTGTGAAGGAGTTATAGAACTTGTTATTGGCAAAGGAGGATGTAATTTCATCATCGGTTGGCCAAGCCAACCCTTGGGACGCAGAGCTCATGTAAGCCGTGACGGCATCAGAAATACTGCGCCCCTCAACGTGCGCAGCTTGGGCCGATTTCAGCACATCCACAAAGAACGTGCCATATCCCCTAGTGTTTGCCCCTGTGACCATACGACGCATCACCCAGGACTCGATCGCGCCCACAGCGATCTCGTGGTCAGAGATCGGAAATACGTCGACCGGAAGAGTACGAAGCCATAGGAGAAGTGGCACGGCGGTCAAAACACGAATCCGGTCGAGCCGGGCGTAGGCCTGTGCCAAGGTAGCGGACTCTGCTCGTTCTGGATGGTAGACAGTGACGTACGCCTCCGCATACTCGCTGAGTTCCTTGAGTACAGTCTCAGTAGCTCTGTTATTGGCAGCCAAGTACGCACGAACCTGCCCGTACAGGTGACCAACGGCCGCTTCCTGCCCCGAGACAGCAGTCAGCCAAGCGGATAGTAGAACATCACGACGTCCACGGGCGGCGTGGCCGGTACCAACTGTGGTCTTCCACCATGCTTCGTCCAGGGGAGCCCAATACCGGTCGTACAGTGTGTCGAGCTCCACTTCGCCACGCAGATCGCCGCGAAGAAACAGCAGGTTCTTTACCAAGTCAGCTGCCGACAGCGGGGTTTGACGTCCATTGAGCACTTCGAAAATGACCTGAGCGTCGTCATTGTCTTCGAGGTCTATGACTACAAGTTTGAACAGACCCAATAACGTATCGACGACGGCATCCAGCAGTTCACCATCGGGATCCGCATCGACCGCGAGGCGTGTCTGATCAGCAAAAAACTTTCGTGCGGAAAGATAGGGGTGCCCGTTGCTGGAAGGAATTTCATCTGAAACGGCGTCGGGCCAAACCTCACGGTCTTTACGCCTGGGCCACAGCTTGTACTGGTCTAGATGTTCTGTGGCCACATCCGCTGGGTTCTTGATCAACCGCCGCATTTGCGACGCTCGCGGGGACGCCTTTTCCTGCAGGACGTCGAGAATGCCCCGGGCTAAAAGCTGTAGTGTCGTCAAGCGCTGCTGCCCATCGATAACGGCGCGCTGGTCCACGCCGCCCGTCGACGACGGCAGTTGCTCACAAACTATCGCTCCCAAAAAATGGGGCGTCACGGTCTTGTCGGCACGAGCCCTCGGCTCACCCAGGGCATCGGCTTGACTCCGGGCTTTCTGCAGCCGTTCGGCAGCGGACAAGAGATCCTCATGGAGCAGCTTCCATTGTCCTTCAAGTGTCCACTCGTAGTCCCGCTGAAAAGTGGGGATCACGTACCTCCGCTCAAAGCCAAGAACTGATCTCAATGCGTAGGTATCGGCCTGCAAAGTTCCCCCTGGTTGAAATTCTTAGTGGATGGGAATCCTAGGATGACTGTAGTCCAAGAGCCGGTGAGGGGCGTGCTGGGGCCCGCGTAGCTAGCACGAATAGGTACTGGCCGGATATCAGCTGCGCCTCAGGAGCGAGAACGCATGGCCACCTCGAGCTCAGTTTTTCCTACGACATGCCATCCACTGCGCGAAATCGGACCACATGAAGTCGTATTTGGAGCAGTCGCGACGCCCGAAGTCCCAGAACTCGAGTGCCAAAGCGGCTGCGTAGTGGCTGAGGACGTACAGGTACTGACCGCCCCAGGGACGCAGGTCGCCCTCATCTGCAGGCATGTGGTTTTCTATGTCCAGTGCGCCTATGTGGTCCTCTTCCCAATGACCAGAGCGACGCCGCAAGCCGGATCCATCGTCAATCGCGCCGAGGACGAGATCTATCAGGGGAAAGTCTCGTGATTCATAGGGGTCCACATCTGTGACGAATGAGACGGAATCTGAAGTCGAATACCAACGTGTCTCGTATAGAGGAACTGGCCCTGGAACCGTATCCCACCAACGGACGGCATCTGGCAGACGAGACAAGTCCATTTCCTCGAGGCGCCGTTGAGAACTCACCTGATTCTGGGTCCGCATCCAGCTGCAATGCTTGCGAACCCATTCGTTCGTGCCTCGTCGGACGACGAGTTCTGTTGCTTGGCCATCCTCATTGCACAAGAATCCGGCCTTGGCGGAAGCTGCTAGTAGGTGCTGTGCGGACTGCCAGTCGAGCGCAGACTCTTCCTCCAAGAACAGGAGGTGGGAATCAAAAGTTGGAATGATCGGGAATGATGCGCCAATCGCCATCGCGACACCGAGGGCCTCGTCATGCCTTGGCCCACGCCCCTCATGTTCATCCTCGATTTCAGGCCGAAAATCCCAAGCTGCCTGAAGATGCCTGTCTGCGACGCCATTAACGGCGGACCTCTGGAGAAAGTCCTGAATTGTCAAACTTTTCTCAAGCTTCCAGCCTGCATCCGGGGTGCGGTGCCAGATAGCTTGCTCCGTCACTAACTCAATTCGGCAGCGCGACTGCGGCAGGAAGCAAACTTCAAGGCGGGGAGATTCCGAGCAGAAGACCTCTGGCCGAATGTCCCAACTCACTTCGCGAGCATGGCTGTCAAACCATTCGATGGCTGCTTCATGGAGGTGCGCGGCCACCGTTCCCTCGAAACGCGGGAGGAGATCAAAGAACTGCGGATACTCTGTTGCACTCGCAGATTCGGGGCCCTCGAAGAACCACTTGTCCTTATCTTCGTCGGGGGAGGGCTCGATCCAGGCACCATTTCTCCGGTAGGAGACGGTGCTGCGCTGTGGCTCTCCTTCCAAAGGGGAACACCGGGCTAGTAGCAACCCTTGTTCAGCTCCTAGGTGACGAGTTTCAATAAACCGCAACACCACTTCGGGCAGTTCGCCCTCGAAATCGGTTGAATGGGGCCACGAGCCAGTGTTTCCGGGGTGCATGCTGCCTGCTCTCAATCGTCAAATTTGAACAAAGTTTGGCACGAAATGACGTGCCGCGGCGGCTGCCACGTGTCTGAGGCGGCGTCCCCGAAGTTACGGCCTCCGGTCTAGTATGTTTGGTTGACCACCAGCCTATGAGCGGCATACGCGAGCGCAGCTGATGGTATGGGGATGAACTAAGCACAGGAGCAGGACTTGACACATACAGCCGTAAACCGGGAACTCAATGTCGCGCCCGGTTCGGTGGTGCACATCCGTGACGAGGAGTGGCTTGTAACCAGCGCCGAGAAATCCGTCGACGGGACGCTCGTAAGAGTTCAAGGCCTGAGTGAACTCGTCCGTGATACCACGGCAGCGTTCTACTCCGCGCTGGACACGATCGAAGTAGTGGACCCACGGAACTCCAAGGTCGTCGCAGACAGCAGCCCGAACTACCGCCGGGCTCGCCTCTGGCTCGAATCCACTCTGCGCAAGACGCCGGCACCCCTCAATGACCCCAAGCTCGGTGTCTCCACTCGCATGCTCGCCGACAGCCTCAACTACCAACGGATCGCGGTAGCCAAAGCATTGGACAGTCGCAATGTCCGCCCGCGCATCCTGATCGCAGACGCCGTTGGCCTGGGCAAGACGCTCGAGATCGGGATGATTCTCAGCGAGCTGGTCAAGCGTGGCCGCGGGGAACGCATCCTCATCGTGACACCAAGGCACGTCCTGGAGCAGATGCAGCACGAGCTTTGGTGCCGCTTCGCGCTTCCCTTTGTCCGCTTGGACTCGGCCGGCATCCAGAAGGTCCGCCAGATCCTCCCTGGCACTCGGAACCCGTTCACGTATTTCAAGCGCGCTATCATCTCCATCGACACGCTGAAGAGCGCCCGCTACCGCGCCCATCTGGAGAAGCTGCGCTGGGACGCGGTCGTCATCGATGAGTCCCACAACCTCACCAACTCGGGCACCCAGAATAATGAGCTCGCGCGCGTCCTGGCCCCCAATACGGAGGCCCTGATTCTCGCCTCCGCCACCCCGCATAACGGCAAGAACGATTCGTTCGCTGAGCTGCTCCGGCTGTTGGACCCCACCGTCGTCCGGCCGGATGGCACCTTCGAGCAGAAGGACATCGAGCATCTGATCATCCGCCGGCACCGCCACAGCCCCGAGGTCGCCAGCGAAGTCGGCGCTGACTGGGCGGAGCGGCTCGAACCAGACAACAAACTGATCCCAGCGTCACCGGAAGAGAACGACGTTGCAGACGAGCTGGCTGACACCTGGCTGTACCCCCAAGCGGGCACCTCTCCATATTCGGGACAGAACGGCGGCTTGTTCCCGTGGACCTTGGCAAAAGCCTTCCTATCGAGCCCGGCGGCGCTGCTGGAGACGGTACAGGAACGTCTGAAGAAGCTCGACGGCGGTGCCCTGGCTGGCGAGGCAAAGGAAGCCGAGGCGCTAAAGCGCCTGAAAGAACTGACGGAGGCCTCGCTTGCGGGAAAGTCCGCCAAATACGAAGCCTTGGTGAACTACCTTCAAGAAATCGGCGTCGGCAAAAAATCACCCATGCGGGCGGTGATCTTCGCTGAGCGGGTTCCAACCCTCAAGTGGCTCCAGGAAAAGCTCCCGGCAGACCTCGGTCTCAAGGCAACAAACGTCGCCATCCTCCACGGGGGGCTGAGTGACGTCGATCAACTAGAGATCATTGACGGCTTCAAACGGGAGTCCTCGGACATCCGCGTCCTCGTCACCGGCGACGTCGCCTCCGAAGGTGTCAATTTGCATGCCCAGTGCCACCACCTGATCCACTTCGACATCCCGTGGAGCCTGATCCGCGTCGAACAGCGCAACGGCCGCATCGACCGCTACGGGCAGAAGTTCCCTCCCCAAATCACCACGCTACTTCTCGAGCCGGACAACAGCCAGTTCCGCGGCGACCTCAAGGTCCTGACCCGGGTAATGGAACGTGAACACGAGGCACACACGGTGCTACAGGATGTGGCCTCACTGATGGGCGCCCACAGCGTTGCCCGCGAAGAGGAAGCCATCCGAGATGTGCTTATGAAGAAGAAATCGGTCCACGAAGTCCTCCGCAGCCCTGAAGACGTCACAAGTGGTGACGATTTTGATGCCTTTTTCGAAAGCCTTGCCTCCGATGTACCCGCCAAGAATGACGTCCCGACCGAAACCCAGATCGGTCTCTACGCCACGGACCTCGACTACTTGGATGAGGCCCTCCGGGAAGCATTCGTGACACCGGAAGCCAGCTTGAGCAACAACGGCGTCGCCTGGACCATTCACAAAGAGCACTCCGTTGCCGAACTGGAACCCCCGCGCGACCTTCAGCACCGGCTCGCATACCTCCCGCAGTCCTACCTCTCGGACCGGGCCGTGACCAAGAAGATGAAGCTCGCCACCACTGCAATCTCCGGCAAGCTGGAACTGGAACGCGCCCGTGCTGCGCAGCCCACTGCAGGGGAGAAGACCACGACTTGGCCGGAAGCCCACTTCCTGGGTCCGCTTCATCCGGTGCTCGAATGGGCCAGCGACAAGGCCCTGGCCTCCCTGTCCCGGAGCGAAGTCCTCGCGGTCCGGGGAAATGTCGAGAATGCCACCGTCCTCCTGATGGGCACGCTCATGAACGAGCGCGGCCAGGTCGTCTCCAAAGCGTTCTTCACCGCGGACTTCCCTAACCCGGACAATCCGTCATTTTGTCTGGTCGACACACTCGACGATCTGGGCGCCTACCTGAAAGCCGCGGCACTCACGGCCAATGCGATCAATCCCGGCGCTATAGCCAACGTCGGTCAGCTTCAGCAGCTCGTCCCGGTCGCGGTTGAGAACACGTCAGAAACCCTCGAGGCCACCTTCGCAGCGGCACAGCAGGCAGCGGAACAGCGTCTTGCCGGCTGGCAGGACCGTGCGGATCACTGGCAGGAATCCTCGCTGGAACAGCACCTCCCCGGCATGAGCAAGTCCGCTCTCAAAAAACAGCGCGAACGCATCCAGGAGGAGCAGCGGATTGCTGCCTCCCTCGCGCCGTCGCAGCGCCTCGTCCGCCCGCTTCTGGTCATCGTGCCCGAAATTACCGCAGTTGAAGGGGCCCACTAACCATGCCCTCATTTGATTCCATCGTCGTTGGCGAAGACTGGATCAGCGAGCACTACTTCACCACAGACTCCACGAAGGAGTCCTTCCAATCTGAGGTGCTCAAACTCCGCAAGCAATGGGACGAGCAGGCCAAGGAAGGCCAGGAGTCCGTGCTGAAGCGCTTTCTCGGCGAACGCGGCACATTCCAGGTTGAACTTGCGGAGCTTCTCGAAGAGCCAAGCAAGGCATCGTTTGTATATCACAAGGTGCGTGAGGCGCTTGGGTTTAAGGGAACGACGGCGGAGCTCACTTCCGACCGGGCCGGCACCTCAGTGCGGGTTTCCAACGTGTGGAAGTCTGAGAACGGCGACGTACTCTTTCTTGAGAGTCGCCCTGTCGAGTCCGTAGAAAACCTCCTGGATTCGGCCAAGGGCAGCTCTAGGATGCTGGCTCCTGCCTTCATCGATGACAAGGAAACAGAACTGCCGGCGCCGAAACTTGTCTCCGAGCTCTACCGGACCGACGAGCCGCCTCAGTTCATTGTGGTTTTCGGGGGTCGATGGCTGCTGCTGACGGAGCGGGAACGTTGGGCGGAGGGTCGTTATCTGGCTGCAGACCTGTTGCTGGCCTGCGAACGCAATGACACAAAGCGCGGCGGCGAAATCGACCGCATCCTCGCCATCTTCGGGCGCGAATCGTTGCTTCCGGACGCCAGTGAATCCATCTGGTGGAACCAGATCTTGGAAAGCTCCGTCAAACACACCATCGGTGTGTCCAAGGATCTTCGGGAGGGCATTCGTCTCTCCATAGAAATCATCGCCAATGACGTCCTGCAACGACGCCAGGCTGTGGGCCTTCCCTTGGACGAAATCGACGGTCAGATCCTTGCCCGCCAGTCACTGCGCTACCTATATCGAATCCTGTTCCTGCTGTATGCCGAAGCCTCTCCGGAGATGGGTGTCCTGCCCGTCGGCGTCGGTGAGTACAACGAGGGCTACGGGTTGGATCGGCTGCGCGGGCTCGCTCTCAATGTGCCCGAGTCGCAGCGCGCGAGGTCTGGAACCCATATCTACCAGTCCCTCGGCACCCTTTTCCGCCTAGTCGATCAAGGCCATCAGCCGTCGATTGACCCAGGTACGGAGTTGAACCCGTTGGCCGACTCCTCAACGCCGGCTGAAGGGGATCAGGGCCTGCACTTCGACAGCCTCAAGGCCGACCTTTTCGACCCCAATGCGATGGCGGATATCGACCTTGTAGGGCTGAGTAATGCAGCCTTACAAAAGGTCTTGGGACACCTTCTCCTGAGCAAGGAAGTCAAAGGAAAAGACCGCGGCTTCATTTCCTACGCCGAACTGGGGGTCAACCAGCTAGGTGCCGTGTACGAGGGCCTCATGTCGTACACGGGATTTATTGCCGAGACGGATCTACACGAGGTCGCAAAGGACGGAGACTCCTCCAAAGGTTCTTGGGTCGTACCTGTGGAGCGTTCTGAATCGATAGAGCGCAAACATTTCGTGACTACCACGAATGAGGTCACGGGGGAGCTGGAGCCTGTTCTCCACGAAAAGGGCACCTTTGTCTTCCGGCTCGCCGGCCGTGAACGTCAGCAGTCAGCCTCGTACTACACGCCGGAAGTTCTAACCAGGTTTGTTGTGTCTCAGGCGTTGGAGGAGCTCCTTGGTAAAAAACTCGATGAAACTCCAGCGGACGAGATTCTGAAACTGACCGTTTGTGAACCTGCACTGGGTTCAGGCGCATTCGCCATCGAGGCTGTCCGTCAGCTAGCAGATGCGTACCTGAAGCTGAAGCAGACCGAGCTTGGACGCACAATTCCTGCCGAGAACTACGCGGTCGAATTGCAGAAGGTTAAGGCTCAGATTGCCCTGCACCAAGTCTATGGCGTGGATCTTAACTCAACAGCCGTGGAACTGGCCGAAGTGTCTCTCTGGTTGGACACGATGGTCGCCGGGCTGCAGGCCCCGTGGTTTGGACTGCACCTTCGTCGAGGAAACTCACTGATCGGCGCGCGCCGCGCCACCTATTCGCGAGCCTCAGTCAACGACAAGTCATGGTTGACGAGCGTCCCGGCGGATGCTCCCCTCTCAGGTCTCGCCGAAGCCATAGCGAGCGAGTCTGACGATCCTAACGTTGTCGGAAGAATTCACCATTTCTTGCTGCCAGCGGCAGGCTGGGGTGCGGCGGCCGAAGCTAAAGAAGTGAAAGAAATCGCGGGTGATGCGCAGAAGGACCTTAAAGCTTGGCGCAACCGGATCAAGACGAAACCGTCTAAAACCCAAGTCGACCGTTTGGCGAACCTGGGACGCCGTGTGGAGACGCTCTGGCAATTTACCTTGCGACGACTTGAAGTCGCGGAGTCGGAAGCCCGTCGCGATATCAACTACTTCGGCAAGAATTCCGACACCAATACTTCCGAGCTGCCCGTTTCTCGGCACGAAATTGAGCAGAAGCTCAGCGACCCGAATGGCGCGTACCAACGCCTGCGACGTGTCATGGATGCCTGGAACGCGCTCTGGTTCTGGCCTCTAACCGACAGGATGACTTCCGGCGCGTTGCCTCCGACCTTAGAGGAATGGATCTGTGGACTTGAAGCTATTTTGGGAACGCCAGCACCGGAATCGAATGCAGCCACAAAGAAGAAATTGTGGAAAAATCAGACGAGTATCTTGGACGCGGGCGCTTGGGATGACCTGAACACGGCCGAAGACCTGGACCTTTCCTTCGCCAAAGCCGGTGACATAACCTCCGTCAAGGAGGCCAATCTTTGGCTGTCCGTTTGCGAGGCGGTTGCGGCCGACCAAGGCTTCCATCATTGGGAACTCGATTTCGCTTCAGTATTCGCCCGGGGGGGATTCGATCTGCAAGTTGGAAACCCGCCCTGGGTTCGGCCGGTCTTTGATGAGGCACCGCTTCTGGCCGAAGGCGATCCGTGGTGGCAGCTCACTTCCAAGCCATCTCAAATGGAAGTGCATCGTAGACGAGAATCCACACTTGCGTTACCCGGCGTAGCCGACCTGCTGGTAGATGGGGCCGCGGCAGTGTGCTCCTCGAAGGAGTATTTTGGGTCCATTGATTATCCAGTACTGATGGGACTTCAGCCCGACTTATACAGATGTTTTATGCACCGCACCTGGAAATCGAGCAAGAGCTCAGGAGTGGTTGGGCTAGTTCATCCGGAATCTCACTTCACGGAGAAGAAAGCTGCTTGCTTAAGATCCGAGACTTACAGAAGACTTCGTCGACATTGGCAGTTCATCAACGAGCTATCGCTCTTTGAGATCCATCATCTGGTTAGTTACGGCGTTCACATATATGGCAAACGGCATGAAACCCCAGCGTTTCAAATGGCGTCATCCCTCTACCATCCGGATACTGTAGAGCGTTCACTGGTTCACAAGGGCTTCGGCGCAGTGCCTGGGCTCAAGGATCCTAACGGGAACTGGGACCTGCGGCCACACAAAGAGCGGATCATCCATGTTGATGGCGAGGTGCTGAAAATATGGGCCGACATGCTGGATGAACCCGGAACGCCAGCGCTGCAGGCCCGCATGCTCTACCCGGTTAACGTTGATAGCGCCCGCGTTTTGGAGAAGCTTTCTCGTGCACCAAGAGTCCGCCAACTTGGACTGGAGTACGCCTCGGGATGGCACGAAACCGCTGACCGTAAGAAGGGTTTTTTTGATGTCGGCTCCGCCGTCCCGAAGAGCTGGAACGACGTGATTCTGCAAGGACCCCATTTTACCGTCGCAACGCCATTTGCTAAAGAACCAAACCCCACGATGAAGAACAATCTTGACTGGTCTGAAATTGACCTGGAGTCACTCCCGGAGCGATATATTCCTCGCACAAGCTACCAGCGGGCCGTAGAGAAATCGGTCTATGATTCGGGAGATTCTACATGGACTCGGGCGGACGGCGCCCGAGTGGCATCGCGGTCGTGTGTGCGAGTGGCATGGCGTCGAATGGCAGCCGTTACCGGCTCGAGAACGCTGCATTCAGCGCTGACGCTCCCGCATGCAATGCACGTCGATAACGTACACACTGGCGGACTGGCAGATGTCGAAAGAATTTCTGAGGTGGTTCTCCTTTCGGGATTCATGGCCTCTTTGGTTGCCGACTTCGCTGTAAAGGTTGCCGGCGCCTCCAAAATTAACCCTGATCTGATTGACAAGCTGCCATTTATTCAGGGGCACGCGCTGAGTCATCTAGTCTCCGACCGCGTATTGCGCCTGACGTGTTTAACACGTGATTTTGCTGAAATCTGGCAGACCCTTACGGGGAAGCCATGGTCCAGAGATATTGCGTTCCGGCGGGCGCAAGAACGACGCCAAGCTCTTGTGGACATCGATGCCTTGACGAGTCTGATGTTAGGCGTCACGGCGGATGAATTGTGCACGATTTACCGTACGCAGTTTCCCGTCTTGCAAGGATATGAGCGAAGCGACCTATACGATCCCCATGGTCGCAAGGTGCCGAACGATATCAACAGGCTGTTCCGCCTGCAGGACGGCAAGTTGAGCTCGGAGGAGCGCACGGCAACTAACTCAGCAGGGAATACGTACGTATACGAGCTCCCGTTTGTGGGTTTTGACCGTGAGGCCGATATGCGGCAAGCACATGCCCACTTCACGAAGCTAATGGAAGAGATGAACTAATGGCGGAACTGCTGCCCGCTTTCCAGGCTGATGACCTACGCCAAGGTCTTTCCGACTACCTCACCACCACGTTCGCCCTGACGGATAACGAGGCACGGGGCGCCATCCAGCAGTTCCTCTCTGACGCAGACAGCGGGTTGTTTAAGGGTCCGTACGTTCGGTTACGGCTTCCCTTCAAGCCCGCGGCGGACAGCTGGGAGGAATCGCTGGACTGGCACTTGGAAGGGTTCGAGCCGTATGGGCACCAGGCCGCTGCTTTCCAGAGATTGTCGTCTAAACGGGCCTCGACGGACCCCGTTTCGACAGCCTCAACCACCGGTGTGCCACTTGGCTCGACGGCCGAGGCTGACGTCGCAACTGGCGGCACCGAGGCCCGACGGCCGCTGCCGACCATGGTCACGACCGGAACCGGCTCCGGAAAGACAGAGTCCTTCCTGATTCCCATCATTGACCACGTCCTCCGGGCGAAGGGCAACGGCGTGAAGGGCATGAAGGCCCTGATCCTCTACCCGATGAACGCCCTGGCCAACGACCAAGCGAAGCGCCTGGCCGAGGTGCTCTCCAGCCACCCTGAACTCAGCGGGATCACCGCAGGTATCTACACCGGCCAGAACGACGAGCCGCGGACCAAAGTCTCGGCCGCCGGCCTGATCAACCAGCGCGACGTCTTCCGAAGTGAAGCACCAGACATCCTGCTGACCAACTACAAGATGCTGGATATGCTCCTGCTCCGCCACCAGGATGCAAGCATCTGGGAGCAGTCGGCAACATCGCTGCAGTACGTGGTGCTCGATGAATTCCACACCTACGACGGCGCCCAGGGCACGGACGTGGCAATGCTGCTCCGCCGGTTGGGCCTAACACTAAAGAGCTACTGGCCGGCGGATCTCGCTGATTCGCCTTCGGGTCTCACCGAACAGGACCGACAGCGCCCACTGGGCCGTGCCACGCCGGTGGCCACCTCAGCGACGCTTGGCGGCAAGGGCGATCCTGAAGCAATGCTGCGGTTCGCGCAGACAGTCTTTGGCGAACCCTTCCCGCAAGACAGCGTGATCACCGAAGCGCGGCTCAGCTCCGATGAATGGACCGGATTGGGGTCAGCCAACCATTCACCCAGGTCCATCAACGAAATCGCGAACCAGCTGCACGCACTGAACGACAAAGTCGAGGCCCTGCGGACAGCAGCAGACGGTGAGCCGAACGCCGCCGTCGTGCGTGTCATTGGCGACGCACTGTTCGGGAACCGACCCGACGACCTGCTAGACGCCGTAAGGACGCAGCCCCTTACTGTGGCCGTCCTGCAGCACGCCACTGACGCCGTCTCGCTGCGCGAGCTAGCGGAGAACGTTTTCGGCGGCTTCAGCACCAGCGGTGGTCCGCGTGAGCAGGCCGCCCGCCTGGAGGAACAAATGGAGTTCCTTAGCCACTTCATCTCCTTCCTGAGTCAGATCCGTGCAGACTATGGCCGTCCGGCGCTGTCGGTGGAGGTCCACATGTGGATCCGGGAGCTCTCCCGGATCGACAAGGCGGTCGACGCCACCAGCAGCTTCCGATGGTCCGACGACGGCGTCCAGCAGGATGGCGAGCTGTATCAGCCGGCTGTCTACTGCCGGCACTGCGGACGCTCCGGCTGGGGTGTCATGCTGGGCCCCACCGGCAATGACCTGGACCTGGATGACACCAAGATCCGCGTCGGCAAGATGACCGGCAGCGGGCGGTTTAGGGCTCTGCTTTACGCACCGGGCGAGGCGGACAAAGTTCTCTTCAAGGGAGCCGATGAGGCCAAGGTCGAAGGCCTCCGATGGTTTGACTCGAAGAACCGGCAAATCCTGTCTGATGCCCCTAACGGAGAGGACATCGATCTGCTGGAGGGCCGCATCCTCCCGGTGCTGATGCTCACCGGGCTCGAGGCAGATGACGACTCCAAACGGGACACCTGCCCGGCCTGCCAAACCGTGGACGGCATACGTTTCCTAGGAAGCGCCATTGCCACCATGCTTTCCGTCACGATCTCCAATCTGTTCGGATCGCAGGGTCTCAATTCCAATGAGAAGAAGGCACTCGTCTTCACAGACAGTGTTCAAGACGCGGCGCACCGGGCCGGTTTTGTCCAGGCACGGTCCCACACCTTGTCTCTGCGCTCTGCACTCCGCAACGCTTTGGACGGGGAGACCACCCTGGACGACTTGGTCAATGCCGCAATATCCAATGCAGAGACCCCTGTGGCGAAATACCAGTTGATCGCGCCGGACTACGTTGACCGGGAGCAGTTCCGCGCTTTCTGGAAGCCCGGCGCCAGTGCCACGGAGCGCCGCAAGGCCACCAGCAACGCTAAGTCCCGACTCCTTTTCGATGCATCGTTGGAATTCGGTCTGCAGTCCCGCGTCGGTAGGACCCTCGAACTCACCGGCAGCGTCGTGGCGGAGACGGACGCTGGTTCGCAGGCGCGCATCGTCGCCCTCGCCCAAAAAGCTATCGACTCCGTGCAACAGCAGACGGCGTTTGACGGACACAGCCCGTCGTCCGAGGATTTAACCTTCTGGGTTCGTGGCGTACTCGAGCGCATGCGCATTCGCGGCGGCGTCCACCACAAGTGGCTAGACCCGTACCTGAAGAAGGACGGCCACAGGTGGCAGGTCTGGGGCGGCCGCCGCAAGTCTGAAGGCATGCCCGCCTTCCCGCCGGGCCGCGCGGCCCCTGCATTCCCCCGGATTGGTCCGCCAGTCAAGAACTCGGACAACCTGGATCCGGTCACATCCACCGCCTCCTGGTATGCCCGGTGGGCTTCCCGCTGCCTTTCGACAGCCGCTGCGGACGGGGCGTTTTTGGCCAAGGCTCTCTTCAAAGAACTGCTGGATGCCGGCGTACTGGGTTCCACCAAGTCGGAGAGCGGGGCAGAGATTTTCTGGATTTCCCCGGAACGCCTGGTCTTGAAGGCCCCTTCCAGCGAGGACCTGGCCGCCAAGCGGCATTTCCTCAGCTGCGATACCTGCAAGGTCCAAACGCCCGGCACGGAAACAGTCATCAGCCAGCTGGACGGTGCACCGTGTATGTTCATCCGCTGCCCGGGTACTCTCCAGCGTGCTTCCGGCGAGGACAACTACTACCGTTCGCTCTACCGCTCAAGCGACATGAAGCGCGTGGTGGCCCGCGAACACACCTCACTTCTGGACGACAAGACCCGGCTGGACTACGAATCCAAATTCAAGTCGGCTACCGATGACCCGCAGGCCCCAAACGTTCTGGTGGCGACGCCCACCCTGGAAATGGGCATCGACATCGGCGACCTTTCCTGCGTGATGCTGGCCTCACTGCCGTCGTCCGTGGCGTCCTACCTGCAGCGTGTCGGGCGTGCGGGCCGCCTCACCGGCAACTCGCTGGTGCTGGCCTATGTCCGGGGCAGGGGAGAGCACCTGCCCAAGCTTCACGACCCGCTGTCCGTCATCAACGGCGAGGTGCGTCCGCCTGCCACATTCCTGGACGCCGAGGAAATCCTGCAGCGTCAGTACACCGCACACATCGTCGACCGTTTTGCCCGCGATGCCGGCCGCCCACACCCGCAGAAGGCGACGGCGGCGCTCGGCAGCGCCGATAAAGGCACCTTCCTGGGTGATCTCATTGATGAGGCGTCCGAATGTGCGGGGGAGTACCTGGCGGAGTTCTTGGCACAATACGGGGAGCTTCTGGCCGACTCGACCGTGGAGTCCCTGAAGACTTGGGCGACACCCCAGAGCGATGGGGAGTCCAGCCCCATGGCCCGCCATCTGGTCCGCGCCGCACGCCTGTGGGAACAGGACGTGGCCGAGCTCGAGGCCCGGCGCAAAGAGATCGACAGCCAGCTACCCGAGCTTGAAGAACGTGCCAAGTCAAATGCTGCAACGGCCGACGATTTGCAGGCGCCGAAGACTGCCTATGCCACGCTCAAGCTCATTTCGTTCCAACTGCACGAGCTTCGCGGTGACTACTGGATTTCGGTCTTGGAAGAGTACGGCGTGCTGCCCAATTACACCCTGCTGGACGACTCCGTCAGCCTGGATGTGGGACTGACCTGGCGCGATGTGGATACGAACGAGTTCCGGACGGACAGCATCAGCTACCAGCGCGGCGCGTCGATTGCCCTGACGGAGCTGGCCCCCGGGGCGACCTTCTACGCCCAGGGTCTTCAGGTCAAGATCGACGCCGTGGACCTAGGTCCGCAACAAAGTCACATCCAGAAATGGCAAATGTGTCCATCCTGCGGCTGGGCTAACACCGAGGTAGACGCCAAGGGGCCGGTCACCGCCTGTGCCCGTTGCGGAACCGGCGCCATCGCGGACGTCAGCCAGACGTTCGACGTCGTCGTGATGAAGAAGGTCTCCGCCGAGGTCAGAAGGGACGAGGCCGGCATCGGCGACCGCAGCGACAACCGCGTCAAGGAAAGCTTCAACGTGGTCGTGGCCGCGGACATTGACCCCGAGCATGTAACGAGCCAGTGGTTCCTGGACGGCATCGACTTCGGGGCAAAATACCTTCACCGCACGGAGCTTCGCTGGCTGAATCTCGGCCGGACGGCCTCCAATGCGGCCACCCGGGTTCTTGCCGGCGAAGACGTGAAGGCGCCGCTGTTCCGGGTGTGCTCGTACTGCGGTAAGCAGGACCAGTCCGCCAAGGCGAACAGCTTCGATGAGCACAGGTTCTGGTGTAAGTACCGCAAAGCGTCTGAGGAGAACGTCAAGGACGTGGCGCTCGCCCGTACGCTTACGACCCAGGGCGTCTCGCTGCGCCTGCCCACCGCGGCAGTTATGGGCGACGACTTCGCGGTGCCCAGCCTCACGGCAGGCCTACTGCTGGGCCTGCGTACCGTGCTCGGCGGCGCCCCTGACCATATCGACGTGGTCAAGATCAATGAACCGCTCGACGGCGGCGAGAGCGCTATTTCGCTTCTGCTCCATGACAAAGTGCCCGGTGGAACGGGTTACCTGGCTGAGTTCGCCGAACCGGAGAAGGTCTGGAAACTGCTTTACGCTGCGTGGGATGTGGTGCGCAACTGCAGTTGCAAGAACGAAGAACGGCTTGCCTGCCACAACTGCCTCCTGCCATTCGCACCTCCTTGGCTGGTAGACAAGGTCTCGCGGATCACGGCGCAACGGCTGCTGGCTGACATCCTCTTCAGCGGCAAGGTACCTGCGGAAGGTGAGCAGTCGCCGTCGTTCGCTGACTGGAAGACCACCACCGTCCCGCCGGCAGCCGGCCTGAACCCGGAGTCCCATCTGGAACTGAAATTCCGGAGGGCTCTCGTGGAGCGCCTTCAGACGCTGGGCGCCCATATCAAGGTGACACCGGCGCTGCGCGGGGACCGGCTGGAGTTCCGCCTCCCCGGCGGCAAACACAAGTGGTGGCTGGAACCCCAGGAAGACATCTTGGGAACCCGGCCGGACTTCGTCCTCATGGCCCAGGACCCCAACATTCCGAAGATCGCCATCTACACGGATGGTCACTATTTCCATGCGTCCAGCACCCACAACCGCATTGGCGACGACGCCGGCAAGCGAGCCAAACTGCGCGAGGCCGGCATCATTCCGTGGGGTATCACATGGGAAGACGTGGACGCCTTCGGCAAGGGAGCCACATCGTTCCCGGCCTGGCATAAGCTAGACCGCGTTCAGAAGATCCAAGCCCAGTTCAGCCTCAAGCCCGGGCTGCTGGACCTCATTGGCGTAGATGCCATGAGCCAGCTCTGGGCGTGGATCCAGGATCCCGCACAGCCGGATTGGGAGCGCTTCGCCGAGGTCGTTCCGCTCATGCTGATGGAGAAGCCCTTCAAGTCCACCGCCGACAGCGCTGCAGAGCGTGCCTTGGAGGCACTGGTCAGTCAGAACGCCACTCATGAGGCTGGTCAGGACAATTGTTGGCAGTACAGGTTCGGGGCCATGGTGATGTCGGCTGGTGCAAAGTCTCTGGACGCCAAAGGCTTTGTCGTCGGGCTATACCTCGACGACCGCGCGGAAGCCGTGGCGGATGACGACCACCACCTCTACTGGCGCGAATGGCTCCGGCTGTCTAACCTCATGGCCTTCAAGAGGTATGGGCTGACGATCGGCTCCGTCGACATGCTGTCCGTCCCCGTTGACGTTGTGCTGCCGCCGGAAGAGTCGTCCGCGGCTGTCAGCCCGGAATGGCAGGAACTTCTGGACATGGCAACTGACGATGAGAGGCCGTTGCTGATTGAACTGGCCGCAATCGACGGTCTACCCGTTCCGGAGCTCGGATTCGAACTGCCGGATGGCAGCGTCATCTCGATAGCTTGGCCAGACCAGAAAATGGGGATCCTGCTGGACGGCGAGGACCTTCAGGGTCTAATCGACGCGGGATGGACCGCCGTAGGACCAGATGCCGCAGACGTGGCCAATTCGCTTAGCGTGATGGAAGGTAAGTAATGCCGTTAGTAACGTGGATGAAGAGCAAGTCCAAGCTTGATGGATCTCTGAAATCGAAAATCTACAACTTCTTGGAGAAGCTGCAGGAAGACGACACGGCACCGGGCCTGCACATCGAACCGATGCACAAGCCGAAGGACCCACGGGTCCGGACTGGGCGCGTTGATCTGAACTACAGGGCCGTCCTCTATCGACTGAACCCCGCGGGCGAACCGCATTACATCTATATCGGAGCGTGGCCTCATGACCAGGCTATAGAGATTGCCCGATCCAGCGTGCTCCAGGTCAACCCGGTGAACGGTGTTGTGGAACTGATTAAGGGCTCGGAGCCGGGCACCGGCGACGGTGAGCCCGGCGGCACCACCGTGGTTCCGCCGCCTGTTAGTCCAGATCCTGAGCCGGGGTTCGTAAACGGTCTGATTTCTGCCGGCTACACGCCGGAATATCTGGTGGAGGACCTGGGCATCGATGCGGAGGTCGCTCGGCGCGCAATCGCTGCCCGTTCACTGAAGGAATTCTCGGCAGTCGTGGACAACGCGCCCGAGTGGCAGGGAATTGCGCTGATCGATCTCGAAGCCGGAAAGTCGCTGGCTGACGTCAAAGAAGAGCTCGGGCTCGGCAAGTACGAAGACGATGAAACGAAGTCCGACGATGAGAAGATCCGGGAGGCGTTGGAACACCCGGCATCGAAGATCCAGTTTGCGTTTATCGGCGAGAACCCGCAGGAACTGAAGAACATCATCGAGTTTGGTGACTTCGAAGCCTGGCGCACGTTCCTGCACCCGGAGCAGCGGCAGTATGCAGAGAAGAGCCGCAACGGCTCGTTTCGCCTGTCCGGTGGAGCGGGTACGGGCAAGACTGTGGTCGCTCTGCACCGCGCCAAAGTCCTCGCCGACGCAAAGCCGCCAGTGCGAGTCATTCTGACGACGTACACAACCACTTTGGCAGAATCGCTGGCCACTAATATGGCCAAGCTTGACCCTGCCTTGGCGATGTCCACGAAGCTTGGCAAGCCGGGGGTTTGTGTAGCCGGTATCGATTCGTTGGCCTTTCAGATCTGGTCGGCGGCATCTGTCGTCGAACGATCCGCTGCGCTGAACTTGGTGTTTGGCAACGGAGACCAGCAGACGACCAAGCGGACTGACAAGGACGCCTGGGACTACGCCGCCGGATCTGTAGACCACGGCCTGGACCCCACGCTGGCCAACAGCACTTTCCTGGAGCAGGAATACCTCTCGGTGGTTCTAGCCAACGGGGTGACCACCAAGGACGAGTATCTGAAGGTTTCGCGCGCCGGCCGCGGGACCGCCCTGAACCGGCCAAAGCGGATTGCCGTGTGGCGGATCATCGAGGCCTATCGACGCTCCAACCGTATGGAGGACAAGGCCAGTTACGCGGAGATCGCCGCCCTCGCTGCCGCTGCCCTGAACCACCGCGCCTCCGTCGGGGGACCGCGGCCGGCGGATCACGTCATTGTGGACGAGGCGCAGGATTTCCACGCAGGGCACTGGCTATTGCTGCGGGCCTTGGTCGTCGAAGGAACCAACGACCTGTTCATCGCAGAGGATTCCCACCAGCGGCTGTATGGCCAAAAGGTGCCGCTGTCCCGCTTTGGCATACACATTGTTGGCCGTTCCCGGCGACTAACGCTGAACTACCGCACGACGGCGCAGAACCTCGCCTTCGCTGTGAAACTCCTCTCCGGGGCGGAGTTCCACGACATCGAGGATGGCGAAGAGAAGTCCAGCGACTATCGCTCAGCGCGAAGCGGTCCGGAGCCAATCCGCCAGGGCCTTGAGTCGCTCAACAGCGAGCTCGACCTCGCAGCCGACCACATCCGGCGGTGGCAGGAAGAGGGAACCGACGGTGCATCCATCGGCATCCTCGTGAGGGCCAAGCACCAGCAGTCCCAGGTGGTTAGCAGCCTGAACGAGCGTGGAATCGAAGTTCGATCGATTGACGCAGCTGCCGCCGACGGCGAGGAGCCTGTGGTCATGACAATGCACCGGGCGAAAGGTATGGAATTCGCTAAGGTCATTCTCTTCGGTGTCAGCGAGTCCAGCCTGCCGCAGAAGCATGCCATTCAGGGCCTAGCTGATGCCGAGCGTGATGATGCTTTGCTTCGGGAGAGGTCACTGCTGTACGTCGCAGCGACCCGAGCCCGCGACGAGCTTGTGGTGACGTGGAACGGAAAACCGTCGGAGCTGCTTGGTACAAAGTAGTTCAATACTTCAGGGCAATTCACAAACATTTGGGGGAGAAATGACGCTTACGGCGACGACAAGAAAGTCCCGATGGTGGGACGGCGATTCCACGCAGCGGTACTGGATGGAATTGGTTAATGTCGACACCTGGGGGAGTGAACTGATAGCCCCTGACACGCCTCGCTACGATCTCATGCACGACGTCCGGGTCGGCGATGTTGTTCTCCACTGGGTGGGAAAGAACAATCGGATGGGATTCAAATCGGGAATGTACGGCGCCTCGATCGTGGCCGGAGGGCTGCAGCCCCGGGCAGGGGACTGGTTCGGTAAACCAGCGAACACGATTCCGCTGACGAAGTATGCGCCGCTTCCTCGCCCCTATCTGCTGACAGATCTTCGGGCGGACCACCAGGAAGACATTCTGGGGGTCAAAGGCGCGCTTGAACGAGATTATGCAGAAACTGCGGGATACACGATGTATTTCCCGTTTCAGAAGCACCCCACGACCGGCCTAAAACCGAACCAAGGTTATCTCTTCAAGCTGCCCACTGAGGTGGTCACTGCGGTCCCCGACCTCCTGCCTGACAGCGATTGGGGAGGGTTTGACCGCCCTCTAATGGCGCCCCCGGTGGCAGGACAGAACGGCGTGAAGCAGAGCTACGCGGGCTACTGCGCTGATCCTGTACTGAAGAAGGCCATCGAGATGCAGGCCGTGCGTCAGGCCATAGCCCACTACGAAGCAGCCGGATACAGCGTCAAGGACGTCGGCGCATTCGAGTCGTACGACCTCGAGGTTGTGCGCGGTGGCGAAGTTCGGCACGTAGAAGTCAAGGGCTCGCAGGGGTACGTGCGGAAGGTCATCCTGACACGCAATGAGGTAACTCACGCAAACGAATTCGACAGGACAGATTTAGTTGTCGTAGCCGATATAGATTGGGAGCGTCATCTCGACGGTTCTATCAATACCGGCAAGGGGGCCATGAGCGTGTATCCGGACTGGCGGCCGTCCCCAGAAAACCTGAAGCCGCTGAGTTACGAGTACTTCCTGGACTAGACGGCGCTTCCGCGGAGTAGGGATGGTGCCCCACATCGCTGGGCACCACCCCACGGTGTTGGTTCATCTAGAGGACTTGGGCGGAAACTTTCTCTGCTATGTCCCGTGATTCGAGATTCTCCAGGCTCAGCACTGTCCATCCGCGATCGGCAAGCCACTCGTCCCGGGTCTCATCCCCTTGCGCAACAACGGCTAAGGTATGGCTTGGCCAGGAAAGATCTAAGATCCATTCATTCGATGGCCCGATGTCCGCACCCCATTGGTCTGGGGTTACTTCGGATTCGATTAGTTCCTCGATGAGGCTCCGGAGCTCAAGGGAGTCCTCATAGATTTCATACCACATGCTTTGGCGTACTTTGCGTGGTGCCGCGTTAGCATCCGGTACGTCGGATTTCGAACCGGCAGATGTCGCCGCGTTGGACTCTATCCATTGCAGAAAACCTGCGTCCTGGGAAGCTGGCGTCCCGAACAGTAGGCCCCGGTCAAGGAACGAGTTAAATAGCTCGCAGCTTGTTTCAGGAATCAGAACGCAGCAGTGACAAGCAGCGAGATTGCGTGCGTCAGCACCTGCCCCTGTCGACTCGATGCACACGGGGTCCGCCGAGCACCATGAAAGCCGAACGAGCCCTTCATCCAAGGCTGGTGCCAGGCGTTCGGGGTGCGCAAGGGCAGCCACGCCGCCCAGGCTGCCTGCTGAATCCGATGAAGCTGTGTAGAGAAGAATCCCTGCGTTGTCCTCGCCGGCATAAAGACGTTCTCTGATGGACGACGCCGGGTAGCCCGCGTCGAGGGATAACTGATCAATGAGCACGTGGGCAAGTGTGTGTAGGAGAACGCGAATAATATCTACCTGTATTGCGTCGATCTTCCGTTGCTTCGCCGCTGCATTGACGTTCCTCTGCAGAATGTTCCTGCGCGCGGTAGCGAAGTCCGAGGCTGCCCATTCCTCGAGCTGCGTTCGATCGAGCGCTATGAACAGTCCTTCTCCCAGCGTCTCGATGGCCGGCAGCCAGCTTTGTCGGTTGTCCTCGGGAAAAATCGCCGCAAGTTTCACAGCCGGGTTGTCCTCGGTCTTCGGGGTGAGCCTGCTGAACCCGTAGAGGGCCCTTACTTCACGCAGCCGAGTCACCTTTCGGATGCTTCTTATCCAATGCAGGTATCTCTCCGGAACCTCCATGCGTTCAGCCACAAAATCTGTGTCCGGTTGATCCGCCCGGCCAGCGATGAGGGCTTGAAACTCTTGCTGCCTGAGAACCTCGTCCGTCAGGTCTTCACCTTGTTCACCGTGGAACTGCCGGTTCACCTCGTTCTTAAGCTCAGCTATGGTGAAGCGGTTTCCGAACTCTTCTACGATCCCTTCGAGAACCCAATCCCCCTGGGTGAGTGCCTCGGGTTTGCTAAGAACTGACGCACGCTGGCCCACTACTTTGGCCAAAAATTCCGAGTACGGGGGTATCGAAATTGCGGAGCGAACGGCTGGGAACCAGACGTTTGAGGCGCCACGCTGCACTGTGCGTGGAGGCTTTCCGCACGTACGATCCCGGTATGCTTTGCCAAGCCACAAACGGCGCCCGGTGCATTTCATCTCCCTCAACGCGGCAGGGGAAAAAGCGTCCGCCATGGACCGCGACCTTCCGCAGCTGCATCGAATGATCATGTCGGCGAGCGAGGACGTTCGACCCTCAGACGCAAGGCTCAATTCGTGCTGCGCGGAGTTGTCCGGATAGAGCCCATGAACCCAAAAAGTATAAGGAAAGTCATCTAAGTGGCCATCTTCGCAGGCGACGACGAACCTGGACGGAGTTAAGGGCACATTGGACTTGCAGAGTCCGCAAAGCACGTCCTCGTACCCTGCCTGGAGCTGGGACATAGATCCGAGACGATGGCACTTGGGGCAGCTGAGGACCTGAGGGAAGCGGATGACGGGGACCTTTGACCAACCGGTTGGCGGGAGGAGAAGTCGTCCAACTCCGAGGCTTCGGGCCAGGCGAGGCTCAGGTGCCGCCGTCAGGAGTTTTTCGTCCCACTGATCAATGCTTGTGATCATGAAGCTGTTATTTTCAGCCGGGAATAAGCTCCCGACTCCAAAAGTCGACAGTAGCTGGCTCCGCCGCGCCTTGAACACTTTCCTAACCATTGTTGGCGTCCTCCCTGACCCGAATTGGACGCAGTGTTGTCTCAGCGTCCACGTCGCGCATGCTCGATGGTGTTGGCCACGGCGTGGCTGTGGTTGTGTACACAAAGTTTGGGTCTTCGAGCGCCTTGGCGAAATCGATAAGCAGCGAATTAACTGGGTCACGCATCTTCCAGTATTGCAACTTGGAGTTAGTTTGTGCCTCCAGTCGCCAGGCTTTAAGAAGTATTTCGAGCTCGTTGATGGTGGCTTTGACTTCGGTCCCATCGATGGCTGCAACGCGTTCACGGATGTGTCTAAGGACCAGCTCGATGGATGCGCCAGCATCAGTCACATTTCTGGCCTGGTCGTCGTACCTGACGGTTGACTCGATCATGCGAAGCGCAGAGATCATGACAGCGTGAAGGGCCCGGTCTCTTGATCTGGCCGCGAAAGGCGTGGCGCTTGTGGCTTCGACAGCCCTGTATAGCGCTTGATGAAACGGAACGAATCCTTCGAAGTGGGAGCGATCCCTTGATTTTGCTGCGTTGAAGATCGTGACCACCAAGCCGGGGTGTTGTCGGCCAACCCGGCTCGTTGCCTGAATGTACTCGGCACTGGACTGAGGCTGTCCCATCACGGCCATGAGACCGAGTCGGTCCACGTCCAGTCCCACGGAGATCATGTTCGTAGCTAGAACTACGTCGTTTGGCGTTAGCTGCCCGCCGAGTCCGTTTTCCAGGGATTTTAGGGCGTAAGGGATCTTGTCACTGGACACTCGACTAGTGAGTTCAGACAGCTCCACTTGACGGGCGTCGGAAATTCCCTCTCTGGCGGAAAGTAACTTAAGGCGCGCACGAACGTCGTCGTACACCTGTAGATACGCGGAGCCCAACACACGGAGACTGTTGAAGTAGCCAATCAGAGTCCAGTAAGGATCCCTGTCGTCTTGAGAACTAGCATCGACTACTGCCGCTGAATTTAACAGGGATGCATATGTTCGAACCATCAGAGTCGCGTGGCTCGTCCCAGCAGCCATGAGTCCGACGTACTGACGAGTTCCGAGCTGATTCGCCGGTGCTTTCTTCGCGAAGAAGGAGTCGTCGGGGTCGATCCCGGGCGGCGGGAAGAGCCGTGATTCGCGGTTGAAGACAGACTTTATTTGAGTTTCCGCCCGCCGGATAGTCGCAGTCGACGCGATGATCTTCGGCCGGCGTACGTCTTCGGAATGATTGTCGGCGCCGCGCGCTAGCCCACCCGAAGCTAGATCGACTGCCGTTTCGAAGATTCCCACCGTTGAGCCCAAAGGGCCTGAAATCAGGTGGAGCTCGTCCTGAATAATCAGATCTGGGCCATGGTCGCCGGGAGACCAGCGGCCAAAGAGGCTTGCTACCTCGCCTTTCCACGCCATTCTGGCAAACTTGTCGACTGTTCCAATTACCAGTTCCGGGCGTTCCCTGTAGACGTCTGTATCAACTATGTGGACTGGCAGACCGTCCTTGTAGTCGCAACTGCCGTTAGAACACCTGACGCTCATACGCTCAGTGGGAATCTTGTCTATGCGATAGTCGTCCGCCTTGAGCCTCCGGCCGCACCATGGGCAGGCTTCGATCTGGCAGGGGTTCCCTTCCACGACCTCGTCGCCTCGCCGGAGTTTCCCCAAATTGGTGCGTGCATCCTTAATGTCATTAGGTGTTGCGGCGCTTCCGACCCAAAGCCCGATGCTGAATGCATCCAGCCCGAGGCGCTCCGGATCTTTCTTTCTTACAGACTCGAGTGAGCAGATTAGCATCGCCGCACGTTCGAACTGCTGGATAGTAAGGAGCCGAAGCGTGTAACGCATGATCACCGCTACGCCCTTTGCCCCGGGATCACGAAGCCGGCGCAGGAGAATTAGATATGCGATAAGACCTAGATAAGCTTCAGTCTTGCCGCCGCCGGTCGGGAACCAGAGCAAATCGGCGAAGTCGCGTTCAGGGTGATTGTGGTCCGTCACTGACGGAAGATTTAGCAGAATGAACGCGATCTGAAAGGGGCGCCAGCTTTGCTGGTTGCCAAGCATGAAGTCACCAGTGCCGCCAGCACGGATCCAGTCTTGGCGCGAGCGTTGCATGTGCATAGCGTGATTTGCGAGTTGGAAAGCTTCGAATGCCTGCTTGTCATCCCTGAGTACCTGAATACCCGCCCGTATGCGTTCGGCCGCTTCACTAGCCGACTTTAAGTGCCGCTGAGAAACGCGTTCAAGGTGAGATGGCACGCTGTCGGGTCCACGGCCAGCCGCAATCTCGCCGGTCCGGGATATCCAGCCCAAGTAGTCGCTATGAAGCGTTTCCAGCTCGGACAGAACTCTTTCCCTGTTCCCGGTAGACAGGAGATCAAGAGACAAATCGGCGTCAGTGCCGCCCGCCACTGATCGATGGACGTCTTGGCGCGGGACGAACGTCGTTGAGACTTTTCGGCAAACAGGACCGTCAACATCAGTTTCAGCCCATTCGACAGCACAACCATGCCCGGCTCCGAAGACCATGGATTTCCGGTATAGGAGTTCAGACGATGCCAGGTCGGGATCGGCAGAGACGTCTGAGCGGAGCTTTGACCGGTCAGTGAGAGCCATGGCATCTGCCTCGACAACCAGGCCTACTTGGAACCAGCACGCACGATCCCGGTCTTCGCCGGTCGACTTAGTACGCCTGTTTCTGAGGGCGACGGTGACTGTCGTTATCCCGCCCTCTGGTTCGCGAACCAACACGTACAGTTCCAGACCCCCGTCTTCGAGGAGCTTGGGCGCGTGCCGGCCGACGGCGGTGACGTCTACGGCGATGGGCGTGGAGTCTATGGCGGAGCGACGCCAGTCGTAGGCGCCCTGCCGCCGTCGTGAATCTGTATCCGTTGCGGCCACGGGTGTGTATTGCGCGCCCGACGGGATGATTCGAATGGCATGTGTGACGGCAGTATCCACGGACACCGTCACACCGAGGCTCGTTGGGTATGTCAGCCGGGAATTCGCCACAGGGCTGTCGACGGCGCTGTCTCCTGCCTCAGCAGCGGCTGAGTCGGGTTCATCTGGTGCTGCGTCCAGTGTCTCGTCGCTGGCGGGCCACAGAACCCCTGTGACGTAGCGTTCAAGAGGCCGTTCCGTCAGCAATTCCTCGTCAGACGTGGGGCCGAACAGGTCTTCCACGAGCCTGTCGACCATTTCCGACCGGAATGCGTATTTTGAGTCTAGCGATGACAAGGGCACACCTATTTCTTCCACTGGAGTCTGATGAGGCCGGCTGCGCGCGGGACTAGCCACATTCCGGAGTAGCCAATTCCGGCGTACTGCGTATCTAAGGGATTTCCGGTCGCACACTCGACTGAAACGAGCCGCGCACCGGTGAAGGCTTCCGGCCAGTTCCATGGTCTTCCATATGTCTGGAAGGCGCCCTTCAGCGCATAGCCAAATCCGTTGCTTGTTCGTCCGATGACTTCACCGGAGGCAAGCCTCAAGACGTAGCGTGGCATTTCGTATACGTCTGACGAATCCTCAAGGGTCCCCTGCACAGACTGCCCCACTATGTCTCCGGCGAGAAGCCGGTCTTGGACATCCTGGGGTGAGCACCCTGAAGTCTCTGCCGGCAAAACATCGTCGATGTCACCGTTGAGGAACTCCATACGAATTGTGTAGGTCTTCTTGAATCTTCCAAAGCCAATCTCGGTCCATCTCGTGACAGATCCGACGGACTTGGATGGTTTGACTCGGTCCTTCGGTATGTGCGTCGTTACTACCAACTCGCGTGCGCGCGAGACTGCAACATACTTGTCTCGCAGCGTCGCCGCCGTACGCTCTGCGGACGGCCACCCTGTAATCGGGGGCACGTAAAGCACATTGTTGAACTCCAGACCCTTCGCCCGATGGACCGTTGAGACGGTCACCGGGCTGGCGTCGGATACAGTCAGCGCGAGTGGGACTGACCGGTTTCGCAGACGTTGCCCGAGCCGTGCCACGTCAAGAGATCTGAAAGATCTGTAGTCGCCCTCTGCCGTCTTGAGATCCAGCCAGCGCTCCTGCGGCGAATCTAGCCCCTCACTCTCCATCCGCGCGAGGATCACGTCCTCTGGGTAGGAGCGACCTTCTAAGTCCTTGAAGACAGCGAAGACCCACGGGGCGACGCTCATGTCTTGGGCGCGTCGACGCACAACGTGAGGCCTGTCGTGCTCCCATAAGAGCTCGCTGGCAAGAAGGACTTCATAGTTGGTTGAACACAGAAGAGCGGTGGTTTCGCCCTCGGCGGGGTCGAGAGCCCCGGACTCGTCAAGAAGCGATGGAGTGGTCCCCCCGTTGGTCCTGAAGTCGTCGAGCATCTGGTGCGCGGCAGCCACCTCCGCATCGTCCAGAAGATCCATCGTGCGTATGGTCTTGCCGATCTCTATCAGTTCGAGTGCCTGATCGGACAAAGCTCGGTAGTTCCCCTTTAGCTGTCGCTGGATTGCACCGTAGCGTTCTTGAAGGTCTGAAATGAACTCTTGCGACGAAAACTGCGAAACCGAATCCTGCAGCTGGAAGTCGTAGATACCCTGCAGCGGGTCGCCGAGCACCGTGAAGCCGAGATCCTCAGGCGCCTCCGAGATGATCGCTTTGACCATTTCTGCACGGTCGCCGACCAAGTCCTGCGCTTCATCGATCAGAAGATGGCGGACTGAAGCTAAACGATCTGGCAGGTCGCCTGAAATGAGCTGAGTAGCCCGGCGGATTCGACCCTCGAACGAACCGGTAAGGGCCTCGCCGTCACCGTCGTCGTTATCGAGGAGGATTTGCGCTGCCAGAGAGTCGAACGTCCGAATAGGAACGCTCTCGATTTCGAACTTGCGGGCGCGCTTCCTCACTGCCTCAACGGCCGCACGGGAGAAGCTCAGGACAAGGATTTCGTCTGCAGGGTTCAAACCCTCGTCGATAAGGTACTGGATTCGCGAAAGCAGGACTTCGGTCTTGCCCTGACCAGCGGCCGCGAGCACGAATTGGCGAGAATCAAGCGGAGCGAAGGTCACTGCCTCCTGGCTTTCATCCAACTTGAACTCAGCCGGCACTAACCTTTTCCTCCTTCCAAAGGTGGTCAAACTCAGTGAAGGCAAGGTGGTGTCCGTACTTGTCGAGGTTGTCCTTGACATTGACGATGAGGACTTCTTCGCTGCCTCCATTCAGCGGGCCGCGCAGACCGCGTCCCACCATCTGGATGTATTTGTTGGGAGAGAACGTGGGGCGGCAGACATAAACCGCGCCAACTTTGGGGGCATCAAACCCCTGGGACAAAACGTCAAAATTCGTTAGTACTTTGATCTCCTCCCGCCGGAATTCCTCGATGAGACGGCGTCGGTGTGCGGGATCCGTCTTTGACGAGATCGCGGCCGCAGGGATGCCTTCAACCGTCAAAGTGGCGGCCAACGCCTCAGCATGCGCAACCGAAGCCGCAAACACAATTGCAGTTCCAACGTCCTGGCTCTGGATGTGGTTCAGAATTGTGTCGTTGCGACGTTGGTCCCTGGCTACTTCGTCAAGATCCAGGCGAGCTTCGAGCATGGACGATTGCTCGTCCGCATTCGAGGCACTTCGGAGATCCTTCAGCGTGAGTTCCATGCCCTCGAGGACCTCGTGACGGACGCGAGCCAAAACGCCCAGATTTTGAAGATATTCGTGGGCTGTTTCGGAATCAAACTGGTCTGGCACTAGTAGATTTGCCCCGAAACGGTTGACGAGCCTCTTGGTCTCCGCTTCGTTGTTTCCTCGGTATGGCGTCGCGGACAGACCCAGCAGGGGGTTTGACCGGTCCGTATGCGAGCGATGAAACCACGAAAGAACCTTCGTGTATGAGGGGCTCGTCGCTCCGTGAGCTTCATCGATGATTACAAGGTCCGTGGCGGGTAGCCATTTGTAGGAATCTCTGCGCGTGTCAAAAATGCTGGCAAGTGTCTGGATGGACGCGACGACAAGGTGCAGCTTTGTTTCTTCTGGCTCGGCGGAGTTCCCACCCCACAGCCGGCTGAGAGCCATGCGTTCGCCGCTAGGGCCAGCTGCCTGCCAGACGTAAGTCCATGTGTCAACCGCTTGTTCACAGAGTTCGTCCGTCTGAGCGATCCAAATGACTAGATGCTGCCCGGGAGTTCCGGCCACATGGTCGACGACAGATTCCACGGCGACGCGAGTCTTACCCGCGCCCGTAGGAAGCTGGAGGATTCCCCTTTTTGAGGCGTCCGCGGCCAGAAGATTCTTCACTTTGACGCTGACATTGTGCTGATATTCATGCATGGGCGACAGCAGGACTGGTCCCATGACTTCTTCCCGCTCTGGTTTTTTCTTGAACGACTGCCCCGCGAAGTCCTCGGAGAGTCCCAGGCTTCTGACGAATTCCAGAGCTTCTTTATTGCCACGGAATTGTGCGGGTGTTTCGATCCCTAGTTCCTCCAAGGCTGGCTGAAGCTTTTTTATGAGATCGGCCCCATGGAGTTTGCTTGCGATGCTAAACAGTCTTTCAATGTCGAGTTCGCCATCGCTGCGGCTTTCAATCATCCGGAAAATATGGTCCGGTATAAGGCCTCGAATCGTCTCCACACCGACGAGTTCTGCGATCCTCCCGGCCTCGGTGAGTTTCGAGCGAGCCCTCTTCTTCCTGTCTTCGAGTTCTTTGGCTTTCTGGATTGCCTTCAGCTCGGATAGGACATCTGCCGCCTTCTTATTCATGCCCTTGGCGCTGAACAGCTCTTGCAGGCGTTCCCTAGGTGTCAGGCCTTCTAGATAGTAAAAAACGCCGTCTTCGATGGCAGCAGGAAGTTCCTGTACAGACTCGGAAGTGTCGTAATCATTACTCCGCAACAAACGGATAGAAGAGCAAGCCTGGGCAGGCATTGAAGCCAAACCCGATGCCACTCGTGCGATTCCGACATAAAGCTTGCCAACATTTTGCTGATCGCCGACCGGCTCGGGAATGAATTCTCTGCGGAAAGATACCGTCAGTCTCTCCAGTTTCCAGCTCTCGGTAAGCGCCTCATCGAGTTCTGTATGTTCAGTGCGGAGGCCTGCGATGTCGGTTGATCGGCTGAGGAAGTCGGATGTGGGCCTATCCCCGGCCAGTCTCACAAACTCGCGCTCGCACCTGGTCAGTCCGGACCTCGTGAGAACCAGTAGGTCTTTCGGGGGTCTGACTCCGAGCTGCGCAAGAAGCCCGTACAGTTCATGCGTCTGCACCAATGGCAGATTCTGCTCGGCAAGGTGAATAGCATAGGGCCACTGAATCGAAATGACGTCGGTCGGAAGAGAAAGGGCATCAGCAGCAGCTGTGCCAGGAAAAGGCAAATAATCTGAAGGAATGGACTTGATATCCCCCACGCAATACTTGGCGTCAACCAGGCCAAGCGGAGTGGGGAGAACGCCAAAATTCTTGATCCACCATAGTTCCGGTCCGTCGATGCTTTCCGGTTTTTTGTAAGTATTCGAGTACTCGATCGTCACCCGAAAATGCTGTTGCTGAAGTAAAGCAGTCGTAACTTTTGAGCGAGACTTTATGGAAGCTTCTGTTAGATATTCGAGACCATCCGTACACAGCGCCTGAGGGAACTGTAAGTTCTGAGGTGAGACCGGGACAGGCCCAGACGCTGATTCTCGAGCTAGGCGGCTGGCTTCAGTCTCTTTCCACGCATCGTAGAGTGCGCCCGATCGTTTCATCTTCCGCTCGCCGAGAGCGGACCGCGCACCCAGGGCGCGCAGGAGAGAGATGTCCATCCGGTGGAACATCTCGTCGATGAGGATTGACTCATCGCCAACTGAGTCCGCCGAGATGATGGCGCCGGGCAGCCAAACGACCTTGATGGCTCGCCATTTGCCGTCCTTGCACTTGATCTTGATGCGAAACGGTTCGGTGCGCTGGGACAGCAAGGCGATCATCTCGGCCGTCGGGACCGACCGAGACAAGCGCCACAAGGACTCAGTAGCGTCGAGGTCGTCATAATCCTCGGCGACAGCTTTGGCAACACGGAGAACCTGACCACTCGCGTCCAACGCCTGAAAATCGAGGGCGCGAAGATACTCCCAAACTCGGCCGTGTTTCACCAGATCGAGGGATATGAACCTCGCATCGGCGTCCTCTGCGTCCTCTGCGGACTGTGGGATGAAGAGCTTCGTCGTCACGGGGGCCTGAGCCGTTCCGTCGGCTGCGAGGAGAATGCGACTTCGGCGCATGTCCGCTTGAAGGTCCGGGTGGCTCTTATTGATGGCCGTGGCTATCTGGAGAGCCATTTCGTAGGCGTCTAGTGTACGCGGCGCTGCCACTTCCTCAAGCCATTCAGTGAGTGTTGCGCGCTTCTTCTGATTCAGTTCGAGGAGGCGATTTAACTGGGAGTTGCGTTCTCTGGGGAATGCCGACTTGTGCACCCAGCGACTGTCGCGTCCGACGGATTGATCCCACAACTCTTCAATCCTAGTGGCGTCTAGTAGCTGCGGCTGGACCTTTATCTGGTCAACGCGACGCAGTATGCCGGAACGATCTGGGATGCACGCCGTGGCCGCAACTGCTTTCATTACCGGCAGGTTTACAATTTCGTCTGCCCAGGAGCGCGGCTCACGGCCTCGTGAAGGCAGTAGATCCAAGAAGCTGCCCGGGTCCTCTGGATCGACGAGGTCCGGGAGAGCCGCCGCAACCATGCGAGGAAAGGTAGTCGTGAGGATTTCTTTGTTGTACAGGCTCGTGAGCATGTTGTGCCGGTCTTCGTTCATCTTGAACGCGGCATTGATTATTCCTCGAAGGGAGGTCTGAGCGTCGGTGGGAAAGTAATTCCAGAAGCTACCGAGGTTGCGGCGAGCCGTGCCTGTCATGGGGACGGCCCAGACTATTTCCACCCGTTGGCGCGCGACGATCGAGCCGGCATCGGCGGCGGCCTGCGGGCTAACCAAGTGTGTTGCGGAGAAGACGCGCCATTCGTCGCTCGCAGTGCCGTCGCTGAGCACAACACTGCTGCCTTCTCGGGAAGCAGTCCACTGCGTATTGACGGCCCCTCTCCGGTTATCAAGATCTAGACGTCCGATTTGGTCGGAGAAGAGCAGGAACTCTGGCGGGAACGCCTGCATCTCCTCCTCCAGCCAATTGACGTTTGACTTGAGGGGCAGTCTTACAACCGTGGTTGCCCACTCCATGAGGGCAGACAGCGTTTCGTCGACTCGGGCAATCGGCGAAGGATCGAAGGGCCTTGCGATGCGTAGGACAGGGTAGTCTCCGGCGTCAGGAACAACCGCAGAGATAGATTCCCTCGCCCAGTCCTTATCCCAGCGGAGGGAGACCGTCCGGCTGAATATTTCGGGAGTATCAGAAATTTGAAGGACTGACTTGAAACCCAGACCGAATCGGCCAATCTTGTCATCCCGCTTAGCAGACGAGTGTGACAATAGCAGCGTGCGTACGGCTTCCTCGCCGAGCGGCATACCTTCATTGGCGCAGTACAGATAGTCCTCCGTGAGGACTATCGATATCCGGCCTTCAAGGCCATCCATTGCGTCAGCAGCGTTTTGTACCAGCTCGTTGAGCTGCTTTCGGCCATATCCGCCCTCCACGGTGGTCTTCTCGATGTTGGAGTCCTGCCCCACGAGCTCAGGTCGCTCCTTGTACGACCGTAGACATGCTGCCGACTCACTGGCGACGAACTCGCCAAGCGCTTCTTCCGGACCCGCCCAAACTTCCCCCAAGGCCATCTTCCTTACCTATTTTGTAGGGTTCCCGCTGAACCCGCTCATCATTGAGCTTCATCTGACTCATTTGTATCAGGTTGTACGGACAAAACTGCGAACGCCCGAGGCAGGCATTACACATATTCGGTGGCGCGTCGGCTAGCGCGGAAAGCTTGCCACTAGTCGTGAGGCGATAGCCCGCCCCAGCGCAGTCGGAACGGCGTTCCCGATCTGCTTGGCAATGGCGGTCTTGGAACCGATCCACAACCGATCATCGGGAAAGCCCTGTAACTTGGCGGCCTCAAGATGCGTGATGGCTCGAGGCTCGATTGGATGGAGGTAGCGGCCCTTTTCCGGCTTGAAGAATTCAGTTCTCACGGTCACGGACGGCTTGTCCCAGTGCATTCGTCCCATCACGTCAGCAGATCCAGTTTTGTGCTTTATCCAGCACGGAGCCTGCAGCTTCTCGGGTAGGTCGAAACGATTTCCACCCAGTGGGATCTCAGCAAACCGCTCTAGCGACTGCTTGGCGTAATCGCGTCCGAGGTGCAGTTCAGATGTTCGGAAGGCCCCCGCGAAGGTGCGGCCGGCGTAGTCTGTTGAGCGCTCGGGAAGCGTCGTCTGGGTCACACGAGTAGCGATTCCCCGCAAAGCTTGCCGCACGGTACGGTGGCGGCCAATGTGGGTCGGTAGGGGAAAGCCCGGGAAGGGAAGATCCCTGTGATGGCCGATTAGGATGGCACGCTTTCGAGCCTGGGGGGCACCGTAGTCGGCCGAATTCAGGACATGCCATTGAAAGTCATAGTCCCTAATGAGACCCTCGGGGCCGGTAGCGTCCCTGAAATCTTGAAGCTGTTGCGACTTGCTGAAGGCAGGCACGTTTTCCACGATGAAGTACTTCGGCTTGGCCCTCGCCAGCGCTTCCGCGTAGGGCTGCCACAGGCTATTCCGGATGTCCTCCGGGTCCTGCTTGCCCAGCTGCGAGAATCCCTGGCACGGCGGGCCGCCAATGACGACGTCCACTTCGGGAACATTCTCCTTGACAAGCCAGTCCTGAATCGGCCCGGGGTAAACCTTGTCGCCAAATGTTGCGGCGAACGACGCTGCAGCCGCTGGTTCGAACTCCACAGCACGCTCCGTGACGAATCGGGGTGAAGCGGCGTAGAAACCCTGGGTCAGCCCGCCGGCCCCCGCGAACAGGTCGAGTACCGTGATGGAATTGGAGGTCTTCATGCGACTGTAGGGAGCGGCCTGCGCGGCGAGAACTTTACTCATGGTGGACTAAGAATATCGGCTCTGCCTCAGCTGCAACTCCAACGGCTTCTCAGCGTTCGAGGTTAGCCCGCCAGTGGAAGTCGCCGGGCTTCAAGTGGCGTTACCTGGCTGATTGGCTGTTCGAATAACAATCTTAAGCCGCCAAGGTCCTGTTGAGACTTGACTATCTAGCTCTCGCCAAAAGCAGTCGACTAGCCGCAGGAGCGGAAGACTTGACAAGCGATCGCCGCTTCAAAGTGGCGGCGTTCTTGCGAGGCTCCTGGGTCCAAAAATGCGGTGCCGGAACGCGGCTGAATCATAGATCCCCTAGGAGTTCAGCATCTCTAGCGGTCGACTCCAGCTCGGCAAGCGTCTTGCTGGCGTATTCAACCGAGACCGTCACCTTGAAGTTCTCTCCGTATACCGCAAGATTGATCTCGGACTCGGCAGAGCCCCAATGGGCGAATCTGCTCAAGTGCCCGCATGAGACGGCCATGCCCCATTCCGCGTAGTCGTCTTCGTACAAGTCATTCGACCAATAGGTATCGTCCTTCGTCGGCGTGCCATATTTTTTCGCCACGGAAGCTTTGAGCTCGTCGTAGTCATGAAGGTGGTTATTCAGATTCTGGTATTCCTCAAGAACAAGATATTTCCCACGAACGAGTTGGCCAGCAACGAATATGTAGATGGCAAGACAGCGGAACCGCCCGAGCCTCACCTCAAAATCTAGGTAGCCGTCCTGCTCTAGCCCGGGATCGCCGCCTTCTGAGGCCTTCACGGCCGACGGCGAGGCACCCCAGGGTGCTTTCCTGAAACCCTCTTGAGGTTGCGAAATTACAAGATCTGCGGGCGCCCACGTGCCATCTTGGTTAAGGAGAACGGCAGTCCCGGAATCTGTAATTGCTCTCATTTTTCCCCCGAAAGTAGTGGCTGCCCGCGTACCGCCAGAGTTGGACTCATTTCTTTGGCGCAATCCGCGGTTCTCGTGAATGCATCCGTATCGTAGCGCGAAATCCTCCACCCGTCAGTTGCCCCTCCCCAAGCACATGAGGTTCGTGGGCTAGGAGGTTGGGGGTTACCCCGACGGGCACTACTCTGAGCTGAGTTGATTGTGGCGAATATGCCGCAGATGGGGGAACACAATGGGGCTTTCCAACCGCGAGTATGTCGGCCGCGCTCTGGACACCTTGGCAACCAGCCTTGGTTCCTACATTGCAACAGTTCTGGAAGGTGTTGCGCCTGGCATTTCCTGGCCCAAGCTTCTGGAGCACAAGGACGCCAGCGCCGGCAGAACGCCGATAGCGTACTCGTCCACGGATTTGAGCGTGCAGCTCCGCGTCATGACCGAGTCTCTGGGATCCCTCGGTTACCCCTTCAACCTAGGCCACGACGCTCGCAGCTACACTTCGGAGCTTCGCCAGATACGTAACCTCTGGGCCCACAACGAGACTTTCAACGACGCGGACACCTTCCGCGCGCTGGATACGGCCGGCCGGCTGGCCAAGCACCTGGGGCTGGATGGCGCAGCCCAAGCACTCAGCGCCCTGCTCGATGAATACAGGTTGGGCGATACCTCAGAAAGCGCAAGCGAAACCTCGGAAATCGGCGTCGGGAGTGCAGCAGAAGAGAAACCAGAACCACCCCAGCCGCTCGAGCACCCTACCAAGCAGCATCCCGTCAGCGTTGAGATCACCGCCGCCGAGTCGCTCAGCTATGCGATGGTGCACAACGGCTTCAGGTTCGTACGGCAGATCAAAATCACGAACCCGGGCACGGAGGTCCGAGGCGCTGTAGTCCGCGTGGAGGTCTTTGCCAGCACTGGCAGGATCTCAGAGGACTTCCAGCAGTACGTTGACCTCGCGGCTGGGCAGGCAATCGTCTTGGACGATGTTGACGTGCACGTGTCCGCCGCCACGATGTACGAGCTTTCGGATAAGCAGCCTGGCAGAGTGGTTGTCACAATCGAGTCCGGTGCGGCCGGTCCGGCGGCAACGGAACTAGGCAAGGCCGAAGCCCGCCTTCAGCTCCTCCCGGCCCAGCTATGGATAGCCGGCAGGGGTCTGGTCTCTTACGAATTCTTGGCTGCCTTCGTGCAGCCCCATCACCCGGCCATTTCCAAGCTGGTCTCCGAGGCCGCCGACCTTCTGGAGAGTGCTACTGGCAGCAGCGGCCTCGACGGCTATATGGACAGCGCCGAGCGGGTGGACGAAATTGTCTTCGCGATTGCCCGGGCAGCAAGCAATCGCGACATCCGCTACAGCATGCCACCCGCGAGTTGGGGCGTTCAGGGCCAACAGATCCGAACCCCTGCTCAGGTTCTGGAAGACCGCCTCGGAACCTGCCTAGATACGACGATTGTCATGGCAGCCGCACTGGAGTTCTGCGGCATCGCACCGCTCCTGTGGCTCGTCAACGGGCACGCCTTCCTTGGGTACTGGCGGGAGGACGCATCGCTTTCAACCGCAGCTTCCGATGATGTGCCCGAACTCATCAGCCTTGTTCAGCGTGGCTACATCGGTCTGATCGAAACCACTATGCTCACCGGCCGTCAGCTCATCACGCCAGCGTCGCTACGCAGCAGCCCTGAGTCCGATTACATCGAAGCGGGACAAGAGAAGATTCAGGCGGTTACTGACATCCGGCGGGCCCGCTTTGATGGCATCCACCCCTTGCCTGCTCGGACCACTGGTGAGTCCGGCGAGCACGTCGTCTCCAACTACGTCCCGCAGGCCAAAGCTGGCCCCGTCGTGCCGGAGAAGCAAGGCAAGGTCGCCCGGGCTGACGGCATCGCGTCAAATGTTCCGCCGCGCGTCACGCAGTGGAAGAACGCGTTGCTGGACCTCAGCCTCAGAAACAGGCTCATCAACTTCACGGACGCGGCACGTTTCCCGCTAGCCGTTCCGAGCACATGGATTGGCCCGTTCGAAGACCTCGTCAACAATGGCACCCCCATCAGCCTGACTCCGTCCAACCAGATCAGCGCCGTCTACCAGGAACGCGGCATCCGCTTCGGCCGGGACCTTCCGCAGAACGAACTGATTAGCATGCTCAGCTCGAAGAAAGCCGTCTTTGCCGAGGTGACTGAGGAGGCCTACAACTCCAAAATGCGCGGCCTCGCTTACAAGGCCAAGACCCAGGCAGAAGAAACGGGCGCCAACAATCTTTATCTGGCTCTCGGCAGCCTGCTGTGGGAGCTCGATGGCCGAACGTTGCGCTCGCCGCTGGTGCTCGTCCCCGTCAACCTGACCTCGGCCGGAAAGAACGGGCTGTACCGGGTCACGCTGGACGAGGCCGGGCAGTCCACGCCCAACTACTGCCTTTTGGAAAAGCTTGCCCAGACGCACGGGCTTCGGATTCCTGGGCTGGCCGAACCCGCGGAGGACGGCTCCGGTATCGACCTCGATGCGGCCTTCAATTCCGTTCGGGAGGCCGTCTCCGCCAAGGGACTTGCCTTCCGGGTGGAGAACACGGTGGACCTGTCCATGCTGCAGTTCGCGAAGTTCCGTCTTTGGAAGGACCTGGACGAGAGCTGGGAGCAGTTCGCCAAAAACCGCCTCGTGGACCACCTCATAAGCAGCCCGACGGAGCTCTTCAACGATTCGACGAAGGTCGCAGAAGAAACGGACCTCGATGCTCTATCTGCACAGTGCCCCATTCCGGCCGACTCGTCGCAGCTGCAAGCTGTCGCATCGGCGGTAGCCGGCCACACCTTCGTCCTCGAAGGACCTCCCGGTACGGGCAAGTCCCAGACCATCACCAACCTGCTCACCCGCGCGATCGTTGAGGGTAAGCGTGTTTTGTTCGTGGCCGAGAAGCGCGCCGCCCTGGATGTTGTGCAGAAGCGCCTCGAAGAGGTGGGCATGGGCCCCTTCTCTCTTGACCTCCACGACAAGGGCAGTAAACCCGCGGCCGTCCGCGCCCAAATCAAGCACGCGTTGGAGCTGCGTCTGGATTCCGACGCCCAGCAGCTGGACACCGCTTCTACTGACCTCGCCTCCGCGCGTCGCGGTCTCGTCCGCTATGCCAGCCGTCTCCACGAGGAAAACGGCGCACAGCTCTCCCTGTACAGTGCCCGGACCAAAGCCTTGACGTTCGATCCAGATAACTCGGCGCTCCCACTGACTGTGGAGTTCACGGCTTCCGCGAATGAGACTGTCCTCGAGCCCGTCCGTGCAGTGCTACGAGAGCTGCCCGAATACACCGACCGGGCACGTCCTGCCGGGAATCACCCCTGGAGGTTCGTCGCTTCCGCCGCCAGCGATGACGCAAACGATCAACTGACCGGCGCCGGACAGCGCATCGACGCGGCGCTCGACGTCGTCCGTTCCGTCGAGGGGCTAACCGGCGTCGTTTCGTCCGCCACGTCTCCTTCCGAACTCCGCGTCCTTGCTGCGCTGCTCGAGGACCGCAGCGTGCCGGTGGAAACGCTCGACGTCGTTAGGTCTGGGCAGTGGTCCGCTGGAGCTCAGCACTTGGAGCAGCTGGTCTCAGCCTTCGCAGCGGTAAACCATCCCGGTCTGGAAAAGGTCGGGCCGGAGGCCATGGACCTGCCGCTCCAGGACATCCTCGGCCGCGCAGAGCAAGCTGCGGCCAGCGGATTCTTCGGACGCAAGAAGCGGATGTTGGCAGTAGTCGCGGAACTTGACGCCGTGGTGCGCCCGGGAGCGGATGTCCGGCCAAAGGAGCTGGTGCCACTGCTGCAGAACCTGGTTGTCGCGCAGCAGCAGATCCGCGGACTTCAGACTGAAGCCCAAGCCGTTCCCGGTATGGCAGTCCCTCAGGGCTGGAACCCGTTGACCGAGGCAGGGCAGCAAGCGCTGGAGCACAGGCTGGGATGGCTGCGTTGGGCCGCGCAGGCTGTCCAACCCCACGCGGGCGACAACAAAGTCACCTTCCAAGCTGCTATGCGCGCCTTCCTCGACGATGGCCAACCGGTTCATGAGAACGTGATTGCCTGGCTGTACGAGCTCGCGTCAGCTTGGGAACTCTTGACGGAGCTCCCGGCTCTAGATGTATCCGATGTTGACCGCTGGACGGGAAACAAAGGATTCCTGGGTGTCTGGGGCAGCACCCGAACCGCCCGCGGCCTCGACGCCACCGGGTCCCGCACCCTGGAGCGTTGGCTGGAACTGCTGCGCCACGTCGAGCCGCTGCAATCCGTGGGCTTACACGGAGTTCGCACCGCAATTCTGGACGGCGAGCTTGACGCGGATGACGCCGCCACGGCATTCGAACGCGGGCTGGCCGAAAGCTCCCTCGAAGAACGCACTCTAGCAACCGGGCTGCAGGATTTTGACGCTCAAGCCCACGAGCGAACAATTGACCGGTTCAGTACCCGAGCCACGCTGGTACGCGAACTCCTCAAGCGCAACCTTGCCGCCGGCGTCGTGAGCTCACGGCGAGTATCGACGTCGTCGACCTCCGGACGAATGGGGGAGCTGCAGCGACAGCTGACCAGGCAACGCGGCGGCCTCACCGTCCGCAAGCTGATGGAAAGCTACGCCGACCTCATCACCCAAATCATGCCCTGCACGCTCGTGAGTCCGGACTCCGTCGCACGGTTCTTCCCGGCACGAGCCGACCTCTTTGACATTGTGGTGTTCGATGAGGCCTCACAGATCCGGGTGGCAGACGCCGTCGGTGCCATCGGCCGAGGCGCCTCGGTAGTGGTGGTGGGCGACAGCAAGCAGATGCCCCCGACGTCGTTTGCGGAATCGTCCAGCGATTCCCTCGACGATGCGGAGAGCGAAGTCACCGCTGTCGAGGACATGGAGTCCATCCTGTCCGAATGCGTTGAGGCGCGCGTGCCGCGCCAGTGGCTGTCCTGGCACTACCGCAGCCAGGATGAATCGCTCATCGCGTTCAGCAACCAGCAGTACTACGAGAGCAAGCTGTCGTCGTTCCCCGGCCCCTCCCACGGAGCCCCGGACCCCGGACTGCAGGGTCACGGCGTGAACTTCGTGCGCGTGGACGGCCAGTTCCATCGGTCCGGAACTTCGAAGGTGCTGCGGACCAATCCGATCGAGGCGAAGGCCGTGGTGGCGGAAGTGCGGCGGCGGTTCGACGGCGGCACTGATTCGCCCTCCGTGGGAGTGGTGACGTTCAACCTGCAGCAGCGGGCCTTGATTGAAAGCCTCCTGCGCGACACAGACGATCCCCGCATCATCAAAGCGCTGGACGAAGACTCCGAAGGCCTCTTTGTGAAGAACCTCGAGAACGTCCAGGGTGACGAGCGCGACGTCATTCTCTTCTCGACAGGATTCAGCAAGAACGACAAGGGCTACCTGCCCTTGAACTTTGGACCGTTGAACCGGGCCGGTGGTGAACGGCGCCTCAATGTCGCCGTGACCCGTGCGCGGCGGCAGGTGATCGTGTTCTCCAGCTTCAGCCCGTCCGAGTTGCGGGCCGAGGAGACGAGCTCCGTCGGGATCAAGCACCTGCGCTCCTATTTGGACCTTGCCGAGCACGGAACCGGCGCGCTGCCCTACGACGGACGTCGCACTATCGCAGTGGACCTTCACCGGGAAGAAATCGCCGACGCGCTCCGGGACCGCGGTTACGCCGTTGCCACCGACGTTGGGCTGTCCGACTTCAAGGTCGACATCAGTCTGGCTTCGCTGGATGCCCCGGACCGGCCGTTGATGGCCATCCTCCTGGACAGTCCGGCGTGGGCCGCACGGCGGACTGCGGGGGACAGGGACGGCCTGCCGGGCGACGTTCTTACCCGGATGATGCGCTGGCCTTCGGTTCAGCGGGTCTGGCTGCCAGCGTGGATCAGCGACCGCGAAGCAGTGTTGGACAAATTGCAGATGGCGTTCGTTGAGGCGGCGGCATCGGTGGTGGCGCGTCCGACGCTGTCCAGCTCCGTTGATGTACTTCCGAGCGGTGAGCCGGCTGTCATCTTGCCGACGCCCACCCAGAGCGGTGACCTCAGCCATGTTTCTGCGACCTCTCCCGCGCCATTGCTGGCGGCACAGGTGGGTGGCTCCAAGATCGCGACGGCCGTCGTCGAACCCGAGCGTCCTGCGTATGAGCCATGGGCGGTCCGGCGGTTCGGCAGTATTGATGTTTTGGACAGCCTGCCGTCGCGTCGGTCGATTGCTTCCGTGCGGGAGGCGGTTCGCGCCATCGTGGAGGCTGAGGGACCGATTCATCAGGAGCGGCTCGCTAGATTGGCCTGTGCCGCCTTCAGCCTGAATAAGGTAAACGCCCAACGTGCCAATTCTGTTTTGGATGTCCTGGATACGTCTGTGCACCGCTGCGACGATGACGGCTTCATCTGGGACGCCTCCATTGACCGGGAGGAATGGTCAGAGTTCCGGACTAACGGGCAGGACGTTGATCGGAAGCCGGAACACATCAGCGTGGTGGAGCTTCGCAATGCGATGGCGGAGATCGTGCGGCTGTCCGGTGGAATCTCCGTCAGCGAACTGCACCGGGAGACGATCCGACGGTTTGGTGGAAAGCGGCGGACCGCCGGCATCACCGCTCGGCTCAATGAAGGCCTTCAGTACGGCGTGGACACCGAGCGGCTTGAGCTGCGCGGCGATGTCGTGCATCTGGCCGTGTAGGCGTCCCGCTCCATCAACTAGCGTCTCAGCTCCGAGAGCACAGATCGCTGAGGACCGGGATGGGGCCGACACTTGCTCAGTTCATCAGGTGCAATGAGGCCGCTTGGTCTCATCGATGTGGCAAGGTAGTTTCCGGTGTGAATTTCGTGGACTAGGGGGACGCCGCATGATAAAGCTTTCAGAATTGACGAAGAGACAAAAATGGCTTTGGGGAAGTGGCATAGTTCTGGCCCTGGCTGCCGTCGGTTCGATCGTGGGCCCGGCTGATGACTCTCCCGGCGCTGCCACCAGCACCACGGTAAATCCGGCTTGGACGCCCGCTGCTCCGTCCCCGAGCCTCGTGGAAGCCCCAAGTCCGACTCAGAAGCAGCCAGCGAAGACTGTGGGCACGCCGTCGGCGCCGGCTGTGCCAGAAAAATCTGATCTGCAGTTGGCTGCATGGGCGGATGATATTGATCGGGACGCCCGCGCCCAGTTTGGAGTGAAGACCTGGCAACAGTTGTGCACCGCCAGGATCGTGGGCGACAACTGGGGCTGTCTTGTCATGGATATGGATGCCGAGCAGGAAGGATCGCTGACGGTCTTACTCAACATCGACAAGAACGCGCCGGACGCTAAAAGATTCGGTGAGAGTGCCGCGCACGCGCTGTTCAAATTGCTCGGAGACCACCCAGAGCTGGAATGGATCCAAGCCGTTCATGCAACAGGGGGACCGTTGGCCACAGTACACCGCTCCACCGCCCTGCCGAACGAAAAATAGAGCACAGTGTAGGCCTTCCCTCGGAAACGCCAGAGGGGCACTTTGCGGCTCGTCAGTCGATGGATCGCAGCTTCAGCTGGGTCGGCTATCAAAGCCAAAGCACGGTTTTGTCCGTCGAGCAAGCGGCTGAAGAACCCAATGTTGGTGCGCCCTTGGTTCACTGCGTGCTGCTCAAGACCGAGAACTGCGCGGAATCCCAGGATGTGGCCAGTGGGTCGGGACCTGCGACCTTGAGGACTACCACCGGCGCGCATGAGAGCAAAGTTCGGAGGGGCCCCACCTGGACATTTCAGTGACGATATGAAGGGACCACGAATCGCATGAAAGGCAACCCTGGATCATGAGTACGCACGAGGAGCAATTCGGGGCTTTGGGCTTCACCTGGGACTGGGACCCTGCTTGGGGATCAGTGCCCGAAGCAGGAAATGGTCGCCTGTACTCCTTCGAGGAAGCAACGCCCCGCTACGTCCATAACATCACTGCGGCAAACGGAAATCCTATAACGCTTCCGGAGATACACATTATGCAGTCAGCCATGACAGTTGGCGGCCGCCGGCTTGAAGACCACGAAGAAGTGGTCAACCTGCTGAAAGCATTCGGCTACGTACGGAGGCGTAGTGATCGGGATCCTAAGGGCACGCAAGCGTTCACTGTGGATAGGAAGATAGTGAGCATAATCCACGAAATCGCCCTGCGGCATGAAGATGCTGACCCGGGCAAGTTTCGAGGCGAAGGTCACTCCGGCGTAACAATGACCTTCCAAGTTGGAAGCGCATTCTGCCCGACACAGAGCGATGACGGAGGCGAAGAACTCCGGCAGGAATTCGCAGTAGCGCGCGAGTTCCTTAACGCAATGGTTGACCCTATAGAAAAAGCCCTAGCCTACTATTGCTTGGGCGTTCGAAACAGATTTTTCCTTGACGGCAACAAACGGGCGGCTTTGTTGACCGCCAACGGGTTGCTACTGCAAGCGGGGCGCGCCGTCGTCACTGTCGAGCCGTCGGGGCTAACCGCCCTCAACGAGATCATCCGAGAATTCCTATATGAGGGGGATGCAACGCCAGTAATGGCGGCACTCGCCGCGCACATAGACACCGAGTCGTCAGGCAAAGGGAGGACTCTTCAAAAACAGAGAGCCGCTCGCCGAGCAAAAGCGCTACTCGCACGGGAAGGAGCGTAGTTCGTGCACCCAGTCCGGGGCGCGCACCCAATGAATGCGCCCTTGAGTGAGACAGGCTAGGGAGCCTCTTCAGGCTTCTCATCCATCAATTCGGGAACATCGGTGCTTGGTGACCGTTTGGCCTCTATTTGGCTCGCCGCGCGGATGACAACATCACCGCCGACCTTTGCGATCCCAACCGGGACTGCCTTGGCGACTCAAGAAACCGCCGTCGTATAGGTTTTTGCGAAATCCGGTAGCGACTTCCGCCACGTCTCGCGTTCAACTTTGCCTCTTAGCAAGCCATTCAGGCCGTATATTTTCCGCGAATAGGCCGAGCAGGCGGCTAGCGCTTTCAGCTGAGTCCAGAAGCGAGCGACTCTTCTGCGGACTCCGAAGACGCTCAAAATCGCTGACGTTGGCCGCGGATGTCAACGCATCCAGCAACGACTGCAGCTGGCTTGCGGCTGCTAGCTCCCGCCTGGCAACGGACCCTTGGATTGGCGAGGCATGTGGCTCGACCGCTCATGGATCACGTTCACAATGAACAAGCTCAAGTGTTTCGAGGCGCTGCTGATTCGCTTGGCACGCGGCTAGTATCACGAGCCTTGAACGAAGTTCTTTTTCGGCAACGGCCTCAGCAGTGCTGGCCTTCGAACGACCATTCAGGGACTGAGTCAGGTTCTCGATCTGTGCCAAGGCATGCGAACTAGCTTGTGCCAATGCCGTCGCATGACCTGCGACTTGGGACCACGCCGTGTCAGTGATTTTGCCGGTCTCTTCGTATAGCTCGAATGCGCGAAGGAGTACTTGCGTGAGGCCCTGTACGTCGCCGACGGCCCGGGCCCTGTTGTCGTCAAGAAGGCGATCAAGTTTGACGTCCATGGCTTGCGCCAGTTCCTCAAGGTACGCGACCGCGTTTCTAAGTGCCATCGTTGCGGTCAGGGTCGCAAGGTTGGATATTACAAGCGGATTCATGCCGCCGGTGGTGAACTGCGCGCACGAATCTATCTGCCCTATCGCCCCACGGAGCACTCCGGTGAAGACGCCATCCTGGGAGAGATTGAATTTCGCCAACTCGACAAGTCGTTGATAAGACTCGGGCGTGAGTTGCACCCAGCTGCCGTCTAAAGACGACAAGACCGAGCCTCGCCCTGTGGCATTCGTGACCAGATCGGCGGTTCCCCTGCCCACTTTCCCCGCCTGGTTGGCGTCAACGTCCAACCGCGAAAGGAGAGTGCTGATCAGGTCGGGGTCCCCTGCCAGAACGGCAGTGCCCTCGGAGACATGCTGCCGAAAACACCAGAGCCATAATGACGGTCACGTTGGGCTCGCTCGGAGTCCAGGTCACCTTCTTCGACGAGTGAGCGCTGTCAGGCTGATATGCGCAGGTTGGTTTCGGCAAGACGAGGGTCGGCTTGAGGGTGCCGCTAGGATGCGGTGGCGCGACGCGGCGTAGCCGTCCCACCTGTCCATGGAGACGACGTCGATCTCCGGGGTTCCGGTTCTCCTTAAGCGCTGAAGGCCCAATTCAACCAAAGTGCGGGACACTGGAAGTCCCGAGCCATGAGAGCGGGCCACCTTGATTGGTCTCTAGCATGAAGCCGACGGCTTCATCCGGCCGAGCCCATGGGATTGAGCGGTGCCGGCGGCGCCGGCCATCTCGATCGGCTGCTGTATCCGTGGGACCCGCCTGCGTCCGCGGGTGTAGTGGATGGCAATGGATTCCGGCCCCTTGAGCTTCCATCCCGACTGGATGAAGCCCTCGCGCAGGCCGGCGCGGCACCGCTGGAAGCCCGGTCCCTGGTGGTCTCCATCGGCTCGAATTCAAGCGCCGACGTGATGCGGCGGAAATTCGCCACCACCAGCCTGTCAGCGCGGTCCTGCCGCTGGTCCGGGGGCAGCTCCACAACATCGCCGTTGGCCACTCTGCCCACGTGAGCAAGGCCGGCCACATCGCCGCCGCCCCGTATCCGCTGATGGGAGAGTGCACAGCGGTCTGGCTTTCGTGGCTGGACGACGTCCAACTGATGGCCCGCGACGAATCGGAGCCCAACTACCGGCGGATCCAGCTCGACGGCGAAGCGTGTCCGCTCGTGATGGACCACGGGGAACGTCCGGAGGAGTTTTCGCTGTTCACCTCGCGCTGGGGCGTGCTGACCGACGTCGACGGCGGGAAACTTCCGTTCCTCGACCAGCCTGCTCTCTTCGGGCTCCTCGCCGGCAGCGGCACCGGTGACCTCCTGGAGGAGGGGAAGTCTGTGTTCGACGGGCCGCCGGAGCTTGTTGCCGAGCAGCCCGCTGTGCCCTCGGTCCAGGCCTGGGCCATGGAATGGTTCAGCTCGCCCGGCCTCGCCGCGCCCGTGGACTTCGACGGGCCCTGCGCAGGGTAGCGACCCTTCTGGTAGGTCGCCGTCACCGGCCAGCGATGTGCTCGGCCACGTACCGGGCGTCCGCGCCCACCAGTGCCAGGGTGGCCGAGGCGTGTCTGGTCAGCCACGGTAGCCCAACGGCGTACAGCCCGGCTACCTCGGTGACGCCGCGGGAGTGCCGGGGGTAGTTCCACTCGTCCAGCACCGGGATGTCCAGGAAGCTAAAGTCCAGGCCGTAGCCGGTGGCCCAGATGACGGACGTGACGCTTTCCGTGGTCTGGTCCAGCGGTGCGCCGGACTCCTCGGGAAGCCACGCGTCGTCCCGGGGCTGTTCGGCGGCCGGGGCGTCGATGTCCGCCGCCTTCAGGCGCTGGCCGAACCCGACCTCCCCAGCTCCAGACGTCCCGGGAGGTAGTCGCTGCTTGCGGCAGGGGAGGGGAGCTGCCCGGCTCCGGCCACTACCACCCTGCCCCGTAGCTAGGAGAGCCCCACCGTGCAGAGGAACCTCCGTGGCACCGCGGGGGTGGCAAGGGTGGTTCCGCTCGTCGAGCGGGATCTCCAGGGTTTCCCTTTTCAGTGAGGAGCCAATTTTCCGGTGATCCTGTCAACGTCATTGACAGTCGCGGCCTGCCAGTCGGGTCCTATTTCACATCACCGAGGGCCCTACCCGACAGCCATACTCGCGCCGACGAGTAATGTAGAAATGCGGAGTGCGTGCTGCACCTATTGTTTTCCGGTGAGCCCACGCCGGCGGGGGACTGCTTATTTGCCGCCGGCGGCCGGCTTCTCGAGGCCGCGGCCATGAGCAGCTGCCACAATGCTTGCCTTCTGGCCCGACGTCCTAATTACTTGCGGAAAATTTCAGGAGGTAGGGTTACTTCTCGAAAATTGACTGGGGCGCCGTCCGCTTCGCAAGCGGAGGTGATTCTGGTCAACGCAAGATTGTAAGCTTCGCCCGTTCGCCAACCACTGGGCTGGACCATTTCGAGAGGCACCGCGGGGATCAGCTCAACTGCGGCGTCCATACGTTCAGCAACTCGGCCTGTAGCTCCTAGCGCAGCGTCGTCCAGGGCCTTCACCTGGTTCTTTTGCGCAATGCGCCAGTCCTCGACGGTGAGAGCTCCCTTTCCATCGGCAAGATATGAAGCGAGAGAAGCGTTCTCCTTCGCAAAGCGGGCGCAGGCGGCGACGTTCGGACTCGGTTCTTTCTTGGCCGCATCAGCAGTCGACGAGGTTGCCGGCGCGGGGGATATTGGATTCGACGTGGGTCCCGTCGCCGCTCCGCAGCCGACCAAAAAAAGTGTTGCAACCGCGAGTGCGGACATGATCGCCGGTTGTCCGGCTCGGTAATTTGTCATTATTTCCTAGTTCTTGGGGCCACGTGAATGAATACAAAACAACGGCTGAACCACGCTGGCCCTCCCGCTGACATCCGCCGTCTGCGGGGTACCGGGCCTCCTACTTAGCGGGGAATGTCCATTCCCAGCCGCCTGAACCAGCGGGTTCAAACACCAAAGTTCCAGAAGCGGCGGGAACGTCCAAGACGATTGTGCCTGTAACCTTTTCAGCCGGGCCAATCTCCGAGGGGATTCTCTCCTCGTCGTTCAGACACCCATAAGCGGGCGAGGTGTCCAGGGAACCGTTGTAGGTCGTGCCTGTATCTGCTATTAGCTTCCACGACTGACCTCCAAACCATACGAACTGATTGATGTCTTTTGCGAGGTCCGCCGTTGTTTCAACGTCGAAGGTGAGCGCAACAAAATGTCCGTTCTCGGATGGTTGAGCATACGGAGCGGTGCAAGGTGCATCGATGGTCATTTTGGTTAGCACGAAAGACGTCGTTAGCTCTCCGGAGGCCAATTTGAGACTGGCAGGTTGACCGACTTTTTTTATTAGGTTGCCACGGGCGCTTCTGGGTGCAGTGGGCGAAGGGCTGGCGCTAGGTGTGGACGTCGAAGTCGTCACTGGAGTGACCACAGGAGCGGTGGGCGAGGTTGCACTGGGTGCGGCACACCCCGATAGGACTAGGGCGGCGCTAGCAACTGCAAAAACGGCGAGGTTGGTCTTCAAGGAGTTCCCAGTCGGTTGTGTTCGATTACTTGAATGAACAATAACCGAAATTGAGCCTCAGTCCTTGCCTCAGTCCTTATTGGAGGGAAGAAGAGTCCACAGTGACGAGACAAGACAGTGCGTGGTCGTGCCGTTTGAGCCCTTTTTGGCGCGGAATTTTGCCATGAAGCTTGTGCCGCACCCCTTTGTTGCGGGCATGGTCTCGCACCCAAGCGGCGGGCCAGCCGACTTTAGCGCCAAAGGCCCAGTTCCCTCAAAGTGCGAGACTCTGGAAACTCCGACCAACGAAAGCGGGCCACCGGGATTAGTCCCCAACAGTATGCGACGGCTTCATCCGGCCGACTCCATGCGATTGAGCGGGGCCGGGCGCCGCCATCCAGATCTTTGCTCTCTGCCTCAGTTTTTCTTGGACTAGAAGCGGCAGTTGTTGGCGATGACGTTAGCCGAGCGACTGGCGTTGGCCGACGCTAACCACGCCATCCGGGGAGACGAAGTCCCGCCGTCGTCGTTCCAGTCGTTGCTGCTTGCCCGGCGCAGGAATTCGGGCGCCTTTGGCTCGGTTGCAGCGGGCGCAGGCAGCAACGAAGTTTTGCACGCTGGTGGATCCGCCCTTGGACCAGGGGTAGAAATGGTCGCTGTCCACGGCTGGCCGGGAACAACGGCGCTGGAACCCCGCCTCCATCTCACACTGTCCGCCGGCCCGGGCCATGCCCTCGCGGCGTTGCTGGCGGGTGAAGCGCCGCACCGGATCCCGGCGCCGGACGTCCCGGGCGTTGATGACGGCGCAGGCAATTGTCAGGATTATGAGGAACAGGCCTGGCAGCGTGACCGCAGCAATGACGCCGTTGAACAGACCGCGGATTACGTGGGTGCCGGAAGACGGCAAGACTCCGGCTCCGTTTGCCTGCGGCATCAGAGACAGGATGCCCGAGGCGAACAGCCACACCGACACGGCCGTGTACGCCTACTTCAACGTCTGCCGAGTCCAATAGTGCGCGTCAGTTCCAGCATCTTTGACCTTCCCCCATCATTGTCAGCTCTACGGACCTGCTGCCTTCCAGTGCTCAGGGAGATCGTACAGTCGGTTGGATGGTTGGGCCGGCACGGCTCATGTGCCAAGCAGACTGGAACAACCCCCTCGTCCCGGAACTTCTGCACCCGGACCCGCAAACCATCGCGGCAGCCGAGTGACCAGGCCAGGATCGCCCCATAAGCAGACGAAATGTTGTCCTTGCCGGATGCTCGCGGAAACGAGGGGCGAAATGGACGGGGACCTGCGCCCCCCGATTGCATCTGATGGACTCTGCTTCAGGACCGGCCGCTGCCACCGGCCGCGCGGTGTTGCAGGTCAACGGGGCGTCCAACAACGGATGTGCTGGTCGCCGGGTTACCCTGTTCAGACGTCAGCGGGATTGACCAAATTTGGCAACCTAGCTAGACACTGAACCCACCTGGGAGGACCTGCCATGCCCGAAGCTCGAATCGACGCTGTCGACGCCGACTATGCTGCCGAGGCCCATGATGTTGTCGGCGCCGACGCCGCCGACGATGCAGACCGGAAGGTCATCGAGGATGAGCGAGCAGAACTGCGAGACTTCATCAAGGGGCTGAGCCCGGACGACATCAAGTCGGGCGGATGGTTTACCAAACTTGTCGCTCGAGCACTGGGCTCATACACAGATAGGGTCAACTGGCAGTACTTCCAGGAAAAGTATGAGGGCGTTCCCGCGGACGCCATCGTTGACCAGCGCATCAGGATGGCCTCTCGGTATGCCGCGCTCGAAGGTGGGCTCTCAGCCAGCGCTTATTCTGCAGCCATCATCGCCACTCTCGGGAGTCTTGGTGGCGCCTCGCCGGCGACTGTCCCAGCCGCCGTCGTGTCTGTCATGGTGGACGTAACGTTCATTACCCAGCTTCAGCTCCGTCTTGCTTATGACATAGCGGTCCTCTATCGGGTCCCGCTCGATCTGTCTGATCCCGATGACATGTGGAAGCTCGTCCGGGTAGCCTTCACCATAAAGAGCGGTGAAGTTGTGAGTGAGGGCGTAGTGAGGGTGGTCCCGGCCCTCATGCGCCCTCTTATCAAGCGCTTCTATTCCAGAGGCGTCCTGGCCGCCGCGAGAGGTCTTCCCGTCGTCGGCAAGTACCTTCTGCAGGGCAACGTCATCAAGATCGGCATCCCACTCGTGGGCGTTCCCCTCGCGGTGGTGCTGAACCGCTACACGACACTGGTCGCGGGACGGCACGCGCAAGCCGTCTTCCGGAACGAAGCGCGCGTGATCGAACTCGCCGAGGGCCTGAGCAGGCGGAGTCAGCACCCGCAGTTGATGCTGTGGGTCGCATGGCTTGTAATCATGGCGGACCACAAGATCGCCGACGATGAAGCGCTGCTGATGCGCCACTTGGTAGGGATCGTCCGGGAGCAGCATCAGGTTGTCGACGACCAACTGGCTCGTCTTGTCGATGTCGATCCCGCCGAGGTGTGGGGACGCATGGATGCCGAGCCAGGGGATCTGAGTGACATCCTGGACGTGGCGGACCGGGTGGCCGCTGTTGATGGCGCCGTAAATAAGTTCGAAAAGGAAATCATCTCCGAGCTTCGTGATCGGGTCAGCCGGGCCTGACGCCGTCTCGTGTGTCCGGGCAGTTCGAGATCAAAACGCCAGAACTGCAGCAACGTACCCGCTGTGCCGGACGACGGGTAGCTCGAGTTGTTGCTCAGTGCTGCGCTGATTCTTGGCAAAGGAATTCCAGTGAGTCTTGGACAAGAATCGCACTTCGTGTCGACGCCAGCCGAGTCAATCACTACCGCTACACTGATGCTGAATCTGCCGACCCGCATTCGCCGGACGGGCAAACCGATAGGAACGGAACCTAAGCCGTTTCGAGGCTAAAGGGGTCCAATGTCCGCACCAAAACTGTTCAAGCGCGTCGCGTCCGTGGTGGTAGTGGCGCTGGCCGTCCTTGGCATAGCGAACGTGTTTGGGTACAGCCCATTCCCGTCGAGTCAGGGCGAGCGAATTCAGACTGTTCTTCTTAAGTCGATCAAGGATGTGAGCCAGCTCCACAGCGCGATCGGCACCTTTGAACTGGTAGTAGACACCGGAGACGACGATGAAGGCATGCCGGACATCATCGCTGGACGGCGGACGCTGTTTGTCGCGGCTGGCACAGTCAATGCTCATGTCGATCTAGCAGGCTTGGCAGAAAAGGACCTCACCCTGTCTCCGGACGGCAAGTCGGTGGAGGTGCGGCTGCCCGAACCGGTGCTCGACAAGCCCAACATCGACCACGACCGGTTCAAGGTGTACAAAGACGATCGTGGCGTGGTCGACGTGATCGCAGATGTGTTCGATGCACCGCAGCAGGCGGAGCTTTATAAGCTCGCCGAAACCAACCTGGCTGCCGCTGCGGAGAAGTCCGAGCTACGGGAGCGGGCTGCCGAGAATACCAAGGCAACGCTAACCAGCCTGTTCGGCTCGCTTGGGTACCAGGTCACGTTTAAGAACAGCGCATTTGGCTAGATCGTGTTGAACAGTCGGTTTGATCAAGACCCCGTATGGACTAGTCGCCATGGACCGCGTCGCCTTCTGCTTCCAGGTTTCCGGCAACATTGACTCTGGCGACCTTGGCGACCTTGGCGACCTCGGCGACGCCGTCAGCCAGCCGGCCGTTGTTGCGGTGGTCGGGCCGCTGGAAGTTGACCGGCAAAACCTATAGAAGATGCCCTGGCCGCGGTAGCGTCGCGGCGCCTCCGCCAGGCGCAGACGGATGCGACCCCGCGGGCTAGCCGCTCTGTCGCCATCGGGTGCGACCCAAGCCTCCGCAGCAGGCCAAAGGCAGGGCGGCTGTAAAAGCCGTCCTGCCTTTGGTGCTTACGGGACGTTCCCTGCGCCCGTCTACCGGGTTTTCTGTTGCGTTGGAGTGCAAGGTTATTCCGTGCGCTAGCCGGACGTGTGTCCGGCCGTCTGACGTGCCTGCGTGCTGCGGCCCCAGTCGTGCAGCCTACATAACCCCGGTCGGTACCAGCAGCGCCCAAGCCAGCGCGGGAGCCACGAGGACAACCCCTCCGGCGTACATCATCAGCTGCTTGTACACGCGCTGGCGGTCGTTGTCGCGGGCATTGGCGACTACCAGTGCGCCGTCGGTGGAGAAGGGGGAGACGTCCACGACGGTGGCCGCGATGGCGAGGGCCGCGACCGTTCCGGAAGCGCTCAGTGAACTGGTGGCCAGCAGCGGCCCGGCCATCGGGATGAACGCGGTCAGCAACGCCGTCGAGGAGGCGAAAGCGGACCCGACGCCGATGACGTAGCAGAGCACCAGGGCGATCAGCAGCGGCGCCCCCAGGGCCAGGGCCATCTCGGCGAGGGTGTCGATGACGCCGACGTGCTGGAGCAGGGAGACATAGGTGATCATGCCCGCCACGAGCAGGACGGTGGACCAGGAAACGCCCCCGATGAACGTTTTGTGTTCCTTGATGTTGACGAAGGCCAGCAGGAGCCCGGCGGAGAGGGCGACGAAGCCGATCGGCATGTGGAAGCCCAGGGTGCACACCAGGATCGCGGCGATCAGCGCCAGCGTGACGATCTGCTGACCCTTCGGACGTCCGGTGCGGGGCGTGTCGAGGCCGGCGTACTCGTTGGCGTGCTTGTCCCGCAGTTTGCCCAGGAGACCGAACAACACGATGGTCAGGGCGGACAGGATGAGGTTCAGGGCGAAGCTGGCCACGAAGAGCGCGCCCTGTTCGATGGGGAAGCCGTTCTTCACGGAGATGTCGTGCACCAGCACGCCCGCGACAGACAGCGGGGAGAAACCGCCGGCGTGGGCTCCGTTGATGACGAAGGCGCCCATGAGCACCGGGTGGATGCGTGATTCGTAGGCCAGTCCGAGCGCCGCCGGTGCCAGCAGTGCCACGGCGGCCGGGGAGAAGGTGCCCAGCGCGGTCAGGCCGGCGGCCATGAGGAAGAACACCCAGGGGAGGAGCATCGTTTTGCCCCGAACCAGGCGCACGCAGGTCTGGACGATGATGTCGATGGTCCCGTTCCGCTGGGCCATGCTGAAGAAGTAGGTGACGCCGATGATCGTCAGGACGATGCTGGCCGGGAAGTCCGCCAGGATTTCTTTGTCGCTCATGCCGAGCATGAAGTAGCCGACGCCGAAGGATGCCACCAGTCCCATGATGCCGATGTTCAGCGGCCATTTCGTGGCGACGACGAACATCACCACGAGGATGACCAGCGGGATGATCTGGGTGGCGGTCATGGTCGGCTCCGATCCAGAGGCGGCCGCTGGGTTGAAGAGGACACCTCCGAACAGGAGGGCGGCCAGACCCATGATAGTGACGGCGGCTACCGTCATCAGCAGGATACGGCGGCGGCGGTCGGGACGCCCGGAGGGCCCGACGGCGGTGGTGCTCTCTGCGGTCTGTTCTGCGACCTTTTCTGCGGTGTTAGTCATGGTGCTCTCTCCTCATCGAGTGGCGCTGGCAAGTGAGGCGTCGACGGCGTCGCCGAGGACCTCGGGAAGGTGGATGGTGGTGGAAGCGATAGTGCGGGCGGTGCGGTCGACGCCGACGAGCAGCGACCCGTCCCGTTCCTCGCTCCAGGTTTCGATGACCCCGGCCGGCGTGCGCAGCCGCAGCGTGGCATGAATCGTGCCGCCGGTGATGTCGTTGAGTACCGTGCCCGAGGTGCGGGCCGCGAGGGTCAGTGCGATGCTTCCGGTGATGGCCAGGGCCGGGTGGGGCTTGCCCATCGACAGCATCATGACGCTGACGTCGCTGTCCGCGTCGGACCGGGCCGGGGCGGCCACGATCGCGACCTTGGGGACCGCGCGGGCAGCTTCGCCCGGAGTGGCTGCGAGACCCATCCGCACTGCTGCCTGGCGGCGGATGTGTTCGAGAGTGTCCAGTTGCAGCTCCAGTCCGGCAGTCCAGCTGCCGTAGCGCTCCGGGTCAAGGCCAAGCTCCTCGGCGCGCAGGATTACCACCGGTGCTCCGGCGTCCACCATGGAGACCGTCCACCGGGTTCCGCCCGCGGTGGTCACCTCGGAGGCTGATCCGGTGGGAAGCAGCTTGCCGGTGGTTTTGCCCGCAGGGTCCTGGAAGCCGAGCCCCACCTGGTATCCGGGGAACGGCACGCCCGGCATCTGTGCCTGCGGGACGATCGGCAGGGCGCCGGACGGGGTGGACACCCGCTGGATGATGATCTGGCCGGTGTTGGTATTCCGGGTGACGATCCGCGTGACGTCGCCGGTGGGGACCACCCAGCCCTTTTCGATGGCGTACAGGCCGACCACCGCGGAGCAGTTGCCGCAGTTGCTGCCCCAGTCCACGGCGGCCTCTTCAATGCCCACCTGGGCGAAGGTGAACTCGACGTCGACGTCGTCGCCGGCCGGGCGGTGCAGGATCATCGCCTTGCTGGTGGTTGAGGTGGCGCCGCCGACTCCGTCGATCTGCCTGTGGTCGGGGCTGCCGAACAGCCGGGGCAACAGTACGTCCGGGCTGGTGCCGGTTTCGTCCAGCTGCCCGGTCTCGAAGACCCAGCATTTGCTGGTGCCTCCGCGCATCCACTCCGCTTCGATCTTCATGGCCTGTTCCTTGCTTCGGTTCTGCCCGGTATGTTTATGGGCTTGATTCGAGATTGAGCCAAATCACAATTGAAGACAAGGTTGGATATATGAACAGGGATGTAGCGTTGCTTCATTCACTGCCGTTTGGGGCCGCTGGACTCCATGCTTCAGCCGGTCAACATCCCAAACTGAACGCACGCGCCCGCGCAGAACGCCGAGAATGCATAGAATTAACGTATTCAACAGAAGGGGAAAGCGTTGCTTAACGATCCAGATCAGGATTTATTTGATATCCGGCGCCTGGCGCTGCTGGTGGAGGTGGTGGAGCAGGGATCGATCACTGCCGCGGCCGAACTGATGATGTACACGCCCTCCGCCGTCTCCCAGCAGCTCCGGAAGCTCGAACAGGAAGTCGGGCAACCGCTCCTCAACCGCCGCTCGCGCGGAGTGGTGCCCACGGAAGCGGGGCAGGTGCTCGCCGGCCACGCCCGTAAGATCGTCCGGCAAATGCGGGCCGCCCAGTCGGACCTGGACCAGATCGCCGGCCTCAAACGCGGCTCCCTGACCGTGGGTACCTTTCCGACCCTCGCCGGCTCGTTCCTGCCGGTTGTGATCCGGGCCTTCAAGAAGAGGTACCCGGCAATCGGCCTCTCCGTCCGCAGTGCACGCTTCGACGAACTTGTCACCGACCTGCAGTCCGGAGTTACCGGGCTCTGCCTGCTCTGGGACTATCCCTGGAACCGCTTTCAGGACGACTCCATCCGGATCACGGAAGTCTTCCAGGAAAGCACGGTCCTCCTGGTATCCCGCTCGCACCCGCTGGCCGACCGCGAAGAGATCCGAATGGAGGAACTCCGCAAGGAATCATGGATAGTGCGCGCCGAGGCCCACCCCGTGGTAGAAGTGCTGCAGCGCTCCGCCCATGAAGCCGGATTCGAACCGACCATCGGCTTCCTGGCCAACGACTACCAGGAAGCCCAGGCGATGGTGAGCGTCGGAATGGGCGTCGCCATGGTGCCCAAAACCGCCGTCGCCCTGCAACACCCCGACGTCAGCGTCATCAGCCTCGGCTCCGCCGCACCCCTGCGGCGCGTACTGCTGGCCCAACGCCAGGACAAGGTTTACGCCCCGGCAGAGGTTGCCTTCCATTCCACCCTGCTGGAGATCGCCCGCGAACGGGCCGGAGACTATCTGTAGCGACAGCGCGGGTTCTCGCCAAGTGACCCGGCGTTGCCGGTCACCGCGCCGCGATGTGCCCAGCGACGTACTCCGCGTCCACCCCGACCCCGGACACCGTTGACGACGCGTGCCGGGTGAGCCAGGGGAGCCCCACGGTGTAGAGGCCGGGGACCTCCGTCACGCCGCACGTATGGCGGGGGTAGTTCCACTGGTCGAGCACGGGGATGTCCAGGAAGCCGAAGTCCAGCCCGTTGCCGGTGCTCCAGATGACGGAGGTGATGCCCTCGGCGTCGAGGTCGAGGCGGGCTCCGGACTCCTCAGGCAGCCAGTCGTCGACGGGCGCCGGCTCCGGTGCGGGCGCGTCGACGCCCGCCGCGGTGATGTACGCGTCAAGCATCACCTTCATCCGTTGCCCGAACGTCGCCTCCACCAGTGCGAGACGGGCGGGGAGGTCGTCGCTGAAGAGGAGTACGCCGTCGTCCGTTCCCTCGGAGTGGCCGATCAGCCGGACGCCGCGGCGGCCCAGATCCCGCAGGCTGATGCTGTGGCCGCCGTTGTTGCCGGAGATCAGCCGATTGGGCAGGAACCAGGCGGCGGGGGAGGGGAGCTGGTCTGCCTGCAGGCCGTTGATGCCGTGGTCCGGTCCGTGCAGGTTGACCTGCAGGAGCCAGTAGAAGACGTCCTGGCCGCGGTAGCGCCGTGTCGGCCTCCGGGCAGGCCGACACTGACAGGTGCACCTCCCGGCCGGCGTCGAGCAGGTCCTCGGTGATCTGCCCGCCCGACTGCCCGGTGCCCAACACCAGCACCGCGCCGTCGGGCAGCTGCGCCGGGTTGCGGTAGTCGTGGCTGTGCAGCTGGCGGATGTGATTTGGGAGGTTGGCGGACGACGCCGGCATCCGCGGCCGCTGGTAGGCACCGTTCGCCAGGACGACGTTCCGTGCCAGCCAGCTTCCGTGGCTGGTTTCGACGGCGAAGCCGCTGTCCGCCGCGGAGCTGCCGTCTGCCCTGGCTACCGGTTGACCTCCGTTTCCAGCTGCACGGGCGCCGCGATCCGTTCGGCGTAGTCGCGGCACAGCTTGATCACCGCGTCGCGGGGCAGGAACGCGTCAGGCTCCGGGCCGTCGTACGCGTGGCCGGGGAGCAGGAACGCCAGGTTGGGTGTGTTCAGGTAGAACGAGTCCCACCGGTCCTGCCAGGCGCCGCCCAGTTCCGGCCGTTGCTCCAGCAGTTGATGGTCGACGCCGGACTGGGTGAGCCAGTAGCTCGTGGCCAGCCCGGCCTGCCCCGCGCCGATCACCAGGGTGTCCACCACGTTGTGTCCGCTCGGTGCTTTCGAGCGTCGAGCGGAAGTGCTCCCTGCCGGCGCTTTCGGCATTTCCATGGGATACCTCCGTGGTGGTCGCAGGTGCTCCTGCAGGATACGCCCGCAGCCGCCCCCGGTACAGGCGGTCGCGCTCAGGCGCCCCGCCGATTGTTATTTTCGACAGAATCAAAACCAAACCCTTGACTTATGGACATCCGATGCCGTTCCATGGTGGAAATCGGTAATGACGTAGATCACAGCGTCGTCAGATCGACATCACACCTGATCCAACCCATGTAACCCCAAGGAGTGCGGATGCACCGCTTCGCCGTCGACCCCGGTTCGACTGACATCAGCCCGGTTTCGTTCCACCCCGTCCTCTGGATCTGTGCGGCAGCCGTGTTCGCGGTCATCGTGCTCCAGTCCGTCATCTACCTGCGCGCCATCCGCAAGGCCGCCGGCTCGGCCAACCTCACGGACGGGCAGGTTATGGGCTCGGTCCGCCGCGGCGGCATCGCCGCGATCGGCCCTTCGCTCGCCGTCGCACTCGTCGCGATCTCGCTCCTGCCGCTCTTCAGCACGCCTGCTGTGCTGACCCGCATCGGCTTGGTCGGCTCCGCCGCGTTCGACGTCGCCGCGGCGGGCCTGGCGGCCCAGTCGCAGGGCGCGCAGCTCGGCGGCCCCACCTACACCCAGAAGATCTTCGCGATCGGCTTCGCCGCGATGACCCTCGGCGGCCTCGTGTGGATGCTCACGGCGCTCATCCTCACCCCCATCCTGGCCAAGGGCGACAAGACGCTGCGCAAGGTCAACCCCGCCGTCATGACCGTGGTCCCCACGGCCGCGATCCTCGCCGCGTTCATCACGCTCGCGCTCACCGAGACCACCAAGTCGGGCGTCCACGTCCTCACGTTGCTCGTCTCGGCGGCCGTGATGGGCATCTGCATCGCCGCCGCGAAGTTCCTGAACAAGCCCTGGCTGCGCGAATGGGGCCTCGGCATCGCGGTCTTCGTGGCCCTCGCCGCCGCCTTCCTTGTCACCGCCAAGTAGCCCGATCCCAGGAGAACCGCTCATGTCCTCTCAGACCACATCACTCGACGGGCTCGCCCAGTTCGACCGCACCACGTCCATCTGGGGCCCCATCACCCTGGGCCTCGGCTTCCTGGTCTCCCTCGCCGCAGCGCTCTTCACGGTGTTCGGCACGGGCCTCGGCATCACGGGGCAGGAGGTGTGGACCGCGTTCGGCATCGTCTTCGCGACGTTCGGCATCATCGCCGTCGTCGAACCGATCTCGTACTACCCGATCCTCGGACGCTCCGCGATGTACCAGGCGTTCATGATCGGCAACATCGCCAACAAGCTGCTCCCGTCCGCGCTCATCGCCCAGACCGACCTCGGCGAGAAGCCGGGCACCCGCCGGGCCGAGCTCATCGCGGGCGCCGCCATCATCGGCGCGGCATTCGTCCACATCCTCACACTCATCATCCTCGTGGGCTTCCTCGGCACGTGGCTCCTGGGCCTCCTGCCGGCGGGGCTCATCGCGGTGGCCCGCGTCTACATCCTCGCGGCCGTCTTCGGCGCCGTGACGGTCCAGGCCATCGTGTCGATGAAGAACGTACGGACCACGATCATCGCCGCGGTGGTCTCGGCCATCGTCGTCTACGGCGTGATCCGGCTTGCGCCGGCGCTCGCCAATTACGCGACGGCGATCGCCGTCGTCGGCGTGATCATCGTCGCGTGGTTCGCCCGGGAGCGCACCGCCGCGCCCACGGAGACGGAGGCGCCGGCGTCCGTCGGACACTGAGCCCTGCAAACTGAACCGAACCTGCACTGAACCTGACTGACCCGAAAGGCCACCATGACTGACACCACCACCACCGTCACCCTCGCCGCGGGCATCGAGGTCCCCGCGGGCTTCGTCGCCGAGCACGTCGAGTTGTACAAGGGTTTCCACCGCGCGCCGGAGCTGTCCTCGGCGGAGCACCGGACCGCCGAATCGATCGAAGCCCGGCTGACCGAGCTGGGCATCGAGCACTTCCGCTCGGGCGGGACCGGCGTCGTCGGTCTCCTGACCAACGGCGAGGGCCCCGTGGTCGGCTTCCGCGCGGACACGGATGGCCTGCCCATCGCGGAGGCCACCGGTCTGGACTACGCAAGCACCGCGACCGGCACGCTGCCCGACGGCAGCGAGGCGCCCACCATGCACGGGTGCGGCCACGACACCCACATCACCGCGGCACTCGCCGCCGCTCAGTACCTCACGGCCAATCGCGACGCGTGGCACGGGACCGCGGTGCTCCTCTTCCAGCCCGGCGAGGAGACGGCGTGGGGCGCCAAGGCCATGGTCGACGACGGCCTGTGGGACCGCGCGCCGCGTCCCAACGTGGTCCTCGCGCAGCACGTCATGCCGCTTGAGGCTGGCAAGTTCTGGCTGCGCCCGGGGAACATGGCGAGCCTCGCCGATTCGTGGCGGATCACCGTCCGCGGCCGCCAGGCCCACGGGTCGCAGCCGGAGAAATCCCTCGACCCGATCGTCGCGGCGGCCTCGATGGTCCTGCGCCTCCAGACGATCGTCTCGCGCGAGCTTGCCCCGATGACGCCGGCCGTCGTCACGGTGGGCACGTTTCACGCGGGCCTGAAGGAGAACATCATTCCGGAGACCGCGGAGTTCAGCGTCAACGTGCGCACGCCTGACGAGGACGTCCGCGCCCATGTCCTAGGTTCGATCCGCCGCATCGTGGCCGCCGAGGCCGCCGCGTCCGGCATCGAGGAGCCCGCGATCGTGGAGATCAACCGCTTCCCGCGCCTCTTCAACGACGCCGAACACACCGCGCGCGCCACGGCGGCGCTCGAGGGGGGCTTCGGCCCCGGCTCCGTCATCGCCGAGCCGCTCGGCATGGGCTCGGAGGACGCCGGCTGGCTCGGCGACGCGATCGGCGTCCCGGTGGTCTTCTGGTCCTTCGGCGCGTTCCCCGCCGAGGCGTTTGCCGACGGCGCCTCGCCCGCCGGCAACCACTCGCCGCACTTCGCGCCCGACGCCGAGCTCGCCGTGGTTAACGGCACCGGTGCCGCGCTCGCGGTGCTGCTCGAGTACCTCGGCAAGTAGCGGAGGCACGACGGCGGGCTCCACCCGCCGTCGTGCACCCGCCTTAAGCGGTGCCGCCCTAAGAGGGAGGCTGCCCGGGCGGGGCACCCGGGATGAGAGGATGATAGGCATGCTCGACGACCTCGACCGCCAGATCGTGGCAGCCCTCATCCGCAACGGCCGGGCGCCGTGGAGGCATATTGCCGACGTGCTCGGGCAGCAGGAGCGAACCGTGGCCCGCCGGGGCAACCGGCTCCTCGCCTCCGGGGAGGTGCGCGTGCAGTCGTTCCCGAGCCCCGCGGCGCTCGCACCCGTGGACCTCTACATGCTGCGGGTCGCCGCGGCGCCGTCCGCCGTGCCGGCGATCGGGACGTGGCTCGCCGAGCGGCCCGAGACGCACTGGATCAGCGCGCTGTCCGGTGCGAGCGAGTGCATCGTCGAGCTCTCCCTCGAACGGGAGGCCGTGGGGCCGTTCCTGTACGGTGAGCTCGCCGCGCTCGACGGCGTGCGGAACCTCTCGCTCGAACCGGTCTTCGAGTACTACCGCACGGTCTCGGGCTGGCGGCCGGACCTCCTTACCCTGGAGCAGTACGAGGCGCTCAGCCCCTCCGAGCACCCGCAGTTCGCAGCAGGATACGCGGAGCTGGGGATGTCGCCCCTCGATGAGCCCAGCCGCGCCCTCGCCGAGCTCCTGCGCGCGAATGGCCGCATCACCATCGAGGAGCTGGCCGCCGGCCTGGGGGTGTCCAAGGCGACCGCGAGCCGGAGACTCGAGACACTCATTGCAGACGGTGCTGTATTTGTGCGGGCGATCCTCGACCCCGCTTCGATCGGGTATCCCGTCGAGGGCGTCCTGACCGTGCGCGCCGAGGCCCCGGCGCTGGACGCCGCCGGACGGTACATTGCGGACCTGCCGGCGACACGCTGGGCCGCCAACGTCTCGGGCCGTATCCTCGTCCAGACCGCGACCCGGAGCCTCGCGGAACTGCGCGGGGTAATGGAGGGAATCGCGGCGCATCCCGGCGTGACCGGCGTGGACGTCTCGCTCTTTGGCAGGATCTTCAAGCGCAGCACGGTGGCCTACCGCGACGGGAAGCTCCCGCAGATCGGCGAAGTGGATGGCAAGGAAGGGAAGTCCCGTACGGTCCCGGAGGGCGTTTTCACACTGGCCTAGGAGCGGCGGTCTTGAGTCGTCGGGTTCGATGACCATAAAGTGATCGCCAACGGCTAGCACTCCAGGAGATGACATGTCCCTCGTCCGCGTGCACAACTTTTCGATTTCCCTCGACGGCTTCGGCACCGGTGAGGGCCAGCAACTCGAGACTCCCTTCGGCCACGCAGGCTCCCGGCTGATGAAGTGGGCCTTCGGGACGCGCACCTTCCGCGCGATGGGCCTCCACGGGGAGTCGGAGGCATCCTTCGGCGTCGACGAGGCGTTCGCCAGCCAGTGGGGGACCGGGATCGGTGTGGAGATCATGGGACGCAACAAGTTCGGCCCTCAACGCGGTCCCTGGGCGGACGAGGAATGGAAGGGATGGTGGGGCGACAACCCCGTCTTCCACACCCCCGTCGTTGTTCTGACCCACCATCCCCGGCCGGTACTCGAGATGGACGGCGGAACAACCTTCCACTTCGTCGACGCCGACCCCGTCACCGCGCTCAAGCAGGCCCGCGCCCTGGCGGGCGACCTCGACGTCCGGATCGGCGGCGGCGTCAGCACGGTCCGGCAGTTCCTCGAGGCGGACCTGATCGACCACATGCACCTTGTCCTCGTGCCGATCGTCCTGGGCCGGGGTGAACGGCTCTGGGACGGACTCGAAGGACTCGAGGAACGCTTTGACATCGAGACAACCCCCTCTCCAAGCGGCGTTTCCCATCTGGTCTTCACCCGTCGCCCGGCCCGGTAGGTCTGGCGGTCGTTGCTAAGACGAGTACGCCGTCGTCCGTTCCGAGCGACAGCAGCGGTGCTCTACATATGCTTAGCAGGGCAAAGGGCTGCCACGCCCGCGCAGGAGTCTTCCTGCCGTGGCGGGCTTCATCGGGGTTGACGACGCTCTGGTGCCGATGAGATGTGGAAGCAGGAGGTTCGTCTTGGCTGTAGCACTTGGACCGCGTTCAGACGCGGAGGTCCGTCCGTACCTCGACTCGCTGGGCTTGCCGGGGATTATTGATCTGCATGTGCATTTCATGCCTTTCCAGGTGCTGGAGAAGGTGTGGGCGTTCTTTGACCGCGTTGCGGACAGCGGCGCTCCCGCCTGGCCCATCACCTACCGGGACTCCGAAGAGGAACGGGTGCGGACGCTGCGGGATATGGGAGTGAAGGCATTCACCACCCTGAACTATGCGCACCGCCCCGGCATGGCGCAGTGGCTCAACGACTACTCGACAGCCTTCGCCTCAAGCCATGCAGACGCCATCCACTCTGCCACTTTCTACCCAGAGCCGGGCGTGGAAACCGTCGTCGCGGACAGCTTGAAGCAGGGCGCCCGAATCTTCAAGGTGCACATCCAGGTGGGAGGATTCTCACCCTTGGACCCTCAGCTGGCACCCGCCTGGGAGCTCATCCAGGACTCCGCTACGCCGGTTGTCATCCACTGCGGCAGCGGTCCACACCCAGGGGAATACACCGGACCTAAACCCATCCGCGAACTCATCAAAAGGTACCCCTCGCTGGTGCTCATCATCGCGCACGCAGGCCTGCCGGAGTACCGGGAGTACGCCGACCTCGCCGCGAACAATCCTCACGTGTACCTCGACACGACCATGGTCGGCACCTCCTACATGGAACAGGTCGCCCCGATTCCGCCCGGATACCTGGACACCCTTGCCGGACTGTCAGACAAAGTCGTCTTCGGCACCGATTTTCCGTCGATTCCCTACTCCTACAGCCACCAAATTCAGGTACTCGAAGGCTGGGGACTCGGCAGCCAATGGATGAAAAATGTCCTCTGGCACACCCCGCAGAAACTTCTAGGGCTGGACCGGCTGCCCTAGCCAGGCGTGTCAGAGGCGCCGCTAATGCCCGTTAGTTAGTCCGTGGGCTGCCCGTTGATGATGTCGTCCGCGTTCTCGAAGGCCCAGGCAACCAGCGGAACCAGCAGGGCGCTCAACTCATAGCCGCGCTCCGTGAGGCTGTAGTCCACCCGCGGCGGAATGACCGGCTGGGCATTCCGGCTGACCAGGCCGTCGCGCTCTAGGGTTTTCAGGGTTTGTGCCAGCATTTTCTCGCTGACCCCCTCGGCACGCCGTCGCAATTCGCTCCAGCGCTGCTCGCCCTCGGATAAAGCAAGCAGAATCAGCACGCCCCACTTACTGGTGATGTGATCGAGCACTGTGCGGCTGGGGCAGCCCGCCGGGAAAACGCCGCCGGCTAGGCCGACGGGAAGGCGCATGGCGGGGGCTACATGGGTGGTACTAACTTCCATGCCAGTACCTTACCTTAAAGTGCGTACTCTCTTTCGGGAAGTAAGGCGAGGATTCCTTGGTTGTGATCGGTGAGAAACACCAAATCGAAAGGAAATCCATGAGCATCGTAATCACCGGCGCAACCGGCCAGCTGGGCCGCCATGTAGTCGAGGCCCTGCTGGAGCGCAACGTTCCTGCGGAGGACATCGTGGCCACGGGCCGCTCCATCGAAAAGCTCGCAGACTTCGCCGCGCGCGGCGTCCAGGTCAAGGCCATGGACTACACCGATCCCGCCTCCGTGGCGGAGGCATTGAAAGGGGCGCAGAAGGTGCTCCTCATTTCCGGCAGCGAGGTGGGGCAGCGTGTGGAGCAGCACCGCACCGTCATCGAGGCCGCGAAGGCAGCAGGTGTTGAACTGCTCGCCTACACGAGCATCGCCAACGCGGACACCACAAAGATGAAGCTGGCAGGGGAGCACCAGGAAACCGAGGCCATCCTGCAGGATTCGGGTGTTCCTTTCGTTCTCCTTCGCAATGGCTGGTACCTGGAGAACTACACCGATCAGCTGCCCGGCACGCTCGCACAGGGCGGGATCGCCGGAAGCGCGGGGGAGGGGCGGGTCAGCGCAGCTTCCCGCGCCGACTATGCCCACGCTGCAGCTGCTGTGCTGGTTGCCGGCGACCAGGCCGGCAAGATCTACGAGCTGGGCGGCGATGAACCGTTCACCATGGATGAACTCGCGGCGGAGATCAGCGCGGCGACCGGCACGGAAATCTCCTACCAGGACCTCCCCGCGCAGGAGTACGCCGGAATGCTGGCTGGTGTGGGAGTGCCGGAGGCCTTCGCGGAAATCCTGGCCGACTCTGACCTGGGGATTGCCCGCGGTGACCTCCTGGTCAGCACCGGAGACCTGAAGACGCTGATCGGACGCCCCGCCTTGTCCCTCGCCGAAGCTGTCCGCTCAGCAGCTGCCTCCGCTTAGCAGCTGCCTCGGCTTGACCTGGCACCAAGCGTCACGGCACTGGTTGCCCCGACTTCAGGCGGGCGCCTCTTGGTTGCCCGGCCTCCTGGTTGCCCGGCCTGCTTAGGCCGGGCCTCCTGGTTGCCCGGCCTGCTTAGGCCGGGCAGCCAACACTTGGTGCCGGTGGGCGTGACGGTTCCGCTAGGGAGGGCTAGTTACTTCTTCGCGGACTTGGCTTTCGCGGTCTTCGGCGGCAGTGTGCTCACATGCTCGAATGCCTTCTCCACCCAGGCCTTGGCCCGCGCCTCATCGCCGTCGCCCTCGGCATTCCAGATCTCCGGCAATCCGGTGTAGCCGCCCATCGGGCGCTCGGCCGGCCCGAACGGAACGGTCCGCTCGGTGCTTTCGAGCTCCTCCTTGTCCGCTTGGGCCAGCTTCACGCCGATGGTGGGGCCGAACAGACCGGCGAACATGTTGCCGTTCACGAACGCCCCGAGGTTGCCGAACATCGGCTTGACGACCACCTCGGGATGGTCCGGGATCACCGAGCGGAAGTGCTCCTTGTCGGCATCGGACGCTTTCGGCATTTCCATGGGAGTTCCTCCAGAACAGTGACGACGGGATGGGTCTTCCTGCAGGATATGCCAGGGGCCGGGTACGGTACAGGCGCCCTGTCCCCATCAGGGTTCTACCCCCGTGCCGCCAGCCCCGGAACTCCGTCCTGGATCGGAAACGACGCCTCCGTGTCACCGGGCGCCCGGCGTTCGCGACCTAGGGTTCCGCGCCGCTGACTTCTACGGCAGGAGGCCTGAGGTGGCCCGGGTGGCCCACCTGTGGCGCCATACTTGACCATGACAGAAGGGCTGAGAATAGCCGCGCAGACCTAAAGCACGGACTTCTCGTGGCCCTCGTGCTGCGCCTCGTAAACCACAAAGATTGTGACGACGAAGGGGAACCCATGAACACCGCACCGTCAGTCATCGTTTTCGACGTCAACGAAACACTTTCAGACATGTCGCCGATGGGCCAGCGGTTCGCCGAAGTCGGCGCCCCGGCCGAGTTGGCGAAACTTTGGTTTGCCACGCTGCTGCGGGACGGCTTCGCGCTCACCGCGGCCGGCGGCAACGGCGCCTTCGCCGAGATCGGCGCGGAGGTCCTGCGCGGGCTGCTTGCCGCCTACGACATAGGGATGGACCTTGACCACGCGGTGGCGCATGTCATGGCGGGAATGGCAGGACTCGGCCTGCATCCCGACGTCCCTGAGGGCGTCCGGGCTCTGCGGGCAGCTGGATACCGACTGGTCACGCTGTCCAACGGCTCTACCCGGGTCGCGGAGAAACTGATCGTGCCCGCCGGGATCCGGGACCAGTTCGAACGGCTGCTTTCTGTGGAGGATGCCCCGGGGTGGAAGCCCGCAGCGACCGCTTACCACTTCGCCTCCGGGGCCTGCGGCGTGGAACCCGGAGAGATGCTGCTGGTGGCCGTCCATCCCTGGGACATCCACGGCGCCGCCAGGGCCGGTCTGGGCACGGCGTGGATCACCCGGACCGGGGCCGACTACCCGGACTATTTCGCTGCTCCCGACTACACCGTCGCGTCCTTGGCGGAACTCCCGGAAGTGCTGGGGCATGCAGCTCAGACCCCGAGCTCGTGAGCCAGTCCGGTGATGCTCGGGGCCGAGAGGTCCCAATCGCTCTCCGGCGTCAGGTCCGCGACCTGGCCGGGGCCGTATTCGGTGGGGCGGGGGATGAACGCCGTCGCCAGCCCGGCCTCCCGGGCAGCAAGCAAGTCGTTGTTGTGGGCGGCCACGAGCATCACTGCACCGGGCTTGAGGTCCAGGAACTCCGCAGTCCGAAGGTAGGCCGTGGGCAGCGGCTTGTAGGTGCGCGTCATGTCCGAGCCGATGATCACGTCCCACGGAAGGCCGGCGTTTTTGGCCATGTCCAGTAACAGCGAGGTGTTGCCATTGGAGAGTGGGCCCACGATGTAGTTACGGCGGATGGCGGACAGGCCTTCCAAGCTGTCCGGCCATGGGGGCAGACGGTGCCAAGATGTGTTCAACTCTTCCAGGGTTCTTGCGTCCAGCCGGTCCGGATCGAAGCCGTGGCGGCGGAGCACCTGGTCCAGGTTTTCGCGGTGGAGTGCGTCCAGGGTGGCGAATTCGCGGGAGCCGGAGCGGATGGCCTCCATTGCCGGCTGGTAGAGGGAACGCCAGTCATCGGCGAACGCCTCGGCGTCGAGATGCTGCCCATGTGTCGCGGCGAAAGCGGCCGCCTGCCGGGCGACGCCGGTACGCCAGTCCACCACTGTGCCGAAGGTGTCGAAAAGCACGGCGCGTATCCCGCACCCGGTTGACGGTGAACGGTATGGCTGGATGGTCATATCCTGTTTCCTTCCCAATGTTTCCTGCCCGATAGTCTGGCAGTATGCGCACTGATTTCGATCCCACAGCCACGTCCGCCCGTGACTTCTACCGGCTGCTCACCGCCGTGGTGGTGCCCCGGCCCATCGCGTGGGTATCGAGTGTCTCGCCGGAGGGCGTTGACAACCTGGCCCCGCACTCGTTCTTCACCGTGGCGTCCACGCATCCGCCCATCGTGCAGTTCACCTCGGTGGGGGAGAAGGATTCGCTCCGCAACATCACCGAGTCCAAGGAATTCGTGGTGAACCTCGCCCCGGCCGCGCTGCTGGAGGAGGTCAACGCCACGGGCACCAATTTTCCGCCCGATGTCAGTGAGTTCGACGCCGCCGGCCTCACCCGGGAACCGAGCCTCACGGTGCGTGCGCCGCGGGTTAAGGAATCGCTGGCGGTGCTCGAATGCCGTCTCCACTCGGTCCTGCCGATCGGAGACTCCATCCTGGTCTTCGGCGAAGTGACGCACGCTGCCGTGAGTGACGCAGTTTTGGACGGCACACACCCTCGGATTGACCTGCTGGAGCCGCTGTCCCGGCTGGGCTTGGACGAATGGGGCACGCTGGCCACCGTCCACGACCTCCAGCGGATCCGGCTCAAGGACTGGCCGGGGCCTTTCCGCCCCAAGGCCTGAAACCCGGCGGAAGACAGGCCGCATTAAGAGGAAAGCTAGAAAGGGAAAGGGATGCCCTGCCATGCAGGACATCCCTTTCCCTTCCGCTGTACGGTGATCAGCCGAGGCCCAGCTGGACGAACACGAACCACACGAGGAGCGGCACCACGCCGATCATGGCGATGGCCCAGAGCAGCAGCGCCCGGAAGAACATCCGCTCGTCCTTGGGCTGCGCGCTCGCCATCAGCAGGGCGCCGCTGGTGGACATCGGGCTCACGTCAACCACCGACGAACTGATGGCGATGGCCGTGATTACCCCGACGGGCGTGAGCAACGGATCCATCGCGATGGGTGCGACCACCGGGCTGATGACGCCGAGGGTGCCGGTGGTGGAGGCGAAGGCCGAGACTATGGCCACCACATAGCTGGTGAGCAGGGCGGCAAGGGAGCTGTTGCCGAGGCCGGCGATGCCTTCCTGCAGTTCCTTCAGCGCACCCATCTTTTCCAGCATGCCCACGTAGGTGACGATGCCGGTCACCAGGATGATCGCGGACCACGGCATGCTTTCCACTGCCGGCTTCTGCACACCCGAGTCCAGGACGATCAGCACGGCGGCAATGACCAGCGAAGCGACTCCGACGTCCAGGCCCAGGACGGTGGTGAGCACCAGCAGGGAGGCGATGCCCACCAGGGTGAGGATCCGCATCGGCGTTGCGGCTACCTTCTCGGGGCCGGTCCTGGTGGTGCTTGCGGCAGTCACAGAGGTGTGCGCCGGGGCGGTGAGCACAGTAGTTCCGGACCCGGACGGAGCTGACGCGCGGCGTCCGGCGGGAGCGGCAGCGCCGCCGTCGTGCTTTGCACCCCCGGCCTCACCGGCCTGGTGACCTGCCTCCGCCTTGGCCGTGCGGCGCTTCATGATGGCCTGGACCAGAACGTAGGCGATCACGGCCAGAATGGCATTGAAGACGAAGCAGTAGGCGTACAGCTTAAAGGAACCGTCCGCGGCTCCGGCGCCGTCCAGCATCTTGTTGGCCAGCACGCCGAAGGGGTTGACCGTGGAGAAGGCACCGGCGTTGGCGCCCTGGACAATGACCAGGCCCATGGCCAGGGTGCTGATGCCGAACCGCATGCCCAGCGCCAGGCCCACCGGCGCCACAATGGCGATGGCGGCGGGGGTGAACGCGCCGGCCGAAGCCAAGGCGGCCGTCAGCAGGAACATCAGGATGGGGACCAGGATCTTCCGGTCGCCGGCGAGCCGTTCAGCCCAGTAGGCCAGCAGGTCGATGGTCCCGTTGATCCGCACAATGGCGAAGAGCAGTGTGGCGCCCACCAGGATGAAGAACAGCCCGGCAGGGAACTGGCCGATGACGTCCTTGATGGACATGCCGGCCAGGAGGGTTCCGACGCCGAACGCGGCGACGGTGGCCAGCAGGCCGGCGTTGATCTTGGTGAAGGAACCGATGGCAAAGGCCGCCACCAGGACCAGGAACGCGATAAGTGACAGGGACACGGTGCGGTCCGCCTAGGAGTTCGCCGGGGTCAGGACGCCGGCGCCGGACAGCAGGCTGCCGGCTCCGGTGATGGAGGGCTGGTGGCCGAGAGCCTTGAGGATGTCGTACGTGGTGGCGGTGGCCGCCGTGATGACCGGCAGCCCCAGCTCGTCCTCCACTGCCTGGACCGCAGCCAGCGACGGCATCTGGACGCAGGCGGAAAGCACGACGGCGTCCGCGCCTTCGCGCTGCAGGCTCCGGGCAAGCGCGGGCAGGTTCTGCGGGTCAAGGCAGCCGACCTCAAGGTTGTCCGCCACCTCGAGACTGATGGCGTCCAGAACGGTGATGCCGGAGCCTTCGATGTAGTCCACCACCATTTTGGTGAGCGGCTTCATGTAGGGGGTGATCATGGCCACCTTGAGCGCGCCGATTTCCTGCAGCGTGCGGACCAGGGCGCCGGCGCTGCTGGTGACCGGGGCGGGGTGCCCGTTGCCGGCGGCCGCGTCAGCGATGACTTTCTCCGAGCCCTCGTGGGCTCCGGGACCCTGGGCCATGACGGCGACCAGGCAGGCGTAGGCGATGACGTCCACATCGGCGTCGGAGACTGCCTCGGCGCAGCCAGCTGCCTTACCCACCATGGCCAGCAGCTCTTCCCGGGTGACCTTCTTCATGCCGGCGCGGGCGGAGTGGAAGGTGTAGCTGTGGCCGGTTGCCTCGGCCTGGCGCCGGAATAGCTCGGGCAGCTCCGTCTCCATAGTGGTGTTGGAGCTGGGGACGATCAGTCCCACCCTGGAGGAGCCCGGGCGCTTGGGCTCCGGCGCGGTTTCGCAGGTGGTTTCGGGGATGCTCATGATTTCTCCACGTCGTTGTGCTGGGGGCTTAGGGGTGAGACCCACAAGGTGGGTTCGACTCCCATGATGTGGGTCACAGGAGTAGGATGTCAAATGGGTCACGTTCCGGGGCCCGTTCCGGCTTACTAAGCTGGAGGCTGCTAAAGAAAAGTAATGAAGGGATGTTGAAACTGTGGCGACGGAGCCGGGCGCCGGGGCGTCACCCCTGCTGGTGCTGCACAAGGTGGCGGAGATTCTCGACTGTTTTTCGGTCCAGGCTCCGGAACCGACATTGCAGCAGATCATCCGGATGACGGGCCTGCCGTCCAGCACCTGCCAGCGGCTTGTGCAGAACATGCTGCGGGAGGGGTTTCTGGACCGCGACGGCGACCGGTACCGGATCGGCATCGGGCTGGTCCGCTGGGCTACGCCGGGAACGTTCGGGCTGGACGTGGTGCGGCTGGTGAAGCCGGTCCTGCAGCAGCTGCGCGACGAGACCGGTGAAACGGCATGCCTGTATGTCCGGGACGGTGCGTTCCGGACCATCGTTGCCGTGGCCGAGACGCGCCATGTGGTGATGCGGCCGTTCATGGTGGGCATGGTTATGCCCCTGCATGCCGGAGCGCCGGGCAAGATTTTCCTGGCATTCGACCCCGAGTCGTGGGGCGCCCTGGACGAACACGGACTGGACCGCTTTACCCCCGACACGCCGGCCTCTTTGGAACTGCTCCGGCAGCAGGCGGCGGTGGCACGGGAGCAGGGGTTTTATGCGGCTTTCGGCGAACGGAACGAAGACGTGGGTTCCATCAGCGCACCCGTGTTCGACCACGCGGGGCGGCTCGCCTGCGCCGTAGGCCTGGGATTCCCGACCCAGCGGATTGGGCCCGCCGACGTCGACCGGCTCGGGCCCGTGGTGGCCCGCGCGGGCCTGGAAGCAAGCCTCGCGCTTGGGTATGACGGCAGCCATTCAGCTGGTTGACCCTGTCTCCAACCGGCCTACCGGCCTAGCGGCCGCGGCCCCCCGCACGTGCTGGAGCCACGGGCTGCCCCACGGGGGAAATGTAACGAAGTGGTAACATAAGGTGAATGCGCTCTAAGTCTGGTCAATCAAGAGTCACGCAGCTGGACGGCCTCAGGGGGCTCGCCGCCCTGGTTGTCGTTGCCTGCCACATGGTGTCGACGCTCCCCGGAATCGGGAGCGCCGTCAGTGGCAACCGGTCCGCGGATCTCACCACCGCTGAGACGTGGGCCGTCTTCTCTCCATTGCACGTCCTCTGGAACGGCACTCCGGCTGTCCACGTCTTTTTTGTGCTCTCCGGCTACGTCCTGGTCCTGCCGTTCACCCGGCCGGGTGCGGTCAGGAGCTGGGCGCAGTACTACGCCAAACGCTTTTTCCGCCTCTTCCTACCAGCCTGGGCGTCTTTAGCCTTGGCCGTTGCGTTGATTGCGATCATTCCCCGGTCAGCGTCGCCCCTGCAGAGCCCGTGGGCGGACATGTACGTGACCCACCCCAGCGCTGGCCAGGTTCTCAAGGACTCCCTGCTTTTGCTGAACGCGAGCACCATCAACACCCCGCTGTGGTCCCTCAAATGGGAAGTCGCGTTCTCCCTCCTGCTCCCGGCCTACGTCCTCCTCGCCCTCCGCTGGCGGCGCTTCTGGCACGTGAAAATCGGCATCGCGTTCCTGCTGGCGGTAGTGGGAGCCCTGATGGACCTGGACTGGCTGTCCTATCTGCCGATCTTCGCCATCGGGGCGATCCTAGGCACTGAACGTGAGCGGATCCGTGAGCTGACCCAGTCCTGGCCTCGCTTCGGCTGGTTCGTCGTGGCCGCCGCGGGCCTCTTCCTGGCCAACGCGGAATGGATCAGCCCCGAGCAGCCGATCCCCGGCGTCGAGGCCGCTGTTACGGCGGGCGCGACGCTGATCGTGTTACTGTTCGTGTCCTGCCGTTCGGCCAAGAGGCTCGGTGACGCGGCCGCGGTGCAATGGCTTGGACGCGTTTCCTTCAGCCTGTACCTAGTGCACCTTCCGATCATCCTGGCCGGCGTCACCTTGCTGCGCTCCGTCTCGCTTCCGCTGGCGCTCGCCGTCTCCGTGGCCGCCTCGTTCGTGGCGGCCGAACTGTTCTACCGCTACGTGGAACAACCCTCCCACCGGCTTTCGGTGGCCGCGGGGCGCGCGGTGGGCCGCCGGATCCGCAGCGCCGCCCGCCCGGAATCCCGCTACGGGCCACCCGTCCGGGCGATGGCGGAGGCGATGTCGGGACACCGCGGGTAGGGGCTCGGCTGGCTCACCAGGACGATGAGTACGGCTCGGCCCAAAGGGCCGCCGTCAGGGTGACGGCCTTGCACCACGCCTGGTACATCGCCTCCACCTCATCAGCGTCCGCGCCCTGCTCGGCGAGGAAAGGTCGGATCGTGACCGTCAACGGGACGATGAAAGCGATGATGTAGCGCAGGTTGATCTCGGACGCCGTCGAACCCACGCCGTCGGTGCGGTTCTTCTTCTCTGCCGTGTGGCGGAGGGCAATCTCATGCTGGTAGTCAAGCCACTGCTGATCCCGGTCGCGTGAACACGTGTCCTTGATCCACTGGGCGAATCTGGACCGCACGGCTTCAAGATAGTCCGGATTCGCCGTTCCGTCCGCACCGGCGAAACTGGCAATAAGGAAATCGTGGCTGCCAACAAAGCCGTACCAGACGTCGAGGATGCGATCCGTTTGAGGTCCAAGAATCTCGCCCGCCCGCCGCAGCGCGCTCGCGTCATCCTGGGTCCACAGGACAGCCGCTTCGAGCCGGGCGAGGTCTGCGAGGGACACGGGGCTCGGGGCGAGGGACTCGCTGCCGAAGGTGTAGCCGGGGATGGAAGGCATGATGCCACCTTTCGCAAGGAACCATTCCCATGAAAGCACTAGCCGGCACCGGCGTACAGAGGCCCTGCATAGGTCCTCTCAGCCGGAGCAGGGGAGCGCTGGCACCGGCCGCAAACGCCGACGGCGGGAACCACGTTTCGGTGGTTCCCGCCATCGGCAGTAGTTCTGTGGCTGTAGTTGAACTGTGACTGCGCCGGCGCCAGCCAGCGCCGCCGGGGTGGGCTACCGTGTGCGGTTCGTGCGGCCCTTGGTAAGGATCAGGGCCAGGGCCACCATGCCGACGCCGAGCAGCAGGTGCAGGACGTTGTCAAAGCCGTTCAGCGGCACGAAGTTCCCGGCCGAATCCTGGGGCACGACCAGCCCGTACACGAACAGGACGAGATAGATGATGCCGCCGTAGAGCAGGAAGGAACGTGCACCGGCCGCTGACCGGGCCAGCGCGAGGCCGGCGGCGCCGAAAAGCAGGTGGACGATGTTGTGCAGGGCCGAGACCTGGAAGAGGCCAAGCAGCAGGGCCTCGGAGTGGTGTCCCGCGAAGTGCAGCTGGTCGTAGTTGGCGGTGATTCCCGGCACGAAGCCCAGGACGCCGACCAGCAGGAACACGGCACCCACAACCATCGATGCCTTCTGGACGTTGGTGCGGGTTGCCCTGCCGGTGCTGGTGTGTGTTGCCATAGTGATCTCCTGGATGCGGTTTGAGTCTCCGGATCGGCCGGTTCACATTGCCCGCCGACCCAAAGGTGATGTCAGTTATTCGGGCGTTGCCGCATGTCGGATGGGTTATGGGCAAAAACTTCCGGAAATTACTCCGGACTTTTGGCGGGCGCACCCCCCCCGGGGGTCTTAAGCTGCAGCCGGCCGCCTGTGTTACGGGTGCCGGCAGGCACTATCTAGCCCGCCAAGAGTGAAGCAAAATGGCTGAATGAAAAAGGTCGTTATAGCGGGTTTGGCAGCCGTAACCTTGGGGTTCGGCGGAATCACCGTGGCAGTCCCGAGCAACGCGGCTGCCCCGTCATCACCCATCGCGGGGCAAATCATGGTCAAATTCCGCGACAATGGCTCGGCTGCCGGCGTGCTGCGCCAGCACGGCCTCAGGGAGGGCCCTGGTATCGGCAGCACCGGCGCTCAACTCATCAACGTACCGGCCGGCAGGGAAGTCCGGCTCATCGCAGCATTAAGCCGGAACCCCGCCGTCGAGTACGCCGAGCCGGACGAGCCGGTGACTGCCGCTACAACTGACGAGTACTTCCCGCGCCAGTACGCTCTGCAAAACAACGGCCAACCATTCACCAACACCGCCAGCACCTTGTCTGTAGCCGGGGGCACAGCGGACGCTGATGTGGACGCCGTCGAAGCGTGGAACGTCACGACGGGTACCGGCATCAAAGTCGCCGTGCTTGATTCAGGTGTCGCCAGCGACAACGGCGACATCACACAAAAGGTTGTTGCACGCGCCAACTTCAGCAATGGGAAACCCGGTGAAGACAACTATGGGCACGGCACGCACGTGGCCGGCATTGTCGCCGCCACCGCCAACAACACGATTGGCGTTGCCGGCGTGTGTCCGGGATGCACCATCCTGGACGGCAAGGTCCTCAATGACAGCGGCGTCGGGTCCAGCTCAGCCCTGGCGAACGGCATCAACTGGGCCGTCAGCAACGGTGCGAAGGTTATCAACATGAGCCTCGGAGTGCGGGCGTCACGCACCCTCGAAACTGCCGTCAACAACGCCTGGAGCAAGGGTGTGGTGCTGGTTGCCGCGGCAGGCAACGGCGGTGGCCAGACCAAGATCTACCCGGGCGCTTACCCCAACGTCATTGCCGTCGCCGCGACCGACAACACCGACGCCAAAGCATCGTTCTCAACCTACGGAGCCAGCTGGGTGGACGTCGCAGCACCCGGAGTCAACGTCTACTCCACGTTCCCGAACCACACGTTTGTCCTCGGGACGCAGAACAACCGCTCTTTCGGTTACGACGTCGGCAACGGCACCTCGATGTCCGCACCCATCGTCGCTGCCACTGCCGCGCTTGCCTGGAGCTCCCACACCGGCGCCACGAACACGTCCGTCCGGGCCAACGTCGAATCAACCGCCGACAAGATTTCCGGGACCGGCACCTACTGGAAACACGGCCGCGTGAACGCCAACAACGCTGTTAGGTAGCCGCGGCTTATGGCCTGTCGCCGATGCCCGGAGACAGCACGTTGAGGCCGGCGTCCACCGCGGCGGCCAGCAGTTCGGCGTCGTAGGCAATCAGGAAGTCTGCCTGCAGCCGGATGGCCGCCGCCAGATGGATGGCATCTGCGCTCCGCAAACCGCCGGGCAGGGCGGCCGCGTACATAAGGTCCGAGCGCGCCAGATCCACCAGGTTGATCCCACGGAGTACTGCATTGACCAGCCCGCCGGGCAGCCCGCGCCGGTGCGCAGCGCAATGAAGTTCCGTGTAGAGCAGCATGGACGCCACCGGCTTGTCACCGCGGGCCGCCGCTACCGAAAGGTACTCGGCAACAGCGGATGATTCCGTCTCCTCAGCACGAGTTTGAGGACAGCGGACGTGTCCATGTAGATGATCAACGGTCCCCGCGGAGGTCGGCCAGGATTTCGGCTGTGCCGGAGGCCTTCTGGATGCGCCGCAGCGACTCTACAGCTGCTTCGGATTAGGATCGCGCTATGGGGACAAACGAGGACGTGTTTGACGGGCAGCCCAGGGGTTTGCCGGAGCCGATATCGCGCGGCAGGGCGCTGTACCGGCCAGAACCGGGCCCCGCAATTGTCCGGCACCTGAAAGGCTATGCCCCGTTCGTGGACTTCTGCGCCGCGCAGGGAGTGCGGGCCGGGGAACTCGCGGCGGATCCTGAGCGGCTTATCTGGTTCCTGCGCAGGTTCGGCTCCCCGATTGCAGACGACAGTGCGCTCAGTGCCGCGGCGGCCGTCTTCGCCGGGAACACGATCGCCGGATTGCGACCGGACGCGGAGTGGACCGCCTACGAAGGAGCCCCCTCCACGGTGGGAAACCGGGAGAAGCGGTTCGAGACGGATCGGCTGCTAGAGGCGCTGCGCATCGCCGACGACGCTGCCGTCCGTGGGCTCGTCGCCACGTTGTTGGACTGGGCCCGGGAAGAGCCGGACGAGGCACCGCCAATGCGGCTCCCGATGTCCCCGGCGGCAGGACAGCCCCGTTATGTAAGGCCGGACCTGCCAGCCGCCACCTACTACTCCCGGAACGGGGAGCCCATTCCCTATGGCCGGCAGTGGGAAGAGGACGGACCCGACCCGGATTCCTACAGCGTGGACAGCCACCCCGAGCGCTTCGCCGGACTGCACGACGTCGCCCGCGCTCTGATCGGCCACCTTACGGCCGTGTACGACGTCGACGTCCAGACCGATCCGGCCCACGCGCGGGAGCTGCTGATGGAGCGGCAGGACGTGCGGCAGGCGGTCAAAGTCACCCCGCGGCGTCCAGGTGCGGCGGCCCTGACGTTTGTGCTGACCGGGTACCCGGGAGTTGTGGTGCACGCCGGAGTGCTGCACGACTTCCCGTTCCCGGTCTGTGGCTGCGATGCCTGCGACGAGACGGTGGAGACAACGGCGGACCGGCTGGAAAGGCTGGTGCTTTCGGTCGCGGCCGGCGGATACAGCGAACGCTACCCGGTGGGCCGCAAACGGTGGAGTGAATATGCCCTGACCGCGTTCGACGGGTCCGGTTCAGAAAGCGGCCAGGGCGAACCCGCCCCAACCAGCGTCGCCCGCCTGCACGACGCCGAAATCCGGCTGCGGGAGGCGCCCGGCGGATGGAGTCCCTGGCCGTTGCTCGGGAGTTGATGCGTCAGGCCTGGCTGAAGCGGACCATGTTGCCGGACGGGTCGCGGAAGGCGCAGTCGCGCGGGCCCCACGGCTGGACGATGGGTTCCTGGAGGACCTCCGCGCCGGAAGCCCGAACCGCTTCGAACGTGGCGTCCAGATCATCCGTGCGGAACACGAGGATGGGGAGGGCGCCCTTGACGAGCAGTTGCTGGAGGGCGTCGCCGTCGTCCTGGGAGCGGCCGGCGTGCGGGACGGACAGCACCAGCTCCAGATCCGGCTGGGCAGCGCTGCCGAGGGTGACCCAGCGCTGCCCGTCCGAGCCGACGTCGTTGCGCACCTCCAGGCCGAGCACGTCCCGGTAGAACGCGAGCGACTCGTCGAGGTCGTTGACGGTGATTTGTGAGTACTGCAGTGAGATGTTCATGCCTTCCACGCTATTGCAGCGGCTGCGGGGGCGCTTCTTCAATCCTGCTCGGCTTGCGGGCGGGCCGTGTGCGCGTCCGGGCAATGCACGAGGGCATGGCCTTGACGGCGTCGTGCTGCCTGGAACGGTACTCGCTGGGCGGCATGCCGACGATCTCGGTGAACCGGGAGCTGAACGATCCCAGCGACGTACAGCCGACCTCCATGCAGGCATCCGTCACGCTGGCGCCGGCCCGCAGCAACGCCATGGCGCGTTCAATCCGCCGGGTCATGAGGTGGTTGTAGGGCGTCTCGCCGTAGGCCGCTTTGAACTGGCGGGAGAAGTGCGCCGGGGACATGAGGGCGCCTGCGGCCATGGTGGGCACATCCAGTGGCCGGGCGTAGTCGCGGTCGATCAGGTCCCGCGCCCGGCGGAGATGCGTCAGGTTGGCCACCTCCTGCGGTGTCATGCCGCCATTCTAGAGCCGGAGACCTCCCGCGGGGAGGTCCTTCACGGGGCGGCCGGGGCAGCCCCGCAACCGGCGTGGTAATCCGTCCCGGAAATCTCCTGTAGGGTTGATCCTGTTGTTGTGTTTATGCAGTTCGTAGTTCAGGCAGTACGCAAGGTTGAAAGACCTTGTTCTTCTGAAGCAGCGGTTTTGAGCACCCCACACCGGAGGACCCGAAAGTCGGGACTTTTCCTCCACCTTCACGAAGGACAAAAAATAATGGCTACTGGTACCGTCAAATGGTTTAACGCTGAAAAGGGCTTCGGCTTCATTTCCCCCGATGACTCCTCACAGGACGTCTTCGCACACTACTCCGCGATCGCCTCTTCCGGCTTCCGCTCCCTCGAAGAGAACCAGAAGGTCTCCTTCGAAACCGAGCAGGGCCCCAAGGGTCCCCAGGCCGTAAACATCCAGGCTCTCTAAGACTTAGCTTCCAGCTAACTCTTCTGAGTCCGGAACCTTACAGGTTTCGAGCAGGGTCCGTCATTGACGGGCCCTGCTTTTGTTTAACCCAGGTGTGCCGGCTCGGGCCCACTCAGCTGGCGGCTCGCATGCCACCTGGCGATGCGCAAAGGTCCCGTCGCTACGGGAATTCCAGTAGCGACAGGCATTTTGCGCGTCGTGGGGCAGTTGCGCCACGCCGGACCGCTCAAGCACCGTGCCGCTGGGTCAGGAACGCCGTCAGTGCAGGGTTGTCGATCTCCTTGGCCAGCCACGACACCGCCTGCGCGGCGGCGTCGTTCCCGAGCACCGCCCGGTGCGACTGGGCCCGCACCACAAACTCCCGCATGCCGCTGCGGCTGGCCAGCGCCGCCAGCCGGTCCGCGAACTCCGACGCCCGCTGCGACCCCGTGGCGAGCGCGACCTCCGCAGCAGCATCCAGCAGCCGGGCCGAATACCAGAGGTACCACGGCTTCGGTTCCATGCCCCGGCCGATCCAGTGTTCGGCGGCGGCCAAATCCCCGCGGGCCAGGAACAGCCGGGCTTCGGCGCCTGCTGCCAGCGCCATATAGCAGTGGTCGCCGGCGAGTTCGGCCATCACCCAGGAACGGTCGATCAGGGCCTCGGCGTCCTCCAGCCGGCCCGCGGCAAGGTAGGTCTCGCCGCGGACGCCGTCGACAAACGGTTCGAACGCCGTCCAGTGCTCCGCCTTAACGCCTTCCTGCGCCTGATCCAAAGATGCCGCCGCCGGTCCCAGCTCACCCCTGAGCAGATGCACACGGCCCAACAACGCTGCGCTGAACGCCTGTTGCCGGCGGTTCCGCACCGCCTCCGCGAGCCTTCCGGATTCGGTAAGGGCCGTCACCGCGTCCTCGTAGTGCGCGGTGTCCGAGGCCAGCATGCCCTGGATCGCCAGGATCCGCGCCTGTTCGTCCGGGATTCCCTGCGCGGCCTGCATCGCCCGGTCCAGCCAGCCGGCCGCGCGGTCCGGGACCCCGCGCTGGACGGAAAGATAGCCCAACTCGCGCAAGGCCGCGGCGGCGGTCCGGGAGACGCCGTCGGCCGCCTCGGCGGACAGCGCACGGTGCAGGAAATCGGCAACCTCGGCGCCGCGGCCGCCCGCCTGATGGATCAGGGCCCCGGACAGCGTCACCAGCGACTCGGCGATGAGGTGACGGTCACCTTGGCGCTGAGCCAGCACGACGGCGAGTCGCAGCTGATCGAGCCCGCGGTCGACGGCGCCTGCCGAAAGTGAGGCGCTGCCGGCGTCGAGGTAGGACCGTACTGTGGCCAGGGTCGCGGGGATCCCTGGGTCCGCGGCCGGACCCGACGCTGCGAGGGCCCGCCGGACCTCCGCGGGCAGTGGCAGGCCGAGCTCCCGGTGGTAGAGGTCCTCGAACTTGCTGACCTGCTCGCGGGCCCGCCGGTGCTCGCCTGCCGCCACGAGCGCCTTCACCAGGACCGCGGCGCAGTCGGCGTTGAAGGGGTCCCGGCGCAGCGCCTGCGAACTCAGCTCCACCGCGTCCCCGGGAGCGCCCGAGGCCAAGGCCGCCAGCGCGGCTTCGTAGAGCAGCCCCTGCACGCAGTTCTCGAGCCGGTACCGCTGGTCCGCCAGCCAGGAGTCGAAGACGGGGCTGTCCGCAAAGACGAGCCCCTCCAGCAACTGGCCGCTGACCCTGTGCGGATCGAGGCCGCCGTTGCCGGCCGGTCCGACAAGCTCCAGCGCATCGCAGCGCCAGGGCGGAACCAGCTCCAGCCGCAAGGGATCGCCGGTGATGGAAACGCCGCCAAGGGTCCGGCGCAGCTCGGACAGGTTCCAGCGCAGCGCGCCCAGCGGATCCGCGGCGTCGGGAAACAACAGCGCGGCGGTGCGGGAGCGCCCGGTGCCCTCCGGCTGCAGGGCGAGGTACGCCAGCACCGCCCAGGCCTTGCGGCCTCTGGGCTGCGGGGGAGCGGTGCCAGGGGACTCGATCGCAGGCGGACCGAGGAGCCGGATCCACGTCTCGGCCATACCGGTCATGTTACGCCGGGGACTGACGGCGTCGCCGCTCCACCGGGCACTGTCGGCGGGAGACGCCAGTGCTTTAGCGCCGCGGCGGGGTCTTCGCGGCGTGAGGTGTCGTCGAAGAGGCTGGGCGTCCAAGTTCTCCGCCGATGGATGTAGCCCATCCGTTCTTGGTGAGCGAATTCAGGGCTTGAGCCGAGAATTCGTCCGCCATGGCTGCGTCGCGTACCCAGCTGGTGGCCAAAGCGGCAAGGAAGAGATCCCGTCCCCGCACTTCGTGACGTGCGCTGCCCTCTTGTTGGGCAGCCAGCAGGAACTCATCGGTCGTGGTGATGTATCCCTGGCATGTGATGCCCAGCGGGGAGGACTGCGAGCTGGTCGCGGCGCGGAGCGGCTCAGGCAACCCATCGAACGCGCCTGCCCACTCGATCAGGGCGGTGAGCCAATCTTCAAGGCCGCTCGCAGCGTCTGCCGTTCCTGCCCGGATGGCATTCCGTCGCGACACAAGCTCCTCGTCGCGCGCGGTGAGCAGGGCAGCGAGCAGTGCCTCCCGGTTGGGGAAGTGACGGTACAAGGTTCCTGCGCCGACTCCAGCCTTCTTGGCAATCGCGTCGAGCGACCCCGCGACGCCGTGCTCGGAAAAATATTGAGCGGCGGTGTCGAGGATGTGGTCCCTGTTGCGCTGGGCGTCAGCCCGCGGACTGCGGCCTTGACCTATAGGCGGTGTGGACATGGATTCACCCTCACATTGACAAAGCGGAGACAGCCTCCGTATGGTTTCTTCCTAAGAGGAGACTATCTCCTTTTAGTTTCCCTGTCATTTGCCTAGCGTTTTGGTGCGGCACCCCTTCCCGTTGATTGCAGCTAAAGGATCCCCTCATGTCCCCTTCCCCTGACACCCAGATGCTCCTGGCATTGCAGGTAGCCAATGGTTACGGCTCTCAGCCCGGTGCGTGGCGCATGCCCGGGGTCGATCCCTCAAGCTACGTCGACATGGATGTTCTGGTCCGCTACGCCCAGGCAGCGGAACGGGGAAAAATCCAGCTGATCTTCTTGGCGGACACCCCTGTTCTGGACGTGGATCTTGAGCGTGAGGCGCCCCATCACGCCATCGATCCGCTCGTGGTCCTCACCTCGATGGCACGGGGGACGCAGCGGATTGGTCTTGTCGCTACGAGTTCGACAACGCTGAATGAGCCGTTCACCATTGCCCGCCAGTTCAAGGCACTTGATGTGGCGAGCCACGGCCGCGCCGGCTGGAACGCGGTTCCCACCTCACACCCTGCTGCGGCGGCTAATTACGGGATCACTTTGCCGCCCCGGGGGCAGAAGTACGAGCGCGCCCACGAGGTCATCCAGGTTGTCCAGGGGCTTTGGGGCAGTTGGGGTGTTGACGCCTGGATCCGTGACGTTGAGGGGAAAAGGTTCGCCGACATGTCCCAGATCCAGCCGGTGAATCTGCGTGGCCGTTATGTCTCCGCGGCAGGGCCGCTGCCCATTCCGCCGTCGGAGCAGGGTCAGCCGGTCATTTTTCAGGCCGGCGGCGGGACTCAGGGGATGGAGGTCGCTGCCCGCTACGCCACCGGTGTGTACGCGAATCCGTTCACTATCGAAGAAGGGCGTGCGCAGCGCAACGCCCTGCGTTCAGCCGCTGAACGCGTGGGCCGGGACCCTGATGAGGTGAAGCTTTTCGCGGGATTCATGCCCAGCATCGCCGGATCCCGACGCGCGGCTCTTGACCGGCGGCAGAAGCTTGACGAGTCGGTCGACCTGGATCAACGGGTCCGGTATCTGGGGTCAATGATCGGCCTGGCCCTTTCGCCCGCCCAGCTCGACGAGCCACTCACCCCGCAACAGCAAGCCGAGGCGCGTCCGAACCCGGGAGACGCCCGGGCCCGCCACGCACTCGAGGTGGCGCGGGAGGGCTGGACCCTGCGGGATGTGCTTGCACACGGAGTCATCGACTATCACCCCGTCGTGCCAGGCCCCGCCGCTGACGTCGCCGATCACATGCAGGAATGGTTCGAAGCCGGAGCCTGCGACGGGTTCTCCCTGGCCATCGATGTTTACGTCGACGGAATCGACGCATTCGTTGACCAGGTTGTTCCGCTGCTGCAGGAACGGGGCCTGTTCCACAGCGACTACGAGGGCACCACCCTCCGCAGTCATCTCGGCGCCCCTGCGCAGTATGGCCCGGACCCGAGGCTTTCCTGATTTTCCCAGTTCCCCTCCACTCACCCTGTGTTGGCAACACGAGCAGAACAACGTCCCAGAACGGGACCAATCAAAATCAATGAAAGGAATCACATGAAAATTGGCATCCTCGGAGCCGGATCCATCGGTGCGACTATGGCCCGTAAACTCAGTGGCGCAGGACACGAGGTCAAAGTCGCCAATTCACGCGGCCCGGAGACCATCGCCCCCGAAATCGTGGCGTCTGGTGCCAGGGCAGTCGAAGCCACCGACGTCATCGCCGACATCGACACCCTCATCATCTCCGTACCCTTGAGCCGTATCCCCGCGCTGAAGGACCTCATCGCTGACGTTCCGGAGAACGTGGTCGTCATCGATACCTCGAACTACTACCCCATGCGCGACGGGCAGGTGCAGGCACTCGATGAAGGCCAGGTCGAAAGCGTATGGATCACTGAACAACTCGGCCGCCCAGTGGCAAAGGCGTGGAATGCAATCTTGGCGGAATCTTTCCAGACCAAAGGCACAGCCGCAGGAGATCCCAACCGTATCGCCATTCCCGTCGCCGCAGATCGGGAGCTAGACAGGAAAGTGGCAATGACTCTGGTGGAAGACACCGGCTTCGATGCCGTCGACACCGGCTCGCTTGCCGATTCATGGCGTCAGCAGCCCGGAGCGCCCACGTACTGCACCGACCTCACTGAGCACCAAATCCCCCCAGCCCTTAACTCCGCCAAGAAAGACCTCATTCCGCAGCGCAGGGATTTTGCGATGGCCGCCATCATGGAAAAAATCGAGGCAGGCGTGACCCTCAGCTCGGCTGATCTCGTCGATCTCAACCGATCGATCTACAGCTGACCGCACCCATCAGTCCGATCCGATTTCCGTGTTCGGCAGTCGGCCACTGGGGCCGCTGGTGGTGGATGTACTTCCCCGACCACACGGAGGAATCGCGCTCAGCGCCTCTTCTCGTACCTGGTCAGGACCACGCCGCCGGGAAACGTCCGCGTCTCCACCAGGTCCAGGTTCACCCAACTGTCCAGCGCGGTAAAGAACGGTGTGCCGCCGCCCACCAGGACCGGATGGGTGGCCAGCATGTACTCGTCGATCAGCCCGGCCCGCATAGCCGCCGCGGCGAGCGTTGCGCCGCCGACGCTCATCGGGCCGCCGTCCTCGGCCTTGAGCCGAGTGATCTCGGCGATCGCGTCGCCGGTGACCAGGCGGGTGTTCCAGTCGACCTTGTCGATCGTCGAGGAGAACACCACCTTCGGCGTGTCCCGCCAGTTCCGCGCGAACTCGATCTCCGCCGGGGTGGCGTTGGGCTGCTGGTCGCCGGTCGGCCAGTAGGAGCTCATTGTCTCCCAGAGCTTGCGCCCGTACAGCGATAGGCCGCTTGCCCGCTCCTGGTCGAGCCACCACTGGAACAGTTCGTCGCTCGGCCCGCTCCAGCCAATGTCGTCGCCGGGCGCAGCGATGTAGCCGTCCAGGGTCAGGTTCATGCCGTAGATCAGTTTCCGCATGGCGCCAGCCTTCCGTCAGTCGGTCTCCAGAGTATAGACCGGCGCGGTGCGGGAAACTCATGGGTGCGGCCGAGGACCCCGGCTGCCCTGGCGAGGCTGTGCGGTCACAAAAGCCGCCAAAGGGCCACCAAAGTCCGGCCCCTTTGGAGCTTCACACGCTTGCTCACACGGCCGCTGAAGACACTGGATTCATCCAATCCACCCACCATCTAAGGTGAATCAACAATGGAAGTACTGGCTGTCCTGCTTGCCGGAACAATGCTCTTCGTAGTCCCAAGGACGCTCATCACCGTCCTGAGGGACGGCCGGGGCCACACCCCGGACGTGCGGTCCGAGGAACCCTGGCAGGCCGGCGACCTGCCCAGCGAACCGTACTCGATGGCGTCCAGGATCCTCCCGCTGGCTTTGTGGCTGCGTTAGACCCGCTGGCAGCCCTCGCCGAGTCTGGACACATCAAAGGGGCGGTGGGAATCTGGACCCATGCGCCATCGGCGAGGGAGGCTGGTAGCAGGTCATGGATGACACATCGGATACGCGGCAATTGCTTTCCAACCGGATCGAACAAAAACAACAGGCAGTCCGGTCCTATCTGGGACGGGAGCGCCCCAAACGGAACAAGCTGTCCAACATCAGCGTCGTCGGGAGTGCCCTGGCCGCCATGCTCACCGCCGGTCCAGCATTCGGGGGCACCGGTTTCACCCAGGCACTCCAGGGGGTCTTTTCCCTGGGTGATGACTCGATCGTTTGGCGCGTCCTGTGCCTCGGGGCCGTGCTGCTGTCCGTCGCCGCCGCATTGGCCACGAACTTCGCCAATTCGCACTCGATTGCGGACCGGGTGAGCGCGGCGGAGACCGCCAACGCGCAACTGGAGGGGCTGCGGGACACCTTGAGTTTCGGCCGCATCGACACCGACGAGGCGCTGAAGCTGTACCAGCAATATGTGGCCCAGGTGGCGTTCGTCGACGAAGTGCCCGCGCGCTAGTAACGTCCGGTGCGGGGCTTTGGTGCCTCGGCTACTGGCCCTTCGGGATGATGATCCAGAGCGCGATGTAGACCAGCTCCCCGACGCCGAACAGGCCGAAGAGTACGAAGCCGATGCGGACCAGCGTCCTGGAGATGCCGAAGCGGTCGGCGAGGGCTGCGCAGACCCCCGCGATGACCTTGCCGTTCCTGGGTCGAACCATTGATCGTTCCATCCAGTCACGGTAGCAGTGTGCTCCCGACAAGAGAACAGCACGACAAAGCGGGCTCTGCCCCATGCAGCACGGTGGCCGCGCGGGGAGGAGCCCGCCTGTGTTAAATCGCCGAAATGGGTGCGGGCCCGCCTATGGCGTGGGGTTGCCGCCGTTAACGTTGAGGGTTTCGCCCACCACGTAGCTGGACTCCGCCGACGCCAGGAACACGTAGGCCGGGGCCAGCTCGGCCGGTTGACCGGCCCGGCCCAGGGGAGTGCTCTTGCCAAATTCGGGCAGCGCCTCCTTGGGCTGGCCGCTGCTGACCTGCAGCGGTGTCCAGATCGGCCCGGGCGCGACGGCGTTGACGCGGATGCCCTTGGGCGCCAGCTGCTGGGCCAGGCCCTTGGTGAAGTTGTTGATGGCTGCCTTCGTGGTGGCGTAGTCCACCAGGGTCTCCGACGGGCTGTACGCCTGGATGGAGGTGGTGTTGATGATGGTGGAACCCGCCGGCAGATGCGGGACGGCGGCCTTGGTCAGCCAGAACATGGCATAGACGTTGGTCTTCAGCGTGTGGTCGAACTGCTCGTCGCTGATCTGTTCGATGTCCTCCTGGGCCACTTGCTTGCCGGCGTTGTTCACCAGGAGGTCCAGGCCCCCGAGCTCGCGCAGGGCAATCTCCACCAGCTCCCGGCACATCGCCGCATCCTTCAGGTCGCCGGGAGCCTTGACGGCCTTGCGGCCGGCCTTTTCGATCAGGTTGGCGATCCGGGCGGCGTCCTCTTCCTCCTCCGGCAGGTAGGAGAGTACGACGTCGGCCCCCTCACGGGCGAAGGCGATGGCCGTGGCGGCGCCGATGCCGGAGTCCGCGCCGGTGACGATGGCCTTGCGGCCCTCCAGCCGGCCGGTGCCGCGGTAGGTGTCTTCGCCGAGGTCCGCCTTGGGCGTCAGCTTCGCGTCCAGCCCGGGCTCCGGCTGGTGCTGCTTGGGAGGTTCGATGTGGTCGTACGCGGTTACCGGGTTCTTGAACGTGTACTGGTCAGTCATGGTGCTCCTCCGATGGTTGGTCTGCATACGGACGGCATGCTAAGCATGCTTATCTTCCAGCCTAGCGAGCGCGGCCGTAGTGGCGCAACGGACGCCTCCCAGCCGCCAACCGCGGGCGTTCGACACGCTAAACCACCGGGCTCTAGCAAGGTAACCAAAATGGAGTTACCTGGCCGTGTCCCTTCGCAGGCGGCCCCGCCTACGACCTCCGCGTCTCCCTCCAGAGCGCCGAACCCGAGATCTGGCTGCAGCTGCTGGTGCCGATGACCATCACAGTCACGGACACAGAGGTTTCGAGGCAGCGAGTCGGATTAGGGCGGAAGCGGGTTCCGGGCTTCCCCGGTGCTGCGCAGGAGAGTTCGTTCCGTCGACTATCCGGTGGGACGGTTCACGACATGCTGGCCGCGCCCCGACTCGAAGCGGTTTAGTTGTGAAGGGCCCTAGTGGTCATGCGGTAGGAGAAGATTCCTTCGAGTTGTCTGGGTTCAACCCAGACCTGGAAGCCTTGGGCGGCTTCGAAGAGTGTCCTGGTGGACTTCTCGTCTGATGCGATCCAGATCATGGAGGAGTCGGGCATCGCGTCGTCGACGATCCCCGTGCGGATGACTTCACCCTGTTTCTGGATTTCGACCGGGGCGCCGATGAGCCGCGCCCATTCGTGATGGCGGTATCTGGTCATCTTTCGTTCCTCGCGGTCGTAGTGGGCGATGCGGGTGGGGACCGGATGCGGTCCGGAGGGTGACCCTGCCGGTGGTGGCCCGCGGTGGCCCCTGGGGCTTATGCCACAGAGGCCACCGGTGTGTGTCTGTCGGTGACATGCCAGCTGGGAGTCGGGGAGGTGCTGATGGCGGCGGGGTTAGGCGATGAGCGCCGCTGGGTTTCCTAGTTGGTGCTTGCCATGGCCGGCGCTGCTTCATGTGCGGCGGAGTTCCGTATCCTCACCCGGAGATCTTCCTCGAATTTGTCGATGTCTGCGAGCCTGTTAAGGACGCTCTGGGCGCGTTCGATGGGTATGACGGCGACCCCGTCATCGTCGGCTGTGATGAGGTCGCCGGGGTTGACGACGGTGCCGCCGCAGGCCACCGGCACCGAGACGGCTCCCGGGCCGTACTTGGCTGGTCCTGCTGGCGAAACCCCGCGGGCCCAAACGGGCAGGCCCAGTTCCTTGATTGCCGCACGGTCGCGGGTCAGTCCGTCGATGATGACACCGGCGATGCCTTTGGCGAGGCAGATTTCGGCCAGGAGATCTCCGAATACGGCCCGTGTTGTTCCTCCGAGGGCGTTGATGACCAGCACATCACCGGCTTCGGCGTCGTCGAGGGCGCGGTGAATGGCCAGGTTGTCGCCCTCCCGGGTCAGCACGGTCAGTGCCGGACCCACACAGCGGGCATCGGCCCACTGTGATGCGATGCCTGTGTCCATGAGGTTGAGCCGGTCCATGGCATCACCGACATTGGCTGTGGGGTACCGCTTCAGGCCTTCAACAAACTCAGTGGCAGAGTTCGTGTGACGGGCGCCGACGGTGAGTGAAGTAGTTGCTGCGTCGATAAACATGTTGTCTCTCAGTGGCTCGTATGGTGCGGATTCTGGCCGCTCTCACACCCGCGGGTGGCTTCTTGTGTTGATGCCCGGAGGGCGGGCGGGTTGCCGGTACGGGTTTGTTCGGCTGGTTACGCGGGGGCGCAGGCGGTGATGGTGTTCACTGCGTGTTCTGGCCTTTGACCCGCGAGGGCCTGCCGGATGGCCTGCAGGGCGCCGGTTCCAGCGGCCAGGAAGGCCTCTTTGCTTTGCCCTGCGACGTGCGGGGTGACGATCAGGTTCGGCACATCTGCGATCTGGATCTTTGAGTGTGCGATGGGGTCTTTCATGTCCACGGACTCCCCTTCAAGGACATCGAGCCCGGCCCCGCCCAGCTGGCCGTTCTGGAGTGACTGGGCCAGGGCGGGTTCGTCGATGAGACCGCCCCGGGAGGTGTTAATCAGCACCGATCCTGGCTTCATCCTGGCAAGGGCGTCTGCGTCGATGATTTGGGCGGTCTGTTCGGTCAGCGGCATGTGGAGGCTAAGAACGTCCGAGCCAGCAATTACCTCATCGACTGTTGCGGGCGCGGCACCTGCGGCCTGGATTGCGGAATCCTGCACGAAGGGATCATGGACCAGGACGTGCATGCCGAATCCCTGGGCGATAGTGGCGACCATGCGGGCGATGTTGCCGAAGCCGAGGAGCCCGAGAGTGCGGCCGTGCAGTTCGAAGCCGTTCATGTGGGGTTTGGCTGCTGCCCATTGCCCGGACGTGGTTTGGGCGGTTCCGTAGGGGACTCTCCTTGCCAATGAGAGCAGGAGAGCGAAGACGTGCTCGGCGACGGCGCGGCTGTTGCTGCCCGGGGTGGTGGTTACCCAGATGTCTGCGTCGGTTGCCGCGTCGATGTCGACGTTGTCGGTTCCTACTCCGTGGCGGGCGATGATGCGTAGCCGTGGTGAAGCATCAATTTTCTCCCGGTCGAAGCGTTCGGCGCGGAGCAGGACGGCGTCGATGTCGTCGCGGACGTCGTCGTAGCGGACGGCGTCCGGGCCGTAGCCCAGATGGACCAGTCCCAGGGTTTGGAGTTCTGCCAGCACATCGGTGTGGATTTCGTCAGAGACGTAAAAGGTCGGCACGGTTTTCCTAGCGGTAGAGATGGGAGGCTGCGGTCAGGGTGTTGTTGCGTACCGTGCCCAGCAGCACGGCCAGGCCCAGGGCGCCGAAGATCATCAGCATGTAAGCCGGAATCATGGTGTTGCCGGTTTGGTCGATGAGCCAGGTAGCCACGTACGGGGCGCCAGCGCCGCCGAGAACGGCCCCGACGCTGTGACCGAACGCGACGCCGCTGTGCCGGACTTCCACGGGGAAAAACTCGGGCATGGCGGCGTAGGTCCCTGCCTGGCAGAGGGCGTAGGGGACCATGCCGAGGAGCAGACCGAAGATCGCCAGCGACAACGAGCCTGCGTTCATGAGCATGAAGGAGGGGAACGTGACCACGATGTAGGCAATGTAGGAAGCTGTCAGCAGCCGCTTGCTTCCGATGCGGCTGCCCAGTTGGCCAGCGAAGGGGATCAGCAGCGCCGCGGCGGTGACGGCGATCAGGACGATGGTTGCGGCCTCGGCCTTCGAGAAGTCCAGGACCGTGCTGAAGTAAACGGCCACGTAGACGGTACCGATGTACGTGCCGATGTTCTGGACGAGGGCGATGAAAAAGACCTTCGTCAGGCGCGAACGGTGGTTGCGGAACAGCTCAACGATCGGGGCCTGGGTCGTCTGTCCCTTGTTCGCACTCTCGGTGAACTCCGGGCTGTCCTCGATCTTCAGCCGCATAATCAGGCACAGAATGCCCAGCGGGATCGCGAGCAGGAACGGGATCCGCCATCCCCACGACTCCATCTCCGCCGCGGGCACAAAAGTGGCCGCCAGAGCAGCCAGTCCCGCAGCGCCGGCCTTGCCGAGGACACCAACGCTGGGAATGAAGGAGATGTAGAGGTTACGGCGCTCGACGGGTGCCCATTCTCGGATATAGGTGGCCGCCCCGCCGATTTCTCCACCTGCAGAGAGGCCCTGCAGCATCCTGAGCAGGCCTAGCAGGATCGGTGCCAAGATGCCGATTTGCGCGTAGGTCGGCAGCAGCGCTGTAAGCCCGGCAGCTGCGCTCATCAGGATGACCGAACCAACCAGGCTGGCACGCCGGCCGTAGCGGTCCCCGATGCGTCCGAAAAAGATCGCGCCCAGCGGCCGGACCAGGAAGGCCGTACCGAAGACCAGGAACGTATTGAGCAGGCCTGCCACGGGATCACCGCCGGGGAAAAACACGACTGCGATCGTCGCGGCCACGTAGCCGAAGACGCTGAAGTCGTAGTACTCGATAAAGGTGCCGAACGCGGCGACAGCGGTAGCCTTCTTCGCCTTTTTCTGATGGACGGCATCCGCTACCTGGGGAACGGACTGACTAACTTGGGGCATCTTTGCTCCTATAAAAAATGGGACATTGTCCTAATATGTATTTCAAGTGTGATGTGCGCCATGGTGTGCTGTCAAGCGCTCATGGCGGGGAGGAATGTGTCTCGTCCTCACGACTGCCCGCGTTCGCTGACGGTAGCGTGGTGAAAGCAGTTCCGGCCCCGAGGGGGAACCGGAGTATCAAGAGAGTGGTGGAACCGTGGTGAGCGAAAGTGCCGTAGCAGGGAACGAGCGCATTGTTGAGGTCCTGCACGCCTTGGTGACCCGCGCAGATGCGACCGGCGTCCGTGAACTCGCACTAGCCTTGGGCGCGAGCCGCAGCACCGTTAACCGTGTCCTGCTGGGCCTGGAGGAACACGGGCTGGCTGCCGTCAGCGGCAACGGAAACTATCAGGTCGGACCGCGGCTGCGTGTCCTGGGTGCCGCACTGCACGCACGCCACCCGCTGTTGCGCAGCGCTGAAGCGATCATTGAACGCCTGGGCGAACAATCCGATGCCACTGTCCTTATCGCTGTTCACGACGCGCCCCGACCCAGCGCCGTTGTTGTCGCTTGTCGGCGGCGGCCCGGACCTATCAAGTATCTCCTCGAGCCCGGGACGGTCTTGCCCCTCCACGCCGGCGCAACCGGCCGCTCGATCCTGGGCCGACTAGGAATCAGTGCCTTGGGTGACCGGCAGCTGGAGTGGCACACTCCCGATACCGTCACCGAGCGTGCCGAACTTGAAAGACTCCTCACCGAGGACCGCCGCGCCGGATACACAATCAGCGTCGGACAGCAATTTCCCCTGGCCGCTGGTGCTGCCGCGTCATTCCAATGTCACGGGCTGACCGGATCCGTCTCGATCACCCGTCCACGCTTTCTCACCGGCGATGAGGACCTTGCCCGATTCGGCCCGATGGCGCGGCAAGCCGCTCACGCCATCGAAGCCGCGTGTGCGGGAAATCAAGCACCAGGCAATCTGGAACCCATCACGTACCCTGCCGGTTCCACTGCCGTGGAACGCATTGCCCGCCTAGTCACCGCGCTGGTAGCCGAACCCGATGGGCTGCCCACCGGCTACGAGCTCGCGCGCGGAATTGGAGCCAACATAGCCACCACCAACCGCCTGATCTCCACCGCCCTGACTACAGGACTGGCTTTGCAGCGCCACGACACACTGCACCCTGGCCCCCGCCTGTTTCACTGGGCAGCCCATCTGGGTCCTGCGGTGGACACAGCTGTTGTCGCACATCCGATTCTCCGCGGACTTGCCGAGGAATCCGGTGAAACCATCGGACTCATTCAATTCCATGCCGACACCAGACAGGCCGTGATGACGACGGTGGTGGACGGGGTCCGGCCCCTGCATTACGGTCTTGCTTCAGGTGTGGCTATTCCGCTCTACGCCGGCGCAGGCGGGAAAGCCATTCTCGCCCACTGTCCCCCCGGTGATCTTGACGCGCTCACGCTGGAACCCCTCACCGAACGCACCCAAACAGACCCGCGAGCCCTTGAAAACGATCTCCAAACCATACGGGAGCGCGGATGGGCGACCGGCGAGGGTGAGCGCATTCCTGACGCCTTCGGCGTCAGTGCCCCCTACTTCGTTGACGGCAACGTCGCTGGATCCATCACCGCCACCGTCACCAGACTCCGCCTGCCCGAGCTCGACGTAGAGGCCCTCGCGCACATGGTCCAGCGTTCAGCGCAGCAGCTCACACGCGCCCTTTCCGTCCCCTAAAACAACGCCGGGAAAGACGTCACGCCGGGACTCCTCTGCTCTCTATGGCTGGCAGCCGACGCAGAACATCCTTGCCAGATATTCGAGGTGTGCCAGGACCACGAAGTCTGGGTAACGCCACAGGAGCTCTCCGGCGACTAGCACTGCCGCATGAAGACACACACGCACCATTCGTGCATGCTGTGACCACCCGATCGAACGGTGAAAAAGCACCCCGCCGATGACCAAGGTGACTCCCACGAGCATCATCGGAGTCAGTGGTTCGCCGAAGATGGCTGCTGCCAGCAGCACGGTGAGAATCACGCCGAGAGCGGCCCAGATACCGTAGGCAACCCCCAAAGCCAGGCCAGCCCGGAGGACTCCTGCAAGGAAAGCGAAAGAGGCGATGTATCCGGCAACTACGATGACTTGGTCTTCCCGGGCGCGACTGCCGGGTGATGGCCCGTGTTGGCCGGGGTTCTCGGCCCGACCTCCTGTGGAGGAGCCGAGGCAGTCGCGTTATGCCCGGGTCAGGCGTGCGGCCCCGGCTGTTGCCGAGCTTCCGAGATCGCTCTTTTTCAGAGCCTGCTGGGCTTCTATGGCATCGGCCCAGGCATCGGTGGTGCTGACGGCGGCCCAGTTTGAGTTCAACAGTGTGAGCAGGGTGGTGTGCACTGTTTTTGCGTCGGCGAAACCTGCGTCGTTGGCGAGGTTGATGGCCCCGGTGGCATCTGAGAGAACTTCGGTATTGAAGCCGAGGAACTCCGCTTCAACGGCCGAGGCGAGGATGCAGTTGTTGGTCATGTAGCCGACGAGGGTGACGGTGTCGATGTCATGCTGGCGCAGCCAACCGGCCAGGTCAGTGTCAGCGTAGACGGAGCCGTACTGCTTGATGACGCCCTTCCATGCATCTGTCCTGCGGCGTTCGATGTCGGGGTGAAGTTCAAATTCCGGTGTGCCCGGCGCAAAGACCGGTGCGCCTTCGCCTGCACTGTGTTGTACGGCCGCGACGGGAATGCCTGCGGCGGCCGCAGCGTCGACAGCCCGCACGATCATCGCCAAGGAGTCCTGGTGCGGCGGGTACTGGATCTCGAGAGGTCCGTTGAAGTACTGCTGCTGGACGTCGATGAGGATAAGGGCGCGACGAGGGGTGCTCATGATGTTCTCCCGGATAGTGGTTAGCTGGCCGCCTTGCGGCAACCCTTCCATCTTTCGCTTTCCACACCGCGACCACCAGTGGCACGGACGCCCGCATACGATTGATTCAGGCCAAAATGAGAAGGAGGGGCCGAATGCGAATCGCGGTGTACGCCGTCGATGACGTGACGATGTTTCACCTCGCAGTTCCGCAGATGGTTTTCGACGAGGTCACGCGCCAGGGACTCGCCGAATGGAAGACCATTCTTTTCTCCGATCAGGCGGGACATATCCGAACGACAGAGGGTTATCAGCTGGGAGAGGTCCGGGGCCTCAAAGACGCGTTAGATGCCGACGTCGTCGTGGTGCCCTCATGGTTCGACGACGGCCGCGCGCCCGGCGAATCCCTACGCCGGGTCCTTCAGCAGGCGCACCAGCGGGGCGCGACAATCCTGGGACTCTGTCTTGGCGCTATCCCCGTAGCAGATGCAGGACTACTTTCCGGGCGCCGGGCAGTCACGCACTGGCAAGCCTTCGATGCACTTACTGTCCGGCACCCTGATGTTTTCCTCGATAAAACGGTGCTCTACATCGATCACGGTGACGTATTGACCTCGGCCGGCACCGCGTCCGGACTGGATGCGTGCCTGCATCTGGTGAGGGCCCGCCTCGGGGCGGATGCAGCAAACCAGGTAGCACGCAGTCTGGTCATCGCCCCACACCGGGAGGGCGGACAGGCGCAGTACATTGAACACCCAGTTCCGCCGCGCTCCTCAGACGACCCGATGGCGCGCTTGCTCGAGTGGGCTTTGGGTCGCCTGGGTGAACCCCTCAGCGTCGATCGCCTCGCCACCCAGGCGCACATGAGTCGTCGAACCTTTGTCCGTACCTTCCGGGCTTCAACAGGGACGACGCCGTCGGCGTGGATACGCACCCGACGGCTCGACGCTGCCCGGCGGCTGCTGGAAACCACCGACTGGTCCGTTGATCAGGTTGCAGCTGACTGCGGCTTTGGCAGCGCTGTGACCCTCCGACAGAACTTCGCAGGAGCGTTTTCCACCACACCGACGGAATATAGACGCCACTTCGCCGCTCAACTCAGCCGGGAACCCTCACGCTGATTCACTTGATTCCCCCTGCAAACGCCTACATATCAAAGCGCAATTCAGAGCTTCGATATAACCGCCACAGTCGATTAACAGTTGGTCCGAAGCCGCTGTCTTTCTGCTCAATCGGAGTGGAATCCGCTTCTGCCGGTCAGCTTGCAGGCGTGTCCCGTTTGCGGGCGTAGGCGCGGTTGGCGCGCTCCTTGGCACCGCATCGAGCGAGCACCGCGAGAGACAGGTCCTTGAGGAATACACCGACCGTGCACTTCACGGACCGGCGGCTCAAGTGGCAGACAGCATGGAAGAGCTTCATGACCAAACGCGTGTCGACGGGCTCATGCTGGTTGTCCAAGGGCGCTCACGCCGTGCACAAGCACGCACAGTGGAGCTGATAGGGGCTCTGAAGCTCGACAGGCACTCACAGCAGGTCATGTGAGTCAGTACACAGGAATCCGATTTGGCCGACGAGGGGAGCGAGGGCCGACTTCGCGGCAGAAATCCGGGCGAACACGGGAGTTTCGGCCCCTGGGGACCCTCTTAGGGGCGATTTGTGCAGGGTCCCGGTGCCGTGTAAAGTAATTCGAGTCGCCGCCGCTGATGCGGAAAGATAGCGACCGACCCCCTGATAAACAGCCTGAAAATGGCACGCAAATTTGCGCGCTAGTTACTGGTGGGGACCCGCTCGTGGAAATGGAAATCGCGGAAACGCCGATTTGCAAAGCTCCTCGAAACCGGGTAAGTTTGAAAAGTTGCTCCGGAGCGATCCACGGCTGAGATGTTGTGGTGGTGCCGGGTGTGTCTGTTGTTTGAGAACTCAATAGTGTGCCAAGTTTGTTGATACCAATTTATTATTAATTGGTTGAATTGACTGGATTATGCCACCCCGTGGTGTGGTCTGGTTTTTACAGCTGGTTTCAAATTTTGTGCGGCCATTTTCTCCCGTTTTCCCGGGGGTGGTGGTTGTGTCTGTTTTTGTTTTACTTCAACGGAGAGTTTGATCCTGGCTCAGGATGAACGCTGGCGGCGTGCTTAACACATGCAAGTCGAACGATGAACCTCACTTGTGGGGGGATTAGTGGCGAACGGGTGAGTAACACGTGAGTAACCTGCCCTTAACTCTGGGATAAGCCTGGGAAACTGGGTCTAATACCGGATATGACTCCTCATCGCATGGTGGGGGGTGGAAAGCTTTATTGTGGTTTTGGATGGACTCGCGGCCTATCAGCTTGTTGGTGAGGTAATGGCTCACCAAGGCGACGACGGGTAGCCGGCCTGAGAGGGTGACCGGCCACACTGGGACTGAGACACGGCCCAGACTCCTACGGGAGGCAGCAGTGGGGAATATTGCACAATGGGCGCAAGCCTGATGCAGCGACGCCGCGTGAGGGATGACGGCCTTCGGGTTGTAAACCTCTTTCAGTAGGGAAGAAGCGAAAGTGACGGTACCTGCAGAAGAAGCGCCGGCTAACTACGTGCCAGCAGCCGCGGTAATACGTAGGGCGCAAGCGTTATCCGGAATTATTGGGCGTAAAGAGCTCGTAGGCGGTTTGTCGCGTCTGCCGTGAAAGTCCGGGGCTCAACTCCGGATCTGCGGTGGGTACGGGCAGACTAGAGTGATGTAGGGGAGACTGGAATTCCTGGTGTAGCGGTGAAATGCGCAGATATCAGGAGGAACACCGATGGCGAAGGCAGGTCTCTGGGCATTAACTGACGCTGAGGAGCGAAAGCATGGGGAGCGAACAGGATTAGATACCCTGGTAGTCCATGCCGTAAACGTTGGGCACTAGGTGTGGGGGACATTCCACGTTTTCCGCGCCGTAGCTAACGCATTAAGTGCCCCGCCTGGGGAGTACGGCCGCAAGGCTAAAACTCAAAGGAATTGACGGGGGCCCGCACAAGCGGCGGAGCATGCGGATTAATTCGATGCAACGCGAAGAACCTTACCAAGGCTTGACATGAACCGGAAACGCCTGGAAACAGGTGCCCCGCTTGCGGTCGGTTTACAGGTGGTGCATGGTTGTCGTCAGCTCGTGTCGTGAGATGTTGGGTTAAGTCCCGCAACGAGCGCAACCCTCGTTCTATGTTGCCAGCGCGTTATGGCGGGGACTCATAGGAGACTGCCGGGGTCAACTCGGAGGAAGGTGGGGACGACGTCAAATCATCATGCCCCTTATGTCTTGGGCTTCACGCATGCTACAATGGCCGGTACAAAGGGTTGCGATACTGTGAGGTGGAGCTAATCCCAAAAAGCCGGTCTCAGTTCGGATTGGGGTCTGCAACTCGACCCCATGAAGTCGGAGTCGCTAGTAATCGCAGATCAGCAACGCTGCGGTGAATACGTTCCCGGGCCTTGTACACACCGCCCGTCAAGTCACGAAAGTTGGTAACACCCGAAGCCGGTGGCCTAACCCCTTGTGGGAGGGAGCTGTCGAAGGTGGGACTGGCGATTGGGACTAAGTCGTAACAAGGTAGCCGTACCGGAAGGTGCGGCTGGATCACCTCCTTTCTAAGGAGCACCTACAACCACCCTGCCGGGCGCATGCCCGTGTGGTGGGGTTGTCAGGAGTACGCCCGTTGCGCAGACGTTTGTTCTGCGGCGGGTGCTCACGGGTGGAATATCAACGAATAGCGGCCGTCGGTTCTTTCCCGGCACCCAGTACGGACTGCTCTCTCGAGAGTGTCCTGGAACGGTGCGGGGGCGGGTACGGGCGGTTTAGTGTTTGGCACACTGTTGGGTCCTGAGACAACAGGACCGGGAGGTAACTTCCGGGACTGGTTTGTTTCTGGTTTCCTGGCTGCACCGAGCGCACGGTTTGGCCCCCCTTTTGTGGGGGTTCGTGTGGGGTGTGTGGTACGGGGTTGTTGTTTGAGAACTACATAGTGGACGCGAGCATCTTTTATAAGAAGCAATTTCCAAGAATATGAACCTGGATCTGTCCGGGTACTGCGTGCTGTGGCCCTTTTGGGTTGTGGTGGTGGTGTCCGGGTGGTTTTCGTGGTTCTCTCGAAATAGCGTTTTTGATCTTTTGTGGTCAAGTTTTTAAAGAGCACACGGTGGATGCCTTGGCATTAGGAGCCGAAGAAGGACGTAGGAATCTGCGATAAGCCTGGGGGAGTCGATAACCGGACTGTGATCCCAGGGTGTCCGAATGGGGAAACCCCGCCAGGGGCGCGAGCTGCCTGGTGACCCGCATCTGAACACATAGGGTGCGTGGAGGGAACGCGGGGAAGTGAAACATCTCAGTACCCGCAGGAAGAGAAAACAATAGTGATTCCGTCAGTAGTGGCGAGCGAACGCGGATCAGGCTAAACCGTTCCATGTGTGATAGCCGGCGGGCGTTGCATGGTCGGGGTTGTGGGACTTCCCATTCTGTCTCTGCCGGGACAGTGGGGTGAGTAGTACAGGCATAGGTGAACGGTCTTGAAAGGCCGGCCAGAGAGGGTGTGAGCCCCGTAACCGAAATGTTGTGTACCGCCTGGTGAAGTATCCCAAGTAGCACGGGGCCCGAGAAATCCCGTGCGAATCTGTCAGGACCACCTGATAAGCCTAAATACTCCCTAATGACCGATAGCGGACCAGTACCGTGAGGGAAAGGTGAAAAGTACCCCGGGAGGGGAGTGAAACAGTACCTGAAACCGTGTGCTTACAATCCGTCGGAGCAACCTTGTAGTTGTGACGGCGTGCCTTTTGAAGAATGAGCCTGCGAGTTAGTGTTACGTCGCGAGGTTAACCCGTGTGGGGAAGCCGTAGCGAAAGCGAGTCTGAATAGGGCGTTGCAGTGGCGTGATCTAGACCCGAAGCGAAGTGATCTACCCATGGCCAGGTTGAAGCGACGGTAAGACGTCGTGGAGGACCGAACCCACTTCAGTTGAAAATGGAGGGGATGAGCTGTGGGTAGGGGTGAAAGGCCAATCAAACTTCGTGATAGCTGGTTCTCCCCGAAATGCATTTAGGTGCAGCGTTGCGTGTTTCTTACCGGAGGTAGAGCTACTGGATGGCTAATGGGCCCTACAAGGTTACTGACGTCAGCCAAACTCCGAATGCCGGTAAGTGAGAGCGCAGCAGTGAGACTGTGGGGGATAAGCTTCATAGTCGAGAGGGAAACAGCCCAGACCACCAACTAAGGCCCCTAAGCGTGTGCTAAGTGGGAAAGGATGTGGAGTTGCGAAGACAACCAGGAGGTTGGCTTAGAAGCAGCCATCCTTAAAAGAGTGCGTAATAGCTCACTGGTCAAGTGATTCCGCGCCGACAATGTAGCGGGGCTCAAGTACACCGCCGAAGTTGTGGATTTCAGACAGTAGCCTAGCCTTCGTGGTTCAGGCGTCTGGAGTGGTAGGGGAGCGTCGTGTGGGCAGTGAAGTCGCGGTGTAAACCAGCGGTGGAGCCTACACGAGTGAGAATGCAGGCATGAGTAGCGAAAGACGGGTGAGAAACCCGTCCGCCGAATGATCAAGGGTTCCAGGGTCAAGCTAATCTGCCCTGGGTAAGTCGGGACCTAAGGCGAGGCCGACAGGCGTAGTCGATGGACAACGGGTTGATATTCCCGTACCGGCGAAAAACCGCCCATGCTGAACAGGGGATACTAACCGCCCGAGACCTGCCCGACCGCCCTTGTGGTGGAAGGGTTTTGGTGGAGCGCGGGACCTGATCCTGGGAGGCAAGCGTATTAACAGGTGTGACGCAGGAAGGTAGCCAAGCCGGGCGATGGTTGTCCCGGTCTAAGGATGTAGGGCGAACGGTAGGCAAATCCGCCGTTCATGATGCCTGAGACCCGATGGGACCCCCGTATGGGGGGATTTGGTGATCCTATGCTGCCGAGAAAAGCATCGACGCGAGGTTTTAGCCGCCCGTACCCCAAACCGACACAGGTGATCAGGTAGAGAATACTAAGGCGATCGAGAGAATTATGGTTAAGGAACTCGGCAAAATGCCCCCGTAACTTCGGGAGAAGGGGGGCCCCCATCGTGATGGACACAAGCTGTCCGGAGCGTGCAGGGGCCGCAGAGACCAGGGGGAAGCGACTGTTTACTAAAAACACAGGTCCGTGCGAAGTCGCAAGACGATGTATACGGACTGACTCCTGCCCGGTGCTGGAAGGTTAAGAGGACCGGTTAGCCGCAAGGCGAAGCTGAGAATTCAAGCCCCAGTAAACGGCGGTGGTAACTATAACCATCCTAAGGTAGCGAAATTCCTTGTCGGGTAAGTTCCGACCTGCACGAATGGAGTAACGACTTCCCCGCTGTCTCAACCATAAACTCGGCGAAATTGCAGTACGAGTAAAGATGCTCGTTACGCGCAGCAGGACGGAAAGACCCCGAGACCTTTACTATAGTTTGGTATTGGTGTTCGGAGTGGCTTGTGTAGGATAGGTGGGAGACGTTGAAGCCCGGACGCCAGTTCGGGTGGAGTCATCGTTGAAATACCACTCTGGTCACTTTGGACATCTAACTTCGGCCCGTAATCCGGGTCAGGGACAGTGCCTGATGGGTAGTTTAACTGGGGCGGTTGCCTCCTAAAAAGTAACGGAGGCGCCCAAAGGTTCCCTCAGCCTGGTTGGCAATCAGGTGTCGAGTGTAAGTGCACAAGGGAGCTTGACTGTGAGAGAGACATCTCGAGCAGGGACGAAAGTCGGGACTAGTGATCCGGCGGTACATTGTGGAATGGCCGTCGCTCAACGGATAAAAGGTACCTCGGGGATAACAGGCTGATCTTGCCCAAGAGTCCATATCGACGGCATGGTTTGGCACCTCGATGTCGGCTCGTCGCATCCTGGGGCTGGAGTAGGTCCCAAGGGTTGGGCTGTTCGCCCATTAAAGCGGTACGCGAGCTGGGTTTAGAACGTCGTGAGACAGTTCGGTCCCTATCCGCTGCGCGCGCAGGAAATTTGAGAAGGGCTGTCCTTAGTACGAGAGGACCGGGACGGACGAACCTCTGGTGTGTCAGTTGTACTGCCAAGTGCACCGCTGATTAGCTACGTTCGGATGGGATAACCGCTGAAAGCATCTAAGCGGGAAGCTCGCTTCGAGATGAGATTTCCATACACCTTGTGTGTGAGAGGCCCCCAGCCAGACCACTGGGTTGATAGGCCGGATGTGGAAGCGAGGACTAACGACTCGTGAAGCTGACCGGTACTAATAGGCCGATAACTTACACCACACACCACCCCGCGAACCCGTTCAAAAGGGGTTCGCACCAAAGGGGTGGTACAAAGAAACAAGACTGCTTGCGTCCACTATGTGGTTCCCAACCAACAAACCCGGTCCCGCCGGCTTTGTTGCCACGGGAACAAGAAACCACAACTGAATAACAACACCACCCCCGCCCCCAACCGGGCGGGAGCACATGTTGTAACCACAAAGATTTCCCACCCCCGACGCCCAGGCGCCCGGGGGACGGGTAACAGGGTTACGGCGGTCATAGCGTGGGGGAAACGCCCGGTCCCATCCCGAACCCGGAAGCTAAGACCCACAGCGCCGATGGTACTGCACCCGGGAGGGTGTGGGAGAGTAGGTCACCGCCGGACAAACATTAAGCCTCAGGCCCCGACACAAACGTCGGGGCCTGAGCCATTTAACACCCCCTTGGGCCCTTCGTCTGGCCCAGCGAATGGTCGATAGAACCTTGGGAATACCTTTAACCCGGCAATCTATTTCGGCGTCGGGCATTGTGAGGCTCTATTTCGCACGCTAGGGTTTGGATTCCTATCAGCCTTTATGGCTTAGAGTGCGTCGATCGGACCGAATAGGAGTCCTGAGATGAGCCTCAAATCTGGATTTGCCGTGGGGAAAAGCGGTGCCAAAAAGCATCGGCTTAGCCGCACGCCATCGTTGCACCGATGGTTTTCCCTGACCTCAATCTTTTTCCTCGTAGCCGCCACTATTTCTCTCATTGCCGGCCCGGCCCAGGCAGCCACCTTGACCTTTTCAACTACGGCGGATGCCGTAGTCAAGCGCGATAGTCCCACCACGAACTTCCGCACGGCGATAGGCCTTAAGGCTGATAACTCGCCGGTGGAACAGATTTTTCTCAAGTTCACGGTGACCGGCACTGCGGGAAGCACCGTGACCGGCGCCAAGCTCAGGTTATTCGCTACGGATCCCTCCTCTTCGGGCGGTCAATTCCGCAGAGTGCTGAACACCACCTGGAGTGAGAACACAATCACATTCAACAACGCGCCGGTCGCGGAGACGCCCATTGTGGCTTCCCGCGGCGCTGTTGCCGACAACACCTTTGTGGAGTTTGACCTCTTCAGCGTGATCAAGCGCGACGGGACGTACTCCTTCCGCATCAGCACCACATCCTCCGACGGCGTGATTTACAGCTCGAAGGAGACCTCGGTAACCAGTCAACGGCCCCTATTGACAGTGACCACCAGTACGACGCCACCGCCGCCTCCTCCTCCGCCGCCACCGCCGCCGCCGCCCCCCGGCGCAAACCCGTGCGGTACGGCGACCGTCCCGCCCGCGAAATACGACCATGTCATGTGGGTGATCTTTGAGAACAAGACCTATTCCCAGGTCATCGGGAGCCCCAACGCGCCTTACATGACCACCAAGGCGAACCAGTGCGCATCGGTCTCCAGCTGGACTGACGCCGGCACCGGGCTGCCTTCGCTGCCGAACTATATAGCCATGACCTCGGGCAGCACGCAAGGCGTCACCACGAATTCCAGCCCATCGGGCCTGCCAACCATTACGGCCAACAACATCTTCCGGCAAGTGCGGTCTGTGGGGCAGTCCTATAAGAGCTATATGGAGGACATGCCCTCAAATTGCTTCCTGTCCGCGTCCTATCCTTATGCGGAGCGGCACAACCCTGAGATCTACTACCAGGGGCCGGGGGACAGGGCCGCCTGTGCGATCAATAACGTGCCCTTGGGCAACACCAGCGCGGGCCACCTGAAGAGCGATCTCACCAACAACACATTGCCGAATTTCTCTGTGGTGGTGCCCAGTGATTGCAACAACATGCATGACTGCAGCATCGCCACCGGCGACACCTGGCTCTCCCAATGGCTGCCGGTCATCCTGAACAGTCCCAGCTACCTGTCCAAGCGAATGGCAATCTTCGTGGTCTTCGACGAGGATACCCCGATACCCAATTTCATAGTGGCACCGACCGTGATCCCGGGCACCGTAATCTCGGGCAACTACAATCATTACTCCCTGCTCCGGACCACTGAAGAAATGCTGGCCATCGGACCGAAATTGCTCAACGCCGGGACCGCGCTGAGTTTCCGGACGCCGCTGCGCATCTGACTCAGCTAAGTCCGCAAGCAACGGCGGCCGGCCAGGGGAACATTACCCGGCCGGTCGCCGTTGTACGTGCGGCAGCCGCTTCCAATCAAAGGGACATTTCATGACCGCTCGGACCATCGTTATCACCGGAGCCAGCGACGGCATCGGCGCGTCCGCCGCGCGGACCTTGAGCCAGGAGGGGGAGCGGGTGGTGGTCGTCGGGCGTTCCGCCGAGAAGACCGAATCGCTTGCGAAGGAAATCGGTGCGGACTACTTCGTTGCCGATTTCGCGGAGCTGGCACAGGTGCGCGAGCTCGCGCGGCAGCTGAAGGAGAAGTACCCGCGGATCGACGTCCTGGCCAACAACGCCGGCGGGATCATGGGCCCCCGGCAGCTCACCGTGGACGGCCACGAGAAGACCTTCCAGGTCAACCACCTGGCGCCGTTCCTGCTCACCACCGAGCTGATGGACGTGCTCACCACCAGCAACGCCACCGTCATCAACACCGCCAGCGCGGCCAACGGCTTCGGCAAGCTGGACCTCGACGACCTGGACTCCGCGCAGAACTACTCCACCAACCGTGCCTACGGCACCGGCAAGCTCGCGAACATTCTGTTCACCACCGAGCTGAACCACCGCTACGGCGCCGTGGGAATCACGACGGCGGCCTTCCACCCCGGCGTGGTGGCCACCAACTTCTCGGCGGAGTCGACGAGCCCGATGCGGCACGCGTATAAGACCTTCCTCAACCGCTTCCTGTTGAGCCCGGAGCAGGGCGCGGACACGCTGGTGTGGCTCGCTACCGCGACGCCCGGGCAGGACTGGGTCTCCGGCGCGTACTACGCCAAGCGGGCCCTCGCGAAGGCCAACAAGCAGGCGTACGACGCCGAGCTGGCCCGGGAGCTGTGGGACCGCAGCGAGGCGATGGTGGCGCAGGATCTCGACAAGCTGGATTCCCCGGCGTAACTCCATGTGACTCGGCCCCGCCGGTGCTTCCCAAAGAAGTTGCGCCCCGTTGGCCGGGCCGCTGAAGAAACCGCCGCACGGCTCACCGCTTCTGCGGTTGCGATGGGGCAGAATCGACCCATGTGCGGACGTACGAAATGAGCTACATCTACGAGGGCAGCGTCGCCTTCCCCAATGCCCTGATGCTGCTCATCGCAGAGGACTACAAGCAGGCGGAGATCCCCGACATCGACGGGATCGCCAATTTCTGGTCCACCGCCAGCGTCTGGGCCCAGGCGGTCCAGCACGTTGCCGAAGGTGACGTCCTGCTCCGCATCGGAAAGAATCCGCCCGACGACCCGGCTCTGGCCCTGCTCCACCAGGGAGTGCTTCACTCCAGCCGGCGGCTCGTGGACATCCATACCGTCTACCTCGACAGCATCGCCCGTTTCCGCACCAGGTCCCGGGACGTCCCCATCAGTATCTGGGGGGATGACGCCCGGCAGCCAGAACGCGTCGTCGTGCAATGCCAGGGAATTGCAGAGGGGGTTCAGCATGGTCGTTGACGAGCTCCGTGAGCACTACAAAAGAATGGTGACCGGCGAGCCGGTGTATCACGACCTACACACACGGTCCGGGGATTCCATCGGCGTCTTCGAGTGGCCCAAAGGCTCCAGCCGCCTTGGCGTCCACTTTTACGCTTCGGCAGGGGCCAGCAACCACGGACCCGGGGCACGGCAGCACGCCGTCGAGCTTTTCGTCGGCGTGAAATCTGGCGACTCGGCGGTGCTGGAGGCCTTTGCCGATGCGGCCATGAGCATCCGGAAGAGCAACGGGGTGCCGCAGCACGGCTCCTTCATCAGTGGGGACTGGAAGGTCATCAGGGGGCGGAAGTTCACCGGCTGGATACTCACAGAACGCCCGGATGACCTGATCCCGGAACTGCGGCTACAGGATGGCCGGCATGTTGTCTTCCTCGACGCTTTGCCGGTCTACCCGGAGGAGGCCGAGTACAGGAACGGCAACCGTTCCGAGGAGCTCCTCGGCATTTGGGAGGAGTTCGGAGTGAAGTCCTGGGACCTGGACCGGGAGCTGCCGCCGGGAATCCAGGCTCGTCCTGCACGCTTAGGCTCGTGGCTGGGAAAGGCCCTGGGGAGAACGCAGATTCTCCGAAGAAGCTAGCGGGCGGCGTCCACCTTGTCGATGGCCGTGAGCGCGCTTTCCATGGTCCCGGCCAGATCGCTGGCCGGGGCCGGCTTGGCGAACAGGTAGCCCTGCAGGGAGTCGCAGCCCCGGTCCATCAAGTACTTTGCCTGCGCTGGGGTCTCGATGCCCTCGGCCGTGACCCGCAGGCCAAGGGCGTGCGCGGCGTTGACCATGGTGTTGAAGAACGGCAGCTGCTCCTGGCCGGTCCTGATCATTGCCACGAAGGACCGGTCGATCTTGACCACGTCCAGCGGCAGCTCCTTGAGCCGGCCCAGCGAGGCATAGCCGGTGCCGAAGTCGTCCATCGCAATCCGGACGCCCGCCTCGCGCAGCTGGCGGAGCTGCCGCAGCACGTCCGAGTCGGCGTCGAAGAAGGCACTTTCGGTCAGTTCGAGCGTGAGCTGGCGGGCATCCACGCCGGCGGACGCCACAATGGCGAGCACATCCGTGGCGAAATCACGGTTCTGGAACTGCAGGCCCGAGACATTCACGGCGACGCTGTAGGCGGCGTCCCCGGCGAGCCACGGGCGGATCTCGGCGCAGGCACGGCGCAGGACCTCGTCCCCGATTTCCCGGATCAGCCCGCTCTGCTCCGCCACCGGCAGGAACTGGTTGGGCGGAATCACCGTCCCGTGCCGTTCCCAGCGCGCGAACGCCTCGAACTGCACCACCGCGCCGAGCCCAGGCGACACCACAGGCTGGTAGTGGACCGAGATCTGTCCCAGTTCCACCGCCCGCCGCAACCCGGTTTCGCCGCCGGTCCGGTGGGCCGCGGTGTTCAGCATCTCCGGCCGGAACCTCAGCCAGTTGGGTTGACCCCCGGCCTTCGCCGCCGCCAGCGCCGCGTCGGCCTGGCGCAGCAGCTCCGCCCCGTCCAGGGTCTCCGCGGTCTTTGAGGCCAGCCCCATGCTCACCCCCGGCCGGACCAGGGTCCCTGCGACGCGCATCGGCTCGAGCAGCGAATCCGCGATCCGCCGGGCCACGGCGTCCGCGTTGAGGCATTCGGTCAGCAGCACCACAAACTCGTCGCCGCCGAGGCGGGCCACGGTGTCGTGAGGCCGGACACAGTTGCGCAGCCTGCTGGCGACCTCCACCAGCAGCTCGTCGGCGGACGAACGGCCCAGCATGTCGTTGAGGCTCTTGAGGTCATCGACGTTCAGCAGCAGCACATCCACGGGGTCCGGGCGGCGCAGCGCGGCGGCCAGGCGTTCGTTGAACAGCGTCCCGTTGGGCAACGCGGTCAGCTGGTCCCGCAGCGCCCCGGCGCGCAGCTGGTCATCGCGGTCGGCATAGGCCGCGGAAACCGCCGGAGCGGCAGCTGACCCCGCAGCTAACCCCGCAGGCGTACGACGGCGGTGCTGGGTGGTGGCAGGCACAGCGGCGTCCGCTGGTGCGGCGGCGCGGCTTTGCGGACTGCCGGACGAGGAAAGCTGCCGGTGCCCGGCGCCGCGGACCGAGACCGCAACGGTGGGCCCGGATGGGGTGGCGGGTGGTGCGCCGTCGGCGGCGTTGGTCCCGGCAGGAAGGGCGGCGTCCGCCGCGGCGGGGAGCACCGAGCAGGTGATCTCGACGGGGACCACGGTACCGTCCGCGCGGCGGCCGGAGCCGGCGAAGGGCTGGCGGGTGCGGGCGGCGGTGCCGCCCAGGCCGGCAAGCACACCATGGAAGTCTTCGCGCGAGGCCTCAGCCAGCAGCAGGCTGGAATCGGCGCCCAGCAGCTGGGCGCGGGAGTAGCCGAAGAGTTCCTCCGCGGCAGCATTCAGGAAGGAAATGGATCCGTCCGGAGCGAGCAGCAGCAGCGCATCCGGACTGTGTTCCAGCAGAATTTGTGCGAATCCAGATTCCAAGATGTTTGCCTGCCCCCAAGCGTCAGATTAAGAGTTGCAGGGACCACATGAAGGACACCGTGGGCTGCGCTTCCAGCATCATATGTGGTGCGGGACACCTCGGCATGTTCCGGTGCAGGTGGAGGGCGAATAAGTCGCTACCCCGGGAGCGGGATGCCGTCCATTGCGGCGATGGCCGCGGCCGACTTCCGCACCGCGTTTTGCCGCTCGGATGCGGGCACCGGCCGGGAGAACAGGTAGCCCTGCAGGGCATCGCACCCGTGCTCCATCAGGTAGCGCGCTTGTGCCGGCGTCTCGATGCCTTCGGCCGTGACCTTCAGGCCGAGGCTGCGGGCCATGTGGATCATCGAGGTCAGGATGGGGAGCTTCTCCACCCCGGTGCGCAGCATGGACACAAACGACTTGTCGATCTTGACGACGTCCACCGGCAGATCCTGCAGCCGGCCCAGCGACGAGTACCCGGTCCCGAAGTCGTCCAGCGCCACCCTGACCCCGGCCGCGCGCAGGCTGGAGAGCTGGGAAATGACGTGCGTGTCGGCGTCGAAAAATACGCTCTCCGTTACTTCCAGCACCAGCTGGTGCGGATCAACGCGGCTCCAGGCCGCAATGTCCAGGACCCGTTCGGCGAAGTCGCGGTGTTGCAGCTGCACGCCGGAGACGTTGACGGCGAGGCTCCGGAAGGAATCCGCCGCCAGCCAGGGCTGCAGCTCGGAGCAGGCGCGCCGCAGCACCTCGGCGCCGATGTCCCGGATCAGGCCGCTGCGCTCGGCGGTCTGGATGAAGTCGTCCGGGGACATCAGCTGGCCGCCCCAGTCCCAGCGGGCCAGCGCCTCGAACTGGACGACGTCGAGCCGCTCCGCGGAGATGACGGGCTGGTAGTGCACGGTGATCTGGCCCAGCTCCACGGCGCGCCGCAGCCCGGCCGTCAGCTGGGTGCGTTCCAGCAGCGCCGCGAGCATCGCGGGCTGGAAGTGCACGTAGCAGTTCTTCCCGGCCTCCTTGGCGGCGTACATCGCCAGGTCCGCCTGCCGGAGCAGTTCCGAGGAGGACATTGACCCGTCGTTCCGCGACGCCACGCCCAGGCTCAGGCCCGGCCGGATCAGGGTGCCCTCGATCGAGACCGGGGCGTTCAAAGCGCTCACCACACGCTGCGCGACGGCGTCGGAGTCCCGGCAGCCGACCAGCAGCACCACGAACTCGTCACCGCCGAGCCGCGCGACGGTGCCATGCGGGCCCACGCAGCTCTGCAGCCGCCGGGCGATCTCGACCAGCATCTCGTCACCGGCATGGTGGCCGAGCACGTCATTGATTTCCTTGAAGTCGTCAAGGTCCAGCAGCAGCACATGCACGGGCTCGGGCGTGAGCAGCGCCGCGGCCGCCCGTTCGTTGAACAGCATCCGGTTGGCAAGGCCGGTCAGTGGATCCTGGAAGGCGAGCTCCTTGAGCTTGTCCGCCTGCTCGGCGAGTTCTTCCATGGCGTGGCGGGCCTGGTCCTGGGCGCGTTGCCGGGAGGTGATGTCCCGGAAGTTCCAGATCCGGCCGATGATGGTGTCGGCGACCTTCTGCGGGCGCGAGTACAGCTCCACCGTGCGGCCGTCCTTGAATTCCAGCACGTCATGGCTCTGCAGCGACCGGTCGGCGTACAGCGTGGAGACCTTGTCCAGGAAGTACTCGGGGTGGGCCAGCTGCCCGGCGATGAACCTGATCAGGACCATCGGGTCCTCGGCTGCAACCAGCTCCGCCGGCATGCCCCACATCTTCAGGTACTGGTCGTTAATTCCAGTGATCTGCCCCTCGCAGGAGACCACCACGATCCCGTCGGCGGTGGTTTCCAGCGTAGCGTCCAGGAGCGAAACGGCCAGGCGCCGCCCGGAATCGGCGTCGTTCCGATGGTCCGCGTCCCGGACGGCGACCGCCATGGCCGCGCCGGCGTTGAACGTCACGAGGGAGCAGGTGATCTCCAAAGCGATTTCGATGCCGTCCCGACGGCGGCCTGCCGCACGGAAGGGCCGCTTGGCGGCCTGGCCGCCGCGGCCTAACCGGCCGAAGATGCGCAGGAATCCGCCGCGTTCGTCCTCCGAGAGCAGGATGGTGTGCTGGACGCCCAGCAGTTGCTCCCGGGGGTAACCGAAGAGGGCCTCCGCGGCGGCGTTGACGTACGCGATGGTGCCGTCTGCGGTGAGCAGCAAGAAGGCATCTGGACCCTGCTCAAGCAGGGTCTCTTCGAACCCAGTTCCCACGGCGATTCCGGCTCCCATAGCGACGGTTGTTCCAACTCAGGTAGATGAATCCCAGCGGCGACACCGTGGGCACTGCGTACCACTGATCATAGAGTTCCCCAGCCCTGTGTCCAGCACCTCTGCCCGGCTTTTTCGCGGCGGCTGGACAGATTCCAGTCGGAGCACGGGCGGTTTACCGGTTGCCGGAGACCCGGTCCCGGCGCAGGGTGCTGAATGCGGCGGCCGACCGGCCGATGGCCGACTCCAGCAGGGGCCTCGGCTCGGGGCGGGAAAACAGGAACCCCTGCAGGGAGTCGCACTCCAGCCGCAGCAGGTATTTGGCCTGCTGCTCGGTCTCCACGCCTTCCGCCGTGACCGTCAGGCCCAGGCCGCGGGCCATGCTGATCATCGATGTGAGGATCGGCAGCTTCTCGGCACCGGTGTGGATCATGGAGACAAAGGACTGGTCGATCTTCAGGGTGTCCACCGGGAGGTCCTGGAGCCTGCCCAGCGAGGAATAGCCGGTCCCGAAGTCGTCCAGGGCCACCCGGACGCCGGCCTTCCGGAAGGCTACCAGTTGCTGGATCACGTGGCAGTCGTCGGCGAAGAACACGCTTTCGGTGACCTCCAGGACCAGCTGGCGGGGGTCGACGCCGCAGGACTCCGTGACGGCCAGCACCAGCTCGGCGAAGTCGCCGTGCTGCAGCTGCACCCCGGAGACGTTGACGGCCAGCGACCGGACCGGGTCCTCTGCGAGCCAGGACTTCATCTCCGTGCAGCCCGTGAGCAATACCTCGGTGCCGATCTCGATGATCAGGCCGCTGCGTTCCGCCACGGGGATGAACTGCTGCGGCGGCACGAGTTCGCCGTCCCGCTCCCAGCGGGCCAGGGCCTCGACCGTGACGACGGCGCCGTGCGCTGCCGAGAGGATCGGCTGGTAGTACACCGCGATCTCGCCGCTGTCGACGGCGAGCCGCAGCCCGGCTTCCATCTCGGTGCGCTCCACGAGGGCCGCCATCATCTCCGGGCGGAACCGCAGGTACCGGTTCTTACCCGCGGTCTTGGCCGCGTACATGGCGACGTCGGCCCGGCGCAACAGCTCGGACGCGTCCACGGCGTCCTCAGTGATGGAGGCCAGCCCCAGGCTGAGGCTGGGCCGCAGCATGGTCCCGTCAATCCACAGCGGGACTTTCAGGGCTGAGACGATCCGCTCGGCGGTGGCCTCGGGATCGGTTGAGCCGACCAGCAGGACGACGAATTCGTCGCCACCCAGCCGTGCTACGACGTCGTCCGGGCTGACGCAGGCGCGCAGCCGCCGGCCCACCTCAATCAGCATCTGGTCACCGGCGTGGTGGCCATGAATGTCGTTGACTTCCTTGAAGTCGTCCAGGTCCAGCAACAAAACGTCGACGGCGGTGCCGTGCGGCCCCTGCAGCGCGCCGGCGAGGCGGTCGTTGAACAGCTGCCGGTTGGAGAGCCTGGTCAGCGGGTCCTTGAAGGCAAGGTCCTTGAGCTGCGCGGCCTGCTCGGCGAGATCCGCCATGGCCTGGTTGATCTGGTCCTGGGCGATCCTGGCCGGGGTGACGTCCCGGAAACTCCAGACCCGCCCCACCACCTCATCGGCGACGAGTTGCGGGCGGGAGTAGCGTTCAAAGGTCCTGCCGTCGCGAAAGTCCAGGACGTCATGGCTTTCCGCGCCAGGGTCCGCGTAGAGGGCGGTGACCTTTTCGATGAACTGGGCGGGATCCACCAGTTGGTCCAGGACGAAGGCCAGCACGGCGTCGTCGTCCCGGGTGGCCAGCAGTTCCCGGGGGATACCCCACATGGCGGTGAACTGGTTGTTGACGCCCGCGATCTGACCATCGGCGCTGACCACGAGGATGCCGTCCGCGGTGGATTCGAGCGTGGCCGTCAACAGCGACATCGCCGCGCGCAATTCCGTGTCTGCTTCGAGCCGGTGCGAGGTATCCCGAATCAGGGCCGCCATGCAGATGCCGGAGTTGGCGTCGGCGTCCTCAGGGCCTGCTGCGGTTCTGCCTGCGCCGGGGGACACGAGCGCGCAGGTGATCTCCGCCTGGAATTCCGAGCCGTCCCGTCGCAGCCCGTAGGCCTCCACCGGGGGGAGGGGGCCGCCGTCGGGGTCCCGGCGGAGAGCGAAGAGCAACCGCTGAAAACCGCTGCGGAAGCCTTCTGCCACCAGGATCCGGTGGTCCTGGCCCACGAGCTCCTCGCGGGTGTAGCCGAGCATGCGTTCCGTGGCGGCGTTGACCATGCGGATGGTGCCGTCTTCGCAGACCACCAGGAGCGCGTCCGGGCAGGACTCGAGCACGGCCTGGGAGGACGGCGCAAGGCTGGTTGCCGGGCTGTTTCCCGGGCTGATTGCCGGGCCGTCGCTGCCGGAGTCGCGCGCTGTACCTGCGGAAGCGTGCGCGCCCGGGTGCTGTGCCGCGGTCACGCGGCCACCTGAGCGTGTATTTGAGACCGATATTCCATGGACGTTCCTCCCCAGAGGAAATCATAGAGGTCACCTGCGACCGCGCTGTGCAACTGCGCCGCGACGACGCTACCAACCAAGTGGCGCGACGGCGGGCCCCGGCGCTATGCATGAACGCTTGCCGGGCTGCGACGATCGATATTTCATGGACTCGCCAGCGAGATAACGGCTGATCCACCGCTTCACCGTGGACCAAGAGACCTGAGCGAGGCGCGAACTCACTGATCGGTCAGGCTCCGGGCTTACGAGTGCGCCTGCCTCGGCAAGGTAAGGATTTCGGCTCCGTCGTTGGTGATAGCGATTGTGTGCTCACTGTGTGCTGTCCGGCAGCCTGTCGCACTTCGGAGCGTCCACCCGTCGGCGTCGGTGATGAGTTCAGCAGTGTCCGCCATGACCCATGGCTCCAGTGCGAGCAGCAACCCGGGGCGCAGTTTGTAGCCACGGCCTGGCCGTCCGGTGTTTGGAACGTGCGGGTCCTGGTGCATCGTCGATCCGATGCCATGACCCCCGAACTCGGTGTTGATCGGATAACCCGCCTCGCTGAGGACCGAGCCGATGGCATGGGAGATGTCGCCGATGCGGGCCCCCGGTCCGGCAGCGGCTATCCCTGCGCTCAATGCGCGCTCGGTGGCGCTGATCATCGCGACGCTCTCCGGGGGCTTAGACTCGCCCACGATAAAGCTGATCGCAGAGTCTGCTGCAACTCCGCGCTTCGAGACGGCGAGATCGAGAGTCAGCAGGTCGCCGTCGGCAAGCGTGTAGTCGTACGGCAGTCCGTGGAGCACAGCGTCGTTGACGGCTGTGCAGATGTAGTGTCCGAACGGCCCGCGTCCGAAGGAGGGCTCGTAGTCGACGTAGCAGGACCGCGCTCCAGCCTCGACGATCATGGTCTCGGCCCACCGGTCAAGGTCCAGGAGGTTGGTGCCGACCGTGCTTCGGCTCTTCAGCGTCTGCAGGATGTCAGCGACGACGGCACCGGTCTCTTTTGCCCGGGACAGTTCGGTGGGGTTCAGGATCTCGATCATGCGGCGCCCTTCTCACAAATTCCAATAACTATACCGGCCATATTATCCCGGTATAATCGGAGCTATGGTCAGATTGCCGCTTACATTCGCAGAAGTCGAGCGCGGACAGCGCCTCGGTGCCATGTTGCGTCGCGCCAGGGGAGAGCGCTCGATGCTCGACATCGCGCTCGATGCCCGTGTTTCACCGGAGACCCTCCGGAAGATCGAGACGGGCCGCGTAGCCACCCCTTCCTTCCCGACCATCGCTGCGATCGCAGATGTCCTCGGGCTCTCCCTCGATGCGGTGTGGGCCGAGATCAACCAGCCCCAACGCGGCGTTGAACCGACCGGCTCTGATCACAAAGCACGTGAGCGATTGGCCTCGTAAGTACAACTAGTCCTTCTTGAGCACGTCCGGGAGCTCGTCAACGTAGACGGTTTGCGGCGGCTCGTAGTAGATCACCAGGACCTCCTCGCCCACCGCGTAGACACTGGTCCTGTCAAAGGGATGGGCGTGGAACGCGCTGGTGCCACCCCGGTACGGCAACATGACTTCGCCGATGGTGCCCGGTCCGATCCGTCCGGTGACCCTTGCGATCTTGCCGGTGAGGCTCCGGTCAACGTCCCTATGCATCTGGAGCCTTTGGTGGCCGCTTGGAATCCTCCCTGCCGTTCTTCAGAGCCGATCGAAGGGCCGGGAGGTAATCGCCCACCTGGGCAAGGATCCCGCCCAGCATCCGGTTGACGCCTTCGCCGCCATTCAGCACCGTCATCTGACCCACATGCGAGAACGGCTCGGCTGCGGCCGCGATGATGGCCGGCATGTTCTCCGCCAGCTGCTGGGAAATCACGGCGTCCTGGTTGGTGCCCAGGGCTTCGGCGCGGGCCTTGATGCCGTCCGCCTCGGCCAGGGCCTTGGCCTTGATGGCCGAGGCGGCAGCATCGCCGCGCGCCTTGGTGGCCGCAGCCTCGGCTTCGCCGGTGACGCGGGTGGCGCCGGCAGCCGCGGCCGCCGCCGTTGCGTTGGCCTGGGCCTGGAGCTCGGTCCGCCGGGCGTTCACCTGCGCTTCGAGTTCCGTGCGCCGGGCCAGCGCTTCGGCGGCGCTGATGTCGGCCGACTTCTGGCCTTCGGCATCGGTGCGCTTGGCGTAGGCCTTCGCGTCCGCGGGTTTGCGGATGGTGGTCTGCAGTTTCTGCTCCTCCCGGTCCGCCTCGAGCTTGGCCACCTCCGTCTCCTGGACCACCACCTGCTGGCGGGCGGTTGCGTCGGCGAGGGGGCCGGCCTGGGCGGCGTTGGCCTTGGCCCGCTCGGCATTCGCCTGCGCCACGGATTGCCGGATCGCCGAGATGCTTTGGGCATCTGCGATCAGCGCCTCCGCCTCGGCTTCCTTTTCCGCCGCTTCCCGGTTCCGGGTGGCTTCGGCGATGCGGGCCTCCATCTTGACCTGGGCAATATGCGGCTTGGCGATGTTCTGGATGTAGCCGGTGGGATCCTGCAGGTCCTTGATCTGCAGCGAATCCACCACCAGGCCGAGCTTTTCCATCTCGACCCCGCTGGCACTGCGGACCTGCGAGCCGAGCTTGTCGCGCTCGCGGATGATTTCTTCCATGGTCATGCTGCCGATGATCGAGCGCAGGTGGCCTTCGAAGACGTTGTAGACCTGGCTTTCCATTTTGGCCTGCTGTCCGAGGAACCGGCGCGCGGCGTTGGCTATGAAGGGCGGCGCATCTCCGATCTTGTAAATGACCACGCCCTCGACGATCACCTGGATGCCCTGGGACGTCACGCAGGAAACCTTGAGTTCGGTTTCATTGAGGGTCAGGGACAAGGTCCTGACTGTCTGCAGCCCGGGCAGGACCAATGCGCCCTTGCCGGTAACGATCTTGAAGTCCATGCCCGCCCGGGTATCAAGGGTGCCCCGCGTCAGCCCCGAAATGATGAGCGCCTCGTTGGGTTCGGCCACTTTCCACATCAGCTTGGTGGCAATCCAGATGACGGCGATGACGAGGATCGCCCCGACGAGGGTGGTGATGAGCGGCATGAATGCTGAAACGTCCGGCATTAACAGGTCCTTTCACGATGCTGGAAAAGGTCTGCGGCAAAGCCCCCAACGATGCCGCTGATGAAACCCGGCCGGACTTGAGTGCGGAATGCGGGGCCGCCAAGTCAGCTGTTGTAGACAGTCTGAGTCGGTAATTGTCGGGAAGTCCATAGCGGGGCGGGGGAATTTTGGTCCGCCGCTGGTGGGGGCTTCGTGTCGGAGTGGGCGGTGGTTAGCTGCGGCGCGCCCGCTACGTCCCCAGGATCCGCCGTGCCTCGCGCTGGGCTTCGAGTTCCTCGGGGGAAATGGTGCTGCCGCGCAGGTAGCCGGCCTCGCCGATGATTCGGCGCAGCTCCGCCACCGTCCGCGGAGTGCCGACGCCCAGGTGCGCCATGGCGTGGCAGTTGGCGCAGAGCGGCACAAGGTCTGTGATGGGATCCAGCTGGTAGCCGCTGCCAAGCTGGGCCACCGGGACGATGTGGTGGACCTGGATGAAGTCGGTCCCGGCCTCGCCATACTTCTGCTCGAACGAGAACCCGCAAGCCGCGCAGCTGGTGCCATGGCGTGCAAGGCAGGCCCGCCGGGCTTCCTCGTCCTCTTCGTAGCGGTTCACCAGAGCCCGGGTGACGGCGTCCTGCGGGTAGGTGCCTGGGACCGGCCGGGTAGGGTCCGGTCCGGGCCGGGGTCCGAACTCGCCCCAGAGGCCGCGGATGGTGGGTTCCTCTGCCGGGGCGACGCGCAGCCCGGAGCCTGGAAGGTCGTCCCAGGGGATCCGCGGGGCGGCGTCGTGAAGAACCTGAACGGGGACCTGTTCGCCGAGGGGGAGCAGGGCGTCGAACGCAACCAATACGCTTAGCTCCTGGGGTCCGGTCTGTCCGGGCTCGGGCAGTTTAACGGGCTCGGGGTGCTCCGAGACGACCACGCCGTGTCCGATCAGCCCGCCGGCGTGGCTCCCCTGGAGGACCAGCCAGGCGTCGGCTCCGGCTGGATTGCTCGGCTGCTGGCCAACGCCCCAGCGCTCGACGATCAGGCCGCCGGCCCGGACCTCGCCGGCCGCTGCCGGGTAGTTCCAGCGGTCCCAGTTTTCCGGGTTCCACCCCAGGATGATGGCTGTCATCTGGCCATTCTCGCAGGAGTGAACGGCGGTAAAATTAACTCAGAGGTGTTGGACATGACTGGATCAATTGCAGTCCTTCTGATCATCCTGGCAGCGGTGGTTCTGTTCGGCGTTGTCGGCACGGTGGTGGTTGTCATCCGCGACGGCCGTGGTCAGGTTCCGGAGGAAAAATCGGAACGGCCCTGGACGGCGGGAAACCTGCCCAGCCTGCCGTACTCGCTCTTGCGTTTCTAACGCGCAACCAACCCGCCTGACAGCCATCATTGTCGAACTGGCTGGCGGATGGCGCTGCCCTATACCGGGCCCGTCACGCGTATGCGTGATGGGCCGCTATGACCGCGTCCAGCAGGCCCGGGAAGCGTTGCGCCAGTTCCTCTGTGCGGAGCGTGTTGAGGATCGAAGTCCCGCGATAGTGCTGGTCGATTATGCCCGCTTCACGTAGAACGCGGAAGTGATGTGTCGAGGTCGATTTGCTGACGGGGAGTTCGAATGCGATGCACGCCTGGTCGTCGTGTCCGTCTGCCAGCTGCGCGACGATTCGTCGACGGATTGGATCGGACAGGGCAGCCAGTACAGTGTCGAGCTGTACGTCTTGCATGCTGGGGTGGTCGAGGGTTCGCATCTAGTTCTCTCCGACGGCTTCTTTATACGTCGCTAATCATACTAAGGGATGCGGTGAAACGGGCTGGCTGCGCGGCACGAGCCGGGCCGCGAAGAGGTGGACCCGGCTGTAGTTCGCTCTGAGGTTCGCGCCGAAGCTGATCTCCAGCAGTGACTTCCTTTGGTTGCTGGCGTCGCCGTCGTCAGGCGCGGTGAGGGGCAGTGCTTGTTGCAAGGCGGGAGACAGCGGCGTCAATAGGCGTGTCGCCGCTCGTTAGTTCGACGATCAGCCTCGTCAGTAGGGGTTCGCTAACGGCGGCAGCAATGAACTCCGCGACATCGTCCCGGAACACGTCGCCGTGTTCTATGGCCAGCCCGGCCGAAACGCGGCCGGTGCCGGGTTCGTCGCGCAGGATGCCGGGACGAACAATGAGCCAGTCCAGGTCGGTGTGGGTCAGGTAGACGTCGGCGGTCTTTTTGGTGCGCATGTAGTGTTCGAAGCTCTCGACGGGCTCCTTTTCCCGGCCGGACTCGGGGAAGGCCGAGATCAGAACGAAACGGCTTACGCCAGCGCTAGCGGCAGCGTCTGCTGCTTTTTCCAGCCCGCGCCCGTCAATGGCGGTGGTCTGGTCCATGCCCGTTCCGTGAGCGCCGGCGGAGAAAACAATGGCGTCATGTCCGCGGAACTTTTCGGCCAGTTCTCCGACCGAGTCAGCGATGAGGTCACCAACGACGGGTGTTGCGCCGGTGGCACTGACGGCATCAGCCTGGCGAGGGTTGCGGAACATGCCGCTGACCTGGGTTCCGCCAGTGGAGAGGATCCGGCTCAAACGGCTCCCGATTCCTCCGCCGGCTCCGATGATGAATATTTTCATGTTGGTGGCCCTCCTAGAGCGCGTAGTCGTATTGCTCGATGAAGCGTGGTGTCGCCCCGAACTGGCTGGCGGCGTTGTTGACCCACGATGGGTCGCGCAGCAATGCCCGTCCGATAAAGAGTGCGTCGGCGGAGCCCGTCTCGACCAGTTCTGCCGCGTAAGCGGGGTCGGCGATGCGGCCAACTGCTCCGACCGTGATTCCGGCCTCGGTGCGTACTCGGCGTGCGTACTTTGTCTGGTAGTCCCGGTCGCGGGGAATGGGGACCGAGTCCGTTCCGCCCGAGGAGCAATCGACCAGGTCGATACCATGCTCGGTGGCCCAGGTGGCAAGCTTCACGGTGTCCTCAATGGTCCAGGATGACCGGTTGTCGGCGGGGTTCTCTGCGATCCAGTCGGTGGTGGAAACCCGGAGGAAGACGGGCCGGTCGTCTGCCCACACTCGGCGGACTGCATCAACGACTTCCAGGACCAGCCGGGCACGATTCTCGAGTGAGCCGCCGTATTCGTCGGTCCGGAGATTGGAAACGGGGGAGAGGAACGAGTGCAGTAGATAGCCGTGTGCCGCGTGAACTTCTGCCACCTCGAATCCTGCGCTACGGGCGCGCCGTGCTGCCTGGGAAAATGCCTCCACGACGTCCGATATATCTGCCTGCGTCAGTTCATGCGGGGCAGGGTAGCCGGGAAAGGCGACACCGCTCGGCCCGACGGACGGCCAGCCCAGGGCGTCCTTTGCCAGTGGCGCGCCGCCCCGCCACGGACGGTCTACTGAGGCCTTGCGGCCTGCGTGTGCCAGCTGAATCGCGGGCACAGCGCCGGCGGCCGAAATGGCGGATGCGAGACGCCGGAAGTCTTCGGTCTGGTCGTTGCTCCAGAGCCCGAGGTCATAAGGCGAAATCCGGCCCTCCGGGGAGACACCTGTCGCTTCGATCATTACCAGTCCGGCTCCACCGGCTGCACGGGCAACGTAGTGCCCCAGATGGAAGTCCGTCGGCCGGCCCGCCCGTTCTGGTTCCGGATTGGCGCTGTACGTGCACATTGGCGACATCCATGCCCGGTTGGGTACGGTCAGCCCCCTCAACGTAATTGGATCAAGAACACCCACAGATGTTGTCCCTTCTTGAAGATTATTGCGTAGTACGATAACTAACGTACTACGACAATCACCGTACCATCCTTTGGGGTCCGACCCTGAAATGTCGGTGTGTCGGCGTCGACGGCGTCCCCTCGCACCATAGGTGCAGGGGAGGGACCGGGCCAACTGGTGCGGGCCCGGTCCCTTGGTCAATCGGTTGAGCCGCTGCGGGCATGCTGGATTAGCCCGGGCAGATGGCACATGCCGGTCCTTGCTTTAGGCGGCTTGTCCCATGCGGCCGGTGAGCCAGCGGCGGAACCGGTCACCGTGGACCACCGGGTCAATGAGAAGGAGTTTCGTCCCCGGTTCGTTGCCGGGTTCCGTGCGGGTGTGGATGAACCAGGGCCCGGGTTCGGTGAGCGACTTCTGCAGGGCGTCGCTCAGTTCAGAAGGTGTGCTGGCGCGTAGAACTTTTAGATCCACTGACTCTGCGATGCGCCCGAGGTCAAGCTTTTGCGCGTGGGTGGGGATGCTTGCCGTTGAGGCGTAGACCCCGTTGTCAAGGAGGACGACGACGAGGTTTTCCGGCTGCAGATAGCCGGCTGTGAGGGCTGCGCCGGGGTTCATCAGCAGCGAACCGTCGCCCTCGATCACGACAGACCGCGTCACGGCTGTGCCGTTGACAGCTTGGGCGATACCTGTGGCGACTGAGACGGCCAGGCCCATAGCGTCGAGCAGGTAGAGGTGGTTGTCGCGGTCTTCGACCGAGGCTAGTTCACGGCTCGTGGCTGCGCAGGTGGCGACCACGGGAAGATCCGGAGTGGCGGCGACGATGGTGCGGAGTGCTTCAATGCGTTTCATGCTTTTGCCTTTGCATCGGTGTGGTCAAAGAATTCCATGAGCACGACGACGGGCCGAAAGGTCATGCGGGCGTGCTGGCCGGCTTCGTGGACGGTTGCGCCCCAATCCTTCGCCGAGTTCCGACGGTCAATGCGGAAGACCGGGATGGCGGATGAGCGGAGGATTTCCGGGACGGGCTCGGAGATGCTGTGAATCATGGAGTTGTACTCGCCGAGGCCGCCGCGCGTGTTGGCGACGATCAGCATGGGCAAGTGGTACGACACGGCCATGGTCGTGAGTGCGGTGAGTGCGTTTCCGAAGCCGTTGTCCTGCATCACGATGACACCGAATTTGTCGGCGAACGGGTACGCTCCGACAACTCCAACTGCTTCTTCTTCGCGGGAGACGGGAAAGACATTGGGTCCTCCGTCGGCGCGGCCGGCCTCCAAGAGTCCGTTGATGATGGGCGCGATGCTGGCACTGGGAACGTAAGCAATACCGTCCGGGGAGAGTGAGGTGATGGCATTGATCACCTCCTGGTGGCGGTCCTGGGTAATGGTTGTCACTGCTTTGCTCCTTCGGGCTGGGTGGGCGTGAGGGTCCGTGCGATGCGCTTGAGGCCCTCTGTCAGGTCATCGATGTTGCAGGCGTAGGAAATTCGGATGGCATGCGTTCCGCCTTCGGGGTCGAACGCGGTGCCAGGGACGACGGCGACGCGTTCGGTCTCGAGCAGCCGCATGGCCAGTTCTTCAGCGGGTTCTGCCAGTGCCGGAGGGTAGGTAACGTAGAAGTAGAAGGCCCCGTCCGGTTTACTCACGGAGATTCCTGCCACAGCGGAAAGGATTTTCAGGCCCGCGCGGCGGCGGTCTTCAAATTCCCGGCGCATGTCTTCGGCGTCCCCGCGTGCCGCGCGGAGTGCGGTGGCCGCGCCGGGCTGGAGAAAGGTTGGCGGGCAGACAGTGGTGTATTGGCGGACGCGCAGGGCCGGCGTGATCAGCTCGCGGGGTCCCGCGAGCCATCCGAGCCGCCAGCCGTCCATGGCAAAGGCTTTGGCAAACCCCCCGATGACAAGCGTCCGCCGCCGGAGGTTGCCGATAGCGGCGGGGGAGACGTGCTCGATGTCTTCGTAGACGAGGTCGGCGTATATCTCATCGGACATTAGGAGCGCATCAGTTGGTTCGAGGATCTGGGCGAGTTTCTCGATTTCGCTGTGCGAAGCCACGCCGCCGGTGGGGTTGTTGGGGGTGCAAATAATGACCATGCGGGTGCGTTCAGTCACGGCAGCCGCGATAGCGTCCAGGTCCAGGCTGAAGTTATCGGCGGCGTTCAGCGGGACCGGCACAGGGGTTGCCCCGGCGAGACGAACGCAGGACTGGTAGTGGGCCCATGCCGGGACGGGGACGATCACTTCGTCGCCGGGACCGCAGAATGCCATCAGCGCAAGGAAGACCGCTTCATTGGCGCCGATGGTCACTATGACTTCGGTGTCAGGGTCATACTCGGTGTTGCGGCGGGACCGAAGATACTCGGCGATCGCCGCGCGAAGGTCGGGTGTACCGGCGTTTGGACCGTAGTGAACCTCACCGCGGTCCAGCGACGCGGCGGTGGCAGCTTTCACTACGTCCGGGGTGTCGAAATCAGGACGCCCGATTTCGAAGTGGAAGACTTTCTCGCCGGCAGCGTCGAGCGCGGCGGCTTTGTCGAATATCTGTCGGATGGGGGATGGCTTGATCTTACTCAACCGCTCGGCGGGGCGGCCGAGACTGGTGGTGGCTGTACTCATGTGGGGACTCCAGTAATGAAACTTTGGTTGGGGCCTGTTGGGCGGGACGATCGGCGTCTGTTGAGATCCGGGGATTTTCCCAGACTTAGGGGTAGAGACCGCGGAGCGTATGCGCTTCGGCCACGCGGTGGACAGCCAGTGCGGTGGCGGCAGAGCGCATGCTGAGCCGGCGGTCCTTGGCATATGCAGAAACTTCCCGGTATGCCGAAGTCATCCGGGCTGCGAGTTTCTCCTCAACTTCGTCCTCGGTCCACCAGTAGGCCTGGTTGCCCTGGACCCACTCGAAGTACGAAACGAGGACGCCTCCGGCGTTGGCCAGGATGTCGGGAACGACAAGCGTTCCCTTATCTGCGAGCATTTGGTCCGCGAGAACAGTGGTGGGGCCGTTGGCGCCCTCCACGACTATGCGCGCCTTTATGTCGGCTGCGTTATCCGCCGTGATGACGCCTTCCAGCGCTGCGGGGACGAGGACATCCACGTCTGCTTCCAGGACTGCATCGTGTGGGACCGGTTCGGCGCCGCGGAAACCCACCACGCTGCCGGTCAGCTTGACGTGGTCATCGAGCAGCTGGACATCTATGCCCCCACTGGCGTGAAGGGCGCCGTGTTGGTCGCTCACGTACTGGATTTTCAGTCCCGCGTCACTCAGAAACTCCGCCGCGCCCGCACCGACTTTTCCGAAACCCTGGACGGATGCGGAACTGCCGGACGCCCGGATTTTCTGGTCCTCCATGGCGGCAAGCGCACAGTGGACAACACCTCGAGAGGTAGCTGACGCCCGCCCCAATGACCCACCAATGCTGATAGGTTTGCCGGTGACCACGGCGGGGATGGTGTGTCCCTTGTTGACGGAGTAGGTGTCCATGATCCAGGCCATGGTTTGCTCGTCGGTGCCGATATCGGGTGCCGGAATGTCCTTTTCCGGTCCGAGGATCGGCATGATTTCACTGGTAAAGCGACGGGTGAGCCGTTCGAGCTCGGGTTGGGAGTACAGGGCCGTATCGATCCGGATTCCTCCCTTGGCGCCTCCGTAGGGAACATCAATGAGGGCACATTTCCAGGTCATCCACATGGCGAGGGCGCGGATTTCATCCAGATCGACGCCGCGGTGGTAGCGGATGCCGCCTTTGGCCGGGCCGCGGGAGATGTTGTGCTGGACGCGGTGCCCGGTGAGCAGCTCAATGTCCCCGGTGTCCCGACGCAGGGGGATGCTCACGGTCATTTCGCGGCGGGGTGCCCGAAGCATGGCGTGCTGGCCGGCAGAGTATCCGAGCAGTTCTATGGCTTCGGCGAGCTGTTGGTGGGCCGCTTCCAGAGGGGCGCCAGACTCCCGGCTGCCTACTGGTGGGGAGAATGCAGTGTTTATGGTCATGGTCTGCCTGCTAGATCTGGATGCCGGTGTACTTGGTTTCGAGGTAGGCGTCGAGGCCCTCGGTGCCACCTTCCCGGCCCAGACCGGAAGCCTTCACGCCACCAAACGGTGCCGAAGGGTTGCTCACAATTCCCCGGTTGATGCCGGTCATGCCTGTTTCGAGGGCATCGGCCACGCGGAGTGCCCGGTTGACGTCCCGAGTGAATACGTAGGAGGCAAGGCCGTAGGGAGTGTTGTTGGCTTCGTCGACAGCTTCGTCTTCGGTATCAAATTCATAGATTGCTGCGACAGGTCCGAAGATTTCCTCTGTGCGGATATCGGCGTCGGACGGGATGCCGTGAATGACGGTGGGTTCGTAGAAGTAGCCGGCCCTGTCAGCGATGTTGCCGCCCAGGGCGCAGACTGCGCCCTTGTTTACAGCGTCATCGACAAGGGAGCTGACCTTCGCGAGCTGCTTACCGTCAATTAGCGGTCCCAGTCCCGACGTTGGATTGCTGCCATCACCCATGACGACTTGACGCATCTTGGCGGTAAACCGGCGAATGAACTCTGCCGCAATGGGCCGATGGACGAAGATCCTATTGGCTGCCACGCAGGATTCGCCTCCGTTCCTGAGTTTGGCCACCATGGCACCCTCGAGTGCCTGGTCGAGGTCGGCGTCATCAAAGACGATGAGTGGTCCGTTTCCTCCCAGCTCCATGGAGGTGTTGAGCACGCTATCTGCAGCCTGCCGCAGGAGGATCTGTCCCACCTGGGTCGATCCTGTGAAGGACACCTTCTTCAACCTGCGATCTTCCATGATCGCGGACACGACCGCAGGGGAGTCGCTGGTGGTAACGACGTTCACTACGCCGGCAGGGACGCCACAATCATGGAGTACCTCGGCGAGCAGCAGGCTGGTCAACGGGGTTTGTGCCGCGGGTTTCAGGACGACGGTGCATCCAGCCGCCAGCGCGGGGGCTATTTTTCGCGCCCCCATCGCCAATGGGAAATTCCAGGGAGTGATGAGAAGACACGGACCGACGGGACGCTTTGACACCGCGATGCGGTATTCACCGCCGGGTTCCACGCCGAATTGGCCTTCTGTGTGCAGTCGGCCGGCAGACTCCGCGAACCAGCGGAAAAACCCGGCGCCATAGTCGACTTCGCCTTGGGCTTCTGCCCATGGTTTGCCCATTTCGGCGACGATTATGGCTGCAAATTCGTTTCGCCTGGCCAGTATTGCCTCATAGGCGGAGCGTAGTACGTCAGCCCGTTCACGAGCTGGGGTAGCCGCCCACGAGGTTTGCGCAGCTGCGGCGGCGTCCAGGGCGAGCAAGCCGTCGCTGACGCCGGCGTCGGACACCTCGCCTATGACCTCTTCAGTGGCTGGGTTGACCACCTTGATGGCGGCGCCGGAGGAGGCCGAAACCCAGTCTCCACCGATATACAGGTCGGTTTTGGGGAGTTGCAGGTTCTTGAGGGCGTTCACGGTGTCTCTCTCGCTCTTGGGATGTAGGTGGAAGTAACAGCGGCGTGACTCTTCCGGAGGACGGCTGGCCGCGGCGGGAACAGACGACTTGCCTTCCGGGATGGATGTGGGGGCGCTGAGTCACTGCACTCTGCTGTGGGGTCGAAGTCGGTGGGATAAGTTGGGATAACCCGCACTAGCGGCCCGAACCTCAAGCTGTAAGAATGTTAACATTATGGAATCTGGTATGGATGGAAATGTCAAGAGCAAAGCGCTGCGTGCTCCCCTAAAGCGCCGGGGCATGGCCCAGGACGTCGCCGATCGGCTACGGGCCGCGATTCTGGCCGGGGAAATAGCTCCCGGGGTGCGGCTCAACGAAGTGGACCTGGCTGCTTCGCTCTCGGTGAGCCGCGGGCCTGTCCGGGACGCTATCGTGCTGCTGCGCCAGGAAGGGCTACTGCAGGGGGACTGGCATCGCGGTTCGAGAGTCACTGTTTTCACTCGGAAAGACCTTGATGAGATTTATTCGCTGCGCTACATCACGGAACTGCTCGCCGTGCAGCGCCTCATCGAAAACCGCACCGACGCAGATCTCGAAGTTCTCAAGGCGTGTGCCGAGGACATCGAACGCGCTACGCAAGGCGGCGATCGGAAAAGGATGCTGGAGGCGGACCTGGCCTTCCACGACGCGGTCTATGCCTGTGGCGGCCACGAACGGCTGACGAACGTCTGGCTTGGTATGCGCTCCCAGATCGCCCTCTTGCTTCTGAACCGCCAGCACGGACATGACGATTATCGTGATCTGATCGGTCCGGAACACTGGGATATGTACCGGGTCGTCAGGGACAAAAGGGCGGACCAGGCCGAGGAGCTGGTGCGAACTCACATCGAAACCGCTTTCACGCGTCTGAAAGCCGATATGGACAATGCTGCTCTCTCCAGCGACGCCGCAGCCGAGGGCAGCTGAGCCGGTCCAAGGGTTGCCGCCGAGGTTCCGGGGACACCACGCCGGCGGCAACCGCGGCCCCCTGACGGACCCCGCGGGCATCTAAACAAATTGTGACTTGCATCATCTTTCTTCATCTAGTACAAATGTTAACATTCCTAACCTAGAACATAGGCGCTGTTGCCACCACGCAGTGGCGGTGCATGGCTGCCTGCGTCTCACAGAAACGAACGGTAGTTATGGAAATCCACAACGAGGTAGCGGGCGGGCTAGACAGAGATGCTGACGCCATGATTTCGCTGCGAAGTGTGAACAAGCACTTCGGTCCCCTTCATGTCCTGCGTGACGTCAACCTTGAGGTCGGCCGTGGGCAGGTGGTTGTCATTCTGGGTCCATCAGGGTCCGGAAAGTCCACCCTGTGCCGCACGATCAACCGCCTTGAAGTCAAGGATTCCGGAACGATTTCTGTCGACGGGCGCCGCCTGCCTGACGAGGGTAAAGCCCTGACCCGGTATCGGGCCGACGTTGGCATGGTCTTTCAGTCATTCAACCTCTTTGCCCACAAGACAATTATCGAAAATGTCATGTTGGCACCGCAGAAGGTCCGGAAGCTCCCCAAAGCCGTAGCGCGTGCCAAGGGCATGGAGCTGCTGGACCGGGTCGGTATCGCCAACCAGGCAGATAAATTGCCCGCCCAGCTCTCCGGGGGACAGCAGCAGCGAGTGGCGATCGCCCGTGCACTCGCGATGGAACCCAAGGTCATGTTGTTCGATGAACCAACCTCGGCCCTTGACCCGGAAATGGTCACCGAGGTTCTGGAAGTCATGACGTCGCTGGCTAAAGGCGGCATGACGATGCTGGTGGTCACTCACGAGATGGGCTTCGCCCGCCGGGCCGCTGACAGGGTTGTCTTCATGGCCGACGGGCAGATCCTCGAGGACACGACGCCCGAAGAATTTTTCTCCACGCCGTCCACAGCCAGGGCAAGAGATTTTCTCGGCAAAATTCTTAGCCACTAGCCTTTCCCACCACACTTGAAACGAGACCACCATGAATTTCAAATCGTTCGCCGCCATGTCTTCCGCGGCCGTCCTGCTTACGCTGTCTGCCACCGGATGCGGCTCGGCCGCCGCTGAAGCCAAGGGCTTAGAAGCAAGCGCCAAGGCCGGAAAACTGACCATCGGAATTTCCTTCGACCGGCCGGGACTCGGAATGAAGAACCCCGACGGAACGCTCCGGGGTTTCGACGTCGATATCGCCAAATACGTGGCCGGCAAACTGGGCGTCCAGGAATCGGCCATCACCTGGAAGGAAGCGCCGCCAGCCCAGCGGGAGAATCTGATCCAGAACGGCCAGGTTGACTACATCGTAAACACGTACAGCATCAATGATGCTCGCAAGGAACGGATTGCGTTCGCCGGACCGTACTTCCTTGCAGGCCAGTCATTGCTGGTCCGGGCGGACAACACTGACATCACGGGACCCGAGTCGCTGAATGGCGGAAAGAAGCTATGTTCCGTGACGGGTTCAACACCAGCTCAGAACATCAAGAAGAACTACAGCAAAGATGCCCAGCTGCAGGAATACGACACACCCTCCGCCTGTGTGGAAGCCCTGAAGAGCGGGGCCGTCGACGCGATGACCACCGATGACATCCAGCTTGCCGGTTATGCTTCGGTCAACCAAGGAAAGCTCAAGGTCGTCGGTAAGCCGTTCAGCAAGGAAAACTATGGCATCGGTCTGAAGAAGGATGACTCATCGGGCCGCGGAAAGATAAACGATGCCATTGAAGCCATGGTCAAGGACGGCGCTTGGGAAGCGGCATTCAAGTCCAACCTGGGACCATCGGGCTACGCCATGCCGGCTGCACCTGCCGTCGACAGGTACTAACGGCAACGCCGAACGCGGACCATTATGGAAATCCTCAGCGAATACAGCCCCCAGCTGCTTAAGGCTTTCGCCACCACCATCCAGCTGACAGTTCTCTCTGCCCTCGGCGCCCTCATCTTCGGAACGTTGCTCGCCGCCATGCGGGTCTCACCGGTTTGGGCCCTCAGGACTCTTGCCACCGGATACGTCAACATAGTCAGAAACACCCCTCTGACGCTCGTGGTGCTCTTTGCCTCCTTCGGACTAGCCCAGCAGCTGGGGATCACGTTGGTCGACCCGAAATCAACCACTTCCATCACAGACAGTTCCTTCAGGCTCGCGGTTCTCTCCTTCGTGCTTTATACCGCTACCTTCGTGTGTGAGGCTCTGCGGGCGGGGGTCAACACCATCCCGGTCGGACAATCGGAGGCCGGCCGATCGCTGGGTCTTAGCTTCACTCAAGGCCTGACGCACGTCATCCTTCCTCAGGCGTTCCGCTCGGTCGTGGGCCCCCTGGGCAGTGTACTTATAGCCCTGACCAAGAACACGACAGTTGCCTCGGTCATCGGCGTCGCCGAAGCCTCCCTTTTGATGAAGGAAGTCATCGAGAACACCTCGGCTCTGATCATCGTCGGCCTGATCTTCGCCCTGGGGTTCATGATTTTGACGATTCCGACAGGTGCCGTCTTTGGGTACCTCAGCAAGAAACTGGAGATACGCCGATGAGCGCAGCCCCCGCAATAAGGACCCTTTACGACCTGCCTGGACCCCGCGGGCGCGCGGTAAACCTCATCGTCAGCGCGGTCAGTCTATTGGCTATCACCGCCGGCGTGCTCTGGGTCATGGCGGCTCTCAATGAGAAAGGGCAGCTCTCGGCCGATAAATGGCAGCCCTTCATCACGGCCGACATGTGGCGAACCTACCTACTTCCCGGCATCCTCGGGACTCTGCAGGCCGCCGCCCTGTCCGTAGTGCTGGCCATGGTGCTTGGAATACTGCTCGGCGTCGGACGCCTGGCCTCAAATCGGGCGCTCCGCTACATCTCTGGAGCGTTTATCGAGTTCTTCAGGGCGATTCCACTGCTTATCCTGATGATCTTTTGCTTCCAGCTCTTTGCCAACAACTCCCTATTCCCCTCAGAGAACCTCGCATTGGCAGCTGTCGTTACCGGCTTGACCCTTAGCAACGGCGCAGTCATTGCGGAAATCGTACGAGCCGGGATACGCGCTTTGCCCCGCGGGCAGCAGGAGGCCGCCATGGCCCTCGGTTTGGGTGGCGGCCAAACGACCAGGCTCATCCTTCTCCCGCAAGCTATCACCGCCATGCTCCCACCACTCGTGGCCCAGTTGGTCGTAGCACTCAAGGACACCGCGCTGGGCTACCAAATCACCTACGTCGAGGCCGTCCGACAGGGTATCCAGGCCGGTTCAGCCTACGCCAACTACATCCCGGCCTTGCTCGTAATCGCCGCAGTTATGATTTCAATCAACCTCGCACTCTCAAGGCTCGCCACCGTCGTGGAGAAGAGAATCCGTAACGGTCGGAAGACAGCTGCTCTCCCCGGACCAGAAACGGTTCTGGTCGTGCAGGAAGCAGAGGAGTCGGTGCTGCCGGCCTCCCGAACCTAGACCTGGGTCTAATCGATCCTGCCTGCACCACCTGCGGACAGCGACTTCGCAGGCGGACGCCGCCGAAACGGTGGCTTTGGCGGTCGCGCACAAAACTCTGATAAAACGCGCGGAGGTGTATACCGCCAAGATGATCGTGGGCGGTAATGCGCGGAGAAGTCCCCGAACAAGGCATTTCACGCCCAAAGCACTCGAATTGTCCAGTCAGAAATGAGTTGATTCCCCTGTCCAGAGCCATTCTCGTCACCGGTGCCGCGCGCGGCATTGGAAAAGCAGTAGCCGACAAGTTCGCGCGTTCCGGCGACATCGTGATGCTGCATTACGGCCAAAGCCACGCTGCCGCCCAGGACGCCGTCCAACACCTGCCCGGCCAGGGACATGGGTTGTTCAGCGCCGACCTCCGGGATCCCCGGCAGATTCAGGAACTGGTGGCCGAGACCGTAAAGCAACTTGGCCGCGTAGACGTTCTCGTTAACTGCGCAGCGGCTCCCATGGTCGCCCACCCCATTGAAAAGGTCAGCTTCGAGGACTGGCAAAACTCGTGGAAAGCCATGCTGGAAGTCAACCTGACAGGGGCCGCCAACATTACCTACTGCGCTGCTCAACAGATGATTCTTCAAGGCGACGGAGGCCGCATCATAAACATTGGCTCCAGAGGAGCGTCTCGCGGCGAACCGGAGCATCCGGCGTACGGCGCAAGCAAAGCGGCGCTGCACTCCATGGGGCAGTCCATGGCCGTGGCCCTCGCCCCCCACAATGTTGCCGTTACTACTGTGGCACCCGGGTTCGTCGCCACTGAGAGGAACAGCGGGCGACTCGCAGGGGCCGAGGCCGCCGATATTCTGAGTCAAAGCCCACTCGGTCGTGTGGCTACACCTGAGGAGATAGCTGCGGCCGTATATTTCCTTGCGTCCACCGAGGCAATGTGGGCCACCGGTGCAGTCATCGATCTTAACGGCGCCTCGTATCTGAGGGCATAAACTTCTGCGGCTTCGGCGTTGAATTTCTGTCCTCTCTCTGCGTTTCAGTGCACCGCGGCGACAAGCCCCCGTGCCTGAGGCTGTGAGCACGTCCATCACCGGCGCTGTCCTCGGCGGCCTTGTGCCGGGACTCGTGCTGCCACTCGATCTCAAAGAGGCTGTCACCGAACTAAGCTGCGTCGTATCAGCCGGGGGGTGCCCTCTTCGCTCTCACCCTCGCAACACGCCGAAGCGGCTGCCCCTCGGCCACCGCTTCAGGAAGACAACAGAAATGACTAGGAGTCGCCGGCCCGTGGCAGCACTTTGACCGCGACGAACTCGTCAAGGTCGGTACCGGCGGCAAAGTACTCTTCGAGGGAAGCGTCGACGACAAAACGGATGACGGAAAGATTGTCTGGATCCTTCCCCTCAACGGTCATCGCCGGCTCATCCACATCGAAAATGCCCTGGATTTGGCCAAATTGAACGCCTAATGGCCCTTGCCATCAAATGGCCAAAAATTCCAGCAATTAAAGTCGAGCCCGGTATGCGTTGCGAGGCTATCCCGATACCAAGTACAGCGCATCGAGCTCTAGGAGCTGACCCAGACCGCCCGGCAGGACCTCTTTGGGGGAGAGTCCTGCCGGGCAGCTCACCGACCCCGATGCCGAAAGCAGGAGTGAAGAAGCATGGCTACCGTCGGAACACCGTCTCACGGCGGCCTAGATCCCGGGATTCCGTGGCGCTTCATTTCAGTGCCGCACCCGGGGAGTTCGCCGGTCAAGCGTGCTTCACCATGTTCGATTTCCCCCCGGGCGGGCCGCACGAGCGGTGTGAATCTTACGCAGCGACCGTTTCGTCGAGCGGGGCCGCGGGCAGCGGAGGCTGGGTGCGCTGCCACGCAGAGCCGTACCGGGTGTACTGGGCCGGAGCTTGGATCGGCTGCCGGAGGTCGTCGGCGGCGGTGCGTGCCCAGAACGGGTCCTTGAGCATCTCGCGGCCGATGAACACGAGGTCGGCGCGTCCATTGCGGAGGATGTCCTCGGCCTGCTGGCCGGTCTCGATGCGGCCGACGGCGCCGGTGAGAATACCGACCTCCCGACGGATGAGCTCCGCAGCGGGAACCTGGAATCCCGGGAACGAGGACACCTTGACGGGCGCGGTGCCGCCGGAGGAGGCGTCGATGAGGTCCACGCCCTGCTCCTTCATCCAAGTGCCGAAGATCACGAAGTCCTGCGGGGTGTTGCCGCCCTCGACGTAGTCGGTCGAGGAGATGCGCACGAAGAGCGGCCCGCTCCAGACGCCGCGGACGGCGTCGAGGACTTCACGGACGATGCGGTACCGTCCGGCATGATCGCCTCCATACTCGTCGGTGCGCTTGTTCGAGATCGGGGAGAGGAATTCGTTCAACAGGAAGCCGTGGGCGGCGTGCACCTCGATGACGTCGAACCCTGCCTCCGTCGCGCGCACGGCGGCGGTACGGAACGCCTCGACGATCTCCGCAATACCCTCCTGAGTGAGTTCCTCCGGGATGCGGGAGCCCGGTCCCCACGCGATCGCGGAGGGAGCGACGGCAGTCAGCTCGGGGAGACCGAGCTGTCGGCCGGCGTGGCCGATCTGCACACCCATCCGGCCGCCGACCAGGTGGACGGCGTCCACGATGCGGCGGAGGTTCGGGATGTGCGTGTCATCCCAGATCCCGAGGTCGCCAGGGCCGATCGGGCCGTTGGGAGTGACCGCTGCGGTCTCGGTCATGACCAGGCCCGCACCGCCGAGGGCGCGGGATCCGTAGTGCATGACGTGGAAGTCGGTGGCGAATCCCTCGGCCGTCGCGGAGTGCATGCACATCGGCGACATGGCGATGCGGTTCCGGAAGGACACCCCGCGGATCGTGTAGGACTCGAGAAGTGTTGTAGACAAGAAAGCTCCTTAAAAGGGCCAGTGACAGGCTGATGGATTGAGCGTGTGTCAGACATGGCGGATGCCGACAGCACGGTCATGTTGTGTTGGTAATGCTTTTTTTGGGGGAGGGCTACCGAGTGGGTTCCACGTCAAGCGCAGCCCTCATTCTTCATTTCCCGTCGGGAACGAGGAGGACATCGGGGCGGCACGAAGAGGCCGCCCCGATGCCGGCGGGCGTCAGCCCGCGGGGGTGGAGTGCGTGTAGAACGTCTTCGCCACGATCTGCCACTCACCGTTCGCCTTGAGCAGGTGGAAGAAGTCGCTGAAGCGGAACCCGTCGAGGTCGTCGGTATCGACCCGCGCACTGGCCACATCGCCCACGATGTCCACGGTCACGACCGCGGAGTTCGGGTTCGATGGCTTGAAGTCGTTGTCAATCCCGTCGAACAGTGCATTGTGCGCGGACACGCGGGTCACCGCGGAGTCGGCGGTCGTGAACATCACCGCGTCAGCGTGGAAGGCAGGCCGCATGATCGAGCCGTCGGCTTTTGCGCAGCCCTCAATGTACTTGGACAGGGTCTCCAGCACTGCGTTGTATTCCTGGACGTAGGTCTTCTCGGACACCTTCACTCCTTGCGTTCAGTCGTATTCTGTAGCGGTCGCTACAAATGTTACTGTAGTGGTCACTACAGTAAGTGGTCAACTCCGGGAGGAACCTATGTCCACCGCTAAGCCGCGAGACCCCACGCGCGGGCGACGCCGGGGCTTCGACGAGAAGCAGGCACTTGAGGCCGCAATGGACATGTTCTGGGTGCACGGCTACGAGGGGACCTCGGTGAGCCAGCTGTGCGCGGGCATCGGGATCAACCCGCCGAGCCTGTATTCGGCGTTCGGCAGCAAAGCACAGCTGTTCATAGACGTCGTTGACCACTACGAGCGGACCTTCTGGGATCCAGTGTGGGACGCCTTCGGTCAAGAACCGCAGGTCGTAGATGCATTCCGTCGATTCTTCAACGACTTCGTGGGCGTGATATCGGTCCCGGGGACCCATCTCGGATGTCTCGTCGTCCAGTCCGCAGTGAGCTTGGAGGACCGCGACAGCGACGTCGCGCGCGCACTTGCAGCTATCGGCGATGACGGGGTTCGCCGTTTTCAAGGCAAACTCGAGTTCGGTATCCGAGACGGGCAGATCCCCGCGGGCACTGACACTCTCGCACTCGCGCACGCCATCAACATGATCTCCGAGGGACTCGCTCTCCGTGCGCATGACGGCGTCCCACCAGAGATGTTGCGACGACTGGTGGCGGCGGGGCTCCGCATGATCCCGGAAGCCGAATAGGAGACTGAGGGGCCGGCACGGGGGCGAGTGCCCGCAGGCCGGTCGCTGCGTGACGCTAAAGACATTGAGGACGAGCTCACCCTCCGCGAAGTCAAGCTCAGCATTGGCGGCTCCGTCCACGATCCGAACGATCCGGTGGGTCGACTCCTCTTTAACGTCCTGGCCATGGTCGCAGAATCTGAAGCAGCGTGTTCCGGGTTGAGGGCGGGCATGGGCAGTCCGACCTCGGCAAGGAACCGCCCGTTGGCGGCGGCACCGTCCGCCAGCCAGGCCGGGGGCGGACCTGCGTGAAGGTGTGCGCGTAGTCTGCATCGGCCGGGGCCGGGAAGATTGCTTTCACCCGGTAGTCCCGCTCCGGGTCCAGTTCGGGGACGGCGATCCGCCCCGGCTGTTCCGAGAAGGCGGTGCGTGTGTTCTCGTTCGACGGCCGCCCGAATCTGAATACACCTGGCCCCGGCTCAGCACTGTCGCCCAACCCTTAAAGGACTTGGCGCAGGCCGCCCTGGACGCTCTCCTAACTCCGGATCCCGGACAGGACGCCCAAACCAAAATCTTCCCCGCCGAGCTGGTACTGCGCGCATCCTGCGGCTCCCACTGACATAGAGGCTCAGGACATAAGGAAGCTGGTGCAGCCGCTGCGTTTCCGCGGAACAACTACACCAGCAGGTAGTACGAATTTTCAGATTGCTATGAAACGTTACTCATTCGCGGCTCCCTTTATCCCGGTTGTTTGCATTACCGGGTCCTTGCGTCGTCAGCCAGATGCCTTGCCATCAGCCAACCGGCGCCAATCATCACGATGCCCAGCACCATCAGGGTCCAGTTGTCCATGGTGTTCAGCGACAGGAAGTTAGCAGCCGACCCCACGCCGACAATAAGCCCGTAAATGCTAAGGACGATGTACAGCAGGCCGAAGCCCATGAGGAAGTTCCTTGCACCCATGGCGTTCCGGGACATGCCAACGCCGGTGGCACCGATTACCAGTTGGACGATGTTCAGCAACATCGACACCTGGAACAGGCCCAGGAACATGGCCCTGGAATCGGGCCCGAAGAACCTCAGTTCGCTGTACTGCGTGGTGATGCCCGGGATGAACCCCAGGATGCCCACGATTATCAGGACAATACCCACACCCATGCCGACATTCTGAACATCTGTCCGTCCGAAGTGAACGCCGTGTGCATGTGGAGATGCGGTTGTCATTTCTGCCTCCAACCACTGATTGCGGACATTACAATTTTACGGCGGCCCCCCGGAAAAAGCTCCGCCAACGTCCAACGTCACAGGGCGGAAATCCGGCCGTTTGAGCCTGTCGCAACGGTCCCGGACGACCTCGCGTGGCACCATGGAACACGATGAAACTGCGCGCTGATCAGACCGGAGAACGTGGACTTCCGATGCCCTTGTGGCTGCAGGGAGCCCTCGAGTCCGCACAGGCTGCGGTCATCTCGGCCCTCGTGGTGGTCGCACCGATCATTGCGGTGTGGGCCACCGCCGGTTTCCAGAACGGCGGCGCCGATGTCCTGGCCCGTCTCGCCGGCCAGGCCTGGCTCCTGATCCATGGCGTTCCGCTGCTCTTGGACACCGTGGGATCCGGCGCCGCGGCCCGTCCGGAATCCGGCGTCCTCTCGCTGATCCCGCTGGGGCTGACGCTTATTCCGTTCCTGCTGGCGTGGCGTGCGGGCCGCCGCCTGGCCCGGGCCTCGTACACGGACCAGCTCTGGCAGGCGCTGCTGGGCTCCTGGCTCGCCTACGCCGGGTTCGGCCTGACCACGGGCTTCGTCTGCCGCACGTCCGACGTCGGCATCAGCCTTTGGTCTGCTGCCCTCGCCCCGCTGGTCCCGTTCGCGCTCGGGATGGTGGTCGGCGCCCGCCGGGAGGCCGGCTCCTGGAGCCGGCTGATCGGCGTCGACGCGGTGGCCTGGCTCTCCCGGACCAGCCAGCACTCGCGCTGGGCCGGTTCCTACCTCGGCTCCGTGGTCAAGGCCGGCTACGTGGCGCTGATGGCGAGCCTGGCGATGTCCGCGCTCATGCTCGCCGTCGACCTCTTCATCCACTGGAACCTGATCGTCGCCGTCTATGAAGCGCTCGACGCCGGCGCCATGGGAGGCGCGGTGCTCACCATCGCGCAGCTCGGCTTCCTGCCCAACCTCGTGGTGTTCGCCCTGGCCTGGATCTCCGGCGCGGGGTTCGCGCTGGGGGTGGGTTCGCAGGCGGGCGCGCTGGGCACTGCCGTCGGTCCGCTGCCCTCCATCCCGGTCTTCGCGGCCCTGCCCGCCGGTTCGCTGGACTTGGGCTTTGCGGCCCTCGTGGTGCCGGTGCTCGCCGGAATCCTGGCCGGCTGGTGGTTCCTGCGCGAGGGCGAAAACCACTTCGACGAATGGTTGTCGATCAAGATCCATGCCCGCTGGTTCACGGCTGCGGTCTCGACCGTCGTCCTGGGCGTCATGATCGGCAGCGTTGCCGGGCTGCTCGCCGCGGGACTGGCCTGGCTGGCCCGGGGCTCCGCCGGCATCGGGCGGCTGACCGAGATCGGCCCGGACCCGCTCCGGACGGCGCTGTTCGTGGCCGCGGAAGTGGGGATCGGCGTCGTCATCGGTTACGCGGCGGGACCCTGGCTGGAACGCCAGCAGAAACTGCGCGAAGCGGACCTGGAACCCGCCGCCAACTGAGGGGGTCTGGCGGGCGCGGCTGGCCCGCCGCTAAGCTAGCGCAGCTGCACCGGCATCGACTTTTCCAGCTGGGTCCGGCACTGGGAGGCGGCCTGCTGGGTGAGGGCCTGGCGGGCGCACTGCTGGTAGTCCCGCACCTGGCTGAAGAACAACGCCGAGGACACGACCAGCAGCACCTGCACAGCCGCGACCACCAGTCCGCAGATCGCGCCGATCAGCACGAGCCGGGACTCCTTGAGCTTCACGGCCCGGACCAGCACCATAATGCCGAGCACGATGGAGGCCGCGGTCAGGATGGCGCTCAGCCAGAGGTAGTCGATGTCCAGCTGGTACACGAAGAACGATCCCAGGACCACGACGATGAAGGTGCGGAACAGATTGTGTGTCTTCACCAGTGAGTCTTTGGCCGCGTCGCTGAGCGGCTGCTGGCTCCGCTGGCCGGTGTCGGAGTCGTTCGGGGGATTCATGTTTTCCAGCCTACGCGAGCGGCCCCATAAGCTAGGACAATGCGCATCGTAGTCCTCGTTTCCGGCACCGGCTCCAACCTCCAGTCCGTCATTGACGCCGTAAAAGAGGGCAGGCTGGACGTCGACATCGCCGCGGTGGGTGCGGACCGGCCGGGGACCTACGGGGTGGAGCGCTCGGCCGCGGCCGGCATTCCGACCTTCGTGGTGGACTTCAAGGCCTACCCGGACCGGGCGGCCTGGAACGCAGCGCTCACCGAAGCCGTGGCCGCGTACCAGCCGGACGTCGTCGTCTCCTCGGGGTTCATGCGGATTGTCAGTGCGGACTTCATCGACGCCTTCGGCGGCAAATACCTCAACACCCACCCGGCGCTGCTGCCGTCCTTCCCCGGCGCCCACGGGGTGCGCGATGCCCTTGCCTACGGCGTGAAAGTCACCGGCTGCACGGTGCACTGGGCCGACGCTGGCGTGGACACCGGCCCCATCATCGCGCAGGAGGCGGTGGCGATCGGCGACGGCGAGTCCGAGGAGTCGCTGCACGAGCGCATCAAGGTGGTGGAGCGCCGGCTGCTCGTCTCCACCCTGGCCTCGCTCGCCGCGGGTCAGAAGGCCGCAGCCTCACCCAGCTAGCCCCCACTCTGGGGCAAGCACGTAATGCCCCTTTAAACCGAGTACTCACTATCAAAAGACACGTACAACCTCTGAGAAGTCGGGTATCTGTCCCTCGCAAAAGCGCTGGGTGAACTGAAAACCGGCACATAGGCTGACGCCCTCCTAGTTTCCTTTTACGCTTTCAGAAGGGTTCCTCGTGTCTCGGTTCAGCCTTGCCAAAACCAGTCCCAAAGTCCTTTGTCTCACCGCGGTGCTCGTGCTCGGAACGGGTGCCGCTACCGCTGCCTACGCCGTGTCCACCACGGCCGCCGGCGAGATCAAGGCTTGCTACAACATCAACAATGGCGGTGCGCTGCGGCTCCTGTCGCCCGGCGGCTCCTGCGACACCAAGAAGGAGACAGCGGTCTCCTGGAACACCCAGGGGATCCAGGGCCTCCCCGGGGTTAAAGGCGACACCGGGGCTACCGGCGCTACCGGCGCCATGGGGCCGGCGGGTGCCGATGGTGCCGAGGGCGCCCAGGGCATCCAGGGCCTGATGGGTCTGACGGGCGAAAAGGGTGACAAGGGTGACAAGGGTGATACCGGCGAGACCGGTGCCACGGGGCCACAGGGTCTGATGGGTCTGATGGGGCTTACCGGTCTCACGGGTGAGACCGGGGCCATGGGGCCCGCCGGGGCCGACGGGGCGACCGGCGCTCAGGGAATCCAGGGGGAGAAGGGTGACAAGGGTGATACCGGCGAGACCGGTGCTCAGGGAATCCAGGGGGAGAAGGGTGACAAGGGTGATACCGGCGAGACCGGTGCCACGGGACCACAGGGTCTGATGGGGCTTACCGGTCTCACTGGAGAGACCGGGGCTACCGGGGCCATGGGAGCAACCGGCGAGACCGGTGCCGCGGGCGCCGTCGGGCCGGCGGGACCCGCGGGAGAGGTCGGCACGACCGGGGCAACCGGGGCAACCGGGGCAACCGGAGCCACCGGTGCGGCCGCGTCGACGAGTGTCTCTGTGGTCACCGCGACCGGACCCGGCCTTACGGTGACGGCGTCCTGTACCGGAGGCAAGACCGCCGTCTCGGGCGGCTACAGCCTGACTGGCAACAACAATAACGCGATGTCGAGTCAGCCGGTGATGAGCGGGACGACGCCCACGGGCTGGACTGTTACGCAAAGGAGCGCAGGGACGATGACGGTTTACGTCACCTGCATCCAGTAGTTCCTTGGTCCGCCACAAACTCGACGGCGCCCCTCAGCAACGAAGCTGAGGGGCGCCGTCGTCCGTTCCGGTCCGCGCCACACTCATCTCTTGCGGGTGAGGGGACCCTATTCGAGCCGGCGCTGCTTGGTTTCGGGGGAGAAGAAGGCCATCCACAGCACGGAGACCAGCACCAGCCCGCCGGCCAGGGCGAACGACGTCGCAAGTCCCAGTTCGGGCCACAGGAACGCGGCAAAGATCAGCGGACCGAAGCCGGCGCCGAGCCGGGAAAACGTCGAGGCCCAGCCGAAGCCCGAGCCGCGCAGTTCCGTCGGGTACAGCTCGGACACGTAGGCGTAGAGCACGGGGATGGCCACCTGCACCACGAAGCCGAACACCAGCAGCCAGAACACGGCCGCCGTCGGGATATCCACCACGATCGCCACGATCACCAGGGTCAGGGCGGACAGCGGGCCGGTGATCGCCAGGATCCATTTCCGGCCGACGCGCTCCACCAGCAGGGCCGCCACCACGACGCCGAGGAGCCCGACGGCGGCCATCGAGGCGGTGGTGAGGAAGGCCTTGTACTCCGCGAAGCCGGCGCCGATCAGGATCCGCGGCATCCAGGTCAGCGACAGGTAGTAGACCAGCAGGATGCTGAAGAACAGGGACCAGGCCGCCGTCGTAATCTTCCAGTTGAACTTCCACAGCAGGCTCAGCTGCGTCCACGCGCTCCCGGCGGAAAGCCGCGGGGCGTCCTGGGCCTCCGGCAGGCTGTAGGCGCGCGGCTCGGCGCCGGTGGCGTCGACCAGGTCGTCGATCACCTTGGCGGCCTCCTCGCGGCGGCCCTTCCGGATCAAAAACAGCGGCGACTCGGGGACGCTGCGCCGCACCCAGAACACCAGCAGGGCCGGCAGCACCATCACGAGCATGGTCAGGCGCCAGTCCGCGAAGGCAGCGATAAGGCCGGCGGAGACGAAGCCGCACAGGGCCGCGCCGATCGGCCACCAGCCGTCCATAGCCGTCAGGACCCGGCCGCGCTGCTTGCGGGGTGTGAACTCGCCCACCAGCGCGTAGTCCACCGGGATGCAGCCGCCCAGGCCGAAGCCGGCCAGGAAGCGGAACATGCAGAACCAGAGGAAATCGGGGGAGAAGGCACCCAGCACGGTGAAGACCGAGAAGATCAGCAAGGTGGCCGTGAAGGCCTTTTTGCGTCCGATGGTGTCCGCAATGGTGCCCCAGATGAAGGCGCCCAGGGCCATGCCGATGAGGTTGGAGGCGCCGATCCAGGCGGCCTCGCCCGGGCTGAGCTGCCAGTGTGAGGAGAGCAGCGGGATGAGGATGCCGTTGAGCGTCACGTCCCAGGCGTCGAACATGAAGCCGAGGCCGCCGATCAGGAAGATCCGTCCCTGCACTTTCCAGCGCCAGGGCAGTTCCTGCACCACCTGTTCGCCGCTGGGCACAGTTGTGTATGTGTTCATCAAAGCCTCCTGAGAAAACTCTACGTTGAGTCGCCGGCCCCCGGTGAGCGCTTCACACTCCGGCGCGCGGGAAGCCCCGGAGCCGGGACGCGATAAACTGGCCGCATCCCCACCACCCGCGGCCGCGCCGCGATCTAAGACGGAGACTTTTGTGAGCTTTACGCAGCTTGACCGTGAATCCATCGACCGTGTTCCCATCCGCCGGGCCCTCATCTCGGTCTACGACAAAACCGGTCTGGAGGAGCTCGCCACGGGCCTGCACGCGGCCGGCGTCAAGATCGTCTCCACCGGCTCCACCGCCAAGAAGATCGCCGCTGCGGGGATCCCGGTCCAGGAGGTCGAGGAAGTCACAGGCTCGCCCGAGATGCTCGATGGCCGCGTCAAGACGCTGCACCCGCGCGTGCACGGCGGGATCCTCGCGGACCGCCGCGTCCGGGCGCACATGGAAACCCTGCAGTCGATGGACATCGAGCCGTTCGACCTCGTCGTCGTGAACCTCTACCCCTTCGTCGAGACCGTGAAGTCCGGCGCCGCGCAGGACGACGTCGTCGAGCAGATCGACATCGGCGGCCCCGCGATGGTGCGCTCGGCCGCGAAGAACCACGCCGCCGTCGCGATCGTGGTGGACCCGTCCTCCTACCACGACGTCGTTGCTGCCGCCGCGTCCGGCGGTTTTGACCTGAAGACCCGACGCCGGCTCGCCGCGAAGGCCTTCGCGCACACCGCTGCGTACGACAACGCCGTGGCGACCTGGACCGCGAGCCAGTTCCTCGATGAGGACGGCGACGGCGTGATCGACTGGCCCGCCTACGCCGGTCTCTCCTTGGAGCGCTCCGAGGTGCTTCGCTACGGCGAAAACCCGCACCAGCAGGCTGCACTCTACGTGGACAAGGCCGCGCCGGCAGGCATCGCGCAGGCGGACCAGCTGCACGGCAAGGCCATGAGCTACAACAACTTCGTCGACGCCGATGCGGCCCTGCGCGCCGCTTTCGACTTCGCCGAGCCGGCCGTGGCCATCATCAAGCACGCCAACCCCTGCGGCGTGGCGGTGGGCTCCGCCTCGGCCGCCGACCCGATCGCCGACGCCCACGCCAAGGCGCACGCCTGCGACCCTGTCTCCGCGTTCGGCGGCGTGATCGCGGCCAACCGCACAGTGACCGCCGGGATGGCCAGGACCGTGGCGGACATCTTCACGGAGGTCGTCATCGCCCCCGGCTTCGAGGACGAGGCCGTGGAAATCCTGTCCAAGAAGAAGAACATCCGCCTGCTCGCGCTGCCCGAGGGCTACGGCCGCTACCCGTCCGAGATCCGCCAGGTCTCCGGCGGCGTGCTGGTCCAGGTGACTGACAGGGTCGACGCCGACGGTGACAACCCGGCCAACTGGACCCTCGCCGCGGGTTCGGCGGCGGATGAGGCCACTTTGGCGGATCTCGCCTTCGCCTGGACCGCGTGCCGCGCGGCCAAGTCCAACGCCATCCTGCTGGCCTCCGACGGCGCGGCTGTCGGCATCGGCATGGGCCAGGTCAACCGGCTGGACTCCTGCAAGCTCGCCGTGGAGCGCGCCAACTCGCTGGGCGTCACGGTGACCTCCGACGTCGATGCCGCCGGCGGAGCTTCCGGCGCCGACGCGAGCGGGGCCCCCGAGCGCGCCCGCGGTGCCGTGGCGGCATCGGACGCGTTCTTCCCGTTTGCCGACGGCTTGCAGATCCTGATCGACGCCGGCGTCCGTGCCGTGGTCCAGCCCGGCGGATCCGTCCGGGACGAGGAAGTCGTTGCCGCAGCCAACGCCGCCGGCATCACGATGTACTTCACCGGAGCACGCCACTTCTTCCACTAGGGGCTGCTGCTTCATCAGGGGCTCCGCGCTCACTAAGAATGGACATGCCCTCCCGTTCCCGGGGGGCATGTCCATTTTTCGTGGTGGCGAGTGGGCAGAATGGGCATATGTCCATTCCCTGCGCTGAACGGAGGACATGTCCAGTGGCGGCTGGGGATCGGGCGCGCATGAGTGGTCCACCCTGTCTGTCGCAGCCCGGGAAATCGTGCCCTGGTCCGTGCGTGACCTACCTGTTCGTCTTTGGCGAGGCAGCGCCGCTGAAGAATCCCGTGGCGGCCTCGGCGGAGGCTGCCTCTGGCCCGGCCGCGTGTGGCGGCCCGGCCGCCGTCGGGCTTTAACCAAGATCGGGCGACGAAGCCGGGAGCCCGGAGGCGGCTTTGCGCCGCCGGGCCCGAAGCAGGCGCTCGGCCGCGCTCATTGCACGGCTAGCCACCAGCCAGTAGGCGATGCCGACCGCCAGGGACGCCGCGACCGCCAAGCCTTTGCCGGCCTGATCGAACAGCGGATACACCAGCCAATGCGTCACGTAGGCATAGAGGGATGAACTGGCCAGGAGGCCCGTGAGCCGGTGCACCACGCGGGGCACGAACACCGTTGGCAGCCAGAGCAGGATGAGGAATCCGGCCAGGATTGTGGCACTGCGGTATTCGTCGTCGAACGCCCCGGGGATGGTCAGCAGGGCCAGTGCCGTCACGGCGGCCCGCTGCCACACGTTGCGTACCGCGGCTGCCGCCCAGCCAAGGGCGAAAAGCCACAGCACCGGGCCTTGCCCCGGGTAGGGGAGGTCAATGATGCGGAAGCGCAGCAGCAGGTCCGCCCCGAAAAGGACAAGCGGGAAGGCCAACGGCCACCGGCGCTGGGCGCGGTCGGCCGCCGGTATCGCCAGGAGGGCAGCGACGCCGAGCAGGATGTGTACCAGCATCTCCACGAACCAGAAGCGGGAGAAGTCGTTCCACCCCTCGGGACCGAGCAGGGAGTTGAGCAGGAAAACGTTGGCCCAGCTGTAGGTGTCGGTCACGGCGAAAGCCAAGCCAATCACAGCAACGCTTGGCACCACGATCCGGGCGATGCTGCGCAGTTGCCGTCCCAGCCGCGCCCGGGGCGGGCCGCTCAGCTGGAAGCGGGCGAAGTTGAATCCGGCGACGGCCATCAGCACGTGGGCCGTGCCCTCCCAGGAGAACCACCCGACGTGGGTGGAAATGATGAAGAAGATGGCCACGGCGCGCAGCACGATCCCGGTTTCCATCGGTGCGAGCAACCGCTGGCGCCATTTCCGGAGCGACCCTCCGGCCGGAACGGGGGCCCCACCGCCCGTTAAGTCCGGCGTACCTCCAGGGGCGGTGAGCTCGCAGACGGGCATCAGGTGCCATCCGCGCGGAAGGTCGCCCAGCGCGCGTTCAAGCCGGACCGATGCCGCGACATAGGACAGCGAGTCTCCGCCCAGGGACACGAACGTGTCCGTCCCGGTGACGTCGTCGCGTTCGAGCACGTCGGCGAAGATGCTCCGCGCATCCTCCGAAGCTCCGGGTGTATCGGGGTCGTCGGCCTTTTCCTGAGCGTGCTTGTCTTCCACGCCCAGGGCCAGGACGGCGGGATAGTTCGGCTTTCCGCTGCTCAAACGCGGGATGGCCGTCACGGAGCGGAGCTGGACGGCACCGCGCGGGACACCCAGGTCCTGGGCAAGCGTCTTGGCGATCAGGGGAAGGTCATGGCCCCCCTCGACAGCGGCGACCACATGGCCATCCGCGCCGGCCGCCGCCGCGGGAACGCCTAGGCCCGCAAGGATCCGCTCCACCTGTCCGAGGTCAACCCGGAGCCCGACGATTTTCACGAAACGGCTCCGCCGCCCGACGATTTCGTACAGGCCATCAGCCGTGCCCCTTGCAAGATCCCCGGTGTGAAGTTCCGTTACTGTGCGCCCCAGGGCGAGGTCTTCCGGGCGTTCGGCGTAGCCCAGCATCACGTTGGGCCCGCTGTAGACCAGTTCGCAATCATCGAGCCCCGGGACCGGGGCGAGTCTGAACGCGCCGCCCGGGATGGGCACGCCTATGGCCTGTGGATGTTCCGCGGCGAGGTCGGGCGGCAGGTAGGCCATTCGGGCCGTTGCTTCGGTCTGCCCGTACATGACAAACAGGTCCCAGCCCCGGCGCCGCCCCAACTGTGCGTAGGCGCGCACCCTTTCCGGTTCCAGCCGGCCTCCCGCCTGCGTGATGTACCGCAGGCTCGGCAACTCCATGCTCTCGAATCCCACCCGCTCCAGCAGGTCAAACGTGTACGGTACGGCTGCGAACGACGTCGCGCCCTCGTTGCGGACAAGCTCCCAGAAGCAGGGGTCCACAACGGAGAGGTCGGTGAGCGCAACCGATGCTCCGACCGAGAGGTGGCTGTTCACCACCGACATTCCATAGCAATAGGACAAGGAAAGTGTGGTTGCGGCCTTATCGTCGGGGCGCAACTGCAAGTACTCGGCGATTGCGCCCGCGTTGGCCTGGACGGAGTCGGCAGAGAGCCGCACGAGTTTGGGAGCGCCCGTGGAACCGGAGGTGCTCAACAGGAGCGCCAGTTCCGGATGCAGTTCGTGGCGCGTCCCGTCCCGTCGTATCTCCAGCACCGACTCACCACCCACCGCGCGGGCGACAATATCGGGATCGTAGGCGGCAACGAGCGACTCCGAGGCCTGCCCTCCACCCGCAGGCAGGATTAGCAAGGGATGACCGGAGGACAGTGCAGCCAGATACACGACGAGCGAGGGCAGGGAATTGTCCGCTTCCAGGGCCACCAGACGCCGCACGGGCCCGAAGGCACGGGCGGTGGCGTCAACCTGGTCAGCCAGTTCGCGGTACGTTACCGACCCGCCGTCAACGCGAACGGCGGTCCGGCCTCCGAACGCGGCCAGGCCGGCGGCGAATGAGACACCCGCCAAAGTTGGTTCAATCACTGACGCACCTTAATAGGGAAACGTAACCTAACTCGAATGGACAAGATCTTTCTCTGGAACGCGGAACCCCTGTCACCGCCTCCAGCCGGGGGACATCCAACGCCAGTCCTAGCGCCGGCTCATGCTGTTTGCAAAGCCGACAATGATGGCCGTCCACCAGAACGCCTGCGACAGCACCAATGCCACCAGGAGGCGTGCGCGCAGGTTGCCGCACACTTCCTTGAAATTGGTGCCATCCGGCAGGGCATGCAGGCGCCGCATGACCGGGATCAGCGAGATTCCGTTCAGCATCAGGCCCAGGACGCAGCACATCTTCAGCTGTGTGGCCGAACTGGTGATGTCAGGGTGGATGAAGGCGCCGGTGAACAGCAGGCCTGCCAGGCCGATCCAGATCAGCGGGGCGGCCGCTGATTCCAGGCGGCTGGTGTCGTGCAGCCTGCGCTTGCCGATCAGCCAGAGAAACCCGACCCAGTCGACCACGATCACCGAACCGAACGCCAGCACCATGGCCAGGACGTGGGCGGCCAGGGCCAACCTGTGGACGCCGGGGTCGAACGTGAGCGCCGAGCCCACCGCCACGGACGCGCCCCACGCAGCTGTTGCCGCCAACGAGAGGACGGGCATCAGAACACCGGGCCGGGACAGTGCCGGGCGCACCGCGGGGGCGCTCACCCCGGGCCCGCCATCACTGGAAGAGGCCTTCGCCGACGAACCCGCCGGGCTCAACGCCAGGGGGTACCGCGGCCAGGGCCGAACCGGTGTGCTTGAGGTACTCCAGAGCCAGAGTGTCCTGCTTGGCCATGGCCATCTGCATGGGGACATAGTGCGTGCGGGGATCCTTGACGAAGGCCACGAAGAACAGGCCGGCGTCGAGGTGCCCGAGCCCGTCGGAACCGTCGGTGTAGTTGTATCCGCGGCGGAGCATCCGCACGCCGTCGTTCTGGTCCGCGTGGGCGAGCCGCACATGCGAATCCATGCCGATCAGCGGTTCGCCGTCCTTGCCTTGGAGGGAGAAGTCCGGCGCTGTGAATTCCTTGCCGCCGGACAGCGGCGAGCCCTCGGACTTGGTCCGCCCGATCAGCTGCTCCTGTTCCCGCAGTGAGGTGCGGTCCCAAATCTCGATGTGCATGCGGATGCGGCGCGCCACCAGGTAGCTGCCGCCCTGCATCCATGCTTCCTCCGGGCGGGAACCCGGCCCGGCCCAGACATGCTGGTTCAGCAACGTAGTGTCTTCGGCCTTGAGGTTGTTGGTGCCGTCCTTGAAGCCGAAGAGGTTTCGGGGCGTCTGCTGGTTCCGGGACGTGGAAGACGTCCGGCCGAAGCCCAGCTGGGACCAGCGGACCCGGACCCGGCCAAAGCCGATCCTGGCCAGGTTGCGGATCGCGTGGACCGCAACCTGGGGGTCGTCGGCGCAGGCCTGGACAATGATGTCGCCGCCGCTGCGGTTGGCCTGGAGGTCATCTCCGGGGAAATGCGGCAGTTCGATCAGGGCGTCAGGACGACGGCCCGCCAGGCCGAAGCGCGCCTTGCCGTCCTTTTCGAACAGGCTGGCCCCGAACCCGAAGGTCACAGTGAGCTTCCCGGCGCTAAGCCCCAGGGCCTCGCCAGTGTCTTCCGGTGGAGCGTCGTAGGGCCCGTCCGCGGCGCCGGTGGCTCCGGTTTCGCGGCCCTGGGTCATGGCCTCGGCGGCTGCCGTCCAGTCCTTCAGGAGCTGGATGAGCGTGGCGCGGTCCTCGGTGATGACATCGAAAGCGGCCATGTGCAGGCGGTCCTGCGCGGCGGTGATGATGCCGGCCTGGATCGGTCCGTGGAACGGCACGACATCGCCCTCGACCTGGGCGGGGGCCGCCGCGGCCGCCAGTGCGTCGTGGCTGAGCAGCCCGGCGGCGATGCCGGCCACGGCTCCGGCGCCGCCGACGCCGGCCAGGGACAGCAGTCCCCGGCGGGAAAGGCGCGACGCCGGAGCGTCACCGGTAGCGTAAGCCGCAGCGCCGGCGTCGGGCTGATGGGCGACGCCCGGCTCAGCGCCGGGCTGGGCGCCCGGCTGGCTGCCGGGCTGGGCGTCCTGCTGGCCGCCGCCGAAAGGGCATCCGCTCACAGGACGACGGCGGCGGTGAGGTTGGACAGCGGCTCGCCCAGTGCATCCACCAGGGCGGCGAGCTTCTGGACCTGCTCCGGGCTCAGCTCGTTGTAGTACACGAAGCCCTCGCCGCGGGTGTGCTGCTTGAGCTCGGCCTGCAGGGCGGCGAACTTTTCGTCGAGGGACGTGGCGAGCCCGGGGTTCTTCTGCTCGAGCACGGGCTTGAGGTTCTCGAAAGCGATCCGTGCGCCGTCGACGTTGGCCTGGAAGTCCCAGAGGTCCGTGTGGGACCAGATCTCCTCCTCGCCGGTGACCTTGCCGGTGGCTACTTCGTCGAGCAGCTCCTTGGCCCCGTTACCCAGATTGTCCGCCGAGAGTTCCACGGTGCGGGTGCGGGTGGCCAGATCCTCGGTGTCGGCGACCAGCTGCGCGGCAAGCTTCTCACGCTCGGGCGCCGTCAGGGCGGCAAAACCCGCCGGCGGGAAGAGGTCCTTCTCGGCCCGGTGCCAGCCAGTCCACTCTTCGTCCGGGGCAAGGTCCGCCTCGCGGGCGTCCAGCTTCGGGTCAAGGTCGCCGAAGGACTCCGCGATGGGCTCGATCCGCTCCCAGTGCATACGGGTTGCGGCGTAGAGTTCGCGGGCCTTTGCCGTGTCACCGGCGGCGTACGCCGTGGCGAAGTCCTTGGTGCCGGCGAGGAGCTGCTCGGTCTGGTCCTTGACGTAGGACAGGTACTGGGCCGTGCCCTTGTCCGCGAGGGCTTGGACGTTGGTGTCGTCGGCGGGTTTCTCGCCGGACTCGGTGACCTCGAAGGCGGCGCGGATGCCGTCGCCCTGCATGCCGGGCTTGCACGCCGTCGTGTATTTTCCGGCCGGCGCCGTGACTACCAGGTTGCGGGTCAGGCCGGGTCCGATGTTCTCGACTTCGCCGATGATCCGCAGTCCGTCTTCGGCCAGCAGGTAGAACTCCGTGACCTGGTTGCCTTCGTTCTGGATGGCGAAGGTGAGGTTGCCGCTCTTGGTGGTCCCGCTCGAGAGGGTGCAGGCATCGTTGGTGCTGGAGACTTTGATGGGCCCGGTGGCGGCCGGGGCGCTGTTGTCCGTGCAGGCGGCGAGTGTCAGCGGCAGGAAGGCGGCCGCCAGCAGGGATCGGAAGCGGGTGGTCTTGGGGAAATTGGGCACGGGGATTCCTTCGGGGGTGCGTTGCGGGTAGTGGGGGAGTGCTTTAGGAGCCGGCGGCAACGGTGCCGATGAGCTCCGGGGTAGCCGCCGCGGGGTGGCTGCGGCGGTTGGAACGGAGGTAGAAAAACACCACCGGCGGGACGTACAGCAGCCAGGCGGCCGCCTCAAGCCACGTCGTGGCGGGGGAGAAGTTCAGGGTGCCCTTGAGCAGCGTGCCGTACCAGGACGACGGCGGTACTGCTGCTGAGACGTCAAAGGCCAGGTTGTGCAGGCCCGGCAGGATGCCGGCCTCCTGGAAATCGTGGATGGCGTAGGCCAGCACGCCGCCGGCAATGACGATCAGTGCGGCGCCGCTCCAGGTGAAGAATTTCCCGAGGTTGATCGTCAGGACACCGCGGTGCAGCAAGCAGCCGAACGCTACCGCGGTGGCCATCCCCAGCAGCGCCCCGATCAGGGGCGAACTGGAGGAGCCCGCGGATTGCGCCGCGGCCCAGAGAAAGAGGGCGGTCTCGAGGCCTTCGCGGCCCACGGCCACGGCGCCGACCAGGGCCAGTCCCCATCCGGATCGGCCAGCCTGCTGGTCCACGCGGGAACGGAGTTCGCTGCCCAGGGTCCGTGCAGTCCGGGCCATCCAGAAGACCATCCAGGTGACCAGGCCGACGGCCAGGACGGACAAGCTGCCGCCGATTGCCTCCTGCGCCTCGAAGGTCAGTCCGCGCGGCCCGAAGCTGAGCAGCGCGCCGAAGCCGAACGACGCAGCGACAGCGATGCCGACGCCGGCCCACAGCTCGGGGAGCAGATGGGAGCGGCCGCTCTTGACCAGGTAGGCCATCAGCAGGACGACGATCAGCGTCGCCTCCAGGCCCTCGCGGAGGCCAATCAGGTAATTTGCGGTCATTTTGGTAGTGCACCTCGGCTCGTGGAAGCCGAAGTTAGGCTTACCTAATCACGTAGATTACCGAGATCTGGCAATTATGCAAAGTTTCTGTGCGCTAATTACGGGCACTTTGGCGTCCGCGCTCGAGGGGGCATCCTCATTCTTCGGGGCGATGAGTGGACATATGGGGAGTATGTCCACTCCAAGGGACGAGCGTGTGGCATGCCCAGCGGTGCGGGAGGCGGCGGGAGGGCATGTCCAGTGGTGCGGGAGGCGGCGGGAGGGCATGTCCAGTGGTGCGGGAGGCGGCGGGAGGGCATGTCCAGTGGTGCGGGAGGCGAGCGGGGGCATGTCCAGTGGCGGGGGAAGGTCAGGCGGATGGGCGGGCGCACACGAACGGCGGCCGCCCGGGATGGGGGCGGCCGCCGTCGTGCGCTGGTCCGGCTGGGCTAGGAAGCGGCAGCCGACGTGTAGGTCGACTGGATGACCGAGCCCCAGTACGGGCCGTACATCGTGGTGGAGTTGCTGCCGTACCCGTAGCTGTTCACGGAGTTCTGGTAGCCCGAGGAGCTGGTGCCGATGAACCAGGGGCCGCCGGAGGAACCGCCGGTCATGTTGCAGGGGATGCCCTGGGAGTTGAACTGCGGGTTGTAGGGATCGTTCGTGGCGGTGCCGCTGCAGCTCTTAAGGGACTCGCCGTTGAATGGCGCAGCCGCCGGATAGCCGTATGCCTTGTAGCTCAGGCCGCGGGCCGCGTTGAACTGCAGGCCCGAGGACCCCACGACGTCGGACAGATACTGGCCGTTGAGCGTGGACATCACCGCGAACCCGGTGTCGTACTGCATGTTCCCGGACGAGCTCCACTGGGTGGGGGCGTACAGGGCCCGGGCGGTCCACTTGCCGTAGGGAGCGGAGCCGTTGAGGTAGGCCGGGACAAAGGTGAACTTCGTGGCGAACGCGCCGGGGCCTTCGTTGACGCAGTGCCCGGCCGTGGAGACGGTGCTCTTGTTTCCGGCGGAAACCGAGTTGCCCGAGCAGACGTAGTTGGCGCCGCCGAGCGTGAAGAAAACCTTGCCGATGCGCGGGACGGGGGATTCGCTGGCGTTGGCCCTGGTCTGGACGTCCGGCGCCTGAAGCCCCGGCGCCGCCCCCGCCGCCGGGGCCGCCGCCGCAGCGCCGGCCGCAGTGCTCGTCCCCGCCGCTTCGATCCTGCTCGGCGCGCCCGCTTCAACCGGACGGTTCAGGGCCGCCTTGGAATTGTTGGCGCGCTGCATGGCCTTGCCGGCCAGGATGTCGCCCGGGATCGCGTTGCGCATCCGTTCTTCAGTCCAGTAGTCGGCCGCACCGGTCTCGGTGACGGTATGGCTCGTGACGCCCGACGTTTCGGTCGGTGCCTTCCCGGGCGCCGGGGCGGCGGTGGCCGCTCCGGCAGCGCTCAGCGCAAGCAGGGCTGCGGCCGAGAGGGCGAGAAGGCTGGTGGCCAGAGTCTTGGGTGTTCTCATGGTTGTCCTAACCGGTGGAAAGCGGGGCGGCGCCAAGGGTTGGCCGCTGCGATGGGAATGAAACTACGTCAAATTGACGAACTAGTAAAGCACTTTGTCAATTCTTGTCACAGCGCGCCGGAGTCATGGAATCCGCGGCTGCCGACGCCGGTAGGCGGCAATCCGGCCACCTCGGGTAAGTTAGGACTGTTGAGATAACACCCGATTCCGGATATCCGCAGACCTTCAGGGAGACGCCCGAGCAATGGCAAAGATTATCTATACCCACACCGACGAAGCGCCGATGCTGGCCACCTATTCGTTCTTGCCGATTGTTGAGGCCTTTGCTTCGACGGCCGGTGTGGAAGTGGAGACCCGCGACATTTCGCTAGCCGGCCGCATCATCGCCGCGTTCGGCGACTACCTCACCGAAGAGCAGCAGGTCAGCGATGCCCTTGCCGAACTCGGTGCCCTCGCCAAGACGCCCGAAGCCAACATCATCAAGCTGCCCAACATCAGCGCCTCCGTGCCGCAGCTGAAGGCCGCGATCGCCGAGCTGCAGGGCCAGGGCTACGCGCTGCCCGACTACCCGGACAACCCCAGCTCCGACGAGGAGACGGACATCCGGTCCCGCTTCGACAAGCTCAAAGGCTCCGCCGTCAACCCGGTGCTGCGCGAGGGCAACTCCGACCGCCGCGCCCCGCTCTCGGTCAAGAACTACGCCCGGCAGAACCCGCACAGCATGGGCGCCTGGACCCCCGAGTCGAAGACCAACGTCGCGCACATGGACGCCGATGACTTCCGCTCCAACGAGAAGTCAGTCGTTATCGGCTCGGACACGAACATCAAGATCCAGCTGGTCAAGGAAGACGGCACGATCAAGGTCCTGCGCAGGGCCTTCCCCGTGCTCGCCGGCGAGGTCATCGACGGCACCGTGATGCGCGCCGCCGCGCTGGACGAATTCCTCGCCGCCCAGGTGGCCCGCGCCAAGGACGAAGGCGTGCTCTTCTCCGCGCACCTGAAGGCCACCATGATGAAGGTCTCCGACCCGATCATCTTCGGCCACATCGTCAAGGCCTACTTCGCCGAGGTGTTTGACACCTACGGCGCCCAGATTGCCGCCGCGGGCCTGAGCCCGAACAACGGCCTCGCCTCCATCCTCAACGGCCTCGAGGACCTGCCCGAAGAGATCCGCGGCGACGTCGAAGCGGCCATCCAGAAGGGCCTGAACGAGGGCCCGGAACTGGCCATGGTTGATTCCGACAAGGGCATCACCAACCTGCATGTTCCGTCCGACGTGATCGTCGACGCCTCCATGCCGGCCATGATCCGCAGCTCCGGCCACATGTGGGGACGCGACGGCCAGGAAGCCGACACCCTCGCCGTCCTCCCGGACAGCAGCTACGCCGGCATCTACCAGGTGGTCATCGATGACTGCCGCGCCCACGGCGCCTTCGACCCGACCACCATGGGCACCGTCCCGAACGTCGGCCTGATGGCCCAGGCGGCCGAGGAATACGGCAGCCACGACAAGACCTTCGAGATCCAGTCCGCCGGCACCGTCCAGATCGTCGACGACGCCGGCACCGTGCTGATCGAACACCAGGTCAGCCCGGGCGACATCTGGCGCGCCTGCCAGACCAAGGACGTGCCGATCCGCGACTGGGTTAAGCTCGCCGTCACTCGGGCCCGTGCCTCCGCCACGCCGGCTGTCTTCTGGCTGGACAAGGGCCGCGCGCACGATGCGAACATGATCGCCAAGGTCGAGGAATACCTCAAGGACCACGACACCGAGGGCCTGCAGCTCGAGATCATGTCCCCGGACGAGGCCACGGCCTTCACCCTGGAGCGCATCCGCAAGGGCGAGGACACCATCTCCGTCACCGGCAACGTGCTCCGCGACTACCTCACGGACCTGTTCCCGATCCTGGAACTCGGCACCAGCGCCAAGATGCTTTCCATCGTCCCGCTGATCAACGGCGGCGGCCTCTTCGAGACCGGTGCCGGCGGTTCCGCCCCCAAGCACGTCCAGCAGCTGCTGAAAGAAAACCACCTGCGCTGGGACAGCCTGGGCGAATTCCTTGCCCTGGCCGTGAGCTTCGAGCACCTCGCCACCACCACCGGCAACGCCCGCGCCCAGATCCTGGCCGACACCCTGGATCGCGCCACCGGCACCTTCCTGCTGGAGGACAAGTCCCCGAAGCGCAAGGCCGGCGAGCTGGACAACCGTGGAAGCCACTTCTACCTGGCCAAGTTCTGGGCCGAGGAACTTTCGCGCCAGAGCGACGACGTCGAGCTGGCGGAGGCTTTCGCCGCCGTCTCGGGCGCGCTGACGTCGAGCGAAGAGGCCATCACCGGCGAACTCCTGGCCGTCCAGGGCTCCCCGGTCGACGTCGGCGGCTACTACCGCCCCGACGAGGCCAAGGCCTCCGCCGTCATGCGCCCTTCGGCAACGTTCCGCGAAGTCCTGGCGACGCTGGCCAAGTAGCCTGGCCCCGGGCGCGAGAGCACTGGAGCCCGGAACGCCCCGCCTCCCGAATGGGAGGCGGGGCGTTCCGCATTTCTGTTCAGGACAAGCCGCGGCTCAGCGTCCCGGATCCTGCCTCAGGGGTGGCTCCGTTGCCATGTCAGGGTCGGTATCGACTCGCCCCAAGTTCGGCGCTGCCCCGTAATCCGCTTCCTCCTCAAGCGGAACCGCGGTCCTTGCGTCGGCACTGACAGCGCCGGTACCGGCGCCGGTACCGGTACCGGTGCCCGTTTCGGTACCGACGGCGGCGCCGTCGTCGACGCGGCCGCGCCAAGCACCAGTCTCGGTGCCGCGCTCTTCGATAAACGTCTTGAACTTCTTCAGGTCCGATCCCACCTGCCTGGAATCCAGGCCAACAGCGGCGCCGACCTTCTCCGCGGCCGTGTCAGGCTCCCACGAGAGCTCGACGCTGACCTTCGTCCTTGTCACGTCGATCGGTTCAAACCAGACGGTTCCGGCGTTGCGGGGCTCATCCAAGCTTTCCCACGTGACCCGCTGGTCCGGCTCCTGGACGGATATCCGGGCATCGTATTCCCGTTTGACGCCGGCGATGCTGGTTTTAAAATGGACCGTCGTGTCGTCGAGTTGGGTGACGGAATCGACTCCGCTCATGAAATGTGGAAAGTCCTCGAACTGGGTCCATTGGTTGTAGGCCTGGCTCAGTGGAACATCGACTTCAATGGATTCCTGGACAGTTGCCATGCGTACTTCGCTCCTTCAGCTGGCGGGCTGCGGCCCGCGGCTCTGATCGTCGTCGCGGCTCGCGCCACATTTCCACGCTAGCGCGAATTCCGGCAATTAGTAAGCTTGCTGATGACAGCCGTTGGCGGGCGCCGACGTGGGCTGGCCGTCACGGTCCAGCACTCCTCCAGCTCCGGACGCCCTTCGAAAAAAAGGAGACGGACCTCAGCCGTCCTTGTCCTTGCCCTTGGCCTTGCCGCCCTTTCCAGGATTCTCCTGGACGGGTGCGGGCGCGGGCGCGATCACGACCGGGCGCGGGGCGGCCGCAGCATCGGCAGCTGCCTTCGCGGCGGCCTGCGCCGCCGCTTCCTTTTCCGCCGCCACCCGGGCCGCTTCGGCAGCCGCAGCCGCAGCAGCCTGCTGCGCCGCGAGGTCGGTACGGACAGCTTCGGCCGATGCCCTGATGCTCTGGTGGCGCTTGAACGACACCTCACCCCGGGTGGCGGCGTCGTCCAGTTTGACCACGAGTTCGTCCAGGAGCTTCAGGGAGCCGGCAACGTCATTGGCCGCGGCTGCCTCGGTGACGGCGAGGACCTGGGACTGGAGCTGCTTGGCCGCATCCTGGCCAAGTTCCGCCGTCGGAGCGGAGCAGCCGGCCAGCACTGCGGCCAGAACGGCAGCTGCCAGCAATCCAGCGGCCGGCATCCGGCCGGGGCTGCGGCGTCCGGCGTCGTGCAGGGGCCTGCGCCGGCTCATGGCTGCACGCTTTTCTGCAGCTCCGCCAGGTGTTCGCCCAGGCTGCCGGTCACGGACGGATAGGGAACGACGGCGGGTGCCGGCGGCGCCGTGAGCGAGGGAACGGCGGCCGCGGCCACCGCCAGCACTGCAAGGACAGCAACCACAGCGGCCAGGACCGCGACCCGGGTGCGCCGGCGCGCGTGCCGGAAGCGGGCTACCGTCCGGGTTGCAAGGGAGGGTGTTTCCGGCCGGGGAGCAGCTGTCCCTGTGGGTTGCGACGGGGCATCAGGATCCAGCCGGGGAAGGGGGCGGGTCCCGGCCTTGTACTCCGGCGGCAGCGGCAGCCCCGGAGGTCTGGCGGGCGGAGCCGGCAGAACCCGGGTAGGTTCCGCGGCCAGCATGCCGGGCAGCGACTGGGGCGAGATGAGGGCATGGCGTAGAGCGATTTCCAGGTCCGCGGCCTCGGGGCGGTCCGCAGGATCGAGGGCGGTCATGGACCGGAACAGCTGTGCCCACTCGGCCGGGACAGTGTCCGGAATGGACGGGGCCCGGTGCAGGCGTGCCACGGCCGATTCCACCGCGCTGCCGGGGAACTCGACCTCGCCCTTGAGGCATTCGAGCATCACGAGGCCCAGCGAGTAGACGTCACTCGCCGGTCCGAGGTCGGCGCCCCGGGCCTGTTCCGGACTCAGATAGGCGGCAGTGCCCACCATGGTGCCGGTCGCGGTGAGCCGGGTGCCGTCCATTATCCGGGCGATCCCGAAGTCAGTAAGCTTTGGCCGCAACGGTTCACCGGGGCGTCCGGGCACCAGCAGGATGTTGGCCGGTTTGATGTCCCGATGGATGATGCCAAGCGCATGGACGTAGGCCAGCGCGGCGGCCACACCGGCACCCACGACGGCGAGTTCGTTCAGCGAGAGAGGGGTGTGCCTGATCCGGGTCCGGAGATCCTGGCCGTCCACTAACTCCATGGTCAGGAAGGGCCGGGGCTCGTCCGGGATCCGGCTGTCGATGCCGGCGTCGAAGAGCGTCACCAGGCTCGGGTGATTCAACGTCGCCAATAGTTCAATCTCGGCCTCCTGACGCCTGAGTTCGTCAGGGTCGGCCGACTGTGGGGCAAAGAGCTTGAGTGCAACGTCCCGGCCGAGGTTTAAGTCCCTGGCGGCATAGACGGAGGCCATGCCGCCCCGGCCGATGACTTCGCCCAGCCGGTAGCGGCCACCCACGAGATCAACCGCGACGCTGTTGGGCGAACTGTCCACGTTCCCGTCCTTTTCCAGTGCGCCGCCGTGGCGCTCCTAAAGAATAGTACGGGGCGGGTTTGCGCCGCGTTCACACCGTGGCCGCCGGGGCGGCCACGGTGTGGGGCGCGTACTCCGCCGGAGTCTGTGAATGCCGTTGAGTCCCCCAGCGGACCCAACGACTTCGCTCCGGCGGTCAGGGGACCACAGCGGGAGCGGTTGGCTCACTAGGGCGGATGTTCATCCTGCCGGCGGGACGGTTTTCGGCGCGCCAGCTGACGGGCGCTGCAGGACCAGTGCGGTTTCTGCAATTCGGCCGACCGGTGCCGTTGCGGAACGGCCACCGGTCGCCGCGGGACCGAGGGCCCGGCCGAACGGGGGGCGTCTGAACGCGGGACGGTGGAAAGAGGGGTGCCGGAAGTCCGGGCGGGGACGGGGGCGTCCATTGGGAATCTCCTGAATGACTGGTGGCGGGCGCCTCAAGGCAGCCCGATTGGCCGTGCTCTGTGGAGGGCAGAGACGGCTAACTAGTCAGGAGATGAACCGGGGTCAGCTGCGAATGCTGAGTGCTCTATTTGCAGCGGACCTCGGATTGGGTCGGCATCGGCCGTGGGGATGAACAAGTACAGGTTGGGCAACCAGGCAGCAGCGCCTGCAGGACCGTTGGACGCGTGGGCGTTGCCCGAGCCGGAACCGGTGCCGGCAGGGAGGGCGTCGGGCGCGGGTAGTCCAGGACCGCCGCGCCACGGGCTGGGTCCACGCTCGGACGGACCGGGGTCAGCGGGGGCAGCCGGAGGAACCGTATCGGGCGCGGCCGGTGCGCCCGACGGCGGCTGAGGAGCCGGGGCAGTACCGGAGGCTCGCGGCGGAACGGAGGCGTTCCGGAGGAGACGGACGGGCTCGGCGCTGGCCGTCATCACTTCCCGCGGAGGGGGCGCGGCTTGTGCCTGGGCGTCGCAATCGGAGCTGACACCGCCCGCGGCAGGCGCCACAGGCTCGGCCACGCCGACGGTGTCAGCGACGGGCGTCAGCGGGGCGGAAGGCCGGGGGACCACGGAATCCGGCAGCGCGGGATCCGTTGCGGGGGCGCCGGGAACGGGGTTGGCCGGATCTGGAATCGCAGGGCCTGGATTCTCAGGGTCTGGAGTTGCTGGGGCGGCAACTGGAGGCTCACCGCCCGGGGCCGGTGTGGCAGGGGCGCTCGGGTCGGGCGTGGGCTTGGCTGGATCCGGCGCGGGGGTGGTGGGGTCAGTGTCAGTGTTCGAATCGGGGTTCGGTGCAGGCGCCGGCTTCGTGGGGTCCGAGTCCGGGGCCGGTTCAGAGTCCGAATCCGAGTCCGAGCCGGGGCGTGGTGCAGTAGGAGGCTTGGTTGGGTCAGAGTCCGGGACCGGTTCAGAATCCGCATCATCATCCGAGTCAGCCGGGTCTGTGGGATCAGGCGCGGGCTTGGCCGGGTCGCCGGAGTCCGAATCGCGGTCGGGGGCAGGCTTTGGCGTGTCAGTTGCCGGCTTGGACGGGTCAGGCGCAGGCTTCGTTGCACCGGGCGCGGGCTTGGCCGGGCTGGAGTCGGGGGCCGGGCCGGGGGCAGGCTTCGATGAGTCAGGCTCGGGCGCGGGCTTCGCGGGGTCTGGGACGGGCACAGGCTTCGCGGGGGCAACCGGCGCGGGCTTGGCCGGGTCTGCAACTGGCACGGGTGACGAACCCGGGACCGGAGGCGGAGTTTCGGGGCGCTTGGCCGGTGCGTTGGGGTCTGGAACGGTCGGCGCGGCCGAGGCCTTGGGGGCGGCCGCGGACCGCGACGGAGCAGGGATGGCCGCTGGCTGGTCGGCCGGTGCCGGGGGTGACACCGCCGAGCTTGGCGCGGCGTGCCCCGGGGTTGCGGCATGCCCCACAGCTGCATGCCCTACAGCCGGAACAGAGGCGGGTGGGATGGGAACGGATGCAACCGCGGCAGGTATTGCCGCCGCCTGGACCGGCTGAAGGGCCGGCGCTGGAAGCGGAGCTGGTATCCCTGGCGTGTCGGTCGCCGGATACGCGTACACCAACATCCCGAGGATGTCGGCCGGTAGCGCAAGCGCCGTCGAGATCGACGTCTTGGTGCTGCCGGTCATGCCGACTGAAGTGGCGGCGTCGTCGGCGTTGGCAGCTGTCGCAGTGAGCGCCAGCCAGGCGAATCCGGCGACGCCGGCCAGAATCACCCGCCGGATTGGGCGGCGCGCGCGCAACAGGTCCAATGCTGGGTCCATTGCGCACACCCCATTTCCCCGATGGCTCGACGATTGCCTACAGGGTAAGTCCGGCCGCCCGGGTCAGTCCAGAGTGCGGAGAAAAAAGCCGCGGAATCCGGCGGTAAAAGGCCGGATTTCCGCCAGTCGAGGCGCCGTCAGCGGGCGTCGTTCGCATAGCTCACGCCGAGCTGGGCGCGCACCCCGTCGAAGAGCCGCATCGTGTTCAGCGAGTCCTCCAGCGGCATGACCGGGCTCTCCGTCAGGCCGTGTTGGATGCAGCGGGTCACCTCGCGGAGCTCGTAGCTGTAGCCTCTCCCGACAACCTCGAAGCGCTCGCTGCGGACGTCGTCGAAGCCGACCCGGACATGGAGTTCCTTGGGGTTGTTGATCGAGCCGATCGCCTGCAGGAACCCGGCGCTGCCGGCCACGGTGGCGGTGCGGGGTCCGTGCGCCAGCAACGAGGAGGTCAGCTGCGCCTGCGCGCCATGGTGATAGCCGAGCGTGAGGGCGTTCTGGGCGTCCACGCCGTCGTCGTTGACCCAGCCTGTGGCACTCACGGTCTGCGGGAAACCCAAGGTGCCGAGCGCCCACAGCAGCGGATACACGGTGATGTCCAGCAGGGCGCCGCCGCCGTCCCGGCGGGCCCACAGCCGGGACGTGGGCGAATACGGTGCGGGGAAGCCGAGATCGGCCCCCACCCATTTGACCTCGCCGATTTCGCCCGAGGCCGCGATTTCGAAGGCGCGCTGCATGCTGGGCAGGAAGCGGCTCCACATGGCCTCCATCAGGAACAGCCCCCTGGCCCGGGCCAGGGCCACCAGCTCACTGGCCTCGCGCGCGTTCACGGTCAGGGCCTTCTCGCAGAGCACGTGCTTGCCGGCGGTCAGGGCAGCCAAAGCGATCTCGTGGTGATGGGCGTGCGGCGTCGCCACATAAACGACGTCCACAGCCTCATCGGCCAGCAGCCGCTCGTAGCCGGATTGCCCGACGTCGTCCCCGTAAGCCCGCGCAAAGCCGTAGTCGGCGGCGAAGGCGTCCGCTGCCGCCTGGGTGCGCGAACTGACGGCGTAGAGCTCGGCGTCCGGCAGCAGCTCCAGGTCCCGGGTGACTGCCGCGGCGATGCCGCCGGTGGCGATGACGCCCCAGCGCAGTCGGGCGCCGGTGGCTGTCCGGGGGTCCTGGTCCGGCTGGTCGGACAGCCAAGGTTTCGCGATGAGGGCAGTCATGGTGCCATCCTCTCACCCCGGTGCCGAAGGGTTCCGGATTCGACGGCGGAAGCTGGGGGAGGGTTCCGGATTCGACGGCGGAAGCTGCGGGAGGGTTCCGCCGCCGGCTTCCGCCGCCGCCCCGGCTAGCCCGCCATCCCGACCGTGGCCCGGCTGCGCGCGGCTTCCTCGGTGAGCCGGCCCTGCTGGAGCCGGAACCGCCGGTCCATCTTGTTGGCCAGCGACCGGTCTAGGATCAGGCCGGCTCGAACGTCCGGCGTCTTCTTCCACAGTTGTACGGACTGCTGTGCGGAGGTCACAGCCAAGCTATGGATGGGCTGTGAAGGCACACGGAGGGCGTGCAGGAACCTCCGGGAAGGCGCCCGGCAAGGGCGCACAGGGCACACGCAAGAGCCCCGGCCCTCCCTTGCGGGGGAGCCGGGGCCCTGGTGTTGCCTGGGGCTCAGCGCCCATGAAAGGCGCGGAACCGGAACTACTTCGTCAGCGGGCCGAGTACCGGATCGTCGGCGTAGGCCGTCTTGACGTTTTCCTTCGTCACGATGACCGGCTCCAGCAGGTAGGCCGGAACAACCTTGACAGTGTTGTTGTAGGACTTGTCATCGTTGATCTCGGGCTTCTTGCCTGCCTGGATGTCCTTGACCATGGTGATCGCGTGCTCAACGAGCTTGCGGGTGTCCTTGTTGATGGTGGAGTACTGCTCACCGGCGAGGATGGACTTGACGGACTCAACCTCGGAGTCCTGGCCCGTGATGACCGGAAGCGGCTTGCCGGCGGCCTTGACCGAGGTCAGGACTGCGCGGGCCAGCGTGTCGTTCGGGGAAAGCACGCCGTCCAGCGAGGCGCTGCCGTAGGTGCCGCTCAGGAGGGTGTCGGCCCGACGCTGGGCGTTCTCCGCCTTCCAGCCCTGGGTGACGGCCTGTTCGAACGTGTTCTGGCCGGACAGCACCTTGAGGGTGCCGTCGTCGATCTTCGGCTTCAGGACGCTCATGGCGCCGTCGAAGAAGACCTTCGCGTTGGCGTCATCCGGAGAACCGGCGAACAGCTCGATGTTGTACGGACCCGCCGCCTTCTTCGCCTGCATGCCCTTGAGCAGGGCCTCGCCCTGGAGGACACCGACCTTGAAGTTGTCGTAGGCCACGTAGTAATCGACGTTTTCGGTGTTCAGGAGCAGACGGTCATACGCGATGATCGTGGCGCCGGAGTCCTTGGCCTGCTTGAGCTGGGTGCCCAGCTGCGCACCGTCGATGGCACCGACGATGATGACCTTGGCACCCTTGGTGACCATGGCGCTGATCTGGTTCTGCTGCTCCGAGACGCCGCCGTTGGCGAACTGCACATCGGCCTTGAAGCCGGCACCGTTGAGGCCGTCATTGAACAGCTTCTCCGCCAGGACCCAGTTTTCCGAGGTCTTCTGGGGGAGCGCGACGCCGATCGAGGAGTTCTTGGGGAACGCCTCGCCGCCGGCGGTGGAACCGCCGGTGGCTGTTTCGGAACGGCCGCAGGCTGTCAGCGCCAGTGCCGCAATAGCAGCAATCGCTGCTGCCTTTCCTGCTTTACCAATCAGTTGCATTGCTTGGTTCACTTTCTTTAGATGGTGTGGGGAGAATCAGGGGATCTCGGACCGGGAGCCGCTCAGGCACCCTTCGAGATGACCTCTTTGGTGGACGTGGTTTCGTCGGGCTGGAGCTCGGTGCTGCTGCGGTTGAAGTTCTTCATCATCATGCCGATGATCGACTTCTTGCCCTGGGTCTTGTTGTAGACGTCGAACGCGACGGCGATCAGCAGCACGAGGCCCTTGATGATCTGGGTCAGGTCGGCGCCGACGCCGAGGAGCTGAAGACCGTTGTTCAGCACGGCCATCACCAGGCCACCGACGATCGAGCCGATCACGGTGCCCACGCCGCCGGTCACGGCGGCGCCGCCGATGAACACAGCCGCGATGGCGTCCAGTTCCCAGCCGACGCCGTCGAACGGGCCGGAGGCGGTGGAACGGCCGACGAAGATCATGCCGGCGAGGCCGGCCAGGATCGACATGTTCATCATGACCAGGAAGTTGACCTTCTTGGACTGGACGCCGGAGAGCTCCGCGGCGTGGCGGTTACCGCCGACCGCGTAAATGTGGCGCCCGATGATGGTCTTCGAGGAGATGAAGCCGTAGACGATGACCAGGACCGCGAGGATGAGTCCCGGGATGGGGAACGAGGTGCCCGGGCGGCCGGTGGCGAACAGGTATGTCGCGTACAGGATGGCGCCGCAGATCAGGACCAGCTTGGTGACGGAGACCCAGGCTTCGGGCACCTCGGCGCCGAGGGCTTTGGCGTTGCGGCGGGAGCGGATCTCGCTGAAGACCACGAAGGCGACGGCGAGCAGGCCCAGCAGCAGGGTGAGGTTGTTAAAGCCGGTGTTGGGGCCGACTTCCGGCAGGTAGCCGGAACCGAGGTACTGGAAGTCCGCGGGGACCGGGATGGTGTTGGACTTGCCGACGAACTGGTTGAAGCCGCGGAAGAGGAGCATGCCGGCCAGCGTCACGATGAACGCCGGAATGCCGACATACGCGGTCCAGAACCCCTGCCAGGCCCCGATCACCGCTCCCAGCAGCAGCCCCAGCAGGACGGCCAGGTACCAGGGGGTGTCCCAGTCACGCATGATCAGCGCCACCGTGACGCCCACGAAGGCAGCGACCGACCCCACCGAAAGATCGATGTGGCCGGCGATGATCACGAGGACCATGCCGATCGCGAGGATCAGGATGTAGGAGTTGCCGTTGAAGAGGTTGATGACGTTACCCGGGGTGAGCGTGCGGCCCTCCGTGAAAATCTGGAAGAAGACGATCAGCGCAACCAGGGCGAAGATCATGCCGAATTGGCGGGTGTTGCCGCCAAAGAGCTTCTTGAGCGCGTTCATTTTTTCAGTCCTTATTTTCCGTCAGTGATCGGATTGTTCTGGAAGGTCACGGAGGGTCATGCAGTCTTGCGGGCGGAGGTCATGAGTTTCATGAGGCTTTCCTGGCTGGCTTCGTCCTTGTCGAGCACGCCGGTGATGGCGCCCTCGAAGATCGTGTAGATCCGGTCCGAGAGGCCGAGCAGCTCGGGCAATTCGGAGGAGATAACGATGACGCCTTTCCCCTGGTTGGCGAGCTGCTGAATGATGCCGTAAATCTCGTATTTGGCGCCGACGTCGATCCCGCGGGTGGGTTCGTCCAGGATCAGCAGGTCCGGGTCGGTGAACATCCACTTCGCCAGCACCACCTTCTGCTGGTTTCCGCCGGAGAGCTTGGCTACTCCCTCCTCCACGGACGGCGCCTTGGTGCGCAGCGACTTGCGGTACTGCTCGGCCACGGTGAATTCCTGGTTGGCGTCCACCACGCTGTGCTTGCTGATCTTGCGCAGGTTGGCCGAGACGGTGGTGGCCTTGATGTCGTCGAGCAGGTTCAGCCCGAGGGACTTGCGGTCCTCGGTGACGTAGCCGAGGCCGGAGTCGATGGCCTGGCGCACGTTCTTGAGCGTGATCTCCTTGCCCTCCTTGTAGACCTGCCCGGAGATGAAGCGGCCATAGGACCGGCCGAAGACGGAGCGGGCGAGCTCGGTGCGCCCGGCACCCATGAGGCCGGCGAAGCCGACGATCTCGCCGCGGCGGACGAAGAAGTTCGAGCTCTTACAAACCAGGCGGTCCTGGATCTGCGGGTGCCCCACGTTCCAGTTCTTGACCTCAAAGAAGACGTCGCCGATCTTGGGCTCGTGATCCGGGAAACGCGACTCCAGGGTCCGGCCCACCATGCCCTTGATGATGCGGTCCTCGTCGACGCCGTCGGCCTTGACGTCAAGCGTCTCGATCGACTTTCCGTCGCGGATGATGGTGATGGAGTCCGCGATCTGCTCAATCTCGTTGAGCTTGTGGGAAATGATGATGGACGTGATACCACGGCCCTTCAGGCCGAGCATGAGGTCCAGCAGGTGCTGGGAGTCTGACTCGTTCAGCGCCGCGGTGGGCTCGTCCAGGATCAGGAGCTTCACGGACTTGTTCAGCGCCTTCGCGATTTCCACGAGCTGCTGCTTGCCGACGCCGATTTCCTTGATCGGGGTGTCCGGGTCCTCGCGCAGGCCCACCCTGGCAAGCAGTTCGGTGGAGCGGGTCCGGGCCTCGGCCCAGTCGATCACCCCGCGCTTGGTGGGCTCGTTGCCGAGGAAGATGTTCTCCATGATGGACAGCTCGGGGATCAGCGCGAGTTCCTGGTGGATGATCACGATGCCGGCGTGCTCGCTGGCCCGGATGTCCTTGAACTGCTGGACTTCGTTCTGGTACACGATGTCGCCGGTGTAGCTGCCGAAGGGGTAGACCCCGGAGAGGACCTTCATGAGGGTGGACTTGCCGGCGCCGTTTTCACCGCAGATGGCGTGGATCTCACCGGCTTTCGCCCGGAGGTTCACCTCCGACAATGCTTTAACGCCGGGGAATTCCTTGGTGATGGAGCGCATCTCGAGAATTATCGGATCGCTGTGCGTGTTGAGGGACGTCATCTGCCCTTACGCCTCCAATGCGTGACTTCGTTGTCCGCCCCTGCAAACCGCAGGGTCGTCTGATGCAAAAGTAAACTCGGTCCCGCCCATTGTCGTCAAGTCTTTAACGCAACGGCCCGGTAACGAAAACTCAGTTCCGCCGGATTCCGGCGTGCTGGAAGACCAGCGAGGTGGCTCCGAGGGCCTCGGCCCGGTTGCCCAGCGAGGACATGGTGAGCATGGTTGTCTCGCCGATGATGGGCACTGCGTGGCGGACCAGGCCCCGCCGGATCGGGTCCAGCAGCAGCTCGCCGAGATCCGCCAGCGGACCGCCCACCACGATCACTTCGGGGTTGATCAGGTTCGCCACATTGCCCAAGGCGCGGCCGACGGCCAGTCCGGCGTCGTCCACCACGCGCAGGGTCGCGGAGTCCCGGGCGAGGGCGTTGCGGACGATGTCATCGGGCGCCAGCAGCGTGTTCCCGCCGCGGCCCAGGAGCTCGATCATGGTGGTGGTGGAAGCGATGGTCTCCAGGCAGCCGCGGTTTCCGCAGCGGCACACCAGGCCGTGCTCGTGGATGGTGGCGTGGCCGATTTCGCCGGTGATCCCGACGCTGCCGTAGTAGGGCACGCCATTGAGGATCAGCCCGGCGCCGATGCCCGATCCGATCTTGAGGAACATCAGGTTGCTGATCCCGCTGTGCGGCCCCCAGGTCACCTCGGACAGCGCGCCGAGGTTGGCGTCGTTGTCCACGAAGACCGGCAGGTCCAGCGCGTCCTCGAGCCGTTGCAGGATGTTGATGCCCACCCATTCGGGGAGGATGGCGCCCTGCGCCACCGTGCCCGTGCGGCGGTCGATGGGCCCCGGGATGCCGACGCCGGCCCCGACGACGGCGCTGCGTTCCACGCCGCCGTCCACCAGCAGCCGGTCCAGCAGGCCGACGGCGGCGGAGATGCCTTCCTCGGCATGGTGGCCCAGCGGCAGCAGCACGGACTCCTCTGCGATGACGTGGTAGCTGAGGGATGCGAGGACCACGCGCAGGTGGCGGCGGCCGAAGTCGATGCCGACAGCCACGGCCCCGTTGCTGTTGAGCCGGACGTTGAGGGCGCGCCGCCCGGAGCTGGTGATCGGCTCGGTCGAGGCGAGGCCGGCGTCCTGCATGATGCGGACGATGTTGGACACGGTCGCGGTGGACAGGCCCGTCTGCCGCGCCAGTTCGGCCTGGGTGGAAGGCCCCGCCAGGAGGCATTCGATTATCCGCTGCTGGTTCAGATGCCGGAGCGCGGATTGCGATCCGGGGTTTTTGGTTCGGCTCCTCGTTGAGCTCGTTGATGAGGGCATGCAATGAAGCGTGACGCATCCCGCGCTTGTAGTCAAGAAGTTAACGCAAGGCATGGCGGGGACCGCAGGGGACCGGCAGGGCATTCCGCCCCACCGCCGCCCCCACCGGGGCGAAATGCACCGGAAGAGCGGTTGCCCCGCGTGGCTAGGCTGAGGGGGACGATCGTCCGCCGCCCGGTGCGGACGCCTGGAGATGCTGAGGTGGAATGGTGCTGCTGGCCCTGATGCAGGCGAACGCCGCCGTGCTGGACGTGGAGGCGAACTGCGCCGCGGTGGACGAGGCGGCCGGGAAGGCCGCCGCGGCCGGCGCCCACGTGCTGCTCACCCCGGAGCTGTTTCCCGTGGGCTACGCGCCACGAACGATCCGCGCGGAGTTTGATCCGGCCACGCTTCCGGCCATCCGCCGGACCCTGGCCGGACTCGCCGCCCGCCACGGCATCGCCCTGGTCTACAGCCTGCCGGCCGTCACCCCCGAGGGGGCCTGGCAGATCACGGCCACCCTCGTGGACGAGCGGGGCACCGAGTTGCTCAGCTATGCGAAAGTCCAGTTGTTCGGAGCGGAGGAACGGAATGCGTTCTCGCCGGCCGACGCAGCCCCCGCGGTGGTTGACCTCCACGGGGTTCCGACCTCCCTGGTGATCTGCTACGACGTCGAATTCCCCGAAACGGTCCGCGCCGCCGCCGTCCGCGGCGCCCGGCTGGTGCTGGTCCCGACAGCGCTCTCCGAGGGTTTTGAGGCCGTCCCGCAGCTGCTGGTCCGGGCCCGGGCGCTGGAAAACCAGGTCACTGTGGCCTACGCCAACCATTCCGGCACGGAGGACGACTGCGATTTCCTGGGCGGCAGCGTGATCGCCGCCCCGGACGGCTCGCTGCTGGCCGCAGCCGGGGCCGGGCCCGAACTGCTGTTCGCCGAGCTGCCCGAACCGGCTGCGCCCGCGGAAGCCGGGGAAGGTGCGGAAGCCGGGGAAGCCCCGGAAACCGCCGTCGCGTACCTGGCCGACCGCCGCTCGGAGACCTACCGCTCCTGGGGCGCCTGACCGGCAGCGGACTCCAGCGCGGCGGGCGTGTCGGGCGGCATACCCGGAAGCGCGTCCGTGTACTGCAGGGCAATCCATAGTTCGGCGCGCGCCTGGGCCTCGTTGAGGTCCAGGTCCAGCAGTTCCGCGAGCGTCCCGATGTGGCGGCGCACGCTGTTGCGGTGCAGCCCCGTGGCCTTCGCCGTCGCGTCCCAGCTGCCGTTCGCGCCCAGCCACGCGCGCAGGATCCCCAGCAGGGAATCGCGGCGCTCGGCTTCCAGGCCGAGGACCGGCGCGAGCAGCCGCTCCGCCAGCATGGCCCCCGCCTCGCCCCCCAGCAGCCCGGCGAGCGAAAAGGTCACGTCGTCCACGCGGATGCTGCGCCCGCTTGTCCGCACCCGGCCGCGGAGGGAGGAGCTCCGCCGGTAGGCCTCCGCGAGGCCGGTGAACTCGGTCGTGCTTCCCACCACCAGCCGCCAGCCAAGGCGCTCAACCTCGGCCAGCAGGGCGTCGTCGACCTTCAGCCGGGTGATGGCCGCAAAACCGTAGTCGGTAATTTCCACCAGCTTGGTGTCGAACATCCTGCGCCACTCCAGCAGTTCGCGGACCGGGCTCTCGCCGGCGCGGCGCACGGCGGCCGTCAGGTTGACCCCCTGGACAACGCGGAGCTGTCCGGAGCGGGCGGAGGAAACACTTTGCGCGACGAGGTCTTTGATACCGTTGACGTGCTCGGTGCCGCCCGGCCTGCTGAGGCTTTCCGGGTGCAGGAGCAGCGCCGTGGCCAGCTGGCTGGGTGCCAGCGAGCCGCTGGTACGCTGGCGGACCAGGAGCTCCAGGAGGCCGACGGCGGCCGAAACCACGCTGTTCTGCGCCGGAGTCAGCGGCGCGTCCGCGCCAAGGACGAGCGCGCCCAGGTTGGCGTCGCGGGAGCTGCGCAGGGGATGGCCGAACACGAGGGCCGAACCGGCGTCGTCGAAAGAGTCCAGCTCCACGCGGGGGCCGCTGCCCCTGAGGAGCTTCGCCAGCAGCGGCTGGAGCGCGGCCGGTTCCCGGCCGGGCGAGGGTCCGGTGCCGTGGGCGCCGCCGGAGCCGCGGGCCCGGATCCGCCCGTCCGCGCCGACGAGGATGGCCCACACCGGGACCCGCTGCACGAGCGCCGCGAGCAGCTCGTGCTCGGGCCGGGCCGACAACACGGCGCGCATGAGCTGCCGGTTGGCGTCGGCCAGCTGCCGGAAGGTCGTGGCGTTCTCGGATTCCAGCAACTGCGAGAACTCGAGCCCGATCGCGGCGAACGGGATGGACTGGGGGATGGCGACGAGCGTGAGGTTGCGCCGCCGGCAGGCCTCAACGACGGCCTCGGGCACGGCGTCGAAGTAGGGTTCCAAGCCGAACCCCAGCGCGCCCACCCCGGCCCCGACGAGGCGCTCCACGTAAGCCTCGACGCGGTCCGCGCCGCCGCCGTCGCCCAGGAACGGCAGCCCTGCGGTCAACAGGAATTCCCCGTCGAGCAGGTACGGCGTCGGGTCCTCGAGTTCGCTCGGCTCCACCCAGCGCAGCCGGCCGGCGCCGTTGCCGCCATCGTGCAGGATGGTGAGTTCCTCCGGCAGCTGCCGGAGGAACTGCCCCAGCGTGACGAAGCCGAGCCGTTCCGCGGCGTCAGCAGCCATGGCTGCCTCCGGCCGGCGCGGAGGCCGATACGGAGGCCGACACGGCCCGTCCGGCCGAGCGCCCGGCCGGGCGCCCGGCCGAGTGGGAGGGGACGGGTCGTTTTGGTGCAATACATCTCATGCCAGAACACTATAGGTCATTTTGCACAACCCTGAGAGCCAGCTCACAGCCCTAGGCTGAACCGGGGACACAACAACCACTACTCACGAACGGACGTCAACGATGACTGTGCCTACTCTTACCGGCGAACGGCCCCCGGCCCTTGCCAGCCGTCCCGGCCTGACAGCGCAGCTGCTTCGCCGGAAGCCGATCGGACAGCTGGTCAGCGAAGCCGAAACCGGCCACGGCGGCACCCGGCTGGTCCGCAGCTTCGGCGTCCTGCAGCTGACGATGATCAGCGTCGGCGCCACGCTCGGCACCGGCATTCTGGTGATCCTGGGCGAATCGGTGCCGCTGGCCGGCCCGGCGATCTGGATCTCCTTTGCCATCGCCGGGTTCGCGGCGCTGCTCTCCGCCGTCTCCTACGCCGAGATGGCCGGACTGGTCCCCGCGGCCGGCTCCAGCTACTCCTACACCTACGCGACCATGGGCGAAGGAATGGCCTGGATCTGCGGCTGGTGCCTGGTGCTGGAATACGCCGTCTCCGTGGCCGCCGTCGCCGTCGGGGCAGGGCAGTACGTCAACGAAGCACTGGGCGTCTTCGGCCTGTCCCTCCCGGACGCCATTTCGCAGCCGCCCGGCGACGGCGGAGTGATGAACATTCCCGCCATGGTCATTGTGCTGCTGGCCATGATCCTGCTGGTCCGAGGGGCCAAGGAAAGCGCCTGGATCAACACCGCCATCGTGGTGATCAAGGTCGGGATTCTGATCTTCTTCTGCGCCGTGGCCTTCACCGCCTTCAACGCCGGCCACTTCGAGCCGCTCCTGCCCATGGGTGCTGCCGGGGTCTCGGCCGCCGCCTCCAGCGTTTTCTTCTCGTACATTGGCTTCGACGCGGCCTCCACCGCCGGAGAGGAGGCCCGCAACCCCAAGCGCGACCTGCCGAGGGCCATTTTGCTGTCCATGCTGATCGTCACCACCATCTACGTGCTCGTCGCCGTCGCGGCCATCGGGGCCCGGCCCTGGGGCTGGTTCGACGGCACCGAAGCCGCCCTCGTGAAAATCCTCGAGGAGACCACCGGCCAGCCGTGGATCGCCCTGGTCTTCGCCATCGGAGCCGTCCTGGCCATCGCCAGCATCGTACTGACCGTCCTCTACGGCCAGACCCGGATCCTGTTGTCCATGGCCCGGGACGGAATGATCCCCAAGATCTTCGGCCGGGTCTCGGCGCGGACCGGCACCCCGGCAGCCGGCACCCTGATCGTCGGCACCCTGGTGGCCCTCGCCGCCGGACTGGTTCCGCTTGGCGCCTTGGCCGACGCCACCAGCATCGGCACGCTCTTCGCCTTCGCCCTGGTGAACGTGGCCGTCATCTATCTGCGCCGCAAGCGGCCGGAGCTCAAGCGGACCTTCCGGGTTCCGCTGTTTCCGCTCACGCCCATCCTGGGAGCGCTCATGTGCGCCTTCCTGATGGCCAACCTCGGCGCGGACACGTGGGCGACGTTCGGCATCTGGATGCTCGTCGGCGTTGCCGCCTACTTCGGCTACGGCCGCCGGAACTCGAGGGTAGCGGCCCTGAGCTCCGAGGAATACCGTGAGCTATCCGCCGGACAAGCCACCGACACCGCTGACCCCAGCCCCGAACCGACGAAAGCCAACCACTCATGACCACCGCCACCGAACTGCCCGCCCCCGGCCCTGACGCGCGGGGCCGTGGCGCCGCCGAGGCACCGATCACCATGCTGAATCCGGACTTCCCGTTCAGCTACGACCACTACCTGGCGCACCCCGACGGCCTGGGGACGATCCCCGCCGAGCTGCACGGGACCGAAGTGGCAGTGGTTGGCGCCGGCCTCTCCGGGCTGGTCACGGCCTACGAGCTGATGAAGCTCGGCCTGCGCCCCGTGGTCTACGAAGCGGACCAGATCGGCGGCCGCCTCCGCACCGCGGGCTTCCCTTCCGCGGCCGGCGTCGTCGCAGACCTTGGCGGGATGCGGTTCCCGGTTTCCGGCAAGGCCTTCTACCACTACGTGGACCTGCTCGGGCTGGAGACCCAGGACTTCCCCAACCCGCTGGCGGGCGTCACCTCCAGCACGGTGATCGAACTCGCCGGGGAGAAGTTCTACGCCGAAACCCCCGCGGACCTCCCGCCGTTCTTCCGCGAGGTGGCCGACGCCTGGAAGGCCGCCGTCAACGACGGCGCCAGCTTCACCGAGATGCAGGACGCCATCCGCGCCCGGGACACGGCCCGGATCAAGGAACTCTGGAACGAGCTGCTCCCGTTGCTGGACGAGCAGACGTTCTACGGCTTCATCGCCGGCAGCGACTCGTTCAAACAGGCCGGCTTCGCCCATCGTGAGGCCTTCGGCCAGGTGGGATTCGGGACCGGCGGCTGGGACACGGACTTTCCCAACTCCATCCTGGAAATCCTGCGGGTCGTCTACACGGATGCCGACGACCAGCACCGGCTCATCGCCGGCGGAGCGCAGCGCCTTCCCGAGGCACTCTGGCAGCACGCGCCGTCGGGCATGGCCCACTGGCCCGACGGGACCTCCCTCGCGTCGCTGCACGCCGGGGCACCGCGCGGCGCGGTGAACCGGATCGCCCGGGACGGGGACGGCAACTTCCGGGTCCGGGAACGGTGGGGCCGCGAGTCCGCGTTCCCCGCCGTGGTGACCACCTGCCAGTCGTGGCTCTTGTCCACCCGGATCCACACCGAAGAGAACCTGTTTCCCGCCGAGCTCTGGACGGCGATCGAGCGTTCGCACTACATGCAGTCGTCCAAGACCTTCGTGATGGTGGACCGGCCCTTCTGGAAGGACATCGATCCCGCCACCGGCCGCGAGGTCCTGTCCATGACGCTGACGGACCGGCTGAACCGGGCCACCTACCTGCTGGACAACGGCCCGGACCAGCCGGCGGTGATCCTGCTGTCCTACACCTGGAACGACGACGCGCTGAAATGGCTGGCGCTCGACGCCGACGAGCGCGTGGAGCTGATGCTGCACTCGCTCGCCCAGATTTACCCCGACGTCGACATCGCCGGACACATCGTGGGCCAGCCCATCACGGTCTCCTGGGAAGCGGACCCCAACTTCATGGGCGCGTTCAAGGCCAACCTGCCGGGGCATTACCGCTACCAGCAGCGGCTCTTCACCCACTTCAAACAGGACTCGCTGGCGGAGCACCAACGCGGGATCTTCCTCGCCGGCGACGACGTCTCCTTCACGGCCGGCTGGGCCGAAGGTGCCGTCACCACCGGGCTGAACGCGGTATGGGGCGTCGTCAACCACCTGGGCGGACGCACGGCACCGGGCAACCCGGGCCCGGGGGAGCTGCTGGCCGAGTTCGGCCCGATCGCGCTGGACTAGGTGACTGCGGCCCAGGCGTCCGCGGGTCAGGCGCCCTGCGGGCCCGTCAGGAGCTGTGCAGCTCCCGGTGGGCCCGGGCCAGGTCCTGGTAGTGCGCCGCGTTGCGCTGCACCCCGGCGAACTCGTCGTCGCTGAGTTCGCGGCGGACTTTGGCGGGCACCCCGGCGACCAGGGAGCGGGGCGGCACGACGGTGCCCTCCAGCACCACCGCTCCGGCCGCGACCAGGGACCCGGCGCCGATCACGGCGCCGTTGAGGATCGTGGCACTCATGCCAATCAGGCAGTCGTCCTCGACCGTGCAGCCATGCACCACGGCGCTGTGGCCCACGCTGACCCGCGCTCCGACCGTGCACGGGAAGCCGGGATCGGCGTGCAGCACCACGTTGTCCTGCAGGTTGGTGCCGGCGCCGACAGTGATCGCGGCGGTGTCGGCCCGGACGGAGACCCCGTAGAAGGCGCTGGAGTTTTCCGCCAGCGTGGCCTTGCCGATCACCGAGGCCGTCGGCGCGATGAAGGCGGAGTCATGGACGGCCGGGGTGTCGCCGGCGAACGCGTAGAGGGGAGCCATGCCCCCAGCCTAGAACACGCCGCCGCCCCGTTGAGCTATCAGTTGTGGTCCCTCACAGGGCCGGATAGGCACCAGAACTGATGGCGCAACGGGGAAGTTGGGTCAGGCGGGGGAGCGGAGGATCGTGAAGCCCTGGTCGGGGTCGGGGAGCACGACGGCGATCGGCGCGCCCGGCGCGGTCACCCGCTCCAGCTCGCGGACGACGCCGTCCCACTGCTCCGGCGGCAACCCCGCCAGGGCGTCCGCAGCCCACGCAGAGGCGAACGCCGCGTCCGCGAAGGGCAGGGACTCGGGCCCGGCGACGGCAACGTCCAGCCCCCGGGCGCGCGCGGAATGGACGTTCTCCTCGGACGGGTCCACCCCGGTGAAATGGATGCCGGACTGGACGAACAGCAGCCCGTCCGAACCCAGGGCGCAGTTGAGCCCCAGCACGCCGCGCCGGCCTTCAGCCTTGAGCAGCGCGACGAATTCCGAAAGCAGTTCCTGCCGCAAAGCTGCCACGCTTCCAGTAAAGAACCGACGTCAGTTAAAGACAACCGTCCGGTTGCCGTCCAGCAGGACGCGGTGTTCGGCGTGCCACTGCACCGCCTGGGCCAGCGTCCGGCCCTCCACGTCCCGGCCCATCTGGACGAACTGCTCGGCGGTGCGCCGGTGGTCCACCCGGATGACTTCCTGCTCGATGATCGGTCCCTCGTCCAGGGCCGCCGTGACGTAGTGTGCGGTGGCGCCGATGAGCTTCACGCCGCGGGCGTGGGCCTGGTGGTACGGCTTGGCGCCCTTGAAGGACGGCAGGAAAGAGTGGTGAATGTTGATGGCCTTGCCGGTGAGCTCGGTGCAGAGCTCGTCGGAGAGGATCTGCATGTAGCGGGCCAGGACGGTGAGTTCGATGTCGTGCTCCGCCATCAGGGCGCGCAGCTCGTCCTCGGCCCGCGTCTTCGTGTCCCGCGTGACCGGGACATAGTGGAACGGGATGCCGTAGAACTCGGCCAGGCCGGCCAGGTCCTTGTGGTTGGAGACGATCGCCGGGATCTCGATGGGCAGGGTCCCGGAGCGCTGCAGGAAGAGCAGGTCATTGAGGCAGTGGGCCGAGGTGCTCGCCATCAGCAGGGTGCGCACCTTCCGGCCGGCCGGGTTAAGGCTCCACTGCATGCCGAAGGCCTGCGCCACCGGCTCCAGCGCGGCGTGCAGCTCGGCCTGGGCGGACGACGTCGTGGCCTCGACCCGCATGAAGAAGGTCCCGGTTCCCTGGCTGCCGTACTGCTGCGAATCCGTAATATTGCAGCCCGCGACGAGGAGGGCGCCGGCGACGGCGTGCACAATCCCGGGCCGGTCCGGGCAGGAGAGGGTGAGGATGTAGGAATCAGTCAGCTGGTCAGTCACGACGTACAGCCTACCTGCGTGCGGGGCACCGGCTGCGGTAGGCTTGAACGGTCGCAACTGGCGTTGGGTGGTTAACCACCAGGGAGCGGCACTCACGAAGACCACGGATCGTACGCCTGGGCCGAGGGTCATGTTTTGCCGGTCGGCAGCTCCCGCTGCCGCCCCGCCGTCGGCATCCCTGAACGGTGCCTGCCCTTGCTGCGCGCCGCATTGCCGGCCCGTAATCTAGGGGCGCCGCGACGGGCCAGCCGGTAACCTGACCTTAAGCAGTGCCCGTTGCCTAGCCAGGAGTTCTTCGTGACTACTTCCGTTAACCTTTCTTCGACCGCCGTGAGCAACCAGCCGCTGGCCGAGCTCGATCCCGAAATCGCCGCCGTCCTCGCCCAGGAACTTGGCCGCCAGCGCGGCACCTTGGAGATGATCGCCTCCGAGAACTTCGCCCCGCGCGCCGTGATGGAAGCCCAGGGCTCGGTCCTGACCAACAAGTACGCCGAAGGCTACCCGGGACGCCGCTACTACGGCGGCTGCGAATACGTCGACATCGCCGAGCAGCTCGCGATCGACCGGGTCAAGGACCTCTTCGGCGCCGAATACGCCAACGTCCAGCCGCACTCCGGCGCCCAGGCCAACGCCGCGGCGCTCTCCGCCATGATCAAGCCGGGCGAAAAGATCCTCGGCCTGTCGCTGGCGCACGGCGGCCACCTGACCCACGGCATGAAGCTGAACTTTTCCGGCAAGCTCTACGACGTCGCCGCCTACCAGGTCGAGGAAGACAACTTCCGGATCGACATGGACAAGCTGCGCGAACAGGCCATCGCCGAGAAGCCGCAGGTCATCATCGCCGGCTGGTCCGCGTACCCCCGCCACCTCGACTTCGCGGCGTTCCGCTCGATCGCGGATGAGGTCGGCGCACTGCTCTGGACCGACATGGCGCACTTCGCGGGCCTCGTCGCCGCAGGTCTGCACCCGAGCCCGGTGCCGTACTCCGACGTCGTCACCTCCACCGTGCACAAGACCCTCGCCGGCCCGCGCTCCGGCGTGATCCTGGCCAAGCAGGAGTGGGCCAAGAAGATCAACTCCAACGTCTTCCCGGGCCAGCAGGGCGGCCCGCTCATGCACGTGATCGCCGCCAAGGCCGTGGCGTTCAAGATCGCCGGCACCGAGGAATTCAAGGAACGCCAGGAGCGCGTCCTGGAAGGCGCCCGGATCATCGCCGACCGCCTCAGCCAGGCGGACGTCTCCGACGCCGGCGTCTCGGTCCTCACCGGCGGTACCGACGTGCACCTGGTCCTGGTGGACCTGCGCAACTCCCAGCTCGACGGCCAGCAGGCCGAAGACCTGCTGCACTCCGTGGGCATCACCGTCAACCGCAACGCCGTGCCGTTCGATCCCCGCCCGCCGATGGTCACCTCCGGCCTGCGCATCGGCACCCCGGCCCTGGCCACCCGCGGCTTCGGCGCCGAGGAGTTCACCGAGGTGGCGGACATCATCGCCACCGCGCTGAAGTCCGGCTCTGCCACGGACGTCGAGGCCCTGCAGTACCGCGTGGACAAGCTGGCCGCAGACTTCCCGCTGTACCCGCAGCACGAGCAGTGGTGACCCTATGACCTCTGCAGAGACTGCAACGCCGGCAACTCCAGCAACAAACACGGCACGGATCCTGGACGGCAAAGCCACCGCCGCCACCATCAAGGCCGAGCTGACCGAACGCGTGGCCGCGCTCAAGGCCAGGGGGATCGTGCCGGGCCTCGGCACCATCCTGGTGGGCTCCGACCCGGGCAGCACCTGGTACGTGGGCGGCAAGCACAAGGACTGCGCCGAGGTTGGTATCACCTCGATCCGCCGCGACCTGCCCGAGGACACCACGCAGGAGGACCTGCTGGCCGTGGTCCGGGAGCTCAACGAGAACCCGGAATGCACCGGCTACATCGTCCAGCTGCCGCTGCCCAAGCACATCGACCAGGACGTCATCCTGGAGGCGATGGATCCGGACAAGGACGCCGACGGCCTGCACCCGACGAATCTCGGGCGGCTCGTCGCCAACGTCAGCGGACCCCTGAAGTCGCCGCTGCCCTGCACGCCCAAGGGCTGCGTGGAACTGCTCACCCGGCACGGGATCGAGCTCAAGGGCAAGCGCGTGCTGGTGGTGGGACGCGGTGTCACCATCGGCCGTCCGGTGGGGCTGCTGCTCACCCGCAAGGACGTCAACGCCACGGTCATCCTGGCGCACACCGGAACGGTGGACCTGCCTGCCGAACTCCGGCAGGCCGACGTCGTGATCGCTGCGGCCGGCCAGCCGCACATGATCAAGGCCGAAGACCTCAAGCCCGGCGCAATCGTGCTCGACGTCGGCGTCAGCCGCGTCGACGACGGTTCCGGCAAGGCCGTGGTCACCGGAGACGTGGACCCCGCGGCGGCCGACGTCGCCGCCTGGCTCTCACCGAATCCCGGGGGAGTGGGTCCGATGACGCGGGCCATGCTGCTGGCCAACGTGGTGGAAACCGCCGAGCGCCATTTGGCAGAAGCCAGCGCCTAGCCTGCACCGCGGGCGGCGCCTGAGAAACTCGGCCCGGCACCGTCCGCACCGCCCGGCACCGCCCGGCAGGGCGCCTTCTCCTTCGGGAGCCGGCGCCCTGCCGTTTTTGTGCCGGCAATATCCCGTGTGCCACCGGGCGGCGGGCGGATCTTGCGGTCCGGCTCTTCTCAGGGCAGGGCGCAGCTACTAGCGTGGTGCGGGTGGCTGAACTCGTCTCCAAAGATTCCGCCCGGAAGGAAGCCGGCCTGGGCAGCGCCTCCGAAGCCGGCGCGCCGCAGTACGTCATTACGGCCGAAAACCTCACCAAAAGCTACGGCGAGGTAACCGCCGTCGACGGCATCTCCTTCCGCGTCACCGCCGGTGAGGCGTTCGGGCTGCTGGGCCCCAACGGCGCCGGCAAGTCCACCACCATGAAGATGATCGGCGCGGTCTCCCAGCGGACCTCCGGCAGCCTCAGCATTCTGGGCCTGGACCCGGACCTGAACGGTCCGGAGGTACGGGCCCACCTGGGCGTCGTCCCGCAGCAGGACAACCTCGACGAGGAGCTCAAGGTCCGGGACAACCTGCTGGTCTATGGGCGCTACTTCGGCCTGCCGATGAGTTATCTGAAGCCCAAGGCCGACGAGCTGCTGGAGTTCGCGCAGCTCACGGACAAGGCCAAGTCCAAGGTGGACGCGCTCTCCGGCGGCATGAAGCGCCGGCTCACCATCGCGCGTTCGCTCATCAACGAGCCGCGGATCCTGCTGCTGGACGAACCAACCACCGGGCTGGACCCGCAGGCCCGCCACATTCTCTGGGACCGGCTGTTCCGGCTCAAGGAGCAGGGCGTCACCCTGATCCTGACCACGCACTACATGGATGAGGCCGAGCAGCTCTGCGACCGCCTGATTGTGGTGGACAAGGGCAGGATCATGGCCGAGGGCTCGCCCGCCAGCCTGATCCGCGAGTACTCTCCGCGCGAGGTCCTTGAGCTCCGCTTCGGCTCCGAGCGCAACGCCACGGTCGGCGCCGAGCTCAACGGCATCGGCGAGCGGGTGGAGACGCTGCCGGACCGCGTCCTCATCTACGCGCACGACGGCGAAGCTGCGCTCGAGCAGGTCTCGGCCCGGGGACTCCGGCCGGTCACCTCGCTGGTGCGGCGCTCCTCACTGGAGGACGTCTTCCTGCGCCTGACCGGCAGGAGCCTCGTTGACTGAGAAGGAAGGGTTGACTGAGGCAGCGCCGGCTGGGGTGCCGCTGCGCGCCCATTCCCCGGCGGTTTCGGCGGCCCGGGCGCGGAAGTGGGGCGCCTTCTACTACGCCGAGCAGGTCCTGCGGGTCATGAAAGGCTACGGCTGGACCATCGTCCTGTACGGCGTCGGGCAGCCGGTCGCGTACCTGTTCGCGATGGGCGTGGGCCTGGCGACCCTGGTGGACACGAACAGCACCACGGCCTTCGGCGGCGCCAGCTACCTCGCCTTCATCGCCCCGGCGCTGCTCATTTCGGCGGCGGTCATGACGGCGGCGACCGAGTTCACCTTTCCCGTGATGGACGGCTTCAAGTGGCGCCGGGTCTATTACGGTCCGCACGCCTCGCCGCTGACGCCGGGGCAGATCGCCGGCGGCCAGATCATCGCGGTCACCCTGCGCCTGGTGCTGCAGTCCGCGATCTACTTCGGGGTGGTGGCGCTGTTCGGTGCCGCCCCCGGCGGCTGGGGGTGGGTCTCGATCGTCGTCGCCACCCTCGCCGGGCTGTCCTTCGGCCTGCCGCTGATGGCCTACGCGGCCTCGATCACGGACGACAAAGGCCAGTTCGCCATGGTCATGCGGTTCATCGTCACGCCGCTGTTCCTGTTCTCCGGCACGTTCTTCCCGCTGGACACCCTGCCGCTGGCCGTGCGCTGGACCGGCTGGATCTCACCGATCTGGCACGGCACCGAGCTGGGCCGGGTGTTCAGCTACGGCTACCCGGAGACACCGCTGCTCACTCTGGCACACGCCGGGTTCCTGCTGGGCCTGGCAGTGCTGGGCTGGATGCTCAGCAAACGCCAGTTCGTCCGCAGGATGGGCGCATGAGCAGCGTCACCGAGGCCGCCCGCAACCGGCATTTCGGGCCGCTCTACTCCCGCAACGTCCGCGCCGTCGTCGCACGGGGACTGATGGCCACCAAGAGCAGCAACTGGCTGGTGATGCTCTCGGGGTTCTTCGAGCCCGTGCTGTACCTGATCTCGATGGGCGTGGGCCTCGGCGCAATCGTCGGCTCCGTGCAGGGACCGGGCGGCCAGGACATCTCCTACGCCGCCTACATCGCCCCGGCGCTGCTGGCCGTGTCCGCGATGAACGGCGCCGTGTATGACTCCACCTGGAACGTGTTCTTCAAGATGAACTTCGCAAAGCTCTACCAGGGCATGCTCTACACCTCGCTCGGCCCGCTGGACGTCGCCATGGGCGAGATCTTCCTGGCCCTGCTGCGCGGGATGCTCTATGCCACCGGCTTCACCGCCGTGATGGGGTTGCTGGGGCTCATCACCACGCCGTGGGCCGTCCTGATGATCCCCGCCTCGGTGCTCATCGCGTTCGGCTTCGCGAGCTTCGGGATGGGCATCACCAGCTTCCTGAAGACCTTCCAGCAGATGGACTGGATCAGCTTCATCCTGCTGCCGATGTTCCTGTTCAGCGCCACCTTCTACCCGCTCAGCGTGTACCCGGACTACATCCAGTGGCTGATCCAGGCTCTGCCGCTGTGGCACGGCGTGGAGTTGCTCCGCCAGATCAGCGTGGGCGTCTTCACCCCGGCCACGGCCGTGCACGTCGGCTACTACCTCGGGATGATCATCCTTGGCGTACTCCTGACCACCGGGCGGCTGCGCGCGCTGTTCCTCAGGTAACGCGGTCCCGGACCGGGCAGCGAAACGTTCGCCCGGGGTGGAAGCGGCCGGGAGCGCGGCCGGGGTTTGCGATAATGGAGAAATGCAATCTCTGGGCAACTCCGCGTCTTCCAAGCCGTCCGCGTACAACGCCGCCACGGGCAAGTTTTCGATGTTCCGGATCGGCGGACTTGGCATGACCGTGTTCATCATCGCGTTCCTGGTCGCGGTCATCTTTGCGGCGAACCAGAACGACGTCGTGGGCTGGGTCGTGGCGATCATCGCCGCCTTCTGGCTGGCGCTGGCATCGTTCGTCGTCTTCAGCATCCAGAAGGCCGCGAAGAAGGCCACGGCGAAGCTCAACGAGGCGCAGAACGCCTTCAACGCAGCAACCGGCCGGGCGCCGGCGTCCGGCGTTGACGCCGGCGGCACCCGCCTCGTGGGCGAACGGCGCCAGGCCGACGAGGTGCGTGACCTGAAGCTGGACCACTCCTTCAAGATCGTCCAGGTGCAGGTCCGCGTCGTGGAGCAGGAGCGCGCCAAGGGCGCCGCTGGGGACCAGGACACCATCCGCCGTGCCCTGGAAACCATCGAGATCACCGCCACCAACGCGCGGGACATGATCAAGTCCTCCGGCGGAAGCGACGAGCCCGTCCGCGGAACCATCATCGACTAGAGTGGATCGGGTGAGCTCGGCATTGGAGAAGGACCACCTTCGCATCGCATCAGTCAACGTCAATGGCCTTCGCGCCGCCTACAAGAAGGGCATGGCGGAATGGCTGGAGCCCCGCGAAGTGGACATCCTCTGCCTTCAGGAAGTCCGCGCGCCTGACGCGATCGTCCACGAACTGCTCGGCGACGGCTGGTACATCCTGCACGCCGAAGCCGAGGCCAAGGGCCGGGCCGGCGTCGCGATTGCCTCCCGCGAAGAGCCGGTGGACACCAGGGTGGGCATCGGGGAGGACTACTTCGCCACCGCCGGCCGCTGGGTCGAGGCCGACTACACGGTGCGGAACGCCGAGGGCGAAGCATCCCGGCTGACCGTGGCCAGCGCCTACGTGCACTCCGGTGAGGCCGGCAGCCCCAAGCAGGACGACAAGTTCCGCTTCCTGGACGTCATGTCCAGCCGGTTGCCCGAGCTGGCCAAGCACAGTGACCATGCCCTCGTCGTCGGCGACCTCAACGTGGGACACACGGAGCTGGATATCCGGAACTGGAAGGGCAACGTCAAAAAAGCCGGCTTCCTTCCGGAGGAGCGTGCCTACTTTGACCGCTTCTTCGGGGAGGATATCGGCTGGAAGGATGTTCACAGGGGCCTGGCGGGTAACGTCGACGGCCCCTACACTTGGTGGTCGCAACGGGGACAGGCCTTCGACAACGACACCGGCTGGCGCATTGACTACCACATGGCCACGCCCGCCCTCGCTGCTGCCGCAGTGTCGGCCGTTGTTGACCGGGCGCCGTCCTGGGACACCCGCTTCTCCGACCACGCCCCGCTGGTAGTGGACTACCGGCTCTAGTTTTAAGGCTTCTCCTCCATGACCTCTCCTTCCACTGCGACCGCCGGCACCGAGTGCGACGCCGAAACTCACCCCGATCCCGCCGTCGTGCCCGCTGCTCCTGCCACCACGGCCACCGGTGCCCGGCACCGGATCCTCTCCGGAATGCAGCCCTCGGCCGACTCCCTGCACCTCGGGAACTACCTCGGGGCCCTGGTGAACTGGGTACGGATGCAGGAGGAGTACGACGCGATCTTCTTCATCCCGGACCTGCACGCCATCACGGTCCCGCAGGATCCGGCGGAGCTGGCCCAGCGCACCCGCGTCACGGCCGCCCAGTACATCGCCGGCGGCGTGGACGTGGACAAGTGCACGCTCTTCGTCCAGTCCCAGGTCCCGGAGCACGCGCAGCTGGCCTGGGTGCTGAACTGCATCACGGGCTTCGGCGAGGCCTCCCGGATGACGCAGTTCAAGGACAAGGCCCTCAAACAGGGCTCGGAGCAGGCCAGCGTGGGCCTCTTCACCTACCCGATCCTGCAGGCCGCGGATATCCTCCTGTACCAGCCGCACGGCGTGCCGGTGGGCGAGGACCAGCGACAGCACGTGGAACTCAGCCGCGACCTGGCCCAGCGCTTCAACTCCCGCTTCGGCGAGACCTTCAACGTTCCCGCGCCCTTCATCCAGAAGGAGTCGGCCAAGATTTACGACCTGCAGAACCCCACGGCCAAAATGTCCAAGTCAGCCGAGTCGCCGGCCGGCCTGATCAACCTGCTGGATGATCCCAAGCTGATCGCCAAGCGGATCAAGTCCGCCGTGACGGACGCGGAAACCGAAATCCGTTTCGACCGCGAGGCCAAGCCCGGGGTCTCCAACCTGCTGACCATCTACTCCGCCATCACCGGGCAGAGCGTCGATTCGCTCGTCGCCGCTTACCAGGGCAAGATGTACGGCCACCTCAAGGTGGACCTCGCTGAGGTGGTGGCCGAGCGCCTCACTCCGATCCGGGACCGGGCCAGCGAACTCCTGAACGACCCCGCGGAGCTTGACCGCCTGCTGGCCCACGGCGCCGACAAGGCCCGCGAGATCGCCTCCGCCACGCTCCAGGACGTTTACGCCAAGGTGGGTTTCCTGCCCTACGCCGGAACCAACGGAGTCCGCTAGGCCGATGTCCCCCGTCAGCAAAGTCACCCCGACAGACGCCCCGCGAGCCGGCAGGTCCCCCGCCGGCAACGGAAAGTCCCCCAGCGAGGGCATCAGCGTCGGAGTGATCCTGAAGTTCCCGCCGGAGGTCGCCGAGGAACTCCAGCGCTGGCGGGCCTCCTTCGGTGACCCCATGGCCGGCATCATCCCCGCCCACATCACGCTCGTGACCACCACCATGACGCAGGACTGGGAGGCGACCCGCAGCCATGTGCGGACGGTCGCGAGCAAGCAGGAACCGTTCACAGTGACGATCGCCGGCACCGGATCCTTCCGGCCGGTCTCTCCCGTGGTCTTCCTCAAGGTCGACGACGGCTTCGGCCAGTGCGTCAGCCTGCACGAACAGCTCCAGACCGGCCCCCTGGAGCGCGAACTGCCGTTTGCCTACCACCCGCACGTCACGGTTGCCCACGACGTCGCCCCCGAAAGCCTCGACGAGGCCGAAACGGTGCTCAAGGATTACCGGGCCACCTTCCCGGTGGCTAGCATGGGACTTTACGAGCACGACGACAACGGCATATGGCAGCTACGGGAAGAGCTTGACTTTGGGACCGAACGCGACGACGACAGAGGCCCGGGCGGCGCAGCAGACGCCCGCTGAGCCGCCCCCTCCCACCGATCTGGCCCGGCTGAAGCTGGAGGTCATCCGGAAGAAAGTCGACTGGGGCAAGGCGCGCCGCTCCGGCGCCGGGGGACCCGCGGCGCTGCTGCCGATGATGCAGTGGCTGCTGGCCCGGCTCAACGCCTTCCGTCCCATGCGTGCGTTCCAGCACTACGGGCGCCAGCACGGCCCGCTGATGAGTGCCGGCATTGGCTTCCGGATGTTCTTCTCCATCACCGGCCTGCTGGCCACCGGCTTCTCCCTGGCCGGACTTGTGCTCCGCGGGCAGCCGGCCCTGCTGGACCGCGTGGTCCGCAGCGTGGCCACCAGTGCGCCCGGCCTGCTGAAGGTCGACGGCGGCGAGGGCCTGGTGGATCCCCAGGAGCTCCTGAACCCGGACGGGCTGGGCTGGGCCGCGGTGATCGCGGCCGCGGTGACAGTGGTGACCTCGCTGGGCTGGATCGACGGCCTGCGCGACGGCGTACGCGGCGTCATCGGGCTCGGCCCCCGGAAGATGAACCCGATCCTGCTCAAACTCCACGACATCGGCACCCTGCTGTTGCTGGGCGTCGCGCTGGTGATCAGCGCCGGCGCGTCGCTGGTCTTCGGTACCGCCGCGGGGTGGGTGACCGAACAGCTGAGCCTCGACCCCCTGGTGGCAGGACCGCTGACCACCTCCGTCAAGATCGCCGTGCCGCTGCTGCTGGGCTGGGCCACGGCGCTGATCATGTTCAGGCTGGCCGCGGGAGTGAAGCTGGCCCGGCGTTCGCTGCTGGAAGGGACCATCCTTGCCGCGCTGGGCACCGGCGTGCTGCAGATCTTCAGCGCCGAACTGCTCGCCGGTGCGGGGCGGAACCCCATCCTGGCGCCATTCGCCATCATCATCGGGCTGCTCATCTGGTTCAACCTGGTCAGCCAGGTGTACCTGATCGCCGCGGCCTGGGCCGCCATCCGGGAGGAAGACCTCAAGGCCGAGCCTGCTAGCAAGACCACCGGCTGGGGATCCCGCCAGGTGCAGCCCGGCAAGACCCCGGTGGAGCCGTCCCCGCGCCGGCGGAGCCCCGCAGCAGGGTTCAGGCGTCGAGGTATTGATCGGCCCACGCCGAAATAATCTTCGCGGCACGCGCCGCCTGGCCCTTGCCGGTCAGGAGGTGGTCGCTGCCCTCCAGCGAGACGAAGCTGCGCGGGTGCCGCGCGGTCTGGAAGATGGAGCTGGCGTTCTCAATCCCGACGGTGTTGTCTGTGGGGGAGTGGAGCACCATCAGCGGCAGGTGCAGCCGGCGGATGCAGTCCGTCAGGTCGGCGTGTTCCAGGTCCTCCACGAAATGCCGGCGGATCTCGACCCGTTTGCCGCCCAGGTCCACTTCGGCGCTGCCTTCGCTGAGGATCCGGTCCAACGCGGCGTCAAAGACGTGGGCCACGTGCTTGGGCGAGAACGGGGCGCCCACGGTTGCGACGGCGTCGAGCTCCGGAATCTGGCCCGCCGCGGCCAGCACGGCGGCGCCGCCGAAGGAATGGCCCACCAGCAGGGAGGCGGCCCGGCCCGCTTCGCGCATGAATTCGGCGGCCTTCACGGTGTCCGCCACCTTGTGGCTGAAGGAACCCTCGGACCAGTGCCCTGCGGATTCGCCGAGCCCCAGGTTGTCGAAGCGGAGCATGCCCACGCCGTTGTCCGCCAGCGCCTTGCACATCCGGGACGCGGCGGGACTGTCCTTGCCCAGCGTGAAGCCGTGCGAGAACACGCCCCAGCCCTTCACCGGCCCCTCCGGGACGTCGACGATGCCGGAGAGCAGCTCGCCGGTGGAACCGCGGAATGAGACTTTTTCGGAGCGGGACATGGGGACCCTTTCGTTGGGTGCCTTTACGACGACGGCGCCCCCACCCGAAAGGTGAGAGGCGCCGTCGTCGTACTGCTTTAGTCGAACTGCTCTAGTCGTACTGCTTGGGGCGAGCGGTCGCTAGATCTTGCGGGACAGGATGGCCTGCTTGACCTCGGCGATTGCCTGCGTGACCTGGATGCCGCGGGGGCATGCTTCGGTGCAGTTGAAGGTGGTGCGGCAGCGCCACACGCCTTCCTTGTCGTTGAGGATCTCCAGGCGCATGTCGCCGGCGTCATCGCGGGAATCGAAGATGAAGCGGTGCGCGTTGACGATCGCGGCCGGGCCGAAGTACTGGCCGTCGGTCCAGAACACCGGGCAGGACGAGGTGCACGCGGCGCAGAGGATGCACTTGGTGGTGTCGTCGAACCGCTCGCGGTCCTCGGCGGACTGCAGGCGTTCCTTGGTGGGCTCGTGGCCGCGGTTGATCAGGAAGGGCATGACTTCGCGGAAGGACTGGAAGAACGGCTCCATGTCCACGATCAGGTCCTTCTCCACCGGCAGGCCCTTGATCGGCTCGACCGTGATGGGCTTGGACGTGTCCAGGTCCTTCAGCAGGGTCTTGCAGGCGAGGCGGTTGCGGCCGTTGATGCGCATGGCATCGGAACCGCAGACGCCGTGGGCACAGGACCGGCGGAAGGAGACGCTGCCGTCGATTTCCCACTTGATCTTGTGCAGGGCGTCCAGGACGCGGTCCGTGCCGTACATGGTGACCTTGAAGTCATCCCACGTGGCGTCCTCGGAGACCTCAGGGTTGTAGCGGCGCACGCGCAGCGTGACGTCGAAGGACGGGATCTCCCCGCCGCCGCCGACGCCGGCGGGCAGTTCGATCTTGGATGCTGGCTCAGCGAGTTCAGCGCTCATCTTAGTACTTCCTCACCATCGGCTCGTAGCGCGTAAAGACCACCGGTTTGGTGGCAAGCCGGATGCCGGCAATCGACTCGGCGGAACCATCCGCCGGGGCGTGCTCATCCTTGTACGCCATGGAGTGTTTCATGAATTTTTCGTCGTCGCGCTCGGGGAAGTCCTCGCGGAAGTGTCCGCCACGGGATTCCTCGCGGTGCAGGGCCGCCACGGTCATGACCTTGGCGAGCTCCAGCAGGAAGCCCAGTTCCACGGCCTCCAGCAGGTCCAGGTTGAAGCGCTTGCCCTTGTCCTGGACGCTGATGCGCTGGTAGCGCTCCTCGAAGGACGCGATGTCCCGCAGGACCTGGTCCAGCGTCTCCGCGGTGCGGAACACCTGCATGTTGGCATCCATGGTGTCCTGCAGTTCCTTGCGGATCGCGGCGACCTTCTCGGTGCCGTCAGCCGTGCGGACGTGGTTCAGCAGGTCCAGCGTGTAGGCCTCCGGATCTGCGGGCAGTTCCACGAAGTCCGCGGTCTTGGCGTACTCCGCGGCGGCGATGCCGGCGCGCTTGCCGAAGACGTTGATGTCCAGCAGCGAGTTGGTGCCGAGGCGGTTGGAGCCGTGTACCGAAACGCAGGCGACCTCACCGGCGGCGTAGAGGCCCGGGACCACGGTGTCGTTGTCCTGGAGCACCTCGGCGCTGATGTTGGTGGGGATGCCGCCCATGGCGTAGTGCGCCGTCGGGAAGACCGGAACCGGTTCCGTGTACGGTTCCACGCCGAGGTAGGTGCGGGCGAATTCGGTGATGTCCGGGAGCTTGGCGTCGATGTGCGCCGGCTCCAGGTGCGTCAGGTCCAGGAGGACGTAGTCCTTGTTCGGGCCGCAGCCGCGTCCCTCACGCACCTCGTTGGCCATGGAACGGGCCACGATGTCGCGGGGCGCGAGGTCCTTGATGGTCGGGGCGTAGCGCTCCATAAAGCGCTCACCCTCGGAGTTACGCAGGATGGCGCCTTCGCCGCGGGCAGCCTCGGACAGCAGGATGCCCAGGCCCGCGAGGCCTGTCGGGTGGAACTGGAAGAACTCCATGTCCTCCAGGGGGATGCCGCGGCGGAACGCGATGCCCATGCCGTCACCGGTGAGGGTGTGGGCGTTGGAGGTGGTCTTGAAGACCTTGCCGGCGCCGCCGGAGGCGAACACGACGGACTTGGCCTGGAAGACGTGCAGTTCGCCGGAGGCGAGGTCATAGGAGACGACGCCGGCAACGCGCTTCTGCTTGTACGGGGTGCCGTCCTCACGGACCGCGTCTTCCTCGACGGTCAGCAGGTCCAGCACGTAGTACTCGTTGTAGAACTCGACGTTGTGCTTGACGCAGTTTTGGTACAGGGTCTGCAGGATCATGTGGCCGGTGCGGTCGGCGGCGTAGCAGGCGCGGCGGACCGGAGCCTTGCCGTGATCGCGGGTGTGGCCACCGAAACGGCGCTGGTCAATGCGGCCCTCGGGCGTGCGGTTGAACGGCAGGCCCATCTTTTCCAGGTCCAGGACGGCGTCGATCGCTTCCTTCGCCATGACCTCGGCTGCATCCTGGTCAACGAGGTAATCGCCGCCCTTGATGGTGTCAAAGGTGTGCCACTCCCAGTTGTCTTCCTCGACATTCGCCAGGGCCGCACACATGCCGCCCTGCGCCGCGCCGGTGTGGGAGCGGGTGGGGTACAGCTTGGTCAATACTGCCGTTCGGGCGCGCTGACCTGATTCAATCGCCGCGCGCATCCCGGCGCCACCGGCACCGACGATGACGACGTCGTACTTATGGACCTGCATACCAGACGCTCTTTCTCTCAAAATTCGGTATCAAACACCGGCCGGCGGAGCCTGCCCGGTGAAGTCTCGTGATCCCAAACCTGCACCGGGCAGGGGTGGGTTGCCTTGACGGACCGCAGCTTGTGCCCGCGGGCACGGCTCGGAACGGCAGCGCCGCTGCTACGGCGCGGGGCAGAATCCGCCCGGCAGCTGAACGCCGTTGACCACGGGGCACGGGTCAAAGGTGAAGATGACCAGGGTGCCCAGGATGATGATGACGGTAGTGGCCGCGTACAGGACGATCTTGAGCCAGAGACGCGTGGCGTCCTTTTCGGCGTAGTCGTTGATGATGGTGCGGACACCGTTGGTGCCGTGCAACATGGCCAGCCACAGCATGGCCAGGTCCCAGATCTGCCAGAACGGGTCGGCCCACTTGCCGGCCACGAAGCCGAAGTCGATGGCATGGATGCCGTCGCCTACGAGCAGATTGACCGTCAGGTGGCCGAAGATGAGGACCACGAGGACGACGCCGGAAAGCCGCATGAAGAGCCAGGCGAACATCTCGAAGTTGCCCTTGGACGTGCCGCTGCGGCGGTACTGCGGGGCGATGCGGTCGCCGCCGACCTTGGCTGCGCCCGCCTTCCCGCTGCGGGGACTCTGAATCTCAGTTGCACTCATGGCTAGTGACCTCCAAGGGCGAGGGAAAGGTGGCGGATGGAGAAGCCCACCATGACGACGACCCAGAGAACGAGCACCGTCCACAGCATCTGGCGCTGGTACTTCGCGCCCTTCTTCCAGAAGTCGACGGCGATGATCCGCAGGCCGTTGAAGGCGTGGAACACGATCGCTGCGACGAGGCCCGTTTCACCCAGGGCCATCAGGGGGTTCTTGTAGGCACCGATCACGGCGGTGTACGCCTCGGGGGACACACGCACCAATGAGGTGTCCAGCACGTGGACCAACAAGAAGAAAAAGATCACTACACCGGTAATGCGATGTCCAACCCAGGACCACATGCCTTCACGGCCGCGGTACAAGGTGCCAGCTGGTTTTGTCGGCACTGAATAAACCTCCCTGCAACACAGCGGCGCTGGCATGGGATCCACGCGGGGGGAACGCCTGCTGCGAGAGCACTCGTAAGCTCAAGCCTAAATCTAGGCTTCGCTCACAGCTTATTCAATTCAGCCCCCGGTAGGTGACAGGCCCCGGCGCGGTTTTCGTGCCCTTTTGAGACGAACACCACATTTGCTGCCCCGGCGGAGACCGTTGCCGGGCGGTTGCGCGCGCGGGCTGGGCCGTGTCCTGTGCATTGCTCCAAGGCGGCCGGAGCGCATTCGGCTAAAGTAGCCCTGATGACTACAGACAAAGTGACAAGCCAGGACTCACCCAACGACTCGGCCCTGGGCCGGTTTATTGCCGTGATTCCGGCAGGCGGGGTGGGGACCCGCCTCTGGCCCCTGTCGCGGGCAGCAGCCCCGAAGTTTCTGCACGACCTCACGGGGTCGGGCAGCACCTTGCTGAGATCCACGTACGACCGGCTGGAGCCGCTGGCCGGCAAGCACATGCTCGTGGTGACCGGAAAGGCCCACCGTGACGCCGTCTGCCGCCAGTTGCCGGAGATTGACGACGCGGACCTGGTGCTGGAGAGCGAGCCCAAGGACTCCGGCGCCGCCATCGGCCTCGCCGCGGCCATCCTGCACGAGCGCGACCCGGACACCATCATGGGCTCCTTCGCCGCGGACCAGGTGATCAGTCCGGACGGGCTGTTCCATGATGCCGTCAGGGAGGCCATCCACGCCGCCGCGGCCGGCAAGATTGTCACGATCGGCATTATGCCCACGCACCCCTCCACCGGGTTCGGCTACATCCGGGCCGGGAAGAACCTTGGCGTGGCCGGGGCCCCCAGCGCGCAGGCCGTCGTCGAATTCGTGGAGAAGCCCAGCGAAGAGGTCGCCCAGGAGTATGTCGACAGTGGCGAATACGTCTGGAATGCCGGGATGTTCGTGGCTCCGGTCTCGCTGATGCTCAAGCACCTCGAAGCCAACCAGCCCGAACTCTTCGCCGGCTTGCAGGAAATCGCCCAGGCCTGGGACACCCCGCAGCGCGATGAGGTCCAGGCCCGTGTCTGGCCCACCCTGCCCAAGATCGCCATCGACTACGCCGTGGCCGAACCGGCCGCCGCCGCCGGCGACGTCGCCGTCGTTCCGGGTACGTTCCGGTGGGACGACGTCGGGGACTTCGCCTCGGTGGGCCGGCTCAACAGCGCCAAGGAAGTCAAGGACGTCACCGTGATTGGTGAGGGCGCCCGCGTCTTCACGGAGGACGCGAGCGGCGTGGTGGTCTCCGATACCAAGCGCGTGATCGCGCTGATCGGGATCAAGGACGTTGTGGTGGTCGATACCCCGGACGCTTTGCTCGTGATGCACAAGGAGCACTCGCAGCGCGTCAAGCAGGCTGTCGACGCCCTCAAGGCCAGCGGCGACACCGACGTCCTGTAGCCCCTGAATTGCGGCGATTGTTCAGGAAGCCGTAACGCGCCGTACCCGATGCCGGTAATTGTTACGTGCTCGCTAGAGTTATTGGGTGCGCAATTACACTACTGAAGCTGAACCCACCACCCTCGTGGGACCGTGGCTGGAGCCGCTCCTGCCGGAGATGATCGCGTTCCGACGTGATCTGCATGCGCACCCGGAACTGTCCTTCAAGGAATTCCGGACCACCGACAAGCTTGCCAAGCGGCTCGAAGCCGCCGGGCTCAAGCCCCGCCGCCTGGAGGGTACCGGCCTGACCGTGGACGTCGGCGAGGGGCCAATCGCCACCGCCCTCCGCGGCGACATCGACGCCCTCCCGATCATCGAGGAGACCGGCCTCGAGTTTGCCTCCAAAAACCACGGCGTGACGCACGCGTGCGGTCACGACGTGCACACCACCACCATGCTCGGCATTGCCCTGGTCCTGCAGCGCATGCATGAGGAGTCCCCGCTCGGGGGCACGGTCCGGATCATCTTCCAGCCCGCCGAAGAGACCATGCCCGGCGGTGCGCACGCCTGCATCGAGCAGGGTGTACTGGACGGCGTCCCCCGCATCCTGGCACTGCACTGCGATCCGCGGATCAACGTCGGCAAGATCGGCACCCGGATCGGCGCCATCACCTCGGCCTCGGACACGATCAAAATCGAACTCACCGGGCGCGGCGGCCACACCTCCCGCCCGCACCTGACCGAAGACCTCGTCTTCGCCCTCGCCCAGATCGCGGTCAACGTCCCGGCCGTGCTGTCCCGCCGCGTGGACGTCCGCAGCGGCGTTTCCGTTGTCTGGGGCCAGATCTCGGCCGGCTCCGCTCCGAACGCCATCCCCGGCACCGGCTACATGGCAGGCACCATGCGCTGCCTGGACCGTGATGCCTGGCACAGTGCCGGAAAGATCCTCGACGAGGTGGTGCAGGAGATCGCGGCGCCCTACGGCGTGGACGTCCACCTCGAACACACCCGCGGGGTGCCGCCGGTGGTGAACTCCGAACACGAGACCGCCCTCATCGAGGCCGCGGCCCGCGCCGAGATCGGCGAGGGCGCCGTCGTCCTGACGCCGCAGTCGATGGGCGGCGAGGACTTCGCCTGGTTCCTCGCGGAAACCCCCGGCGCCATGATGCGGCTGGGCACCAAAACCCCCGGCGGCGAGGAATACGACCTTCACCGCGGCGACTACATCCTGGACGAGCGCGCCCTCGGCCTGGGCATCCAGGTCCTCACCGCCGCGGCGCTGCGCACCATCCGCGACCTATAGGACGCGTCTCACCTCCATTCGGGCTGATTGTCCGCCCACTTCTTCGCGCACCAATGGTTAGGTTGTGCACAATTCAATTGTGGACTACCGTTGAGCTGTGACCATCGAACCGAGCCTCCCCGTCCCGAACACGGCCGCACCCCGCCTCAACCGGCAGGTCTGCTTCGCGATGTACTCCGCGTCGCGGGCAGCCACCGCGGTGTATCGGCCTCTGCTCGAGGAGCTCGGGCTGACGTACCCGCAGTACCTCGTGATGCTGGTGCTCTGGGAGGAGCAGCCGCGCAGCGTCCGGGAACTGGGGGAGGAGCTTGGGCTCGACTCGGGCACCCTCTCGCCCCTGCTCAAGCGGCTCGAGGCCCTGGGCCTCGTGGAACGGCGCCGGTCCGCGGAGGACGAGCGCCGCGTGGAGGTCCTCCTGACCGGCGCCGGCGCCGCCCTGAGCGGCAAAGCCGCCGGGATACCGCAACAGCTCGCGGACGCCGCCGGGCTCACGCCCGCAGAACTTGACCAGCTCCGGGACACCCTCGGCCGGCTCACCGCCGCGTTGCACTCCGCCCGCTGAGCACTGACCTCCAACCTCCCGCCGACGAGGCCGCCGTCGAAATCGCGGGAAGCGCGCCCATTCGCCGGAAGTTTACGGCGACTCCGCAGGCTTCCGGCGAGTTCGCCACTGAACACTTAACCCCAACCGAACGGAACCCCTTGAAGACTCTCTACACTGCAGTTGCCCTCGCCTCCGGTGAAGGCCGCGACGGCAACGCCCGCAGCCAGGACGGCAAACTCAACGTGACCCTGGCCAGCCCGGTCGAACTCGGTGGCACCGGGGAGGGCACGAATCCCGAGCAGCTGTTCGCCGCCGGGTACGCTGCGTGCTTCCACTCGGCCCTGCGCCTGGTCGGGCGCAAGGAACGGGCGGACCTGACGGATTCCGCTGTCGCCGCCAAGATCCACTTCGGCGCCCTCGCCGACGGCGCCGGCTACGGACTGGCCGCCGAGCTGGAGGTCGCGCTGCCCGGCATGGCGCGGGAGGCCGCAGAGGCTCTCGTGGCGAAGGCGCACCAGATCTGCCCGTACTCCAACGCCACCCGCGGCAACATGAGTGTCGACATCAGCATCCTGGAGGTAGCAGCATGAGCACCCCGAGCGCACCCGCGACGCAACGCCCCGCCGGCGCACTCCCCACCACCACGCGTGAGATCCAGCTGGCGTCCCGGCCGCACGGCCGCCCGGTGCCGGAGAACTTCCGGCTCGCGGAGGCCCCGCTGCCTGCCCTGCAGGACGGCCAGGTGCTGGTCCGCAATCTCTACATCTCCGTCGATCCCTACATGCGGGGCCGGATGAACGACGTCAAGTCCTATTCCGCACCGTTCGCCCTGGATGCGGCGCTCGACGGCGGCGCCGTCGGCGAGGTTATCGCTTCCCGGGCCGAGGGCCGTGCGGTGGGGGACGCGGTCGTGCACCAGCTCGGCTGGCGGGAGTACGCCGTCGTGGATGCCACCGCCACCACGCCGGCCCGCACGGACCTTGCCCCGGCTTCCGCATTCCTCGGGGCGCTCGGCATGACCGGGCTCACGGCGTACGCCGGGCTGTTGAAGGTCGCAGAGTTCGAGCCCGGGGACGCCGTCTTCGTCTCCGGAGCCGCCGGGGCCGTGGGCTCCCTCGTGGGACAGATCGCCAAGGCGAGGGGAGCCTCCCGGGTGATCGGCAGTGCCGGCAGCCCCGAGAAAGTGGCGCGGCTGCTGGAGCTCGGCTTCGACGCCGCCTTCAACTACCACGACGGCCCGGTCCGCGAGCTGCTGCAGGAGGCGGCCGGAACGAACGGGATCGACGTCTACTTCGACAACGTCGGCGGGGATCACCTCGAGGCGGCGCTCTCGGTCCTGAACGTGGGCGGACGGGTGGCCCTGTGCGGCGCCATTTCGCAGTACAACGCCACCGCCGCCCCGGCTGGCCCCCGCAACCTGGCCGTCGCCATCGGCAAACAGCTGACCCTGCGCGGCTTCCTCGTCGGCGGACAGCGGCAGCATTCCGCGGAATTCGCCCAGCAGATGGCGGCTTGGCTGGCCGACGGCACGGTCAGGTACGACGAGACCGTGGTGGACGGGCTGGAAAATGCGCCGCAGGCCTTCATTGACCTGCTCGACGGCGCCAACACCGGCAAGATGCTCGTCCGGATCTAGGGCGTCGCTGGCCCGCGCCCGCGCAGCGGCTACCGCTTGGTAACAAGTTCTCAACAATCTGCGCAATCCAGCGACGGTGTGCTATCAGCACGTGTCGCAGGCCACTAAAGTAGCTTGCATCAGTGCGCCTCGGCGCAGTGCTGCGAATTCATCAGTGAAAACAGATTCAGCGGGAACCCCGCAGACAGACACTCATTGAACTCCCGTCGTAGCGCATAATCTTTCTTCCTGGAGGAACATTGAAGAACTCTCTGCGTGCCACCCTCAAGCGCGGTTCTCTGTCCGGTGTCGCCACCGCGGGCGCGGCTGCACTCCTGTTGACCGGCTGCGGGGCAGCCCCCGAAGCCGGCAGCAGCGCCACCCAGACGGCCAGCAACTTCACCGGCTGCATCGTCTCCGACTCGGGTGGATTCGACGACCAGTCATTCAACCAGTCCTCCTACGAAGGCCTGAAGAAGGCGGAGAAGGACCTGGGCATCAAGGTGAACCAGGTTGAGTCCAAGACCAACAACGATTTCGAGCCCAACCTGCGGGCCATGGTGACGGCCGGCTGCAACCTGACCGTCACGGTCGGCTTCCTGCTCGGCGACGCCACGAAGGCGCAGGCCACGGCGAACCCGAACAGCCACTTCGCCATCATCGACTTCGGCTACGAGACCCCGATCAGCAACGTCAAGCCGATCATCTACGACACGGCGCAGGCGGCCTTCCTGGCGGGTTACCTCGCGGCCGGCACCACCAAGACCGGAACGGTGGCCACCTTCGGTGGCATCAAGATCCCCACCGTCACCATCTTCATGGACGGCTACGCCGACGGCGTGAAGTACTACAACGAACAGAAGGGCAAGAACGTCAAGGTCCTTGGCTGGGACAAGGCCAAGCAGGACGGCTCCTTCACCGGTGACTTCGAAAAGCAGGACAAGGGCAAGCAGTTCACCCAGAACTTCCTGGACCAGGGTGCGGACATCGTGATGCCCGTCGCCGGTCCGGTCGGTAAGGGTGCGGGCGCGGCCCTGAAGGAAGCCAAGGCTGCAGGCAAGGACGTCAAGCTCATCTGGGTCGACTCCGACGGCTTCCTCACGGCGCCGGACTACAAGGACATCATGCTCTCCTCCGTCATGAAGCAGATGGGCGAGGCCGTTGAGACCGTTGTGAAGGAAGACAAGGACGGCAAGTTCACGAACACGCCGTACGTCGGCACCCTCGCGAACGACGGCGTGCAGCTGGCTCCGTTCCACGACCTGGATTCCGCGGTTCCGGCCGAGCTGAAGACCGAGCTGGACCAGATCAAGAAGGACATCGCCGACGGCAAGCTGAAGGTTGAATCCGCAGCCAGCCCGAAGGTCTAACTTCCTCCGCTAAGCGCCACGGCCCGTACGGTCATCCACCGCACGGGCTGTGGCGCTTTTCGTTGAGCGGACGCAGTTCCGCTGCAGGCCGCAGGCACTAGGCTGGTCCTGCAGCCCCGTCACCCGTCCGGGCCAAGCCGTCCGGACACTTCGAGATTGGTCAGAGTTTTGAAACTTGAACTCAAGGGGATCACCAAACGCTTCGGCTCCCTGGTAGCCAACGACCACATCGATGTGGTCGTTGAACCCGGGCAGATTCACTGTCTGCTCGGCGAGAACGGCGCTGGCAAGTCCACGCTGATGAATGTGTTGTACGGGCTGTACGAGCCCACCGAGGGCGAAATCCTCATCGACGGCAAACCCGTCACCTTCCGCGGCCCCGGGGACGCCATGGCAGCCGGCATCGGCATGGTGCACCAGCACTTCATGCTGGTTCCCGTCTTCACGGTCGCCGAAAACGTCGCCCTTGGAGCGGAAGCCACCAAGGCCGGCGGCTTCCTGAACCTTGACGACACCCGCCGGAAGATCAAGGAGATCTCCGACCGGTACGGCTTCGACGTGGACCCCGACGCGCTGATCGAGGACCTTCCGGTGGGCGTGCAGCAGCGAGTCGAAATCATCAAGGCCCTCGTCCGCGACGCCAAGGTGCTGATCCTCGACGAGCCGACCGCCGTGCTCACCCCGCAGGACACTGATGAGCTGCTGGATATCATGCGCCAGCTGAAGAGCCACGGCACCTCGATCGTCTTCATTTCGCACAAGCTCCGCGAGGTCAAGGCCGTTTCGGACACCATCACGGTGATCCGCCGCGGCAAGGTGGTCGGCAGCGCCGATCCCGGCGCCTCGACAACCGAGCTCGCCTCCATGATGGTGGGCCGGGCCGTCAGCCTGACGCTGGACAAGGCCCCGGCCAAGCCGCAGGAAAAGACCTTCCAGGTCCAGGACCTGACGGTCATTGCGCCCAGCGGCCAGCACGTGGTGGACGGCATCAGCTTCGACATCGCCCGTGGTGAGATCCTCGCCATCGCCGGTGTCCAGGGCAACGGCCAGACCGAACTGACCGAGGCCATCCTGGGCCTGCAGGACCGGGTCCAGGGCTCCATCCTGCTCGACGGTGAAGAACTTGTGGGCCGCAACGTCAAGGACGTGCTCAACTCCGGCGTCGGCTTCGTGCCGGAGGACCGCTCCGTTGACGGCTTGATCGGCACCTTCTCGATTGCCGAAAACCTGATCCTGGACCGCTACGACCAGGCACCGTTCGCCAAGGGCATCAGCATGAGCCCGGCCAAGGTCCTGGAGAACGCGAAAACCCGGATCGACGAGTTCGACGTGCGCACCCCCTCCGGTTCGCTCGCCGCGGGCACCCTGTCCGGCGGCAACCAGCAGAAAGTCGTGATGGCGCGGGAACTGTCCCGTCCGCTGCGGCTCTTCATCGCCTCGCAGCCCACCCGCGGCGTGGACGTCGGATCGATCGAGTTCCTGCACAAACGCATCGTGGCGGAGCGGGACCACGGCACCCCCGTGATGATCGTCTCCACCGAACTGGACGAGGTGATTGAGCTCGCCGACCGGATCGCAGTGCTCTACAAGGGCAAGCTCGTCGGGATTGTCCCCGCCGGCACCGGACGCGATGTCCTCGGACTGATGATGGCCGGACTGTCCCCGGCCGACGCCCAGGCGGACACCGCCACCAAGCACCACGCCGGCAGCCGGGCCACGAGCCCGGCGCATGCCGCACAGCCTGTGCAGGAGACCCACTCCGGCGCCGTAGGAGAACACCATGACTGAACAACACCACCCGCGCCACGCGGCGGAACCGGCCCCGGAAACGGCCTCCGGCTCGGCGCCGGACACGGCGCCCGAGGGAGAGATCCAGGCACCGGACGCCGCCTCGGTCGCCGCGCTGGACACCGCCGGGGGAGCCATGCGGCCCTCGGCCGTGCCTGTCTCGGCGCAGAGCGGCGCTGTCCCGGGTGGTCCGGACTCGGTGCTGCGCAGGATCTTCACCGGCAGCGGCATCGTCTCCGTCCTGGCCGTGCTCCTCGCTCTGATCCTCGGCGGCCTGCTCATCGCCAGCACGGACAAACAGGTCGGCGCCACGGCGGGCTACCTCTTTGCCCGCCCCAGCGACTTCTTCTCCGCCGTCTGGTCCGCCGCCACCCGCTCCTACGTGGCCCTGTTCCAGGGCTCGGTGTTCAACCCCCGCGGTTCCGGCATCGGCGGCCAGTTCGCCCCGCTCCTGGAGACCCTCACCATCGCCACCCCGCTGATCACGGCGGGCCTCGGCGTCGCCCTGGCCTTCCGCGCCGGCCTGTTCAACATCGGCGCCCAGGGCCAGATCATCATGGCCGGCATCCTGGCGTCCTGGGTCGGCTTCGCGCTGCACCTGCCGATGGGGCTGCACCTGCTGCTGGTCCTGCTGGCCGGCATCGCCGGCGGTGCCCTCTGGGGCGGCCTCGTCGGGCTCCTCAAAGCCAGGACCGGCGCCCACGAGGTGATCGTGACCATCATGTTCAACTACATCGCGCTGTACCTTGTGCGCTACCTGCTGGACACGCCGGCTTTCCAGCGCCCGGGGGAGACCACTCCGATCTCCCCGGTCCTGGACCCCTCCGCCGTGTACCCGCAGATCCTCGGCAGCCAGTACCGGCTGCACCTGGGCTTCCTGCTGGCCATCGCTGCCACCGTGTTCGTCTGGTGGCTGCTGAACCGCTCCACGATCGGCTTCGAATTCCGGGCCGTCGGCGCCAACCCCAAGGCGGCGCTGACCGCCGGCATCAACGTGCCGCGCGCCACGATCCTGGTGATGGCAATCGCCGGCGGCCTGGCCGGACTTTCCGGCGTCGCACAGGTGGCGGGCACGGAAAAGGTCCTCACCGACGGCGTCGCGGCCACGTACGGCTTCGACGCCATCACGGTGGCGCTGCTGGGACGTTCGACGCCGTGGGGCACCTTCGCCGCCGGCGTGCTGTTCGGCGCCTTCCGCGCCGGAGCCGTGCAGATGCAGATCCAGACCGGAACCCCGATCGACATCGTGCTGGTGGTCCAGTCGCTGATCGTGCTGTTCATCGCAGCGCCGCCCCTGGTCCGGGCGATCTTCGGACTCAACCCGCGCAAGAAGAAGGCCGCACCCGCCGGCAAGTCCCCGCAGGCAGCAACCACCGGAGGTGCAGCATGAGCACAACAGCAACGTCGCCCCAACCGGGCAAATCGCAGCCCGACAAACCCCCAGCGGGACAGGCCGCCCCGGCCGCGGACACCACGCCGTCCGTAACCTTCAAACCAGTGACCTGGAAGCTGCCGGTGACGCTGCTGGTGCTGGGCGCCGTCGCGTTCATCTTCTTCGGCCTGCTCGGTCCCAACCAGACCGCCAAGTTCGGCATCTCCTCCAGCGGTGACTTCTTCCAGCTGCCCGCGATCGAAGTGCCCGCCTTCCTCGGCGGGATCGTGCTCTCCGTGATCATGCTGGGCCTGGCGGGCTACGCCCTGTTCCTCAAGACCAAGAACCAGCGGCCGCCGCGCTGGCTGCCGATCACTTTCATGGTCCTCTTCGTGGCCGCCTTCCTGATCTGGGTGGTCGGCGGTGCCCGGACCCCCAGCATCTCGCTGGCGGGCCTGATCGCCGGGTCCGTGACCCTCGCCGTGCCGCTGGTCTTCGGTTCGCTGTCCGGCGTGCTCTGCGAACGCGTCGGCGTCGTCAACATCGCCATCGAAGGCCAGCTCCTGGGCGGTGCCTTCACCGCCGCCATCGTGGCCACCCTGACCCACAACCCCTACGTGGGCCTGCTCGCCGCGGCCGTTGCCGGGGCCGCGGTGTCGATGGTGCTGGCCCTGTTCAGCATCAAGTACGTGGTCAACCAGATCATCGTCGGTGTGGTGCTCAACGTCCTGGTGTCCGGCCTCACGGGCTTCCTGTTCAGCACCGTCATGCAGGCGGACAAGGAAATGTTCAACGCCCCCGGCCGGCTGCCGATCATCGAGATCCCCGTGCTGTCCAGCATCCCCGTGCTGGGCCCCATCCTGTTCAAGCAGTCGGTGGTCGGCTACCTCATGTACGCCGCCGTTCTGCTGGTCTGGGTCGGGTTGTTCAAGACCAAGTGGGGCCTGCGGGTCCGGGCCGTCGGCGAACACCCGCAGGCCGCGGACACCATGGGCATCAAGGTCAACGCCACCCGCTTCTGGAACGTCACCCTCGGCGGTGCCATCGCCGGCATCGGCGGATCGTTCTTCACCCTCGTGGCGATCGACAGCTTCACCAAGGAGATCTCCGGGGGCCGCGGCTTCATTGCCCTCGCCGCCCTGATCTTCGGCCGCTGGAACCCGATCGGGGCATTCTTCGCGGCCCTGCTGTTCGGCTTCGCGGACAACCTGCAGAGCATCGTGACCATCATCGGCACCCCTGTCCCGAGCCAGTTCATGGCCATGCTGCCCTACCTCGTGACGGTGCTGGCCGTGGCCGGCCTCGTGGGCCGATCCCGTCCTCCCGCCGCCAGCGGCATACCGTACGTCAAGGGCTGACGGGCGTGGACAGCACCGACGTCGACTGGGCGGCCCTCGAGGCCGCCGCGGTGGCCGCGATGAACAACGCGTATGCGCCCTATTCGAAGTTCGCGGTGGGGGCAGCGGCCCTCACCGCGGACGGCCGCATCGTCAGCGGCTGCAATGTCGAGAACGCCAGCTACGGACTGACCCTGTGCGCCGAGTGCGCGCTCGTGGGCAATCTGCACATGACCGGCGGCGGACTGCTGCGCGCCTTCTACTGTGTCGACGCCGGCGGCAACGTCCTGATGCCGTGCGGACGCTGCCGGCAGCTGCTTTACGAATTCCGGGCTCCGGACATGGAGCTCATGACCACGCAGGGAATCCGGACCATGGACCAGGTCCTTCCCGATGCCTTTGGCCCCCAACACCTGGAGGAAACCCGGTGACACCAGTGACACAGACCAACAGCACCGAAGCGTTCGACGCCGTCGACATCATCCGCGTCAAGCGGGACAAGGGCGTGCTCAGCCCCGCGCAGATCGACTGGACCATCGACGCGTACACCCGCGGCGCCATCGCCGACGAGCAGATGGCGGCCCTGAACATGGCCATCCTGCTCAACGGCATGGACCGCGCCGAGATTTCCCGCTGGACGGCGGCGATGATCGCCTCCGGCGAGCGGATGGACTTCTCCAGCCTGCGCCGGCCCGACGGCGGCGTAAAGCCCACGAGCGACAAGCACTCCACCGGCGGCGTGGGGGACAAGATCACCCTGCCGCTGGCACCCCTCGTCGCGGTCTTCGGCGTGGCCGTGCCGCAGCTCTCCGGCCGCGGCCTTGGCCACACCGGCGGGACCCTGGACAAGCTCGAATCGATCCCGGGCTGGCGCGCGGCGCTGAGCAACGAGGAAATGCTGGCCCAGCTCCAGGACGTGGGCGCCGTCATCTGTGCCGCGGGCGCCGGCCTGGCCCCGGCCGACAAGAAGCTCTACGCCCTGCGGGACGTCACCGGCACCGTCGAGGCCATCCCGCTGATCGCCTCCTCCATCATGAGCAAGAAGATCGCCGAAGGCACCGGCTCGCTGGTGCTCGACGTCAAGGTGGGCAGCGGTGCCTTCATGAAGGACGAGGCCCGCGCCCGCGAACTGGCCGAGACCATGGTGGCCCTCGGCAAGGACGCCGGCGTCAACACGGTGGCGCTGCTGACGAACATGAACACGCCGCTGGGCCTGACCGCGGGCAACGCGATCGAGGTCGAGGAATCCGTGGAGGTTCTCGCCGGCGGGGGTCCGGAAGACGTCGTCGAACTGACCGTCCGGCTGGCCGAGGAGATGCTTGCCTGCGCCGGTGTCCGCGACGCCGATCCGCGGGCAGCGCTCAAGGATGGCCGGGCCATGGACGTCTGGAACCGCATGATCGCGGCGCAGGGCGGGGACCCGCGCGCGAAGCTCCCGGTAGCCAAGGAATCTGAGGTGATCTACGCGCCCGCCGACGGCGTCCTGGTGGAACTCGACGCCATGGCCGTCGGGGTCGCGGCGTGGCGCCTGGGCGCAGGCCGCGCGCGGAAGGAAGACCAGGTCCAGGCGGGGGCCGGCGTGCGCATGCATGCCAAACCCGGCGCCATGGTCAAGGCCGGCGAGCCCCTGATGACTCTGCTGACTGACACGCCAGAGAAGTTCGAGCGGGCCAAGGAAGCGCTGGAGCACGCCGTCGTGATTGCACCGGAAGGCTCCCGCCCGGCGCAGCAGCTGATCATCGACCGCATCGCCTGAGCAAACCCCGGTTGCCCTATCACTTGTGGTCCCCAAACCTCTCTGGTTTAGCCGCCACAAGTGATAGGGCAACCAAGGGTGGGGGCCGGCAGTACACTGGCTCCACAGCAATACTCCCGGGGAGCGGTCCGGACCGCGGCCCGTTCGGTGCGGGAGAGTTCGCGAGCCGCCGTGCGTTAGGAAACCGTGCAGGCAATCAACGACTTCATCCTGGCAGCCGCCGCGCAACCCTGGGTCCTCATCCTCGTGTTCGCGTGCTGCGTCATCGACGGCTTCTTCCCGCCCATCCCCAGTGAATCGGTGGTGGTGGGGCTGGCCGCGGTTGCTGCGACGGCGGACGTCCCGGCTCCCGCGCTGCTGCTGATGACCGCTGCCGGGGGCGCTTTCGTGGGCGACAACGCGGCCTACCTGATCGGGCGCCGGACGGGTACGCGGCGCTGGTCCTGGATGCGCGGACCGCGGATGCAGGCGGCCTTCCATTGGGCCGGCCGGGAGCTGCGCAAGCGGTCGGCATCGCTGATCCTGGTGGCACGCTTTGTCCCGATCGGCCGCGTCGCCGTTAACCTGACCGCGGGAGCAACCCACTACCCGAGGCCCAGGTTCGTGGGACTGACCGTGTTGTCCGCCGTGCTCTGGGCCAGTTACTCCGTGGCCATCGGGATGTTTTTTGGCCAGTGGTTCGAAGACAACCACCTGCTGGGCGTGATCGTGGCAGTGGTTTGCGCGATCACTCTTGGCATCGGCATCGATCTGGTGATCAGCAGGGTCCGCGGCAAACTCCCGGCACCGGTTGAGAAGCCCGGCCCGGCCTCCGGGCCTGCGCCGGAATAGGGGACCGGGGGGCCGGTTCGGCGGCTTCGGGTGCGGGGAACCGGTTCAAACCTCCGGTGCGAAGACGTAGCGAACCGCGCCTCGGCCGTGGGACACTAGGGAGCGATTTACGTCACTTTCGTTAGCCTCATTTCGTCTAGGAGCAATGCTGCGTGGAGTTCATTAATGAGGCCGTGCTTCATGCAGCGGGCCAGTGGTGGATATACCCCCTCCTGCTGGTCTTCTTTTTTGTCGACGGATTCGCCATGGTGGTCCCGAGTGAGACCCTTATCGTTGCGCTGGCGGCGTTCTCCCGGCACAGCGGAAATCCCAACCTCTGGATTCTGGGCCTGACCGCGCTTGTCGGCGCGATTGCGGGCGACAACATGGCCTACCTCCTGGGCCGGAAGATCGGCCTTGAGCGCTGGCGGTGGATGCGCAAGCCAAAGGTCCAGAAGGTGTTCGGCTGGGCGCGCTACGAGCTTGAGAAGCGCGGCGCGGTCCTGATTTTCACGGCGCGCTACATTCCCTGGGGACGCGTGGCGGTCAATTACGTGGCCGGCACCACCGGGTTTCCGCACCGGAAATTCTTCGCCCTGGACGCGTTCGCCTGCCTCACCTGGGTGGCCTATTCCATTGGCATCGGCATCCTGGCCAGCTCCTTCCCGTGGCTGCACCACAACCCCCTGCTGAGCGCCGGCATAGCCGTCGTATTTGCGATCGTGCTGGGCATAGTGATCGATCACGCGCTCCGCTGGTGGCACAAACGCCTGGCGCGGCACGACGAGCCGTCCAGCCCGGCCGAGGAAGTGCCCTCCGGCCCCGCCGCCGAACTTTCGGACAGTCCCGCCGCGGCCGAGTCGGTGCCCGCCGCAACCCCCTGACCGCAACCTCCTGACCGAGACAGCAGTACCGGCGGGAATGTCCGCCAGCGCCCGGATCCGCGGCAACTGGCATCCGGGGTCCTCCGACCCTAAGGTGGGAACGTGACTGAGACTATTCTTGACGCTGCCCCTGACCTCGACTTCGACCTGAAGGGCCTTCCCAAGGTTTCCCTTCACGACCACCTGGATGGCGGGCTGCGTCCGGCCACCATCATCGAACTGGCCGAGGCCGTCGGCCACACGCTGCCCTCGACCGACCCCGTCGCGTTGGGGCAGTGGTTCCGCGAATCAGCCGACTCCGGCTCCCTGGTGCGCTACCTTGAAACGTTCGACCACACCATCGCCGTGATGCAGACCAAGGACGGCCTGTTCCGGGTCGCCAAGGAGTTCGTCGAGGACCTGGCGGACGACGGCGTCGTCTACGGCGAAGTGCGTTGGGCTCCCGAGCAGCACCTGCAGCAGGGCCTGAGCCTGGACGAAGTGGTGGAGGCCGTGCAGGCCGGCCTCGAAGCGGGCGTGGACGCCGTCGCGGAGACCGGCCGCGACATCCAGGTCGGCCAGCTCATCACCGCCATGCGCCACGCGGACCGGGGCCAGGAGATTGCCGAACTCGCCGTACGCCACCGCGACAAGGGCGCCGTCGGTTTTGACATTGCCGGCGCCGAAGACGGTTTCCCCGCTTCCCGGTTCAAGGACGCCTTCACCTACCTGGCGCAGCACAACTTCCCGGCCACCGTGCACGCCGGTGAGGCCGCCGGACTGGACAGCATCCAGTCCGCTCTCGTGGACGGCCGGGCCCTCCGCCTGGGCCACGGTATCCGGATCGCCGAGGACGTCACCGTCGAATTCGAGGACGACGAAGACGCCGCGGCAGACGCGGACGAGAGCGACAACATCGGCCTTGTGACCCTCGGCGAGCTCGCCAGCTGGGTCCGCGACCGCGGCATCGCCCTGGAGATCTGCCCCTCCTCCAATCTGCAGACGGGCGCCGTTGCCGGCTTCGGCGAGGGAATCGAAAGCCACCCGCTGGACATGCTCTACCAGCTCGGCTTCAACGTCACCATCAACACGGACAACCGGCTGATGAGCGGCGTAACCCTGACCGACGAGTTCGAACTGCTCGTGGAGACCTTCGACTACGACCTCGATGACCTGCTGGAGCTGACCCTTAACGCAGCTGAGGCGGCTTTCCTCCCGCTGGAGGAGAAGGAAGCCCTCGTCGAGTACATCAACGAGGCCTACGCCGACCTTGGCTAACGAGGACACCTCACCCGTCCAGGGGCTGGTGGCAGTGATCGCGGCGCTGCGCGAGCACTGCCCCTGGATGGGTGCCCTCACCCATGAATCCCTCGTGGAGTACCTCCTTGAGGAGGCCCACGAGGTCGCCGAGACCATCGAAGCCGGCGGCGGGGATCCCGAACTGCAGGCCGAGCTGGGTGACGTCCTGCTGCAGGTAGTCCTGCACGCCCGGCTTGCGCAGGAACGCAACGCCTTCGATCTCGACGACGTCGCCCGCGGCCTCACCGCCAAGATGATCCGCCGCAACCCGCACGTGTTCCGCCCCGACGGCACGCTGCAGGACTCCTTCCCGGCGACGGTGCAGGAAATCGTCCGGAAATGGGACGCCGTCAAGCGTTCCGAAAAGCTGCTGCATACGGACAAGTCCCATCCCGGGAACGCCCTCGACGGCGTCCCCGCGGCGCTCCCGGCCCTGGCCCGGGCCCAGAAGCTTCTGGACCGCGCCGAGCGGTCCGGCCTCGCGCCGGCCGGCGCCGGATCCGCCGTCGACGTCCCCGGCACCGAAGAGGAACTCGGGGAGCTGCTTTTCGGCATTGCCGCCGCGGCCCGGGCCAAGGGGCTCGACGCCGAACGCGCCCTCCGCGGGGCCGCCCGCCGCTTCCAGGACAGCCACGCACTCCCGCCGTCGCCTTGATGACGCCGGGAATTGGATAGGTTTCCGTAACCTGCGCCACTCTCGACTAGGCTAGGAGGGACGAGGACGTCGGTTTTCAGCTTGATTCCAGCCAGAGTCCCAGCAGTCATTCCCCAGCAGATCGCTTCACCCAAAGGAGCATATTCATGGCGCTTATCGATGCCATCCACGCCCGCGAGATCCTCGATTCCCGCGGCAACCCGACCGTAGAAGTTGAAGTTCTGCTATCCGACGGCCAGATCGGCCGCGCAGCAGTCCCCTCCGGAGCCTCCACCGGCGAGCACGAGGCCGTTGAGCTCCGCGACGGCGACAAGGGCCGTTACCTCGGCAAGGGCGTCCAGAAGGCTGTCGACGCCGTCATCGACCAGATCGCTCCGGCCCTGATTGGCTTCGACGCCACCGACCAGCGCAGCATCGACCAGTCCATGATCGACCTGGACGGGACCGCCAACAAGAGCAAGCTCGGCGCCAACGCCATCCTGGGCGTCTCCCTTGCCGTGGCCAACGCCGCCGCCGCGTCCGCCGACCTGCCGCTCTACAAGTACCTGGGCGGCCCGAACGCCCACGTCCTGCCGGTTCCGCTGATGAACATCCTCAACGGCGGCTCGCACGCCGATTCCGACGTCGACATCCAGGAATTCATGGTTGTCCCGCTCGGCGCCGAGACCTTCTCCGAAGGCCTGCGCTGGGGCGTCGAGGTCTACCACGCCCTCAAGGCCGTGCTGCAGGAGAAGGGCCTCTCCACCGGCCTCGGCGACGAGGGCGGCTTCGCGCCGAACCTCCCGTCCAACCGCGCCGCCCTGGACCTGATCCAGGAAGCCATCAAGAACGCCGGCTACACCCCGGGCAAGGACATCGCCCTGGCCCTCGACGTTGCCTCCTCGGAGTTCTTCACCGACGGTGCCTACCAGTTCGAAGGCAAGGCCCTCAGCTCGGCCGAGATGAGCGCCTACTACGCCGAACTCGTTGCCGACTACCCGCTGGTCTCGATCGAGGACCCGCTGGATGAGAACGACTGGGACGGCTGGAAGGCCCTCACCGACGCCATCGGCGACAAGGTCCAGATCGTCGGCGACGACCTCTTCGTGACCAACCCCGAGCGCCTGCAGACCGGCATCGACTCGCGCACCGCCAACTCGCTGCTGGTCAAGGTGAACCAGATCGGTTCACTGACCGAGACGCTCGACGCCGTGTCCCTCGCCCAGCGCGCGGGTTACACCACCATCACCTCGCACCGCTCCGGCGAGACCGAGGACACCACCATTGCTGACATCGCGGTTGCCACCAACGCGGGCCAGATCAAGACCGGTGCCCCGGCCCGCTCCGAGCGCGTTGCCAAGTACAACCAGCTGCTGCGCATCGAAGAAGAACTCGACGACGCCGCACGCTACGCCGGCCGCAGCGCCTTCCCGCGTTTCAAGGGCTAGTAGCAACGAAATCCAGTAACCGGTGGCTATGGTTGAAAGACCATGGCCGCCGGTTCTGTTTTCGGCACCCTTGTTGGTGCCGGGCTGGTGCCGCCCGTGCCGGCCACGGAGGTCAGGACAAAGCAGCAAGCCAGCCCAGCAAGGACCGGGCATTACAGGAGTGACATGGCTACCCGCCGCCCCAAGGTTCCCCGGGCCACGCCCGCGGCCCCGGAGTCCCAGGACACGGGCGACGGCGGCGACGTCATCCAGGCCGACTTCGGCGGCCGGACTGCCCCGGGCCATACAGCCGCCCCGGCTTCAGGCTCCCGCCGCGACAGCCCCCAGCAAGACGCCGGCAAAGCCGCCTCGGACCGGGAGCCTGCCAGCGGCGTCAAAGCTGCCGGAACCAAGACCACAGGGACCAAGAGCGCAGGGGCCAAGAGCACAGGGGCGAGGACCGGCGCCACGAAGGTCACCGGTGACAGGTCCGCCGCCAAGGCATCAACGGCCCGGGCCAGCGACGGCGGGAAGCCTCCTGCCGAGCCGGATGAGTCCCCGGTCCCGGCCAAAGCGTTCTCCGGACGCATGCTGGCCCTGTCCGTGGTCATGATTGCCATCACTATCATGCTGGCGCCAACCGTCAAGATCTTCTTCGAGAAACGCGCCGAAATCGCAGCCCTGCAGGCTGACATCGCCGCGAAACAGTCCGAGCAGAACGACCTCAGGCGCCAGGTCTCCCGCTGGCAGGATCCCAACTACGTTAAGCAGCAGGCCCGCGACCGGATTAACATGGTTATGCCCGGAGAGACGGGCTACTGGGTCTTTGGCAGCGATCTTCCTGCCGGCGAGTCCGGTGGCGCGGCCGGAGCAGCAACATCCCAAGACCCGGCCAAGCTGCCATGGGTGGACTCCCTCTGGGACTCCATCCGGCGTTCGGCAACAGACTAAAGCGGCGCCCGCCGCCGGCCATTCCGACGGACAGGCCGTACAGGGCAGGAAAGGTGCCGCGCCAGTGGACGAGAACCGAGTGGACGAGACCCTCAAGGCAGGGAAGCCGGCAGCAGCGCCGGCCGACGCCGCCAGCACAGCAGGTGCGTTCCAAGAGTCCCGCCAGCCCTCCGCGCACGATCTTGAGGTCCTGAGCCGGCAGCTCGGCCGCCCGGTCCGGGACGTCGTCGAGATCCCAGCCCGTTGCGTCTGCGGAAACCCGCTCGTCGCGGCCACGTCGCCGCGGCTCAGCACCGGCACGCCGTTCCCCACCACCTTCTACCTGACGCACCCGGTCATCACCTCCGCCGTTTCGCGGCTTGAGGCCGCCGGGCTGATGAATGAGATGAACGAGCGGCTGGGCGCCGATGCGGTCCTGGCCGACGGCTACCGCGCCGCCCACGAGGCCTATCTGGCCGCCCGGGCCGAGATCGGCGTCCGGTCCGGCATCGGCACCGTGCCCGAGATCGACGGTATTTCCGCCGGCGGAATGCCGACCCGGGTCAAATGCCTGCACGTCCTGGTGGGGCACGCCCTGGCTGCGGGGCCCGGGGTGAACCCGCTCGGTGACGAGGCGATCGCCGGCATCGCGGAATGGTGGACCAGCGACCGCTGCTACTGCGACGGCGCCTGGGACACCGGCGGCGAGGTCCCCTCGCAGGACCTCAGCCGGCACGGACCACAGGGCCTTCCGGAGATCGTGGGCCGGCCGGCCCCGGTCCGCAAGGCACGCACGGAACTGCCGGGCCAGCCGGAAACCACCGAAGCAGAGGCCGGCCAGTGACGCGCGTCGCCGCCGTCGACTGCGGAACCAACTCCATCCGTCTGCTCATCGCCGACACCCACGCACCGGATTCCGGAGGCACGACCCCCCCGCTCACCGACGTCGTGCGCGAAATGCGCGTCGTCCGCCTCGGCCAGGGCGTCGACGCCACCGGCGAGTTCGCTCAGGAAGCCCTCGACCGCACCTTCGCTGCAACGCGCGAATACGCCGGACTGATCCGCCACCACGGTGCCGAAAAAATCCGTTTCGTCGCGACCTCTGCCACCCGCGACGCGCGCAACCGGCAGGTCTTCATCGACGGGATCCGCGAACTCCTCGGCGTCGAACCCGAGGTGATCACCGGCGACGAAGAAGCCGCCCTCTCCTTCGCCGGCGCCAGCAGCGTCCTGCCCTCCCGCGGCCCGGACCCCGTGCTGGTCGTGGACCTCGGCGGCGGCAGCACTGAGTTCGTGCTGGGGAACGCCGACGGCGTCATTGCCGCGAAGTCCGTCGACATCGGCTGCGTCCGGATGACGGAACGCCACCTCCGCAACGACCCGCCGACGGCGGAGCAGATCGCCGCGGCGGAAGCCGACATCGACGCCGCGATCAGCGAGGCCGCACGGACCGTACCGCTGAACCGCAGCACCGTCGTCGTCGGGGTGGCGGGATCCGTCACCACCATCTCCGCCCACGCGCTGAACCTTCCGGAATATTCCCCGACGGCGATCCATGGAGCCGAACTCAGCCTGGCGGCGGTCCGCCGCGCCTGCACCGAGCTCCTGGAAATGACGCGGGCAGAGCGGGCCGCCCTGCCCTACATGCACCCGGGCCGGGTGGACGTGATCGGCGCCGGCGGGCTGGTGTGGCGCCGCGTCCTGGAGCGCGTTGCGGAAGCCACCGAGGGCCGCATCACCACGGCCGTCAGCAGCGAACACGATATTCTTGACGGCATTGCCCTCAGCATCAGCTAAACCGGGCATCCGCCGGAGCTAGCTCCGCTGGATAAACTCCGTTCCTCCTGCCGCGGCCCTAACGGACCTGCGGCGCCACCGCTGTACCGCCGATAGGACCCGAATGACCAGAGCAACAGCCCGGCCTCGCCGGACCGCCTCCGCGTTGATGGCCTTGGCCCTGGCGGGCGGCAGCGTTCCGATAGCGCTCGCGGCGGCTCCCGCCGCGCACGCGGATTCCTGGCGCGACAAGGAATACTGGCTCGCCGAGTCGGGAATCACCAAGGCCTGGGAAGTCTCCAAGGGCGCCAACGTCAAGATCGCCGTGATCGACAGCGGCGTGGACGGCACGCACCCGGACCTTGCCGGAGTGCTGTCCGGGGGAGCGGATGTGTCCGGCGCCGGCAGCCCGGACGGGCGGGAGAGCATCGGCGCCAAGCCCGAACACGGCACCCTGGTGGCCACCATGCTCGCGGGCCGGGGACACCAGCCCCCGGCCACCGCCAGCGCCAGCCCGAGCCCCACCCCCAGCGCACGGCCTGGTCCCACTGTCGGACCGGACGGGATTGTCGGGGTTGCGCCCGAAGCTCAACTGCTCTCCGTTTCCACCTGGCTCGGTTCCGCCAACCCCGGCGGCAAGAGCGACCAGGACCAGATCCCCGAGGCGGTCCGCTGGGCCGTCGACAACGGCGCCCGCGTCATCAACATCTCGCTCGGCAGCACGTCTCCGGAGTGGCCGCAGAGCTGGGATGCGGCATTCCTCTACGCCGAGCAGAAGGACGTCGTGATCGTTGCCGCCGCCGGCAACCGGCTGGGCGGAAACATCCAGGTCGGCGCCCCGGCCACCATTCCCGGAGTGTTGACCGTGGCCGGGCTGGACCGCAAGGGGCGGGCCAGCATCGACTCCTCGTCGCAGGGCATCAGCATCGGCGTAGCGGCCCCCGCCGAGAACCTGATCGGCGGCCTGCCCTCCGGCGGCTACGCCGAATGGGCGGGTACCTCCGGCGCCACCCCCATCGTCGCCGGCGTCGCCGCCCTGATCCGCTCCAAGTGGCCGGACATGACGGCCAGCCAGGTCATCAACCGGATCGTCAGCACGGCGAAGGACGCCGGGGCGACCGGGAAAGACCCGATTTACGGCTTTGGGGTGCTCAACGCGGAGGCAGCTCTCAAGGCCGACGTGCCGGAAACCAAGACCAACCCCCTGGGCTCCATCTCCGACTGGATCCGCGTCCACCGCCGCGGGAACCTGGCGACGGCACCGGCCACGGAGGCCCCCGCTCCGTCCAGCGCCCTGCCGACCCTGCCGGAGGCCACCGTGCCGGTGGCGGAGCAGCCCTCGCAATTCGACAGCGCCGTTCCGGCCATGGTGGTCCTCGGCTTCGGGGCGCTGTTCCTGGCCATCATCGCCGCAGCGGTTTTCCAGCTCCGCCGCGCCGGACGCCCGGGCGCGAGCGGAGGGCAGGACGGGCCCGGAGGGCCGGAAACCGGGGTCCTCGACTCCGTGGATTCCGGCAAGCCCAACTAGCCCGCAGCAGGGGTCGTTATGTGCCTCCAGAACGGCCTCTGCTGCCGGTCAGGTCGCGCCAAGCGTAGTTAGTGAAGTTTTTCACAAACTACTGTATTCTTGACGCATGGCATCCACCCCTCAGCTCCAGGACCGTCCCCGGGTACTCGTCGTCGGCGGCGGGTACGTCGGCCTGTACGTCGCCCTCAAATTGCAGAACAAGATCGCGAATGCCGGTGGCATCGTCACCGTCGTTGATCCGCTGCCCTACATGACCTACCAGCCCTTCCTCCCCGAGGTGGCAGGCGGCAACATCGAGGCCCGCCACGCCGTCGTCTCGCACCGCCAGCACCTCAAGCAGACGGAACTCATCCAGGGCCGCGTCCTCTCGATCGACCACGCCAACCGCACCGCCGTGGTTGCCCCGGCCGACGGTGGCGAGAACTTCGAGATTCCCTACTTCGACGTCGTCGTTGCTGCGGGCGCGATCACCCGCACCTTCCCGATCAAGGGCCTCGCGGACAAGGGCATTGGCCTCAAGACCATCGAGGAAGCCGTGGCCCTGCGCAACAGCGTCCTCGAGCGCATCGAAGCCGGCTCGCTCATGACGGATCCGGTTGAGCGCGCCCGCGCGCTGACCTTCGTCGTCGTTGGCGGCGGCTTTGCCGGCATCGAGTGCATCACCGAAATGGAAGATCTTGCCCGCGCCGCGGTCAAGAACAACCCGCGTGTCAAGCAGGAGGAAGTCCGCTTCGTCCTGGTTGAGGCCATGGGCCGCATCATGCCCGAGGTCACGGCCAAGCAGGCCGAATGGGTCGTCGAGCACCTCCGCAGCCGCGGTATCGAGGTCCTCCTGAACACCTCGCTGGACAACGCCGAGGGCTCCCTGAAGCTCATCAACCTTCCGGACAAGACCCCGGCCCAGGACTTCGAGTCGGACACCCTGGTCTGGACTGCCGGCGTGCAGGCCAACCCGATGGTCCGCTCCACCGACTTCCCGCTCGAGCCGCGCGGACGCGTCCGCGTCCTCCCGGACCTGCGCATCGCAGGCGACGAGGGAATCGTCGAGAATGCCTGGGCCGCCGGCGACGTCGCAGCCGTGCCGGACCTCTCGGGCAGCGGCCTGCCGGACGGAACCTGCGTCCCCAACGCCCAGCACGCCCTGCGCCAGGCCAAGCGCCTCGCCAAGAACCTGTGGGCTTCCCGCTGGGACAAGCCGCTCAAGGACTACAAGCACAAGAACCTGGGCGCCGTTGCCGGGTTCGGCGAGTGGAAGGGTGTTGCCAACATCAACATCCTGGGCCGCATCGGGCTCAAGGGCCCGCTGGCCTGGCTGGCGCACCGCGGCTACCACGGCCTCGCCATGCCCACGTTCGAACGCAAGTTCCGCGTCATCTTCGGCTGGATCCTGGCCTTCTTCATGGGCCGCGACACCACCCAGCTGATCGACCTGGACAACCCCCGCGGCGCCTTCGTGGCCGCCGCGAGCCCGGCACCCAAGCCCGCAGCGGCTCCCGCCCCGGCCGCAGGCACGCCGGCAGCAGGCGCTCCCAAGGTATCGGTGCCGGCCGACTCCAAGTAGCCAGCGCGCGCCTTTCGACGGCGGCCGTTCCCTTCAGGGGGAGCGGCCGCCGTTTTTGCGTCGGCGGAGGCCGGGCCGCCCCTGCCCGACGGCCCGGGCGGCCCCCGCCGGACGGCCTCGGACAGACCCCGCGCCTAGACTGGCACCATGACAGCTGAAAAGGACCTGCACACCCTTCTGGCCACCATGCGCCCCGAACGCCGCGACGGCGAGTTTGTCTACGCCCTGTGGCCGCATGGCAAACCCCTGGCCGGCGCCATCGCGGCAGCAGTCCGCGAGGCGGAAGGCCTCACCGTGGTGCTGCAGCGCGACGAAGCGGACCGCCTGGAGCTGTCCTATGACTTTGTCGGCGCCTGGATCACGCTGCAGGTGCACTCCGCGCTCGAGGCAGTCGGCCTGACGGCAGCGGTCAGCGCCGCGTTGACGGAGGCAAAGATCAGCTGCAATGTCCTGGCGGGATTCCACCACGACCACATCCTGGTCCCCGTGTCCGACGCCGACCGGGCCCTGGAGGTACTGCACGAACTGGTCGCCGACAGCGGCGAGCAGAAACCTGCGCCCGAGCTTGTGCTCCGCAGTGAACAGCCCGCGGACCGCCCCGACCTGCTGGCCCTGACCGCTGCGGCCTTCGCCGTCTCGCCGGTCACCGGGCTCCGCGTCGAGGGGGAACCGGAAGAGGTGGACTTGCTGGCCAGGCTCTTCGAGTGCGAGGAATACCTGCCTGAGTTCAGCATCGTGGCGGAGCTCGGCGGTGAGATCGTGGGCCATGTGATCAGCACCCGCGGCTGGGCCGGGGAGCTGAAACTGCTGGGCCTGGGTCCCATCGGCGTGGTGCCGCGGCTCCAGCGCCACGGGATCGGCTCCGCGCTGATGACGGAAACCGTGGCCCGCGCAAATGCGGCAGGGGAGCGCGGTATTGCCCTGCTCGGCAGCCCGGAGTACTACTCGCGGTTCGGCTTCGTGCCGTCCACCTCCCTCGGCGTCGAGGCCCCGGACCCCGCCTGGGGCGCGCATTTCCAACTGCTTCCGCTGGCCCTGTGGCCGGGGGGCGTCAGCGGGACCTTCCGCTACGCCGGCCCGTTCGGCTAGCCCCGGCAGGGCGGAGGACAGCGGGACGGGATACCATGGACCGGGCGCCCCAGTAGCCCAATTGGCAGAGGCAGCGGACTTAAAATCCGCGTGTTGTGGGTTCGAGTCCCACCTGGGGTACTTCCATCGCTGCCCACGGCCATGCCCGCCTCGGCGTCGGCGGCCCGACCGAGCAGGGCGACCCTTGGGCCCCGGACGCCCGGCGTCCAGAGCCTCCCCGATCCTCGCGCTGATTCCCTCTATGCAACGAGTGTTATAAGGATGTGACCGTAGTCACTTATGTTCGGGCCAAAATTGCACTAGCTTGAAGTTAAATCAGGAACACCTGATCTTTCGCATCAAAGGGCCGTTCGCACCTTTAGATCGAGGAGATTTTTTACATGACTTCACTCCCCCAGGTGGCGCCCCGCATCGCTAAGCTCACAGCGCTCAGCATCGGCGTCGCTCTTCTGGCTACGGCTTGTGGTGGCTCGTCCACCCCGACGTCGACTGGATCCGCCTCCGCCGCGGCCGCTGGCATCGCCTGCCCGGCTCCCAGTGCAACCGGCAGCGCCACCACTGCCGCCGGTGCCGGCGGTTCCGTGCCTGCTTCCACCACCACCACCCCGACGCCGCTCAAGATCGGCTCGCTCCTGCCGACCACCGGCTCGCTGGCCTTCCTCGGCCCGCCCGAAATCGCGGGTGTGAACCTTGGCATCAAGGAAATCAATGACGCCGGCGGCGTGTTGGGCAAGCCGGTCGAGGTTATTCACCGCGACTCGGGCGACACCAAGACGGACATCGCCACCCAGTCCACCACGGCCCTGCTGGGCTCCGGGGTCAGCGCAGTCGTAGGCGCTGCCTCCTCCGGTGTGTCCAAGACCGTGATCAACCAGATCACCGGTGCTGGCGTTATCCAGTTCTCCCCGGCCAACACCTCGCCGGACTTCACCACCTGGGATGACAAGGGCCTGTACTGGCGCACCGCCCCCTCGGACGTGCTGCAGGGCAAGGTCCTCGGCAACTACATGGCTACCTGCGGTGCCCAGACCGTTGGCATGATCGTTCTGAACGACGCTTACGGCACCGGTCTCGCGAAGAACGTGAAGTCATCGTTCGAAGCAGCCGGCGGCAAGGTCGTTGCAGAAGAACTCTTCAACGAAGGCGATTCGCAGTTCAGCAGCCAGGTGGACAAGGTCATCGCGGCCAAGCCGGATGCGATCGCCCTGATCACCTTTGACCAGGCCAAGAGCATTGTCCCGCTGATGACGGGCAAGGGCATCAAGCCCACTCAGATGTTCCTCGTGGACGGCAACATGTCCGACTACAGCAAGGACTTCCAGGCCGGCACGCTCAAGGGCGCACAGGGCACCATCCCGGGCACTTTCGCGAAGGATGACTTCAAGAAGAAGCTGCTGGCGATTGACCCGGCGTTGAAGGATTACAGCTACGCTGGCGAATCATACGACGCAGTGAACCTGATCGCTCTGGCATCCGAGGCTGCGAAGAGCACCAAGGGCACCGACATCGCGGCTCAGCTCAAGGCAGTGTCTGAAACCGGCGACAAGTGCAACGACTTCCCGTCCTGCGTCACCCTGCTCCGCAACGGCAAGGACATCGACTACGACGGCCAGTCCGGCCCCGTAACGTTCTCCGAAGCCGGGGACCCGACGGAAGCCTACATCGGCATCTACGAGTTCCAGGACGACAACAAGTACACGCCGGCCAAGGAAGAATTCGGCAAGCTGTAAGCCGCTTCCCACCGACACCAAGAGACCCCCGTCCATCCGGACGGGGGTCTCTTGCGTGGCGGGAGGATGAGGAGACCAGATGGCCGGCCCAGCGTCACGCGGTCCAGCCCTCCTGGTGGGCGGGCGGGGGAGCGCGCTGGAAAGCGCCGCCGTCGTTCTGCCGGGGGAGCGGCAGGTGAGACAACCACTGAGGGCGACGGAGGCAGGCGCTTGCGAAAGCGCCGTTGTCGCGCTGGGCCCACGGCGGCAGGGATCCCTGCCCGAGCTTGCGAGGGGAGGGGGCCGCCGGGGAGGAACGAGCGCAGGCGCCGAGCAAGTGGCTGCGGAGGCGCCCGGAGGCGCGGCAGGGGCCCGCACGGCACCGTGGGGGACGGCGACGACGCCAAGGCATGCAAAAGGGCCGCCACCGGCTGGTGACGACCCTTCTGTGTAGTACTACAGGGAGATACCGCGGGAAGGCTATTCGACGGTGTCGGCCAGCGTGCCCAGGTACAGCTGGATTACCTTAGGATCCTTCATGAGCTCCCGGCCGGTGCCGGTGTAGGCATCCTTGCCCTGGTCGAGGACGTAGCCGCGGTCGCAGATCTGCAGGCAGCGGCGCGCGTTCTGCTCCACCATGATCACGGAGACGCCGGCCCGGTTGATCTCGTGGACCCGGAGGAAGGTCTCATCCTGCTTGACAGGGGAGAGGCCTGCGGAGGGCTCATCGAGCAGCAGCACGGCCGGGTCCATCATCAGGGCCCGTCCCATGGCGACCATCTGGCGCTCACCGCCGGAGAGCGAACCGGCCCGCTGAGCGCGCCGCTTGGCGAGCTCGGGGAACAGGCTTGCGACGAAGTCGAACCGCTCGGCAAAGTCCTTGGGCCGCTGGAACATGCCCATCTGCAGGTTTTCCTCGATGGTCAGGGTGGCGAACACGTTGTTGTTCTGCGGCACGAAGCCGACGCCCTTGCTGACCAGCTTGTTGGCCTTGAGCCCGGTGATGTCCTGGCCGCGGACCACTACCGAACCGGAGTGGACCTTGACGAGGCCGAACATCGCCTTGAGCAGGGTCGACTTGCCGGCCCCGTTCGGTCCGATGATGCCGATCAGCTCGCCCTTGCGGGCCTCGATGCTGCAGCCGTTGAGGATGTTGACACCGGGGAGGTAGCCGGCCACCAGGTTGGTGACCTTGACGACGGAGTCCTCATCGTGCACGGGGGCGGCGGCGGGTGCCGCGCTGGTGGCGCTCATTCTGTGTCCTTGTCTGTGCGGGTCGGCTCATCGGCGCTGCGCCTGCCGCGGACCGGACCGTTGCCGGCCGGCGGCGTCGGCTCCTGCGCCTCCGGTGCGACGACGTCGAGGGAGATGATGCCGGCGTTTTCGGTACCGACAATCGACTCCTCGTCAGCCACGAGTTCGGCTGCAAGCTCCTTGATGCCTTCGGAGTCACCCAGATCCACGTCGTGGTGGGCGCCCAGGTAGGCGTCAATCACGGCCGGGTTCTTCATGACCTCGGCGGGCGGGCCTTCGGCCACGATCTTGCCCTCAGCCATCACGACCACCCAGTCGGCGATGTGGCGGACCATGTTCATGTCATGCTCAACGAACAGCACGGTCATTCCCTCGGCCTTGAGGTTCTTGATGTGGTCCAGCAGCGACTGCGTCAGCGCCGGATTGACCCCGGCCATCGGCTCGTCCAGCATGACCAGCTTGGGCCGGACCATCAGCGACCGGGCCATTTCGAGCAGCTTGCGCTGGCCGCCGGAAAGCGACGCCGCGTAATCGTCCTTCTTCGCGTCCAGTTTGAATTTCTCCAGCAGGACATCTGCCTGGGCGGTGATTTCCTTCTCCCGGCCGCCCCAGATGCCCTTGAAGAGGGCCTTCGACAGGCGTTCTCCGGGCTGGTTGGAGCCGCCGAGGCGCATGTTCTCCATTACGGTGAGCTTGCCCATGACCTTGGTCAGCTGGAAGGTACGGACCATGCCCATCCGGGCAACCTTGTACGGGGAGACCCCGGCAATGCTCTGGCCTTCGAACTGCCACTTGCCCGAATTGGGGGTATCGAAGCCCGTGAGCAGGTTGAACAGGGTGGTCTTGCCGGCGCCGTTCGGGCCGATGAGCGCCGTGATCTTGTGCCTGGGGATCTCAAGGTATTCGACGTCGACGGCGTTGATGCCGCCGAAGCTGCGGGTGACGTTTTCCGCCACCACGATCGGATCGCGCTTCTTGCAGCCCGGTGCCGTCTCGTCGGCGGCAATCGGACGCGCGTCCGTCATGTAGTTGATCTCTTCTGACTGCCCGGTGCTTCCGGTGATTGCGGATGATCCGCTCTGAGTGCTCATGCGAACGCCAGCTCCTTCTTGTTGCCGAAGACGCCCTGCGGCCTGAAGATCATCAGTAGCATCAGGGCGACGCCCACCAGGATGTATCGCAGCTGACCGGCCTGGACCGTGTTCAGCCAGGTGACGGCGCCTGATTCGATCAGGCCGTACAGAATGCCCTGCGTCAGAGACAGCACGACCCAGAAGATCATGGCGCCGATGACGGGTCCCAGTACCGTGCCGAGGCCGCCGAGCAGCAGGCAGGTGTACAGGAAGAACGTCAGTTCGGTGCCGTAGTTGGCCGGCTGGACTGCGCCGCGGGGGAGGGTGAAGATCATGCCCGCGAGGGCGCCGAGCACGCCGCCGATGACAAGGGCCTGCATCTTGTAAGCGTAGACGTTTTTGCCGAGGGAGCGGACGGCGTTTTCGTCTTCGCGGATGCCCTTGAGGACGCGGCCCCAGGGGCTGCGCATCAGCAGCCACACCAGGGTGCAGCAGATGATGACGAGGCCCCAGCCGACGACGCGGATGAAGAAGTCCCGGTTGTTCATGCCCAGGTAGGAGCCTTCCGGGAACGGGTTCATGGCATAGAACCCGCCTTCGAAGGCGGCAAGCCCGTTGGCAGAGCCGGTCACCGCGGTCAGCTGGTTCGTGGTCACGATGTAGCGGACGATTTCCGCGGCCGCGATCGTGACGATGGCCAGGTAGTCCGCGCGCAGGCGCAGTGTGGGGATGCCCAGGAGCAACGCGAAGATGCTCGCGCAGACGATGGCGATCAGGAGGCCGACGAAGAAGGGCACGCCGAAGGTAAGAGTGGAGATGGCGAAGCCGTAGGCTCCCACCGCCATGAAGCCGGCCTGGCCGAAGTTCAGCAGGCCCGAGTAGCCGAAGTGGACCGCAAGGCCGAGGGCGGCAAGGGCGTAAGCCGCCGTCGTCGGGCTGAACAGTTCACCGGCAGCGCTGGAAAGTATGAATCCGAAGTCCATGGCTGTCTCCTAACCCACGCGCTCGCGACGGCCCAAGATGCCCTGAGGCCGGAACAAGAGGACAACAATCATGATGAACAGTGCTCCCACGTATTTGAGGTCGGCCGCCAGGCCGAACACGGTGGTCAGCTCCACGAAGATGCCGACAATGATGGAACCGATCAGGGCACCCCAGACCGTGCCAAGGCCACCGAGGGTGACGCCGGCGAAGATGAGCAGCAGGATTTGCGAGCCCATGTCGAAGGTGACGCCGGGACGGTAGTACGCCCACAGGATGCCGCCCAGCGAGGCGAGCATGCCGCCGGTGATCCAGACAATCCTGATGACGGAGTCGACGTCGATGCCGGAGGCGGCTGCGAGAGCCGGGTTGTCGGCGACCGCTCGGGTGGCCTTGCCGAGCCGGGTCTTCAGCAGGATGACGCCGAGCACGGCGATGACCACGGCGCTGATCACGAGGGACCAGAGGTTGTTGGGCGAGATGGAGACTGGCCCGATCTGGATTTCCGAGCTCTGCGCGAACGGCAGCTGCTGCGTGGCTCCGCCGAAGTAGAACTGGATCACGTAGCGGACGGCCAGCGCCAGGCCGATGCTCACGATCATCATGGGGACCAGGCCCGTACCGCGGCGCCGCAGTGGCCTCCATAGACCTGCATCCTGGACGTAGCCGAATAACCCGCCGCCCAGCAGGGACAGAATGATGGCGAGCCAGAACGGCAGGCCCATGGCGTTGAAGGCAAAGACGAGGACGGCGCCGAGGGTCACCATTTCGCCGTGTGCAAAGTTGGTCAGGCCGGTGGTGCCGAAGATCAACGACAGGCCCACGGAGGCAAGGGCCAGCAGGAGGCCGAAGCTGAGGCCGGCCACCAGACGGTTAAGCAGGTTCTGGCCGAAGTCCTGCTGCTGGATGACGATGCCCTGTCCAAAGGTGAAGATCACCGAGAGATTGGAGGTCTGGCTGAAAGTGACCTTGCGGGGGTTTTCCTGCCCTTCGGCGAGCTTGATGCCCTCCGGAAGAGTGGATTCGTCGAGCTCAACTTCGTATGTCCCCTGGGTGGGGACACCGATGGTCCATGAGCCGTTGGGTCCCGACTTCGTGGTTCCCGTGAAGTCACCGCTCTTGGCGGTGATGGTCACGTCGGCTATCGGGGCGCGGTCGTCGCCGCGGAGGAAGCCGCTGATGCTGTTTTGGAACGTGGTAGCCGACGGGGATGGTGTCGGCGAGGGACTCGTGGCCTGCGATGCCGGTGCGACGATGAGCAGTAGCGCGGCCACGGCGGCGAATACGGCCCCCACAGCTTTCAGCAGTCTGCCGCGCCGTCTCTGCGACAGGCCTCTCGGTGTGTTTCTCAAATTGAAAACCTCCACATGGGGGTGGTCTGGGTTGCGCCTTTGCAACCGCTGCGAACGTTCAGGTGACGGGTGGTGCGGTAATGCGATGCAATGCGGAATAGCCTGTGATGTCCGTCACCTGTTGGGCCCCATGTTACAGCGCGTTCAGGGCAAAGAATGCCGCCGCGAGCAGGGAGAACGTCGCGATCGGGTAACAACCGTGAAGCAGTGCCCATGCCGTAATTCACCTGAGCTAAAGAAAACTTTTGTTGATCCAGAGTATTCCTAAACATTCGTCCTGGACATCCCCCAAACGGCCGGAAACGCGGCCTGCAGATCACGGTTGAGTTGCGGCGGAGGCTCTCCGGGAACTATCCCTCCCGGTCAGCCGTGGAAATTGGTAGCGTGGGTTGTAAGTACGTAAGCATCAACAGCTCCGCATGGTTCATCACTCACCCCCTTTTATTTGGAGGACACCCGCAATGGCACTTGGCGGAAACCCGATCTTCAACGGAAAGAACTTCCGTGGAGCCACCCAGGCACCGCCTGCCCCGCAGGCCTACGGCCAGGGCAACTTCGGCCAGAACCCCTACGGCCAGGGCCAGTACGCGCAGGGCGGCTGGAATGCAGCCCAGCAGGGCATGACCCAGGACCAGCTCCAGGACATGTACAACCGGCCCGCCGCCGGCCCCGCCGACACGGGGCGCATGACCTTCGACGACGTCATCATGAAGACGGCGGCCTGCCTCGGCATGGTGATCGCCGGCGCAGCCGTGACCCTGGTTGTCGCGCAGGGCCTGGCGTCCATGCTGATGATTGTCGGCGCGCTGGGCGGATTCGTCCTCGCACTCGTCAACACCTTCAAGAAGCAGCCCTCACCGGCGCTGATCCTGGCCTACGCCGGCCTGGAAGGACTCTTCCTTGGCGGCCTGACGCGGATCCTGGACGGGATCTACCCCGGTGTTGGCCTGCAGGCCGTCATCGGCACGCTCTCCGTCTTCGCCGTGACGCTTGTGCTCTTCAAGAGCGGCAAGGTCCGGGCCACCCCGAAGGCCATGCGGTTCTTCATGATCGCCATCATCGGCTACGCCGTCTTCTCGCTGATCAACATGGTGATGATGTGGACGGGCGCGGTGGACTCCCCGTTCGGCCTGCGCACGAGCATGGAGATCTTCGGCATCCCGCTCGGCGTCTTCATCGGCCTGCTGGCGATCGGCCTGGCTGCCTTCTCCCTGATCATGGACTTCACCAGCATTGAAGCCGGCGTCCGCAGCGGCGCCCCGCAGCGTTTCTCCTGGACAGCTGCCTTCGGCCTCACTGTGACGCTGGTGTGGCTGTATGTGGAGATCATCCGCCTGCTGGCCATCCTCCGCGGCGACGACTAGCGGTCCGACCGGCTAGGCACGTAGTAATGGGGAGCTCCGAACTGAAGCGTTCGGGGCTCCCCTTTTGCGTGCCGCAACCAGCCCGGCCGGGTGTCTAGCGCGTCAGGTCAGCCGTTCCAGGACGACGGCCATGCCTTGCCCGCCGCCGACGCACAGTGTGGCCAGCCCAAGCTGCCCGTCCCGTTCCCGGAGACTGTTCAGCAACGTGGTGGTCATCCGGGCGCCGGTCATGCCGAACGGGTGCCCCAGCGCGATGGCCCCGCCGTTGACGTTGAGCTTGTCGGCGTCGATCCCCAACTCCTTGGCGCTGGCCACGACCTGCACCGCGAACGCCTCGTTGAGTTCCACGAGGTCGATGTCCCCGATGCCCAGCCCAGCGAGCTCCAGCGCACGGCGGCTCGCTTCCACCGGGCCCATCCCCATCAGCTCCGGGGACAGGGCGCTGACTCCGGTGGAGACGATCCGTGCCAGCGGCTGCAGCCCGAGTTCGCGGGCCCGCGCATCGCTCATAACCACGACGGCGGCGGCGCCGTCGTTCAGCGGGCAGGCGTTGCCGGCCGTGACGGTGCCGCCGCTGCGGAAGACCGGCTCGAGGGCGCTGACGGCGTCCAGGGTGACACCTGCCCGGGGTGAGTCGTCGCGGTCCACCACGGCGCCGTCCTTCCGGGTGTACGGCGTGATCTCCCGGGCGTAGAAGCCGGCGGCGATGGCGGCTTCGGCGCGGTTCTGGCTGAGCACCGCCCAGGCGTCCTGGTCCGCCCGGCCGATGCCGTAGCTGGTGGCGACGTTTTCGGCGGTCTGGCCCATGGCGATGTAGATGTCCGGCATCCGGCCGCCCAGCCGGGGGTCCGTCCAAGGGGTGTTGGAGGCCGCACGCGCCGCCGTGCGTTGCCGGGCGGCGTCGAAGAGCGGGTTGTGCGTGCCGGCGTCCGTTTCGCCGGCCCCGGCCCAGTCCCGGTACCGGGACACCGCTTCCACCCCGGCGGAGATGAACGCCTGGCCTTCGCCGGCCTTGATGGCATGGAAGGCCATCCGGAGGGTCTGCAGGCTGGAGGCGCAGAAGCGGTTGATGGTGGCGGCGGGAACGTTGTCCAGTCCGGTCAGGATGGAGACCACCCGGGCCATGTTGGAGCCTGCCTCGCCGCTTGGTTCGGCACAGCCCAGGTACAAGTCGTCGAGGCCCCGCTCCGGGTCGGCGGCATCGAAGGCCGGGATGGCGGCCAGTGCGGCGGTCACCATGGCGGCGGCGAGGTCATCGGGCCGCTCGTCCTTGAGCGAGCCCTTGAAGGCGCGTCCGATGGGGCTTCTGGCAGTGGAAACGATGACTGCTTCTGACATGCGCCCAGCCTACGCTCGGGTCAGGCCACGCGCATGGCCCCGGCTGCCGGGCGGACGCTGAAGATGTCCGGCGCAGCGTATCCGGCCGCTGCAAAGGAGCGCCCGACGGCGTCGCGCACCCCGCGCGCCGCCCCTTGCGGAGTCAGGGCGATCGCGGAGCCGCCAAAGCCGCCGCCGGTCATCCGGGCGCCAAGTGCGCCTGCGGAGCGCGCCGCCTCCACCGCGAGATCCAGTTCGGGGCAGGAAATTTCGAAGTCGTCCCGCATGGAGCCGTGGGAGGCATCCAGGAGAGGACCGATCGCCCGGGGGCCGGCGCTCCGCAGGGCTTCGACAGTCTGCAGCACGCGGTCGTTCTCGGTCACGACATGGCGGACCCGGCGGAACGTCTCCTCGTCCAGCAGCCCGAGGGCCTCGTCGAGGTCCCCGAGGGAAAGCGAGCGCAGGGACGCCACGCCGAGGACCTCGGCGCCCAGCTCGCAGGACACCCGCCGGGCGGCGTAGCCTCCGGTGGCGTGCGAATGCGAAACCTTCGTGTCGATCACCAGCAGTTCCAGCCCGGCCTGCTCGGCGTCGAACGGCACGAGCTCGACACTCTGGTCCCGGCAATCGAGGAAGACGGCGTGGTCGGAGGAGCCGCGCAGCGAGGCCGACTGGTCCATGATGCCGGTGGGTGCGCCGACGAAGTCGTTCTCGGCGCGCTGGGTGACCAGGACCATGTCCTCGACACCCAGACCGCCGCCGGCGAGTTCGTTCATTGCCGTGACGACGGCGCACTCAATGGCATGGGAGGAGGAGAGGCCCGCGCCCCGGGGCACGTCCGAAGCCAGGAGCAGGTCCAGGCCGGGCACAGCAAGCCCGCGCTGCTGCAGCGCCCAGAGCACTCCCAGTGGATACTTGGTCCAGCCGCGCGCCGCGGCACGGCTCAGGGACCCGGCGTCCGCCGTCGTCAGCCCCTGGTTGCCGAACGTGGACATCAGCCGGATGGTCGAGTCCGGCCTGAGCCGGACTGCCACCCGGGCGGTCCGGTCGATCGCGAACGGCAGCACGAACCCTTCGTTGTAGTCCGTGTGCTCGCCGATCAGGTTCACCCGTCCGGGAGCCTGCCAGACGCCGTCCGGGTCGGTGCCGAAGACGCTCCGGAACGAAGCCGACAGTTCGCCGGGGCCAAAGCGAGCGGTCATGCCAGATCGGCGTTCCTGCGGCAGCTCATGGTTCCAAGGTATACGCCCTGCCGCAGGGTCTGTACCGTGGTGCCATGGATCAGACCACCTCCCATTCCGCGGACGCTTCCGCGGCAGCCGCAGCGGGCACCGAGGGCTCGGCCCGGCGCTATGCCACGGGCCGGCAGTACGAACTCCGGCGCGGGGACGCGCTCGCCGTCGTGACCGAGCTGGCCGCCGGCCTCCGGCTCTACAGCCGCGGCGGTACCCAGCTGACCGAAGGCTACGGCGATGCGCAGATCCCGCCGGGGGCCTCCGGGATCACCCTGGCGCCCTGGGCCAACCGGGTCGAGGACGGCATCTGGCACCTGGACGGCAAGAAGCAGCAGCTCGACATCACTGAGGTGTCGCGCAACAACGCCAGCCACGGGCTGCTGCGCAACGCGTCCTACGGGCTCGTGGACGAATCGCAGTTCTCGGTCACGCTGGAAGCCGTGATCTTCCCGCAGCACGGCTATCCCTTCCTGCTGCGCCACCGCGTCCGCTACGAACTGGCCGGGGACCTTGGACTGGTGGTCCGGCAGACCCTGATCAACGACTCCCAGGCACCGGCTCCGTGCGTCCTGGGCGCCCATCCCTACCTGCGGCTGGGGGAGCTGCCCAGCGAGGAGCTCACCGTGACCGTCGGCGCCGGCACGAGGATCGTGGCCGATGCCCGCGGCATTCCGCGCAGCAGCGAACCGGTCGACGGCGATTACGACCTTCGCGGTGGACGGCTGGTCGGCGGGCTGGACATCGACTCCGCCTACACCGACCTGGAGTTCGACGGCGGCATCGCCCGGCACACGCTGCGCGCCCCGGACGGGCGGAGCGTCAGTCTCTGGCAGGACGAAAACTGCCGCTACGTCCACGTCTTCGTCACCACGAACTTCCCGGGGCGGGCCAAGGCCGTGGCGATTGAACCCATGACCGGGCCGGCCAACGCATTCAACAGCGGAGACGGCCTCCGCTGGCTGGCTCCGGGGGAGGAGTTCTCGATGAGCTGGGGCATCAGCGCCGCGCTGGAGAGCGGAGTTTCCCATCCGGGCGCGACTGGTGAATCATGAAGCTATGACCCCAGCTGACGCCGCCGCACCGCACCCTGGATCCGATCCGGCCATGCCCGCCGCACCCCTCCGGGTTCTGACGGACCGCCAGCTGGACCGGGACATTCCCTACGGGGTGCGGATCGCCGCAGCGTGGTCCTGGCGGCTGGGCCTGATCCTGCTGTTCGGCGGGACCCTGATCTGGCTGCTCAGCCACATCAGTTTCCTGTTGATCCCCATCATGGTGGCCGCCCTGCTGGCCGGACTGCTGAATCCCGTGGCAGGCTGGCTCAGGACCCGGCAGCTGCCCAACGGCGCCGCCGTCGCTATCACCGTCCTGGGCTTCATCGGGGCGATCGGAGGCGCATTGGCGCTGGTGGGCCGGCAGCTCGTGTCCGGCTTCTCCGAGCTGTGGAGCGAGGCGCTGGTCGGCATCCAGAAAATCCAGGGCTGGCTGGCGGATGGCCCCCTGCACCTTTCCGCCGCCCAGATCGACCAGTACATCAAGGAAGCCTCTGCGGCGCTGCAGAACAACAGCAGCAGCATCCTCAGCGGCGCCCTGTCCTTCGGGAGCACCGCGGGGCACTTCGCGGCGGGGCTGATCCTTGCCCTGTTTATCCTGATTTTCTTCCTGCTGGAAGGAGAGCGCATCTGGGCCTTCCTGGTCCGGCTGCTGCCCAGGAAGGCCCGCCCCGCGACCTACGGGGCCGGCCGCAAGGGCTGGGCCTCGATGGTCAGCTACGCGCGGATCCAGATGTTCGTCGCTTTCGTGGACGCCGTCGGCATCGGCGTGGGCGCGGCCATCATCGGCGTGCCCCTGGCCCTGCCGCTGGGCGTGCTGGTGTTCCTCGGCTCCTTCATCCCGATCGTCGGTGCCCTGGTGACCGGCGCCGTCGCCGTGCTCCTGGCCCTCGTCGCCAACGGCTGGGTCAATGCCCTGATCATGCTCGGAATCGTGCTGCTGGTCCAGCAGCTGGAAAGCCATATCCTGCAGCCCCTGGTGATGGGCAAGGCCGTTGCCCTGCATCCGGTGGCCGTGATCCTCGCTGTCGCGGCCGGTTCGTACCTCGCGGGGATCCCCGGGGCCCTGTTCTCGGTGCCGATCCTCGCCGTAGCAAACTCGGCGATTCGCTACATTGCCGGCAGAACGTGGGAACATGATGGGGTGCTTGCAGCCGCGGGTCAGCAGGGCATCCTTGCTCCTGCCGTGCCCGGCGTCGACAACACCTTTAGAGACGTCCACCTGTCGGGTGAAACTCCCGGCCGCCGGGAGGACGCCGCACACCACCATGGTGACCCGGGCAGCGACGCCGGCCGGGGCACCGGAGCCTGATCCGAAGAAGGAGACTCGTTCGTGCTTACCCTTGAGAGCCTGCCCGTCACGCTGGACAATGTCCTGGAGGCGCAGAAGCTGCTCGACGGGATCATTACGCGGACCCCGGTGGAGTCGTCCCGGGCCCTCGGCAGCCTCGTCGGCGGGGACGTGTTCCTTAAGTGCGAAAACCTGCAGCGCGCCGGCTCGTTCAAAGTGCGCGGGGCCTACGTGCGGATGGCCAAACTGTCCCCGGACGAAAAGAAGCGCGGCGTCGTAGCCGCCTCGGCCGGCAACCACGCCCAGGGCGTCGCTGTCGCGGCGAAGAGCCTCGGCATCCGGGCCCGAATCTACATGCCGCTCGGGGTCGCCCTGCCCAAACTGGCCGCCACCCGCAGCCACGGTGCCGAGGTGGTGCTGCACGGCCACAACGTCGATGAAGCGCTCGCCGAGGCAAAGCGTTATGCGGACGAATCCGGCGCCGTCTTCGTCCACCCGTTCGACGACGTGGACGTCGTCGCCGGCCAAGGCACCGTCGGGCTCGAGATCCTGGAGCAGGTCCCCGACGTCGACACCATCCTGATGGGGGTCGGCGGCGGCGGGCTGCTCGCCGGCGTCGCCGTGGCGGTCAAGGCCCGGGCGAAGGAACTCGGCCGGGAAATCCGCATCATCGGTGTGCAGGCGGAAAACGCCGCAGCCTATCCGCCCTCCCTTGCCGCTGACGCCCTGGTGCCGCTCAAGCGGGTCTCGACAATGGCCGACGGCATCGCCGTGGGACGGCCCGGGCAGCTGCCCTTCAGCATCATCCGCGAACTCGTGGACGACGTCGTCACGGTCAGCGAGGACGCCCTGGCCCGCGCGCTGATCTTCCTGCTGGAACGCGCCAAGATGGTGGTGGAACCCGCCGGGGCCGTCGGCGTCGCGGCCCTGATGGAGGGCAAGATCGAGAACCCGGGGACCGTGGCGGTGGTGCTGTCCGGCGGCAACATCGATCCCATGCTGATGCTCAAGGTCATCCAGCGCGGTCTCTCGGCCGCCGGCCGGTACATGACGGTCCGCATGATGCTGGACGACCGCCCGGGCTCGCTTGCCACGATCGCCCGCATCATCGCCGAGAACGACGCCAACGTGACCGGCCTGGACCACACCCGGGTGGGCGGCTCGATCAGTATGGGTGACGTCTCCATCACGGTGAACCTGGAAACCAAGGGCCACGAGCACTGCGAACAGGTCCTCGCGGCTCTCCGGGCCGAGGGCTTCCAGCCGATTGTGGTTCACTAGGCGCCATGACCCTCGACTCTTTTCCGGACGAACGGCCCCGTACCGTTGAGACCCCCGCCGCGCGGGCCCGGCGAGGGCTGCTGGTGGTGGGTTCCTTCGTCCTGCTGCTGTACGTCATCGAGATCGTCAACACAGTGCTGTTGCATTCCCTGAACCGCACGTTCGGTCTGCGGCCGCGTACCCTCGACGGACTCCTGGACATCCTGACGTTCCCGCTGCTGCACGCCAACCTGGCTCACCTGATGTCCAACACCCTCCCGCTGATCATCTTCGGGTTCCTGGTGTTCCTGGCCGGCATGCGCGTCTTCGTCACCGCGCTGGCGTCCAGCTGGCTGGGATCCGGGGTGGTGGTCTGGCTGATCGGCGGTTTCAAAGTGACCGTCGGCGCGTCCGGGCTGGTCTTCGGCCTCTTCGCGTTCCTGCTGGTCCGGGGTTTCGTCAACCGCAACTGGTGGCAGATCGTGCTGTCGGTGGTGCTGTTCATGGCTTACGGCGGCATCCTCTTCGGCATCCTTCCCACCGTGGCGAGCTTTGTGTCCTGGCAGGCGCACCTGGGCGGGGCGATCGGCGGCGTCGCGGCCGCGCTGCTGCTGAGCACTCGCGGCACCGGGGCCCTGCGCGCCGGACGCTAAGCGGCCGCCGCCTCATTCTGCCGACAAAAAACGCCGGCCTCCCCGCGTAGGGGAGGCCGGCGTCGTCGTTCCGTCCTGGAACGCAGGGTTGCTGTCAGCCGACGTAGGGCTTGGCGGAGATGATCTCCACCGCGATGTCCTTGCCGTTCGGTGCGGTGTAGCTGATCTGGTCGCCCTCCTTGTGGCCGACGATCGCGGCACCCAGCGGGGACTTCTCACTGAAGACATTGAGGTCGGAGTCGCCTGCGATCTCGCGGGAGCCGAGCAGGAACGTCTCCTCGTCGCCCGCGATCCGGGCAACGACGATCATTCCGGGTTCCACGATGCCGTCGTCGGCCGGTGACTCGCCCACGTGGGCGTCCCGCAGCAGGGCAGTGAGCTGGCGGATGCGGGCCTCGATCTTGCCCTGCTCCTCCTTGGCCGCGTGGTAGCCGCCGTTCTCCTTGAGGTCGCCTTCCTGCCGGGCAGCTTCGATCTTCTGAACGATTTCCGCCCGGCCGGGGCCGGAGAGGTGGTCCAGCTCTGCCTTCAGGCGGTCAAAAGCTTCCTGGGTGAGCCAAGCTGCAGTTGCGCTGTTGGGGGTAGACACGGACTTCTCCTTTATGTGGTCAAACAAGCAAAGACCCCGCCTCGGTGGCCACTTATGGAACTCAGCAACCAGCTCAGCGGGGGAAAGGTATTGATCCATTGTAGTCAATGCTGTGGATAAACCAAAGAACGCAGCGGCGTGGATCACACCGTGTTACTTGGGGCCGGAGCGGCCCGTACCGGAACTATTTGGCGCCGTCCGGAATCCAGCAACTGTCGACGACGGCCGAAACGGCCTGCGCCTCGGTCCGGACAAGCGCCCGGTGCGCCGTGGTGCGGCCGCCGTCGGCGCCTTCGTCCGCGGCGTTGGGCCCGACGTCGACTACCTTCCAGCCAACCACGGCGAACTTGGCGTCGAGCGCCTTGAGGGCGCACTTGGCGTCCGTGGCGGGATCCTTGGTGACCTGGAAGTCGACTTCGGCGAGGGTGGCGTCCGGGGTGCTGTAGCCGATGTCCTTGAAGGTCACCGACGCGGTCGCGTTCGACGTCGAAATCCAGGCCATAAATCCGATGCCCGACGCGAGGGCGGCAGCTAGGATGATGCGTTTGGTCCTGCCGGAGAGTGCGCGCTTTTGGCCGCCGTAACGATTGGCTAGGCTGGGAGATGCCGGCGCGGGCACGGCAGGCTGATCCTCGGAAGTCACCAGTCCAGTTTAGTGTGGATCGGGACGCGGATGTTCCGCGCCGGGATCCAGGCCGCAACCGGACGAGAAGTCCAATGCACGAGGACCTGTACCGAACACCTGTAGATGAAAGAGGAGCCGTCCCACGATGACAGCGTCCCCCAGCCCGTCAGCGCCGCTTCGACTGCTGGCTGTCCATGCTCATCCCGACGACGAATCCAGCAAGGGCGCCGCCACGATGGCCATGTATGCCGCCGACGGCGTGGACGTCCTCGTGGCGACCTGCACCGACGGCGCCCGCGGCGACATCCAGAACCCCGCCATGGAAGGCGAGCCGCACCCCAAGCGGGACATGGCCGGGGCGCGCCGGCTGGAGATGGAGCGGGCGGCCGGGATCCTCGGCGTCCGGCAGCGCTGGCTTGGTTTCGTGGACTCGGGACTGCCGGAAGGCGATCCGCTGCCGCCGCTGCCCGCCGGCTCCTTCGCCACACAGCCCCTGGAGCGGGCCGCCGCGCCGCTGGTGCGCCTGGTCCGCGAGTTCAAGCCGCAGGTCATTCTCAGTTACGACGAGAACGGCGGTTATCCGCACCCGGATCACATCATGGCCCACCGCGTGGCCGTCGAGGCGTTCGACGCCGCGGGGGACCCGGCCCGCTACCCGGGTACCGGCGAGGCATGGGCGCCGAGCAAGCTTTACTACGACCGTGCGTTCAGCCCGGAGCGGTTCCACGCCCTGCACCACGCGCTAACGGAGTCCGGACTCGAATCGCCCTACGCGGAGCGCATCGCCGCGTGGCTGGAGGCCGACGCGGAGGGCCATACGCCTCCCGCACCCACCCACGCCACGACCACCCAGATCGAGTGCGGGGACTTCTTCGAGGCCCGGGACGATGCCTTGCGCGCCCACCGCACCCAGGTGGACCCGGAGGGATTCTTCTTCGCGGTGTCGCCGGAGCTGCAGCGCCGCGTCTGGCCGTGGGAGGACTACTCGCTGATCCGATCCAGGATCCCCACCGAACTGCCTGAAAAGGACTTCTTCGCCGGGCTAAGATAGACCCAACAGGTAAGTTCTATGCCCTGTAGAAATTATTCCTGTAGAAATTATGCCCTGTAGAACCGCCCCGGCATCGGGGCCGCTCAGTCCCACAGAAGGTCTTTAGCCGTGCATTCCTTGCTCAACGCCCTGGCAACAACACCGGCACCCGCCCCCTCGCCGTCGTTGCGCCCGGGACTGTCCCAAGACCAGGTGACACCCGGGCTGCTCGGCTTCCTGCTGACCGCCTTCATCGTCGTGCTCACGGCGCTGCTGATTGTGGATATGGTGCGGCGCATCCGCCGGGTGCGCTACCGTGCCCAGGTGGAAGAAGAGCGCGCCGCTGCCGAAGAGGCGGCCCTGAACGGCGATGCTCCGGCGTCCCCGGAAGCTGCAGGCCGGAACCTCGACCCGGACCCGGATTCCGGGGCTGGAACGCGCCCGGAAGTCAACGGCGATGCGGGACCCGGAAACCGCTGACCGCGGAACTCCCCGGACTGTCCCCGAGGCTGCCAATGCCCTGGGGACGGAGCCCTCTGCCTACCTCCGGCAGCACGCGGGCAATCCCGTCCATTGGCGCCCGTTCGGGGACGAAGCCTTTGCCTTCGCCGCTGCGCGGGACGTCCCGGTGTTCCTCTCCATCGGGTACGCAGCCTGCCACTGGTGCCATGTCATGGCGCACGAATCCTTTGAGGACCAGGCCACCGCAGACTTCCTGAACGCCCACTTCGTCGCGGTCAAGGTGGACCGGGAGGAACGGCCTGACGTCGACGCCGTCTACATGGCCGCAACCCAGGCCATCACAGGCGAGGGCGGCTGGCCGATGTCCGTCTTCCTCCTGCCCGACGGGCGTGCCTTCCACGCCGGCACCTATTTCCCGCCGCTACCCTTGCCGGGCCGGCCCTCCTTCCGCCAGGTCCTCGAGGCCGTGGTCGAGGCCTGGACGGAACGCCGCAGCGCCCTGGAACAGAACGCCGACACCCTGGCCCGCGGGCTCGCCGCCGCGCAATTTGGCCCTGCGCAATTCGGCGCCGCGGTGCGGCTGGACCGCCCGCCCGAACCGGTAAGCGCAGAGCTGGTGTCCGAGGCCGTGGCAGCCCTCGCCGACTCCGAAGACCCGGACGACGGCGGCTTCGGCACCGCGCCGAAGTTCCCGCCGTCGCCGGTGCTCGAATTCCTGATCCGGCATGCCGCAGCGGGATCGGGCGCCGCTTCCGGCGCCGGGCCGTTCCGCGCGGCGGATTCCGGCAGCGCACTGGCCGCCCGGGACATGGCGGGCCGCACTCTCGCGGCCATGTCCCGTTCGGCCTTGTTTGACCAGCTCGACGGGGGTTTCGCCCGGTACTCGGTGACCCGGGACTGGTCGGTTCCGCACTTCGAGAAAATGCTCTACGACAACGCCCAGCTGCTGCGCCTGTACACGCACTGGGTCCGGCTCGGCGGTACGGCGGAGTACCCGGCGGCCGAAGCCGCCGACGTCGCCGGCCGCACTGCCGACTGGCTCCTGGCAGCGCTGGGCCTGGCAACCCGGCCGGTGTCCGGGGCGGCGGGTTCTGCCGCGGCGGGTACCGGCCCCGAAAGACTTCCGGAAGCCGTGGCTTCCTCCCTCGACGCCGACACCGTGGTGGCCGGCCGGCACTCCGAGGGGGCCACCTACCTCTGGACCACCAGGGAACTGGCCGCGCTGCTCGGTGCGGAAGACGGCGCCGCCGTCGCCCGCCTGATGAATGTAGGCGGGCGCGGCACGGTGACCGCCGAGGGCTCCCCGCTGCATCCCGGGCGGGAGATGGGGCCGGCGGACGCGGAGCTGTGGCAGCGGGTGCTGCCGGTGCTCCTGGCGGAACGCTCGCGGCGGCCGCAGCCCGCCCGGGACGACAAGGTGGTGGCCGGCTGGAACGGCCTGGCTGTGGCGGCGCTCGCCGAAACCGGCGCGGTGCTTGACCGTCCTGATCTGACGGCGGCCGCCGGGCGGATCGCGGCGTACCTCGAACGGGTGCATTGGCACGCGGGCGAAGGGAACGTGCCGGGCAGCCTCGTGCGGGTCTCGCATGACGGGGTGGCGCGCGGCATCGGGGGCCTGTTGGAGGACTACGCCTTCTGCGCGGAGGGACTGCTGGCGCTTCACTCGGTCACCGGCCAGGCGCGCTGGTACCGCCTGGCCGAGGACCTGATCACCGCTGCCTGCTTCCGGTTCGTTACGGACGGGGCCCTGCAGGACAGCGCCGGGGAGTCGGGCCAGGTGCTGAACGCCCAGGGCGGCCGGGCGGCGCTGGATCCGTTCGACAACGCCGCCCCCAGTGGCGCCGCCGCGTTCGCCGGGGTGCTGCTGTCCTACTCGGCGCTGTCCGGCTCCGGCCGGCACCGCGCCCTGGCCGGCAATATCCTGGACCTTTTGCCGCCGCTGGCAACCCGGGCACCCCGCGTGGCCGGCTGGCTGCTGGCGACGGCGCAGGCCGCGCTCGCGGGCCCGGTGGAGGCCGCAGTTGCCGGCCCGGACACCCCGGAACGCGCGGCATTGCACCGGGAACTGCTGCGCTCGCCGAGCCCCGGGCTTGTGATCGCCGTCCAGGACGCCGCCGACGCCGCGCCCTCCGTGCCGCTGCTGCGGGGCCGGGGACCCGCCCCGGACGGCTCGCCGCAGGTGTTCCTGTGCCGCGGCATGGTCTGCGAACTACCCGTCGGTTCTGCCGGCGCGGTCCGGGATCGCCTCGCTAGCATGGCCGGATGACTTCGCTGATCCGACCGGCCATGCCTCGCCTGCAGGCGGCAACTACCCGAACTCATCGTGGCAGGGCGGAATTTCCTGACCTCGACGCCGGAATTTCCCCACTTTTGGAGTCGGCGGCCGGCGTGTCGGACCGAACCGCCGGTGCGTCTCGGCGTCGCGCAGTCAAAGCTGGGGAGATTCCGCTGCCAGGCGGGCAGGCCGGCCGGGGCGCTGCCGGCGGCTGGGCCTTTGCCCGCCTCAGCTGAGGACGGCGATGGCTATCGCGATGTAGTGCGCGGCAAAGGCAAAGACCGTGAGGGCATGGAACAGCTCATGGAAGCCGAAGTGCTTGTAGCTGAAGTTTGGCTTCTTCAGGGCGTAGAAAACGGCGCCGGTGATGTAGAGGACGCCGCCCACACAGATCAGGATGGCGGAGGCCGCATTGGCGGCGAAGAACTCCGGCAGGTAGAACAGGGAGCCGCAGCCCAGCGCTATATAGATCGGTACGTAGAGCCAGCGCGGGGCGTTGGTCCACAGCAGGCGGAACAGCACGCCCAGAATGGCGCCGGACCAGATGACCCAAAGCAGCAATTCGGCCTTGGGCCGATCCAGGAGCGCCCAGGCGAGCGGTGTGTAGCTGCCGGCGATGACCAGCATGATGTTTGTGTGGTCCAGCCGCTTCAGCACCATCTTGACCCGCGGAGACCAGTTGCCGCGATGGTAAATGGCGCTGATGCCGAAGAGCAAGACGCCGGTGAAGGCGTAGATCGCAGAAGCGATCCTAAGATCCGGGGTGGGGGCCAGAAGAACCAGGACCAGGCCTGCTGCGAGCGCCAGCGGGGCCGTTCCGGTGTGGATCCAGCCACGCCACTTGGGCTTGATCATCAGCAGCTCGGCCAGCCTGACAGCGGCGTCGTCCATTGCGCTTCCGCGGTCCGCCGGGCGCTTCGGCAAGGGCTCCGGGCTGTTGCTTTCCATGCCGCCATAATATCCTACGGGCTAGTAAGTTACTCATCGGTAACAAGTTCTGCAGGGCACCGACCGTGCCGCCCTGCACCCGCCGCCGCTGTGCGGCAGGTAGCCTAGGATGTGCACTGCAGTCGTACTTCAAGGAAGCCAGGTGAATCGCCGGATGGAACTGCCCGGGTTCCTTTATGGCTTCTACGAGCGCCGGCTCCAACGGTCCCTTGACCCGGAGCGGATCCCCAAACACATCGGTGTCATGGTGGACGGCAACCGGCGGTGGGCCCGTCAGTTCAACGCTCCGACCAGCCAGGGCCACCAGGCCGGTGCCGACAAGATCCACGAGTTCCTCGGCTGGTGCCAGGAACTCGGCGTCAAAGTCGTCACGCTCTACATGCTTTCCACGGACAACATGAACCGCTCGGGCGAAGAACTCGACCTGCTGATGGGCATCATCGCAAATACTTTGGACCGGCTCGACGAGGACGCCGAGATCTCCGTGCACGCCATGGGCGCCCCTGAGCTCCTTCCGGACTACCTCGCCGAACGGCTCAACAAACTCACCGCCCGCACACCCGCGCGCGAGAAGCTCCACGTCAATGTCGCCGTCGGCTACGGCGGGCGCCGGGAGATCGTCGACGCCGTCCGCGAACTCCTGCACGACGCCGTCGGCCGCGGCGCCGACATCGGCAAGCTCGCTGACGAACTCAGCGTCGACGACATCTCCCGGTTCCTATACACCCGCGGCCAGCCCGACCCGGACCTCGTGATCCGGACGTCGGGCGAGCAGCGGCTTTCCGGGTTCCTGATGTGGCAGAGCGCATACAGCGAGTTCTACTTCTGCGAAGCGCTGTGGCCGGCTTTCCGGAAAGTGGACTTCCTCCGCGCCCTGCGTGACTATGCCGGCAGGCAGCGCCGCTTCGGCTCCTGATGCGTTTCCAAGTTGTTCACACAATGGCAACAGGAATCGCCGAAAAATGGGCGCGGAAACAAGACGGCCGCGTTTTACGTTATTCCCATTAGCAGGCAAACCGCCCGCTGATCGGGGAGGCCAGTACATGGAGCGGACTTTCGCACCGGGTGTATGGGAGGCCGCATGCGGCCTTCGGGCCGAGCCGCCTCACCACTAACAAATCCGGGCATGCGCCCCGGGGCTGGAGTTGATGTGGCTATTTCTGAACAACTGCCCGACGTCGGAACCGACATGGGACAGAAGGCTACCTCTCGCGCCAAGCGAGCCACCTCAAAGACCGGTGCAGCGGATTCCGCCGCGACCGGTCTTGCTGTTTCCGGGGAAGGGACAGCAAGCAAGGAACCGGCCCGGAGCTTCGTGATTGACACCTCGGTGCTGTTGTCGGACCCTCGTGCCCTGCTGCGCTTCGCGGAGCACGAGGTCATTCTGCCGATCGTCGTGATCACCGAACTGGAAGGCAAGCGGCACGATCCCGAGCTTGGCTATTTTGCCCGCAAGGCGCTACGGCTCCTCGATGAGCTGAGGGTCGAGCACGGGGGCCTGGACCGGCCCATTCCGATCGGCTCCGACGGCGGCACGCTGATGGTGGAGCTGAACCACATCTCCGCCGACGTGCTCCCCGCCGGGTTCCGCGGCGCGGACAACGACAGCCGGATTCTCGCCGTCGCCAAAAGCCTCTCCAACGAGGGTCGGGATGTGACGGTGGTGTCCAAGGACCTGCCGATGCGCGTCAAGGCCTCGGCCATGGGGCTGCAGGCCGATGAGTACCGCAACGAGCTCGTCAAGGACTCGGGCTGGACCGGGGTGGCCGAGCTCGATGCGAGCGAGGAGGAGGTTGCGACGCTCTACGGCCACGAACCGGTTTTCATCCCGGCAGCTGCCGAGATGCCGGCGAACACGGGGCTCGTGTTGCTCTCCAGCAGGGGATCGGCCCTGGGCCGGGTCGGAGCCGACAAGCAGGTGCGTCTGGTGCGGGGTGACCGCGACGTCTTCGGACTGCACGGCCGTTCCGCCGAACAGCGGCTCGCGATTGACCTCCTGATGGACCCGTCCGTCGGAATTGTCTCCCTCGGCGGCCGGGCGGGCACCGGCAAGTCCGCGCTTGCCCTGTGTGCCGGCCTGGAAGCGGTCCTGGAGCGCCGGGAGCACCGCAAGGTCATCGTCTTCCGGCCGCTGTACGCGGTCGGCGGCCAGGAACTGGGCTACCTGCCCGGGTCCGAGGCGGAGAAGATGAACCCGTGGGCGCAGGCGGTCTTCGACACCCTGGGTGCGCTGGTCAGCCAGGAAGTCGTGGAGGAGGTGATGGACCGCGGCATGCTCGAGGTGATGCCGCTGACCCACATCCGCGGGCGGTCCCTGCACGACGCGTTCGTGATCGTGGACGAGGCCCAGTCGCTTGAAAAGAACGTCCTGCTGACCGTGATGAGCCGGATCGGCCAGAACTCCAAGATCGTTCTGACCCACGACGTAGCCCAGCGCGACAACCTGCGGGTCGGACGGCACGACGGCGTGGCCGCCGTCGTCGAGACGCTCAAGGGACACCCGCTCTTCGGCCACATCACGCTGACCCGCTCGGAGCGCTCGCCGATCGCGGCGCTCGTGACTGAATTGCTGGAAGGGGCTGAGATCTAAGTTTCGGCCGCCTCTTAGCAGGGGGCCGTGGCCGGGTTCGCCGGGCCGCGGCCCTTCGCCGTCGCTTAGACACGGCCCATAGGGTCCCGCTGCGGTCGCTGGGCGACCTCCGGGGACCGATGGGTCGCGATGCGCTCCTTCGCGAAGGACCGCGGTCCGGCGTGTGCGTTCTTCGCCTTTTGTGAAGGGCCATGTCCCGGCTGGCGAGTGGCTCACCTTCGCGGGAACGCGGTGTCCCGCGAAGGAGCGCATCGCCGACCAAAGCGGAGCGAAGGTCGCCCAGCGACCGCAGCGTAGCGACGGGAGGTGCCTAAGCGACGGCGGGCCGCCGCGGACACGCTCGTGTTTACTCGATCCCCAAGTATTTGGCGGTGGCTTCGTGGCCCTCCACTTTGAGTTGCCAGTCGGGGCGTTTGAAGGTGGCGGGAGTCAGGCGGACTTTTTGGACTTCTTGGGCCACGCCGCCCCAGGAGGCTCTGGTGACTCCGTTGAGTTCGTAGCCGAGGGAGCGGGAGACTCCGAGGGATTGTTGGTTCCAGGCGGCGGCCTCGGACTCGGCGGCTTCGGCGCCGAGCCAGTCGAAGGCGTAGAGGGCGACGGCGGCCCGCATCTCCTTGCCGAAGCCCTGACCCTGCGCGCTCCGGCGGAGCCAGGAGCCGGTGCTCACCGTCTTCAGGGTGGCGAAGTCCCTGGCCTCGATGTCCTGGCAGCCGATGAACTCACCGTCATGCCAGATGCCGAGCAGCAGGGTCCACTCCTGCGGCGACATGTTTCCGCGGCACCGCCAGTACCACCGAGCCATGTTGGGCCCGAGCTCGTCGGCCGGCATTTCGGCCCATGGCCTGCTGAAGGGGCTGCGGCCGGGCTCGTGGATGCCGCTCAGGGCCGCCTCCACCGCAGCCGGGATCTCCTCGTCGCGGATGGGGCGCAGGGTCAGGCGCGGTGTGGCCAGGGTCAGGCCGAAGGGGGGCCAGCAGGAGGCGAGCTCAGTCATCCCGGAAGCCTAACGGCAGGGGACAGGGACGGCCAATCACACGCCCGGTGACACGTCCCAGCTGATGTGCCGGCGAACGTCGGTCAGGTTCATGGACTCGGCCAGGAACAGGTCATCCAGCATGTACTCGTCCACGGCCAGGATCCGCAACCAGTGGCCGTAGCTGTCCGTGCCGCCCTCCAGCCAGCGGCTGGCGACGCACACGCCGGTACCGGCGTCGATCCGCACGAGGGTGCGGCCGGGCCGGCACAGCGGCGCGTCCGGGTACGCCGGGCGGTACCCGGCGTTGGGCGAAACGGTGGTTTCCAGCGCGGGGCGGCCCTCATGGTCAACCTCCGAGATGGCGCCGACCTCCACCGCGTTGGAGTTGGGGAATTCCAGTGGAACAGGGGCATTGCCGGCCAGTTCTACGGGATCCAGCGCGGCGCCGAATCTGCCGTTGCCGAAGCAGGGCTCGCCGTAGGCGGCCTCCGGGCGCCGCCGGACCAGGCCGCCGCCGTCGTACACCGGTGTGACCAGCTGCGGCGGCAGCAGCCACGACTTGCGTGTGGAACTCACGTAGAAGCCGTCCCGGGAATCATTGATTCCCGTCGTGCTGTGGAGGACCAGCCGCTCGGCGGTCTCGAGCCGCAGGGCACCGGGCCGGCGGAGCCAGGCACGCACCAGATCCGGACTTCCGGCAGCAGCGTCGCCTGCCGGGTCCGTGCCCGGGCTGGGAACGGGCCGGTCCAGGTACTCGAAGCGCAGCGACTGCCACTTCCAGGGCGAGGACCGGCACAGGTTGCGGAAGGTGGCCGCCTGCTCCGCCGGACCTTTGGGCGCGCCTGGCCCGGGGCGGTTTCTGCTGTCCCATGCGGCCATATCCACAGTGTACGCGCGGGCCCGGCCGCGTTCTGGGGAATATCCAGTAGCATCCGAGGGTGATCCAACGACTCCGGGAACTAGGCGAGGTGGCGCCGCTGGCCTTCTGGCTGGTGCTGCTGGCCTGCGCCTACTTCACGGCGATGGCGGTGCGGCTCACGGTAATCGATGTCCGGTACCACCGCCTGCCGGACCGGATCGTTTTCCCTTCCTACGCCGTGGCCGGCGCGCTGTTGCTGGGCGCGGTGGCCATCCATGCCGGCGCGGGGGCAGCTGCCGCGGCCGCCGTGCCCGACGCCGAGGCAGGTCTTTTCGGCGTGCCCGGCCTGCGCGTCGTCGCCGGCGGTGCTGCGCTGTGGCTGTTCTATTTCCTGCTGAGGGCGCTCTACCCGCCCGGAATGGGCTTCGGCGACGTCAAGCTTGCAGGCGTCCTGGGCATGTATCTGGGTTTCCTGGGCTGGCCGCACGTCCTGGCCGGGACCTTCGCCGCGTTCCTGTTGGGTGGGTTGTGGAGCCTTGGCTTGTTGGTCTCGCGGCGCGGCACGCTGAAGTCGAGCATCCCGTTCGGACCGTTCATGCTCGCCGGAACTGCCGTGGCCATGTTGATGCCGACATGACACGTTTCCTGGCTTCGCCGCGCACGCCCGTCCAGGGAAGCGCCGGTTAGGCTGGCGGGATGGCTACCCCCGACTTCATCCTGAAGCTGCGCGAAACTATCGGCCACGACATGCTTTGGATTCCGGCGGTCCGGGGCGTGGTGTTCGACGACGCCGGGCGGGTCCTGCTCGGCCAGCGTGCCGATAACGGGCGGTGGGGCCTGATCGCCGGGATCCTGGAACCGGGCGAGGAGCCGGCGCCAGGACTGCTGCGGGAGATCCTGGAGGAGACGGGCGTGGTCGCGGCCGCAGAGCGACTCGTGGAGGTGGACGCCTCGGGCCACGTGACGTATCCGAACGGGGACGTCTGCCAGTTCCTGACCATGGTGTTCCGCTGCCGGTACGTTTCGGGGGAGGCGACAGTGAACGACGACGAGTCCCTCGCCGTCGGCTGGTTCCGGCCCGGGGACTTTCCTGAGCTCATTCCGGGGCACTTGGAGGGCATTGAGAGGGCCGCGAAGGCGGATGGGGCCGCGCACTTCCGGCACTAAGCGCACTTGATGCAGGAGGGTGGCCAGGCGTCCTACACTGTCCGGATGGAAGCCATGGTCAGTGGAGTGCCTGTGCATTACGCCGGGTACGGCAGCGGCACGCCGGTTCTCGCCCTGCATGGGGCCGGGGTGGATCATGGCGAGATCGCCGGCGCTCTTGAACCGATATTCAGCACCGTGCCTGGCTTTCGGCGCCTGTATCCGGACCTGCCGGGGATGGGCCGCACCCCGGCGCCCGGGACGATCACGAGCAACGATGACGTCCTGGACATTCTCCTCGGCCTTATCGACAGCACGATGGGTGATGAGCCGTTTCTTGTCATTGGTCAGTCGTACGGTGGGTACTTAGCCCGGGCGATTGCCAACCGGAGGCCTGATCAGGCTGTCGGGTTGGCGCTCATCTGCCCGGTTGGTGCGCAGACGCGGAACGTGCCTAAGCACGAGGTCCTGGTGTCGTCAGCCGACCTGACCGGACTGGACCCGGATCAGGAGGCAGCCTACCGCAGTTACTTCGTTGTTCAGACGGCGGAAACCCTGCGCCGGTTCCAGGAGCATGTGGCTCCTGGAACATCTCTTGTGGACGAGCCGGGCCTGCTGCGAATCTTTTCCCGCTGGGAGCTCCGGGATCGGCCGGAAGCCGCGAAACCCTATCCGCATCCAGCGTTGATCCTTGCCGGGCGGCAGGATGCCACGGCCGGGCACACAGGCCCGGGCGAGTTGATTGAGCACTACCCTCGGGCTACCTTTGCCGTGCTTGATCGCGCCGGGCACGCTCTGCTGCACGAGCAACCTGACCTCGTGCAGGCCCTCGTTGCCGAATGGCTCAGGCGCGTTCGTGAGCGTTCGACGACATGACGTAGTCGACCCGGGGTGCGCGAACGGCCACGGAAAACGACCCGCAACAACACAAAGGACGCCGCAACTCGAGGAGTTGCGGCGTCCTTACTCCTCTCTTGGCAGTGTGCCTTAGCGGCGCACAGCGGTGAGTTCGTCGTCGTCCGTGTGTACCGCGGCGCCGCCATCGGCGGGAGTGGCTGCACCTGCCGCAGCGGAGTTCCCGGCCGAAGCGGTACCGCCGGCGTGGCGTTCCGCTTCGAGGCGCTCGGCCTCCTCGCCGCCCACGGCCTCGCCACGTGCCACCATGCCTGCGGTGTCCGAGAGCGGGATCTGTTTCAGGGTGAGTGCCAGGATCAGGGCGATGCCGAGGAAAGGCAGCAGGTACCAGAACACCGGAGCCAGCGAATCGGCGTAGGCGTTGACGATCGCGGCCTTGAGCTGTTCCGGGAGCTGGCTCAGCGCCTGCGGATCCAGGGTGCGGGTCGACTGCGAGGCCTGGTCGGCAGTGGCGCCGGCCCCGGTGAACGCGTTGGTCAGGGACTCGGCGAGCCGGGTGGTGAAGATGGAGCCGAAGACCGCGACGCCCAGGGACGCTCCTACTTCGCGGAAGTAGTTGTTGGTGCTGGTCGCGGTGCCGATCTGGTCCGCGGGAACCGAGTTCTGCACCACCAGGACGATCACCTGCATGATGGAGCCCAGGCCTGCGCCGAAGACAAGAAGCTGGACGCAGATGACCCAGATGGGCGTGGCAGCGGTGAGGGTGGTCAGCCACAGCATGGCGGCGATGGTCAAGGTGGCCCCGAGGATGGGGAACATCTTGTAGTTGCCGGTCTTGGAAATCCGGATGCCCGAGAAGATGGCCATGCCCATCAAGCCGACCATCATGGGCAGCATCAGCAGGCCGGATTCAGCGGCGGAGGTGCCGGAGGACATCTGCAGGAAGGTCGGGACGAAGGCGATTGCCGCGAACATGCCCAGCCCCAGGGTGAAGCCGATCGCCGTCGAGTTCACGAAGATCCGGTTCTTGAACAGGCTCAGCGGGATGATGGGGTCTTCGGCCTTGCGCTCCACGAGCACGAAGGCCAACGCCGCCAGCACCATGCCGGCCCCGAAGGCCCAGGTCAGGGGGGAATCCCACCCTTCGTCCTTCTTGCCGCCGAAGTCGGTGAAGAAGATCAGGCAAGTAGTAGCAGCGGACAGCAGCAGCACGCCGAGAATATCAATGCGCTTTTCGGCCTTCTTGTTCGGCAGCGTAAGGGTGAACCAGGCAATGGCAAACGCCGCAATCCCGATGGGGATATTGATGTAGAAGGCCCATTCCCAGGTCAGGTGGTCCACGAAGTAGCCGCCAAGCAGCGGACCGGCGACGGCGGAGAGGCCGAAGATCGCGCCCAGCGGGCCCATGTACTTGCCGCGGTCCTTGGCCGGCACAATGTCGGCAATGATGGCCTGCGAAAGGATCATCAGGCCGCCGCCGCCCAGGCCCTGGAGGGCGCGGAAGATCACGAAGCCCCAGAAATCGGTGGCGAACGCGCAGCCCACCGATGCGAGCGTGAAGAGCCCGATGGCGACGAGGAACAGGTTCCGGCGGCCCAGGATATCGCCGAACTTACCGTAGATGGGCATCACGATGGTGGTGGCCAGCAGGTAGGCGGTGGTGATCCAGGCCTGGTGCTCGACGCCGCCGAGCTTGCCGACGATAGTGGGCATGGCAGTGGAGACGATGGTCTGATCCAGGCTTGAGAGCAGCATGCCGGCGATCAGGGCGGAGAAGATGATCCAGATGCGTTTCTGGGTCAGCAGCAGCGGCTCGGCTGCCGGTGGGGTGGTCAGGGCGGTGCTCATTGCGGTCCTTCGGCGGGTTTGGACGGGAGGTTGAGGGGGAGGGAAAAGAGTGCGCGGGCGGCTTCGACGTTCTCGAGCAGCATGTCCCTGTAGGGGCGGGTGTTGCCTGCTGAGAAGTAGGCGGCGCTTGTCCGCCGTGCGACGGTGCCCAAGAGGGTCACCGCCATCCGGACCACGGGGTGGTCGTCCGGGACGCCCTCCCGGGCGCCAAGCATCCGGGCGAATTCGGCCTCGCGTTCTTCGGAGGCGCCGATGATCCGCAGCATCAGCTGCGGTTCCTTCTGGATGACGCCGATCAGCTGCCGGGTCTCTTCCTCGGAGGAGCTCATCCGTTCGGACAGGTCCAGGGAGAGCTGCACGAGATCGGAGAGCAGCGAGCCGGAGATGGTGCCGGCCGGTGAGCCTGCACCCCCGGCGACGAAGCGGCTGACGATCTCTTCCGGAAAATCGTCGTCCACATGCCCGACGATCGCGTCTTCCTTCGAGGGGAAGTAGTTGAAGAAGGTCCGTCGGGAGATGCTCGCCCGTTCGCAGACTTCCTCGACGGTATAGCCGTTGAGGCCGCGCTCGGCAGTCATCGAGCGGGCGCTGGCGGTAATGGCCGCGCGGGTAGCGGCGCGTTTGCGCTCGCGGAGGCCGCCCTCAATATTTGCACTGTGAATCACAAAGTACATATTTGCACTCATCATGTTTAAGTGCAAAATGCATCCTGATTGCGGGCTGCGGGTACCCGGAGGCTGAGGAGCGGTCTTATTGTCGGTGGCCGGACGTACCCTGCTTTTGTCCAACCATCCGCTGGAAAAAGTTGGCCCGGGTGTCCGGGCCGGAAATGGGGAAGCATGACCGACTCTGCCCTGACCCACGTTCATGTCCTGCTGGACCGATCGGGATCCATGAGTGCCATTGCGGACGACACGGTGGGCGGTTTCGCTGCCTTCGTCCGCGAACAGCAATCGGTGGCCGGCCGTTGCCGGCTCTCCCTCGCCCAGTTCGACGACACCTACGAGCGGGTCTACGCCGCCATGGACATCCAGGATGTTCCTCCTCTGGACCTGCAGCCGCGCGGCAGCACGGCCCTCCACGATGCCATGGTGCGGCTGATCGGGGAGGCCGGCGCGGAGCTGGCGTCCCTGCCCGAGGACCAGCGCCCGGGCACGGTCCTTGTTGCCGTGCTGACCGATGGCCACGAGAACTCCTCGCGGGAGGCAACCGGAGCCATGGTCAAGGCTCTGGTCGAACAGCAGCAGAGCCAGTGGGGGTGGCAGTTCACCTACCTGGGCGCCAACCAGGACGCCGTGTTGACGGCCAGCAGCCTGGGCATCCGGGCCGAGGACGCCTTGACGTATGCCGCGGGGAACGTGGACGCGGCCTTCTCGGTCCAGTCCGCCAAGACCCGCCGCCTGAGGGAGGCCCGGATCGGTGGCGCCAGCATGGCGGACGCCGCCGCGGCAGCGGCATATACGGTGGAGGAGCGGCGGGCTGCTGGGGGAAAGCCGCCCCGGACCTAGCCGCTGTAGACGGTACCGGATCAGGCGCCAGCACGACGCCGGCCGGCACCCTTCAGCTGAAGGGTGCCGGCCGGCGGAGGGCGGTCAACAGTCGGTTAGGCCTCGTGCGGTCTAAACCTTGTTGTGTGGACTAGGCCTTGTGCGGCGGACGCGTCATGGACATGACGTCCAGTGCGGTGTCCAGCTGTTCCTCGGTCAGTTCGCCGCGTTCCAGGAAGCCCATGGCCACCACAGTTTCGCGGATGGTCAGGCCCTCGGCCACGGCCTTCTTGGCGATCTTGGCCGCGTTTTCGTAGCCGATGAACTTGTTCAGCGGGGTGACGATGGACGGGGAGGCCTCGGCCAGGAAGCGTGCGCGCTCCACGTTCGCGGTGATGCCGTCGATCATCTTGTCCGCCATGACGCGGCTGGTGTTGGCCAGCAGGCGCACGGATTCGAGCAGGTTGGCGGCCATGACCGGGATGCCGACGTTCAGTTCAAAGGCGCCGTTGGTGCCGGACCAGGCGATGGCGGTGTCGTTTCCGATGACCTGCGCGCAGACCATGATGGAGGCTTCGCAGATGACCGGGTTGACCTTGCCGGGCATGATCGAGGAGCCGGGCTGGAGATCCGGAATCGCGATTTCGCCGAGGCCGGTGTTGGGTCCGGAGCCCATCCAGCGCAGGTCGTTGTTGATCTTCATGAAGGAGATCGCGATGTTGCGCAGCTGGCTCGAGGCTTCGATCAGACCGTCCCGGTTGGCCTGGGCTTCGAAGTGGTCGCGGGCCTCGGTCAGCGGCAGCCCGGTGTCGGCGGCGAGGAGTTCGATCACGCGCTCCGGGAAACCGGCCGGGGTGTTGATGCCGGTGCCGACAGCCGTGCCGCCGAGGGGAACTTCAGCCACGCGGGGGAGGGAGGCGTTGATGCGCTCGATGCCGTAACGGACCTGCGCAGCGTAGCCGCCGAATTCCTGGCCCAGAGTGACCGGGGTGGCATCCATGAGGTGCGTGCGGCCGGACTTCACGACGTCCTTGAACTCGACGGCCTTGCGTTCCAGCGACGTCGCCAGGTAGTCCAGCGCCGGGATCAGGTCATTGATCAGGGCGGAGGTCGCCGCCACGTGAACCGACGTCGGGAAGACGTCGTTCGAGGACTGCGAGGCGTTGACGTGGTCGTTCGGGTGGACAACCTTGTCGCTTCCCGCCGCTTTGAGGGCGCGGGAGGCAAGCTCGGCGAGCACCTCGTTGGTGTTCATGTTGGAGGACGTGCCGGAGCCGGTCTGGAAGACGTCGATGGGGAAGTCGCCGTCGTACTTCCCGGCAGCGACCTCATCGGCAGCGTCGGCGATCGCCTGGGCGAGCTCGCCGTCGAGCACTCCCAATTCAGCGTTGGCCTGCGCGGCAGCCTTCTTGACCCGCGCGAGGGCCTCGATGTGGGCGCGCTCCAGGGTTTTGCCCGAGATGGGGAAGTTCTCGACTGCCCGCTGCGTCTGTGCGCGGTACAGGGCGTTGACAGGGACGCGGACTTCGCCCATCGTGTCGTGTTCAATGCGGAACTCTTCGGTGTTCAACTCTTCAGTGGAGGTCATGGAGCTAGCTTATTGGGCGGAGGCGGCCGGGGCTAAAACCGTGAAGTGCCCCGATCCGTCTCTTAGAGCTCGCCGACGCCGGAAACGAGGTCCGCCCGGCCATCCGCGAGGCTGTACGACAATCCAATGACTGCGGCTCGTCCCGTTTCAATTGCGGCGGAAATCACACGCGAGCTGTCAACCAGCCGCTGCGAGGTCTGCTTGACGTGCTCCACCACCATGTCGTTGACTTCGGTCTCATTGTTGCGGAGGGAGGTCAGGACGGAGGGCGTGATCCGCTCGACGAGGTCGCGTATGAAGCCGACCGGCATCTGGCCGGTTTCGACGGCGGACTTCGTGGCGCTGACAGCTCCGCAGCTGTCGTGTCCCAGCACCACAATCAAGGGAACAGCCAGCACGCTGATGCTGTATTCGAGCGAGCCGAGCACGGCGTCGTCGATCACCTGGCCCGCGGTGCGGACCACGAACGCGTCGCCCAGACCCAGGTCGAAGATGATCTCGGCCGCCAGCCGCGAATCGGAGCAACCGAAGATTACGGCGAAAGGGTGCTGGTTCTCCACGAGGGAGGACCGACGCGAGGCGTCCTGGTTCGGGTGTGAGGAAGTGCCGGAAACGAAGCGTTCGTTGCCTTCGCGGAGACGGCGCCAAGCAAGTGCAGGAGTCAGGTAAGTGGCCACGGCCACTACCTTACGGGGACGGAGCGGTGGAGGGTGAAACTGTTGCTTCGGGATTACTGTCCAATGACTTCACGACGGCGGCGGCCAGCGCGCTGAACTCGTCCAGCTGGGCGGGACCAGTCAAGATGACGGTGGTGCCGCGGTGGACCAGCACCATGCTCTTGTCGCCCTTGCCGCTGTCCCGGAGTTCCCAGTCCCGTCCGCCGGCGTTCCGGGTTCCCGTCACGGGAGCGTTCCTGACCTGCTGCAACAACCAGGTGGGGTTGGACTGCCGGGTCTGCACCAGACCGATGAAGGACTCCTTTGGAGTGATGTAGCCGACCTCCCAGGTGGCGACTCCGCTGCCCGTGCCGGACTCCCAACGGGCGTAATTCGGACGGAATGTGTCGCCCGCGGAAGGGGCCAGCGGTGTGAATCCCGCCACACCCGCAGCGTTCTGCGCAATGGCACTGACATTGACGTCAGGCCGGTAGCCGTCGCTCTTCGGTGACGGATTCATCAGCACGATCGGAAGGAAAGTGCCGATGCTCAGCGCCAGCGCGATGATCATTCCGATGACCGATGCGTTCGCCCGCTTCGCCGCCCCCGGCGCGATCACGGGCTTGACGGGCGGCTGGACCTCAGCGCGGGCGGCGCCCTGGGCGGTTCCGCCGGCGGGGGTTGCTGGGTCTGTGGCGGACGTATCCTGCATTTCACTCACACCTCTATAGTCGCCCATGCCGGAGCCGTTCTCACATTCGGGCGGGCGGGCTGGGGATTTGGTGAGGTGTTTCACGGGAGGGTCATGCTGAGACGTAGCTTTCCTGCGCGACTATGATCAGTTACAGACGAATCACCGCGACGGATCGACCTTGGCCGTCCGGCATCAATGATCGCCACTCGAAGAAGAGGTTCACGTGACACCAGCGCCCATGTCCCAGAAATACTCCACGCTTTCCCCGTCGCTCGCCGTCGGGATCGATGAGCCTGACCGCAACCTCGCACTGGAACTGGTCCGCGTCACCGAAGCCGCGGCCATCGCCGGTGGCCACTGGGTTGGCTTCGGGGACAAGAACAAGGCCGACGGTGCCGCCGTCGACGCCATGCGCTCCTTCTTGCAGACGGTCCACTTCAACGGCGTTGTCGTCATCGGTGAAGGCGAGAAGGACGAGGCCCCGATGCTCTTCAACGGCGAGAACGTGGGGGACGGAACGGGCCCTGAGTGTGACGTCGCCGTCGACCCGATCGACGGAACCCGCCTCGCCGCCCTTGGCATCAACAACGCCCTGGCCGTCCTGGCCGTCGCGGAGCGCGGGTCCATGTTCGACCCCTCCGCGGTCTTCTACATGGAGAAGCTCGTGACGGGCCCGGAAGCGGCCGACATGGTTGACCTGCGCCTGCCGGTCAAGCAGAATCTGCACCTCATCGCCAAGGCCAAGGGCGTCAAGGTCAACCAGCTCAACGTCATGATCCTTGACCGGGACCGCCACCGTGGGCTCGTGGAGGAAATCCGCGAAGCCGGTGCCCGCACGAAGTTCATCATGGACGGCGACGTCGCCGGGGCTATCGCGGCCGCACGCGCCGGTACCGGAGTGGATGCCCTCATGGGTATCGGCGGAACGCCGGAAGGCATCGTCTCGGCCTGCGCCATTAAGTCCCTCGGCGGCGTGATCCAGGGCCGCCTATGGCCCACGAGCGATGAAGAAAAGCAGAAGGCCATCGACGCCGGTCACGACCTTGAGCGCGTGCTGTCCACCAACGACCTCGTGTCCAGCGACAACTGCTATTTCGCGGCCACCGGCATCACCGACGGTGACCTGCTCAAGGGCGTGCGCTACTCCAAGGACAAGGTTCTCACCCAGTCCATCGTGATGCGCTCCAAGTCCGGCACTATCCGGTTCGTGGACGGCGAGCACCAGGCCAGCAAGTGGGAAGGCTACGCCCGTAAGGGCTAGGCCGCCGCGGACCAGCGTCCGCAGCGACCAGTAGCACCACCGGATCCCGGGACGCACTTTGCGCCCGGGATCCGCTGCGTCCGGGGGCGGGGTCAGTTCCTCACCCAGGGACATGTCCAGTGCTCGCGCTAAGGAATGAGCAGATTGGCATTCTGTCCATTGGTCAGGCCCAGGGAGGGGCATGTCCAGTGGGAGCAGGGGCCGGGCTGGCCGCGCTCACCAGCCTGGGCGGGGGACATGTCCAGTGGCCGCGCTAAGGAATGAGCAGATTGGCATTCTGTCCATTGGTCAGGCCCAGGGAGGGGCATGTCCAGTGGGAGCAGGGGCCGGGCTGGCCGCGCTCACCAGCCTGGGCGGGGGACATGTCCAGTGGTCGCGCTAAGGAATGAGCAGATTGGCATTCTGTCCATTGGTCAGGCCCAGCGGGGGACATGTCCAGTGGGCGCAGGGGCCGGGCTGGCCGTGCTCACCAGCCTCAACAGCGGACATGTCCACTGGTCAGAGGGAGCAGCGTCCCCGCCTAACGTTAGCGCCGGAGGGCTGGAAGCTTGTCCCTCAATGGACGGAGCTTCGCGGGGATCGTCTTCGCGGCCTGCGCCGCCCGGCGGGCGAGTTGGTATGCGGCGTAACGCAGCTTCTGTACGGGCAGGTCCCAGGTTCCCGGGTACTCCACCCCGCGTCCGCCGAACGATTTCTTGAACGCCGTGAAACCGGCCCACTTGTGGTCCGGCTGGTCTTCCGGGGCCACACCCCAGAGGTCCACGTGCTTCAGGCCCTTCGCCTGGGCATCGGCGATCAGGGTCACCAGCAGCGGAATCCCGGCACTGAGCTTGCGGTGGGTATCATCCAGCGCGGCATGGGCGTAGGTGCGGGTGTCCGCCGAGTCGTACGCCAGGGCCGCGGCGATGGGCGTGCCCTCCAGTTCGGCGATGAACAGCGTCGCGGCGCCGGCCGGCATCAGGGAACGGGCCACCTGGCTGAGGTATTCGTCGCTCTGGGGCTTGAAACCGTTGCGTGCGGCCGTCATGTGCAGGAACTCCAGCAACACCGAAATCTCGGCCGGATCCTGGCTGGAGCGGAACGTCACGCCCTTCTTGTGGATGTTCCGGTACAGGTTGCGGTTCACCGGCTTCATGTCCGCCAGGACTTCCTTGAAGTCGCGGTCCAGGTCCACGATCCAGCTGAGCTCGGGCTGCTGGCTCGCCGGCGCGGGCTGCAGTCCGCGCCCGCGCAGCACGGCGGCGGCGTCGGGGACCCGCAGGCCGGCGCTCACAGGCTCGATCCGGACAAACACCGCGCCGCGGCGGCGCGCAAGTTCCGTCAGCGCCGTTAGGGCGGCGTCGAACGCTTCCAGCGATGCGGCCACCGGACCGTAGGGTGCGTACAGCAGCTTCCCGGCCGGGTTCGACTCCTCTACCGCGAGGAAGCTCCAGCCCGGCCCGGCCTCTTCATGGACGGTCCGGCCCAGTGCGCGTAGGAAGTCGGCCCATCGGGGGCCCTGCAGGAAATAGTCCACGTTGTCAGGCCTTCAGTCCGGTGGTGACGGCAAACGCCAGGGCAGTCTCGGTGGCACCGGAGACGGAGTGGACGTTGACCGGGGCCTCGGCGGCGGGCAGGAATGCGCTGGCGCCACGGTCGAGGCGAAGCTCGCCCTTGGGGGAGTCGAGCAGGACGGCGCCGGCGACGACGAGAACCACGGCGGCGCCGGATTGTGCCAGCGGAACCGGCCCCCCGCCGGGCCGAAGTTCCACCCGTTGCAGCTGGAACTCCCGGAACGGGGGACAGAAGAGTTCCTGGCCGAGCATCGTGGTCTCGGCGTCGAGCATCGGCACTCCAACGGACTCGAATGCCACGGTTTTGAGCAGCTCCGGCACATCCACGAACTTGGGCGTCAGCCCGCCGCGGAGCACGTTGTCTGAGGAGGCCATGACCTCGATGCCGAGGCCGCGCAGGTAGGCGTGCACGTTGCCGGCGGGAAGGTACACGGACTCTCCCGGGGCCAGCGAGATCCGGTTCAGCAGCAGCGAGATCAGCACGCCCGGGTCGCCGGGATAGTCGCCGTTGAGGTTGACGACGGTGGTCAGCTCCGCCACGTGCGTTGCCATGGGCGCTCCGGAGATGAGGGCCGCGACGATCATCGCGGTGGCGTTCGAGACGTCCTCGCCGCCGGCGATCAGCCGTTCGAAGGCGGCGCGGAGGGCCGCCGGCTCGTCGGGCTGGGCCAGATCATCCAGCAACAGGGGCAGCAGCGGCGGAAGCTCCAGCCCGGCCAGGTCAAAGCAGGCGGCCAGATGCAGGAAAACGGCCCGCGACTCCGCGGCCGGCCGGAAGCCGCACAGCGCCTCGAAGTCCGTCAGCGCGAAGATCATTTCAGGTTTGTGGTTGTCGTCCTTGTAGTTGCGTTCGGCCGCGGCCGGGTCCATGCCGGCTGCCTCCTCGCGCGCAAAGCCTTCCCGCGCCTGTTTGAGCGTCGGGTGGACCTGGAGGGAGAGCGGGCGCTCGGCGGCGAGGACCTTGAGCAGGAACGGGAGCCGGGGACCGAATTCGGCCAGGCTCTCGCCGCCCAGATGGTGTGCCGGGTCCTCCGCGATCAGGGCGTTCAGGCTCCGGCGGCCGTCGTCGTCGGAGCCCGCGGCGTGCGCCCCGCCGGAGCCGGACGCCGCGTATGAGAGCGCCACGGACGGGGAATCGGGGTGCGCGCCGATCCACAGCTCAGCCTCGGGACCGCCGGAGGCGGTCCGGCCGAGCAGTTTGGCGATCGCCGTCGTGGAACCCCAGGCGTAAGGCCGGAGGACGTTCTCGAGTTCGTACACTGCCTGGTCCCTATCTGGTCAAGAACGTTCGGTCGTGGAGGTTTCGGCGGAGCACCTGATCCGGTCCCGGCCGCGTCCCGCAGTCCGGTGTGCGGGGAAGATACTACAGGGGCGCGCACTGCCCGTTCGTGGCGACCAGGTCGCGGATCGACTGTTCGTCGCCCTGGCGCTTGAAATTGTTGAGCATCTTTTCCGTGATCGGTTTGCCGTCCGGCGTCGTGGTGACCGGGGTGAAGTCCGACGGCGACGGCGCGGGCTGCGTGCCCGGGACCGCGCCGGCGGCGGAGAGCGGTCCGGGCGCCGCAGCCTGGGGCAGCACGCCGTCATCGGCGGAAGCCGAGGCCTTCGCGGCGAGGAGCTGGTCCACCCGCTCCTGGATGACGTCAAAGTCCGGCACCGTGGAGAAAGACGCGTCGAAGTCGGGCGGGCCGATGGTCAGCCGGCCCACGTCCTGGCTCTTGGCCTTCATGGCAAGGTCTACGAAGCTTCCGAGCTGGCTTGCAGAGATGTTGGAGTCCACCACCTTGGTGCCCGCCTTGGCAATGTCTTCGAACTTGGACAGCAGGGTGGCCGGATCGAGCTGTTTGAGCATGGCCTGCTGGACGCACTGCTGCCGCTGGATCCGGGCGTAGTCGTCCACGAATTCCCGGGAACGGCCGTACCAGAGGGCGTGGTAGCCGTCCAGGGTCTGGTCCCCGGCGGGGATCCAACCCAGCGGCATGCCGTGAATGCCATTGGCCTCGTCCACCATGTCACCGCTCATGGGGACCCAGCCGCCGGCCTTGATCCTGATGCCGCCCATCGCGTCGATGAGCTTGGAGAAGCCCTCCATGTCCACCAGCACGTAGGCCTGGACCTTGATGCCGAGCGTTCCGGAAACCGCCTCGAGCGTCGCCTGCGCCCCCGGATCCTGCACCCCGGGGTACAGGTCCTGGTGCTCGTTGGTGACTTCCGTGTTGATGGCGTTGATGAGGCACTCGTCGCCGCAGTCGTAGCCGTCGGGGTAGATGCTGCGCATGGGGGAGTCTTCGCTGAACTGCGCGTTCTGCAGGTTGCGCGGCACCGAAATGATGGCGGTCTTGCCGGTCTTGGCGTCAACACTGATGACGGAGAGGCTGTCCGGCCGGCGCCCCGTGCGGTCCGCCCCGGCGTCGCCGCCCATCATGAGGAAGTTGTACCGGCCCTCGGACGGTTCGATAGTGGGGCCGTTGGAAAAGATGTTCCCGATCGCGTCGCGTCCCACGTTGAGCAGGTAGGCCGCGTAGCCGAGTGATCCGCTGCCGAGGACCATTGCAAGCACCAGGGCCACGACGACGGCGGGACGCACTTTCGGCCTCAGCAGGACGGGGCGGATCAGGCGCAGCGTGTTGTAGAACAGGACGGCCCAGCCGAGGGCAAGCGCCGCGAGGCCAATGACCAGCAGGAGCGAAGCGAGGGGGTTCGTGATCAGGTTGATCAGCGTTGAACGCGCGGTCAGGAGCAGGACCACCGCCAAGAGGACCAGGGCCCACACCACCAGCGTGACGCGCAGGGCGGCCCGCCCCAGCCGCCGGTTGCCCGCAACGATCTGGGCGCTTCCGGGAACCAGCAGTGTCATCAGGACCAGCAGGAACGCGCGCTTGGTCAGGACCGGTGCCGCGGCGCCCGAGGGATACCGGACAGGGTTCGTCAGGGACGGCTGCTGGTTCTGCCGATCCGGCCGCTGACTGTTCTGCGGCGCGGGGGCGTAGCTGTTGGTCATCAGGTAATCCTTAACGGCTGCCCCGCGGAACGACGTTTCCGTCGGCGAACACTTCGCTCACTTTTTGGCGGAGGTTGGCGCCTTTGCGCGAGGCGACGTCGTTGAGTTCCTGGGCGAACTCAACAAGGTCTGCCCGGAGCTGGACGGCCAGGCTGTCCGTGCCCGACGCCAGGATCCGCACGGCCAGCAATCCGGCGTTGCGCGCACCTGCGATGGACACGGTGGCGACCGGAACGCCCGCGGGCATCTGCACGATGGACAGCAGGGAATCCATGCCGTCGAGCGTCTTGAGCGGCACGGGCACGCCGATCACGGGAAGCGGCGTGACGGACGCGAGCATGCCGGGCAGGTGCGCTGCGCCGCCCGCTCCGGCAATAATGACCCGCAGTCCGCGCTGGTGCGCCGTCTGCCCGTAGCGGATCATTTCGGCGGGCATGCGGTGGGCGGAGACGACGTCGGCCTCAAAGGGGATGCCGAATTCGGCGAGGGCCTCGGCGGCGGCCTCCATCACGGGCCAGTCCGAGTCGGAGCCCATGACGAGTCCCACGAGGGGGTCACCGTTGCCGGCATTCTGCGATGCGCTGCCGGCGGTCTGCGTTTCGATGCTGGCGCTCATGCGGTCTCCTCGGAAAGTACTGATGGCATGCTGGCCTGAGCCCGTCCGGTGCTGATGATGTTGGCCACGGTGGTGGCCCGTGCCCTGACGGACCCGACCTCAGCCGTGGACGTGCCGACGAGGTTGACATGGCCGATCTTCCGGCCCGGCCGCACGGCCTTACCGTAACAGTGGACCTTGGCGGCGGGCTCGCTGGCGAGGGCAGCGGGGAAGGCGGAGAAGAGGTCCTGGTTGTCGCCGCCGAGGAAATTCTTCATGACGACGACGGGTCCGAGGACGTCCGTGGCGCCCAGCGGCAAGTTGAGGATGGCACGGAGGTGCTGTTCGAACTGGCTCGTGACCGAGCCATCCTGCGTCCAGTGGCCGGTGTTGTGCGGGCGCATGGCGAGTTCATTGATCAGGAAGCCTGCGCCGATGCCCGGGGTTTCGAACAGTTCAACGGCCATGACACCGGTGACGCCCAGCTCGGTGGCGATCCGGATAGCGGCGTTTTCCGCCGCGGCGGCCACCTCGAGCGGGATGTCCAGGGCAGGGGCAATGACTTCGTCGCATACGCCGTCGACCTGGATCGTGTGCACCACAGGCCACGCACGGGACTCGCCATCCGGGGTCCGGGCAACGAGGGCTGAGAGTTCGCGGCTGAACTCCACCTTGGCCTCGGCCAGCAGCGGAGTCATCGCGTCGAACCATGCGGCGGCCCCCGCGGCGTCCTCGGCGGAATCGATGATCCGCACGCCCTTGCCGTCATAGCCGCCCCGCGGGGTTTTCAGGACCACGGGCCAGCCGGTGTCGTCCCCGAAGGCAATGAGCTCCGCCAGGTCAGCGACGGCGGCCCAGCGCGGGTTGGGCAGTTCCAGCCGGTCGATGGCGGCGCGCATCACCAGTTTGTCCTGGGCGTTGACCAGGGCATCCGGGCCCGGGTGGACGTTCACGCCGGCCCGGATCAGGGCACGCAGGTGCTCGGTGGGGACATGCTCGTGGTCGAACGTCAGGACATCCACGCCCCGGGAGAACTCGAGGAGATGGTCCAGGTCGGTGTAATCACCGACCGGGGCGTTAGCCACGGCGGAGACCGCCGAGACATCCTCAGCTTCGGCAAGGACGCGGAGCTCGAAGCCCAGGGCAGTGGCTGCCGGGGCCATCATTCGGGCAAGTTGGCCGCCGCCAACAACACCGATTACAGGAAAAGTCACATCTCCCAGACTACCGAAAGCCTCGCCCTAACCCCGACTTTGCGGCGGCGGAGACAGGCGGGGCGGCGTATTCCGTCGTATTTCCAGCCCTGGCGGGACGGGCAGCGGGGGTGCCGGGCGCCAATTCCAACCGCAAGGGAAGCGCCAGGGCGGGGCACATGTCCGGCAATCGGCGCTAAAATGGGCCGTTGGCCCAAAGGCCGACAGTTCTGAGCAGGCCACGGAGGGTCATGAATATTACACTTACTGAGCGCATGCGCGGGCTGGCCTCGCTGTTTTGGCGCGAAGTGGCCAAGTTCGGTGCCGTGGGCGGTGTTGCGTTCGTCATAGACAACGGACTCACGTATTACCTGATGCACGGGCCGATGACCGACAGCGAGGCCAAGGCCCGACTCGTGGGCGCCAGCGTCGCCACGATCTTCTCCTGGATTGCCAACCGCTTCTGGACGTTCCGCCACCGCCGCCAGGACAATGTGGTGCGCGAGTTCCTGATGTTCATCCTCATCAACGGCATCGGCATCGGCATCTCCACCGGATTCACCGCGCTCGCCAAGTACGCGTTCGGTGTCACGGACAAGAACATGCTCTTCGCCGCCGGCATCGCCGGCATCCTCGTGGCAACAGTGGTGCGTTTCTTCGCTTACCGCTTCCTGGTGTTCAACAAGGAACTCGACGAAGAGCCGGAGTTCTCCCACGACCACGAAATCATCGAACGGCACCCGCACCCGCACACCCCCGACGGCGTCCGGGTACCGGAGCCGAAGGTCAAGGATCCGGAGCTGCCCGGCCACCAGTCCTAGCCGGGGCCGGTTCCCCGGCGCCAGCAGGTGGGGCCGGCTGCTAGGTGTCGACCCGTTCGGCGCTGAGCAGCTTGTCCGTCACTTCGACGTCGGGGTGCACCAGCACCACCGAACCGTCGTGCTTCCAGGCGCCCAGAGAACGGGCCAGGGCCGCCTCGAGGCCGTCCGCGGCGGGCACCAGCAGCCGCTGGGCTTCGTCCTGCAGTGCCGCGAACCCGTCCAGCAGGCCGCCGTGCGTGTGGGCAGTCCCGGCGGTGGTCAGCAGGGCCGGGCGGGAGGCTTCCGGCTCGATGTGCGGCATAAACACGTCACCATGGGACCGCACTTCCGCAGCGTAGTCGACGGCGCCGCTCGGTAGTTCGCCCGGCCAGCGCATGGCGAGGGCGGGCAGCGCCACCGCCAGGACGGCGTCGTACGCACCTTGGGCGGCGGCGGGGCCGGGGTCGGCGGTGGCCAGCAGGTCCGCTTCGCCCGCGTCGAGCACCAGCTCCATCCCCAGCTGCCAGGCCGCGAGGGCGAGGATCAGGGACTTCCAGTGCGCGGGCAGGTCCAGCCGGAGCCGCGTTCCGGGCTCGGCGTCGAGCTCGTCCTGCAGGAGGTTGCTGGTTTTAGCCACCCAGTTGTCCAGGACCCGGCCGGAGAGCTCCACGCGCTCGCCCTCCGGTCCGTACCAGGTGAGCCGCGGCGAGGTGGACTGGCCGGAGCGCAGGGCTGTCATCAGATCGAATGCCGGGATGCTCATGGGTTCATCTTGTCACGGCAGTTGTGCCGCGGGGCGCCCGGGTGTGATCTCTGTCATAGCCCCGCCCTGGGGGTCGGTTTCCGGCGCAGTGAGGATGCGCAACTACCGCGGAATTCCGGTAAAAACCGTTGAAAGTACTCAGTACGCTGATAATTGCAGGCCTGCAGCACCTCGGAAGGTTCGAAAGTGCGGGCGTGGCGTGCCCCCGGTTCGCGTCCGACCTTGATTATTATTCCCGCCGTGGCTTGACTCCCGGATACTTACACGCGTGTAATTAGGTATCGAAGGCCAATGCGCAGAAACCGGAACACATCCGAGTGTCCTAGGGACAGGCAGAGGCTGCAAAATCAGGAGGGAAACGCCATGGGGCTTGCAGAGCGTATCCATGAAGATGCCGTAGTTGCCGGCCAGGCGACGGCGAAATACCGTTCGCGCGGCGTGCCGAGTGATTGGTACGTAGATCCGGCCGACCCGGACGCAGCAGACCGCTACAACGAACACGCCAGGGACTCACTCCAGGACCAGGCCACGGCCTTCCTCGCGGCGCACGAACTTCTGGCCGGTAACCCGGACCAGGATAACGATCTGCACGACCCGCCGATGGAACTGCAGACCCTCCACGCAGGAACCACCGCGCAGCCGGTCTGGATCGGATTGCCGTCCCAGCAGGACTTCGACGATGAAGGTGAGCTCGGCTGGCAGACGGATGCGCTCTGTGCGCAGACGGACCCGGAGGCGTTCTTCCCCGAGAAGGGCGGCTCCACCCGCGACGCCAAGAAGGTCTGCGGCGCATGCAATGTACGTTCGCAGTGCCTCGAGTACGCCCTGTCCAACGACGAGCGTTTCGGGATCTGGGGCGGTCTCTCCGAGCGGGAGCGCCGCCGGCTTAGGAAGCGAGCAGTCTAATTCTTCAGGAAGTACGAGTCACCGCCGTCGTGGTCTCCCACGACGGCGGTGACTTCCTCCCCAGGACCCTGGCGGCGCTGGCGGGCCAGACCCGGCCGGCGGATGCTGTTATCGGCGTCGACACCGGTTCCCGTGACCATTCCGCGGCTCTCCTGGAACAGGCGTTGGGCAAGGCCAACGTCACGCACTTCGAGCAGCCCCGGAGCGGCATGGGCGCCGCCGTGGCAGCCGGGCTCAGCGCCCTCGCACCATGGCACACGGCCACCGGCACCGCCGCGGCCACCGGCGCCGCCGCGGAGGGCGGCGCCGACCAGCCCGGCACGGACTGGATCTGGCTGCTGCACGACGACGCCGCCCCGGCCCCCGAGGCCCTCGCCGAACTGCTGCACGCCGTGGAACGGGCCCCGTCGGTCACTGTCGCGGGCTGTAAACAACTCGACTGGCATGCCGAACGGCACCTGATCGACGTCGGGCTGTCCACCAGCCGCTGGGCTGAGCGGCTGACCCTGATCGACGCTGACGAACTCGACCAGGGCCAGTACGACGGCCGCACCGACACGTTCGCCGTTAATTCCGCCGGCATGCTCGTCCGCCGGGATGTCTGGGAGGATCTCGGAGGTTTTGACCCCGCGCTTCCCGGCAGCGGCGACGACATCGACTTCTGCTGGCGCAACCGGCTGGCCGGACACCGGGTGGTGGTGGTCCCGACCGCCAAAATGTTCCACGTTTCGCATCGCCCCCACGCGCTGGGCAACGCGAAGGCGGCCCGCAAGGCCCAGGTCCATCTGCGGCTCAAGCATGCGGCCGGCTGGCAGGTCCCGCTGCACGCGGCAGGCGCCCTCCTGGGAAGCCTTTTCAAACTTGTCCTAAGCATCGCCGTCAAAGACCCGGGCCACGGTTTCTCCCAGTTGCTTGCAACCTTGGTCGCCCTCGGACGCCCCGCAGCGGTGGTCCGAGGCCGCCGCAACGCAGCCAAGTCCCGCCGCATCCGCCGCTCCGTCATCAAGGGACTCCAGACACCGCGGCGCGAGGTCTGGGCCCACCGGCGCTCCCTGATGGAAGCCCTGGGAGCCGATGACGCCGCCGATGGCCTCGCCGGCGACGAGTTGGCCGACGAACCCAGCGGGGACTCATCGCAGGACTTCGCTGCCCTCGCCACCTCCGAGCGCGGCTGGGTGGGCAACGGTGCGCTGCTCGCCGTGCTCGTCACCACCGCCGCATCCCTGCTCGGGCTGCTCAACGTGTTCCGGGCCGACGCGGTCTCGGGCGGTGCGCTGATTCCGGTCTCGCTCCGGCTGGCCGAGATCTGGACCCATGCCTCCAGCTGGTGGATCAGCCTCGGTGCCGGACTCCCCGGCCACGGCGACCCCTTCGATTACGTGCTCTGGATCTTGGGCGTCCTTGGCGCCGGAGATGCCAACGCGGCGGTCCTCTGGCTGCTCATCCTCGCCATGCCGCTGTCCGCGCTCGGTGCCTGGCTGGCTGCCGGCGCACTGACGCAACGACGCCGGCTCCGCCTGGCAGCCGCTTTCTTCTGGGCCTGCGCACCGGCCCTTCAGGTGGCACTCAACCAGGGCCGCGTCGGCGCATTGTTGGCCCACGTGATGATGCCACTGCTGGTCCTCGCGTTGCTGCGCGCCACCGGCACGGCCGTCGGACGCGGGCGATATGCAGCTCCCGCACCGGGGGAGAAGCGCTTTACCGAGAAGCCTCCCGTCAAGCCCGGCATCAACGGAACCCCCTCCTGGACCGCGGCCGCCGCAGCCGGGCTCGCGCTCGCCGTCGTCACCGCGGCGGCCCCCGCCCTGCTGGTACCCGCCATCGTGGTGGTCATTCTGTGCGGCGTGCTCCTCGGCCGCCGGGGCCGCACGGTGTGGTGGGCACTGCTGCCCAGCGCGGCGCTCTTTGTACCCTTTGCCCTTTCCGTTCTCGACCGGCCGCGGGCCCTGCTGGCCGATCCGGGCCTGCCTTTGGGCTTCGACGCCGCGCCGCTCTGGCAGCAGGCGCTGGGCCAGCCGGTCCGGTTCGCCGCGGACGGCGGCCTCACCGGCCTTCCGGTCTTCGGCGGCAGCGCCGGCGGCCCGCTTGTGCCATGGGCCCTGCTGCTCGCCCTGCTGATCGGGCTGCCCGTCCTGCTGCTCGCGATCGCCGCGCTCTTCCTGCCCGGACGCCGCGCACGCGTGGCCCGGTGGCTCTTTGCGGGGTCAGTGCTCATGCTGGCCGGCGGCTGGCTCGCCGGGCACGTCGCCACCGGGGCCGGTGCCGGCGTCCTGGTCACTCCCTTCACCGGATCCGCCGTATCCGCCGCCGCGTTCGGAATCCTTGGCGCCGCCCTGCTCGGAACCGAAGGTCTGCTGGACGCCGCCGGCCGGGCCGCAGCAGCGACGGCCGGACGCAGGATCCTGATCCGCGCCACCGCCGCCGCCGCCACGGTCCTGCTGCTCGCCGGACCGCTCGCCGGACTCACGGCGTGGGCGGCGCAGAACCTCCTGCAGCCCGGGACCCCCGTTGCGGCGTCCGCCGCCGCGGGAAGCCTCGGCACCCCGCGGCTGGTCCAGCCGGCGACGCCCCGCGCCCTCCCGGCTACGGCGATCGACCGCGGCGAGGGCCCGGAACAGGCCCGGACCCTGATCATCTCCATCACCGGAGACGGCGGCTTCGATGCCACCCTGATGCGCGGTGCCGGTACCACCCTGGATGCGCTGTCCGCCGTCGCCGCGGCCCGGTCCATCCAGGGGGCGCCGGGGAACGAAACAGTCCGCGACGACGACGCCGTCGCCGGGTCCCTGCGCAGCGTGGTGGCGACGATCGTGGCCGGACAGGGAGTGGATCCCCGTGAAGACCTGGAACGGCTCGGAGTCGGCTTCGTGGTCCTGCGGGCTTCGGACACGGCGGCCCAGCTCACTTCCAGCCGGATGGACGCGGTCCCCGGGCTGGTCGCCGTCGGCAAGACCGACGCCGGCTGGCTGTGGCGGATCAGCCCCCTGAACCAGCCGGTCATCGAAGCCTCCGACGTCGCGCACCGCGTACGGATCGTCGACGGCGCCGGTGCGGCCATCGAACTGTTGCCCTCTGAAGCGGTGTCCGCCGGAGCCCCGGTCCCTGCCGGGCCGGAAGGCCGCCTCGTCGTACTCGCCGAACGCGCCGACCCGGGCTGGACTGCCTGGCTCGACGGCCGCCGCCTGACCGCCACGGCCTCGGGCTGGGCGCAGGCCTTCACCCTGCCGGCCGAGGGCGGCCAGCTGAGCATCCGCTACGAGGCGCCGTGGGCCCTCTGGGCGGGCATAGCCCAGGCCATCGTGATTGGCCTGACCGCCCTGCTCGCCATTCCCATGCCGGCGCGCCGGCCGAACACCGGGCTCTCACGGGACGAAGGCTCCCTGCGTAAGGAACATCAGCATGCATAAGGAATCCGGCGACGGCGAGAACGCCGGCCACGAAGCCGCGGAACAGGATGGATCAAAGCCGGCCAGCCGACGGGCAGCCGACTCGGCGGCGCCGGCGGGACGGCAACGCCGTCCGCGCGGCGGCACGGTGGCCGGCGTCCTGTCCGCCCTTGTGCTGGTTGCAGCGGGCGGCGGGCTCGTGTCGGCGGCCTCGCTGTCGCCGCAGGGCCCCGGCAGCAGCAGGCAGCTCGACGCGCCGCTGGCCGCCGTCCCCGCCGGCAGCAGCGTCGGCGTTTGTCCGGGTCCCGCGCGGCTGCTGGAAGGCACCCCGGTAGGCACCGATCCGCAGTTCAGTCCCGAATCTGGCACCGCAAACACCGTTGTGAACGCCGTGGTGCTCGGCTCCACCGCGGGAGAGCTCCCCGGCAGCCGGCTCGCCTCGCTGAAGGGCAAGACCCTGGTTGAGCTCGCTAAGGCCGCCGACCCGTCCGCGCCGGATACGCCCGCCGCCAAGCCCGCCGCCGGTTCGCCCGTGCTGCTGGCCGGGGTGGTACCGCAGCGCCCCGTCGACGCCGTCAGCGTCCTGAGCGCGGATGCCCAGGCGAACCGGCAGGCCTCCGCCGGTGCCCTGATGAGTTACACGGCCGGGGACGGCGACCTTCGCGGTTCAGCCGCCGCGGCCTGCCAGCAGCCGGCGAACGATCTGTGGCTGGTCGGCGCGAACACCGCGCTCGGCCGGACTGCCGTCCTGAACCTCACCAACGCCTCGACCACCCCGGCCACAGTCAGCCTCGACCTGTACGGCGCGAAGGGCCTGATCCAGGCCCCCGGAAGCCGGGGTCTCCTCGTTGCCCCCGGCACCACCCGCTCGGTCATCCTGGCCGGCCTGGCCCCGGGACAGCAACGGCTCGGCGTCCGGGTGCGCAGCGCCGGCGGTCCGGTGGCCGCCGTCATCCAGCAAAGCGTGCTGCGCGGACTCACCCCGGGCGGGGTGGACTTCATCGTGCCGGGAACCGCTCCCGCCGTCCGCCAGGTGATCGCCGGCGTGGATATCCAGGACCCCGCCGCGCTGGCGACCCTGACTGCGAAACCGGGTTTCGCGGATGCCGGACCATCACTGCAAATCGCGGTGCCCGGATCCGCCGACGCCGTCGTGGCCATCAAGCTCTACGGCCGCGACGGGCAGAAGGCCCTGCCCGGTGGCGGCGTCGTGAAGGCGACGGCCGGCTCGGTCACCGAAGTCTCGCTGGCCGGTGTGCCGGCTGGCTATTACACGGTCGAAGCCAGCTCGGACGTCTCCTTCACCGCTGCCGCCCGGGTCACCAAGGGGCTCGCCTCCGAGGATGCCGCGGATCTCGCCTGGTCCCCGGCCTCGGCCAGGCTCGGAAGCCAGCACGTCGTGCCCCTACCCACCACCGGGGACCGCTATCTGGTCTTCGGGGCCCCGGACGGGCGGGCCACGATCTCCTACACGCCGATTACGGCCGACGGAAAGATCCGATCGGCCGCCGCCGCGGACATGGCCGGCGGCACCACGGCCTCCATTAAGGTGCCCGCCGACGTGGACGGTTCGCCGGTCGTCGGGTATCTGCTCTCCGCCGCCGGCGAGGCGGCCTATGGCGCCGTGCTGCTGCAGCAGGACGGCACGCAGGACATCTCAACGGTCGCGGTGGCGCCCGGTGCCGCCGGCCAGGAACAGGTCCCGGTCACGCTGGGATACTGACTCTGGCCGGTACGCAGCTGCTGCTGCAGGGGCCATCGGGTGCGGTGCCGGCCGGCGGCGCCCGCCGGGTCAGTAGCGGCGGCGGTACACCGGGTCGAGGGATTCGGGCGGCACGCCAAGCATCTCGGCCGTGCGCTCCACGACGACGTCGTGCACGAGGTCCTGCAGTTCCTCCCGGCTGCCGCAGGCCTGTTCGACGACGAGCCGGAAGAGCGTAATGACCGGACCCTCTTCCTCAGTCGCCGGGCTGTAAGCTCCCATCGGGGCAGGGGCACCATCCGCAACGAGTTGTTCCAGGCCCGGAGGGATCTCGTCCACGGCGAAGCGCACGCCGTCCAGCGGTTTGCCCCAGATGTCATGGAGCCGCTGGGCCGAGTCGAGGACGAAATCGTCGAAGCGCTCGGAGCGTGTCCGGTATGCCGGCAGGGTGGGCAGCATGAGTTCGCCCCGAAGGCCGCGCCCGTGCCTGTTCCTGCGCCGCTGCCGGAATCCCCTTGGCGCGGCGCCGCGACCGGAACCGGCCGGGGCAGCGGAAACGTCGCCGGCTGCGGCGGCGGGGTCAGCCAAGCGGACCGTAAAACCCGGATCTTGGTGCGATGACTGCATATGTTGACTCTAAACCCGGCGGATGATTTACGCGATATGGCCCCCGCGACCCGCCGCGGGAGGTCCCCGGGTGCGGGAATCCGGCGCGGAAGGGGAGTAGTCTGTGATGTCGTGGGTGCCATTCGTCTTTGTTCAAGGTCAGCCTGCCGCAATTCGGCGGTGGCCACTTTGACGTACGTCTATGCGGACTCCACCGCAGTGCTGGGGCCCCTGGCCACCTACGCCGAACCGCACTGCTATGACCTGTGCGAGCAGCATGCCGGATCCCTGACCGTCCCGCGTGGCTGGGAAGTCCTTCGGCTGGCCATGCCGGCAACCCCGGCGGGGCCCGGCCCGGACGACCTGCTGGCGCTGGCAAACGCCGTCCGCGAGGCAGCTTCGCGTCCCCGCGCGTCGGACCCGGTCCCGGGCCAGCGGAGCGCGCACCCCGCCCTGGAGGCGCCCGCCGCGGCGGAAGGCACCCGCAGGGGGCACCTGCGCATTTTGCGCGAACCATCGTGAGCTGCAACTGGCGGTAGGCTTGGAACTGCAAAATCCGTAAGCCACCGGCGCCTGCTGCGGCGCCCACCAGGAGCGTTCACCATGCCGAATCTCAGTCCTGAGCTCTTGTCTGTCCTCCGATGCCCCGTCACTGGATCCGCCCTGGTCCAGGAGGGCGAGGAGCTCGTCGCGACGGCGGCAGACGATTCCGGCGCGAAGCCGCGCTACCGCATCGAGGACGGTATCCCGCTGCTGCTGCCGCCGGAGCTGCTCCCGGCTGCCACCGCTGCGCCCTCCGACCAGCACGACGCCGGGCCCCGCGCCGCGGGTTAGGGCAAGGACGGGACCAGCAGCAGCAAGGCCCGTCCCGCGGCGGCCCCCGCCCGGACCTGTCCTTCCGCGCCAATCCCCGAAACAAGCGGCGCCGAACTACTTCCAGTCACCGACACGCAAGGTCACAGCCACCCGGCCACCGACGACCAGCCGGCAACACAAAGGATTCACATGACTCTCGACTACAAGATCGCGGACATCTCCCTGGCCGAAGCCGGCCGCCACCAGATCCGCCTGGCCGAGCACGAAATGCCCGGCCTGATGTCCCTGCGCGCGGAATTCGGCGCCAGCCAGCCGCTCAAGGGCGCACGGATCGCCGGCTCCCTGCACATGACGGTGCAGACCGCGGTGCTGATCGAGACCCTCACCGCCCTTGGCGCCGAGGTCCGCTGGGCGTCCTGCAACATCTTCTCCACCCAGGACGAGGCAGCGGCCGCCGTTGTGGTGGGCAACGGAACCGTCGAGGACCCGCAGGGCGTCCCGGTCTTCGCCTGGAAGGGCGAAACCCTCGAGGAATACTGGTGGACCGCCCAGCAGATCCTCACGTGGCCGGGCGCGGACACCGACCCGGACCTCGGCGCGAACATGATCCTTGACGACGGCGGCGACGCCACGATGCTGGTGCACAAGGGCGTCGAATTCGAAGCGCTCGGAGCCGTGCCGGACGCCGCTGCCGATGAATCCGAAGAAGGCCGGATCTTCCTGGACGTGCTGCGCGCCTCACTGCAGGAGGACGCCCAGAGGTGGACCAGGATCGGCTCCCGCCTGCTCGGCGTCACCGAGGAAACCACCACCGGCGTGCACCGCCTGTACCAGCTGGCCGAGCAGGGAAAGCTGCTGTTCCCGGCGATCAATGTCAACGACTCGGTTACCAAGAGCAAGTTCGACAACAAGTACGGCATCCGCCACTCGCTGCCGGACGGCATCAACCGCGCCACCGATGTCCTCATGGGCGGCAAGGTCGCCGTCGTCTGCGGCTACGGCGACGTCGGCAAGGGTGCCGCGGAAGCCTTCCGCGGCCAGGGGTCCCGGGTAATCGTGACCGAGATCGACCCGATCTGCGCGCTCCAAGCCGCCATGGACGGGTATCAGGTCGCGAAGCTGGAATCCGTGCTCAGCGAGGGCCACATCTTCATCACCACCACCGGCAACAAGGACGTCATCATGGCCGAGCACATGGCCGGCATGCGCGACAAGGCCATCGTGGGCAACATCGGCCATTTCGACAACGAGATCGACATGGCCGGACTCGGCCGGATCCCCGGCATCAAGAAGGTCGAGATCAAGCCGCAGGTGCATGAGTGGATCTTCGATGAAGGTACCCCGGCAGCACGGTCCATCATCGTCCTCTCCGAGGGCCGGTTGTTGAACCTCGGCAACGCCACCGGGCACCCCTCGTTCGTAATGAGCAACTCCTTCGCCAACCAGACGATCGCGCAGATTGAACTGTTCACCAAGCGGGACCAGCCCGAGGGCGGGCGCGAGTACGAAAAGCAGGTCTACGTGCTGCCGAAGATTCTCGACGAGAAGGTCGCCCGGCTGCATCTGGACGCCCTCGGCGTCGAACTGACCGAGCTGTCCAAGGAGCAGGCCGAGTACCTGGACCTGGATGTGGCCGGTCCGTTCAAGCCGGAGCACTACCGCTACTAGGAGCAAGCACAGCTGGAAGGGGCTTCCGGACCGCCCGGTCCGGAGCCCCTTCTTCGTGACCGTATCGTGGCGGAACCGGCCGGTGGATTGGGCCACGGGTTCGCTTATGCTGGCAAGGTAACGTCTGGAAGGACCTGAGTATCGTGATCGCCCCGGAAGGCTGGAGCACCGGCCGCAAGCTCGTCCTGCTCGGAGCGGTTTGCGCCCTGGCGGCCGGCGGCGGAGTGTTTGCCGCGGCAGGTCCGCTGGCCCACCCGACCTTCGCGTCCGAGGCCGCGTCGCCGGAACGTTCGACGCCGGGACTGGCCTTCCCCGTGGTGGCCCCGGTCAGGCTGGATGTCTCCCCGGCCAAGGCCGCCACGCAGGTCAACCCGGGCGCGCCGGTGACCTTGAAAGTCAGCAACGGAAAAATCGAGCGGGTGGCCCTCACCAGCGATTCCGGCGGCGCGGTAAAGGGCAGCCTCAGTGCCGCCGGCGCCAGCTGGACAGCGTCGGAGCCGCTGAAATTCAATACCCGCTACACGTACACGTTCTCCGTGCTGGATGACGCCGGGCGCAAGAGCAACACCACGCAAAGCTTCACCACGGTCTCCACCGCCAATGAGGCCGACGCCGCGATCTACCCGCTGGACGGCATGAAGGTCGGCGTCGCGCAGCCCCTGCAGATCACTTTCAGCGAACCGGTCCTGAACCGGGACGCCGTCGAGAAGGCCATCAAGATCACCTCCACGTCCGGGCAGGCGGGTGACTTCCACTGGTTCAGCGACACGATGGTCAGGTACCGTCCGGAGAGTTTCTGGGCGGCAAACAGCACCATCACGATGGACATGCAGCTGTTCGGCGTGGACCTCGGCAAGGGGCAGATCGGCAACTTCAACAAGAAGGTCACCGTCCACATCGGCGACAAGAAGGTCGCCATCGCCGACGCGACCGCGCACACGTTCACGGCCAGCATCAACGACCAGCAGGTCGGCAAATGGCCTGCGACCATGGGCGACACCCGGTTCCCTTCTGCCCGCGGGTACCTTGTGTTCATGGAGAAGTACCGCGTGGAGCACATGGATGCGTCCACCATCGGGCTCAAGCCGGGCGACCCCGCGTACTACGGCCAGCTCGACGTCAACTTCGCCACGCGCTTGACCACAAGCGGGGAGTTCATCCACCAGGCCACGGACTCGGCCATGCCCTTTCTCGGCAAGGCAAACCTTTCGCACGGCTGCGTCGGCCTCGGGCCGGACGGTGCGCAATGGGTGTTCGACAATATGACCACCGGTGACGTGGTCCAGGTGGTCAACACCGAAGGAGACTTCGCCGCCTTCGACGACGGCTACGGGGATTGGAACATCCCCTGGGCGCAGTACGCGAACTGAGGCGAAAGGCCGCGGACGGCTGCGCGGACGCCAGGAGTGGAAATTCGGTTGGGGGACGGAAGATGGAAGAAATGATGAAGGTTCGAGGTATGGGGCGCCGACGCGAGGAGACCGTGAGCGGTCCGCGGTCCGGCGGCCCGGCCAACGGAAAGTCCGCCAGGAAAATGGCCGCCGTGCTGCTGCTCTGCGCGGCGGTCGGCGCCGGCGGGATCGGTGTCGCCAGCTCCCCGGGCTGGGCCGGCGGTGCCATGCCCTCGGAATCGTCATCGCCCATGCGGAACGTTCCCGGCCTCGGCGCCCCGGTGGTTAAACCCGTCGAGCTGGGCGTTACCCCCACCGATGATGCCAAAGACGTCAACCCTGCCGCGGCAGCCTCCGTCAAGGCCGTCAACGGCCTCGTAAAGGACGTCGTGCTGGAACCTGTCGACGGCGGGGACCGGGTACCGGGGACAACCAGCCCCGACGAATCCACCTGGACCGCGCAGGATCCACTGGAATTCGACACCCGTTACACATACTCCTTCACGATCGTCGACGAAGCGGGCCGGGAGACGAAGAAATCCCAGACCTTCAGCACGGTGGCCAAAGCCAACGAGGCCGATGCTGCGGTGTACCCCCGCAACGGCACCACCGTCGGCGCGGGACAGCCCATTGAGATTGTCTTCAGTGAGCCCGTCCTGAACAAGGAGGCGATGGAGAAGGCGGTTACCGTCACCGCTTCTTCGGGCCAGGCCGTCGCGTGGCGCTGGTATTCGGACCGGCGGGTGCGAATCCGTCCCGAGGCGTTCTGGGCCGCGAACACCCAAGTCACGGTCGACCTGAAGCTCTTCGGCGTGGATTTCGGCAACAAGATGATCGGCAACTCCAACGTCCTGGTGTCCTTCAAGGTGGGGCCGCAGCGCCTCGCCGTCGTGGATGACATCACCAAGACGATGAAGGTGTACTTCGACGGGCAGTTGGTCCGGACCGCGCCGGTGACACTGGGGGATGACGACTGGCTCTCACCCAGCGGCTTTGCCGTCATCATGGAGCAGGAACGGCACTCTAAATTCAACGCTGGAAGCATCGGCTTGAAGCCCGGAGACAAGGGTTACTACCCGCCGCTGACCGTGGAATATGCCAACCGGCTGACAAGCTCCGGTGTCTACGTCCACCAGGCCCTCGAGTCGGCCTGGCGGGCAGTGGGCCGGTCCAACGTCTCGCACGGCTGCGTTGGCCTGCTCCCCGCGGACGCCGCTTGGTTCTTCAACAATATGACGAGCGGTGACGTGGTCCAGACGCTCAATACCGGCGCCCCGCCGGTGGAGCCGCTGGAGGGCTTCGGCGACTGGAACATCCCGTGGGCGCAGTACGCGAAACGCTGACGGCGCGCCCGCCCCGCAGCCGCCTTCGGTCCGGCGAAAATCGCCGCCGTAATCCCGGCGGGCCCCCGGGGTGGCACCTCGCCCGCCCGGAGGGTCTGGCGGTAGGCTCGGAACCAGAGATATTGCGTTGCCAGGCGCAGGCCGGGCGGCACGGAAGCCTACGGAAGCGAAGCTGCAGTGACTGACACAAGTCCCACCTCTCCGGATCGACAGGGTCCGCGCCTGGATCCCGCCGATGACAGCGACGAGCCCGCCTTCGACTGGATGAAACCGGCACCGGCGGGCACGGAGGAACCCGACAACGACGCCGGACGCGCCGGAGCGAGCGCTGTCCCGGAAACCGGCGTTGCCGGGGCGAGCGCTGTCCCGGAAACCGGCGTTGCCGGGACGAGTGCCGCGCCGGGCCGCCGCGCCGACCGCAAGGCCGCCGATGCCGCGGCCGCGTCACCGGATCCGCGGGAGGAGCCGCTGCACACTTCCGCCCTCCAGATCCGCCCACCCCAGGAAGAGGTGGAACGCCGGAACGCCGAACGCGAACACGCGGCGAACACCAAGCCCGTCCTGCCGCGCGTCATGCAGGTCCTGCTGGCCATTTGCTTCCCGATCATCCTGCTGGTCCTGGCCGTCCGGGCCGTCACCAGCCCCCTGTTCCTGTGGGTCGAGTACAACCGTCCAGGCTTCCCGGGCGACGGCTACGGCTTCAGCACGGACGACCGGATGACGTACGGCTCCTACGCCGTGGACTATCTCAGCAACTGGTCCGGCCCGCGTTACCTTGGAGAGCTCGTCGACCGCAGCGGCGACCAGCTTTTCAAGGAAGGCGAAGTCAGCCACATGGCGGACGTCAAGCTCGTCATCCTGGCCGCTTTCGGTGCCGGCGTCCTGCTGATGCTTTTCAGCGTCATCGCCATCGCCTACCTGCGGCGCCGCAGCACCGGGGGAGTACGCCGTGGCCTGTTTGCCGGCTCCATCGTCACCCTCGGTCTCATCATCGGCCTGGCGGTGCTCGCCGTTCTCAGCTGGGAGCAGTTCTTCACCGAGTTCCACCGGCTGTTCTTCGCCAATGGCACCTGGACCTTCTCTCTGCAGGACACCCTGATCCGCTTGTTCCCGGGCCAGTTCTGGGTGGACGCCGGCATCGTCATCGGGGCCCTGGTCCTGCTCACCTCCCTGGTGACGCTGATCCTCACCTGGCCCACCCGGAAGCGCCGCGGCCTGCCCAGGAGAGGTGCCGCAGCGGGCAGCGCCGCCGGGGACCGCCAGTCAACGGACTTCACTTCCGAGGACGGCGCGCCCGAGGACGGCGCGCCCGTGGAGGACGCGGCTGCGGAGGGGACGGCGACGGGGGAGCCAGCCGAAGAATCCGGCGGAATGCGTTCACGCTTCAAGCGCGCCAAAGCGCGGAAGGCCGAAGCGAACGCGGCTACTGCTGAGGGACCGGACGGGGCGGCAGCCAGCGAGGCCGGAACCGGGGCGGCTGCGGGAACGGACCAGTCAGAAGCGGACGGCAAGCCTTCCCGGGGCCATTCCAGCACCGTCTAGGCCAGGCACCGCCCGGGCAATACGCCGCCGCCGGGTTGAACGCTGTGCGTTAGCCGTAGATCCGGGCGATATGCGCCTGGAAATCCCGCACGACGGCGTCCCTCTTGAGTTTCAGGGACGGCGTCAGGTGCCCGGATTCCACGCTGAAGTCGGCGTCCAGCAGCACGAAGCTGCGGATGGACTCCGCCTGGGACACAAGCGAGTTTGCCTCGTCGATGGCCCCCTGGATGGCAGCCCGGACCCGTTCGTCGCCCGTCGCATCGGCCACGGAAATCGGGGCGATCCGCTGCGTGGCGCACCAGTTCTCCAGGCCTTCGGGATCCAGGTTCACCAGCGCCGAAACGAACGGCCTGCCGTCGCCGAGGACCACCGCCTGGCCCACGAGCTGATGCTCGCGGATCTTTTCCTCCAGCGGCCCCGGGGCCACGTTCTTGCCACCTGCCGTCACCAGCAGGTCCTTCTTCCTCCCGGTTATGGTCAGGAAGCCGTCCTCGTCCAGAGACCCGAGGTCTCCGGTCCGGAAGAAGCCGTCCACGAACGCTTCGGCGTTGGCGGCAGCGTTGGCGTGGTAACCCTTGAAGACGCCGATCCCCTTCACCAGGATCTCGCCGTCCTCCGCGATCCGGATGGTGGTACCCGGGACCGGAATGCCGACAGTCCCCACCTTGGTCCGGGTCGGGGTGTTGGCCGTGCAGGGCGCCGTGGTTTCGGTCAGTCCATAGCCTTCCAGGACCGGGATGCCCGCGCCGCGGAAGAAGTGGGCGTCGTTCGCGCTCAACGGGCTGGCGCCGGAGACGGTGTAGCGGAGCTGCCCCCCGAACGCCTGCCGAAGCTTCGGATACAGCAGCCGTTCGAAAAGGGCATGCTTGGCGCGGACTGCCGGGCCGGGTCCGGTGCCTGTCCCTCGTGCCGCGGCGTCCACGGCCTTCGAATAGTTAATGGCTACGGCGGCGGCCGCTCCGAACAGCCGTTGCTTGCCCGCCAGCGCCGCTTTGTGCGCGGCTCCGGTGTGGATTTTTTCGAAAACCCTGGGCACCGCCAGCAGGAACGTGGGCTTGAAACTGGACAGGTCCTCCAGGAGTTCCTTCGCGTTGGAGGTGTGGCCCAGGGTGGTCCCGGCGCTGAGGCAGACGACCTGCACGGCGCGGGCCAGGACATGGGCCAGCGGGAGGAACATCAGGGTGCGGGAGCGGGGCTGCAGCAGAAGTTCGGGCAGGAACAGCACCATGTTCCTGGCCACGAGGGCGAAGTTCCCGTGGGTGATCTCGCACCCCTTGGGCCGGCCCGTGGTTCCAGAGGTGTACACCAGCGAGGCCACGTCCGCCAGGTCCGCCGCGGTCCGGTGCCGTTCCAGCTCCGTGCTGCTCACGCCGGTCCCGGCGGCGGCGAGGGTGGCCAGGTTGGGGGCGGCGCCGTCGTGGTCCATCCGGACGACCGGGACCAGACGGTCGCCGAGCAGCCGGGAGTTGTCCAGGACGTCCCGGAAGAGGCTGACCGTGGCCTCATTTTCCGCGAAGACGCGCCGGGCGCCGGAGTCATGGAGGATCCATTCGACCTGGTTGGGGGAGGACGTCTCGTAGATGGGAACCGTCACGCCGCCGGCAAACCAGATGGCAAAGTCCACCACCGTCCACTCGTAGCGGGTCCCTGACATGACCGCCACCGTTTCTCCCGGGGCGAGGCCGCCGGCAATGAGGCCCTTGGCCAGGGCCGTGACCTGGTTGAGGAACTGCTGGGCGGAGACGTCGGCCCAGCCGGCCGGTCCCTTGCGGGAATAGAGCGCCGAGACCGGATCCTTGGCATGTTGTGCCAGCAGCAGGTCCGTCACGTTGCTGTTCGGATCGAGCTCCACGAGCAGTCCGGTACTTGCTTCTCTCACAGCCGGGTCTCCGTTCCGCGTCCGCCGGGCGGCGGCGGACCTACCCTGCAATCCTGCCCTAGATCCAGGACGGCATCCACATCCGGAACCGCCAGTCCTGGTAGGGAATAGTCTCGGCTGCCCAGACCGGGTAGAAGAAGGCGGACACCACAACGGCCGTGACCACAAAGAGCGTCACGATGTACAAACCGGAGCGACGGCGCCAGAGCGGGTCCGTCCGCTTGCCCAGCACGAGGCCCAGGCAATAGACGAGGGCGAGGATCAGGAACGGCTCGAAGGATACGGCGTAGAAGAAGAACATGGTGCGGTCCGGATACAGAAACCAGGGCAGGTAGCCAGCGGCGACGCCCGCGAGGACCGCCCCGGCCCGCCAGTCCCGCCGGCCGGCCCACCAGAAGAGCAGGACACCCAGGGAGATCGCGGCGCTCCACCAGATCACTGGGTTGCCCACCGAGAGGATGGCTGTGGCGCAGCTGCCTGTTCCGCAGCCGGGGCTGCCCGGTTGGGGGGATTCGTAGAAGAATGAGGTGGGCCGGCCGAGCACCAGCCAGCTCCAGGCGCTTGCCTCGTAGGGATGGTCCGCGCTGAGCCCCTGATGGAACTTGTACGCTTCAAGGTGGTAGTGGGCCAGGGACCGCACCGCGTTGGGCAGCCACCCCCATTCCGCAGACGGGCTGGTCTCCGCCCAGTGCCGGAAATAGGCGTCCCGGGACCGGAACCAGCCGGTCCAGCTCGCGGCGTAGGTGAGTGCCGCGACCGGGACGATGCTCAGGAACGCCGGAACGCCGTCCTTGAGGATCCCGCCGCTGATCCAGCCGTGGATTCCGGCGGTCCGTCGTGCACTCAGGTCCCAGAAGACGGTCAACAGTCCAAACCCGGCAAGGAAGAACAGGGCGGACCATTTGGTCCCGACCGCGAGGCCCAGGCACACGCCCGCCAGAATGCGCCACCACCGGATGCCAAGCCAGGGGCCGGAGGCGAGCTGAAGGGCCGACGGCCTGCCGTCGGGGGAGGAGGCGGCCTGCCGGCCGAGCCGTACCGCGAGCCGGCGCCGGCCGTCGTGGCGGTCCAGCAGCAGGGCTCCAAACGCGGCCAGCACCCAGAACATCAGGAAGATATCCAACAGGGACGTTCGGGACATCACCAGGTGGTGCCCGTCGATCGCCAGCAGCACGCCGGCCACCGCCCCGAGGGTCAGCGAGCTGAACAGTTTCTGCGCGATCAGGGCCAGCAGGAAAATCGACAGCGTTCCGGTCAGGGCCGCTCCGAACCGCCATCCGAAGGGGTTGTCCGGGCCGAAGAGCCACATTCCCGCGGCGATCATCCATTTGCCCACCGGCGGGTGGACCACGTACTCGGGAGTGTCCAGCAGAACCCCGGGGTTGCCGGCGATGAAGGAATCGTTGGCCTTCTCCGGCCAGGCCCGCTCGTAGCCGCTGACCAGGAAGGAATAGCCGTCCTTGACGTAGTAGGTTTCGTCGAAGACCAGATTGCGGGGCGTGTCCAGCCGGACGAAGCGCAGGATGCCGCCGAGGGCGGCGGTGATGGCAGGGATCAGCCAGAACCACAGGCGCAGCGACGGCGGATAGTCCCGCCAGCTCTGAATACCGCCGAGGAGGCGCTCCCTGAGAGCTTCGGGGGTATAGGCCTCCGCGGGGCGGCTGATCCAGCGGTGCCCCTCCAGATTGCGTCCGGAAGGGGCCGTGGAGGGCGCCGGTCCGGCTGAACCGGCCTCGGCGGGCCGCGTGGGGGTCTGCGTCACGTTGCCATGCTACCTTTTGCAGCTGGGCGCCGGCCGCCCGCCGGCCCGCAGTAGGCTGGTCGTGTGGACCATGACATGAGCACTTCCCCGAATCAGGCCGGCGACGCCGGAGATCAGCCCGCTGTTCCGGACGGCGTTCCGGCGGCCGCGACGCCGGCAGGCCCCGGCCGGATCGTGCTGGCGGCTACGCCGATCGGCAACGTCGGTGACGCTTCGGCGCGGCTGATCGAACTGCTGACGACGGCGGACATCGTCGCGGCGGAGGACACCAGGCGGCTGCACCGGCTGGTCCAGGGCCTGGGCGTCACCGTCGGTGGCCGCGTGATCAGCTACCACGAGCACAACGAGGTGGCGAAGACCGGCGAGCTCCTGGATCAGGTCCGGTCCGGGAAGACCCTGGTGATGGTCACCGATGCCGGCATGCCGTCCGTCTCGGATCCGGGTTTCCGGCTGGTCGAAGGGGCCGTTGCGGCCGGGCTCACGGTCACCGCCGTCCCCGGGCCCTCGGCCGTGCTCACGGCATTGGCCCTGTCCGGGCTGCCGACGGACCGCTTCTGCTTCGAGGGCTTCCTGCCGCGGAAGGCCGGTGAACGGTCTTCCCGGCTGGCGGACCTTGATGCCGAGCGCCGCACCATGGTGTTCTTTGAAGCCCCGCACCGGCTGGAGCCGATGCTCCGCGCCCTGCGCGAGCGGTTCGGTGCGGACCGCAGGGCTGCCGTCTGCCGGGAACTGACCAAGACGTACGAGGAAGTCATCCGCGGCAGCCTCCGCGAACTGCTGGAGTGGGCCGAGAGCAACGAGGTGCGCGGTGAGATTGCCGTCGTCGTCGGAGGGGCCCCGGAACGGGAACCGGGCAAGCCGGAGGACCACGTGGCAGCCGTCAACGCACTGATTGCCCAGGGGATTCGGCTGAAGGAAGCGGTCGCCGCGGTGGCCGAAGAGAGCCGGGTCAGCAAGCGGGAGCTCTACTCCGCGGTGCTCGCTGCCCGCTGATCCGGCCGCATGCGGCCGCCGGGCGATCGACCGCGTGGCTGTGCAGCTGCACAGCGGATCCCCGTGGCTGTAGTGCGGGCATGCGTAGACATCCCGGAGAATGCGGCAGTACCGTGATGGTAAATCCAGCGCTGGCGCCCAGCGCCGGAGCCAACCAAAGTTCACCCCGAATTGCCGACGAGGGAGTCAATCGTGACCGTAACTGCCCAGCCCAATGTGACCGCTGAGCGCGAGAGCGCGCTGCTGGCCTCTGTTCCGACGGGCCTGCTGATTGACGGGCAGTGGCGCCCGGCTGCCTCGGGAAAGACCTTTGACGTTGAGGACCCCTCGACCGGCAAGGTGCTGCTGAGCATCGCCGACGCGGGGCCCGAGGATGGTGCCGCCGCGCTGGATGCCGCCGCCGCCGCCCAGGAGTCCTGGGCGAAGGTGCCCCCGCGGCAGCGTGGCGAGATCCTGCGCAAAGCCTTCGAACTGGTCACCGAGCGTGCCGAGGACTTCGCGCTGCTGATGACCCTCGAGATGGGCAAGCCGCTCGCGGAGGCACGCGGTGAAGTCACCTACGGTGCCGAGTTCCTGCGCTGGTTCTCCGAGGAAGCCGTCCGCGCCTTTGGCCGCTACTCCGTCTCCCCGGACGGGAAGTCCCGGCTCCTGGTGACGAAGAAGCCGGTGGGCCCCTGCCTCCTGATCACCCCGTGGAACTTCCCGCTGGCGATGGCCACCCGTAAGATTGCGCCGGCCGTGGCCGCAGGGTGCACCATGGTGCTCAAGTCCGCGAACCTCACCCCGCTGACCTCGCAGCTGTTTGCCGCCGTGATGATGGAGGCCGGCCTGCCGGCCGGTGTCCTGAACGTGATCCCCACGTCCACCGCCGGCGCCACAACGGGTCCGCTGATCAAGGATTCCCGGCTGCGCAAGCTTTCCTTCACCGGTTCCACCGAAGTCGGCCGCCGGCTGCTCGCCGACGCCTCCGAGACGGTCCTGCGGACCTCGATGGAGCTCGGCGGCAACGCCCCGTTCGTCGTGTTCGAGGACGCCGACGTCGATGCCGCCGTCGCCGGGGCGATGCTGGCAAAGCTGCGGAACATGGGCGAGGCCTGCACCGCCGCGAACCGCTTCATCGTGCACGAGTCCGTCGCGGACGAGTTTGCCGAGAAGTTTGCCGCGAAAATGGGCGGGATGACCACAGCCCGGGGAACGGAAGCGGAGTCCAAGGTGGGACCGCTGATCGATGCGAAGAGCCGGAACAAGGTGCACGAACTGGTCAGCGATGCTGTTTCCTCCGGTGCCGTGGCGATCGTCGGCGGCGGCCCGGTGGACGGGCCGGGGTACTTCTACCAGCCCACCATTCTGAAGGGCGTCTCCGAGGGCACCCGGATCCTGTCCGAGGAAATCTTCGGTCCGGTCGCACCGATCATCACGTTCTCCACCGAAGACGAGGCCGTGCGGCTGGCCAACAACACTGAGTACGGGCTGGTGGCTTACGTCTTTACCAAGGACCTGAACCGCGGCCTCCGGATGGGCGAACGCCTCGAAACCGGCATGCTGGGCCTGAACGCAGGCGTGATCTCCAACGCGGCGGCACCGTTTGGCGGGGTCAAGCAGTCCGGCCTCGGACGTGAAGGCGGCCTGGAGGGCATCGAGGAATACCTCTACACGCAGTACATCGGCATCGCCGACCCCTACGCCGTCTAACGGCGGACCCCTCAGGGGGCTGGACGGCGAGCTAGCTAGCTCCGGCGCACCCGGCGGAACACGTTGCGGATCCTCACCCAGGAACCCGCAACGCCCCGCCGGGTGCGCTTTGCTGTTTGGGACACGGCCCGGGCGGGAGCGGACATCGACCGGCGCCAGCTGCCCATGACCGAGGGCGGAAGCCAGGCAGCACGGACTCGCACGAGCAGCCGCGCGTTGGTCCGCAGTGCGGACTGGACGGCGGAAATCCGGGCGGCGGCCGACGTCTCGGAGCCGTTCAGACGGTTGCCGCCAGCCCAGCCGCCGGGGCGTCCGTACTGGTGCCGCTCGAAATCGTCGGTGAGGGCCGACACCGCGGCGTGGGCGGCAGCGCCGGGACCATCGGCTCCACCCAGGGCGACGGAACCGCGCAACCGCTCGGAGAAGTGCCGAGGCGTCTCACTGGTCCGGGGTGCAACTCCGTAGTCCGTGGCGAGATCGCGCAGTTCGGCGAAGGCCGGCAATGCAGACCCGCCGCCTGCTCCGCCGCCAGCCTTCAGGCGCCGCCGCCGGACGCCCCGTCGCGCCAGATGGGGGGACGCCACCAGCAAGCCCACCAGCAGCAGGGCTCCGGCGCTGTAGAGTGCCGGCAGCCACTGGGTGCTCGCGTCCGCCGGGGCCTGCGCGCCGGGGAGCGGAACCGGGGGGACCTGGGGCAGCGGGGTGGGGTTTTCCTCGTCGATAGGGAGCAGGCCTTCGTTGTTTTCGTTGGTGCTGGCGCCGCTGGAAGGAGCGTTCTCGGTGGTGTAGGGCGGGACAACCCCACGCGACGGGGTGGGTTCGAACGCCACCCAGCCCACGCCCTGGAAGTAGAGTTCCGGCCACGCATGGGCGTCCCGGGCGTCCACCTCGAATTCCGGCAGCGCGCCCTGGCCCGCAAGGGACACCGTTCCGCCGGTGGGGCGGCCCGGCGCGTAACCGACGGCGATCCGGCTGGGGATCCCCTCCAGCCGGGCCATGACGGCCATGGCGGAGGCGAAGTGGATGCAGTAGCCGCTCTTCAGGGTGAGGAAGTCCGCCAGCACCGAGAGTCCGTTCCCGTCGTAGCCGCCCTGCACCGGGGACTGCAGGGAGTAGGTGAACTCCGGGGAGCGCAGGTACTTCTGGATTGCAACCGCCCTGGCGTAGGCGGTCTCGCTGCCGGCAGTCACCTTTTCGGCCGTCGTGCGCACGATTTCCGGAACGTTGGCCGGAGACTGGAAGAACAGCTCCGGGACTCCCTGGGGCGGGGTTGGGGCCTGCGCCAGCACGTCCGGCGTCAACTGGGGGGCCGTCGAGAGCACAACGTACTGCTGGTCCCTTGAATTAGTGTCCAGTCCCTTGATGCTGAGCGTGGCAGGGTCCCAGGTCCAGCGCCCGGTCAGGCCATTAACCGCCTCGGGGGCATACGGCACGGGAAGGTACGGGCTGGTGAACTGGCCCGTGTTGACGGCCGTGACCACCCGGAGTTCGGTCGCGACTGACTCCAGCCCCGAATCGATCCGGCCGGTGCCCACCCGCCGCGTGTCCTCCCGGTCGTCCGGGGACCAGGACTCACCGTTGAAGCTGTCCACGGTCACGGAGCGGAGGTACGGGGCGGACGGGGAGTTCGTCGCGTAGGTGATGCGGCCCTCGCCGGTCGGGCTCCGCAGGCTGTTGCCCAAACTGATCATCGGATTCAGTCCGGTAGCCGAGCCGAACGGGTTGAGCCGCGAACCCTGGGGGAAGGTGCCCTGGTCAAAGCCGGGGATCACCAGCTGCAGCAGGAGCGTGACGGTCAGGGCCAGGGCTCCGGTGAGTGAAGCCCGCCGGAGCTGCCCGGGATTGCGGGCGGTGTCCGCCCGGGTTCGGGGATCCGGGGCAAACCACTGGCTGCTGGCCAGGATCAGCAGGTATCCGACGGCGGCGCCCGCGAAGCCGAGCACACCGACGCTTTGGGGTTTGACCATGGCCGGGACCACGAGGATGGCCAGGATTCCGAGTCCGCTGGTAGCCGGCAGCGCCAACGGGTACGCCAGGGCATCGATGAGCATCACCAGCAGCCCGAGGACGGCGCAGATCACCAGCACGATCCCGGCGTTGGGTGCCACCGGGGCGCTCTCGGCCAGGACGGTCTCGCTGGCGCGGCGCAGGTACCGGCCCAGCTGGGTCATGGTGGCCCCGGAGGGGATAAAACCGATGGTGCTGTGCGGGCGGAAGAAGGTGAACGTCAGGATCATCACGAGCGAGACCAGGCCGCCCAGACCAACGAAGACGGTGCGCCACCGGAGTGCCCGGAGGCCTGCCATGGTCAGGGCGACTGTGAAGACGGTCGTCACCACGGGGGAGTACCAGGCCCAGCCCCGCAGGACGCCGTTGAGCCCCAGGGCCGCCCCCGCGACGGCAGTGGCGATTGCCAGGGCCATGATCCAGGGATGGGCGCCCACGCGTTGCCGCCGGGGGGCGTCAGCGGGCGCAAGGACGGTGGCCGCGTCTTCGGTCCTGGCCGGACCGGAGTCTGCCGCGGGATGCCGTTGCGGGGTGAGTGTCATGACCCCACCCCCACGCCGGGCGGAACGTCGGCGGTACGGGGAGGAGTAACTGCCTCGTCCTCGTCAAAGGCTGACCAGGCGGCCGCGTGTGCCGTCGAGGCGGAGACGGCAATGGCCCGCCAGCCGCCGAGCCGCAACGTTTCGAGGACTTCGCCGGTTTCCTGCGCCTGCTCCGTGATGACAAGGGCAAAGGCATTGACGCCGAAGCCGGCCGCAGGGGCGAGATCCCGGGCCTCACGCGGCGTCACGGTGCCGAGGATGGCGAGGAGCGGTCCGCGCAGCCGGTGCGCGGCCAGTTTGTCCATGAGCCGGTCATCGAAGGGCCGCGGCGCGGAGTCGGTCCCGGCCGGAGTGCCGCGCCGGGACGGTGCATGCGGGTCTCGGCGAGCGTGCAGGGGCCTGCTGAGGTGAATGGCGGCCAGGCTCTCGGCGACAGACTGCTGACCGGCGGACCCGATGTATTCCTCGGCAACAGGTTCGGGGGCAGACGGGGAATGCAGGAACGCGGGCTCGCCGTCGGTGTCCAGGAAGCGCAGGGCGTAATTGCGCTCGGAGAGGTGGGCGCAGATTGACATGGCGGCCGTCACCGCCCACTCGAAGTCCGCACTGGTGCTGATTTCGTGGCCGTCCGCGTCCGCTACGCCGGAGACATGGCTGTGGGAGTGGGCGGCGCGGGGAAAGGCCGCAAGCCGCTGGTCCAGGATGATGGTGGCCTCCGGGGTGGTCACGGATTCCTCCTGCCGGACCATGAGTTCACCATGCCGTGCGGTGGCGGCCCAGTGCACGCGCCGCATCGGATCGCCGTGGCGGTATTCGCGGGTCATCACGTCGTCGTCGCTGGGGTTGGCGCGGATCCTGGTGGCAGTGACACCGTCGTGCCCGCGGGCCCCGGCCAGGCCCGTCACCGGCAGTTCGACGGCGGCCGGCGTCACGGTGAGGATGTCGCCGTCGTCGATCGCGTGGCGGTGCAGCGACAGACCGAACGGGTCGCTGAATTCGGCCGTGACCGGGCCGATCCGGAACTGGCCCCGTTTCGCGGACCGCAAGTGGTACTCGTAGCGGCTGGTGCCTCCGGTAGCCGAACGCGCCGGAAAACGGAACACGGGTGATTCGCCGAATCTGGCCGGCAGCTTTTCCTCCATGAGGGCCTGACCGGAGCCTGCCCCGGTCCGGGCCACGGCCAGCAGGACTGTCGTGGTGGCAGCGGTTTCCACGGTGGAGGGATGGAACTCACGGTAGACCTGGAACCTTGGTTTGAGGACCCGGGTTCCGGCCAGGGCGAGCAGCGGCAGGACAACCAGGAAGATGGCCAGCGCCAGCAGGTCACGGCGTCCCATCACCTGGGCCGCCAGCAGGAAGGTGCCGCCCGCGCCCAGCAGGCCCCAGCCGCGCGTGCTGAAGATGTGTCTGGGAAACCGGTCCATCAGCGCCACGGCGGAACCACCCTAGCGGCGATGCGGCGGAAGGGAGGGGTCCGCCGCCCTGGCAGGAATGGGGCTCCGGCCGTTGCCGGAAACCGGCGCCCCGCCCACCTCGGGCGTGACCGGGATCTTTGCCAGCACGGCCCGGATAACGCTTTGCGGCGTCTCCCCGGTGCTGGCTGCCTTGCGGTCCAGGATGATCCGGTGCGCCAGGACCGCTTCGGCCACGCTCACGACGTCGTCCGGCAACACGAAGTCCCTACCCGCCAGGGCCGCTGTGGCCTTGGCCGCGCGGAGCAGCTGGAGCATGGACCGGGGACTGGCGCCCAGCCGGAGCATGCCGCTTTCCCGGGTGGCCCGCCCCAGCGACACCGTGTACTCCTTGATCGACTGCGAGACGTAGACCTGCTGCACTGTGGCAATCATGGCCGCCACGTCACCGGCGCTCACCACAGCGGTCACGCGTGTCAACGGTGACGTCGCCTGGTGGGTCTCCAGCATCTCCATTTCGGCTTCCTTGTCCGGGTAGCCCATGGAAATCCGCGCCATGAAACGGTCCCGCTGCGCCTCCGGGAGCGGGTAGGTCCCTTCCATCTCGATGGGGTTCTGGGTGGCCACCACCATGAAGGGCTCATCCAGAATGTAGGACTTGCCGTCCACCGTGACCTGGTGCTCTTCCATGCACTCCAGCAACGCCGACTGTGTCTTGGCGGAGGCGCGGTTGATTTCATCACCGATGACGATGTTGGCGAACACGGCCCCCGGCCGGAACTCGAAAGACCGGGACGCCTGGTTGTAGATGGAGACGCCGGTGACATCGGAGGGCAGCAGGTCCGGCGTGAACTGGATCCGGCTCACCGAACAGTCGATGGTGCGGGCCAGCGTCTTCGCCAACAGGGTCTTGCCGACCCCGGGGACGTCCTCAAGCAGCAGGTGCCCCTGCGCCAGGAGCACGGTCAGCGCCAGCTTCGCCGCTTCCGCCTTGCCGTCGATCACGGTGTTGATGGCCTTCAGGATGCGCTCGCTGGCCGCGTGGAACTGTTCCGCGTCCATGGCCGCGGGCAACCGTGCCGGCCGCCGGGCAACCCCGTTCCCGTCCACAGCAGAGCCGTCTTGGAAGGCATGGTCCTCAGGGAGCACTTCGTGTATGGAGGTGCGGTGGTAGTCCATCGGCAGCCTTTCAGCCCTGGTGCGTAGCCGGGACGGATCGGCACGGATTGCCGGGCTCGTCATCGGTGTTCGCCTGTATTCATAACAGAGTACTAACAGAACTGCCGGGGCTGACAGAGAGTTCCGGGTAAATCTCCAGACACCACCTCCAGGACAACTTAACCCACCGGCGTTAAACGCTGGGTTCGGCTGCTCCGGGGGCTCCCGGTTAAGGTGGACTGATGTGCAATTCCCGAACTCCGGTCTCCTTTCGCGCCCCGGGCAGCGATGGTGCTGACCGGCAAGGATACCCGCCCGCGCCGGAACCCCTTCCGGTCCCGGTGCTGGACAACCACACGCACCTGGACTTCCCCAGCGCCGACGTGACGGTCAGCGTTCAGGACGCCCTGGATGCGGCCGAGGCAGTCGGCGTAAAGGGCGCCGTGCAGGTGGGGTGTGACCTGGAGTCCTCCCGGTTCACGGTCCGCGCCGTTGAGCTGGACGCACGGCTGCTGGGCGCGGTGGCGCTCCATCCCAATGACGCCCCGCTCTATGCTGCGCGGGGGGAGCTGGAGGAGGCGCTGGCCGAGATCGAGGCGCTGGCCTCGCATCCCCGGATCCGGGCGATCGGGGAGACCGGCCTGGACTTCTTCCGCACGGAGGGGGACGGGCTGGCCCACCAGCGCTATTCCTTCCGCCGGCACATCGACATCGCCAAGCGGCTCGGGCTGACGCTGCAGATCCACGACCGGGACGCCCACGACGACGTTGTGCAGGTCCTGCGCGAGGAAGGCGCCCCCGAACGGGTGGTCTTCCACTGCTTTTCCGGTGGCGAACCGCTGGCGCGGGTCTGCAACGACGAGGGCTGGTACATGTCCTTCGCCGGCACCGTGACGTTCAAGAACGCGGTAAACCTGCGCGAAGCCCTGGCGATCGCGGAGCCGTCCAGAATCCTGGTCGAAACCGACGCGCCGTTCCTGACGCCGCACCCGCACCGGGGCCGCCCGAATGCCAGCTACATGGTGCCGTACACCGTGCGGGCCATGGCCGAATTGACTGGAAGCGAGCTCTCGGGGCTGTGCGCCCAAATCACCGAAAATACGGTGCGGGCGTACGGATCGTGGAGCTAAAAAACCATCTCCAAGGGCCCACGCCGACCATACCGGGTATGTACAATTTCTTGGTTGCTTTATAACGCTACGGTTACAGTGGTCAACTATTAGCCGGGGTCGGGGAAGGCCTTCGGATAACTTCACTCCTGCAGGGCGCGCAATGTGGCCATCGATCCACAGGCGCGCTCTCGTTTGTGAGTGTGGCAGTGCACACAGTAACTGCGAACAGCCGGACCCGTTCCGGAGCTGCCCCAAGGGGCGTTCGCGGCAGCTGATCCTGTGCGCTTTCCCCGTGCCCGGATGGTCCAAGAGATACGGGCAATCGTGGTCAAGTTCTTCACCTCGGACGGCAAGTTCAGCTTCGTCAAAGTCGGCACCCACGTAGTAGTGCTCGTGGCACTCGTGCTTGGCCTCGTGGCCTTCGTCGGAAACAACAAGACAGTCACGCTCAACGTCGACGGAAAAGTAAGTTCCGTGCAGACGTTCGGCGGCACCGTCGGCCAGGTCGTCAAGGGCGCCCAGGTTGAACTGCAGCCATCTGACAGGGTTTCGCCTTCGGCGGATTCCCACGTGCAGAACGGATCGGTCATCAACGTCAACCTCGCCAAGGCTGTAAAAGTCAGCCTCGACGGCGCGGAACGGACCATCAGCACCACCTCGCCCACGGTCGAGGGCCTCGTCACGGAGCTCGGCGTCGCCAGCGCCTCGGAAGTCTCCGTCCCGAAAGACGCCCAGCTGGCAGTTTCCGGCTCCTTCGTGACCATCTCGACGCCGAAGACCGTGAACATCGTCGCGGACGGCAAGGCCGCCCAGACCACCACGACCGCAGCCACCGTCTCCCAGCTCCTGGCCGACGCGGGCGTCACCGTCGGCGCCAGCGACCGGACCTCCCAGCCCGGCAACGCTCCTGTCGTCAATGACATGGTCATCAAGGTTTCCCGCATCGACGTCAGCAAGACGGCCGAAGTAACCGAGCCCGTGCCGTTCCAGACCGTCAGCACCGAGAGCGCGGAACTCTTCAAGGGTGAGAAGGACGTGACCCAGGCAGGCGTGGCGGGCACCCTGAACAAGAGCTTCAAGCTGGTCCTCGTGGACGGCCGCGAAGCGTCCCGGACCCTCGTATCCGAGGCGGTCACTGTCCAGCCCGTTCCCGAGAAGGTCACGGTCGGCACCAAGGAAAAGCCCAAGCCCGCCGCGCAGGCCGGAAACTCCGGTGCCGCCGCTCCGGCAATGATGAACGAAGCCATGTGGAACAAGATCGCCCAGTGCGAGTCGACCGGAAACTGGTCGATCAACAACGGCAACGGCTACTACGGCGGCCTGCAGTTCGATATCCGGACCTGGCTCGGCGCCGGTGGCGGCGCGTATGCGCCCAACGCCAGCCTCGCCACCAAGGCCCAGCAGATCGATATTGCCAACCGCGTCTACGCGCAGCGCGGCCTGCAGCCCTGGGGCTGCGGCTGGGCCGCCCGCTAAACGCGCGGCGGACACCCCCTTCTGCTGCTGAAGAACGACGGCGGGAGCGGCGGCTGACCACGGCCATCCCTCCCGCAAAGGCCGGGTCCGGCTCCGGACCCGGCCTTTGTCCTGTCCCCGCGGGATAGGATACCTAGGTGACTGAACCGACCCCCCTCGCGTCTCCCGACGCTCCCGGAAGCGCGCGCGCCAGCGCGGCCGAACCCGCCAAAGCGACCGGAACCACGCCCGCACCCCTGATGGGCGCCTCCGACATCCGCCGGCTGGCCGAGGAAATCGGGGTCCGGCCCACCAAGACGCTGGGCCAGAACTTTGTCATCGACGGCAACACCATCCGCCGGATCGTTGCCGCCGCCGGCATCCACCCCGACGAGACCGTGCTGGAAGTGGGTCCGGGCCTGGGATCACTGACCCTCGGCCTGCTCGACGCCGCGCAGTCGGTCGTCGCCGTCGAAATCGACCCGGTCCTCGCGGCGAAACTTCCCGCGACGGTCCGCCAGTGGCGCCCAGAGGCCGCGGACAGCTTCCACCTTGTCCTCGCCGACGCCATGAGGGTCACGGAGCTTCCCGTGGAACCGACCGCCCTCGTGGCCAACCTTCCCTACAACGTTGCCGTTCCGGTGGTCCTGCACCTGCTGCAGCACTTCCCCAGCCTCCGGCACGGCCTCGTCATGGTCCAGGACGAGGTCGCCGACCGGCTTGCGGCCGGCCCCGGTTCCAAAACGTACGGTGTCCCGTCGGTCAAGGCCGCCTGGTACAGCAGCATGCGCAAGGCCGGCGTGATCGGGATGAACGTCTTCTGGCCGGCCCCCAAGATCCACTCCGGCCTCGTCGCCTTCACCCGCCGGGAGCCACCGGTCACCACCGCAACCCGGGAACAGGTTTTCGCCGTAATCGACGCGGCCTTTGCGCAACGCCGCAAGACCCTGCGCGCGGCGCTGGCAGGCTGGGCCGGGGGCGCGGCCGAGGCGGAACGGTGCCTGCGGGCCGCCGGCGTGGACCCCACCGCCCGCGGCGAAGTCATTGACATTGCGGCGTTTTCCCGGATCGCCGAAGCGCACGCCCGGCCCGAGGCCTGAACACCTCGCCTGAGCCCTCTAGCAGCGTCGCTGCCGGGGTTGCTCCGCGGGCAAGGCTTTGAGCATGGCACCGCCATGCCATAGCGTGGTGCCATGAACGCAGTGAGAGGGCGCTTTGCCGCGAGGACCGTCCGGGTCAAGGCTCCCGGCAAAGTAAACGTCTCACTAGACGTCGGACCCCTGCGGCCGGACGGCTACCACTCCGTCGCCAGCGTCTACCTCGCGGTGTCCCTCTACGAGGAAGTGGCCGCCACCAGCACGGACACCGGCGAAATCACGGTGAGCCTCAGCCCGGCGAGCACGCTGGACCTCGACGCCGCCGACATCCCCCTCGACAAGCGCAATCTGGCCTACAAGGCCGCGGCCATCATGGCCGACGTCTCGGAGCACTCCACCGGGGTGCACCTCGAACTCACGAAACGGGTCCCCGTGGCGGGCGGCATGGGCGGAGGCTCAGCCGACGCCGCCGCCACCCTGCTCGCCTGCGACGCACTGTGGAACAGCGGACTTTCCCGGGACGAGCTGGCGCACCTCGCCGCTGAACTCGGCGCGGACGTCCCGTTTTCCCTGCTCGGCGGCACCGCCGTCGGACTTGGCCTGGGGGATGACCTGTCACCGGCGCTCGTCAAGGCCCAGACGGACTGGGTGCTCGTCACCGCTGACTTCGGCCTGCCCACCCCGGAGGTCTACCGGACCCTGGACCGGCTGCGGACGGCGGAAGGAATCCGCGTCGAGGAACCCAGCTCCGTGGACCCTCGAATCCTCAAGGCGCTGCGCGGGGGAGACGCGGACGCCCTGAGCCGGGTCCTGGTCAATGACCTCCAGCGGGCCTCGATCGAACTGGCGCCGCAGCTCCGCGACACCCTGGGGCTCGGCGAATCGTGTGGCGCCATCGCGGGAATTGTCTCGGGGTCCGGACCCACCGTGGCCTTCCTGGCGCACAGCCCGGGAGCCGCCGCCGGACTGGCCGAGGACCTCCGCCATCACGGCCTCGACGCCATGGCCGTGCACGGGCCGGTGCACGGGGCACGCATCATCTCCGATACGCTCCTTTAGAAGCTTCGGCCGTTTCGCCGGTGCTCTTCAGCTCCACCATTTCATCTAGGAAAGCAGTTCCCAGTGGCACACCTTCTCGGCGGCGAGAACCTCACGGTTTCGTATGCAACCCGTACCGTCCTCGATGGCATCACCCTCGGCCTGGAAGAGGGCGACCGGATCGGCATGGTGGGCCGCAACGGCGACGGCAAGTCGACCCTCATGCGGCTGCTGGCAACGCGCTCCACTCCGGACTCCGGCCGGGTGACCAAGCGCAGCGAGGTCAACATCGGCTACCTGGACCAGAGCGACGTGCTCGACGGAGACCTCACCGTCGGCGCGGCGATCGTCGGGGACCAGGCCGACTATGAATGGGCCCGCAATCCCCAGATCCGCGAAGTCATGGGCGGACTCGTGTCCGACGTCGACTGGCACGCCAACGTGCACGCGCTCTCCGGCGGGCAGAAGCGGCGTGTGGCCCTCGCCAAGCTGCTGATCGAGGACCACGACGTCATCATGCTCGACGAGCCCACCAACCACCTCGACGTCGAAGGCGTCGCGTGGCTGTCCCGGCACCTGAAGACCCGCTGGCGGGCCAACCAGGGCGCCTTCCTGGTGGTCACCCACGACCGCTGGTTCCTCGACGAAGTCTGCACCAAGACTTGGGAAATCCACGACGGCATCATGGACCCGTTCGACGGCGGCTACGCCGCCTATGTGCTGGCCCGCGCCGAACGGGACCGGTCCGCTTCCGTGGTGGAGAGCAAGCGCCAGCAGCTCGTGAAGAAGGAGCTCGCCTGGCTCCGGCGCGGCGCCCCGGCCCGCACCGCCAAGCCCAAGTTCCGGATCGAGGCCGCCAACGCCCTGATCGCCGACGTCCCCGAGCCGCGTGACTCGACGGCCCTGAGCAAGATGGCCACCGCCCGGCTCGGCAAGGACGTCCTGGACCTCGAGAACGTCTCGCTGGACTTCCTCGGCGGCGAGCCCGGGCAGAAACTCTTCGACAACATCACGCTGCGCCTCGCCCCGGGTGAACGGCTGGGCCTCGTGGGCGTCAACGGCGCGGGCAAGACCACGCTGCTGAAGCTCCTCAACGGCGAAATCCAGCCCACCTCCGGGAAGGTCAAGCGCGGCAAGACGGTGGTCACCGCGGTCCTGACCCAGGAGGTCAAGGAGCTCGACGACGTCTCGGACCTGCGCGTGATCGAAGTGATCGAGCGCGAAAAGCGGTCCTTCAACGTCGGCGGCAAGGAATTCACCGCCGGCCAGCTCGTGGAGCAACTCGGCTTCACCAACGAGAAGCAGTGGACCCCGGTCAAGGACCTCTCCGGTGGCGAACGTCGCCGGCTGCAGCTCCTGCGCCTGCTCGTGGGCGAGCCGAACGTGCTGATGCTTGACGAGCCGACCAACGACCTCGACACCGACACCCTCGCCGCTGTCGAGGACGTGCTGGACGGCTGGCCCGGCACGCTCGTCGTCGTCAGCCACGACCGCTACCTGCTGGAGCGCGTCACGGACCACCAGATGGCGCTCCTGGGCGACGGCAAGATCCGGGCCCTGCCGCGCGGCGTGGACCAGTACCTCGAACTGCGCGAAGGGGCCCTCGCCGGCTCCACCATCACCGGTGGCGGCAACCCCGTCACCTCCGCCAGTGCCGACTCCGCGCCCGCGGTGAGCGGCCCGTCCGAGGCCGAAAAGCGCGATGCCCGCAAGGCCAAGAACCGCATTGACCGCCAGCTGGGCAAGCTCAAGCAGCAGGAGGACAAGGTCCACGCCCAGATGACCACCGCTGCAGCCGACCCCTCAGCTGTCGGCCAGCTCGGTGAACTGAACAAGAAACTCAAGGACCTCGCCGGCGAACGCGAAGCCCTCGAACTCGAGTGGCTCGCGGCACTCGAAGTCCTGGGCGAGTAGGGCTCCGGAGGCGTCGCGCTGGCTGAGTCGCACGAGGCTCAACCTTCATGGCAGAATTGGTTCTCGTGCCACCGGGGCTTTGCGCCCCCGGCATGGTCCGCCCTGGTGTAATGGCAGCACCCCGGCCTTTGGAGCCGTGGAGTATAGGTTCGAATCCTATGGGCGGAACTGCCGCGCGTCAGCGGGGCATGGAACAGCCCCTGACGGGTGGGGTCAGGCGCTGGTCCAGTAGGATGAAACTGACGCCGTGACCGGATTCCGGTCCGGACAGGCCGCGCGGATCCGGCAACCGAGGTGCTCCAACAGGGCCTCAGCCGCGGGGCAAGCAGATCCACCGAACAGCGGCGGAAGCTAAGCCACTGAGCAAGGAGAGCCCGTACGTGAGCCCCGAGAATTCCGGCCCAGCCGCCGTGATCGTCCTAGCTGCAGGTGCCGGTACCCGGATGAAATCCCGTACCCCGAAAATCCTCCACGAAATCGGCGGGCGCTCGCTCGTAGGGCACGCGCTCGCCGCCGCCCGCGCCATTCATCCGAGGGAGCTGGCCCTTGTTGTCCGGCACGAACGTGACCTCGTAGCCGCCCATATCGCCGCCCTTGATCCGGGCGCGCTGATCGTCGACCAGGACGAGGTCCCAGGCACCGGGCGTGCCGTGGAGGCCGCCCTCGAGGCGCTCGACGCCGGCGCGTCGCTCAGCGGCACCGTCGTCGTCACCTACGGCGACGTCCCCCTCCTTACCGGTCAGCTTCTGGCCGAACTGGTGGCCGTCCACGAAGCGGACCGCAATGCCGTCACGGTGCTTACCGCCGTGCTGGATGACGCCACCGGCTACGGCCGCATCCTCCGCGCCGCGGACGGAACCGTCACCGGCATCCGGGAACACAAGGACGCCACGGACGCCGAACGCGGCATCCGCGAAGTCAACTCCGGCATTTACGCCTTCGATGCCGCCGTGCTGCGCGGCGCGCTCGCCCACGTCACCACGGACAACGCGCAGGGCGAAAAGTACCTCACCGACGTCCTGGCCCTGGCCCGCGCGGCCGGCGGCCGGGTGGCCGCCGTCGTCACCGAAGACCGTTGGCAGGTCGAAGGCGCCAATGACCGCGTGCAGCTCTCGGCCCTCGGCGCGGAGCACAACCGGCGCACCGTCGAAGCCTGGATGCGCGCCGGAGTCACCGTCGTGGACCCGGCCACCACGTGGATCGACGCCACCGTCACCCTCGACGAGGACGTCCGCCTGCTGCCCAACACCCAGCTGCACGGCGCAACAACGGTGGCGCGGGACGCCGTCGTCGGCCCCGACACCACCCTGACCGACGTCCAGGTGGGCGAGGGTGCGACCGTGATCCGCACGCACGGTTCCGGCTCCATGATCGGCGCCAGGGCAAGCGTCGGACCCTTCACGTACCTGCGGCCCGGCACGGTGCTGGGCGAGACCGGCAAGATCGGCGCCTTCTACGAGACGAAGAACGTCACGATCGGCCGCGGCTCCAAGCTCTCCCACCTCGGCTACGCCGGGGACGCGGAGATCGGCGAGGACACCAACATCGGCTGCGGCAACATCACCGCCAACTACGACGGCGAGAAGAAGCACCGGACCGTCATCGGTTCCGGTGTCCGCACCGGCTCCAACACGGTGTTCGTGGCCCCGGTGCAGGTGGGCGACGGCGCCTACAGCGGTGCCGGTGCCGTGATCCGCCGCGATGTGCCGGCCGGCGCCCTGGCCGTGTCCGTGGCCAAGCAGCGCAACGATGAAGGCTGGGTCCTCGCGAACCGGCCGGGCTCGATCTCCGCAGCGCTGGCCGAGGCCGCCGCCCCAACTTCCTCCACTACTCCGGCATCAACAGAAGAGGGCTAGCAATCATGAGCGAAATTACGGCACGCGGCGAGAAGAAGCTTGTGCTTGCCGCCGGGCGTGCACATCCCGAGCTGGCGAAAGAGATTGCCAAGGAGCTGGGAACCGAGCTGCTGCCCCTGGACGCCTATGACTTTGCCAACGGCGAGATCTACGTGCGGGCCGGCGAAAGCGTCCGCGGCACCGATGCCTTCGTCATCCAGGCGCACCCGGCCCCGCTGAACAACTGGCTCATGGAACAGCTGATCATGATCGATTCCCTGAAGCGGGCCTCCGCCAAGCGCATCACTGTGGTCTCGCCGTTCTACCCCTACGCCCGCCAGGACAAGAAGGGCCGCGGCCGGGAGCCGATCTCGGCCCGCCTCGTCGCCGATCTCTACAAGACCGCCGGCGCCGACCGCATCATGAGCGTGGACCTGCACACTTCCCAGATCCAGGGCTTCTTTGACGGGCCCGTGGACCACCTCATGGCCATCCCGCTTTTGGCCGACTACATCCGGACCCGGGTCGGCTCGGACGACATCACGGTGGTGTCTCCGGACACCGGCCGCGTCCGCGTCGCCGAGCAGTGGGCGGAGCGTCTCGGCGGTGCCCCGCTGGCCTTCGTGCACAAGAGCCGCGACCTCACGGTGCCCAACCAGGCCGTCTCGAAGACCGTCGTCGGGCAGATCGAGGGCCGCACGTGCGTCCTGATCGACGACATGATTGACACCGGCGGAACGATTTCCGGCGCCGTCCAGGTGCTCAAGAACGCCGGGGCCAAAGACGTCATCATCGCCGCGACCCACGCCGTCTTCTCGGATCCGGCGGCCCGGCGCCTGTCAGAGTCGGGGGCCCGCGAAGTCGTGGTCACGGACACCCTGCCGATCGGCGCGGAAAAGCGGTTCCCGCAGCTCACTGTGCTGTCCATCGCACCGCTGATCGCCCGCGCCATCCGCGAAGTGTTCGACGACGGCTCCGTGACCAGCCTCTTCGACGGCAACGCCTGACGCGATCGCCCGATGCCGGGCCCGGTTTTCGGAACCGGGCCCGGCGCTGGTAGCCTTATACCGAAACCTTGGCGAGGGAGAGCAACTGGTATTCCGCATCTACGGGAAACCGGTGCTGGTCTCCGTTATCGACTGGGTCTGAATCTCCCTTCGGAAGGGCGGCCCCCTGGCCACCCGGCGTTGAAGGTCGCAAACAGACCTCCGCCCTTGCTGAACACCGCTAGTCCACCTAGGAGATACCCATGGCTGAGCAGAAGCTCGCAGCAGAACTACGCACCGAATTCGGAAAGGGCTTCGCCCGCCGCGCCCGCATGGAAGGCCTGATCCCGGCCGTCATCTACGGCCACGGCGCAGAGCCGATCCACATCACCCTGCCGTCCAAGGCCACCACGCTGGCCGTCCGCGTTGCCAACGCCCTCCTGACCCTGGACATCAACGGCGAGAAGCACCTCGCCCTGGTCAAGGACATCCAGCGCAACCCGATCAAGCAGATCATCGAGCACCTGGACCTCCTGACCGTCCGCACCGGCGAGAAGGTCACCGTGGACATTCCCGTGCACCTGACCGGCGAGCTTGCCCCGGGCAACGCCTACAACCAGGAAATGACCGTCGTTTCCCTTGAGGCCGAGGCAACCCACCTGCCGACCGCCATCGAGGTCAGCATCGAGGGACGCACCGCCGGCGAGCACATCCACGCTTCCGACCTGGTCCTGCCGCAGGGCTCCATCCTGCTGGCCGACCCCGAGTCCCTCGTCGTGCACATCTCCGAGGCCACTGAGGTATCCGAGGAAGAGGCATCGGCTGACACCACGGCCGGTTCCTCCGTCGCAGCCGAGTAATTCCGGCGACTTCTCCGGTGGCCGGGTCCCTTTTGGGGCCCGGCCGCCGTCGTCTCCGCAGCCGGAGGCACTCCGGCCCGGCAACCTACCCCGTCTCCCCGGAACCGGACCTCCCACCAGAAGGATTGATCGATGACTGACAACTGGCTGATCGTAGGCCTTGGCAACCCGGGAGCCGAGTATGCGCACAACCGGCACAACGTCGGGCAGATGGTCCTGGACGAACTGGCCACGCGCGTCGGCGGCGGCTTCAAGTCGTCCAAGTCCCGTGCGCAGGTCCTCGAAGGGCGGCTCGGCATCGGCGGTCCCCGTGTGGTGCTGGCCAAGCCGCTGAGCTTCATGAACGTTTCGGGCGGGCCGGTTTCGGCGCTGGCGAAGTTCTTCGACATCGATCCCGGCCACGTCATCGCCGTGCACGACGAAATCGACATTCCTTTTAACACTGTAAAAATCAAGATCGGCGGCGGCGAGGGCGGCCACAACGGGCTGCGCGATATTTCTAAGGCCCTCGCCACCAAGGACTACTTGCGGGTCCGCGTGGGTGTCGGGCGGCCACCCGGACGGATGGACACCGCAGACTACGTGCTCCGGGACTTCTCCTCGACCGAAAAAAGGAACTCCCGTTCCTGCTCGATTCCGCGGCGGATGCCGTGGAATGCCTCGTCCGGGACGGCCTGCTCGCCGCCCAGCAGCAGTTCCATCCGGCCAAGGCCCCGTAGGCGCGACCCGCGCCGCCGGACTTTCCTTTTCAACGATCTGCAATACCCGCTATGATCGCTCTACTCTCATGTCGGGGGATAGGGATACGCTACTTCTAAGCGGGCATATCTGGGGATGCCCGCAAAGCGGTACGAAGGAAACTGGATGTCGAGGGAATCACTGGGCTGGGGAAATGTTTCCACTACATTGGCACCCGCCGAAGAACACGTTGCCGGTGCGGTCAACAGACACCGGTGGTCCGGTCTTGCGCGCGCCGCGGACGCGGAGCGTGTCCGCGAGTCACTGCTGGCCGACGGCCGGACGGGCGTCGTCATCACCGGTGACCGGGGAGTCGGCAAGTCGCTCGTAGGGCGCACCGCACTGGCCGGGTTCGGTCCGGACGTCTACACCCTGCAGCTGCGCAGTTCGGGACCAGGTTCCACCACGCCGTACGGCTGCCTCGCGTTCACGCTCGCGCGCCTGCCGCAGAGCTCCCTCGGATCCCCGACTGCCATCCTGCACGGCATCACTTCCCTGATCCGCGACGACGCGGCGGGACGGCCGTGCGTCATACTGCTGGACAACGCCGGTGCCCTGGACGAACTGAGTACCGGCGTCCTGCTCAACCTGCTGCAGACCCAGACGGCCCGGCTCATAGCGACGGCCCAGCGCACCACGGACCTGCCCCCTGACTTCTACTGGCTCATCACCTCGGGCCAGCTGGCGGAAGTCCGGCTCGCCAACCTCACGGAGCTGGAAACCCTGGACGTGCTGCAGGAGGCGCTCGGTCACCGCGTCTCGAGCGCCCTCGCCAGCCAGATGCACCAGCTCGTGGGCGGCAGTCCGACACTGCTGCAGGCCGTCGTTTCCGAACAGATCGAGCGTGGCAACCTTGTGCTGTCCGGCTCGGTCTGGACGCTGCTGGACGAAGTCGTCCTCGACGGACGCACCGGGCTGGAGGACATCGTCCGGGCCCGCTATGCCCGCGAAACACCGGTGGCCAAGGAAGTGATCGAGGTCTTATCCTGCGCCCGGACCATGGCGCTGTCCCGGCTTGCGAGGATGTACGGGGCCGGCGTCATTGCGGACATGGAGGACGCCGGCCAGATCGTCGTCGACCGCACCGACCGCCACTTCGTTTCCCTCGGAGACCGCTACCTGGGCGACATCGTCCGCAACTGGCTCAGCGTGGAGCGCCGCCTGGAGTTGCGGGACAAGGTCCCGGGACATCAGCCTGACGAGCTCGGCGAGTTGACGGTGGAGGACCTGCTCGCCTATGCGGCCTGGACCCACGACTGCCAGGCCCCGTTGGCCCCCGCCCATGCGCTGGCGGCGGCACAGGCCGCGGTCAAACTTTTCGATCCGAAGTTTGCGCTCGAATGTGCCGGCAGCCTGAGCCCCGGGGACCGGGAATGGGCCGAGGGGCAACTCCAGAAATCGGCGGCTTACCTGCAGCTGGGTCTGCCTTTGCAGGCAATGTCCGCCCTCGACGACATCTCGGAGGAACAGACCCGGGCCCTGGGGGCGGTGGTGTTCGCCGAGCTGATCACGGCCAAGGCTGACTGCATGTCCTGGTTGGAGGACCGGTCCGGCAAGGTCCCTGAAATGATCCGGCAGGCCCGGCTGCGGCTCCAGGAGCTGAGCGTTGATGCGCCTACCGAATCTCAGGAAGACCTCAACCGGGCGGCATTGTGCCTGGACCTCTGCGAGTTCAACTTCCTTTCCTTCATTGGTGACTTTGAACCCATGATGGACCGGCTCAAGGCGGCGGCAGCGGACGGTCGGGGCATCGATCCGGTGCACAGAATCCGGTGTGCGATCATCCTGATGGAAGCCCTCTGCCTGACGGGCAAGGAGCTCGACGCCCGAAGTCTCATGCGCGAGATCGGCGGCCAGCTGGGGGAGTGGTCAAACGTTCCCCGGATCCGTGAGAATTTCGCCTGGCGGTCGTTCAACGTGCTGCTCTTGTCCGGGCACTGGCGTCAGAGCATCGGCATGCTCAAGGATGCCAGCGGACGGGCCGGGCACGGCCTGCACTCCGGAAGTGCCGCGACGGATCTCGCCGTCGGTCTCGCGTATGTCTACGCCGGCCGCGGGTACCTGGCGCTGGACCCGCTGCTGGCGGCCATAGCCCAGCTCGAGGTGCGGTCAAGCCTGCAGTCGCTGCGGCAGGCGTACGCCGCCACGGCCTTCGCGTACGCGCAGACGGGCAATTCCATCCAGGCAACCATCTATCTTGACCGGGCCCGTTCCGCCGAGGGACCGGCCCGCTTTGCCATCCGCACCTCCGCCGAGTTCTGCATGGACATGGCCTCGCGCTGGCTGGGCGATCCCGAAGCGAGGGACCGGCTGGTGCACACGGCCGAGGGACACTACCGGGCCGGCCGCTACACCCTGGCCGGCATCTGCATGTTCGGCGCCACCGTCAACGGCACGGCCAAGGACTTCCACTTCATGGAGGAGATCGCCGGACGGCGGCAGGGCCCGTTGGCGGAGTTGTCCCGGATCGTCGCCATAGGAAGCCGGACCAAGGACGCCGCGATCATGCTACAGGCCGCAGAGCTCTCCGCCAGCCTGGAGCTCGACGCCGTGCAGGCCCGCTGCGCTGCTCTGGCCTTCGACTTCGCCCAGGCGGAGGGGCTGAGCGGGACCGCCAGCACCGCGCACACCATGCTGGACAAACTTTCGGAGTCCGTGCCCGCGTTGCCAATCACGCCCCGCAACAAGGGGCCGCTGTTGACTGAACGGGAGCGCCAAATTGCCACCCTGGCCGGCAACGGCGTTTCCAATAAGGACATCGCCCTGGACATCGGAATTTCCGTGAGAACCGTGGAGGGCCATCTCTACCAGGTATTCACGAAGCTCGGAGTGTCCTCCCGGAGTGATCTGCTTGGACTCATCTAGGCCGCGCCCCACCGTCCCCGGAGCCGAGACAGCAGCGGCCCTGACGGGGCGGACGGAAGACCTGGGGTCAGCGGTAGCGGCACTCCGAGGTGGCACGCACGTCGCTGTTCTGCTGCTCGGGGACAGCGGGATCGGGAAGTCCACCCTGCTGGAGGCCGTTGTCGCCGAACTCGAGTCCGAGGTGACACCGATCCGGATCCACGGCAGCCCCTCGCTGACGCATGTCCCGTACGGCGTGCTCGGGCCGTTCATCGTCGGCCTTCCGGTGCAGGAAGCGACTTCGCAACTGGCAGTCCTCAGGACCCTGTGGAGCCAACTGGAGGAGGAACGGCGCGCAGCGCAGAAGCCCCTGCTGCTGATCGTGGACGACGCGCACGACCTCGACGAGGCGACGGCGGGAATCCTGGTGGAGCTGGCCGCCGCCGGCTGGGCGAAGCTGCTGGTCGGGGCCGCCGCACGGCCAGGGCTGCCCGAACCGCTGCTCCAGCTGTGGTTTGAGGGCATCGCCGAACGGCACGATCTGCGTCCCCTGACGCAGCAGCAGACGACCGAAATGCTGGAACTGACGCTGGGCACCCAGATCCTCCCGAACGTCGCCGAGCTTCTCTGGGAGGCCTCCGAAGGCAACCCCCTGCTGCTTAGTTCCCTGATCGACGACGCGAAGCACGACGGCACGCTGCTCCAACGGAACGGGGTCTGGCTGCTGACCCGGCCCCTGAACAGTCATGGCGACCGGCTCACCGACGTCGTCCGCCGGCAGCTGCTGCGGCGCTCGCCGGAGGAACGGCAGGCCCTGAACCTGGTGGCGCTCGCCGAGCCGGTGTCCAAGGAACTGATTGAGGCGGTGGTCGGCGAACAGGCCGTGGGGGCCTTGATCGAGCACGAGCTGATCCGGGTCACGACGTCCTCCGTTCCCGAACTGCGGCTGCGGCATGCCGTGTACGGTGACGCGTTGCGCAACCTGATTTCCCCCGCACGCAGCCTCCAGCTCCGGCAGAGCCTGCTGCGGCTCATGGATAAAGAGCCCGCCTCCGCCGAAGGGCTGCTGCGGCAGGTCAGCTGGTCCATGGAATGCGGCGCGGAGCTGCCGGACCGGCAGCTGCTCCGGGCCGCGACGCTGGCGAGCCGGCTGTACCAGGACGAGCTGGCGCGCAAGGCCGCATCCCTGGTCAAGGACCCCGAGCTGCAGGGGGCGGCGCGGTCGGTGACGGCCCGGACCCACTACAACGCCTCCGACTACGCCGTGGCGCGGGAAATCCTGGAAGTGGACTTCGGCAAGGGCCACAGTGTGGCGAGTCTTTTGACCGGCACCCTGCTGTGGGCCGCCGTGCTGTCCGCGCAGGGCCACGCACCGGAGGACATCATGCAGCGGGCGGAGGTTCTCCTCAGCGCCGGCGAGCGGCTGGCGCAGGAGAAACCGGCCGAAGCCCGGCGTATCCGCGCGGCCACGACGGACCGGTATGCGACCATCCGGAGCATGGTACTGGCCATGGCCGGAGAAGGCGGGACGGACCGGCGCGCCGAACCCGGGGCAGCGCCTGCGGGGCCGCCGGCCAACCACCTGGACCAGGCGTTCAGGCTCTCCCTGGAGTCCGAGCGGCTCCTCGTCGAGGGTAAGTCAGTCAGTGCGTTCGCCGTTGCCTCCGAAGCCCTGACCGCTGCCGGCGCCGGGCACGACGAACTGCACTTCCTCACGGATTTCCTGGTGGTCCGGACTTCCGCCGCAGCGATCCATGCCGGCGACTGGCCGGCGGCCGAGACATTGCTGGGCCGCTTCGCCGCGGGCAGCGGACCCAGCCTGATTTCCTTCGGCGGAGGGGTGCATGCGGCGCGCGGCGTCATCCTGCTCTACCAGGGGAAGGCGGCGCAGGCCTTGAACACGCTAAGCGCTGCCCTCGAATCTTTGCGGCTGGCGGATCCCCAGCAGCTGTTCGGCCTAACGGCGGCGATGGCATTTGCTGCCGCCGCGGAAGTCGGTGCAAGGGACAAAGCCGCCTCGTTCCTCGCCGACTATGAGGCTTTACCGCCGGCCGTCTCACGTTATCTGCGGGGACTCGCCGCGATGGCGGTGGTGTACGGCAAGGCGCGTCTTGGAAACCATCCCGAGGCCATCGCCGAGCTTCGGCTGCTTGGCCGGCCGGACGACGGACAGAACACTGCGGGGCTGGAATTCGACGCGCTCGCGTTCTGTCTTGCCTTGGGGGACCGGAAGGCTGCATCCCGGCTGCTGGAGCTGAAGCCCCAGTTGGAGGGCCCCCGGCCGGCCGCCATCTGCGACTATGCCGCCGCGATCAGTACGGATCTGGCGGCGGACCACCTGGCGGCCGCCAAAAGTTGTGAAGAAGCCGAGCTTTGGGGCTTCGCTGCACTTGCCTATGACGCCGCCGCCAATGCCTTCCGGGCCGCCGGAGATTCCCTGCGGGAACGCATGGCCATGTCCCATCGCAAGCGCTGCCTGGACCGGGCGGACGACGCGCCGGGCCAGGAGCCGGAGGGCGCCGAAGACGCCCTGGGACTGCTGACACGGCGGGAACGGGACATCGTTGCCCTGGCCGTCCGTGGCCTTAGCGACCGGAGGATCGCCGCGGAACTCCACGTATCCATCCGCACGGTTGAGGGCCACCTGTACCGGAGCTACGCCAAGCTGAACGTCAAGGGCCGGGACCAGCTCCCCGGCATGGCCGGCAACTGATCTCCCGGACGTTCACCCGGACCGCTAACCCGTAACCAGTAGCGGGAAAACCAGTAGCGACAAAAACCAGTACTCCTGGAAACCAGTAATGCCGGAAACTCGGTCTGGCGGCCGGGAACCGGGCCACCGGAGTAGCCAGTACGCGGGGTCCGAGGCCCGGCTTACCCGGGCCTCCGACGTCGGGACGGCCACCGCTACGGCAAGGACACCCGGGGCGGGCCGCCGACTACTTGGTTCCGGCACCTGAGTGTCCCGCCGGAACTGAGTACACCTGCGTAGACCCGGCCAAGTACCCGCTGCGTAATCGAGTACTACTTACGCATACCGAAAAGACGCGTGGTCCATAGCTTTGACTTATCACTGGTCAACCATTGATTGCGAAGGTCTCACTCATGTTTCAGCACGACGTCGGGCTGCCTGCGGGCAGCGGTAAAACAGATGCGATATCAACAGCACAGCGCTTCCTTCCGGGGCGCTACGAGAAACCCTTTATCCGCAACCATGTTGTTGCGGAGGTCGTCGAGACGCTGACCGCAGGCTCCGGCTGCGGCGTCGTCCTGGTGGGGGAACACGGGGCGGGAAAGTCATTCATCGCCCAGCGCGCCCTTGAACAGCTCGGCCCGGATTACGCAGTGGTCCAGATCCGCGGCAGCTCCATCTCCTCGAAGCTCCCCTATGGCGCCCTGAGCGTTCTGCTCAACGATCTGGACGCATCCCACCTTGAGCACCCCCTGATGGTTCTGCGTGGACTCACCCAGGTGCTCCACAACAAAGCGCAGGGGCGGAGCGTCATCCTCTTCGTAGACAACGCCCATGACCTGGACGAGCTGTCCAGCATGATGGTGGCCCAGCTGAGCGCCGGGGCGCACGTCACCCTGCTGGCGGCCTGCGTGGACCTCCCCCATGTTGGCGGGGACATCATGGGGCTGTGGAAGGATGACCTGCTGAAGCGGATGGATCTCGCACCGTTCGACTTCAACGAAGTCGCGGCGTCGCTGGGCCACGAATACGGCGGCCGGTTCTCGCACACCGCCGCCCGGGCCCTGTGGAGCGCAAGCGGCGGAAACGCACTCTTTCTTCACTCCCTCGCAAGGGAACAGATCAAACTGGGGACGATCGTCCGCCAAGACGGCGTCTGGGTCCTGGGCAAAGGTCCCATCGCCCTGACCGGGGAGATCCGCGATGTGGTGAAAGCCCGCCTGAACCGGCTGAGCCCGGGCCAGCGCGACGTTTTTGAACTGCTGGCACTGGCCGGAGCGGTCCCGCTGCAGACGCTCATGAACATCGCGGACCCGCAGGACATGGACGCCCTGCAGGAGCGTGCCATGATCCACGTGAGCCATGAACACCCGCCGATGGTCAGCGTCGCCAACCGGTTGTCGGCCGGCATCGTTGCCAGCGTGGTGCCCCCAGGACGCAGCGCGGAGCTCCGCCGTCGGCTGACGGCCGTGCTCCAGGACTCGGAACAGGCTGATGCCGGCAGCTCCGCCGGTGTCGCTTGGGCGCTGGACTGCGGCGAGCAGATCAGCCCGGAACTGGCGCTGGCTGCGGCGCGGATGGCGAACAACTCATCCGATCCGGCCGCGGCGCTGAGATTCCTGCACGAAATCCAGGGCCGCGGTGCCGTTTCCCGGGTCGCCGTCGAGTCAGTCCAGGCCCACCTTTCGGCAAACAACTCCGACTCCGCGCGCCGGGTACTCTTCACCCTGGATTCTGCTGCGGGCGAGGACATTCCGCTGGCTGACTGGACCTCGCTGCAGCTTCTCCGGGCCGAGCTGGACAAACGGAGCGACTCCACGGCGGCTGACGCCCACGCCAGGCTTCAGGAGATCGGACGGAGGCTCTCTGCTGAGCCCGACGAGGATCCGGCTGTCCTGGATACGGCCTGGCAGCGACTGCGGCTGGCTGAAGCGGAGCTCGCCGTATTCGAGGGCCGCTACCAGGATGTCCTGTCCATGACCGACAACCCGGGCGGCAGCCTGCTGGACACCGAAGCCGGGATTCTGACCGCGAGCCTGCGCTGCGAAGCCATGGCCGTCACCGGAAACGTCATCGCGGCGCTTGGCCTCGGCAAGCAGGTCATTGCCGCAGCCGGGTCGGTCGCGCTTGCGGACCGCGCCGTGCGGGAGATCAGGGGCCGGTTTCTGCTCCTGATGCTGCTCTCGGCCAAGTTCCGTGAGGCCGCCGCGTTCCTGGCGGGTTCGTCGGGCACCGCTGACCCGCAGGAACGGCTGGGCGGAATGTTCGAGATCGGGCAGGGAGTCCTCGACCTCCATGCCGGGCTCCTCGACGATGCGCTGCCGCGGCTCCAGGCCGGTACGGAGCAGCTCCTTGCCCAGGATCCCGACTCTGTGGCCGGCCTGGCGATGGCCGCCTTCGCCTATGCCGCGGCCCTGCAAGGGGACGAGGAGAAGGCCAGCCTTCAGCTGGCGGAGTTGGCCCAGCTGCAGCCGCACGCATCGTGGCTGGTAGGCCGGATGACCCGGTACTTCGAACTCTGTGCCTTGGCCGAGCTTGGGCAGCGGGCGACGGCTATCCGCGGACTCGTGGCCGAGGCCGACCGCGACACCGGCTCCTCGGCGCTGACCCCGGGGCTGTTGTTCCTCTCCGCCGCCGCCCGGCTTGGTGACCGTCAGGTCGCCTTGAAGCTCGGGAGTCTTGCCGTCCGCGTCACCGGAACTTTCGCCGCCCTCTGCGTGCGGCTCTCCGAGGGCGTGAAGGAATCGGACAGCGAGCAGCTTCTGGCCGTGTCGAAGGACTCCGACTCTGCCGGCAACGCGATTTTCGCGAGGGACGCGGCGCGCAAGTCAGTCAATTCCGCCAACGACGCCGGCAACCGGATCGCCTTGCGGATCGGACAGCGCACGCAGCAGTCCCTCGACGACAGGTTCGGCAGCCCGAAAAATGGCCTGCACTCGCTCACGACGTCGACCCTGACAGCCAGGGAATGCGAAGTCGCGGTCAGGGCTGCTGCCGGAACCTCCAACCGCAAGATCGCCGAACAGATGCATGTTTCGGTCCGCACGGTTGAGGGTCACCTTTACCAGGTGTACTCCAAGCTCCATGTGGCCAGCAGATCGGAACTCAAAGATGTCATCTCCACGCCGGCGGAAAGCGCCCGGCTCGGCTGAGCCCGGGCACTTCCGCCAAACGACTGCCAGGGTTGGATCGGGGACCGGGGGAGGTGTCAGGGATGGAGGGCCTCGCTGAGACCGCCCCCTTGATTGGGCGGTCCGGCCTGGTCCACGATGTGGCACGGTCCCTGCTCGACGACTCAAGGTCAGGTGTCCTGATCGTCGGGGCCCCGGGAACCGGCAAGACGGCGGTGTACAAGGCGGTGCTCCGCGAATTGCGTCCACGGGGGACAGTGATCCGCCTGGTCGCCACCCGGGCCCTGGCAGCTGTGCCGTTCGGAGCCCTGGCGCCTTATCTGTCCGAGCTGCCGGATTCCGAGCTGGATTCCTACTCTGCCGTCCTCCGAGCCATGTCGGACCGCCTCAAGGCTGAGGCGGTCCGGCCGCTGTTCGCGATCGACGACGCCCAGTGCCTGGACCGGGGGACCACGGAACTGCTTGCCCGCGCCGTTGCGGTAGGTGCCGCCGACATCCTGGCTACCAGCCGGCCGGGCCCGTCGATCCCGGAGCAGTTCCTGACCCTGTGGGACGACGGGCTCCTTTCCAAGTTCGAGCTGTCACCCCTCACCCGCCCCGCGGTCCACGAGCTCTGTGAACAGGTGCTCCGGGCCGAGGTATCGCCCTGGGTGAGTGCGGTGTTCGCCGAGGTGGCAGAGGGCAACCCGCTGATGCTCATGTCACTGATCGAGCATGCGCGGACGAGCGGCGCCCTCGTGCTTCGTCACGGGGTGTGGTTCCTATGCACCAGTCCCGACCTGGCCGGGGTGCCCGCCGCGGACGTCGTCGACCAGCAGCTGCGTTCCATGACCCCGGAGGAGAGAACGGTAGCCGCCATCGTGGCCCTGGCCGGGCCGCTCTCATTGGGTCAGATCCTGCGGTTCAGCAGCCCCAAAGCTGTCGACGCACTGGAAGCAGCGGGAATCATCACCGTCAGCCCCGGACATGACCGGACTGTACGGCCGGCCAGTCCGCTGCTGGGCGAAATCATCCGCCGCCGCGCCCCGGCCGGCCAGAGTGCAACCTTGCGGGCCAGCCTGCTTGCCCTGCCCTCGGCAGGGGTGGTCCGGCCCGAGGCGTTCCTGAACCAGCTCCGCTGGTCCTTGGACTGCGGTGCACAGGTGCCGCCGGAACAGCTGCTCCAGGCGGCCGCGACGGCCAACGCGGACCTGGAACCAGCAGTCGCGATCCAGGCTGCCCAGGCTATCCGGGACGTCCGGTACCTCCCGGAGGCCAGAATCCACCTCGCGTACGCGCACTACCTCCTGGGGCTTCCCGGGGAAGCCGCCGCCTGCCTGGGAGCGGCGCGGCCTTGGCGCCACGGCCGGCCGTTCTACCTCGCGGCACGACTCGCCGCCCTGCTGCCAGCCGGTTTCAACGTCGAGCCGCAGGGTAGGGAGGCGCAGACGGACCACGGAAACGGACGTGAGCTGACCACCAGCGAGTCCTCGTGGTCGCAGTCGCCCGCCGCCGGCGTGGCGGCCGGCATCCTGCACCGCCGGTGGGAAGGCCCGTCGTCGGACGTTGAGGCGGAACTCACGGACCTCATCGACGCCGCAGCCACCCTTCCGGAGATCCGACTCCCGGCGGTCTCCCTCCTTGCCGAACTTCGGGCAGCCCAGGGCCGGCTGCTGGCAGGGCTGCGACTGGACCGCGAGGCCTGGGCGGGTGTGCACGGTGCGGGGCTGACGATGCCGCTGGCCGAGGAAGAGCTGCTGGCACGCCACAGCCTCAGCCTCATTCGGACCGGGGAATGGGGGGAACTCGCAGAGGTCCTGGACGACTACGCCGCTGAACATCCGGCCCGGCTGTTGTACACCGGGGGGATGCTGCACGCGATGCGCGGGTACGCCCTGCTGCGCCAGGGACGGATCCTGGAGAGCCTGGCCGAGCTGATCCTGGGCGTTGAAGAACTCAGCATCGCCGATCCCCTGGAACTACTGTCTTTCGCACATGCCGTGACCGGCTATGCTGCCGTCCTGGCCGGCCACCCGGACGAAGCTCAAGAGCAGGCGAACGGTTTCCGCGCCGCCGCCTACCGCGGGCCGCAGAGCCTTCGACTGCTCTCCGAGGCGTATTGCGTGACGGTGGAACTTCTTACCGGCCTCGTCGGCGGCCACGGGGATCTCGGAGCCTTGGCGGACGAGGCGCAGCGCCAAGGCCTCCGGGGCGTTGAAACGGATATTCGAAGGCTGGTCCTCAGAAACGGCGACACGGGCACGGCCCCGGCCTTGGCCTCCAGCAGCAGCGCCGTGGAGGGGCGCGAAGCGCGGCTGCTGGAGGCTCACGCCCGCGCAGTGTCCAGCGGAGACGCCGCCGGGCTGATCGCGATCAGCGACGAAGCAGCGGCCGCCGGCCACGGGCTTCTGGCGCTGGAAGCCGCCCAGCAGGCGGCCGCGTGCTTGGAACACAGCCCGGACCGCTGGAGAATCACCGCGGTCCAGCGCCGACTCCATCACCTCATGGTCGATGCCGGCATCTCCGGGCAGATGGACGTCGTCCACAGCGAACGTGGGCCGGTGCTGACGGCCCGGGAAGCGGAGATCCTGGAGTTCGTGGCCGCCGGGTCCACGAACGCCGACGTCGCCGCGGCGCTGTCCCTGTCGCCGCGGACAGTGGAGGGACACTTGAGCCGGATCTTCGCCAAGCTTGGAGTCAGCCGGCGCGCGGAACTCCTTGATGCGAAGCGGGACATCCGGCACCCGGTGGTTGTCCCGGAAGAGGCCCCTGAGCAGGGATGACAGCGCTGTCTCCGTCCGGTCTTCGGTCCTTCTGCGTACTTCATAAGTGGGCTGCAGGCTCCGCGGAAGTAGCACCAAGTAGTGGGACGGGGCGAATGGAATCAGAAGTCGGGTAAAGGCTACTCGTGCACTGATATGGCCAGGAGGATTCAATTAAGTCAGTTCTTGAAAACCATAAAGGTCTCAAATGAGACACTTCAGGGCGGGAACTGGCCGCGGGCTACACCAGCAAGGGAGCGTCGTTCCAAACAGACTCTTGATTGCTGTTGCAGCTACTGCCACCATTAAAGGTGGTCGCGCCAATACTTCCCATCTCCGTACTCCTTCATTGGAACCGCACAGTGCCCTAACCGGCAGCTGTGCCCCAAGGTCGGAGCCGGCGGCGTCAGAGCCTTCTGAGACCGAGGCTCTCCCCCCAGCCGCCGCCGGCTCCCTTAACCGGTCTGCCCCAGCGGGTTACCCGCTGGGGCGCCCTGCTGTTCGGACCCGGCTGGCCTAAGCGTCCGGCCTGTTCCGCCCCACCCATCCGGCGCGGCGCCGGGCAATCTCCAACGCATGGGATAATTAGGATTAATCTGCGTGACGTAATAGCCCGGCCCGCCTTCCGGCCGGCGGGCTGCGTGCGCCGCAGCCGTACGCCGATCCAGGAGTTATCCCCATGGTTGCCACACCAGCCCACCTCCTCCGCTCAGCCACAGCGCTGGGAAACGAGGAGGTCCTGAGGATTCGCAATGACTTCCCGATCCTGAGCCAGACCGTCAACGGCAGGCCCCTGGTGTACTTGGATTCGGGTGCCACCTCGCAGAACCCGCTCAGCGTGCTGGAAGCCGAGCAGGAATTCTATGAACAGCGGAACTCGGCGGTCCACCGCGGCGCCCACCACCTGGCGGTGGAGGCCACCGAAGCCTTCGAGGACGCCAGGGAGTCGGTCGCGGCCTTCATCGGAGCCGAACAGGACGAACTTATCTGGACCTCGAACGCCACCGAGGGACTGAACCTGCTCAGCTACTCCTTCCTGAACGCCTCGCTGCCCGGCGCCGCCCCCGAAGCAGCGCGCTTCGCCCTCTCCGCCGGCGACGAGATCGTGGTCACCGAGATGGAACACCACGCCAACCTGATCCCGTGGCAGCAGCTGGCGGAAAGGACCGGAGCCACGCTGCGCCACATTCCGGTCGACGACGCCGGCGCCCTGGACCTGGACGCCGCGGGCCGCATCATCGGCAGCCGGACCCGCATCCTGGCTTTCACTCATGCCTCCAATGTCCTCGGAACCATCAACCCGGTCGCCGCGCTGGTTGCCCTCGCCCGGCCGGCGGGGGCGCTCGTGGTGCTGGACGCGTGCCAGTCAGCGCCGCACCTGCCCCTGGACGTCAAGGCACTCGACGTGGACTTCGCCGTCTTCTCGGGGCACAAGATGCTGGCTCCCACCGGGATCGGCGGGCTTTACGGCAAGTCCGAGCTGCTCAACGCGATGCCGCCCTTCCTGACCGGCGGTTCCATGATCACCACCGTCACCATGGAGCGCGCCGGATTCCTGCCCAGCCCGCAGCGCTTCGAAGCCGGAACCCAGAAGATCTCCCAGGCCGTGGCGCTTGCTGCCGCCGCGAACTACCTGAGCGAAACCGGGGTGGACCGGATCCACGCCTGGGAGTTCGAGCTCGGGCAGCGGCTCGTGGCGGGCCTGGAATCCATCCCCGGAATCCGCGTGCTGGGCCCGGCCGCCGGCCAGGAACGGATTGGCCTGGCCGCGTTTGACGTCGCCGGCGTCCACGCGCACGACGTCGGGCAGTTCCTGGACAGCCGGGGGATTGCCGTGCGGGTGGGGCACCACTGCGCCCAGCCCCTGCACCGCCGGCTGGGCCTCACGGCCAGCACCCGCGCCAGCACCTACCTTTACAACACCACGGACGATGTGGACGCGTTTCTCAACGCCGTCGCCGATGTCCGCGGCTACTTCCAAGCCTGAGGACGGCAGTACATGAGTCTCGACCAGCTGTACCAGCAAATCATCCTGGAGCACTCCAAGGCCCGGCACGGCAGCGGGCTCGCCGGGACCACGGTCCCCGACGGTGCGAGCAGCGGCCAATCCCATCAGCTCAATCCGGTGTGCGGCGACGAAATTACCGTCCGGGTGGCCGTCGCGGACGGCAAGGTCAGGGAACTGCGCTGGGACGGCGATGGCTGCTCGATCTCAATGGCGTCTGCTTCCGTGCTGACGGACCTGGCCGAGGGCATGGCCGCCGAGGAGTTCCGTTCCGTCATCGGCAGTTTCCGTGAGGTGCTGCGCTCCCGCGGCAAGGTGGCCGCGGATCCGGAAATCCTTGGCGACGCCGCGGCGTTCGAGGGCGTGGCGCGGTACGCGGCCCGCGTCAAGTGCGCCATGCTCTCCTGGGTCGCCGCGGAGGACGCGCTCGGACAGGCCGTCTCCAACTGAGGCCTACGCCTCCGGTCCGGCTCAGGGCCGGCCGAGGCCCTTGTACGTCCATCCCGCGGCCCGCCACTTGGCCGGGTCGAGGACGTTCCGGCCGTCGAGGATGCGCGGAGCCGAGACGAGGGCCCGGGTGGTGTGCGGGTCCAGTTCGCGGTACTGCTCCCATTCGGTCAGCAGCAGCACGGCATCGGCCCTGCGCAGGGTGGTTTCCAGATCCGGTTCCAGCGGGAGCTCCGGGAAGCGCTTGGCTGCATTGGTCAGGGCCTGGGGGTCGGTAACGGTGACCACGGCGCCCTGAAGCTGGAGCTGGGCCGCGGCGCTTAGCGCCGGCGAGTCGCGGACGTCGTCGCTCTCTGGTTTAAAGGCGGCGCCCAGCACCGCGATGCGCTGGCCCATCAGCGAGCCGCCGCAGAGTTCCCGGGTCAGCTCGACCACGCGGGTCCGGCGCCGCATATTGATGGCGTCCACTTCGCGCAGGAAAGTCAGGGCCTGGTCCGCGCCCAGCTCCCCGGCGCGGGCCATGAAAGCCCGGATGTCCTTGGGCAGGCAGCCACCGCCGAACCCGATGCCGGCGTTGAGGAACTTCCGGCCGATCCGTTCGTCGAGGCCGATCGCGTCGGCCAGCCGTGTGACATCCGCGCCGGTGGCCTCACAGACCTCGGCCATCGCGTTGATGAAGGAAATCTTGGTGGCGAGGAACGAGTTGGCTGCGGTCTTCACCAGCTCCGCCGTGGCGTAATCGGTGACCAGCCGGGTGGTCCCGTTGGCGAGGGGCGCCTTATAGATCTGGTCCAGGATGGCCACCGCGGGATGGTCCTCGCTGCCGTCCGGAACGCCGTACACCAGCCGGTCCGGGTTCAGGGTGTCGGTCACGGCATGGCCTTCGCGGAGAAATTCGGGATTCCAAACCAGCGTGGCGCCAGGCTCCGCCTCGGCAATGACTTCGGCCAGCCGGGCGGCGGTTCCCACCGGGACGGTCGACTTGCCGGCGACGATGTCGCCGGGGGACAGCTGGGCGGCCAGAGACTCCACCGCGGCATCGACGAAGCGCAGGTCCGCGCCGTTCTCGCCGCGCTTTTGCGGAGTGCCCACACAGATGAAATGGATCTGGGATCCGCGCGCGGCCGACATCTCCGTGGTGAAGCTCAGACACCCCGATTCCTCGAGGGCGGACAGCAGCTCATCCAGTACAGGTTCGTAGAACGGCGCCTTCCCCGCGGACAGCTGCGCCACTTTGCCGGCGTCAAGGTCGATGCCTACCACCTCATGACCAAGTTTCGCCAGGCACGCAGCGTGCACTGCGCCAAGGTACCCGCAGCCGATAACCGATATCCGCATCCCGTGGTCCTCCCGCAAAGGGTGTGATCAAAGGTTACGTCGTGGAGGCGAGTTTGGCACGGGCTTGCGGAGAGTCAGAAGCAGCAGCATGAGCAGGCAGCCGAAGGTTGCCCCCGCGGTGTTCGCGGCGACATCGAGCAGGGTGGGGTAACGGGCCGGCAGGAAAACGAACTGGGCGAGCTCGATCGCGGCGGACAGCACCAAACCGGCGGCCCCGCCGGCCCACCAGTAGCGCCTGCCGAGGATCGAGACCACCAGGGCGCCCAGCGGGACGAACAGGAGAACGTTCGACGCCGACTCAACAAACGCGTAGTCGATCCAGCCGGGCATCCCTCGTCGGTGCAGGTCCTTCAGCGCCTTGACCAGCAGCCCGGCCCCGGCGCGGTCCACAGGCGTGGGCCACAGCGCTATGGCGCCCAGGATCATCGCGTAGGCCAGGAACTCCCACCTGGCGACGCGGCGGCGGGATCGCAATCGGCAGCGCCTTTCGGTAGTTCACGGGCGTTTCCCTGAGTGTAGCGCCCGCGGACGCCGCGACGCCGCGGACGCCGTGGCGCCGTTGCGCCGCGGCGGTTCCGCCTAGGTGAGCAGGCCGGCGATCCCGATTGCCGCCGTCGCCGCCCCGAGCACCATGGAGATGCTGACGAGGATCACGTGGACGGTCAGGAAGCGGGTTGCTTTGCCGCCGGCGTCGCGGGCCCGGGGGTCCTTCATCACCCGGCGCAGGAATTGCGGCCAGACGACGAGGGACCAGACACCGGCCACGATCAGGACGACTGCCGGAAAAGCGGGAAGCTCCACGCTGCTAGTGGCTTTCGAGCCAGGCCTGGGCCTGCTGCGACTGGATGTTCAGCGCCTTGCCGACCATCGGCTCGGCGGCTTCGGCGATCTTGCCGCCCAGGAACGGCACGGAGGACGTGACCGTGCCTTCGAGCTCGATCCGCGTGCTGCCGGCCTCGGACACCAGGCGCTGGACGGCGTTGACGTCGAGCGGGGCGCCGGCGACCTTCATCGAGATGCTGCTTTGCCGCGAACCGTCCGAGGCGGGGGCTGCCCAGGTTTCGACCTGGGTGACCTTCAGGCTCTCGCCGACGAACTTGCGGGCGATGTCGGGCATCCGGGTGGTGGGGATGGTTCGGACGATCGTGGTGACGAAGGCGCCGGCGGTGTCGCCGTCCACGGAGAAGGATTCCAGCGTGCCGCCGACGTATTCGCTCGTGTGGCGCAGGAATTCCTCGTTCACCAAAACGGCGGTGACGCGGTCAACACTGTGGGGCAGGGTGGTGGATGCACTCAAGGGCATGGGGTCTCCAAAGCTGTTGGTCCGGACGATTCGGGCTCCCAATATCCTACGGGGTGCGCCCGGCCGACTCCGATTCGAGGGCCTGCAGGTCCCGTGCGGCGGCCGTGATATTCCTTGACATCGCGGGGAAGATCAGGCTGTGGAACGGCAACACGGCCAGCCAGTAGAGCCGTCCGCTGAGGCCCTTCGGGAAGAAAATCGCGCGCTGGCGGTACCGGCTGCCGCTGCCGTCGGGCTCCACGGAAAGTTCGAGCCAGGCCCGGCCCGGCGCCCGCATTTCGGCGCGCAGCCGGAGCAGCCGGCCGCGCTCAATCCGCTCGGCCCGCCACCAGTCCACCACTTCGCCTTCGGCCAGCAGGTGCGGGTGCCGGCGGCCGCGCAGCAGGCCCGCTCCGCCGGTGAGCTTGTCCAGCCAGCCGCGGACGCGCCAGGCCAGGGGCAACGAGTACCAGCCGTTGCGCCCGCCGATGCCTTCGATGATGGTCCAGACGTGCTGGGGATCCACCGTGCTGGTGTAGGTGCGTTCGTCGAGGTAGACGCGGTGTCCGGCCCAGTCCGGGTCGGAGGGAAGCGGATCGGCATCGGCGCCGGCGCTGGACCAGGTGGTTTCCACCTGTCCGTCGCGCTCCTTGCCCAGGGCGAGGGCCACCGCCCGCCGGTAGGGGGTCAGGCCGCCTTCCGGCTGGGGGATGTAGGAGTCGACGTCGTGCTCCCGCGAGACGGCGTCGTGCTGCAGCGACTCGACCAGCGGCAGGGACATCGACAGGGGAATCGGTGTCACCAGCGCCACCCACAGCCCGGCCAGCTTGGGGGCCGGGACGGGCAGCGCGAGGACCCAGCGGCGGGGGAGTCCGGCCTCGGCGGCGTATTCGTTCATCATCCCGGCATAACTGAGCACCTGGCGTGAGCCGATGTCGAAGGTCCGGTCAATGGTGCCGTCCAGCGACGCGGCACCGAGCAGGTAGTGCAGCACGTCGCGCACCGCGATGGCCTCGATCTTGTTCCGCACCCAGCTCGGGGCCGGCATGACCGGCAGGGTCTCGCTCAGGTGCCGGATCATCTCGAACGAGGCCGAACCCGAGCCGATGACCACGCCGGCCTGGAACACGACGGCGTCGACCGGGCTGTCGAGGAAGACCTTGCCCACCGCTTCCCGGGACCTCATATGGGTGGACAGTTCCGTGTTGCTCGGGTGCAGGCCGCCGAGGTAGACGATCCTGCCCACACCGGCAGCGGCAGCGGCGGTGGCGGCGGTTTCGGCCATTGCCTTTTCCTTCGACTCGAACCCTGAGCCGGTCGCCATGGAATGCACCAGGTAGTAGAGGACGTCGACGCCGTCCAGCGCCTCGCGGAGCGCCGCGCCGTCGTCGAGGCTGCTTTCGACAACGTCCACCTGCTCCAGCCACGGCACCCCGGCGATTTTGGCCGGCGTCCTGACCAGGACCTTGACGTTGTGCCCCGCCTCCAGCAGCCGCGGGACCAGCCGGCCGCCGATGTAGCCGGTGGCGCCGGTGACCAGCACGGTCTTCGGCTGCGGGCTCGGGTCCGGGGCCTGGGGCGTGCCGTTCATGGGAGGCTCCTTGTCATTGCGCATACCTGCGATTCGAAGCGGCGGCGGCTGCGGACTGCTGCGACCCCCGCCCCGTTCTGCCAGCCTAGTGGCCGCGTTGTAGGCTTGGAACACCCGGGATTCTCACGAATTTCGGGTATTCGTGTTGCCTGCACCCCGTGATCCCATCAGGAGCAACAGCTATGAGCCTCAACGGCCCCTCTCTCACCGGTCTGCGCCGTGTCCTCGCCGAAGACCGGAACTATGCCCGGATCCAGGCGGAGGCGGCCCGTGGGTTCCCCGCCCGCAGCGAGGACTATCAGATCAGCGCTCCCGCCGGGATGAGATCGGTCCTGCTCGCGGAAATGGCTGACGGCTTGAGCGAAACGGCGAAGGAGGCAGCCGGCGCGGCGCCGGTGGTCCTCGCCGTCACCGCAACCGGCCGCGAAGCCGAGGACCTGACCGAGGCGCTGCGCGCTTTCCTGCCCGCCGACGCCGTCGCCGAGTTCCCCAGCTGGGAGACCCTCCCGCACGAGCGGCTCTCACCCCGCTCAGACACCGTCGGCCGGCGCCTGTCGGTGCTGCGCCGGCTCGCCCACCCCGAAACTTCCTCGAGCGGCGCCCTGCGCGTCGTCGTGGCCCCGGTACGCGCCGTCGTGCAGCCGATCGTCGCGGGCCTCGGCGAACTGGTGCCGGTCACCCTGACCGTGGGCCAGGAGGCTCCCTTCAGCAGCGTCGTGAAGAGCCTTGCCGACGCAGCCTACGCCCGGGTGGACATGGTCACCCGCCGCGGTGAGTTTGCGGTCCGCGGCGGCATGCTCGACGTGTTCCCGCCCACCGAGGACCACCCCATCCGGGTGGAGTTCTTCGGCGACGAGGTGGACCAGATGCGCTGGTTCGCCGTTGCCGACCAGCGCTCGCTGACCGCCCACGGCCTGCACCATCCCACCGAACTCCATGCCCCGCCGTGCCGCGAAATCCTGATCACCCCCTCCGTGATGTCCCGGGCCGCGACGCTGAAGTCCCAGCTCCCGGCCGCCACGGACATGCTGGAGAAGATTGCCGGCGGCATCGCCGTCGAGGGCATGGAATCCCTGGCCCCGGTGCTGGTGGACGCCATGGTCCCGTTTCTGGACCAGCTCCCGGCGGGTTCCATCGCTGTGGTGATCGAGCCGGAGAAGGTCCGCACCCGGGCCCACGACCTCGCCGCCACCAACGAGGAATTCCTGGAGGCCGCGTGGTCCACGGCGTCCGACGGCGGCACGGCGCCTCTAGATTTGAGCTCCGCGGCGTCCGAAGCCCTGCATTCGGCCAGCTTCCGCTCACTGACCGAAACCCGCTCCGCGGCCCTCGCGCACGGGGTTTCCTGGTGGTCCATCACCTCGCTGGCCACCGACGAAGAGCTGCTGCCCGACGTCGACGTGCTCAACCTGCACGCCCGGGAACCCCGCGGCTACCAGGGCGACGTCGCCGAAATGATGGAGTTCATCGGCTCCCGCGTCCGGGACCAGTGGCGGATCGTCGTGGTCACGGAAGGCCCGGGCCCGGCGCAGCGCCTCGCGGAACTCTTCCACGACAGCGACATCCCCTGTGCCCGGGTGGAGACGCTCGACGACGAACCGCAGGCCGGGCTGATCGAAGTGACCACCGCCGCCGTCGGGCGCGGTTTTGTCCTGGATCCGCTCAAGCTGGCGCTGCTGACCGAGGCCGACCTGCTGGGGCGGACCTCCGCCGGCTCCACCAAGGACATGCGCCGGATGCCGTCCAAGCGGCGGAACGCCGTGGATCCGCTCCAGCTCGTGGCCGGGGACTCTGTGGTGCACGAACAGCACGGCATCGGCCGGTTCGTGGAGCTGATCCAACGCCGGGTGGCCGGTGGCGGCGACGGGGTGCGCGAATACCTGGTCCTGGAGTACGCCCCGTCCAAGCGTGGAGCCCCGGGCGACCGGCTCTTTGTGCCCACCGACCAGCTGGACCAGGTGACCCGGTACGTCGGCGGGGACACCCCGGCGCTGAGCAAGATGGGCGGCGCGGACTGGGCCAGCACCAAGTCCAAGGCCCGCAAGGCGGTCAAGGAGATCGCCGGCGAGCTGATCCGGCTGTACTCGGCCCGAATGGCCTCCCGCGGGTACGCCTTCGGCGCGGACACCCCGTGGCAGCGGGAGCTGGAGGAAGCCTTCCCGTACGTGGAGACACCGGACCAGCTGACCACCATCAACGAGGTCAAGGCCGACATGGAGCGTGAGATCCCGATGGACCGGCTCATCTCCGGCGACGTCGGCTACGGCAAGACCGAGATCGCGGTCCGGGCAGCGTTCAAGGCGGTCCAGGACGGCAAACAGGTCGCCGTGCTGGTGCCCACCACGCTGCTCGCCCAGCAGCACTACGAGACCTTCACCGAACGGTTCTCCGGCTTCCCGCTGGTGGTCAAGCCGCTGTCCCGCTTCCAGAGCGGCAAGGAAGCCAAGGAAACGGCCGAGGGCGTCAAGAGCGGCTCCGTTGACGTGGTGATCGGCACGCACCGGCTGCTGTCCAAGGACTTCGGCTTCAAGGACCTCGGCCTCGTGATCGTGGACGAGGAGCAGCGCTTCGGCGTCGAACACAAGGAGGCGCTCAAGAAGATGCGCACCAATGTGGACGTCCTGGCCATGAGTGCCACCCCGATTCCGCGGACCCTGGAGATGTCCCTGACCGGGATCCGCGAGACCTCCACCCTGGCCACCCCGCCGGAGGAACGCCACCCCGTGCTGACCTACGTGGGCCCGTACACGGACAAGCAGACCTCCGCCGCGATCCGCCGCGAGCTCATGCGCGAAGGCCAGGTGTTCTTCGTGCACAACCGGGTGTCCACCATCGACCGCACGGCGGCGAAGATCCGCGAGCTGGTCCCGGAGGCCCGGGTGGAGGTGGCGCACGGGCAGATGTCCGAGAGCCGGCTGGAACAGATCATCGTGGACTTCTGGGAAAAGCGCTTCGACGTCCTGGTCTGCACCACCATCATCGAGACCGGCCTGGACATCTCCAACGCCAACACCCTGATCGTGGACGGCGCGGACAAGTACGGGCTCTCCCAGCTGCACCAGCTGCGCGGGCGGGTGGGCCGCGGGCGTGAACGGGCCTACGCCTACTTCCTCTACCCGTCGGAAAAGCCGCTGGGCGAGGTGGCGCTGGAGCGGCTCAAGGCCGTCGCGACGCACAACGAGCTCGGCGCCGGCATGCAGCTGGCGATGAAGGACCTGGAGATCCGCGGCGCCGGCAACCTGCTCGGCGGCGAGCAGTCCGGCCACATCCAGGGCGTCGGTTTCGACCTCTACATCCGGCTGGTCGGCGAGGCCGTGGCCGAGTACCGGGGCGAGGCGGAGGAGAAGGCCGCCGAGATGAAAATCGAGCTGCCGGTCAACGCGCACCTGCCGCACGACTACGTGCCCGGCGAACGGCTGCGGCTGGAGGCCTACCGCAAGCTGGCCGGCGCCATCACCTACGAGGCGATCGACGAGGTCCTCGCGGAGCTGGTGGACCGTTACGGCGAACTGCCGCTGCCCGCAACCAACCTGATCGACGTCGCCCGGTTCCGGGTGGGCGCCCGCGAGGCGGGGCTGAGTGACGTCGCCCTGCAGGGCAACTTCATCAAGTTCTCGCCCGCGCAGCTGCCGGAGTCCAAGCTCATGCGCCTGACCCGGATGTACCCGGGGGCCCAGGCCAAGCCTGCGCTGGACGCAGTGCTCATTCCCAAGCCCAAGACCGCCCGGATCGGCGGCCGGGACCTGCAGGACGCCGAGATCCTCGAGTGGGCCAACGGCGTCATCCGCAACATCTTCTCTGATGCCCCGCTGGCGGTGAAGTAAAAGAATGATGGGAGGACACCACGCCGCGTCGGGAGCCGCGGCGTGGGTGGCTATTGCCTCGACCGGGCCGTACACCCTGGGCTGGTACCCGCTGGATGCCACCGGGATCGTGATCGGCGGGATGGCGACGGCGGGGACGGCCCTGGTCTGTGACTGGGACCACCGCTCCAGCACGGTGGCGCACTCGCTGCCGCCGCTGTCCAACGTGATCGCCGTCGGCATTGAGAACGCCAGCGGCGGGCACCGGCAGGGCACGCACTCGCTGCTTGGGGCGGCCTGCTTCGTGCTGCTCGCTGCGATGGCCGGTCAGGTCCAGCTGCAGACCGACTGGGGACTCCTGTCCCTCGGCGCCGGCCTGCTGTGCATGTTCCTGATCAACATTGCGGCCAAAGCCCTGAAGCTTTTCCCGAACTACGGCTGGATCAGCAACTGGGTCTTCGCCCTGGCCATGGCCGGGCTGGTGACGTGGTTCGCGCCGCACCAGTGGACCTGGCTGCCGGTCTCGATGCTCACCGGCGTGCTGGTCCACATCATCGGGGACATGATCACCACCGGGGGAGTGCCGCTGCTCTGGCCGCTGGTGATCAAGCCGCCGAGGCTGCTGCGGAAGCTGCCACTGGTCAAGGACGTCTGGAAAGCCAACGGGGCGTTTTCCATCCCGCTGCTGGGACGGGCCGGTTCGCGGCGGGAATGGCTTGTGCTGATCCCGGTCAGCGCGTACGCCATGATCGGCATGTTCGGGGCGGCACTGGCTTTGGCGGAGGCGCACTTTCCTGCCGCCGTCGCGCTGGGGACGGGACTGCTCAGCAGCCTGTTCGGCCGGCTGACCGGAAGCTAGCAAATGGCTGAAGCTCCGGAAATCCGGAGCTTCAGCCATTCAATGCGTGGGGGCGGGCAGCTTAGCTTTCGCCGGCCGAGTCCGAGCGGCCGAGGATCGTCTGCGGAATCCAGAACGAAGCGGCAAACAGCGCCAGGCAGGCGGCCATCGGCCATGGGTTGCCCAGCGTCAGGAATGACAGGGAGTACACGGAAGCGAGGAACAGGCCCAGCATCACGGCAAAGATGACGATGGTGGAGCCGAGGCTGTTCTCGGTCTGCGGGGTCTGCTCGGTCTGCTGGATCTTGCTGGACATTCGTTCCTCCTCGGCCCCGTGGGGCTCAAAACTGTGGCGGCTGCCGGAACAGATCAGTACGCGGACGAACCCTGTTCACCCTTGACGATCGCGATTCCGGAGCTGGCGCCAATACGTGTTGCACCTGCAGCAATCATAGCCTGTGCGTCCGCGAGGGAACGCACGCCGCCGGAGGCCTTGACGCCCAGGTCCGGGCCAACCGTGCGGCGCATCAGGGCAACGTCTTCGGCAGTGGCCCCGCCGCCGTTGAAGCCGGTGGAGGTCTTCACGAAATCAGCGCCGGCTTCCACGGCAGCCTCGCAGGCCAGTGCCTTCTGGGCATCGTCCAGCAGGGCGGTCTCGATGATCACCTTCAGGATCGCCCCGCCTTCGTGGACGGCCTCGGCGACGGCGGTGATGTCATCGACCAGGGCGCCCTTGTCGTTGGCGCGGGCAGCGGCGATGTTGATCACCATATCCACCTCTTCGGCGCCATCCAGCACGGCGCCGCGGGCTTCGAAAGCCTTGACATCGCTCGGGGTGGCGCCCAGCGGGAAGCCGACCACGGAACAGGTCAGCACACCGGAACCCTTGAGCGCGGTCTTGACCGTCTTGACCCAGACAGGGTTGACGCAGACCGACTTGAACCGGTACTCCGCGGCCTCGGCGCAGACCTTGAGGATCTCGGCCTCGCTGGCCTCCGGCTTGAGCAGGGTGTGGTCAATAAAGGAGGCGATGTTGCCGGTGCCGGCCGTGGCATCCGGCGTAGCGGGGGTGGTGCTGCCGGCGGCCGTGGTGGCTTCGTTGCTCATGGTGGTCCCTTTCGTGGCTTCTCGGTGTCCATCTTGCCACAACGCCGAACCTGCGCCGGCGGCCCCAAACCCGCCTCCGGGGGAGCGGCTAGGCCGCGTCCGCGAGCGGTTCGGACAGCGTGGCCCGCAGCAGCTGCGAGGCGCAGACCGAGGCAGCCGAGGCGGCGGCCACGAGCAGTCCCAGCCGGACGCCGTCGAACACGGCGGCATCCCCGATGGCCCAGATCCCGGGCACTGAAGTGCGGAAATCCTCACCGATCACGATGCCGCCCCGCGGGGCGGTCTTCAGCCCGGCGCTCACCGAGAGGGCATCGCGGGCAATGCGTTCCTCCGCGAGGACCACCAGATCCCCGTTCATGCTGGAACCGTCTTCGAAGATCACACCGGCGGCGGGAAGCATGGAACCCGCCAGGTTGGGAACCACGGCGGCGGGCCGGAGCGTGGTGCGGACGGGACGGACACCCCTGGCACGGAGCACCGCTTCAGCCTGTCCGGCGGCCGTTCCGGTGCCGACCAGGATACCCAGCGGACGCCTGCCGAGAACCCGGGTGACGTCCTTGACGGCTTCGCCGAGGCCGTTGGCGTCGTCGATCGTGGAGTAGCTGAGGCAGCGGCCGGCGCCCTCCAGGGGCGCTCCTGCCGGGGAGGAGCCCGTGGCTATGACCAGCTGGTCGTAGGTGAACTCCAGACCGTCCGCCGTGGTGACCCGCTGACCGTCGGGGTCGATGTAGCTGACGGGCTGGCCGAAGCGCAGCGAAACCTGCGGCAGGGCGGCGAGTTCGAGGAGTTCGGCGGGGGCGTCGTCGCGGTTGCTCAGCACCGTAATGCCGCCGGCGAACGGCGTCCGGGTCAGCTGCCGGACGAGGGCCTGGGCGGCCGGACCGGCCCCGGCGATGACGATCCGGGGCCGGGTCTGGGAATCAGGAGTGGTGACGCTGGACATGGTGGGCCCTTTCGCTGGTGGCCTGTGGTGTGGCCGTCGTGCTTGTTGCACCCAGCGTAGGCGGAGGGTTTTTCCGGGGTGTTTCCCGGGTGTTGCCGTTTTTTCGCAGCCCGTTCGCCAGTATTTACCAGCCGGTAATGCCCTGCGTCACACCCGCAGCCGGTAGCCGCGCTTGACCACGGTTTCCACCAGCCGGCCGTCCGGAAGCGAGGAGCGCAACCGGCTCACCGTCATGTCCAGGGCGTGCACGGACCCCCTCAGCTCCAGCAGTTCGGACAGGGCCTCGCGGGACAGCACGGCCCCGCCGGCACCCAGCAGCGCCCGCAGCAGCAGCAGCGGCGCCGGGGCCATCTCCACGGCCTCGCCATCGATCCGCAGGGAGCGGCCGCGGAGCTCCACGCTGCCTGAGACGGTGTCCAGCCGGCGGACGTGGTTCAGGGCCAGGTGCTCGCAGACCAGCCGGATCAGGGCGCCCATCCGGAACCGTTCCGGGACCAGCGGCTGCAGCCCGGCGTCGAGCAGCGGCTGGGCCGTGACCGGACCCACGACGGCGGTGGCGACTGTCGTCTTGAGACTCTCCACAAGCTGTTTGTACAGGCCCATCTCGTGTGCCGTGCTCCACATCGCGTCCACCGCGGGGGCACTGGTGAACGTCAGCACGTCCAGGTTGCCGGTGCAGGCGGCCTCGATCAGCCGCGGCAGCCGGTCGGCGCCGTCGGGCTTGACCCAGCGGTACGGGGTGACGGTCAGGACGGTGGCGCCGGACATCCGCAGCCGCTCGAGCTGGCGCACATCGGTGTAGCCGTGCAGCTGGACCGCGACGGTTTTGCCGCGCACGCCTTCGGCAAGGAGCATGTCCACCAGGGTTGCGGTGGTTTCGTCGCTGCTGATCCCGACGTCGGCGAGTCCGGCCGCGCGGACCGCGCCGCGGGCCTTGGGGCCGCGGACAAACATCCGGGTTGCGCCGAGGGTCTCGAGCAGTTGCTCGCCGATCCCGAAAGTATCAGCCGCCTCGCACCAGCGGCGCATGCCGTAGGCGGTGGTGGCGATGCACAGGTCGGGCTTGGCGTCGATGATGGCGCGGGTGTCCTCGATCAGCCGCAGGTCCTCCTGCACCGGTGCGATCTTCAGCGCAGGCGCGTGCAGCACCTCGGCACCCCGCCGTTCCAGGGCCTCGATCAGGTCCTGGGAGCGCCGGTGTGAGGTGACGCCGATCCGGAATCCTTCGAGGGGCAGCTCCGCCTTTTCCAGGATCTCCTCGGCGGCGATGGCCTCCGGGGTGCCGGGAGCTCCGGGCAGGACGGCGGGGGCGACGGCGTTGAGCGCGCTCACGGCTCTCACGCCCCCATCAGGGACGCGGCGAGCCGGTCCAGGTCGGCCGCGGCTTCGGCGGAGCCCCGGTTGGCTTCGGCCACCCGGACGACGTCACCGATCACGAGTACGGCCGGGTTTGTGCAGTCCGCGGCCGCGGTGGTGATGGTGCCCAGCTCCGCGATGGTGGTGCGCTGCCCGGGACGGTAACCCCGCTCGACGACGGCCATCGGCATGTCTGCCCGCATCCCGGCGCGGCGCAGGCCGGCGGCGAGCTGGTGCAGGGTGCCGATGCCCATCAGGACCACGATGGTTCCGCCGAGGCCCGCCAAGTGGGTGTGCTCCTTCTCGGTCAGCGGGGCGTGGCCCGAGACCACGGTGAACATGTGGCTGACCTCGCGGTGGGTGACCGGGATCCCGGCCGCTGCGGGGACCGAGATGGCGCTGGTCACGCCGGAAATGACCCGGACCGGCACGCCGGCTTTGACGCAAGCCGCCACTTCTTCGCCGCCACGGCCGAACACGTACGGGTCGCCGCCCTTGAGCCGCACCACGTTCCTGCCGGCGAGGGCCGCGTTGACCATGAGCTCCTCGATCCCGGACTGGCTGACCGGGTGGTGCCCGGGACGCTTTCCCACGTCCACGAGTTCGGCCGTGCTCAGCGAGGGGAGTTCCTGGTACGGGGCGAGCCGGTCGTAGAAAATGACGTCGGCGTCGCGCAGCGCCTTGATGGCCGCCACGGTCAGTAGTTCGGTGGTTCCCGGCCCGCCGCCCACCAGGGTGACCTGGCCGGCGGGACCGGCGGCGGGTTCGGCGGCGACGGGAATGCCGGTCGCGCGGCAGCGCTCCAGCAGGGCCTCCCAGCCCGGCTGGCCGTCGTCGACCGCGGCCACCAGGAAGGGCCGTTCCGGCAGGGGACCGTCGTGCGATGCCCCGTGCGGAGTGCTGAGCCGGGAGACGATGGCGCCGGCGGCTTCGTAGCGGCGGACCGCCTGGCGCGTGGCGGTGTCCGAGCCGGTGACCAGGATTTCGCGTCCGGTGAGATCAATGCTGAGCTGCATGGCTATACCTCGTTCTCATCGCGGGGCCGCATGGGGATGGAAGCCCCGATCAGGACTGGTTGTTCGGCGGCCAGCGCCTTCTCTTCTGCAGTGGCCGGGCGCATCTGGCCGCGCTCATCCGGGACGAAGGTGATGGAGTCATCCTTCTGGTCCGGGGCGTTGACGAAGGAGCGGAACCGGCGGAGGCGCTCCGGGTCCTTCAGGGTGTCGGCCCACTCGTCCACGTAGGTGTCCACGTGCTTGGCCATTGCCGCTTCGAGTTCCGCGGCGATGCCCAGGGTGTCCTTCACCACCACGTCCTCGACGTGTTTGATGCCGCCGTCGAGCTCCTCCTGCCACCGCGCGGTGCGCTGCAGGCGGTCGGCGGTGCGGATGTAGTACATGAAGTAGCGGTCAATGTACTTGAGCAGCGTTTCGTCGTCGAGATCCTTGGCCAGCAGCTGGGCGTGCGCCGGGGTGGCACCGCCGTTGCCGCCGACGTAAAGGTTCCAGCCGTCCGCGGTAGCGATGACGCCGACGTCCTTGCCGCGGGCCTCGGCGCATTCGCGGGCACAGCCGGAGACACCCATCTTGAGCTTGTGCGGGCTGCGGAGGCCGCGATAGCGCAGTTCCAGCTGGATGGCCATGGCCACCGAGTCCTGGACACCGAAGCGGCACCAGGTGGAACCGACGCAGGACTTCACCGTGCGCAGGCTCTTGCCGTAGGCCTGGCCGGATTCGAAGCCGGCGTCCACGAGTTCCTTCCAGATCTCCGGAAGCTCCTCCAGCCGGGCGCCGAACATGTCGATGCGCTGGCCGCCGGTGATCTTGGTGTACAGGTTGTACTTCTCGGCCACGGCGGCGATGACGCCGAGCTTCTTCGGGGTGATTTCACCGCCGGCGATGCGGGGGACCACCGAGTATGTGCCGTCCTTCTGCATGTTGGCCAGGGCGCGGTCGTTGGTGTCCTGCAAGGTGCCGCGGCCGGCGTCAAGGACGTAGGCGCTGTTCTGGCTGGCCAGGATGTTGGCGATCGTCGGCTTGCAGATGTCGCAGCCATCGCCGGTGCCGTATTTGGCCATGACCTCCTCGAAGGAGGTGAGTTCCAGGACGCGGATGGTCTCGAAGAGTTCCTGGCGGGAGAGCTCGATGTGTTCGCAGAGTGCCTTGGAGACTGCTACACCGGACTTGGTCAGTTCGGTTTCCAGCAGCTTCTTGAGCATCGGCACACACGAACCGCAGCTGGTGCCGGCCCGGGTGCAGCCCTTCAGCTCGCCGAGCTCCTGGACGGGAGCGTTGCCGTCGCAGGCTCCGCAGCCGTTGACGGTGTCGCGGATGGTTCCGGCGGAGACGTTGTTGCAGGAGCACAGGATGGCGTCGTCCGGAAGCTCCGTGTCCGGGGCGTCGCCGCCGCCGGCGGCGGTAAGGTACGCGCCGGGTTCGGCGGCCAGTTCGCGGCCCAGCATGGGGCGCAGGCTCGTGTACGGCGAGGCGTCGCCGACGAAGATGCCGCCGAGCAGGGTCTTGGCATCGTCCGTGGTGACGATCTTCTGGTAGACGCCGCGGGCCGGGTCGGCGTAGACGATCTCGAGGGCGTGCTCGGTCCGGGCGAAAGCGTCACCGAAGCTGGCGACGTCGACGCCGGAGAGCTTGAGCTTGGTGGCGGTGTCGAAGCCCGGGAAGGTCGCTTCGCCGCCGTGCAGCCGGTCCGCGACAATCTCCGCCATGGTGTTGGCCGGGGCCACGAGGCCCAGGCACATGCCGCCGAAGTTGGCGACTTCGCCGATGGCCCAGATGCCGGGGACCTCGGTGGAGCAGTCATCGGAGATGACGACGCCGCCGCGCGGGCCGAGCTGGAACTGCGGCGCGATGCCTTCGGTTTCCGGGCCGTTGGCCAGCCGGAAGAGTTCGTCGCGGGGTTTCACGCCGATCGCGACGATGACGATGTCGGCGTCGATGATCCGGCCGTCGGCCATGAGCACGCCGGTGACCTGGCCGTCGTCGTCGGAGAGGACCTCGGAGGGGAACACGCCGCCGTGGACGGTGAAGCCCTTGGCTTCGATGAGGCGGCCGAGGGCCTGCCCGGCGCCTTCGTCCAGCTGGGTGTTCATCAGCCAGGGGGAGCCGTTGATGACGATCGGGGTGGCGCCGAGCTGTTCGGTGCCGGCGGCGGATTCGAGGCCCAGGAGGCCGCCACCGATGGTGACGGCGTTGACCTTGCGGCCGAGCTTGGCCGTCAGCTCCGCGATCTCCTTGTTGATGGCCCGGACGTCCTCGATCGTGCGGTACACGTGGGTGAGTTCGGATCCGGCGATGGGCAGGCGGGCCGCGTCGGAGCCGGTGGCGACGACGAGCTCGTCGTACGGGTACACGGTGCCGGCCGCCGTCGTGACGGTCTTGCCTGCAGTGTCGAGGGCCGTGACGCGCTCGCCGGTCTTGAGGCTGAGGGCATCGTGGTCCCACATGGTGGCGGAGCCGAGGGTGAGGTCGACATTGCTGTCGGTGAGGGCCTTGCTCAGGGCGACGCGGTCGTACGGGAGATGTGCTTCCTCGGTGAGGACGGTGACGTGCCAGCCGTCGAGGCCCCGGGAGTGCATGGCGTCAGCAAAGCGGTGGGCTGCAGGGCCGCCGCCGGCAACCACGATGTGGCGGGGAGTTTCGGGGCGAGGTGAACCCGCTGTTTCTGGGCTGGAAGTCTGTCCGGTCACGGTGGGCCTTTCGCATGGGCCGCAGACGGTGCTCTGCAGCTTGTGTACCCAGCCTAGGCAAGTGCAGTTTCGCTTCAGTTTCCCTTATGTTTCGTGATCTTAACTTCTGCATCACGAATGTGTTTCGGGGCGGGTGAGGTCTCTTTTACCCGCCGGACACATTTGGCGCGTCCGGTTGAAACACCGCGGGCCTAGCTTGGATACGTGGCCGCAGGAGCGGTTGAGCACGTTAAGGGATGTATCAGAGAGGGACCGAAATGACTGCCGTACTTGAGAGCGCAGCACGGAACTTTGTGGAACACCCCAGCTTTGGAACCGGCTGGCACCGAGTGTGCGCCGTGGAGGAGCTGGAGCCCGCCTGGGGCGAGGCAGCCATGATCGCGGGACGCCAGGTGGCATTGTTCCGCACCGCTGCCGGTGAGGTTTACGCCGTAGCGCAGGAGGATCCGGCGACCGGCGCGCATGTCATGGCCCGCGGTATCACTGGTTCCCGCGGGGCACGACCCACGCTGGCCTCACCGCTGCACAAGGAAGTCTATGACCTGGAAACAGGGGAGTGCCTGGGCACGCCCGGACTCCGGCTGGAGACCTTCAGCACCCGGATTGTGGCCGGGTACATCGAAGTGGAGCTCTGAAGCCCCGGAGCTCCAGGACTCCCGTAAGCGGGGCTTCTACAGCCCCAGGGCCTCGCGGACGTCGGCGAGGACGCTGTCCAGGGCGCCGCGCGCTTCCTGCCGCGCCTGCGGCAGCTCCGCGGCAGAGCCGACGCTGCGGATGACCTCCAGATAGCACTTGAGCTTGGGCTCCGTCCCGCTGGGGCGAATGATGACGCGGGTGAGGTCCTTGGTGAGGTACAGCAGGCCGTCGGTCGGCGGCAGCTGCTCGCTGCCCTCCGCCAGGTCCACGACCGTCTCCACCGCGGAACCGCCGAATGATTCCGGCGGGCTCACGCGCAGCCGGTTCATCATGGCGTCCAGCAGCCCCAGGTCCGCCACCCGGATGCTGAGCTGGTCGCTGGCGTGCAGTCCGTGCACCAGATACAGCTCGTCCAGCGTGTCAAAGATGGTCTTGCCCTCGGCCTTGGCCGCGGCCGCGAATTCGGCGATCAGCACCGCGGCGGAAATTCCGTCCTTGTCCCGGACGAGGAACGGCGCGACGCAATAGCCCAGCGCCTCCTCGTAGCCGTAGAGCAGGCCCGGCACACGCGCGATCCACTTGAAGCCCGTCAGGGTTTCCTCATGCGCATACCCTGCGGCAGCCGCGATCCGCGCGAGCAGCCGCGAGGACACGATCGAGTTCGCGAAGACGCTTCCCGGGGCCTCACCGCCGGCGGCAGCCAGGCGGGCCACGGCGTGCGCGCCCAGCAGGGCTCCCACCTCGTCCCCGCGCAGCATGCGCCACGCGCCCGTGTCCGGGTCCTTGGCGGCAACCGCGGCGCGGTCGGCGTCGGGATCATTGGCGAGAACGATGTCGGCGTCCACCCGGGACGCAGCCTCGAGGGCCAGGTCCAGCGCACCGGGCTCTTCCGGGTTCGGGAAGTTCACTGTGGGGAAGTCGGGGTCCGGCTCCGCCTGCTCCGCGACCAGGGTGACGTCGGCAAAGCCTGCAGCATTGAGGACGGACACGGCCGTCGCTCCGCCCACCCCATGCATCGGGGTCAGGACGATCTTGAGGTCCCGGGCAGGGAAATGCTCCGGAACGGCGAGGGCCGCGACGGCGGCCTCGTAGTCGGCCGCGATGGACGGCTCCAGCACCGTCCAGCCTTCCTTGGCCAGGACGATGGACTCCAGGGCGCCGACGGCGTCGATCCTGGCCGCGATCAGGGCGTCGTAGGGTGCGACAATCTGCGCCCCGCGGCCGCTTTCCTCGACGGCGTGCCGGCCGAGGTAGACCTTGTAGCCGTTGTCCTGCGGCGGGTTGTGGCTGGCGGTGACCATCACACCGCCGTCGCACTCCAGTGCCCGCACCGCGTAGGCGAGCAGCGGCGTCGGCAGGGCCGCGGGCATCAGGAAGGTTTCGACGCCGGCGGCGGTGAGGATTGCCGCCGTCTCTTCGGCGAAAATTTCGGAGTTGTAGCGTGCGTCATAGCCAACGACGGCGCGCGGCCGGGTGCCCGGGGAGGCCTGCTCGACGGCGTTCGTCAGGAATGCGGTGAAGCCGGCTGCGGCGCGCCGCACCACCATCCGGTTCATCCGGTTCGGGCCCGGGCCGAGGGCCGCGCGGAGGCCTGCGGTGCCGAACTGCAGGGTGCCGCTGAAGCTGTCCGCGAGCTCCTGGCGGGCGGCGGCAACGCCGTCGGCGGTGAGCTGGATCAGCTCGGAAAGGCCTGCGGCGGTGGCCGGGTCCGGGTCCTGGGCGGCCCAGTCCCGGGCTTCGTCCAGCAGTCGGATGAGTTCGGCATCAGGAGACGTCATAGGTACCAAACTATCCGCAATCGCCGCCGAAGCGTTCCTTCGGCGGGTCCGCGGGGCCTCACGGTTCGGTTACAGCGCGTCGGGATCCGGTCCGCCCCATCCTTGACACCCGATTTTCCGGACACGTAACGTCTGGAATATGAAGATGGGCCGTGGGGTGGAATGGGCCATCCATAGTTGCGTCAACATGGCGTGGACCCCGGCGGGGGAGGCGGTCAACAGCGCCCGGCTGGCCGAGTACTACAAGCTGCCCGGCGCCTACCTGAACAAGCAGCTGCAGGCCCTGGTCCGCGCCGGCGTGATGACCTCGGTTTCGGGTCCCCGGGGCGGTTTCCTCTTGGCCCGCCGGCCGGAAAACATCACCGTGCTGGACGTCGTCCTGGCCCTGGAGGGACCCGAACCGGCCTTCCGCTGCGAGGGGATCCTGGGCAACAGCCCGGAGGCAGATACGGAAATGAATTTCGTCCGGAGCTGCCTTATTTCGCAGACCATGCGCCAGGCCGAGCTGGTGTGGCGGCAGGCCCTGGCGCGCCAGACCATCGCCGGGATCGCCGATTCGATGGAACGGCGTTTCCCGGAGGACCGGCAGAAGGCGCTGGACTTTCTCGCCGCCGACGCCGGGTAGAGGCCGCGGAAGCTAAAGCTTGGCGATGATCTCCGCCAGCAGCTTGGAGATGCGGGGACCCGCGGCGTGGCCGGCTTCCAGGACTTCCTCATGGCTCAGCGGCACGGGGCTGATGCCGGCGGCGAGGTTGGTTACGAGCGAAATGCCGAAGACCTCCATGCCGGCGTGGCGTCCCGCGATGGCTTCGAGCGCGGTGGACATGCCCACCAGGTCGGCTCCGATCCGCTTGGCGTACTGCACCTCGGCGGGGGTTTCGTAGTGCGGTCCGGTGAACTGCGCGTAGACGCCCTGGTCCAGGGAGGAGTCGACCTCGCGGGCGAGGTCCCGGATGCGGGCGGAGTAAAGGTCTGTCAGGTCCACGAAGGTGGCACCCTCCAGCGGTGAGGTGGCGGTGAGGTTGATGTGATCACTGATCAGCACCGGCGTGCCCGGTGCCCAGTCCTCGTTCAGCCCCCCGCAGCCGTTGGTCAGGACCAGCGTCTTGCAGCCGGCGGCCGCGGCGGTGCGCACGCCGTGGACCACGGCGCGGACTCCCTTGCCCTCGTAGTAGTGGGTCCGCGCGCCCAGGACCAGTGCGCGCTTGCCTTCTTTGGTCAGCACCGAGCGGATGGTGCCCACATGGCCCACCACGGACGGGGCGGAGAAGCCCGGCACCTCGGCTGCGGACAGCGTGGCGGTGGTCTCGCCGATCAGGTCCGCGGCTTCGCCCCAGCCCGAACCGAGGACCAGGGCCACGTCGTGGGAATCGATGCCCGTCTCCTCGGCGATGTAGTCGGCGGCGGCGCGGGCGGCGTCGAAGGGATCCGTGTTCAGGAATTCTGTATTACTCACTGGTACAAGTTACCGTGCCGGTGCCATGCTGCCCAGCACCGGCAGCGGCGGAGGGCGGGCCGGTTTCTTGGTGCGCCGGGGTGGATGGGGGAGAATGGTCGATTGTGACTACGCATCCCGATTTCAGCTCACCCCGCATCGCTATCCTGGGCGGAGGCCCGGGCGGTTACGAAGCCGCCATGGTCGCCGCCTCCCTGGGGGCGACGGTGACCATCATTGAGCGGGCGGGGCTCGGCGGCTCCGCGGTGCTGACCGACGTCGTGCCGTCCAAGACGCTGATCGCGACGGCGGACCTGATGACCCGTGTGGGGGAGGCCGGCGAGTTGGGCGTCAAGTTCGACGTCGACGGCGGTGACTTCGCCCCGGTGATGCGGGCCGACCTCAAACACATCAACGACCGGCTGCTGGGCCTCGCGCGGCAGCAGTCCGCCGACATCCAGGCCGGCCTGGAGCAGCAGGGCGTCCGTATCCTGATCGGCTCCGGCAAGATGCTGGACAACCACACCATCGAGGTCCTCACCGCCGACGGCACCGAGACAGTTGAAGCGGACGCGATTCTGCTCACGGTCGGTGCCCACCCGCGCGAGCTGCCCACCGCGCGGCCGGACGGCGTGCGGATCCTGAACTGGGCCCAGATCTACAACATGGACGAACTCCCCGAGGAACTGATCGTGGTGGGGTCCGGCGTGACCGGCGCCGAGTTTGCCTCCGCCTACAACGGCCTGGGCTCCAAGGTGACGCTGATTTCCAGCCGTGACCGCGTGCTGCCGGGCTCCGACACGGATGCCGCCGAGGTCCTCGAGGGTGTCTTTGAACGCCGCGGCGTCAAGGTGCTCTCGCGCGCCCGCGCCGAGACGGTGGAGCGCACCGAGGACGGTGTGGTGGTCACGCTCGCCGACGGCTCGAAGGTCACCGGCAGCCACTGCCTCGTCGCCGTCGGGTCCATTCCGAACACGGCGGGGATCGGCCTCGAGGAGGCCGGCGTTGCGCTCACCGAGAGTGGCCACATCAAGGTCGACGGCGTCTCCCGCACCAGCGCGCCGAACATCTACGCGGCCGGCGACTGCACCGGTGTGCTTGCCCTGGCCTCCGTGGCCGCGATGCAGGGCCGGATCGCCATCGCGCACTTCCTGGGCGACAGCGTCACCCCCATCAAGCTTCACCAGGTGGCGTCCAACATCTTCACCTCACCGGAAATCGCGTCCGTGGGCGTGTCCGAGGCAGAGATCGAATCCGGCAAATACCAGGGCGACGTCGTCAAGCTGTCGCTGAAAAGCAACGCCCGCGCCAAGATGCGCAACCACAAGGACGGGTTCATCAAGATCTTCGCCCGCAAGGGCTCCGGCACCGTGATCGGCGGCGTCGTGGTGGGCCCGAATGCCTCCGAACTGATCTTCGCGATCTCAATTGCGGTGAAGCAGAAACTGCACGTCGACGACGTCGCCAGCACCTTCACGGTGTACCCGTCGCTGAGCGGTTCCATCTCCGAAGCGGCACGGCGCCTCCACGTCCACATGTAGCAATCACCGCACGACAAAAGGGTCCAGTGGCAATGCCATTGGACCCTTTTGTGGTTATGGCTGTGGACGCCGTGTTTACTTCAGCGCCGCACAGATGTCCAGCCTCGTGCCGGAAGTGCTGATCAGGGTAAAGGTGCCGTCGGGCGCAACGGTGTAGACGATGCGACCCGAGTACTGGATTGCGGATGGCACCGCCTCCTTGGGAAGATCCGTGGAGAACAGGATGAGCCCGTTGCCCCCCGTTGCCGTGACAGTCTTGGTCCGGTCAGCCGCGATAGTTTCCTTTTGGACCGAACCGGTCGGCCGGAGAGTTATCGACTTTACCGGAGCATCATTCACTATCCGGCTGTAGGTAAGCGTGTAGCCCCTACCGGCTGTGATTGTGCGGACAATCTTGCCGCTTTCGTCAAGGAATTCCTTGATGTTTGCATTCGATCCGGTCCCTAGAACTCGAAGATCGAAAGCACATCCCTCTCCGGCCGGTATATCCTGCGCCAAGGTTCCGGGTTTGCCGTCCTTGACTGGAGCGGCGGCGATGGCGGCTGGCGATACTGTGAGAAGGGCAGCGGCAAGCAGGGCAGACGGCGCAAATCGACGGGCTGTGAGAGGTTTCACGGGTACTCCAAAATGAATCGGCGGCCGTTTGTGGCCGCGGATGAGTAAGGCCAGATGCGCAGTAGACACTTGCGCGTTCGGATCGCGTGATCCCGCGGACTCACCGCGGCGAGGGGGATGAACCTTTAGAAACCGTCATCCCGGCCTCAACAGTTACCCCGGGAACCTTGGGAATTCCTTGCGTCCCCGAGTGCGCTCCTTAAACGTGGGAACGAGTTCCGTCCGGTTCAGCAAAGGCGTACGGCGGAACGGTGTCGCCGGCGCTGACGGGCCGGAACCAGTGCTCGAAACCCAGCCGGTCGGCGTCGTCTTCGATATCGTCCAGGTTGTCCGCGTACAGCGCCTGGCTGTCCGCGTGTTCCAGCAGGACTTCCTCGACGTCGGTCCGCCAGTCCTCCGGGAGGTCCAGTTCGTAGATGTCCTCGGTGATCTCGGCCTGGTCCAGCAGGCACCGGACGGCGAGTTCGGCGGCGAGGGAGCCGGGGGCTGTCCAGCCGCGGACCAGGGATGCGGTGACGTCGGAGGCGACGACGATGAATTTCTGGGTGAACTTCGCGTCGTAGCCGGCGGCGAACTGTGGCGGCAGGCAGGACAGGACGGACGTCCCGGCGATGTCGGTGGCGGTGACGTCTTCGAGCTGGCTCAACGTGCCCAAGTCCCGGAAGAGCTGGTCGATGAGGATGCTCGACGAGTTCCAGAGCAGCCCGGCCAGCAGGCGCGTCTGGCGCAGGGCCTTCTGGCGCTCCTCCGGGCCGACCGCGGCCATCTCCGCGAGGTCTTCGGGATCGAACTGGAGTCGCTGCTCGGCGGTCATGTCATCGGGATGCGGGTCGAGCCCCAGGAGCTCAAGGCCCAGCCCGGTGAGTTTGTCGGCGTCAGCTAGCAGTTCTTCGGTGATGTCGTCGTCGTCGGCGCTCATGGCCCCGATGCTACCCGCCGTGCGTGCGCTGACCGATTCCTGTTACGCGGGGGATGCTGGAGGCCTCACAGTCCATTCACAGCGGCACGACAGACCGCCGAAAGGCCCGGCCTCCACGATGGGTTTACAGCTTCGAAAGACTCGGAGCATCACACTCCAAGGAGCTCGGTCATGAACGAAACCGCACAAGTGAAGGCCAGGAAGCGGATCGGTGCCGGTGGACTCATGGCCTGCATGTTGGCCGCCGGCCTTCTCGGCGGGGGCACTGTCGCCGGAGCAACAACTTTCTTGAACGCATCGTCCCCGGTGGCAAGTACATCGCAAACCGCGGAATTCACCCCCGTGATCGTCAACAACCCCGACAGCGTCAACGCCGTTACGGCGGCGGCGCAGAAGGCGACGCCCAGCGTGGTGACGATCAGCGCGACCACCGCCGACTCGGGCGGAACCGGCTCGGGCATCATCTTGGATGCGGACGGCCACATCCTGACCAATATGCACGTCGTCACCCTGGACGGCGAAGCCGCCAGCGCGGTCATCGAAGTCCGCACCAGCGACGGTAGCGTATATCCGGGGACGGTGGTTGGCGCGGACGCGCTCGCGGACCTAGCAGTCGTGAAGATCGACGCCGAGGGGCTGGTCCCCGCTTCGCTGGGCGACTCAGCGAAAGTCAACGTCGGGGACACAGCCGTCGCCATTGGCGCACCCCTGGGACTCAGCGGCACGGTCACGGATGGCATCGTATCGGCCGCCAACCGTGCCATTGAAACGGCTTCCTCGGCCGCGCCCAGCACACAGAGCCGGAGCCGCAGTGCCACGGCCGCCCAGGCCTCGGTCAGCATGAACGTCATCCAGACGGACGCGGCCATCAATCCCGGCAATTCCGGCGGCGCCCTGGTGAACACCAAGGGCGAGGTCATTGGCGTGAACGTGGCCATTGCCACCGCCGACTCCACGTCCTCCTCGTCCTCGTCCGGAAACATCGGCGTCGGCTTCTCGATCCCCATCAACGAGGCGTCACGGGTGGCGCAGGAAATCATCGCCAACGGGTCCGCCACGCACGGGCAGCTCGGACTCTCCGTACAGGACATGGCCTCCGGACCGGCCTCAGGGTTCACCACAGGGGCGGAGATCTCCGCGGTGACACCAGGATCCGGCGCGGCCTCGGCCGGCCTGAAAGCGGGCGACGTCATCACAGGCCTGGCCGGGCGCAGCATCACCGATGCCTCGGAGCTCACGGCCGCCGCCCACGAACACGCAGCCGGGACCACCGTCAAGGTCACCTACCAGCGAGGCGGCAAGGAACTGAGCACGGACGTAGTGCTGGGGAGTGCGACGGCGGGGTGACGCTAGGGCGCTGTGTCGGCCCGGCCGAATCTGGATATCATCGCGACGACGAACAGGGCCGCAAGCGCCATGGCGCTGCTGGCATAGAGCGCGAGGCCCCACGGAGCGTGGTCGCCGCCGTGCGTTGCGAATGCGTCGGCTATGCCCATTCCCGCAGGGAACGCGGCATACCAGTGCGAGGGTGCGGCTAGCACGAGAAGCAGAAGGTCGATGACCAAAACGTTCTTCACTGGGAGATCTGGTCGCTGCACAGCACCCACGACGACGATAGCCGCCAGCAGCACGCCCACGACCGCCCAGACAATCACGACCGGGGCGCCGAGCGACTCGTTGGCCCGGTCGAGCCCGGCGTGGATTTCTGCCATCGTCGCGCCGGGTACGGCCGCAAGAGGATTCCACACCAGGGTTTGAAGCGTGCCGGCGACCGCATACACAGTGACCAGCATCAATCCCACGAGCGCCACCCAGGCGGCACGCCCCCGCCGGCCGATCCTCCTGTTCCCCATGCGGGAAGCCTAGTAGGCGTTGCGAGTCCGCGGGAAGCGCCTACGCCACGGCCCCCTGAAAGTGCTTTTCGATAATTCCCTTGATGTCCTCGTGGCAGCCGCCGCAGCCGGTGCCGGCGCGGGTGGCACCGGAAACCTCGGCCACCGTCCCGCACCCGTCAGTCACGGCAGCAGCAATCTTCGTTCCGCTGACACCGGCGCACCGGCACACGGTCCGCTCGGGATCGGCCGCACCGGCAGCCGCCGCCTGGTCCGGCCCGTCCAGCCGCAGCAGCAGCGACCGGTCCGCGGGAAGCTCGGCGCCGCGTTCAAAGAGCTGCACCAGCTCGGCCGCGGTGCGGGGCATGCCTACCGACACCAGGCCTTCGAGGACTCCCGCGCGGGTGGTCATCTTCACGTAGCGGCCGTGCTCGGGATCGGCCCACTGGGCGATCTGCAGCCGGGCCCGCCCGTTCACGGCACCGGCCGTCAGCGCTTCCTCATCCCACGGCTCCGCGGCGTTATCGCCGGCAACGGCCATGTTCAGGCCCCGGGCTTTGAGGACAATCACGCCGGGCTTCTCCGCCGGAAGTGCCGGCAGGGCCTCGGCCTCGGCAGCAGCCTCGGACGCCAGCAGCGTCAGGTAGTCGGCCAGCCATTCGGCCTGCCGCCAGCCCGGGCCCACAAGCCCGGACGGGCCGCGCGCGGTCCGGCACTCAAGGCAGTCCGGTTCCGGGCAGCGGACCTCGGCGCAGTCGCCGATCGCGAAGATGTGGGGTTCGTGGTGCGCCCGGAGCTTGTGGTCCACCAGGATGCCGGCCGCCGTCGACAGTCCGCAGCCTTCCGCGAGCTCGGTCCGGGGACGGACGCCGCAGGAGAGGACCAGCAGGTCGCCGTCGATCGCGGAACCGTCATCCAGCAGCAACGCCGAGAAGCCGCCGTCGGGCGCGTTGTGTTCCACCCCGACGGAGCGCGCGTTGCCGGCCACCCGCACACCGCAGTTCCGCAGGCTCGCGGCCAGGACGGCGCCGCCGCCGCGGTCGATGTTGCGGCCCAGCGGGTGCGGGCCGTTGTGCACCACGGTCACGGTGGCGCCCTCTTCGGCCGCGGCCAGTGCCGTCTCCAGGCCGAGCACGCCGCCGCCGAGGACCACCACGCGCTTGCCGCCCGCCACAGCCGCCTGCAGCACCGAGGCGTCCCGCAGGTCCCGCAGCGCGGTCACGCCCGGCGGCAGGACGGGTGCGGCCGGATCCGGGTTGAGCCCGGTGAGGTTGGGAATGACGGGACGGGAGCCGGTGGCGAAGACCAGCCGGTCGTAGCCGGGGGAGGTACCGTCGGTGAGAATCAGCTGCTGCCGGGCACGGTCCACGCGGCGGACGCGCACGCCGAGCCGGACGTCCACGCCGTCGGCAACCAGCGCCGCCGCATCGGACAGCGCCAAGGCCGAAGCCGTCGTCCGCCCGACGCCCAAATCGGCCACCAGCACGCGGTTGTACGCGGCCTCCGCCTCCTCGCCGATTACCGTCAGCTGCGCCACCCCGCTGCGCACCGCCGGCAACAGCTCGTCGATCAGCCGTGCGGCCACCGGCCCGAAGCCCACCACAACAATCCGCTCGGTCATGAGGCACCTTCCATCTGGGGAACATTCGCGTGGGCATCTCCGGCGCCCGGCCGGACCCACACCTTGCTCGTCTTGAACTCCGGCATCCCGGAAATCGGATCCGTCGCGGCCTCGGTGAGCCGGTTAGCGCTCTCCAGCTCCGGAAAGTGGAACGGCAGGAACACCGTCTCGGGCCGGATGTCCGTGCTGAGCTCGGCGCGGCAGCTGACCTCGCCGCGCTCGTTCGAAATGGAGACGTAGTCGCCCTCGGCGATGCCCTGCGCCGACGCGGCCGCGGGATGGATCTGGAGCCTGGCCTCGGGCTGGGCGGCGGCGAGGGCCGCCACGCGGCGGGTCTGCGCGCCGGACTGGTAGTGCTCCATCAGCCGGCCCGTGATCAGGGTCATCGCGGTGCCCAATTGATCAGTGCCGGCGCGATCAGCGGCCGCTGCGGCGTCCGCCGCAGAAGGCGTACGACGGCGGGGGGTCACCGGGGTGAACACGGCCCGCCCGTGGGCGTGGGCAAAGGAGCCCAGGAACAGCCGAGGCGTGCCGGTGCTTCCCGCGGGGTAAGGCCAGTAGGCTGCCTCGCCGCGGTCCAGCATGGCGTAGTCGATCCCGGAGTAGTCGGCCAGGCCGCCGGCGGACGCGAGCCGGAGTTCCTCGAAGACCGTCTCCGGGTCCTCGCTGAACGTGGACGGCGCGTCGAGGGCTTCGGCCAGCCGGTTCATGATCCACAGTTCGGTGCGTACTCCCGGCGGGGGAGCGATGGCCCGGCGGCGGCGGAGCACACGGCCTTCGAGGTTGGTGAGGGTGCCTTCCTCCTCGGCCCACTGCGTGACCGGAAGGATGAGGTCCGCCTCGGAGGCGGTCTCGGAGAGGAAAAAGTCGCATACCACCAGGAAGTCCAGGCTGCGCAGGCCCTTGATCACAGCGTTGGCGTCCGGCGCGGACACCGCCACATTGGCGCCGTGCACGAAGAGGCAACGGACGCCGTCGGGCTGTCCCAAGGACTTAAGCAGTTCGACGGCGGGGATGCCGGGACCGGGGATCAGCGCTTCGGGGACGCCCCAGACCGTGGCCATGTGGGCGCGGGCGGCGGGATCGGTGATCTTGCGGTAGCCCGGGAGCTGGTCCGCCTTCTGGCCGTGCTCGCGGCCGCCTTGGCCGTTGCCCTGGCCGGTCAGCGTGCCGTAGCCGCTGCGGGCCGAGCCGGGCAGCCCCAGCAGGAGTGAGAGGTTGATGGCGGCGGTGGCGGTGTCAGTGCCGTCGACGTGCTGTTCCACGCCGCGGCCGGTGAGGATGTAGCTGCCGCCGTGGCGTGCGCCGTCGGCCAGCCGCCGGGCGGTGTCCCGGATGAGGCTGGCGGGGACGCCGGTGAGCGACTGCACGCGCTCCGGCCAGAAGCTGGCGACGCTGCGGACCAGGGCGTCGTAGCCGGTGGTGCGGGCCGTGATGTAGTCCACGTCCGCGAGTCCTTCGTGGATGACCACGTGGGAGAGGCCGAGCAGCAGGGCGAGGTCGGTGCCGGGCAGCGGTGCCAGGTGCAGGCCGCCGCCGTCGGAGGTGAACGCCGCGGTGGCCGAGCGGCGGGGGTCCACCACGATCAGGCCGCCGGCGTCGCGGGCGCCCTGCAGGTGCTGCACGAACGGCGGCATGGTCTCGGCGACGTTGGACCCGAGCATCAGGATGGTGCTGGCGGCATCGAGGTCCTCCAACGGGAAGGGGAGGCCGCGGTCCAGGCCGAAGGCGCGCATCCCGGCCGCGGCGGCCGAGGACATGCAGAACCGGCCGTTGTAGTCGATCCGTGAGGTACCGAGGGCCAGCCGGGCGAACTTGCCGAGCTGGTAGGCCTTCTCGTTGGTGAGCCCGCCGCCGCCGAAGACGCCGACGGCGTCCGCGCCGTACCGGGCGCGGGCGGTCTTGACCGCGGCTGTAATGAGCTCCAGGGCCTCGTCCCAGCCGATGGGGCGGTGGACGCCGTCGGCGCCTTTAAGCAGCGGTTCGGTGACCCGGCCGGTGTGGTTCAGCAGCGTGGCGGAAGTCCAGCCCTTGCGGCAGAGGCCGCCGCGGTTGGTCGGAAAGTCCCTGCCGGACACGGCGAGGGGCGCATCGAGGGGCGCTACGGGGGGCGCCTCGAGTGGGGTGGCGGCAGGCGCCGCCACGGGGTCTGACCCCGGCTGGGGAGCCGGGGTCAGAGCCGCTGGGGACGTGAGCGTCATGGCGCACTGCAGAGCGCAGTAAGGGCAGTGCGTGTCGGCGCTTTTGGTCATGTTAGACGTGTCCCATCGCGTTTCGGTTGGCGTTGCGGATGTAGCAGGCCCAGCAGACGATCAGCATCAGGACGTAGGCCCCGACGAATCCGTAGAACGCGGGGGTGTACGAGCCGCTGGCGCTGTTGGAGGCGTTGAGCACCTGCGGGATGACGAACCCGCCGTAGGCGCCGATGGCCGAGATGAGGCCCAGGGCGGAGGAGGCGAGGCGCTGGGTGGCCACCGTGCTGGCGCCGGACTTGGCTGCCCGGCTCGAGGTGGCGAAGATGACCGGGATCATCCGGTACGTTGCACCGTTGCCGAAGCCGCTGGCGGTGAAGAGCATCAGGAACAGGACCAGGAAGAGCCAGAAGTTCTTCAGCGGAAGCGTCCAGATCATGGTGAGCGTGATGACGGCCATCGAAGCGAAGGCGGTGACGGTCATCCGGGCGCCGCCCATGCGGTCAGCCATCCGCCCGCCGTAGGGACGGGCGAGCGAGCCGACCAGCGGGCCGAGGAATGCCAGCGAGAGTGCCACGGTGCCGACCCCGATCGAGGAGAACGCCGGGAAGTAGTCCTTGATGAGCTTGGGGAAGACGCCGGCGAAGCCGATGAAGGAACCGAAGGTGCCGATGTACAGCAGCGCCATGATCCACAGGTGCGGTTCCTTGAGCGCGGCGAGCGAGCCCGCGACGTCGCCCTTGGCGCTGGTGAGGTTGTCCATGTACTTCCAGGCACCGAACGCGGCGAGCAGGATCAGCGGGACCCACATCAGGCCGGCCATGGGGAGGTTGACGGTGCCGGCGGCCAGGAGGGTGATTGCGATCGGAACGGCCAGCTGTGCGACGGCGGCACCGAGGTTGCCGCCGGCAGCGTTCAGTCCCAGCGCCCAGCCCTTTTCACGGGCCGGGTAGAAGAAGGTGATGTTGGCCATCGAGCTGGCGAAGTTGCCGCCGCCGAAGCCGGCGAGGGCTGCGACGAACAGCATGGTGCCGAACGGGGTCTCCGGGTTGGAGACGCACATGGCCAGCCCGATCGAGGGGATCAGCAGCAGCATGGCGGAGACGATTGTCCAGTTCCGGCCGCCGAAGCGGGGGACCATGAAGGTGTAGGGGATCCGCAGCGTGGCGCCGACCAGGCTGGGCATCGAGATCAGCCAGAAAATTTCCGAGGTGCTGAAGGTGAATCCGGCCGCGGGCAGCTGGACCACTACGATCGACCAGAGCTGCCAGACCACGAAGCCCAGGAACTCGGCGAAGATGGACCAGTTCAGGTTGCGGCGGGCAATGGAGCGGCCCAGGGTCTCCCACTGGGTCTTGTTCTCGGCATCCCAGTTGGCAATCCAGCGGCCGGGCCGGTACTCAAGGGCGGGGCCGCCGACAGTTGTACCGGCTTCAATGTGTGTGGAAACGCCGGGTTCGGCGCTTGCGGTGCGATCAGCAGTCACGGAGACCTCCTTGGGGGGGTGTTGTCCTTCCAAGGTAGAGATGCCGCGTTTCCGGGACCGTCGCCGTTTGTTAACGTGCTGTGACGTTTGCCTATCGGCGCGTTTATTACGGCGTGAGGAACGTCAGGGCATAATGTGAGGACCATCACGTGAGACAATCCCGGCTGTCCAAATAGTGGGACATTTGTCCATTCATTGGACCCCGGGAACTAATATGTAAGCCTACGTATTCTCTCCTCATCCGGACCATGAGCAAGAACGGTCCGGTCCTCATGAAAGCGCCACTACATGTCATCCACTGCAACCTCCACGGGGCATGGGTCCGCCAAACAGGTGAACTCGCGCGGCCGCGTCATTGTCGCCAGCCTGATCGGCACCACCGTTGAGTTCTACGACTTTTACGTCTACGCCACGGCCGCCGTACTCGTCTTCCCGCGCCTCTTCTTCCCCGGCCAGAACGAAACCACGCAGCTGCTGAGCTCCTTCGCCGTCTTCGGCGTCGCCTTCGTCGCGCGCCCGCTTGGCTCAATCGTCTTCGGCCACTTTGGTGACAAGTTCGGCCGCAAGGGCACCCTGGTTGCCTCGCTGCTGACCATGGGTATCGCCACCTTCCTCATCGGCTGCCTGCCCACGGCCCTCGTCCCGGGCTGGGAATTCTGGGCCCCGGCACTGCTGGTGGTCATGCGCTTCGCCCAGGGCCTTGCCCTCGGCGGCGAATGGAGCGGTGCCGCCCTGCTGGCCACCGAGAACGCCCCGGCGAACAAGCGCGCCATCTACGGAACCTTCCCGCAGTTGGGCGCCCCGATCGGCTTCATCATCGCCAACGTGATCTTCCTGGTCTTCAGCTACGCCCTCTCGGCGGAAGCCTTCATGGCCTGGGGCTGGCGTGTGCCGTTCCTGCTCAGCGCCGTCATGGTCATCATCGGTCTCTACGTCCGGCTTAAGCTGATCGAAACCCCCGCTTTCACCAAGGTGCTCGAATCCAACGAGGTCGCCAAGCTGCCGCTCGCCCGCGTCTTCAAGACCAGCTGGCGTCCGCTGATCCTGGGCACGTTCATCATGCTCGCCACCTACGTGCTCTTCTACCTGATGACCACGTTCACGCTGACCTACGGCACCCGCGCCTCCAGCCTGGACGCCGCCAAGGCCGCAGCAGAGAAGGCCGGCAAGCCGATGACCGAGGCCGCCGCAGCAGCGTTCGTCCCCGGCCTGGGCTTCTCCCGCAACGACTTCCTCTGGATGCTGATCGCCGGCGTCGTGTTCTTCGGCATCTTCACCCTGGTCTCCGGTCCGCTCGCCGAAAAGTACGGCCGCCGCAAGATGCTGTTGGCAGTCACGGGCGGCATCTTCGTCTTCGGCCTGCTGTTCGTTCCGCTCTTCGGCGGCGGCTTCGTGGGCACCATGGCACTGCTCATCATCGGCTTCTCACTCATGGGCCTGACCTTCGGCCCCATGGGTGCGTTGTTGCCGGAGCTGTTCCCGACCAACGTCCGGTACACTGGCTCGGCCGTCAGCTACAACGTCTCCAGCATCCTGGGCGCGGCCGTGGCACCGTTCATCGCCGTCTGGCTCTGGGAAATGGCAAAGGGCAGCCCCGTGCTGGTGGGCGTCTACCTCACCGTCATGTCTGTCCTGACGCTCATCGCCCTGTTCCTGAGCAAGGAAACCCGCGACCTGGACTACGAAAACAACGTAGCCTGACGCTCGCTTACTGAGACCCGTTACTACAACTGGTTGATGCAGGAAGAAGCCCGGTGTGTTGAACACACCGGGCTTCTTTGTGCACAGCCCCGGGCCTGGCTCAGCCCGGAACCGTCAGATGGCATACCGCTCCACGAAGTTCCGGAGGATTTTCATCGGTTCCGTGGCGACAAACTTCCGGGCGTCCTCCATCAGCATTTCGGCCGATTCCGGCGGAAAGTACCCGGCATGGCGGTAGATGTCGATCCTGGTGACCAGCCCCTCGGCGTCGAGCTCCGGGTGGAACTGCGTCGCATACAGGTTCGTCTTGATCCGGAACATGTGCACCGGGCAAGCGGCGGAGCTCGCCAGCAGTACCGCGTCCGGCGGCAGGACGGTGCAGGCCTCCTTGTGGCCGGTGAACGCCGTGAACTCCTCCGGCAGGCCCTTGAGCAGGGGGTCGTTTAAACCCTCCTGGGTCAGGCTGATCGTGACGCCGCCCAGTCCCTCACCATAGGTCCTGTCGATCACGGCGCCCTGATGCCGGCCCAGCGTTCCGACGCCGTAGCAGGCGCCCAGGAACGGGAAGTCCTCGGCCACGATCCGGTCCAGCAGTGCGGCAAGCTCCCGCTCCACCCGGTGCTGGGTGGCCGATTTCTGCTCGGGCGGATCGCTGGAGGTGAACGGGCTGCCGCCGACGATCACGCCCGAGTAATCCGAGAGCTCCAGCTCCGGCAGCGGGACCGCCTCCATCCGGATCCGGTGCAGCTGTGCCGCGGCCAGGCCGGTATAGCGGAGGTATGCCCTGTATTCGTCGTCGGCTGCGGCGTCTTCGGCCCGGGAGGCGAGGAGGAGGAATGGCTTCACGGAACTAAGTCTGCCGTTCCCGTCAAGGCTCCCGCTACTCGGCCGCGCTGTCTTCGATCATGGCGATGACGGCGCCGGCGGAGACGGTCTCGCCGGCAGCCGCGGACAGGCCCATCACGATTCCGGCGCGGTGTGCGGTGAGGGGCTGCTCCATCTTCATGGCCTCGAGCACGACGACGAGGTCACCTTCGGCAACCGTGTCACCCTCGGCGACGGCCACCTTGACGATGGTGCCCTGCATGGGGGAGGTCAGCGCGTTGCCGCTGGCCGCGACTGCTGCGCCGCCGCTGCGCGAGCGCTTCTTGGCCTTCGCCGGCTTGGCCCCGCCGCCGCTGCCGGAGTTAGGGGACCCCAGCGACGCCGGGAGGACGACCTCAAGGCGCTTGCCGCCGACCTCGACGACGACGCGCTGGCGTTCGCCGGCGTCGGGCGCTTCCGCGCCGATCCCGGTGGGGGTCCAGGCGGGGATGTCGTTGATAAAGGCCGTCTCGATCCAGCGGGTGTGGACCTTGAACGGTCCCTCGGCGGGAGCGAAGTCGGGGTTGCTGACGACGGCGAGGTCGAACGGGATGACGGTGGGGATCCCTTCGACCACCATCTCCTCGAGGGCGCGGCGGGCGCGCTGCAGGGCCTGGGCACGGGTGGCGCCGGTGACGATGAGCTTGGAGAGCATCGAGTCGAAATTGCCGCTGATGACATCGCCCTGCTCCACGCCGGAGTCGATCCGGACGCCGGGGCCGGTCGGGTTCAAGAGTCGGCTGATGGTTCCGGGGGCGGGCATGAAGTTCCGGCCCGGGTCCTCGCCGGTGATGCGGAATTCGATGGAATGGCCGCGGACCTCGGGGTCGTCGTAGCCGAGTTTTTCGCCGCGGGCCAGCCGGAACTGCTCGCGGACGAGGTCAATCCCGGTGACTTCCTCGGAGACACAGTGCTCCACCTGGAGGCGGGTGTTGACCTCGAGGAAGGAGATGGTGCCGTCCTGGCCCACGAGGAACTCGCAGGTGCCGGCGCCGAGGTAGCCAGCTTCCTTGAGGATGGCCTTGGAGGATTCGTAGAGCCGCAGGTTCTGTTCTTCGGTGAGGAAAGGGGCAGGTGCTTCTTCGACCAGCTTCTGGTTGCGGCGCTGGAGCGAACAGTCGCGGGTGGAGATCACCACGACGTTGCCGTAGGCGTCCGCCAGGCACTGGGTCTCGACGTGTCGCGGGGCGTCGAGGAATCGTTCAATGAAGCACTCGCCGCGGCCGAAGGCGGCGACGGCCTCGCGGACCGCGGATTCAAACAGTTCGGGGATTTCCTCGCGGGTACGGGCCACCTTGATGCCGCGTCCACCGCCGCCGAAGGCAGCCTTGATGGCCACCGGCAGTCCGAACTTGTCCACGAACTCCAGGATTTCCTCGGCGGATTCCACCGGGTCGGCCGTTCCCGGGACCTGCGGGGCGCCGACCTTTTCGGCGATGTGGCGGGCCTGGACCTTGTCTCCGAGGGCGGAGATGGCCTCGGGGGAGGGGCCGATCCAGGTGATGCCGGCGGCGATCACCTTGGCGGCAAACTCGGCGTTTTCGGCCAGGAAGCCGTAGCCGGGGTGGATGGCGTCGGCGCCGGAGCGGTGGGCCACCTCGATCAGCTTGTCCATGACGAGGTACGACTCCGCCGCCGTGTTGCCACCCAGGGCGTACGCCTCGTCGGCGAGTTTGACGTGCAGGGCGTCCCGGTCCGGGTCCGCATAGACCGCCACGGAGGCGATGCCTTCGTCACGGGCGGCGCGGATGATGCGCACCGCGATTTCACCGCGGTTAGCGATCAGCACCTTGCTCAGCTGATGCGTAACTACGGCTGACGACGGCACGGGATTTGCGGACTGCTCCGAATTTGCTGACAAGGCGTCTCCTTCTTTCCTTCAGGGAGCCTAGCGCGGTTTTGTGGGTTCCGCCGATATTAATTGCGGAATCCGCCCGTAGACGGCCCCTCCTTTGTAGGGTTGCTACAAAGAGACTGCGAATTGGCTCACTCAGCACGTACCTCCGCCGGGTCCACCGCGCCTTCGGTCCAGAGTTCGGTGATGCCCACCTTCGCCTGCCCCAGCAGGCCACGGAGGGTGGATATGGAGAGGCCGACGACGGTGTGTGGGTCGCCGTCGACCTTGCGGATGAAGGCCCCGCCGTAGCCGTCGATCGTGAAGGATCCGGCGCACTGCAGCGGCTCCCCGGTGGCGATGTACGCATCGATTTCCTCGGCGCTCATCTCCATGAAGTGCACCTCGGCGGACGTGACATGGCCGAGGGTCGCGCCGGTGCCGGGGCGCTCGGGAGTGTCGTCGGGGTTTTCGGTGTCGGGGCCGCTGTCGCTGTCCGCGGGGCCGTCGGTGTCGCGGCAGTCGACGAGCCAGTGGCCCGTGTGCAGGACGCCCATGCTGCCGCTCATCCTGAGCATCCGCTCCCGGGCGACCTCGGCCGTGTACGGCTTGCCGTGCGCCTCGCCGTCGAACTCGAAGACCGAATCGCAGCCGAGCACCAGGGCGCCTTCCGCCTCCGGCAGCGACGCTACGGCCTCGGCCTTGGCCCTCGCGAGCAGGAGGGCTGTGTCGTGCGGATCGGTCACGCCGTAGCGTGCCTGGACGGCGTCCTCGTCCACATCGGAGACGAGGACCTCGTGCCGGATGCCGGCGTAGCTGAGCAGTTTGGTGCGGGCGGGGGACTGGGAGGCAAGAATGAGGCGGGTCACTGCTCCAGCCTAGTTCCTACGCCCCTGATGCGTGCCCGTCATGTACGGCTCTCATTGAGCGGCCTTTACGGGCGTGACGAGCTCGAACAGGCGGCTGCGAGGAGCTACGTCCGGGCCAGGAAGATCACTGATGCATTCCGAAGCGGTGGAATGACTCCGCAGGGCCATAAATGTCATAGCCCGCAGATACATTTGAACCATGGACGGCCATCAGGAGCACGGCATAGTTCAGGCGGCAGGCATGACGGTCGCTGACCTGGCCCGGATCCTGGCCGCCCTCCCGGCCCCGGCCCGAGCCGCCGAACTCATCAATGAAACACGCGAACTGGAAGACCTTAAGTCCGCCCTGGCCGCGCGCCAGGCCCGGAATGCCGTCGCCTTCGATCTACGCCAGCGCCGCGAACAATCCGACGCTGGAATGCCCGCCGACCAGCTCGGCGCCGGCGTCGCGGCACAGATTGCCCTCGCCCGGCGCGAATCCCCCGCGAAGGGCGGCCGGCTCCTCGGCCTCGCCAAAGCCCTCGTCGCCGAAATGCCGCATACCCTTGCCGCCCTGGAAACCGGGCAGCTCAGCGAATGGCGCGCCACGCTGCTGGTCCGCGAGACCGCATGCCTGACGGCCGCCGACCGGGTTGCCGTGGACGAGGAACTCGCGCCCGACGGTGGTAAGTTCAGCGGAGCTGGCGACCGCGCCCTTGTCGCCGCGGCCCGGTCCGCCGCTTACCGGCGGGACCCGCGGTCGGTCGCGGAACGTGCAGCCCACGCCGCCGCCGACCGGCACGTCGGCCTCCGGCCCGCGCCGGACACCATGTGCTACCTCACCGCCCTGCTGCCCGTCGCCCAAGGCGTCGCCGTTCACGCGGCACTCACCCGGCACGCCGACGCCGCCCGCTCCGCAGGGGACCCCCGCACCCGCGGCCAGCTCATGGCGGACGCCTTGGTCGAACGCACCACCGGCAGGGAAGCGGGGATCAGCGGGATCGAGATCCAGCTCGTGATGACCGACCGCGCCCTCTTCCAAGGCGACAGTGAACCCGCTCGCCTCCCGGGCTACGGCATCGTCCCCGCCGGCTGGGCACGCCAACTCATCAAAGGCAGCGAGAACCAGGCCACGAACGTCTGGCTGCGGCGGCTCTACACCGCTCCCGGCACCGGCGGCCTGGTCGCGGTGGACTCCCGCGCCCGGCTCTTCCCACCCGGACTCCGCCGCTTCCTCCAGACCCGGGACGACACCTGCCGCACCCCCTATTGCGACGCCCCGATCCGGCACATGGACCACATCATCCCCTGGGCGGAAGGCGGGCAGACCACCGCGACCAACGGCGCCGGGCTCTGCGAAGCCTGCAATCACACCAAAGAAACCCCCGGCTGGACCGCAATCCCCAGGCCCGGGCCGCGCCACAGAATCGAACTCACCACCCCCACGGGCCACACCTACCACTCCACCGCACCGCCACTACCCGGCACCACAACCAATGACACGCCAGGCCGGGATGCCTTGGCCCCGGACGCTCGCCACCACCGACGGATACAGCGCCATCACGCCAAGACGCTCAAGCGGGTGCGCGCCGCATCAGTCCTGGCGGCCTGAACGCACGAAAAAGCCGCCCGCCGATCGGAATGATCAGCGGGCGGCGCAGGCTGTGACGGTCAGCGGGCGGCGACTTCTTCCGGCTCAGGCTCGGCCTCGAAAGCGGCCGCTGATGCTTCGGGGCGGAGCTTCGCGCCTTCAACGTCCACGTCAGGCAGGATCCGGTCCAGCCAACGGGGCAGCCACCAGGCCTTCTCGCCGAGCAGGTACATGACGGCCGGGACGATCGTCATGCGGACCACGAACGCGTCGATCAGCACGCCGAAGGCCATGGCGAAGCCCAGCGGCCGGACCATGTTCAGGTGCGAGAAGATGAAGCCCGAGAATACGCTGACCATGATGATCGCCGCCGCCGTGACCACCGCGGAGGCGTGGCTGAAGCCGGAGCGGACCGCGTGCTTAGCCGTTTCGCCGTGCATGTAGGACTCGCGCATGCCGGAGGCAATGAACACCTGGTAGTCCATGGCCAGGCCGAACAACACACCGATCAGGATGATGGGCAGGAAGCTCAGCACGGCCCCCGGATTGTCGACGCCGAAAATCGTCCCGAGCCAACCCCACTGGTAGACCGCGACGACGGCGCCGAAAGCGGCGGCGAGCGAGAGCAGGAAGCCGCCGGTGGCCAGCAGCGGCACCACGATGGAACGGAACACCAGCAGCAGCAGGATCAGGGACAGGCCCACCACGATCGCCAGATAGGGCGGCAGGGCATCGCCGAGCTTGGTGGAGACGTCGACGTTTCCTGCGGTCTGTCCGGTGAGGCCGATGCTGACCCCGGTGGAGTCCTTGATCGCGCCCTTTTCGGCGCGCAGTTCGGAGACCACCCGGACCGTACTCGCGCTGGCCGGTCCCTCGTTCGGGATGGCCTGGAAGACTGCGGTGCGGCGGTCGTCACTCAGTGCCACGGGGACGGCGGCCGTGACGTTGTCGGTGCTGCGCAGGGTGTCAGCGACGTCGAACTGCTTGGCCTGTGCCTCGGTTTCGGTGAGTCCGGCCGGGAGGTCACCGACCACCACAATGGGCCCGGTCATGCCGGCGCCGAAGCTGCGCCCGGTGACGTCGTAGGCCTTGAAAGCCTGCGAATTGACGGGTTCCGACCCGCCGTCGGGTAGGGCGAGCCTCAGCTGGCCGGCCGGCAGCGCCACGATGCCGAGCAGCAGGACGCCCGCCAGCATGGCCATTACAGGGTGCTTGGTGACGAGGCCGCCCCAGCCGTGGCTGCCGCGGTATTCGTCCCGGGCCCGGTCATCCATCTCGTGGCCGGGAGCCGTGTTGTGCTTGTCCGCCTTTGCCCACGCCCGCTTGGAGATCAGCTTCCGGCCCACCAGGGAGAGGATGGCCGGGGTGAGAGTCAGGGCGACGACGACGGCGACGGCCACGGTGCCCGCGGCGGACAGGCCCATCACGGCCAGGAAGGGCAACCCCGGAATGACGAGCGCTGCAAGGGCAATGATGACGGTGAGGCCGGCGAACAGCACGGCGTTGCCCGAGGTGCCGGTGGCGAGGGCCACGGATTCCTCGGGGTCCATGCCGGACAGCAACTGGCCGCGGTGGCGGTTGACGATGAAGAGGGAGTAGTCAATGCCCACGGCGAGGCCGAGCATCAAGGCCAACATCGGGGAGATGGAGCTCATGTCCATGACGCCACTAAGGGCGAACGTTCCGCCCACACCCACCGCTACGCCCACGACGGCCATGAGCAGGGGCAGCCCGGCAGCAATCAAAGTGCCCAGCATGATGATCAGGACCAGGGCTGCGATGGCAATTCCAAGGATCTCCGAGATACCGAACAGCTCGGAAACGTCTTCGGTGATTTCCTTGCTGGGCAGGGCCGTGACACCGGCCGAGGAGACTTCCTGAACGATGTCCTGGACTTCCTGGCGGACCTCGGGCTTGAGGCCGTTGATGGAGGTCTTGAACTGGACCTGGGCGATAGCGGCCCTGCCGTCCTCCGAGACGAAGCGCATGCCTCTGGAGGCGTCCAACTGGCGCTGGCCAAGGGCGAGTTTCTCGGCGCCGGCCGCAAGCTCCCGGGTGCCGGCGTCGAGCTTCTCCTGCCCCGCGGCGAGGGCGGTTTTCTGCTGGCCGAGCTGCGCCTCGATGGCGGCGGCGGGGAGTCCGGCGGCGGCCATCTGCTGCTCCGCGGCCTCCAGCTGAGTCTTGCCGGCGGCGAGTTCTGCCGCGGCCTGGTCCAGCTGGGCCTGGCCTGCGGCTGACTGTTGCTGGCCGGCAGCAAGTTCGGCGGCGGCGTCGTCCAGCTGCGCCTGGGTGGCAAACGGATCCACCGTCCCCTGCACGTCCGGAAGGGTCTTCAGCCTGGCCAGTGCGGCGGACACCGCATCCTTGCCTGCCTGGCTGAACTCGGAGCCATTGGCTTCGAAGACGATGCCCGCAGAACCGCCCGAGGACGCAGGCAGTTCTTTCTTGAGCTTGTCCGCCATCTGCTGGGTTTCCGTGCCCGGAATTTGGAAGTTGTTGGACAGGGTGCCGTGGAAGGCGGCTGCGGCGCCACCGACTGCCACTAACACGGCCAGCCACAGTGAAATCACCAACCAGCGGTGCCGGTAGGAGAACTTGCCGAGGCGGTAGAGAAGGAGGGCCATGTCAGAGCCGATCTGGGGAAGGGGTGGCGGTGGACGGGACGGCCGGGTTGCCGGCCTGAGGGGCAGCCTGCGCAGCTGTGGGTCGGGCGAAACCTGAACCCAGCAGGCCCATGGAATCGATCAGGAGCTGGCGCAGGATGGAGAGCGATTCCGGGGTCAGTGACCCGCCGCACCTGGCCAACCAGACGTCCATGGCTGCTTTGCCGCAGGAGATGACGGATCCGGCCAGGGCGCGGAGGTACAGTTCATCGAGTTCCCCTGCCTCGGCATTGGAGCGCTCGCGGGCGGCGGCAATAATTTCGCCGGTGCAGTGGTCCCAGGCTTCCAGCTCCGAGCGGCTGAGCTGCGGATTGGACTTGCCCAGGCTGTACAGCTCAGCCATCGGGGCCACGGTCATCGGGTCGGCGAGGGCCACGAGTGCTGCGCGGGCCGATTCCAGGAACGGTTCCCCCGCCGGGCGCAGCCGGAACTGCTGGAGTGCCTTGTCCAGGAAGCCGAAGGTGACGGCAGCGATCGCCGCTTCGGTGCTGTTGAAGTAGTTGAAGAAGGTCCGGCGGGAGATTCCGGCAGCGTCCGCGATGTCCTCTACGGTGAAGTTGCCCGGGCCCTTGGTGCGCAGCTGGCCCAGCGCGGCTTCCGTGATGGCCTGCCGGGTCGCCGCCTTGTTGAGCTCCCGGCGCGAAGGCGGTGCGCCATCGCCAGAAGCAGAAGCAGAAGCTGCAGCGGGAGCTGAAGGGGAAGTCACGCGCTTACACTACGTGCATGTTTGCACAGTGCGCAACTTTCTATAGGGGCCGGAGGGGTGGCCCCGGGGAGGGTCACATCATTCCGGTTCCGGCTGCGGTTTTCCTTGACTCGCGAGGTAAATGGACTGGCCGGTCGCGCCGGCTTCCCCTTCCGCCAGCGGGATCGCGAAGACGGCTGTCCCGTAGGCGCAGACTTCCGTCCAGTTGGGTCCCAGCTCCGAGGTGTCGAAGCGCATGGCGACGATGGCGTTGGCGCCGCGTTGCTCGGCCTCGGTGACCATCCGGGCCATAACCTGCTGCCGGCTCTCGTAGAGCGCACGGGTCATTTCGGGCAGCTCCCCGCCGCCCAGCGATCGTAAGCCGGCCAGAACCTGGGCGCCGATGTCCCTGGCTCGGACGGTGAGCCCCATGACCTCGCCGAAGACGGCGTCGATCCGGTGCCCCGGGATCTCGTTCGACGTGACGATCAACATGCCCTGAGCCTACCCATACCCCGGAGTCCGGGCCGGAACATTCACAGGAAGATGAAAGCTTCCCGACAGCTCCGGCTGAAGCGGCGGGAGCAGACTGGAACCACGTCTTGGAACAGAGACCACAGCACACAGAGACAACAGCACAAGGAGCCGTCACCGCACGGCAGATCCAGGAGACAGCACATGTCAAGCACGAAGAGAATCACCCTCGGCATTTCAGCCGCGGCTCTGGCCCTCGGCGCCGGCCTTGGAGTTACCGGGATGGCATCGGCAGCCACCACTCCGGCCCCAACTCCCAGCACCAGCGCTTCGGCGGACGCGACGCCCGGCACCAACGATGGTCAGGGCATGCGCGGCGGCCATGGCCGTGGCGGGGACCGCGGCGGCGCCCGGGCATCCGAACTGGCCGCGAAGCTCGGCGTCGAGGAGGCCAAGGTGACCGAAGCGCTGAAGGCCTTCCGCGACGCCAACAAGCCCACCACCCCGCCGGCCGACGGCACCAAGCCGGACCGTGCTGCCCGGGACGCGGCCTTGGCCAAGTCCCTGGCGTCGTCGCTCGGCATCGAGGAGTCCAAGGTCACCGCGGCCCTCGAGGAGCTCCGCACCGCTGCACAGGCGGACCGTGCCGCGGCTCTGAAGACGAAGCTGGACAAGGCCGTCACGGACGGGACCCTGACCCAGGCCGAGGCCGACGCCGTCACCAAGGCCGTGGAGAAGGGCGTCATCGGCGGGGGCGGGCACTAGTCGCCGCTTAACAGGAGAAGTCCCCGGGTGCAGTTCATCCCGGGGACTTTTCCTGTGAACGCCTGTTAGCGGTTAGGCTTTCGCGTTTGCCAGCTCGCGATCGTCCCGCTCAATGGCGGGACCGGCAGCTGAGGGGTCGACGGCGGCGCTGTCGACGGTGCCGTCGACTTCGTCGGCGAAGGGGTCACCGTTGCGCGGTGCGTTGTAGAGCGACTCGTTCAGGATGCCCTGTCGCTTGGCGACGATGGTGGGGACCAGTGCCTGACCGGCCACGTTGACGGCCGTGCGGCCCATGTCCAGGATCGGATCGATGGCCAGCAGCAGGCCGACGCCGGCCAGTGGCAGGCCCAGGGTGGAGAGCGTCAGTGTCAGCATGACGACGGCGCCAGTGGTACCGGCCGTCGCGGCGGAGCCCAACACGGAGACGAGGGCAATCAGCAGGTACTGGGTGAAGTCGAGCTGGATGCCGAAGAACTGGGCCACGAAGATAGCGGAGATCGCCGGGTAGATTGCAGCGCAGCCGTCCATTTTGGTGGTGGCGCCCAGCGGCACGGCGAAGGAGGCGTAGGCCCGGGGGACGCCCAGGCTGCGCTCGGTCACGCGCTGGGTGAGCGGCAGGGTACCCACGGAAGAGCGGGAGACGAAGGCCAGCTGCACGGCGGGCCAGACGCCGGAGAAATACTGCTTGATGGACAGGCCGTGGGCGCGGACCAGGACCGGGTACACCACGAACAGCACGAGGGCCAGGCCCACGTAAATGGCGAACGTGAACTTGCCGAGTGAGCCGATGGTGTCCCAGCCATAGACAGCCACGGCGTTGCCGATCAAGCCGATGGTGCCGATCGGGGCGATGCGGATGATCCACCAAAGGACCTTCTGGATCACGGCGAGGGCAGAGGCATTGAGGTTCAGGAACGGCTCAGCGGCCTTGCCCACCTTGAGTGCCGCGATGCCGACGGCGATGGCGATCACCAGGATCTGCAACACGTTGAAGCTCACTGCGGTGGTGGCAACACCTTCGGTGACGGTGGTGCTGGCACCCAGGCCGAGGAAGTTTTTCGGGAACAGGCCGGTCAGGAAGGCCCACCAGTCGCCGGACTTACCGGAGTACTTGGCCTCCTGCGTGATGCCGGTGCTGGCGCCCGGCTGCAGCAGGACGCCGAGGCCGATGCCGATCAGCACGGCGATCAGCGAGGTGATCGCGAACCACAGCAGCGTGTTCCAGGCCAGCTTGGCGGCGTTGGAGACGGCACGCAAGTTGGAGATGGAGCTCACGACGGCGGTGAAGATGAGGGGGACAACGGCGGTCTGCAGCAGCGAGACATAGCTCGAACCGATGGTCTGCAGGGTTGTGCCGAGGGCGTTGGGGTTGGCCTTGGTGCTGCCGGTGTACTTGGCCAGGAGGCCAAGGCCTAGGCCAATGATCAGGGCGGCGATGATTTGGAAGCCGAACGAGCCGGCCCACTTGGGCAGCTGGAAGCCGGTCTTTCCGGCGGGTGCGGGGGTGCTTATCTGAGTGCTCACCCGAACACGCTAGGACCGGTCCGATTATCACGGCGAACGGACGTTGAGAAATGTTACGACGTAACATTCCCCGCCCCGGGACGGGTCTCCCGGGGATGCCGCCGAAATCCGGGACTTTGGAAAGATATTCCTGCTGCGGATGTGGTGATTGTCTCCCCTGATCGGCGGCGCATGACCGGCGAGGGCCTGAGGCGCATCCAGAGAACAGTTCGCGGCAATGTTTCGCCGGAACACTGCCGCGAACTGTAATCTCGCGCGGGAAAACGGGCTGGCGCCCGCAGGAAACGGGCTAGCGCGGGCAGTTGGCCGCCACGCCGCCGCCTGCATGGTAGATCATGTCCTGGTACACCACGGAGGAGCGCACCGGGGTGTTGCTGGTAACGGTCTGCACCGTCGTCCCGCTGCGGGCGAGCTTGAAGGCAGGAGTGGTGCCGGCAACCAGCGGAACCTTGAAGGACGTGAGTCCCGCCGGAGCGTCCATGGTCTTGACGTTGCTGCCCTGTGTGATGGTAAGGCGTCCGGGGGACTTCAGCACGGCCACCAGCTCCACCTCGTTCTTGGCCGCATCACCGTTGGCAATGTGCATGGGCGCGGGTTTGCCGTTGTGGCCGATGGCCGTCTTCGAATACGGCGCGTTCGTGGCGTGTGAGCGGTGGCTCCAGTACAGCGCGTCCTGGGTGATGGTGGGCTTGACCCCGCTCTTGAACCAGGAGATGTAGTAGGCGGCCATGTCCATCACGGCGAAACCGCGCTGTTTGGAAGGTGCCACCCAGGATTCGGTGTAGTCGCTCCAGGTGATGAAGGCGATCGAGTCTGCCTTGCCGGTGATTGCGGACATCAGGGAATCCCGCATGGTGGAGCTGTTGGATGACTCCCAGTAGCGGCCGTCGTAGGACCGGGAATCCTCGAACGCTACCGGCTGCATCCACGTCTTTCCGCGGCGGTGGGCCTCGGCGCTCTCTTTTGCGAGGGTCGGAACACCGCTGGCGATGCGCGTTCCCCAATGCGAATAGCCGGACACGGAATTGTTCCAGTCCATCTTTTGGGTTCCTCCGCCCCAGGAGATGAAGATCGGAACGAGGTTCGATTTCACGCCGGAGGAAGCGAGGCGGTTCCTGAGCCCGTCCCACCAGGAGGGAGTCTTGCGCTCAGGGAAGAACGGGGCCAGCACGATGCCGGCACTGTTCCGGTAAATCGAGGAGTCGTCCTTGACCTTCATGACGTCGTTGTAGACACTGTCCGAGGTGGATCCCGCCGCCGTATTGAAGTCCGGGCTGAGCATGATCTTAAAGCCCGGGTCTACCTTCTTGGCGGCTGCCAGCATCGCCGGCAACTGATTCCAGCGCTGGTCGCTCGAGGAGTGGTATTCCCAGATGAAGCCGTCCAGGCCCGCCCCGACGGCCTGCCGGACCTCCTGCTCGAAGTCGGCCTGACGCCACGCCGAGGTGCCCACTCGCTGGGGAACCTGCGGACGGTCCCGCAGGTCGTAGGCGCCGCCCGTGGAGTTGTGGGTGTTCAGCCAGCGCGTGTAGACGTCCCGGCTCGCATCAGGGCTGTCCACAGCGAGCGGGAACGGCGGGAAGTAGTAGGCCCAAACCTTCTTTGCCGAGGTGTGCCGGTTCGCTGGGGCGGGCAGGTTGATCGGGAGGGGATTGCAGACTGCGGTCGTGGCAAGAGGTGCAACCGATGTTGAGGCCGGCGCTGTCGCCGCATTCAGGGGGGTCGGGGCGCCGATCGCCGCAACAGCGGCAAGGACGGCGGTCGCTACAAGGGAAGCGGCGGCCCGCGTCCGGGCTCGGGGCCGTGCCCGGGGTGCGGAAAGGGTCGGGGGTCTCAGGTTTGAGGCAAATTTCCTCATGGAAGGCTCCAATATGGGGTTTTCTGTGCATTTGCCCGGCAGGGTTCGGTAAGCAAGTGATGTGCTGAGCGTTCGCGCGGGTTCATATTTCAACAGTGCGCACCTGAGACCGAGGTGCTGATTGGTGGGAAGACCGCACTAAGGAACGGCGGTTCTTGCCTGGAAGGTGGTCCAACAGATGAGCGCAGGATTACCCGGCATCTGCGTCGCGGCCCCAGCCTCCGACGCGGGCTATCGAAAACCCAGCAAATGTGTCCCGGTAGAGACTAGACCAAGATCACACCGAGGTCCATTCGGCACGTGTCACATGGCATAGCCTCTCTAGCCGAGCAGAGCACTCCTGAGGGTGTCCAGGCCTACCGAACCGACGTTCAGCGCCTTGGTGTGGAACTCCTTGAGGTCAAAGCCGGGCCGGGATTCGAGCTCGGCCCGGATTTGCTCCCAGAGCCGCTGGCCCACCTTGTACGACGGCGCCTGGCCGGGCCAGCCGAGGTAGCGGGTGAACTCGAACTTCAGCTGGCCCTCGCTGATCGGCAGGTTCGTTTCGAGGAACCCGTAGCCCTTCTCCGGCGTCCAGGTACCAGACCCCCAGCGCTCGGGAACCTCCAGCTCCAGGTGCACGCCGATGTCGAAAACCACCCGGGCCGCCCGCATGCGTTGCATGTCCAGCATGCCCATGTGGTCGCCCGGGTCCTTGAGATATCCCAGTTCCTGCATAAGTTTTTCGGCGTAGAGCGCCCATCCTTCGCCGTGCCCGGAGGTCCAGCAGACGTTGCGCCGCCACTTGTTGAGCAGCTCCCGGCGGTAGGTGGCGGTCGCGACCTGCAGATGGTGGCCCGGCACGCCCTCGTGGTAGACCGTGGTGGTCTCGGCCCAGGTGGTGAACGTGTCCTCGCCGGCAGGCACAGACCACCACATGCGGCCCGGCCGGCTGAAGTCGTCCGAAGGCCCGGTGTAGTAGATGCCACCTTCGTCGGTCGGTGCGATCTTGCACTCGAGCGCTTTCATCACGTCCGGAATGTCGAAGTGCACGCCGGCAAGGTCGGCCACGGCCTTGTCGGAGAGCCCCTGCATCCACGCCTGGAGCGCGTCCGTGCCCTTCAGCTGGCGGGCGGGGTCGTTGTTCAGGAGCTCCTTGGCTTCCTCGATGGAGGCGCCCGCGCGGATCTCGCCAGCCACCCGCTCCTGCTCGGCGATCAGGTGTTCAAGTTCGTGCACTCCCCAGGCGTACGTCTCCTCGAGGTCCACCGCGGCGCCGAGGAAGGACCGCGAAGCCAGTGCGTAACGCTCCCGGCCGACGGCGTCCGCGGCCGGGGCGGCCGGCAGCAGCTCGGATTCCAGGAAGCCGGCCAGCCGCGAATAGCCCACCCGAGCAGCAGCCACTCCGGCGTCGAGCGTGGACTGCAGATCTGCGGGCAGCGGGCCCTCCGCCGTGCGGGCGTTGGCGGCGAGCTTGGCGAAGAAGCCGTCTTCGGCGGCGTACTTGGTGGTCTGCTCGATCACGATCGAGACCTGGCGTGCGGCGGCGACCCTGCCGTCCGCCTTGGCCGAGCGCAGCGACTCGATGTAGCCGTCGATCGCCGCCGGGACGTTGCGCGCGCGGCCCGCGATATGGTTCCACTGCTCCGCGGTGTCCGTCGGCATCAGGTCGAAGATTGCCCGGATATCCTGCGCGGGGGAGGCGATGTTGTTCAGCTCGGCGGCATCCCAGCCGGATTCGTGGATTTCGAGCTGCAGGCCCAGGCGTTCGCGCATCGCGTCAAGGGTGACAGCATCGACGTCGTCGGCGGGCTCCAGGCCGTCCAGCGCGGCCAGGGCCTGGCGGGCGGCGGCGGCGAATGCCTCCTGCCCGGCGGGGGAGAAATCCTGGTATTCCGTCTCGTGGCCGGGCAGACCGAGTTCGGTGGCAAAACTCGGGTTAAGCCGGATCAGGGTGTCGGTGTAGTCGTCGGCGACGGCGTCGATGGCGGTCTGCGGGCGCACGGTGGCGGCGTGTTCAGTAGTTTCAGTCACCCGACGAGACTAGCCGCGGTCGGGCAGTTCTGAAAGGGTTACTGAATGCTCAGCCGCGGCTGCGCTTCCACGACCCGGGGCCGGGTTTGGGCGCCAGCTGCAGTTGCTGCCGCCGGACCCACTGGCGGACACTGGGCTTCACCGGCGCCGCGGAATCGCCGTTGCCGAGGGAGAGGACGACGGCGGTGAGCGCCGCCAGCTCCTCCGCCGTCGGCTCGCCCTTGACGACGGAGAGCAGCGGCGAGTCGGGGCTGTCGGCGGATCCTCCTGGCCGTGGGCCCACGCCGGCGAGGGACCCGGCCTGAGCTTGCGAAGGCTGGGAGCCGGTGGGGACTTGCGAAGTTAGGGGGCGGGTGGGGATCACAGCGGGATGTTCCCGTGCTTCTTGGCGGGCAGGCTGGCGCGCTTGTCCCGGAGGGCGCGCAGGCCCTTGATGATCTGCACCCGCGTCTCGGACGGCGCGACGACGGCGTCCACGTAGCCGAGCTGGGCGGCCTGGTAGGGGTTGAGCAGCTCTTCCTCGTACTGCCGGATGACCTCGGCGCGCTTGGCCTCGACGTCGCCGCCGTCTGCCGAAACGGCTGCCAGTTCGCGGCGGTACAGGATGTTGACCGCACCCTGGGCGCCCATGACGCCGATCTGGGCGGTGGGCCAGGCCAGGTTCAGGTCCGCCCCGAGCTTCTTCGAGCCCATCACGATGTACGCCCCGCCGTAGGCCTTGCGGGTGATGACGGTCAGCTTGGGCACGGTGGCCTCGGCATAGGCATACAGCAGTTTAGCGCCGCGGCGGATGATGCCCTGGAACTCCTGGTCCTTGCCGGGAAGGAAGCCGGGCACATCAACGAGCGTGATGATGGGGATGTTGAAGGCATCGCAGTGGCGGACGAATCGGGCGGCCTTTTCCGAGGCGGCGATGTCCAGGGTTCCGGCGAACTGCATGGGCTGGTTGGCCACGATCCCCACCGTGTGGCCCTCCACCCGGCCGTAGCCGATCATCACGTTCGGGGCGTAGAGCGACTGCATCTCCAGGAAGTGCGCGTCGTCGACAATCTGCTCGACGACCTTACGCATGTCGTAGGGCTGGTTGGCCGAGTCCGGGATGAGCGTGTCGAGGGCGAGGTCGTCGTCGTCGAGCTCCAGCTCCTGGGTGTGCTCCAGCACCGGGGCTTCGGCGAGGTTATTGGAGGGCAGGAAATCCAGGAGCTCGCGGACGAACTCGATGGCGTCCGTCTCGTCGGAGGCGAGGTACGTGGAGGTGCCCGTGTTCGCGTTGTGCTGGCGGGCGCCGCCGAGGGTTTCCATGTCCACGTCTTCGCCGGTGACGGTCTTGATGACGTCCGGGCCGGTGATGAACATGTGCGAAGTTTTGTCCACCATGACCACGTAGTCGGTCAGGGCCGGGGAGTAGGCGGCGCCGCCGGCTGAGGGTCCCATGATCAGCGAGATCTGCGGCACGACGCCGGAAGCGTGGACGTTGTTGCGGAAAATATCCGCAAACATCGCCAGCGAGGCGACGCCTTCTTGGATCCGGGCGCCGCCGCCGTCGAGGATGCCCACGACGGGGCAGCCATTGCGCAGCGCGAATTCCTGAACCTTGACGATCTTCTCGCCGTTGACCTGGCTCAGCGAGCCGCCATAGACGGAGAAGTCCTGGCTGTAGACCGCCACGGGCCTGCCGTCCACGGTGCCGTAGCCGGAGACGAGCCCGTCGCCGAGCGGCTTCTTCTTCTCCATGCCGAAGGCGGTGGAGCGGTGCACGGCCAGCGCGTCGAACTCGACGAAGGAACCGGCGTCCAACAGCAGGTCGATGCGCTCGCGGGCGGTGTTCTTGCCGCGCGCATGCTGCTTCTCGATCGCTTCCGGGCCGGAGGGCTGCTCAGCACGGGCCTGGCGCTCGCGGAAATCTGCAATCTTTCCCGCAGTCGTGGTCAGATCGTGGCTCATCAAATGTCTCCGGCTCTGTTGCTGATAGTCGCTGGCCCAATACCGCGGAGGACTTAAGTAGATTCCACACAAAGGCAGGGCCCTGAGGGCAAGTCTAGTGACGCTATCAGTCGATTCCGCTGTAGAAAACCTACAATTTTCTCTCCTTCCTATCCTCGGCGGGTCGATGTTACTCACCGGTAACATGATTCGGCTAGAGTGTGCTCATGACTTCAAGCAACGATGCTTCGGGCGCCGCCGCAGGGCCATACCAGGCCGCCGGTTCCCTCCAGGGCCGCACCATCCTCATCTCCGGAGGCAGCCGCGGCATCGGCCTGGCGATCGCCATCCGGGCCGCCCGGGACGGCGCCAACATTGTCCTGATGGCCAAGACCGGGCAACCGCACGCCACGCTGGAAGGCACCGTCTACACCGCTGCTGAACAGATCGAGGCCGCGGGCGGAAATGCGCTCCCGCTGGTGGGCGACGTACGCAGTGACGACGACGTCGCCGGCGCCGTCGCTGCCGCCGTCGACCGCTTTGGCGGGATCGACGTCGTTATCAACAACGCCTCCGCGATCGACCTCTCCAAGACCGACGCCGTGGACATGAAGCGCTACGACCTGATGCAGGACATCAACGTGCGCGGCACTTTCCTGTTGTCGAAGTGTGCCCTGCCCGCGCTGCGCGAATCGGACGCCGGGCACATCCTTACGCTGTCACCGCCGCTCAACCTTGACCCCAAATGGGCGGGCATGCACCTGGCCTACACGCTGGCCAAGTACGGCATGAGCCTGACCACGCTGGGCCTGGCCGAAGAGCTCAAGGGGGACGGTATCAGCGTCAACTCGCTGTGGCCGTGCACCCTGATCGATACCGCTGCGATCCGGAACATGCCCGGCGGCGAGAAGATCGTCCAGGGCGCCCGGGGTCCCGGAATCATGGCGGATGCGGCCCACGCCGTGCTGACCGGCGGGAACTCCATGCCGGGCTCGGGCAGCCGGAGCGGGAACTTCTATACGGATGAACAGGTGCTCGCTGCCGCAGGTGTCACGGACTTCACGCCGTACAGCCTCGGCGCCCCGGAGAACCGGCTGGTCGCTGACATTTTCCTCTAAGTTCCGTGTGGATTGCCGTTTCCGGGTCCCGGGGCCGGAGCCGCGGTGGCCGTTCCTCGGTAGGATTCAAGCATGGAAGCCGCCCAGGAAACACCGGATCGTCCACCGCTTGACGTCGCAGCCCTCCGTGATGAGTCGTTCCTGGCCGCTAACGGAATCCCGCAACTCATGGTGGTGGAGTCCACCGGTTCCACGAACGCGGACCTGCTCCGCGGCGCCAGCGAGGATCCACAGGCCTACCCGGATTTGGCCGTACTCACGGCCGAGTACCAGAGCGCCGCCCGCGGACGGCTGGACCGCCGCTGGGAAGCCCCAGCCCGCAGCTCCGTATCCGTCTCCCTGGTTCTACGGCCTGTCAATGCCGATGGCCGCCCGCTGCCGACCCAGAGCTATTCCTGGCTTTCGCTGCTCGCGGCGCTGGCTCTGCGCGAGGCGCTGCTGGATACGGCAGGCATCCCGGCAGAACTCAAATGGCCCAATGACGTCCTGGTCCGCGGCAGGAAAATCGCCGGCATCCTGGCCCAGCTTGGACCGCTGGAGGGTGGCGCCGTCCCGCCGGTGGTGCTCGGTACCGGACTCAATGTCTCCCTTACCGCTGCCGAACTGCCCGTTCCCACCGCCACCTCCGTGCTGCTGGAGCGCCCGGCCACGGTGGACCGGACCGTGCTGTTGAAGAGCTATCTGTCGCGTTTCGCCACGCTGTACCGCAGCTTCTGCAACGCCGACGGCGACCCTGCCGCCGGCATGGCAGGCGGCCACTCCCTGCACAAGCGGGTCGAGGCCGTCCTGACCACCCTCGGCAAGCAGGTGCGCGCCCACCTCCCCGGCGACCATGAAATCATTGGCCATGCTTCGCGCCTTGATGACTACGGCTCCCTGATGGTGGTGGACTCCGGCGGACACGAGCACGTCATCACGGCGGGGGATGTGGTGCATCTGCGGCCCTGGACGCCACCCGGGAACGGGACCGCGGGCGACGACGGCCAACCCGCCAGCGCCGAAAGCGGCTATGCGTAAGGAGCTTCTCCCGGGTGAGCAAGTGATTGCGGTGACCCGGCCCCAGCCCAGGATGCTGATCGTCCCGGCGCTGCTGTTCATTGCTGTTCCGGCCCTGGCCGCCTATGCCTGCGCGTGGATCGTCAAAGGCGGACCCACCAGGCTCCTCCCGCTGATCCGGCCGGCGTGGACCCCCTGGCTTATTGGTCTTTGCGTGGTGCTGGCCGCCTGGGTGCTGCTGGGTTACTGCCTACCGCGGACGCTGACCTGGCACGCCACCCGGTACACCCTGACGAGCCAGCGCTTAGTTGCCCGTTACGGCATGTTACGGCGGCGGGATCAGCAGGTTTATCTGGCAGCCGTTCGAAATGTCGAGATCCGGCAGTCGTTGCTCCAACGCGTATTGCGGTCCGGGAATATATCCTTGGACACCGGGTACTCCGCCAGCACGGTGGTGCCCGACGTCCCGGAGGTGGGAACGTTCCGAATCTTCATACTCGAGGCCATCAATGAACTTCCGCAGGGCGGATTCAGGGCCGAGGGCATGATTCACAACGCAGAGGGCAGCCGGTACGGGGCCCGGCCATGGGAGACGAGAGAAGGTGGAAGAGATGAGCGCTGAGAATGTCCACCAGGAATCCGGGCTCCTGGACGGGGAGCCATCGCACGTTGACGACGCCGTCGTCGAGGCCGCCACACTCGAAGAAGCCGTCCTCGATTCCGTCGCCGCAGGCCGCGAGCAGGGTACCGACACCCCTACCGCCTATGCCGGCGCGGATGCATCCGGCCAGGCTGAAGAGCCCGGCGCGGACTCCGATGCGAACTCCGGTGCGGCCGAAGCCGACACTGACTCTGACGCCGACTCTGACGCCGGCGATGTCGACATCGCTGCCGCCTCGGTAGCACCGCCCACTGGAGCGATCTCCGGCGAGCGCCTTGCCCTGAAGGCCCTCGAACACCGGCTGCTGGGCGGGGAACGCAAGCTCCGCCGTCGTGAGGTCGCGGCAGGCGCCGGGCTGTCCCTGCTCTCCGCCCGGAAACTCTGGCGCGCCCTGGGCTTTCCCAACCTGGGCGATGAGGACGTCGCCTTCACCGAACGTGACCAGTCCGCGCTCAACACCATCGTGGACCAGGTCCGGTCCGGCAAGCTGACCGAGGAAGCCGCCATTTCGGTCACCCGGGCCATCGGCCAGATGACGGACCGCATGGTGGTGTGGCAGATCGAGGCACTGGTGGAGGACATGGTCCACCAACAGGGCGTGCCCGACGCGGTGGCCCGCAAGCGACTGGTCAGCGAACTGCCCTCGCTGGTGGACGCGCTGGAGGAAATGCTGCTTTATTCCTGGCGCCGGCAGCTCAACGCCGGTGTCCAGCGGCTGGCGGTGCGGGCCGAGGCTGGGCTGCAGTCCAGCGAGGAGGGCCGCGAAGGGGACGAGGATGACACGCCGTTGCCCCTTGCCCGGGCAGTCGGTTTTGCCGACCTGGTTTCCTACACCAGCCTGTCCCGCCGCATGAACGAGAAGACGCTGGCCCAGCTGGTGCAACGCTTCGAAAACAAATGCGCCGAAATCATCTCCGTCGGCGGCGGCCGCCTCGTCAAGACCGTGGGCGACGAAGTCCTCTACATTGCCGAAACGCCCGCGGCAGGCGCCGAGATCTCGCTCGCACTGTGCCAGGCCTTCACCGAGGACGAGATCCTGCCGCAGGCCCGCGTGGCCATGGTGTGGGGCCGCATCCTCTCCCGGCTCGGGGACATTTACGGCCCGACCGTGAACCTGGCGGCACGGCTCACCGCGCTGGCGGATCCGGGAACGGTCCTCGTGGACTCGATGACCGCAGCCGCCCTGGAACAGGATGAACGCTTCGTCCTCCTCCCGCGCCCGGCGGAAGACGTCCGTGGCTTCGGCGAGATCCACCCGGTGCAACTGCAGCGTGGCAGCGGCCGGGGCCTGGTCTTGGATTAAGTCCTGCCCTGGATTAAGTCCTGCCCTGGATTAAGTACAGTGGACACCGGCCCGATCCCGGGTAGTATCCCCGTAACGCAGCCTTCTACCTAGGACAGGCATGAAACCACAACCGGCCGCCGTACCCTCCGCTACCGACCTGCGGCTCAACGCCGGCTACGGCACCGACCGCGGACTGCGCCGGGAGATGAACGAGGATTCCTTCATCGCCGCCGACCCCGTCTTCGCCGTCGCCGACGGCATGGGCGGGCACGAGGCCGGCGAGATTGCCAGCGGCATCTGCATCCGCACCCTCGCCGGGATGCCGCAGCTGGCAGGCGGCGCGCGCGACGCCACGGCCGGCACCGTACAGGAGTACCTGCTGACCGCCGACGAAAACATCCGGGAGGCAACCGGGTCCCGGGCCGGAACCACCCTCTCCGGCGTGGTGGTGGTGGAACAGCTGGGCATGCCGTACTGGCTGGTGCTGAACATCGGGGACTCCCGGACCTACCGGTTCAGCCGGGGCTGCCTCAGCCAAATCAGCGTGGACCACTCCGAAGTGCAGGAACTGGTGGACGCGGGCGAGATCAGCATGGCCGAGGCGGCCGTGCACCCGCGGCGCCACGTGGTCACGCGCGCCCTGGGCACCGGCTATGAGACCGAGGCGGACTACTGGCTGTTGCCCGTCGAGGAGGGCGACCGGATGCTGGTCTGCTCCGACGGGCTGAACGGCGAGCTGGACGACGAGCAGATCGCCGGCATTCTGGCGGCCGAAGCCGACCCGCAGGCGGCCGTCGATGAACTCATCCAGGCGGCCCTGCGTTGCGGCGGACGGGACAATGTCACCTGCATCGTGGTGGACGCGACCAACGTTCCGACTCCTGGCGGCGGTGTCCCCACAGCACCCCCGATGTAGGGCAGGATAGGTCTGTGAGCACAGGGAACACTGAAACCGACGCCCAAAGCCCCGCCACGGAGCTGGTCCCCTCCGAGGCCGTCCGCGAGGAGTACGAAGACCTCGTGGAACAGGTCCGCCGACACCGGTTCGCGTACTACCAGGAGGACGCGCCGACCATTTCCGACGCCGAGTTCGACGAACTCTTCCGGCGCCTGGAAACGCTCGAGGCCATGCACCCCGAACTCGTGGCCAATGATTCGCCCACCCAGGAGGTGGGCGGTGAGGTGTCCGCGGCGTTTGCCGCCGTCCAGCACCTGCAGCGCATGTACAGCCTCGAGGACGTCTTTTCGCTCGAGGAGCTGGAGGCGTGGATCGCCAAGGCCGAGGCCAGCATCACCAAACTCGGGAACGGGACGCCGGCCTGGCTCACCGAACTCAAGATCGACGGGCTCGCCGTCAACCTGCTGTACCGCGACGGCGTGCTGGTCCGGGCCGCCACCCGCGGCGACGGCACCACCGGTGAGGACATCACGCACAACGTCCTGACCATTCAGGAAATCCCTCAGCAGCTCAGCGGCGAGGGTTTCCCGGCGGAGATGGAAATCCGCGGCGAGGTGTTCATCCCCTCCAAGGCGTTCGCGGAATTCAACGAGGCCCTGATCGAGGCCGGCAAGGCGCCGCTGGCCAATCCGCGCAACGCCGCCGCCGGATCGCTGCGCCAGAAGGACCCCGCGGAAACCGCCAAGCGGCCGCTGCGGATGTACGTGCACGGCATCGGCGCCCGTGCGGGCCTGGAAACCGCCAGCCAGTCCGAGACCTACCGCCAGCTCGCGGAGTGGGGACTGCCCACCAGCCCGTATGTCGAGGTCCTGCCCGGGCTGAAGGATGTGCTGGCGTTCATCCAGCGCTACGGGGACAAACGGCACAGCCTGACCCATGAGATTGACGGCATCGTGGTCAAGGTGGACGACTTCGCCACGCAGAGGGCACTCGGCTACACCACCCGCGTCCCGCGCTGGGCGGTGGCCTACAAATACCCGCCGGAGGAAGTCCACACGAAACTGCTGGACATCACCGTCAATGTGGGCCGCACCGGCCGGGTCACGCCCTTCGGGGTGATGGAACCGGTCAAGGTGGCCGGTTCCACGGTGGGAATGGCCACCTTGCACAATCAGGAAGTCGTGAAGGCCAAGGGCGTCAAGATCGGCGACATCGTGGTGCTGCGCAAGGCCGGCGATGTCATCCCGGAGATCGTCGGGCCCGTCCTAGCCCTCCGGGACCAGCAGGTTCCGCCGGTCCGGGACTTCGTGATGCCCACCGAATGCCCCGCCTGCGGGACAGCTCTGGCCCCGGCGAAAGAGGGGGACGTGGACATCCGCTGCCCCAACTCCCGTTCCTGCCCGGCACAGCTTCGCGAACGCGTGTTCCACCTCGCCGGCCGCGGCGGCTTCGACATTGAGGCCCTCGGCTGGGAAGCAGCCATTGCCCTCACCCAGCCTACGGAGCCGGAGACCCCGCCGCTGACCACCGAGGCGACGCTGTTCCGGCTGAAACCGGAAGACCTCGCGGGCGTGCGCATCCGGCGCGAAAAGCGCAGCAAGGGCGTGCCCACCGGAGAGTTCGAGCTCGTGCCGTACTTCTTCAGCAAGGGCACCGCCAAGGCGCCGTCCAAACCGACGGCGACCACCGAGAAACTCTTCCGGGAACTGGAAAAGGCCAAGACGCAGCCGCTCTGGCGCGTGCTGGTGGCCCTGTCCATCCGGCATGTCGGGCCGAGGGCCTCCCGCGCGCTCGCAACCGCGTTCGGGACCATGGACGGGATCCGGCAGGCCTCCGAGGAGGAGCTGGCCCACGTCGACGGCGTCGGCCCGGTAATCGCGCAGGCCCTCACCGAATGGTTCGCCGACGACTGGCACCGCGAGATCGTCGACAGCTGGGCCGCCGACGGCGTCCGGATGGAAGACGAACGGGACGCGTCCATGCCCCGGACCCTGGAGGGGCTCACGATCGTGGTCACCGGAAGCCTCGAGGGCTTCAGCCGGGACGAGGCGAAGGAAGCCATCCTGATCCGCGGCGGCAAAGCATCCGGTTCGGTGTCGAAAAAGACGGACTACCTGGTGGCCGGCGAGAACGCGGGCACCAAGCTGGACAAGGCGGAACAGCTCGGCGTGCCCGTCCTGGACGAGGACGGCTTCCGCGCCCTGCTGGCGAGCGGCCCGGCGACCGGCCCGGCCGGCGGTACGGCCGGCGGTACGGGTGGGGACGATTCGGACGATTCCGCTGAGGAAATCCAGGAATTGGCAACCGAATGAGCGCGGATCCCGCTTCCGGCCCGGAGCCGGGGGCACTGCTCGAATTGGCCCGGGCGGCGGCGGCGGCCGGGGCCGCGGTCCTGGCCGGCCGGAACGCGGCCGAACTCGGGGTCAGCAACAAGGGCGACGCGGGGGACTGGGTGACGGCATTCGACCTCGCCGCAGAGAAGGCCGTCCGGGCGGTGCTTATCGCTGCCCGGCCGCAGGACATCATCACCGGAGAAGAGGGCGGCACCGTCCTGCCCGACGACGCCAGCGGCTACCGCTGGTCCGTCGATCCGCTGGACGGCACCACCAACTTCATCCGCAATATCGTCTACTACGGCACCTCGGTGGCCGTGGCGGATCCCGAGGGCGTCTGGCTGGCCGGCGTCGTTCACGCCCCGGCACTGGGACGGAGCTACTACGCGTCCCGTGGCCACGGGGCCTGGCTTGACGAGAACGGCCGGCAGACGCAGCTGTTCGGGCCGGTCCCCGGGCGCAGCGGGCAGATCCTGGCCACGGGTTTCAACTACGACGCCGGTGTCCGCGCCGAACAGGCGGGCGGCCTGGGCAGCCTGATGGAGGGCTTCGCCGACGTCCGCCGGCTCGGCTCCGCGGCCCTGGACCTCTGCCTCGTGGCGGACGGCACCATCGATGCCTTCGGTGAGCGCGGCCTCAATGAGCATGACTTCGCGGCCGGCGCCCTGATCGCGGAGGAGGCAGGCTGCTGGGTGCGCCGGCCCCGGCTCACCAGCCCGCTGGCCGGCGGCCCCTCCGACGAGGAGCGGCTGGCTGCCTGGACCTGCGCCGGAAGCCTGGAATTCTCCGGCAAGTTCCCGCTCTGATTTGATAGTTCAGTCACGGAAACCGCCGTTCTTCGGGCCGGCTGCTGCGTGCGCCCTTACCATGGACAGGTGTCTTCGCAGATCCGCATCCGCCCCGCCGTTCCGACCGATTTCGACGCCATAGCGCGCATCACCCGGGACGCCTACCTGGCCGCTGGCTACTTTGAGAGTGCCGAGCACCCGTACATGCGGCAGATCCAGAACGTCGCCCAGCGGGCCTCGAAAGCAACAATCTGGGTCGCGGAACGGAACGGCGTGATTGTTGGTTCCGTGACGCTGGCGGTTGCGGGCGAGCCCTATGCCGACATCGCCCGGAGCGACGAGCTGGAGTTCCGCATGCTCGTGGTGGACCCGGCCGTGCAGCGCAGCGGCGCCGGCCTGGCCATGGTCCGCGCCATCCTCGAGCACGGCCGGTCCCTGCCCGGAATCCGGGCCGTCGCCCTCACCACGGGCATGACCTGGGAGAGCGCGCACGGCCTCTACTCGAAAACCGGATTCGTGCGCGTACCCGAACGCGACTGGCTGGTGCCCGATACCGAGATCAAACTGCTCGTTTACCGCCAGGAGCTGTAAGCGGCCAGGAGGCGTCGAGACCGTGCGGTAGGGTTTTGGTCAACCGACCCCGCTCAGGCAACAGGCACACCCTGGAGGTTCCATGGCCCCGCACATCCCCGGCTCGATCGACGCAAAGCTCCTCGGACTCTACCTGTCCGACCACCTGTCCGGCTCAACGGCCGGAGTCTCCCGGATCCAGCGGATGGCTGAGGTGTACGCGGACACGCCGGTGTCCGGGGACCTCGCACGGGTCAGCGCCGAGCTCCAACGTGAGCGGGACCTGCTCGAGGGCCTGATCCACGACCTGGACGTCCGGCAGCGGCCGCACCGCCAAGCTGCGGCATGGCTGGCCGAACATGCCGGGCGGCTCAAGCTCAACGGCCGGATTATCCGGCGGTCCCCGATGACCATGGTCCTCGAGGCCGAACTGATGCGCGCCGCGATTCTGGGAAAGATCGGCGGCTGGCAGACTCTCGAAGAGCTGGCCCCCGACCTGGGGCTGGACCCGGTCACCTTCCAGAAGCTCAGCGATGACGCGCGGGGCCAGATTGACGCTTTGAGCCGTGTCCACGACCACGCCCGCCGGAACGCCTTCCGCCGGCACGGCGACGTCGCCGCCTGACCCACCCTGACCCACCCCGAAAGGCAAGAAAATGCGCAAGACATTCGGCACCGGCTCCGTCTGGGAACAGAAGCTCGGCTACTCCCGTGCGGTCCAGGTGGACAACACACTCTATATTTCCGCTACTGCCGCCAGCGGAGACAACGGCGTGGTGGGGAATGACTTTTACACCCAGACCCGCTTCATCCTGGACAAGCTCGGCACCGTGCTGGCCGATGCGGGCTTCGGCTACGCGGACGTCGTGCAGTCAAAGCTGTACCTGACGGACATCAGCCAGTGGGAGGAAGCCGGACGCGCCCACGGCGAGGTGTTCGGTGACATCCGTCCCACGCTCTCCTTGGTCCATGTGCTGCCGTTCCTGGATGCCGGGATGCTGGTCGAGATCGAACTCGTCGCCCAGAAGAGCGCCAGCTAGCCGCCCGTACGGGCCGGCAGGCCATAGCGGTGCTCGGGCCGCCCGGTGGTGCCGTACCGCAACTGGATATCGACGGCGCCGTCGTCCGCCAGTGACGACAGGTAGCGCTGGGCAGTTGCCCGGGACACGCCTACCCGGGTGGCGACCTCGGCCGCCGAATACTGTTCACCCGGTTCCAGCGATTCAAGCACCGCCGCCTCGGTGGCGGACCTGGGCTTGGCCGAGGCGATGACGTCCCCCGGGATCAGGGCACGCTTGGCCCGTTCCACCGTGTCCTGGGTGACCGACCCGGGCTGGGCCAGGATCCGCCGGTAGCGGGCGTATGAGCGCAGCTGCTGCGAGAGCGATTCAGCCGTGAACGGCTTGAGCAGGTAGCCGAGCGCCCCCCGCCGGAAGGCGAGCCGGAGCGACGCCGCGTCCGAGGCCGCGCTGAGGATCATAGTGTCCACATCCAGCTGGTGCAGCAGGTCCAGGCCGGACGCGTCCGGCAGGTACACGTCCAGCAGGATCAAATCGGGGCGCAGGCTGTGGATGGCCTGCAGCGCCTGGGAGGCAGATCCGGCCGGGGGCAGCGCCAGGAACCCTGCCACCGAATCCACGTAGGCCGCGTGCAGCTTGGCGACGTGGAAATCATCGTCCACAATCAGCACGCGGAAATCGTCAGACATCATTGTCCCTTTCATCTGGTTTGTTCCCGTGCGACGTCGTTCCCGGCAGGGTCGCCATGAACACAGCTCCCGGGCCGCCGGGGGAGCCGCGCTCCAGCACCCGCACGTCCCCGCCGCGGCGGCGCGCCAGTTGGCGGGCGAGGGCCAGCCCCAGTCCCTGCCCGGCGCCGGCCCGGACGGGGCGTTCCGACGTCGTAAAGCCTTCGGCGAATACGTCATCCCCCTCCGCCCCTCCGGCCACTGCCGCCGGCAGCCCGTCGCCGGAGTCCCCGACGACGATGTGCAGGGTTCCCGGTCCGGCGCCCGCGCCGCCTGCCCCGGGCCCGTCCAGCACCTCCACCTCCACCCAGCGTTCGGCGGCCGAGCCGGCCACCGCGGCGTTCACCGCGTTGTCGATGAGATTTCCGAGGACAGTGGTGACTTCCTGCGGCTCGGTGACCTGGCCCCGGACCAGGGTTTCCGGGCCCAGCCGTAGACTCACGCCGCGCTCGTCCGCCTCCACGCCCTTGGCCCCGAGGAACGCCTGCAGGTAGGGGTCCTGGAGCAGTTCGGCCTGGTCCACCGGAAACTTCAGCGGGCCGGTGGCCGCCAGCCGGGCCACGTACTCGCGGGCCTGCTGGTGTTGGCCGATGCTCATGAATCCGGCGATAGTGTGCAGCTGGTTGGCGAATTCGTGGCGCTGGGCCCGAAGCGCCGTGGACATGGTGCCGACCGCGTCGAGTTGGCGGGTGAGCTGTTGGAGTTCGGTGCGGTCCCGGAGCATGACCACCCACCCGAGGTCTTCCCGGCCATGCAGCGCCTTGCGAGCGCTCGCCACCAGGATACGGGCGCCGGCCACGAACTCCACCGCGTCGCCCTCCGCGGCATCGGCGCGGGTCAGGGCCTTGAGCTGGGCTGGGACCGGGGCGGCTGCCCACGGTGTTCCGGCCAGGTCCGGCTGGCCCAGGAGCCGCTGCGCCGCGGCGTTGAAGACGCTGATCCGGCCGTCCGCGGAGACGCCGATGACGCCGTCGTCCACGCCCTGGAGGACAGCCACCTGGTCATGGACCAGGGTGCTGATCTCCTCCGGTTCCAGGCCCAGCGTGAGCCGCTGCAGGCGGCGGCGCAGCAGGAAGGAGGCGAGTACCCCGGCGAGCAGGGCCCCGGCGGCGGTCAGGGCGATGGGAACGATGTCCCGGGCCAGGCTCTGGCCGATGGTTTCGGTGGAATAGCCCACGCTGACCTCGCCGGCCACCGCCTCCGAGCCCGGGGCGAACACGGGGACCTTGGCGCCGGCGGATGGTCCGAGCGTGCCCGTGTTCCGGGTGGTGACCTCCTTGCCGGCCAGTGCCTCGGACGGGTCGGTGCTGACCCGTTCGCCCAGCCGCTCGGCATCGGGGTGGGCCAGCCGCAGGCCGGTCTCATCGGTGATGACAACAAACAGTGCTCCGGTGCGGGTGCGCGCTCCCTCCGCGGCGGCCATCAGGGGACCGGTCAGCAGCTCGGCCCGCGGGGGAGTGCCGGGCTGCGCGCTGATCTGCTGCACCTCTGCCCGCACCTCCGGATCCGAAGCGACGGTCCGGGCCAGCGTCAGGGCCTGGTTCTCGGCCTCACGGCCCAACCGCTCGTAGGTCAGCCAGGCATGAACGGCCGCGCTGAGGAGGACGACGAGCGCCACGACGCCCAACTGCAACAGGAGGGTCTGGGTGGAGAAACGAAGGGGAGCCCTGCCGGCCAGGCGCGCCACGGCGGTCCTCCTTCCTCGAGTCAATGAAACGGTGAGCAAAATGAGCAAAATGCTTCCAATAAGCAGTATGCCAATCAATTGAGCCAAAGGCACTGCCGTGACGGGGGCCACTCTAACGTCTGTAGTACGCATCACACCGGGGTGGTGCCGAACACATAGAGGAGCCGGCCGTGCTGGTATTACTAGGATTCGCCATGATCGCGGTTTTCATGGTGCTGATCATGACGAAGAAGCTGACGCCAGTGCTGGCGCTGATCATCGTCCCCACAGTCTTCGGACTTTTCGCCGGCGCCGGTCTCGGCATCGGCCCCATGGTCATGGACTCCATGAAGTCGATGACGTCCACCGCCGCCTTGCTGATGTTCGCCATCATCTACTTCGGCCTGATGATCGACGTCGGGCTCTTTGACCCCCTGGTCCGGTTCATCCTGCGCAAGCTTGGCAACGACCCCGCCAAGGTGGTCCTCGGCACCGCCATCCTCGCAGCGGCAGTGTCCCTCGACGGCGACGGCTCCACCACCTTCATCCTCACCACCGCTGCCATGCTGCCGGTCTACCTGCGCCTCAAGATGAGCCCCGTGGTCCTGACCTGCGTGGCGGGCCTCGCCAACGGCACCATGAACATCCTGCCCTGGGGCGGCCCTACCGCCCGTGCAGCAACCGCGCTGAAGCTCGATGTGAACGAAGTCTTCGTTCCCATGATCCCCTCGCTGATCGCCGGCCTCGTGGTCGTCTTCGTCTTCGCCTGGCTCCTGGGCCTGCAGGAACGCAACCGGCTCCGCGCCGTCGCCCCGGAGATCTGGGCCGACGGCGCCGGATTCGACGGCGGCGCCGGCGGCACCGGCGGCCGGCGCAAGGCCGACCGTCCCGGCGGCGGAACCCCGGCCGGCAGCGGTTCGATTGCTGTCCTGGAACGCACTGAAGAGCTCGTGGACGACCGCGATTCCGCCATGGCGGACACCGCACTGGACCCCAACCGCGCTACGCTGCGTCCCAAGCTGTTCTGGTTCAACCTCGGCCTGACGGTGGCCGTCATGGTGACGCTCGTAGCCAACGTTATTCCGCTGCCATTCGTCTTCATGGTGGGTTCCGCGATCGCCCTGCTGGTCAACTTCCCGAAGGTCAAAGACCAGGGGGCCCAGCTGATCGCCCACGCACCCTCGATCGTCGCCGTCGTCAGCATGGTCATGGCCGCCGCCGTCCTGACGGGCGTCCTGAACGGCACCGGCATGGTCAAGGCAATGTCGGAGTGGCTCGTGGCGATCATTCCCGCCGACATGGGCCCGTTCATGGCCATCATCACCGGCGTACTGAGCATCCCGATGACCTTCTTCATGAGCAACGACGCCTTCTACTTCGGCGTCCTCCCGGTCCTCAGCGAAACCGCGGCCCACTACGGCGTCAGCGCCGCCGACATGGCACGCGCCTCCATCACCGGCCAGCCTTTCCACCTGCAGAGCCCCCTGGTCCCGGCCATCCTGCTCCTGGTCTCCCTCGCCAAGGTGGACCTCGGCGACCACCACAAGAAGGTCCTCTGGCGCACCGCCGTCATCTCCCTGGTCATGCTTGCCACCGGAGTCCTCACCGGAGCCATCGGCATCGGCTAACCCACCCCGCGAGAAGACAGTTCGCGGCAGTGTTTGCACAAAACATTGCCGCGAACTGTCGTCTCGGCGTCCGACGGTAACAGCAGTTCAACCCACGTAGACTGGGACGGAAAATAATCCGAACTTGCAGGGGAGATCCATGGCTGCGATCAACCGCGACGACGTCGCGCATCTCGCGCATCTCGCGCACATCGAGATGAGTGCTGAAGAGCTGGACAGGATGGCCGGCGAACTCGCCGTCATCGTTGATTCAGTGAAGTCCGTCAGTGAAGCCGCCGGTGATGACGTCCCGGCCACGTCCCACCCGATTCCGCTGACCAATGTGTTCCGCGAAGACGTAGTCGGCCACACCTTCACGGCCGAGCAGGCATTGTCCGGCGCCCCCGACGCGTACGAAGGCCGCTTCAAGGTCCCGGCAATCCTGGACGAGGACTAAGAACATGACTGAAACGAACTCCGACCTGATCCGTAATTCCGCCGCGCAGCTGGCCGAGAAGCTCGCCGCGCGCGAGGTCTCCGCCGTCGAGGTCACCCAGGCGCACCTGGACCGGATCGCCGCCGTCGACGGCAAGGTCCACGCCTTCCTGCACGTCAACACCGACGAGGCGCTCGCCGTCGCCGCCGAGGTGGACGCCATCCGCGCAGCCGGCGGCGCCGCCGCCGACGAACTGCACGCCCTCGCCGGCGTGCCGATCGCGGTCAAGGACCTCATCGTGACCGTCGGCCAGCCCACCACGGCCGGCTCGAAAATCCTCGAGGGCTGGCACAGCCCCTACGACGCCACCGTGGTCAAGCGCCTGCGCGCCGCGAAGATGCCGATCCTGGGCAAAACCAACCTGGACGAATTCGCGATGGGCTCCTCCACCGAGCACTCCGCCTACGGCCCCACCCACAACCCCTGGGACCTTGACCGCATCCCCGGCGGCTCAGGCGGCGGCTCCGCGGCCGCCGTGGCTGCCTTCGAGGCGCCGCTGGCCCTCGGCACGGACACCGGCGGTTCCATCCGCCAGCCCGGCGCCGTTACCGGCACCGTCGGCGTCAAGCCCACCTACGGCGGCGTCTCCCGCTACGGCGCGATCGCCATGGCCTCCTCGCTGGACCAGATCGGCCCGGTCTCCCGCACGGTGCTCGACTCGGCCCTGCTGCACCAGGTCATCGGCGGACACGATCCGCACGATTCCACCTCGCTGCCGGACCCGCTGGAGGACCTCGTGGCCGCCGCCCGGACCGGCAACGTTGACGGCATGAAGATCGGCATCATCAAGGAGCTCCACGGCGAGGGCTACCAGGCCGGCGTCGAGAACCGCTTCAATGAGTCCCTCGAGCTGCTCAAGGCCGCGGGCGCCGAGATCGTCGAGGTCTCCTGCCCCAACTTCAAGTACGCGCTGGGCGCCTACTACCTCGTCATGCCCTCCGAGGCGTCCTCCAACCTCGCCAAGTTCGACGGCGTCCGGTACGGCCTGCGGGTCCTGCCCGCGGACGGTCCGATGACCATCGAGCGTGTGATGGGAGCGACCCGGGCCGCCGGCTTCGGCGACGAGGTCAAGCGCCGCATCATCCTGGGCACCTACGCCCTGAGCGCCGGCTACTACGACGCCTACTACGGCTCGGCCCAGAAGGTGCGCACGCTGATCCAGCGCGACTTCGCCGCCGCCTTCGCCAAGGCGGACGTCCTGATCTCCCCGACGGCCCCCACCACGGCCTTCAAGCTCGGCGAGAAGCTCAACGACCCGCTGGCCATGTACCTCAACGACGTCGCGACCATCCCCGCCAACATGGCAGGTGTTCCCGGGCTCTCCCTGCCCGGTGGCCTGGCCGATGAGGACGGGTTGCCGGTTGGCATCCAGCTGCTGGCCCCGGCCCGCCAGGACGCCCGGCTCTACCGCGTCGGCGCCGTGCTTGAGTCCCTGCTCGAGGCGCAGTGGGGCGGGCCGCTGCTGGACCGTGCCCCCGCTCTCACCGATGACGCCGTCGCAAGCCACGGAGGTTCCCACTAATGACTGACGCAACCCTTAGCTTCGAAGAGGCGATGGAGAAGTACGATCCCGTCCTGGGCTTTGAGGTCCACGTGGAGCTCAACACCAAGACCAAGATGTTCTCCTCCGCGCCCAACGTCTTCGGCGACGAGCCCAACACCAACGTCAACGAGGTGGACCTCGGCATGCCCGGCGTGCTGCCTGTGGTGAACAAGACCGCGATCGAGTCCTCAATCAAGATCGGCCTGGCGCTGAACTGCAAGATCGCCGAGAGGTGCCGCTTCGCCCGGAAGAACTACTTCTACCCGGACACACCGAAGAACTTCCAGACCTCCCAGTACGACGAACCCATCGCGTACGACGGCTACCTGGACATCGAGCTCTCCGACGGCACGATCTTCCGCGTGGAGATCGAGCGCGCCCACATGGAGGAGGACGCCGGCAAGCTGACCCACATGGGGGGCGCCACCGGCCGCATCCAGGGCGCGGACTACTCCCTGGTGGACTACAACCGCTCCGGTGTGCCGCTGGTCGAGATCGTCACCAAGCCCATCCAGGGCGCGGGCAGCCGCGCTCCCGAACTCGCCAAGGCCTACGTGGCGGCAGTCCGCGAAATCGTGAAGAACCTCGGCGTCTCGGACGCGCGGATGGAACGGGGCAACGTCCGCTGCGACGCCAACGTCTCGCTCCGCCCGCACGGCCGCGAACGCTTCGGCATCCGCTCCGAGACCAAGAACGTCAACTCGCTGCGCGCCGTCGAACACGCCGTCCGCTACGAGATCCAGCGGCACGCCGCCGTGCTGGACTCGGGCGAGCCGGTCATCCAGGAGACCCGCCACTGGCACGAGGACACGCGGACCACGACGTCGGGCCGGGCCAAGTCCGACGCCGACGACTACCGCTACTTCCCCGAGCCGGACCTGGTGCCGATCACCGCGTCCCGCGAGTGGGTCGAGGAACTCCGGGCCACCCTGCCCGAGCCCCCGGCCGCCCGCCGCAAGCGCCTGCAGGCCGACTGGGGCTACGCCGACCTCGAGTTCCGCGACGTCGTCAACGCCGGCGTCATGGACGAGATCGAGGAAACCATCGCTGCCGGCGCCACCGCCACGGTGGCCCGCAAATGGTGGATGGGCGAGATCGTCGGACGCGCCAAGAACGCCGACGTCGATCCCGGCCAGCTTGGCGTCACACCGGCCACCATCGTGGAACTGAACCGGATGGTCGAGGACGGCAAGATCAACAACAAGATGGCCACCGAGGTCCTCGACGGCGTGCTCGCCGGCGAAGGCACTCCGGCGGAAATCGTCGAAAAGCGCGGCCTCGCCGTGGTCTCCGACGACGGCCCCCTCCTGGAAGCCATCGACGCGGCCCTCGCCGCGCAGCCCGGCGTCGCGGACAAGATCCGCGGCGGCAAGGTCCAGGCGATCGGCGCGATCGTCGGCGCCGTCATGAAGGCCACCCGCGGCCAGGCCGACGCCGGCCGGGTCAAGGAACTGATCCTGGAACGCCTCGGCGTCGAAGGCTAACCCCTAGCCGCCCACCAAATCGGTCATGATGGACTGCAGTGCTCCGCAGACCATCATGACCGATCTGCGTTTTAAGGTTCTCCGGCCTCGCCAGGATGTCGATCCGGCGCCGGGTGCTGATGCCCTCGAGCGGGCGCAGCACGATCTCCGGGTTCAGCACCGGCCGCGCGGTATGCCGCGGCAGCAGCCCGATCACATTCCCCGTCGCCACCAGCATGGCCACTGTGGAGTAGTCGTTGATCCGGTGGACGATGTTCAGTTCACGGCTGGACACGGCGGCGACGGCGGAGAGTACGTCCGCCGGGGAGTAGCCTGCGTGGCTGGTCACCCAGGGTTCGCCGACGACGTCGTCCGCGGTGACCGCCTGCTGGCCGGCCAGCCGGTGCCCGGCCGACAACGCCACATCCAGCGGCTCGTGCGCCAGCGGGATCACCGCGACGCGCTCTTCGGGCCAGCGCGGGCTGTGGTCCATCCGGTGCGCCAGGACCAGGTCGTAGCGGGCCGTCAGCGCCGGGAAGTCCTGCTGGGCCACGTCCTCGTCGGTAAGCAGGATCCGCGGCTGGTCCGGGGCGGCCAGCAACCGGGCCAGGGGGGCGAACAACGCCTGCCCGGCACTGTGGAAACCGCAGAGGGTTACCGGGGCTACGGGCGAGCCGTGGTAGGCGCCGATGGCCGTCCGGGCGTCCGCCATGGCGCTGACGACGGCGGCTCCGGCGTCGGCGAGCACCTGGCCGGCCTCGGTCAGGACCAGGTTGCGGCCCTCCTTGCGGGTCAGCGGAACGTCGACGGACTTTTGCAGGGCGGTCAACTGCTGGGACACTGCCGACGGCGTCACGAGTAAGGTCTCGGCGACTGCCTTGACGCTGCCCAGGGCCCCGAGTTCGCGGAGCATCTCGAGCTGGTGGATTTCCATGCGCCCAGTCTATTCGCAAGGAAACGCTTAATCGTCGATTGAGAAAAACCCGGTTGTGCTAATGCTTTGCAAGGGCTCTAATGAAGTGAGTTGTCCCACCTGCTGCCCGCGGCCACCGTCGCCGGACAGCGAAACAAAGCACAGTTAGGAACGCCATGAAGGCTCTCTACAAGGCCGGCGCCCACGCAGGATTCGAACTGGTGGACCGGCCGGAGCCGGAAACCGGCCCGGCCGATGTCAAAATCCGCGTGATGACCACAGGGATCTGCGGCACCGACCTGCACATCCAGTCCTGGGATGCCTGGGCGCAGGGCATCATCAACGCTCCGCTGATTGCCGGCCACGAGTTCTACGGCGAGGTCGTGGAGACCGGCGAGGACGTCCTCGACGTCAAGGTCGGCGACCGGGTTTCCGGCGAAGGCCACATCGTCTGCGGGATCTGCCGCAACTGCCGTGCCGGCCGCAAGCAGATGTGCATCCATACCGTCAGCGTAGGGGTCCAGCGCGACGGCGCCTTCGCCGAGTACGTCGTGATCCCCGAAACCAACGTCTGGGTGCATCAGGACCCGTCCGTGACGCCGGAACTGGGCGCCATCTTCGATCCGTTCGGCAACGCCGTCCACACCGCTCTCAGCTTTCCGCTCGTGGGCGAGGACGTGCTGATCACCGGCGCCGGGCCCATCGGGTTGATGGCCATCGCCGTTGCCCGCCACGCCGGGGCCCGGAAAATCGCCATCACCGATGTCTCCGCCCCGCGGCTGGAACTGGCCCGCACGCTCGGCGTCGACCTCGCGATCGACGTCTCCCGGATGCGCGTGAAGGACGCCCAGCGCGAACTCGGCATGCGCGAGGGGTTCGACATCGGCATGGAAATGTCCGGACACCCGACGGCGCTGCCTGAGATGATCGACAACATGAACCACGGCGGCCGGATCGCGATGCTGGGACTGCCCACCCAGTCGATCGACATCGACTGGGGAAAGGTGGTCACGCACATGCTGACCCTGAAGGGCATTTACGGCCGCGAAATGTTCGAGACCTGGTACGCCATGAGCGCCATGCTGTCCTCCAACCCGGTGCTGCACGCCAACATTTCCGCCGTCGTCACGGATACCCTGCCCGCCGCGGACTGGGAGAAGGGCTTCGAGATCGCCCGCGCCGGCGTGGGCGGCAAAGTGGTCCTGGACTGGACCGGCTTCTAGGCCCTCCCTTTCCGAGCCCGCGTTCGCACGACTTTCCGCCCCCGAACCAGGAATTCACCCCAGCTGAGGAGCACAACCCATGTATTCAGCCATCAAGGACCAGCTGCAGCACGAACTGGACGAGATCCGCAGCGCCGGCTTGTTCAAGACCGAGCGGCACATTGATTCCCCGCAGGCCAACCGCATCAAGGCCGGGCAGATCGGCGATGCCAGCGCGGAGGTCCTCAACTTCTGCGCCAACAACTATCTGGGCCTTGCAGACCACCCGGAGATCATCGCCGCCGCCAAGGCTGCGATGGACGACCGCGGCTTCGGGATGGCCAGCGTGCGCTTCATCTGCGGCACCCAGGACCTGCACCTGGCCTTGGAGGAGCGGGTTTCGAAGTTCCTCGGCACGGAGGACACCATCCTGTTCTCCAGCTGCTTTGATGCCAACGGCGGCGTGTTCGAGTCCCTCTTCGGCCCGGAAGACGCCGTGATTTCCGACGCGCTGAACCACGCCTCGATCATCGACGGCATCCGGCTCTGCAAGGCCCAGCGGTTCCGCTACGCCAACCAGGACATGGCCGACCTGGAAGCCAAGCTGATCCAGGCCACGACACAGGAGAACCCCGCCCGCCGCAAGATCATCGTCACGGACGGCGTCTTCTCCATGGACGGCTTCCTCGCCCCGCTCGAAGCCATCTGCGACCTCGCCGACAAATACGACGCCCTGGTCATGGTGGACGATTCCCATGCCGTGGGCTTCATGGGCTCCACCGGCGCCGGCACGCCCGAGCACGCCGGCGTCTCGGAGCGGGTGGACATCTACACCGGAACCTTCGGCAAGGCGCTCGGCGGCGCATCCGGCGGCTACGTCTCCGGCCGCCGCGAGATCGTCGCGATGCTCCGGCAGAAGGCCCGGCCGTACCTGTTCTCCAACTCGCTGGCGCCGGCCATCGTCGCGGCCACCCTGCAGGCCCTGGACCTGGTCGAAAACTCCGCGGAACTGCGCGGCAAGCTCTTCGCCAACGCCGGGCTGTTCCGGAACCGGATGGCGGAGGAAGGCTTCGAGCTGCTCCCGGGCGAACATGCGATTGTCCCGGTGATGTTCGGGGACGCCGTGATGGCCGCCAAGGTGGCGGATGAGATGCTGCAGCACGGAGTCTTCGTGACGGCATTCAGTTACCCGGTGGTGCCCAAGGGCGCCGCCCGGATCCGGGTGCAGCTATCCGCCGCGCACAGCGCCGAAGACGTCGAGACCTGCGTGCAGGCGTTCGTCCGCAGCCGGGCCGCGGTGGCGGCCTAGCTCAGGCCGTCGCGCTGCGGCGCCGTCGACCGGTACGTCTGCAAGGATGTAACCATGTCAGCCCATTACGATGTAGTGATTGTCGGCGGCGGAATCGCCGGCCTTTCCCTTGCCTCCGCCCTGGCCGGGAGATGCAGTGTGGCCCTGGTCGAAGCCGAGCAGACCCTGGCCTACCACACCTCGGCGCGCTCGGCGCGGCAGCTGATCCCCAGTTACGGCCCGGCCGTGGTCCAGGAGCTCACCGTCCGCACACTGGAACTCATCGCCGCCGAGGACGCCGGCCGGCCCGAACCGGTGCTTAGCCCACGCAGCTTCCTGCTGATCGGCGACGAAGCCACGGTCCAGGCGGAAGCCAGCGGCCTCATGCGCCGGATCACCCATGCCGAGGCGATGGAGCTCTGCCCGGTCCTGGTGCCGGAGTCCTTCAGCGCCGCGGGCCTGGACACTGGCTCCTTCGCCTGCAATGCCCCGCTGCTGCTCGAGGACCACCGTCAGCACGCCGAGGCCGGCGGCGTGGACATCATCACCGGAGCCAAGGTCCATTCCGCCCAGCGCCTCGGCTCCGGCTGGGAACTCGGCGCGGGGCAGGAGGGCTTCCAGGCCGCCGTCGTGGTGAACGCGGCCGGCGCCTGGGCGGACGAACTCGCCGTGCTCAGCGGGGTCGAGAAGCTCGGCCTGCAGCCGTACCGGCGGACGGCGGCGATCGTCGAGGTCGGGCACCCGCTCCCGACCGGCTGTCCCATGGTGGCCGCCGCCGATGAGAGTTTCTACTTCCGCCGCGACGGCGAACAGGTCCTCATCTCACCCTCGGAGTCCGTGCCGAGCCGGCCCGAGGACGCCCAGCCGTTCCCGGGCGACGTCGAGGCCCTGATTGCCAGGCTCAACGGCATCACCACCCTCGGCATCCGCGGGGTCCGCAAGGCCTGGACCGGGTTGCGGACGGAAGCGGCTGACGGAGTCCCGGTCGTGGGGTTCGACGCCGAAGCTCCCGGATTCTTCTGGCTCGCCGGCCAGGGCGGGTACGGGTTCCAAACCTCCTCGGGCATCGCCGAACTGGCCGCAGAGCTGATACTGGCCGGCCCGGGTGCCAGCGAAACCGCGGCGGGTCCGGCATCCCGGACAACCGACGCCTTGTCTGCCACTCGCTGGTCCATCCGCCGCTGAAGAATGGAACCATGAGCACCCTCGTCACCAACATCGCCGAACTGATGACCCAGGACGTGGACCACCGCGTCCTGAAAAACGCGGCCGTGGTGGTCGAGGGGGAGCGGATCGCCTGGCTCGGCCCCGCGGCGGACGCGCCGGCCGCCGACGACGTTGTCGACGCCGGGGGGCGTGCCGTCCTTCCGGGCTGGGTCGATTCGCACACGCACCTGATCTTCGCCGGGGACCGCACGGCCGAGTTCGAGGCCCGGATGGCGGGGGAGGGCTACAGCGCCGGCGGCATTGCCGTGACCACCAGCGCCACCCGAAGCACGAGCGACTTCGACCTCACCCGGCTGGCGATGGGACGGGTGGCCGAGGCCGTCGCACAGGGCACCACCTACCTGGAGACCAAAACCGGCTACGGCTTGGACGTGGAGAACGAGGCCCGCAGCGCACGCATCGCGTCCTCGGTGGTGGACGAAGTGACCTACCTCGGGGCGCATCTCGTCCCGGCCGGAATGGATGGCGAGGAGTATACGGATCTGGTCTGCGGCCCCATGCTGGCTGCGGTCCGCCCCTACGTCCGCTGGGCCGATGTCTTCTGCGAACGGGGTGCCTTCACCGAGGAGCAGTCCCGCCGCGTGCTCCGGGCGTGCCGCGAGGCGGGATTGGGGCTGCGCGTCCATGGCAACCAGCTGGGCGAGGGCCCCGGCGTGCAGCTTGCCGTGGAATTCGGCGCGGCGAGCGTGGACCACGTGAACTACCTTTCCGGCGACGACGTCGCCGCCCTCGCCGCCAGCTGGGCCGGCTGGGACGCCGGTGCAGGCGGCAAGCGCGGAACCGTGGCAACCTGCCTGCCGGCCTGCGACCTATCCACCCGGCAGCCGCTGGCTCCCGGCCGGGAACTGCTGGACGCGGGGGTGCAGCTGGCGCTGGCCTCCAATTGCAATCCCGGCACGTCCTACACGAGTTCGATGGCGTTCTGCGTCACCACGGCCGTGCTGCAGATGCACCTGAGCGTGCATGAGGCCGTGCGAGCCGCGACCTTCGGCGGGGCGCTGGCCCTTGGCCGGGACACCGGGAATGACGTCGACGGCGAACGCGCGGTCGGGTCGATCGCCGTCGGGCACCGCGCGGACCTGCACGTGCTCAACGCGCCGTCCGCCACACATCTGGCCTACCGCCCCGGCATCCCGCTCACCCACGCGGTCTGGCGGGCGGGCGTCCGCGCCCGCTGATCCGACGTGTCACGGGTGGCTCGCGGCACGGCCCTAAAAGAACATCGGCGGAGCATCCAGCACGGTTTCGTCCACGCGCCGGTCCACCCACTGGCTGAAGGGCTTGTCCAGCTCATACTTGCCGTAGTCGGTGCGCAACAGGGTCCGGACCTCGGCATTGTCCGGGTTGTTGAGCGACTCGAAGTACTCCACGGACCAATGGAACCAGCGCATGCAGAACAGCCGCATCGTCAGCCCGTGTGTGACGAACAGGGCGTTCGGGGCGTAGCTCGGCTTGGACCAGTGCCGGTGCAGCGTCTCCATGAACGAGGAGATCCTGTCGTACACATCGGAGCCGGACTCGCCCTCCCGGAAGCGGTAGAAAAAGTGGCCGTAGGCGTTCCGGAGCTCCTTCTGGTCCTCGATTTCGCCGGCGATCTGGAAGTTCGCCCAGTCCTGCTCCCGCAGCCGCGGTTCCTCGATCACCCGCTCGGTCAGCGGCCCGAGGTCGAGCGCCTCCAGCGTCTGATAGGCCCGGAGATAGGGGGAAACATAGACGCAGACCTGCCGGCCGGCCAGCAGGCGCCGGACCTGCTCACCGGCGGCGCGAGCCTGCTCGAGCCCCAGGTCGGTCAGCGGAATGCGGTAATCCGGCACCCGGTTGTAGATCGAGGTATCGGCGTTGGCGGCGGACTGGCCGTGCCGGATCATGATAATTTTCCCGGGCGCACTCATAGCTCCCAAGCATAGGTCCGTTCGGGGCGCCGGCCGGGGAAGCGCCCGGAAGCAGGCAACTGCCAGCAACTGCAGGCAAGATAGGAACATGTTGGTTCCTTCGCGCCGTCGGCTTCGCATCGAGGTCTGGATTGTCCTGGGTCTGTCGCTGGGGCAGTCGGCCGTGTACTCCGTGGTGCAGCTGCTGGACAAGATGACCAAGGCGCCGCTGGCGGAGGGGACCTCCACGCTGAACCGCTCGCAGAGCAGCCGCGAGTACTTCGACCTGACGTACCAGCTGCTGGACATCATCTTTGCCCTGGTGCCGGTGGTCCTGGTGATCTACTTCCTGACCGAGCACCGGCTGCCGGGCCTGTCCGGCAACAGCAGCCTGTCCGGCAACAGCAGCCTGGCCGGCAACAGCAGCCTGTCCGGCAACAGCAGCCTGGCCGGCAACAGCAGCCTGTCCGGCGGCAGCAGCCTGTCCGGCGGCAGCAGCGGCGGCTCGGCCTTCGGCAGGCTCGGCTTCGACTTTGCCCGGCCCGGGAAGGACCTGCTACAGGGACTGGGCCTGGCCGCGCTGATCGGCATCCCCTCCCTGGGCCTGTACGCCGCGGGCCGGGCCCTCGGGATCACGACGACGATCATTCCGAGTGCGCTGGACTCCTACTGGTGGACGGTGCCGGTGCTGATCCTTTCCGCGGCGCGGCACGGGATCGTGGAGGAAGTGATCGTGGTGGGCTACCTGCTGGACCGGCTGGGCAAGCTCGGCTGGAGCATGCCCCTGGCCATCTTCGCGAGCTCGATGCTCCGCGGCAGCTACCACCTCTACCAGGGCTTCGGCCCGTTTATCGGCAACGCGGTGATGGGGGTGGTTTTCGCCCTGGTTTACACCCGGACCCGCCGGGTGATGCCGCTCGTCATCGCCCATGCTCTGCTGGACATCGTGGCGTTCGTCGGTTTCAGCCTTTTCGGCAAGTCCGTCGGCCTGGGCTGAGCCGCAAAGCCCGGGCCGAGCCTCGTAGCCCGGGCTGACGCTTAAAGGTTTCGGCCGCCATCCAGGGTGACGTCATTGGCACCCGCCGATGGCGGCCGAAGAGTTGGGGCAGCGAAGCCTTAGATGGTGACGGCTCCGGAGGACGTCTCGAACGTGACGGACAGGATGCCGGGCGTGCCGTGCGGGGCCAGCCAGTTGACGGCGACATCTTCCAGCGGTTTCTCCACCGGTTCACCCAGCCATTCCGTCACGCGGTCCGCGGAGCCGGCGATGGTCAGGGCAGTCATCTTGACCTCGCTCGGGTAGGCGTTGGACGGGTGCAGCTCCGGATCGCCCTCCCACTTCAGCATGTACGGCACCTGGGGATCGGCGATGAGGCCCAGGATGCCGATCTGCTTCCAGACGAGCTCGCGGCCGTCCGGGAACTTCCGGTTGCCGTTGACGGCGGCGCGGCCAAGCCGGTGCTCGAACGGCGTCAGGTCGTCGACCTCGACGCACCAGCCCATCCAGCCGCCGCCTGCTTCGGAACGGGCACGTACGGCCTGGCCAAACGGTGCCTTGTCCGAGGCGGGGTGGTTCAGGACCTCCACGACTTCCAGGTACTTATGTCCGGCAAGCGGAATAATCATGTTTCGGGTCCCGAAACGGGGGTGTACTCCACCCTTCACGGCTTCAACGCCGAGGGCAGACGCAATACGGTCGGTGGTGGCAGCTAGGCCATCTTGTTCACAGGCGTAAGAGACGTGATCCATGCGCATGCCCTCATCTTGGCACTTTGTGATGGGGCTCTCAGCTTAGGGTGTCCTAACTGGCGGGGAAGTCACTTTGACGGCGTTGTACTGCCCCCTCGCGGGCCGTTGTCGCGGGGTGGCGGAGGACCTGTCCAGACCCGGGGCGTGGACTTCATCTTTGTCACAAAGCTGTTCAGCGCCCGCGGGCCGTTCCTACACTGAACCCAGGTCATGAGTGCCAGCGGACAGCCCCGGCTTGCTGGCCGGCAACCCTCGTTTCGCGGTGGGGTGCCCCGGGTGAAGACCTGGCCGTCCGGCGCCCGCCGGTCGGCAAGCGCGGCGCCTGAACCGACCCGGGCCGATGGCCTCCGGGGCGGCCTGTGCCCGGTCCCTAGGAGCTCCGAATGTCCAACGCCTGGTCCTTTGAAACCCGCCAGATCCACGCCGGCCAACAGCCGGACAGCGCCACCGGCGCCCGTTCCCTGCCCATCTACCAGACGACGTCGTTCGTGTTCCCCAGCGCCGAGAGCGCAGCCAACCGCTTCGCGCTGGCCGAACTTGCGCCGATCTACACCCGGATCGGCAATCCCACGCAGGATGCCGTGGAGCAGCGGGTGGCGAGCCTGGAAGGCGGCCTTGGGGCGCTGCTGCTCAGCTCCGGCCAGGCTGCGGAGACCTTCGCGATCCTGAACATCGCGGAGGCCGGCGACCACGTCGTGGCCAGCCCCAGCCTGTACGGCGGAACCTACAACCTGCTGGCGCATACCCTGAAGAAATTCGGCATCTCCGTGACGTTCGTGCAGGATCCGGACAACCTGGAGCAGTGGCGCGATGCGGTCCGGCCCAACACCAAACTGTTCTTCGGCGAGGTAGTCTCCAACCCGCGCCAGGACGTCCTGGACATCGAGGGAGTTTCTGCCGTGGCCCACGAGGCCGGCGTGCCGCTGATCGTGGACAACACCCTCTCCACGCCCTACCTGATCCGCCCGATCGAATGGGGCGCGGACATCGTGGTGCACTCCGCCACCAAGTATCTCGGCGGCCACGGCGCCGCGATCGCGGGCGTCATCGTTGACTCCGGCAACTTCGACTTCGGGGCGGAGCCGGAGCGGTTCCCGGGATTCAACACCCCGGACCCCACCTACAACGGCATCGTCTACGCACGTGACCTCGGCAAGGACGGTGCGCTCGGCGCAAACCTCTCCTACATCCTCAAAGCGCGCGTCCAGCTGCTGCGCGACCTGGGCTCCGCCGTCTCCCCGTTCAACGCCTTCCTCATCGCCCAGGGCATTGAGACCCTGAGCCTGCGGGTGGAACGCCACGTTGCCAACGCCACCAAGGTCGCCGAATGGCTCGAAGCCCGGGCCGACGTCGAATCGGTCGCCTACGCGGGGCTGCCGTCCAGCCCCTGGTATGAGCGCGGCCGCAAGTACGGGCCCAAAGGCACCGGCGCCGTGGTCTCGTTCATCGTCGCCGGGGGAGCGGAGGCCGGCCAGCGCTTCGTCGATGCCCTCGAGCTGCACTCCCACGTGGCGAACATCGGCGATGTGCGCTCGCTGGTCATCCACCCGGCCTCCACCACCCACAGCCAGCTGTCGCCGGAACAGCAGACCATCGCCGGCGTCCATCCGGGCCTGGTACGGCTTTCCGTGGGACTCGAGCACATCGACGACATCCTCGCCGACCTCGACGCCGGCTTCCGCGCTGCCAAGGGCGACTGATCCGCCAGTTTCCGGTGCCCCGGCCGCGCGCCGGGGCACCGGAAACCACGGCCTGCAGTCACATAGCCGTCACAATCTTCGCCACAACGGCGCTCCGTTTCGTAGACTCGAGGCAGGTCATGAGTGCCAGCGACAGCCCCGGCTTGCTGGCCGGCAACCCTCCTTTTGCGGCGGGGTGCCCCGGGTGAAGACCTGGCCTGCCGGTCTGCCGACGGCGGGCAAGCGCGAAGTGAGGTCCCACATGACGATTGCCGTCACCCGCAAGGGTGCACCCCTAAGCACCACCGCCGCCCCGCCAGCCACCGGCCCAGCAACGCCGGCAGGTCCTGGCGTTCCTGACGGGACGGTGCAATACGTCCCGATCGGTGACCTTGACCTCGAGTCCGGATCCCGGCTGCCCGATGTCACCCTTGCCTATGAAACCTGGGGGACGCTCAACGCGGACCGCTCCAATGCGGTGCTGATCGAGCATGCGCTTACCGGCGACACCCACGTCACCCGCGGCGCCAGCGAAGAGCCCGGCTGGTGGGAACAGCTCGCCGGCCCCGGCGCCCCCGTGGACACCGAGCGGTACTTCGTGGTCTCGATCAACATCCTGGGCGGCTGCTACGGCTCCACTGGGCCCTCCACGCCCGCTCCGGACGGAAAGCCCTGGGGCTCCCGCTTCCCGCTGGTGACCCTGCGCGACACCACGGCTGCCGAAGCCCGGCTCGCCGATGCCCTCGGCATCCGGAGCTGGTACGCGGTCCTGGGCGGATCTCTCGGCGGCGCCCGAGCCCTGGAGTGGGCCGTGACCTTCCCGGAACGGGTCCGGCGCTGCGCCGTGATTTCCATCGGGGCCAGCAGCACCGCCGAACAGATCGCTTTCGCCCAGGCCCAGACGCTCGCGATCCGCCAGGATCCCGGCTTCAACGGCGGGGACTACTACGGCGGCCCGGGACCCGAGGCCGGCCTTGCCCTGGCGCGGCGCATCGCGCACATTACCTACCGCTCCGCGGCCGAGCTGGACGGACGCTTCGGCCGGAATGCCCAGGAATCAGAGGCCCCGCTGCAGGCCGGGTCGCTGGCCGGCCGGGGCCGCTACCAGGTGGAAAGCTACCTGGACCACCAGGGCAACAAACTCGTCCGGCGTTTCGACGCGAACAGCTACATCGCCATCACCGAGGCCCTCATGAGCCACGACATCAGCCGCGGCCGCGGGGCGCTCGAGGAGGCCCTGGCGCCGTCGACGGCGGAATTCCTGGTGGCAGCCGTGGACTCGGACCGGCTCTATTTCCCGGCCCAGTCCCGCGCCCTCGCGGACGCCCTGCCCGGAACCGTGGACGTGCACGTGATCCAGGCGCCGATCGGTCATGACGGCTTCCTGACCGAGATCGGCCAGCTCAGCGGACAGCTCCGGGAAAACTTCTTCGGCTGATCCGTCCGCTAAAAACGGGCATCGTCTTGACCCGAACGTCCACTGCCTGTGCGTTTTTGCAGACGCGCTCTGCACTAATGGCCGTTGAGACGGAGGCCGGGAGCGCCCATACTCATTGAGAATGATGCCGCGTGTCACAAATCACAGGCGTCCTCCTCCCACTGGTCAATAGGGTGTCGACGGCGACACCAAAGGAGTCGAAATGAGTACGCACAACGCAGCCGCCAGGCGCCCGGAAGAGCCCGACGTCAAATCGTCCGGCCTGAAGAAGGTGGTGACGGCGTCCATGGCCGGCACCGTCGTGGAATGGTATGAGTTCTTCCTCTATGCCTCCGCCGCCACCCTCGTCTTCGGCAAGCTGTTTTTCCCGAATTCCGGCACGGAGCTGGACGGCATCATTGCCGCCTTCGTGACGTACGCTGTCGGCTTCGTGGCCCGCCCCATCGGCGGCATCGTCTTCGGCCACTTCGGCGACAAGTTCGGGCGCAAGCAGCTCCTCCAGCTCAGCATCATCCTGGTGGGCGTCGCGACCTTCGCGATGGGCTGCCTGCCGACGTTCCAGCAGATCGGCTACTGGGCTCCGGCCCTGCTCGTCTTCCTGCGCTTCGTCCAGGGCTTCGCCGTCGGCGGCGAATGGGGCGGCGCCGTCCTCCTGGTCGCCGAGCACAGCCCGAGCAAGTCCCGCGGGTTCTGGTCCTCCTGGCCGCAGTCCGCCGTTCCGATGGGCAACCTGCTCGCGACCGGTGTGCTGTTCGTCCTGTCCTCCACATTGTCCTCGGCCGACTTCCTCAGCTGGGGCTGGCGCGTAGCGTTCTGGCTCTCCGCCGTGATCGTGATCGTCGGCTACTACATCCGCACCAAGGTCCAGGACGCCCCGATCTTCCTGGAAGCCCGCAAGGAAGTTGTCGTTGAGAACAAGGGCTACGGCGTCGCCGAGGTCTTCCGCCGCTACCCCCGCGGCGTCTTCACCGCCATGGGCCTGCGCTTCGCAGAAAACATCCTCTACTACCTCGTGGTGACCTTCTCGATCACCTACCTGAAGATCATCGTCCAGACCGACACGTCCCGGATCCTGCTGCTCCTGCTGGTCGCTCACGCCATCCACTTCTGCGCCATTCCGCTGGTCGGCAAGCTCTCCGATAGCCTTGGCCGCAAGCCGGTGTACATGGCCGGTGCGCTCCTCGGAGCAACGTGGGGCTTCTTCGCCTTCCCGATGATGGACACCAAGAACGACCTCATCATCCTGGCCGCCATCACCATCGGCCTGCTGTTCCACTCGCTCATGTACGCCGGGCAGCCGGCGCTGATGGCCGAGATGTTCCCGACCCGGATGCGCTACTCCGGTGTCTCGCTCGGCTACCAGGTGACCTCGATCGTGGCCGGCTCGCTGGCTCCGATCATCGCCACCGCCCTGCTGAGCCAGTACAAGTCCTCCACCCCGGTGGCCGTCTACCTGCTGATCGCCTGCGCCATCACGGCCGTCGCGGTGTTCTTCCTCAAGGAAACCCGCGGTATCTCGCTCCACGACGTCGACGCCGCCGATGCCCAGGGCACCGCGGACCTGCTGGCCTCCGGAAAGAAATAACGGGCAAAAATATCAGGCAAGAAGTAACCGCTAAGAAGTAACCGCAACAGCCCCTGTCCCTGCTCCGCGGGGACAGGGGCTCTTGCGTGTTTGGCGGCAGATTTCGTCCGTGCTCCTCAGCCGGCCAGCACTGCCTGGCGTTCGCTGATCTCGATCCGGACCGCCTCGATCACGGCCTGCACAGGGGCGGAGCGCAGCGACTCCGAGCGAGCCACCGCCCAGATGGGAAGCTGGCGCTGGAAGTCGTCGGGCAGGACCGGCAGGAAGTCCGGGTTCCCCACCACCAGGAAATTCGGCAGCAGCCCGATGCCCGCGCCGCGCCGGACGGCCTCGAGCTGGGCGAAGATGCTGGTGGCCTGGAAACTGGAGCGCGGCACCGGGAGCTGGGTCGAGCGGTGGCCGAGTTCCGCGACCTGGAGCGAAGACTCAACGTAGGAGACAAAACCGTGCTGCCGGACGTCGTCGAGCGTGAGCGGCAGACCGCGCTCCCTGGCATACTGCGGGCTGGCGTAGAGCCTCAGAAAGTAGTTGCTCAGGAAAATGGTTTGCGCGTTGGTCACGTCCAGGTTCCCCACCACCACTTCAAGGTCCACTCCCGAGCGGTTCTGGCTGGCCTTGCGGGTGGCGCTGAGCATCTCCACGTTGAGCAGCGGGTGGTCCTGCTGCAGGCGCACGAGCGCCGGAGCGACGAAGGCCGCGCCGAAGCCGTCGGGCGTCGCGATCCGGACCAGGCCCGCCAGCAGATCCCCGGTCCGGGCGATGGTGCTGGACAGCGCCCCCAGCGTCCCCTCGATGGCTTCCGCCGCGGCAACCGCCTGGCTGCCGAGCTCTGTCAGCTCCCAGCCGTGCGGGCTCCGCTCCAGGGTGCGCCCGCCGAGCTGCTTGTCCAGGGCGAGGATGCGCCGGGAGATGGTGGTGTGAGTGGTGCCCAGGGTTTCCGCGACCGCATTGAACCGGCCCAGCCGTGCGACGGTCAAAAGGATCAGCAGGTCATCGGGGCTCGGAAGCCGCCTAGCGTCCACGAAATTCTCCTCCGCTGGCTCATGTGCATCCATGCACATGCCATCTGTAGTTTTTTGCCTTGATTGCACTGTAACAGGATGTGATGCTGGACACGGAAACATCCGGCGCCGAGGCCGGATGGCGCGCACTGCGCAAAGCAACAGCAGCAAAGCAAAGGAGCTTATGCCATGGCAGTAATCGCTTGGATCGGACTGGGGAACATGGGCGGGTCCATGTCGGTGAATCTGGCGAAGGCCGGGCATGAGGTCCGGGGCTTCGACCTCAACGCCGAGGCCCTCGCCGCTGCCGAAGCCGGCGGCGTCAAGCCTGCCGGCAGCATCGCCGCGGCCGTCCAGGGCGCCGACGTCGTCTTCACGATGCTGCCCAAGGGCGAGCACGCCCGCGCCGTGTACCTCGGCGAGGACGGCGTCCTGGCCCACGCGGACACCCGCACGCTCCTGGTGGACTCCTCCACGATTGATATCGCCTCGGCCCAGGCGCTGCACGACGCCGCGGCTGCCGCAGGCTTCCGCTTCGTCGATGCTCCGGTATCCGGCGGCATGAGCGGAGCGAAGGCCGCCACCCTGACCTTCATGATCGGCGGCGAGGCAGGCGCCGTCGCCGAGGCCACCGAATACATCCGTCCAATGGCGGCGAACATCATCCCGACCGGCGGCGCCACCACCGGCCAGGCCGCGAAGATCTGCAACAACCTCATGCTCTTCATCAACCTGGCCTCGACCGCGGAGGGTGCCGTCCTGGCGGACCGCCTCGGACTCGACAAGCAGGTTTTCTGGGACATCGCCTCCGTGTCCTCCGGCGACAGCTGGGCCCTGCGCACCTGGTACCCGGTGGCCGGCGTCGTGCCGACCGCCGCATCCAACAACGACTTTGCCCCGACCTTCACCACGGAGCTGGCCAACAAGGACATCGGACTGGCCATCAGCGCCGCCCGTGACACCGGCACTCCGCTGGAGATCGGCGAGCACGTCCAGCAGCTGTTCCAGCGCCTCATCGACTCCGGCGAATCCGGCAAGGACTGCTCGATGATCATCAAACTCATCGACGGCTCCCTCGAGTCCGCCAAGTAGCCTCCCCAGCACGCTCACCACCTGCACCACACGAAAGAGACCCACCCCATGGAACGTATTCCGCACTTCATCAACGGCGCCCTGATTTCCGACGCCGACCGCTTCGGCCCGGTCTTCAATCCGGCCACCGGCGAGCAGGAAAAAGAGGTCGCCCTGGCCTCGGCCGCCCGCGTCGAGGAGGCCATCCAGGCCGCCCGCGCCGCCCTGCCGGCGTGGCGCGCCACGAGCCTGGCCAAGCGCACCAACATCTTCTTCAAGGTCCGCGAACTGCTGCTGCAGCGCCGCCCCGAACTGGCGGCCCTGCTGACCAGCGAACACGGCAAGGTCCTCTCCGACGCCGAGGGCGAGATCACCCGCGGCCTGGAGAACATCGAGTTCGCCACCGGCCTGTCCCACATGCTCAAGGGCGAACGCTCCGAGCAGGTCGCCGGCGGCGTCGACGTCCACTCGGTCCGCCAGCCGGTCGGCGTCGTCGCCTGCATCACGCCGTTCAACTTCCCGGCCATGGTGCCGTTGTGGATGATCGGCAGCGCCCTGGCCTGCGGCAACACCGTGCTGCTCAAGCCCAGTGAAAAGGACCCCTCCTCCGCCATCTTCATCGCCCAGGTCTTTGCCGAAGCCGGCCTGCCGGCCGGTGTGCTCAACGTGGTGCACGGGGACAAGGAAGCCGTGGACGTGCTCCTGGAGCACCCGGACGTCAAGGCCATCAGCTTCGTCGGCTCGACGCCGATCGCCCAGTCCATCTACAAGCGCGCCGCCGACCACGGCAAGCGCGTGCAGGCCCTCGGCGGAGCCAAGAACCACATGGTGGTCCTGCCCGATGCGGACCTGAACATGGCCGCCGACGCCGCCGTCTCCGCCGCCTATGGGTCCGCGGGGGAGCGCTGCATGGCGGTCAGCGTGCTCGTCGCCGTCGGCAACATCGCCGACGAACTCGTGGACGCCATCACCACCCGGATGGCGACGCTGAAGATCGGCCCTGGCACCGACCCGGCCTCGCAGATGGGTCCGCTCATCACGGCCGAGCACCGCGACAAGGTGGCCTCGTACGTCGCCGGCGCCGCCAGCGAAGGCGCCACCGTGGTGGTGGACGGCCGGGACCAGGAGTTCGACTCCAACGGCTTCTTCATCGGCGTCAGCCTGATCGACCACGTCAAGCCGGGCATGAAGGTCTACGACGACGAGATCTTCGGTCCCGTGCTCTCGGTGGTCCGCGCCGATACCTACGCTGACGCGGTCCGGCTCGTCAACGACAACGAGTTCGGCAACGGCGTGGCGATCTTCACCCGCGACGGCGGCGCGGCCCGGCAGTTCGAGTTCGACGTCGAGGCGGGCATGGTGGGCGTCAACGTGCCGATCCCGGTGCCGGTGGGTACCTTCTCCTTCGGCGGCTGGAAGAACTCGCTCTTCGGCGACACGCACATGTATGGCCCGGAGAGCATCCGCTTCTACACCCGCGGCAAGGTTGTCACCACCCGCTGGCCGGACCCGTCCACTTCGGTGATCGACCTCGGCTTCCCGCAGGTCGACTGAGGCTAGCCCTTCATGATCTCCGCCCGCTGGGCCATGTAATCCTCCATGGTCAGTTCACCGTCGCTGTACCGCTGGTCCAGTTCCGCCAGTTTCCGCGCGCGGAAGCCCTGCGGGGCGGACGGCGGCGGGGGCACCGGCGGGCCGGGCTGCTGCTGGCCGGGCTGGGGCCGGTTGGCCGGGTACTCCGGGCTGTCCTCGTAGGGGACGGGGGACTGATAGCCCTGCTGCGGGTAGAGGGGCTGTCCGGGGTAGGGCTGGCCGGGGAACTGTTCGCCCGGGTACGGCTGATTCGCCGGCGGCATGGGCTGTTGCGGGGCACCCAGTTGGCCGAAGCCACCGTAATAGTCCCGCTGGGTGAAGCCGTCCCGGGGCTGCTTGTTCTGCTGGCCGGGGTCATTGCCGGAGTTGTCTCCGGGGATTTGACCGAACTTCCCCAGGAACCCGCCGGGCGTGCCCTGGTTCTGGTTCCTGCCGCGCATGGATTTCCGGTACAGGCGCAACGCCATCGGGACCAGGAAGGACAGAACGATGAGCCAGAAGAACAAATTGTTCACGGTACGGCGCCTTTCAGAAGGTGTCCTCCCAGCTTAAGCCCGGACCGGTCCCGGACCACCCGCGTTCCGCGCAGGGCGTTACAGCCGGACAGCCGGTATCCCCAGGAAGCCGCCGTAGGCCGCGACCAGCCGGCTGAGCTCGTGCTCGTCACCGGGATGGTGGTTGGAGTCCAGCCGGACGTCGAGTTCGCACCGTCCCCGGACGATGTTGTGCCGCCACACCCCGGCGAGCCGGCCGTTCCGCAGGACCAGATGCAGGGGCCCGCCGGCAACTGGCACCAACGGTACCGGGCCGCCGAGGAAGTGCCGCGTCTTCGAATATCCCATCACGTATTCGTCGTAACACTGGATCAGGTCAAGGCGACCCGGCCGGTTCACGCCCCCGGCGTCCGCACGGCCGCTGAAGCAGCAGGCGACGCCGTCGATCATTGCCGTTGCGAGTGCTTCGGGCGCCATCTCCCGGGCGAGCTGCAGCCCGGTCCGAACGTCCGACAGTGTCAGTCGGGACCAGTCGGCGCAGTCCTTCTCGGTCGCCGGGCCGCGGCTGGTGAAGTAACGGCGGGCCAGCTCCGCGAGCGCCCGCGGCCGCTCCATCAGGCCGGCCGGTGCGGCGGGGACCCGTTCGTCAAAGAGCGCATATGTTTGCTTCAGCGCGCCGCCGGCGCTGCGCACGGGGGAACCGCTGACCAGGACGCCGCTGGCCTCGGCAAACATGATCCGGTAGGCGAGTTCCAGGCCTTCAGCGCCGAAACCGGCCCTGCGGAGTGCAGCCGCGAGCTGCTCCCGCGTTTTGTGCGCGCCGCCCGCCACTGCGCCGGCCAGGACGTCGCTGCTCCTGGCCGCGTTGGCGGCGTCGACTCCGGTCCGGCGGTACGTCGCGGCGTTGGCCTGATGCACGCGGGGGCCAGAGAGGGCCAGGAGCCAGCGCAGATCGTGCCGGTGCACGAAGTGCCAGGTGGGCCGCAGGATGTGGGTGCGCAGGATGGTGCCCTCGGACACCGCCTCTTCGACCCCGGCGGCGGAGCCGCCAGCGGTGCGCTGTGCCAGCGTCCAGCGCGCGTACGCGAACTCCTGGGCCTGCACCGCGAGCAGGTTCTGCAGCGCTTCCTCCGCCGTCGCGGCGAACGGCTCGCGCAGCTGCTGCCCGCGGAGCCGCAGCCGCACGACGTCGTCGGCGTCCATCGTTGCCAGCCGCAGCCTCAGGCGGTCAGGACCGCACCGGTTCCTGGGCGCCGGGCGGGCCTTCGCCCGAGCCCAGCGGCACCCCGGGACCGAAGACCGGGCCCGGCAGGGGGCGCTTGGCGGTGATGCCGTCGCCGGATGACCGGTGCCGCAGGCGCCGGACCACCCACGGCACAAAGTGTTCACGGGCCCAGACCAGGTCCCCGCTGCGGGCTTCGCGCCAGCTGCGGGGCGGAAGCGGCTTGGGGGACAGCGGCTCCAGGGTGTGCTGGACATTCAGCGAATCGAGCACCATGGCCGCGATCGTGTGGTGTCCCAGCGGCGAGAAATGCAGCCGGTCCGGATCCCACATCCGGGAATCGTTCAGCTGCCGCAGGGACCACATGTCCGCGATCACGGCGTCGTGCCGTGCGGCGACGGTGCGGAGGTTCTCGTTGTAGATGGCCACCTTGCTGCGGATCCGCCCCAGCACGGAAGAGCCCGTGTCCGGGCCGTTGAAGAGGACCACCGTGGCGCCGGCCAGGCTCAGGATCTGCACTACCGAGTCCAGCTTCTCCGCCAGCGCGTCCGGATCGCCGCCGGGCCGGATCAGGTCGTTCCCGCCGGCGGACAGGGTGACGAGGTCCGGCCGGAGGGACAGGCAGTGGGCCAGCTGCTGGTCGACGATCTGCTGCAGGAGCCGGCCACGGACGGCCAGGTTGGCGTAGGCAAAGCCTTCGTGGCCGCGGCTCAGTTCCTCAGCCACGCGGTCCGCCCAGCCCCGGTGTCCGCCCGGGCTCTCCGGTTCGGGATCGCCGATGCCCTCGGTAAAGGAGTCACCCATGGCCACGTACCGGCTCCACGGGTGGCTGACCGTGTCATCTGATGGATTGTCCATGCCCTCGGATTCGCTCACCTTCATATCCTGCACTCTTCCCGCAAAGCTACGCCACCGTTGCTTGTTACTGGCAGGTAAAGGGAGGAACGAACTGCAAGAATGGACCCATGACTCAAGCCGCTGCCTTTCCCGCGCCCGTTGTCCTGTGGTCCCAGCCCGAGGAGGAGCGCGCCGGCAAGCCGCTGCTCGTCCTGCTGCACGGCTACGGGGCCAACGAACAGGACCTGCTCAGCCTGGCGGACATGCTTCCCCGGGACTTCGCGGTGGCCTCCGTGCGCGCCCCCCTCGTCTCCGGCCCCGGCTTCACCTGGTTCCCGCTGACGGCCTCCATCGAATATTCGCTCGACGCCGTCAAAACCGCTTCCGGGTATGCGCTGGACTGGATCGACTCCGTCAAGGCCAACCACCCCTCGGTGACGCTGCTGGGCTTCTCGATGGGCATGGCCATGGCGACCACGCTGCTGCGGCAGCGTCCCGCGGACTTCGCCGCCGTCGTCGGGCTGTCCGGATTTGCCGTCGACGCCAATTCGGACCCGAGCTTCCGGGACGCCGAACTCGACGGGACCGTGCCGATGTTCTGGGGCCGCGACCAGCAGGATCCGGTGATCACGCCGGACAAGATCGACTTCACCATGGGCTGGGTGCGGAAGCACGTCAAGCTGACCAAGGTGCTCTACACCGGAATGTGGCATGGCATCAACCAGCAGGAAGTTGGCCATGTCTCCGAGTTCCTCACCCACGAGGTGCTGAACAAGTAGGGCGCCAGGGGCCCGGCCACCAGGCGCCGGGACCCTAGGCGCCCGCGGGGGTGCTGATCCGGACGGTACGGCGATTCACGGTCACCGTGTCACCGTGGTGGAGTTGACGGCCGCGGCGGTCATCGATCTCACCGTTGACCTTGACGAGCCCGCCTTTGATCAGCTCCGCCGCCTCCACGCCGTCCTCGACCAGGTTTGCCAGCTTCAGCAGCTGACCCAGCCGGATCATGTCGTCGCGGATGGGGATTTCTTCAATTTCCGGGTTGCTCATACAAGCAATGATGCCCGACGTAAGGGAACACCAATGACCCACGCCCCCCGACTGCCCCTCGTCGCCGGCCTGCCGCTGGCCGTCGCGGCCGGCCTCCTCATCCCCGTCCAGGGCAGGATCAACGGCGCGCTGGGCGTGGCGCTCGCGGACGGCATCGCCGCGGCCGTGGTCAGTTTCACCACGGGGCTGCTGCTGATCACCGCGGTCTCGCTGCTGCTGCCGAAAGGCCGGGCCGGCCTGGCGCGGATCCTGCCGGCCGTCCGGAACCGGGAGTTCCCGCCGTACTACGTCCTCGCCGGCTGCATCGGAGCGTTCTTCGTGTTCACGCAGTCCTTCACCGTCGGCCTGCTCGGTGTCGCCCTGTTTACCGTGGCGGCCGTGACCGGCCAGACGCTGAGCGGGCTGCTGGTCGACCGGATGGGGATCGGCCCGGCCGGTAAGAAACCGATCACCGGCATCCGGGTACTGGGCAGCATCCTGACCGTCGCCGCCGTCGCCTGGGCCGTATCCCCGCGGCTCGGCGGAACGGGTCCGGAGCTCCTGCAGCTGCTCGCCCCCGTGCTGCTGCCCGTGCTCGCCGGCTTCCTGATGAGCTTCCAGCAGGCCATGAACGGCACGGCGACGGTCCACTACGGCACCCCGATCACCGCCACCCTGGTGAACTTTGTCTCCGGCACGACCCTGCTGTGGCTTGCCTGGCTGGTCAAGCTCGCGGTGGCCGGCGCCGGCAATCCGCTGCCGGGGCAGTGGTGGTATTACCTCGGCGGGCCGATGGGTTGCGTCTTCATCGGCGTGGGCGCCCTGCTGGTGCGCAGCCTGGGCGTGCTGGTGACCGGACTCGGCATGATTTCCGGCCAGCTGCTCGGCTCGCTCGGGCTGGACCTGGCCTTTCCCGCGCCCGGCACCGTGGTGGCGCTGCCAACGGTGCTGGGAACCATGTTGACCCTCGCCGCCATCATCCTGGCCACCCTGCCCTGGCCAAAGGGGGCCCTGAAGCGTTGACCCCGGCGGCCCGGTAGGCTGGTAGGCGCAGCTTCCTGCACGCAAACACCTGTGCTTTTTCGTTGGCGCACTGTTTTGCGTTTTAGTGCCCCGTCCGGCAACCAGCCGGGGTTCCGGGGCTGAGACCGCGGACCGCACCCAGCGGCCCTGTAGAAAGTGGAGTTCCCATGGCAGCAAAATCCGTCCTCGACCAGATCATTTCCCTCGCCAAGCGCAGGGGTTTCGTATTCCAGGCCGGTGAAATCTATGGTGGCTCACGTTCTGCCTGGGACTACGGACCCCTGGGCGCCGAGCTCAAGGAAAACATCAAGCGCCAGTGGTGGCAGTCGGTGGTCCGCGGCCGCGAAGACGTCGTAGGACTGGACTCCTCCGTCATCCTGCCCCGCCAGGTCTGGGAAGCCTCCGGCCACGTCGAGGTCTTCTCCGACCCGCTGGTCGAGTGCCTCTCCTGCCACAAGCGCTACCGCGCGGACCACCTCCTGGAGGAATTCGAGGAGAAGAAGGGCCGCCCCGCCGAGAACGGCCTCAAGGACATCGCCTGCGCCAACTGCGGCACCCGCGGCGAATGGACCGAGCCGCAGGAATTCTCCGGCCTGCTCAAGACCTACCTCGGACCCGTTGCCAGCGACGAGGGCCTGCACTACCTGCGCCCGGAAACCGCCCAGGGCATCTTCGTCAACTTCAGCAACGTGCTGACCACTTCCCGCAAGAAGCCGCCGTTCGGCATCGGCCAGATCGGCAAGTCCTTCCGCAACGAGATCACCCCGGGCAACTTCATCTTCCGCACCCGCGAGTTCGAGCAGATGGAAATGGAGTTCTTCGTCGAGCCCGGCACGGATGAGCAGTGGCACGAGTACTGGATGAAGGAGCGCATGTCCTGGTACACCGGCCTGGGCATCCGCGACGAGAACCTGCGGTTCTTCGAACACCCGCTGGACAAGCTCAGCCACTACTCCAAGGGCACCACCGACATCGAATACCGCTTCGGCTTCCAGGGCTCGGAGTGGGGCGAGCTCGAAGGCATCGCCAACCGCACCGACTTCGACCTCTCCACGCACGCCAAGGCCTCCGGAACCGACCTCAGCTACTTCAACCAGGCCACCAACGAGCGCTACACGCCGTACGTGATCGAACCCGCCGCCGGCCTGACACGGTCCTTCATGGCCTTCATGATCGACGCCTACACCGAGGATGAGGCACCCAACGCCAAGGGCGGCGTGGACATCCGCACCGTGCTCAAGCTCGATCCGCGCCTGGCGCCGGTCAAGGCAGCCGTGCTGCCGCTGAGCCGCAACGAGGACCTTTCGCCGAAGGCCAAGGACCTCGCCGCCCAGCTGCGCAAGAACTGGAACATCGAGTTCGACGACGCCGGCGCCATCGGCCGCCGCTACCGCCGCCAGGACGAGATCGGCACCCCGTTCTGCATCACGGTGGACTTCGAAACGCTCGACGACCAGGCCGTGACCATCCGCGAACGCGACACCATGAGCCAGGAGCGCGTCTCCCTGGACAAGGTGGAAGGCTACCTCGCCGCCCGGTTGATCGGCGCCTGACCATGGCCGTCGAATACCGCGAGTGGCGCGAGGGCGATGACCTTGCCCTGCTGGAAATCTGGGGCGACCCCGAAACCGTCCAGGCCGGACAGTTCCGCGGCACCCTGGCGCCCTCGGGCAACTCGCCGTGGCGCCGCTGCATCGTGGCCGAGGACGTCGTGGACGGCGTGGCCATTCCGGTCGCCGCCGGCGTCGTCCACGAGGCCTCGCTGCACCCGGAACGGCTGTGGGCCTACATCGAAGTCGACCGGCAGCACCGCCGTGCGGGCATCGGCTCGACCCTGCTGACCATGCTCCGGCACGAAGCCGAGCAGTCGCCGTCGGGCGTTACCCGGCTACGGTGCAAGGTGGAGCCGGGCACGCCCGGCGCTGCCTTCGCCGCGGCGGCCGGCTTGGCCCCGATCCAGCGCTCCCGCCTCATCGTGGTGGAGCCGGGAGCCCTGAAGCTGCCCGTCTTCGGCGACGGGTCCGAGGCCGCGGCCGCCGAGCAGGTCGAGGACCTCGCGACCGGGTCGGTGGAGCTCAGTGACGTCGTGGGCCGGTACTACACGGTCGCCCACGCCTGGGACAGCCCCGGGGACCTGAGCATCGCCACCGTCCAGCGGTTGTTCCTGGATGAACTCAGCGGGGCCCATGGCGCGATCGTGCTCCGGGCTCCGATGTCCAGCGCGTTCGGCGACGGAGTGCCGGCCAGCAAGAAGGGCCGGATTGAGGCGTTTGCGATCAGCTACGCCGAGCTGGCCGCCGCCGCGGGGCAGGACGCGGCGCAGGCTTCGACCGGACAGCCGACCGACGTCTTCCTGGGCCACGAGCCGCAGCTCTCGCTGGAGGAGGCCCGGGCCGCGGTGCGGGACCTGCTGGCACTGATTGCGTTCCAGCATCCCGTGCTGCTGGAACTGGACGATTCCATGACGGCGCTGCTCGGCGTGGTCGAGCCGCTGCTGCACAGCGGCAAGGCCCGGGTCCATGGTGCCGACACGCTGATCGTCTCCGACCCGGCCTAAGCGTTAACCCAACTGACTCGCAGTTGTGGGCTGTTATAAAGCGTTATTGCGGCCACCAATGCGAGTCAGTTGGGTTAAGCGCAGTTACTTGGGTATTACCGGCGGGACGAAGTCGAACGTCATTCCCAGCAGCCAGACCAGCAGCAGTACCACCGGCAGGTGGAATAGGAACTGCAGGAAGGTGAAGCCGACGAGGTCGCGGGCCCGCAGCCGCAGCACCGCGAGCAGCGGCAGCATGAAGAACGGGTTGACCAGGTTCGGCAGGGCCTCGGCGATGTTGTAGATCTGCACGGTCCAGCCCAGGTTCATCTGCACATCGGTCGCGGATTGCATCACGTAGGGTGCCTCCACAAGCCACTTGCCGCCGCCGGAAGGGACCAGCAGGCCCAGCAGGGCGGTGTACAGGGCAATCACGACGGCGAACGCGCCGTTTCCGCCGATGTCCGAGAAGAACTCGGCCAGGTGCGCGGAGATGGTCATTCCGCCGTGGCCGGTGGCCTTGGTCAGGATCGCGGCCATCGCGGCGTACAACGGGAACTGGACCAGGATCCCGGCGGTCGCCGGGACTGCCTTGGTGACGGCCTGCAGGAAGTTCCGCGGTGTCCCGTGCAGCACCAACCCCAGGATCAGGAAGACCAACAGGTAGCCGTTGAGGCTGCTGACCACGGTCAGGAACGGCTTCGTCAGGAACTGCGAGACGAGCCAGCCGAGCGTCAGGAGTCCGGCCAGGATCGGCAGGATCATGCTGTATTCGAGCCACTCACCCGGCCGGGAGCGCGGTGCCGGTTCGCTGGGTTCGTCGTCGAGGTCGACGCCGAGATCCTCGGCGGTGCGGATCGCGCCGCCCTGGGGCGCGGAGAAGTGCGCGATCACGGTGGTGAGGGCCATCAGGATGACCAGGGTAAGCAGCGACTGCCAGGTGAAGATCGTGGTGCCGAAGTCCAGGATGCCGGTGATCTTCAGCAGGGCCGGCGGCAGCGACGCCGCGGTGGCCTGCAGCTGCGCCGCGGAGGAGGAGAGCCCGAGCGCCCAGACGGCGCCGAGGCCCATGAACGCGGCCGCCCCGAGCGCGCGGTAGTCCACCCTGAGGTCCTTGCGGCGGGCAATGGCACGGGCCAGCAGGCCACCGAAGATGAGGCTGAGGCCCCAGTTGAGGAAGGACACCGACATCGACATCAGCGCCACGAAGCTGACGGCGGTGCGGGCCGTGGCCGGGACGAGGGCCAGCCGGTTGATGAGCTTGGCCACGGGCGGGGACGTCGCCACGACGTAACCGGTCAGGACCACCATGGCCATCTGCAGCGTGAAGGCCGTGAGATCCCAGAAGCCGTTGCCGAAGGAGTCGGCGACCGACTGCGGCGTGGCGCCGATGGCCAGGGCGGCAACGGCGATGATGACGACGCCGGCGAGGGCGAAGATGTAGGCATCCGGGAACCACTTCTCGGTCCAGGCCGCCATCCGTTGGGCGATTCGGGCGAGACCGCGTTCTTCGGTTCCGCTATTCGTCAGGACTGTGTTTGCCACAGAGGAGTACCTCTCCATTGAGTGCGATTTTTCTACCCGATGGAGTTTAGTCCGTCACCGGTGGCAAGCGGGCTTATCGGCGCCGGCCGCCTGCGCGCCGCGGGCCTTCGGCCTCGTCCAGCCGCTGCCGCTCTTCCTCGCTGGGGGCGCCGCCGCCCCGATCCGCCGGCATCCACCAGGCGCCGGGGCGCGGGTCCAGCGGGAAGTCCGCGATCCCGGCGTCGATCCCGGCCTGCAGAACCTGCCGCAGCCTCGCGGTGGCAGCCACCGGGTCCTCCTCCGGCCCGACCCGCATCGGCTCGGCGACGTGGACGCGGACCGGGGCGCGCCAGGCCCGGAGCGGGGAGAACCAGCTATGGCGGGTCAACAGGCGGCGGGTCATCAGCCGGTGGGCTCCCCAGATGGAGACGGGGATGATCGGCACGCCGGCCTCGGCCGCCATCCGCACGGCGCCGGTCTTGCATTCGCGGACCCGGAAGCTGCGGCTGACGCCTGCCTCGGGGAGGATGGCGACGTACTCGCCGTCGCGGAGTTTCCGCACGGCGGCATCGTAGGCATGGGCGCCCGTTTCGTACCCGACGACGACGTGCCCGGCGGCGCTGACGGCCGGGCCCGCGAACCAGTGATCAGCCGCGCCCTGCGTGATCAGGAACCGCAGCTGGGCCTTATTGTGCCCCCACAGCAGCAGCTCGGCGAAGGCGAAGTCGAGGTAGCCGAAGTGGGTGATGGCGACGACGGCGCCCCGGCCCGGGAGGACTGGCCGGGGGCGGCCGCCGGATGTTGCCTCCTGCGGCGCGGACGCCGGCAGGTGCTCCTGTCCCGTGACGATCACGCGGATCCGGAAGAGCCGGCGCAGCGCCAGCCCGGTCCGGACAATGGCGCGGTAGAAACGGTCGCTGGGCCGGGGGCGCCAGGCCATCAGCGCCCGCCCGCACGTGGCCGGCGCGGCGGCAGCGGAAGGAACCCCGACGTGGACTCGATGTACTCCCGGTAGCCGGGCCGGCCGGACATCGCCTTTTCGGTCAACGGCTTGCCGGTCTTGCCGGCGAGGGTCCAGATCATCAGGGCGGGGGAGAGGACCGTCAGCACGCCGGGCCAGGAGTCTGCGGCGACCAGGAAGAGGCCGGCCCACACGGCCGCGTCACCGAAGTAGTTGGGGTGGCGGGTGTAGCGCCAGAGCCCGGTGTTGAGCACCGTGCCGCGCCTGGCCGGGTCGGCCTTGAACTGCGCCAGCTGCCGGTCGCCCACCGTCTCAAAGACAAACCCCAGGATCCAGAGCAAAACGCCCGGCAGCGCCAGCCAGCCCAGGCGCCCGGTGCTGAACATGCCCACCTGGACGGTGAGCGAGACGAAGAAGAGCACCACGCCCTGGGGGAGGTAGACCCGCCGCAGGGCATAGACGTTCCGGGAACCGGGGGCCGAGGAGAGCATGTCCACGTAGCGGGGGTCTTCATGCCCGCCGCGGGAACGGAGACCGATATGGACGGCAAGCCGGACGCCCCAGACGGCGACCAGAACCAGCAGCAGCAGGCGGCGGCCGTCGTCGCCGTGTCCGGCGGACAGGAGCCACGAGATCGCAGCGACGACGACGAAGCCGAGACCCCAGACAGTGTCGATCACGGAGTGGCGGTTCTGCCGGACGGCGACGGCGAACGTTGCAGCCAGCAGCACCGCGAGCCCGGCGGCTGCCCAGGGAAGGCTGGACAGGAAAGCGTCGAGCGGGAAGGCCGGCATCACAGGACCACCGGCATCACAGGACCACCGGGAGGCTGGCCCCGGCGGCCGGCAGGAGGCTGCGAAAGGCCTCCGTGCTGCGCGGCGCGGCGCCGCTGTCGCCAGCGAACGCGTCCAGGATGTAGCCGGTAGCCAGGGAGTTCCAGAGGCCCAGCCGGCGGACCATGAAGTGCCCGGCGCCCTTGAGGGACACATAGTCCACCGACTCCGCGACGCCCTCCGCGCGGCGGGCGTAGGCCAACGAGTTAGCGGGACTGGTCCAGCGGTCCTCGGTGCCGTGGACGATCAGCACCCGGCGCCCGGCGACGCGCTGCACCGGGGTGTCGCGGTTCAGCCAGGGCGCGAGGGCCACCACGGCCTGCACCTGCGGGTCATCGGCAACGCAGAGCGCAGTCAGGCCGCCCATCGAGTGGCCCAGCAGGTAGACGGGCAGGTCCGGATGGTCCCGGCGGATGTGGGACAGGGCCCAGCGGGCGTCCTGAACGGGGGACATGTCCGCCCCGTTCCAACCGCGGTACCGGTTCCGGAGCGTCCACACGGACAGGCCATGCGGCCCGCCCCTGGCCCGGAGGGTCTGGGCGAACGGCACCATCCGGGCCGGGCTGAGATGCCCGCCGCGGACGGATTCGTAACTGTTGGCCCGGCCCCCGTGCAGGACCAGGGCGACGCCCCGGGTTTTCCCGCGGGCTGCGGCAACGCTCAGCACGGCCTTCGCCGCAGCTCCGGAACCTGCTTCCCTGACTTCGCGGTCGTCTATCTTGCGAATTGCCACGCCGGTGTCCTCCACATCATCCGTCACTTACCAACGATAGGTTGCCCGACGGCGTTCCCGCCCGGTGGCTCCCTCGGATCATTCCCACAGGACATTCGGAGCCGAAACTCCGGGGGATTGGCGCCCTGGCCCCGTCCACGTCATTTGGACCCTTGACCGGGCAATGCCCGAGGAGTAGGCCTGTGCAGGTAAACCTCCGGACACCGTGCCGGCTGGGGGTGCGGATTGCCGTCCGGGGCAGGTCTCAGAACCACCATTCCGCTACAGAAAATGAGACGGTACAAAAAATGAACGGAATAAACGTCGACAGCCTGCGCGGGCAGGTCCGCGGCCAGATCATCACGCCGGACGACCCGGATTACGACGCCGCACGGGCGGTGCACAACGGCATGATCGACAAGAGGCCGGCCGCCGTCGTCCGGGTTTCCCAGGTGGCGGACGTAATCGCCTGCGTCAATTTCGCCCGGGACAACTCCCTTGATCTGGCCGTCCGCGGCGGGGGGCACAGCGCCCCCGGTTTTGGCACCGCCGATGGCGCCCTGGTCATCGACTTCGTCAAAACCTCAGGAGTCCGGGTTGATCCGGCTGCCAGGACCGCGCGCTCCGAGGCCGGGGCGACCTGGGCGGACTTCAACCACGCCACCCACGCGTTCGGGCTGGCGACCACCGGCGGCATCGTCGGCACCACCGGCGTTTCGGGGCTGACCCTTGGCGGCGGGATCGGCTATTTGAGCCGCCAGTATGGGCTGAGCTGCGACAACCTGATATCGGCCGACGTCGTCACCGCGGACGGCGGGTTCCTCACCGCAAGCGAGCGCGAGAATGATGACCTCTTCTGGGCGCTGCGCGGCGGCGGCGGAAACTTCGGCGTCGTTACGTCCCTGGAGTTCCGGCTGCACCCGGTTGACATGGTGTATGTCGGCGTCATCATCTACCCACTGGAGCATGCCGAGACGGTGTCGAGGTTCTACCGCGACCATTTGGCATCAGCGCCAGAAGAGCTGGGGGCATTCCTGGCCTTTGCCCTGGGGCCGCCCGTGCCGTTCCTGCCGGAGGAGTGGCATGGCAAACCCGTGTGCATCGTAGTGGGCATGTGGACCGGCGAACAAGCCGAGGGGCCGGCGCGGTGGCAGCCCTTCCTCGACATCGCACCGGTGGCCGGGTCCATGATGGGACCGATGCCCTACCCGGCCCTGAACCAGGCCTTCGACGCCCTTCAACCCAAGGGTATCCGGAGCTACTGGAAGGCCGATTTCCTGCCGGAACTCAGTGACGGTGCCATCGAGACCCACCTCCGGTACGGGAAGACCATTCCCACGGTCCAGACCGCCGTTCACCTCTATCCCATCGACGGAGCAGTTCAGCGGGTGGGCCAGGCCGACACGGCGTTCGCCAACCGGAACGTGAAATTCGCCCCGGTGATCGCCGCCTTCTGGGACGATCCCGCCGACACCGACGCGAACGTCACCTGGGTTCGGGACTATGCGGCGGCCCTGAGCCCGTTTTCGGCTCCCGGCGGCTACATCAACTTCATGGACGGCGACGACCTGCCCAGGGTCGCGGAGAACTACGGGCCGAACTATCGCCGGCTGACCGAGGTCAAGACGAAATACGATCCGCAGAACCTCTTCCACGTCAACCAGAACATCCCACCCGGCTAGCCGCCGTCGTCATCCCACGGCGCGCCGCGTTCCCGGCATCGACGTCATCCGCGTCATCGGGCAGGACAGGAGCCGTGGAGGCCGTAATGTTTTCGGCATGAGGTTGAACTGCTGATGGGCGCCGGACATGTCCACGCTCCCACCGAACATACGGCGCCGACTCCCCAGGCGCTCGCCGCCCGGAAGAAGGCAAACCGGATCCTGGCCGCCGTCCTGATCCCGCTGACCCTCCTGACGCTTGCGGCGATGGTCATGCTCTGGCCCTCCGGCAGCAAGGAGGGCATCACGCTGGCCAGCCCCTATGCCGCCGCGCCCGGCGTCACCTTCGACACCGGCAAGATCCAGCGCGTCGTGACCGGGAACTGCATGGACGGCGCCCAGCCCGGCGGGCAGGCCGATACTTCGGGACAGGTCCCGGCCGCCGGCGACGGCGCCCAACAGGGCTCCCAGTGCACCTTCGCGTTCACCGAGCCGGACAAAGGCGGCAACCCGGTCAAGGTGGTCATCAACCCCGACGTCGCCAAATCCCATGGCGTCAAGGTGGGGGACAACATCCGCTACCTGAATCTCTCCAAGGCCCAGGGTGCGTCCGAGGCCGCGGGCACGCCGGCGTACGTCTTCGTCGACTTCGTCCGGACCCTGCCGATCATCTTCCTGGCGGTGCTGTATGCCGTCGTCGTGATTGCCGTGGCACGCTGGCGCGGGCTGCGGGCACTGATCGGGCTGGTCGGTGCCTACGCCGTGCTGGTGACCTTCATGCTTCCCGGCCTGGTGGAAGGAAAACCGCCGCTCCTGCTCGCAATGGTGGGATCCACCGTGATCATGATCGGGGTGCTCTACTTCGCCCACGGCTTCTCCGCCCGGACCTCGACGGCGCTGCTCGGCACCATGTTCGGGCTCGGCATCACCGCCCTGCTCGCGGCGTGGGCCACGGACGCCGCCAACCTCGCCGGCGTCGGCAGCCATGATGCCGCCGCGCTCACCAACATTTCGGACAACATCTCGATCTCCGGCATCATCCTGTGCGGACTCATCATTTCCGGCCTAGGTGTCCTCAACGACGTCACCATCACGCAGTCCTCCGCCGTGTGGGAGCTGTGGGAACTCGCCCCGGAAACATCCGCCCGCCAGCTGTTCGCCTCGGCCATGCGGATCGGCCGGGACCACATCGCCTCAACGGTCTACACCATCGCTTTCGCCTACGCCGGCGCGGCCCTGCCGGTCCTGATCCTGGTAATGCTTTACGAGCGGCCACTCGGCGACGCCCTGACGAGCGCCGAGCTCTCCGAGGAAGTGATCCGCACGCTGGTCGGTTCGGTCGGACTGGTGCTCGCCATTCCGGTCACCACGCTGATCGCTGTACTGGTAGTCAAGGCAACAGGGGTGCGGGGACCCGCTCTGCCGGTCGCCGGAACGACGGCGCCCCGCATCCCTGCGGGCGCTCCGGACAGCGTCACTCCCGACGGCGTCCCTTCCGAAGGCGCCCCTTCCGACGGCGCCGGAACGCCCCCGGAAACCCGCCGCGGGCGGCGGGCGGCGGCACGGGGCTGACGGCGGCTTGTCCACATAGCCGGCCGGGATCCGCCCGATTTGCCCGGCTTTGAGACAATGTTCTGGTGACTGTTGTAGCAACGCCTCCCGCCCCCAAGCTGGAACTCCCGCCCCTGAAGCTGGGCCCCATCACGGTTGACACTCCCGTGATCCTGGCTCCGATGGCGGGAATCACCAACTCCGCCTTCCGCAGGCTGTGCCGTGAATACGGCGGCGGCCTGTACGTCGCGGAAATGGTCACCTCGCGCGCCCTCGTGGAGCGCACGCCCGAATCGCTGCGCATCATCTCGCACGACGACGACGAGAAAGTCCGGTCCGTCCAGCTCTACGGCGTGGATCCGGTAACTGTCGGCCAGGCCGTACGGATGCTCGTCGAAGAGGACCGGGCGGACCATATCGACCTTAACTTCGGCTGCCCCGTGCCCAAGGTGACCCGGCGCGGCGGCGGTTCGGCCCTGCCCTGGAAGATCGACCTGTTCACTTCCATCGTCCGGACCGCCGTCAAGGAAGCCTCCAAGGGCAACGTTCCGCTGACCATCAAGATGCGCAAAGGAATCGACGAGGACCACCTCACCTACCTCGACGCCGGCCGGATCGCCCGCGATTCCGGGGTCGCCGCCGTCGCGCTTCACGGCCGCACGGCTGCGCAGTTTTACTCCGGCCAGGCCGACTGGTCCGCGATCGCCCGGCTGCGCGAGGCGCTGCCGGACATCCCGGTGCTCGGCAACGGCGACATCTGGTCCGCCGAGGACGCCATCCGCATGGTCCGTGAGACCGGCGTCGACGGTGTTGTGGTGGGCCGCGGCTGCCAGGGCAGGCCTTGGCTGTTTGGCGACCTCATGGCCGCCTTCGAGGGCAGCGACGCACGCCACAAGCCGGACCTGCGCCAGGTGGCGGAAGGGGTGTACCGCCACGCCGAACTCATGGTCGAGACCTTCGGCAACGACGAAGGCAAGGCGCTGCGCGAGATCCGCAAGCACATGGCCTGGTATTTCAAGGGCTATGTGGTCGGCAGTGAACTGCGGACCAAGCTGGCGATGGTGACCAGCCTCGAGGTGCTCCGCGGGACGCTGGACCAACTGGACCTTGATTCGCCGTACCCCGGCGTTGACGCCGAAGGCCCCCGCGGCCGCGCAGGCTCGCCCAAGAAGCCCGCCCTGCCCAAGGACTGGCTGCTGGACCGCAACATGGACGCCGAGCAGTCGCGCGAGATCTGCCACGCGGAACTGGACGTGTCCGGTGGCTGAGACGCGAACCACGGCCCCCGTCCTGGAGGGCTACACCGGCCGCGACTGGGCCCGCTGGGTGGAGGAGCCGGCCAAGAGCACCTACCGTTCCGACTTCGAACGCGACCGCGCCCGGGTCCTGCACTCCTCGGCGCTGCGCCGGCTCGGGGCCAAGACCCAGGTCGTGGCACCGGACACCGACGACTTCGTCCGCACACGCCTCACGCACAGCCTCGAAGTGGCGCAGGTCGGCCGCGAACTCGGCCGCGCCCTCGGCTGCGATCCCGACGTCGTGGACACCGCCTGCCTCAGCCACGACCTCGGCCACCCGCCCTTCGGCCACAACGGCGAATCTGCCTTGAACGAGGTGTCGCACGCGATCGGCGGCTTCGAAGGCAACGCCCAGACCCTCCGGCTCCTGACCCGGCTGGAACCGAAGGTGCTCGCCGCCGACGGACGCCCGGCCGGGCTGAACCTCACCCGGGCCAGCCTCGACGCCGCCGCCAAATACCCGTGGTCCGCGGAGAACGCGCCCGTCATCCACGGCCAGCGGACCAGCAAGTTCGGCGCCTACGAGGACGACCTGCCGATCTTCGACTGGATCCGCGAGGAAGCTCCCGACCGGCGCTCCTGCCTCGAAGCCCAGGTCATGGACCTCGCGGACGACATCTCGTACTCGGTGCACGACGTCGAGGACGCGATCGTCGCCGGCCACTTCCAGTTGCGGTGGATGGACAACCCGGACCACCGCGCCAGGGTGGTCGGCTACGCCAAGCAGTGGTACCTCCCGCACAACGATCCCGCCGCGATCGACGCCGCCTTGGCCCGCCTGGAGGCCACGGACGTCTGGGTGCGCGAGGCCGACGGCAGCCGCAAGTCGATGGCCGCCCTCAAAGACATGACCAGCCAGCTCATCGGCCGCTTCTGCCAGAGCGCACTGGAGACCACCCGCGCCGTCTACGGGCCGGAGAACCTGACCCGGTACAACGCCGAACTGATCGTTCCGGAAGAAACGGTGCTGGAAATCGCCGTGATGAAGGGCCTCGCCACGACGTTCGTGATGACCACGGAACACCGGCAGCCGATCTATGAGCGGCAGCGCGAGGTTCTGCACGCCCTCGTCACGGCGCTGAGCGCCACCGGCGACCGCCATCTGGAGCCCATGTTCGCGGCCGACTGGCGCGACGCCGGGAACGACGGCGCCCGGCTGCGCGTCGTGATCGACCAGGTCGCCTCGCTGACCGACGGTTCGGCGCTGGCCATGTACGAGCGGCTCGTAGGCAGCCTGCCGTCCCTGTGGTGACCGGCTACGGTGACCGGCACCATAACCGGACCTTCGGCGTCGGACCCGGCACTAGGATGGCACTGTGGCCGGCCTGATCAAACGTGAAGATATCGACGAGGTACGCCAGCGCACCGACATCAAGGAAGTCGTCGACGGCTATGTGACCCTCAAGGTCGCGGGCCTGGGCTCCTACAAGGGGCTGTGCCCCTTCCACGACGAGCGTTCGCCCTCGTTCACGGTCCGTCCCCAAGTCGGCAGGTACCACTGCTTCGGCTGCGGCGAGGACGGCGACGTCATCTCCTTCGTGCAGAAACTGGACCACACGTCCTTCCATGAGGCCGTCGAAAAGCTGGCTGCCCGGATCGGCTTCGAGCTCCGTTACGAGGACGGCGGCTCCGGCCCGAACCGGGAAGAGGTCGGCCGGCGGCAGCGGCTGCTGGACGCCCACAAGGTCGCCGACGAGTTCTTCCGCGCCCAGCTGCTGACCCCGGGCGCCACCGAGGGCCGCAACTTCCTGCACGGCCGCGGCTTTGACCGCGCCGCCGCCGAACAGTTCGGCGTCGGCTACGCCCCGCAGGGCTGGGACTCGCTGCTCAAGCACCTCCGCGGACGCGGTTACACCGATGCCGAGCTCAAACTGACTGGAATGTTCTCGGAAGGCGGCCGGGGAATCTACGACCGCTTCCGCGGCCGGCTGATCTGGCCCATCCGGGACATCGCCGGGGAGACGATCGGCTTCGGGGCCCGCAAGCTCTACGAGGACGACCAAGGTCCCAAGTACCTGAACACCCCCGAGACCGCGCTCTACAAGAAGTCGCAGGTCCTCTACGGGATCGACCTCGCCAAACGGAACATCGCCAAGGACCGCCAGCTGGTCGTGGTGGAGGGTTACACCGACGTGATGGCCTGCCACCTCGCCGGAATCCCGACGGCTGTGGCAACCTGCGGTACCGCGTTCGGCACCGAGCACATCAAGATCGCACGGCGGCTGCTGTCCGACGACGGCAGCGGCGGGGAGGTCATCTTCACCTTCGACGGTGACGCCGCCGGGCAAAAGGCGGCCCTGCGGGCCTTCGAAGAGGACCAGCGCTTCGTGGCCCAGACCTACGTGGCTGTGGAACCCGGCGGGGCAGACCCCTGCGAGCTGCGCCAGGCCAAGGGCGACTCCGCCGTCCGCGACCTGATCGCCACCCGGCGCCCGCTCTTTGAATTCGCCATCCGTGCAGCGCTGAAACGGCACAACCTGGACACCGTGGAGGGCCGGATCGCCGCGTTGCGCGAGTCCGCGCCCGTGGTGGCCCAGATCCGCGACGCCGGTATCCGCCCCGCCTATGCCCGCGAACTCGCCGGCTGGCTGGGCATGCCGGTGGAGGAAGTCAGCAGGGCTGTCGGAGCGGCCGCCAAGCGTGCGGCGCAAGGTCCAACGGGAGGCTTCGGTGCGGCGCAGGCCCAGGGCCGCGGGCAGGGCGCAGGTAATGCCGCAGGACCCGGCGCCGGGGCCGCGCCGGGTGTCGCGCCGTTGCCACCGACGGCCGTCCTGCCGTCCTTCAACCGGCCGGACCCGCGCGACCCGGTGGCCACGATGGAGCGCCAGGCGCTCGAGGTGGCCCTGCAGGAGCCGGGGATGCTGGAAGGCGAGACGTGGCAGCGGTTCTCCGAGGCCCGCTTCTCCACGCCGGCGTACCTGGCCGTCCATCAGGCCATCCGCGCCACCGGTCTGGGCTTCACGGGGGACCCGGTGCGCTGGGTGGAGCAGTTGCTGCAGGAGGTTCCCGAGCCGCTGCGGCCGCTCGTGTCCGAGCTCGCTGTGGTGCCCCTCCCGGCCAGCACGGCCGAGGGCGTGCAGCGGTACTGCAAGGACATCCTGGCGCGCCTGTTCGAGCTCCAGATCACCCGGGTCAAGGCGGACAAAATGGGCCAGCTGCAGCGGCTGGACGCTTCGGCGGATCCCGAAGAGTTCCAGCGGCTGAACAGGGAGCTCATGCAACTCGAGGTGCAGCGCCGGTCCCTGCGTTCGGACGCCTGATGGTTCCGCCCTGGTGTCCCGCCCTGGCCAATTTCGCTTCCCGGCAGAGTGTTTGCTAGGCTTATACCCGCTTCATTCCTCCTTAGCTCAATTGGCAGAGCATTCGACTGTTAATCGAAGGGTTGCTGGTTCAAGTCCAGCAGGAGGAGCGCGCAGTCCCCGTCCCGGGTTCCGGGACGGGGACTTTTTTTCATACCCGCAGGGGGTATATGCCGTGTCCTCCGGGCAGGGCAGACCGCCGATTTCCTTAGCGGCAAAACCTTTGCTAATGTCATACCTGCTTCATTCCTCCTTAGCTCAATTGGCAGAGCATTCGACTGTTAATCGAAGGGTTGCTGGTTCAAGTCCAGCAGGAGGAGCGGACAGGTCCCGCGGCCGGTGAAAACCAGCCGCGGGACCTTTTTTATGCTGCGAGCCATTCTTCAGACGAAGTACATTTCCACCTGGAGAAACCGTTCCGCTTCGGCGACGGCCGCCTGGAACGCCTCGAGCTCAGTGGGGGACTTCCGGGGTTCGCGCGGATGCCACTCGTGCGGGGCCGAATGGACCTGGGTGAAGCCGCCGCCGGGCGGGGCGTAAAAGATGCCGAAGCGCTGCACAGGCCATTCCGGCGAACTCTCCGGGGCAACGAGGAGCGCGGAGTCGTGGGCCGGGTTGTACCACTGGGCGATCGGGCGCCGCCGGTCCTCGGTGAACAGCCCGGCGGCGAAGAGAGCCGCCGACTGGCGGCTCATCTGGGTGCACAGGCGGTCCCACCACAGGGGCAGGATTCCGGCGTCACACCGCTGCCACGTGGTCGGGAGGGGCTGAGGGTCCTGCCGGTGGGGCACGTACCAACTTTATCGCCCGGAGCGTACCCGGAACAGGGCCGCCACCACCCGGTCTCCGGCGCCCAGCCCACCACCGAACAGGACATGCCCAGCGCTGGGGTGGACATGCTCCGCGCCGCCGGTGGACATGCTCCGTGCTGGGGCTGGCGGGTGGACATGCTCCGTGCTGGGGGTGGCCATTGGACATATGCCCGTTATGTCCACTCCTGGGCCCGAAGAATGGGCATGCCCTACCCGGGGGAGTTACGCTGTGCCCCGCGCCGCCAGTGGACATGCTCCGTGCTGGGGCTGGCGGGTGGACATATGCCCGTTATGTCCACTCCTGGGCCCGAAGAATGGGCATGCCCTACCCGGGGGAGTTACGCTGTGCCCCGCGCCGCCGGTGGACATGCTCCGTGCTGGGGCTGGCCATTGGACATATGCCCGTTATGTCCACTCCTGGGCACGAAGAATGGGCATGTCCCGCGGCCGGGCTCGTCGAGCCCTGGGCCCGAAAAATGGGCATGTGCCGTGGCGGGGAGTGACGGTGGTCCTAGTGGATCGAGGGCACGGTCCGGGGCCGGACAACCAGCCACAGGGCGGCCGCGGCCAGGAAGATGCAGGTGGCCTGCACCGCTCCCATCGGTGTAGAGGAGCTAACACCGAGCCAGCCGACCACCGGGGAGATCAGGCCGGCCATCATGAACGTTGCCGCGCCGAGCAGCGAAGCGGCGGTTCCTGCCTGCGCGCCATGCTTGGCCAGCGCCAGGACCTGGACGCAGGGGAACGTGAAGCCCGCGCCGAGGATGTAGAACCAGAGCGGCACCAGAACGCCCCAGAGGCCGAAGCCCAACCGGTCGAAGACGACAATCAGCACGGCCATGAGGAACATCCATGCCGTGGAACAGGCCAGGATCCACTGCGGTGGGACCCGGCGGATCAGGCGCGAGCTGGTTTGCACGCCGGCCACGATGCCCAGGGAATTGATGCCGAAGAGCAGCCCGTACTCCTGAGGACTGAAGCCGTATACGTCCTGAAAGAGGAAGGGCGAGGCAGAGAGGTAGGTGAACAGCCCCGCGAAGTTCATGCCGCCCACCATCAGCAGGCCCACGAACACCCGGTCCTTGAACAGGACGCCGTAGCGCTGCCGTGCTGTCATCCCGGTCTTCCCGCGCAGCTCCGGCGGAAAGGTCTCCCGGACCACAAAGAGTGCCGCGATGATCACGCACGTCCCGTAGCCGGCCAGGAAGATGAAAATGCCGGGCCACGGCGTCAGCAACAGCAGCTGAGAACCGATCACGGGGGCCAGGATCGGTGCGAGGCCGTTGACCAGGGCCATTCGGGAGAACATCCGGACCATTGCGTAGCCGCTGAAAAGGTCCCGCACCATCGCCATCGCAACCACGCCGCCGCCGGCCGCGCCAATCCCCATCAGGACGCGGAAGAACCCCAGTGTGGCGATGTCTGTGGAGAGGGCGGCTCCCAACGATGCCGTGATGTGCAGCGCCGTCGCGAGGATCAACGGCGTCCGCCGGCCGAACTTGTCGCTCAACGGCCCCACCACAAGCTGGCCCAGGGCAAAGCCCACGGTCGTGCCGGTCAGCGTCAGTTGTACGGCAGCCTCGGAGACACCGAGGTCGGCCTCCAGCGCCGGGAACGCTGGCAGGTAGAGGTCCACCGTGAAGGGCCCCAGTGCGGTCAATGCGCCGAGCATCAGGATGTAAAGGAGCTTGCGGCGGCGGCTCAGGGAATCGCCGGGATTGGAGGCTGTAGTCACAGTGCTCCATCCTAGGCCCGGCACTCCGGTGGTCCCCGGCAGCGCAGCCGCGCCACACCGTGCCCGCAGGGCCCGGCCGGGAGCCAGAATGGTAGTTTTGACACCGGAGTGTGCGTCAAGCGGCGCAGACCGGCAAGCCCGCGCAAGCGGAATCACAAGTGGAACCAGTTAGGCGGGACCGATGAGCGGACGTCACAGCGGCGGGACAAGCGGCGGGCTGCGGATTTCCGCGCTGCCCAGGACCCTGAGATTGATCTTCAAGCTGGCGCCCCGGCAGCTCAATGACGAGATCGCCCTCGCGAAGATTGAAATCAAACGCAAGGGCATCCAGCTCGGCGTCGCTGCCGCGTTCGTCGCCGTCGCGCTTGTGTTTGTGGCCCTTCTGGTGATCGGCTTGGTCGTGGCCGCCATCATGGGCCTGGCCACGATCATGCCCGCCTGGCTCGCCGCACTGCTGGTTTGTGGCGTCTTCCTGCTGATCGCCCTGATCGTCGGTCTGGTGGGATTCCGGAAGTTCAAGAAAGCGATGCCACTGATGCCGGAAGAGACCGTCCGCGGCCTCAAATACGATCTTGGCATCGCCAAGGAGGGCTCCGCTTTCAACCCTGCGGTGCTGGACCCCAACTCCGAGCAGTACAAAGCGGCCAAAGCCGCGAAGGCTGAAGCCGACGCCAAGGCGAAGGCCGAGAAGGAAGCCAAGAAGGCCGCCGAGCCTGAGTTCGGCCCGCCGCCCACCGAATCGGAACTGCGACGCCGGGTGGTCCAGCGCCGCACACACCTTACCGGAGTGCGTGACGAACTCTCAGAGGAACTGGACGTCAAGACGCAGGCGCAGGCTCTGCTGGCCATGACCCAGGCCCGGCTGCAGGACGGCAAGGAGCAACTGAGCGCCAAAGTCGCCGGCTTCAAGTCCTCGGCCGGTCCCTCGGCGAAGGGCCCCGCTATCGCGAACGCCCGTGGCGCGGCGGATCAGCTCGGCCAGCGCTGGAAGCCCCTTGCCGCGCTTGCCGCTTCCACCGCCGCACTGGTGTTCCTCCTGCGCAAACTACTCAAGGGCTAGGCGGCCCGCTGAACTGCGACGCCCGAACGTTGCCGGCCACGGAAAGGGGGGAATGGATGAAGTTCATCGGTGCTGGTGCCCGGCCCGGGCAGCCCCAGATCCACCACGACGCGGTCTTCACCATTCCCAACGTGCTGACAGTGGTCCGGTTTCTTGGCGTCCCAATCTTCATCTGGCTCGTGCTCGGACCGCGGGAATACGGCTACGGAGCCCTCATCCTGGCGATCATGGCAAGCACCGACTGGGTGGACGGCTACATCGCCAGACGCTTCAACCAGATGTCCCACCTGGGCCGGGTCATGGACCCGATCGCTGACCGGCTGGCGTTGATCGCCGTCGCCGTGACCCTCGTGATCGCCGGCGTCGTGGAGTGGTGGTACCTGGCTGCCCTTCTCATTCCCGATGCCATAATGCTCGCGGTGTCGTTGTACTACTTCCACAGCCATCCGGATCTGCCCGTGAGCCGGGTTGGCAAAATCCGGACTGGCCTCCTGCTCGTGGGAACGCCGCTGCTTGTGCTCTCCAAACTGGCAATCCCCGCGAGTGAGATCTACGCCGTCGTCGCCTGGCTCTTCCTCGGCCTCGGTCTCGTGGGACATTGGATCGCCGGCTACAACTATTTCAGGGCCATCATCCGCAAAGGCAAGCGCCTCAGGGCCGGCAGTGCCGGCAGCGCAGACGCCGACGACGGCGGTCTCCTCTAATGGTCTGGATTGCGGTACTTCTAGCGGTCCTCGGGGCCTTCTTCCTCGCGTTCGGTGCCCAGCGCCAGGGCAGCGCGGTCAAGGCGGACACCGGGGGCCTGGCGCTGAGCAGCCACGGCCTGTTCCGACTGATCCGCAGTCCCCGTTGGATCTTCGGCCTGCTGCTGCTCTGCACCGGCATGGTGATGAATGCCATCGCCCTGGTTTCGGCGCCCCTCACTGTCGTTCAGCCGATCGGGGCCATTGCCCTCGTCATCACCACGATGGTGAACTCCAAGGACCAAGGGTTAAGCATCAACCGGGCCACGGTGGTCGCCATCTCGGCCTGTGTCACAGGTTCCGCACTGTTTGTTGTCCTGGCCGTCAATGTCACTCAGGAGAACCACCACGTCAGTGGCTCGGACGAGTTGACGATCGTGCTGCTGCTGGCCTTGGCGGTCGGCCTGTTCGGCACGCTTGCGCTGCTGTTCAAGCACCGGATGAGCGCCTTCATCTACATTCTCGGCGCGGGTGTGCTGTTCGGTTTTGTGGCCGTGCTGACCCGCATTATCGGTAAGCACCTGCTGGATCCGAACGGCCTGGGCCTGCTGAACGTGCAATGGTATTCCGTGGTTGCCATCGTGGCTGCCGGCGGTCTCGGCTCATGGTTTGTGCAGAGCGCTTACTCGGGTGGTCCGCCCGACCTTGTGATCGCAGGACTGACCGTGATCGACCCGATCGTGGGCATCGCGATCGGCATTGCGATCCTGGGCGAACTCCGGCCGGATGTCCACGCCGTTATGGCAATTGCGATGGGGACTGCGGCTTCCCTTGCTATCGTGGGAGTGATAGCCCTGTCCAGACACCACCCCGAGGTGACCAAGCGCAAGAAAGACGCGCGTAAGGCCGCGGGCCGGTTGTCCTAGGGCATCCGCAACAGACTTCAGCAGTAGGCGGGCGCCTGCGCCGACGGCCAACCGGCCACCACAGTCCAGCTGCCCGCACCATGACCACCAGGAGCTTCCCACGTGACCATGCCTGACACCCAGCGCCCGCTGACCATCCTGATCGCCGCGGACACCTACCCGCCACACGTCAACGGCGCCGCCCAGTTCGGTTACCGCCTGGCCAAAGGAATGACGGCCCGGGGGCACGATGTGCATGTCCTCGCCTGCCGTCCAGGCAAAGGCAAGAGCTACAGCGAACTCAGCGCCGAGGCAACGGTCCACCGGCTGCGGTCCCATTCGGTGCCCACCCATGAGTACTTCCGCATCACGTTTCCGTGGGAGATCAAGAAGGAAATCGGCCTGCTGTTCGACCGCGTCCAGCCCGACGTCGTGCACATTCAGAGCCACTACATGATCGGCGAGCATGTGCTCTATGAGGCGGTGAAACGCGGCATCCGGATTGTTGCGACCAACCACTTCATGCCCGAGAACTTGAACCCGTTCCTGCCTTTCCCGCAATGGTTCAAGGACATCATCGGCCGCATCTCCTGGAAAGACATGGGCAAGGTCATGGGCCAGGCCGACGTCGTGACAACCCCCACGCCCCTGGCCGCCAAGGCGATGCACCAGCATGCCTTCCTCCGCAAGGTCCTCCCGCTTTCGAACGGAATCGACGCCGCCGCCTACGAGCTCCAGCCTGGGGAGAACCTCGAACGCCACACCAGCCCCACCGTGCTCTTCGTCGGCAGGCTCGCCGAAGAAAAGCACGTGGACGTGCTGATCGATGCGATCGCCAAGGCCCCTACGGAGCTGAACATCCACCTCGAAATTGTCGGCGGCGGGGAAGTCCGGCAGGGCCTCGAGGCCCAGGTGGCCCGCCTCGGGCTGCAGCACCGGGTAAAGTTTCTCGGCCTCGCGACCGACGCTGAGCTGCGGAAGGCCTACCTCCAGGCGGATGTTTTCTGCATGCCGGGAACCGCAGAGCTCCAGTCCCTGGTCACCCTCGAAGCGATGTCCGCATCCACGCCGGTCCTGCTTGCCGATGCGATGGCGCTGCCGCACCTGGTGCACGACGGCGAGAACGGCTACCTGTTCACGCCCAACGACAGCGACGACCTCTCTGCCAAGCTGGTCCGCCTGTTCACGCTTCCCGAGAATGAGCTTGCAGCCATGGGCAAGACGAGCCGGGAAATGGTGGAGAACCACAGCCTCGAGCGCACGCTCCAGGCGTTCGAAGACCTCTACCGCGGTGCCAGCTACGACGACCTGGTGGTCTGATCAGGGTGGCGCCGCTGGCGGGCATCGGCGACTAAAGTTGTTAGAGTGTTTTTGCCCGGGTCCGGTCCGGCTCCTCGCGGGCCGGCAACTTTCCGGGCGCAGGGGGCTATAGCTCAGCTGGTTAGAGCGCGGGACTCATAATCCTAAGGTCCTCGGTTCAAGTCCGAGTAGCCCTACTTTCCCCGGAAATCTGCTTCCGGGAGCCCGCGAAGCCGTGGCCGACGTTGCGACGTCGGCCACGGCTTCTTCCGTCTGTGCGGACACCGCCGGGCACCCTCGTACACCTTTCGGAACGTCCCGGGCCACCCTCATCCCGGACGGGTGCTTGCAGGCGGGCGCGCCCTGCGGTATGTTACTCGTCAGTAACATACCGTCGGTCCGCGGCCCGCTTCTTCTGGTCACCGCTGATTCCAAGTGAAGGAACACCATGTCCAAAGCTGCAGTCGACATCAACGACCTCCCCTACGCCGACGGCGACTTCTTTGCTTTCGAGCAGCTGCTCAGCGGTAAGGAGCAGGACCGGCTGGCGGAGGTCCGGGAGTTCCTGGCGCGCGAGGTCAAACCGATTGCGGTGGACTGCTGGAACCGGGGCGAGTTTCCCATGGATCTGATTCCGAAACTCGCGGAGATCGACCTGGTCAGCCCCGTCCGGCGACAGGGTTACTCCAACCTGTTCGCCGGGATCCTGCACGCCGAGGCCACCCGGGCCGACTCATCCATTGCCACCTTCATGGGCGTTCATGACGGCCTCTTCACAGGCTCCATCGAGGCCCTCGCCTCGCAGGAACAACAGGATGCGTGGCTTCCGGACATTTATGCACTCAAGAAGATCGGCGCCTTCGGCCTCACCGAACCGCTCGGCGGTTCCGACGTCGCCGGCGGCACCCGCACCACGGCCCGCCGGGACGGTGACAGTTGGATCCTCAACGGCGGCAAGCGCTGGATTGGCAACGCCACTTTCTCCGACTGGGTGGTCATCTATGCCCGTGACCTAGCCGACAACCAGGTCAAGGGCTTCCTGGTGGACACCAAGACGGATGGCTACAGCGCGACCAAGATCGAGAACAAGATCTCGCTGCGCACGGTGCAGAATGCCGACATCACGCTAGAGAACGTCGTCGTGCCGGACTTCTTCAAGCTCGCCAACGCCAACAGCTTCCGGGACACCAACAAAGTCCTTAAGGTCACCCGGCTCGCCGTCGCCTGGCAAGCCGTCGGCCAGCAGCTCGCCGCCTTCGATGTAGCCCGCCGCTACGCCGTGGAGCGCCACCAGTTCGGCCGCCCGATTGCCTCCTTCCAGCTGGTCCAGCACCAGCTCGTGCAGATCCTTGGCAACGCCGTGAGCTCGATGGGCATGATGGTGCGGCTCTCGCAGCTGGAGGACGCCGGCGAGGCCAAGGACGAGCAGTCGGCGCTGGCCAAGGCCTTCACTACGGCCCGCATGCGCGAGAGCGTCGCCATCGGCCGCAGCCTCCTCGGCGGCAACGGGATTGTGACCGACTACGAGATGGCCAAAGTCTTCGCTGACGCGGAAGCCATCTATTCCTATGAAGGCACCCACGAGATCAACACCCTCGTCACAGGCCGGGCCATCACCGGAATCTCGGCGATCGTCTAGGACCCCTTCGCGTTGGTTGCAGCCTCCTTCTCCGCCCCGCGCCACCCGCTCCTATCCAGGCTCCTCTATCCCGGCGCCGGGTCCAGGGGCGGCAGCAGGATGGAGGGCCGCAAGTCGGTCACGAAGGCAAGCGGGTTGAGGTAGTCGTCCCCGCGCCGCACGCCCCAGTGCACACAGGGCAGTGCGCCGCAGTGCCCTGGCAGGATGCGGCCCAGCGTTTCGCCAATTGCGACGCGGGCACCCTTGACCAGTGCGCTTTCCACCGGCTCGAAGCTGCTCCGCAGGCCGTCGCCGTGGTCGATGGTGATCACCGCCCGGTCCACCACGACGCCGACAAAACTCACCGTCCCCGATGCGGGAGCGGCCACCCCAGCGCCGAAGGATGCCGCCTCAAGGTCCACGCCGCGATGACCGCTCAGCCATGGCTTGGCCGGAGGGTCGAATGCCCGCAGCACCGCAGGTTTCGGATTCAGCGGCCAGCTCCACCCTGCGGGCCCTGCCGACCGGGACTCCGCGGGCGAGAACCCTGCATTCAGGCTCCCGGCGGGTGGGGCCCCGGGAGCGGGCGGCGCCCCCGGCGAAAGCCCGGCTGCACCTGACGCCACGGGGGAGAGGGCAAGAACCAGGGCTGCAAGCAGGGCCGGAGTTTTCATGAAGCCACCCTTCCCCGGTTTCCGGGCCGCCGAAAGCGGCCGACCCGGCTATGTGGACAACCTGCAGGTGCAGGTGCAGGTGCAGGTGCAGTTGGCCAACCCGACCGGCGCCTGCCGTACCGCCCGGGCCGGCGCTTGCCGTACCGCCCGACCGGCGCCTGCCGTACCAACCCGACCGGCGCCTGCCGTACCGCCCGGGCCGGCGCCTGCCGCACCGCCTCCGCGGACACCGCGGACCACCCTCCTGACACCGCAGATCACCCCGCCGATCACCCCACCCCAACCCCCGTGCGGCCGCCGAAACCCGTCCAATCCGACAGTGCTCCTGTAGTACACTTGGTGGAGCAGTTTGCTGTGCCCTCATGCTTGTTAAGCCGGCACGCCTCATTCAGGGGTGCGGGGGAGCAGTGGCTGACTACGCGTATCCAGCCCAACTCATTCGAAGCCGAAATTCTTCAGAGTGCGGAGGACTGTGCCTCTTGCGGTCCGGACCCCACGTCCGGATAAGAAGCGCAGTGGATGCCAGGAGCGAAGCCCGCCTGGGTGTTTGCTAATTAACCGTCAACTATTGGCAGGGTAAGACAACCCATGGGCTGTCTCATGAATGACCTGCCGGAAGGAGCGCCGGCATGCCCGTCGTAACTATGCGCCAGCTGCTTGACAGCGGCGTCCACTTTGGACACCAGACCCGCCGTTGGAACCCGAAGATGAAGCGATTCATCTTCACGGAGCGCAACGGCATCTACATCATTGACCTGCAGCAGTCGCTGTCCTACATCGACCGCGCCTACGAGTTCGTGAAGGCCACCGTTGCACACGGCGGCACCGTTCTCTTCGTCGGCACCAAGAAGCAGGCGCAGGAATCCATCGCCGAGCAGGCCACCCGCGTCGGCCAGCCGTACGTCAACCAGCGTTGGCTCGGCGGTATGCTGACCAACTTCCAGACGGTCTCCAAGCGCATCCAGCGCATGAAGGAACTCGAAGAGATCGACTTCGACGACGTCGCCGGCTCCGCGTACACCAAGAAGGAACTGCTGCTCCTTCGCCGCGAGCTCACGAAGCTCGAAACCAACCTCGGTGGTATCCGCAACCTGACCAAGGCACCTTCCGTGCTCTGGATCGTGGACACCAAGAAGGAACACCTCGCCGTTGACGAGGCCAAGAAGCTGAACATCCCGGTTGTTGCCATCCTGGACACCAACTGCGATCCGGACGAAGTCGACTTCCCGATCCCGGGCAACGATGACGCCATCCGCTCCGTCAACCTCCTGACCCGCGTTGTGGCCGACGCCGTTGCTGAGGGCCTGATCGCCCGCAACCAGCGCGCAACTGGCACCACCGAAGCTCCGGAAGAGCCGCTGGCTGAGTGGGAGCGCGAGCTCCTCGAAGGCAGCAAGGCCGAAGCCGCAGCCGCTCCCGAAGCCGAGGCTGCTCCGGCCGCCGCCGAAGAAGCACCCGCTGCAGAGGAAGCCCCGGCAGCTGCCGAGGCTACCCCGGCTGCTGACGACGCCGCTGGCGAAGCCAAGTAGTCAGTCAGGAACACTGCCAGCTCAGCTGACAAGTAAATCTGGACCTCCCCGCACGCTGTCCGCAGCGTAGGGGTACCGACAGGATGGCCGCTCACCGGGTGAGCAGCTGTCCTGTCGGTCCGTACACCACACACATTTTCTAGACAGAGGGGTTCACATGGCGAACTACACTGCCGCTGATATCAAGGCTCTGCGCGAGCGCACAGGCGCCGGCATGATGGATGTCAAGAAGGCTCTTGACGAGGCCAACGGTGACGCCGAGAAGGCCATCGAAATCATCCGCATCAAGGGCCTGAAGGGCGCTACCAAGCGCGAAGGCCGCTCCACCGCAGAAGGCCTGGTTGCTGCCAAGGTCGACGGCGGCGTGGGCGTGATGATCGAAGTTAACTGCGAGACCGACTTCGTCGCCAAGGCTGACAAGTTCATCCAGCTCGCCGACAAGGTCCTGGCCGTAGCAGTCGAGTCCGGCGCTGCCGACCTCGAAACCCTGCTGGCCACCGAAGTCGACGGCAAGCCGCTGTCCGAGGTCGTCGTCGAAGAGGGCGCCGTACTGGGCGAGAAGGTTGTCGTCCGCCGCATCTCCCGCATCGAGGGCGCAACGGTCGACGCTTACCTGCACAAGACCTCCAAGGATCTCCCGGCTCAGGTCGGCGTCCTGTTCGCCGTTGACGGCGAAGGCGAAGCAGCCGCTACCGCAGCCCACGACGTCGCCGTCCACGTTGCCGCGATGTCCCCGAACTACCTCGCCCGCGAGGATGTTCCGGCCGAGCTCGTCGAGTCCGAGCGTCGCATCGCCGAGGAGACGGCCAAGGCTGAAGGCAAGCCGGAAGCTGCAATGACCAAGATTGTGGAAGGCCGTGTCACGGGCTTCTACAAGGGCGAGGTCCTCCTCGACCAGGCATTCGCCAAGGATGCCAAGAAGTCTGTCGCGCAGGTCCTCGAAGAGGCCGGCGTCAAGGGAACGGGCTTCGCGCGTTTCCGCGTCGGTTCCTAGTTCGAAAACCGTCAGACCTTAGTCAGACACGCTAAAGGGGGTGGTCACTGCGGTGGCCACCCCTTTTGCATGCACCGGAACCTCCGCCGGAGGCAATGGCCGGGGCATGCGCCGGCACTACTATCCGGGGGCACCGGCCTGGGCGGAATGCCGCCTTTGGCCCCCGGCACGATAACCTAGCTCAGAGTTCACCAACGGGAAGGCACCATGGAAACCGTCACCAATTCAGCCCAGCCAAAGAAGAGCCGGCGCAGAGTCCTGTTGAAGCTTTCCGGCGAGGTCTTCGGCGGCGGGAAACTGGGCGTTGACCCGGATACCGTCCGAGGCGTGGCCAAGCAGATCGCCGCGGCAGTGCCCGACGTCGAGGTCGCAATCGTCGTCGGCGGCGGCAACTTCTTCCGCGGCGCAGAGCTGTCGCAGAGCGGGATGGACCGCTCCCGCGCCGACTACATGGGCATGCTCGGCACCGTGATGAACTGCCTGGCGCTCCAGGACTTCCTGGAACAGGCCGGCGTTGAGACCCGCGTGCAGAGCGCCATCACGATGGGCCAGGTCGCCGAGGCCTACATTCCGCGCCGCGCCATCCGCCACATGGAGAAGGGCCGCGTCGTCATCTTCGGTGCCGGGGCCGGACTCCCGTATTTCTCCACCGACACGGTGGCGGCGCAGCGGGCCATGGAGGTCCACGCCGACGTCGTCCTGATGGCCAAGAGCGGGGTCGACGGCGTCTACACCGCAGACCCGAAGAAGGACCCGACGGCGGAGAAGCTCTCCCGCCTGAGCTATGACGACGCCCTGCGGCGTGACATCCGCGTGATGGACCAGACCGCGATGACCATGTGCAAGGACAACAACCTCACCATGGTGGTCTTCGGCATGGAAGGCGAAGGCAACGTCACCCGCGCCATCCTCGGCGAGGAATTGGGCACCGTAGTCACCCCCTAGCAACGGCTAGGATGTTTTGAGGATAGTTCCGCTCCCCGGACCAAGGGGACCACCAGGCGGAACACACAGACGGACCAACGACCGTTCAGCACTCCCGCCCGCCGGGATGCACCAATTTCTGAGGAGAGACCGTGATCGAAGAAACCTTGCTCGAAGCCGGGGACAAGATGGACAAGGCGGTTGAGGTAGCCAAGGAAGACTTCGCCTCGATCCGCACCGGCCGCGCCAACCCGGGCCTGTACAACAAGGTCCTGGTGGACTACTACGGCTCGCCGACGCCGCTGCAGCAGCTGGCCTCCTTTGCCATCCCGGATGCCCGCACCATCCTCATCACGCCCTTCGACAAGACCGCGCTGCGGGACATCGAACGTGCCCTGAGCGACTCCGAGGTGGGCGCCAACCCCTCCAACGACGGCAACGTCATCCGGATTACCATCCCTGACCTGACCCAGGAGCGGCGCAAGGAATACGTCAAGATCGTCAAGTCCAAGGGCGAGGACGCCAAAATCTCCATCCGCAACATCCGCCGCAAGGCCAAGGAAACCCTGGACAAGCTTGTCAAGGACGGCGAAGCCGGCGAGGACGAGGGCAGCCGCGGCGAGAAGGAACTCGACGCCATGACGAAGGCGCACGTCGACGGTATCGACGAGCTGCTCAAGCGCAAGGAAGCCGAGCTGCTCGAGGTCTGATGGGTCAGGCACAGCAGGCTCCCGGACCACACGTCCGGGGGCCGGGGAAGCAACGCAGTAATCCGACGCCCAAAGCCGGCAGGAACCTTCCTGCCGCCACCGCGGTGGGCCTTGGCATGCTTCTGGTGGTCCTCGGCGGCCTGCTGTTCCTCCCGCTTGGCTTTGCGCTTGTCGTCACCACTTTCGCGGTCTTCGGAGTCTGGGAAATCTTCCGGGCGCTGGAAGCCGCAGGGACCCGCCTGCCCATCATTCCGGTAATGGTCGGAACGGTGGCCATGCCGCTTGCTGCCTACTTCGGCGGCTCGGAAAGCCTGCTCTTTGCCATGCTGCTGAGCAGCGTGGCCATTCTGCTGTGGCGCTCCCTGGAGGGCGCCGCCGGTTCGGCGCGCAGCATCTTCGCCGGCGTCTTCACCCTGGCCTGGGTTCCGTTCCTGATTAGCTTTGCCGTGCTGCCCCTGCATGCCACCGGCGGCCAGACGCCCGTGGGACTCTGGCCCGGCGGCTTCATCCCGCAAGGGGCCTGGCAGGTCGCCACCCTGCTGCTGCTTGTCGTTTCCAATGACACCTTCGGCTATCTCGTGGGAGCCTCGCTCGGCAAGCACCCGATGGCCCCGAAAATCAGTCCCAAGAAAACCTGGGAGGGCTTCGCCGGCTCCATTGCCGGCGCGATGGTCATTGGCGTCCTGGCCAGCCTGCTCGTGCTGGACAAGCCCTGGTGGGTGGGAGCGGTGCTCGCCGTCGGTATGGTCGCCGCTGCCACAGCAGGGGACCTCGCCGAATCCATGGTGAAGCGTGAACTGGGCATCAAGGATATGAGCAGCATCCTGCCGGGCCACGGGGGAGTGATGGACCGGCTGGACTCGATCGTCTTCGCCTCGCCAGTGGCGTTCATCCTGTTCTCCGCCTTCGCCGGCACCTAGCTCGGCCCCGGTTCCAACTTCGTTCCATCTCCCGGCCCGTAGAATGGTGCCAGCTAACCAGCCGAACGGCATTGAAGGAAACATAGTTACAGTGGACATTCAACGGCAGATTCCTGCTTCCTTTGACCGCGTGCAGCGGAACCAGTACGGGTACAACGCCAAGCAGGTTGATCAGTTCCTGCAGCGCGCACGGGTGTCGTTCGAAGCCCCGGGCTCCGCGGGCCGTCCGGTGAAGAGTGCCGACGTCCGCGCGGTGACGTTCGACCCCGTCAAGGGCGGCTATGCCGCGGCTGGCGTCGATGCCGCCCTGGACCGGCTCGAGGACGCACTGGCCTTGCGGGAACGCGATGAGCTGATCGGGGAACGCGGCGAGGAAGCCTGGCTTCGCGAGATCGGCCGGCTGGCCGGCCTGCTGCGCGGACGGCTGCACCGGCCCGATGGCCAGCGCTTCCGCCGTCCCAGCAAAGCCAAGGTGCGCAGCTACAACACCAGCGACGTCGATGACCTCTGCCATGAGCTGATCGGCTACCTGGAAGAAGACCGGCCGCTGAGCGTGGACAACGTCCGGCGGGCCGTGTTCCGGCCGGCTGTGGGCCGCGACGGCTACGAGGAAAGCCAGGTGGACGCCTTCCTGGACCGCGTCGTCCAGCTGATGGCCGCCATCGACTGACAGGCCCCGGTTCTGCCGGCCGATCCCGCTCTAGCGGTCGGTAGCGAGCGGCCTTTCGGGGGTGTGCAGCCGGGTCATCAGCCGGGTAATGGCCCGCGGCACCCGTTGCTTCGTGGCCCGGGACACCAGCACCATGACGGCGAAGGCTGCGGGTACCGTCCAGGCAGCTGGCTGCGCGAGCCAGGATGGCGCACCGGCGCCGCCCAGTACGGAACCGGCCACCATGGCCCCGCCGCACAGCAGGCCGCCGGTCACCATCCCGGCGATGGCCCCTGCATCCGTCAGGCCGCGCCACCAGATTCCCAGCAGCAGCACCGGGCAGATGGTCGAGGCCGTGAAGGCAAACACCAGCCCCACCGTTCCGGCCAGGGCCAGGGAGTCCGTCATGGACGCGATCCCCAACGGCACGACGGCGGAGATGACCGCCGCGAGCCGGAAGCCCCGGACGCTCCCGCCGAGCACGTCCTGGCTGATCACGCCTGCCAACGAGACCACCAGCCCGGACGTGGTGGAAAGGAAGGCGGCGAAGGCGCCCGCCACGACCAGGGCTGACAACAGGTCCCCGGCCGGGCCGCCGATCATCCGGCCCGGCAAGAGCAGGACCAGCGCGTCGGCCTGGCCGCTCTGTGCCAGCCCGGGGGCAAAGAGGCGCCCGATCAGGCCGTAGGCGGTGGGGAACAGGTAAAAGACCGAGAGCAGGCCCAGCACAATCAGCGTGGTCCGTCGGGCGGACTGGCCATCCGGATTGGTGTAGAACCGCACCAGCACATGGGGCAGCCCCAGTGTCCCGAACAGCAGCGCCACCAGCAGGGAGATGCTCTGGTAGGGGCTCGCCGGGGCGGCTGCGGTGGGATTCGCCCCGGCCTCGGCCACGGCGGGCGCGCCGTTGCCGGCCAGCACGAACAGGATGAAGAGGATCGGCACGGCCAGCGCGGTCAGCTTGAGCCAGTACTGGAAGGCCTGGACAAACGTGATGGAGCGCATCCCGCCGGCCACCACCGTCACGCAGACGACGGCAACGACGGCCACCTGCCCCACCCAGGCCGGAAGGCCGGTGGTGATCCGGATGGCCAGTGCCGCCCCGTGCAGCTGCGGGACGATGTACAGCCAGCCGACCAGCACCACCACCACGCTCGTGACCCGGCGGACCGCCCGTGAATCGAGCCGGGCCTCGGTGAAATCGGGAATGGTGTACGCACCGGACCGCCTCAAGGGCGCCGCCACGAAGAGCAGCAGCATCAAATAGCCGGCGGTGTAGCCCACCGGATACCACAGGGCATCCGTGCCGGAGAGCAGGATCAGCCCGGCGACGCCGAGGAAGCTTGCCGCGGAGAGGTACTCCCCGCCGATCGCCGAGGCGTTCCACCAGGGCCGGACCGTGCGGGACGCCACGTAGAAATCCCCGGTGGTGCGGGAGATCCGGAGACCATAGAAACCAATCACAGCGGTGGCCAGCGAGACGGCGGCGAAGGCCGCGATGCCGACGACCGGGTTCACCGGCGCCTCACTTGTCCCCGGCCAGGTCCCGGTAGCGTGCCTCGTTCCGGGCCGCCGTCCGGACGTACAGCCAGGCGCTAAGCCCGATTACGGGGTAGATGCCCGCCCCCAGGAGGACCCAGTCGAACGGCAGGCCCGCGATCGTCGAGTGCGCCAGGCCGGGAACCAGCCCGAGCATGAGCGGAAAGGCGAGCAGGATCAGCAGGAACCCGCCGGCCACCACCAGACCCAGCCGCAGCTGCGAGCGGATCAGCGAGCGGATGAAGACCTGCCCGGCGTCGGACTCCTGCGCAGCGTCCCGGGCATCGGCGGATGAATGCGCGGCCGGCAGCGCCGAGCCGTGCAGTGCCGAGCCGTGCGGCGCGATGCCGCTTAGCGGGATGATGCGCGGTGAAACACCGCGCGGTGCGGTCACGCGGACGCGGGTCATACGTGCGGCCGGATCCGCGTCGACTCCAGTTTCTCCCGCACGGACGGCAGGTGCCGGCGGCTGATGGGCAGCTCGGCCCCGGCCACGGTGACGCTGGGGCGGGCCGCCGCGAGCTTCAGATGGCTGACGTGATTCAGCGCAATCAGGTATGAGCGGTGCGTGCGGATGAAGCCGGCGTCGGACCATTGCTGCTCGAGATCGGCCAGCGGGACCCGGATCAGATAACTCGCATCCGCGGTGTGGAGCCTGGCGTAGTCGCCCTGCGCCTGGACGTAGGTGACGTCCTCGCGGCGGATCATCTTGGTGTTGCCGCCGAGGTCCACGGTGATCATCTCCGGCGCCGGGGCGCCGTCCTTGAGCAGCTCGCTGATCCGGCCGATGGACTTTGCCAGCCGCTCGGCCCGCACGGGTTTCAGCAGGTAGTCCACGGCGGCCAGCTCGAACGCTTCCAGCGCACGGTCCTCGTCGGCGGTGACGAAGACAACGGCCGGCGGGTGCGCGCTGCGGGATATCACGCGGGCAATGTCGAGCCCGGACAGGGCAGGCATATGGATGTCGAGGAAGACGGCGTCGACCTCTTCGACTTCGAGCGCCCGGAGGGCCTCTGCGCCGGAGGAGGCGCGGTGGATCATGCCGATCCGGTCATCTTTTCTGAGCAGGAATGCCAGTTCCTCGACGGCGGGCAGCTCGTCGTCTGCGACGAGGACGTTAATCATGGTTCAAGACTACTGCCGCGGCATTTTGAACGGCATTAGGCAGGATCAAGCGTCGTGGCGGGGCTGCGATTTCGGCACCCGCATCGTGATAAGGGTTCCCTCCCCGGGAGCCGTTTCGATCACGAGCCCGTTCTCTTCCCCGTAGACCTGGCGCAGCCGGGCGTCGACGTTGCGGAGCCCGACGTGGTCGCCGTCGCTGTGCCCGGCCAGGACGGAGCGGAGCTGTTCCGGGTCGATGCCCACGCCGTCGTCCTCGATAGTGACCTCGGCAAAGGCCCCGGAGTCATTGGCCGTGATGGAAATGTGCCCCGGACCCTCCTTGGCTTCGAGCCCATGCCGGACGGCGTTCTCGACGAGCGGCTGCAGGCTCAGGAAGGGGATGACGGTGCTGAGCACTTCGGGTGCGATCCGCAGGCTGACCTGGACCCGGTCGCCGAACCGGGCGCGTTCCAGCAGGAGATACCTGTCGATGCAGCGCAGCTCCTCGGCCAGGGTGGTGAAATCGCCGTGCCGTCGGAAGGAATAGCGGGTGAAGTCGGCGAATTCCACCACGAGCTCGCGGGCCCGCACGGGATCTGTGTTGATGAAGGAGGCGATCGCGTTCAGCGAGTTGTAGATGAAGTGCGGGCTGATCTGGGCCCGGAGCGCCCGGACCTCGGCCTCCATCAGGAGGGTTCGGCTGGCGTCGAGTTCGGCCAGTTCCACCTGGGTGGCCACCCAGTCGGCTACCTCACCCGTGGCGCGGACCAGCCCGGCGCCCGCGGCGGGGGCAAAGGCGGCCACGACGCCCACCACCCGCGCGCCGGCCTTGATCGGGGCGATCACGACGGCGCGCTCCGCCTCGGGTGGAAGCGTCCCGGGTGCGCCGCCGTCGGCCAGCAGCTGCAGCTCGCCGGGCGGGATCACCGCGGTGTGGCCGCCGTCGAGCACGCGGGCCGCGAGCCCCATCAGGGCCGGCTTCAGTTCCTCCCCGGCCCCGTCCCACGCGAGTACCCCCGTTGTGTCGGTGATCGCCAGCGCATCGCAGCCCAGCAGACTGCGCAGCTGCCTGCTGGCCTTGGCCGCGCCGGCGGGGTTGAGTCCGGTCCGCAGGTGCTGCCCGGCCCGGGAGGCGGCATGCAAAGTCTTGTACGTGGCCTGCTCGGCGTCGGTTCCCAGCTCCCGGAAGGAGCGGAGCACCTTGAGTCCGACCGCGACGACGACGGCGATCGCCATTGCGATCACGGCGATGGCGGCAGCAGTGTACAGCGGAGAGTCCGGCATGCTGCCAGCGTATCGCGGGCGCCGGTGGGGCGCGGCCGCCGCCGTTGGGCGCAGCATCAGGACCGCTGAGCGACCCAGGCGCCCGTGGAGATGGAATGTTGGGCAGGTCCGGATGCACAGTGATTGGAGTCACACTGACCGGAGGGCTGTTCCGATGCCGCCATTGCAGCCGGTGTGGACTCGCCAGTCTCAATGAGGAGGAACGATGGGTCACGACGCCCAAGAAACGGACGCAGCGGCGGCCGTGGACTTCAAGGAAGTCCAGTCGACGGAGCAGTTCCAGGAACTGCGCAAACGTCACCGCAGCTTTGTCTTCCCGATGGCCATAGCGTTCCTGCTCTGGTACTTCGCCTACGTTCTGCTGGCCGATTACGCGGTCGGCTTCATGTCCACCAAGGTATGGGGCAACATCAACATCGGCCTGATCCTGGGCCTGTTGCAGTTCGTCTCCACGTTCGCCATCACGGGCTGGTACGTCAGCTACTCGAACCGGAAGCTTGACCCGATCGCCGCAGAAATCCGGCACGAAATCGAAGGCCATGAATTTGACAAGGACGGCAACAAAATCGGCGGGGTAAACAAATGACGCTCATGGTTCCCGCAGTAAACGTTGCGGACCTCAAGGACACCACGCTGCTCAACATGGCCATTTTCGGCCTGTTCGTCGCGATCACCATGGTCATCGTGATCAAGGCCAGCCGCAACAACAAGACGGCGGCCGACTACTACGCCGCCGGGCGTTCGTTCAGCGGTTCGCAGAACGGAACGGCCATCGCCGGCGATTACCTTTCCGCAGCCTCGTTCCTCGGCATCACCGGCGCGATTGCGATCAACGGCTACGACGGCTTCATGTACTCGATCGGCTTCCTGGTCGCCTGGCTCGTCGCCCTGCTCCTGGTCGCCGAACTGCTGCGCAACACCGGCAAGTTCACGATGGCCGATGTGCTCTCCTTCCGGCTCAAGCAGCGGCCGGTGCGGATCGCCGCCGCCATCTCGACCCTTGCGGTCTGCTTCTTTTACCTGCTGGCCCAGATGGCCGGTGCGGGCAGCCTGATCTCGCTTCTGCTGGGCATCAGCGACTGGGGCGGGCAGGCGCTGGTCATCATCGTCGTCGGCGGCCTCATGATCATGTACGTCCTGATCGGCGGCATGAAGGGCACCACCTGGGTGCAGATCATCAAGGCCATCCTCCTCATCGCCGGTGCCGCGGTCATGACCATCTGGGTCCTGGCGATCTACGGCTTCAACCTCTCGGCGCTGCTCGGCGGGGCCGTGGAGACCGCGAACAATCCGGCCATCCTCAACCCGGGACTGCAGTACGGCAAGTCCGAGACCTCCAAGCTCGACTTCATGTCCCTCGGGCTCGCACTGGTCCTCGGCACCGCCGCCCTGCCGCACGTGCTGATGCGCTTCTACACGGTTCCGACCGCCAAGGAAGCCCGCAAGTCCGTGGTGTGGTCCATCTGGCTGATCGGCCTGTTCTACCTCTTCACCCTGGTCCTCGGATACGGTGCTGCGGCACTCGTCGGCGCTGAGACGATCAGGTCGGCCCCCGGCGGAGTCAACTCGGCTGCACCGCTGCTGGCCTTCCACCTCGGCGGCCCGCTCCTGCTCGGCTTCATCTCGGCCGTGGCTTTTGCCACCATCCTCGCTGTTGTGGCCGGCCTGACCATCACCGCGGCGGCGTCCTTTGCCCATGACATCTACGCCAACGTCATCGCCAAGGGCAAGGCCGATGCCGACACCGAGGTGAAGGTTGCCCGCCGGACCGTCGTGGTCATTGGAATCATGGCCATCGTTGGCGGCATCTTCGCGAACGGCCAGAACGTCGCGTTCCTCGTGGCACTTGCGTTCGCCGTGGCCGCCTCGGCCAACCTCCCGACGATCATCTACTCGCTGTTCTGGCGCCGTTTCACCACCCAGGGCGCCATCTGGAGCATGTACGGCGGACTGGGCTCGGCAATCATCCTCATCGCGCTTTCCCCGGTGGTTTCGGGAACCAAGACCTCGATGATCCCGGGCGCCAACTTCGCGATCTTCCCCCTGAGCAACCCCGGCATTGTCTCCATTCCGCTGGCCTTCTTCCTGGGCTGGCTCGGTACGGTGCTGGACAAGAAGCTGGAAGACACCACCAAGCAGGCCGAGATGGAAGTCCGCTCCCTCACGGGCGTGGGCGCCGAAAAGGCCACGGACCACTAGGGCGTGTCTCCTTATTGGCGTAGCCAGATGACGACGGCGTAGAGAACGACGCCGGAACGGTACGTCAGCGCGGGTTTGTCGTTCCGGGTGGCAAGGCCGCGCCATTGCTTGAAGAGGCTGAAGGACCTCTCGACAGTGGTGCGGCCTTGTAGGTCTCTGAGTCGAAGTTCACGGGCGCCCTCCGCGGGGCACCCGGACCGCTTCCATGACGACGGGGAATGGGCGAGCCGCCACCCTGCCCGGGGCCAAGAATCATGGCCAGCGGCAGGCCATTGCCATCGCAGGCGTGATGGATTTTGGTGCTAAGCCCGCCGCGGGAGCGTCCGATCGTGTGGTCCGGCGGTTCAGCAAACAGTTTCTTGTAATTCGGGAGTTTCCCCTGTGGCGCGGAAGGCTCGTCCCGTGCTGGTGGGCTCCGCTGATCGTCGAGTCCACCGACACTGTCCAGTCGATCTGCCCTGCGGAGTCTGCGTGCAGGAGCACCGTAAGTGCCGGCTCTTCGACCACTCGACAGCGTTGCTCCGGCTGGGGATCGATGTGTTAGCAAGTGAGGCTTTCGTTCAAATACGCAAGCTGACGGACCCAGTGGTGTTCCTGTCCTCCCTCGTGGCCGTTGAAATGGTAGACCTCGATGGATTTCGCGGGCACTTGCCCAAATTGCCGCGGAGTCCCGGTTCCGAAGCTGTTGTAGGAAGCGAAGACCGTGGAGGGCGGGCAGACGTCATCGAGCAGGGCGACGGAAAACAGGGCGGTGCGGTTGCCCTGCTAGCGAGGTGGACTCCGTCGAAGTAGTTCAGGACCTCTAACGCGAGCTCGTGACGTTCCCGGTGACGGGAGAGGAACTCGGTGATCTCGGGATAAGGGCCCCGTTGTGCGAGATTAATTGCCCGGGGAAAGTCCTGAAGGAAGGGAACGTCTGCCAGAACAGCTCGAATTCCGTCGAGTCTTCCGGCAGAAAGCCCGGCCGCTGCGAGGGCCAGGCCTCCTCCCTGGCTTATACCGGCAAGGAAGACGTTGTTGGCGTCCACGTCCGGGAAACTTTGGACGGTCTCGATCGCCCGGAATGCGTCCACATACAGCCGGCGGTAGTAGTAGTCCTCCTTCGAGGTCAGGCCCCTGGTCATGAGGCCGGGGTGTGCTATCTCTCCTGCTGATGGGTGAGGGTCGGCCGTGTCACCGGTGATCCCGCCGTAGCCTTGACCTCGGGTGTCCATGATGAAGTGGGCGTAGCCCGCCTGCGCCCATTTGGTGTCCTGCTGGACCAGGCCTCTGCCGCCTGAGTATCCGATGTACTGCACCACTGCTGGCAGGCGGTGACCGGGGAGCCGGTATGCGGGAAGGTGGAGCCAGCCCCGGATCCGGGCTCCGCCGTAACCGGCAAAGGAAACGTCGAAGCTTTCAATAAGTGGCAAAAGGTTCTCGACGGGAGTGTAGGCAGGTGCCAGCGGGATGGCACGGACCTCGGCGAGGGTTGCCTCCCAAAACGCATCAAAGTCTTGGGGCTCAGTTGCCGCCGACGTGTAGCTGCGCAACTCTTGCAGGGGCATGTCAACGATGGGCATTCTCGTTCTCCATTTTCTGGTGCTTGAGCGATCCCTACCCCGGCCTGCGAGTTGTAGGATTCTCGAAATTTGTGGAAAGAAAGGAGACAGAGGATATCCCATCTCCTGTATCATTAGTTTAGACGAATGGCCGCCCCCGAGCGCGGCTGAAGGAGATGACGTGACAGTAGCACCCGCCTCGGTATCGCCGGCAAGGTTCAGCGCGCAAATCCGTTCCCAGGCCCTGCAGACGCGGATCATGGACCTCATCCTGGAGCGAGGGCTGGATGTTGGCGATGCCCTTCCCACTGAGAGTGAGCTCTCCGCTGAGCTTGGCGTAGGGCGGAACACTGTCCGGGAGTCCTTGAAGGTGCTGCAGGCCCTTGGTGTCATTGAGATCCGGCACGGGTTCGGCATGTTTGTCGCTCCGAACAATTTCAGCGCACTGGTGTCCGGGCTGACGTTCCGGGGCAGGCTTTCGCTCCGGCACAAAGGCGAGGAAGCGATGGAGCTGATCGATGTGCGGCAGGCTCTTGAGTCCGGTCTTATCGGCTCGGCCATAGACCTCTTGACGGAGGATCATTTGGCTGATCTGCGCGCCACGATGGAAGCAATGCAGGACGCTGCCGGTAAGGGTGAACTCCTTGTTCAACACGACGCGGAGTTTCACCGCCGTCTCTATGCACCTTTGAACAACGAGCTGCTCATCAACCTGATGGACGTGTTCTGGCAGGTCTACCGCCAGATTCATGAGGCGTTGGGCTCCGGGCCGGTCAACCTTGAAGAACAGGTCCAGATCCATTGGGACATCTACCACGCAGTGGCAGATAGGGACAAAGCCTTGGCTTCTGAACGCCTTCAGCGCCACTTCGACGGTATCCGCCGCAAATTGAAAGACGTCGCGTCAACCTAAGACTCGCTGCCGGGCGAGGACGAGAAACCCGTACCGCTGTCCGCATCGTTCACGTAAATCTCCCGTCCCCGTTCGTCCAGATTACTTACCGGAGCACGCGGTGAGGCACCATCTTATGAGAGAGCGCCCTTTTGCCATGGAAATTTTTGTAGTCCCCGATGCGTCGGGTACCGGAGCTGTTGCCGCCGGGATTCTTGCCGCCGTCATCCGGAGCAAGCCGGATGCTGTCCTTGGTGTCGCTACGGGCAGCTCCCCACTGCCCGTTTACGCGGCGCTGGCCGAGCACACTTTGGACATGTCCGGGGTCCAAGCGTTCGCCCTCGATGAGTACGTTGGCCTGCCGGCTGGGCACCTGCAAAGCTACGCCGAAGTGGTCCGCCGTGAAGTGACCGAACGTTTGGGTATGGACCCGGCCCTTGTTTCAGTTCCCGACGGCGGCGCCGAAGATCCTCACCACGCAGCAGCCCTGTATGACGCCGCCATCCGCGCCGTCGGCGGCGTGGACGTGCAGATTCTGGGGATAGGCCACAACGGGCACATTGCCTTCAATGAACCGGGCTCGGGGCTCGATTCCCGGACTCGCGTGGAATTTTTGGCCGAGCGGACCCGCAAAGCCAACGCGCGCTACTTCCGGTCTGTTGACGACGTGCCAACCCAGTGCATTACCCAGGGCCTCGGTACCATTCGTGAGGCCCGGCACCTGCTGATGGTGGTCAACGGGGCGGATAAGGCTGAAGTTCTGGCTGCAGCACTGCACGGGCCGGTGACCCCGGAGTGTCCCGCTTCGGTACTGCAGCTGCACCCGCATGTGACCGTGGTGGCAGACGAAGCTGCGGCTGTCCTCCTTGGTGCCGAGCTTGGACAGGTGGCCGTCAGGGTCGCGACGCCGAGCGCCTGAACTAGGGGAGCAGGGGCCTTAGGAAGCAGGCGCGGTGGCGGCTGTGATGGCTGCGGCTGGCCGGGGGAGTTGAAGGCCGCGACGGAACACCCTGATCGGGCGGAAGTCGCGGTCCACAGCCAGGATGTTCGCCCTCAGCCCTGGTCTGAGGCTTCCTACTTCTTTCTGGATGCCAAGGATCCTGGCCGGAACGGCCGTGGCTGATACAACGGCGCTTGCCGCGTCCACCCCTGCTTCGACCGTCCGCCGAACAACGTCCAGCAGTGTCGCAGTTCCGCCGGCGAGGGCGCCATTGCTGCGGAGCCGGGCCTCGCCGCCGCTGACGCAGACCCCTGCGGGCCCAAGGTCGTAGTCGCCGTCCGGCAGTCCCGTCGCGGCCATGGAGTCGGTCACCAGAATGACGTTGTCCCCGCCAACGAGTGCGAAGACCATACGGACGGTGTCCGGGTGGAGGTGGACGCGGTCGGCAACAAGTTCCACAGCGGCCGTACCTGCCGCCGCCATTCGCAGGCAGGCCGCTACGGGCCCGGGGTCGCGGTGGTGCAGCGATGGCATGCCGTTGAACAGGTGGGTGACCGTCGGACGCGCGTCGCTGCCCAGCGTCGATGCGGCGAGCAGGTTCGCTGCCTGGGTGAGGGAGGCCGCCGTCGTCGAGGCATCAGCGTTGGTGTGGCCCAGGGACGGCGTGACGCCGAGATCAACCAAGGCTTGTACCAATGCTGCGGCGCCGGGCAGTTCGGGAGCATAGGTCATGGTGCGCAGGTACCCGCCTGCGCTCTCCACGAGGTCCCGGAGCAGGTGAAGATCGGGTTCGAGGAGGAACCGGGGATCCTGGGCGCCGCAGCGCACGTGGGAAAGGAACGGCCCCTCGGCGTGAATTCCAGCGATCAGTCCCTCCTCAGAAAGGGGGCGCAGGGTTTCAGCGCCGCGCAGCAGGTCCTCCCGGGGAGCGGTCACCAGGCTAGCCAGCAAGGTGGTGGTACCGCTGGCGTGAAGGAACTCGACCGCGGATCGGGCTGATAGGAGATCACCGCCAGGAAAATCTCCGCCCGCTGCGCCATGGCAGTGAAGGTCAACCAGCCCAGGGAGGATCATGCTGCCGGGCGGCAACTCCACATCCTCCAGCCCCGGCAGGGTGCGTGGATCGAACCCGGTCCGTGGTCCGGCATAGGAGATGCGCCCCTCGCTGACCGCGACTACGGCGTCCTCAAGAACGGTTCCGTCCGTTAGGACGGTCCCGGACAGCAGGAAAGAACCGGGGTCAACTGCGGCACGGGGCGCAACGGCAGGTTGAAGACTCATTTCAAGGCGTCCGCGAACCAGCCGGTAATGGTGGCCGGGTGTGTGATGGCTGTTCCCACCACCGCGGCGAAGGCGCCGGCATCAAGTGCCTGCCTCGCCTGGGCGGGGGTATGCAGCCGGCCCTCGGCGATGAGCGGCACACCGAAGTCAGCTGCCGCAATCTGTTCAAGCAGTGCAAGGTCCGGCCCCTGGGTCTTAGGCCGGTCACCGGAATAGCCGGCAAGTGTCGTCCCTATCAGGTCCGCGCCGGCCTCGACGGCGGCCGCTGCGTCCTCGAAAGACCCGCAGTCAGCCATCACCAGAGCGTGGGATTCTGTGTGGATCCCGGCCACTGCCTGGGCGAGGGTGAGGCGATCCGGGCGTGCGCGGCGGGTGCCGTCGACGGCCACGACGTGGGCGCCGGCGTTGGCTACCGCGAGGGCATGCCGGAGGGTTGGGGTGATGAAGACACCGTCGTGCCCGTCCTTCCACAGCCCAATCACCGGGACTTCCACCGCGGCGCGGGTGTGCTGGACGTCCGCCAGTCCCTGCACCCGGACCGCGGCCGCGCCGCCGATGACAGCGGAAGCAGCGACCTGTGCGGTGGTGCGGGGATCGCGCATGGGCTCACCCGGGTATGCCTGGCAGGACACGATGAGCCGTCCCCGCAAGGATGCAAGGCGGTCGGGGGACAGAATCATGGTCAGTTCCTTTGTAGAATCGTGGCTTGGGTGAGAACGAGGCGGGCTGCGCCCACTATGGCGGCAGCGTTACCAAGTGAGGCAGGAAGCAGGGGAACGCCGGCCAGAGCCGGGAGGAGTTCGGCCCGGACGGCCCGTTCCATCGGACGCCACCAGGGCGCTCCCGCGTCCGCGAGCCCACCTGAGACCACCACGACTTCCGGGTCCAATATGTTTGCCAACCCTCCCACGGCCTGCCCGGCCGCAGCGGCAGCGACGCCGATGGTCTTTATGGCGATGGCATCACCATCGGCGGCGAGGGCGAAAACACTGCGGGCATCAGACACGGGTGCCCGCCCGCGCAACCGCCGGTAGGCTTCCCGGATGGCAGGTCCCGAGGCGATGGCTTCAACATGCCCTGCTCCGCCGCAGACACAGGGCACTGGCTGGCCGTCGTGGAAGGCGTACGGCGAGGCAAAGTGGCCAACGTGTCCGCCCACGTAGCGGTGTCCCAGAACCGGTGTGCCTTCGTGGACGAAACTGCCGCCGACGCCTGTGCCGAAGGCAACCAGGAGTGAACTCGCAGTCCCGGCGGCGGCACCGGTCCAAGTCTCGCCAAGCGCGTGGGTGTGGACGTCATTCACGGCTTGAACGGACGACGGCGGCAGGGCCAGCCGCGCTGCCAGGTCGGCGCTGATTGCTGTTCCGGCCCAGCCGAGGATCGCATCGGTCGCTGAAACCACTTCACCGGTGCGGGCATCAATGACACCGGCCGCACCGACGCCGACATGATCGACGACGATTCCGGCAGCAGCTGCCCGTCCAATGAGTTCAGCAACCAGGCTGGCAGTGGCGTTGAGAATTGCCTCGCCGCCATCACGGTTGAGGGTGGGAATGGTCTCGGAAAACAGGACTTCACCCGTGTCTGAGACGACCCCGGCAGCAGTTTTAGTCCCGCCCAGGTCAACACCAATGGCGTGCATCAGCTTCAGCGCCCGTCCCTAGACCAGGCTGTTGCGTTCGAGGATGACCTTGATCGCGGTCGTTTCTTCTTCGTTCAGCGCGGGCATGGGGATGCTCATGGTGTTGGATTCGATGATGCCCATGATCTGCAGGGCGGTCTTGAAGGCGCCGAGGCCGGCTGCTCCGCCGGAGACGCGTCCGTTGGGGGTGTAGACGATCTCGAAGAGGTCGGCCAGGCGGTCCTGTTCGGCCGCTGCCTTGGCCCAGTCCCCGGCAATGGCTGCGTCAACGAGGTTGCGGTAGCCGCGGGGGTCGACGTTGCCCAAGCCCGGGACCACGCCTTGTGCGCCGCCGAGGAGTGCGCCGTCGACCACTACTTCGTGGCCGGTAAAGATGTCGAAGTTATCGATGTCCTTTGCTGCGAGCAGGAGTTGGCGGAAGGAGACGTCGTCGCCGGAGGAGTCCTTGACGCCGGCGATGATGCCGTCGCGGCCCAGCCGGATCAGCAGGTCTGTGGGGAGCTTGAAGTGGGTCCGGACCGGAACGTCGTAGGCGAAGATCGGCGTCTCAACACCTGCGTGAATGGTGCGGAAGTGGGTCTCGGTTTCGCTGGCGTTGCCGATGGCGTAGTACATGGACGTGACCACGATGGCGTCGGCCCCGAGGTCGATGACGCGTTTGGCTTCCTCGATGACGCGGTTGGTGGTCTGCTCGTTGGCGCCGACGATCAGGGGCACGGCGCCGGCGTTGGCGGCGGCGATGGTGCTGACCACGAGGTCACGTTCGGCGTTGGTCATGTACGGCACCTCCGCGGAGGAGCCCAGGACGAAGAGTCCGGACACGCCGCCGTCGAGCAGGTGCTTGGTGAGGTTCTGCAGTGATGCAGTGTCGATGCTGCCGTCTGCGTGGCGGGGGGTGACGACGGGCGGGATGACGCCCTGGAACTGGGAAGACAAGGGGAACTCCAATGGGTGGTTGTAAAGGTGGGGTTTGAAAATCTAGGTGTGCAGCAGGCTGGGGGCTGCTCCGAGGAGCTTTTTGGTGTAGTCGTTCCGTGGGGTGTCGAAGACCTGGGCGGCGGGGCCTTCCTCCACGATTTCGCCGAAGTACATCACGCAGATGCGGTCGGAGATGTAGCGGACGGTCTGGATGTCGTGGGAGATGAACACCATTCCCAGGTTCAGCTGGGTCTTCAGGTCCGAGAGGAGGTTCAGTACCTGCGCCCGGACCGAGACGTCCAGGGCCGACGTCGGTTCATCGGCGACGATGATGTCCGGGTCCAGGGCCAGTGCCCTGGCAATGGCCACGCGCTGCCGCTGGCCGCCGGACACCTGCGACGGCGTCACTTCCGCCGCGGAGGCGGGCAGGCCCACCAGCGCAAGGAGTTCCCTGACCTTGGCAGCCCGGGAGGCGGTGTTGCCGATCCCATGTATCTGGAGCGGGTCCGTGAGGATGTCCTGGATGGTCATGCGCGGGTTCAGGGCCGTGGCGGGGTCCTGGAACACCACCGATACGGCGCGGCCGAATTCCTTACGCATGGACGCATTCCGTTTGATGGCCGGATTGCCGTGGAAAAGCACCTGACCGGAGGTGGGTGCCTGCAAACCTACCAGGACGGAGGCCAGGGTTGACTTGCCGCAGCCGGACTCACCCACGATGCCCACGGTTTCGCCGCGGCTGATGGTGAAGTTCACACCATTGACGGCTTTGACAATGTTGGGGCGGAAAAGGCTGCCGGTCCGTGCGCGGTGGTGGACTTTGACGTCCTTGAGTTCGATGACCGGTTTGCCGGTGGAAACGCTCACTTGGCGTCCTCCTTCAGGTGGCTTGCCCAGTAGTGGTCAGAGTCCCCGCCTACGGCGGTGAGGACAAGTTGCTGGTTGGGGTTGGCGTCGCGGCGCTGGGAGCGCGGGGCGAAGCGGTCGCCGGGCGCGAAGTCCTGTGGTGAGGGCACTGTGCCGGGAATCTGATGGAGGCGGGCGGCGTCGGCTTCGATGGAGAGCACGGCGCCGAGCAGTCCGCGGGTGTATTCGTGCTTGGGGTTTTGCAGCAGCTCGGACGCTTGCGCTGATTCAACGACCTGACCGGCGTACATGACCGTGATGCGGTGGGCCAGGGAGGCGACCAGGGCAAGGTCGTGGCTGACGAACACCATGGCAAAGCCGAGCTGTTCGCGCAGTTCGTTGAGCAGGTCCACCACCTGTTTCTGGACTGTAACGTCCAGGGCGGTGGTTGGCTCATCTGCCACCACGATCTTGGGGGAACGTGAGAGCGCCATGGCGATCAGCACGCGCTGGCGCTGGCCGCCTGAGAGCTCGTGCGGGTAGCTGGCGAGTGTCCGTACCGGGTCAAGCTTGACCATTTCCAGCAGCTCGGCAGGGGTCTTACGGCCGCCGCGACGGGTCAGCTGGGTCATCTGGTCCTTGATCTTCATGGACGGGTTCAGGGAACTGAGCGCGTCCTGGTAGACCATGGCGATCTGTTCCCCGCGGAGCCCCTGATAGGCCTTGGGATCGCTGTGGCTGGTTTGCGGGTCCAGCAGTTCCTTGCCGTCGAACGTGATGGAGCCGCTGATCCATGCCGTCTTGGGCAACAGGCCCATGACGGCAAGTGAGGTGATGGACTTGCCGCAGCCGGATTCGCCCACCAGGCCCATGGTTTCGCCCTCGTGAACACTGAAGGAGACGTTGTCCACGATGGCGGTGTCACCGAACCTGCCAGGGAACCGGATGGAAAGGTTTTTCACCTCAAGGACGGTCCTTGCATCTGCAGGGACCTGCGCCAACCGGTCCGTCCGGGTGCCTTCGACGGCTGCCAACAGTTCCAGCTCGCGGTCGAGCAGGAGGTGCGGGTTGGCCGAGGCCACCTTCACGTCCGTGAGCACTGCTGACCTGTTGTAGTTCTCCTCGTCGAGGATTCCCCCGGAAGCGGTACGGACGCCGTCGAGCTCGTGCTCTTCCACGACCGACGGCTGAGCAACTGACGTTGCAACCTCGGTGTCCACGGCCGCGCCGGCAACAACGGCTGCCGAGCCGTCGTCGTCCTTCACCACGGGTGCCTTGCGCAGTTTGGGGTTGACCATGGCGTCGGTGAGGCCTTCGGCGAGGATGTTCAGGGCCAGAACGGTGAGGAGAATGGTGAGGCCGGCGAAGGTGGTGGCCCACCAGCCGCCGGACAGGACGAGGTTGCGGCCGTAGGAGATGATGTTGCCCCAGGAGGGTGCCGGGTCTTGGACGCCGGCGCCCAGGAAGGACAGGGAGGCCTCCAGGATGATGGCGTCAGCAACCATGACCGTGGCGAACACCAGGACCGGGGCTGCGGTGTTGCGGACGATGTGCTTGATCAGGATGTAGAAGCGTCCTGCGCCGATGACCCGTTCTGCCCGGACGTAGTCTTCGCCGTACTGGGCCAGGACGTTGGCGCGGACAACCCGGGCGAGTTGCGGGGTGTAGATGATGGCGATGGCAATGATGATGGTAGGCACTGAGTTGCCGAACGCCGCCAGCAGGACGGCCGCCAGGGCGATCCCGGGGAACGCCATCAGGATGTCCATGATCCGCATGATGAGTTCGTTGACGGCTTTGCTCGATGTCGCAGACAGCGAGCCCAGGAATGCGCCCACCAGTACTGCCAGACCGACGGCGCCGAGGCCGATCAGGAGGGAGGACTGCGATCCGTAGAGCAGGCGGGAGAAGATATCCCGGCCCAGCCTGTCTGTGCCGAGGAAGTGTTCGGCCCCCGGAGGTGTCGCGGGAATGAACGTTTCGAGCGGATCGTGCGGCGCCAGGACCGGGGCGAAGATGGCGGCAACGGCGATTACAACCAGGAAGGCGAGGGCCAGGCGGGAGCTCCAAGGCAGTGCCTTGAAGCGGAGTCCCGGGGCGCTCAGACGTTCGGCGAGTTTGCTGCGCATGGGTCACACGGTCCTGATTCGGGGGTTGATGAGCAGGTAGAGAAGGTCCACGGCGATATTCACCAGGACAAAGGTCACGGAGATGATGAGGACCACGCCCTGGACCAGGTTGACGTCGAGGTTGGTGATGCCGTTCAGGATCAGCTGGCCCATTCCGGGCAGGGCAAAGATCATTTCAATCACCACGGCACCGCCGAGCAGGTAGCCGATCCGCAATCCCAGCACGGTCACCGGGGTGACCAGTGCGTTGCGGAGCACGTTTTTGGAAACCACTTCGCGGTAGGGGACACCGTTACCGATGGCGGTTCGGACGTAGTCCCGGTCCAGCTCCTCCACCATGGAGGTGCGGACCACCCGGATGAGGGAGGCTGAGACCGGGATGCCGAGGGCAAGAGCGGGCAGCGCCATCGAGTTGAGCCAGCCGCCGAAGCCGGACTCGGGAGTGGCGATGCCTCCGGACGGGAACAGCGGGGCGGGGCCCAGGGCGAACCACTGGATCAGCAGGATGCCCAGCCAGAACGACGGCGTCGCCACTGCGGCGATGGAGAAGACTCGCACCAGTTGGTCCTGCCATTTGTCCCGGTACAGTGCGCCCATGATGCCAAAGACCAGAGAGAGAACCACGGCAATGATGACGCCCAGGAACGTCAGCTGCAGGGTGAGCGGAAAAGCCGAACCGATCATGCTGGCCACGGATTTCGCCGGGGGAGTGGTGACACCCAGGTCGAACTGCAGGAGCCTGCCGAGGAAGCGGACGTACTGGAGCAGGACGGGATCGTTCAGGCCGTTGGCCTGGCGGTACTGCTCTTTGGCTTCCTCGCTTGCCCCTTCGCCCAGGGCACTGCTCGCCTGGTCACCGGGGGCGGCCTGCAGGACGAGGAACACGAGCAGTGTGATGCCCAGGATCATCAGCGGCAGGGCCGCGAGCCGTCGGCCCAGTAGGCGCAATATCGTGGTCAATGTATTCTCCGGTTGCTGTGGCTAGGAGGTGCGGCCCACACCAACGAAGGAAACTCCGGTGGTGGGCAGGGGCTTGAAGCCGCTGAGCTTCTTTGAATCCCAGGCGCTGGGAAGCTGGCGGTGGAACAGCGGGTAGAGCGGGACCTCGTCGGAGACCAGGTCCACGATTTCGCCCGTCAGCTTTTTGGCGTCGTCCTTCGAGGCCTGGCCGGCCTTGGACATCAGGTCCACGAGCTGGGCGCGTTCTGGTGTTTCGCCCCAGAAGGCGCGGTTCTTCATCCAGGTGTCGCCTGCGTAGAACCAGCTCAGCAGCAGGTCCGCGTCGTTGCCGAACACAGACGGGTCGCCGGGCGCTGCAACCACCGTGTAGTCACCCTTGGCAACGCGGTCCGTGTACAGGGCACCGGACTGGAGGTTCTTCAGGGTCACCTTGACGCCCGGAATCTTGTTCCAGGACTCGAGCATCAGGGGGGCAACATCCTTCACCCAGGCCGTGTCCGTGGTGAGGAGTTCAAATTCGAGGCTGGTGACGCCGGCTTCCTTGAGCAGTTCCTCGGCCTTCTTGGCATCGTAGCCGTAGACGTTCTTGGCCTTGACGTAATCCGGATGGCCCTCCTGGAAGTAGGAGCTGGCCGGTTTGGCGTTGCCGAACAGGGCCTTCTTGATGATGGAGTCCTTGTCCAGGCCGTAGTGGAGGGCCTGACGGACGAGCTTGTTGTTGAAGGGCGCTGCGTTGCAGTTGAACATCATGAAGAGCAGCCCGAAGGACTGTACAGATTCAACGGTGGCCTTGGACTTCAGGCCTTCCATGTCGAGGTAGGGGACATCCTCGATGGCCTGGACGCGCCCGGACTGCATGGCGGTGACGCGGGCCGCGGCATCGGAGAGCAGCAGCCAGGTCATGCCCTTGGCCAGGGCCGGCATCGGGCCGGTGTAGGCGTCGTTGGCCTCGAAGACGATCTTGTCATCCTTGACGGCGGAGATGAGCTTGTACGGGCCGGTCCCGACAGGCTTTGCGTCGAAGGACTTCAGCTGTTCGGAGCCGACCGGGAAGTTGGTCAGGGCCTTGGGAACGACCTTGACCACGGAGATGCGGGGTCCGAAGCCGGGGAACGCGTACTTGAGGCTGAACTCGATGGTCTTGGCATCCAGTGCCTTGACGTCCTGGATGAACGGGATGAACTGCGAGAACAAAGACTTGTTGGCGGGGTTCATCACGCGGGTGAAGGAGAAGACAACGTCCTCGGCGGTTACCGGGGTGCCGTCGTGGAAGACGGCGCCGTCGCGGATAGCCACCTGGTAGGTGGTGTCATTGACCATCTTCGGGTCGGCGGCCGCCAAGGCGTTGTACGGCTCACGGGTTGCCGGGTGGAGCTCGATCAGGCCCTCGAAGATATGCAGGTTCGCCGCCATCGGCGTGGCGCCGGAGGAGGAGATCGGGTCGAAGCCGGTGGAAAGGGCATAGGAGATGCCGGCCTCGATGGTGAGGTCCTTGTTGATCGGCGAGGTGTTCGTCGTAGCGCCGGAGGTCGTGGTGGCCGGGGCGCCGCAGGCAGCAAGGGTGGTGGCGAATGCTGCGGCGACACCCATGGCGCCAGTCAGTTTGAGGAAGTTCCGGCGGCTGGCATCTTTGACCAGCGGCAGGTTCTTGGAGGAGATGTTCATAAAAGCCTCGCCATTCCAGAAGGTTTATCGGATGTAGGACATCCGAGCTCGTGGTAAAACTGTAAGTCCCATCACAGCCGGGGGTCAAGTGCCGGCCCTTCGCCAAGGGGTGCGTATGAAAGCGCCAACCCCGTGGCGCAGTTCCATCACCCGGTTTCTGCCTCCGCCAGCCGTCGTCAAAGGAGTTCGACATGTCCCTGATTGTGGGTGCGTATCCCGCCGTGCCGGAGGCGCCGCAGCAGCAGCTGTTTTACCAAGGACTCGGACGCGTTCCGTCTATCCGGGGTCTGGAGCTCCCTTACGGCCAGGCCGGCGGCAGTCCCTGGCCAGCCGGGGCGCCGGAAAACTGGGCCGCGGTGGTGACCGCCATTCCCGGCACCATGCAGCGCCTGAACCAGGACAAGACTTTCGGTCTGGCTTCCACCGACAGCCAGGGCCGGTTGAAGGCGCTGGAATTTGTGTCAGGGCTGCGGGAATATGTCCTTCAACTAGCGGGGGAAGGGCACCCTGTGGAGGCGGTGGAACTGCACTCCGCCCCTCGTCGGTCATCCTCCGCCAAGGCCCTCGAGGAGTCCTTCAAGGAACTGCTCGACTGGGATTGGGGCGGTACCCGTCTGCTGATCGAGCATTGCGATGCTCCCCGTCCGGGTAGCAACCCGGAAAAGGGGTTCCTGACCTTCAGAGACGAAGTGAATGTCATCCGCTCCCTCCGGGAGCAGGGGTGGCACCATACGGGAATCGTCGTGAACTGGGCCCGGTCCGTCATTGAAACGGAAAACCCTGACACTGCCGTCGAACACCTGTCACAGGCCCGGGAAGCCGACACCCTGGCCGGACTGATGTTCTCCGGTTGCTCACCCACGGAAACCGAGTTCGGTTACCCCTGGATCGACGCCCATCTTCCCGCCGCTGAGGTACCCGGCGCCCCGCCGAGCTCGCTGCTGAACGCCAGCGAAATCCAGCGCTGCCTCCACGCAGCCGGCCCGGTTTCCCTGACCGGCTTCAAGATTGGGCTATCTCGGCACGGGCTGTCTCCCGAGGAGCGTCTCGCCCGGCTGCAGCAGATGTGCGACCTGATCGAATAAGCACCGCCGGCGCCCGGCGCTGCCAAGGGCCCGGTCGCAGCAGTCGGTGCCCGCCCGTTTCGGCTATCCCACATCCATTTATGGTGAGGACGTATCCTCGATGCTGACGGCTCCGGTGGTGACGTCGAAGCGGAAGACCCGGGACCATTGATGAAGGGATCCGTTCTGCCTTGCTTCGACCGCGTAGATGACGTCGAATGCCGGTTGCGCTGCGTCCTCTTCAGTGACTGTGTAGGCAGGGGTGAAGTAAAGGGTCTGCTCACCCGGGGAAAGGTCGGTTGCGGGGAAGGCGTCGGAGCCCGGGCCGGTCAGCCGCACCCCGTAAGCAGCCTCGGTCCCGTCGTTCCTTGCCCGTCCGGTGAAGGCGAGAATGTCGCCGGCTTTGCAGCCCGGTAGGACAGGACCGTAGTTCAGGTCCTGCGCCTCGCGCGTGCCAAGGACCTGGACCTGGTCCGGGGAATAGCCCTGGCCGATCTCCTTCCAGGTCCCGGCGCCCCAGCCGCTCCCGTCCGTAGCCAGGACATGGGACTCCCCGGCGTCCTGCCATACTGCAGGCAGGCCCGGCGTGATGGACCGCAACTCCATCTCAAAGGAAAGACCCGGGCCCGCCGGAGGCGCTCCATCACCCGCTGCCGCCGGTGTCCGCGCGGCAAGCTGATCGGTCAACTGACCCGGAGGGACGGAAACAAAAACTATTTCCCGGTAGCCCTGGCGCTCGTACAGCACCGCGATGTTGCCGTCGGGCAGCCGCGTCGCCGTCGAATACGCGGAACTGCCCGCACACAGGACCAGCTTCGCCGGCCACGTCGCCCCATTGTCGGGGGAGAGGCTCAGCACGGTGTTCCGCCGCAGATTGGTGTCGTGGTTGTTGGTCGCCAACAGCCACTGGTCCGTCACTGCGGTGGCCAGGTTCGGCACGGCGGGCAGGCCGTCGAACCGGGCAAGGGAGCCGTTGTCGCTGGGATCCGGCAGGTCCCCGACGGGAGCGAGACTGCTCCAGCTGTGGCCGCCGTCGTCCGAGAATGCGGCCAGCCGCCATGGAGTGGCGCGGCTGTGCAGGAGCAGCCGACCGTCAGCCAGCGAGGCCACCTTGTTCTCATTGGGCGCCGCTCCCTCGGGGGTGGCATAAATAAGTTCTCCCAGGGTCCAGTTGTCCCCGTGGTCATCACTGTAGGCCGAGGCCGCCATGATCTTGCCGCCGCGGAGAACAACGAACTGCTGGACGAGACGGCCCCGGTACGGTCCGGTGTGGATCTGAATGCCCTGCCCCGCGGACGCGAAAATGCCGGTAATCACCCGGGCGGCGGAACTGCTGCCCTTCAATTGGTCCGTGATGCGCCGGTGCTGCCAGCTCACACCGTCGTCGTCCGAAAAGCTGAGGTCGCAGTGCTGAATGAGCTCATCGTCCGGGTCCAGGCCGGTAGTGGATTCAAAAAAGCCGGCACGTGTGCCCGCTGCGTGGAAGAGGAAGATCCGACCCGTTTCGGCATCCACCAGCAGGCTTGGATCCCCATAACCCTGCAACCCGGACCCGGTACGCACCACCTGCTGGGGACCCCAGGTCTTCCCGTTGTCCAAGCTCCGGCGGACCAGCAGATCGATTGGGCTGGGCAGGTCATCCAGGTTTGGCCGCCCGTCATAAGCCGCCAACAGCGCGCCCCGGACGGTGACCGCTAAGGCGGGAATGCGGTACTGACGGTAACCGCCGTGCCCCCGGACGGCCAGGACCTGCTCAAGGGAGGGGTGGGCGGACGCTACGGGACCGCAAACATAGGATGTCACATCTTAGTCTAACCAGCTCTACGTTTGTGACAGCGGACACCCCATGGTGTGTAGGACGTCGTATAGAAGGAGCAGCGGAAAAGGGCTCTTTCGTGGAGCGTCTAGATCCGGTGGCGCCGGGCCGCCTGCCCTGACCAATCCGGCCGGAACACCAGGAGCTCCCGTGCTCTGCACGGGAGCTCCTGGTGTTGTCCGCCCCGCTCAGGCCTGCGGCTTGAGGCGGATGTTGACCATGTTGAGCTCGCCTGTGCCCTCGAAGCGGTAGGCCAGTTCGATGGTCTTACCGTCACAGTCGAGGGAACCCGCGACGTCGGCCCCTTTAGCGCCGTTGCCCGAGCTGGCCCGGAGTTCCGTGTAGTTCGGCTTGCAGGACCCGTTCAGCTCCAGGCCGCGGACGCCGGCAGTGAAGTCCTCCTTGGTGAGCTTTTCCCTGAGTGCGGGACCCAGGTGTTTGTCGTAGGCGGTGCCGGTGTCGCCGGTGATGATCAACGCGTTGAAATCATCCGCGAGATCCTTGGCTTTGTTCGTTGCGCCGCCGACGAAGTTCATCAGTGTGACCACGCCGATCGCTACGAGCAGCAGGAACCCGCCGACCATGCCCAGCACCATCCACAGCGGGGGGCGGCTCTTTCCAGGAGCGTGCTGTGTGTCCTGGGGAATGCTCAAGATGCAAGCCTTTCCGGCAGTCCGCATGGCCGCTGCCTTGGTCGCAGGGACCCTGAAGGGACCCGTGGGTGTCAATGCGACCCAGCCTATAGCGACGGGGACGGCCGGACCCGCCGACGGGCGTTGCCACGCCGCCGGGTTCTTAGCCTTCCGCGGAGCCCCGCTCGAGCAGCGGCTGGATCCGGAACGGAATCAGCTCGCCCATGGCCAGTGCTGTGTCCGTCCGGTCCACGCCGTCGCAGGCCAGGATCTTCCCGTTGATCCGGAACAGGTCTTCGGCGTCCAGGGCCACGACGCGCAGCAGCAGATCCGCGGAGCCGGTGAGCCCGTAGCCTTCCAGGATTTCCGGGATGCCCGCCAGCTCCACCGCCAGCGTGCCCAGTTTCTGTTGCTGGACGTGCACCGAAATGAAGGCCATCAGCGGGTAGCCCAGGGAGGCCGGATTAATGCGCCGTTCGAACGAAAGGAAGACGTGTTTCTTCTCCAGCTGGGCCATCCGGGCCTGCACGGTGTTGCGCGACAGTCCGAGCTTCTGGGCCAAGGCAACCACGGTGCGCCGCGGATCGCTCGCCATGGCCGAAAGCAGACGGGTGTCGGTGCCATCCAAGGTTTGCATAATGCGCAAGATTAGCACGGTCACGGCGGCTCCGGCAGGGCATAATGCTCAACTTTTCCGCAGGTGGTTGTACCCCTTGTGCAAAGTGAGTAGGGTCACAATTATCCGGGGCAACGGCGCCCGGGCGGCCGGTGTGCACGGGGATCACGAGTCCTCCGGAGCACCGGTCAGACGACGTCAGAAGGTTGCGGACAACATGTTTACCGACGACGCGGGCAAGGGCGGCATCGCCGCCGGCGGCCCCGGGAACAGCGCAGAATCAAACAGGCGGACCGGCGGGGACCTCGTCCAGCTGATCACCCCGGGGGGCGAACGGGTCAGCCATCCCGAATTCGACTCCTGGATCCAGGATGTCACCGACGAGCAGCTCGGCACACTCTACGAAGACATGGTGGTGATCCGCCGGATCGACGCAGAGGCAACCGCCCTTCAGCGCCAGGGCCAACTGGCGCTCTGGCCCCCGTTGCTGGGCCAGGAAGCGTCCCAGATCGGCTCGGCCCGGGCCCTCCGGGACGACGACTTCGTCTTCCCCAGCTACCGCGACAACGGCGTCGCCTACGTCCGCGGGGTGAACGTGGAGGACATCGTCCGGGCCTGGCGGGGCAACTCACTTTCCGGCTGGGACCCGTACACCGTGAACGTGGCAACGCAGCAGATCATCATTGGCGCCCAGACCCTGCACGCCACGGGCTACGCCATGGGCATCCAGAATGACGGCGCCGATTCGGTGGCCGTGGCCTACTTCGGCGACGGCGCCACGAGTGAGGGCGACGTCAACGAGGCGATGGTCTTTGCAGCCAGTTTCCAGGCGCCGGTGGTGTTCTTCTGCCAGAACAACCACTGGGCCATCTCCGAGCCCGTCAAGCTGCAGTCGCACATCCAGATCGCGGACCGCGCCGCCGGCTTCGGCATCCCCAGCATGCGCGTCGACGGCAACGACGTCCTGGCCGTTATGGCCGCAATGCGCATCGCCCTCGACCGGGCGCGGCACGGGGGAGGACCCACCTTCATCGAGGCTGTCACCTACCGGATGGGCCCGCACACGACGGCGGATGATCCCACCCGCTACCGGGACGCCAACGAGCTCGAGGACTGGGCCGCCAAGGATCCGATTGCCCGGGTGAAGTCCCTGCTGGAACGCAAGGGACTGCTCACCGCGGAGCTCGAAGCCGCCGTCACAGCAAAGGCGGACGCCGTGGCCAAGGCGCTGCGGGCCGGCACCATCAACATGCCCGAGCCGCAGCCGCTGGACGTCTTCAAGCACGTCTACAGCACCCCCAATTCCTGGCTCGACCGCCAGCAGGACCACTATTCCCGCTACCTGGCTTCCTTCGGTGATCCCGCAGAAGCCGCTTCTGAAGAAGGTGCACGCTGATGACGCAGATGACCTTTGCCCGAGCCATCAATTCGGGCCTGCGCAAGTCCCTTGAAAACGATCCCAAGGTGATCCTGATGGGGGAGGACATCGGCGCGCTCGGTGGCGTCTTCCGGGTCACCGACGGGCTGCAGAAAGACTTCGGCACGCACCGCGTGGTGGACACGCCGCTCGCCGAGTCCGGCATCATGGGCACCGCAGTGGGCCTGGCCTACCGCGGGTACCGCCCGGTGGTGGAGATCCAGTTCGACGGATTCATCTACCCGGCGTTCGACCAGATCGTCAGCCAGGTCGCCAAGATGCACTACCGCACCCAAGGCGCCGTCAAGATGCCGATCACCATCCGCGTCCCGTTCGGCGGCGGCATCGGCTCGCCGGAACACCATTCCGAATCCCCGGAGGCGTACTTCACGCACACCTCGGGCCTTCGCGTGATCAGCGTGTCCAACCCGCAGGACGCCCACATAATGATCCAGCAGGCCATTGCCTGTGACGACCCCGTGCTGTACTTCGAACCGAAGCGCCGCTACCACGACAAGGGCGAGGTTGATGAATCCATGGACCTCAGCGCCGCGCTGTCCATGGAGAAGGCCCGCGTGGTGGCCGAGGGCAAAGATGTGACCCTGGTGGCCTACGGACCCCTCGTCAAGACCGCCAAGGATGCCGCCCTCGCCGCCGCGGATGAAGGCGTCTCCGTGGAAGTCATTGACCTGCGCTCCCTGGCCCCGCTGGACTTCGCCACGCTGGAAGACTCGGTCCGCAAGACCGGACGGCTGGTCATCACGCACGAGGCGGCCCAGTCCGGCGGGCTCGGCGCCGAGGTGGCCGCCAGCATCACCGAACGCTGCTTTTACCACCTCGAAGCCGCCCCGGTCCGGGTGACCGGCTTCGATGTCCCGTACCCGTACTCGAAGCTTGAAATGCACCATCTGCCGGGCCTGGACAGGATCCTGGACGGCGTCGACCGCGCCCTGGGCCGCCCCAACTCCCTCAGCGGGCTGGAAGGATGACCGCCACCATGATCAAGGAATTCAGGCTGCCGGACCTCGGCGAAGGTCTCACCGAATCGGAAATCGTTGCCTGGAAGGTCGGGGTGGGGGATACGGTCTCGCTCAACCAGATCATTGCCGAGGTGGAGACGGCCAAGGCGGTTGTCGAGTTGCCCTCCCCGTTCGCGGGCGTGATCACCGCGCTGCACGAGCAGCCGGGCACCGTAGTCGAAGTCGGAAAGCCGATCGTGTCGTTCGAAGTCGAGGGCGACGACGGTGCCGCCTCGGCGGACGCGGACTCGGACTCTGGCGAGGGCCAGGCGGCCAAGCGCGAGCCCAACCTCGTCGGGTATGGCGCGGTCCTCGAAGCCTCCGGCCGTCCGTCCCGCCGCGCCCGCAGCTTCGCGCCAGCGGCAGTGGGGTCCGCACCTGTGGTCGAGCCTGCCATCGCCCCGGCCGCGATGCCCGCTCCGGCCGTTGCGCCGGTTCCAAGCACTCCCGCCGCCCCCGCCGTGGGGCACCCGGCGGAGCGCCCGCGGTCCACCCCGCCGGTCCGCAAGCTTGCGAAGGACCTCGGGGTCAACCTGGAAAACGTTGCCGGGACCGGTGAACACGGGCTGATCACCCGGGACGATGTGCGGAACTTCGTCGGCGGCGGGGACCTGCCGGTGGCACCACGCGACCTCGCCGGACCTGTCGCCCCCGGTGCGGCAGCGGAGCCGGCTGCGCGGGAAACGCGCACCCCGATCAAGGGTGTCCGGAAGTTCACCGCCGCCGCCATGGTTTCGAGCGCCTTCACGGCCCCGCATGTCACGGAGTTCCTGACCATCGATGTCACCGCGACCATGGAGCTGCTGGCCCGGCTCAAGGCCAGCCGCGCTTTCGCCGGCTACAAGCTCACACCGCTGACGCTGGTGTCCAAGGCTGTCCTGATCGCGTTGCGGAACCACCCCACGCTCAACACCCGCTGGGATGAGGCCAGCCAGGAGATCGTCCAGTTCAACTACGTCAATTTGGGCATTGCCGCGGCGACTCCGCGGGGACTGACGGTGCCGAACATCAAGGACGCTGACAGGCTGTCCCTGAAGGAACTGTCCACCGCCCTGACCGACCTCACGGACACGGCCCGCGCGGGCAAGACCGCGCCCGCCGACCTCGCCGGCGGAACCATCTCCATCACCAACATCGGTGTCTTTGGCATCGACGCCGGCACGCCGATCCTGAACCCCGGCGAGGCCGCCATCCTCGCCCTCGGCGCGGTCCGCAAGATGCCCTGGGAGTACCAGGACGAGGTGGCGCTGCGCCAGGTCATGACCCTCAGCCTCTCCTTCGACCACCGGCTGGTCGACGGCGAACAGGGCTCGCGGTTCCTCCAGGACCTCGGCACCATCCTGGCCGACCCGGGCATGGCGCTGGCCATGGTCTAGCATTCCGGCCAGTCCTTCCTATTCCCAATGTATCGCCCGCAGGGGGACTTGCGGCAAGCCCCGGGACCGGGCGCATACTCGCCGAAGACCAGAACACTGGGAACAGGAGTAGCGCAATGCTTGGAACCGGGGTGTGGCGATGACCGGGCATGCGGTGGTGATCGTCGGAGGCGGCCCGACAGGGCTGATGCTGGCAGGCGAACTGGCGTTGGCAGGCGTGGACGTCGCCATCGTCGAGCGGCGCGCCAGCCGCGACGTCGCCGGCGCTCGCGCCGGCGGGCTGCACTCACGCACCATCGAGGTCCTCGACCAACGCGGGATCGCGGACCGGTTCCTCTCGCAGGGACAGGTTGCTCAGGTCGCGGGGTTCGCGTCCACACGTCTGGACATCAGCGACTTTCCCACCCGGCACCCCTACGGGCTCGGGCTGTGGCAAACCCACATCGAACGCATACTGGCCGGCTGGGTCGACGAGTTGGCGGTGACCACCTACCGCGGACTTGAGGTCACGGGCATCGCGCAGGACGACGCCGGCGTCGACGTCGAGCTGTCCGGCGGCCGGTTGCTACGGGCGGAATATGTCGCCGGATGCGACGGCGGCCGCAGCCTGGTCCGCAAAGCAGCCGGCATCGACTTTCCCGGCTGGGATCCGACCACCAGCAACCTGATCGCAGAGGTGGAGATGGCCGAGGAGCCGGAATTGGGCGTCCACCACAATGCTTTTGGCATCCATTCCTTCGGCCGGTTGGAGTACGAGATCCGCGACGGCAAAGTGGTCTACAAAGATGCCGGGCCGATGCGGGTCATGGTGACCGAAGAGCACGTCGGCTGCACGGGCGAACCCAGCCTGCGCGACCTGAGCGAAGCCCTCATCGCCGTGTGCGGGACTGATTACGGGATCCACAACCCCACCTGGATCTCCAGGTTCACCGATATGACCAGGCAGGCTGCGGCCTACCGGGACCGGCGGGTTCTCTTGGCCGGGGACGCCGCCCACGTGCACTACCCGGTCGGAGGTCAGGGCCTAAACATCGGTGTGCAGGATGCGGTGAATCTGGGCTGGAAGCTGGCCGGGGTGGTCAACCATGCAGCCCCGGAAAGCCTTCTGGACACCTACCACGCCGAGCGTCACCCGGTTGCTGCCCGCGTGCTGCGCAACACGATGGCGCAGGTCGCGCTTGGCCGCCCGGACAGCCGCAGCAAGGCCGCTGGCGAGACCATTTCAGAGCTCCTCAGCATAGACGAGCCGCGCAAGCGATTCGCCGCGATGCAGTCCGGCCTGGACATCCACTACGACCTCGGCCCGGGGCACCCGCTGCTCGGACGCCGCATGCCAGATTTCGACCTGGTCACCGCGGGCGGCCCGATCCGGGTCTTCACCCTGCTGCACCAGGCCCGGCCCGTCCTGCTCAATCTCGGAGAGCCGGGATGCTTCGACACCACGCCGCGGCCAGATCGGATCCAATTGATCGATGCCCAATACAGGGGTCCGTGGGAGCTTCCGGCACTCGGGGAAGTTGCTGCGCCCACTGCCGTGCTGATTCGGCCCGACGGCTATGTGGCCTGGGTGGGAAACCAGACCCAGCAGGGGCTTGCGGCCGCGCTCACCACCTGGTTCGGACCGAAACCGGTCAGCTGACCGGCGCGGGTACTGCCGGGGCCATCAGGGCTGCCAGGGCCATGCTCTCCAGCAGCGGCCGGGCCCGTTTGACGGCGATCCTGCGTCCATGGGTGCGGACGGAATGGGGTGTGGAGTTGATGAGGCCGAAGGAGGCATGCGCCCGCATCCGCAGTTCGGCTGGCTCGGTGTCGACATGCAGCCCGGCCAGCACGTCGACCCAGAGTTCCACATAGTTGCGCTGGAGCGTCCGGACCTCGGCCTGGTCGTCCGGTGCGAGGTTGCTGAAGTCCTGGTCCTGGACCCGGATGACGTCGGGGTTGCTCAGGGCAAAGTCGACATGGAACTCCACGAGGCCGCCCAGTGCCGCGGCGGCGCCGTCGGAGTCCGCCACCACCCGGCGGCCGCCGTCCAGCAGTTCCTGGCTGACGCTCAACAGCAGGGCGCCGAGGACGGCCTGTTTGCCCGCGAAGTGCCGGTAAACGGCCGGGCCGCTGACCCCCGCTGCCGCACCCAGATCCTCGAGGGACACCCGGTTGAAACCGTCCGCGGCGAACATGGCGGCTGCAGCGGAGAGCAGCGCCTGCCGGCGGTTCTCCTTGGCCTGGCTGCGCTGGGTGCCAATCTGGGCAGTCTGGCTGGGATCGGTCACCGGCACATCCCTCATCTCAAGATCGAGCTGTCCACCCGCTCCCGTGGTGGACAGCACAGTTAATAGAGACTAACCTAAATCTCAGTTATGCGGTACTAACCGAAGCGGCTGATAGGCCGCAAAGGTGGGCCTCCAGCATGGGGCCCGGGAACGGAAGCAGTCAATGGAGACAATTGCCAGCCAGGTGGACGCGACGAGTAGCGCCTATGCCGCGAACCGGGAAGCGCAGCTGGGGTTGGCCCGTGAGCTGAAGGAACGGCTCGCCGCGGCGGCCCTGGGCGGACCGGAGAAGTCCCGGGAACGCCATGTGGCCCGCGGCAAGCTTCTGCCGCGCGAGCGCATCGATCGGCTGCTCGATGACGGCAGCCCGTTCCTGGAGATTGCACCCCTTGCTGCCAACGGCATGTACAACGACGACTCGCCGGGCGCCGGTGTGATTGCCGGCATCGGCCTGGTCCACGGCCGGCAGGTGCTGGTCATCTCCAACGACGCTACCGTCAAGGGCGGCACCTATTACCCCATGACGGTGAAGAAGCACCTGAGGGCCCAGGAAATCGCACTGGAGAACCGCCTGCCTTGCATCTACCTGGTGGACTCCGGCGGCGCCTTCCTGCCCAAGCAGGACGAGGTCTTCCCCGACAAGGAACACTTCGGCCGAATCTTCTTCAACCAGGCAAAAATGTCCGCGGCCAAAATCCCCCAGATCGCCTCGGTGATGGGTTCCTGCACCGCCGGCGGCGCCTATGTTCCCGCAATGAGTGACGAGACCGTGATTGTCCGGAACCAGGGCACCATTTTCCTCGGCGGCCCGCCCCTGGTGAAGGCGGCCATCGGCGAAATCGTCACGGCAGAGGAACTTGGCGGCGGCGACGTGCACTCGAAGATATCCGGCGTCACCGACCACCTGGCCGAGAACGATGAGCACGCCCTCCAGATCGTCCGGGACATCGTCTCCACCCTGCCCCGGGCCGCCGCCCCCGCCTGGGACGTGGACACCGCCGTCGAACCCGTTGCAGACCCGGACGAGCTCTACGGTGCCGTCCCGACGGACGTCAACGCTCAGTACGATGTGCGCGAGGTGATCGCCCGGCTCGTGGACGGCAGCCGCTTCCACGAATTCAAGAAGAACTACGGCACCACCCTGGTCACCGGCTTCGCGAAGCTGCACGGCCATCCGGTGGGGATTGTCGCGAACAACGGCGTGCTCTTCAGCGAGTCCTCGCTCAAGGGCGCCCACTTCATCGAGCTCTGTGACCAGCGTGGCATCCCGCTGATCTTCCTGCAGAACCTCTCCGGCTTCATGGTCGGCAAGGACTACGAACAGGGCGGCATCGCCAAAAACGGCGCCAAGATGGTCACCGCCGTCGCCACCGCCCGGGTCCCCAAGCTGACAGTGGTGATCGGCGGGTCCTTCGGCGCCGGCAACTACTCGATGTGCGGGCGGGCCTACTCGCCCCGGTTCCTCTGGATGTGGCCGGCCTCCCGGATCTCCGTGATGGGCGGGAACCAGGCCTCCAGCGTGCTCGCCACCGTGAAGCGGGACCAGTACGAGGCCCGCGGCGAGGAATGGTCCGCCGCGGACGAGGAAGCCTTCAAGGCGCCGATCAAGGCCCAGTACGAGGACCAGGGCAGCCCGTACTACTCCACCGCCCGCCTGTGGGACGACGGCGTGATCGACCCCGCGGACACCCGCACCGTCCTGGGACTGGCGCTCGACGTCGTCTCCCGCACCCCGCTGCCGGAGACCTCCTTCGGCCTTTTCCGGATGTGAGCCAGCAGTGACTACAACCTCCCAAAAGCCCCTGTTCGGCACCGTCCTGGTGGCCAACCGCGGTGAGATCGCCTGCCGTGTGATCCGGACCCTGCGCGCCCTCGGCATCCGCTCTGTCGCCGTCTATTCCGACGCCGACGCCGACGCCCGCCACGTGCGCGAGGCCGACGTCGCCGTCCGGATCGGCCCGGCGGCCGCCGCCGAGAGCTACCTCAAGATCGAGGCCATCGTCCAGGCCTGCCGGGACACCGGCGCCGAAGCGGTCCATCCGGGCTACGGCTTCCTGAGCGAAAACGTCGACTTCGCCCGGGCCCTGGACAAAGCCGGAATCACGTTCATTGGCCCCGGCGTCGAGTCCCTGAACGTTATGGGCGACAAGATCCGCTCCAAGAACCACGTCGGAAGTTACGGCGTTCCGGTGGTCCCGGGCATTGCCGAGCCGGGGATGACGGACGCCCAGCTGATCGAGGCCGCGTCCGGCGTCGGCTTCCCGCTGCTGATCAAGCCCTCCGCCGGCGGCGGCGGCAAGGGGATGCACGTCGTGGAACGGCCGGAGGAGCTGGCGGCCACCCTGGCCACCGCCCGCCGGGTGGCGGCGAGCGCCTTCGGCGACGACACCCTGTTCCTGGAACGGCTCGTGCTCACCCCGAGGCACATCGAGGTCCAGGTCCTGGCCGACAACCACGGGAACGTCATCCATCTGGGGGAGCGCGAGTGCTCTTTGCAGCGCCGGCACCAGAAGGTCATCGAGGAAGCGCCCTCCCCGCTGCTGGAGTCCCTGGCCGACGGCGCGGAAATCCGGGCGCGTCTGGGTGAGGCAGCCTGCAACGCCGCGCGCAGCGTCAACTACTCCGGGGCCGGCACCGTGGAATTCCTGGTCTCGGACAACGCCCCGGACGAGTTCTTCTTCATGGAGATGAACACCCGCCTGCAGGTGGAGCACCCCGTCACCGAAATGGTCACCGGGGTCGACCTTGTCGAATGGCAGGTCCGCATCGCCGCCGGCGGGGTGCTCACCGTGCAGCAGGACGACGTCGTGCTCAGCGGCCACGCAGTGGAGGCGCGCGTGTACGCGGAAGTCCCGGAGCGGAACTTTCTGCCCTCCGGAGGTGAAGTGCTGCTCCTCGATGAACGGGGCACGATCTTCACCGCGATGGACGACCTCCATACCGTCACTCCGGCCGACGCTGATCCCCATATCCGGATCGATTCCTCGCTCGTCAAGGGACTGGAAATCTCCAGCGACTATGACCCCATGGTGGCCAAGGTCATCGCCTGGGGCAGGGACCGCCCGGCCGCACTGGACAAACTCGACACTGCCCTCGCCCGCTACACCGCCCTGGGCTTCGACACCAATGTCGAGTACCTGCGCTTGCTGATCAACGACGCCGATGTACGCGCCGGTCGGCTGGACACCGGCCTGATCGAGCGGAAGATGCCGGAATTCAGCTTCCGCCGGATCGGCGACGCCGAGCTAATCGCCGCGGCCCTGCCGTTCTGGGTCCTGGCCGAGGGGCCGGACACGGTTGGTCCGCCCTGGGACACCGTCACTGGCTGGCGCCTTGGCGCCCCCGCGCCGTGGCGGATGAGCTTCGGAACGCCCGGCGGGGGACTCGCCACCGTGGCCGTCACCTGCCTGAGCAACCTGGACCTCGGCCATGCCACCGTCCGCGTGGACGACGGCCCGGCACACCGTGTAACGGTCCTGGGGCTAGCCAGCGACGACGTCTATCTGGAGCTCGACGGCCGCGAACTGCGGTTCGCGCAGGCACCCGCGTGGCAGGATTTCCCGCCGGGCGGCACGCCGCAGTTCGTCCATGTCGGCAACGAGGGCTGGTCCTGCCGGCTCGAGGTGCTCACCCGGGAAACCCGGCTCGCCCGGGTGCTGGCCGCGATCGAACGCGTTGAGGGCGCCGCCGACCCGGCGGTGCGCTCGCCGATGCCCGGCACCGTCGTTTCCGTCTCCGTCCGCAACGGTGACGCCGTGGAAGCCGGCCAGGTACTGGTGTCGGTGGAGGCCATGAAGATGGAGCACCAGCTGGTGGCGCCCCTGGACGGGACCGTGCATATCAGCGTCACATCCGGCGACCTCGTCAAGGCGGACCAGGTGCTCGCCACCATCCACGCCGCCGTTGCGGCTGAGCCGCCTTCGGCGGACACCGCAGCCGAGGACACGATTGAGGAAGCCGTCATCGCGATGGGCGCGGCGGACTAGCAACCCGGAACGAAGCCGCCGCACCACATCGAAGCACCACCCCACAAACAAGCAACACGCCAGCAGTACAGACGAAGGAGTCACCCCCAATGGCAGATTTTGAACTCAGCGAGGATTACCAGGACCTCAGCAACACCGTCCGCGAATTCGCCGACGAAGTGGTGGCCCCGGTCTCCGCCAAGCACGACGAGGAGCACAGCTTCCCGTACGAAATCGTCTCCCAGATGGCCGACATGGGCCTGTTCGGCCTGCCGTTCCCGGAAGAGTTCGGCGGGATGGGCGGGGACTACTTCGCCCTCGCCCTGGCCCTTGAGCAGCTTGGCCGGGTGGACCAATCCGTCGCCATCACCCTCGAGGCCGGTGTCTCCCTTGGTGCTATGCCGATCCACCGCTTCGGCAACGAGGCGCAGAAGCAGGAATGGCTGCCCCTGCTCGCCTCCGGCAAGGCGCTCGCCGGCTTTGGCCTGACCGAGCCGGAAGCCGGCTCCGACGCCGGCGGAACCAAGACCACCGCGAAGCTTGGTGGCGGCGAGTGGGTCATCAACGGCAACAAGGAATTCATCACCAACTCCGGCACGGACATCACCCGGCTCGTCACCGTCACCGCGGTGACGGGGCAGGAGGAACGCTCGGACGGCAGCATCAAGAAGGAAATCTCCACCATCCTGGTGCCCACCAACACCCCGGGCTTCACAGCGGAGAAGGCCTACAACAAGGTCGGCTGGAACGCCTCGGACACCCACCCGCTGACGCTTAACAACGTCCACGTCCCCGAGGCCAACCTGCTGGGCACGCAGGGCCGCGGCTACGCCAACTTCCTCTCGATCCTGGACGAAGGCCGGATCGCGATCGCAGCCCTGGCCGTCGGCGCGGCCCAGGGCTGCGTGGACCAGTCGGTGAAATACGCCAAGGAACGCAGCGCGTTCGGGCAGAACATCGGCAAGTACCAGGCCATCGCCTTCAAGATCGCCCGGATGGAAGCCCGGGCCCACACGGCCCGCCTGGCCTACTACGACGCGGCCGCCCGGATGCTCGCCGGCAAGCCGTTCAAGACGCAGGCGGCCATCGCTAAGATGGTCGCAGGCGAGGCAGCCATGGACAACGCGCGGGACGCCACCCAGGTGTTCGGCGGCTATGGCTTCATCAACGAATTCACCGTGGCGCGCCACTACCGCGACTCCAAGATCCTTGAAGTCGGAGAGGGCACCACGGAGGTTCAGCTGATGCTGATCGCCCGCGAACTGGGGCTCTAACCCGCCCGCTGGCCGGACCCGTCGAGAGAAGGACCAACGATGATTGACAAGGTTGTTGCCAGCGCTGCCGAGGCTGTGGCGGACATCCCGGACGGTGCCTCGCTGGCCGTCGGCGGATTCGGGCTTTGCGGCATCCCCGTCGCCCTGATCGATGCCCTGCACCAGCACGGCACCAAGGAACTGGAAACCGTCAGCAACAACTGCGGCGTTGACGACTGGGGACTAGGGATCCTGCTCAAGGATGGCCGGATCCGCCGCACCGTCAGCTCCTACGTGGGGGAGAACAAGGAGTTCGCCCGGCAGTATCTTTCCGGGGAACTCGAGGTGGTCCTCACCCCGCAGGGCACGCTGGCCGAGAAACTGCGGGCCGGCGGCGCGGGCATTCCGGCGTTCTACACGCCGGCCGGCGTCGGAACCCAGGTGTCCGACGGCGGCCTGCCGCAGAAGTACGACGGCGACGGAAACATCGCCATCGCGTCGACGCCCAAGGAGGTCCGCAGCTTCAAGGGCGCCGACTACGTCCTGGAGGAATCGCTGAACCCCGACTTCGGACTCGTGCACGCCTGGAAGGGCGACCGCCACGGCAACCTTGTCTTCCACGCCACCGCGATGAACTTCAACCCGCTGTGTGCGATGGCCGGGAAGATCACCATCGCCGAAATCGAGGAGCTCGTGGAACCCGGGGAACTGGACCCGGAGCATGTCCACGTTCCCGGCATATTCGTCCAGCGCGTTGTGCTGGCGCCGCAGGCCGAGAAGCGCATCGAAAAGCGGACTGTTTCCGCAACCGACCCGGCAGGAGCCTAGCCATGGAAACGAACAGCTCGCAGGGCGCACCGCCCCGTCCGGAAGCCGTCCGGCACGAATACCGGCGTTCCGCCGTCGAACACGCCGGCAATGACGGAAACGACCGCAAGGGCTGGACCCGCAATGAACTGGCGGCCCGGGTGGCGCAGGAACTGCACAACGGCCAGTATGTGAACCTCGGCATCGGCATGCCCACGCTGATCCCCAACTACATTCCGGCCGGGGTGGAGGTGGTGCTGCACTCGGAGAACGGCATCCTCGGCGTCGGCCCCTACCCGCGCGAGGACGAGGTGGATCCGGACCTGATCAACGCGGGCAAGGAAACCGTCACGGTCAACAAGGGCGCGGCGTTCTTCGATTCCGCCGCCTCGTTCGGCATGATCCGGGGCGGGCACGTGGATGTGGCCGTGCTCGGCGCGATGGAGGTCGCCGTCAACGGAGACCTGGCCAACTGGATGATCCCGGGCAAGATGGTCAAGGGGATGGGCGGGGCGATGGACCTGGTCTTCGGCGCCAAGAAGGTGATCGTGATGATGGAGCACGTGGACCGGAACGGCAGGCCGAAGATCGTGGAGCGCTGTTCACTGCCGCTGACCGGCAAGGGTTGCGTGGACCGGATCATCACGGACCTCGCCGTCATCGACGTCGTGACCGAGGGCGGGAAGTCCCGGCTGGTCCTGCGTGAACTGGCGCCCAACGTATCGGTCGAGGACGTGGCCGCGGCCACCGGCGCCGAACTCTTCGAGGAAGACCAGGAACTGACCGTATGACGACGGATGCAGCGGAGGCTGCCGGACCGCGGGTCGTCGAACAGCGCGGCCTCTACTTCGACGAGCTTGAGGAGGACGTGGTCTATGCGCACCGGCCGGGCCGGACCGTGACGGAGACGGACAACGTCCTCTTCACCACCATGACCATGAACACCCAGGCGCTGCACCTCGACGCCGCCTGGAGCGCCGGGCAGCCGTTCGGCCAGCGCCTGATGAACTCGATGTTCACGCTGGCCACCGTGGTGGGGCAGTCCGTTCCGCAACTGACGCAGGGCACCATCGTCGCGCAGTTGGGCATGACGGATGTTTCCTTCCCGCACCCGCTGTATCACGGCGACACCCTGTACACGGAGACCATCGTGACCGGCAAGCGGCTGTCCTCCTCCCGCCCCGGGCAGGGCGTCGTGACTCTGAAGCACACCGGCCGGAACCAGCACGGCGACGTCGTGGCCCTCGCCACGCGCAGCTGCCTGATGTGGACGCGCGCGGCCCACACCGCCGCGCAGGACGAAAACTCCGAACGGATAGAAACTGCCGGGAAAGAATCTGCCCTGAAAGAACGCGCTCAAGAGGGGAGAATAGACACATGAGTTTTTTGATGGGTCCTGCCCTGCTGTTCTGCCCGGCCGACCGTCCCGAGCGCTACCAGAAGGCTGCCGAGCGTGCTGACGCGGTCATCGTGGACCTGGAGGACGCGGTGGCGCCGGCAGACAAGCAGCGCGCCCGCGGCGCCATCCTCGCCCAGCTTGGCTCCGCCGGCGATGTGCCGGAACTGGATCCGAGCCGGACCATCATCCGGCTCAACCCGGCGGGTAGCGAGGAGTTCGAGAAGGACCTGCACTGCCTCAAGCACACCCCATACCGGCACGTCATGCTGGCCAAGGCGGAGAGTGCGGCCCAACTCAGGGCGCTGGAAGGCTACAGCGTGATTGCGCTCTGCGAGACGGCAGCCGGGATCCTGAACGCCGCCGCCATCGCCGCCGAACCGAACGTTGTGGGCCTGATGTGGGGCGCCGAGGACCTGCTCGCCTCCCTCGGAGGCACCTCCAGCCGGACCGACGACGGCGGCTACCGTGCGGTGGCGCTGCACGCGCGCTCCACGGTCCTGCTGGCCGCCCGGGCCTCGGGCAAGGAAGCCGTCGACTCCGTCTACGTCAACATCCCTGATCTCGTGGGGCTTGCCGTCGAGGCCCGCGACGCCGTCGCTTCGGGCTTCGGTTCGAAGGCGTGCATTCATCCGAACCAGGTGGCCGTGGTCCGCGGGGCCTATGCTCCCTCTGAAGCCGACGTCGCCGCTGCCGCGGAGCTGCTTGACGCCGCCGCAGGGGCCGGCGCGGGGGTCTTCCAGCACAAGGGCAAGATGATCGACGGGCCCATCCTTAAGCACGCAGAGTTCACGCTCCGCCGCGCCGGACGCTCGCCGGTCTAGGCCGGGCGCTCGCCGGTCCAGTGTGCGTCAGTTGCCGGCAGCCCGGGCCCAGATGTTGTCGATGCTGGTTTCGTACATGCGGGCCAATTGCGTGGTGATGGACTGCTTGCGCATCAGGTGCTCGTACTTGAGGTCAAAATCAATGGTCAGAGGCGCCTTTCGACCCGCCCGGCCAGCGTAGCTGGCGCCGTAGACGTTGGCGATCAGCTCCTCCGCACCCACCTGGCAGTCCTGTTCAAGGATCAGCCGGTATTGGGTCCGCCAGTGCGAGCCTATGGTCTGCTTGGCATCGTTGACTCCTGCTTCGCGAAGCTGCAGGGCGAACCAGCCGAGCAAGCTCTTCCGCACATACTGCTCAACGGAGCGAAGGGGAAGATGGTGTATCAGCGCAAATTCCTTGTCGGGTTTCACCGAGACATGAGGTTCGCTGCGGGACCAGTCCCGGATGTGGTGGTTGCCGTTGCCGATTTTGAATCCGCCGCATCTACCGGCCTCATGGAAAATCATTGACTTGTCAGTTGCCGGCACCGTGTCCGTTACGGACGTGAGGTCGAAGAGCGACAGGCTGTGCCCGTCAGTAACTTCGCCGCCATACAGGTAGTTGACCCGCTTCACGTAGTACGCTGCGGCGCCTCCCCGGGATTCGCGCAGGGAAAGCATTTCTTCCCGGTCGAGGTCGAGAAATTCATCGGCGTCGAGGAGAAAGACGAAGTCAAAGTCATTGTGCCGAAAAGCATTCCTGTACATCGCAGTCATTTTTTCGTTCTGCTTGAGTGCTTGGTCTTCGTCGATGGAGATCGTCAGCGGCAGTCCCTCAGCCTTCAGCGCCTGCAGAATGTCCATCGTGCCGTCCGTGGACAAATTGTCCGCGATGAACATGTGGTCGACGGCCCTGAGGTTATATCGGACAAACGCCTCGATGATGTCCTCTTCGTTCTTGACCATGGTCAAGCTGACTGTCTGCATCTGCACTCCAAACTATTCCCGGCTGCTGGTCACTGAGCGAGATGCTTGGGCGACGCCGGCCTGGCGATGGACTCATGCTAGCAACTGGGCAGACTCCGGCCGGAATGGGGCTGTTCTGCGCCCTGGGAGTTCCGGAAACGCCGCAGGCCGGATGTCGTGGGACATCCGGCCTGCGGTGCTCATAGCTGTGTTCGGGTCAAGCCGCGTTAATGTGCAGCTGCCTTGACCGCGAGGATGGGGCAGTCCGCTTCCAGGAGGATCTGCTGCGACGTGCTTCCCATGATCAGTTTTCCGACCGGCGTGCGCCTCCGCAGGCCGATGACGATGAGGTCCGCGCGGTACTCGTCGGCGGCCCGCAGTACCTCGTTGGCCGCCTCGTTGCCACGGACCGGCTGCAGGATGTGGTGCTCGATGCCTTCGTCCTTGAGCCTGTCCTCGATGGTGGCAATGGCGTCCTCCTGGGCGTACCGCTTGTCCACGGGGGCGTCACCCCGGGACGAGTTGATGACGACGAGGAGCGCATTGTCCTTGCGGGCTTCAACTATGGCGCGCTCAAAGGCCGCTTCCCCCTCGGGTGTGGGTACGTATCCGACGATGATGCTCACTGTTTCTCCTGTCGCGACCGGCGGGTCTCGCCGGGATCGATGGTGCTTTCGGCATGTTCCGGGCCGTGCGTCGCTCGGCCTGCCGGAGTCGTGGCGGCTGCGTCGTCCGCCGCCTCGTCCCACGCCCGGTCCGGCGTCCGGTCCGGTCCGGCGGTGGCCAGGACGGCCGGCCCGGGCCGTGACTTGCGCCAGAGCTTCAGCAGCAGCGGCCAGACCAGGATGATTGCCACGATGATGTAAATGCCGACGGCGATGGGTTCGCTCCACAGGCCGGAAACGTCACCGGCACTGAGCTGCAGGGTCTTGCGCAGCTGACCCTCCAGGCGGGGGCCCAGGATCACACCGAGGACGAGCGGGAGTACGGGCAGCCCGAACCGGCGCATCATGAACCCGAGCGCGCCCAAGACCAGCAGGAGCACCAGGTCGAACGCCTGCAGGTTCACCGAATACGCGCCCAGCGTGGCAAAGAACAAGATGCCCGCATAGAGGTACGGCCGGGGCAGCTGCAGCAGCTTGGCCCACAGCGGCGCCAGCGGAAGATTGATCAGCAGAAGCAGCAGATTGCCGATGAACAGGCTCGCGATCAGTGCCCACACCAGCGGGCCCTCGCTCTCGAACAGCTGCGGCCCCGGCTGGATGCCGTACTGGGTGAAAGCTGCGAGCATCACAGCGGCGGTGGCGTTGGTCGGCAGGCCGAGGGCAAGCATGGGAGTCAACGTGCCGGCCGCGGCAGCGTTGTTTGCTGCTTCAGGTCCCGCGACGCCCTCAATGGCGCCCTTGCCAAACTCCTCGGGGTGCTTGGTGAGGCGCTTTTCTGTGACATAAGAGAGGAAGGTCGGAATCTCGGCGCCGCCGGCGGGCAGGGCGCCGAACGGGAACCCGAAGGCCGTTCCGCGCAGCCAGGGCTTCCAGGACCGCTTCCAGTCCTCCTTGCCCATGAACGGCCGGCCCACCGGGATGACCTGGAGCGGGGTCCGGCGCAGGTGGGCGGCGACCCAGAGGGCCTCTCCCACCGCGAAGATCGCCACGGCCACGACCACGATGTCGATTCCATCAACCAGCAGCGGTTGACCAAAGGTAAGGCGGCGCTGCCCGGTGACAGAGTCAAGGCCCACAAGGCCGATCGCCAGGCCCAGGCCCAGCGACGCAAACCCCTCAGCCGGGAGGATCCCAGCACAGCGGTGACCGCCAGGAGGGCAAGGATCATGATGGCGAAGTAGCTCGGAGCACCCAGGCTGACCGCAAACTTCACCACGACGGGCGCGCAGACGGCCAGCAGCGTGGTGCCGATGGTGCCCGCCACGAACGAGCCGATGGCTGCGGTCGCCAGCGCCTGCGCGGCCCTGCCGGCCTTCGCCATCTTGTGGCCCTCGATGGCTGTGACCACCGAGGACGACTCGCCCGGGGTATTGAGCAGAATGGAGGTGGTAGAGCCGCCGTACATCCCGCCGTAATAGATGCCGGCGAACATGATGAAGGCGCTCGTAGGTTCCAGTGCATAGGTGACCGGCAGCAGCAGCGCCACGGTCATGGCCGGGCCGAGGCCCGGAAGGACGCCGACGGCGGTGCCCAGGACCACGCCGATCACGGCGTAGAGGAAGTTCATGGGGGTCAGTGCGGTGGCAAAGCCGTCCATGAGGGAGGCGAAGACGTCCATTAGAGAATTCCTTCCAGCAGCCCGGCGGGAAGCGCAATGCCGAGGCCGAGGTAAAAGCCGTAGAAGGTCAGGAGGGACAAGGCCACGGAGATGAGGCCGTCCCGGACGTAGTGCCGGCTGCCCAGGGCCCACACACTGCCCCAAAACAGGATGGTTCCGGATACTACCCAGCCGGCCCAATCAATCAGCAGGATGTTGGCCACGAATGCGCCAACCAGCGGCAGGACCGTCTTCCAGTCCGCGGGATGCGTCAGGTCTACATCCTCGCCGCTTTCCGCTTCGGCGTGCCCGCCGCGGAGCACGTTGATGGCCAGCAGTACGGCGCAGACAAGCAGCAGGCCCGCAACGATGTAGGGGATGGTCTTGGGTCCGACGGCGTCCGACCGGGAGAACGGGGTCACGAGGTTGACGGCGTCCCACAGAACCAGCCCCCCAACCGCTCCGAGCAGGAGGGCAACCCCCAGCTCGGAGCGGCCTTTGAGCTTAGTGGTCAAGGAACTCACGTCAGGCCAAGCTTCGTCAGAATGTCGGCCACCCGCTTGTCCTGCTCGGTCAGGAAGGACTTGAACTCGTCGCCGGTCAGGAAAGCGTCGGACCAGCCTTTCGACTTCAGCGCGTCCTTCCAGGCCTGGGTGCCGTGCATCTTCTCGAGGGCGGCGATCAGGGATGCTTTGTCAGCATCGCTGATTCCGGGGGGCGCCACGATGCCCCGCCAGTTGCTGAATACCAGGTCGATGCCGGACTCTTTCAGGGTGGGGGCATCGACGCCCTCGAGGCGCTTGTCCCCGCTGGTTGCGAGGACCCGCACCTCTCCGGACTCGATCTGCTTCACGTACTCACCGGCCCCCGAGGCGGCAAAACCGAGCTTGTTTCCGAGGATGGCGGGAAGAAGATCGCCGCCGCCGTCGTAGGAGACGAAGTTGACCTTGGTGGCGTCGATACCGACGGCGCCGGCCAGCTGCATCGGCAAGAGGTGGTCAGGTCCACCGGGGGAAGAACCGCCGCCCACGCTGATGGAGCCCGGATCTGCTTTCCAAGCCGCCACGAGGTCGGTAATTGTCTTGTAGGGCGAGTCCTTGTTGACCATGATCGCGCCAGGCTCTTCGATGAGCTTGGCCAGGGGAGTGGTGTCGGTCAGCTTGGATTCGGACTTGTTGGTGTAGCTGGCGCCCACAACTCCAAGGCCCATCAACATGGCGAGGTCGCCGTTGCCCTTTTCGTTCACGACGCGGGCCAGGCCTACGGTTCCGCCGGCACCGGCGAGGTTGAACACCTCGGTGTTCGTGGCGATCTTCTCGTCGTCGAGAACCTTCGCCGCCACCCGGGCAGTGGTGTCGTAGCCGCCGCCTGCGGTATTGGGAACCAGGATCTGCAACCCGGTGATGGGGCCGGCAGCAGCGCCGGAGGTGGTGGGAGTGGCGCTCTTGCCGGTGGAACCGCAACCGGTGGCCATCAGGGCAATGCCGGCGGCGACGGCGGCAATGCGGAATGCGCGGATCTGGCGCATGGTGTTCCTCTTCTCGCTAAAACTGATCAGCAAAACTGACTGGTGTATTCGATGCTAGGTGCGGACGTGACGCGGATCACCCTTGTGTACGCAGAGAAAGTTAAGTTCATTTCGTTCACGTTTCTGCCGTCCAACGGCGCCCTCGGGCCCGTCGGAATCTGCCGTCCGGCGTGCGGTATAGTTCACCCCACCGCCGCGGATTGTGTTCCATCCTGCGTGCAGCGGCCGAGGCGTTGTGCCAGCCAGATCACGAGAAGGAAAGACAGCACGTGACTCGACGACGAGGGATGTCCCTGGCCGGGCAGTACCTGTTCCTGCAGCTGCTGATCGTCCTGGCCGTGCTGGTAGCGGTGGTCGCGATTTCGCTGGCGCAGTCAGCCGCCGCCTTTGAAAGGATAGAAGGCCGCAGGGCGTTGTCCGCGGCCGAGGCCCTGGGCGGCAATCCCACTGTCCGCGTCCTCCTTCCGACGGCGGAACCACGTAGCGGGTCGGCGCTGCCCGCGGTGGCCGAGTCCGTCCGCACCCTGTCCGGTTCCTCGCAAGTAGCGCTGGCCAAACTGGACGGCACCGTCGTCGCGTCCTCCGACCCCGGACAACTCGGCAAGCCCCTCGAACTGGGGGAGAGCAGAGTCATGGAGGGCCGGGCCTGGACCGGGGTGGTGGGCGGATCGGGAACGCCGTACCTCTCGGCCCACGTGCCGGTCCTGGCTGATAACGGCGCCATGATCGGCATCGCGTCCATCAGCCGGAACTACCCGTCCACGCTGGAGCGGCTGGGCGACGCCGTGCCGAACCTGCTCACCTATCTTGGCGTGGCCAGCGTGCTCGGCGTCGCGGGCTCGCTTCTTCTGGCGCGGAGGGTGAAACGCCAGACCCTGGGCATGGAACCGAAAGAGATCACCAACCTGGTGGAAAACCGCGAGGCCATGCTGCATGGTCTCAAGGAAGGCGTGGTGGCCCTGGACCCGCACGAACGGATCACGGTGGTCAACGAGAGCGCCCGCCAGCTCCTGGGACTGTCGCCGGACTGCGTGGGCAAGAACCTCGGCAGCCTGGCCGTGGAGCCCGCGTTGCGGGAGGTTCTCACCCGGGACCAGCCGGGTCCGGACAGGCTTGTGCTGGTGGGTGAGCGGCTTGTTGTCCTCAACAGGATGCCCATGCTCTCGCGCGGCCGCACCATAGGTTCCGTGACCACGCTTCGTGACCGCACCGAACTGTCCTCGCTCGAGCGTGAGTTGGGAACCACACGCACCGCAACGGACACCCTCCGTGCCCAGGCCCACGAATTCGCGAACCAGCTGCACATCATTTCCGGCCTCATCCAGATCGGCGAGTACGACGCGGTGGTTCAGTTCGTCAACGGAGCAACCCTGGACCGGACCAGGCTCAACGAAGAAGTGACCAGCAGGATCGGCGACCCCGCGCTGGCAGCGCTGCTGATCGCAAAGTCCAGCCTTGCGGCCGAGGGCGGAGTGGCGCTCCAGCTGTCTCCGGACTCCCATTTGGGACCGGTGGAGGAGGACTTGTCCAGGGACCTGACAACCGTGGTGGGCAACCTTGTCGACAACGCCCTGGATGCCGTCCGGGGAACCGCCGACGCCGTCGTCCAAGTTCTGGTCGACGACGGCGGCGATGAGTTGCGCGTCGTCGTGAAGGACTCCGGTCCCGGCGTGCCGCCGGAACACATGGATGCCATCTTCCGGCAAGGATTCACCACCAAACAAGCCACTGCCGACGGCGGACGCGGCTACGGCCTGGCCCTGTCCCGGGTGGTTTGCCAGCGCCGGGGAGGGCAGCTTTCGGTACACAACGAGGCCGGGGCGGTCTTCACTGCGACGCTCGTCCCGAGGAAGGTGTGGCCATGATCAGGGTCCTCATCATCGACGACGACTTTATGGTCGCCAAGGTCCATGCCGGCTTCATCCAGCGGACCCCCGGGTTCGCCGTGGTCGGAGCGGCGCACAGCGGCGCCGAAGCGCTCGCCAAGACCCGGGACCTCAGGCCTGATCTGGTGCTGCTTGATATCCATCTTCCTGATGCCAACGGGCTCGATCTGATGCTTCAGCTGCGCGAAATCGCCCCGGAACTGGACGTGCTGGTGATCAGTGCGGCGCGGGAGGTGGAGACGGTGCGGCGCGCCCTACGGGGAGGGATCGTCCATTACCTCATTAAGCCGTTCTCGCAGGCGGACCTGCAGGAGCGCCTGGAGCATTACCGGAGCGCCTACCAGAGCCTGGACTCGTCCAAGGATGTGGCCGAGCAATCGGACGTGAACCGGGTCTTCGGGGTGGAGCGGCAGGAGTTCATCGAGCGGCCGCTGCCCAAGGGCTGCAGCCCGGAGACGCTCAAGATGGTCGAAGCAGTCCTGCGCTCGGCTGAGACAGACCTGTCCGCCGCAGAAGTGGCGGACCTTACTGGCACGTCCCGGGTCAGCGCGCGCCGCTACCTGGAGTATCTCCACGATGAAGCCAGAGTCCAGGTGCGGCTCAAGTATGGGGCAGGACGCCCCGAACGCCGCTACCTGATGAACCCGCAGTGACCTCGTCCGGGCCTGCCTTTAGGCCATGACGGGCGGCGTTTCCAGCCGTCGTCAATGCTTCGCCGGCAGGGATACCGGAGGGATGGCCACATACAGGGAGGTCCGGATCCAGCGCTGGCCGGTAGCCCGGAATTCGGCCCGCGTGGCGAAGCGGTAGAGGTAACTTTGGACCCGCACCCATCGGGGGCGTCCGCCGTCGAACGGGTCGTGGCGCAACAGGCGCAAGATCTGCGCGTCGGCCTCCAGCAGCTTGGCCAGGAACGCGTAGAACCAATCCTCGTGCACCGTACGCAGCGGCAGGAACCACATCAGCCAGTCAAGCCGCAGGTGGTAGGGCGCATACTGCCGCGGGAGGCGGCGGACGTCCCCGGGTTTTCCCTTGAAGTCGTACTCCCGCCACTCGGCGTCGTCCCCCGGGTCCGGGTCGAGGGTTCCCTCCACCACGATCTCGATCCGCCGCCTGGTGACCGTGCCAAACGCGCCGTAAGTGTTGACGAGCTGCCAGCGGTTGAAACTGGCATTCATCAGTTGATGGTGCGAGCAAAGGTTCTGAATCGGCCGGTAGCTGAGCACCACGTGCAGGACGGTGGCGAACAGGACCACCACCAGCCACGGCACCGGTGCCCGGCTGCCGGCCGGTGCGCCGGCAACCACTTCTGCGGATGCGGCGTGCCAGTCGAGCGGGATGGCCGGAAGGACGGCGTGCGCCACCGGATCACTGATGGCGGCGAAGGCGAGCAGGATCGCCATCCAGTTGAGCCAGGCGAAGTTCCCGCTAACCACGAGCCAGAGCTGGGTGAAGATGACGATCCCGGCCGCGGCACTTGCCAGCGGCTGCGGGGCGAAGAGGAAGAACGGCACCACCAGCTGGGCGAAATGGTTGCCGAGGACCTCCAGCCGGTGCCACGCCCTGGGCAGCAGATGCGCCTGCCGGCTCAAGGGCCCGGGCATCGGCTGGGTCTCGTGGTGGTAGTACAGGGCCGTCAGATCGCGCCACTCGGACCCGCCGCGGATTTTGATCAGGCCGGCGCCGAATTCCAGGCGGAACACCAGCCACACCAGCAGGATCAGGATCGGCCGCGGCGGGGGAGTCTGGTCCGAGCCCAGGAACGCCGCGGTGAACCCCGCCTCCAGCAGCAGCATCTCCCAGCCAAAGCCGTAAAACGTCTGGCCGACATTGACCACCGACATGTACAACAGCCACAAGCCCAGGAACGCCAGCAGCGGAACCCATGGCGGCCCGAGCTGCGGCAGGCCGAGGATCAGGGTGCCGGAGATGGCCATGCCGCTCCAGCACACGGCCCGCAGCAGCCGGTCCGAATAGCGCCAGCGGAACAGGCTGGGCCTGCCCAGGCGGCGGAATCCTTCCAGATACTCCGGCGCCGGCAACAGGCCGCGCTCGCCGAGGAGGGCCGGGAACTGGTTGAGCGAGGAGAGGAAGGCCACGAAGAAGATGGTGGCGATGCCGCGCTGCAGTACCTGCCGGGCGAACTCGTACTCCGGCGCGTCGAACCATGAGGTCCACTCCACGAATCACACGTTACGCCGGTCCCGGCGGCCGGGCGGCACTAGGATCGAATCATGTTTGCTCTGGTGCTCATTGCCGTGGTGGCGGGGGCACTGGCTCAGCGGCTGGCCGGCCTCGGCTTCGGCCTCTTGGTCTCCCCGGTCCTGGTGGTCCTGCTGGGTCCCTTTGACGGCGTGATGATCATCAACCTCTGCGGTGCGGCGTCCTCGCTGCTGATCCTCTCCCGGGTGTGGCGGCACGTTGATTGGCGGCGTTACGCAGGCCTTGCCCTCTCCGCGCTGCTGGGCGTGGTTCCCGGTGCGTGGCTGGCCAGCAACGTCCCCGAGGCTCCGCTGGAAATCTGCATCGGGGTGCTGCTGGTCATTGCGTTGCTGGCGTCGCAGCGGCTGACCCGCAGCTCCTGGCGCGCCACCGGTCCGGTTCCCATGGTCGGGCTGGGCTTTACCAGCGGCCTGATGAACGCCGCAGCCGGGGTCGGCGGGCCCGCGATCACCGCGTATGCCGTCGCCACCCGCTGGGACCAGAAGAGCTTCGGCGCCACCTTGCAGCCGTACTTCGTCACCACCGGCCTGTCCTCCCTGCTCAGCAAGTACCTCTTCTCCGGCGGCCACCTTCCGGCCCTGGAGACCTGGCAATGGCTGGGCATCCTGATGGCCATGGTGGTCGGCATCGCGGCCGGTGATGTCCTGTCCGGACGGATCCGCCCCGGGGTCGTTCGGGGAATCGTGGTCGGCGTTGCCTACGCCGGTGCCCTGTCCACCATGGCCAAGGGCGTGGTGGAGCTGGCGTTCGGGTAGGGTGCCGGACTGCCGCGCCTCGCAAAAACACCGGGTGCGGGATACTTAAGCCATGCAGCCGCGCAAGATCGTCCTCCTCGGGTCCACCGGTTCCATCGGCACACAGGCGATTGACGTCGTCGACGGCGCCCCGGACCTGTTCGACGTCGTGGCCCTCAGCGCCGGCGGCGGCAACCTTGAACTTCTTGCCCGGCAGGCCGTGCACACCCGCGCCCAGGCAGTCGGCGTCGCGTCCGGCGATGCGGCCGCCCTCCAGGCGCTGATTGACGACGCAGCCCGCGCGGCGGGAGTGCGCGGCTACCGCCCGGAGATCATCACCGGCCCCGACGCCTCCACCCGGATCGCGGAGACCGATGCCGACGTGGTGCTGAACGGCATCACCGGCTCGATCGGACTGGCCCCCACCCTGGCAGCCCTGAAATCCGGCGCTACCCTGGCGCTGGCCAACAAGGAATCCCTGATCGTCGGCGGTTCCCTCGTCAAGGCCGCCGCCCGCGAGGGGCAGATTGTCCCGGTGGACTCCGAACACTCGGCGATCGCCCAGTGCCTGCGCTCGGGCACAGCGGCCGAAGTGGACCGGCTGGTCCTCACGGCCTCCGGCGGGCCCTTCCGCGGCAAGACCCGCGAGGAGCTCCACGATGTCTCCCCGCAGGACGCCCTCGCCCACCCCACCTGGGACATGGGCCTGATGGTCACCACCAACTCCGCCAGCCTGGTCAACAAGGGCCTCGAAGTGATCGAGGCGCACCTGCTCTTCGACATCCCGCTGGACCGGATCGACGTCGTGGTCCACCCGCAGTCCGTGGTGCACTCCATGGTCCAGTTCATTGACGGCTCCACCATCGCCCAGGCCTCTCCACCGGACATGCGCCTGCCCATCGCGCTGGGTCTCGGCTGGCCGGACCGCGTCGCCGGATCGGCCCAGGCCTGCGACTGGACCCGGGCCACCAGCTGGACCTTCGAACCGCTGGACACGGTGGCCTTCCCCGCCGTCGGGCTGGCCAAGGACGCCGCCAGGCAGGGGAGCACCTACCCCGCCGTCTTCAACGCCGCCAACGAGGAGGCGGTGATGGCGTTCCACGCCGGCCGGATCCGCTTCACCGACATTGTCGATACCATCGAAGCCGTACTCAGCGAACACGCAGGATCCTCCGGGCTGACAGTGGAGTCCGTACTGGATGCTGAAAAGTGGGCACGTGCCCGCACCCACGAACGTTTAGCCGTCAGAAGCGTCTAGGAAGCAGCAGATCACAGCATGAGCCCCGTCCTCCTCTTTATCCTCGGTGTCGTCTTTGTAGCGATCGGCATCGCCGTGTCCATCGCCCTGCACGAGGTGGGACACCTGCTGCCGGCCAAGCTGTTCAAGGTCCGCGTCACCAAGTACATGATCGGCTTCGGCCCCACGCTCTGGTCCAGGAAGAAGGGCGAGACCGAATACGGCTTCAAGGCCATCCCGCTGGGCGGATTCGTCTCCATGATCGGCATGTACCCGCCGAACAAGGAGGACGGCACCGTCCGGCCCTCCAGCACCGGCATGTTCCAGTCGCTCGCCAGTGACGCCCGCTCCATGGCCCACGAGGAAGTGGGCCCCGGCGACGAGAACCGCGTCTTCTACCGTCTCCCGGTCTGGAAGAAGATCATCGTCATGCTCGGCGGGCCGGCCATGAACCTCTTGATCGGCGTGGCCCTCACCGCCGTGCTGCTGATGGGGTTCGGCGTCGCCACCCAGACCACCACCATCGCCGACGTCTCCAAATGCCAGGTCAAGGCCGGCGAGACCGTGGACCCGGACTCCGCCGACTGCAAGCTCACCCCCGCCGCGGCCGCCGGGCTCAAACCCAACGACGTCATCACCGCCTTCGACGGCAAAACGGTCTCCAGCTGGGATGAGCTCACCGCCTGGATCCGCGCGTCGGCGGACAGGCAAGTCAGCATCACCGTGCAGCGCGACGGCGCTCCCGTCACCACCACTGTCACTCCGGTCCTCTCGGCCCGTCCGGTGGTGGGGGACGACGGCCGGCAGGCGAAGGACGCCGACGGCAAGCTGCTCTACCAGGACGTCGGTTTCCTGGGTGTCGGAGCCCAGACCACGCTCGTGCAGCAGCCGGCGACGGCCGTGCTTCCGATGGCGGGCGAAAACATCAAGCAGGTTGCCGGCGTCGTGGTGAACCTCCCGGCGCGGGTGGCCGGCGTGGCGAAGGCCGCCTTCAGCGAAGAACCCCGAGACCCCAACGGACCCATCAGTGTGGTGGGTGTGGGCCGGGTGGCCGGTGAGGTCGCCGCGATGGAACAGGTCCCGCTGCAGTCCCGGCTGGCCGCCCTGGTTGGCCTGCTGGCCGGACTCAACTTTGCCCTGGCCGTGTTCAATTTGGTTCCGCTGTTGCCTCTCGACGGCGGCCACGTCGCCGGCGCGCTGTACGAAGGCGCCCGGCGCAGGATCGCCAAACTGTTCGGCCGCCCGGATCCCGGCGCCTTCGACATCGCCAAACTGCTGCCGGTGACCTACGTGGTTGCGGTGCTGCTGATGGGCATGGGCGCCCTGCTGATCTACGCTGACATCGTCAAGCCGGTCAATCTCTTCGGCTAGGCTGGCCCGTTACGGCCTGTGCGGCTCCTTGCTGCGCGGCCCGCCCGGTGCGGGAGTCAGCCCCGAACCGGAAACCGCTGATCTTCGGATATCAGTCCATAACGGCTAATTCTAACTAATCAGTTGAAATTGATTGATTGTGGAAGATCAGCCGTTTAGGCTGGGCCCATGTACGTAATGACCATCGACCAGCGCGGGAGCACTACCGACGTCGACCGCGTCCCCGAGCTGCTGACGCAGCTATCTGCTCTCTCCAGCTCCGGGCGGTTCGAGCGCTCGGTCGGCGACGAGGTCCAGGGCGTTCTTGAACTCCCTGCGGAAGTGGTGGAAATCGCACTGCATGCCCTCCGCGGCGGCCGCTGGTACGTCGGGATCGGGGTGGGAGCCGTGGACCGGCCGCTGCCGGCAAGCCCGCGCGAGGGGTCGGGACCGGCCTTCGTCGCGGCCCGGCTTGCGGTGGACCGCGCCAAGGCCTCGGCGGCCCACGTGCCGCTCGCGGTGGTCCCCGGGGGCGCCCGCCGCGGACATGCTCCGTCCCCCGAAGCATCCGCCGGACGTGGCGCGGGGGCCGGGGAAGACGGCGCCAGGGCCTGCGCCAACGCTGAGGCTGTGCTGCGGCTGATCGGCCGCCTCGTCCAGGACCGGACCGACGCGCAATGGAAAGTTGTGGACGTGCTGCGCACTGTCCAGCACGGCCAGTCCAGCACGCACGGCACCCAGAAAATCGCGGCCCGAAAACTCGGAATCACCGAACAATCGGTGAGCCGCGCCCTCCTGCGCTCCGGCTGGCAGGAAGAATGGGCGGCGAGGCCAGCCGCCGAGATGCTGCTGTCCCTCGCAAACGGGCTGATCACCGGAACAAATCACCCCCGTGCAGACAGCAACGCAGAAGGAGACCGGTGAACGCCCTCTGGATCACCCTGGCCCTGCTCGCGGCCGGATTCGTCGGCTGGCCTGTCACAGCCCTGGTCTTCCGCCTGGCCCGGACCATCGACGACCGGGCCGACGCCGGGGCCGGTGACGCCGGCAGCCAGTTGCCAGCCGGGGGCGCCGGCGCCGAAGATCCCGCGGCGGACTCCACAACCGACGTCGTGAGCGCACAGCCGGGCAGCCAGGACACCGACGGCGACGCCGGTTCGGCGGCGGCGGGTGCTGCCGCCACGGGCTCCGGGGGCAATGCGGCTGCCGGCACGGACATAGTCAGCAGCGCCCGGATCCTGCGGGGCGGAGCGATCATCGGCATCCTGGAACGGCTGGCGGTCTGCCTGGCCATCCTGGCCGGCCAGCCCGTGGCAATCGCCTATGTCGTCGCCATCAAGGGTCTGGGGCGTTTCGCCGAGCTGAAGGAGACGCCGGTGGCGGCCGAGAGATTCATCATCGGGACCCTGACCTCCATGCTGTGGGCAGCGGGCATCGCCGCGGTGGCCAAGGTGTTCTTCCTCGGCTGAGCGCGGCCGGGGCCCGCCGGCTATCCGGGCGGGGCCCGGTGATGCCGAGGTCTCCGCCGCCGCGGGCCGTGGCGCCTGGCCTGCTGCCGGATGGGTAGCTGGCCGCTGGGGCGATAGTGTATCCGTATGACTGTTTTTGCTGTTGAGTATGTGTACGACGCCGAATCCACCGAAGCACGGGACGCCAGCCGCCCGGCGCACCGCGAATGGACCGCTGGACTGGCGCAGGAGGGCACGCTGCTCGCCAGCGGCCCCTACGGCGACGGCGCGGGAGCGCTCCTCATCCTGAAGGCGGCCGATGAGGCGGCCCTGAACGAGATCCTCAAGCAGGATCCGTTCGCCGCCGCCAGCGCCATCTCCGGGACCCGCATCACCGCCTGGGCGCCCGTGACCGGCCTCCTCGCCGGCCACGCCTAGCCCGTCCCGCAACAGCCCTCGATCTTCGCTCTCTAAGGAGTCCATGTGACCTCGGTCAGCCTGGGAATGCCGCCTCTGCCGCCCCCCGTACTTGCTCCCCGCCGGAAGACCCGCCAGATCAAGGTGGGCTCGGTGGGTGTCGGCTCCGATTTCCCGATCAGCGTGCAGTCGATGACGACCACGCCGACCACGGACATCAACGCCACGCTGCAGCAGATCGCCGAGCTCACCGCCTCCGGCTGCGACATCGTGCGCGTTGCCTGCCCGTCCGCGGACGACGCCGAGGCGCTGCCCATCATTGCCCGGAAGTCCCAGATCCCGGTGATCGCGGACATCCACTTCCAGCCGAAGTACGTCTTCGCCGCGATCGAAGCCGGTTGCGCCGCGGTCCGCGTGAACCCGGGAAACATCCGGAAGTTCGACGACCAGGTCAAGGAAATCGCCCGGGCGGCCAAGGACCACGGCACGTCGATCCGGATCGGCGTCAATGCAGGCTCCCTGGAACCCGGCATCCTCAAGAAGTACGGCAAGGCGACCCCCGAAGCGCTCGTGGAATCCGCCGTCTGGGAGGCTTCACTCTTCGAGGAACACGGCTTCCACGACTTCAAGATCTCGGTCAAGCACAATGACCCGGTGATCATGGTTGCAGCCTACGAAATGCTCGCCGAGAAGGGCGACTGGCCGCTGCACCTCGGTGTGACCGAGGCGGGTCCGGCGTTCCAGGGCACCATCAAGTCAGCCACCGCCTTCGGAGCCCTGCTTTCGCGAGGCATCGGGGACACCATCCGGGTCTCGCTGTCCGCACCGCCGGTCGAGGAAATCAAGGTCGGCAACCAGATCCTGCAGTCCCTGAACCTGCGGCCGCGCAAACTCGAGATTGTGTCCTGCCCTTCCTGCGGCCGGGCCCAGGTGGACGTGTACACGCTCGCCGAGCAGGTCACGGCCGGGCTGGAAGGCATGGAGATCCCCCTGCGCGTGGCCGTCATGGGCTGTGTCGTAAATGGCCCCGGTGAAGCGCGGGAGGCCGATCTCGGTGTAGCCTCCGGTAACGGCAAGGGCCAGATCTTCGTCCGGGGCGAGGTCATCAAGACTGTCCCCGAGGACCAGATTGTTGAGACACTGATCGAAGAAGCCATGCGTATCGCTGAAGAGATGGGGGAGGCCGATGGCGAAGATGCTGTCAAGGGTAGCCCCGTGGTTAGCGTCTCGTAAGGACGGCGCCGGTTCCGGCGTCGCCGTCCGGACCCTGACCGGTTCGGACACCCAACAACTGCTGGACCTGGCAGAGCAGGACCCGATCGCCAACGTCTTCATCCTCTCCCACCTGGAGGGCGCCGGCTCGGCGGCTCCCACGGCCGGGGGAGCCAGCTTCCTCGGCGTGTTTGATGGCGTTGCCCTTGTGGGGGCCTGTTGGGCCGGGGCGAACCTGGTGCCGGTGCAGCTCGACCCGGAATTCGCCGGCCTCGTGGCGATGTCCGCGCACACCTCCGGGCGCCGCTACGCGTCCATCTTTGGTCCGGCCGAGACGGTCCTGGCCCTCTATTCCGGTCTGGAGCAGCTGGGCCACGAGGCCCACGAACTCCGGGATGACCAGCCGCTGATGTCCATCTCCGGGCCACCCGCCATCCCGGCAAACCCGCTCTTGGGATTCGGCCAGCTCGCGGACTTTGACAAGATCCTGCCCGCCTGCGCGGCGATGTTCGAGGAAGAAGTGGGCTACTCGCCCTATCTTGGCGGACGGGAGTATTACAGCCGCAGGGTGAAGGGCCTGATCCGCCAGGGACATTCGCTGGTCCACCTGAACCCGGACGGCGAGGTGGTCTTCAAGGCCGAACTGGGCGCGGTCACCCACGAGGTGACGCAGGTCCAGGGGGTCTGGATGAATCCGGCATTCCGGGGACTTGGCCAGAGCGCCGGCTACATGGCCGCCGTCGTCGACCTTGCCCGGACGCTCGCCCCGGTCACCAGCCTCTACGTCAACGACTTCAACTCCCGCGCCCGCGCCACCTACGAGCGGGTGGGGTTCCGCCAAGTGGGAACCTTCGCGACTGTCCTCTTCTAGCCGGGCCCGTCATCCCGCCACCGCTCGCTTGCGGCGGAGCCCTGCGGCGGAGATAAACGGATGCGGACTCTTGTTTTCGTGCGGCGCATCACATAAGTTCGAACATAGTCGTGCCGCTGGGGGCACGGGCGGCTCCGGGAGAACCAGCGCCGCAAGTGCCCTCAGGGGCAACCTCGAGTAACTCAGAGCCGGAGATCTGGCGGTGATGGGGGCCGTAGAGCCACGCCATGTCGGGATGACCAGCCGGGAACGGCCAGGGGCTTCCCTCAGTCATGGCGTGGCTCTGCTGCGTCCGGGCTGACGGTAGATTAGTACCTAGACTGATTTGTACCTAGACGGTTTACCCCAGTTCTGCTCGGTTTTACTGAGTTTCCCGGCACCTCCCAGAAACGGAAATCCCTCCAGTGGTCCTTCGACTCTCCAAGCTGTTCCTGCGCACGCTGCGTGAAGATCCCGCCGACGCCGAAGTGGCCAGCCACCGCCTGCTGGTCCGTGCCGGCTACATCCGCCGGGCCGCCCCGGGCATCTACACCTGGCTGCCGCTGGGACTGAGCGTGCTGCGCAAGGTGGAGCAGGTCATCCGCGAGGAAATGTCCGCCATCGGCGCCCAGGAAGTCCACTTTCCGGCGCTGCTGCCCAAGGAGCCCTACGAGGCCACCAACCGCTGGACGGAGTACGGCGAGGGCATCTTCCGGCTCAAGGACCGCAAGGGCAACGACTACCTCCTGGCGCCCACGCACGAGGAGATGTTCACCCTGCTGGTCAAGGACCTGTATTCCTCGTACAAGGACCTGCCCCTGAGCATCTACCAGATCCAGAACAAGTACCGCGACGAGGCACGTCCCCGGGCGGGCCTGCTGCGCGGCCGCGAATTCATCATGAAGGATTCCTACTCCTTCGATGTCGACGACGCCGGGCTGGACGCCAGCTACGCCGCCCACCGCGGCGCCTACCTGAAGATCTTCGCGCGCCTGGGCCTCGAGGTCATTCCGGTTGCCGCCACGGCCGGGGCGATGGGCGGGTCCAAGAGCGAGGAATTCCTGCACCCCACGGAGATCGGCGAGGACACCTTCGTGCGCTCCGCCGGAGGCTACGCCGCCAACGTCGAGGCCGTCACCACGGTAGTCCCCGCAGACATCGACTTCAGCGGCGCCCCCGCCGCCGAAGTCCGGGACACCCCGGACACCCCCACCATCGAGACGCTCGTCGACGCCGCCAACGTCCTCGTTCCGCGCGCAGACGCCGACGGCGGCCCCTGGACCGCCGCCGACACGCTCAAGAACGTCGTCCTCGCCGTCACACTGCCGACCGGTGAACGCCAGCTCGTCGTCATCGGTCTCCCCGGCGACCGCGGCGTGGACCTCAAGCGCGTCGAGGCCAACATCGGGTCCTTCCTGCCGATCGCCGGTGAGATCACGCTGGAGGCCGCCAACGACGACGACCTCAAGAAGCAGCCGCTGATCGTCAAGGGCTACCTCGGCCCCGGCATGTCCCTGGACGCGCCGCTGCTGGGCACGGAGGGCGCCGCAAAGCTGCTCTACCTCGTGGATCCCCGCGTTGTCAGCGGCTCCGCCTGGGTCACCGGCGCCAACGAGGCCGGCAAGCACGTCTTCGGCCTGGTCGCCGGACGCGACTTCGGCTGGGACGGCGTCATCGAGTGCACCGACGTGCGCGCCGGCGACGAGGCTCCCGACGGTTCCGGACCGCTGGAAACCGCCCGCGGCATTGAAATGGGCCACATCTTCCAGCTGGGCCGGAAGTACGCCGCGGCCCTGGACCTCAAGGTCCTGGACCAGAACGGCAAGCAGGTGGTGGTGACCATGGGGTCCTACGGGGTCGGCGTCACCCGCGCCGTCGCCGCCCTGGCCGAATCCAACCACGACGACAGGGGCCTGGTCTGGCCGCGCGCCGTCGCCCCGGCCGATGTCCACGTGGTGGCAGTCGGCCGCGGGGAGGAAATCTTCGCCGCCGCCGAAAAGCTGTCCCTGGAGCTCGAAGCCGCCGGCCTCGACGTCATCTACGATGACCGCCCCAAGGTTTCCCCCGGCGTAAAGTTCGGCGACGCCGAACTCGTCGGCGTCCCCACCATCCTCGCCGTCGGGCGCGGACTCGTGGACGGCGTCGTGGAGATCAAGGACCGCCGGACCGGCGACGCCGAGAACATTGCCGTTGAGAAGGCGGTTGACTACGTGGTCAACGCCGTCCGCAACAGCTGACCCGCCCGCCTACGCAGGCGTGATCTCGGGACTCGAGTCGATCGAGCTCAGCACCCTCATCCTGATCGTGGTGGCCGGCTTCGCCGCGGGTTGGGTGGACGCCGTCGTGGGCGGCGGCGGCCTGATCCAGCTCCCGGCCATGCTGCTGGTCCCGGGCATCAGCCCCGTGCAGGCACTGGCCACCAACAAGATGGGGTCGATTTTCGGCACCGCGACGAGTGCCGCAACGTTCTACCGACGCGTCCGGCCGGACCTGCGCACCGCCCTGCCCATGGCGGCGATCGCGCTGGCCGGGAGCTTCGGCGGGGCGGTGCTCGCGGCCACGCTCCCGGCGAGCGTCTTCAAACCGATCATCGTCGCCGCGCTCGTCGCCGTCGCGTTGTTCACCGCGTTCCGCCCGAGCGTGGGGGAGTTGACCAAGCTGCGCCATGACGGCCACCGGCACTACGTGGTGGCCTGCCTGATCGGGGGAGTGATCGGCTTCTATGACGGACTGATCGGCCCGGGAACCGGCTCGTTCCTCATCATCGCGCTCGTGTCGGCGATGGGCTATGCCTTCCTGGAAGCCAGCGCCAAAGCCAAGATCGTGAACATGGCCACCAACGCGGGCGCCCTGCTGTTCTTCCTGCCGCACGGCTCGCTGCTGTGGGGGCTCGGTCTGGTGCTGGGCATGGCCAACATGGCCGGTGGCTACCTTGGTGCCCGGACGGCGGTCAGGCAGGGGAGCAAGTTCATCCGGATCGTGTTCCTCGTGGTCGTGGCGGCGCTTATCCTCAAGCTCGGGTCCGACATCTGGCAGGAATCCTTCGCCTGAGCCGTCCGCCGGCCATCCCCGGAGCGCTCCTCCGGGCCCTCCGGGGCAGTACCTCCCCGAACCGGGGCCGTCGGCGTAGCATGCAGCTATGTCAGCACCAGAAGAACGCTACAGGGACGCCTTGGACGCTGCGGCCCGGCATGCGCACCGGTGGCTGGAGAGCCAGGAAACACGCCAGGTCAGCCCACGCACCACCGCGGCCGCATTGGCGGCCGACTTCGGCGGACCGCTGCCCAATGAGGGCATGCCGGCGGCGGCAGTGGTGGACTATCTCGCCGCCAAAGCCGAGCCAGGCCTGATGGCCATGCCCTCCGGACGGTTCTTCGGCTGGGTTATCGGCGGCACCCTCCCGGCGGCCCTCGCCGCGGACTGGCTGGTCAGCGCCTGGGACCAGAACACCGGTCTCCGCTACGCCACTCCCGCGACGGCGGCCATCGAGGAAGCTGCAGGCCATTGGCTGCTTGAGCTCTTGGGGCTCCCGGAAGAGTCCGACGTCGGCTTTACCACGGGCGCCACCATGGCGAATTTTGCCGGCTTGGCGGCGGCCCGCTGGCGGCTGCTGACCGACGCCGGGTGGGATCTGGACCGCGACGGCCTGTCGGGGGCGCCGCGGATCCACTGCCTGGTGGGGCAGGAACGGCACGACACCATCGATCTTGGCCTCCGCTACCTGGGGTTGGGCCGGCCGACGGTCGTGCCTGCCGACCGGCAGGGCCGGATCGACCCAGCGGAACTGGACTGTGCCTTGGACCGCGCGGCCCTGGACGGCGCGGCCCTGGACGGCGCCGGCGGCTCCGGCCCGGCTCCGCTGCTGGTCTGCCTGCAGGCCGGGAACCTGCACTCCGGCGCCTTCGACCCCTTCACCGAGGCGATAGCGGTCGCGAAGGCGCACGGCGCCTGGGTCCACGTGGACGGCGCCTTCGGGCTGTGGGCAACCGCGGTTCCGGAGCTCGCCGGGTTGACTGCCGGGCTGCAGCTCGCCGATTCGTGGGGGACCGACGCGCACAAGACCCTGAATGCCCCGTACGACTGCGGCATCGCGATCGTCCGGGACGCCCAGGCGCTGCGTTCGGCGATGGGAGTGCACACCAGCTACTTGATCCAGGACACGGAGGGTCCCGGAGACCCCTTCGAGAAGGTTCCCGAGTTGTCCCGGCGGGCCCGCGGGGTGCCCGTGTGGGCGGCCCTGAAGGAGCTGGGCCGGGACGGCGTTGCCGCCCAGGTCCGTGGGCTGGTGCGGCGCGCCGCGCAACTGGCCGAGCAACTGTCGGCCGTCGACGGCGTGGAGGTGCTGAACGACGTCGACTACACCCAGGTTTCGCTGGCCTTCGGCGACGACGCCACCACCCGGGCGGTCACGGCACAAATCATTGCTGACGGCCGGGTCTGGATGTCCGGTTCCCGGTGGCAGGACCGGGACATCCTGCGGATCTCGGTGAGCAACTGGAGCACGGACGACGCCGATGTGGCGACCGCCGTCGGCGCCGTCCGGGACGCCGTGGCGGCAGTACGGGGGCACACCGGTTAGGCTGCAGCCGTCCCCGGGACCGGCAAGTCATGCGCTGCGGGCAGCCCCGGCAGGGTGCGTCCGGCCAGCGTGCTGGCCACCCAGAGCGAGCGCGCCAGGTCCCCTTCGTGACGGGCTTGCGAGGCGTACCAGAGGGCGTTGTCCACTTCCCGGGCCAGGCTCCACTGGCGGGCGGCTTCGGCGTCGAGGCCGGCGGCGGCGCTGAAGTCCCGGCAGCGCTCCAGCAGGCCCCGTTCCGGGTCCGCCCGGGACAGCTCGGGGATCCGGTTCCAGAGCAGCGGAGCCACCGCAAACTCCGCCTCGCCGATCATGGGCTGCGGGTCGATGGCGGCGTAGCTGGCCGCCGTACTGGTCGCTTCGGCCGAACCGCCGGCCACGCCCAGGACGCCACGTCCGCCGGAGCGTACCGGCCTGGCCAGGATGTTTGAAAAGTGCAGGTCGGTATGGACCAACACGTCTTTCCCCGAGCGCCGGCCGACGGCGCCGCGCGTCTGGCAGACCTCGAGCGCTGCTTCCAGCAGCCAGCGCGGGAAGGGACGGCCCAACTGTTCCCAGCTCTCCGGCAGCTCATCGCTCCACTGTTCGGCCCTGGCAGCCACATGGCCGAACTCCCGCCACTCCGGCCGGCCGTCGGGCACCACGCTGAGCCGGCGCACCAGTTCTCCCCACACCGGAACAGCGGCATCCACCGGCACGTCCTGCAGCGAGCGGGCGGCGTCCAGGCGCTCCAGCAGGAGCGCCCCGGCGTCGGCGTCGGCCGCCAGCAGCCGCACAGCACCGCCGCCGGCCCACAACGTGAGCGCGTGCCGTTCCACGATTGCCTCCTCGTGCGGATAGGCGACCTTCAGCACGGCTGGTTCCGGCGGCCCGCCGTCGGCGTCCAGGCGCCGGACCGGCACCACAATGGCCCCGTGTCCGTGCCAGGGCAGGCACCCCGGCCCGAGGTCCAGCGCCAGCTGCCACCGGTCCAGGCCGGAACGGACCAGCCGGGGGAGCGACGCCAGCCAGTCGCGGCCGGAGGCCGTGGTGCTGTAACGGCGGCTGAGATCGGGCGGGATCGGGACATCTGCGGACTGGCTCATCGGATCCAGCGTAGTTGCCGGGCCGCGGACATCCCGACGGGACACCGCCGGGCGGGCTTCGCGGACCGGGACTCAGCCGATGCTGACGCCGCTCGCGCCGAGCAGGTTGCCGATCAGGAAGGTCGCACACAGCGCCAGAGCGCCACCCACCACCACCCGCGCCGCGGCCTTCAGCTGCGAACCGCCGCCGATCCAGGCACCCAGTGCGCCGGTGGCCGCCAGGGCCACGAGGACGGCCACGAACGTAAGCGGCACCCGGATATTCTCCGGTGGCAGCAGGATGGCCAGCATGGGCAGGATCGCGCCGGCCAGGAATGCGACGGCGGACGCAAACGCGGCATGCCAGGGGCTGACGATGTCGGTCTCGTCGATGTTCAGTTCGGCGGAGAGGTGGGCACCGAGGGCGTCGTGCGCGGTGAGTTCCCGTGCCACGGTGCGGGCCGTGTCGGCGCTGAGGCCCTTGCCCTGGTAGATGGCAGCGAGCTCGTCGAGCTCTTCCTCGGGCTGTTCCAGCAGTTCCTGCCTTTCCTTTTCGATCAGGGCCTGCTGGCTGTCCTTCTGGCTGCTGACCGAGACGTATTCGCCCAACGCCATGGAGATCGCCCCACCCACGACTCCGGCGGCACCCGCGATCAGGATGGGGCCGGAATCCGTGGTGACACCGGCTACGCCGACGACGATCGCGGCGACCGAGACGATACCGTCATTGGCGCCCAGCACGCCGGCACGCAGCCAATTGAGCCGGTGCGCAAGGTCGTTGCGGTGCGGTTCGTTCTCATGAAGCGTGGGGGCGCCGGTGCTGTCCATGGTTACAGCAAAGCATCGGCGCCGCTGGCTGGCCAGTATCGCGAGGCTAAGCAAAGTAAGCCCGGACTCGCTTCGCGGCTGGGTCCGGAACGGGGCACCTTCGGCGCGGACACGCCGTCAGCGGCCGGGTGTCGGGGCCGGAGCGTCGGGTGTCGGGGTGCTGGGATCCGGCAAGGGCGGTAGGGACTCCACGTCGGCCGAAAGTCCGGGCAGGGGGCCCGGCTGGGCGCCCCACGCGGCGGCGCCGCGGGCAGTCTCCAGCAGGGCAGAGATGGCCCACTGCCGGGTTTCTCCCTCGCTCAGCGCCACCAGGTCTCCGTAGACCGGCAGTGCACTGGTTTCCAGCCCGGCCAGGCCGGTACCCGGCGCAGCAAAAAAGGACGGCGCCAAGCCATAACCGGCCTCCGGAGGGGGCGGGGAGACGCAGTGGCGAAGGCTCAGGGATTCGGCTCCGCGGAGGAGTGCCTCGTGCCGGGCCAGCTGACCCGCGGCGGCCTTCGCGGGCTCGCCGCCGAGTCTGGTCAGTGCCAGCTGATAGCCGTAGACGCTCTGAAGTTCGGTCCGCACAGCCGCCTCAAGCGCTTGCGCAACCGTAACCCCGCCGCTGGCTGGCGACGCCGAAACTACTGGACCCGGGCAGGACCCGGACAGCTGGGGCGGGACCGGATCGGCGTTCGGGGGAACGGGCACGCCGGTGGCCGCCGCCAGGGAGGATGCCTGAAGCAGCTGCGCGGTCCCGACGGCGGCCAGCAGCCTGGCCATCCCGCCGTCGGCCTCGGTGGCGTCGGCGATGCGCTGGGAGCCACTCGCGGCGAGGGCGGCGGCCAGCCCGGCCGGCGAATCCGGCAGCGGGGCCGGCGGGGGCGAGGCAGCTCCGGTCGAGGGCTGCGCAGCCTGAGTTCCCGGCCCGTTCTGCGTGGCGGAGTTGGCCTGCGCGGCAACTGCGGACGGAAACACCGGGGCGGCCTGGCCAGGGGACAGCAGGGCCCGGGCCTGGCCTGTCAGCAACGTCACAGTCCGGGCGAGGGCGGACTGTCCTGCGCCCGGGGCGGAGCTGCCGAGGTGTTCACCGGCAGCCCGGAGCCGCAGGGTTTCGGTGAGCGCGGCCGTCCGCGCGCGTTCGGAAAACGGCGGTTCCCCGGGCTGTTTCGGGTTTCCGGGCGTCAAAGCCACGCCAAGGCCGACCACCACCAGGGCGATGCATGCCAGGAGCGCGAAGCGGAGCAGAAACCGGGGAGTGAGCCAGCCCAATCTCTTTTCCCCGGTGTCGTCCTTCACAACAGACCATGTTGTCATGCCGGCCGGGAACTGGGTGCACCACGCCGCCGGGAAAATCGCTAGGCTAGTACACACAACATCATCTAACGGGAGGCGGCCGGCATCATGACCAACGCAGAAGCCACGACTTCAACAGACCGGACCGGAACGGGGAAGGCTGAAGCCGCACCTGCCCAGAACTTGGAGGCCGAGCGTCTGCACGCCCTCCTTGAACCCGAGGTCCTGGCGAACCGCCTGTACCTCGAGGACGTCTCCATCCACGTCGCCGGCGCCAACCGGGTGGTCCACGTTGTAGTGGACCTGCCGCAGGAAGAGACGGGCGGAGTCACCCTCGACGTCATCGCCGAGATATCCAAGACCCTCTCCGACATCCTGGACAACGATCCGAGCACGGACGCCCGCCCCTACGAGCTCGAGGTTTCCTCGCCCGGCGTAGGGCGTCCCCTCACCGAGGAACGGCACTGGCACCGCGCCCGCGGGCGGCTGGTCAAGGTCAACGTCCTGCAGGGCGAGAACGTCACCGGCAGGATCCAGACGGTGGAAGACGGCGGCGTCACGCTCGTCCCGGAAATCGCTGTCAAGAAGGGCATGAAACCCAAGCAGGGCGAGCCGGTCAAGATTCCTTTCGACAGGATCCGCAGTGGAAAAGTCGAGATAGAGTTCAGCCACCTCGAAGAGGCCGGGCTGGAAAACGCAAACAATGGACCTTCTGAGGAGGCCTGATGGATATTGACATGAGCGCACTAAGACTCCTGGAGCGTGAGCGTGAAATCCCGCTGGATCTCCTGATTCCGACCATTGAGCAGGCCCTCCTGGTGGCCTACCACAAGACCCCCGGAGCCTTCGAGAAGGCCCGCGCCGAGCTGGACCGCAAGAGCGGGCACGTGACCATTTGGGCTACCGAGATTGACGACGACGGCGCGCCGATCGGCGAGTTCGAGGACACTCCGGCCGGGTTTGGCCGCATCGCCGCCAGCACTGCACGTCAGATCATTCTTCAGCGCCTGCGCGATGCCGAAGACGACAACGTCCTGGGCCAGTTCAAGGGCCGCGAAGGCGAACTGGTGGCCGGGACCATCCAGCAGGGCAACAACCCGCACATGATCCAGGTCAATCTCGGTACGGTGGAGGCGCTGTTGCCGCCGCCCGAGCAGGTTCCGGGCGAGAAGTACATCCACGGCAACCGGCTCCGGGCCTTCGTGATCGATGTGCACCGCGGCACCAAGGGTCCCTCCATCACGCTCTCCCGCTCCCACCCGGGCCTGGTCCGCAAGCTTTTCGAACTGGAAGTCCCGGAAATCGCGGACCGCTCGGTCGAGATCGTGGCACTGGCCCGCGAGGCCGGGCACCGCACCAAGATTGCGGTCAAAGCCAACACCTCGGGCGTCAACGCCAAGGGTGCCTGCATCGGTGAAATGGGCTCCCGTGTCCGGGCTGTCATGACCGAGCTCAACGATGAGAAGATCGACATCGTCGACTACAGCGACGATCCGGCAACCTTCATCGCCAGCGCGCTGTCCCCGTCACGGGTGAATTCGGTCACCATCACGGACGAGGCGACCCGCTCCGCCCGCGTCGTCGTCCCCGACTACCAGCTGTCCCTCGCCATCGGCAAGGAAGGCCAGAACGCGCGGCTCGCGGCCAAGCTCACCGGCTGGCGGATCGACATCGTCTCCGACGCCGCGGTGGCCCGCGACAAATAGGCCGCCCTTGCCGCCCGCCCCGCAGCGTCCGTGTCCCCTCAGGTTCGGGGTCCGGACGCTGGAGGGGCTAGAATAGACATGACCGCGCCTAAGGGCCGGTGTCCGTGTGCCCTCAGCGCATCCGGGTTTTAGCTTGGCAAAGTCGTAGTTACCGGACGCTTTGGCTGGCGGGCCCCGGAAGTCCCGGGCGCGCAGGCAGGTACTGGCAGGAAGATACTCGGACGTGGCACATGTGCATCACCTCGAGAATCAACCGCAACGTACGTGCATCGGATGCCGACAAAAAGGGTCGCGGTCTGAGTTACTCCGGCTCGTCTCGGGCGGCAGCGGTTCATCCGCCGTCGTAGTGGATGAACGACGCCGGATGGCTGGCCGGGGTGCATGGCTGCACCCCAGCGAAAAGTGCCTGGCACTGGCGGTCAAACGTCGAGCGTTCGGACGCGCCCTAAACGGCGCAACCGGCACCGCCGACGTCGAACGCCGGATCACGGCAGGCACGAAAGCCGTGGACACTCCGGTGGCCGCAGCAACAACCGTCCAACCTGAAAGCGGGTCAGAAAACTGATGGAAACCCGATGAGTTCCCAGCGATGAGTGCGCAACGATGACAACTTTGTTGCGCTCTGCAATGGGCCTTTCAGCTGCAATCGCGGCGGAGGCCCGCAGTAAGAAGTAGACGGTTCGTGCCTGGCTCGGTGCGGACCGAGACAGGAGAAATGTGGCCAAGGTCCGCGTACATGAGCTTGCTAAAGAGCTCGGTATTACTTCCAAAGATGCAGTAACCAAACTGCAGGAACTGGGCGAATTCGTTCGCTCTGCCTCTTCAACCATTGAGGCCCCCGTTGTGAGGAAACTCCGCAACGCATTCCCGGACGCCCCGGCAGCTTCGAAGTCCGAAGCCCCCGCGGCGGCCCCCAAGGCACCTGCCAGCCCGGCAGCAACCCGTCCGGCGCCCGCGCGGCCCCGGCTCAGGCAGCAGCACCCAAGGCCGAAGCTCCGGCTCCGGCAGCAGCTGCACCGGCTCCGGCCGCGGCAGCCGCCGCACCCGCAGCCCCCGCCGCACAGGCACCGGCTGCACAGCCTTCCGCTGCTCCTTCGACGGCACCGTCCTCGGGCATCAAGCCCGGCGCACGGCCCGCCCCGAAGGCTGAAGCGCCTGCCGCTCCGGCTGCTCCGGCACGCCAGGGCGGCTCGGCACCTCGCCCGGGCGGCCCCCGTCCCGGCAACAACCCCTTCGCGACGTCCCAGGGCATGCCCCGGGGCCGCGGCGGAGACAACGAACGTCCCTCGCGTCCGGGTAACAACCCGTTCGCTCCCTCCCAGGGCATGCCCCGTCCGGGCGGCAGCCGTACCGAGGGCGAGCGTCCCGGCGGTCCCCGTCCCGCAGCAGGCGCAGGAGGTCCCCGTCCGGGTGCCCCCCGCACCGGCGGCGCTCCGGGTGCACGTCCGGGCGCTCCGCGTCCGGCCGGCGCTCCCGGCGCTGGCCGTCCGGCAGGAGCCGGCGGAAACCGTCCGACTCCCGGCATGATGCCTAACCGCACCGAACGTCCCGCACCCGCTGGTGCAGGCCGCCCCGGTGGCGGTGCCCGTGGTCCGGGCCGTCCGGGTGGCGCTCCAGGAACCGGTGCTCCCGGTACCGGTGGCGGCGGCGCTCCGGCCGGCGGTGGCTTCGGCAAGGGTGGCCGCGGTCGCGGTGGCACCCAGGGTGCTTTCGGTAAGGGCGGCGCAGGCCGCGGCAAGCAGCGCAAGTCGAAGCGTGCCAAGCGCCAGGAACTCGAGCAGATGAGTGCTCCGTCGCTGGGTGGCGTAAGCGTGCCCCGCGGCGACGGCAACACCGTTGTCCGGCTCCGCCGTGGCTCGTCCATCACGGACTTCGCCGACAAGATCGAGGCAAACCCCGCCGCACTCGTGACCGTCCTCTTCCACCTCGGCGAAATGGCCACGGCCACGCAGTCGCTGGATGAGGAAACCTTCGCCCTGCTGGGCGAGGAGCTTGGCTACAAGCTCCAGGTTGTGTCTCCGGAGGACGAGGAGCGCGAGCTGCTCTCCGGCTTTGACATCGACTTCGAGGCCGAGCTGGAAGCCGAAGGCGACGAAGACCTCGAGGCACGTCCTCCTGTTGTCACCGTCATGGGTCACGTTGACCACGGTAAGACCCGACTGCTCGATGCCATCCGCAAGTCCGACGTTATGGCGGGCGAGCACGGCGGCATCACGCAGCACATCGGTGCTTACCAGGTCACCCACCCGCACGAAGGCATTGACCGCAAGATCACCTTCATCGATACTCCGGGCCACGAGGCGTTCACCGCCATGCGTGCCCGTGGTGCGAAGGTCACCGACATCGCCATCCTGGTGGTCGCAGCGGACGACGGCGTTATGCCGCAGACCGTTGAGGCCCTCAACCACGCTCAGGCGGCCAACGTGCCGATCGTCGTGGCTGTGAACAAGATCGACAAGGAAGGCGCCAACCCGGAAAAGGTCCGCGGTCAGCTGACCGAGTACGGCCTGGTTCCGGAAGAGTACGGTGGCGACACCATGTTCGTGGAGGTCTCTGCCCGCCAGAACCTCAACATCGACGAGCTGCTCGAGGCCGTCCTGCTTACCGCAGACGCTGCCCTGGACATGCGCGCCAACCCGAACAAGGATGCCCGCGGCATCGCGATTGAAGCCAACCTGGATAAGGGCCGCGGATCCGTGGCCACCGTCCTGGTTCAGTCCGGTACCCTGCATGTCGGCGACACCATCGTGGCAGGCACGGCCCACGGCCGTGTCCGTGCGATGTTCGACGACGACGGCAGTGCCCTGACCGAGGCAGGCCCGTCCCGCCCCGTGCAGGTCCTGGGTCTGTCCAACGTCCCGCGCGCCGGTGACACCTTCTTCGTGACCGCCGACGAGCGTACCGCCCGCCAGATCGCCGAGAAGCGTGAAACTGCCGACCGCAACGCCGCACTGGCCAAGCGTCGCAAGCGCATCAGCCTGGAAGACTTCGACCAGGCCGTCGCCGAAGGCAAGATCGACACCCTCAACCTCATCCTCAAGGGTGACGTGTCCGGTGCCGTGGAAGCCCTCGAAGACGCGCTGCTCAAGATCGATGTCGGCGAAGGCGTCCAGCTCCGCATCATCCACCGCGGTGTCGGTGCGATCACGCAGAACGACGTCAACCTGGCAACGGTCGACAGCGCCGTCATCATCGGCTTCAACGTCAAGCCCGCCGAGCGTGTTGCCGAACTGGCAGACCGCGAAGGCGTGGACATGCGCTTCTACTCCGTCATCTACGCAGCAATTGATGACATCGAGATGGCCCTCAAGGGCATGCTCAAGCCGGAGTACGAAGAGGTCCAGCTTGGCACCGCCGAGGTCCGCGAAGTGTTCCGTTCCTCCAAGTTCGGCAACATCGCAGGCTCCATCGTCCGCTCGGGTGTTATCCGACGCAACGTCAAGGCCCGTATCAGCCGCGACGGCAAGATCATCGGTGACAACCTCACCGTTGAGACGCTCAAGCGCTTCAAGGACGACGCCACCGAGGTCCGCACGGACTTCGAGTGTGGTATCGGCCTTGGCTCGTTCAACGACATCAACGAAGGTGACATCATCGAGACCTTCGAGATGCGCGAAAAGCCGCGCGTCTAGTCTGAGCTAGCGTTACAAAGGTGCGGGGCCGTTGGAATTTTTCCGGCGGCCCCGCCCCTTCGCCGGACGGTTTTCGATCTTCGATCGCAAACCGTCCGGCTCCGTCAGGCCCGATGCCACTCCCAGGCCGCCGGAAAAAATCCAACGGGAGTCCGTCGTAGGCTTGCCTTAGGCGCGTGGCAACTAACTGAAGCGTGTACCGGTTGCCATTGCGCCGTCGTACATCCAAATTTTTAGGAGTGGAAATGGCTGATCCCGCACGGGCTGCCAAGTTGGCGCAGCGGATTAAGGTTGTTGTTGCCGAGGCCTTGGGGCGTAAGGTCAAGGACCCGCGGCTTGAGGGCATCACTGTCACGGACGCGCGTGTCACCAATGATCTGCAGCATGCCACGGTCTACTACACGGTGTTTGGAGACCAACTGGTCCAGGCCGAGGCCGCCAAGGGACTGGAGAAGGCCAAGGGTGTGCTCCGGCAGGAAGTGGGGCGGAACATCACCGTCCGGCTGACCCCGACCCTGGAGTTTGTGGCTGACCAGATTCCGGTCACCGCCTCCAACCTGGAAGAACTCCTCCGGGCCGCGAAGAAGCGGGACGCCGAAGTTGCGGCCCTCGCCGCGAGCGCCCAGCACGCCGGCGACGCCGACCCGTACAAGAGCGACGTCCCGCAGGACGTCGAGCTGGACGAGGACGACTTCGACGAAGAGGACCTCGACCTGGTCGACAACGACGACGTCGACGAGGACCGCAACAAGTAGGCTTCAGTCCCGCAGTTGTGCAGTGAAGTGGCCGGTCCCGTTCCTGGGGCCGGCCATTTCTGTTCGGCCCTTTTGTTCGGTCCTTGAGCGCTGTGGATGCGTGGAGGCTTTCAGCGGCGCCGGAACCTTGCCCGCCCGGCGCCCAGGCCGCCCAGAACGGGCGAGCCCATCCCCAGCAGGAACCCGAAGTCATACCAGTTTCCGGCGCGGGCAGCGTTATAGAAGGGGAACTCTCCCCATTGCCCGAAGACATGGACGATCAGCACAATCCAGGCCGTGAGGCCGTTCCAGATGCCCCAGAGCAAGTCCTCCCACCACATGCCATACCTCCCCGATCGAACCCGGAAACTCCGGCGCGAAGCGCCGTGGGCCAAGGCTAGGTGCGGCGCCGCCTGAGCGGTAGGGACTATGTACCCCTTAGCGGCCCGGTGTTCTAGGCCTCGCGGGCCGGGAGCCGGTTTACGCCTTCAACGAGCTCGTCCTGGCCGCTGCAGAGCGCAATCCGGATCCAGCCCTCGCCGATCGAGCCGAACGCGGTGCCCGGCGCGAACGACACCTTGGAATCGGCCAGGAAGCGCCGGACCCAGGCCCGGACGTCGCCGCCGCTGGCATGGGAGACGTCGGCCCAGAGGTAGAAGGCTCCCTGGGCCGTGAGGTACGGGATCCCCTTGGACGCCAGGACTGCCGAGGCCGCGTCCCGGTTGGACCGGTAGTGGGCATGGGCGTCGCTGACGTACTCCTGTGGGCCGGTCAGCGCGGCCAACGCCGCGTACTGCGAGGGCGAGGCGACACAGGAGACAATCGACTCCATTACGTTGTTCATCTGCTGCTCCAAGCCGGGTGGGCAGACCAGCGCGCCGATTCGCAGCCCGGTCAAGCCGTAGGTCTTGGACAGCGTCAGCGAGGTGAACACGCGGGCCTCGCCGGGCACGTCGCTGTCGAAGCGGGCAGGACTGATGTGCGGGACGTCGTAGGTGAACGCCTCGTAGCATTCGTCGGAAATGATCCACAGGTCGTGGCGCCGGGCCAGCTCCACGAGGCCGCGCGTGAGCTCCTCACCGAGCACCGCTCCTAAGGGGTTTGACGGTGAATTCAGGATCAGCACCTTGGTCCGCGCCGTGATGAGCGCCTCGATGTCCTCGAGCCGCGGCTGGAAGTCGTGCTCCGGATACAGCGGGTACCGCACCGGAACGGCATGGAGCAGGCTGCTGGTCATGGCAAACGTGGGGTACCCCGGATTGGGGATCAGGATCTCGTCGCCGGGGGAGAGCAACAGGCTCATCGCGAAGTGCAGTCCCTGTTGGGCGCCGTCGACGACGTAGATGCGGTCCGCGCCGACCGGCGTCGCGTTGTGCTCCCGGAACCTGGCGGCGAAGGCCTCGCGAAGTGCCGGGATCCCGGCATTCGGGGTGTAATTCGTTTCGTCGCGGTCCAGGCAGGCCATCCCCGCCTCGAGGATGTGGCGCGGAAGCGCGAAGCCCGGCTCGCCGATGCTTAGTACGATGGCGCCGGGGGTGGCCCAGGCGGCTTCGGTGATCTCGCGGATCTGGTTGATGGGGACGTCGCGGACATGGGCGGCAAGCTCAGGCATGTCTGCCATCCTAACCGGCAGCTACGCCGCGGGCGCGGGAGGCAGCCGCCGCGCAGATATACTGGGAAGCGTGCTTTCTGGACTGGTGATAGTGGACAAGCCGCAAGGCTGGACCAGCCACGATGTGGTTGGACGGATGCGGCGGCTCGCCGGTACCCGAAAGGTGGGCCATGCCGGCACCCTGGACCCGATGGCCACCGGCGTGCTGGTGGTCGGCATCAACAAGGCCACCCGGCTGCTGACCTACATTGTGGGCACCTCGAAGACGTACACGGCCACCATCCGCCTGGGTGAATCGACGGTGACTGACGACGCCGAGGGCGAGGTCACCTCCACGCACAGCGCGGCGGCGGTCACGGAGGAGGCCGTCCGGGCCGGCGTCGCGGCCCTGACCGGCAAGATCGAACAGGTTCCCAGCAGCGTTAGCGCCATCAAGGTCAACGGGGAAAGGGCCTACGCCCGGGTCCGCTCCGGCGAAGAGGTCAAGCTGGCCGCGCGGCCTGTGACCATCCACCGCTTCGAGGTGCACGGGCTACGCGCGGTGCGCGACGGCGAGGCGCTGGATGTCGACGTCACGGTTGAATGCTCCTCCGGCACCTATATTCGGGCCCTCGCCCGCGACCTGGGCAACGCGCTCGGCGTCGGCGGTCACCTCACGGCGTTGCGCAGGACCCAGGTGGGTCCGTACACGCTCGAACAGGCGCACACCCTGGAACAGCTGGCTGACGAGATGGACGTGCTGGAAATGTCCGAGGCGGCGCGGGCGCTGATGCCTAACCGTGAACTGAGCGAGGACGAGACCACCGAAATTTCCTTCGGCCGCCGGATCGCCGCGGGACCTGCCGCCGGCACCCCTGAAGCGGCGACGGCGGAAAGCCCGGCCGCGGCGTTCGCCCCGGACGGGACGCTCGTAGCGCTGCTGGCCGACGCCGGGAGCTATGCCAAGCCCGTGCTCGTCTTCGCCCCCGACAACGAAAAGCGCGCTGCCCAGCAGGAACAGCGGGCCGACTAGCCTTGGACGCGTATTTCTACATCATCCTGGCGGTCGGGCTGATTTCCACCCTGATCTGCCTCGGCGCGGGCATTCTCAAGAAGGCCCCGAACGACGTGACGATCCTGTCCGTGGCCGCCGTCGAACTGGCGCTGCTGGTATACCTCGTCGGGTCCATCGTCCGGGTCGCGGCCGGCGAGCGCATCGCGGGGGAGACCTGGGAATTCTGGGGCTACCTGCTGACGGCACTCCTGCTGCCCGTCGGCGCGGTGTATTGGTCCATCCTGGAACGCACGCGGTGGAGCAATTTCGTCCTGGCCGCAGTGGGCGTCACGGCACTCGTGATGGCCGCCCGAATGAACCAGATCTGGTACTGACTTGGAAGAGGCAACAAACGTGACAGCAACACCTTCCCCCGAGGGCACCGGAACAGCCCCGGGAGCGACTTTGGCAGAGGGCGCAGCGCTGAAAACGGACACCCGGAACACGGGACCGGGCCGTCTCCTGATTGCCGTTTACGCGGTATTTGCCATCTCGGCCACCGCCCGGGCCGGCTATCAAATCCTCACAAAGTTCTCCGAAGCGCCGCTTGCCTACTCGCTGTCAGCCTTCGCCGCCGTCGTCTACATTGTGGCCACGGTGTCCCTCGCGAAGGCCGGCCGCACTTGGTTCAAGGTCTCCGTTTCCGCGGTGCTGGTGGAGTTGGTCGGCGTGCTGGTGATCGGGGCGCTCAGCGTGTTCGACTCCGTGAACTTCCCGCACGAGACCGTCTGGTCCTTGTTCGGCCGCGGCTACGCCTTCATTCCGCTCCTGCTGCCGATCCTGGGGCTCGTGTGGCTTTACCGCCGTCGTCCTGCCCCGAAAGTTGCCGGCTAGCTATCCGGGGCTGAGCTGGCGGACCGGGGGCGGGGTTCCATGTTCTCTAGTCATGCCCGCACCTTAGAACCTGTCAGCGCGCCGCGGAACCCTCCAGCAACCGGCGGTGCAACTCCGGCCAGGACGCGCCAAAGCCGGGGTGCAGGTCCTTGCCGCTGACCAGGTCCAGCCGAACCCACTGCAGCTCAAGACTTTCCGGGTCGCTGATCGCCGGGTCAAACTGCTCGACGACCTCGACGGCGACGGTGGTGTAGGTCCAGTAGCCGACGTCGAACACCGAAGTGAACAGGACCCGGACGCTCTCCGGCGGGACGGCGGCTTCTTCCTCCGCCTCCCGCAGTGCCCCGTGCACAGCCTCTTCGCCCTGGTGCAGGGCGCCGCCGGGCAGGCCCCACGTTCCGCCTTTGTCGCTCCACAACGCCCGGTGCTGCAGCAGGACGCCCTTGGCAGGATCATGGACGAGCAGCCCGGCCGAGCCGAAGCGGCCCCAGAACCGTCCGCGGTCACCCTCGACCCAGGCGTCGCCCGGATCGCGCGGTCCGCGGGGGCGGCGCAGTTCGTCGGGGAGTGTGGCACTGTTGTACGGCGCTCCGGGCTGTGAATTTCCAGGGGCCGTGGCAGCTGTTCTGTCCATCGTTACAGCTTGCCACGGGTGCCTCTTGTCGGGACAGACGTGTGACGTTGGAGAACGTGCGCTGGTGCTTCGGAGAAGCGTCCCCAGACGATCATTGGAAGTGGGACCTTCTAGGGGCATCGTTGAAGGCGTAGCTAGCGAGTGATCCTATTGAGCGGCCACGAGCTCTATTTCGAAGCCGTCGGAGTTCTCGAGGTAGGCGGCGTAGTGCTCCGGTCCGCCCGCGTGTGGATACTTTTCTGGGAACAACGGCGTCCAGCCGTACTCAGCGCTGTCTTTAGCCAGCGCGTCCACACGTAACCGGCTGCCCACGATGAACGCGAGGTGATTTAGACCAGGCGCTGTTCGTTGATGAAGACGGCCACTCAAGCCCGGCGATTCTTCTAGAACTATGTAGGTAGAGCCTTTCTGCCAGCTGATTCCAAGTGGCCAAGACTTATAGATCACGTACCCCAAGGTGGACAAGATCCAGCCCCACTCAGCTGTGGCTCTGTTGAGATCCGGCACCCAAAGTTCGATATGGTGCAACGCGCCTTCTGAGTCGTCTTTCACTGTGCGAGTCTTTCACGCATGTCTTCACCCTTTTGCAAAGTCGACGGCAGGTCCCGGTAACAGCAGCTAAACCGTGAATTGGGCACTGCCTTCCATGCAGAGTCCGCTCACAAGGGCCACTACGAAGCTTTCAATATCTTCACGGAACGCCAGTCGGAGGCAGGGTCACACCGCAACAGAGCCGGTGGGTCAAAATGTCACTGCCCCCTGAGATGCTGTGGGTATGGATAGCACGGCAACGTGGAGTGTGGAGAGCAGGGAGGCCCTGGCGGCCGTCGCCGCGTCCATGGCTGCGCTTGCTGCCCTTGCCTTCCCCGGCGCCGGTGGTGACGGCTTTGATGGGTCCGGCACTGGCCCGCTGGAGAACGACAGCGCGCTCGGGGATGCCGATCCGTTGCAGGACCTCGCGGACGCGTACCTGGGCGGGCTGGCCGAGGCGGCCCGGATGGAGGCCGGCTTCGCCGCGCTGAAGGTGCACCTAACCGCCGGCTATGTGCGGGCCGCCGAGGCCCTGGCACCACCGGCGGCGTCCCCGCAGGAGCGCACCGCCCAGGAAATGGCCGTCGTCGCGGAGGTCGCCTGCGTCCTGACCGTCAGCGAACGCAGTGCCGCAGCCCTCCTGTCCGAAGCCCTGGCCCTAACGGCGGCGCTGCCGCTGACCCTGGCTGCCCTGCAGGCCGGGATGATTTCCTGGCAGCACGCCCGGATCCTCGTCGATGAGTCGAGCGGCCTGGACCCTGCCGGTGCCGCCGCGCTGGAGGCGCACTTCCTGGACCCCGCTGCACCGAACCCGGCCCGCGGCTGCCCGGCCGGGGACCTCACTCCGGGCCGGTTCCGGGCGAAGGCCCGCAGCTGGCGGGAGCGCCACCACCCGGCCAGCATCGAGGCACGCCACACCAGAAGCTCCGCGGACCGCCGGGTCGATTACACCCCGGACCGGGACGGCATGGCCTGGTTCTCGGCCTACCTCCCGGCGGACACCGCCGCCGGGATCTGGGACCGGACCACGGCCGCCGCCCGCGCGCTCCAGGGGCCCCACGAGGCCCGCACTCTTCCCCAGCTCCGCGCCGACATCACCGCCACCTGGCTCCTCACCAGCAACGGCACCAGTGGTACCACCGGCGGGACCAGCGGGAACACCAGCAACGCGGGCACGGCCGACGGAACCGGCGGCGGCAGAGCCGGGATCCGGGGAACCGGCGGTAGCGGCTGGGGCCCGGCCGACGGACCCGCCGGGCAGGTCCCGTCACCGCGGGCGCAGGTCCTGATCACCGTCCCGGTCCTGTCCCTCCTCGGCGCCACCGACGAACCCGCCACCCTCGACGGACACGGGCCGATCCCGCCGTCCATGGCCCGGCGCCTGATCGCCGACGGCGCCGACTCCTTCTACCGCGTCCTCACCGACCCCCGCGACGGCGCCCCGCTGGAAATCGGCCGAACCAGCTACCGCCTCACCAAGGCCCAGCGTCAATGGCTCCGCCTCCGCGACGCCAAATGCCCGTTCCCCGGCTGCAACAACCACTCCCTGGACAACGACGCCGACCACCTCCTGGCCTGGGCCGACGGCGGCACCACCGGCATCACCAACCTCGGCCAACCCTGCCCCAAACACCACCGCCTCAAACACACCACCGCCTGGACACCCACCGCCGCCACCAAAACCACCCCACCCGGATGGACCTCACCCACCGGACGCCACTACCCCAGCGAACACCAGGACTGGGAACCACCCCACTGGCCAATCCACCTCCCGGCAACGGACACGTACACGGACACAGAGTTCGACTCCGGCCCGCTCCCGGATCAAGGACCTGAGGACGGACCGGACCAGTTTCCGGACCAGGATCCTGACGACGATCTGAACCACGAACTGAACGAGGACCCGATCGAGGATCCGGGCCGGGATCCCGAACTGGAACTGCCCGCGGACCCTTGCCCGGGCTGGCACTCGATTCCGGATGGGGATCCCTTCACGATCGCGGATCGCTTAGCCACCGGAGATCCCTTGCCCGCCGCATGCACTCCGGCCCCAAGCCAGGGCGCGGCGGAAAAACGCCACCGCAGGTTCCGGACTGGCGGCGTGACCCCTGTTCAAGTGACCGGAGATCGCCGTTCGATGGACCCGAGACAGTGCAGGACCTGACGGAAGCCCGCCCCCGGCGTCGTGCCATCCGTTGACCCATTTACTCGCACCGCCGTTCGGGCGCAGCCGCCGGCCGCTGATGGGTTCATGGCAACACCAACCGCAGAGCTCCTTGGGCCTGGTGCGCAGGTGTTAGTGTGACGACTTGCCGGGCGCTCCGGATCCGGCACATTCGTCCACAGGACCCGCGATCCCGGAAGCCGGCTGATGCAAACACCCTTCGAGAAGCCCTCCTCCGGTCCCTCTCGCGTCATCTTCTACGGTGTCACGGGCAGCGGGAAATCCTCGGCCGCCCGAGCATACGCGTTGGCGTCCGGGCTCCCGGAGTACTCGGCCGACGACGACGTCGGCTGGCTTCCGGGCTGGCAGCAGCCCAGCACCGAAGCGCAACGGAAGGTCGCCCAAGGCATAGCCGCCCAGGACCGGTGGGTGCTGGACAGCGCTTACGGTGTTTGGCGGGATCTGGTGGTTTCCAGGGCGGACCTCATAGTGGGGCTGGACTACCCGCGCTGGCTCTCGCTCAGCCGCCTGATCCGCCGCTCTGTGCGGCGCGTCGTCACCCGGCAGCCCGTCTGCAACGGCAACGTCGAGACGCTTGCCCGGCTCCTCGCAAAGGACTCGAATATCGCCTGGCATTTCAGGTCGTTCAAGCGGAAGCGGCGCGTGATACGCGAGCTGCACACGGACCCGAACATGCCTGCAGTGCTGGTCTTCCGGCGGCCCCGGGATCTTGAGGCCTGGCTTGAGCAGGTGGCGCGCGACGGACGCGGGGTCGGCAGGCCCTGACCGGACGACGGCGGAGGCGCATCCTCAGGCGCATCGCCCGCCCGGCCGCCGCCGGCCCGCCGCTGGCGTCCGAGAAGCTCTACTACTTCTTCCCGAATAGTCCGCCCAGCAGCCCACCCAGCCCGCCGTTGCCGCCGTCGTCGTCCTTCTTTCGCTCTTCCGGCTGGCTCCCGGGAAGGTCCACCTCGATGAGCTCACCCGGCCGCGGCGCGCCGCCGACCGGCTGGTCCTGTGGCTGGCCCTGGGGCACGGACTGCGGAGCCGTCTGCGGGTCCAGCCTGCTGTCCAGCCCGGCGTCGGGAGCCAATTGCCGGTCCGGCGCCTGGCCGCCACCGAGCAACCCGCCCAGCAGGTCGCCCAAACCGCCCTGTCCGCCGCCAGCGGCAGCACCGCCAAGCATCCCGCCCAGAATGCCGCCGAGGTCGATCCCGCCGGCCTGCCCGGACCCGTCAGCGCCGCGCGACGACTGCCCGCGTCCACCGAGAACCTTGTTGGCAAGGTAGGACATCACGATCGGCGCCAGGATCGGCAGGAGCTTCTTGACGAGGTCCCCGCCCACCCCGCCCAGCTGCGCGGTGCCGGCCAGCTGGCTCGCCACCTGGTCCTGCTGCCCGCCGAAGACGTGGCTGACAATCTTTTCACCGTCCGCGGTATCCACCTGGGCCACGTCCACGCCTCCATCGATCAGCCCGTCCTGATGCTGGCTGAGCGCCGACTCGAGCGAGGCGGCGCCGTCGGGGGCCTGAGCGTTGTTGTGCATTCCCGCGAGCAGCGTGGGGACGGCGGCCTCCACGGCTGCCTGGGCGGTTTGCGGGTCCGTGCCGAGCAGGCCGGCAATCTGGTCTACCGGGATCTGCCCGAGGATGTCGTTGAGCTCAGTCATGGTGTACTCCTTCAGCCGCACCAGCGCGCGGCGATGAGGTGAATCGGCGACTGCGCAGACGCCGTGAAAGTGTTGCCCTAGCATCGTAGTCCGGGCCGCCGGACCGCGGAAGACGGCGCCTGCGGCCACTGCCGGGGGCGTCAGGGGCCCGTGTTGATTGCAGGTAATCTTAGAGAGTTCCGGAGCCGGCACCGTTTCTCCGGAAGAGCTCATGGCAGGTAGCAAAAGGCGAGGTTGATGGTCCACATCTGGAACGATCCGTCCGAAGTCCCGGCGGACTTTGGTCCTTCCGTTGTCACGTTCGGCAACTTCGACGGCGTGCACCGCGGCCACCAGCAGGTCCTCTCCCAGCTCATCCGCATCGCACGCTTGAACCACGCCCGCGCGGTCGCCATCACCTTCGACCCGCACCCCGCGCAGGTGCATCGGCCCGAGGCGGCCCCGGAACTGATCATGGGGCTGGAGGACAAACTGGCCGCCCTCGGAGAGCTCGGCCTCGACGCCGTGCTGGTGATGAAGTACTCGCTAGAACTGGCCAGCCTGACTGCCGAGGAATTCGTCGACACCGTCCTGGTCGGCAGCCTCCGCGCCAGCCACGTCGTGATCGGCCACGACGCCCGCTTCGGCCGCGGCAACTCCGGGGACCTGCACACGATGCAGGAACTCGGGAAAAAGCTTGGCTTTGAGGTGCTGGTCATCAGCGAATTCGGCTCCGAAGGGTTTCCCATCCATGACGACGCCGGCAAGGACCGCCGGTGCTCCTCCACCTGGGTCCGCGAGGCGCTGCGGGAAGGCGACGTCGCCACCGCCGCCGCCGTCCTCGGCCGGCCGCACCGAATGCGCGGCGAGGTGGTGCACGGTGCCGCCCGCGGCCGCGACCTCGGCTTTCCCACCGCCAACCTGGCCTCCAGCTCGACCGGCTATATCCCCGCCGACGGCATCTACGCCGGTTGGCTCGTGGATGAGGCGGGCACCCGCTGGCCGGCCGCGATCTCGGTCGGCTCCAACCCCACCTTCGACGGCGTAAGCCGCCAGGTGGAAGCCCACGTCATCGATCGTCCGGAAGAGGCCGTGGAGGACTTCGATCTGTACGGCCAGACAGTAGTGGTGGAATTCGTCGCCAGACTGCGCGGCATGGTGGCGTACCGTGGCCCTGAAGCGCTCGTGGACCAGATGCGCCTGGACGTGGTCCAGGCCCACCAGATCCTGTTCCGCGCCGGCCGCACGCGCTGACCGTTCGGTAGGAAGCACAGCCAGTTGGCAAGAAAGGCAAGAGCCGTGACCATCGAGAAGAACACCAGGGAGCTGGACAAGGACATTGTCCGCGACTTCAGCTCCCGGATGAGCTACGCGTCCTATCTGCAGCTGCCGACGCTGCTCAGCGCGCAGCAGCCGGTGAGCGCTCCGGAGCACCACGACGAGATGCTGTTCATCATCCAGCATCAGACCACCGAACTGTGGCTGAAGCTGGTCCTGCACGAGCTCCGCAGCGCCGCCGCGTGGCTCCGCTCCGACGACCTCGGCTCGGCGCTGAAGGCCATCGCCCGCGTCAAGCACATTCAGAAGACGCTGACCGAGCAGTGGTCCGTGCTGGCCACTCTCACCCCCACTGAGTATTCGCAGTTCCGCGGCTTCCTGGGAAACTCCTCCGGCTTCCAGTCCAGCCAGTACCGCGCGGTTGAGTTTGTGCTCGGCAACAAGAACCGCAAGATGCTGCCGGTCTTCGAATCCGACCCCGAGGCCCATGCGATGCTGCTGGAACTCCTCGAGGCTCCGAGCATCTACGACGACTTCCTGGCCTACCTCAAGCGCCAGGGCTTCGACGTCCCGGCCTCCCTGCTGGAACGCGACGTCACGAAAGCCCACGAGTTCTGCCCGGAACTGGTCCCGGTCTTCAAGTACATCTACGAAAACGCGGCGGACAACTGGGGTGCCTACGAGGCGTGCGAAGAGCTCGTGGACCTCGAGGACAACTTCCAGCTCTGGCGATTCCGCCACCTGCGCACGGTGCAGCGGACCATCGGAATGAAGTCCGGCACGGGCGGCTCCAGCGGCGCCGCCTTCCTGCAGAAGGCGCTCGAGCTGACGTTCTTCCCCGAGCTCTTTGCGGTACGGACGGAGATTGGCCAGTGAGCATCTCCACCAAAACCGAAGCAACGGACCTCCTGTGGCAGCGCGCCCTCGAACTCGACGCCGCCGACCCGCTGGCCGCGTACCGCGAGCAGTTCATCGGCACGGACACGGACCTGTCCTACCTCGACGGCAACTCGCTGGGCCGCCCGCTCAACCGCACAGTCACCGACATCAGCAGCTTCATCCAGGGCAGCTGGGGCGGCCGGCTGATCCGCGGCTGGGACGAGGAATGGCTGGAGCTCCCGCAGGCCATCGGCGACCAGCTTGGGCGGGCCGTGCTGGGTGCCGCACCCGGGCAGACCATCATCGCCGACTCCACCACCGTGGTGCTCTACAAGCTGATCCGCGCCGCACTGGCCGCCGTGACCGATCCGGACCGCACGGAAATCGTGCTGGACACCGATAATTTCCCCACCGACCGCTACCTCGTCGAAGGCATCGCCCGCGAGGAGGGTCTCACCCTGCGTTGGATCGACGCCGATCCCGCGTCCGGCGTGACCGTCGAACAGGTGCGCGCCGCGACGGGCCCGGCCACCGCCGTCGTGGTGCTCAGCCAGATCGCCTACCGCTCCGGGTACCTCGCGGACCTGCCGGGCATCACCGCTGCCGCGCACGACGCCGGCGCGCTGATCGTGTGGGACCTGTGCCACTCCGCCGGTTCAGTGGAGATCGGCCTGGACGACGCCGGCGTCGACTTCGCCGCCGGCTGCACTTACAAGTACCTGAACGGGGGACCGGGCTCGCCGGCGTTCGCCTACGTCAACGTCCGGCACCTGCCCGGCCTGCAGCAGCCGATCTGGGGCTGGATGGGGCGCAAGGATGCTTTCGAGATGGGCCCCGGCTACGAAGCCGCCAACGGCATCCGCGGGTTCCTCAGCGGCACGCCGGCGATCTTCGGGATGCTCGCCATGCGCGGGACGCTGGACCTGCTCGAGGAAGTGGGAATGGCGGCGGTCCGGGAGAAGTCGCGGCTGCTGACCGCGTTCGCCGTCGAACTCCACGACGCGTGGCTGGCGCCCGCGGGCGTGAGCCTCGGAACGCCGCGGGACCCCGAGGCGCGCGGCAGCCACATCACGGTCGACCACCCGGCGTTCCGCGAGATGACCGCCGCCCTGTGGGAGCAGGATGTCATTCCGGATTTCCGGGCGCCGCACGGCATTCGGATCGGCCTCTCGCCGCTCAGCACGTCCTTTGCCGAGCTGTACAGAGGCGTCGCCGCGATCCGGGACCGGCTGCAGGGCCCCGGTTTCGACAAGATCCCGGCCGTGCCGGTAAACTAAGCGTTGGATCCGGCTGCAGTCCGTGGCGGCTGGCTCTTGTTGTGAACGGCGAACGTCCTCTTTCGGAGGAGATCCCCGGCGCGGCACCCCCGGCAGTGAGTTACTGATTCGGGCCTCACGGCACATCTCTAGGAGTTATCGTGGCACTTGAAGCCGCTGTAAAGCAGTCCATCATTCAGGATTTCGCAACGTCCGAGGGCGACACCGGTTCGCCGGAGGTCCAGGTTGCAGTCCTGACTCAGCGGATCAAGGATCTCACTGAGCACATGAAGGTGCACAAGCACGATTACCACACCCAGCGCGGTCTGCTGGCCATGGTTGGTCGTCGCAAGCGCATGCTGACCTACCTCAAGAACACTGACATCACCCGCTACCGCGCGCTCATCGAGCGTCTCGGCCTGCGCCGCTAGTCAGCTGTAAGGGGCGGCCCCTTCCGTGACGGAAAGGGCCGCCTTCTTCAAACAAAACTCAACAGGAGGATCAACCGCATCACGCATTCGCGGTCCTCGGTAGTGATCCCCGGGAACGGCTTCAAGGATTGAAGCCCGGCCCGTGGGTCTCGATCGATGACCGGGTGCAGTGCAGGCCAGTAGACAGATGCTGGGCTGGGTTGATGCGGCTGGGCTCCGTGAACCATGAAACGGAGGTGACTCTCTATGGAGGGTCCCGAAATCCAGTTCTCAGAAGCAGTCATTGATAACGGCCGCTTCGGCAAGCGTGTAATCCGCTTTGAAACCGGCCGCCTTGCCAAGCAGGCAGCCGGCGCAGCGATGGTCTACATCGACGAAGAGACCGCGCTGCTGTCCGCCACCACCGCCGGCAAGCACCCGCGCGAAGGCTTCGACTTCTTCCCGCTGACCGTCGACGTCGAAGAGCGCATGTACGCCGCCGGCCGCATCCCGGGCTCGTTCTTCCGCCGCGAAGGCCGCCCCTCCACGGAGGCCATCTTGGCCTGCCGCCTGATGGACCGCCCGCTGCGCCCCGCCTTCGTCAAGGGCCTGCGCAACGAGGTCCAGATCGTCGTCACCGTGCTCTCCATCGATCCGGACGAGCTGTACGACGTGGTCGCGATCAACGCTTCCTCGATGTCCACCCAGCTCTCCGGCCTGCCCTTCTCCGGCCCGATCGGCGGCGTCCGCGTTGCCCTCGTCGCCGACGAGAACGGCTCGCAGTGGGTGGCCTTCCCGAAGCACTCCCAGCTCGAGAACGCCGTCTTCAACATGGTCGTTGCCGGCCGCATCGCAGGTGACGACGTCGCCATCATGATGGTAGAAGCCGAAGCCACCGACAACTCCTGGAACCTCATCAAGGAACAGGGCGCCACCGCCCCGACCGAAGAGGTTGTCTCCGAGGGCCTCGAGGCCGCGAAGCCGTTCATCAAGGCCCTTTGCGAAGCACAGTCCGACCTGGCAGCCCGCGCCGCCAAGCCGACCGTCGAGTTCCCGGTCTTCCTGGACTACCAGGACGACGTCTACGCCGCTGTCGAGTCCGCCGCCGCTGACAAGCTGGCTGCTGTCTTCCAGATCGCCGACAAGCAGGAACGCGACACCGCCTCCGACGAGCTCAAGGACGAGGTCACCTCTTCCCTGGCCGGCCAGTTCGAAGGCCGCGAGAAGGAACTCTCCGCTGCCTTCCGCTCGGTCACCAAGCACGTTGTGCGCCAGCGCATCCTCACGGACCAGATCCGCATCGACGGCCGCGGCCTGACGGACATCCGCCAGCTCACCGCCGAGGTCGAGGTTCTGCCCCGCGTCCACGGTTCGGCCATCTTCGAACGCGGCGAGACCCAGATCATGGGTGTCACCACGCTGAACATGCTGAAGATGGAACAGCAGATCGACTCGCTGTCTCCCGTGACGCGCAAGCGCTACATGCACAACTACAACTTCCCGCCGTACTCCACCGGTGAGACCGGCCGCGTCGGTTCGCCGAAGCGCCGCGAAATCGGCCACGGTGCCTTGGCAGAGCGCGCCATCATGCCGGTGCTGCCGTCCCGCGAGGAATTCCCCTACGCGATCCGCCAGGTGTCTGAGGCTCTCAGCTCCAACGGTTCGACGTCGATGGGTTCCGTCTGCGCCTCCACGCTGTCCCTGCTCAACGCAGGTGTGCCGCTGAAGGCCGCCGTCGCCGGTATCGCCATGGGCCTGGTCTCCGACCAGGTTGACGGCCAGACCCGCTACGCCGCCCTGACCGATATCCTCGGCGCCGAAGATGCCTTCGGTGACATGGACTTCAAGGTCGCCGGCACCGCCGAGTTCGTCACAGCCATCCAGCTGGACACCAAGCTCGACGGCATCCCGGCCTCCGTCCTGGCAGCAGCCCTGAAGCAGGCCCGCGAAGCCCGCCTGCACATCCTGGATGTCCTGAACTCCGCGATCGACACCCCGGACGAGCTCTCCGAGTTCGCGCCGCGCGTCATCGCGGTCAAGATCCCGGTTGACAAGATCGGCGAGGTCATCGGCCCGAAGGGCAAGATGATCAACCAGATCCAGGAAGACACCGGAGCCGACATCTCGATCGAGGACGACGGAACTGTCTACATCGGCGCCACCAACGGCCCGTCTGCCGACGCAGCACGGTCCGCGATCAACGCCATCGCCAACCCGCAGGTCCCCGAAATCGGTGAGCGTTACCTGGGCACGGTCGTCAAGACCACCACCTTCGGCGCCTTCGTTTCGCTGACCCCGGGCAAGGACGGCCTGCTGCACATCTCCGAGCTGCGCAAGATCGCCGGCGGCAAGCGCGTGGACAACGTCGAGGACGTCGTCTCCGTGGGCCAGAAGATCCAGGTGGAAATCACCAAGATCGATGACCGCGGCAAGCTCTCCCTCTCGCCCGTCGTGGCCGACGAGGCAGGCTCCGAGGACTCAGCCAACGCTGAGGTCTCCGTGGAGTCCGCAGAGTAGTCTTTCCTGACTGAAGTGGCGGGGCCGGTGGGGTATTCCACCGGCCCCGTTGCTGTTAAAGGTAGGATGGCAGGCAGATTTGGCACGTGTTCAATGAAAGGCCTTGATGACTGTCGTCCCCCTGCCGCTAGAGCAGAACCAGCACGCTGACACCCTGATCCATGGAGCCGACGGCGGATCCGAGGTGCGCCGCTCCGTCCTGCCGGGTGGTGTCCGCGTGCTGACCGAAGCGATGCCCGGCCAGCGTTCGGCCACCATCGGTTTCTGGGTCGGCGTCGGCTCCCGTGACGAGGCTCCCGGCCAGCACGGTTCCACGCACTTCCTGGAACACCTGCTGTTCAAGGGCACCAGGCGACGCACCGCCATGGAAATCGCCTCGGCCTTCGACGAGGTCGGCGGGGAATCCAACGCCGCCACCGCGAAGGAAAGCACCTGCTACTTCGCCCGCGTGCTCGACACGGACCTGCCCATGGCGATCGACGTCATCGCGGACATGATCACCGGCGCCGTCCTCGATCCCCAGGAGATGGAACAGGAACGGGGCGTCATCCTCGAGGAAATCGCGATGGACAGCGACGACCCCACCGACGTCGCCCACGAACACTTCGTCGCCGCCGTCCTCGGCACCCATCCGCTGGGACGCCCGATCGGGGGCACCCCCGACGCCATCCGCGCCGTCGCCCGCGACTCTGTCTGGGACCACTACCGCCGCTACTACCGCCCCGATGAACTGGTCATCACCGCCGCCGGGGGACTGGACCACGGCGTCGTCTGCGGGCTCGTGGTCGACGCCCTGCACTCCGCCGGCTGGAGTCTGGCACCGGACGCCGCGCCGGTCGAGCGCCGGTCCACCGAACGCGCCGACATCACCGGCACCGCCGGCCTGCACGTGGTCACGCGGCCCGTCGAGCAGGCCAACATCATCATGGGCTGCCCCACGATCGTCGCCACCGACGACCGCCGCTTCGTGATGAGCGTGCTCAATGCCGTGCTGGGTGGCGGCATGTCCTCCCGGCTCTTCCAGGAAGTGCGGGAGAAGCGCGGCCTGGTCTACTCGACCTACTCCTTCGCGTCCTCCTACGCCGACGCCGGCTACTTCGGGATGTACGCCGGCTGCACGCCGTCGAAGGTCCGGCAGGTGCTGGAGCTTCTCGGCGCCGAACTGGACAAGCTCGCCGACGGCGGCATCTCCGACGAGGAACTCCGCAAGGCCGTCGGGCAGCTGTGCGGCGGCATCGTGCTGGCCCTGGAGGACACCGGCTCCCGGATGTCCCGGCTGGGGCGCGCCGAGTTGGTCTCCGGCGAATACCAGGACATCGACGAGACCCTGCGGCAGATCAAGGCCGTGACTGCCGCCGACGTCCAGGAGCTTGCCCGCGAACTGGCCGCCGCCCCGCGGACCATCACCGTCGTCGGCCCCTTCGAGGAGACCGAGACCTTCGGCCTCTGAGCGGGACTGACCGCCGCTGGACAGGGCGGCCGGCCCGGCGTGATGATGGTCCCAGGGTCACTCGGGGAGGAACCATGGACCGGCCGCCGCTGCCAGGCAGTGCACAGGAGGCTCTAGAGGCGTTCCTGGGTCGTTGGACCGGCACGACCCAGTGGGCAGCAACGCGGTGGGGTCCGGCCCGGACCACGGCTGCCGAGATGACCTTTTCGCGGGTGGCGGCCGGTTTTGCCGTGACGGCGAGCTACTGCCACATCGAAGCCGACGGAAACCGCAGCGAGGGCCAGGGTGTCTTCACCGCGTACCCGGACCATCCGGACATGCTGTTGTACTTCGTCAACAGCCGAGGGCTGCCGCGGGAGCCCCCCGCACAGGCCAGCTGGCTGGGCGGCATCCTGACCGTGGACCGCCGGAGCGAGCGGGGAACGGCGCGGCACACCTTCGAGGTTGCGGGCAACGTCATGACGCACACGGCGGGCCTCCGGCTGGGGGCTGCGACTGAATTTACCCGCTTCATGACCTCTGTAGGCCAGCGCGCGCCGGATCCCGGGCCCGGATCCCGGCTGAAGGCGCCCGAGCCGGTCCCGGCGGTGCCACGGTTGGAACGGGCCTAGGACGGCTGGGATTCCGCGTTCGGCGTGCTGGTCGAGGCATTGGCCTGATCGGCCGGGGGGAGCTGCCGCCGGCTCGCCAGCAGGAACGGCACCGCGATCAACTCGATTACGCCGCTGATGGCCAGCGACGCCGGGTAGCCGTACACATCGGCTGCCCGGCCGAGCGCCGGCTGGACCACGACCCCACCGCTCGAGCCCATGAGCGAGTCGAAGCTGAGTACGGTTGCCCGTTGCCTCGAGGGGATCATGTCGTTCAGATAGGCCTGCCGGACCGGTGTGCCAGCCGAGGCGACCAGGGCCCAGAGCGCCAACAGCACCAGGGCGACCCAGAACACCCGGGTGAACCCGAGCACCACCAGAATCACGGAGCTCCCGAGGCTGCTCAGGATCAACACCGTCGTGCGCTTGCGGACGAGGCGCCTGAGGCGGGGTGCGATCCAGCCGCCGAGCACCTGCGCCCCGGCGACGATTGCCGCAGCCAGGCCCGCCACGGAGTACGCGCGGGGGTCGCCGAAGAGCTCCAGGAGGTACGGCTGCAGGGCGTAGAACACATAGATCCCGACGCCCGCGCTGAAAGGGGCGGCGAGCATCACGAAACGCACCGGCGGGTTCTTCAGGCCGTTCTCGATCGAGGCGGAGAGTACGGCCCGGGTGGCCCGGAGCGGATGAGCCGAGCGCTCGGGGGTGAAACCGACGTCGCGCATAAGCCAAAAGGCCACCAGGAACAAGGCCACCAGCACACCCACGCGCAGCAGGAACGGCACTCCCAGGTCGGTGGCCTGCGCAATCACACCTCCAGCCACTGACCCGCCCAGCATCGCGACGCCGGACACCATCTGTCCGCGCCCGAGCACCGGCTCAAGCCCGCCTTCGTATCCCGAGAAGCGCAGCGCGTCGACGAGCCACGCCTCGACCGCACCCGAGAAGAAGGTGAAGCCGAGGCCGAGCAGGACTGACACCACCGCCCATGACCAGAACGGCGCGGAAAACAGCCATAACAGGTAGTAGAGGTAGGTCGATGCCGACAGGGTCACGGTGCCCAGCAGAAACGAGACGCGGCGTCCCCACCCATCGGCTATCACTCCGGTGGGCACCTCGAACAGGACCATGCCGGCCGTGAAGAAGGCGTTGGCGGCAAAGGCCTCGAGGTTGCTCAGTCCGGCATCCAGCAGGAAGAGGGTGTTGATGCCCCAGATGAACGAGGCTGCGAGGGTGTTGCCCAGCGTCAACGTGAGGTAGATGCGCTGGATCTTGCGGGAGGCGGCGTTCATCGTGTCGCTGTCCCCGCCCGGGGTATGGGGGAGCACGTGCCCATTCTCGTCCGCCTCGTCGCCGTGCGCTATGGGGTCCGGCCTACCTGCACTGTTGCCCAACGTTGCAAAGCGGCCCGGAACCGCAGCCGGGACGCGCCGACTGTCCGGCCCGGCCTCAGAGTGCGGACTCCAGGATCCGGGTTTTCGGAGCCCCCATAAGGGCGGGCGCGACGTCGGGGGAGTTCCAGACCGTCGCGTGCAGCTTGGCCAGGAAGGCCTCGGCCTGCCCGGGCTGCCCGAAGTCGAGTTCCACCACCACGTAGCGCGGGTCATCCACGGGCCGGCTGATCCGGTGGGCCGTAACCCCGGACCCGGCGCGGTCCGCCGGATCGCGGTCGAAGGCCGCTTTCCACAGGTCAAAGTCCTTGATCCCGTGCTCGATCTGCAAGGTGTACATCGCACTCACTCCTCGTGGCTGTCGTCCCGATATGGCTGTAGTCCGGTTGCTGCCGGGTCCAACCAAGCTAGGCCGGGCAGGCCCCGGGCACCATCCCCGGAATGCTAGCCCCCGGCGAAGGGCGGCAGGACGTCCACGACGTCGGCCGGGTTCAGCGCCGCGCTGCGGTCCCGCACGGCCACCTCATTGAGCAGGAAGCTGGAGCGGGACAGGATGCGCGCCAGCGGCGGCGTCCCGGCGGGCGGTTCGGGACGCTCGACGGCGAGGATCGCCTCCAGCAGGCTCGCGAGCGTGTCACCGTCGGACAGCTCAAAGCGTTCCTCGTCCACACCGGCGGCAGCGCGCGCGGCAGCGAAGTAGCGTACGTTCATGGTTTACTCAGCCTCCGATGGCGCTCATGCTGCGGTCCGGCTGCACAAAGTCCGGGGCGTCCAGCCCCACGTGGTCCATGCCGTGGGCCTTGGGCTTAATCCACATGGCGTCCTGCCAGCGTTCCGCCAGCTGTTCGTCGCTGGCACCCTCGCGGAGCAGTCCCAGCAGATCCACCTCCTCGCGGGAGAACAGGCAGCTCATGATTTTGCCCTCGGCCGTGATCCGGGTCCGCCGGCAGTCTGAACAGAACGGTTCGGTGACGGAGGCGATGATTCCCACGGTTCCCAGCACCGGACCTGCGGCCTCGGCCGTGCCGGGAACCCGGGTCCGGACTTCGAAGCGCTCCGCCGGGGCGCCGTCGCGATCCCGCGGATCGGCGCTGAGCACGTAGTCGGCGGAGAGCAGCTCACGTATTTCGGCTGCGGTGATCATGTTCCGGCGCGTCCAGCCATGGTCGGCGTCGAGCGGCATCTGCTCGATGAAGCGGAGCTCGTAGCCGCGGTCCAGGGCCCAGGCCAGCAGCGCGGGGGACTCGGCATCGTTGATGCCGCGCATCAGCACCGCGTTGAGCTTGACCGGACCCAGCCCGGCGGCCCAGGCAGCGTCGACGCCGGCGAGCACCTTGTCGAGGAAGGGGCGGCGCGTGAGCTTGGCGAAGGTTTCCTCATGCAGCGAGTCAAGGGAGACGTTGATCCGGGAAAGCCCGGCGGCCTTGAGCCCGGCCGCCTTCTTGTCCAGGCCGACGGCGTTGGTGGTCATGGAGATCGGGAGCTCCGGGTGGGCCTGGCGGAGCGCGGCAATGATGTCCAACAGATCGGCCCGCACCAGCGGTTCGCCGCCGGTCAGCCTGAGTTCGCGCACGCCGAGCTGGTCGACGCCGATCCGCACGATCCGGACGATTTCCGCCGCGGACATAACGGCCTGCTTCGACAGCCATTCCAGACCCTCGGCCGGCATGCAATAGGTGCAGCGCAGATTGCACTTGTCTGTCAGCGAAAGGCGCATGTCGGTGGCGCGGCGGCCGTACCGGTCCACGAGTCCGGCGGGCATCCCGGCCGGGCGGCCCGGCAGCGGGCCAGTACCGGATTCGACCGCGCCGGAAGCATCACCGGTGGAGCCGATTCCTCCGCGCGGCTGGGGCATGCCAAGCTGAACACTCATAAAGTCAGGCTACGCCACCTTTCGGCAACCATCACTCCCGTTGCGCCCTTCGGCAATCTCGTTCCGGCCGAGCCCCCGGCCCGGCCCCCGAGGCAGTGCCGGACTGCGCCACCGAACCTATGCTGGAGACATGAACACGCTCCAGACAGCGCCGGCCCCCGCGCCCAGCGGGAACCGCCAGCTGCGCTGGTGGGCCTCGGCGGCGGGGATCGTTGCGGTCGGTACCGGCGTAGTGGTTGGCGAGGTCGCCGCCGGTCTCCTGAGTCCTTCCGTCTCGCCGATTACCGCCGTCGGGGGTGCAGTGATCGACGTCGTTCCGCCGGGAGTCAAGGACTGGGCGATCTCGCTGTTCGGCACCGCGGACAAGGTGGCGTTGCTGGGCGGAATGGCCCTTGCCATTGCCGGACTGGCGGCCCTGTCCGGTGTCCTTGAGCTGCGGCGCCGCTTCGCCGGGGCCGCCGTCATCGCGGTCTTCGGGGTCGTGGGCGTCGTGGCGGTGCTGGGACGGGCCGAGGCGACAGCGATCGCAATCCCCATCCCGCTGCTGGTCGCGGCGCTGGGGATCGCTTTGTTGCGCTCGCTGATCCGGCGGCTGCGGGAGTGGCAGGCCGGCTCCTCCGGCGCGGATCCCACAGGCGCCCCCGCGCGCCGGCGCTTCCTCCGGATGCTCGGCGGAACGGCCGCCGTCGCCGCCCTCGGCGCGGTGCTCGCCGCCACCGTGCGGGGAGGCGCCGCCGTCGTCAGCGAACTGCGCAGCAGGCTTGTGCTCCCGGCGCCCGATTCTCCCGCACCCGCGGTCCCGGCCGGAGCCGAACTGGGGCTGGACGGCATCGGCCCGCTCGTGACCCCCAATAAGGACTTCTACCGGATCGATACCGCGCTGCGGGTTCCGGTGGTGGACCCGGAGGGGTGGCGGCTCAAGGTCACCGGCCTCGTGGAGCGCGAGATCGAGCTCGACTTCGCGGCCCTGCTGGCCAAGCCCCTGATTGAACGGCACGTGACCATCGCCTGCGTCTCCAACGAAGTGGGCGGAGACCTGATCGGCAACGCCCGCTGGCTGGGCTGGCCGGTCCGGGACCTGCTGGCCCTGGCGGGCCCCAAGGCCGGTGCGGACATGGTGCTGTCCCGCAGCACGGACGGCTGGACCGCCGGCACCCCGCTGGGGGTGCTGACGGACAGCCGGGATGCCCTCCTGGCCGTCGGCATGAACGGCGAACCGCTGCCGCTGGAACACGGCTTCCCCGCACGGCTCATCGTTCCCGGCCTCTACGGCTACGTCTCGGCGACGAAATGGGTCACCGAGCTGAAGGTGACCCGCTTCGCGGATGACGTGGCGTATTGGACGCCGCGGGGCTGGAGCGCGCGCGGTCCGATCAAGACCTCCTCGCGCATCGATGTTCCGCGCGGCGGACGTCCGGTCGCCGCCGGCGATGTGGCGTTCGGCGGCGTCGCCTGGGCCCAGCACACCGGGATCGGCAAGGTGGAGCTTCGGGTCAACCGCGGCGACTGGCAGCAGGCTCAGCTGGCGCCCGGCATCTCCAAGGACACGTGGTACCAGTGGAAGCTTGCCCTGCCGCTGACGCCGGGGCAATACGAGGTGCAGGTGCGGGCCACCGACCTCGACGGCGTTCCGCAGGTGGAGGACCGCACCCCGGTGGCGCCCAGCGGAGCCACAGGCTTTCACACGGTTACAGTTGACGTGAAGTCCTAGCGAGCCGGACTCGAGCCAGCACAGGCTCACGACGAGGGGTCAGGAAACGTATGCACCGCACCCAGACACGGCGCGTCAGCGTGGAAGCGCACCGCGAGTCGGTCCGCCAACTGCTGGCCCCGCTCCGCACTCCGGACCGGATTGAGCGGCTGCCGCTGCTTGCCGCGCTCGGACAGGGACTGGCAGAGGACGTCGCCGCGCCGGTGGACCTCCCGCCGTTCGCGAACTCGCAGATGGACGGCTTTGCCATCCGCAGCGCGGACGTGGCCGACGGCGATACCGAACTGCGCGTTGTGGCGCCCATTCCCGCCGGAGCCGCTCCGGACAAACTTGCCCGCGGCACCGCCGCTCCCATCATGACCGGAGCCATGATCCCGCCGGGAGCGGACGCCGTCGTACCCATAGAGCAGGCCGTGCCCGATTTCTTTCCCGTCCCGGGGGAGCCAGCCACGGTGACCCTGCCCGCCGCCCCCGCCGGGAACTTCGTCCGCTCCGCCGGCAGCGACATCCGGGCCGGCGAACCCGCGCTTTCCGCGGGGACGTTCCTGGGGCCGGGGCAGCTGGGACTGCTGGCCGCGCTGGGGCTCACCGAGGTCGCCGTCTACCGGGTCCTGAGCATCCTGCTCGTCACCACCGGGGACGAGGTGGTGGAGCCGGGCAGCCCGCTGGGTCCGGGCAAGATCTACGATTCCAACGCCACCCTGCTCGAATCATCCATGCGCCAGGCCGGCCTCGACGTGACCCGCGCCGGGATCTCCACGGACCGGCCCGAGGAACTGGCCGGGCTGCTGCGCCTGCATGCCCCGGACGTGGACCTCATCGTCACCACCGGCGGCGTCAGCCAGGGCACCTACGAAGTGGTCCGGCAGGCAATGGAAGGCCAAGACGTCGAATTCCTCGGCGTCGCCATGCAGCCCGGCGGTCCGCAGGGCATCGGCACGTTCGACGGCGTCCCGGTCCTCGGATTTCCGGGAAACCCCGTGAGCTGCCTCGTCTCCTTCGAGATGTTCCTCCGCCCCGTGCTCGGCGAGCTGTTCGGCTCGCCGGCGCCGCGCCCGGCGGTCCGGGCCCGGCTGGCCGAAGCGCTGACGTCCCCCCGCGGCAAGCACCAGGTCCGGCGCGGCACGCTCGGGCGGGACGGGACGGTCCGGCTCGAAGGCGGCGCCGGCTCGCACCTGGTCTCCGCCCTGGCGCACTCCAACGCCCTGGTCCATGTGCCGGAGGGAATCGCTGACCTCGCCCGGGGCGCCGAGGTGGAAGTATGGATGTTGTGAACCAAGCAGAAACCCCCGCCCCGGTAAGCCCGGCCGCCGGAAAGCCGGCCCTGACCCATCTGCGCCAGGACGGCACCGCACAGATGGTCGACGTCTCCAACAAGGCCGAGACGACGCGGGAAGCCACCGCCACCGCCACGGTGCAAAGCACAGCCGAGGTCCTGGCCCTCCTCGGCTCCGGCGACCTGCCCAAGGGCGATGCCCTGGCCGTGGCCCGGATCGCCGGAATCATGGCCGCCAAGAAAACTCCCGAACTCATTCCGCTGTGCCACCCGCTCCCGATCGCCAAGGTCACGGTCGACTTCGAGCTCGACGCCGACTCGGTCACCGTCTTCGCCACGGTGAAGACCCGCGGCGTGACCGGCGTCGAAATGGAGGCGCTTACCGCCGCTTCGGTGGCGGCGCTCAGCGTGTACGACATGATTAAGGCCGTGGACAAGCACGCGGTCCTGACTGACATCAAAGTGCTGGCCAAGAGCGGCGGCAAGAGCGGGGACTGGACCTTATGAGCATGCCCGAACCACACCGCCACGGCGAAGCGACCGGGCGGAAGGCCGGCGTCGTGATCGCTTCGACCCGGGCCGCTTCCGGCGTCTACGCGGACCTCACCGGGCCCGTCATCATCGACTGGCTCACCGAACACGGCTTCGAGCCGTTCCCGACGCTCGTGGTCCCGGACGGCGCGCCGGTGGGCGCCGCGCTCCGCGCCCTGCTGACCCAGCAGCCGGCCGTCATCATCACGAGCGGCGGGACCGGCCTCAGCCCCACCGACGCCACCCCGGAACAGACCTTGCCCCTGCTGGACCGCGAGATCCCGGGCATCATGGAGGGCATCAGGAGCGCCGGAACCGCCAAGACCCCGATGGCCATGCTGAGCCGCGGCCATGCGGGGGCCGCCGGACAGACCTTCATCGTCAACCTCCCCGGATCCCCGAAGGGCGTCATGGACGGCCTGAGCGTGCTGGATCCCATCCTCGGACACCTTTGCGACCAGCTGGAAGGCAGCCATGGGCATTGAAACAGGATTTGAAGTTGTCCACGCGGTGCTGAGCGCGGAGCCCATCTCCGTGGAGCAGGCCATCGCCGCGGTCGAATCCGACACCGCCGGCGCGGTGGTCAGCTTCAGTGGCGTGGTGCGGAACCACGACGGCGGCAAACCCGTAGAGCGGCTCAGCTACAGCGCGCACCCCACCGCGCACCAGGTGATGGCCGACGTCGTCGCGGCCCTCGTCGCCGAACAGGCGGCCGCCAGCGGAACCGGCGGCGATGCCGCCGGCGGAACCGGCGGCGGGCAGCGCCAGCCGGTGCGGATCTGGGCGGCGCACCGGATCGGCATGCTGGAGATCGGCGACCCGGCGCTGGTCTGCGCCGTCTCGGCCGCGCACCGAGGCCAGGCCTTCGAGGTCTGCTCCGAGCTCGTGGACCGGATCAAGGCACAGGTTCCCGTCTGGAAGGAACAGTTCTTCACCGACGGCACGGTCGAATGGGTCGGCGCCGGCGGGTAGGAGCCGGAACGGCAGGTAACGCAGGGCCCCGGTTCATGGAGCTTCGAGCCCCGGCGGTAGGGTTGATGGCATGATCGAACAACTCGCAGTCGCCGTGCTGGGCGCGAACGGGCGCATGGGCGCCGAAGCGGTGAAGGCTGTCGACGCCGCCGCGGACCTGAAGCTGGTGGCGGCCCTCGGCCGGAACGATTCCCTCGACGCGCTCGTGGATGCCGGAGCCCGGGTCGTGGTGGACCTGACAGTCCCTGAAAGCACCGAAGCGAACGTCCGCTTCGCGGTCGAACACGGCATGCACGCCGTGGTCGGCACCACCGGCTGGGACGCGGAACGCCTGGCCCGGCTCGAGGAACTCCTCGCCGGCCAGCAGGGCGTCGGGGTCCTGATCGCCCCCAACTTCGCCCTGGGCTCGGTCCTGGCGTCGGCCTTCGCGGCCAAGGCCTCAAAGTACTTCGACTCGGTTGAAATTATTGAACTCCACCACCCGGACAAAGTGGACGCGCCTTCGGGCACGGCGGTGCGCACGGCCCAGCTGATCGCAGCGGAGCGGGCCGCCGCCGGGATCCCCGCCAGCCCGGATGCCACCACCAGCGGGCTGCCCGGCGCCCGCGGCTGCGACGTCGACGGCGTGCGGGTCCACAGCGTCCGGCTCCGCGGCCTGGTGGCCCATCAGGAAGTTCTGCTCGGCGGGCCGGGGGAGCAGCTGACCTTCCGGCACGATTCCTTCGACCGGGCCTCATTCATGCCGGGCGTGCTGCTGGGCGTCCGCAACATTGCCGCGCACCCGGGCCTCACCGTGGGCCTGGACGGCTACCTGGACCTGGGACTCTGAGCGCCGTGGCCAATATGCTCATTGCCCTGAAAGCCAACCGCACCAAGATCTGGGTGGGCGCCGTCACCCTGCTGCTGGTGTTCTACCTGGTGGTGTCCTTCCAGCGCTCGGTGCTGCTGATGTCCGACCCGAACCTGGTGGCCAAGGCCATCGGCGTGGCATACCTGGTCCTCCCGCTTGTCGGCGCCTGGGCGCTGGTCCGGGAGTTGCTGTTCGGCGCCCGCACGGAGCAGATGGCGAAAATCCTCGAGGCCGAAGGCGGCCTGCCGGAGGACACCTTGCCGCGGACCCCGGCCGGCCGGATCGTCCGGGAGGCCGCGGACCTCGAATTCGAAAAATACCGCGCGGAGACGGAAGCGGCCCCGGAGGACTGGCGCTCGTGGTTCCGGCTCAGCTGCGCCTACGACGCCTCGGGCGACCGAAAGCGGGCCCGCGCCTCGATGCGCGACGCCGTCAAGCTGTTCCGGGCCGGAACGCCGGTCACCTGACGGTCGGCTGTGCTAGCGGACTGGGCTAGCGGACTGTGCTAGCGGACTCCGGCGGGCTGCTGCCGGCCGAGCTGGTTGGCGGCATGCGCCACCCATTCAAGGGGGCCGCGCCACGAGAGCGCGGCGAAGACCGACCCGATTATCACTACGGCGGCTGCCTGCGCCCAGTAGACGCCTTCCACGGTCCAGCCGGGCCATAGGGGTTGCTCGTAGAGCGTCGCCATGACCCACAGATGGGCCGTGTAAAGGCTCAATGTAAGGGCGCCGGCGCCCCGCAGCGGGAGCAGCAGATCCAGCTCGATCCACGTGGCGAGCCGGCCCAGCAGCAGGCACAAGCCCACGACGGCGGCAGCCACCCCTGAGGTGTGCAGCAGGTCCAGCGTGGTGCCGGAGTGGGGGGCGCTGGTGGCGAGCCACCAGCCGGAGCCGGTCTGGTCCACGCCGGCAAGGTTGACCTGCAGGAGGCTCTCCAGCGGATACGACGGGTTCCGCAGGGACGCCTGCAAGGCCGCCCGGCCGCCCCAGTCCTCCATCATCACGACGCTGAACCACTTGGCCAGGACGGCCACGGCGGTTCCTCCGGCCAGCAGCAGTCCCGGCACGGCCGCCGTCGTGAGGGCCATCCGGCCGATCGCCAGACCGATCAACAGGTAGGCGATCCATTGGAAGACGGGGTAATAGCCGGTCAGGAAAAGATCGCCCAGCAGCACGCCGGGCGTGGTGAGATCCTCCCATTGCGGGTTGTGTCCCAGCTGCAGCGGAGGCTGGGCAGCCAGGAGCCAGGGACGCAGCAGGAAAGCGACGATCGGGGTGACCAGCACCCAGCCGGCTGCCAGGACCAGCAGGCGTCGGATGTCCAGCCCGAGAAACGGCAGCACGCAAAGGAACAGCACGGCGTAGTGAACCAGGATGATGGCGATGTTCACCTCAAAACCACCAATGGTCAGACCCACGGCGGCAACCACAAGAGCCCGCAACGCGATTCCCCGGCGGGCCGCCGATAACTCCCGTCCCTGCAGCGGCCGCTCCTTCCCGGTGGAAAGGGCCAACCCGATTCCCGCGAGCACGGCAAAGAGAGCCGAGGCCCGTCCGGAAAAAACGAGGCCCACCCAGGTCGGCGTGAGCTGCGCATCGCGCTCGAAAGTGAGCAGGACATGCGTGGCCATCATGCCCAGGAGCGCCAGACCCCGGGCGGCGTCGATACCGGCCAGCCGCGCCCCGGGCGCACCGCCCTTGGCGGTCCGGGAGGAAGGGGTGGTTCCGCGCTGGGTCATGGTCCGATGGTCTCATGACCGGCAGGAACTGCGCCCGCTGTGGGGCTCTGCGCCGGGAAGTTCACAGGAGCTGCACAGCCCTTGTGTTCGAATATATGTTCGAATACTATTGGGCCATGAGTACCGCACCCGAACCCGCTGACCGACCGGACGAGGCATCCGGAGTGCTCAAGGCAATGAGCCCCGGAGTGGTGGACTTCCTCTTCCGCCAGTTGGTCGCCGGAGAACCGCCGGAGGACCGCCGCTGGCAGCAGGAGGGGACTGCCCTCTCCGCCCAGGCGCCCGGGGCGGAGCTCGCCCGCCGGCTGGCCGAAACCGACCTCGACGCCCTTACCCCCACCGAACTCTTCAACTACGTGCGCGCCGCGCAGCGGCTCGCCGCCTGGGCTGAGGGCCTGCGCCAAACGGCTGTCGGACGGTATTGTGCCGCCCCGCACGGCACCGCGCCGTCGGACGCCGCGTCGCATTCCCTCGGGGCCAGGCCGTTGGCGTGAGCCGCGCCTAGGATGGCAGGGTGACCACCCCTCTGACGCTCTCCGCCGTCCAGTACGAGGCCCTCGACGGCGGCATCGCTGCCAACCTCGCCGAGCACGTCCGCCTCATCGAGGATGCGGACGACCACGGCTCGAGGCTTGTAATCTTCCCCGAGCTGTCCCTGACCGGCTATGCCCTGCAGCGGCTGTCCGACCCGGATCAATGGCTCACCGCGGCCGACAGCCGGCTCGGCGGCCTCCGCGAGATCTGCCGCCGGACCGGAATCACCGCCGTCGTCGGCGCTCCGTACAAGGAACCGGACGGCACGCCGAGGCTGGCCTCCCTCGCGGTGCATCCCTCCGGCAGTGTGGACCTCAGCTTCAAGGTGTGGCTCCACGGGGCGGAGACCGAATGGTTCACCGCGGGGGAGCGGTCGGCCGTATTGGCCCTTGATGGCTGGCGGGTCGCCCTCGCCATCTGCTACGACGCCGCCCACCCGGCACACGCCGGCGCAGCCGCGGAAGAAGGGGCGGACATCTACGCAGTCTCTGCCCTGTACGCCGCGGCGGAAGGGCGGCGGCTGGACCTTCATCTTGGCGCCCGGGCCATGGACCACCGGATGTACAGCGTCCTCGCGAACCTGGGCGGCAACACGCCCCTCGGACCCTCAGCAGGGAAGAGCGGCTTCTGGGGCCCGGACGGGTTCGTTCTCCGACAGGCCGCAGGGACCGGCACCGAGGTGCTCACCGCGACCCTGCCGCACCGCGCCGCCCGGATTTGATCTTCATCACGCCGCTGCCATTGTCCTAACACGCCGGGGACAGGGTAACGTTTTTACCATGGCTGACTCTGACATTCGCTCTTACACGTTCGGAACCCTCGTGACCGCGATGGTCACGCCTTTCACCACCGACGGTGAGGTCGACTATCGGCAGTCCGCAGAGCTGGCCAACAAGCTCGTCGAAGACGGCAACGACGCCCTCGTCATCTCCGGCACCACCGGCGAGACATCCACCCTGGAAGATGACGAAAAGGAGAAGCTGTTCCGCGTCATCGTCGAAGCCGTGGGGGACCGGGCCAAGGTGATTGCCGGAACCGGCACCAACCACACCTCGCACTCGATCGAGATGGCCAAGCGCGCCGCGAAAGCCGGAGCCCACGGCCAGCTGATCGTCACGCCGTACTACAACAAGCCCAGTCAAGCGGGCATCCAGGCCCACATCGAAGCCGTCGCCGACGCCGCCGACCTTCCCGTCATGGTCTACGACATCCCCGGCCGCGCCGGCGTCCCGATCCTGCCCGAGACCATGATCCGGATTGCGGACCACCCCAAGGTGGTTGCCCTCAAGGATGCGAAGGCGGACTTTGCCGCGGTGACCCGCGTCCTGGCCAACACCGATCTGGATGTCTACTCGGGCGACGACGGACTCACGCTGCCCTGGATGGCAGCGGGCGCCGTCGGGCTGGTCAGCGTCTCGGCCCACGTGGCCACCAAGCAGTACCGTGCGATGATCGACGCCGCACTTGCAGGCGATTTTGCGACCGCCCGCACCATACATTTCGAACTGGACCCCGTGGTCCGTGCAGTGATGACCCACATTCAGGGTGCTGTTGCTGCGAAGCAAGTTCTTAAGTGGCAGGGAGTCCTGCCCAACTCGGTTGTCCGTTTGCCCCTCGTGGAGCCGGGCGAAGCCGAGATCGAAATCATCCGCGAGGACTTGGCGGAAGCTGGACTGGTCTATTCCTGATCGGGTATTCTCCCCGATCGGCAACGACCCGTCAGGCGACCGCCTGGAAAGTAGTGCACTATGACCCAAACCGCCCTTCCCGGCCTTGTCACGCCGCCCAGACTCACCAAAGACACCCTGCGGATTGTTCCGCTCGGAGGCCTGGGCGAGATCGGCCGCAACATGACGGTCTTCGAGGTCGACGGAAAGCTGCTCATCGTTGACTGCGGCGTCCTCTTCCCCGAGGAGACGCAGCCCGGCGTCGACCTGATCCTGCCCGATTTCTCCTACATCGAGAACCGTCTTCAGGACATCGTGGCCGTCGTGCTGACCCACGGCCACGAGGACCACATCGGCGCCGTCCCTTACCTGCTGAAGCTCCGCGCGGACATCCCCCTCGTGGGCTCCACGCTGACCCTGGCCCTCATCGAGGCGAAGCTCCAGGAACACCGGATCCGGCCCCTGACCCTCACGGTCACCGAGGGTCAGGTTGAAAAGTTCGGACCGTTCGAGTGCGAGTTCGTCGCGGTGAACCACTCCATCCCCGATGCCCTTGCTGTCTTCCTGCGCACCGCGGGCGGCACCGTCCTGCACACCGGCGACTTCAAGATGGACCAGCTGCCGCTGGACGGCCGGATCACGGACCTCCGCCACTTCGCCAAGCTCGGCGAAGAAGGCGTGGACCTCTTCATGTCCGACTCCACGAACGCCGATGTTCCGGGCTTCACCACGGCCGAGAAGGAAATCGGGCCGACCCTGGACCTGGTCTTCGGGCAGGCGTCCAAGCGCATCATCGTGGCTTCGTTCTCGTCCCACGTACACCGCGTCCAGCAGGTCCTCGATGCCGCCGCCAACCATAACCGCAAGGTGGCCTTTGTGGGCCGCTCGATGGTCCGGAACATGGCCATCGCGGCCAAGCTCGGCTACCTCGAGGTGCCGGCCGGAATCCTGGTCGACGTCAAGAACATCGGCAACCTGCCGGACAACCGCGTGGTGCTGATGTCCACCGGTTCCCAGGGCGAGCCGATGGCGGCCCTGTCCCGCATGGCCAACGGCGACCACCCCGTAATCGTCGGCCAGGGCGACACCGTCGTCCTCGCCTCCAGCCTGATCCCGGGCAACGAGAACGCCGTATTCCGCATCATCAACGGCCTGCTCAAGCTCGGCGCGGACGTCATCCACAAGGGCAACGCCAAGGTCCACGTGTCCGGCCACGCCGCCGCCGGGGAACTGCTGTACTGCTACAACATCCTCGAGCCGCTCAACGCAATGCCGGTCCACGGCGAGACCCGCCACCTGATCGCCAACGGCAAGATCGCCCTGAATTCCGGCGTTCCTGAGGAGAGCATCCTGCTGGCGGACAACGGCACCGTGATTGACCTCCGCGACCACCAGGCCGACATTGTGGGCCAGGTTGAAGTCGGCTTCGTCTACGTGGACGGATCCAGCGTCGGCGAAATCACCGACGCCGATCTCAAGGACCGCCAGACCCTTGGCGATGAAGGCTTCATCTCCATCATCACGGTCATCCACCGCGCCACCGGCAAGGTCGTCTCCGGCCCGGAGATCCACGCCCGCGGCGTCGCCGAGGACGACTCGGTCTTCGACGAGATCATCCCCAAGATCAACGCCGCGCTGGAGGAGGCCGTGCTCAACCGCTCGGACCACACCACCCACCAGCTCCAGCAGGTTGTCCGCCGCGTCGTCGGCACCTGGGTCAACCGCAAGCTCCGCCGCAAGCCCCTGATCATCCCGGTGGTCCTGGAGGCGTAAGCACGCTCGGCGCGGAAATCTCCGCGCCCTGCCAAGACGGCCTTCCCGGCCCGCCCGCAGCCTCTTGGCTGGGCCGGCCAGGGAGGCCGTCTTGCGTTGTCACATCGTTGTTCCGGCGCCCGTGCGGCGCGTCTTGGCCGGCCTCGGCAGCGCAACATGGATACCGGCCTGCCCCGGAAATCCGCGGTTTTCGGGCCGACCTCCGGTACCGTGGCGTGTATGGCGACACGTACTTCCTCCGCGCCAAGAGGAAACTCAAACGGTAAATCAGGCAGCTCGACGGGCAGGGGCTCCAGCCCCGTCGCGTCCAAATCCGGCAGGTCCGGAACGGCGGGCACCGGGCGCACCCGGCAGCTGGCCGCCGTCGAACCCCGGCAGCCCTGGCTGGTGCGGGTCGTGGCCGGCGCCTGGCTCGGCATCGCCCATGTCGTGGGCGCGGGCGTCCGCCGGATCGGCTCGGACGTCAGCGACCTCGCCCCCGAGGACCGCCGCGACGGCGCCGCCCTGTTCAACCTCGCGCTTGGCGTCTTCGTCGCGACCTTCGCCTGGTGGGGCTTCCAGGGCTGGTTCCCCGACGCGGTCTACGGAATTGTCAACGGAACCTTCGGCTGGATGTCCCTGCTGCTGCCGCTCATGCTCTTCGTCTGCGCGTTCCGGCTGTTCCGGCAGCCCGACGACGGCCGCGGCAACAACAGGATCGGCATCGGCTTCCTGGTCATGACCTTCGCGGGTACCGGCCTGGCCCACATCATCGGCGGCCAGCCCACCGTCGCGGACGGATTCGACGGCCTGCGCCAGGCCGGCGGCATGCTCGGTTACCTTGCCGCCGCGCCGCTGGCGGCCATTCACACCGCCGTCCCCATTGCGGTCTACAGCCTGGTCGCCTTCACGTCACTGCTGATTGTCACGGCGACCCCCTTTGGAGCCATCCCCAGCCGGCTGCGGGGCGCCTATGAACACCTCATGGGCATTGACCTGGCGGACCACGAACCAAATGGCGAAAGCCACGACCGCAGCTACCTCTACGAGAACGAGACCCCGGCACCGGCCAGGAAAAAGCGCCGGCGCCTCTTCGGCAAGGACCCCGACGCCGAGGCCGGACTGGAGGGCTACGTCGGCGACGAGGCCTTCGAACGGGCGCTCATCGCGGACGAGGAAGCCGAGGCCGCCAGGTCCGCCAGTGGCTCCAAAACCGGCGCCAAGTCCGTCGCGCCGGGCGTGCGCCGGCCCACGCAGGCCGAGATCGCCGTCGAGAAGATCAAGGCGGCCCAGGGCCTGGGCGCCGCCGGAACAGCCGCCGGTTCCGTGGGCGAGAACGCCACCGAGGCGATTCCGCTGGTCACGCCTGGCATGGTCGCCGCGGGGTCCCTCAACCCGTCCGGGGCCCCGGGAACGGCCGACGGAAACGCCGCCGGAACCGACGGAAACGCCGCTGCCGGTCCCAAGGTCCCGTCCAACCCGGTGGCACCGGCGCCGCTGCCGACACCGATTCCGCAGCGCACGGAACAGCTCTCCCTGGCCGGGGACGTCACGTATACGCTGCCGTCATCGGACGTGCTGACGCCCGGCTCCATCCCGAAGGAACGCACCGAGGCGAACGACGCGATTGTGGCCTCCCTGACTGACACGCTGAACCAGTTCAACGTGGACGCCCAGGTCACCGGCTTCAGCCGCGGCCCCACGGTCACGCGGTACGAAATCGAACTGTCCGCGGGCACCAAGGTGGAACGCGTCACCGCGCTGTCCAAGAACATCTCCTACGCCGTGGCAAGCTCCGATGTCCGCATCCTGAGCCCCATTCCGGGCAAGTCGGCGATCGGCATCGAAATCCCCAACACGGACCGCGAGACGGTCTCGCTTGGCGATGTGCTGCGCAGCCAGAACGCCCGCCGCACGGACCACCCCATGGTTATGGGCGTCGGCAAGGACGTCGAGGGCGGCTACGTCGTCGCGAACCTCGCCAAGATGCCGCACCTTCTGGTGGCAGGCGCCACCGGCGCCGGCAAGTCCTCGTTCGTGAACTCGATGATCACCTCCATCCTCATGCGGGCCACGCCGGACGAGGTCCGCATGGTCATGGTGGACCCCAAGCGCGTGGAACTCACCGCCTACGAAGGCGTCCCGCACCTCATCACGCCGATCATCACGAACCCCAAGAAGGCCGCCGAAGCGCTGCAGTGGGTGGTCCGGGAGATGGACGCCCGCTACGACGACCTCGCCAATTACGGCTTCAAGCACATCGACGACTTCAACAAGGCCGTCCGGGCCGGCAAGGTCCACCCGCCGGAGGGTTCCAAGCGGGTCATCCGGCCATACCCGTACCTGCTGGTGATCGTGGACGAACTCGCCGACCTCATGATGGTGGCCCCGCGCGACGTCGAAGACTCGATCGTCCGCATCACCCAGCTGGCCCGCGCGGCCGGCATCCACCTGGTGCTCGCCACCCAGCGCCCGTCCGTGGACGTCGTCACCGGCCTGATCAAGGCCAACGTGCCCTCCCGGATGGCGTTCGCGACCTCGTCCGTCACCGACTCCCGCGTGGTCCTGGACCAGCCCGGCGCCGAGAAACTCATCGGCCAGGGCGACGCGCTCTTCCTGCCGATGGGGGCCTCCAAGGCGATGCGTGTCCAGGGCGCCTGGGTCACCGAGTCTGAAATCCACAAAGTGGTCGAACACGTCAAGGGCCAGCTCAAGGCGGTCTACCGTGACGACGTCGCCCCGGAGGCGCAGAAGAAGCAGATCGACGACGACATCGGGGACGATCTCGAGGTGCTGCTGCAGGCCACCGAACTGGTGGTCACCACGCAGTTCGGTTCGACGTCAATGCTGCAGCGCAAGCTCCGCGTCGGCTTCGCCAAGGCGGGGCGCCTGATGGACCTGCTCGAATCCAGGGGGGTGGTGGGCCCTTCCGAGGGTTCCAAGGCCCGCGACGTCCTGGTGAAGCCGGACGACCTCGCCGCCGTCCTGGCCGCGATGAAGGGCCAGGACGGCCCGGTGACCGCGGATTCCCAGACCGCGGCGCTCAGCGACAACGCCAACGCCAACATCGCCCAGGGCGGCTACGCGGAGGACCTCGTGGCGGCGGATCTGGAGAACCGCACGCAAAGCGTGCAGTACTTCGACGGCGCGGACGGCGGCTCCGGGGATTCCTCGGGGGAGGACGACGACGGCTCCGAGGACGCCTGGTCGCTCACCGGACGGTAGCCTAGGAAGGTGACTAGCGCCGAAGCAAAGAGTCCCGGGTCCGCCGCGCGGATCTGGAACCTGCCCAACATCCTGACGATGCTGCGGATTGTGCTGGTGCCGTTCTTCATCTGGTTCCTCGTCGCCGACGCCCCCGGGCTGGACAGCCAGAACGGCGTCTGGCGCTGGGTGGCGGCCGCGACTTTCGCTGTCGCCATCTACACGGACAAGCTCGACGGCGACATCGCCCGCAGCCGCGGACTCATCACCGATTTCGGCAAGATCGCCGACCCGATTGCTGACAAGCTGTTGATCGGCTCCGCGCTGGTCATGCTGTCCCTGCTCCAGGAACTGCCCTGGTGGGTCACCATCCTGATCCTGGTCCGCGAATGGGGGGTCACCGCCCTGCGCTTCTTCGTCATCCGCTACGGCGTGATCCCTGCCTCCCGGGGCGGCAAGCTCAAGACGGTCGTCCAGACGGCCGCAATTTTCCTGTACGTCATTCCGCTCGCCTCCCTCGCGCCGTGGCTGGGCGCCGTGGCCTTTGCCGTCATGATGGCGGCCGTGGCCATCACGGTCTGGACGGGCGCGGAATATGTTCTCGAAGCCCTGAAGCTGCGCGCGAGCGGCCTCCGGGCACGGCAGCAGATCCAGGAGGGCAAGAAATGACCACTCTGCATCCGAATCTCCACCGCATCGCCGGCGAGGCCGTGGCCGGGGCAATCGAGCGTGGCCTGACCGTCGCCACCGCCGAGTCGCTCACCGCCGGCATGGTTGCCGCTGTCCTGGCCGATATCCCGGGCGCCTCCGGGATGCTGCAGGGCGGCGTGGTGTCCTACCAGAATTCGGTCAAGGCCGATGTGCTCGGCGTGCCCCGGGAACTCCTCGACACCGTCGGTGCCGTCGACGGGCAGGTTGCCGCGGCGATGGCCGACGGCGCCCGCCGGATCTGTGGCGCCGACATTGGGGTGTCCACCACCGGCGTCGCCGGCCCGGATTCGCACGGCGGCAAGGACGTCGGCGCCGTGTATGTCGGCATTGCGACGGCGGACGGTTCGACGTCGTACTCCTACAGCTTCGACGGAAACCGGCCCGAGATCCGCGCCCTTGCCTGTGCGGCGGCGCTGGAGCGCCTGCTGGAAGTGCTGGCGCCGGGAAGTTACCGGGCGTAAAGTTGCCGGGAACAAAAGTTGATTCCTAATAGTTGTTACATTGTGTCGCCTCCGAATATGGGAGGCGCCTAGGATGAAGGAATCAATAGTTCGCCTCAAGTGGCGGATTTAACAAACGAGGGAGCAAGGCGATACAGATGGTAAAGCAGCCCGTATCCGTAAACGGCGTTGTCCGCTGGAAGGATGTGGGCCTCGCCGATCAGGCTAAGAGCGAACAGAAGGAGCGCAAGATGGTTGTACTTCGTCACGAAATCGGTGATGTTCTGCGCGATGTCCGCCAACGCCAAGGCCGTACCCTCCGCGAAGTCTCGCACAGTGCCCGTGTTTCTCTGGGCTACCTGAGTGAAGTGGAACGCGGCCAGAAGGAAGCCTCCTCGGAGCTCCTTTCCTCGATCTGCTCGGCCCTCGATGTTCCGCTCTCCAGCATGCTCCGCGAAGTCAGCGACCGCGTCGCCGTCGCCGAGGGTGTAGCAGTTCCGGACACCGTTCCGCAGGAGTTCGCACAGCGCTACGGCCGTGACCTGGACCGTGAGCTCAACTCGGACCTGAACGACGAGTTGGCCAAGGGCCTTCTCTCCGGGGCACGTTAGCCCCGACCCCAATTCGATCCAAAGGTCCCCGGCGGTGTGCCGGGGACCTTTTGCGTGCCCTTACCCGCCCGATGTAACACTTCGCGGCAATGTTTCGCGGCGGCACTGCCGTGAACTGTCCGCTCGCGTGCCGGCGCACGCGATGGCTCTTAGGCGGACTCGTCCCGGGGGAAGCCGTCGGGTTCGTAGGTGGCGTTGAGCTTGCCCATGTAGGCGGCCAGTGCCTGCAGGTCCTCGGCCGGCCACTCGGAGAGCCGCTCCCGAAAAAGCTCGCGGCGGGCGTCCTGGACCTGGTGCATCTTGTCCTCGCCCTTGGCCGTCAGCCGGATCGACTGCGCGCGGCCATCGAGGGGATCAGCTTCCTTGGCAATCAGGCCGAGATTTTCCAGGAAGGCAATCTGCCGGCTCACGGAAGGCTTGCCGACGCCGATGCAGGAGGCCAGCTCGGTCAAGCGGATCGGACCCTTCCGCCGGATCACGCTCAGCAGGCCGTAGGCGGCCGGCTCCATATCCGGATGAACCTGACGTGAAAGCTGCTGGGAGACGGAACGGGCGCGGCGCAAGAACAGGCTCAGCTGATGTTCAACAGCGGTCAGTGCCGCGTCTGCGGGATCCTCGGCGCTACCGGGAATGTCAGCTGCATTTCCGGGGGCCCCGGCTGGGTTGCTCATGGCAACCATTCTAGAGTCCCGCACCGTGAGAGACTTTATTCGTGCGAATCAGTGACTTTTGGCGGCTCATGGACGATGAATTCGGAGCAGGCTATTCCCGGGTTCTCAGCAGCAGCCTCGTCCTCGCCGGCGTCGGCGGCCGAACCGCGGACCAGGCACTCCGGGCCGGGATACCGCCGCGGCAGGTCTGGCTGGCGTTGTGCGACGTGCAGGATGTGCCGCCCGAGCGCCGCCTGGGCCGGGATATCAAACCGCGCTGACCGTTGCCGATCCGCCGCTCGAAAACCAAGCTTGCCGCTGACACGCCGCCCCATTTGTTCGAATACCTGTTCGGGTGGGACTATGCTTTTTCTAGAGTGTTTTCCACATACGCGACGCCCGCCGGCAACTCTGTCGGTGGGTAGAAGTAGCGTCAGTGATGACAGGTCAGCGATGACAGACGAAGGGCCGAAACGGCCACTCCACAGCGAGAAAGCATTAGAGGTGTGAACCATGGCCGCAGCCCCGGATCGCCAGAAAGCGCTCGACGCAGCGCTTGCCCAGATTGACAAGCAGTTCGGCAAGGGCTCGGTCATGCGCCTGGGCGACGAAGTCCGAGCTCCCATCGAGGTCATTCCGACCGGCTCCATCGCCCTGGACGTAGCGCTGGGAATTGGCGGGCTGCCCCGCGGCCGTGTCGTTGAGATCTATGGTCCGGAATCCTCCGGTAAGACCACCGTTGCCCTGCACGCGGTGGCCAATGCCCAGCGTCTCGGCGGTATCGCCGCCTTCATCGACGCCGAGCACGCCCTGGATCCGGAGTACGCAGCCAAGCTGGGCGTCGACACCGACGCCCTTCTCGTTTCGCAGCCGGACACCGGTGAGCAGGCCCTGGAAATCATGGATATGCTGATCGGCTCCGGCTCGCTGGACGTCATCGTCATCGACTCCGTCGCCGCCCTGGTTCCCCGCGCGGAAATCGAAGGCGACATGGGTGACAGCCACGTCGGACTCCAGGCCCGCCTCATGAGCCAGGCCCTGCGTAAGATCACCGGGCGCCTCAGCCAGACCAAGACCACGGCCATCTTCATCAACCAGTTGCGCGAAAAGATCGGTGTGTTCTTCGGCTCCCCGGAAACCACCACCGGTGGTAAGGCCCTGAAGTTCTACGCGTCCATTCGCATCGACGTCCGCCGGATCCAGACCCTCAAGGAGGGCGCGGACTCGGTCGGTAACCGCACCAAGGCCAAGATCGTCAAGAACAAGATGGCCCCGCCCTTCAAGATCGCCGAATTCGACATCATCTACGGTCAGGGCATCTCCCGCGAGGGCGGCATCATTGACATGGGTGTCGAGCACGGCCTGATCAAGAAGTCGGGCTCCTGGTTCACCTACGACGGCGATCAGTTGGGCCAGGGCATGGAGAACTCGCGCCGCTTCCTGCGCGACAACCCTGAGCTTGCCTCCGAACTGGAGCGTCTCATCAAGGAAAAGCTTGGCGTCGGCGTGAAGGCCCCGGCCGAGACCGAAGCATCACCGAAGCTGAAGGCCGTTGACGGGTTCTAACCGCCGACGGCGCCAGGGGGCAGGATCCGCAGCGCCGGATCCTGCCGCCGGCTTCGACGACGATGGTGCATCTGCACCCGCAGGCGCACTGGCCGGTGCACGGGCCGGTGCTGACGGCCGGCGTCGGCGCTCGGGCCCCACGCCCGAGCAGGACCACGACGCCGATCCGGCTGCGGTAGCCCGCGCCATCGTGCTGCGGCAGCTGACAACTTCGCCCAAGAGCAGGCTGCAGCTCGCCCGCAAGCTGGCCGAACGCAACATCCCCGAGGACGTCGCCGAGGCCGTGCTGGACCGCTTCGAGGAAGTCAGGCTGGTCGACGACGCGGAGTTTGCCGACATGTGGGTCCGCGGCAGGTCGCAGAGCCGGAAGCTGGCCAAGGGTGCGCTGCGGCGGGAACTCGCGGACAAAGGCATTGACGCCGAAGTGGCCGCCGTGGCGTTGGAACAGCTCAGCGACGAGGACGAGGAAGCGGCGGCCCGGGAGCTCGTCGAGCGCAAACTCCGGGGCGCTACCGGGCTGGATGACCGCCAGCTGCGGGACAAGACCACGCGCCGGCTGGCCTCCATGCTTGCGCGCAAGGGATATCAGCGCTCGCAGGCCTTCCGGATCGTGGGTGAGGTCCTCGACGCGGCCGCGGTCCGTGCCGAAGCCGAAGCCTAGCCCGGCCCCGTACCGGTAACCGGAGGCTGCAAGGGACCGGCTGCCCGTGCGGGCCGCCGGGCCCGCGCGGGCAGGGCCCGGACCCGTTACCCTTAACAGGTGAGTTTGACCATTCCTTCCCCAGCATCCGGCAGCATCCCTTCTCTGGGCGCCATCCCTTCCCTGGGCGCCATCCCTTCTCTGGACACTGCGCCGGCATCGGACGCCGCGCAGCCCCGTACCTACCAGGTGCGCACCTTCGGCTGCCAGATGAACGTCCACGATTCCGAGCGGATGTCCGGGATGCTCGAAGCCGCCGGTTACGTCCCGGCCGCCGGGGAACTGGCCGACGTCGTGGTCTTCAACACGTGCGCGGTCCGGGAGAACGCCGACAACAAGCTCTACGGTAACCTCGGCATCCTCGCTCCGATCAAGGCCGCCAACCCCGGCATGCAGATTGCCGTCGGCGGCTGCCTGGCCCAGAAGGACCGCGAAACCATCCTGAAGAAGGCCCCGTGGGTCGACGCCGTCTTCGGCACGCACAACGTCGGCGCCCTGCCCGCACTGCTGGACCGGGCGCGCCACAACAACGAGGCGCAGCTGGAAATCCTCGAATCGCTCGACGTCTTCCCGTCCACCCTGCCCACCAAACGCGATTCGGTCTATGCCGGCTGGGTGTCGATCTCCGTGGGCTGCAACAACACCTGCACGTTCTGCATCGTCCCGGCTCTGCGCGGCAAGGAGAAGGACCGCCGCCCCGGCGACATCCTCGCCGAGATTCAGGCCCTTGTGGACGACGGCGCCATCGAGGTCACCCTGCTGGGCCAGAACGTGAACTCCTACGGCGTCGAATTCGGCGACCGGCAGGCCTTCTCCAAGCTCCTCCGCGCCTGCGGGGACATCCCGGGGCTGGAACGCGTCCGGTTCACCAGCCCGCACCCGGCCGCCTTCACGGATGACGTGATCGACGCCATGGCAGAGACCGCCAACGTCATGCCGCAGCTGCATATGCCACTGCAGTCCGGCTCGGACAAGGTCCTCAAGGACATGCGGCGCTCATACCGCTCGACGAAGTTCCTCGGGATTCTGGACAAGGTCCGCGCAAAGATCCCGCACGCCGCCATCTCCACCGACATCATCGTCGGCTTCCCCGGCGAGACCGAGGAGGACTTCCAGGCCACGCTCGACGTCGTGGAGCAGTCACGCTTCGCCACTGCCTTCACCTTCCAGTACTCCAAGCGTCCCGGCACCCCGGCAGCGGACCTCCCGGACCAGCTCCCCAAGGCCGTGGTCCAGGAACGCTTCGAACGCCTCACCGCCCTGCAGGACCGGATCGCCGCCGAGGAAAACGCCCGCCAGCTGGGCCGCCGCGTCGAGGTCATGGTCACCGCCCGCTCCGGCCGCAAAGCCGAGGAAACCCACAGGCTCTCCGGCCGCGCCCAGGACCAGCGGCTGGTGCACTTCTCCGTCCCGGCCGGCGCCGAAGCGCCGCGCCCCGGTGACCTCGTGACGGTGACTATCACCGAGGCCGCGGCCTTCCACCTCGTGGCCGATCCGGTGTCGGCGGACGACTACAGCCTCCGCCGTTCCCGCGCCGGGGACGCCTGGGACAGGTCACAGGCGGATTCCTGCGGTGCTCCCGCGCCGGGCGCCGCCGGCAAGACCGGCGTATCCCTGGGCATGCCCACCCTCCCGGTCCGCGGCCGCTAACCCGGTGGCAGGTCCCCAGGACAGCGCCGGGAGCCAAGCTCAGGACACTGCGGCGGGATCACCGCCAGCCCCTCCGGTGGTCGCCGTCGTCGGGCCGACGGGTTCCGGCAAGTCTGACCTCGCCGTTTCGCTCGCCCTGCAGCTCGACGGCGAAGTCCTCAACGCCGATTCGATGCAGTTCTACCGCGGCATGGACATCGGCACCGCCAAGATCACCGAGGCCGAACGCAGGGGAGTGCCGCACCATCTCCTGGACACCCTGGACGTGACCGAGGAAGCCAGCGTCTCGGACTTCCAGCAGCAGGCCCGCGCCCTGATTGCCGACATCCACGCCCGCGGCAAACGCGCCATCCTGGCCGGCGGTTCCGGGCTCTACGTCCGCGCCGCGCTGGACGTGCTGGAATTCCCGGGCACCGACCCGGCCGTCCGCCGCCGGCTGGAGGCGGAACTCGAATCCGCCGGGCCCGCCCCGCTCCGGGCCAGGCTGGAGGCCGTGGATCCGGTGTCGGCCGGCCGGCTGGGCGACGCACGCCGGATCATTCGGGCCCTCGAGGTCCATGAACTGACCGGGCGGCCCTTCAGCTCCTTCATGCCCACCCGGCAGTACTTCCAGCCCGCCGTTCAGATCGGCCTTGCCGTGGACCGCGAGCAGCTCCGGGAGCGGCTCGCCCGCCGCGTGCACACCATGGTGGAGCGGGGACTGCTTGACGAGATCCGGCACCTCGACGCTGTTGGGCTGCGCCTCGGCAGGACCGCCCCCCGGGCCCTCGGCTACGCCCAGTTCCTCAAAGTCCTCGACGGTGAGGCTGACGTCGGACAGGCAGCCGAGGAGACCATCGTCGCGACCCGGCAGTTTGCCCGCCGGCAGCTGACGTGGTTCCGCGCGGACCCCCGGATCCAGTGGCTGGACTGGCAGGACCCGGAACTCGTGGCCAAGGCCGCCGCGGCCTGCACACCCGGAGCGTCCGGCAGGCCGGGATTGTCGGGCAGTCCGGACGCGTCGGGCGGTCCGGACCCGGCGCAGCAACCGGAACGGTAACCTTGGAGTATGGACGAAACCCTGGCCGTGGCCGCTGACCGGAACGCAGAAACCAACACGGCAGCGCTCAGCGGCCTTAAGTTTTCCAAAGGCCACGGAACCGGCAACGACTTCGTGCTTCTCGCGGACCCGCACGGTACGCTCTCCGTCACCCCGGAGCAGGTGGCCGCGCTCTGCGACCGGCACCGCGGCATCGGAGGAGATGGCCTCATCCGCGCCGTCCCGTCCGGCCTGCTCCCCGAGGGCCAGGAACTGCTTCGGGAACACCCGGACGCGGAGTGGTTCATGGATTATCGGAACGGAGACGGCTCGCTGTCGGAAATGTGCGGCAATGGGGTCCGTGTTTTCGTGCACTTCCTGATCACCGAGGGCCTGGTGGAGCTGCCCGCCGGGGACTCCCTGACCATCGGCACCCGCGGTGGCGCCAAGACGATCGTTCGCACCGCGGCCGGTTACGCCGTCGACATGGGCCCCTGGGAGTTCATTTTTCCGGGGGAAGCCACGGCACGCGCAATGGACTCGCTCGTCAGTGCGCACGGCCTGGAGGTCGCCCGGCCCGCTCTTTCGGTGAGCATGGGGAACCCGCACACCGTCGTGGCGCTGGCCGAGCTGGCCGAACTGGAGGCCACACAGCTGTTTACCGCGCCCCATGTGGACCCGATCCCGACCGCCGGCACGAATGTCGAGTTTGTCGTGCCGTCCGAGCCGCTGGTCCATGACGGCGTCGGAACGATCACCATGCGCGTGCACGAGCGGGGCGTGGGGGAGACGCAGTCCTGCGGTACCGGCGCCTGCGCGGCCGCCGTCGCCATCCGGCACTGGGCAGGCCAGGGCGCCCCCGACACCTGGAAGGTCAAGGTGCCCGGCGGCGTTGTCGGCGTGAAGTTCTTCCTCGGCGCGGAAGGCCATGAGCACGTCGAGCTCAGCGGTCCGGCCGTAATCGTGGCTAGTGGGACGCTTTCCTGACCCGCAGGATGCGGAAGGACTTCGAAGTGCTTTCCCGCGTCACGGTGAAGCTGCCATCCAGCTCGGCTGCCAGCCAGCGCTGAAGCGAATCGGATCCCAGGTTCTTCTGGACCACGAGCCACGCTGACCCGCCCGGGGCGAGCCGCGGCAGCCAGTGGAGCAGCAGGGCGTGCAGCTCATCCTTGCCGATCCGGATGGGCGGGTTGGACCAGATGGTGTCGAAGCGCAGCTCCGGATCAACGGCGTCGGGCGTGCTGGCGGTGACATTACCCAGCCCCAGGATGGCCGCGTTCTCGTTTGTCAGGGTCACGCAGCGCTCGTTGACGTCGACCGCGTAAACGCGGGAGTGCGGTGCGCGCAGCGCCAGGGTCAGCGCGATCGGCCCCCAGCCGCAGCCGATATCCAGGAGGTTTCCCTGCGGCGCCGGGGCAGGCGCTTCGGCCAGCAGGACGGCCGTTCCCTTGTCGATGCCGTCCGGGCTGAAGATGCCCGAGGACGTCTGCAGTTGGCGCGTCCCGCCTGCCAGCTCCACGGTCAATGGCTTCCGGGTGAAGGGCCCGGCCGGCTGGGCGCTGAAATAATGTGCAGACTCCATAACTTGCCAGATTAGTTGGCTCTCGGCCGCTATGGGAAACCGGTGGGCAAGCTCACGCGCCCGCGATGACCCGGCGGGCCGATGCGGAAAACCGGTCTGGTAATATTGATACATGATCTTGAACTTCAAGTAGCCGGCACGGGCTTCGTCCCGTCCCCGCAGCGACGCAGGTACTTACCTTCCGCTCAGCGCGCCACCCCCACCTGAACCCCTTTTCAGGACCCTCCCGTGGCGCCCGACCCCTTGGAGTTCAGCAGTGCTCATCTGAGTTCGGCTCGCGGACAGCCCCAAGACCGTCCCTTCGACAGTCCGGCATATCCGTCCTGTTCCTTCCCTTCCTTTCCAGCTCCGCTATTCACCGCTCCCACGGGAGCCCCCCCCTGCCGCAGGCCCCGCCGCCGCAGGCATCCAGGAGACCCGAATGACCCATAGTCGTCAGCCCAGCGCGAATACCGCCCCGCAGACTTCGAATCGGCACTATTCTGAAACTGCCGAACCTTCAAAGGAGACCATGACCACTCAGCCCAACACCGGACCCGATTCAGCAGCCCAGGACATGAGCCCTGCGGAAATCCAAGCTGTCATCGACCGGATCCTCTCCAAGGACACCCCTGCCCGGAACGCTGCCCCGACCGCCGGCGAGCCCAAGTCGGTGCTCGGCAAGGCGCAGGCCATCTCCGGGCTGGACGAGGACTACGGCAGTCACGACGGCGACCAGCAGGATCTCGCGGAACGGCACGCTTTGCGCCGCACCGCCGGTCTGTCCACCGAACTCGAAGACGTCACTGAAGTCGAATACCGGCAGCTGCGGCTGGAGCGGGTCGTACTGGCCGGCCTCTGGAGCGAAGGCACGCTCGCCGATGCGGAAAACTCGCTCCGCGAGCTCGCAGCCCTGGCCGAAACCGCCGGCTCGGAGGTCCTGGACGGGATCGTCCAGCGCCGCGCCAAGCCCGACCCGGGAACGTTCCTCGGATCCGGCAAGGCCCAGGAACTGAAGGACATCGTGATGTCCACGGGCGCGGACACCGTCGTCGTCGACGCCGAACTGGCACCCTCCCAGCGTCGCTCCCTGGAAGACATCGTCAAGGTCAAGGTGATTGACCGCACGGCCCTGATCCTGGACATCTTCGCCCAGCACGCCAAGAGCAGGGAGGGCAAGGCCCAGGTCGAACTGGCCCAGCTCGAATACCTGCTCCCGCGCCTGCGCGGCTGGGGCGAATCAATGTCCCGGCAGGCCGGTGGCCAGGTGGGCGGTGCCGGCGCCGGCATGGGCTCGCGTGGTCCCGGTGAAACCAAGATCGAACTGGACCGCCGCCGGATCCGCACCCGGATGGCCAAGCTGCGGCGCGAAATCGCCGCGATGAAGCCGGCCCGGGAAACCAAGCGCGCCAACCGCCGTCGTAATGCCGTGCCGTCGGTGGCGATCGCCGGGTACACGAACGCCGGCAAGTCCTCACTGCTGAACAGGCTGACCGACGCCGGCGTGCTGGTGGAGAATGCCCTGTTCGCCACCCTGGACCCGACGGTCCGCAAGGCCGAAACCTCAGATGGGCTGGGCTACACCCTCGCCGACACGGTGGGATTTGTCCGCTCGCTGCCCACGCAGCTCGTGGAGGCCTTCCGCTCCACCCTGGAGGAGGTCGCCGACTCGGACCTGATCCTGCACGTCGTCGACGTCTCCCACCCGGACCCGGAGGGCCAGATCGCGGCCGTCCGCTCGGTGTTCAGCGAGGTCGATGCGCGCAAGGTGCCGGAGATCATCGTCCTGAACAAGGCAGACGCTGCCGATCCGTTCGTGATTGAAAGGCTCAAGCAGCGCGAACCGCGGCACATCGTGGTCTCGGCAAGGACCGGGGAAGGCATTCCGGAACTGCTCAAGGCGATTAGCGAGGGCATCCCGCGGCCCAGCGTGAAGCTGGAACTGATGATCCCGTACAACCGCGGGGACCTGCTCAGCAAGCTGCACGAGACCGACGCAGAGATCCTCAGCCTCGACCACGAGGAGACCGGCACGCGTGCCGTGGTCATGGTCCGCGAGGGTCTGGCCGCTGAACTGGACTCCTTCATCAGCAATGACTGAACCAGCGGCGACCGAGGGGGACTCCGGCGAGCACGGCCCGGCAGAGACCAGCCCGGCCGGAAACCGTCCCGCCGAAAACCGTCCAGCCGAGGACCGCCCGTCCGGTGAGGAGTTCGTGATCGAACTGCTCGACCGGGCGGTGTCCGGCATGGGCGGCCAGAGCCGTACCGGCCAGCACGAAATGGCCCGCCAGGTGGCGCACGCCATCGACACGGGCGACCACCTCCTGGTCCAGGCCGGCACCGGCACCGGCAAGTCCCTGGCCTACCTGATCCCGCTGATCGCCCATTCCCTGGTCAGCGACAAACCCACCCTGGTCTCCACCGCGACTTTGGCCCTGCAAACCCAGATCGTGGGCCGCGACCTGCCCCGGCTGCTCAAGACCATCACCCCGGCACTGGAACGCCCCGTCAAGGTGGCCCTCGTCAAAGGCCGCGCCAATTACGTCTGCCGGCACAAGCTCGAGGGCGGCTTCCCCTCCGAAGAACCCTCCGAGGGCCAGCTGTTCTCCCTCGGCGAGGACACGGCCGTGCCGCACTTCGCCGCAGCCATGGGCGGCCCGTCTTCCCAGCTCGGCAAGGAAGTGGTCCGGCTACGCGAATGGGCCGAAGAGACCACCACCGGGGACCGCGACGAGCTCATGCCCGGGGTCACTGACCGCGCCTGGCGCCAGATCTCCGTGACTTCGATGGAATGCCTCGGCGCACAAAAATGCCCGCTCGCGGCCGAATGCTTCAGCGAGCTGGCCCGGCAAAACGCGGCCGACGCCGACGTCGTCGTCACCAACCATGCCATGCTGGCGGTCAGCGCCTTCGAAGGCCTTGCCGTGCTGCCGGAGTACGACGTGGTGGTGGTGGACGAGGCGCACGAACTCCAGGACCGCGTCACCGGTGCGGTGTCCGGCCAGCTCTCCGTGGCGATGGTGCATGTGGCCGCGTCCGGCGCCAGGAAGCACACCGCCATCACCGTGGACGCACTCAACAACGCCGCAGCCAACCTCGAACTTGCTATTGAAGGTGTCCCCAGCGGGCTGATGCCCAACGGCCTGAACAGCGAACAGCTGGACTGCGTGGACCAGCTGCGTGACGCCTGCCGGGCCGCGCTTTCCGATTCCAAGGGGGACAGCGCCAACACCGCCGATGGCGGGCGTCAGCTCGCCCGCTCGCGCCTCATGGTCATTTTGGAACTCTGCGAGCGGCTCCTGGCCGCCCGGGAAAACCGCGAGGTGGTCTGGTTCTCCCGGAACAGCACCTTCGATCCCGCCCAGGGGTACTCCCAGCCGGACGAGAGCGCACCGGCCCTGATCAACGTGGCCCCGCTGAGCGTCGCCGGACGGCTGCGCGAGGGCCTCTTCGCTGACCACACGGTCATTTTGACCTCGGCCACCCTGGCCATCGGCTCCGCCTTCGAACCCGCCGCGGGCGGTCTCGGCCTGGTCGGCCCAGGCGCGCCCAGCTGGACCGGAGTGGACGTCGGCTCGCCCTTCGAATACCCCAAGCAGGGCATCCTCTACGTCGCCAAGCACCTGCCCAAACCCGGCCGCGGCACGTCCCCGGAAGCGCTCGACGAGCTGGAAAAACTCATCCGCGCGTCCGGCGGCGGGGCACTGTGCCTCTTCTCCTCCCGGCGCGCGGCCGAGGACGCCGCCGACGCGATGCGGCCCCGGCTGGACATGAGCATCCTGTGCCAGGGGGACTCGACCATGACGGCGCTCGTGCGCCAGTTCGCCGATGAACCGGACACCTGCCTCTTCGGCACCATGTCCCTGTGGCAGGGCGTTGACGTCCCCGGCGACTCCTGCCGGCTCGTGGTCATCGACAGAATCCCGTTCCCGAGGCCGGATGACCCGCTCATGACGGCTCGCTCCCGGGCCGTGGCCCAGGCCGGCGGCAACGGTTTCATGAGTGTCTCGGCCACCCATGCCGCGATCCGCCTGGCCCAGGGAGCGGGCCGGCTGATCCGCACGACCACGGACAAGGGCGTGGTGGCCGTGCTGGACTCACGGCTGTCCACGGAACGCTACGGCGGATTCCTCCGCGCAGCCCTGCCCCCGTTCTGGCCGACCACCGATCCGGCAATCGCCGTCGCGGCATTGGAACGACTCTCACAGACGTCGGCCCAAGCCGCACAGTAGCCGCGGGGCACAGCAGCCGCGGGCGGGCGGCCGGGCCAGGAAACGCCAAGGGCCAGGAAAACGCCAAGGGCCCCGTCGGTGCCGGACGGGGCCCTGGACCGCAGGCTCTAGAGGGAACGCAGGACTGAGACAACCTTGCCCATGATGACGGCGTGATCGCCGAGGATCGGCTCGTATTGCGTGTTCTGCGGCAACAGCCAGGTGTGGCCGTCGCGCTGACGGAATGTCTTCACGGTCGCCTCGTCGTCCAGCAGCGCGGCGACGATATCACCGTTGACGGCGTCGCCCTGCTGGCGCACGACGACCCAGTCGCCGTCGCAGATGGCGGCATCGATCATCGAGTCGCCTGCCACCTTCAACATGAAGAGTTCTCCGTGGCCCACCAGCTGGCGCGGCAGCGGCATGACGTCTTCCACGACCTGATCCGCGAGAATCGGACCGCCCGCAGCGATGCGGCCCACCAGCGGCACCATAGCGGTATCCGTGGCGCTGGCAAGTTCCGAGACGGAGAGCCCGCCCACGGCACGGAGACCGCGGGACTTTTCCACGCCTGATACCTTCGTGCCGCCCTCATCCAGGGTCAGCGGCATGAGAACTTCCATGGCGCGGGGCCGCTTGGGATCGCGGCGCAGGTAGCCGAGCTTCTCCAGCTGGGAAAGCTGGTGGGTCACGCTGGATAGGCTCGCCAAGCCCACAATGTCGCCAATCTCGCGCATTGAAGGCGGGTAGCCGTTGTCCGTCACTGAGCGCTGGATGGTTTCCAGGATCTTCTTCTGCCGGACGGTGAGGCCCTTGGGTGGCTTGGCTGACTGCGGGCTCCGCTGGGAAGCCCTGCCGCCGGTGGCTTGTGCTGCCATATGTGCCATTGCCTTTCATTCCGCCCGGCTGCCGTGGCTGCAGATACCGGGACCCTCCGGCCTGAATGTCAGACCCCGCTGATCAACTACTGATGATCGTCTGCAGAAGTGGTTGTCCTGTTCCTCAAACGTAGGCCAGCCACCCGGCTTTTTCAAACATTTGTTCTAGCGAGTCTCGACAATGTTCGTTAATAGGTGCTAAAACTGGTCTAGTGAAGTTCGAATATGTGTTCGAACAACGCTGGTCCGGATGGAAGCCTCGGGTTGGATCCCAGCAGTGCGTTCGGTTCTATGTTCGAAGGTTAAGCCGGTTGGCGGCAGGTACGTGGAGTACGCCGGGCGGCACAGTATGGTCCAGGAGGGCTCAGTTCATGTCAGCTTCAAGCGCGTTTCACGACACTTTTGGCCAAGCCGCATCCGGCGAGTACGGCCGCTCCGTTTCCGCGGCCCCTGAAGGCCATGCCGCTTCGGCCGGCGGCACCGGCCGCGCCCGGCAGGCGCCGTTGCGGCTAACCCGTCGCGGACGGTTCGTCTTCATCGGCGTGCCCCTGATCCTGTTGGCCGCACTGATCCTGTCCTTCAGCGGCTTCCTGAATGCCCCCGCCAAGGCCTCGGATTCGGCCGCGGAACTGTCCCTGACTCCCACCGTGTCCGTTACGGTGCAGCCCGGGGAATCGTTGTGGGCCATCGCCGGATCCGTCGCACCCGATCGCGACCCCCGCGACGTGGTAGCCGACATCGTCCAGCTCAACAACCTCGACGCGGCCCGCGTGCTGCCCGGCCAAACGCTGTTCGTCCCGGCCAAGTAGCCCGGCCAGGGAGCGCCCCGGCCTAACAACAGCCGGCCGGTTCGCGGGGCCGGAACCCGGCGCCAGGCGTCACAGTTTCAAGCCCCGGCGCGGTCTCACTTAAACTAGGCAAGTGACTGACCAGTTAGAGCGCCTGAACCGACTTCCCCTCCGGACCAACCTGCGGGGCATGATTCCCTATGGGGCTCCCCAGCTGGACGTGCCCATCCTGCTAAACGTCAACGAGAACACCCACGGTGTCCCGGCGGACGTCCGGGCGGCCATCTCCGAGGCCGTCACGGAGGCCGCCGCCGGCCTGAACCGCTACCCGGACCGGGAGTTCACCCAATTGCGCGGAGCCCTCGCGGAATACCTCGGTCACGGCCTGGGCGCCGACAGTATCTGGGCAGCCAATGGCTCCAACGAGGTGCTCCAGCAGATCCTCCAAGCGTTCGGCGGCCCGGGGCGGACCGCACTGGGTTTCCCTCCCACATACTCCATGTACCCCCTGCTCGCTGCGGGGACGGACACGGAATACATTGTTGGGCTGCGGGCGGACGGCTACGGGCTGAGCGCAGAATCCGCTGCCCGCCAGGTCCGCGAACTCCAGCCGAACATCGTATTCCTGTGTTCCCCGAATAATCCCACCGGCACGGGCCTCGGCCTCGACGTCGTGGAGGCAGTGTACGAGGCCGGGGAGGCCAGCCAGACCATCGTGATCGTCGACGAGGCCTACCACGAGTTCGCCCACGACGGAACGCCGAGCGCGCTGACGTTGCTGCCCGGCCGCGAGCGTCTGATCGTCTCGCGCACCATGAGCAAGGCCTTTGCCCTCGCCGGCGCCCGGCTGGGCTACATGGCGGCAGCCCCGGAAGTGACCGACGCCCTCCGGCTGGTCCGGCTTCCGTACCACCTCTCCGCCATCACGCAGGCGGCCGCCCTCGCCGCGTTGCAGCACCGCGTTGCCCTTATGGCCGACGTCGAGGACATCAAGCGCCAGCGGGACAGGATCGTCTCCGAACTTCAGCGGATGGGGCTCAAGCCCGCCGCCTCGGACTCGAACTACGTCTTCTTCGGCGGGCTCGCGAACCCGCACGCCGTCTGGCAGGAACTGCTGGACGCCGGGGTACTCATCCGCGACGTCGGCATCCCCGGCCACCTGCGCGTCACGGCCGGGACTGAGACGGAAACCACAGCCTTCCTTGAGGCCCTTGAACGGATCCTGAGCAGCCCGTCCAACCAGCGGGCCTAGACTTAACTTCGGGACAAGAACGTCGCCAGAACGCCCAGCACCGCCTTCATCACCAAAGGACACCCCCACATGAGCAACACCGGATCAACTGCTGCCGAGGGCCGGACCGCACGCATGGAGCGGACCACCAGCGAGTCATCCGTGCTGGTCGAGATCAACCTGGACGGCACCGGCGTGTCGGAGATCAGCACCTCGGTTCCCTTCTATGACCACATGCTGACGGCGCTGAGCAAGCACTCCCTGATCGACATGACGGTCAAGGCGACGGGTGATACCCACATCGACGTGCACCACACCGTCGAAGACGTCGCCATCACCTTCGGTGAGGTGCTGCGCACGGCCTTGGGCAACAAGGCCGGCATCCGCCGCTTCGGTGAGGCCACCGTCCCCCTGGACGAAGCCCTGGCACACGCCGTCGTCGACGTCTCCGGACGGCCCTACCTCGTCCACGCCGGCGAACCGGCAGGCCAGGAGTACCACCTGATCGGCGGACACTTCACCGGGTCCCTGACCCGGCACGTCTTCGAGGCCATCACCCTGCACGCCGGCATCTGCCTGCACATGAACGTCACGGCCGGCCGGGACCCCCACCACATCGTCGAGGCCCAGTTCAAGGCCTTCGCCCGCGCGCTCCGTGCCGCCGTCGAGCCGGATCCCCGGGTTGAAGGCATCCCCTCCACCAAGGGTGCGCTGTGACCGGCCCCGTGGTGCAGGACGGCGCCATCATCGACCCCGATGCCGGCAGGAAGCCCGCCTCTCCGGAGGGCAAGCCCACCGTCACGGTGCTGGACTACGGTTCCGGCAACATCCGGTCCGCGGTCCGTGCGCTCGAGCGCGCCGGTGCCGAGGTAATCCTCAGCGCCAAGCCGGAAGACGTACTGAACGCGGACGGCCTCGTGGTTCCCGGCGTCGGCGCCTTCGAAACCGTCATGAACGAGCTCAAGGCGGTCGACGGAATCCGGATGATCGGACGCCGCGTCGCCGGCGGCCGTCCCGTGCTGGCCATCTGCGTTGGCCTGCAGGTCCTCTTCGAGGCGGGCGTGGAACACGGCACCGAGGCGCCCGGCATGGGGGAGTGGCCCGGCAAGGTGGAGCTGCTGCCCGCCGACGTGGTTCCCCACATGGGCTGGAACACGGTGTCCGTGCCCGACGGCTCCAGGCTCTTTGCGGGCGTTGAGAACGAGCGCTTCTACTTCGTGCACTCCTACGGGGTGCAGGAGTGGAACTTCGATGTCATCCAGCCGCGGATGGCCGCTCCGCTGGTCACCTGGTCCGAGCACGGCGCCCCCTTCATCGCGGCGGTTGAAAACGGTCCGCTCTGCGCCACGCAGTTCCACCCGGAGAAGTCCGGCGACGCCGGCGCACACCTGCTGCGCAACTGGGTCGAAAGCCTGCGCAAGGGGTCCCGCGACGGGGCCGCCCCGGCCGGCACACCCGGTACCGGCCCGGAACAGACCTCCTAGATGTGGTCCCTGGTTCTGATGGGCCTCGCCGGACTGCTGGTCGGCGGCGCGCTGTCCTTCCGGCAGCAAAAGAGTCCGCGCTGGGTCCAGATCGTGTTCTACGGCCTGGCCGGGATGTCGTTGCTGGCCGCCTATCTCCTGACGCTGCCCGCCTCCTAGCGGTCCCGCAGCCCCCGTTCATCCCCGCCACCGAAAGAAGCTGAGGACCCCCGATGACCACCGAAACCCCGCTGCCCGTGCTTGAGCTTCTGCCCGCCGTCGACGTCGTCAACGGTCAGGCCGTGCGCCTCGTGCAAGGTGAGGCCGGCAGCGAAACAAGCTACGGAACACCGCTGGAGGCCGCCCTGAACTGGCAGCAGCAGGGGGCGGAATGGGTCCATCTCGTGGACCTCGATGCTGCTTTCGGCCGGGGCTCCAACGCCGAGCTGCTCCGCGAAGTCGTGGGACGACTCGACATCAACGTGGAACTCTCCGGCGGCCTGCGCGACGACGAATCGCTCGAGAAGGCCCTTGACCTTGGCGTCGCCAGGGTCAATCTCGGTACCGCGGCCCTGGAGAACCCGGAGTGGACGTCCCGTGTGATCGAGCGCTTCGGCGACAAGATCGCCGTCGGACTGGATGTCCGCGGCACCACGCTGGCCGGCCGCGGCTGGACCAAGGAAGGCGGCGACCTCTGGGAGGTCCTGGGCCGGCTCGAAGAGGCCGGCTGCTCCCGCTACGTCGTGACCGACGTGACCAAGGACGGCACCCTGCAGGGCCCGAACGTCGAACTGCTGCGCCAGATGGTGGAAAAGACCGGCAAGCCCGTCGTGGCCTCCGGCGGCATCTCCAGCCTTGACGATCTCAAGGTCCTGCGCTCCCTCGTCCCGCTCGGCGTGGAGGGCGCAATCGTCGGCAAGGCCCTCTACAACGGCAACTTCACGCTTCCCGAGGCTCTCGACGTCGCCGGCCGACGCTAGCCGGACCGCAGCCATGGAATCCCAGCCGCCAGGCGGCGGCCCGGTGCCCGGCACCTCGGCCGGCGGCGGCACAGAGCCTCCCCGCCACCTTCCCGGGCACATCGCGGCGGCCTTGGCCGGCGCGGGAGGGGCCACGGACTCCGCCGGCCAGCCGTGGGCCGGGCGGAGCCTGACCGGGGACGACGCACGAATCCACAGCTTCGAGGACGACGACGGCACCGCCGACGCAAGCTACCTCGCGGCCCGGGCGGCTCTTCTGGCCGGCGACGGCACCGAGGCCGGCGTCGTCGCGTCGCTCGCGACCGCGCGGGTCTTCGTGCCGATCCTCGCCCAGCTCGCCGAGGAAGCTGCAGGCCACGTGGACGCGCAGGGCGATGCCCTGCACGGGGACAAGCAGGCGGATATGGCCCTCGTGACCCTCAAAGCGCCCGACGGGCGGACGGCGATGCCGGTGTTCACCTCGGCCGCCACCCTCCAGGCCTGGCACCCCGACGCCAGGCCGGTGGCGGTCTATGCGGCCCGCGCTGCGCTGTCCGCCGTCGCGGAGGGTGCCGAGTTGCTGGTCCTGGACCCCGGTTCTGACTTCACCTTCGTGGTGCGCCGGCCCGCTGTGTGGGCGTTGGCGCAGCAGCGGACCTGGACGCCGTCGTATGCTGATCCGGAGCTGGCCCAGAGCCTCGGCGAGGCCGCCGTTGGCTTTCCTGCCGTCCGGCGTGTTGAAATTCATCCAGGCGGCGGTGTTGGCTCGCTGACCGCAGATGGAAGGCAGCTTCCCGGCGGTGGCTCCGGGCCCGAGCTCCGGGTCCAGTTGTTCCTGGAAGACGGACTCGACGCCGCAGGCGTCCAGTCCATCGTGGCCGGCCTCAACGGTGCCTGGGCACGGAATGAAATGTTTGCTGAGCGGGTTGACTCGATCGAGGTCAAATTGCAGCGCGCAGCACAGTAGCTGACGGCCAGCGAGGGCGACCCTCTTGCTGCCGGGGGCAGTAGCAGGAGGATGTAGTTACGTGAATTTCGCGCTTTACCGGGAGCTGCTGTCCGTCCGGCCAATCCGGCGGCTGCTGCTGGTCGGCATGATTGCCCGCATACCGCATTCGGCAGCCGGCGTGCTGCTGACCCTGCATATCGTCCTCACGCTCGGCCAGGGCTATGCGGCCGCCGGGGCCGCCGCTGCCGTGATGACAATCGGCATCGCTGTCGGCGCCCCCTGGCGCGGCCGGCGCGTCGACACCGTGGGTCTGCGCCGGGCCCTCATCCCGTCCGTCATTGGTGAGGCCGTCATCTGGTCGATCGTGCCGCACGTGTCTTTTGAGATGCTGCTGCCGCTGGTCTTCGTGGGCGGGCTGCTGACCCTGCCGATCTTCAGCGTCGTCCGCCAGTCCCTCGGTGTCCTGGCCACGGGGGAGCAGCGGCGCACCGCGTTTGCCCTGGACGCAATCTCCACCGAGCTGGTCTTCATGATCGGTCCTGCCGTCGGCGCCCTCGTCGCCACCGCCGGATTCTCGGTCCTGGGCCTGACGATCATCGGCATTGCCACCTCGGTGTCCGGGCTGTTCCTGATGTGGTTCAATCCGCCGACCCGCAGCGCCGAATCTGGCCTTCCGTCGGATGCAGCGTCCGCGGCAGCCTTCGAGGCTGGCCAGCAGGAAGCCGCGGAGGCCGCCGTGGTCGCGGCCGCTCCGGCGCACCTGCAGGAAGCCGCCGCCGAGTTCGCCCCGCTGGCCGCTGCGGAACGGCGGCGGCAGCCCCGTTCCGGCCTCCGGGACAAGGTCCAACACAACTTTGCCTGGTTCAGCGCCGCGGTCGCCGCCGTCTTCGCCGTCGCGGCCGGAGCCGGAATGGTGCTCAGCGGCTCCGACGTCGGGATTGTCGCCGCCCTCGAAACCGGCGGGCGGGAGGCCGAGATCGGGCTCGTCTTCCTCTTCTGGTGCGGGGCATCCGTGGTGGGCGGGCTGATCTATGGCGCCATGCACCGGCCGATTTCGCCGATCCTGCTGCTGCTGGGCATGTCCGCCCTCACCGTGCCGATGGCCTTCGCGCAGGACACCTGGACCTTGAGCCTGCTTTCGCTCCTGCCGGGCCTGCTGTGCGCGCCCGTGCTGTCGGCAGCCTCGGAGAAGGTCGCCGAACTCGTCGACGAGCGGCGCCGCGGCGAGGCGATGGGCTGGTACGGATCCGCCCTCACCGGCGGTGTGGCGCTCGGGGCGCCGCTCGCCGGGATTTTTATCGACAATGTCGGGCCCTCCGCCGGGTTCGTCGCCGTCGGCATGGGCGGCGTCCTGTTGTGCCTGCTGGGGCTGGGCCTGCAGCGCCGGCGCCGGCAGCGGCTCGCCGCCGCAGGCCGGCACGGGACCGTTGACCCCGGCGTCCGGTAACCACGGCCGTCACCGCCGGGCCCGTTAACGACGACGGCGGGCGGACCAAGGGGTCCGCCCGCCGAAGCGTGGAGTTTTGAGGGTGCAGCCTGACTGGCTGGCTGGCCGCTTCCTAGTTGACGGGGCCGGTGTACTTCTCGCCCGGACCCTTGCCCGGGGCGTCCTGGATGGTGGATTCCTCGCGGAAGGCCAGCTGCAGGGACCGGAGGCCGTCGCGCAACGGTCCGGCGTGCTGGGAACCGATCTCGGGCGCCGCGGCGGTGACCAGGCCGGCCAGGGCGGTAATCAGCTTGCGGGCCTCGTCCAGGTCCTTGAGCTCTTCTGCGTTTTCCTCGGCGGCGAGGCCAAGCTTCACTGCTGCTGCGCTCATCAGGTGCACGGCTGCCGTGGTGATGACTTCGATCGCGGGGACCTCGGAGATGTCGCGGATTTGCTGCGAGACGTCGGTTTGGGCGCCGGCGGGCTCATAAACGTGTGAATTGCTATCTGTTGTGCTCATGCTGGTAAGCTTGTCACAGACCGACTGGATGACGTTATTTCACCCGATATTTTCACTGTGGCAGCTGGACCGCCGGAGTGAGGGGAACTACCGTTGGAAACCCTCCGATCCATGCCTGCTTTGCTTAGCATGTGCGCCGGGGGGATTCTTTGGATAGAATCGTTTTTCAGTTTGCAAGCGGAGTTCTCTCCCACCCGCGTCAGCCGCTCTCCTTCGGGAAGCTTCGCAAGAAGCAAGGTTGCCGGGTACCTGGTCGGGCATTTCTCCTGGGCACCAGCCTGGCGGAAACGCGTGCCGCCTCTTAGGAGGAAGGCAGTCCCGATCTTCGAGGCCTTCGATTGCTCCGGCAATTGGGGGCCTTCTCTATTTGCCGGTGGAATACCCCTCTCGAACACAGGAGCTTTAACATTAGCGAGCCAAGAATCAATGAGCGTATCCGCGTCCCCGAGGTGCGGCTGGTCGGCCCTGCAGGCGAACAAGTAGGAGTTGTCCGTATTGAGGATGCCCTGCGTTTGGCTGCCGAGTCCGATCTTGATCTCGTTGAAGTTGCACCGCAGGCCAAGCCTCCGGTGTGCAAGCTGATGGACTTCGGCAAGTACAAGTACGAAGCTGCGGTCAAGGCACGCGAGGCCCGGAAGAACCAGACCAACACGGTCCTGAAGGAAATCCGTTTCCGCCTGAAGATCGACACCCACGACTACGAGACCAAGCGCGGCCACGCGCTCCGCTTCCTGGGTGCCGGTGACAAGGTCAAGGCCATGATCCAGTTCCGCGGCCGTGAGCAGCAGCGACCCGAGATGGGCATCCGCCTGCTGCAGCGTTTTGCCGACGACGTCGCCGAGGTTGGTGTCGTGGAGTCAAGCCCGCGGATCGATGGCCGCAACATGGTCATGGTGGTGGGTCCCTTGAAGAACAAGGCAGAAGCCAAGGCGGAGGCGCGCCGCGCCACGCAGCGTGCAGAAGCCAAGGCGGAGAACGAGGCCAGGGCCTCGGGCCGCGTGGACGTTTCCGGCGACGACAGCGCGCCGCTGACGCAGTCACTGGCCGACCTTCTGCCGGAGGGATTCCAGGTAAGGACCGAGGCGCCGGCTCCGGAAGCAGCTCCCGCTGCACAGGAAACCGAAGCCGCGGAAACCGCAGCACCGGAAACCGCTGCCGAGGAGGCCCCGGCCGCCGAGGCTAAGGTCGAGGAAGCTCCGGTCGAAAAGGCTCCCGTCCAGGAAGCGCCCAAGCAGGAGGCCCCCAAGGTCGCCAGGCAGGCAGCTCCGAAGCGTGAGGCTCCGAAGGCCGCCGAGAAGCCGGCAGTCGCCAAGGCGCCGGCTGCGCCCAAGGTTGCGGCCGCCAAGGCTCCTGAGGCTCCGAAAGCTCCCGAGGCCGCGAAGGCTCCCGAGCCCGCGAACGCCGCTCCGGCCGCAGCACCGAAGCCGGTAGCTGCACCGAAGCCGGTGCCGCGCCCCGCGGCTCCCAAGCCTGCGGCTCGGCCCGCGGCTCCGCGGTCCGCCGCCAAGCCGGGCACCAAGAAGACCAACTAGTTCACGGCCGCCGGACAGCAATGTCCGGCGGCAGGCAACCAGCATGCCGCCCGCAGGGGCGGCTGCACGAAAGAACTGCAGACCTGTCTGCGGATACGTAAGGAGATCGGTTCCCATGCCGAAGATGAAGACCCACAGTGGTGCTAAGAAGCGCTTCAAGCTGACCGGCAGCGGCAAGCTGCGCCGCCAGCAGGCCAACCGCCGCCACTACCTCGAGCACAAGTCCTCCAGGCTGACCCGCCGCCTTGCCGGCGACAAGATCGTCTTCAAGGGCGACGCCAAGGTTATCCGGAAGATGCTCGGCATCTAAGTTCCAAGTTCTCTGACTGCCTGCCACCTGGCAGCAGTCAACTACCAAAAAGGCTTCTCAGGCCAGCCGGTTGTTCCGGCAGTAGATGCTTGGGATCAGAATTCTAAAGGAGTACGCACGTGGCACGTGTGAAGAGGGCGGTCAACGCCCACAAGAAGCGCCGGGTTATCCTTGAACGCGCAAAGGGCTACCGTGGACAGCGTTCACGCCTGTACCGCAAGGCCAAAGAGCAGCTGCTGCACTCGTTTGTGTACAGCTACGGCGACCGCAAGAAGAAGAAGGGCGACTTCCGCCGCCTGTGGATCCAGCGCATCAACGCTGCATCCCGCGCCAACGGCCTGACCTACAACCGACTGATCCAGGGCCTGAAGGCCGCTGAGGTCGAGGTTGACCGCCGTATGCTTGCCGAGCTGGCCGTTTCCGACGCCAATGCCTTCGCCGCACTGGTGAAGATCGCCAAGGACTCCCTGCCCGCCGACACGTCCGCTCCGGCCGTTGCGGCTGAGGCTGCTCCGGCACCGAAGGCCAAGGCTGCACGCAAGCCTGCCGCCAAGAAGGCCGCCGCCGACGAGGCTGCTGAGTAGTTCCCATTAGTCGCATATAACGACGACGTTCAAGAACCGGCTGCAACAGCAACTAAGGTTCTTATATGAACGAAACCGGGCGCCCGCAAGACATTCCACTCTCCAATCCCCGAGCTGATCGGGTGAGGAAGGTGGCACAACTTGCCGGGCGCCCGGCCCGTTTAAAGCGCAAGGAGTTCCTGGCCGAGGGCCCGCAGGCCGTCCGGGAAGCCCTGACCCTGCACCAGGCAAGGATTGCCGCGGGGGAGCCCGGCGTCGTTTATGAGGTGTACGCGACCGAGGCCTGCCTCGACCGGCACCCCGAACTCGAGAAACTCGCTGAGGGTACGGACGCCTACCTTGCAACTGACGAAGTGCTCGCCGCGATGGCGGACACCGTGACCCCCCAGGGCATTCTCGCGGTCTGCGGATTCCTGGACGTGAGCCTTGAGCAGGTCCTCGACGCCGGCCCCCGGCTGATTGCGGTGCTGTGCCAGGTCCGCGATCCCGGCAACGCCGGCACCGTGCTGCGGGCGGCGGACGCCGCGGGCGCGGACGCGGTGGTGCTGACCGCGTCCAGTGTGGACATCTACAACCCGAAGGCCGTCCGTTCGACGGCGGGATCCCTGTTCCATTTGCCGGTGGTCCTCGGCGTCGAGATCGAGGAGCTGGTGGCCCGGTGCAAGGAACGGGGCATCGGAGTCCTCGCGGCGGACGGCCAAGGCCAGTTGAACCTGGACCGGTTGCAGGACCAGAACGCCGCCCGCCGGCTGGGCGCACCGCCCCGGGGCTCTGAGTACGCGCTCGAGCAGCCCACGGCCTGGCTGTTTGGCAACGAGGCCCAGGGCCTGTCCGAAGAGGAACTGGCGCTGGCGGACCACCGCGTGGCGGTTCCCGTGTACGGGGCGGCCGAGAGCCTCAACCTGGGCACTGCCGCGACGGTGTGCCTCTACGCCAGCGCCCGCTCCCAACTGGCCGGAGCTGCGGAAAGCTAGCCTGGACAGACAGAAGGCGGGGGTCCACCAAAAAGGGTGGGCTCCCGCCGTCGTATCCGTGCAATTTTCGAGCTGTGCAGTTGTCCTAGTGGAGAATTGTCCAGACCGGGAAGTCGCCTTGGCGATTCAACCCGGTGAGGTCAGCTGGTCTTGTTGCGTCCGGTGACGGCGCCGTAGATTCCCGCGACGACCAGGCCGCCGACAATGGCCAGAAGCCAGGAACCGAGATTCCAGAACTCCATCCTGCCGCCGCCGAAGAGCAGATCGCCGATCCAGCCACCGACTATCGCACCGACGACGCCGAGCACGAGACTGGTGACCCAGCCGCCGCCGACCCTGCCGGGCATGACAGCCTTAACGATTGCACCTACTATGAGTCCGAGAATGATCCAGCCTAGAAAGCCCATGTCTCCTCCTACATATTCGTCGGCATTCAAATTGTGAATCCCGATTATGGCTTCAAGCTAACACCTGCGACATTAAATGTCAGCAGGATCACATCCAATCGTTACCCGCTGTGATCAGACGGTGATATCGCCGTGTCGCCGGGTCCGCCGCGGTGCGCCGGCCGCTCCAGCGCGGTAGCGTATTCCTTGCGGGTTCGGGCACTTCCAGCCCGCGAACACCCGGCAGACCCCCGAAGGAGAAGCTCACTTGGCTGCAAATGGCGGTACAAAGGCGATTGTTGCGGCGCTGGCCGCCAACCTGACCATCGCTGTCCTGAAGTTCGTCGCGTATTTCCTCACGCTGTCATCCTCGATGCTGGCGGAGGCCATCCACTCGCTGGCGGACTCCGGCAACCAGATCCTACTGCTCGTCGGCGGCAAGCGCGCCACGAAGGCAGCCAGCCCGGAGCACCCTTTCGGCTACGGTCGTGAGCGTTACATCTACGCCTTCATCGTCTCGATCGTGCTGTTCAGCGTCGGTGGCCTTTTTGCGCTGTATGAGGCTTGGGGCAAGATCCAGCACCCGCACGCCATCGAGGGCGCTTTCTGGTGGGTGCCCGTGGCCGTGCTGGTGGGCGCCATCATCGCGGAGTCGTTCTCCTTCCGGACCGCGATCATCGAATCAAACCACGTCCGCGGAACGCAGAGCTGGGTCAAATTCATCCGGAGCGCCAAGCAGCCCGAGCTGCCGGTCATCCTGCTTGAAGACTTCGGCGCCCTTCTGGGCCTGGTTTTCGCTCTCTTCGGCGTCGGCCTCACGCTCATCACCGGCGACGGCATCTGGGATGCGCTCGGGACGGCCATGATCGGCCTGCTGCTGGTGGCCATCGCCGCCGTACTGGCGGTTGAGACGAAGTCCCTGTTGCTCGGCGAATCCGCGACCAAGGATGACGTCGTCAAGATCCGGGAGGCCATAGAGTCCGCCGGAACCTCGATCATCCACCTCAAGACCCTGCACCTGGGCCCGGAGGAACTGCTGGTCGCGGCGAAGATAGGGATCGGCAAGGCCGACACCGGCCAGGACATCGCCAAGGCCATCGACGACGCCGAGACCAGGATCCGTGCGGCAGTGCCGATTGCCCGGGCCATCTACCTCGAGCCGGATGTCCAGCGGGTCACCACTCCCTGACCGCTATCCCGCTGACCTCGGAGTTTTTGACGGAGGCCGCTGGCCGGAGCCGCGTTGCGGCTACGGTGCCAGCGGCCTCCGGCGTTCCACCACGCCACTGAGAACGGCAACGCCGAGGCCGAGGAGGGCCAGGCCTGCGCCCACGAGGGCGGGGGCCACATAACCCCAGCCCCACGCGATGACAAGGCCGCCCAGGAAGGCTCCGAGGGCATTCGCGACGTTGAGCGCAGCATGGTTAAGGGAGGATGCCAGCGAGGGGGCGTCCGGGGAGGCGTCCAGCAGGCGGGTCTGCAGGGCCGGGACCAGCAGCGAACCTGTCCCGCCAACCACAAAGACCATGACCAGGGCGGACCACGGCCAGTGCACCGCCACGGCGTAGACCACCAGTGCCACCGCGATGCCGGGCAGGACCCAGTAGATCGTCCCCATGACGGACTTGTCGGCGATCCGGCCGCCGACAATGTTGCCCGCCACCATACCCAGGCCGTAGAGCGCCACGACGAGCGGCAACCACTGCGACGGGATGCCGGCTACAGAGGTCATGGTGTGCGCAATGTACGTGTACGTGGCGAAGAAGCCGCCGAAACCGACCACACCGATGAGGAGCGCCAGCCAGACCTGGAGGCGCTTGAGCGCGCCGAGCTCGCGGCGGATGCTGGCGTCGGCGCGAGGTTTCTGGAACGGCACGAACTTCCACAGCATGCCGAGCGTGATGATGCCGATCACGCCCACTACCAGGAAGAGCAGCCGCCAGCCGAAGGCCTGGCCCAGCCAGGTGGCGAACGGCACGCCGATGACATTCGCGATGGTCAGTCCGGCCATCACCATGGAAATGGCCCAGCCGCGCCGGGTCGGGGCCACGAGCGATGCGGCAATGACCGCCGCGACGCCGAAGAAGGCGCCGTGCGGCAGCCCCGAAACGAAGCGGGAGACCAGCATGGTGCCGTAGTCAGGTGCGATAAACGATGAGAGGTTGGCGATGCTGAAGAGCAGCATAAGTCCCAGGGCCAGGTATTTCCGCGGCAACTTTGCACCGGCAGCGGCCAGCAACGGCGCACCGATAACGACGCCGAGCGCGTACGCCGAGATCAGGTGTCCCGCCTCCGGAGTGCCAATCTTGAGGCCCTGCTCCACTTCTTTGAGCAGGCCCATCATGGCGAATTCTGTGGTGCCGATGCCGAAACCGCCCATCGCAAGGGCGACGATCGCTAGGGCAAGGTTGCCGGTGCCGGTTTTCGAGGCCGCCGGGGCCAGTTTGGTGGTAGTCATTCGCCTGCTTTTCGAGGAAGTTCCCGCCCGAGGGGCCGGAGAACGCGGCATCTTAAATCTGATTTATACAACGTTGGGGGCGCGCCAGGTATTCCGGTAAAGGGAAGGGCGGCTGTCTCCATTCTCCCTTAACCGGCCGCCGACCTAGACTTGGGGTCGTGACTGGACTTATTAGCGTCGTTGGCGGTGCCGTACTGGATTCGCTGGCAAACCCCCGCCGGCTGCTCGTGGCACGGCGCACCGCGCCTCCGCAATTTGCCGGCATGTGGGAATTCCCGGGCGGCAAGGTGGAGTCCGGAGAGTCGGCCGAACAGGCCCTGCACCGCGAACTGCTGGAGGAGCTCGGCGTTCACGTCCGGCTCGGGGGTGAGCTCAAAGCCGGCTCCGCTTCTGGTTGGCCGCTGAACGAACGCGCCGCGATGCGGGTCTGGTTCGCCGAGCTGGTCGACGGCGAACCGCTTCCCCTGCAGGACCACGACGAACTCCGCTGGATCGACCTCGGGAACCGTCGTGAGGTTCTGGCGCTGCCGTGGATCCCGGCTGACCTGCCCATCGTGGAAGCGCTCCTGGCAGTGCTGAAGAATGCTGAGCGTCCGGCTCTGCCCCTCGCCAAAGCGTGAAGCTTGCAACTACGCTGAAGCGAATTGAGAGGAGGGCCCGTGCAGGTCGGTGTCAGACGGGAGCAGTGTGCGGGCGAACGGCGGGTCGCTGCCACGCCGGAGACGGTGCAGCAGCTGACCGCCCTGGGCCTCCAGCTTGTTGTGGAGGGCGGTGCAGGGACGGCTGCCGGTTACTCGGATGAGGCGTTCGCAGCGGCCGGAGCCACGGTTGTTCCGGAACTGCCGTACGAGAGGCTGGATGTGCTCCTGCACGTCCGGCCGCTGACCCCGGAGACGGCCGCGCGGCTGCGGACCGGTTCCATCACCGTCGGCTTCGGCTCGCCGGCCTCCGAGCTGCCGGCCGTCCGGGCCCTGGCCGACGCCGGCGTCACCTCCTTCGCCCTGGAACTCGTCCCCCGGATCTCCCGCGCGCAAAGCATGGATGCGCTGAGCTCCCAATCGCTCGTGTCCGGTTACCGCGCCGTGCTGGAGGCCGCGCTGCGCTATCCCCGGTTCTTCCCGCTGTACATGACCGCGGCCGGCACAATTCCGCCGGCCCGGGTCCTGGTCCTCGGAGCCGGGGTCGCGGGGCTGCAGGCGATCGGAACCGCAAAACGCCTCGGCGCCAGAGTCTCGGCGAACGACATCAGGACGGCCTCCGCAGACGAAGTCGCCTCGATGGGAGGGACATTCATCCGCCTGGACCTCGACGCCCCCGAAGGCACCGGCGGCTACGCCCGCGAGCTCGGCGAGGACCGGGCCAAGCGCCAGCGCGCATTGCTCGCCCCCCACGTCGCGGCCGCGGACGTCCTCATCACCACGGCGGCCATTCCCGGCCGCGCGGCTCCCTTGCTCGTGACCCTCGACATGGTGGCCGGAATGCGGGCCGGATCCGTCGTCGTGGACCTTGCCGCTGAATCCGGCGGGAACGTCGAAGGTGTGAAAGCCGGGCAGGACCTCCAGATCGCGGTCGCCGGCGGATTCGTGACCCTGGTGGGGCTGCGGGACGCCGCGTCCGCGATGCCGTCGGACGCCTCCCGGCTGTTCGCCAAGAACGTGGCTAACCTGCTGGCCCTGATGACTGCGGACGGAGAGGTCTCCCCGGACTTCGACGACGACGTCGTCGCCGGGGCGTGCCTGACCCACGCCGGAACGGTCCGGCACGCCGCGACCGCAAGCGCTATGGAGGCATTGAAGTGATGGATCCAATCACACTCCTGACCGTCGTAGTGCTCTCCGTGTTTGTCGGCTTCGAAGTTGTCTCCAAGGTAACCAGCAAGCTGCACACGCCGCTGATGTCCGGCGCCAACGCCATCCACGGCATCATCCTGGTCGGTGCCATCCTCGTCGCCGGCCAGGCCAGCGATCCGTGGTTGCTCACGATCGCCCTCATCGCGGTGGTTCTGGCGACGGCCAACCTGGTCGGCGGATTTGTGGTGACGGACCGGATGCTGGAGATGTTCGGCGGCCACAAGGCGGCCAGGCCGGGCGTCAGGCCCCGCTCCGGGGGAGCCGCGGGGGAGGACGGCACATGAGCCTCCTCGCCCCCGAATGGACGGGGCTGTTCTATCTGGCGGCGGCCGTCTGTTTCATCCTCGCGCTCAAGGGCCTCAGCTCACCAAGGACCGCGCGCCGCGGCAATGCCATCGGCGCCGCCGGCGCGCTCGTGGCCGTGGCCACCGTTTTCGTCTCCGCGAAGCTGGAGAATATCCCGCTCATCCTGGCCGCCATCGCCGCCGGTTCTGCCGTTGCCGTCCCGGTGGCCCGGCGCGTGCAGATGACCCAGATGCCGCAGCTGGTCGCGCTGTTCAACGGGGTCGGCGGCGGGGCCGCCGCCCTCGTTGCGGTGCTGGAGCTCGGCCACAGCGACAGCCCCTGGGTGCGCCTGGCGGTGGTCTTCACCATGCTGGTCGGGGCGGTGTCCTTTGCCGGTTCCGCCGTGACCGTGGGCAAGCTGCAGGAATTGATCAGCACCCGCCCGCTGCTCTTTTCCGGGATGCCCGTGGTCATGGCCGCTACCCTGGCCGGCGCTGTCACGTCCGGCGGCCTGGTCATCGTCACCGGCTTTGCGGGCTGGGCGCCGGCGGTGCTGGTGCTGGGCCTTGCGGCCGGGCTGCTCCTGGTCCTGCCCGTCGGCGGCGCCGACGTGCCCATCGTCATCTCACTGCTCAACGCCTTCACGGGGCTGGCGGTGGCGGCCTCCGGGATCGTGCTGGGCAATGTGCTCCTGCTCGTCGCCGGGACGCTTGTGGGAGCCAGCGGCACCATCCTGACCAAGGTGATGGCCTCCGCCATGGGCCGTGGCGTGGGGGGCATCATGTTCGGGGCGTTCCGCGGCGGGTCGACGGCGGGCTCCACTCTGCAGAGCGACCGCCCGGTGCGCTCCTCCTCGCCCGAGGACGTGGCCGTGCAGCTCGGCTACGCCCAGCGTGTCGTGATCGTCCCCGGTTACGGGCTCGCCGTGGCGCAGGGCCAGCACACCATTGCCGAGCTCGCGACCGCACTCGAAGCCCGCGGCATCGAGGTGGTCTTCGCGATCCATCCCGTGGCCGGACGCATGCCGGGGCACATGAATGTGCTCCTGGCCGAAGCCAACGTGCCCTACGAGGCGCTCCGGGAGCTGGAGGAAGTGAACCCGGAATTCGCGAACACCGACGTCGCCCTGGTGGTCGGGGCCAACGACGTGGTCAACCCTGCAGCAAAGTCCACTCCGGGGGCTCCCATCTACGGAATGCCGATCCTCGAAGTCGCCCAGGCCGGCCAGGTGGTGTTCCTGAAGCGCTCGATGCGTCCGGGATTCGCTGGGATCGAGAACGAGCTGCTGCATGACCCAAAGACCACGCTCCTCTTCGGGGACGCGAAAGACTCGCTCACCAAGGTCCTGGGCGCGGTCAAGGCGCTCTAGCTGGCGGCGCCCCTCGGAAACAGGCCCAGTTCGGAACCGGGCCGGTTCGGAACAGGCCGGTTCGGAACGTGCCGGTTCGGAACAGGCCGAGTTCGGAACCGTGCCGGTTCAGAAAAGGGTCGGCTGGGCTGCCCTGGCGGCGTGGGGTCCGTGCTGCCCGGAGACGTTCGCCGTCTGGGGGATGCTGCCGGCCGGGTACTGGGCTTCCTCGTCCCGGGGGTCATCGGGGGTGGGATTGCCGTTGAGATCACGGTGGCTGAAGCCGTGCGAGCCGGAAAAGCCGTGCCGGGCCTTAAAGAAGCGGATGCGGCCGGCGAGCCAGGCCCGGTACTCCTTAGAGGCATAGGAACCGCCGCCGTAGAGCCGACGGTATTTCCCCGCGAGCTGGGGGTGCTCCCGTGCGATCCACTGCATGAACCATTCGCGCGTTCCTGGCTTGAGGTACAGGGCGCCGGCCGTGACCCCGGTGGCGCCGGCCGCCGCGAGGGAGCCGAACAGGGAATCCAGCGCCTCGTCACTGTCCGAGAGCCACGGCAGGATGGGCATGGCCATGACTCCGCAGGGGAGCCCCGCGTCCCGCAACCTGGAGATGAGCTTCAGCCGTGCCCGGGGCCCGGGCGTGCCGGGTTCCACGGCCTCGGCCAGGTGCTCGTCGGTCATGGCGAGCGAGATGCCCACCCCCACGGGAACCTGGGCGGCGGCATGCTTCAGGAGCGGGATATCCCGGGAGAGCAGGGTGCCCTTGGTCAGGATGGACAGGGGAGTGCCGGAATCGGCAAGGGCCCCGATGATGCCCGGCATCAGCTGGTAGCGGCCCTCGGCCCGCTGATAGGGATCGGTGTTGGTGCCGAGGGCAACGTGCTGGCGGCCCCAGGACGGTTTTGCGAGTTCCCGGCGCAGGACCTCCGGAGCGTTGATCTTGACTACCACCTGGCTGTCGAAATCCAGCCCGGCGTCGAAGTCCAGGTAGGTGTGGCTCTTGCGGGCAAAGCAGTAGACGCAGGCGTGGCTGCAGCCGCGGTAGGGGTTGATGGTCCACTCGAACGGCATCCGGGAACCGGCGACCACCTTGTTGAGCACCGATTTGGCGGTGACCTCATGGAAGGTGACCCCGGCAAACTCAGGCGTGGATACGGAACGCACCAGCCCCAGCAGCGGCAGGAGCGCATCGGTGGCGGGGGCCGCCGTGGATCCTCGATCCACATCAATGCCAGCGCCAGCCAGGGGACCGTCCCCGGGTTCGGGGCCCGTTTTCGTGCCGGCCGGGGTGAGTGCCTGTGCGTCCCATCTCATGCCTACATTCGAATCTATGTTCGAATGAAAGTCAAGCATTCCATCCGGTGATTCGGCGGCAAACTACCGCGTCAACGGGCCGCGGACGTAGTCGAGAAGTTCCCAGACGACGTCCACCGTTGCGCTCACGCTGGACTCGCCGGCCTCGACCGTGAGCGAATCCGTGGCGACGGCGCGCTGCATCCCGGCAACCGGGATGGGCGCCGGATAGCCCGGCTGCTGGGCGATGGACAGCACTTTGCCGAGGCGGGCTCCGGCAAGGGATGCCAGGTGCTCCGCCGCGGCTAGGGCGTCGGCCCAGGCCGCCTGCCGGGCGCGGGCCGTGACGGCGGCGGGGTCCGCGAAGCCAAGTTCGAGGCCGTTGAGCCGGACGTCGTTGCCGCCAGCCGCCACGGTCTCGGCGATGATCCTGGCGGACGCCGCCAGCTCACGGATCCGCACGCGGAGCACGCTGGAGGCCAGATAGCCGGACACGGTCTGCCCCCGGCCCTCCTGCCAGTTGACTTCGGCGCGGACATTGAGCCCGGACGTGCTGATGTCCCTGTTGTCCACGCCGCCGCCCCGGAGCGCCGCCGTGATCGCGGCGGAGACGCGTCCGGCGCCCCCGTACGCGTCGCCGACATTTTCGCGGCGGCATTCGACGCCGACCAGGAGGGTGAGCAGGTCCGGTGCGGCGTCGGCGCTGCCGGCACCACTGACCGAAATACTCCGCGGGCTCTCCGTCATGTCATGCCTCGTTCCGCTCGCGGGACACGGCGCCCCGGCATGCCGCGCCGTGCCGTGATGGTTGTTGCGGACTTGGGATCCGGATAGCCGCCTGCCTGCAGTCCCGCGTGCCGCTCGAAGATGTTGGCCGAACCGGGGTTGCCGGTCCGCAGGACGGACCAGCCGGCCGCGAGGAAATACAGCGCCAGGAAGGGCACCCCCAGGCAGGCGTACTGGGTGCTGTGGCGTTCCTCGTGCCGGAGCAGGACCGCGTCCGCCAGTGCCCGGTCCGGTCCGGCCCGGAAGAGCACCACGTTGCCGACAGTGAAGGCCCCGGCGAACGGCAGCCGCCAGCGGTAGCCCGTGGCGATCAACAGGCCCCGGGGACCGCGGCGGACGGGGGTGCGCGCGGACGCAGCGAGCAGCAAACCCAGCGGGGTCGACCCGTTCAGAACGTTCGCGATCTGGCGCAGCCGTTGTCCGGACTTCATGGGGCCATGCTAGCCGGGGAAACCGGCCCCGGGGAGGCCTGCGGACGCTCCGTTCCGTTCGGGCGCCGAGGGTCCCTTTAACTGGAGTGCCTTCAACTAGACTGGAGGGGAGCGCCCGCCGGACGGTTCCGGCGCGCCCTGCCCTTTGTCAAAGTCCAGCGTCAGAGCACTTTTGATGGCGCCGTGCCTTTGGCATGAACCGACTCGTAGCTAAGAACAGTAGATGACTGAAACTTTGCCGGGCGCCGGCGTCCCGAATCCCCTGGATGAAGCCGCCATCACCGCCGCCGTAGACCAGGCCGTCGCCGCCATTGCCGCCGCCTCCACCCTCGATGAACTCAAGGCCGTGCGTCTCGCGCACACCGGGGAAAAGTCCGCGCTGAGCCTCGCCAACCGTGAGATCGGCGGATTGCCGAAGGACCAGAAGGCCGCCGCCGGCAAGCTCATGGGGGGCTCCCGTGGCCGCGTCAACAAGGCGCTCGCGGACCGCACCGCCGAGCTCGAGGCCGAGAACGACGCGCGGATCCTCGTCGAGGAGACCGTCGACGTCACCGCTGCTCCGCGCCGCCGCAAGGCCGGTGCCCGCCACCCGCTGTCCACCCTGCAGGAACGCGTCGCCGACATCTTCGTCGGGATGGGCTGGGAGATTGCCGAAGGTCCCGAGGTCGAATCGGAATGGTTCAACTTCGACGCGCTGAACTTCAAGCCGGACCACCCGGCCCGCGAAATGCAGGACACCTTCTTCGTGGAGCCGCCCGAAGCCCACCTGCTGATGCGCACGCACACCTCCCCGGTGCAGGTCCGCTCCATGCTGGAACGCGAACTGCCGATCTACGTGCTGTGCCCGGGCAAGGTATTCCGCACCGACGAACTGGACGCCACGCACACCCCGGTGTTCCACCAGTTCGAAGGCCTGGCCATCGACAAGAAGCTCAACATGGCGGACCTTCGCGGCACGCTGGAGCACTTCGCCCGCCAGATGTTCGGCGACGAGGCCCAGATCCGGCTGCGCCCCAACTACTTCCCGTTCACCGAGCCCTCTGCGGAGCTGGACATCTGGCACCCGGGGGCCAAAGGCGGGCCCAGCTGGATCGAATGGGGCGGCTGCGGCATGGTCAATCCCAACGTGCTCCGCGCTGCCGGCATCGATCCGGACATTTATTCAGGTTTTGCTTTCGGCATGGGCATCGAGCGCACGCTCATGTTCCGCAACGAGGTCGGCGACATGCGCGACATGATCGAAGGCGACGTACGTTTCAGCGAGCACTTCGGGATGGAGATCTAACCGTGCGTATCCCCCTTTCCTGGTTGCGAGAATTCGCACAGGTACCGGCCGGTGCAACGGCCGAGGACGTTATGGCCGAACTGGTCAAAGTTGGTTTTGAGGAAGAAGCGGTCCACCGCCCCACGGACAGCCTGCAGGGCCCCGTCGTGGTGGGCCAGGTGCTCACCATCGTCAAGGAGCCCCAGACCAACGGCAAGACCATCAACTGGTGCCAGGTCCGGGTGGTCCCGGAGGGCCAGGCGCAGAGCCTGACCGGCGATGGCATCGACCCGTCCGGCGTGCAGGGCATCATCTGCGGTGCCCACAACTTCGTTGAGGGCGACAAGGTGGTGGTGACCCTTCCCGGCGCCGTGCTGCCCGGAGACTTCCGGATTTCCGCGCGGAAAACTTATGGCCACCTCTCGGCGGGCATGATCGCCTCCGTCCGCGAGCTCGGCATCGGTGAGGACCACGACGGTATCCTGGTGCTCTCCCGGATCGGGCTGGACCCGGAGCTTGGCACCGATGCGATGGAGCTCCTCGGCCTCTACGACCAGGCCGCGGAAATCAACGTCACCCCGGACCGCGGCTACGCGTTCTCGATCCGTGGTGTGGCCCGCGAATACGCCCACGCCACCGGCACCGGCTTTACCGACCCCGCCGCAAAGGTGCAGGCCCCGGAGGCGCTGACCGGCGGCTATGGCGTCAAGCTCAACGACGACGCCCCGATCTACGGCAAGCCCGGCTGCGACCGCTTCGTGGCCCGCACTGTGCACGGCGTGGACGCTACCCGGCCCACCCCGGCCTGGATGTCCTCCCGGCTCCGGCTCGCCGGCATCCGCTCCATCTCGCTGCCGGTCGATATCTCCAACTACGTCATGCTCGAACTCGGGCAGCCGCTGCACTTCTACGACCAGGACAAGCTCTCCGGCGAGATCGTGGTGCGCCGCGCCGTCGCGGGGGAGAAGCTTCGGACCCTGGACGGCAAGGAACGCGCGCTCGACGCCGAGGACCTCCTGATCACGGACGGCTCAGGACCCATCGGCGTTGCCGGTGTGATGGGCGGTGCCTCCACCGAGGTCAGCGATGCGACGTCGACCATCCTCATTGAAGCGGCGCACTTCGAGGAAGTCTCGATCGCACGCTCCCGCCGCCGGCACAAGCTGCCCTCCGAGGCGTCCAAGCGATTCGAGCGCGGCGTGGACTGGCACGTCGCGCACCTCGCCGCCCAGCGCGCCGTCGACCTCCTCGTCGAGCTCGCCGGCGGCACCGCCGCTGCTGAGGGGACCGACGTCGGGACCGCACCGGACGCCGTCACCGTCGAACTGCCCGCGGCCTTCGCCTCAGAGCGGATCGGCATCGACTTCAGCGCAGAACAGATCGTCACCTCACTCGAGGACCTCGGCGCCGTCGTGGTGACAGCCGCCGACGGCTGGACGGTGACTGCCCCGAGCTGGCGGAATGACCTGGACACCAAGGAGGACCTCTCCGAGGAAATCGCGCGGCTCGTCGGCTACGACAAGATCCCGGCGTCCCTGCCGGTGGCGCCTCCGGGCCGCGGCCTGACCCGCGTCCAGCAGCAGCGCCGGCGCCTGATCCAGGCCCTGGCCGACGCCGGCCTGACCGAAGTCCTGGCCTACCCCTTCGTCTCCAAGGCCGCCAACGACACCTTCGGTGGCCCCGAGGAAGGCGTGGCGCGCAAGGCGCTTAAACTCGCCAACCCGATCAGCGAGGAGCACGGCTACCTGCGGACCTCGATCCTGCCGGGCCTGATCGATACGGCCAAGCGGAACCACTCCCGCGGCTTCCGCGACCTGGCACTGTTCGAGGCCGGACTGGTCTTCCTGCCGGGGGAGACGCTCGGCACAGCCTCGATCCCGCCGCTGGGCGCCAAGCCCGGCGATGAGGTGCTCGATGCCCTGTACGACGGCGTCCCGGACCAGCCGCTGTTCCTCGCGGCCGTGCTGACCGGGCACGATTCCCCGGCGGCCGCCGGGCACGCGCCGCGTGCCTGGGACTGGGCGGACGCCCTCGACATCGCCCGGCTCGCCGGCGACGTGCTCGGCGTAGACATCGTGATCAGCCAGGGACGCCACCAGGCTTTCCATCCGGGACGTGCCGCGCAGCTGGCGCTCCGTACCGGCGAAGTTGTGGGCTACGCCGGCGAACTGCACCCGAAGCTGCTGGCCGCGCACGACATGCCGGCTCGCTCAGTGGCGCTCGAGTTCAACGCCGACGCCCTCTTCGAGGCCGCCGCGGACGTGATCGTTGCCAAGCACATCTCGACCTACCCCGTGGCCACACAGGACGTCGCCCTCGTGGTGCCCCGCGAGGTTCCGGCTGAAGAGGTGCTCGCCGCCCTGCGCGAGGGCGCCGGCGAACTGCTGGAAGACGTCGCGCTCTTTGACGTCTACGCGGGCAAAGGGATTGAGGAGGGCCGGAAATCGCTGGCGTTCAGTCTGCGCTTCCGTGCCGACGACCGCACGCTGACGGCTGACGAAGCGTCCGCCGCCCGCGAAAGCGCCGTGGCAGTTGCCCATGAGCGCTTCGGAGCCGTCCAGCGCTGACGCACTCCCGGACTCAAAAGACTCCCCGCGGCCAGTAGGCCGCGGGGAGTCTTTTCTTGCTTGCCGGGTCCGGAGACTACGGAACCAGAATGACCTTGCCGGAGGTGCGGCGCTGTTCGAGGTCCTCGTGGGCACGGGCCGCGTCGGCGAGGTCGTAGCGGGCCCCGATCCGCACGCTCAGGGCGCCGCTGGCGGCGGCGGCGAAGACCTCATCCGAGCGCCACCGGCGTTCCTGCGGGTTGAGGAGGAAGTGGCCTATCGTCGGCCTGGTCAGGTACAGCGAACCGCCGGAATTGAGCCGCTGCGGATCGAGCGGTGGGACCGGACCGGAGGCGGCACCAAAGAGCACGAGCGTGCCGCGGATGCGGAGCGCGGCGAGGGAACCATCGAAGGTGTCCTTGCCGACGCCGTCGTACACCACATCTGCGCCGGTCCCGTCGGTCAGTTCCCGCACCCGTGCGGAGAAGCCCTCGTAGCGCAGCACATGGTCGGCGCCGGCATCGCGGGCCAGCTGCTCCTTGTCGTCCGTCGAGACGGTGGTGATGACGCGGGCGCCCTTGGCCTTGAGCAGCTGGATCAACAGCAGGCCGACACCGCCGGCTCCCGCGTGGAGCAGCACGGTCTGGCCGGGCTCGACCCGGTACGAGGAGTTGATCAAGTAATGCGCGGTGATCCCCTGCAGCGGGAGGGCGGCCGCGGTGAAATCGTCAACACCGCGCGGAACCGGCAGCGCCTTGTCCTCGTCGACGAGGACGTACCCGGCGTAGCAGTTCGCGGCCTCCGCGGTGGCCACCCGGTCGCCGGGGGAGAATACGGAGACGCCCTCGCCGACCTCCTCGACCGTGCCGGCCGCCTCGGACCCGGGAGTGAAGGGGTAGGCCACCTTGTACGCTCCGCTGCGCTTGTAGGTGTCGATGAAGTTCACGCCGACGGCGGCGACCTTCACGAGCAACTGGCGGGGACCGGGTTCCGGACGCTCCACCTCGGCCAGCTCCAGGACCTCGGGTCCTCCCGCCTGGCGGGCGACGATTGCATGCATCATTTGCGTCTCCTTCTTCGGCCGGGGATTTCCTGGCCGGATCCTCGGTCCATCCTAGGGACATGCGCACCAACGACGAAGTGACGGCCGGAATCCGGCCGTCACTTCGGGTCAAACGCTATCGAGTGGCCTGCTGGCCGCCGGAGAGCGGCCGCTTTAGTAGCGGCGGGTCACGGTAGCCATCGGGCATTCGAAGTGCCGGCCCGCGGCAAGACCGACGTCGTTGAGGTAGCGGACGATGATGCCGTAGGACTGCAGCAGCGTCGTTTCGGTGTACGGAACCTGGTGCTTGGCGCAGTACTCGCGGACGATCACGGCGGCCTTGTCCAGCTGGGGGCGGGCCATGTCCGGGAAGAGGTGGTGCTCCGCCTGCCGGTTGAGGCCCCCGAGCAGGATGTCCATGAAACGGCCGCCGGAAATGTTCCGGGAAGTCAGGACCTGGCGGCTGAAGAAGTCCACCCGGCTGTCCGCCGGCAGCACCGGCATGCCTTTGTGGTTCGGGGCGAAGGAAGCGCCCATGTAGAAACCGAAAACGGCCAGCTGGATGCCGATGAAGGCAAAGGCCATGCCCAGCGGCAGGAAGGTGAACGCCAGCACCGGAAGAAGGCTCAACCGCACCGCGAGGATGGGGATTTCGACCCAGCGGTGGGTGACCTTGGCGCGGCGGAGGATGAACTTGATCGAATCGATCTGGAGGCCCAGGCCCACGAGGAACAGCAGCGGGAAGAAGAACCAGCCCTGCTTACGGGTCAGGAAGGAAAAGCGTCCCTGCCGGGTGGCGGCGCCCTCGGGGTGGAACGCGATCGCGCCGGTGGCAATGTCCGGGTCTTTGGAGATGACGTTGGGGTGGTTGTGGTGGGCGCCGTGCTTCTGCTCCCACCAGGAGTAGCTGATCCCGGCTACCGACGTGGCGAGCAGGCGGGCGGCCCAGTCGTTGGCGCGGCGGGATGCGAAGATCTGGCGGTGGCCGGCCTCATGGGCGAGGAAGCTCAGCTGGGTGCAGAGGACGCCGAGGGCGGCAGCGATCAGGAGCTGGAACCAGCTGTCGCCGATGAGGGCGAAGCCGAACCAGGTGGCGGTCATCAAGAGGGCCAGGACGGAAAACACCGTGATGTAGAAACCGACGCGGCGTTCGAGCAGGCCGGCCGCCTTCACGCTCTTCAGGAGCTCGGAATAGCTCAGGACGACGGCGTTGGTTTGCCGGACGCGCGTTTTGGGGCGCTCCGGCGTGGCGGTGGTGGTCATGTAGCGGGTGCCTCGTAACTGTCACGGGCAACGCTGCAGCCGACATTCGGACTGCGCGGTCTGGATCACCCTCTGCTAAGCATACGCTGTAGATTTACAGCGTAGGCCCCTCTCTGGGCTTGGACGTACTGGGGGCTGCTCCTCGGGGGCATGCCGGGACACGCCGAGTGTATGCATAAATATCGACACCTATGCATAGTCTTGCTGTATAGTCGGAGCCATGACTATTTCTGTTGCCGTATCCGGGGCGAGCGGTTATGCCGGCGGCGAGGTGCTGCGGCTCCTGGCCGGTCATCCCCACGTTTCGATCGGCGCCATCACGGCGCACAGCAACGCCGGTTCCAGACTAGGGCAATTGCAGCCGCATCTCCATGGTCTGGCCAGCCGGATCCTTGAAGACACCACGGTGGAGAACCTGTCCGGCCACGACGTCGTGTTCCTTGCACTCCCGCACGGCACCTCGGCAGAGATCGCGGCCCAGCTCCCGCCCGGCACGGTGGTGATTGACGCCGGAGCAGACCACCGCCTGGAGGACCCGGCCGCCTGGGAAAAATTCTACGGATCATCGCACGCCGGATCCTGGCCCTACGGGCTGCCCGAACTGCCCGGCCAGCGCGAAGCACTCCGCGGCGCCACCCGAATCGCCGTCCCCGGCTGCTACCCGACGTCGGCCCTGCTGGCCCTCACTCCCGGCTTCAGCAACGACCTGTTGGAGGCAGACGACGTCGTGATCGTATCCGCCTCCGGTATGTCCGGGGCCGGCAAAGCAGCCAAGGTCAACCTCATCGGTTCCGAGGTCATGGGCTCCATGAGCCCGTACGGCGTCGGCGGCGGACACCGGCACACCCCGGAGATCGAGCAGGGCCTGTCCAAGGCCGCCCGCGGGCCGGTCACGGTCTCCTTCACGCCCACGCTGGCCCCCATGAGCCGCGGCATCCTCACCACCGCCACCGCCAGGGTGCGGCGCCGGCCAGGACGCAGCGTCACGGCCGAGGAACTGCGCAGCGCCTGGAGCGAGGCCTACGACGACGAACCCTTCGTTCACCTGCTCCCCGCGGGCCAGTGGCCCGCCACCAAGTCGGTGCAGGGGTCCAACCACGCTGTGATGCAGCTGGCATTCGATGAACACACCGGCCGCGTCATCGTCACCTGCGCCATCGACAACCTGACGAAGGGGACCGCCGGCGGCGCCGTGCAGTCCATGAACATTGCCCTGGGCCTGCCGGAAACGGCCGGCCTCGAACTGCAGGGAGTTGCACCGTGAGCATCACCGCCCCGCAAGGATTCCGCGCCGCCGGCGTCACCGCCGGGCTGAAGGCCTCCGGCAACCCTGACCTGGCCCTCGTCGTCAACGACGGACCTTCCAAGGCCGCCGCGGCCGTATTCACCTCCAACCGGGTCGCCGCAGCGCCGGTGCACTGGTCCCGCGAGGTCGTCAAGGACGGCCGCGTCGACGCCGTCATCCTGAACTCCGGCGGCGCGAACGCCTGCACCGGCCCGCAGGGCTTCCAGAACACCCACACCACGGCGGAGAAGACCGCCGAGTCGCTCGGCGTTTCCGCCACCGACGTATTCGTCTGCTCCACCGGCCTCATTGGGGAACAGCTCCCGATGGACAAGATCCAGGCCGGCATCGGTGCCGCCTCGACAGCACTGAACCCCGACGGCGGAGCCGACGCGGCGACGGCGATCATGACGACAGACTCCGTGTCCAAACAGGCTGTCTACACCGGGATGGACGCCGCAGGAAACGTTTACACCATCGGCGGCATGGCCAAGGGTGCCGGCATGCTCGCTCCCGGCCTTGCCACCATGCTGGTGGTCTTGACGACCGACGCCGACGTCCAGCCGGACATGCTCGACGTCGCCCTCCGCGACGCCACCCGGGTGACCTTCGACCGGGCAGACTCGGACGGCTGCATGTCCACGAACGACACCGTGGTGCTGCTGGCCTCGGCCGCGTCCGGAGCCGTGCCGTCCGGCGTTGAGTTCGGCAAGGGCCTCACCCAGGTCTGTGCGGAACTGGCCCGCAAGCTGATCGGCGACGCCGAGGGCGCGAGCCACGACATCGCGATCCGCACCTTCAACGCTGCCAGTGAGCGGGACGCGGAAACCGTCAGCCGCGCCGTGGCCCGCTCGAACCTTTTCAAGACCGCCATCTTCGGCAAGGACCCCAACTGGGGCCGCGTGCTTTCGGCCGTCGGCACCACGGACGCGGTCTTTGAACCCGACCGGCTGAACGTGTCCATGAACGGTGTGCAGATCTGCCGCAACGGCAGCATCGGCGAAGACCGCAGCCTCGTGGATCTTGAACCGCGCGAGGTCATCGTCGAAATCGACCTGCAGTCCGGCGACGCCGAAGCCACCATCCTGACCAACGACCTCACGCACGACTACGTCCATGAGAACAGCGCCTACTCCAGCTGACCGCCTGAAAGGACGAACAGAAGGACGTACAGAAGGACGAACAGTATGAACACCCAGACACGCGAGAACACCTCCATGGCCGACGCCCAGAACAAGGCCGGCACGCTGATCGAGGCACTGCCTTGGATCCAGCGCTTCGCCGGCACCACCATGGTGATCAAGTACGGCGGGAACGCCATGGTCAACGATGAACTGCGCCGCGCGTTCGCCGAGGACGTCGTCTTCCTGCACCACGTCGGCATCCACCCTGTGGTGGTGCACGGCGGGGGTCCCCAGATCAACGCCATGCTCAGCCGGCTAGGGATCGAATCCGAGTTCAAGGGCGGCCTCCGGGTCACCACCCCCGAGGCCATGGACGTGGTGCGCATGGTCCTCACCGGCCAGGTTGGCCGTGAGCTCGTGGGCCTGATCAACTCCCACGGCCCCTACGCCGTGGGCATGTCGGGAGAGGACGGCGGCCTGCTCCGGGCCGTCCGCACGGGCACCGTGGTGGACGGTGAACAGATAGACCTGGGCCTTGTCGGCGAAGTCGTAGGCGTGAACCCCGAGGGCATCCTGGATATCATCGCGGCCGGGCGGATCCCGGTGATTTCGACGGTGGCCCCGGAGATTGCCGATGACGGAAGCCTCGACATGGGAGCAAAACAAGCTCAGACCACCGGGCAGGTCCTGAACGTCAACGCGGACACCGCCGCCGCGGCCCTCGCCGAAGCGCTGGGCGCTTCCAAGCTGGTGATCCTCACGGACGTCGAGGGTCTCTTCGCGAACTGGCCGGACCGCTCCTCGCTGATCTCCTCGCTGACAGCCTCCGAGCTGCGCGAGCTGCTGCCGAGCCTGGAGTCCGGCATGATCCCGAAAATGGAGGCCTGCCTCCGGGCCGTCGAGGGCGGAGTGGAACGCGCGCACATCGTCGACGGGCGCCTCGCCCACTCGATGCTGCTGGAAACCTTCACGACCGCGGGCATCGGCACGCAGGTCGTCCCGGACGAGGAAGTGAACGCATAGTGAGCAGCACTGAACTGAGCCATTCCGCTGAAGGCCGCAGCAGCGATGGGGGGCTGGGTGTGGTCGGGCACCGCGGTGGGCCCCCGGCCTCCGGCGTCCCCGTTCGAGCTGGCGAGGAGGGGGTGAGGCCGGGGACGGGCGGGGCCCCCATCGCTGCGGAGGCTGCCGCAACCACAATCGTTTCCAGCCGCAGCGGAGCCGAGTGGCTCTCCCGCTACTCCTCCTCGCTGTTGGGCGTCTTCGGCACCCCGCAACGGGTTCTGGTCCGGGGCTCCGGCTGCCTCGTCTGGGACGCCGACGGAAAAGAGTACCTGGACCTGCTCGGCGGGATCGCCGTCAACGCCCTCGGCCACGCGCACCCCTTCGTCACCTCGGTGATCTCGAGCCAGCTGGCCACTCTCGGCCACGTCTCCAACTTCTTCACCAGCCCCACCCAGATCGCCCTCGCCGAAAAATTGCTGGAACTGTCCAAGGCGCCGGCTGGCTCCAAGGTGTTCTTCGCCAACTCCGGCACCGAGGCCGTCGAGGCCGCCTTCAAGCTGGCCCGCCGGAACGCTGGCCCGGCAGAGAAGCCGCGCACCAAGATCATCGCCCTGGAAGGGGCCTTCCACGGCCGCACCATGGGCGCCCTCGCGCTCACCGCGAAGGAGGCCTACCGGGCCCCGTTCGCGCCGCTGCCCGGCGGAGTCGTGCATATCCCGTTCGGCGACATCGAGGCGCTGCGCGCCGCAGTGGACAGCACCACGGCGGCGGTCTTCCTCGAGCCGATCCAGGGCGAGGCCGGCGTCCGGCCGCTCCCTGCCGGCTACCTGCAGGCTGCCCGCGACGCCACCAGCGCCGCCGGGGCACTGCTCATCATCGATGAGGTCCAGACCGGAATCGGCCGCACCGGCAAGTGGCTTGCCAGTGAGGACGCCGGAATCGTGCCCGACGCCGTGACCCTGGCCAAGGGCCTGGGCGGCGGCTTCCCGATCGGCGCCCTCGTCACGTTCGGCCCGGACGTGTCCTCGCTGCTGTCCGCGGGCCAGCACGGCTCGACCTTCGGCGGCAACCCGGTGGCAACCGCCGCTGCGCTTGCCACCCTGCACGTCCTCGAAAACCAGCACGTCCTGGCCCACGTCCGCGAGCTGGGGGACTACCTGCGCGCCGGCCTCGCCACGCTCGACGGCGTGACCGAGGTCCGCGGCGAGGGCCTGCTCATCGGCTTCGACCTCGACGCCGACGTCGCCCCCGCCGTGGTCACCGCAGGACTCGAGGCCGGCTTCATCGTCAACAGCCCCGGCCCGCGCACCATCCGTCTGGCCCCGCCGCTGATCCTCACCACCGGCCAGGCGGACCGCTTCCTCGCCGCGCTGCCCGCCCTCCTCCAGACCGCAAAGGACGCCCAGTGAACGCGACTGAAATTTCGAAGAGCCAGACCCGCCACTTCCTCAAGGACACAGACCTCAGCCCGGCCGAACAGGCCGAAGTCCTCGAACTCGCGGTCCGGCTGAAGGCCGCGCCCTACAGCGTGCAGCCCTACGCCGCCGCCGCCAGCGGACGCAAGACCGTCGCCGTCATCTTCGACAAGACCTCCACCCGGACCCGGGTCTCCTTTGCTGCCGGCGTCGCGGACCTGGGCGGCAACGCGCTCATCATCAACCCGGGCGAGGCGCAGATCGGCCACAAGGAGTCTGTCGAGGACACCGCCCGGGTGCTGAACCGGATGGTGTCGACCATCGTGTGGCGCACCGGGGCGCATGCCGGCCTCGTCGCGATGGCGGAGAACTCGAAGGTTCCGGTGATCAACGCCCTGTGTGACGACTACCATCCTTGCCAGCTGCTCGCCGACCTGCTGACCATCAAGGAACACAAGGGATCACTCCGGGGCCTCACCATGAGCTACCTCGGCGACTCCGCCAACAACATGGCCAACTCCTACCTGCTCGCCGGCGTCACGGCGGGCATGCATGTCCGGATCGCCGGTCCCGAGGGCTACTTGCCGTCCGCGGAGATCATCGCCGCGGCCGAGGAACGCGCCGCGGAAACCGGCGGATCGGTACTCATCACCGTCGACGCCGCCGAGGCCCTGCGCGGTGCCGACGTCGTCGCCACCGACACCTGGGTGTCGATGGGCCAGGAGGACGAGAAGGAAGCCCGGCTCAAGCTGTTCCGCGACTACGCTGTTGACGAGGCGGCGATGCAGCTCGCGGCGCCGGACGCCGTCGTGCTGCACTGCCTGCCGGCGTACCGGGGGTACGAGATCGCCGCCGGCGTCATCGACGGCCCGCAGTCAGTGGTCTGGGACGAGGCCGAAAACCGGTTGCACGCGCAGAAGGCGCTGATGGCCTGGCTGATGCACCGCTCCGGCCTCGCCGTGGTGGACGGGCTGCCCCCGGTCCACAGGCCGGTCTGATGTCCGCCCAACCGGCAACTCCTGGGGCCAGCCCCGCCACCAAGACCGCCCGGCAGGCGCGGATCACCGCCATCCTGACCGGTGAGTCGGTCCGCTCGCAGGCCGAGCTGGCTGCGCTACTGGCGGATGACGGCGTCCAGGTCACCCAGGCCACCCTGTCCCGGGACCTCGTGGAACTCGGGGCGGTCCGGGTCCGCGGCAAAGACGGTGTGCTCGTTTACGCCGTTCCGGGGGAGGGCGGGGAGCGCGCGGCCAAGAGCGGCGTCACCCAGGAAATCCTCGACTCCCGGCTCGCCCGGCTCTGCGGGGAACTCCTCGTGACGGCCGAAGCGTCCGCGAACATCGTGGTGCTCCGGACCCCGCCGGGTGCGGCCAACTTCCTGGCCCTCGCGATCGACCACTCCGTGATGCCCTCGATCCTGGGGACCATCGCCGGGGACGACACCGTGCTGCTCGTCACCCGGGATCCGCTCGGCGGCGCGGCCCTCGCGGCGCGCTTCCTGCAGCTGGCCGAGGAAACCAGCCAGTGAGTAAACGACGGCGGGCGGCAGCCACTAGCTTTTCCTGCTCGGCCTGCCCCGGCGATGTGACAGGCTTTCAGCAAACAGTTTTCCTGACAACTCGAATCAACAAAACAACTAAGGAGCATTTGAAGTGACTGAGCGTATTGTGCTGGCCTACTCCGGTGGCCTGGATACTTCCGTAGCCATCGGCTGGATCGGTGAAGCCACCGGCGCCGAGGTCATCGCCGTGGCGGTCGACGTCGGACAGGGCGGCGAGTCGCTGGAGACGATCCGCCAGCGTGCCCTGGGCTGCGGCGCCGTCGAGGCCTACGTGGCCGACGCGAGCGACGAATTCGCCAACGAATACTGCATGCCCACCTTGAAGGCTAACGCCCTCTATCAGGGCCACTACCCGCTGGTTTCGGCCATCTCGCGCCCGGTGATCGTCAAGCACCTGGTCAAGGCCGCCCGAGAATTCGGCGCCTCCACCGTGGCCCACGGCTGCACCGGCAAGGGAAACGACCAGGTCCGTTTCGAAGTCGGCATCCAGACCCTCGGCCCGGACCTGAAGTGCATCGCACCGGTCCGCGACCTCGCCCTGACCCGCGACAAGGCCATCGCCTTCGCCGAGGAAAAGGGACTGCCGATCGAGACCACCAAGAAGAACCCGTACTCCATCGACCAGAACGTCTGGGGCCGCGCCGTCGAAACCGGCTACCTCGAGGACATCTGGAACGCCCCTACCAAGGACATCTACGACTACACCGCCGCCCCGGAATTCCCGCCGGCCCCGGATGAGGTCACCATCTCCTTCGAAGCCGGCGTTCCGGTGGCGATCGACGGCGTCAAGGTCACCCCGCTGCAGGCCATCAAGGAACTCAACCGGCGCGCCGGCGCCCAGGGCGTCGGCCGCATCGACGTCGTCGAGGACCGCCTCGTGGGCATCAAGTCCCGCGAGATCTACGAGGCCCCGGGCGCCATGGCGCTCATCACCGCGCACAAGCACCTCGAAGACATCACGATCGAACGCGAGCAGGCCCGCTTCAAGGCGACCGTCGGCCAGCGCTGGTCCGAGCTGGTCTACGACGGCCAGTGGTTCTCCCCGCTCAAGCGCTCCCTCGACGCCTTCATCGAGGACACGCAGAAGTACGTCACCGGCGATATCCGCATGGTGCTGCACGGCGGCCAGGCCATCGTCAACGGACGCCGCTCCGGGACCTCGCTCTACGACTTCGACCTCGCCACCTACGACACCGGCGACACCTTCGACCAGTCGATGGCGCGCGGCTTCATCGAGCTGTGGGGCATGTCCGCCAAGGTTGCCTCCAGCCGTGACCTCCGGGTCGCAGGTCAGTGACGGAGGAGCAGGGCCCACGAGCGCAGGGGTCCCCAGTCGAGCGAAGCGAGGCTGGGGTGCGCTCGGGGACAAATGAGGGCGCGCTGTGGGGCGGCCGGTTCGCCGGCGGCCCCGCGGACGCCCTCGCGGCACTGAGCAAGTCCACCCACTTTGACTGGCGGCTCGCCCGCTACGACATCGCCGGGTCCAAGGCGCACGCCCGCGTGCTGCACAAGGCCGGGCTGCTGGACGACGCCGAGCTCGCAGGCATGCTGGACGCCCTGGGCCGCCTGGACGACGACGTCGCTTCCGGCGCCTACCTGCCGGCGGACTCGGATGAGGACGTGCACGGTTCGCTGGAGCGCGGCCTCATCGAGCGCGCCGGCACGCAGCTGGGCGGCAAGCTCCGGGCGGGACGCTCCCGCAACGACCAAGTGGCAACACTGGGGCGGATGTTCCTGCGCGACCACGCCCGGATCATCGCCCGCGGCGTGCTCGCCACGGTCGACGCCCTGGTGGACCAGGCCAGGGCGCACCACGGTGTGGCCATGCCCGGGCGCACCCACCTCCAGCACGCCCAGCCGGTGCTGCTCAGCCACCACCTGCTGGCCCACGCCTGGGCGCTGCTGCGCGACGTGCAGCGGCTCCAGGACTGGGACAAGCGCGCCGGCGTCTCGCCCTACGGCTCAGGCGCCCTCGCGGGCTCCTCGCTGGGCCTGGACCCTGAAGCCGTCGCCGCGGACCTGGGCTTCTTCTCGGCGACGCACAACTCGATCGACGGCACCGCCTCCCGCGACGTCTTCGCCGAGTTCGCCTGGATCACGGCCATGATCGGCGTGGACCTTTCCCGGGTCTCGGAGGAAGTGATCCTGTGGGCCACGAAGGAGTTCTCCTTCGTCACCCTGCACGATTCCTACTCCACCGGCTCCTCGATCATGCCGCAGAAAAAGAACCCGGACGTGGCGGAACTGGCCCGCGGCAAGGCCGGCCGCTTGATCGGCAACCTCACCGGGCTGCTGGCCACGCTGAAGGGCCTGCCGCTCGCGTACAACCGGGACCTGCAGGAAGACAAGGAACCGGTCTTCGACGCCGCCGACACGCTGGAGGTCCTGCTCCCGGCAGTGTCCGGCATGATCGCAACGCTGACGTTCAACACCGAACGGATGGAATCGCTGGCACCGCAGGGCTTCGCGCTGGCCACGGACATCGCCGAATGGCTGGTCCGGCAGGGTGTTCCGTTCCGCGAAGCGCACGAGCTCTCCGGAGCCGCCGTGAAGCAGGCCGAAAGCCGCGGCGTCGAGCTCTGGGACCTGACGGACGAAGAGTACGCCGCCATCTCGGAGCACCTGACGCCTGAGGTCCGCACGGTTCTGTCCACTGAGGGTTCGCTCAACAGCCGGAACTCCCAGGGCGGCACCGCCCCGGCCGCCGTCGAGCGCCAGCTGCTGGCCCTTGAGGGCGAGCTCGCCGGCGTGCGGGAGTACGCGGGCTAGCGATCCCTTAGGGTGCGCGAGATGACACTTCGCGGCGATGTTTTTCGCAAACACTGCCGTCAAGTGTCATCTCGCGGTGGTTAAGGTGGGTGCATGAGCGAAACGTTCCGCCAACTGCTGCGGTCCCTGCCGGACTTCCCCGAAGCACTGCCGGACTTCGATCCGTCCGCGGCGCCCGCCGATCCGGCGGATCTGTTCCGGCAGTGGCTTGACGAGGCGCTGGCGGCCGGCGTCCAGCAGCCCAACGCCTGCAGCCTCGCCACCGCGGACGAACATGGCCGCCCGTCCGCCAGGATGTTGATCCTGAAGGACATCGACGACGCCGGCTGGCTCTTTGCGACCTCCCGCACCTCCCGCAAGGGCCACGAACTGACGGCCAATCCGCACGCGGCGTTGAACTTCTACTGGCAGCAGCAGGGCCGGCAGGTCCGGGTGGCTGGCCCGGTGACGGAGCTCTCCGCCGAAGCCTCCGCGGCCGACTGGCACGCCAGGCCCGGCGCGGACGGCAGCGACAATCCGGACTGGCAGCTCTACGCGGTCCGGCCCCGCGAGATTGAATTCTGGCAGGCCCGGCACGACCGCCGGCACATCCGCCACCGCTACGGCCCGGACGAGCTGGGTTAATCCCGATTAGCCCGGTTGCTCGGCTAGGATGGCGCCATGACCCCAATCACACCGGAACAACTGCTGGACGAACTCCGCCGCGCCGCCGACGTCGTGGCCGGGATCGTCGCGAAACTGACCGAACAGGACGTCGAGGCGCCCTCCGAGCTGCCGGGCTGGACCCGGGGACACGTGCTGGCCCACCTCACAGGCATCGCCAATGCGATGGCCCGCCAGCTGGAATACGCGGCCCGCGGCGAAAACATCGAGCTGTACGACGGCGGCGTCGAGGGCCGCACGCGGGCCATCGAGTTGGCCGCCGGACACAGCCTGGCGGAACACCGGGCCGACCTCGACTCAGCATTGGCCAGGGCCCTGCGCGCCTTCGACTCCCTCGACGGCGCGGGCTGGAAGCGGCCCATCACGTACCGCGGGGGAGTCGTGTTCGACGGCGGGCTGGCGCTTTGGCGCGAACTCGTCATCCACGCCACCGACCTCGGCACGGGCCGCGGCCCCGAAACCTGGAGCCGACCGTTCTGCGAGCAGCTCTTCGACTTCCTCGCCGCGCGGGTGCCCGACGGCGAACGGTTCGTGCTTCAGCCGCTCGGCCTGCCCGCGGTGGCCATCGGAACACCCGGCGGCACGTCGACGGTCATCAACGGAATGCTTACCGACATCGCCGCGTGGCTCGCCGGCCGCACGCCCACCCTCGGGAGCCTGCGCGCCACGGCAGCGGCCGACGGCGTCGACCTTCCGGAACTGTTGCCCTGGCCGGCCGGGACGCCCGTCACCAACGTCAACAAATAGGCGCCACCAGGCGCGGCGGGCGGCCTACTTAAGCTCGGCCAGTGCTGTCTGGCGTTCCCGGTCCAGCAGGCTCTCCTTGATGGCCAGGCCCCAACGGAAGCCGCCCAGGCTGCCGTCGGTCCGGATGACCCGGTGGCAGGGCACGAACAGCGCCGCCGCGTTGAACGCGCAGGCGCTGGCCGCGGCCCGGACCGCCTTTACGTTCCCGGACAGTTCCGCATATTCCGTATACGTCACAGGGCGTCCCGGCGTCACGGTCCGGAGCATTTCCCAGGCGTGGTTGCGGAACGGGCCGGATTTCTGCACGACGGGAACGTCCATGGCGGGGGCAGGATTGCCCGCATAGAACTCCTCGACGGCGGCTGAAATGGTGCCGAGGTCCGTGACCGGCTCGTATTCACCTGGAAGCAGCTCAGGATGGATCTGGCCGGTCAGTTCGCCCGGAACGGCGGTCCAGCCCGACGCCAGCACCGCGCCGTCCCTGGCAATGATGGTGAAGGGACCGTCGGGGGTGGACATGGTCAACAACTGGGCTTTCATGGCGTCACTTTCTTCGGGATGGGGGTCTTTGTGCGGGCGGCGGCCTGGGCCTCTGCTGCCGCGCGCCAGAGGTGCATGGTGGCGTAGGACCGCCACGGGCTGAGCTCACGGAAATCGGGGTGCAGCCCCGTGTTGTCCGGGAGATTTCCAAGGGACCGGATGCCGTTCCGCACCGCCGCATCGTTGGCAAGGAAAACATCCGGCGCCCCGATCACCCGCATCGCGACATAGCCGACCGTCCAGGGCCCGACCCCGGCGAGCGGGAGCAGCTTGGTTTCAAGCCGGGGAAGGTCGTCGCCGTAACCGAAATCCAGGTCTCCTGACGCCATCGCCGCTGCGGCCCCGCGGACGGAATCGATCCGGCGCTGCGGGCCCCGGAGCAGTTCGAATCCGGTGTCCGCAATCTGCGCCGCCGTCGGGAAGATGCGGCCCAGGCCGTCGGCGGGCACCAGGCTCGCGCTCCCGGCCTGGGACAGCTGAACCAGGGCCGTCCGGGCGGCCGCCACAGTGATCTGCTGCCCGATCATGGCCCGGACCAGCAGCTCCTGCGGGTCCACTGCGCCCGGCATCCGCATGCCGGGTGCAGCGGCGACGCGAGCCGCGAGCCGCGGATCCGCGGCCAGGGCCGCATCGATCGCGACCGGGTCGGCGTCCAGATCCAGCAAGCGGCGGACCCTGCTGAGCAGCGAGGCCAGGTCCCGCAGGTCGACGGCCCCGATCGTGAGGACAAGGGGCCGGCCCGCCGCCGCGGCGTCGTAGTCCACCCGGAACCGGGCGTCACCGTGGGCCAGCCGCAGGGTTCGGGCGTAGGAATGCGGGGTGCCTTCCTCGATCCCGGGGATGGCGCGGACGGCGAGGAAATCGAAGATACCCGGGTCGAATGGTTCCCGATACGGCAGATTCAAGGTCAGTGCCGTCGACGAGACCGCGGCCGGGGTTGGGCCCCGGTGGTGTCGGGCGGTGGCCCGCAGTGCGGACGGCGTCATCGCGAAGACCTCGCCGATCGTTTCGTTGAATTGGCGCACGCTGCTGAAGCCAGCGGCGAACGCGATATCGGCGGCCTTCATCGCTGTGGACACCAGCAGCGTCCGGGCGGTCTGGGCCCGGCTGGCCCGGGCCAGCGAAAGCGGACCCGCGCCCAATTCAGAACTCAGGATTCGGTTCAGCTGCCGCGACGAATAGCCCAGCCGGGCTGCGAGCCCTTCGACGCCGTCGCGGTTGATCACGCCGTCATTGATCAGCCGCATGGCCCGGCCCGCGATGTCCGAGCGGAGGTTCCACGCGGGCGTGCCCGGAACTGCCTCCGGCAGGCAGCGCTTGCAGGCCCGGTAGCCGGCGTCGTGCGCCGCCGCGGAGGTCTCGTAGAAAGTGACGTTACCGGCTTTGGGGGTCCGGGCGGGGCAGGAGGGCCGGCAGTAGATGCCGGTGGTCCGGACCGCCGTGTAGAACTGCCCGTCGAAACGGGTGTCCCGGGCGTCGATTGCCCGGTAGCGCTGCCAGAAGTCCATGGGTTCATCCTGCCAGCATCGCGAGGCGGCTGCTAGCGGAAATCGGACACGGGGGTGGAGGGTGCGGTGCGCCGTTTGTTAAAGTCGGACTATGACTTCCAGCGTTCGCGAACTGCTTTCCGCCGATGCCCGGCAGGTGGCGCCGCTGCTGCTGGGGGCAGTGTTGACGCACGAGGGGCGCGACGGCACGGTAGCGGTGCGGATCACCGAGGTGGAGGCTTATCTCGGTCCGCACGACTCCCTGCACCCCGACCCGGGATCACACACCTTCCGCGGCGCGACGGCCCGCAATGCGCCGATGTTCGGCCCGGCAGGACACCTCTATGTCTACTTCACCTACGGCCTTCACCATTGCGCCAACATCGTCTGCGGACCGGTTGGCCTGGCCTCGGCGCTGCTGCTGCGCGCCGGTGAGGTGGTGGCGGGGGAGGAACTGGCACTCTCCCGGCGCCCGACGTCGAAATTTCCCAAGGACCTGGCCAGCGGACCGGCCCGGCTGGCCACCGCGCTCGGACTGACGACGGCGGACAGCGGCCGGGATGCGCTCGGCACCCCGTTCCACCTGGAGCTGCCGCAGGCCCCGGCGGAGGACATCAGCTCGGGCCCCCGGGTCGGAGTCTCCGGCGCCGGCGGGACGCACGATTATCCCTGGCGCTTCTGGCTGACCGGCGACCCCACCGTCTCCCGCTACAAGGCGGGCAAAGTGCGGACGCGGGCCCGCTGATCCCTGCCAGTAAGGTTGATGCGTGAATCAACGCCAGCAGGACCCGAACCAGACGACGAACGCAACACCGGTGGATGAGCTGATCAGCAGCCTCTGCGCCACCATCCCCGATTACCCCAAACCGGGCATCAACTTTAAAGACCTGACGCCCGTCTTCGCGGACGGAGCCGCGTTTAAGGCTGTCGTTGAGGCCCTGGTGGCGCCGTTCCGGGGCCAGTTCGACGCCGTCGCCGGCGTGGAAGCGCGCGGTTTCCTGCTGGCCGCGGCCGCTGCCTACGCCACCGGTACGGGGGTCGTGACGGTCCGCAAGGCCGGCAAGCTCCCGCGCGAAGTGGTTTCGGAGGACTACGCCCTGGAATACGGCAAGGCCACCTTGGAGCTGCACACCACCGACCTCGCCCCGGGCAGCCGGGTGCTCATCCTGGACGACGTCCTCGCCACCGGCGGCACCCTGGGGGCAGCAGTAGGGCTGTTCGAACGCTGCGGCATCCAGGTGGCCGGCGTGGGTGTGGTTCTTGAACTCGAGGACCTGCCTGGCCGCGCCGCCCTGGCAGGGCTGCAGGTCCGGTCCCTCCTGCGCGTATAGCTGGACCGTTCCTCCCGCCTCGGTAGAATGCCTGCACAAACGGACACATGCCAGCGTTTACCGAAATGGTTGTAGAATGGTTGGTCTGTCTTTTTCGATAGGGGAACGTTCGATGCACCACGCTGATTTGGCCCATGAACGCGACTACGTGGCCGGACTTTATGCCCGGCTGGACGAGTTGCGGGCAGAGAAGCGCGCCCAGCTGGCCCAGGTCCGCCGCGCCGGTGCGGTGGGCACCATGCAGAACGTCTCCGAGCGTGACGCGTTTGCCGCGATGTACGAGGACCGGCTGGCGCAGCTTGACGCCGTCGACGACCGGCTGGTGTTCGGCCGGCTCGACCTCGATTCGGGGGAGGCACAGTACATCGGCCGCATCGGGCTGACAACCGAGGACCTGCAGCGCCTCATGGTGGACTGGCGTGCCCCGGAGGCCGGCCATTTCTATCAGGCCACCGCCTTCGACCGGCAGGGTGTCCGCCGGCGCAGGCACCTGATCCTGCAGGGCCGGGAAGTCAAGGCGATCGAGGATGACGTGCTCGACGCGGACATGCTCTCCGACGACGATTCGCTGCAGGGCGAAGGCGCCCTGCTGGCGGCGCTCAACTCCAAGCGGACCGGCCGGATGTCGGACATCGTGGGGACCATCCAGTCCGAGCAGGACCGGATCATCCGGTCCTCCATCTCCGGCGCGCTCGTGGTCCAGGGCGGCCCTGGTACGGGCAAGACCGCCGTCGCGCTGCACCGCGCCGCCTACCTGCTCTACACCCACCGCGAACGCCTCAAGACCGCCGGGGTGCTCCTCGTGGGCCCGTCGTCGTCCTTCATGAAGTACATCGAACGGGTGCTGCCCTCCCTCGGCGAGACTGGCGTTGTGATGGCAAGCGTCGGCCGCCTGATGCCCGGCATCCACGCGGTCGCCGAGCCGGAACCAGCCGTGGCCGCCATCAAGGGGCGGCTGGACATGGCCCAGGTGGTGGCGAACGCCGTGGCCAACCGGCAGCGCCTCCCGGCCGGAAACCGGGTCCTCGAAGTCGACGGGCGGAAGCTGCTGCTGACTCCACGCCAGGTCCGCCGTGCCCGCGACAGGGCGCGCGCCACGGGGAAGCCGCACAACGAGGCCCGCGTATCGTTCGTCAAGATCCTGCTGCGCGAGCTCACCGAACAGATGACCGAGTTGGTTGAGGCAGGCAACATCGGCAACAACGCAGACCGCTCCTACCTTGCCGAGGATGTCCGCTCCGCCCGGGACGTCCGCGTCGCGCTGAACCTCTGCTGGATGCCGATGACGCCCGAGAAGCTCGTGACGGAGCTGCTGAGCAAGCCGGATCTTCTGGAGGCCTGCACGCCGAACCTCAGCGCCGCCGAGCGCGCCATGCTGCTTCGGTCCGCCGATGCGCCGTGGACCGAGGCCGACGTGCCGCTGCTGGACGAAGCCGCCGAGCTGCTCGGCGAGCTTGACGCGGCGGCCGGCAGGGGACTGGCCCAGCAGGAACACGACCGTGCCCGCGATCTCGCCAACGCGAAGCAGACCCTGGTCAACATGGAAACCGCCGGGGTGGATGTGCTGATCTCCGCCGAAGACCTCGTGGACCAGAACCAGGAGCGCGAGACCCGGCTGACCGCCGCGGAGCGCGCCACGACCGACCGCAACTGGGCCTTCGGGCACATCGTGGTGGACGAGGCGCAGGAGCTGTCGCCGATGCAGTGGCGCCTGCTGGTCCGCCGTTGCCCGCTGAAATCGTTCACCATCGTTGGCGACATCGCTCAGACGAGTTCCGTTGCCGGCGCAAATTCCTGGCAAAGCGCCCTCGCCCCAATGTTCGGGGACCGCTGGCAGCTTGAGGAACTCACCGTCAACTACCGGACACCGTCCCAGATCGCCGAAGCGGCCGCCCGGATGGCCAACGCAGCGGGGCTGGTTGTATCGGCGCCCAAGGCGGTCCGCGAGGGACGCTGGTCCCCGGTCATCGACCGTGTCCAGCCGGACCAGATCGTCCGCAAGCTCGTGGAAGTGCTCCCGGAGGAATTGGACGCCCTCGACGGCGGCCTGCTGGCCGTCATCGCCGACGGAAACCTTCTCCCGGAGGCCATCGCCGCGCTGCGCGCCGTCTACGGCCGCCGTGTCGGCACCGATGCCGGCAGTTACGTGCAGGACATCGTCGTGATCAGCCCCCGCGAGGCCAAGGGCCTGGAGTTCGACGGCGTCGTGGTGCTGGAGCCGTCGGCCATGCTCAACCACGAACACGGACGCGTCGGCGACCTCTACGTTGCCATGACAAGGCCCACCCAGCGGCTGCGGCTCATCGCTGCGGCCGGCATCCCTGCGGGCATCGAAGACTGACGCGCGGCCGGCCGCCGTCGCGGCGGGCTGCCGGGTGGCGAGCCGGATCGGCCGGCCGCCGTCGCGGCCGGCTGCCGGGTGGCGAGCCGGACCGGCCCCGGGCCCGGCAGTCTGGCCTCGGGGATGCCGTGCTCCCGCTGGTAACACGCGCTGGGCAGGTCCTGATCCTGCTAACTTAGATTGCGTGTCCCAGCAAAATGATCCCCGTCCCCAGCAGAACGACCCCAGCTTCGCCAATATCTGGCAGGAGCTGAAATGGCGCGGCCTTGTCCACGTGTCCACGGACGAGGCGGAGCTGGAAAAGCTCCTCGCCGGCGACCCCATTACGTACTACTGCGGCTTCGACCCGACAGCGCCCAGCCTGCACCTCGGAAACCTGGTCCAGCTCCTGCTCATGCGGCGCATCCAGCTCGCCGGCCACAAGCCGCTCGGCTTGGTCGGCGGATCCACTGGCCTGATCGGTGACCCCCGGCAGACCGCCGAGCGCGTCCTGAACACGCCCGAGACTGTCGCTGAATGGGTAGGCAAACTTCAGGCACAGGTCCAGCGCTTCCTCAGTTTCGAGGGAAACAACGCCGCCCGGATGGTCAACAACCTGGACTGGACCGCCCCGCTGAGCGCCATCGACTTCCTGCGCGGAATCGGCAAGCACTTCCGTGTGGGCACCATGATCAAAAAAGACATTGTTGCCAACCGCCTGAATTCCGACGAGGGAATCAGCTACACCGAGTTCAGCTACCAGATCCTGCAGGGCATGGACTACCTCCAGCTCTTCCGCGATTACGGCTGCGTCCTCCAGACCGGCGGCTCGGACCAGTGGGGCAACCTGACCAGCGGCACCGACTTAATCCGGAAGGTCGAGGGCAAGCACGTCCACGCATTGGGGACACCGCTCATCACGAACGCCGACGGCACCAAGTTCGGCAAGAGCGAGGGCAATGCCATCTGGCTCGATCCCGAGATGTGCAGCCCGTACGCCTTCTACCAGTTCTGGCTCAACACGGCGGATAACGACGTCGTGGCCCGCCTCCGGATCTTCACCTTCCTGAGCCGCGCCGAAATCGAAGCCCTGGAGGCGTCCGTTGCAGAACGCCCCTTCGCCCGCGAAGGGCAGCGGAAGCTGGCGTACGAAGTGACCTCCCTCGTTCACGGTGTGGACGCCACGGAGAAAGTCATCGCCGCGTCCGCCGCGCTCTTCGGCAACGGAGACCTCACGGTCCTGGACGAGGCAACGCTCAAGGCGGCAACCTCCGAATTGCCGTCCGCCACTGTAGATGCGGCTTCCCTTGGGATCATCGAACTGCTGGTGGCCTCGGGGCTCTCGGCGAGCAAGTCCGCCGCGCGCCGGACGGTCGGCGAGGGCGGAGCGTACGTCAACAACACCAAGGTGTCTGACCCCGAGGCGGTCGTTGACTCCAGCCAGCTGCTCCACGGCCGGTACCTGCTGCTGCGCCGGGGGAAGAAGAACCTGGCCACGGTGGAAGTCTACGCGGCCTAGCAGGCGTCTTCCGCAGCCCAAGGCGTCATCCGCACGCTCCTCCCCGCTGATTTGCACGGCCGGGGAGGAGCGTGTAATGTCTTCTGAGTCGCCACCGCTGAGTGGTGGCCAACCCCCACTAAAATAGAGAAGCAATTTCATCTGCGCTCGGCGCAGATATGAAAAATTGCTTCGAATTTTGCTGGGCGGATTCGTTTCGCAAGCGAATTTCGAGAGAATATCCCGGATTTGCAAAGTGAATATGAATGAAATAAGCTGTAAACATCGCAGCGAAGGAAAGCGAAACAAAGTAATTCATTGAAATTCAAATGGATTGTTTCGACAAGTATTCGAATGTGTCTGTTGTTTGAGAACTCAATAGTGTGCCAAGTTTGTTGATACCAATTTATTATTAATTGGTTGAATTGACTGGATTGTGCCACCCCGTGGTGTGGTCTGGTTTTTACAGCTGGTTTCAAATTTTGTGCGGCCATTTTCTCCCGTTTTCCCGGGGGTGGTGGTTGTGTCTGTTTTTGTTTTACTTCAACGGAGAGTTTGATCCTGGCTCAGGATGAACGCTGGCGGCGTGCTTAACACATGCAAGTCGAACGATGAACCTCACTTGTGGGGGGATTAGTGGCGAACGGGTGAGTAACACGTGAGTAACCTGCCCTTAACTCTGGGATAAGCCTGGGAAACTGGGTCTAATACCGGATATGACTCCTCATCGCATGCTGGGGGGTGGAAAGCTTTATTGTGGTTTTGGATGGACTCGCGGCCTATCAGCTTGTTGGTGAGGTAATGGCTCACCAAGGCGACGACGGGTAGCCGGCCTGAGAGGGTGACCGGCCACACTGGGACTGAGACACGGCCCAGACTCCTACGGGAGGCAGCAGTGGGGAATATTGCACAATGGGCGCAAGCCTGATGCAGCGACGCCGCGTGAGGGATGACGGCCTTCGGGTTGTAAACCTCTTTCAGTAGGGAAGAAGCGAAAGTGACGGTACCTGCAGAAGAAGCGCCGGCTAACTACGTGCCAGCAGCCGCGGTAATACGTAGGGCGCAAGCGTTATCCGGAATTATTGGGCGTAAAGAGCTCGTAGGCGGTTTGTCGCGTCTGCCGTGAAAGTCCGGGGCTCAACTCCGGATCTGCGGTGGGTACGGGCAGACTAGAGTGATGTAGGGGAGACTGGAATTCCTGGTGTAGCGGTGAAATGCGCAGATATCAGGAGGAACACCGATGGCGAAGGCAGGTCTCTGGGCATTAACTGACGCTGAGGAGCGAAAGCATGGGGAGCGAACAGGATTAGATACCCTGGTAGTCCATGCCGTAAACGTTGGGCACTAGGTGTGGGGGACATTCCACGTTTTCCGCGCCGTAGCTAACGCATTAAGTGCCCCGCCTGGGGAGTACGGCCGCAAGGCTAAAACTCAAAGGAATTGACGGGGGCCCGCACAAGCGGCGGAGCATGCGGATTAATTCGATGCAACGCGAAGAACCTTACCAAGGCTTGACATAAACCGGAAACGCCTGGAAACAGGTGCCCCGCTTGCGGTCGGTTTACAGGTGGTGCATGGTTGTCGTCAGCTCGTGTCGTGAGATGTTGGGTTAAGTCCCGCAACGAGCGCAACCCTCGTTCTATGTTGCCAGCGCGTAATGGCGGGGACTCATAGGAGACTGCCGGGGTCAACTCGGAGGAAGGTGGGGACGACGTCAAATCATCATGCCCCTTATGTCTTGGGCTTCACGCATGCTACAATGGCCGGTACAAAGGGTTGCGATACTGTGAGGTGGAGCTAATCCCAAAAAGCCGGTCTCAGTTCGGATTGGGGTCTGCAACTCGACCCCATGAAGTCGGAGTCGCTAGTAATCGCAGATCAGCAACGCTGCGGTGAATACGTTCCCGGGCCTTGTACACACCGCCCGTCAAGTCACGAAAGTTGGTAACACCCGAAGCCGGTGGCCTAACCCCTTGTGGGAGGGAGCTGTCGAAGGTGGGACTGGCGATTGGGACTAAGTCGTAACAAGGTAGCCGTACCGGAAGGTGCGGCTGGATCACCTCCTTTCTAAGGAGCACCTACAACCACCCTGCCGGGCACATGCCCGTGTGGTGGGGTTGTCAGGAGTACGCCCGTTGCGCAGACGTTTGTTCTGCGGCGGGTGCTCACGGGTGGAATATCAGCAGATAGGTGCCTGGCGGCACATGCCGGCGGCTAGTACGGATCCCCTGACTGTGAGTCATCATGGCGGGGTGGTCCTGGAACGCGGCCGGAATGTTTCCGCTGGGTAGTGTTTGGCACACTGTTGGGTCCTGAGACAACAGGACCGGGAGGTAACTTCCGGGGCTGGTTTGTTTCTGGTTTCCTGGCTGCACCGAGCGCACGGTTTGGCCCCCCTTTTTGTGGGGGTTCGTGTGGGGTGTGTGGTACGGGGTTGTTGTTTGAGAACTACATAGTGGACGCGAGCATCTTTTATAAGAAGCAATTTCCAAGAATATGAACCTGGATCTGTCCGGGTACTGCGTGCTGTGGCCCTTTGGGTTGTGGTGGTGGTGTCCGGGTGGTTTTCATGGTTCTCTCGAAATAGCGTTTTTGATCTTTTGTGGTCAAGTTTTTAAGAGCACACGGTGGATGCCTTGGCATTAGGAGCCGAAGAAGGACGTAGGAATCTGCGATAAGCCTGGGGGAGTCGATAACCGGACTGTGATCCCAGGGTGTCCGAATGGGGAAACCCCGCCAGGGGCGCGAGCTGCCTGGTGACCCGCATCTGAACACATAGGGTGCGTGGAGGGAACGCGGGGAAGTGAAACATCTCAGTACCCGCAGGAAGAGAAAACAATAGTGATTCCGTCAGTAGTGGCGAGCGAACGCGGATCAGGCTAAACCGTTCCATGTGTGATAGCCGGCGGGCGTTGCATGGTCGGGGTTGTGGGACTTCCCATTCTGTCTCTGCCGGGACAGTGGGGTGAGTAGTACAGGCATAGGTGAACGGTCTTGAAAGGCCGGCCAGAGAGGGTGTGAGCCCCGTAACCGAAATGTTGTGTACCGCCTGGTGAAGTATCCCAAGTAGCACGGGGCCCGAGAAATCCCGTGCGAATCTGTCAGGACCACCTGATAAGCCTAAATACTCCCTAATGACCGATAGCGGACCAGTACCGTGAGGGAAAGGTGAAAAGTACCCCGGGAGGGGAGTGAAACAGTACCTGAAACCGTGTGCTTACAATCCGTCGGAGCAACCTTGTAGTTGTGACGGCGTGCCTTTTGAAGAATGAGCCTGCGAGTTAGTGTTACGTCGCGAGGTTAACCCGTGTGGGGAAGCCGTAGCGAAAGCGAGTCTGAATAGGGCGTTGCAGTGGCGTGATCTAGACCCGAAGCGAAGTGATCTACCCATGGCCAGGTTGAAGCGACGGTAAGACGTCGTGGAGGACCGAACCCACTTCAGTTGAAAATGGAGGGGATGAGCTGTGGGTAGGGGTGAAAGGCCAATCAAACTTCGTGATAGCTGGTTCTCCCCGAAATGCATTTAGGTGCAGCGTTGCGTGTTTCTTACCGGAGGTAGAGCTACTGGATGGCTAATGGGCCCTACAAGGTTACTGACGTCAGCCAAACTCCGAATGCCGGTAAGTGAGAGCGCAGCAGTGAGACTGTGGGGGATAAGCTTCATAGTCGAGAGGGAAACAGCCCAGACCACCAACTAAGGCCCCTAAGCGTGTGCTAAGTGGGAAAGGATGTGGAGTTGCGAAGACAACCAGGAGGTTGGCTTAGAAGCAGCCATCCTTAAAAGAGTGCGTAATAGCTCACTGGTCAAGTGATTCCGCGCCGACAATGTAGCGGGGCTCAAGTACACCGCCGAAGTTGTGGATTTCAGACATTAGCCTAGCCTTCGTGGTTCAGGCGTCTGGAGTGGTAGGGGAGCGTCGTGTGGGCAGTGAAGTCGCGGTGTAAACCAGCGGTGGAGCCTACACGAGTGAGAATGCAGGCATGAGTAGCGAAAGACGGGTGAGAAACCCGTCCGCCGAATGATCAAGGGTTCCAGGGTCAAGCTAATCTGCCCTGGGTAAGTCGGGACCTAAGGCGAGGCCGACAGGCGTAGTCGATGGACAACGGGTTGATATTCCCGTACCGGCGAAAAACCGCCCATGCTGAACAGGGGATACTAACCGCCCGAGACCTGCCCGACCGCCCTTGTGGTGGAAGGGTTTTGGTGGAGCGCGGGACCTGATCCTGGGAGGCAAGCGTATTAACAGGTGTGACGCAGGAAGGTAGCCAAGCCGGGCGATGGTTGTCCCGGTCTAAGGATGTAGGGCGAACGGTAGGCAAATCCGCCGTTCATGATGCCTGAGACCCGATGGGACCCCCGTATGGGGGGATTTGGTGATCCTATGCTGCCGAGAAAAGCATCGACGCGAGGTTTTAGCCGCCCGTACCCCAAACCGACACAGGTGATCAGGTAGAGAATACTAAGGCGATCGAGAGAATTATGGTTAAGGAACTCGGCAAAATGCCCCCGTAACTTCGGGAGAAGGGGGGCCCCCATCGTGATGGACACTAGCTGTCCGGAGCGTGCAGGGGCCGCAGAGACCAGGGGGAAGCGACTGTTTACTAAAAACACAGGTCCGTGCGAAGTCGCAAGACGATGTATACGGACTGACTCCTGCCCGGTGCTGGAAGGTTAAGAGGACCGGTTAGCCGCAAGGCGAAGCTGAGAATTCAAGCCCCAGTAAACGGCGGTGGTAACTATAACCATCCTAAGGTAGCGAAATTCCTTGTCGGGTAAGTTCCGACCTGCACGAATGGAGTAACGACTTCCCCGCTGTCTCAACCATAAACTCGGCGAAATTGCAGTACGAGTAAAGATGCTCGTTACGCGCAGCAGGACGGAAAGACCCCGAGACCTTTACTATAGTTTGGTATTGGTGTTCGGAGTGGCTTGTGTAGGATAGGTGGGAGACGTTGAAGCCCGGACGCCAGTTCGGGTGGAGTCATCGTTGAAATACCACTCTGGTCACTTTGGACATCTAACTTCGGCCCGTAATCCGGGTCAGGGACAGTGCCTGATGGGTAGTTTAACTGGGGCGGTTGCCTCCTAAAAAGTAACGGAGGCGCCCAAAGGTTCCCTCAGCCTGGTTGGCAATCAGGTGTCGAGTGTAAGTGCACAAGGGAGCTTGACTGTGAGAGAGACATCTCGAGCAGGGACGAAAGTCGGGACTAGTGATCCGGCGGTACATTGTGGAATGGCCGTCGCTCAACGGATAAAAGGTACCTCGGGGATAACAGGCTGATCTTGCCCAAGAGTCCATATCGACGGCATGGTTTGGCACCTCGATGTCGGCTCGTCGCATCCTGGGGCTGGAGTAGGTCCCAAGGGTTGGGCTGTTCGCCCATTAAAGCGGTACGCGAGCTGGGTTTAGAACGTCGTGAGACAGTTCGGTCCCTATCCGCTGCGCGCGCAGGAAATTTGAGAAGGGCTGTCCTTAGTACGAGAGGACCGGGACGGACGAACCTCTGGTGTGTCAGTTGTACTGCCAAGTGCACCGCTGATTAGCTACGTTCGGATGGGATAACCGCTGAAAGCATCTAAGCGGGAAGCTCGCTTCGAGATGAGATTTCCATACACCTTGTGTGTGAGAGGCCCCCAGCCAGACCACTGGGTTGATAGGCCGGATGTGGAAGCGAGGACTAACGACTCGTGAAGCTGACCGGTACTAATAGGCCGATAACTTACACCACACACCACCCCGCGAACCCGTTCAAAAGGGGTTCGCACCCAGGGGGTGGTACAAAGAAACAAGACTGCTTGCGTCCACTATGTGGTTCCCAACCAACAAACCCGGTCCCGCCGGCTTTGTTGCCACGGGAACAAGAAAACCACAACTGAATAACAACACCACCCCCGCCCCCAAAGGGCGGGAGCACCTGTTGTAACCACGAAGATTTCCCACCCCCACGCCCAGGCGCCCGGGGGACGGGTAACAGGGTTACGGCGGTCATAGCGTGGGGGAAACGCCCGGTCCCATCCCGAACCCGGAAGCTAAGACCCACAGCGCCGATGGTACTGCACCCGGGAGGGTGTGGGAGAGTAGGTCACCGCCGGACAAACATTAAGCCTCAGGCCCCGACACAAACGTCGGGGCCTGAGCCATTTAACACCCCGGAGCCCCCAGCCCTGGCGACGGCGTTGAAGGGCCGAGCGGTCCGCCGGCCGGCTGTCGGGGCTTCAGCGCCGCCAGCGGTAGGGGGTTGTCGTCGACACTCGGACCAAGCCAGACCTTTCCAGGATCGGGCGGGAGTATGCAGTTGAATCGCTGTGGATGAGTGTCTTGCCCATTTTCAGTGCAGATCGAGCCCGAGCCGCTGTGACAGCCCGGTAGATGCCCTGACCACGCCATCCCTCGACGGTGGCCCCGCCCCAAATGCCTGCGAATTCTGTTTCCGCGACCGGCTCGAGGCGGCCCGCGCTGATAATCCTCCCCTGGTATACGGCAACCCAGAGTTCCATGCCGTCGTCGTGTTCGACCCGACGCAGCAGCCCTTCGGCGTTGTCATCGGAGACAGGCTCGCCGAAGACGTTATCCTGCATTGCGCTCATGGCGCGGATGTCCTGTTCTTCAGTCACTCTGTGGAGGCTGACCCCGGGCGGGAGTTGCACATCCACATTCAACGCGGTGGCTTCCCCGATCATGATCGACTCAGTCTCATCAGGCTCAAAGCCGTTCCGCAATAGCGCGTCATGGAGTCCTGGCGCGTGATCATGACCACGGGTTTTCCACTCCACGCGCACGATCGCGGGATCTTTGCGGTAGACGGCAAGTGCTTCGACCACCCACTGTGTAATCCTTTGTGCGCTGGCTCCATCGAGGTCCTGATAGGTCACGAAGCCCCGACCTCCTGCGAACGTCACGAGGCGCAGGGGCCCCAGCCGCTCAACGGCGATCGCGCCTGGGGTCTCCGCATCTGTCCGGAGTTGTTCGTCGTATGCCGTCAGGAATTGATTCAAAGAAGTCATAGGTCCCCCACGGTACATCCAAGCCGCGGGCGTGGTGGAGGTTCCGGCTGGCCACCAAGCGGCGTAGTACGGCCTACGTCCAAGTCCGCAGAAAAATTTGCGGCCCGGTGCATCTAAGCCCGCCCTCCGCTCGGTAGTAAGGGGTGTCAGCACACACCGCCCGCATGCGGGCCTCGATGAGGAGCTTGAAATGCGTAAATCACTCTCTGCAGCCGCCGGAGTATTGACCCTTCTGGCTGGAGTCGCCGTGGCAGGTCCTGCCCAAGCTGGTGACAGGCATAACGACACAGCGAGGCTGTCCGTCTTGCACGGCGTCCCCGGTCTCACCGTGGATGTTTGGGTCGACGGCAAGTTAACGCTTGACAACTTCAAGTCGGGCACGTTGGCCGGCCCGCTGGAAGTCCCCGACGGGCACCACAAAATCGCAATTACCGGGGCAGACGCCACTAGCGCCGACAACCCGGTGATCGGCCCAGTCAGAGTGGACCTGGAGGATGGCCGGAACTACACAGCCGTGGCGCACCTCAAAGCTGACGGCACCCCGACGGCTACCCTTTTCCGCAATAGCATCTCGCCGAGCCCGGATGGAGAGGGAAAGCTGACAGTCCGGCACGTCGCCGCAGCACCGGCCGTCGACGTCCTCGCCGGTGGAAAGGCCGTGGTCAAGGGCCTTACCAACTCCCATCAGAGGAAGCTCATCCTCAAGGCAGGAACGGTCTCGGCTTCGGTTGCACCGGCGCGGTCCACCAACCCGGTGCTCGGGCCCGCCGATGTCCCGGTCACCGAGGGGAAGAACACCATTGTCTATGCCTGGGGCAGCCTCGCCGACAACAACCTCGGCATCGCGGTCCAGGTGGTGGACCTCCGGTCGGGCAGCAAACACGACGACTGAGCTCCGCGCAGGTCATTTGGCCGCTGTTTGTTCGGGCAGCGGGGCCGCGATGACCGCGGCCCCGCTTCCGCCCATGGACGTTATTTCACCGTTGCGGGTCAGCCCGGGGCGGGGCATAATGGCGTTCGACAGGGCTCGCTGCCGCTCTAAGGAGCATCCGATGGAGGCTGCCGCGCACGGTTGGGATGTGGCCCTCGATCGTGCGTTTGCCGCCGGAGATGAACATGCCCTCGCCGAGGCATATCGGAAGATGAGTCCTTTGGTTCACACCTTGGCCCTGAGATCCCTGAGGGAGCGTGCCAGCGCCGATGACGTAACCCAGGAGGTCTTTATCCGGGCCTGGAAGTCGAGGACAAGTTATCGCCCCGACGCATCCCGGCTGCCGGCATGGCTGATCGGAATCACCAGGAATGCGATCAACGATGCGCTGTCCGCGCGCTCTCGGCAGCATGACCTCGAACAGTCCGCCCTGCAACTCGTCAGCGACCCAGCCGCGACTGTCGAGGCAAAGGACGTCGAGGCCGTTGCGGATCGCATAACGTTGGAAGATGAACTTGAGCGGCTAGGGGATCCACAGAGGGCAATCATGCACCTGGCGTTTTATGAGGACTTGACCCACGATCAGATCTCATCGCGCCTGCAACTCCCGCTTGGAACGGTCAAGAGCCACATTCGGCGAAGCCTCACCCGATTGCGGGCCCGCCTGGAGGTGGAACATGGCACACCTTGATGACGAGCAGCTCAGTCTTCTGGCGCTCGGTGAGGACCTCGGCGAGGACGCCACCCTACATGTTGAGCAGTGCCGGGAGTGTGCAGAGACTCTGAAGTCCTTGCAGGACATCGTGCTCGTTGCCACCACCGACCCCAATACGGTGCAACTCCAAGCACCCGGCAGCCACAATTGGGCCGCCATCCATGCAGCACTCGAGCTCTCCCCGTCCCTGGCGGCGGATCCCGTGAGCGTTATTGCCGATGCCGGCAGCCGGACGTCCAGCAACGAGACTTCCGGCGCGAGGCCGGACGACACATCCGGATTAGTAGCGCCAACGCCCTTGCGCCCCAGCAACATCCGGTCCGGCGCGCGTCCCGGTCTGTGGATTTTGGGGGTCGCTGCCGGAACCGCCGCAGGGCTAGTCATCGGGGCCTGGACGGCGGCGAGCATTCTTGGGCCAGCCGGACCCCCGCTCAGCGGCCCCACGATTTCGGCGCCAACGCAGACAGAACCAGCTGCCGTGCTGCTGGCTGAGGCGTCACTGCAGCCGTTGGCGTCACACTCTTCCAGCGGCGACGCAGTGGTGCAACGGCTGGCCGACGGTTCGCGGCAATTGGTGATCCGTCTCCCGGATGAACCCCTGCCGGGCTTCCGGGAGGTCTGGGTGGGTTCGTCGGACTTGTCCAAAATGGTCAGTCTGGGTGTGCTGGGGGATCAGGCCGGCGTGTTCGTTCTTCCCTCCGGCCTGGACCTGGCCCAGTATCCGATCGTTGATATCTCGCAGGAGCCCTACGACGGCGATCCGGCACATTCCGCGGAAAGTATCGCCCGAGGGGTGCTGACCCTGCAGGGGTGACGCCGGCAGCGGTGGACCTCCCGCCGTCGTCGAAGCCGAAGGCGGGCATTTTGTGACACTTCCCACCGGGACGGCGCTACGGTGCGATGCCGTTAGCCGGGCGGGGGGTACTCGCCTAGAATTGGAGGAGATGTACGGACTTCGAAGCGCTTGATTTCGGGTTGCGTAGGAAACGAAACACGGAACAGAGCGGCTGCGATTGCGCCAGTGGTCAGCTCATAACAGGAGGAATCCAGCATGGCTGAGCACAACGACGGCAATCGCGGCGGAAAAGACCGCGGCAACTTCGGAGGCGGACGAAACACCGGCGGGGGTGGTTTCCGCGGAACCAACAACTCGGGAGGCGACCCCCGAGGCTTCCGGGCACGGGAGGACCGCGGCTCGGAAGGTTCCCGCCCTCCCTTCAACGATCGTGACCGCAAGCCGTCGGGTGACCGTCCGGCGCGGGACGGTGACCGTAAGCCGTTCACTGGTGGTGGTGACCGTAAGCCGTTTGGTGATCGTGCCCCGCGTGAAGGCGGCGGCGAGCGTCGCAGCTTCGGTGGCGGTGACCGTAAGCCGTTCAGTGGTGGCGGTGACCGTAAGCCGTTCAGTGGTGCCGGTGACCGTAAGCCGTTTGGTGATCGTGCCCCGCGTGAAGGTGGTGGCGAGCGTCGCAGCTTCGGTGGCGGTGACCGTGACCGTAAGCCGTTTAGTGGTGGCGGTGACCGCGATCGCAAGCCGTTCACCGCCGGCGGTGACCGGGACCGCAAGCCGTTTGGTGATCGTGCCCCGCGTGAAGGCGGCGGCGAGCGTCGCAGCTTCGGTGGTGGTGACCGCGATCGTAAGCCGTTTAGTGGTGGCGGTGACCGCGATCGCAAGCCCTTCAGTGGTGGCGGTGACCGTGACCGTAAGCCGTATGGGGATCGTGCCCCGCGTGAAGGCGGCGGCGAGCGTCGCAGTTTCGGTGCCGGTGACCGTGACCGCAAGCCCTTCAGTGGCGGCGACAACCGTAAGCCGTTCGGCAGCCGGGACGACCGTCCGGCCCGCAGCTTCGACCGGGACGACCGTCCGGCCCGCGGCTTCGACCGTGGCGGCGACTCGGGTCCGCGCCAGTTCGGCCGCGACCGTGCCGAGGACCGTCCGGTCCGCGTCCCCAACGCCCGGGATCTCCGGAGCGCCAACCGCCCGGACCGTGAGCGCTCACCCCAGATCGATGACGACGTCACGGGCAAGGAGCTGGACCGCGGCACCCAGCACCAGATCAAGACCCTGGAGGACAACAGCGCCGAGTGGGTGGCGCGCCACCTCGTGATGGCCGGACGCCTCATCGACGACGAACCCGAGCTTGCCTTCCAGCATGCCCTCGCTGCCAGCCGGCGCGGGGGGCGCCTCGCGGCTGTCCGTGAAGCCGTCGGCCTGACCGCATACGCTGCCGGACACTATGGCGAGGCACTCCGCGAATTCCGCACCTACCGCCGTATCAGCGGCTCCAACATGCACCTGCCTGTCATGGCAGACTGCGAACGTGGCCTCGGACGCCCGGACCGCGCCCTCGACATGGCGCGCTCGGACGAGGCCAAGGATCTTGACGCGCCCGGCAAGGTGGAACTGGCCATCGTGGCCGCCGGAGCCCGCTCCGATCTGGGACAGCTTGATGCCGCCGTTTCGGAACTGGAGATCGCACAGCTGGACATCAACCGGGCCTTCTCCTACAGCCCGCGCCTCTTCCGTGCCTATGCGGACGCCTTGACGGCGGCCGGCCGCGCCCCGGAGGCCGAAAAGTGGAACCGCCAGGCAGTCGTCGCCGAGAACGCGCTCGGCGTTGGTGGCGACGAGGAACCGGACATCATCGACCTCGGCTGGGACGAGGAAGAGGAAGCCCGCGAGGAAGAACAGCAGCGCCGGCTGGTCGCCCAACAGGCCGCCGAAAAGACGGCTGCCGCCGAAGAGTCCGCACCCCGGGCGGCCACGGCCGCGGCCGTGGCCGGCATTGCGGAGACGCCCGCAGCGGACTCCGGACTTGCTGCGCTCGAGGAAGGTTCCGACGACGTCGAGCCCGGCTTCTTCGAAGCTGACGACGCGGAGTCGGATGAGGATTCCGTGGAGCGGGACGCCCTGGACCGCTCCGAGGTGCTGGCTGGCGACGAGTCCGAGGACACGGCAGAGGATGCTGCTGACGAGTACGACGCCGCCGAATTCGACGCCGACCACGCAACGGACCCCGACCAGCCGAACCGCACCGAGGACTAGAAGCCCATGGACGGCAATGATCTGATCTCAAAGTTCGACGCGCTGCTCGCCGACCTCGACGGTGTGGTCTATGCAGGACCCAACGCCATCCCGGGAGCCGTGGAGTCCCTGCGCAGGCTCGCCGGCATCGGCGTCGGCCTGGGCTACGTCACCAACAACGCGTCCCGGTCTCCAGCGCAGGTGGCGCAGCACCTCCGTGATCTGGGCGCCCCGGCGGAGGACCATCAGGTGGTCAGCTCCTCGCAGGCCGCAGGAGAGCTGCTGGGTTCGCTGCTGCCCGCCGGCGCCCGCGTCCTGATCACAGGCGGCGACGCCCTGGCCCGCGAAATTGAACTTGTGGGGCTGGTACCGGTCCGGAGTGAAGCGGAAAATCCTGTCGCCGTCGTGCAGGGATTCCACCCCGACGTCGGCTGGAAAGACCTCGCAGAGGCCGCCTATGTAGTGGCGGCCGGCGCGCTGTGGGTGGCCACCAACACGGACATGTCCATTCCCCAGGAGCGGGGCATCGCCCCGGGAAACGGGTCACTCGTCGCGGCGGTGAGCGCGGCTACCGGACAACTCCCGCTCGTCGCCGGTAAGCCCGAGGCGCCGCTGTTCCACGCCGCCGCCAAACGGCTGGCCGCCGACCGGCCCCTCGTCGTCGGGGACCGGCTCGATACCGACATCCTCGGCGGGAACAGGGCCGGATTCGCGACGGTGGCCGTGCTGACCGGCGTCGACACCCGGGAAACCATCCTTGCTGCCCGGACCCTCGAACGGCCCGGGTTCCTGATCAATGACCTCACCGATCTCTACCGCCCCTACCCGGCGGTGGAGCACAACGCCGGCCGGTATGTTTGCGGCGCCGCCTCCGCCTTCGTGGACGGGCAGACGGTCCGCGTGAGTGGTGACCCCGCCGATCTGGATGCCTGGCGGGCCGCCTGCGCGGCCTGGTGGGCCGCCAGGCCCGAGACCCTCAGCGCGCTGGCGCCGGTTCTCGAATGGCTGGATCACTAGAGTGGAAGCATGACGGAACAGAACCCTGTACCGGAGGCTGCAGCGGCCGCCCGCGTGGACTGGCCAACAACCCCGGCGGGGTCCGTCGGCCCGGACCCGGACGTGGAAGTTCTGCTGGAACGGCTGGGAACACTACCAGAGCTGCCCGTTTCCGAGCACGGTGAGGTCTATGCCGGCCTGCACCAGGATCTCAAGGAAGCGCTGAACGAAGCTGGGGACACCGCATCATGAGCAGGCTTGACCAGGTCCTCGTCGGCCGCGGGCTGGCGCGGTCCCGCACCCACGCGGCTCGGCTTATTGCCGAAGGCAAAGTCAGCTCCGGCGGCGAAGTGCTGGCCAAAGCGTCGCTCCAGGTGCAGGACGACGCCGAACTGGATGTTGCTGCCACCGACGAGGACAACTACGTCAGCCGTGCCGGGCACAAACTTGCCGGTGCGCTGGACGCTTTCCCCGCCGTCGAGGTGGCAGGCAAACGCTGCCTCGACGCCGGCGCCTCCACTGGCGGGTTCACCGAGGTCCTGCTCCGCCGCGGCGCGGACCACGTCGTGGCTGTCGACGTCGGCCATGACCAGTTGGTGCCGCAAATCCGGAGCGACCCCCGGGTCTCCGTCCACGAAGGCCTCAACGTCCGCTATATGACGGCGGCCGAGATCGGCGGGCGTGTCGCCCTGACGGTGGCGGATCTGTCCTTCATCTCCCTGACCCTGGTGGTCGCACCCCTGGCGGCCTGCACCGAGCCCGGCGGAGACCTCGTCCTGATGGTCAAACCGCAGTTCGAGATCGGCAAGGACCGGCTGGGCCGAACCGGCGTGGTCACCTCGGAACGGGAACGCCGCCTGGCGGTAAGCAAAGTTGCCGCCGCCGCCATGGATGCCGGCCTGGAACTGCAGGGCCTGGCGAGCAGTCCGCTGCCCGGCCAGGACGGAAACGTCGAGTACTTCCTGTGGATAAAACGCGGGATCGGGACAGACCTGCCTAAGATCGAGGAGCGGGACGCAGCCGTTGCTGCGTTAATCGCAACGATCTGGCCCAAGCACGAGCAGCACTAGAAGGCGGAACCCGATGAGCAGGCGTGTCCTCATCCTTGCCCACACCGGCCGCGAGGAATCCCTCAAGGCCGCGTGGGAAGCGTGCGCGCAGCTCCACGCCTCCGGCATTGTCCCGGTCATGCAGGAATCCGAGCTCGGCGACATGGTCCGGTTCTTCGGCCGCCTGGACCACCCCGTCGAGGTCCTCCACGACCACGTGCAGCTGCCCGACGTCGAACTTGTCATGGTCCTCGGCGGCGACGGCACCATCCTGCGGGCCGCCGAACTCGTCCGGGAAGTGGATGTGCCGCTGCTGGGCGTCAACCTGGGCCACGTCGGGTTCCTGGCGGAAAGCGAACGGGCGGACCTGGCGCAGACCGTCGAGTGGGTCGCCAGCCGCGAGTACACCGTGGAAGAGCGGATGACGATCGACGTGCAGGTCTGGGTCCGCGGGCAGAAGATTTGGCACACCTGGGCCCTCAACGAGGCCGCGATCGAGAAGGGCAACCGGGAGCGGATGCTCGAGGTGGTCACCGAAGTCGATGAGCGCCCGCTGACATCCTTTGGCTGCGACGGCGTGGTCCTGGCTACCCCCACCGGTTCCACGGCCTACGCTTTCTCGGCCGGCGGACCGGTGGTGTGGCCCGAGGTTGAGGCCCTGCTGATCGTGCCGATCAGCGCGCACGCGCTTTTCGCCAAGCCGCTGGTGGTCTCTCCCCGTTCCCGGCTCGCCGTCGAGATCCTCAACCGGACCGGCGCCCAGGGGGTGCTCTGGTGCGACGGCCGGCGCTCCGTGGACCTGCCGCCCGGCGCCCGCGTGGAAGTCACCCGCTCCGCCACGCCGGTCCGGCTGGCCCGCACCCACCAGACCCCGTTCTCCGGACGGTTGGTCCGGAAGTTCGAGCTCCCCATCCAGGGCTGGCGCGGCCCCATGCCGCAGGCCGCGGCCATCCACACCGGTCCGGTGCCGATCATCCGCACACCGCGGCCGATGCCCCCGCTGCCGACTCCGCCGCACGCTGGACCACCGTACGCCGGGCCCGGCGAAACAACTGATCCCTCGACTGCGAAGTGACCCATGCTTGAAGAACTGAGAATCCGCGACCTCGGCGTCATCACCGACGCGACGCTGCCCCTCGGGCCGGGACTGAGTGTGGTGACCGGTGAAACGGGTGCCGGCAAGACCATGGTGGTGACCGCCGTCGGGCTGCTGCTCGGCGCCCGGTCCGACGCCGGAGCGGTGCGCAGCGGCGCGAAAAGTGCTTCCGCCGAGGCGATTGTGAAACTGGACTCCGGGCACGCCGCCGTGGCGCGCGCCCGGGAAGCCGGTGCAGACATCGAAGAGTTCGACGGCGCCGCCGAACTGTTGATCGCCCGCAGTGTGGGTGCGGACGGCCGCAGCCGCGCCTACCTTGGCGGCCGGGTGGCGCCCGTAGGGGTCCTTGCCGAGGTCGGCGAAACCCTCGTGGTGGTCCACGGCCAGTCGGAGCAGATCAGGCTCAAGAGCCCGGTGGCACAGCGCGGGGCCCTGGACAAATTCGCGGGGGAGGGCCTCGCCCGGACCCTTGCGGCCTACCAGGAACTGCACGTGCACTGGAAGGCGATCCTAGCCGAGCTGGACTCGCTCCGCAGCGCGGCCCGGGAACGCCTGCGCGAAGCGGAGTCGCTGGAAGTTGCCCTCGCGGAGATCGACGCCGTCGATCCCCAGCCGGGGGAGGACGAGGTGCTCAAGGCCGAGGCCGTCAAGCTCGCCAACGTCGAGGAACTCCGGATCGCGGCCACCACAGCGCACCAGGCCCTCATCGCGGAGGACTTCGGCGACGGCAGCGACGCCACCGCCCTCGTCGACGCCGCCAAGCGCACCCTCGAACACGTGGCCGAACACGACGAGGAGCTGGGATCCGCGGCGGCGCGGCTGGCCGAGGTCGGTTTCCTGCTCAACGACATCGCCACCGAACTGGCCAGCTACCAGGCCTCCCTCGACACGGAGGGCCCGGAACGGCTCGCCGAGATCGAGGACCGGCGTGCGGCCCTGGCCAAACTCGTGCGCAAGTACGCACCGAGCATCGACGAAGTGCTGGTCTGGGCCGAGGAGGCCCGGGCCCGGTTCGAGGAACTGCAGGACGACTCGACCCGGATCGAAGCGCTGGACGCCGACGTCACCCGCACCGAAGCCGAACTCCGCAAGCAGGCGGCCGCCCTCAGCAAGATCCGCAAGAAAGCCGCCAAGGACCTGTCCGCGCGGGTCAGCGCCGAGCTGAAAGCGCTGGCCATGGCGGATGCGACGCTCGTCATCAACGTCGACCCGGGCGAGCAGCTGGGCCCGTTCGGCGCCGACGACATCTCGTTCCTGCTCCAGCCGCACTCCGGCGCCCCCGCCCGCCCGCTCGGCAAGGGCGCCTCGGGCGGCGAGCTTTCACGCGTGATGCTCGCCATCGAAGTGGTGCTTGCCGCGGTGGATCCGGTGCCGACCTTCGTCTTTGACGAGGTCGACGCCGGCGTCGGCGGCCGCGCCGCCGTCGAGATCGGCCGGCGCCTGGCGATGCTGGCCCGGCACGTCCAGGTCCTCGTGGTCACGCACCTGCCCCAGGTTGCCGCTTTCGCCGACCAGCACATCCGCGTCACCAAGACCTCCGTGCGCGGCGCGGACGGGGCCACCGCGACCGGCTTCACCTCCAGCGACGTCCAGCTCCTGGATGCGGACGAGCGCGTCCGCGAGCTGGCCCGGATGCTGGCCGGCCAGGAGGACTCGGAATCCGCCCAGGCCCACGCCCAGGAACTCCTCGACGACGCCAGGCTCCTGCCGCAGCAGGCCTGACACCCTACAGAGACGGGCTGGAACCGGGATGACAATCACCGCCGCTGGCCGCGAACAGACCCCTGGAAGGCTGAAATGATGATAGGCTCAAACTCCGTGGTGCAGCGATCAAATTCCCGTGTAAATTCCCGGTTCCCGGGCTCGTCCAAGACGACCAAACACATCTTCGTCACCGGTGGTGTGGCGTCCTCGCTCGGCAAAGGACTGACGGCCTCGAGCCTCGGTCACCTGCTGCGGGCACGCGGTTTGTCTGTAACAATGCAAAAGCTCGATCCCTATCTGAACGTGGATCCGGGCACGATGAACCCCTTCCAGCACGGCGAAGTCTTCGTGACTGACGACGGCGCCGAGACGGACCTCGACGTCGGCCATTACGAGCGCTTCCTCGACGAAAACCTCGAAGGCTCGGCCAACGTCACCACCGGCCAGGTGTACTCCACGGTCATCGCCAAGGAGCGCCGCGGCGAGTACCTCGGCGACACCGTCCAGGTCATCCCGCACATCACCGATGAAATCAAGCGCCGCATGCGGCTGCCCTCCGAGGGCAAGAACGCCCCGGACGTCATCATCACCGAGATCGGCGGCACTGTAGGCGACATTGAGTCGCAGCCGTTCCTCGAATCCGCCCGCCAGGTCCGCCAGGACATCGGCCGCGGCAACGTCTTCTTCCTCCACGTGTCACTGGTGCCGTACATCGGCCCGTCGCAGGAGCTGAAGACCAAGCCGACGCAGCACTCCGTGGCCGCGCTGCGCTCCATCGGCATCCAGCCCGAGGCGATCGTGATCCGTTCGGACCGCGAAGTCCCGCAGCCCATGCGCGACAAGATCGGCCGCATGTGCGACGTCGACATCGACGCCGTCATCGGCTGCCCCGACGCCCCGAGCATCTATGACATCCCGAAGACCCTGCACTCCCAGGGCCTGGATTCGTACATCGTCCGCGCCCTGGACCTTCCCTTCAAGGACGTTGACTGGACCAGCTGGGACAAGCTCCTGGAAGCGGTCCACAACCCCAAGCACGAGGTCGAGGTGGCCCTGGTCGGGAAGTACATCGACCTGCCGGACGCTTACCTGTCCGTGACCGAGGCGCTGCGCGCCGGCGGGTTCGCGAACGACACCAAGGTGAAGATCCGCTGGGTCCCCTCGGACGAATGCGAAACCCGGGAAGGCGCGGTCAACTCCCTGCAGGGCGTGGACGCGATCTGTGTTCCCGGCGGCTTCGGCATCCGCGGCCTCGAAGGCAAGCTGGGCGCCTTGAAGTACGCCCGCGAAACCAAGCTCCCGGTGCTCGGCCTGTGCCTGGGCCTGCAGTGCATGGTGATCGAGTACGCCCGCAACGTCGTCGGCCTTGAAGGCGCTTCCTCGTCCGAGTTTGAGCCGGACTCTAAGTACCCGGTGATTGCCACCATGGAAGAGCAGCTGGACATCGTCGAGGGCAAGGGCGACCTGGGCGGCACTATGCGCCTGGGGCTGTACGAGGCCAAGCTGGACGAGGGCTCGGTTGTGGCAGAGACCTACGGCGCCACCGTGGTCAGCGAACGCCACCGCCACCGCTACGAGGTCAACAACAAGTACCGCGAGCAGATCGCCGCGCAGGGCTTGGTGTTCTCCGGAACGTCGCCCGACGGCAAGCTCGTGGAGTACGTGGAACTTCCCCGTGAGGTCCACCCGTACTACGTTGCCACGCAGGCGCACCCCGAGCTCAGCTCCCGCCCGACCCGGCCGCACCCGCTGTTCGCCGGTCTGGTCAAGGCTGCCCTGGTGCACCAGAATCGCGTTGACGGCCCGCAGGGTGCTGCAGCCAAGGATGCTCCGGCAACGGAAGCTTCCGCCGCGGACGCTCCGGCCGTTGCGAAGCCGTCATCGGCCGTAGCGTCCAAGTAACTCCCGACTGACTCGAAGGACGGCGCGATGCCCGGTAGGTCCGAAGCCCCCAAGCTGCACGGCAGGTTTCGGATCAGCCGAGCCCGCGCCGTCTTTTGTCATCCCGGACGGTCTATCAAGGCCGGATCTGGGATGTCGTCAGTGACACGTTCCAGCTCAACGACGACGGCGACGCCCTCGTCCGCGATTACATCGAGCACCCGGGCGCTGTGGCCGTCCTGCCGATGAACGACGCTGGTGAAGTGCTGCTGATCAAGCAGTACCGCCACCCCGTCGGGATGGACCTCTGGGAGATCCCGGCGGGACTGCTCGACGTCGAGGGTGAGGACTTTGTCGTCGGAGCTGCCCGCGAACTGGCCGAGGAAGCGGATCTGGTCGCGGCGGAGTGGAATGTCCTCGTGGACTTCTTCAATTCGCCCGGGTCTTCCAGCGAGGCCATCCGGATATACCTGGCCCGCGGTCTGAGTGACGTGCCCGGTCACGAACTGCATGTCCGCACCGACGAGGAAGCCGAGATCGAGCTGCACTGGACCCCGCTCGAGGACGCCGTCGCCTCGGTGTTGGAAGGACGCCTGCACAACCCCTCCGCCGTCGTCGCGATCCTCGCCGCCACGGCTGCCCGTGCTGACAACTTCAAGGGACTCCGCCCGGCCGACGCGCCGTGGCCCGCGCACCCCAGCCAGCGCTGATGGTGGAACTGGCGGCGACGGAGCCGCCCGGCCCGCACGAAGATCCGCAAGAATCCCCGCAGCAGGCCGCCAAGGCTCCGGGCCGGCCGCCGACAGCGATTGACCGCGCCATGACGGACTACCTGCAACATATGGGCGTGGAACGCGGCCTCGCGGCCAACACCCTCTCCGCTTATCGCCGGGACCTCTCGCGGTACGCCAAACACCTCGTGCAGACAGGCCGGACGCATCCCGCCGAGATCACCCGGCACGACGTGACCGCCTTCGTCCAGGCGCTTTCCGACGGCTCCGACGGCGGATCCGCCCTCGGCATCCGCTCCGCGGCGCGGACAGTGGTGGCCGTCCGTGGCCTGCACAAGTTCTGGGCACTGGAAGGCCTTACCGCCACGGATCCCGCCAGCGATGTGCACCCGCCGATGCCCGGCAAACGCCTCCCCAAGGCCATCAGCGTCGACGAAGTCACGAGGATCCTCGAGGCGGCCGGCGCGGACACGGCCACGGGCCTGCGGGACCGGGCACTGCTGGAGTTCCTGTACTCCACCGGCGCCCGCATCAGCGAAGCCGTCGGCCTGGACGTTGACGATATTTCCCTGCAGGGCGAGGAGACCACGGGCGACTCCGGACCGGCGATCGTCCGGCTCTTCGGGAAGGGTTCCAAGGAACGGCTGGTCCCGTTGGGGTCCTTCGGGGCCAGGGCCCTGGACGCTTACCTGGTCCGCGGCAGGCCAGTGCTGGCAGCCAAGGGGAAGGGCACCCCCGCCCTGTTCCTGAACGCACGTGGCGGCAGGATCAGCCGGCAAAGCGCCTGGACCATCCTCAAGACCGCCGCCGAGAAGGCCAACATCACGAAAGACGTCTCACCACACACCCTTCGTCACTCCTTCGCGACCCACCTGCTGGAAGGCGGAGCCGACGTCCGTGTGGTCCAGGAACTGCTGGGCCACGCCTCCGTCACCACCACCCAGGTGTACACGCTCGTAACGGCAGATACATTGCGGGAAATCTACGCCGCCGCGCATCCCCGGGCGCTGGGCTAGCGGCGGCTGGGGTGACCGGCACTGTCTGACCGGTTGCCGCCGTCGCCACCTGGCCACTCTCACCCTAGATTGTCGGTGGCTCCTGAGATGCTGTGGGTATGGAAAGCACGACGGCGTGGAGCACGGAGAGCAGGGAGGCCCTGGCGGCCGTCGCCGCGTCCATTGCTTCGCTTGCTGCCATCGCCTGTCCCGACACGGACCGCTCTGATCCGCTCCGGGACGCCGATCCGCTGCGGGATCTCGCCGATGCTTGCCTGGACGGGCTCGCCGAGCTGGCCAGGGTGGATGCCCGGTTCGCGGCGCTGAAGGTGCGCCTGGCCGCCGACTACGCCCAGGCCGCCGCGGCCCTGGCGCCACCGGCGGCGTCCCCGCAGGAGCACACCGCCCAGGAAATGGCCGTGGTCGCGGAGGTCGCCTGCGTCCTGACCGTCAGCGAACGAAGCGCCGCAGCCCTCCTGTCCGAAGCCCTGGTCCTGACGGCGGAGCTGCCGCTGACCCTGGCCGCCCTGCAGGCCGGCACCATCTCCTGGCAGCACGCCCGGATCCTCGTCGACGAAACCACCAATCTGGAACCCGGCGCGGCGGCCGCGCTCGAGGCGCACTTCCTGGACCCCGCCGCACCGAACCCGGCCCGCGGCTGCCTCGCCGGGGACCTCACTCCGGGCCGGTTCCGCGCCAAGACACGGGCCTGGCGGGAACGCCACCACCCGGTCAGCATCGAGGCACGCCACACCAGAAGCGCCGCGGACCGCCGGGTCGACTACACCCCGGACCGGGACGGCATGGCCTGGCTCTCGGCCTACCTCCCGGCCGACACCGCCGCCGGGATCTGGGACCGGACCACGGCCGCCGCCCGCGCGCTCCAGGGGCCCCACGAGGCCCGCACCCTGCCCCAGGTCCGCGCCGACATCACCGCCACCTGGCTCCTCACCAGCAACGGCACCAGCGGTACCACCGGCGGGACCAGCGGGACCACCAGCAACGCGGGCACGGCCGACGGAACCGGCGGCGGCAGAGCCGGGATCCGGGGAACCGGCGGTAGCGGCTGGGGCCCGGCCGACGGACCCGCCGGGGGTGTCCCGTCGCCGCGGGCGCAGGTCCTGATCACCGTCCCGGTCCTGTCCCTCCTGGGCGCTACCGAGGAACCCGCCATCCTGGACGGGTACGGGCCGATCCCGCCGTCCATGGCCCGGCGCCTGATGGCCGACGGCGCCGACTCCTTCTACCGCGTCCTCACCGACCCCCGCGACGGCGCCCCGCTGGAAATCGGCCGGACCAGCTACCGCCTCACCACACCCCAACGCCGCTGGCTCCGCCTCCGCGACGCCAAATGCCCCTTCCCCGGCTGCAGCAACCACTCCCTCGACAACGACGCGGACCACCTCCTGGCCTGGGCCGACGGCGGCACCACCGGCATCACCAACCTCGGCCAACCCTGCCCCAAACACCACCGCCTCAAACACACCACCGCCTGGACACCCACCCCAGCCAGTAAAAACACCCCACCCGGATGGACCTCACCCACCGGCCGCCACTACCCCAGCGAACACCAGGACTGGGAACCACCCCACTGGCCAACCCACACCCCGGACACGGACATGGACACGGACACGGACATGGACATGGACACGGACATGGACACATTGTTCGACTCCGGCCCGCTCCTGGAGCAGGGGCCCGATATCGAACCGGAGCAGTTTCCGGACCATTACTTCCCCACGGACCCCGGCCTGCCCGAGGATCCCGGCCCCGACCCCGAACAGGAACTGCCCACCGACCCCTTCCCGGACTGGCACCTATTCACCGCGTTTGATTTAGATACTGACGACGACTTCTGGTCAGCAGTCGATGACCCCTTACCTAAAAGCTTCGTGCTGCAGTCCGCCTGATCGACCAGCGGCTGGCAGGAAGGCACCCTCCGCCGGACCGCTTCGCTACCCTGCGGCAGCTATAGGGTTGAGCACATGAAGTCCACGCCAGTCACGCTCTGTTTCCTGCTCCGCGATGTGGCCCCGGGCTCCACTGAGGTGCTGCTGGGACTCAAGCGGACCGGCTTTGGCACGGGCAAGATCGTCGGCATCGGCGGGCATGTCGAAGCGGGGGAGAGCGACGCTGAGGCCGTCTGCCGGGAGGTCTGGGAAGAGGCCGGCATCGTCGTCCGCCAGGAGGACCTGGCCCATGCCGGGGTGGTGGAGTTCGTCTTCCCGGCCCGGCCAGAGTGGAATATGTACTGCCGGCTCTACACCACCCGTCGTTGGCAAGGCGAGCCCACCGAGAGCCTCGAGATAACCCCACTGTGGTTCGACACCGAGTCCCTGCCGCTACAGCGCATGTGGCAGGACGCTGCGCATTGGCTCCCGGCGGCCCTGGCCGGCGAGGCGCACGACGTCGTCGTTGTCCTGAACGATGACAACGAGACCGTGGCGTCGATCGAAAGACTTTCCACCGGAATGTAACCGTTCCCGGCCGGCCGGAAACAATACAGATAGCCTGCAGCTCAGGACACTACTTTTTCAGGGGGAAGATCGTGCTTTCCGAGCGCGAACTGGCGTTCATCGCCATTCACAAAGACAGCTATCCGCGGGTTTACCGGTTTGTTCGGCGGCGGGTGGAATCGGCCGAAATGGCGGAGGAACTCGCCGCGGATGTCTTCCGGGTGGTGTGGCAAAAATGGGCGGATGAGCCGCGGTCGGATCTGGCCTGGCTGCTGACCATTGCCCGCAACCTGGTGGGCAATGCCTACCGAAGCCGGGACCGGCAGCAGGCGCTGCAGGACAAGCTCCGCGCCGCCACCGTGGTGCGCTTCGGCGATGAATCCGACAATGTCGCGGTCCAGGACGCTTTGGCCAGGCTGCGGGAAAAGGACCGGGAAATTCTCCAGCTCGCCTACTGGGACGATTTAGGCACCGCGGAAATTGCCGGTGTACTGCAATGCAGCGAATCCGCCGCTAAGGTCCGCCTGCACCGGGCACGGGCCGCCTTCCGAAAGCACATGCCGCTGGGCGCCGCCTCGATCGCGGCTGAATCGACCACACAGAAAATGGGTGCCTGAGATGGATCCGATCAAGAATTTCATTTCCGCGACGGACCCCGTACACAACGATCCGTCCGTGCCCGACGGCGAGGCGGCCCTGCGCCGGATGCTCGCCGAGCCGGCGGCCTTCACCGACAGCCTGCGGCCGAACGTCACTGCTCTGGCGGACCGCAAGCGCCAGCGGGCCAGGCTGGCGGGTGTCCTGACCCTCGCAGCGGCCGCCGTCACCGCCGGGGTCCTGGTCGCCACCAACCTCGGGGCTCTCACCACCGCCCCCGAGCCGGCGAACACCGGCACGGTTTCCTCAACAGCTGCTTCGACGCCAACGCCCACGCGGACCCCGACGCCGACAGCAACACCGACGCCCACTACAACGCCCGTGCCGGTTCCCCCTGCTGTGCCGTGGACTTTGTTCTCCGACGCGACCGGTCAGGCTACGTTCGAGCACCCGGCCGGGTGGACCGTATCCGAAGCCCCGGAGTTCGGCGGAGAGGGAGCGTTCAACACGGTTGAGGTGAAGAATCCTGCTGGCAAAACGATGGCCACCCTGAACCTGGTCTACGACGGGGCCGCGGGTCCAGCGTGTCCGGCGCCGAAGCCCTTCTCTACCCTTGATTCTGTGGTGGTCGACATCTCCCAAAAGACGGCGAAGCTCAAGGAATTTCCCCGCGGCCCGTCCGCCTTCGTGTTCAGGGTGGTCCAGGGCGACAAGGTCTATGGCTCCGTGGCCCTCACTGACATCGAGCTTGCTCCTGACACCACCACCTGCGGGTTGTATAACGGCATCCTGGCCCCGGACGACGTTCCTTTTGCCCACTTTGGGGACGCGATCTGGCTCACTCCGGACGGCCAGCGCAATTCGCTCGCCTTCGACACTGTGGCCGATGCGAGAGCGTACATGAGCACCCCGGAGTATCAGGACACCAAACGCATGCTCGTCTCGTTGTCCCTAAGGCCAACCTCAAAGGAATATACGAACGCAGCAGCTGATGTTTCGTTCAAGCTCCCCGTCGGCTGGACGGCCAAGGACGTGCCTGCAGGCACTCCGGATTTTCCTGCCTCGGGAATCCAGATTACAGACGAGACCGGCAAGAAGGTGGCTCGCTTCTATCACGGCGCGGGCGGCGGACTCGGAGGGGCGTGTGGACCGGAAGGGTACAAAGCGACAGAGCTGGATTCGGGGATACCGACCCTGCCAGCGCAATGGGCGCACCAAGCCAAAGTCAGGTTCTCCTACCGGGTACTGGATCAAACGTCAGTGGGAAAGGGCTTCAGCTACCAAGTGGGACTCGTGGACAAGTCCAGCGGGCAGCTCACCGACAGCTGCCTCATGTATTCCGTGGTCAGTGGGGCACCCAGGGGCTCGCTGTCGTTCGCCGACCGGGACTCGAAAAGCCCGGACGAGCCGGTGTTTCAAAGCATGGCGGAGGCAAAGGCATACATGGGGACTCAGGAGTACAAGAAACTCAAGAACATGATCCTGAGCATTAGGATGCCAGCACAAGGGTAGGAAAGTGAGGCGGGCCGGCCACCTTTCCGGGTGACCGGCCCGCCGTCGTTCGCTGCAGCAAAGAAAGAGCTACGGCAGGTGCCGTTCCTCGACGCCGTTGTATTCGCTCAGCGGGCGGATCAGCGAGTTCGCGTCCAGCTGTTCCATGATGTGCGCCGTCCAGCCGGTGATGCGGCTGGCGACAAACAGGGGAGTGAACGTCGCTGTGTCGAATCCCATGAGGTGGTACGTGGGACCGGTCGGATAATCGAGGTTCGGCTTGATCGCCTTGGCCTCGTCCATCGCCGTCTCCAAGCCGTTGTACAGGCCCAGCAGTTCGGGGCGGCCGTAGTGCGCAATCATCTTGTCCAGGGCCGCCTTCATGGTGGGCACCCGGGAGTCGCCGTGCTTGTAGACGCGGTGGCCGAAGCCCATGACCTTCTTCTTCTGGGCCAGGGCGTTCTCCATCCAGGCCTTGGCCCGGGTGGCCGCCTCTTCGAGCGACTCCTCCGGACGGATGCCGATCTCGTCGAAGGTATGCATGACGGCCTCGTTGGCTCCGCCGTGCAGCGAACCCTTGAGAGCGCCGATAGCCCCGGTCACCGCCGAGTGCAGGTCCGAGAGCGTGGACGTAATGACCCGGGCCGTGAACGTGGAGGCATTGAAGGAGTGCTCGGCGTACAGAATCATCGACACGTTGAAGGCGTCGACTACCTCGGGCACGGACTCCTCGCCAAACGTCATCCAAAGGAAGTTGGCGGAATAGCCGAGGTCCTCGCGCGGCTCCACGGGTTCAATGTTGCGTCCCGCCGCGTGACGGCGCCGCTGGTCGTAGGCCACGACGGCCGGCATCGCCGCGAACAGATCAATGGCCTTGGCCAGGTTGGCTTCGCGCGATGAATCCTCCGCGAGTTCGTGCCGGGCCCCCAGAACTGAGGCCGCCGTCCGGCAGACATCCATGGGGTGGGACGTGGTCGGCAAGGCGTCGATCACCTGTTTGACTACCGGATCCAGCGGACGTCCCGCCCGTTCCCGGGCGGTGAACTCGGCCAGCTGCTCCGGGGTGGGCAGTTCGCCGTTCCACAGCAGGTAGGCAACCTCCTCGAAGCTGCACCTGGCGGCCAGCTCCTGCACCGGGTAACCGCGGTACAGCAGCGAGTTGGTGTCCGGATTGACCTTGGAGACCGCGGTGTAATCCACCACGACGCCGGCGAGGCCCTTTTTGATGTCTTGTTCAGCCATGCTGAAACTCCTTTGTTCCTGTCGCCTGTTGTGCCGGCCGGGGCCGGAAAATCATCTGGAGCTTACTTGCCGGGAATCTGGAAATTGAAGACCCCGGTGTCGAAGCGGTTGTAGGCCTCGTAGTCAACGAGGTCATACAAACGCGCACGGGTCAGCATGTTTCCAACCTGTGCCTCCTGCGTTCCGTCGGCCCTAATCGATTCCAGAGTACGCTCAGCGGCGCCCATGGCACTACGGAGCAGCGTCACCGGATAGATGATCATGTTGACCCCGACGCCGGCCAGCTCGTCCACCGTAAACAGCGCGCTCTTGCCGAATTCGGTCATGTTGGCCAGGATCGGCACGTCGACGGCGTCGCGGATCGCCTGGAACTCGCTGAGATCCTTCATCGCCTCCGGGAAAATCGCGTCCGCGCCCGCTTCCACGAGCGCCTTGGCGCGGTCCTGGGCGGCCTGCAGCCCGTCGGTGGCGCGGATGTCGGTGCGGGCCATGATCAGGAAGTTCGGATCCCGCCGCGCGTCGGCCGCCGCCCGGATCCGCTTGGTGGCGGTGTCCAGGTCCACGACGTTCTTGCCGTCCAGGTGGCCGCAGCGCTTCGGGTTGAACTGGTCCTCGATGTGGCAACCCGCCAGGCCGGCGTTCTCGAGTTCCTGGATAGAACGTGCCACGTTCATCGGCTCGCCGAAGCCGGTGTCGGCGTCGACAATTGCCGGCAGGTCGGTCATCCGGGCGATCTGCCCGGCCCGGGTGGCGACCTCGGTCAGCGTCGTGAGCCCGATGTCCGGCAGGCCGAGGTCATTGGCCAGGACGGCGCCGGAAATGTACACCCCGGCGAAGCCCTTCTCCTCGATCAGCCGTGCCGAAAGCGGGTTGAACGCGCCCGGGAACTGGGCGATGGTGCCGGAGGCCAGGAGTTCGCGGAACCGGATCCGCTTCTGCTCCGGCGTGACCTTGGAATACAGCATCAGAAGAGTCCCTTCGGTGCCGCGGCCAGGTCGATCACGCCGTCGGCCGCCTTGATGTTGAGCTGGTCCAGCTCGCCGGCTGCCAGCTCCGGGAGACGGGCGGCAGCGTCCAGGAAACGCTCGATTTCCGCGTCGTCGACCAGACCCGCCGCAAGCGTACGGAACTTGTTCACGTACTGTTCACGCGCGAAGGGCCGGGCTCCCAGCGGGTGGGCGTCGGCGACGGCGATCTCGTCAGTGATGACGGTGCCGTCCGTCAGGGTGATCTCCACGGATCCGCCGAAGGCCTTCTCGGCGATGTCCAGGGAGTGGTACCGGCGGGTCCATTCCGGATCCTCGACCGTGGTGACCTTGTGCCACAGTTCCACGGTGTCGGCACGGCCCGCGCGTTCCGGGGCATAGGAATCGACGTGGTGCCAGGCGCCGTCCTGCAGCGCAACGGTGAAGATGTAGGGGATGGAGTGGTCCAGCGTCTCGCGGCTCGCCGTGGGATCGTACTTCTGCGGGTCGTTGGCGCCGGAACCGATCACGTAGTGCGTGTGGTGGCTCGTCTTGATGAGCACCGATGCCACGTTGGCCGGGTCGGTGACCTCGGGGTGTTCGCCGTGGAGCTTGCGGGCGAGGTCAATCCAGGCCTGGGCCTGGTATTCGGCCGAGTGTTCCTTGGTGTACGTGTCCAGAATGGCGCGCTTGGCTTCCCCGGCTTCGGGCAGCGGCACGGTGTAGCTGGCGCCGGGACCGTCCAGCATCCAGGCGATCACACCGTCCTCGCCTTCGTAGATCGGCACCGGGGAGGTCTGGCCCCGCATGGCCCGGTCCGCGGACTCGACGGCCATCTTGCCGGCAAACGCCGGGGCGTGGGCCTTCCAGGTGGAGATCTCGCCCTTGCGGGACTGCCGGGTCGCGGTAGTGGTGTGCAGGCCCTGGCCGACCGACTGGAAGATCGTCTCGACGTCGAGTCCCAGCAGGGTGCCGATGCCGGCGGCCGCGGAAGGGCCCAGGTGCGCGACGTGGTCGATCTTGTGTTCATGCAGGCAGATGGCCTTGACCAGGTTGACCTGGATCTCGTAGCCGGTGGCGATGCCGCGGACCAGATCCTGGCCGCTGGAACCGACGTGCTGGGCCACGGCCAGGATGGGCGGGATGTTGTCGCCCGGGTGCGAGTAGTCCGCGGCCAGGAACGTGTCGTGGTAATCGAGTTCGCGGACCGCTACGCCGTTCGCCCAGGCCGCCCACTCGGGGGAGACGCGCTCTTCGATGCCGAAGACCTTGGCGCCCTTGCCGCCGGTGCTGGGGCCGTGGGTCAGGGCCTGTGCGCGGGCGGCGATGATCGGTGCCCTGTTGAGCGAGGCAACGGCCACCGAGGCGTTGTCGATGACGCGGTTGATCACCATGTCGGTGACTTCGTCGCTTACCGCCACGGGATCGGCGGCCACCTTCGCAATCTTGTAGGCGAGCTGGTCCTCGCGGCCCAGGTTTTCCTCGCTCTTGTAAACGCGGACGTGGTGTTCCTTAACCATGGTGCTCCTTTTGCTGAGGTGTATGCGTGGCTTTGACGTGGGAAAGGCTGCGGTGCAGGTGAAGTGTGGTGGCGGCCTCGGCCAGCCGGGGGTTGCCGGCGGCGATTGCTTCGGCGATGGCGGCATGCTCGGCGGCTGCGGCGGTGAGCCGGGCCGCGTCATCGGCGGCGAGCCTGCGGACCCGGACCAAATGGACACGGAGGCTGCGCATGGCCTGGGCGAGGTAGGAGTTGGAGATCGCGGCGTCGATGGCTGTGTCCAGCCGCCCGACCAGCCCGTAGTAGTCGTGCAAGGCGGGATCCTGCCCGCTGATGAGTCCCGGGGCCTCCAGGAGCTCGCGGCGGAGCTGCTCGAACGTGGCAGGGTCGCCGCGTTCGGCGGCCAGCGCCGCGGCCTTGCCCTCGAGGGTCTCACGCAGTTCAAAGAGTTCGTCGATGTCTTCCAGCGAGATGTCGGTGACGACGACGCCGCGGCCGCCGGCCGTCGTCGTCAGGCCCTCCGCGGTGAGCCGGCTCAGTGCCTCCCGCAGCGGGGTGCGCGAGATGCCGAGGCGCTCGGACTGCTCCACTTCCGCGAGCACCGTACCGGGCAGGAGGCGCCACTCGATGATGTCGTCGCGCAGGACCGCATAGGCCTTGTCGCTGGCGCGCATCCGGACTCCTTCGTTGGCTGACCTGCAGTTTGTACCATGCCAGTGTATACAGGCAGCCGCTGTTTGCCTAGATTAGCCCGCGTTTCAGTGGCCGTAAGGGCTACTCTGTATACAGAACCCTTGTGTCAGGCCTCCCGACGCGGCTACCATGAGGTCCATCACATCGTCGTGGACGGGACGCATTCACATGGTTACCAACAAATACCGGGACAGCTACGAGCGCAGCCGGGACCAGCCCGAAGGCTTTTGGCTGGAGGCCGCGGAAAGCATCTCCTGGTCCACACCGCCGCGGCGCGCCCTCGATTCCAGCCGGGCGCCGCTCTACGACTGGTTTCCTGACGGTGAACTGAACACGTCCTATAACGCCCTGGATCGCCATGTGGAGGAAGGCCGGGGCGGGCAGGACGCCCTGATCTACGACTCTGCCATGCTCGGCACACAGCAGCGCTACAGCTATGCCGAACTCAGGGACCTCGTGGCCAGGTTCGCGGGTGTCCTGCGCAGCCGCGGCGTGGGCAAAGGCGACCGGGTGGTCATCTACATGCCGATGATTCCCGAGGCGGCGATCGCGATGCTGGCGACCGCCCGGCTCGGCGCCGTGCACTCCGTGGTCTTCGGCGGCTTCGCGCCCAAGGAGTTGGCAGCCCGCATCAGGGACGCAGCCCCCGCCGCAATCGTGACGGCATCCGGCGGCCTTGAGCCGTCGCGCCGGATCGAATACCTGCCCGCCGTCGCCGAGGCCCTGGACCTCGCCGGGACGCCGGAGACCGCGGTGCTGGTCAAGGGCCGGGAAGGCTTTGCCTCCTCGGTGGCCGATCACTCCGGCTGGCTGGACTGGGACGCTGAGATGGCCGGGGCCCGGCCCGCGGCGCCGGTGAACGTCCAGGCGACTGATCCGCTCTACATCCTCTACACCTCGGGAACCACCGGTGCCCCCAAGGGCGTCGTCCGGGACAACGGCGGCCATGCCGTGGCACTGAACTGGACCATGAAGAACCTGTACGACGTCGGCCCCGGTGACGTGATGTGGACGGCCTCCGACGTCGGCTGGGTGGTGGGACATTCCTACATCGTCTACGGGCCGCTGCTGGCAGGTGCCACCACCGTCCTCTACGAGGGAAAGCCGGTGGGGACCCCCGACGCCGGGGCGTTCTGGCGGGTGGTCCGGGACCACAGGGTCAACGTGCTGTTCACCGCTCCCACTGCGCTCCGGGCCATCCGGAAAGCCGACCCGGAGGCGCAGCTCCTCGGTCAGTACGACATCTCCAGCCTGCGGACCCTGTTCGCGGCCGGAGAGCGGTTGGACACAGATACCTTCCACTGGGCCGCCCGGATCCTGGATGTTCCGGTGGTGGATCACTGGTGGCAGACAGAGACGGGCTGGGCCATCTGCGCGAACCCCCGCGGCCTCGGCGGCCTGCCGATCAAGGCCGGCTCACCCAGTGTGCCGATGCCCGGGTTCAGGCTCGCGATCGTTGACGGTACCGGCGCGGACGTCGAGGCCGGCACGGAGGGCAACATCGTCCTGGGCCTGCCGCTGCCGCCTGGCACGCTGACGACGCTCTGGCGAAACGACGAACGCTTCGTCTCGTCCTACCTGCAGGCGTTCGAAGGCTACTACGCCACCGGCGACTCCGGCTACCGGGACGAGGACGGCTACGTCTTTGTCATGGGCCGCACGGACGACATCATCAACGTGGCCGGGCACCGGCTCTCCACCGGCGCCATGGAACAGGTCATCGGGCAACACCCCGCGGTGGCCGAATGCGCCGTGATCGGTCTCGCGGATCCGCTCAAGGGCCAGCGCCCCAGCGGCTACGTGGTGCTGAAATCCGGGGTGGACGTTCCGGAGGACGTTCTGGTGAAGGACCTGATCGCCCTGGTCCGGCGGGACATCGGGGCGGTCGCGGACTTCAAGCACGTCACCGTGGTGGAGGCCCTCCCGAAAACGCGTTCGGGCAAAATCCTGCGCAAGACCATGCGCCAGATCGCCGACGGCGATGAGTACGTGGTGCCATCCACCATCGAGGACGCCGGGGTGATCGACCAGCTGCTCGGAACCCTGCGCCCGGCTTCACGCGGGGACCAAGCACGCGGGGACTAAGCAGAAGGCTTACGACGGCGGCCGGGTCCAGCGGTATTCGTTCTCGGGCCGGCCGGGCGCGCCGTAGCGCGCCGTGCGTGAGACCGTTCCGGCGTCGGCGAGATACTCGAGGTAGCGGCGGGCGGTCACGCGGGACATGCCGAGCGCCTCCATCACCTCGCTGGCGGAGACCGCGCCGGTCTGCAGTTTGAGAAAGTCCTGCACGGATTCCAGCGTGGACACGGCAAGGCCCTTGGGCAGCGGCAACTCGGACGGCGCCCGCAGGCTCGCAAACGCCTGGTCCACATCGCTTTGGGAAGCGCCGGCCCCGGGGAGCCCGGTGCCGGGGGAGGCCAGCTGCTGCCGGAACTGCCGGTAGCTGGCGAGTTTGTCCGCGAAGGTCGCGTAGGTGAACGGCTTGATGAGGTACTGGACCACCCCCGTGGCCACCGCGCTGCGGACAATGTTCAGCTCCCGGACGGCGGTGATGGCGATGATGTCGACGTAAAGTCCCGACGCCCGCATCCGTCGAGCGATGTCGAGCCCGTGCAGGTCCGGGAGGTTCATGTCCAGCAGCACCAGCTCCACGGGCGTGCCGGCCGCCGCAAATTCGGTCAGCAGGCGCAGTGCGGACTGCCCGTCGGGCGCGGAGCCGGCCAGGGTGAAACCGTCCAGCCTGTCGATGTACGCGGCGTGGGCCGCTGCGGCAATCGGCTCGTCCTCGACGACGAGGACTCGGATGTCGCTCATGGCTTTTCCTCTTCCGTGACCGGCAGCGTGACACGGAACAAAGCCCCTGCCGGGCTGGTGATTGTCATCGTACCGCCCAGGCGCTGCACCGCCTGGCGGACCAGGGCCAGGCCCAGCCCCCGCCCGAACGGCCCCGGCGTCTTGGTGCTGAAGCCGTGGCGGAAGACGTCCTCCACGGCGTCGGGATCAATTCCGGCGCCGCTGTCCTCCACCGCGATCACGAGGGCCGACCCCGTGGTCCCGACGGTCAGCTCCACCAGCCTGGGCGCCGGCGCCTCGGCCGCGGCATCGATGGCGTTGTCCAGCAGGTTTCCGAGGATGGCGACGAGATCCTGGACGGCCAGTCCGGTCACAGCCGTTGAGCCGCCGGTGTTCAGGATCAGTTCCACGCCCCGTTCGTGCGCTTCGGCTGCCTTGCCCATGATGAGCGCGCCAAGAACGGGTTCCTCGATGGAGCTCACCAGGTCATCCGTCAGCCGCTGGCTGAGCTCCAGGTCCTTGGTGGCGAAGTCCAGGGCCTCCGGCGCCCTTCCCAGTTCCATCAGCGAGACGATGGTGTGGAGCCGGTTGGCGTGCTCGTGGGTCTGGGCGCGTAGGGCGTCGGAGAGGGTCCGCATGGTTTCAAGTTCGCTGCCAAGCGACTCGATTTCGGTGCGGTCCCGGATGGTGGCCACGGTGCCGAAGACCGCCGCGCGTTGCCGGCCCGCCGCCGAACCAGGGCCCACGGCCGGGCCCTGGTTGACGACCAGGATCCGGGAGCCGGTCAGGTGGATCTCATCGAGCGCCGTCCGCCCCGATTCAAAGAGTTCCTTGAGGCTGGGTGCCAGCGGAAGCTCCGCGATCGACGGCGCCGGCTGGCTCCCGCCCGCGGCTGAATCGCCATTGCTCCCGGCGCTTCCTTCCGTCCCGCCGTTGGATGATCGCTTCGTCAGCCCGAGCAGCTCGGCGGCCTGGTCGTTGTACATGACCACCTTGCCGCGGGAGTCGATCAGGATCACGCCCTCGCGGACGGAATGCAGCACGGATTCGTAGTACGCGAAGAGCTGGGCCAGCTGCTCGGGACCCCAGCCGCGGGTGACCCGCTGCAGGTACCGCTCCAGTAACCACGATGCCACCGACCCGCCCGCGAGCAGGGCCAGTCCGATGGCCACGAGCGCGGGCAGCCTGCCGGAGAGGGCGATGTCCACGGTGCGGACCGTAACTCCAGCCGCAACGAGTGCCCGCACTGTGCCGTCCGCATCCTTGACCGGGGCAATCGTGCGGACCGAGGGGCCCAGGGTCCCGGCGGTGATCTCAGTGAACACCTCGCCGTTGAGGGCGTCCTCGATCGACCCGATATACGGCCTGCCCAGCTCCTCGTCCCGGGGGTGGGTCCACCGGGTCCGGTCCGGGGCCATGATCGTAATGAAGTCCGCGTCGGCATCCTCCATGACGTCCAGGGCGTAGGGCTGGAGCAGCGCAGACGGATCGGCGGCGCTCGCCGCCTCGAGCACGAAGGGGGTGTCGGCCACTGAGACGGCGATGCCGGCCATGCGGCGGCCGGCCTCCTCATAGGCATGATCGCGCGCGTCCACGAACGTGGCCGTGCCGACGATGGCCGTCAGGGCCACCATGAACAGCAAGTGGGCAACAAAGAGCCTGCGGGCGATGCTCCAGCGGTGGATCATCAACACCCTTCCATGACCAATATGAACGCAACGGTGATGCGCGTCACTCCATCTCCAATGATGGACTTACACGCAGAACGGACGTGATGGGCCCACAGCCTGTGCAGCACCGACGTCCAGCCTATCCAAGGAGAACACGATGGCCTCTCAACGAGGAGAGTCGACGGCACCGGCCGCGACGACGGTCAAGAAGCGCAAGGGGCTGGACAAGTCCCATTACCTGTACATAGCGGTCATCGTGGCCGTGATCCTCGGTGCCCTCGTGGGCCTGTTGTTCCCCGAGGTCGGCAAGTCCCTCAAGCCGCTCGGTGACGGCTTCATCAAACTGATCAAGATGATGATCGCGCCCATCATTTTCTGCACCATCGTGCTGGGCATCGGATCGATCGCGAAGGCCGCCACGGTCGGAATGGTCGGCGGACTGGCCCTGGGCTACTTCATCGTCATGTCCACCTTTGCACTGGCCATCGGACTGGTCGTGGGCAACCTGATCCACCCGGGCGAGGGGCTGAACCTGACCCCGTACGACCCCAACAAGAAGGCGGCCACCGACAGCACCGTCGACTTCCTGCTGGGTATCATTCCGGGCGACATACCCGTGCTGCCGACGCTCTTCGCTGCGATCCTGGTCGGCTTCGCCCTCCAGAAGATGGGCCCGCAGGGCGCTCCGATCCTCAAGGCCATTGGCCATGGCCAGGCTCTCGTGTTCCGTATCCTCATCATGATCATGTGGGCGGCCCCCGTCGGTGCGTTCGGCGCCATCGCCGCGGTGGTCGGCGCCACCGGTTTCCAGGCGATCGTCAGCATGTTCACCCTCATGCTGGCCTTCTACATCACCTGCGCACTCTTCATTGTTGTGATCCTCGGCGGATTGCTGCAGGTCGTGGCCGGCATCAACATCTTCCGGCTCATGAAGTACCTGGCCCGTGAATACCTCCTCATCTTCTCCACCTCGTCCTCGGAAGCCGCGCTGCCGCGCCTCATCGCCAAGCTCGAACACCTCGGTGTCTCCAAGCCGGTTGTCGGCGTCACGGTTCCGACCGGCTACTCCTTCAACCTGGACGGCACCGCCATCTACCTGACCATGGCGTCACTGTTCGTCGCCAACGCCATGGGCACGCCGCTGGATCTGGGTGCGCAGGTTTCGCTGCTGATCTTCATGATCATCGCCTCCAAGGGTGCGGCCGGTGTCACCGGCGCCGGCCTGGCCACTCTGGCAGCGGGCCTCCAGGCCCACAAGCCGGAACTGCTCGGCGGCGTCGGCATGATCGTCGGCATCGACCGGTTCATGTCCGAGGCCCGTGCCCTGACCAACTTCACCGGCAACGCCGTGGCCACGGTCCTGATCGGCACCTGGGTCAAGGAGATCGACGGCGACCAGGTTGAGCGGGTGCTGTCCGGCGAGGAACCGTTCGACGAGCAGACCATGCTGGCTCACGGCATGCACCACGAGGCCGCAGCGCCGGCCCAGCCGGCCCCCGCCACCGCCTGACCTGCGGTAACGCCGTAGCCCCGACGCGGGGCAGCCGGTTAGGCCCGCAGTAGTTCAACAGAAAACCGCCCGGACACGCAGAGCGCGTCCGGGCGGTTTTTCGCGCCTCCACAGCAACCCTCGACCTCAACCAGAGGGTCAAGGCTCAAACAATGGCGGCTGTCAAGGTCCGTTGAATACCGTGTGGGGCGCTGTAACCTTGGGAGGAATAAGATCGGCGCTGGAAGTCCAGCGCAGGTATATCAAGCAGCTATATCAGGCAGTCAGCAGCATCAAGCACCACAATCACCGTCATCGAAAGTGTGGATAGATACGTGAGCAGCGAACAGGGTTCAGCAACTCTGGAAGGCACCGAACTCGATCTGGAAGACGCCGTCATGGGTCCCACCGGGCGGCCCTACCGCGACTTTCCGGAGCCAGCGCCGCTGTCATCCCACGGCCCTGCACGGGTGATCGCGATGGTCAACCAGAAGGGCGGGGTGGGTAAGACCACGTCCACCATCAACCTCGCCGCCGCCCTGGCCGAATACGGCCGCCGGGTGCTGCTTGTCGACTTCGACCCGCAGGGGGCGCTGTCGGCCGGGCTGGGCATCAACCCCCACGAACTCGATCTCACGGTCTACAACGTCCTGATGGACCGCAAGGTCGATATCCGCGATGCCATCCACAAGACCGGCGTCGAAAACGTGGACCTGCTGCCGGCCAATATCGACCTCTCGGCCGCGGAGGTCCAGCTGGTCAATGAGGTGGCCCGCGAACAGGTGCTTGACCGTGCACTGAAGAAGGTCGAGGACGATTACGACGTCGTCCTCATTGACTGCCAGCCCTCGCTCGGCCTGCTCACCGTCAACGCGCTGACGGCCGCCCACGGCGTCATCATTCCGCTGATCTGCGAGTTCTTCGCCCTGCGCGCGGTGGCTCTACTTGTTGAGACCATCGACAAGGTCCAGGACCGCCTGAACCCGCGGCTGCAGGTCGACGGCGTGCTCGCCACCATGTACGACGCCCGCACGCTGCACAGCAGGGAGGTCATCTCCCGCCTTGTGGAGGCCTTCGGCGACAAAGTCTTCGAAACTGTCATCAAGCGTTCCATCAAGTTTGCCGATGCCACCGTGGCGGCCGAGCCCATCACCAGCTACGCGGGCAACCACATCGGCGCCGACGCCTACCGCAACCTCGCCAAAGAGCTTATTTCGCGCGGCGGCGCGCCCTAGCCAGGTCCGTGGCAGAGGCGGGCGCTCCCACAGCGGAGCTGAATGCACCGGCAGAGCTGAATGCACCGGCGGAGCTGGGCAGCGCGGCGGACGCACCGGTGAAGAAACCGGGCTTTGAAGTCCGGCTGGCCAACTTCACCGGCCCCTTCGACCTCCTGCTGGGCCTGATATCCAAGCACCAGCTGGACATCACCGAAGTGGCCCTCGCCACGGTCACCGATGAATTCATCAGATACATCAAGGGCCTGCAGGCGCTTGGCGAGGAATGGGCCCTGGATGAGGCCAGCGAATTCCTGGTCATCGCCGCGACCCTGCTGGACCTCAAAGCGGCCCGGCTGCTTCCCGCCGGCGAGGTCGAGGACGAGGAGGACATCGCGCTGCTGGAAGCCCGTGACCTGATCTTCGCCCGGCTGCTGCAGTACAAGGCCTTCAAGCAGGTCGCCGGCATGATGGGTTCCACGCTCGAGCTCGAAGGCCGCCGGTTTCCGCGCCAGGTGGCACTCGAGGAGCACTTCTCCGCGCTTCTGCCGGAACTCATCTGGCGGCATACCCCGCAACAGTTCGCCGCCCTGGCCGAGACGGCGCTCAAGCCCAAGGAAGCCGCCCCGACCGAGGTAGGGCTGGCGCATCTCCACGGAAGCCCCGTCAGCGTCAAGGAGCAGGCCGAACTGCTCGGCCGCCGCCTGCGGCTGGGCAACCCGCTGACCTTCCGGGCGCTCATCGCCGACGCCGAGTCCTCCCTGGTCGTGGTGGCCCGGTTCCTGGCGCTGCTGGAGATGTTCCGGGACCGCGCCGTCTCCTTCGACCAGCTGCTGCCGCTGGGGGACCTGACCGTCCACTGGACGGCCGGGTCGGAGATGTGGAGCAGCGAGAACCTGAGTGAAGAATACGAGGAACAGCCTTGAGGAACACGCCTTTCGAGCCGGTTCGGACCGAGCCGCCACAGTCCGGGGCCGAGGACGACGGCCCGGACCTCGCCAGTCTGCCGGGCGGCGCCCGCGCGGCGCTGGAGGCGGTGCTGATGGTAATCGACGAACCCGCCACTGCCGCCGGGCTGGCGGCGGGTCTGAATCTGACGGTCGACGTCGTCGAAGGGCTGCTCGCGGACCTGCAGCGGGAGTATAACGGTTATACTGTTAATGCCCCGGATGTGGACGAAGCCAGCAGCAACGGTTTCAGCTCCACCGCCCGGGGTTTTGAATTGCGGAATATCGCCGGAGGCTGGCGGATCTATTCCCGGGCTGAATTCGCCGATATCGTCGGCGGTTTCGTACTGGAAGGACAGACGGCCAGGCTGACGCAGGCGGCGCTCGAAACGCTCGCCGTCATCGCTTACCGCCAGCCCGTATCAAGGGCGCGGGTGTCTGCAATTCGAGGAGTCAACGTTGACTCTGTCGTGCGGACGCTGACGCAGCGGGGGCTGATTGAGGATTCGGGAACAGATCCCGAGTCCGGAGCCATCCTGTACCGCACGACGTCGTATTTCCTGGAACGTATGGGAATCGGCTCGGTGGCGGAATTACCGCAGCTTTCACCCCATCTTCCGGGGCTCGAAGGTATCGAAGAGTTCTACGACGCAGGAAGAATGTAGGCAGCAAGACTGCCTGCGCACGAGTATCCACGAGGGCAGAAGCATTTTGCCCGAGCTGGCGGGCATTGTCGGGAGACAAGCAGCGCCGGTCAACACAAACGAAGGACGGGTCATGACACAGGCGGGACGCCAGGGTTCACCACGTAACGGTTCGGGACGCAACGGTGCTGGAAACAACAGCGCTGGAAAAAACAGCGCCGGACAAAATTCAGCGCCAGGCTTCGGCCGTGGCGCACAGGGCGCCGGGCGCCCTGCACAAGGCGGCGCCGGCCGCAATTCCCAGGGCGGCGCAAGCCGCGGCGCGGGAGCCGGTTTCAAGGGCGGGGGAGACCGCCCCTTCAAGCACCCGAAGCCTCGCGAAGAGGCCTTCATCGATCCGGATCTGCAGGGCCCGGGCGGAGCACCCACCGACCGGCCGGCTTCCGGCGACCGGAAACCCAGCGGCTTTACCGGCAAGGCAGCCGCCCGCAAGCCCGGCGCCCGGAAGCCCGGCTTCGGCAAGGACCCCGGCACCCCCGGTGCGCTCAAGCCCAAGCCGCGCACCGGCGCACCCAAGACCGCTGCCGCCCGCGCCTTCGGCAGCGAACGCTTCGGCCAGAACCTCGGCCCCGTGCGCCGGCCGGCCCGCAAGCGCGGACCCCGCGCCGAGGTGCCCCAGTCCGACCTGCATGACCAGGACGGCATCCGCCTTCAGAAGGTCATGGCGTCGGCCGGCGTCGCCTCGCGGCGCGTCTGCGAGGAAATGATCGCCGAAGGCCGCGTCGAGGTCGACGGCCAGGTCGTCACCGAGCTCGGCGTCCGCGTCGATCCGAAGACCGCCGTGGTCCACGTGGACGGACTCCGCATCCAGCTGGACGAGAACATGGTCTACATGGTCTTCAACAAGCCCAAGGGTGTCGTCTCCACCATGGAAGACCCGGACGGCCGCCCCTGCATCAGCGACTTCGTCCGCAACAGCCACGGCGAACGGCTCTTCCACGTGGGCCGGCTCGACGTCGCCACCGAGGGCCTGCTGCTGCTGACAAACGACGGCGAACTCGCCAACCGCCTCACGCACCCCTCCTACGAAGTGCCCAAGACCTACCTCGTGCAGGTCCGCGGGCCGTTCCCGCAGGGCATCGGCGCCCAGCTCAAGGCCGGCGTTGAACTTGAGGACGGCTTCGCCTCGGTGGACTCCTTCAAGCTCGTCGACTCGACTCCGGGCCACGTGCTGATCGAGGTCGTCCTGCACTCGGGCAAGAACCGCATCGTCCGGCGCCTCTTCGACGCCGTCGGCTTCCCGGTTCTGCGCCTGGTCCGCGTCAAGGTCGGGCCCATTGGCCTGGGAGACCAGCGCCAGGGCAGCATCCGCAACCTCGGCAAGCAGGAAGTCGGTCACCTGCTGGCATCCGTAGGGCTGTAAAGGTATGTCTGCTTTCCGCACCCACGGCCGGGGCCACCTGAATGGCCCGGTCGTGGTCATCGGGACTGGGCTCCTGGGCACCAGCATCGGGCTGGGGCTGCGGGGCCGCGGCGTGTCCGTGTTCCTCTCCGATCCCTCGCCCACCAACCAGGCCGTCGCCGTCGATATCGGCGCCGGCCTGCCCTTGGCGCGCCTGGACGCAGAACGGCCTGAACTCGTCGTGGTCGCCGCCCCGCCGGACGTCACTGCGGACGTCGTCGCCCAGGCTTTGCAGGACTACCCGGACGCGACCGTCGTCGACATCGCCAGCGTCAAGGCGGACATCCAGGCGGAGCTCCGCGGCCGGGGCACAGACCTCGGCCGTTATGTCGGGACCCACCCCATGGCAGGCCGGGAGAAGTCAGGCCCGGTAGCCGCCCGCGGTGAACTGTTCACCTCGATGCCCTGGGTACTTTGTCCCGCTGCGGAAACCTCCCCCGTGGCTTTGCAGGCCGCCCGCGCCCTCGCGACAGACCTTGGCGCCGTCGTATCCGAATTCTCCGCCGAAGAACACGACGAGGCCGTGGCGCTTGTCTCCCACCTGCCCCAGATCATGTCCTCGCTCGTGGCCAGCCGGCTGCAGGGCACTCCCTTGCACGCGCTGTCCCTCTCCGGGAACGGCCTGCGGGACGTGACCCGCATCGCCGCGAGCGATCCCACGCTCTGGGTCCAGATCCTGGGTGCGAACGCGGACAAGCTCGTCGGGATCCTGCACGGGGTCCGCGAAGACCTGAACCGCCTGATCGGCACGCTGGAAAACCCGACCGCCCCCGGCGCCCGGCTTGACCTGGCCCAGCTGATCAGCGAAGGCAACGCCGGGCAGTCCCGGATTCCGGGCAAGCATGGCGGACCGCCGCAAGCCTACTCCTGGCTGACGGTCCTGGTGGATGACACCCCGGGCCAGATCGCCCGGCTCCTCACGGAGATCGGCGAGATCGGCGTTAACCTCGAGGACCTCCGCCTGGACCATTCCTCGGGACAGAACGTGGGCATGGTGGAGATCTCCGTCCTGCCCAACAAGCATGACCTATTAATCGAAGCCCTCAACGACCGCGGATGGCGGGTACTCCAGTAATGACACAGGAAATCATAGAAACGGTGGACGTTGTCCGCCCCGGTAAGAGCCTTGTCGTGGCGATCGACGGCCCGTCCGGATCGGGCAAGTCCAGCGTCAGCAAGGAAGTCGCGCGGCGGCTCAGGCTTGCCTACCTCGACACCGGCGCCATGTACCGCGCCCTGACCTGGTTCTGCCTGGATTCCGGCACGGACCTCGAAGACGGCGCCGCGGTTGAGGCCGCAGCGGAGAACCTGCCGCTGGAGATCAGCACAAGCCCGCAGGACGAGTACGTCCGCGTGGGCGGCGTCGACATTACGCTCGCCATCCGGGAGCCGGAGATCTCCGCGGCCGTGAGTGCCGTGGCCACCACCCTCGGTGCCCGCACCGAACTGATCCGCCGCCAGCGGGAGATGATCGAACTGCACCACCGCCGCATGGTGGTCGAGGGGCGGGACATCACCACTGTCGTGGCGCCGCACGCCGAAGTACGGATGCTGCTCACCGCGAGCGAGGAAGCGCGCCTGCGCCGCCGGGGCATCCAGCTGGGCGGCAGCCAGAACGCCGAGCAGCTCGCCGCCCAGGTGACCCAGCGCGACGCCAAGGACTCCACTGTGGTGAACTTCACGCAGGCCGCCGACGGCGTCGTCACCCTGGACTCCTCGGACCTGGACTTCACGCAAACCGTCGACGCCGCCCTCGGCATCGTTGACAGCGTCATCAACCACAAAGTCAGCAACCACAAGGTCACCAACCTTGACTGAGCCGCAACCGGCACTGCCGGGACGGTGGACGACAACCTGGAGCCGGCCCGTGGGCTGGCTCCTGGACCACGTCGTCTACCGCACTTCGGTAACGGGGCGGGCCAACGTCCCGGCCTCCGGACCGGTGATCTTCGCCGGAAACCACATCAGTTTCCTGGACGGTCCGGTCATGTTCGGCGCCGCACCCCGGCCGATGCACATCCTGGTCAAGAAGGAACTGTTCACCGGCTTCCTGGGCCGGGTGCTCACCGCCTCGGGCCAGCTCGCCGTTGACCGCGCGGGTGACCGTGCCGCCCTGCACATGGCCCGTCGCGTGCTCGAGGCCGGCCGCTGCGTCGGCATCCTCCCCGAGGGAACACGGGGGAGCGGCGAAGCCTCCGCCATCAGCAACGGTGTCGCCTGGCTTGCGCTGAACTCCGGTGCCACCGTGGTTCCCGTGGCCATCCTCGGCACCAGGGTCAGCGGCGAGGACCTGGATGCCGTTCCCCGCCCGCGCCGGCGGCTGCATGTCAGCTTCGGCGGAGCCTTGAATGTGAGCCGCCGTCCCGGCGAGACCGGCCGTGATTCAATGGACAGGGCGGGAACCGAGATCCGCGCCGCGCTGGCCCGCCATGTCCAGGATTCCATCACCGGCAGCGGGCAGCCCTTGCCCGACGCGGATTCCCCGCAAGAACGTCATGAAGCAGTAGCCGGGACGCCGGCAGATCACCACCTAAGGAATGTGCAATGAGCGATACGACTCAAACCTCCGGCAACTTTGGCGCCGGCGAAGACGAATACACGCCCACCGGCACGGACCAGGTGGCAGAGCATCTTGCCGCCCTGGACGATGAGGAAGCGGAGATCCGAGCGGCTTCGCTCCGGGCGGGCCTGGACGACTACGATCTCGACGAGGAAGACGCCGCCCTCCTGAGTGGCCACTACGACGACGAGGACTTCGACGGTCCGGTCAAACTGGATCCCGTCCTCGCCATCATCGGCCGTCCCAACGTGGGCAAGTCCACCCTGGTCAACCGCATCCTCGGACGCCGCGAAGCCGTGGTGGAAGACACCCCCGGCGTCACCCGTGACCGCGTCATGTACTCGGCCACCTGGAACGGCCGGAACTTCACCGTCGTCGACACCGGCGGCTGGGAGCACGACGCCCGCGGCATCCACGCCCGTGTCGCCGAACAGGCCGAGATGGCCGTGGAACTCGCCGACGCCGTGCTGTTCGTCGTCGACTCCGCCGTCGGCGCGACCGCCACGGACGAAGCCGTCGTGAAGATGCTGCGCAAGTCCAAGAAGCCGGTCATCATTGTGGCCAACAAGGTGGATGACTTCGCGCAGGAAGCCGACTCGGCCACGCTCTGGGGCCTCGGCTTCGGCGAGCCGTACCCGGTCTCGGCGCTCCACGGCCGCGGCGTTGCCGACCTGCTGGACCACGTCATGGACACGCTGCCCGAGTTCTCGACCATCGAAGGGCTGGAACGCTCCGGCGGCCCGCGCCGCATCGCGCTAATCGGCCGGCCGAACGTCGGCAAGTCCTCGCTGCTGAACAAGCTCGCCGGTTCCGAGCGCGTGGTGGTGGACAACACCGCCGGCACCACCCGGGACCCGGTCGATGAGTTCATTGAACTCGGCGGCCGCACCTGGCGCTTCGTCGACACCGCCGGCATCCGCCGCCGCCAGCACATGGCTCAGGGCGCCGACTTCTACGCCTCGCTGCGTACCCAGAGTGCGCTCGAAAAGGCCGAGGTCGCCGTCGTACTGCTCGCCGTGGACGAAGTGCTGAGCGAGCAGGACGTCCGCATCCTGCAGCTGGCCATCGAATCGGGCCGGGCAATGGTCCTCGCGTTCAACAAGTGGGACCTGCTCGACGACGAACGCCGCACCTACCTGGAGCGGGAGATCGAGCAGGACCTGGCCCACGTGGCGTGGGCCCCGCGAGTCAACATTTCGGCGCTGACCGGTTGGCACAAGGACAAGCTGGTCCCTGCCCTGGACACCGCGCTGGAAAGCTGGGACAAGCGCATTCCGACCGGACGCCTCAACGCGTTCCTGGGCGAACTGGTCGCGGCGCACCCGCACCCGGTCCGCGGCGGCAAGCAGCCCCGCATCCTGTTCGGCACGCAGGCCTCCAGCCGTCCGCCGAAGTTCGTCCTGTTCACCACCGGTTTCCTGGACCCGGGCTACCGCCGCTTCATCACGCGCCGGCTCCGTGAGACCTTCGGTTTCGAGGGCACTCCGATCGAGGTCAACATGCGCGTCCGCGAAAAGCGCGGAAAGAAGCGTTAATTTCGACACACCTGACCGGTGACGGCTTGAAAATGTCACAGGCACCCTCCGGGATCGTGTAAGCTTTTGGAGGTGGTTCGGCCGGACTGCAGAGATGGAATGTCCTGGATATACGGGAGATAACATCGAGGCGGAGAACGGCGGAACTGACGGGCTGTAGCGCAGCTTGGTAGCGCACTTGACTGGGGGTCAAGGGGTCGCAGGTTCAAATCCTGTCAGCCCGACCAACAAAGACACAGGCTAAAGGCCGCTTCCGGAGAAATCCGGAGGCGGCCTTTTGCTGTTAACCGGCCGTGGTGGTATCGGGGATGGCCGCGGGGAAAGCTGCGCGGAGCGCCGCAAGCAGCCGGCCGAAGATCTCATCCTCGCTTCCCATGCCGTCGACGCTCAGGAGGATCCCGCGCCGTGAGTAGGCTGCGGCCACGGGCTCGGTCTCATGGTGGTATAGCTCCAGGCGGTGCCGGATCACGTCCTCGGTATCGTCGCTACGTCCGGTCATGGTGGCGCGGTGCAGCAGACGGCGGACGAGTTCGGGATCGTCAACCGTCAATTGGAGTGCAACGTCCAGCTCCTGCCCGTTGGCGGCAAGGATGATGTCGAGTTCAGCCAGTTGCGCCGTGTTTCGGGGATACCCGTCCAAAAGGAACCCGGCCCTGACGTCATCCTGGTTCAGGCGATCACGCACCACCCGGTTCGTCAGGGTGTCGGGCACCAGGTCGCCCGCGTCCAGATGCACGCTGACTTCCCGGCCGAGCGGCGTCCGGTTCTTCACGTGGTCGCGGAAGACCTCGCCAGTGGACACTCCGGTCATGCCGAGGCGCCGGGACAACCGTTCGGCCTGGGTGCCCTTGCCGCACCCCGGCGGGCCCATAATCAGCATTCGCATCATTGAGACACTCCCTGTTGAGACATCTCCCTATTTCAGGAACTTTGACGTCCGGCGGTCGGCCAGGATCTTTCCCTTCGTCTGGCACGTCGGACAATACTGCAGGGCGGTGTCGGCGAAGGAGACCTCCCGGACCGTGTCCCCGCATACCGGGCAGGCCTCGCCGGTCCGGGCGTGAACTCTCATGTGGCTGCGCTTGGCGTCCTTGAGTTCCGACGGCGCCTTGCCCTGGGCGTCCTGCAGGGCGGTCCCCAAAATGCCGTGGATGGCGTCATATAGGCCCTGGACCGCGTTTCGGTCCAGGGACTTGGCAGTCGCGAAGGGTGATGTCCTGGCTGCGTGCAGGATCTCGTCGCTGTAGGCGTTTCCGATGCCGGCGATCACGCTCTGGCTCCGCAGCAGGCCCTTCACCTGCTGGGAGCTGGACCCAAGGATCTGCACCAGGGTATCGACGTCGAATCCTGGACTGAAGGGATCTGGTCCCAGCGCCGCGATGCCGGGAACGTCGTGCGGGTCCCGGACCACATAGACCGCGAGGCCCTTTTTCGTGCCCGCCTCTGTCAGGTCCACGCCGAGCGGGCCGGACGCGCCGGAGAATGACAGCCGCACCGCGATGGGTCCCTTGCCCATTTTCAGCTGGATGTCAGTGGGGGTCTCGGTGAAGCGGACCCAGCCGGCCCTCGCCAGGTGGAAAACAAAATACAGCCCGTCGGCCTCCATGCTGATGAACTTGCCGAAGCGGCGGACTCCGGTCACTGCCCGGCCCTCAAGTTCGGAGAACGGGGGATCGGCCGTCTTGAGCACCGCTACCGAGGCGATCTGGATCTTTGTGACGGCGGCTCCGCGCAGGTGCTCGTCGAGAAAGTCCGTCAGGGCCGCCACTTCCGGAAGCTCGGGCATGGCTTAGCCTTGATCGGCTTTGCTGTCGAGGCCCCGCACGTCTCTTTTCAGAACGGCTGCCTGTGCAAGTTCTGTCATGGCACCATCATGGCAGAGTCCTCCCGGGCGCCGGCCGCATCTGCCTATACTTTCAGCGGCGGGCAGTTCGATTGGCCGCCGTGACATTGGTGATTGACCCGATGAAAGGCCCGTCATGAGCATCATTCCCGAAGAGCTGTCCTACACCGCAGAACACGAGTGGGTTTCGGCCCCGAACGCCGACGGAGTCGTGCGCGTGGGCATCACCGATTTTGCCCAGGACGCCCTCGGGGACGTCGTCTACGCCCAGATGCCCGAAGTAGGCACCGCGATCAAGGCAAACGACGTCGTCGGCGAAGTCGAATCCACCAAGAGTGTGAGCGACATCTACGCCCCCGTCTCGGGCGAAGTGGTGTCCCGGAACGAGTCGCTGGATACGGATTCGGCCCTGATCAACTCGGATCCGTACGGCGAGGGCTGGCTGATTGAAATCAAGCTGGCCGAGCCCGACGCCGTCGAGTCGCTCCTCAGTGCGTCGGAGTACGAACAACAGGTAGGCTAAAGGAAACGGTCTACGGGCCGGGCCGTTGCAATTAGATCGACGGCCCGCCCGGGGCCGTACCGGATCTGCCAGGCATTTCCGGACGGCATGCGTTGTTTGCAGGCGGGACACCTGCAACGAATGGAGGATTCAATGTTTGGGCACGAACGGAACGCCACAGGTGACCGTCGCGGCGCGCGTGGAGTGAAAGCTTCGGAGACCACGTCGATCAACCTCACCCCGGTGCGCGACGAACCCACCATCCCTCCGAAGGTTTCCGCCGACGAGCGGACGGCCGTCGAGTCGTTGCCGTTTGGTTCCGCCCTGCTGATCGCCCACTCCGGGCCGAATAGCGGCGCACGCTTCCTGCTGGATTCAGATATCACGACGGCGGGCCGCCACCCGGACGCCGATATTTTCCTCGACGACGTCACGGTTTCACGCCGCCACGTCGAATTCCGCCGCACGGCACGCAGCTTCGAAGTTGTGGACACCGGAAGCTTGAACGGCACTTACGTAAATCATGACCGCGTCGACAGCGTTGAGCTGAAGTCCGGCAACGAAGTGCAGATCGGGAAGTTCCGCCTCACCTTCTACCTGAGCCCTGCCCGCGCAGCAGGCAACAACTGATTCCGGGGTAGCTGCCTGTGGCAATGGCACAAGCGGAACGGCGCGGACCCCAGGTCCTGAACATCGGGGAAGTCCTGGCTCAACTGAGCGACGATTTCCCTAACATGACCGCGTCGAAGATCCGGTTCCTTGAGGAAAAGGGCCTCATCAACCCGCAGCGGACACCCGCCGGGTACCGGCAGTACGCGGAGAGCGACGTCGAGCGCCTGCGCTTCGTGCTGTCCTTGCAGCGCGACCAATACCTCCCGCTGAAGGTCATCAAGGACTACCTTGACGCGATCGACCGCGGCGAACGCCCGGACAACCTGCCCCCGGGCGTCACGGTCTCTCCACGGATCGTGTCCGCGGAACTGGCCTCCGAGCTGCAGAACCGGGTGCGGCGGCTGAGCGAAGAACAGCTCCGCACCGAGTCCGGTGCCAGCGTTCCCCTGCTTGAGTCGCTGTTGAGCTATGGCCTGATCGGACACGTCAACGGCAAGTTCGACGAAAATGCCCTCCAGGTGGCCCGCGCCTGCGTGCAGTTGGAGACCCACGGCCTGGAACCACGTCACCTGCGGCCCTTCCAGGCAGCCGCCGACCGTGAATTCGGCCTCGTGGAGCGTGCGGTGGCGACCCTGACCTCGCGGAAGGACGCCGCCTCCCAGGCCCGCGCCGCCGAGGCTGCGCGGGAACTTAGCGAGCTGTGCCTCTCGCTGCACCGGGCCCTGGTCCAGGACCGCATTTCGAGAATGGACATCTGATGATCGAGGTGGAGATTGTAGGCGTGCGGATCGAGTTGCCGTCCAACCAGCCGCTGGTCCTGCTTAAGGAGATCCACGGGGAACGCCACGTGCCGATCTGGATCGGCACCCCGGAAGCCAGCGCCATTGCCCTGGCCCAGCAGGGTGTGGTCCCGCCGCGGCCCATGACCCACGACCTGCTGGTGGACGTCGTGGAGTCCCTGGGGCACAACATCGTCAGTGTCAACATCGTGGCGGTGGAAGACAACATCTTCTATGGCCAGCTCCAGTTCGAGAACGGCACCACCGTCAGCTCCCGGGCGTCCGATGCGCTGGCCCTCGCGCTGCGCGCAAAATGCCGGATCTGGTGCGCCGACGCCGTCATGGACGAGGCCGGCGTCCGCATCACCGAACACGACGAGGGCGAGGATACCCACCCCGGCCCGGCCGTGGATGAAGAAGGCGAGCTGCGGCGCTTCCGCGAGTTCCTCGACGACGTCGAACCCGAGGACTTCGCCGGCTGAGCCGGTAACAGCCTCCGTTAAGGTTAAAGTCGAGGATGAAACTTTCGACACGCCCCCCGAATAAGCCGAACGTCTTTGACCTTGGGCTTCGGCGGGCCTAACGTCGGAGGTACAAGTTCCCATTGCATACAACAGCCGCGCAAGTCACACTGGAATGTGCAGCCCGGCTAATTACACGGATGATCTTTGCTCCGTGTGTTGGTAACTCAGCCGGTCAGCTGACCGGTGATGCTGCACCTTCCCTCGGGGAGCCATGACAAGGAGGATCCACGTGAGTCCGAAAGGCGAAGCGGGCGAGCTCAAGCACCCCTCGACGGCTGGCGTAGCCGTACCCGCCAGCGGTGCCCAGGGTCTGCTGTTCACCGAGGATCTTCCCGTCCTGGACGAAGACGCGGGCTATCGCGGGCCCACCGCTTGCAAGGCCGCCGGCATCACCTACCGCCAACTGGACTACTGGGCCCGGACCGGGCTCGTTGAACCCGCCGTGCGCGGTGCCGCCGGATCGGGCTCGCAGCGGCTCTATGGCTTCCGGGACATCCTGGTCCTCAAAGTCGTCAAGCGGCTCCTGGATACGGGCGTCTCACTCCAGCAAATCCGCACGGCCGTTGAACACCTGCGCGAACGTGGCGTCGAGGATCTGGCCCAGATCACGCTGATGAGCGACGGCGCCAGCGTCTATGAGTGCACCTCGGCTGACGAGGTCATCGATCTCGTGCAGGGCGGACAGGGAGTCTTTGGTATTGCCGTGGGCAGGGTCTGGCGTGAAGTCGAGGGCAGCCTCGCGGCGCTTCCCAGCGAACACGCCGCGGTCCAGTCCTTCCCCGACGACGAACTCAGCAAGCGCCGGGCCACCCGTAAGACCGGCTGACCTGGATAACCCAGACACACACAGCAAAGGCCGCCTTCTTTCGGAAGGCGGCCTTTGTTGTCTGTCCCCGGCTGCTGCCTGTCCAGGCGCAGATGCCGGAAGCGGGCCTAACGCTGGCTGCGGTTGCGGACGCTGCCGGTGGACTTCAGCAGGCTCGCCAGCAGCGCATCGAACAGCGCCGCGGCGTTCTTTGCCGAGTCGCCGGGCCAGTGGTGAATGGAGTGGGCAGCGCCCTGGATCTGCTGCCAGTTGGCCTGTTCCGGGATGTGCGGGGCGAGAAGCAGGTCACCGAACATGGACTGCATCTCCGACAGCCTGAAGGTGTGCTCGGCGGAACCGCTGCGCACCCGGTTGGCGACAATGCCCGCAGGGGTCAGGTTCGGGGCGAATTCCTTGCGGAACAGCTGGATCGCCCGCATCGTGCGCTCCGTGCCGGCAACGGAGAAAAGCCCGGGTTCTGCCACCAGGGTGACTTTGTCGCTGGCGGACCAGGCCATCCTGGTGAGTCCGTTCAGTGACGGCGGGCAGTCAACCAGAACCAGCTCGTAGCCGCTGGCTCCGGCCAGCACCGCGGAGAGCCGGCGCAGGTCGCGGCGGCCAAGGTCCGGCCGGTCGTAGATGCCGGTGTAGGCGGAACCGACGGCAACATCCAGTACGGCGGGGGCGGAGCCGTTGTTTCCCGCCCGCTCCACCCAGCCGCTGGGAACGACGTTCTCGGCCAGGCGCGCGCGCCGGGGTGCCTTGAGCATCCTGCCGATATCCAGCTGGTCCGTCGGCCGGACTCCTAGGGCAGTGCTCGCATCCGCATGGGGGTCAAGGTCGACGACGAGGGTGGGGATGCCGGCGGCCATCGCTGCGGACGCCAATCCGGTGGTCACCGATGTCTTACCGACACCGCCTTTGAGGCTGCTGATGCTGACTACTTGCACGTGAAAAACCAATACCTAACGCCGGTTGCCGGGACGGGGTCCTGCCGGCTCCTGCGTTCTAAGGAGCCGGGGCGAGCATGCGCCACCCACACCCTCATCATATGTTGACCGTCCGTCGATTCCAGTCTCATCGGGTGGAGGGGCGGCAGATCGTCCGGAAGCACTCGCCGGCCGGCCGGCGGTCTTGCGCGCAGGGGTCCTACGTGACGCATAATGCTGTGATGGTGGCCACAATGATTTGTGTTTGGCTACGCCGGTCTTAGACACTGTGAGCACTTACCGATACGCCCGCAATGATGCAGGAGAAGTATGTTTTCCAAGATTCTGGTGGCCAACCGCGGCGAAATCGCGATCCGTGCCTTCCGCGCCGGCTACGAGCTCGGCGCCAAGACTGTAGCCGTGTTCCCCAACGAGGACCGTAATTCGATCCACCGCCAGAAGGCCGACGAGGCGTATCTGATCGGCGAAGAGGGCCATCCGGTCCGGGCATACCTCGACGTCGACGAGGTAGTGCGTGTGGCCAAGGAGTCCGGGGCCGATGCCATCTACCCCGGTTACGGTTTCCTCTCCGAGAACCCGCGCCTGGCGCGGGCCGCTGCCGAAGCCGGCATCACCTTCGTGGGTCCGCCCGCTGAGGTGCTGGAACTGGCCGGCAACAAGGTGGCCGCCCTTGAGGCTGCCCGCAAGGCCGGCGTCCCCGTCCTGAAGTCCAGCCAGCCGTCCAAGGACCTCGACGAACTCATCGCCGCAGCCGACGAGATCGGCTTCCCCATCTTCGCCAAGGCCGTTGCCGGCGGCGGAGGCCGCGGGATGCGGCGCGTGGATACCCGGGAGGGCCTGCCCGAGGCCCTGAAGGCGGCAATGCGTGAAGCAGACGCCGCCTTTGGTGACCCTACGATGTTCCTCGAACAGGCCGTGCTGCGCCCCCGGCACATCGAGGTCCAGATCCTGGCCGACGCCGAGGGCAACGTCATGCACCTCTTCGAGCGTGACTGTTCCATCCAGCGCCGCCACCAGAAGGTCATCGAAATCGCCCCGGCACCGAACCTGGACGAAGGCATCCGGCAGGCGCTCTACCGCGACGCCGTGAAGTTCGCCAAGGCGCTGAACTACGTCAACGCCGGCACCGTAGAGTTCCTGGTCGACACGGTCGGGGAGCGCGCCGGCCAGCACGTGTTCATCGAAATGAACCCGCGCATCCAAGTCGAGCACACCGTGACGGAGGAAGTGACCGACGTCGACCTCGTCCAGGCCCAGCTGCGCATCGCCGCCGGCGAGACCCTCGCGGACCTGGGCCTCTCGCAGGAGACCGTCCAGCTCAAGGGCGCAGCCCTGCAGTGCCGCATCACCACCGAGGACCCCGCCAACGGCTTCCGGCCCGACGTCGGCAAGATCACCGGCTACCGCTCCGCCGGTGGCGCCGGTGTCCGGCTCGACGGCGGCACCGTCTACTCGGGTGCCGAGATCAGCCCCCACTTCGACTCGATGCTGGTCAAGCTCACCTGCCGCGGCCGCGACTACCCGGCCGCCGTGGCCCGGGCCCGCCGCGCCTTGGCGGAGTTCCGCATCCGCGGGGTGTCCACCAACATCTCCTTCCTCCAGGCCGTGCTCGACGATGCCGACTTTGTGGCCGGCAACGTGGCCACCTCGTTCATTGACGAACGCCCCCAGCTGCTGAAGGCCCGGGTCTCCGCGGACCGCGGCACCAAGTTGCTGACCTGGCTTGCCGAGGTCACCGTCAACAAGCCCAACGGCGAGCTCACGGTCCACAGCGACCCCGCCGACAAGCTGCCCGCGACGGACGACTCCGCGGCCCCGTCAGGCTCCCGCCAGCGGCTCCAGGAACTGGGACCGGAAGCGTTTGCCCAGGCCCTGCGGGCCCAGGACGCCGTGGCCGTCACGGACACGACGTTCCGGGACGCGCACCAGTCCCTGCTTGCCACCCGGGTCCGGACCCGCGACCTGGTGGCGGCCGGCCCTGCCGTGTCCAAACTCCTCCCGGAACTGCTCTCCGTCGAGGCCTGGGGCGGCGCTACGTACGACGTCGCCCTCCGGTTCCTGGGCGAAGACCCCTGGGACCGCCTGGCCGCGCTGCGCAAGGCGCTGCCGAACGTCTGCCTGCAGATGCTCCTGCGCGGCCGCAACACCGTGGGCTACACGCCGTACCCGGAAGAGGTCACGGTCGCATTCGTTAATGAGGCCGCCGCAACGGGCATCGACATCTTCCGCATTTTCGACGCCCTCAACGATGTCAACCAGATGGCCCCGGCCATCCGGGCCGTCCGCGACACAGGCACTGCCGTCGCGGAGGTCGCCCTGTGCTACACGGCGGACATGCTGGATCCCGACGAAAAGCTCTACACCCTCGACTACTACCTCGAGCTGGCCCAGAGGATCGTCGACGCCGGCGCGCACATCCTGGCCATCAAGGACATGGCCGGGCTGCTGCGCCCGGCGGCCGCCGCGCGCCTTGTCGGTGCCCTGCGCGAACGGTTCGACCTTCCCGTCCACCTGCACACCCACGACACCGCAGGCGGCCAGCTGGCCACACTGCTGGCTGCCGTGGACGCCGGCGTGGACGCGGTGGACGTGGCGTCGGCCTCGCTCGCCGGCACCACCAGCCAGCCGTCGGCCTCGGCGCTCGTGGCCGCGCTGGCCCACACCCCGCGCGACACCGGACTGAGCCTCGCGAACGTGTGCGCGCTGGAGCCCTACTGGGAAGCCGTGCGGCGGGTCTATGCACCCTTCGAGTCCGGCCTGCCGGGCCCCACGGGACGCGTCTACCAGCACGAGATCCCCGGTGGCCAGCTCTCCAACCTGCGCCAGCAGGCAATGGCGCTGGGCCTCGGAGAGCGGTTCGAAGCCATCGAGGACATGTACACGGCGGCGGACCGGATCCTTGGCCGGCTCGTGAAGGTGACGCCGTCCTCGAAGGTAGTTGGCGACCTCGCCCTGCACCTCGTCGGCCTCAATGCCGATCCCGCGGACTTCAACGAGAACCCGCAGAAGTACGACATCCCGGACTCGGTGATCGGATTCCTCTCCGGCGAACTGGGCGACCCGCCCGGGGGCTGGCCGGAACCCTTCCGCACCAAGGCGCTGCAGGGCCGCACCGTCAAGGTCCGCGACGTCGAGCTCAGTGCCGAGGACAGCGCCGCGCTGGGCTCCGATTCCAAAACGCGGCAGCAGACCCTCAACCGGCTGCTCTTCGCGGGTCCGACCAAGGACTACCTGAAGAGCGTCGAAACGTACGGCAACCTCTCGGTGCTGGACACGCGCGACTACCTCTTCGGGCTGCAGCGCGGCGCGGAACATGAGATCGAGCTGGAGAAGGGCGTCCGCCTGATCGCCTCGCTCGAAGCGGTTTCCGAACCGGACGAGAAGGGCATGCGCACCGTCATGTGCACCCTCAACGGCCAGTCCCGCCCGGTGGTGGTCCGCGACCGTTCCGTGGTCAGCAATGTCAAGGCGGCCGAACGCGCCGACGCCACCCAGCCGGGCCAGGTGGCTGCCCCCTTCGCGGGTGCCGTCACCCTGACTGTCAAGACCGGTGACACGGTCAAGGCAGGCGACACCGTCGCCACGATCGAGGCCATGAAGATGGAAGCCTCGATCACGACGCCGGTGGCCGGCACCGTGTCGCGGCTCGCCATCAGCGCCGTGGAACAGGTCCAGGGCGGGGACCTGCTCCTGGTCGTCGAGTAACGGGGGCCTGAACACCGGGCTCCGGCCCGGAGCTGGACGAAAAAAGGGGACCCTCCGCCGGTGTGGCGGAGGGTCCCCTTGCTGGTGTCTTTACGCGTGGGTGGGACGCGGGGAGCTGTACATCTCCTCGATCACGTCCTCGAAGTCCTTCATGACCTGGGCCCGCTTGACCTTCATGGACGGCGTCAGGTGGCCGGAAGCCTCGGTGAAATCGGCCGGCACAATGCGGAATGACTTGATGGCTTCGGCCTGCGATACCGACTGGTTGGCGGAATTGATGAGCTCCTGCACCGCGGCCTTGATGACCGCGTTGCCGGTCGCCTCAGCGAGGCTGGTCGACGCGGGCAGGCCGTGGCGGTTCAGCCAGCCGGGCAGGGCCTCCTCGTCGAGGGTGACGAGGGCGCCGATGAACGGGCGGTTGTCGCCGACCACGAGCACCTGGGAGACGAGCGCGTCGGCGCGGATCTGGTCCTCGAGCAGGGCAGGCACGACGTTCTTGCCGCCGGCGGTGACGATGATTTCCTTCTTGCGGCCCGTGATGGTCAGGAACCCCTGCTCGTCCAGCTGGCCGATGTCGCCGGTGCGCAGCCAGCCGTCCTCGAAAGCGTCCCCGGAGAGGTCGTCACGCTGGTAGTAGCCGTGCATGACGCACACGCCCTTGGCGAGGATTTCGCCGTCGTCCGCGATCCGGACGGCGTTCCCGGGAATCGGGGCGCCGACGGTGCCGATCCGGATCAGCTCCGGCGTGTTCACCGTGACCGGGGCCGTGGTCTCGGTGAGGCCGTAGCCTTCCAGGATCTGCATGCCGATGCCCTGGAAGAAGTGCCCGAGGCGTTCGCCCAGCGGGCCGCCGCCGGAAACGGCGTGCGCCACGTGCCCGCCCATCGCGGCGCGGAGCTTGCCATAGACGAGCTTGTCGAACACCGCGTGCTTGACCTTGAGCCCGAGGCCGACTTTGCCGCTCTGCCGGGCCCGCGAGTACTCAATCGCGGTGTCCGCGGCGCGGTGGAAAATGGCACCCTTGCCGCCGTCTTCGGCCTTGGTCAGGGCCGAGTTATAGACCTTCTCGAAGACCCGCGGTACCGCGAGGATGAAGGTGGGCTGGTAGCTCTGCAGGTCCGGCAGCAGGTGCTTGATGTCCGGGGTGTGCGCGACGGTGACGCCGGCCGCCACCGCCAGCACCGAGATGAAGCGCGCGAAGACGTGCGCCAGCGGCAGGAACATGATCGTCTTGGCAGTTTCGTTCACCACGAGGCCGAGCGAGGTGGCCAGCACGTTCTCGGAGAGCTCCACGAAGTTGCCGTGCGTCAGTTCGCAGCCTTTGGGGCGGCCAGTGGTGCCGGAGGTGTAGATGATCGTGGCGATGTCTGTCAGGCCCGCCGTGCTGCGCCGGGCTTCCAGCTCTTCGTCGCTGATCCCCGCGCCCGCCGCACGGACCTCATCCAGGCCGGTGCCCTCGAGTTGCCAGACGTGCGCCAGCGAGGTCAGGCCTTCGGACGTCGCGGCCTGGCGGATGATGTCCTCGTGGTGGGCGGATTCGCCGAAGGCGGCCACGGCGCCCGAGTCACCCAGGTTCCAGGCGACCTGGGACGGGGAGGAGGTCTCGTAGATGGGAACCGACACGGCGCCGGCAAACCAGATGGCGAAGTCGATGAGCGCCCATTCATACCGGGTGCGGGACATGATGCCGACCCTGTCGCCGGCGGCGACGCCGCTGGCCATCAGGCCCTTGGCGAGCAGTGACACGTCGGCCATGAAATCAGTGGCCCGGACGTCCTGCCACTGGCCCGCAGCATCAAGGCGAGAGAACAGGGCCGGATTCGACGCCTTGGCGGCCTGGCGCAGCACCAAGTCCGTGACGTTCCATTCCGGGGGGACGATCACCTGTGGCGGGACACTGATTTCTCGCACGATAGCTCCTCTGATATCCATAGACCCGCAGCGGGTATTGCTAAGCCTAGTATGTGGCTGCGCCGATTGTGTCCCGTACCACTACTCGCCGGTAACTTTATGGTTAAACAGGTCTCGACCGGCAGCGCCTTGGACCGGGAGGTCCGCGGAATCGGGCCGCCCGGCGAATAGAATATGGAACCATGCACACACCGATGCCCGGCCCGCAGCCCGCCCCCTACCGCAGGCCTGCCGCCTGGCGGCGACGGATCCGGGACGGCGCGGCCGCGGGAACCGCTGGAGCCGTCGCGGGGCAGGGGCTGCGTGAGCACCTGAGGCTCGGGCGGAAAGGTCTCGCCATCGGCGTGGACATCGGCGGCACCAAAGTCGCGGCCGGGGTGGTCGACGCCGAGGGCAGGATCCTGAGCCAGGCCAGGCGCTCGACCCCGGGCAATGACCCCCGGGCAGTGGAACAGGTCATCGTGGAACTCGTCGAGGAACTGGGCCGGGGGCACCGGATCTGGTCCGTCGGGATCGGTGCCGCCGGCTGGATGGACCTCGACGGCGGGACGGTGCTGTTCAGCCCGCACCTGGCCTGGCGCAATGAGCCGTTGCGGGACAATCTGCAGCGGCTGCTGCGCCGTCCCGTGCTGCTGACCAACGACGCCGATGCGGCCGGCTGGGCGGAGTGGCGCTTCGGGGCCGGGCGGGGGGAGAACCGGCTGGTCTGCATCACGCTTGGCACCGGCATCGGAGGCGCGATGGTGATTGACGGTCGGCTGGAGCGCGGCCGCTTTGGCGTGGCGGGGGAATTCGGCCACCAGATCATTCTGCCCGGGGGCCACCGGTGCGAATGCGGCAACCGCGGCTGCTGGGAACAGTACGCCTCCGGCAATGCGCTCGGCCGGGAGGCCCGCGAGCTGGCGGCCGCCAACTCGCCGGTGGCCCAGGAGCTGCTCAAGGCCGTGGACGGCCGGGTGGACAGCATCACGGGCGTGATCGTCACGGATCTGGCCAAGGCCGGGGATCCCACGTCACGCGAACTCCTGGAAGAGGTTGGCGAGTGGCTCGGGCTGGGGCTGGCGAACCTGGCCGCAGCGCTGGATCCGGGAACCTTCGTCATCGGCGGCGGCCTCTGCGACGCCGGCGAGCTGCTCGTGGCACCGGCCCGGAAAGCCTTCGCCAGGAACCTGACCGGACGGGGGTTCCGTCCGGCGGCGCGGATCGAACTCGCGGCGCTCGGTCCCAATGCCGGCCTGATCGGGGCAGCGGACCTGTCCCGGGTCAGCAGCCGCATGCACAGCTAAGGCGCCCGGAGAGCTAAGGCAACAGCGCGGCAACAGCACAGCCAGGGAGGACCCGTTCTAGACGCGGGCGCCGTCGTCGTGCTCGTCCTTCTCGCCCGGAAGCTTCATGATCAAAAAAACCACCGACGCTGCAAAGGCCGCGACGATACCCAGGATGGCCATCAGCGGGGCGGAGCGCCAGAACATGGCGGACATCAGGAGGGCGATCGGGCCGCCGACGGCGCCCAGCCAGGCCAGCACTGTCATCGGGTCCGCGCCGGCCAGGCTGGGCGGCTCCTCCGGCACGAAGGCACCGTCATCGTCGTCGGCCTCGTAGTCCCGGGGCCCGGCCAAAGCCTCCGGATCGTCAGCAGAATCCCGGGCGGAGGAGCCCGGGCCCGGCCCGCCTGTTGGGTCCGGCGTTCGGGCAAGCCGTTCCTTGGCGGAGAGCTCGATAGGCGGGGCTCCGGAGAGTCCCAGGGGGTCGAAGTCGCTGAACGGCCGGGCCGGAGCGGCGTCCCCGGCGGGGTCGCCGGCTGCTTTGTCCTTCGGGTCTGCCGGGCCGGGGCCGCCTTCAAGCCTGGCCACAAGGTCCAGCCAGACGGCGTCGTCCTGGTTGGCCCCTGAATCCGGCGAGGTGGGGTCCGGTCTAGTCATCTGCCGTGTCCTTTGGGCTAGCGTGGGCCGCGTCCGGCGTGCCGGCGGCAACTGCCGAGCGGATAAACTCCGCCGAGCCGCGGAAGATCTCGGGCGCATCGTTGTCCATGGTAGCCACGTGGTAGCTGTTTTCGAGCCGGATGACCTCCAGCGGGGCGTGGGTCAGCCCCCGGCGCAGCGCCAGCATGCTCGAATCGGAGACCACATGGTCCACGGCGGAGCGGTAGACCCGGACCGGCGCGGTGATCCGTGGCAGCAGCCGCACCGTGTCCTTGAACATCTTGTTGAGCTCATGCGCGGCGGCCACCGGGGTGCGGGGATAGGCGCCCTCATTGATCCCTTCCTTGAGGATGTCGTTGGCGATGGCCGGTGTGCTCTTGAGCACGAGCTTGAGGATGCCGGCCAGCGGGGCGCGGGGGTCGTCAATCACGAGACCGGGATTCACCACCACGACGCCGGCCACGGGACGGGTGGCAGCGATCCGGAGCGCCAGGGCACCGCCCATGGACAAGCCGGCTACAACGATGTGCTCGCACTCGTCCGCCAGGTCGAGGTACGCCGCGTCGAGGGCGCCGTGCCAGTCCTGCCACCGAGTGCGGGCCAACTCCTGCCAGCTTGTGCCATGGCCGGGGAGCAAGGGCATCCGTACGGCGTAGCCGGCGTCGGCCAGGGACCGTGCCCAGTCCCGGACGCCGTGCGGACTGCCGGTGAAGCCGTGGGACAGCACGACGCCGGTCCGGGGGCCAGCGCCGGTGAACTGGGCGCTGAACGGCGTATGGTCGGGGCTTGTGCTCATGGGCTCTCCGGTGCTGTTGTGGCCGACGGCGGGGAAGCCGACGCGGACGCTGCGGCTGCGTGCCGCAGGAAGAATCGGCTGGAATGTTCAAAGATCAGCGGCGCATCGACGTCGAGCGTGGCCACGTGGCCGCTGTTCCGCAGCGGGACCACCTCCACGTCGCGGGAGCCAAGACGGCGCCGGAGCAGCTCCAGGGAGGACGGCGGGACCACGATGTCCGTGTCCGACTTGAAGACAAGGGCCGGGGCCTCGACGCCCGGGAGCTCCCTTACTGTGGCCCGGAACAGTCGGCTCAGCTGGTGGACGGCCGCCAGCGGTGTCAGTGAGTAGTCGCCGTCCTCGGTGGGCGCCGCCGTCGGGTTCTGTTCCTGGACCGGGACCGTGGTCCGCTGCAGGTACTTCAGCAACCCGATGTACCGCACCCTGCGGTCGTAGAAGCTCAGCCCCGGGTTGACGACGGCGACTCCGGCGACCTGATGCCGGGCCGCGGCGTGCAGGGCGATGGTGCCGCCCATGGAGAGCCCCGCTACGAAGCACTCCCGGGTTTCCGCGGCCAGTTCCTGGTATGCGGTTTCGAAGGCGGTGTACCAGTCCTGCCAGCTGTGGCGGGCAAGGTCGCGCCAATCGGTGCCGTGGCCGGGCAGCAGCGGAACGGACACGGCGAAGCCCTGGTCGGCCAGATGTTGGGCCCAGGGAAGGATGCTGAGGGGGCTGCCGGTGAAGCCGTGGCAGATCGCCACCCCGATGCCCGCGTTGGCGCCGTGGCCGGGGTAGCTGAACGCTGCGGGCGCCAGGGGAGTGCTGCTTCCGGTCATGTGCCCATGGTGTCACTGTTCGGCGCAAAACTCACTAGAGTAGGGTGTCATTGAAGTGCTGGCCGGACCCGACGAAGGGCCCGCCGGACGCCTTCCGGAGAGGTACACCCGTGTTTTATTGGTTCATGAAGACGTTCGTTCTCGGGCCGGTGCTGAAGACGCTGTTCCGGCCCTGGGTCAAGGGCCTGGATAACGTTCCCGGCGAGGGCGCGGCCATCATCGCCTCGAACCACCTCTCCTTCTCGGATTCCATTTTCATGCCCCTCATGGTGCCCCGCCCCGTTGTGTTCCTGGCAAAATCCGAGTACTTCACCGGCAAGGGAATCAAGGGCAAACTGACGGCGGCCTTTTTCCGGCTGACCAACCAACTGCCGATGGACCGTTCCGGGGGAGCGGCCTCGGCCCAGTCGCTCGACGCGGGCATGGCCGTGCTGAAGAACGGCTCGCTCCTGGGGATCTATCCCGAAGGCACCCGCAGCCCGGACGCGCGGCTGTACCGCGGCAAGGTAGGCGTGGCACGGCTGGCCCTGCAGGCACGGGTCCCGGTGGTCCCGGTGGCCATGATCGGAACGGACAAGGTCCAGCCCATCGGCAAGCGGGTGCCCAATATCCGGCGCATCGGGATGATCTTCGGAGAGCCGCTCGACTTCAGCCGTTACTACGGCATGGAAGATGACCGGCTGATCCAGCGATCTGTCACTGACGAGATCATGTATGCCCTGATGCGGCTCTCCGGCCAGGAATACGTGGACGAATACGCCGCCGCCGTCAAGCTTCGGCTAGCCGGAAAAGTAACCGGAAAGCCTGAAGACGGAGCTAAGGGCGACAGGGCAACACCCGGTAGTGTGTGACGGCCTCCGGGCGGTCAATGACGGACGGCTCCAGGGAACCCTCGCAGGCAACTATCCTTAGAGTGTGACTGAGCTATCTGCGCCTTCGGCCTTTTCCCTGACCAGCACCGCCCAGAGCGGTGCAGCCAACTATCCCGGCCTGGACCGCTGGCGGGACCTGCCGGCCTCCCAGCAGCCGAGCTGGTCGGACCAGGCAGTCTTCGAAGCCTCGGTCAAGGAGCTCTCCGTCCTGCCGCCGCTTGTCTTCGCGGGTGAAGTGGACATCCTGCGGGAGCGGCTCGCGGCTGCGGCACAGGGCAAGGCGTTCCTGCTCCAGGGCGGCGACTGCGCGGAAACGTTCGAGGCCGCCACGGCCGACAAGATCAGCGCCCGCGTCCGCACCATCCTCCAGATGGCCGTCGTCCTGACGTACGGTGCGGCCATGCCGGTCATCAAGATGGGACGCATGGCGGGCCAGTTCGCCAAGCCGCGCTCCTCCAACGACGAGACCCGCGACGGCGTGACGCTGCCGGCGTACCGCGGCGACATCGTCAACGGCTACGACTTCACCCCCGAGACCCGCGCGCACGACGCCAGCCGGATGCTCAAGGCGTACCACACCTCCGCCTCCACCCTGAACCTGATCCGGGCCTTCACCCAGGGCGGTTTCGCTGACCTGCGCCTGGTGCACCAGTGGAACAAGGGCTTCACGGAGAACCCGGCGCACGCCCGCTACGAGTCGCTGGCGCGGGACATTGACCGGGCCATCAAGTTCATGGCCTCCTGCGGGGCCGATTTCGAAGCGCTGAAGCGCGTCGAGTTCTACGCCAGCCACGAGGCGCTGCTGCTGGACTACGAGCGCGCCCTCACCCGGATCGATTCGCGGACCGGTTTCCCGTACGACACCTCCGCGCACTTCCTCTGGATCGGCGAGCGGACCCGCGAGCTGGACAACGCGCACGTCGACTTCCTCTCCCGCGTGCGCAACCCGATCGGTGTGAAGCTGGGCCCGTCCACGAGCGGCGACGACGCCCTGCGGCTGATCGACAAACTGGATCCGGACCGCGAGCCGGGCCGCCTGACCTTCATCACCCGGATGGGGGCGGCTAATATCCGCGAGAAGCTGCCGCGCGTGGTGGAGCGCGTGACCGCCTCCGGCGCCCAGGTCCTGTGGGTCACCGACCCGATGCACGGCAACACGGTCACCTCGCCCAACGGCTACAAGACCCGAAACTTCGACGACGTCATCGATGAGGTGCGCGGCTTCTTCGAGGTCCACCACGCCCTCGGCACCGTCCCGGGCGGACTGCACGTGGAGATGACCGGCGACGACGTGGCCGAGTGCCTCGGCGGTGCCGACCCGGTGGACCAGGAGTCCTTCCTGGACCGCTACGAATCCGTCTGCGATCCCCGGCTGAACCACATGCAGTCCCTTGAAATGGCCTTCCTGGTGGCAGGGGCCCTGTCCAAGCGCTGAGGGTTTCCAGCAAGGAACCGGCCCCTGATGTTCGGCAATGCCGAGCGTCGGGGGCCGATTTTTTTGGCTGAGTGAATCACGTGACCGTGATGGTGATTACCGAACCCTCGGGCTCCAGCCCCACCTTGTCCTGACCGGCAACAATGCCGAGCACGGGTTCACCGAACGCGTACTTCACTTCGACCTCGAATCCGGCATCTCTGAGCACCTTCTCTGCATCCTTTTCGGACATCCGGAATACCGCTGGAACCTGGACCAATTTCGGCCCCTTGGAAATGGTGAGCGTGACGGCGCCGCCCTTGGTCAGGTTCCCGGACGCCGGGTCCTGGGCCAACACGGAGCCCTTGGGGACCCTGCGGTCATTGACGGTCTCCGGGGAGATCACGGCCTTGAGTCCGGCTGTTTCCAAGGCCTTCACCGCGTCCTCCTGCTCCTGGCCGCGGACATCCGGAACCGGGATGGGCTGCGGTCCCTTGGAGACGGTCAGCTCCACCGGAGTGCCGTGCTTCGCGGGAGTGCCGTTGGCGGGGGCCTGGGCCAGGACGGTTCCGGCGGCCGCGGATTCGTCGAATGTCTCTGTGATCTTGCCCAAGGCCATCCCGGCACCGTTGAGCGCTGTTTTGGCTTCGTCCAGGGTCTTCCCGGTCAGCTCCGGCAGCGGGAACAGCTCGGGCCCTTTGGAGACGGCGAGGGACACTGTCTGGAACTTGCGGATGACCTCTCCGGCATCGGGTTCTGATCCGACGACGAGCCCCGGCAAGACGTTGTCGTCATAGACATCATCCTCGGTGGTGAACTGGAAGCCGGCGGTTTTCAGTACTTGCCGCGCTTCCGCCACGGTCTTGTTGGCCAGTTGCGGAATCGTCCCCGGGGAGCCGGGGCCCATCCCGAAGAACCAGCCGGCGCCGGCGGCGAGCAGCGCGGCAAGAACCAGCAGCAGGATCCACAGCAGCCCCCGGCGTCGGGGATTGCCCGCACGCAGGCTCCGGACGGGGGTGGCCGCGGCGCGCAGGCGTGCCTTCTCCTCATCGCGGTCCAGCTTGCGCTGGGTGCGCTTGCTGGCGGGACCCGCCGCTGGGCCAGGACCGTCGTCGCCGTACGAGTCGGCGCCGTAGGTGTCCCGGTCCGGAACCTCGTCCGGGGCGGAGAGCGGGCCGTAGGCCGGGCGCCGCGGAGCCGCGGACATCACCGTGGTGGGATTGCTGCCGCGGGAGATGATTTCGGTGGGCCGTTGGGTCCCGCCGAGCACCTCGGTCCGGGAATGCGGGTCTCCGTCGTCCGCGGGCTCGTTCGGGACAACGTTCCCGCGGCCGCCCTCAGGGGGGCGGCCGACGGCGGGCGGGCCGGGCGGCGGAGGCACGGCGGGGAGAATCGGATGCGCCGCCGGAGGCTGGAGATCGAGTTCGGCGTCGCTCAGGTTGGTCCTGATGTGCCGGAGTTCGGACAGCAGCGTGTTTCCATCCACGGGCCGTTTGTCCGGATCGTTCGCGGTGCACCACTGCACCAGCTCATCGAGTTCCTCGGCCAGGCCCGGGACCAGCTCCGAGGGGGCACCCACGGTTGAGTTGACATGCTGGTAGGCCACCTGGATGGGCACCTCGCCGTCGAAGGGCTGCCGGCCGGTGATCATCTCGTACAGCATGATGCCGACGGAGTAGATGTCGCTGCGGGCGTCGGCCTGCTTTCCCAGAACCAGTTCGGGGGAGAGATACGCCACCGTACCGATCAGGGCTCCCGTGCTGGTGGAAGTGGAGATTGCCCGGGCAAGTCCGAAGTCCCCGACCTTGATCCGGCCGTCGTCGGCGATGAGCACGTTTTCGGGCTTGATGTCCCGGTGGATCAGGCCGGCGGCATGGGCGGCACCGAGTCCTTCCACCACGGGGGCGATCAGGGCCAGGGCGAGGCGCGGCGGAAGCGCACCTCTTTGCTTGAGAACGTCCCGCAGGGTGTGGCCCTTGATGTACTCCATGACGAGGTACGCGATCCGGCCGTCCTCGCCCTGGTCGAGGACCCCGACGACGTGAGGGTGGGACAGCCGGGCCGCCGCCTTGGCCTCGCGCCCGAGGCGGTCCAGGAACTGGGGGTCTCCGGCGAGGTGCGGGTGCAGCACCTTGAGGGCCACATCGCGCTCGAGCCGGCGGTCCGTAGCCAGATAGACGGTGGACATGCCGCCGCTGGCCAATCTGGACTGGATCAGGTACCGGCCATCCACCAAGGTGCCAACGAGAGGGTCCGACGTGTTTTCCTGCACCTTACGATCCTAAACGTTGCACGGAAACGGGCCCGGATCAACATGAGATCCGGACCCGTATCGTTATCCTTCATGGAGCCCCGGCAGAAACGCCGGGGGGCCGCTCCGTCTCTATCCTGTGGACCTGTCCCGGGACCTAGCCGAAGTTCTGCTGGTGGGCCTTGATGGAGGCCACATACTGCTTGGTGTCCTCGAACATCCCGTTGGTGCTGACCGAATACTGGCCCTGGTAGTAGCCTGCGATCGCGTTGTCCAGGTCGCTGCTGGTGCGGACCAGTTGGCGGATGATGGCGACGCCGGCGGTGGCGTTGTCGTAGGGGTCCAGCAGGTTCAGCTGGCGGCCCACGAGGTCAGATGCCCACTCGCCCGAAGACGGGATCACCTGCATGGTGCCGATGGCGTTGGCGGGGGACACCGCGCGCTGGTCGAAACCCGACTCCTGATGGGCGAAGGCCAGTGCCAGGGAGGAATCCACGCCCATCCGGCGGGCCGTATCGGCCACGATGGCTTTCATCTGCTCCCGGCTCGGGACCGGGGCGGCGTTGAGCAAGGCCTTGTTCTGGTTGGCCGAGCTGACCACCGCTTCCGGGTAGGTGAAGCCAAGGAAGGTGCTGGGCACCAGCGGAGTCACCGTCGCCGGAGGCTGGCTCGGCGCCGGAGTCTGGCTCGAAGCCGGTGCGATGGACCCACCGGCAAGCACCAGCTTCTGGCCGGGGTAGATGATGGTGCTCATGGTCAGCCGGTTGGCGGAGAGGATGTCGGCGAGCTTGACGCCATTCCGGGCTGCGATTCCCGAGAGCGTGTCGCCGGTCTTGATGGTGTACGAACCCGAGGCGGGTGCGGCCGGGGTGGCCGCCGGAGTCGCAGCCGGCGCCACCGGAGCCGGGGCTGCCGGGGCGGGGGCTGTGCCGCCGGAGCCGAGCTGGATTTTCTGGCCCGGGTAGATGATGGAGCCCATGTTCAGGCCGTTCCATCCGAAGACCTCGGAGAGCTGGACGCCATGCCGGGCTGCGATCGCGCCCAGGGTGTCGCCCGGCTTCACGGTGTAGGAACTACCGGTGGATGCCGGTGCGCTCGGCTGTGCCGCCGGAGCCTCTGCCGGTGCGTCCCCGCCAAGCTTGATCTTCTGCCCCGGGTAGATGATGGTGTTGGCCTGCAGGTTGTTCAGGGACAGCACGGCGTTCGTGTCCAGGCCGAACTTCCCGGCGATTCCGCTGATGGTGTCGCCGCGCTCGATGGTGTACTCGGCCGGGGCCGAGGCCTGGGCCGGACGCATTGAACTCGGGATGGCCGCCGAGACCGAGCTGGACGGAATGCGGGCGGACACCAGCTGGGTTGCGGCCTGGGCCTGGGCGCGCATGGCCGCGGCCAGGGTGGCCGGGATGGACCGGGTGCGGGACTCCGCTGACGCCGGCTGGGCAACCGCCAGGGAGGAAAGGACGACTGCGGGAAGGGCCGCCGTCGTCGCCGCAATCAATGGCAGGCTGGGCCGCGCCGGGTGCTTCGGCGAACGGAACGTCGTCATGGGAAAGATCCTCTTCTCAGCGGCGAACGCTGCGGGTCAGGCCGGTGTTACTGGCGTTACCAGTGTGACCAATGTTAATGCTGTTACAAATGTGATCTATGTGAATCTCTCATGAATTGGTGGTTAGCACAAGAACAGTCGGACATTATGCAAACAAACACTTCGGGAGTGTCGGGCAGAATGTGCTGATTAATAGGGCCTTGATTCGGGACGGCATTACAAGGGTCCTTTGGCCGTGGTGGCCCTCGGGTGTCCGCACGAGGCCCGGGGCGGCGGCAGTTGGCGCCGGGCCACGACTAGGCGCAGAAGCATCCGCCATGGCAATCTTGATCCGTGAGTACTGTAGAAAGCCTTGTGGGCGAATGGCTGCCCCTGCCCGATGTTGCCCAGCTTCTGAATGTTTCCATTACGAAGGTCCACGCGCTCCTCGATGAACGTGCCCTGGCGGCCCTGCGGATCGGTGACCGGCGGATTCGTTCGGTGCCCGCGGCATTCATCCAGGACGGCCACGCGGTGGAGAGCCTTAAGGGCACCGTTGTGGTCCTGTCGGACGCAGGTTACTCGGACGAGGAACTCATCACCTGGCTCTTCACTCCGGACGAGTCGCTCCGCGGGCGCCCGATCGACGCCCTCCGCGAAGGGCGCAAGACGGAGATCCGCCGCCGGGCACAGTCCCTGGCCTGGTAGCACGCATTTTCCCCGGCGAGTCTGCGGACCCGCCGGGGGCAGCCCGGTCCCCTTGGAGGCGTGTCAGGCCGTTCGGCTGACCGTGGCCTCGGCCAGCTTGCGCAGCGCGGTCTTGGGCAGCTCCTCCAGCGGCAGCAGATCGAGGGCCGCGAAGGCCGCGCGTCCGAACTCCTCAATCAACACCTCTGTGGCGTGCAGTGCGCCGCAGTCAACGATGATGCGGCGGATTTCGTCGATGTCCGCCTCATCCAGCTCGGGGTTCCCCAGCCGGGCATCGATGAACGCCGATTCGGCCGGCGTGGCCTGGTCCAGGGCAAACGCCACCAGGACAGTACGCTTTCCCTCGCGCAGATCATCCCCGGCAGGCTTGCCGGTAGTGACCGGGTCGCCGAAGACGCCCAGCACGTCGTCCCGAAGCTGGAAGGCCTCGCCCAGCGGGAGGGCAAAGGCCGAATAGCCGCGAAGCAGCTCGTCCGACGCGCCGGCCAGCGCCCCGCCCAGGGCCAGGGGGTGCTCGGTGGAGTACTTCGCGGACTTGAAGCGGATGATCGACTGTGCCCGGCTGACAGCGCCGGCCCGGTCCCGCCGCGGTCCGGCAACCTCTTCCAGGATGTCCAGGTACTGACCGGCCATGACCTCTGCACGCATCAGGTTGAAGATCAGCCGTGCCCGGCTGCCCGAAGCGGCCCGCTCCCCGATTTCCGTGAACGACTCCTCGCTGAAGGACAAGCACAGGTCTCCGGTGAGGATGGCCGCCGCGTGGCCGAACCGTTCCCGGTCCAGCGCCCAGCCCTGGGTCTCGTGGAGGTCGCTGAAGCGCCGGTGCACACTGGGCCCGCCTCGGCGCGTGTCGGAGCGGTCAATGATGTCGTCGTGAATGAGGGCGGCGGCCTGGAACAGTTCCAGGGCCGACCCGGCTGTGACCACTTCGCCGGCGCCGGGCTCCCCGCCCGCCCCGCGCCAGCCCCAGTAGCACATGAGTGCCCGCAACCTCTTGCCGCCGGTGACCAGGTTGGAGATGGAGCCCATCAGCGGATCGATGTCCTGGGAGATGGAGGACATGACGGCCTGGCGGGTGGACAGGAAATCGGTGAGCTTGCCCGCGACGGCGGCTACGTAGCCCGTCTGCTCGACGCGCAGCTGCTCCGCGAGAGTCACTTGACGGACTCGGCAGCGACGTTCGCGCCGATTGTGAAGGTTGAGACGCCGGCGGTTTCCACCACGGAAATGTTGACCGTCTCGTTGTCACCGCGCAGGAAATCCTTGGACGGGACGGAGCCCACGGTCTCGCCCGGGACGGCTTTGAAGCCCTGAGCCTCCAGTTGCGCCGTGTAAAAGGCCAGGACGTTGGCGGCCGGGGCCGGAATGCTGCCGACCAGTGCCACCGTGGCAGGCGCGGTCGTCTTGTCGAAACTGCTGGAGACCACCTTTGCGCCGGGCATCAGCGGCAACAGCTGCTGCGGGAATCCCGGAACCAGGGCCCCTACCGTGGCCGAGGTGCCGGGTTCGGCGGAAGGACTGGGCGGGGCCGTGGTGGTCGGCGGCGCGGTCGAGGCGACGGCAGGGGCTGACGGGGCGGTCGAGGAAGCGGTCCCCGGGGCGGGCGTGCAGGCGGCCAGGGCCATTAGGGTGCCAGCCGCAAAAACGGCAACCGCAGCACGTTTGCGCTCTCCAAAAACCTTCACAGGGACTTTCCTCCTGGTGTTGACGCCGGATTCAGCCTCCAGTTTAGTCAGTACCGGGGCATAGGATTGATGCCGTGGGGCCGGACCAGGATAAACAGCAGCTTGAAGCGAGCCTTCGCGAACTCCGGCGCAGCAGTATCCTGCACGTGGACATGGACGCCTTCTTCGTCTCGGTGGAGCTGCGCAGCCGGCCAAACCTCAAGGGCAAGCCCGTCATCGTTGGGTACCCCGCGGACCGGTCCGTCGTGCTTTCCGCTTCCTACGAAGCCCGCAAGTTCGGCGTGCGCTCAGCGATGCCGATGGTGGTCGCGGCGCGCATGTGCCCCTCGGCCGTCATCATCGAGCCGCGCCACAAGCTGTACTACGAGGTGTCCGGCCAGATCATGGCCATCTTCGGCTCGATCACCGATCTGGTGGAACCGCTGAGCGTGGATGAGGCTTTCCTCGACGTCGGCGGAGCAATCCGCCGGCTGGGCCCGCCCCGGGAGATCGGCGAGCTCATCAGGACCCGGGTCCATGCGGAACTGGGGATCACGGCGTCCGTGGGGATCGCGGCCAGCAAGTTCGTGGCCAAGATCGCCTCCACCCGGTGCAAGCCAGACGGCCTGCTGCTGATCGGGCCGGACGAGACGGTGCCTTATCTCCACAGCCTGCCGGTGAGCGCCCTCTGGGGCGTCGGCGCCAAGACCGTTGAGGTGCTGGCCAGGATGGGAATCCGCACCGTGGCGGACGTCGCCGCCTCGCCGCTGCCGTCGCTTCGGAAGGCACTCGGTGCCTCCGGCGAACACGTCTACAACCTGTCCTGGGGGATCGATCCCCGTCCGGTAACCCCGGTGCGGCTGGAAAAAAGCATCGGGGCGGAAGAGACTTTCGCGGTGGACACGGCCGATGACGCGCTGCTGCACCGGGAACTGCTGCGCCTGTCGCACCGCACCGCCGAGCGGCTCCGCAGCGCCGGCATGCACGCCCGTACCGTTGCCCTCAAGCTGCGGTATGCGGATTTCTCCACCATTACCCGCAGCCGGACGGTGGGCACCCCGATCGACAGCGCCCAGCTGCTCTATGCCGTGGCAGTGCAGCTCCTGGAATCCGTTGGGGACCGGCCGATGACGGTCCGGCTGGTCGGCATCCGGGCCGAGCAGCTGGAGGAAGCGGCGCAGGCACCGCTGCAATTGAGCCTGGACCGCCGGGACGACAACTGGCGCGCAGCCGAGCAGGCCCTGGACGCCGTGACCCGAAAATTCGGAACAAAATCAGTGCTGCCCGCCCGACTCCTGGACCCCGGCCGGGATGCCGGCTGACAACCCGCCTCACAGGTAGCAGTTCCGGCGTGCGGACTGGTTCAGCGTCTTTCAGAACTGCCCGCAACAAACTATCCTTATATATACAAAGTTTGGAACGACTGGAACGAGCGTTCGGGCTGATGCGTGACCAGCAGAACTCCCAAAAGGGACCGAGGAACACCCCGTGGGGACGCCCCGATTCGGCCAATGACGGCGAACGGGAACCTCTCCGGAATCCCGGTCGTTATGGGTTTAGGGACACTGGCCACGTCAAGTCTGGACGTTGGCCGACTTAAGGAGGTCGTGATGCCGCTCTCGGAGCACGAACAGAAGTTGCTTGAGCAACTTGAGAAGCAGCTGCATGAGGACGATCCCAAGTTCGCCAGCTCAATGGGCTCGGATCCGGGACGTTCATGGTCTACCCGCCACCTGGTGATTGGGGTGCTGGCCACACTGGCGGGCGTCCTGCTCCTGCTGGTTGGGGTGACCATCCAGAGCATTCCGGTCGGGGTACTGGGATTTGTGGTAATGGGAGCGGGCGTCTACTTCGCGACCATGCGCAGCTCCGTTCCCGGTAAGGGCAAGTCCGGTGGAACCGCAGGAAAGCCCGGGAAGTCACGGAGTTCATTCATGAGCAACCTGGAGGAACGCTGGGACGAACGGCACCGGGGGGACCCCTAGGGACTCCGACGTCGGGAACCGCCTCCATTCCCCACCACCTTGGCAACCCGGAGGCACCAAGAGACCCGCTTCGGCGGGTCTTTTGCCGTTAAACGGGGCGATTTGGCAGTTCCTAGCACTCCGGAACCCCGCGACCGGCCCGGTTCGCGGACACGCCCCGGAACTCCGGGCCGCCGGACCCCAAATTTCCTCCACTTTGCACCACCGGGTGCGATTCCTTGCCCCGGCGGGGGACGGAACCGCTCTGCTGCCCCTAAAAGAGTCAAATATCCGCCGCGTGTCGTTGACTGTGGAGGGATGTGGAGTAATGTGGAGGACGTAAGAGGGTAGTGGCAGCACAGGGGACGTTGGGCTTCCTACGATCAGACAGGCGGTGGGCCGTGTTTCTCGGCACACATTCGCCACGTCTGGACGAAAAGGGCCGGATCATCCTTCCCGCCAAGTTCCGCGAGGAACTGGCCGGCGGGCTGGTTCTCACAAGGGGCCAGGAGCGTTGCATCTACGTCTTCAGTGAGGCGGAATTCGGTCGGGTTCACGAGCAGATGCGGGAGGCGCCAATCTCCAACAAGCAGGCGCGTGACTACATCCGGGTTTTTCTCTCTGGAGCCTCAGACGAGGTACCTGACAAGCAGGGGCGCGTGACGATTCCGCAGGCGCTCCGGGAATACGCAGGACTCGGCAGGGAACTGGCCGTTATCGGTGCCGGAACCCGAGCGGAGATCTGGGACGCCCAAGCCTGGAATGAGTACCTGGCCGAAAAGGAAACAGCCTTCTCGGAGACCGACGACGCCATACCGGGAATCCTCTAGCTCCCGGCGACCACCAGCACGCCATGTTTCTTGATCGAGATCTCCAGCCGCCCATCCGGCTGTTCACCTGGCTCACTTCCCCGGAGCCAGGCGGACGCAGGGTAGGCGCGGATGGGGATCTGGATTAAGAAGCCGTACGCGCGGCAGCGCAGCGAACACCCGGAAGCCCCCCGACAAGGAAAGGACGCAGGCATGACTGACTCACACTCCAAGCCCACGTCCGAACGCCATGTACCGGTCCTCAAGGACCGGTGCATTAATTTGTTGGCACCTGCTTTCGAGGCCGCCCGTGGCCGCGGCGAAACCCCGGTGGTCATCGACGCCACGCTCGGCATGGGCGGGCATTCCGAAGCCATGCTCCAGCGGTTTCCGGATCTCCACCTGATCGGCATCGACCGTGACGAGGAAGCACTGGCCCTGGCGGGGGAGCGGCTCAAGCCCTTCGCCGATCGTATTGACCTGGTCCACGCCGTGTACGACGAAATCCCGGAGGTCGTGGAGGACCTTGGCTTCAGCCAGGTCCACGGCGTCCTGATGGATCTGGGCGTCTCCTCCCTTCAGCTCGACGAGCGGGAACGCGGCTTCGCGTACTCTTTTGACGCCCCGCTCGATATGCGGATGGACACCAGCCGGGGCCAGACCGCCGCCGACGTCGTCAACAACTACAGCGAAGAGGACCTCGTCCGGATCATCCGGAAGTGGGGGGAAGAGAAGTTCGCCGGCCGGATCGCCAACCGGATTGTCAGCGCCCGCGCCGCGAAGCCCTTCGCCACCACCGGTGAGCTTGTCGAGCAGATCCGCGGGGTTGTCCCGGCCGGTGCCGCGAAGACCGGGGGACACCCTGCCAAGCGCACGTTCCAGGCGCTCCGGATCGAGGTCAACGAGGAACTCGATGTGCTGGAGCGCGCGATCCCCGCGGCAGTCAACGCCATCGCCGTCACCGGCCGCGTCGTCGTGATGTCCTACCACTCGCTCGAGGACAAGATCGTCAAAGGCTTCTTCCAGGCCGGCTCCAAATCCTCCGCCCCGCTGGGGTTCCCGGTGGAGCTCGAGGAGCACAAGGCCGAACTGAAGACCCTCACGAAGGGCACGGAGGTGCCCACCGCCGCCGAAATCGCCGAAAACCCGCGCGCAGCTTCCGCCAGGCTCCGCGCCGTGGAACGCATCAGAGCCAGGAGAGACGCATGAGCACCGCCGCCGTCAACCGATACCCCGCGTCCACCGGCGCTACCGCCCGGGCCCTGCCCGGGCTGAACCCGGGTCCGGCCCGCAAGGCCCGCACTCCGCTTGCACTGGTCCGTTCAGTTCCGCGAAAGCGCCGCGCCCCGTTTGTGGTGCTGTGCTTCGGCATCCTCGCAGTGGCGCTGATGGTGGTGCTGGTCCTCAACATCTCGGTGTCCAGCGCGCAGTACCAGCTGGTCCAGCTTCGGAGCGACCAGCTGACCCTGACCAAGCAGAACCAGGACCTCACCCAGCAGGTGCAGAACTTCGACGCCCCCCAGAACCTGGCCGCCAAAGCGACCGAGCTCGGCATGGTCGCTTCCACGGGCAAGGGCCAGATTGACTTGTCCACCCTCAGCGTCACGGGCAAGGCCAAGGCCGCGGTGAAGGGCGACGCCCCGGGCGCCGTCATCGCCGCGCCCGCCGTCGCAGGCCAGCTCACCGTCGTCCCGCCCCCCACCAGCAACGAGCCACTCGTGAACCGCAAACCCGTGGCCGACGTTCCGGCAGCAGCTGCAGCCCCCGCCACGGCGGCGGATCGCACGGCGGCGAAACCCGCCGCGCCGGCAGCCGCAGCCGAACCTGCCGTCGAACTCCATGGCGGATCCGTCCCGCCCCCCGCCCAGAGGGTTCCGGGACAGTAACCAGGTCGAACACCAGCCAGGCAAGCAGCAAGGAAACATCGTGGCGCAGAAAACCCGCAAGGCACGCAAGGCTAAAGTGCCGAGCGCCACACGCAGGCTGCGGCTCGGACTCGGCCTCATGCTCACGCTCCTGCTCGTCGTCGGCGGCAAGCTCTTCCTCGTCCAGGGACTCGACGTCGGTGGCATGGCCGAGGCGGCACTGAACAACCGCCTCACACCGATAGAACTCCCGGCTGAACGCGGCAGCATTCTGGACTCCGCCGGCACCGTGCTGGCCAGCAGCGTGATCCGGTACAACATCGTGGTCGACCAGACCGTCAACACCAAGACCGAGTCGTTCCCACGGCTCGACGAGGGCAAAGACGAGATCGTCAAGGTCTCCCGGGAGCAGGGCATCACCGAGCTCGCCGGGCTGCTGGGCATGGACCGGAACGACGTCCGGGACGCCCTCACCGGCACCAAGCGGTACTACATCGTGGCCAAGGACCTGAAGCCGGACATCGAGGACCGGATCTCCAAACTGCAGATCCCCGGGCTCGTGAGCGAAGGGACCAGCAAGCGCGTCTACCCGAACGGGGCCGTTGCCGGCGGAATTGTGGGTTTCCTGCGGGATGGCACCACCGGCCAGGCCGGGCTCGAGCAGACCCAGGATGAGATCCTCAAGGGCACGCCCGGCAAGCGGCTCTTCGAGATCGGCGCGGACGGCCTGCGGATCCCGGTAGGTGTGGACCAGTTGACCCCGGCCGTGAACGGCAAGGACATCAAGCTCACGCTTAACTCGGATCTCCAGTATTTCGCGCAGCAGGCGATCCAAAGCCAGCGGGACAAGCTCGGCGCCGAATGGGGCGTCATCATCATCTCGGACATCAAAACCGGCAACATCATCACGATGGCGGACACCAACACCCCGGATCCCAACGACCCCGGAAAGTCCGCCCCGGAGGACCGCGGCGTGCGGGCAGTCACCGCCGCCTATGAGCCCGGGTCGGTAGAGAAGATGATTACCGCCTCGGCGCTGATCGAGGAGGGCAAGTCCAGCCCGCTCGACACGTTCACCATTCCGCCGACATACACGGTGGACGGCCAGACCTTCAGCGACGCCTTTGTCCACGGCACCGAGCAGCGGACCCTGGCCGGCATCCTGGGCTGGTCCATGAACACCGGAACCGTCATGGCCGGGCAGCGGCTGAGCAAGGACCAGCGCCACGACTGGCTGCAGAAGTTTGGCATCGGGGAAGCCCCTCAGATCGGTCTTCCGGCCGAAGCCACCGGCATCCTGACCCCGGCCGACGAGTGGGACGGCCGGCAGGAATACACGGTGCTGTTCGGGCAAGGCGTCTCCCAGTCCACGCTCCAGACCGTCCGCGCCTTCCAGACCATTGCCAATGGCGGCGTGATGCTCCAGCCGCGGCTGATCGACAGCTACATCAACCCTGACGGCACCGAGGAAAAGGTCCCGGCGCAGGAGCCGCGGCAGGTCGTGTCCCAGGACACGGCCAAGCAGGTCCGCGACATCCTCGAAAGTGCCGTGACAGAGGGCCAGATCAAGGAGGCCGGCATCGACGGCTACCGGGTGGGCGCGAAGACCGGCACATCCCAGTCGCCGTGCGATGACGGCAAATCGGGGTTCTGCGGTTTCACCGCCTCCATGGTGGGGATGGCGCCGATGGACGATCCGCGGTTTATTGTTGGAGTAGTCCTGCAACGGCCCAAGGGTGATATCTACGGCATCTCGAATGGCCCGGTATTCCGCTCGGTGATGGGTCAGACGCTGCGGACGTTCAACGTCCAGCCGTCCACCGGGGAGCCCGCCCGGCTGCCGCAGTTCGCCAAGTAGCGCCCGCACCACCCAGCACTCAGTACCCATACGACGCCTGCGGGCCGGAGCATCCTCCGTGCGCAGCACCAGATCCACTCGCACCACAAACGGAGATTCCCTTGTCAGAGCTCAACGCCCCAGAGAATTCCGCCGCGCCGTCCGGCCCGGATTCCACCTCGGCTTTCCGGCCCACTGCCGTCGCCGCCGTGCCGTTGGCAACCATCGGGCAGTCATTCGGCGTCACCGTTCCCGGCGCGTCCGGCACGGTGGAGGTCACCGGAATCTCCCTGAACTCCCGCAGTGTCCAGCAGGGCGACCTGTACGTCGCCCTGCCGGGTGCCACCCGGCACGGCGCGGACTTTGTCTCCGAAGCGGTGGAAGCCGGGGCCGCTGCAGTGCTCACTGACGACGCCGGCGCGCGGCTGCTGGCGCTCTCGAACGACATCTCCGTCCCGGTACTGCTGGCCGCGGAACCCCGCAGCCTGGTCGGCCGCCTGTCCGCCCTGATCTACCAGGGCCAGACCGGCGACGCCGCCTCGCCGGCCCTCTTCGGCGTCACCGGCACCAATGGCAAGACGACGACCACCTATTTCATCAACGCCCTGCTGGGTGCCCTCGGCCAGAAGACCGGCCTGATCGGGACCATCGAGATCCTCGCGGGCGGGGAGCCGATCCCAAGCCTGCTTACGACGCCGGAATCCACCGATGTCCATGCCCTGCTGGCCCTCATGCGCGAACGCGGCCTTGACGCCGCGTCGATGGAGGTCTCCTCGCACGCCGTTTCCTTCCACCGCGTGGACGGCGTCGTGTTCGACGTCGTTGGCTTCACCAACCTGACCCAGGACCACCTGGACCTGCACGGCAGCATGGAGGAGTACTTCCAGACCAAGGCCCGGCTGTTCACGGCAGAGCGCGCCGGCGCCGCGGTGATCACCGTCGACGACGAGTGGGGCCGGAGGCTCGCGGCGTCGGCCGGAGTTCCGGTCACCACCCTCTCCACCGCGCCGCCGGCAGCCGAGGTCGACGGGGGAACCGCAGCGGACTGGACGGTCACCGGTCAGTCGCCGCAGGGGCTGGGGACCGACTTCACCCTGCAGCACCGGAACGGTACCGCCCTGCGCGTGCACACCGGCCTTCCGGGCGGCTTCAACGTGGCCAACGCCGCACTCGCCACGGTCATGGTGCTCGCGGGCGGGCACGACGCCGGCGCGGTGCAGGCCGCCCTCGACGCCAAGGATCCTTTCACGGTTGCGGTTCCGGGCCGCATGCAGCTCATCTCCACCGCACCCGCCGCGGTGGTCGACTTCGCCCACAACCCCGATGCCCTGGCCCGCGCCCTCGAAGCCGTCCGCTCGCCTGTTCCGGGCTCCAAGGTGATCGTCGTCTTCGGCGCCACCGGTCAGCGCGACCAGAGCAAGCGCCCGGCGATGGGCGCCATCGCCGCCCGGCTCGCGGACACCGTCATTGTCAGCGACGACGACCCGCACGACGAGGATGCTGCGGGCATCCGCTCGGACGTTCTGGCCGGAGCCCTCGAGGCCAAGAACCGTGAGGGCCTGGGGTGCACGGTTGTCGAGGTCTTCCCACGCGACGCCGCCATCCGGAGGGCCGTTGAGCTCGCCGGGGCGGAGGACACCATCCTGGTCGCGGGGCGGGGCCATGAAGTGTGGCAGGAAGTCAAGGGTGTCAATTTCGCCCTCGACGACAGGGTGGAGCTCCGCTCCGCCTTGACAGCACGGGGATTCACCGTTCTCCAAGACCAGCGGATAGAGTCCTAAACCGAGATGATTGCACTTACAGCGGCGGAAATCGCCGACATAACCAACGGCCGGCTGGCTGCTGAACCGGGCATCACGCCCGGCTCCGTGGTAACCGACTCCCGTGAAGCCGCAGCGGGTTCCCTCTACGTGGCGAAGCCAGGCGAGGCGGCCGACGGACACGACTTCGTGGGCGCCGCCTTCGAACGCGGCGCAGTTCTGGCCCTTGTGGAGCACGACGTCGCCGACGCCGACGGCCGGAACTACCCGGCCGTCGTCGTCCAGGACTCCGTCCTCGCCATGGGGGCCCTCGCCGCCGAGACAGTCCGCAGGATCCGGGCCCGCCGGAACGCCGAAGGCGCACCGCTGACCGTCATCGGCATCACCGGATCCGCGGGTAAGACCACCACCAAGGACCTGCTGGCCGGCATCCTCACCGCCGGCAGCGACGGCGACAACGGCTCTGGAGCCAAGACGGTCGCCCCGCAGGGCTCCTACAACGGCGAGGTCGGCGTTCCACTGACCGTGTTCAAAGCGGGCTTTGACACCCGCTACCTCGTGATCGAGATGGGCGCCACCGGTGTCGGACACATCCGCTACCTCGCGGACATGGTCCGCCCCGACATCGGCGTGGTACTTGGCGTCGGCACAGCGCACGCCGGCGAATTCGGTGGAGTGGAGAACATCGTCATCGCCAAGGGCGAACTCGTCGAGGCCCTCCCGGCCGAAGGCACCGCGATCCTGAACCTGGACGACGCCCGCGTCGCCGGCATGGCTGAGCGTACCGGCGCCGCCGTTCTCGGCTACTCCGCCCAGCCCGCCCGCGCCGGCCGTCCCGGCGAAGCCGGTACATACAGAGCCGGTGCCGAGCATGTCCGGGCCGAAGGCGTTGAACTGAACGTTTCCGGAAACCCCGAGTTTGAGCTCTTCCTGCCGGGCGACACCGCCGGCCACCACGTCAGCTCACGGCTGATCGGGGCCCACCACATCAGCAACCTGCTGGCAGCGGCAGCAGCAGCCCACGCCGCCGGCATCGCCCCGGCAGCGATCGCCGCCTCGCTGAGCGCGCAGACAGCTGCGAGCCGGTGGCGGATGGAACGCACCGAGCGGGCCGACGGCGTCACCATCATCAACGATGCCTACAACGCGAACCCGGAATCCATGCGGGCAGCCCTGCGGACCCTCGCCGACCTCGGCCGGGGCCGCCGGACCTGGGCGGTGCTTGGCGCCATGCTCGAGCTGGGCCCGGACTCCATCCGCGAGCACATGGCCGTCGGCACCCAGGTGGTCCGGCTCAACATCTCCCGGCTGGTGGTGGTGGGCAGGGAAGCGCGGTCGCTCTACGTGTCCGCGGTCAACGAAGGATCCTGGGGCGACGAATGCGTCTTCACCGAGTCCGCCGACGAGGCCTACGAGCTCCTGCAGGCCGAACTCCAGCCGGGGGACCTCGTGCTCTTCAAGTCCTCGAACAGCATCGGGCTGCGCCACCTGGGCGATCGGATAGCATTGCCTCCACAAGCCCCGGGCGGCCCCGCCGCCGGCGCTGCTGCCCATGCCGCCGAATCCGCGGCTGGAAAACCGGCCGGAACCGCCACTGAAGGGAGTGCGCTGCTGTGATTGCACTGCTGATGGGCTCCGGCCTGGCCCTGCTCTTTGCCCTCGTGGGCACCCCGCTGTTCATCCGGCTCCTGGTCCACAAGAGCTACGGGCAGTTCATCCGCGATGACGGCCCCACCACGCACCACACCAAGCGCGGCACCCCCACCATGGGCGGCACCATCGTGGTGCTCGCTGTCCTCGCCAGCTACGGGCTGACCCACCTGATCATGTGGATGATCAACCCGGCCTCACCGGGCCCCTCCGCCTCGGCACTGCTCCTGCTGTTCCTCATGGTCGGTATGGGGTTCGTCGGATTCCTCGACGACTTCATCAAGATCTCCAAGCAGCGCAGCCTCGGCCTGGACGTCAAAGCCAAGCTGATCCTGCAGGCCGCCGTCGGGATCGCGTTTGCCGTCCTGGTGCTGCAGTTCCCCGACGAAAATGGGCTCACCCCGGCGTCCACCCAGATCTCCCTGGTCCGCGACATCCCGTGGCTGAACCTGGCGTTCGGCGGAACCGTGCTCGGCGCCATCCTGTTCGTGCTCTGGTCGAACCTGATCGTCACTGCGGCGACCAACGGCGTGAACCTCACCGACGGCCTCGACGGGCTCGCCGCCGGTGCCTCCATCATGGTGTTCGGGGCCTACACCCTGATAGGTATCTGGCAGAGCAACCAGGCCTGCGGCTCCCCGCGGCAGGCCGGCAGCGGCTGCTATTCCGTCCGCGACCCGCTGGACCTTGCCCTGCTCGCTGCCATCCTCAGCGCCGCCCTGGTGGGCTTCCTCTGGTGGAACACCTCACCGGCGAAAATCTTCATGGGAGACACCGGATCGCTGGCCATCGGCGGCGCCGTCGCCGGCTTCGCGATCCTCTCCCGGACCGAACTGCTGCTCGGCTTCATTGGCGGCCTGTTCGTCCTGATCACCTTGTCCGTCATCATCCAGGTCGGCTATTTCAAGATCACCAAGGGAAAGCGGTTCTTCAAAATGGCCCCGCTCCAGCACCACTTTGAACTTAAGGGCTGGGCGGAAGTCACCGTCGTTGTCCGGTTCTGGATCCTCTGCGGGCTGTTCGTCGCCGCGGGGCTCGGAATCTTCTACGCCGAATGGGTGGTGCTCCTGTGACCGGCCCCATTCCCGCAGCGCTCACCACGTCACCCCGGCTGAAGGACCTGGTTAGCTGGGATTCGGCTTGGACCGGCCTGCGCGTGGTCGTGACCGGCATCGGCGTCTCCGGCTTCGCCGCCGCCGACACCCTGATCGAACTCGGCGCCCGGGTGGTGGTGGTGGACGCCGCCACCAGCCCGAAGGCGCATGCGCAGGCGGACACGCTCCGGATCGTCGGCGCCGTGGACGTGCTGCTGGGCGAGGAAGCCGTCCTCACGGTTCCCAAGATCGACGGCGAAAAACCGGATCTGATCGTCACCTCACCGGGCTGGCGGCCGGACCAGTCGTTGCTGGCATCCGCCGCACGGGCGCACATCCCTGTCTGGGGCGACGTCGAACTCGCCTGGCGGGTCCGCGAACGCCAAGGCCGCAAGACCGCGGACTGGCTGACCATCACCGGCACCAACGGCAAAACGACCACGGTGGGCCTGACCGAGTCCATGCTGCAGGCCGCCGGGCTCAAGGCCCTCGCCGTCGGCAACGTCGGCACGCCGATCCTGGACGCCCTCCGGGACCCGGTGGAATACGACGTCCTCGCCGTCGAACTCTCAAGCTTCCAGCTGCACTGGAGCCACTCCGTGTCGCCGGTCGCCAGTGTGTGCCTCAACGTCGCCGAAGACCATGTGGACTGGCACGGCTCCTACGCCTCCTACCTGGCCGACAAGGCGAAGGTCTACGAGAACACCCAAAAGGCGTGCGTCTACAACGCGGAGCAGGTCGAAACCGAACGCATGGTGGAGGAAGCGGAAGTAGTGGAGGGGTGCCGAGCCGTGGGCTTCACCACGCTTACCCCGGCGATCAGCATGGTCGGCGTCGTGGAAGGGCTCCTGGTGGACCGCGCGTTCATCGCCGAACGCAAGGACAGCGCCGTGGAGCTGGCCCCCATCGCCGACTTGGGCCCGGTGGCCCCCCGGCACATGGTGGCCAACGCCCTCGCCGCCGCCGCCCTGGTCCGGGCCTACGGGGTGGAGCCCTCCGCGGTCCGCCAGGGCCTGCTGAACCACCTGCCGGGCGACCACCGTATCCAAGTCGTCGCCCGCCACGACGGCGTGCTCTGGATCAACGACTCCAAGGCCACCAATCCCCATGCGGCGGCCGCCTCCTTGTCCACGTTCGACCACGTCGTCTGGATCGCCGGCGGGCTTTCCAAAGGCGTCAACTACGACGCGCTGGTCCGGGAGCAGGCCAAGCGGCTCAAGGCAGTGGTGCTGATCGGTACCGACTCCGGCGACCTCCTGTCCGCGCTGCAGCGACACGCGCCGGATGTCCCCGTGATCGGGCCGGCGAAGGGCCAGACTGAAGACGTGCAGACTGCCGGACCGGCCCATGCCGACGCAGGCCCACCGCCGATTTTTGGTGAGACTGTGATGGCCCAGGCCGTCGCCGCGGCCGCGCAGCTGGCCGCTTCGGGGGACACTGTGCTGCTGGCCCCGGCGGCTGCATCCATGGATCAGTTCTCTTCCTACGCTCACCGTGGCGACGCCTTCATCGAAGCTGTCCGCGAGCTCGTGGAAGGGCAGGCTCAGACCAGCGAGGAGTAACAATGGTCAGCACGCCCACACGCACCCCGGCCAAGCCCGGCGCCGCCCAGTCCCCATCCGGGAAAGCACCCGGTGCGCCGGGCCAGGCCGCCGGACCGGTGCCCGCCAAGCGGCTCTCGCCCCTGGGCAGGGCCCGCGGCTGGTCGCGGGGATTCTGGTCCGCGCTGGAAGGCACGGGCAAGTCCCGCAACGGCTCGACGTATTACCTGATCCTCGGCGCCACGCTGGCACTGACCGCAATCGGGATTCTGATGGTGCTTTCGGCTTCCAGCGTGGAGGCCATCGCGGCGGGGGAGTCGCCCTACTCGGCTGCCATGAAGCAGGGCATGTTCGCCGCCATCGGGCTCTTCTGCATGTTCCTGCTCTCGCGGGTCAATGTCGTCTGGCTCAAGCGGTTCGCGTGGCTGGCAATTCTCCTGGCGCTGGCCCTGCTCGTCCTGGTGCTCCTGATGGGGCGCAGCGCCCTGGGCAACAAAAACTGGATCGACATCGGACCCTTCACGTTCCAGCCATCCGAGGCGGCCAAACTGGCCCTTGCGCTCTGGATGGCCACGGTACTCGGCGCCAAGGCCAAGCTCCTGAGCCAGTCCAAGCACGCACTGATTCCCGTTGGCCCGGTCGCGGCGCTCGTCATCGGGCTCATCCTCGCCGGCAACGACCTCGGTACGGCCATGATCGTCATGATGATCACCGCCGCGGCACTCTTCTTCGCAGGAGTCCGGCTCTACATCTTCGGCATCGGCGGGATCGTACTCGGCGCCGCCACGGCCGTGCTGGCCATCACCAGCCCCAACCGCGTCTGCCGCATCCTGTCCTGGACCGGCCAGACCTGCGCCGACGGCTCGGACCTGAACTACCAGTCGACCAACGGCCTCTACGGTCTCGCCTCCGGCGGGTGGTTCGGGGTGGGGCTGGGGCAGAGCCGGCAGAAGTACAGCTGGATTCCGGAGGCCCACAACGACTTCATCTTCGCCATCATCGGCGAGGAACTCGGCCTGATCGGCACCCTCGTCGTCCTGGTCCTGTTCGGTATCCTGGGTACCGCCATTTACCGCGTCGTCGTGGCGCAGAAGGACATGTTCCACCGGGTCCTTGCCGGGACCATCATGGTCTGGCTGCTCGGCCAGGCCACCGTCAACATGGCGGTCGTCACCGGCCTGGCTCCCGTGGTGGGCATCCCGTTGCCGTTCATTTCCTACGGCGGCTCGGCCCTCCTGATGTCGCTCTGCGCCATCGGCGTAGTCTTGTCTCTGGCCCGGGCGCAGATGGCGCCCGGCATGCAGCCCAAGGGGATGTTCCGGTTCGGCCCGGCCGGCCTCGCCAGATCCCTTCGAAAAAGAGCCGCTGCCCGGGCCGCCCGGAACGCGGACACCGCACCATCCAGCCCCGCCCCGCAGCATGGGGCACCGAAGACCGCGGCGCCGTCCTATCCCGCGCCGGCCAATCCTGCGCTGACGAATCCTGCGCCGAAGAATCCGGCAGCCAGGAATCCGGCCCGGAACCCAGCACCCAAGAACCCAGCACGAAAGCGGAAATAAGCCTTCATGAGTACCGAGTCGCCCTTGTCCGTCGTCCTCGCCGGCGGCGGAACAGCCGGGCACATCAGCCCGCTCCTCGCCATCGCGCACGCGATCCGGGAAGCCCGTCCCGGCGCCCGGCTCCTCGCCGTCGGCACCCCCAACGGGATGGAGGCCCGGCTGGTACCGGCCGCAGGGGTGGATCTCGCCACCATCAGTCGGGTCCCTTTTCCCCGCAAACCGTCGCTTGACCTGCTCCGGCTACCCGGCCGGCTCGCCGGTGCCGTGAAGCAGGCCGGGGTGATCCTCGACGAGGCCCGAGCCGATGTGCTCGTGGGCGTCGGCGGATACGTCTGCACGCCCATGTACCTCGCCGCCCGGCGACGGAACATTCCGATCGTTGTCCATGAAGCCAATACCCGGCCGGGACTCGCGAACCGCGTGGGGGCGCGGCTTGGCGCACGAGTCGCCGTCGCCTTCGCCGGCACCAGGCTCCCCGGAGCCCTCCACGTCGGCATGCCCATGCGCCGGGAGGTCTCCGGCCTGGACCGTGCGGCGGCCAGGGCGGCTGCCCGGACCGCGCTCGGCCTCGATCCGCGGCAGCCCACGCTCATCGTCACCGGCGGCTCCTCGGGAGCCCAGAGCATCAACCGGACCATCGCGGCTTCCGTCAGTGCCCTCGCCGAAGCCGGGATCCAGACCCTGCACCTCACCGGGCGGGACAAGTCAGTCCACGATGCCGACGGCAAGCCGCTCGCGGCACCCGGGTACCGGCAGGTGGAATACGTGGACGGGATGGAATCGGTCTACGCCGCCGCCGATCTGCTGCTGGCCCGCGCCGGAGCTGCGACTGTCTGTGAGGTGGCCGCCGTCGGCGTGCCCGCGGTGTTCGTGCCGCTCCCGATCGGCAACGGCGAGCAGGCCCTCAATGCCGCCGGACTGGTGGACGCCGGCGGCGCCCTGATCGTGGCGGACAACGCGTTCACCCCGGAGTGGGTGCGCCGGAACATCATCCCGCTGCTCCTGGACGGCGGGCGGCTTTCCGGGATGGCAACCAGCGCCGGGGAGCTCGGCATTCGCGACGCAGACCGGCGGATGGCCGATCTCGTCCTCGAAGCGGCAGCGTCGTCGAAGGCAGCCTCTTCGAAACAGCACAGCAGGAAGCGGTAACGCCATGACCCAGCACCAAAACCAGCCGGAGCCGCAGGCCGTGCGCCCGCAGGAGTCCCTCGGCAGGGTCCACTTCATCGGCATCGGCGGAGTGGGCATGTCCGCCGTCGCCCGCATCCTGGTGGCCCGCGGCCTCCCGGTCAGCGGCTCCGACGCCAAGGACCTCCCGGTCATGTCCGAGCTCGCCGCCGCCGGTGCCCGGATCCACGTCGGCTACGCCGCCGCCAACCTCGGCGACGCGCAAACCGTCGTGGCCGGTTCAGCGATCCGTCCGGACAACCCCGAACTGGCCGCGGCACGGTCCGCCGGGCTGCCCGTGCTGCACCGGTCCGAGGCGCTGGCATCCACAATGGCGGACGACGTCGTCGTGACCGTTGCCGGCACGCATGGAAAATCCACCACGACGTCGATGGTTACCGTTCTGCTGCAGGGCGCCGGACTCGATCCGTCCTTCGCGATCGGCGCCAACGTCCCGGCGCTGGGCGTCAATGCCGCCTCCGGCAGCTCGCGCATCTTCGTCGCCGAGGCCGACGAGTCCGATGGGTCCTTCCTGAACTACCGCCCGCAGATCGCGGTGGTCACCAACGTCGAGCCCGACCACCTGGACCACTACGGCACCGCCGAAGCCGTCTACGCCTCCTTCGACCGCTTCACCGAACTGCTGCCCGCCGACGGCGTCCTGGTGGCCTGCGCGGACGACGACGGCGCCAGGGCCCTGGCCCGGCGCACGCTCGAGCGGGGCAACACCCGGGTGGTCCTTTACGGCACCGCCGACGACGCCGAAGTGAAGCTGCACGACGGGGGTCCCGGCGATGTCCGGATCGAAACCGCCGGGGGCCGGTTCGGCGTCGACCTGCAGGTTCCCGGCCGGCACAACGCGCTCAACGCCGCCGCGGCGTTCGCCGTCGCGCTGGAACTCGGCGTCGATCCCGGGGCCGCGGCCGGAGCCCTCGCGCACTTTTCAGGGGCGTCGCGGCGCTTCGAGTTCAAGGGTGCGGGCCGCGGCGTGCGCGTCTACGACGACTACGCGCATCACCCCACCGAGGTCCGCGCCGCGCTGTCCGCCGCCCGCTCCGTAGCCGGCGGGCACAAGGTGCATGTGCTCTTCCAGCCGCACCTGTTTTCCCGGACCCGCGAATTCGCCCGCGACTTCGCCGAAGCGCTCACCGCCGCGGACACGGCGCTGGTGCTGGACATCTATCCGGCTCGTGAGGACCCCATCCCCGGCGTCAGCAGCCAGCTGATCGCCGAACACCTGGGCCCGGGGGCCGGCTCGTGGGCCCGGGCGCGGACGCTGTTCAGGCCCTTGTGGCCGCGGCATCCCCCGGCGACATCGTGCTGACGGCCGGAGCCGGCGATGTCACCGCCTACGGCCCGCTCATCGTAGAAGCCCTGGCCGGGACACCGGAATCCGGAGCAGCCGGTGGCTAGCACCCGCCGCCCCACGTACAAGGCCGGCGTCCGCCGGTCAGATCCGGACCGTCCGGGCGGAATGCCGGCGGACGTCATTTCGGCGTCGAAGGCCGAACCCGCGCCGGGCAGCCGTGCCGTTGCCTCCGGTGCTCCTGACAAGCAGCAGGACAACATTCTGTCCTTCCCGGAGCCCAAGGCCAAGCGGCGGAAAAGGATCGTCCTGAGCACCCTCGGAGTTCTGGCGGCGCTCGTCGCGGCGATCGTTCTGGCGGCCGTCTACACTCCGGTGCTGGCGTTGCGGACCGTCACCGTGGAGGGCACAAAGCTACTCAGCGCGGAACAGGTGCAGGCGGCACTGGCGCCGCTGGAGGGGAAGCCGCTGCCACAGATCAGCGACGCGGACGTCACGGCCCTGCTCCAGCCGCTTGTCCAGATCAAGGCGGTGACCACCCAAGCGCGCCCGCCCGCCACGCTGGCGGTCCGCATCACCGAGCGCGTCCCGGTGGCCAAGCTCAAGCAGGGGAACGGCCTGCAACTGGTGGACGCCGAGGGCATCCCGCTCAGTGCCACCACGGAGGACGCTTCGGTGGCGCTTCCCGTCATTGACGCCGGCGAGGGCGTCCTGGCTCCGGAGCTGTTCCACGCCATTACGGGGGTGCTGGGCGCTCTTCCGGCAGACGTGCTCGCCAAGCTTTCCGACGCGTCAGCAAAGTCCGCGGACGCCGTCGAACTTAAACTTGTTGACGGGCAGACTATCATCTGGGGAAACGCGGGGGAGAAGGAACTCAAGGCACGGGTCCTGGCCGCCCTCCTTAAGGTTCCCGCCGACCCGAAAAACCCGGTGCGGATCTACGATGTCAGCGTGCCCCGGCACCCTGTCACCCGCTAGCGTCCGGACGCACCACATTTTTTATTTGGCCGGTATTCCCGCGACACGCGGCCCCGGTTATTGAATGTCCCCTACATAGGAAATACCGTTCCAGACATGAGTTACTTGACATAACTATAACCTTCAACTCGAAGGTTAACGTTCAAGGCTTCAAGTCCGACTCCAATCAGTTTTCGCAATAGAACACGAACAAGGGACACGTAACGTGGCAGCTCCGCAGAATTACTTGGCCGTCATCAAGGTCGTCGGCATCGGCGGCGGTGGCGTGAACGCAGTCAACCGCATGATCGAAGTCGGCCTCCGCGGCGTCGAGTTCATCGCCATCAACACCGATGCCCAGGCATTGCTGATGAGCGATGCCGACGTCAAGCTCGACGTCGGCCGCGAGCTGACCCGCGGGCTGGGTGCCGGGGCGAACCCTGAGGTCGGCAAGCAGGCTGCCGAGGACCACGCCGACGAGATCGAAGAGGTCATCCGCGGCGCAGACATGGTCTTCGTGACCGCCGGCGAGGGCGGCGGCACCGGAACCGGCGGCGCACCCGTCGTGGCGCGCATCGCCCGCTCGCTCGGCGCGCTGACCATCGGCGTCGTCACCCGGCCCTTCACCTTCGAAGGCCGCCGCCGCGCCGGCTCCGCCGAGGCCGGCATCGACGCCCTCCGCGACGAAGTCGACACCCTGATCGTCATCCCGAATGACCGCCTGCTCTCCATCAGCGACCGCAACGTCTCCGTCCTTGACGCGTTCCGTTCCGCCGACCAGGTCCTGCTGTCCGGTGTCCAGGGCATCACCGACCTGATCACCACCCCTGGCCTGATCAACCTCGACTTTGCCGACGTCAAGTCGGTCATGCAGGGTGCCGGTTCGGCACTGATGGGCATCGGCTCGGCACGCGGCGAAGACCGTGCCGTCAAGGCCGCGGAGCTCGCCATCGCCTCGCCCCTGCTCGAAGCCTCCATCGACGGCGCACACGGCGTCCTGCTGTCCATCCAGGGCGGCTCGGACCTCGGCCTGTTCGAGATTAACGAAGCGGCCCGCCTGGTCCAGGAGGTAGCCCACCCGGAGGCCAACATCATCTTCGGCGCCGTCATCGACGACGCCCTCGGTGACGAAGCCCGCGTCACGGTCATCGCAGCCGGCTTCGACGACGTCAAGGCCACCTCGCCGTCCATGGACCAGTCACTGCCGCAGACCGCGCCGCAGCGCCCGGCAGCCCCGGCCCCGGCGCCCGCGCAGGCACCCGCCTCGGCCCACGTCCAGCCGCTGCACGCAACGGTCGGAGCGTCCGGCCTCGGCGGCTGGGGCCAGCAGCGCCCGTCCGCGGTGCCGGCGGACTCCGGATTCGACGTCGACCTGCCCTCCGTTGTGGAACCGGATCTGTCCGGCCGCCACTCGGATGACCTGGATGTCCCCGACTTCCTGAAGTAAGGTCCCGAAGCACCATGGCACTGCCGGTTGGCAGTGCCATGGTGCTTTCTCGTAGGATCGAAGTCCGGTACAAGAGTTTGGCGGCGATTTGGGGTTTCGAGTGTTTTCGTGGCGGGCGGAAGTCCGGCCTGGCGTGTGGGTTGCTTTCAGCAACGCCGCCGCCGGCAATCTGGCACTTCATGTCGGCGACGATCCGGCGGACGTCCGGCGCCGCCGGCGCGAACTTGAACGGGCCGCGGGCCTGGGCGCCCGTGGTTTCCAGTACATGAACCAGGCTCATGGCAGCGAGGTCGCCACCATCGATCCCGCTCCAGCCATTCCTGTCCCGACGGCGGATGCCATGGTGTCCCGCGGCGCCGCCCTGGCCGTGATGGTCGCGGATTGCGTCCCCGTGGTCCTGGTGGGCAGCGCCGCCGGGGGAGAGCCGGTGCTCGGCGTCGTGCACGCCGGCCGGCCCGGCGTCGCCTCCGGAGTGGTTTCCGCCGCGGTGGCCCGGATGCGGGAGCTCGGAGCCGACGAGATCAGCGCGTGGATCGGGCCCTCCGTCTGCGGCCGGTGCTACGAGGTTCCGGCCGACATGCGGGCTGAGGTTGGGACGATCGTCCCCGGGACCTGGTGCGAGACCTCCCGCGGGACGCCCGGACTGGACCTGCCGGCCGGAGTCCGCCACCAGCTGGAAGCAGCCGGCGTGGCCGTCGAGTACTCCGGCGGCTGCACCCTCGAAGACGACGAACTGTTCTCCTACCGCCGCGACCCCCACACCGGACGGTTCGCCGGCCTGGTCTGGACCGGTTCCGGGGACAGGACTGAGTTCGCTGACAGGACTGAGTTCGCTGACAAGACGGTGGCGGGCATCGATGACTGAGCAGTCCGATCCCCGGCTGGCGCAGCTCCGGGAGCGCCTCGCCGCCGTCCGGCAACGGATCGACGGCGCCGTCGCGGCTGCCGGGAGGCAGGACGCGGCGCCGCAGCTAATAGTCGTCACCAAGTTCCACCCCGCCGAGGACGTTCGGCGGCTTGCGTCACTGGGCATCACCGACGTCGGCGAAAACCGGGACCAGGAAGCCGCGGACAAGGCGGCCGGACTCGGCGACCTTGGACTCCGCTGGCACTTCATCGGACAGCTCCAAAGCAACAAGGCCAAGTCCGTCGTGAAGTACGCCTCCGCCGTGCACTCCGTTGACAGGCCCCAGCTCGCCGGGGCCCTGGCGAAAGCCATGGCCGCCGAACACGAGCGCACCGGACGCGGGCCGCTTGACTGCTACATCCAGGTCAGCCTCGACGACGACGCCGACGGGCACCGGGGCGGCGCGCTCCCTGCGGACGTCCCCGTGCTGGCGGAGCGGCTGGCAGGCGCCGACGGGCTTCGGCTCGCAGGCGTCATGGCGGTAGCCCCGCTCGGCGCGGATCCGGTCCGCGCGTTCGAGAAGCTTGCACGAATCTCGGCCCGGCTGACGGACGTGTATCCGGACGCTACCGGCATTTCCGCGGGCATGAGCCAGGACCTCGAAGCGGCCATCCGATCCGGTGCGACACACCTTCGCATTGGCTCCGATATTCTCGGTCCGCGTCCGGCGTTGCGGTAGGTTCAACGTATTGGAAGGTAATGGCGGGAATTCCAAGGCTGTCAGGTCATTTTGAGCGGCCCGCTTACGGACACGATTAGGAGTCGACCATGGCTGGCGCTCTGCGCAAGACAATGATCTATCTTGGGCTCGCCGATGGCGAGGAACACTACGAGTCTGAGCACCCCAAACCGCACAAGGACGAGGACGATTCCATGGAGCACGACCGCGAGGAGCGCCGTGCGCCGGCGCCTGTCCGCGAGGTCCCCAGGGAAGAGCCCCACGCCGCTGAAGAGGAATATCGCGCACCTGTGACACCCATTAAGCGAGCGGCCTCGAGCCGCGAAGAACACACCGGACTGCGGCAGATCACCACGATCCACCCGCGCTCCTACAACGATGCCAAGCTCATCGGTGAAAGCTTCCGCGACGGCATCCCCGTCATCATGAACGTCACAGACATGGGAGAAGCGGACGCCAAGCGGCTCGTCGACTTCTCCGCAGGACTGGTTTTCGGCTTGCGGGGCAGCATCGAACGCGTCACGAACAAGGTGTTCCTGCTGTCGCCGTCGTACGTTGAAGTCATCGGCGATGACAAGAAGATCAGCGAGACCCAGGCCAGCTTCTTCAACCAGAGCTAGTACAGGATTTCTTCATTGATGCCAGGCAGGGACACCTGTCTGGCATCCGTGCTGAATTATCCGTGTTGAAATAGAGGCGTAACCATCCCAAGGACACTGCGGTATCCGGAATGAACATGGAGATATGAGTTAACTCATGGGAATCGTTTTCGGACTTGTCTATCTCGCGCTGCTGTTCTTCTTCGTGGCCCTGATTGTCCGGCTGGTTTTTGACTGGGTCCAGATGTTCGCGCGGAGCTGGCGGCCGCGCGGAGTGGCCCTGGTGGCCGCGCACGCTGTGTATTCCATCACAGACAGGCCCCTCAAACTGCTCCGGCGCCTCATCCCGCCGCTGCGGCTGGGTGGAATCTCCCTGGACCTCGGCTTCCTGCTGCTGTTCATTGCCGTGTCGGTGGCCATGGCTGTCGCCAAGAGCCTCGTCTACGCCCAGCCCATAACCGCCTAACGGGGCGGCGGATCCAGTCCGCGACCAAACTGATAGAAAACTCCGGTTTGACACCGCGGTGTTGAATTAGAGTAACCAGACCATATTTAGGTACCGTAGTTTGACGGCCGAAAGGCCTACTGACTAACTAGACCAACGAGGTGACCAGATGGCTTTGACGCCAGAAGACGTTGTCAACAAGCGCTTTCAGCCGACCAAGTTCCGCGAAGGCTACGACCAGGATGAAGTTGATGACTTCCTGGACGAGATCGTCGTCGAACTGCGACGCCTGAACCAGGAGAACGACGAGCTGCGCAAGAAGCTCGCCGAACTCAGCGCCGGCACGCCTGCCAGCTCCACCGCCGCGGCTCCCGTGGTTGAAAAGGTGCCGGCTCCCGTCAAGGCCGACAAGGATAAAGAAGACCGCGCCAAGGCAGAAGCCGAGGCCAAGGCAAAGGCGGCCGCAGAAGCTGCCAAGAAGAAGGAAGCCGAGCAGGCTGCCAAGGCAGCCCAGGCCGCCGCCCCGGCACCGGCCGCCACTCCGGCCTCGGAGTCCGCAGCCGGCCTGCTCGCAATGGCGCAGCAGATGCACGACAAGCACATCGCTGACGGCGAGCAGCAGCGCGACAAAATTATCGCTGAGGCCCAGATTGAGGCCAGCAGCCTTGTCAACGATGCCCAGGAAAAGTCCCGCAAGATCCTGGGCGCCCTCGAGCAGCAGCGCTCCGTGCTGGAGCGCAAGGTCGAACAGCTCCGCGGCTTCGAGCGCGACTACCGCTCCCGCCTGAAGGCCTACATCGAAGGCCAGCTGCGCGACCTGGATGCCCGTGGTTCGGTGGCGGCCCCCGAGGTCGAAGCTACCAGCTAGCTATTAAGCAAGTATTCTGAAAGCCGGTGGCTGAGGATTCCTCGGCCGCCGGCTTTTGGCATTAACCGCCACAATCCGTGGCCTGCCCGCCCCGGCAGTACGCCCCCAGTCCCAGCACTGGCTCCCGAACGAAAGCCCTATGACTGACGCCCCAACCCCTGATGCCACGTCGCCTGCGCAGGCAGCGCACCCCAAGCCCCGCCGGGCGCTGCTGCTCTCGGTGTTCTCCGGACTTGCAGTGTTCGCGTACGCATTCGACCAGCTGACCAAGCTCTGGGTCACCAGCACCATGGTCGAGGGCGAGCGGATCCCGGTGCTGCCCCCGTTGCTGCACTGGTACTACATCCGCAATTCCGGGGCGGCCTTTTCCATCGGCGAAAACATCACATGGGTCTTCACCATCATCATGGCCGCCGTGTCAGTGGCCATCCTGCTCCAGCTGCGGAAGCTGGGCTCGGTCTGGTGGGCACTGGCGCTTGGCCTGCTGCTGGGCGGCGCCCTGGGAAACCTCACCGACCGGCTGTTCCGGGAGCCTTCCTTCGCCATGGGCCACGTGGTGGACTTCATCCAGCTCCCCAATTTCGCGATCTTCAACATTGCCGATTCCGCCGTCGTGTCCTCCGTTGTGATCATCTGCCTGCTCACCCTGAGGGGCATCGCCCTCGACGGCTCGCACCACCAGAAGGTACCGGTACAGCAGAATGACTGATGACATAGTGATCGACTCCGCGGCACCCCGGCACTTCGTGGTGCCGGACGACCTTGCCGGCACCCGGGTGGACGCCGGCCTGGCGAAGCTGATGGACATTTCCCGTTCCCAGGCCGCCACGCTCATCGCCGAAGGCAATGTGACGTGCAACGGCAAGCCCGTCGGCAAATCCCTCAAGCTCAGCGCCGGCGCGGTCCTCGACGCCGTCGTCCCGGAACGGCGGGACCCCCTGGAAGTCGTGGAGGAAGTAGTGGAAGACCTGTTGATCCTGTTGGACGATGACGAGTTCGTCGTTCTCGACAAACCGGTGGGCGTTGCGGCACACCCCTCACCGGGCTGGGTGGGCCCGACCGTCGTCGGCGGGCTCGCCGGCGCGGGCTACCGGATCTCGACCTCCGGGTCGCCCGAGCGGGCCGGTATCGTCCACCGGCTCGACGTCGGTACCTCCGGGGTCATGGTGGTCGCCAAGACCGAAAACGCCTACACCGCCCTGAAGCGCGCGTTCAAGGAACGCACCGTGGACAAGGTGTACCACGCCGTCGTCCAGGGCCTCCCGGACCCGCTGGCGGGCACCATCGACGCGCCGATCGGCCGGCACCCGGGCCACGACTGGCGGTTCGCCGTGATCGAGGACGGCCGCGATTCCATCACCCACTACGAGGTCCTCGAAGCATTCGGCAAGGCCTCACTCGTGGAGGTGCACCTGGAAACGGGACGTACCCACCAGATCCGGGTGCACTTTTCTGCCCTCCGGCACCCCTGCGCCGGAGACCTGACCTACGGTGCCGATCCGCGGCTCGCCGCGACCCTGGGACTGACACGGCAGTGGCTGCACGCCCGCGCGCTGTCCTTCGACCACCCCCGGACGGGGGAGCGCGTCTCGGTCACCAGTGAGTACCCGCAGGACCTGCGCTATGCCCTGGAAGTCCTCGAATCCGGACAGGCCTGACCGTGCGTGCCTGGCAGCACGGGGCCAGCGACGGCACTAGAATAGTCCGGTGACTTCCAGCAACGACTCGTTTGTCCATCTCCACAACCACACCGAGTACTCGATGCTGGACGGCGCCGCCCGGCTCGGCGAGTTGTTCGATGAAACCGAGCGGCTGGGCATGCCCGCACTGGCCACGACGGACCACGGCTACCTCTTCGGCGCTTTCGACTTCTGGAAGAGGGCCACCGACAAGGGCATCAAGCCGATTATCGGCGTCGAGGCGTATGTGACGCCGGGAACCGCGCGCACCGACAAGAGCCGGGTCCGCTGGGGCGAGGAGAACCAGCGGAAGGACGACATCTCCGGCGGCGGCTCCTACACGCACATGACGCTGCTCAGCTACAACAACAAGGGCATGCGGAACCTCTTCCGTGCCTCTTCGATCGCCTCCTTGGACTCAGTCTTCGGCAAATGGCCCCGGCTGGACCGTGAGCTGCTGAACACGTACTCCGAGGGTTTGATCGCCACCACCGGTTGCCCGTCCGGTGAGGTCCAGACGAGGCTCCGGCTGGGGCAGTACCGGGAAGCCGTCGAGGCGGCCGCCGAGTTCCGGGACATTTTCGGTGCCGAGAACTACTTCTGCGAACTCATGGACCATGGCCTGGACATCGAGCGGCGCGTCACGGGTGACCTGCTGCGCCTGGCCAAGGAACTGAACATCCCGCTGGTTGCCACCAACGACCTCCACTACACGCACGAGCACGACGCGAAGGCGCACGAGGCCCTGCTGGCCATCCAGTCGGGGTCCACCCTGCTGGAGCCGACATACGACAACGGCGGCTCGCGGTTCGCCTTCTCGGGCAGCGGGTACTACCTGAAGTCACCGCAGGAAATGCGGGAGCTGTTCCGGGACCACCCGGAGGCGTGCGACAACACGCTCCTGATCGCCGAGCGTTGTGAAGTCTCGTTCAATACCGGCGCCAACTACATGCCCCGGTTCCCCTGCCCGGAGGGGGAGGATGAGACGTCCTGGCTGGTCAAGGAAGTCGACAAGGGGCTCCGCTACCGCTATCCCCAGGGCATCCCGGACAAGGTGCGCACCCAGGCCGACTACGAACTCGGCGTCATCAACTCCATGGGTTTCCCGGGCTACTTCCTCGTGGTGGCCGACTTCATCAACTGGGCCAAGAACAACGGCATCCGGGTGGGTCCCGGACGTGGCTCGGGGGCCGGGTCCATGGTGGCCTATGCCATGCGCATCACCGACCTCGATCCGCTGCACCACGGCCTGATCTTCGAGCGCTTCCTCAACCCGGACCGCGTCTCCATGCCCGACTTCGACGTCGACTTCGATGACCGCCGCCGCTCCGAGGTGATCGACTACGTCACGCGCAAGTACGGCGACGAACGTGTCGCGATGATTGTCACCTACGGAACCATCAAGACCAAGCAGGCGCTCAAGGACTCCTCGCGCGTGCTGGGCTACCCGTTCAGCATGGGCGAGACGCTCACCAAGGCGTTGCCGCCGGCCGTGATGGCCAAGGACATTCCGCTCGCGGACATCCAGAACAAGGACTCCAAGCGGTACAGCGAGGCCGGTGACTTCCGGCAGCTGATCGCCACCGACCCGGAAGCCGCCAAGGTCTTCGAAACGGCGCTCGGCATCGAGGGGCTGAAACGCCAGTGGGGTGTCCACGCGGCAGGCGTGATCATGTCCTCGGACCCGATCATCGACGTCATCCCCGTCATGCGCCGCTTCCAGGACGGCCAGGTCATCACCCAGTTCGACTATCCGACGTCCGAGGGCCTCGGCCTGATCAAGATGGACTTCCTCGGCCTTCGAAACCTCACGATCATTTCCGACGCCCTGGAAAACATCAAGATGAACCGTGGCGTGGACCTGGACCTCGAATCCCTGGCCCTCGACGACGCCCCGTCCTACGAACTGCTGGCCCGCGGCGACACCCTGGGTGTGTTCCAGCTCGACGGCGGGCCGATGCGCTCCCTGCTCAAGCTCATGAAGCCTGACAACTTCGAAGACATCTCCGCCGTGCTGGCCCTCTACCGGCCGGGCCCCATGGGCGCCAACGCCCACACCGACTACGCCCTGCGCAAGAACAAGATCCAGGACGTCATCCCGATCCACCCGGAGCTGGAGGAACCGCTCGCGGAAATCCTGGGCGGGACCTACGGGCTGATCGTGTACCAGGAGCAGGTCATGGCCGTGGCGCAGAAGCTCGCCGGCTACACCCTCGGCCAGGCCGATATCCTGCGCCGCGCCATGGGCAAGAAGAAGAAATCCGAGCTGGACAAGCAGTTCGCCGGCTTCTCCCAGGGCATGCAGGACAACGGCTACTCGATGGCCGCGGTCAAGACCCTCTGGGACATCCTGCTGCCGTTCTCGGACTACGCCTTCAACAAGGCGCACTCGGCCGCCTACGGCGTGATCTCCTACTGGACCGCGTACCTGAAGGCGCACTACGCGCCGGAATACATGGCGGCCCTGCTTACCAGCGTCGGAGACGACAAGGACAAGTCGGCGATCTACCTCAACGAATGCCGGCGCATGGGCATCACCGTGCTCCCGCCGGACGTCAACGAGTCGGCGCTCAACTTCACGCCGGTCGGCACCGACATCCGCTTCGGCATGGGCGCCATCCGCAACGTCGGCGTCAACGTCGTCGAGGCAATGGTGGCGGCGCGGGAGAAGGAAGGCGCCTACACGTCCTTCAAGGATTACCTCATGAAGGTCCCCGCGGTGGTGTGCAACAAGCGCACCATTGAATCCCTGATCAAGGCGGGCGCCTTCGATTCCCTCGGGCATCACCGGCGCGCCCTGGCCATGGTCCACGAAGAAGCGATCGACTCGGTCATCACGCTCAAGCGCAATGAGGCGATCGGGCAGTTCGACCTCTTCGCCGGTTTCGACGAAGCCGAATCAGAGGCGTCCCTGAGCATCGAGATCCCCGACCTGCCCGAATGGGAGAAGAAGGACAAGCTCTCGTTCGAACGCGACATGCTCGGCCTGTACGTCTCGGACCACCCGCTGCAGGGGCTCGAAGGGCTCCTGAGCCAGCACGCGGACCAGTCCATCACCTCGCTCATCGCCGAGGACGGACCGCACGACGGCGCCATTGTCACCATCGCGGGCATGATCACCTCGCTGAGCCGCCGGATCGCGAAAGCCAGCGGCAACGCCTACGCCCGCGCGGAGATCGAGGACCTCGGCGGTTCCGTGGAAGTCATGTTCTTCGGCCAGGTCTACGGGCCCATCGCCTCGGTGCTGGCCGAGGACCTGATCGTGGTGGTCAAGGGCCGGCTGCAGCGCCGCGACGACGGCGCCGTCGCGCTGAACTGCATGGAACTCTCCGTCCCCGACCTCAGCGAGGGCCTGAACGGGCCCCTGGTGATCACCATGCAGACGCACAAGGCAACCGAAGCCGTGGTGACCGAACTGGGCGACGTGCTCAGGACGCACCGCGGCAAGTCCGAGGTCCGCCTGCACCTGCAGGGCGACTCCCGGGTGGAGGTCATGGGCCTGCCCGTGCACCTGCGCGTCAACCCGAGCCCCTCCCTGTTCGGCGACTTGAAGGTGCTCCTCGGCCCGACCTGCCTGGACAGCTGACGCCTGTGTCTGGTGAGGGTCAGATCTCGTAGTCCAGCGGGACGGGCTGGCTGTAGGCGCCGGAGTGGTAGAGCAGGGGAGCGCCGTCGTCGCCGACCTCGCCTTCCACCACCTCGACCACCACCACCGCGTTGTTCTCGAAGGAGAGCCGCATCTGGACCTTGCCGATCAGCCAGCCAGCGACGTCCTTTAACACGGGGACCTCGTGGGGCCCCAGCTCCCAGTGGTCGCCTTCGAACCGGTTCCGGGTCCTGGCGAAACGGTCGGCCAGGTCCTGGTTCTCCAGCCCGAGCATATGCACGCCGATGTAGGTGGTATTGGCCACCGCCGGCCAGGAACTGGACGTGCGCGCCATGTTGAAGGTGAACCGAGGGGGCTTGGCCGACAGCGAGGCCACCGAGGTCGCGGTGAAACCGAAGGGCACGCCGTTGTAGTTGGCGGTGATGATCGCCACCCCTGCCGCATGCCGGCGGAACATTTCCTTGAACGTTCCTTCGAAGGCTCCGTCATCTGAGGCCACTGCGATCCAACTCCCTGCTGCACGTGCGGAAAATGTCTACCCTGCCAGCGTATGGCTCCCCGGACAGGCCGCGGTACTTGTTTACCCGCCGCCGTCATGGACCGTCATCCGGGGCCGGGCGGCGCCACGCGCGCGGCCGGCCCAAAGCTTGTTAAGGTTTGTTGCATGACACAGCCAGCAGTACCCGTCCCGGTCCAGCGGTCGAACGACGGCGGGGATGGTCCCGCGCCACAGGACCGGGAGCATGGGGCCGGCGGGTCAGGCCTGCGCAGGGCAACAGCCATCGCCGCTGTCGGAGTGCCGGTGGGATTGCTCTGGTGGGTGCTGGCGCCCTCCGGGCTGAACGCCCTCTCGGGCGACCCTGCGCTTCGCAACGGCAGCAATCTGGAGACGTGGCTCCCACGGGACCTGGTGCTGGCCGGGCTGTTCCTGCTTGCCGGCTGCATCGCCGGAGCGCTGGCGTCCGGCACGAAGCATCAGGAGCCGTCGTCCAGGGACGTCGTCCTGGCGGTCGCTGCCGGGGCGGCGGGAGCGCTCCTTGCCTGGGGAACCGGCGTGCTGTGCGGCCTCTGGTGGGGCACGGAGGACGCCTCCACCAACGCCAGCATCGCGTTTTCACTGCGTTCCTATGCCGTCCTGGCGATCTGGCCCGCGGCCATCGCTGTGTCCATCTTCGCCGGCAGGCTCTTCGCCGCCCCGCGGAAGCCGTCGTCCGGGGAACCCGCGGCGTAACAGCGACCGGCGGACGCGGGCCGGCGCGTAAAATGGACGGGTGACCTTTACACCTGAGAGCCCTGTTCCCGCAGCCGCAGCCGACCTCACTTTCCGCACCGTCGACCTGCGTGGCCGGCGGCTGTCCCTTGCCGGGCTCCGCGCCGCGGTGCCGCGGGCGCAGACCGGCACCATGGCCGACGCCGAAGAGAAGGTCCTCAGCATCATCGCGGCGGTCCGCAGCCGCGGCCTCGAAGCCCTCCGTGAACTGGCGCTGACGTTCGACGGCGTCGAGCAGGTGCATCCGCGGGTCCCGGCCGAGGCCTTGCAGGCAGCGTTGGCCGGCCTCGATCCCGCGGTGCGGGCAGCACTGGAAGAGTCCATCCGGCGGGCACGCCGTTTCGCAGACGCCCAGCGTCCGGCGGGCACCGACGTCGAACTCGGCGACGGCGCAGTAGTCAGCCAGAACTGGGTCCCGGTGGGCCGGGTGGGTCTCTACGTGCCCGGTGGGCTGGCGGTGTACCCGTCCTCGGTGATCATGAACGTAGTACCGGCACTGGCGGCCGGCGTCGAGTCCATTGCGCTGGCATCACCGCCGCAAAAAGACTTCGGCGGCCTCCCGCACCCCACCATCCTGGCGGCCGCATGCCTGCTCGGCATCGAGGAGGTCTACGCGATTGGCGGCGCCCAGGCCATTGCCGCGTTCGCCTACGGCATCCCGGCCTCCGGGGCGGATTCGGAGCCCGATGCCGGACTGGACCCCGTGGATGTGGTCACCGGTCCGGGCAACATCTTCGTCGCCACGGCCAAACGCCTTGTGAAGGGCGTCGTGGGGATCGATTCCGAAGCCGGCACCACCGAAATCGCCATCCTGGCCGATGCCACCGCCCGGGCGGACCTCGTCGCCGCGGACCTGATCAGCCAGGCCGAGCACGATCCCAAGGCAGCCTCCGTGCTCATCACCGATTCCGAGGAGCTCGCGGCAGCCGTCCGCGAGGAGCTGGAGCGCCAGGCAGCCGGGACCAAGCACGGCGCCCGGGTCCGCGAGGCCCTCTCCGGCCCGCAGTCCGGCGTTGTCCTGGTGGACGACCTGGAACAGGGGATCGCCGCCTGTGACGCCTACGCCGCGGAGCACCTGGAAATCATGACGGCGGACGCCGCCGGCGTGGCCGCGCGGATCCGGAACGCCGGGGCTATTTTCGTCGGCGACTACAGCCCCGTCAGCTTGGGCGACTACTGTGCGGGGTCCAACCACGTGCTGCCGACCAGCGGCACCGCAGCCTTCTCCTCCGGACTAAACGTCACGACTTTCCTGCGTGCCATTCAGGTGATCAACTACAGCCGCGCGGCGCTGGAGCAGGTCAGCGCCCACATCGTGAGCCTGGCGGGGGCCGAAGACCTGCCAGCCCACGGCGAGGCGGTCACGGCGCGGTTCGGAAACGGCGCCTGACCACTACATGTAGTAATTACAGGCTTGTTATTCAGCTACATCTAGTCGTAAACTGATGGTGCCAGCCGGCGGCCGGCGACCTTTTTTGCGACAGGGGAGGAAAAGACGTGTATTGCCCGTTTTGCCGTAACCCTGACTCCCGCGTGGTGGACAGCCGGATCGCCGACGACGGCTCAGCCATCCGGCGCCGTCGGCAGTGCCCCGAGTGCGGCCGGCGGTTTACCACAGTGGAGACCACCAGCCTCACGGTGATCAAGCGCTCCGGCGTCGGTGAGCCGTTCAGCCGCAGCAAGGTCATCAATGGCGTCCGGAAAGCCTGCCAGGGCCGCCCCGTGACCGAAGACGACCTCGCCCTGCTGGCGCAGGAAGTCGAAGAGGCCATCCGCGCCTCAGGCGCGGCGGAAATCGAGGCCCACGAGGTTGGTCTCGCCATCCTGAACCCGCTGCAGAAGCTGGACGAGGTGGCCTACCTGCGGTTTGCAAGTGTGTACCAGGCCTTTGAATCCCTCGAGGACTTTGAAGCAGCCATCTCGCTGCTGCGCCACGAGGCCGGCGCCAAGGGCCTGGAGGGCAAAAGCTCCCAGAAGAGCCCGCTCTAGGCCCCGATCCCGGGAGCCGGACCAACAGACTCCGGTGGTGGCAACGGAGGGGAAGCCGCGGCCACCACCGGCACCACGTAGTCAGCTATCTGCCGCCGGACACCGGCAGCACAGCGCCGGTGATGTACCCGGCTTCGGCAGACAGCAGCCACAGCACGGCGGCCGCGACCTCGTCCGGCTCCGCCCCACGGCCCATCGGAATGGTGGAGTTCAGCCGCTCCACCCGGTCCGGCATCCCCGCGGCCGCATGCAACCCGGTTTTGGTGCTCCCGGGGGCCACGCAGTTCACCCGGATGCCCTGCGCCGCCACCTCCGCCGCCAGGCCCACTGTCAGCACGTCAACCGCGCCCTTCGACGCCGCGTAATGCACCCACGTTCCGGGTGAGCCGGCCTTCGTCGCGGTGGAGGAGATATTGATGATGGAGCCGCCGGGGCCGCCCCGGTCCCGGCTGAGCCGCCGCACGGCCTCCTGGCAGACAAAGATCAGTCCGGCCGCGTTCACCTCGAGGACCCGCCGGACCGTGGCCGCGGGCACCTCCACGAGGGGCCCGATCAGGTTTCCGGTGATCCCGGCATTGTTGACGACGGCGGCCAGCGGACCCAGCACTTGCGCGGCGTCGAACAAGGCCGCCACGGCGTCGGGGTCGCCCACGTCCGCCTCAACGGCCAGCGCCGAACCGCCGCCGGTGACGATGGCGCCGACCACCGCGGCGGCACCGTCGGCGTCGGCGGAATAGTTGACGACGACGGCGTAACCGGCGCGGGCGGCCCGCAGGGCAATCGCCGCGCCTATGCCGCGGCTGCCGCCGGTAACGATGACGACATCCGGGCCGGAGACGCCCATGGCGCTACTTGGCCAGTTTGTGGGTCAGGGCGACCTCGATGGCGGCACCGACGATGCCGGCGTCGTTCTTCAGCTCCGCCGGGACAATCGGCGTGCGGAGCTTCATCCGCGGCAAGTACTCGTCGGAGCGCTTGGAGATGCCGCCGCCGACGATGAACAGTTCGGGGGAGAAAAGGAACTCGACATGGGAGAAGTACCGCTGCAGCAGCACGGCGTACTCTTCCCAGCTCAGGCCGTCCCGCTCACGGGCCACCGCCGAAGCTTTGCTCTCCGCGTCGAATCCGTCAATTTCGAGGTGGCCCAGCTCGGCGTTGGGAACGAGCTTGCCGTCGAAGATGAAAGCGGAACCGATCCCGGTGCCGAGGGTGATGACCAGCACGGTGCCTGCCACGCCTTCGCCGGCGCCGTAGCGCGCCTCGGCCAGGCCGGCCGCGTCGGCGTCGTTGATGACCTCGACGGGACGGCCCAGACGGGCGGTAAGCAGGGCATCGATATTCAGGTCCAGCCAGGCGTTGTCCACGTTCGCCGTCGAGTGGACCACTCCGTGCTGGATGATGCCCGGGAAAGTCACGCCGACCGGTGCGTCCGTGTCCGGGGCGTCGGCGCGCTTGGACAGCTCGGAGACGACATGCGCCACGACTTCGGCAACAGCTTCCGGAGTGGACGGCTGCGGGGTGGGGACGCGGAGCCGGTCGCCCACCAGCTTGCCCTTCTTCAGATCCACGATCCCGCCCTTTATCCCGGTGCCGCCGATGTCAATGCCGATCAGCAGGGAGTTCTTCTTCGACTTCTCGTCCTTCTTGGCCAATGTCATTCCGTTCGTGGCAGGGGGCGGGCTAGGAAAAGGTGCGGCCAGGGCCGGCGGCGAAGACCGGGATCTTCAGGGATGCTGCAGGGATTCAGGGGAGGGTGAGGACCTCGGCGCCGGACTCGGTCACCAGCAGCGTGTGTTCAAACTGGGCAGTGCGCTTGCGGTCCCGGGTAACCACTGTCCAATCGTCGGCCCACATATCCCAGTCGACGGTGCCGAGCGTGAGCATGGGTTCAATCGTAAAGACCATACCTGCCTCTATCACCGTGTTGTAGGCCGGGGCAGCATCGTAGTGCGGGATGATCAGGCCCGTGTGGAAGGCCTCGCCCACGCCGTGCCCGGTGAAGTCGCGGACCACGCCGTAGCCGAAGCGCTTGGCGTAGGACTCGATGGTCCGGCCGATCACGTTGATTTCGCGTCCCGGCGCCACCGCGCGGATGGCGCGGTTCAACGATTCCTGGGTGCGCTCGACGAGCGAGCGGGATTCCTCGTCGACGTCGCCGACCAGGAAGGTGAAGTTGGTGTCGCCGTGCACGCCACCGATGAACGCGGTGATGTCGATATTGAGGATGTCGCCGTCCTGGACGACCGTGCTGTCCGGGATGCCGTGGCAGATCACTTCATTTAGCGAGGAGCACAGTGATTTGGGGAAGCCACGGTAGCCGAGCGTGGACGGGTACGCCTTGTGGTCCAACAGGAACTCGTGGCCCACGCGGTCCAGCTGGTCGGTGGTGACGCCGGGCCGGATGTGCTTTCCGACCTCCACGATCGCCTGGGCGGCAATCCGGGACGCGATCCGGATCTTCTCGATGGTCTCTGCCGTCTTGACCTCCGACCCGGTGAACTTTGCCGGTGCGGGCTTTCCCACGTACTCGGGGCGGGGGATGGACGCCGGTACGGAAAGCTGCGGGCTGACTGTTCCCGGGGCCAAGGTGCCGATGGGTGCAGTCGAGGCAAGTGAAGGCATAGATTGATCATATAAGGCCCCGGCCGAAGGCCGTTAAATGCAGCTGGAAAATACAGCCGCTGGAAACGGCCGGAAAACAACTCCGGAATGTACGTCGGAACAAGAGGAGCAGCAATGCCCGAGTACTGGTACAACGTCAACACGCACGAGGTTGAAGAGGACGCCCTCTCCGACTGGAGCCAGCTGATCGGCCCCTACAAGACGCGGGAAGAAGCCGAGCACGCCCTGGAAAAGGTCAAGGCGCGCAATGAGACGTGGGAAAAAGACGACGACGACTAAGCCCGGGCAGCCGGGCTGAGTGGGCCTGGAACGTTGGGCAGCTGGCCTTGGGAGGGGTGCTGCAGGAGGGAAACGTCCCGGCCCGTGGAGGGATACGGGCTGGTCGGCGGCATTGGCCGGTACGAGGATGCCTGGCGGATGGCCTACGGGCGCGGTCCGGAGGGAACTATTGTGGCGTTGGCTGAGCGGACTAGCTGACCTAAGCCTCGGCCCGACGAGGCAACCTGGCCCTCAACGGCCGTCTTCGGGCCCTTAGCAATGCAACAAGAGAGCCCACAAGAGGTCTCCTTGAGAGCGCAGGCGTGCTAATGCTTGGACCAGCGTGGACGGGATCGCTCGATGATGCTGGCGGTCGCAGCAGCTGCTGTGAGTGCTGTAGCCAGCAGAAGCGGCGCCCAAACCGTTTGTGCGATGGTTGCCCCCGCGACGGCTGTCCCGGCTGATCCTGCCGCGATCTTGAGCGCGCCTACCCAGATGAAGACTTGGCCGCGAGCCTCAATGGGTGCGTATTCACTTCGCGCGGCGAGTGTCGCCGCGAAGAACATCGCATTAGCGACCCCTGCCAGGCAGAAGGCAATGAGGGATGTGGGGAGTGTCGGAGTAAGCATCACCAGTATCAGCGTTGCTGCGACGAGCGCAGCGAGGGAGCTCGTGAGGGGGTCTGCATCGCGGCGAAGCGGCCGAAGCATAAGCCCTGCTGATCCGAGAAGATTCCCTATCCCGTAAGCCGCGACCAGGGTTCCGGCGGCTGAGGCCCCGCCGAACGCGGGAGCTGTTGCAACGGCGTAGATCGGTAACGCGGCGACGGAGAAGGCGACGGTCACGGTGAGGCCGAGTGTGCGCCGTAGCGGGCCGTCGGCCCATATCAGGCTCAGTGTTCGCCCGGGCGATGGCACGTCAACTGCCTTGTCGGGTGGCTCTTGCCTGGGGAGTGCGAGGACGGCTCCCGCCCCGATCACGGCGGCTCCGGCCAGAACCAGTGTCGCGGTAAGTGCGTCAGATGCTGCCGCGATCCACGCCACGGCTGCGGGGCCGAGGGTGCCGCTCAGCCCGTAGCTTGCGACATCCCAGCCTTGTGCTCTCCGTTGGCTGCGCTGCTCAGGGCCGGCGATGGAGGGCAGGCGGCTACTGACCCCGCCGGTAAGCATCGGCCCGAAGATGCCGGAGACAAAGAGCAGCATGGCTGGCCAGATCGCCACTGTGACCGGCAGGAGCAGCGCAGCAGCACCGAGCAGCACCCCGTGGAGGACGGCAGAGAATGCAATCACCTTGCGCCCGTCACGGGCTGTATCGAGGTGTCGTGCGATGAACGGGCCGAGCAGGTGGGGTGCGGTGATTGATGCTCCCAGGAGTCCGGCCAACCAGCCCGGCATCCCGCAGGCGTGCGCGAGCAGCACGATGGCGACCACTGCGCCGCCGTCTGCGCTGCGAACGAGTGTCGCGGCGAAGACGTAGCGCGCCAGCGCCCCGGCCCGGCGGTCCTTCCCGCGTGGAACGCCGAGGTTGGCGCTACGGGTTGAGCCCGAGCTCATCGACAATCGTGCCAACGCGGGCACGCTGCTTCTCGGTCAATCCCTGGAGGGGAAGCGGCAGGCACGATGGTGATGCCAATCCCAGCTGTTCCGCAATTGCCGCAACAACCCGGATACTCCCGCCAAACTCGGCAAACAACTGCCACAACGGTGCAAGCCGTTCGGACTCGGCGGACGCGTCGGAGACCCGCCCTTCCAAAGCGGCCCGGGTGATCCGCAATGCAAGTGCGGGCAGGGTGCCGCCGATGACCGAGTACCAGGCATCGCAGCCGGCAGCCAGACCGGCGGCGGCCTGGGCGTCTCCGGATACCCCGATGGTCACGTGTTTGGGAACAACCGCCCGGATTTCCTGAACCCGCGCCTCCGCTTGCTCCGGATCGGCCGGTACACCGGGGATTTTGATGGACGCGATACGGGGCAGCTCCGCGATGCGTCCGTAAAGCTCGGTGCTGAAGGCGAAGTGCGTGGTGCCGGGATTGTCATAGACGACGACGGGCAGTGACGAGTGCGCTGTGACCGTCCGGAAGAGTCCGAACACATCATCCTCAGTGAGGGGCTGATAGGTCATCGGCGCCAGCAGCAGCGCCGACGCTCCGGCCCGCTCGGCGTTTTCGGCGTTCGTCAGGACATGTGAGGTCCGCAGTGCCCCGATCCCGATAAACACTGGTGTTTCGCCAGCGTTCTCGACAGCCAGGTGCGCAATACGGCTTCGCTCATCACTGCTCAGGTAGGCGTACGAACCAGTGGAGCCGAGCGCCGTGATGGAGTCGACCTTGGCCTCGCTGAGCCTTTGTACCAAGCGGGCAAACGAAGCCTCGTCTACCGCGTCGTGTGCTAGCGGGGTGATGGGGAAAGCGCTCAAGCCAGTGAACATCGTTCTAACTCCCTTATTAGATTCCGAATGAAAGCCGTGTGTGGGCGGAGGTCGCCACGCCCTTTGTGAGCACGCTCCGGCGGGTTCCGGAACCGGCACGTCGGTCCGAGGACGCAAGTTGCGCTGCGGGCCGTTAGCCGACGAAGTCGAGATCCGCAGGACTGGGGTTCTGCTCCGGGTATGCCGGACGCCGTCGTCCGCCCCGCTGCGCCGCGGCGCCGGCGAGGACGACGAGCAAGATGCCCAGGACCTGGATGGCCGAGGGTTGCTGGTGCAGGATGAGCAGTCCGAGGAGGACCCCGAGGGCTGGCTCGAGGGCCATCAGGGTGCCGAACGCTGTGGGCGTCATCCTGCGCAGGGCGAGCATTTCCAGCGCGAACGGCAGCACGGGCAACAGGATAGCGAGCCCGGCCGCAACGGCCAGGATCCCGAAGGTGAGGTGGCTGGCGGCCTGCGGAATGCCGACGACGGCTGCGGTGGACGCAGCGATCGGCACCGTCATTGAGAGCGCGCCGATTCCGGTGAAACGGTCCCCGATCCGTTGGGTGAGCAGGATGTAGGCGGCCCACCCGATCGCTGCCAGCGCGGCGAAGGTGACGCCGGTCAGGTTGAAGTCGCCCTGCCACGGTTCGGTGAGCAGAACGACGCCGAGCAGTGCCACAGCCGGCCAGATGAGCGCCTTCCTGTTGTGGCTGCGCACCGCGGCCACCGTCAGCGGTCCCAGGAACTCGATCGCGACGGCGGTGCCCAGCGGAATGTGCTCGATCGCGGCGAGGAACCCGATAGTCACCAGCCCCGTGGTAATGCCCAAACCGAGCAGCGGCAGCACGTCGCCTCGGCGGACGGAGCGCAGCGGCGGGCGGGCAATCGCCACGAGGATAATCGCTCCCATGCTGAGCCTGAGCCAGGCTGTTCCGGCCGGGCCCACGGCGTCAATCAGATCCACCGACAGGGCAGACCCCAACTGAACTGACAGGATCGCCGTCACGGCCAGCCCCCACGGCGGGACCGGGACGTTCAAAGCGTTTCGCAGGCCCATGTCAGTTCCCTTCATAGGCTGTAGGGGCCGCGGCTATCCGACGGCGGGCGATCCTGACGTCCGGACCAAGCCCCGCCAGCCGGTCGGCCAAGTCGTCGGCGGCGGCACCGAGTGCCTCATTGGTCATGGGTTGGAGGGCGTCGAGGATGAACAGTGCTGTTGTGGTGTCTTCGCGGAGTTGGGTTCTCCGGCCCTGGCGCCAGTTCCAGCGCCGGCAGGTAACGCCGGCGTCATCGCACCACACCACCTCGCCCGGATCCGGGTGCTCGATCATCTCAATGCCCCCCGCGGCGGTGTCAAACGCCTCCGTGCCGGCGGCCCGGAGAAGCCGGGGCGCACCGGCATAGCCGGTCAGGTCCTCGCCACCCAGCGGCACCTGATGCAGCACCGAGACGGCGTTGTAGAGGTCGGTAAGCCGGTTCACCCGGGGCAGACCGGACGCCGCGCGGCGCAACAAGGCCTCCAGGCTGTTGCGGGTGCGCTGCGGCTTGGCGCCGAACGACTTGTAAGCCTCGCGCCACGCAGCCACGTGCGGCAGATCCTCCACAGGCCGGGCGCTCAGGGCTTCGCGGGCCGAGGCCTCCGCTGCTTGGAGCAGCGTGTCACTGGCCTGATCGCTTGGCCCCGGGACAAGCCCGTCGACGGCCAGCAGGACGGCGCGGTAGTCCGGCCGCAGCGCGAACACTGCGGCATCGGCCCCGGCGCCTTTCAGAAACTCCTGAAGCGTTTCCAGATCACGCATCGGTCGCCTCCGGCCGGTGTCCTGATCCCACGCCCGGTTCAAAGACCGCCAGTGAGAAACGGGCCGGTTCCTTGCCCACGGCGCCATAAGAGTGCTCCACGTCGCCGGGAAAAGACACAGCGTCTCCGGCCTCGAGGATGAACGCCTCACCGGCAACCACAACGGAAATGGATCCCTCCTGGACCTGCAGCAGCTCCTTGGTCCCTGGTGAATGCGCTTCACTCCCGTGGGTATCCCCAGGGGCCATCGTCCAGTCCCAGAGTTCAACCACATCGGGCGACTCTGTCCCCGCCACCAGCACGCCGCGGCCACCGGCATCCGAACTCCACAACGCGGCACCCTCACCGCGGCGAGTGACCGTCACCGGCCTGGGGCGGGGGAGTTCAACCAGCGCCGGCAGTCCGACCCCGAGCGCGTCGCTGATCCTCAAAAGGGTCCCGACGCTGGGATTCGCAACGCCCTGCTCGACGTTGACCACCATCCGGCGGCTCACTCCGGCAACTTCGGCCAACTGATCAAGCGTCCAGCCCCGCGACTGCCGCTCCTGCCGCACCCGGCCGCCAATTGCTGCCGCGAGGGCAGATGTACTCTCATTCATAAGTGCATCATACTGCACTCAGAGTGCACTGTGCACGGACGAGCTGGTTAAGTAGCCGACGCCAGCTGTCCGCTGGGCAATACCCCATGAACGTCCATGAGACGCCGCCTGACTGACCATCCCGGCGCTCCCGGCGTTCAGCTCCAAGGTAGTGACACACGGCAAATTGGACACAGTTTCTGCCCATCCATTCGGCAGCAGCGCTGAGTCGCGGGAGCGTTTGCGGGTTTCCGTTCGCCGACGGTAGCCTCGGCCAGATGAACGGTGAAAGAAAGCCCATGTCGGAGTCGAACGGCCGAGCGAAGAGAAACGGGAGCACGGCATTCCTGCCGATCGGGGTCGTTTTCCTTGCCGTTGCGATCGCCATGATATTTCTGGGCACCACGGCTTGGATTGCGTTTCTCACTATGGGCATCACGCTCCTCATCCTCGGGATGCAGAAGCCCACAGGCAAAGATGCGCGTCCACCCAGCGAGACTTCGCAGGGCTGACGTCAACCGGCATCACCCCGCCGAATTGCGAGGCCCCGCCCCGCCATTTCGACCGGGGCGGGAGGGCCGGAATTGGGCTGGGCGTAGGGTGAAGCTAGACGAAAGGAGCACCACATGAAGAAAATTCTCATGGTACTGACCAGCGTTTCCGAGATCGGCGATACGGGCGAGAAGACCGGCTACAACGTGGCCGAGGCTGCACATCCCTGGAAGGTCTTCAAGGACTCCGGGCATTTCGTGGACTTCGCGTCCATCCAGGGCGGCCAGCCCCCGCGCGACGAGGTGGACTCAGACGATCCCATCCAGGTCGCCTTCACTGAGGACGAGACAACGCGCGCCGGACTCTACAACACTGCCCGCGTCGACGTCGTTGATCCCGAACAGTACGACGCCGTCTACCTCGTGGGCGGCCACGGCACCATGTGGGACTTCCCGGACAGCGAAGGCTTGCAGAATCTGGTGGCCAGCGTCTACAACGCCGGCGGCTTGGTGGGCGCGGTCTGCCACGGACCGGCCGGCCTGCTGAACGTGGAATTGGAGAACGGGCTTCGCCTCGTCGAGGGCCGGAAGGTGGCCGCCTTCACCAACGACGAGGAGGTTGCCGCAGGGAAGGACAAGGTCATCCCGTTCTATTTGGCAGACCGACTTGAGGAACAGGGTGCCACCCACGTCTCCGCTGGTGTCTTTGAGGAAAAGGTCGTGGTCGACGACCGGCTGGTGACCGGCCAGAACCCGGCCTCAGCCGCCGGCGTGGCCAAGGAGATGGAGAAGCTCTTCGCAGCGGTCATCCGCCAGGAAAAAGCAGAGGAACAGCACGAGACGGAGGCTCTGCGCGCCGAGAAGGACGCCGAGAAGAGCGCCAGGAAGGCTGCCGCAGAAGCGGAGCACTAACACCAATAGCGCACTGAGACTGACGGCCACTCCGACAACGGGGTGGCCGCCTCTCTGTCTGCCGCTGTTTTAGATGCCGCCGTACTCGTCGTCGGTGATGTGTTCGCCCCAGGTCGTGGTCTTGGACGGGTCTTCACCGTTTTGGAGCATGGCAATGTGTTCCATGAAGCAGCCGGGGGCGGCGGCGTGCCAATGCTCCTCACCGGGTGGGGTGTAGATCGTCTGGCCGGGGTGGACTTCGATGATCTTTCCGTCCCGGGTGCCGAAACGGCCTACACCTTGGGTGACGCGGAGGTACTGGCCGTGCCGGTGTGAGTGCCAGGCGGTACGTGCTCCGGGTGCGAAGCGGACGGTCGCGACCACCATCGTCTGGTCGCTCTCGTGGGGAAGAGCGATTGGATCCAGCCACACGTCGCCAGCGAATTGGGCCGGCGGGTTTTTGGTTGTCGGCACGTTGGGTTCGATGTTCATAATTTCCTTACTTGTTGTCTGTGAAAAGTTGCTTGGCGACGCCCATCGCAGACATGCCCTTTGGCCAGCCAGCGTAGAGCGTGACATGGGTGATGGCTTCGATGAGCTCCTCCTGGGCCACACCGTTTTCGACGGCGCGGCTGAGATGGAAACCTAACTGCTCGGTGTTTCCTCCAGCGGTAAGCACGGCTACCGTGATGAGGCTGCGATCGCGGGCGCTTAGTTCGGGCCGGTTCCAGACGTCCTCGAAGAGCATGTCGTCGGTGAGCTCGGCAAGCTTCGGGGCAAAGTCACCGAACATTTTTCGACCGCCTCCGAGCTGCTTGGGTTGGTCAGTCATGATGATCCTTCTTTCGGTTGCGTGGGATTTACCAGGTGGATGCGACGGTGCGTGCTATGACCCAATCGTCTCCATGGGGTTCGAACCAGGAACGCAACGTCAGTCGCCACGTGGACCTGGATCCCCAGATCGTGGCGTCGGTGAGGGTGCGGGCGGTCAAACCGGGCGTGGTCCCTTCCGCGCTGAGGGTGGCCTCGACTGTGTCCATCCGGTGGTACTGCATCTGCCCGGTTTCGATCGCATCGAGCCATTCGGACTTTGACTGCACGTATCCGGTCATGTGCGTAAGGGTGAATTCATCGGTCAGGATGCTGGCCAGCTCTGCCGCGTCCCCGGCGATTATCGCCTCGCAGAGGGCATCATGGAGCGCTCTCAGCGCCCCTGCGGTCACGTCTGTCACCGGCGCCGTGCCACTGTCGTCAGTTCGTGGGTACCGTAGCTGTTGTCGTCGGGGTTGACGGTCACTCCGGGCGCGACGAGTTGGTCGATGCGGTCCAGCACATCGGTCCTCAGCGTGATATCCGCGGCGGGCAGGTACGACTCGAGTTGTTCCATGGTGCGCGGTCCGACGATGGCTGCCGTGACGCCCGGGTGGTTTATCACGAAAGCGATGGCCAGTTCGATGAGGGTCAGGCCGTTTTGTTCGGCGAGCTGGGCAAGTTCTTCGACGATGTCGAGTTTTCGCCGGTTGGCTGGGCGGCTCATGTCGAAGCGGGCGTTCGGGCGTGCGGAGGAGGTGGGTGCGGACGCTGAGTCTTTTCGCCAGCGCCCTGAAAGCCACCCGCCGCTGAGCGGGCTGTAGGTAAGCGTGCCCATGCCGTGGCCTTGGACCGTAGGGAGAACGTCTTCTTCGATGCCGCGGACCAGGATCGAGTAGGGCGGCTGTTCGGTGACGAACCGTTCCAGGTTGCGTTCCCGGGATGCCCACTGGGCTTCGACGATCTGGGATCCGGAGTACGAAGACGAACCGATATAACGGACTTTGCCCTGGCGGACAAGGTCGGTGAGCGCGCCGAGGGTTTCTTCGACGTCGGTATCGGGGCTGGGCCGGTGGACCTGGTAGAGGTCGATGTAGTCGGTGTTGAGCCGGCGGAGGGAGTTTTCGACTGCTTGCATGATCCAGCGGCGGGATCCGCCGCGCTGGTTGGGGTCCTCGCTCATGGGCATGAAGAACTTGGTGGCGAGGAACACCTCGTCCCGGCGCCCGTCGAGTGCTTGTCCCACGATGTCCTCGGATGCCCCGCCCGAGTAGACGTCGGCGGTGTCGATGAAGTTGATGCCTGCGTCGAGGGCGCGGTGGATGATGCGGATGGAGTCCGCGGTGTCATTGTTGCCCCAGGAGCCGAACATCATCGCACCGAGACATAAGGGGCTGACCTGTACACCGGTGCGGCCCAAGGGGCGGTATTCCATGGTGGTTCCTTCTCTCTGTCTTAGGTTTCGGGGGCCTTAGGCTTCGGGTATGACCATGGCGAAGCGTTCCTCGCGGGCTTCGTCCGGGTCCGGACCGCTGCGGTTGCCGGTGTCGAGCGAGTCGATGGCGGCGAGTTCCTCGGTACTGAGTTCGAAGTCGAAGATGTCGAAGTTTTCGGCGATGCGTGCCGGGTTCGTCGATTTCGGGATGGCTGAGCGGCCGTGCTGCAGGTGCCACCGGAGCATGACCTGCGCTGGGGTCTTGCCGTGCGTCTGGCCGATGGCGGCGACCGTCGGGTCTTCCATTACGTTCCGGCGGTCCTCGCCCCACCCAGGGTAGAAGGTGATCCCGCCGATCGGTGACCATGCCTGGGTAAGGATCCCGTGCTGGGCATCAGCTGCCTGTACGCCCGGCTGGGTGAAGTAGGGGTGAAGCTCGACCTGGTTCACGGCCGGGACGACGTCGGTCGAGTCGAGCAGTTGCTTCAAGTGGTGCGGCATGAAGTTGCTGACGCCGATCGCCCGCACGCGCCCGTCAGCAAGCAGGGTCTCCAGCGCCCTATACGCGGCGATGGTTTTGTCGAACCGGTCGGGGGCGGGCTGGTGCAGGATGAACAGGTCCAGGTAGTCGACACCGAGCTTGCCCGCGGCTTTGTCCCAGGCATGCAAGGTCTGGTCATAGCCGTAGTCGCTGACCCAGACCTTGGTTTCGATGAACACCTCCGGGCGGTCAAGGCCGGAGGCGCGGATGCCCTGCCCGACTTCCCGCTCGTTGCCGTAGGCTGCGGCGGTGTCGATGTGCCGGTAGCCGGTTGCCAGCGCGGCCTCGACGGCGGCAGTGGTCTGCTCCGGGGCGCTTTGGAAGACGCCCAGGCCCAGGGCTGGCATTGTGACACCGTTGTTGAGGATCAGTTCCATGTTCATGCCTTTCACGGTATTGAGACGTACGGAATTTTGGGAGTGCACGTCATTACCCCCTTGAGGTGGATGGCTTTGCTGGTTCAACGGACCTCTTGGACCTGCGGTACGGGCACGGCCATCCGGGGTGCCCTGGTGCGGCGGGCGGCGACGGCCAGGGCAAGGAGCAGGAGAATGCTGCCTGTCGTGAGTGCAACGCTGACCTCCGAGGCCAGGTGCGCTACGGCAGAATCCGTAGTCGGGACGGTCGCTGCCGCCGCCACCGCGATGCCAAGCCCAAGGCAGGTGCCCACCTGGTGGAAGGTGTTTACCAGGCCCGATGCCGCTCCGGCGTCTGCCGCGGGGGCGCCAATGATGCCGAATGAGGTCAGTGGCGCAAACGCGAGTCCCTGGCCTGCGCCTATGAGGACCATCGGCAGGGCCACCCCGGTCAGGTATGCGGAGTCGACACCGACCCGACTGAGCCAGAACATACCGGCAAGGGTGACCAGGATGCCTGCCGTGAGTGGAATGGAACCCGGCATCCGGCCTGCCAGCCGCGGGATGCTCATTGCAACGGCGAAGTTGACCGCCGTCATCGGGAGGAATCCGATGCCGGCCTGCAGCGGGTCGAAGCCCAGCACTTCCTGCATGAACTGGGTGGTGAAAAAGAAGAATGCGATCATCGCGCCCAGATACAGAAAGCGGGCGACATAGGCACCGGTTCGGCGGCGGCTCCTGAACAGCCGCAACGGCATGATGGGCTGGGCGGCCCTGCGTTCGATCAGCACGAACATGATCAGGAGTACGACGCCGGCGCTGACGGTTGTGAGCGTGACCGGCGAGTCCCAGCCCGCAACAGCTGTGTTGATGATGCCGAACACGAGAGCGCCGACACCGAGGGTGGCGCTGAGCGCCCCGGACACGTCGAAGCGTCCGCTGGCGCGTCCGGTCTCGGGGAGGAATCGCGGTGCGAGTGCGATCATCGCGGCACCGATGGGTACGTTGACGAAGAACCCGGCACGCCAGGAGATCCAGTGGGCCAGCGCCCCGCCGATGACCAGGCCCAGGCTGGCACCGATCCCTGCGGTAGCACCGTACAAAGCGACGGCCCGGGTGCGCTCGCGGCCTTCTGGGAAGCTCGCCGTGAGCAGGGACAGCGAGGCGGGCGCGACGATCGCAGCCCCGATACCCTGCACGGCGCGGCCGGCGATCGCCCACCAGCCTGCCGGTGCCAGTCCGATCAGCAGCGACGCAATCGAGAACACCACCAGCCCGAACACGAAGACCCGCCGGCGTCCGAGGAGGTCTCCTGCCCGGGCTCCGAGGAGCAGCAGGCCGCCGAAGACCAGCGTGTAGGCATCCTGAACCCAGGTGAGCTCACCGGTGCTCAGCTGTAGATCTGCCTGCAGGCTGGGCAGGGCAGTGAAGATAACCGAGTTGTCCAGCAGGATCATGAAGTAGCTGACGAGGATGATCGCCAGGATCGCAGCCGGGTGGGAAGCGGTTGTAGGTTCAGGTTTCATGCTTTCAATGCAACCGTGATTCCTTACGGGCCGGGAGTCACGATCGTTCCGGGTAACGCCAGTGCCTCCCTCGTTCTGGGGCAGCGGCGTAGCGTGGAAGCCATGACACACAGTGACGACGTGCGGAAATTCCTGACCTCCCGGCGCGCAAGGATCACGCCGGATGAGGCCGGGCTGCCCGTTTACGGTGGCAACCGGCGCGTTAGTGGCCTGCGCCGCGAGGAAGTCGCGATGCTCGCCGGGATGAGCATCGATTACTACATACGCCTGGAGCGGGGAAACCTCTCCGGCGCCTCGGACAGCGTCCTTGAAGCCCTCGGGCGTGCCCTGAAGCTCGACGAGGCCGAAACGGCCCACCTATTTGACCTGGCCCGCGCCGCTACCGCCGCTCCCCGTGTGCGGCGCAAGCGCAGCCCGCAGTCGGTGCGGCCGAGCGTCCAACGCGTCATTGATGCGATCACGACGGCGCCGGCCTGGGTCCGCAACGACCGCGGGGATGTCCTCGCCGCCAACGAGTTGGGCCGTGCCCTCTATCTGGATTTGATGGCCGAACAGACCACCCCGCCGAACAGCGCACGCTTCACCTTCCTGAATCCGAAGGCACGGGAGTTCTTCGCCGATTGGGAACGCGCGGCGGACGACGTCGTCGCGGTGCTGCGCTCCACGGCCGGTAAAAACCCGTACGACAAGGACCTCACGGACCTGATCGGTGAACTCTCCACCAGAAGCGAGGAGTTCCGCACCCGGTGGGCCCGGCACGACGTGAAGTACCACCGCACCGGCCGAAAACGGCTCCACCACCCGATCGTTGGCGACTTGGACTTGAGCTTTGAGGCGTTGGAACTCCCCGCAGACCCGGGACTGCGCATCAACGTGTACACAGCAGATCCCGAGACACCCTCGGAGGACGCACTGAAAGTCCTCGCCAGTTGGGCCGCCACCCAGCGTGAAACGACAAAGGCCGCGGTCAAGGAGAATAAATGAGCCATCGACGCTTCACTGTCCTGATCGTCGGTGCCACCGGCAGCATCGGCAGCTACGCCGGGGCCCGGAATCCTAGAAGGAGTGCTCGGGGCCGGGGAACTGGCCCGAGCGGACGTCCTCGCCGTAGGCCGTGGCGGCATCGCTCAGCGAGGTGCGCAGGTCCGCGTACTGCTTGACGAACTTCGCCATCTTGCCGCCACGCAGGCCTGCCATGTCCTGCCACACCAGCACCTGGCCCGTGGTTGCGTTGCCTGCGCCGATCCCGATCGTGGGGACCGCCACCGCGGCATCAACCGCGGCCGCCGTCTCTGCCGGAACCATTTCCATCAGTACGCTGAACGCACCGGCGTCGGCCAGCGCGACGGCGTCGTCGATCAGGCGCTGGGCGTCGTCGCCGCGGCCCTGGACGCGGTAGCCGCCGAGGGCGTGCTCGCTCTGCGGGGTGAAGCCGATATGCGCCATGACGGGAATGCCGGCCTGGACCATGGCCCGGACGGTCTCGGCGTAAAACTTGCCCCCCTCAATCTTGACCGCGTGGGCGAGGCCCTCCTTGAGGAAGCGCACGCCGGTCGCCACCGCCTGCTGGGCGGACACCTCGTAACTGCCGAAGGGCAGGTCCGCCACCACCAGGGCGCGCCGGGCCGATCGGGTCACGGCGCGGCATAGTGGGATCAGCTCGTCCACGGTCACCGGGAGGCTTGTCTCGTTGCCGAAGACGTTGTTGGAGGCCGAGTCGCCCACCAGGAGGACCTCAATGCCGGCCTGGTCGAAGATTTCCGCCGTGTACTGGTCGTAAGCGGTGAGCATGGCGAAGCGTTCGCCGTTGAGCTTGGCCTGGTGGAGGTGGTGGGTGCGGATCTTGGCCAGCGGTTTCCGCGCGGAGTCCCAAGGTGCAGTGCCCGCGCTGGCGGCTGTCCCGGGAGAGCTGGCAGCCGGTCCGTTGCCGTAGGGGGCCGCAACTTCGGCGGGCGTGCTGGGATCGGGGCTGATGCTTGTGGCCATGGCATGAGCGTAGTGCGATACGGCGCGGACTAGCTACCGGGGTCCATGCCCGGATCCGGTGAATCGCGTCACACTGGCGGCGGCGGTGCCGCCGGTGTGCGAGGCGGACCGCCCGGCTCGGGCCGCTTATGTTAACGCTGTGTTACGCGGGGCAGCTGCGCCAGCAATCGGTGCCAATGATTAGTAAAGTGAACGGAGAGCAGCTGCGGGACCCATGCACGAAGGGCCTGGGGCACGGACGAATGAACCGGAAAGAGGCCACTATGGACCGCCAGCAAGAGTTTGTCCTGCGGACGATCGAAGAGCGCGACGTGCGGTTCGTGCGTCTGTGGTTCACCGACGTCGTGGGATCGCTGAAGTCGGTGGCGCTGGCCCCGGCCGAGGTGGAAGGCGCGTTCGAGGAAGGCCTCGGCTTTGACGGCTCCTCCATCGAGGGACTGGCCCGCGTCTTCGAATCCGACATGCTGGCCCAGCCGGACCCGGCCACCTTCCAGATCCTGCCCTGGCGTGGCGAGACAGAGGCGACGTCGCGGATGTTCTGCGACATCCTGACGCCCGACGGCGAACCCTCCGCGGCGGATCCGCGCAACGTGCTCAAGCGCAACCTGGCCAAGGCCGCGGATATGGGCTTCACCTGCTACACGCATCCCGAGATCGAGTTCTACCTGTTGAAGTCCCAGGCGCCGGGGCCCGACGGTGCGCCGGTACCGGTCGACGAGGGCGGCTACTTCGACCACGTCCCGGGCGGCGTGGCCCAGGACTTCCGCCGCACGGCCGTGACGATGCTCGAATCGGTGGGCATCTCCGTGGAGTTCAGCCACCATGAGGCCGGGCCCGGGCAGAACGAGATCGACCTGCGCTACGCGGATGCCCTGCAGACGGCGGACAACATCATGACGTTCCGGACCGTGATCAAGGAAGTGGCGCTGCAGCAGGGAACCTACGCCACCTTCATGCCGAAGCCGTTCACGGCCCACCCGGGCTCCGGCATGCACACCCACTTCTCGCTCTTCGAGGGCGACACCAACGCTTTCTATGAGGCCGGGGCCGAGTTCCAGCTCTCCGAGACCGCCCGGCAGTTCATCGCCGGCATCCTCAAGCACGCCCCCGAGTTCACCGCGGTGACTAACCAGTTCGTGAACTCCTACAAGCGCCTGTGGGGCGGGGGAGAGGCTCCGAGCTACCTGAGCTGGGGACACAACAACCGCTCCGCCCTGGTCCGGGTGCCGCTGTACAAGCCGGGCAAGGGCCAGTCAGCACGGATCGAGTACCGCGGCATCGACTCCGCGGCCAACCCTTACCTCGCGTACGCGGTGCTGCTCGGCGCCGGGCTCAAGGGCATCGAGGAGGGCTACCAGCTGCCCGCCGCGGCCGAGGACGACATCTGGTCGCTGAGCTCGGCCGAGCGCCGTGCCATGGGCCACGACCCGCTTCCGGCCAGCCTGCACGACGCCATCCGGTCAATGGAAGAGTCCGAACTCATGCCGCAGATCCTCGGCGAGCAGGTGTTCGAGCACTTCCTGCGCAACAAGCGGGCCGAATGGCAGGACTACCGTCTCCAGGTGACGCCCTACGAACTGCAGCGCAACCTCGGCATCCTCTAGGAGCCCCCGGTGAGCCTGGCACGACGCCTCATAGCCGCCGGCTTCAGTGATCTGGAGAAAGGCGAACGGTTCCTGGCCGCCCCGGAGCTGGAGGGGCTCGACCAGGACGTCCTGTTTGCCGGGCTGCAGCTCGCCGCGAACCCGGATACCGCCCTGCAGTCGCTGGTCCGGCTGATCGAGAAGCACCCTGCCCTCCGGAAGCTGGCGGCGGCGGACCTGGAGACGAGTGAACCGCTGTACCGCGTGCTCGGCGCCTCCGAGGCGCTGGGCGAGTTCCTGATCCGCCACCCAGAGCACCTTGACGCCTTCGAGGTGACGGCCAGCCCGGAGCCCCGGGCAGCGGACGCCGCGGTGCTCCGTGCCCGTCTGCTGCAGTCCGTGCGGGCCGATCCGAAATCCGCCCGGCCGGTCGCCGGCCTGGCCGGACAGGAGGGGTACGAAGCCCTCCGCACGGCCTACCGGCGCGGCCTGGTGGAACTGGCGGTGAAGGACCTCTGCGCTGCCGACCCGCTGGACTTCCTCCCCGCCGCCGGAGCCGAGCTGGCCGACCTCGCCGGCGCCGCCATCGAGGCCGCCCTCGCCGTGTCCCGGGCCGAGGCCGCCGGGCAATTCAGCGCCGCCGAAGTGGCCGACGTCGGACTGGCCGTGATCGGCATGGGCAAGTGCGGCGCCCGCGAGCTGAACTACATTTCCGACGTCGACGTCATCTACGTGATCGACTCCGGTGAGCTCGAAGATTCCCGCGCCAACACCATCGGCACCGCCCTCGCCACCGGGATCTCCCGGGCGATCATGTCCATCGGCCGCGAACCGGGGCTGTGGGAAGTCGATGCGAACCTGCGGCCGGAAGGAAAGTCCGGGCCGCTGGTCCGGACCCTGGCCTCGCACGAGAGCTACTACGCCCGCTGGGCCGAGAGCTGGGAGTTCCAGGCCCTGCTGAAGGCGCGGACCATCGCCGGAGATTCCGCGCTTGGGGCGCGCTACGAGGCCGCCGTCGCGCCGCTCATCTGGTCCTCGGCCGGCCGCGAGGGATTTGTGGAGTCGGTCCGCTCCATGCGCCGCCGGGTTACCGAGCACATTCCCGCCGAGGAGGAGCGGCGCCAGATCAAGCTGGGCCGCGGCGGACTGCGCGACGTGGAGTTCACCGTCCAGCTGTTGCAGCTGGTGCATGGAAAATCGGATGAATCGCTGCGCCACCGCGACACCACGTCCGCTATCGCCGCGCTGTCCGCCGGCGGGTACATCGGCCGCTCGGACGCCGCCGAGTTCGACCGGGACTACCGCTACCTGCGGCTGCTCGAGCACCGGATCCAGCTGTTCCAGCTGCGCCGCACCCACCTGATGCCGGTCCAGGAGGCCGCACTGCGCGCCCTGGCGAAAGCAGTCTTGGGTCCCTTCTCCAGTGAGCGGCCCCAGCCTGATGCCCTGATGGCCGCATGGCGCAAGACCAAGCGCTCGGTCCGGGAGCTGCACGACCGCATCTTCTACCGCCCGCTGCTGAACACCGCCGCGACGCTCAGCAGCGAGGAGGCCCGGCTGACCCCGGAGGCCGCCCAAGGGCGGCTCGCCGCGCTCGGTTACCTCGACCCGCAGGGCGCCATGCGGCACATCGAGGCCCTCACGGCCGGAGTCAGCCGCCGCGCGGCACTCCAGCGGCAACTGCTGCCGATCCTGCTGGGATGGCTGGCCGACGGCGTCGATCCCGACGGTGGCCTGCTCGCCTTCCGCCGCGTCAGCGAGGCGCTAGGCACCACGCACTGGTACCTCGGCCTGCTCCGGGACTCGACCGCGGCCGCTGAGCGGCTCTGCCACGTCCTGGCCAACTCCCGGCTGATTGCCGATCTCCTCGAGGTGTCGCCGGAATCCGTGGCCTGGCTCGGCTCGGACAAGGAGCTCGTGCCCCTGAGCTTTGAGGCGCAGTGGCAGGAGATCGCTTCGAAGATGTCCCGGCACGCGGAGCCGGAAAGCGCGATGCGCCTGATCCGGCTTATCCGCCGCCGGGAGATCCTGCGGACCGCCATCGCCGACAGCGCGGGGCTGCTGGACCAGGACCAGGTCGGCGCGGCCCTCGCCGACACCGACCGCGCGGCGGTGCTGGGGGCTCTGCGGGTGGCGGAAACCATGGTCACGGCCGGGGAGCCGCTCAAGACGCACGTGTTGGTTGTCGCCATGGGCCGGCAAGGCGGGCGCGAGATCGGCTACGGTTCGGACGCCGACGTCATGTACGTCCACCGGGGCCTGCCGGGGGTGCCCGATGAGGAGGCCCAGAACCAGGCCGCCCAGATTGTCGGCCGGCTCTCCACCCTTCTGACCCAGCCGCTGAAACCGGCCATCCTGGCCGAACGCGTGCTGATGGTCGACGCCGACCTGCGGCCCGAGGGCAAGAGCGGCCCGATGGTGCGCTCCCTGGAGTCCTACGCCGAGTACTACCGCCGGTGGTCGCTCATCTGGGAAGCCCAGGCCCTCTTGCGTGCCCGCCCGATGGCCGGTGACGACGAGCTGGCCCGCGACTTCGTGGCCCTCATCGACCCCATCCGCTACCCGGAGGAGCTCTCCGGGAGCGACGAACGCGAAGTCCGGCGCGTCAAGGCCCGGGTCGAGGCCGAACGGCTGCCGCGCGGGGCGGACCCTGCCCGCCACCTCAAGCTCGGCCGCGGCGGCCTGAGCGACGTCGAATGGCTGGCCCAGCTGATCCAGCTCCAGCACGCGGGCAAGCATCCGGAACTGCGGACCACCACCACGGTGGAAGCGCTGGAGGCGGCGGCCCGTCTGGGCCTGCTGGAGGAACCGGACGTCGAAGTCCTGCTCCGCTCCTGGCGGCTGGCGAGCCGGATCCGGTCGGCCAACGTGATCTGGACCGGCCGGGCCTCGGATCTGCTGCCGTCCTCGCGCCGCGATCTCGAGGCGGTGGCGCGCTGGTGCGGCTATGGACAGGGCAACGCGGCGGAGCTCGAGGAGGACTACCTGCGCCTCAGCCGGCGCGCCCGGGGCGTGTTCGAACGGGTTTTCTACGGTCAGTGACGCTGCCCCGCCCCCGGCCGCCCAAACCGGCGTTCGGGCCGTAACGGCTGACACGCCACGGCCCCGGTGCTACCTTGGGGCCCATGGCCAAGCAAATGTTCCTGAATCTTCCCGTCAAGAACCTCGACAAGACGGTGGAATTTTTCACCGCGCTGGGGTTTTCCTTCAACCCTGACTTTACCGATGAAAATGCCACCTGCATGATCGTCAACGACGGCGCTTTTGTGATGCTGCTGGTGGAGGAGTACTTCCGAACCTTCACCTCGAAGTCGATCGCCGACGCGGGCAGCACCACCGAGGCCATTCTGTCCTTCTCGCTGGAGAGCCGCGAGGCGGTGGACGAAATGGTCCGCAAGGCCCTGTCCTCCGGCGGGACCCCGTCCCAGGAGGCCCAGGACTACGGCTTCATGTACACGCACAGCTTTCAGGACCCTGACGGCCACCAGTGGGAAGTCTTCTGGATGGACCCGGCCGGACCGCCCAAGGATGCGGCCCTGTAGTCCGGCGGCCCGGTCCTCTGGCGGCGGACTGGGTACGATTCTGTTATGGCTGAAAACGTGTGGCTGCTGCCGCTGAAGGACCTCGACGACGACGCCCGCGCCATCAAGCTGGGGGAGATCGCGGAGCTGGAAGTGGCGGAGGACCAGGGCCGCTTCGTCGGGGATCCGCTGCGGATGATGCTGATCGCGCTGGAAGAGGAATCCCGCCATCCGTTTGCGGTGGACTCCGACGGGGCGGCCGTGGGCGTGCTGACGCTGCAGGCCGGTGCCGCCAGCCTCGCCGGGTGGCCGGACGATGACTCGGTATGGCTGCTCCGCGGCTTCCTGATTGACCGGAGGCACCAGGGCAAGGGCCTTGGGACCAGCGCCGCGGATGCCGCCGTCCGGGCCGCCGCCAAACTGACGGCTGCCCTCGGCGGGGACCAGACCGGCGTCGTGCTTTCCGTCAACGAAGTCAATCCGGCCGGCCGGGCCGCCTACCGAAAGGCCGGGTTCGAGGACCGGGGCCAGTACCTTGGCGGCGACTCCGGCCCGCAGCGGACCATGTACCGGGCCTTCTGACCCTCAAGCGCCTTGAATAAGGCACCGAGTGCGTCACAGCTCGTCAACTCTTGTTGACCCTGCCGGTGAGGTCAACTAAAGTTGACGCCAGGAGGTGTCCGGTGAAGACATTGATCGGTTCGATGGACGGCAAGGGCCCCGCGGAGGCTCTGTACGCGGTTGCGGAGCTCCACAAGGAATTGGCCCGCACCGAGACGGAAGTCGTGTTGCGCGCACGGCAGGCCGGACTGTCGTGGGAGGCCATCGCAACCTGCCTTGGCGTGAGCAAGCAGGCGGTGCATAAGAAGTACGGCAAGCGATGAACCCGGGCTTGTAGACTGCTGCGGTACGTGTCCCTCGACGATTAGGAGCAGTCAATGAACTACAGCGGAAGCCAGTCTGAGAAGGCCGTGCCGGCGGGTGAGCTTGATCGGCGTCATGTAGGCCAGACGCTTAGCTTTCAGTCCAATGATTTCACCGTGGTGTTCGGCACTATCGCCGGCATTGCCAAGACGGAGGCGCGGGTTTATTTGGCTCTCCTTGGGGTCGCGGGTGGCACGCACCTGAAGGATGAGTACGATCTGCCCGTTGATCAGGTGGTCTACTTGCAGCCAGATCCGCTGACCAGCGCGGAAAAGAGCCTGTCGGAGGCCGGGAAGATCGTAAAGGAAAAGATCGACGAAATCGCGAAGAACATTCGCGAGCGGCAACAGAAGCCCGATTCGGAGTAGGTGGCTGGCGCCGGCCACAGGTGGCCGGGCGCAAAAAGAGTCCGCACGCGCTGCCGTTGCCCGAAGGCTGGCAGCTCGTGCGGACTCTTCTGCACTCAACCGGGCGTGGCCCGGAGATGTGGCTGGAGGCCGTAGTGGCTAGACGCCGTAGTACAGCTCGAACTCGTACGGGTTCGGGCGCAGCGAGAGCGGACGGATCTCGTTCTCGTACTTGTACTCGATCCAGGTGTCGATCAGGTCCTGGGTGAAGACGCCGCCGGCCTGCAGGAACTCGTTGTCCTCGGCGAGGGCATCCAGGGCCTCCTCGAGCGTGCCCGGAGCCTTCGGGATGTCCTTGGCTTCCTCGGCGGGGAGCTCGTAGAGGTCCTTGTCGATCGGAGCGGGCGGCTCGATGCGGTTGCGGATGCCGTCGATGCCGGCCATCAGCTGGGCAGCGAAGGCCAGGTACGGGTTGGACGAGGGGTCCGGAGCGCGGAATTCGATGCGCTTGGCCTTCGGGTTGGAACCCGTGATCGGGATGCGGATACCGGCCGAGCGGTTGCCCTGCGAGTAAACCATGTTGACCGGAGCTTCGAAGCCCTTGACCAGGCGGCGGTAGGAGTTCACCGTCGGGTTGGTGAACGCAAGCACGGCCGAGGAGTGCTTCAGCAGGCCCCCGATGTACCAGCGGGCCATGTCGGACAGGCCGGCGTAACCCTTCTCGTCGTAGAACAGCGGCTCGCCGCCATTCCACAGCGACTGGTGGCAGTGCATGCCCGAGCCGTTGTCACCGAAGACCGGCTTCGGCATGAACGTGACGGACTTGCCCCAGGCGTCGGCGGTGTTCTTGATGACGTACTTGAACTTCTGCAGGTCATCTGCCGCGTGCGTCAGCGTGGTGAACTTGTAGTTGATCTCGGCCTGGCCGGCGGAGCCCACCTCGTGGTGGCTGCGCTCAACCTCAAGGCCGGCCTCGTCCAGGGCGATGCACATGGCATCGCGGAGGTCGGCCTGCTTGTCGGTGGGGGAGACCGGGAAGTAACCGCCCTTGATGGGGGTCTTGTAGCCGAGGTTTCCGCCTTCTTCTTCGCGGCCCGTGTTCCAGTGGGCTTCCTCGGAATCGATCTTGTAGAAGCTGCCCTGCGGGGACGACTGGTACTGCACGTTGTCGAAGACGAAGAACTCGGCCTCCGGCGCAAAGAACGCGGTGTCAGCGATGCCCGTGGACGCGAGGTAGGCCTCTGCCTTCTCGGCCACGCCGCGGGGATCGCGGTGGTAGGGGTCGCCGGTCCGCGGGTTCACGATCGAGAAGTTCAGCGCAAGGGTCTTCTCCAGGCGGAACGTGTCGAGGAAGGCCGTGGTGACGTCCGGGATGAGCTGCATGTCCGACTCGGCGATGCCCTGGAAGCCGCGGATGGAGGATCCGTCGAAAAGCTGGCCGTTGACGAAGAAGTCCGCGTCAACACTCTTGGCGGGCACATTGAAGTGCTGCTGAACGCCGGGGAGGTCGGTGAAGCGGATATCGACGAATCGTACGTCTTCGTCTTTGATGAACTTGAGGACTTCGTCCGCAGTCTTGAACATCTATGCTCCTTACGCATATGAAAGATCTGGCCGTCAGGGCCATGTGGTCCAGCGCAGTCCGACAGCGGGGAGAACGAAAAGTCCGCCCCGCTCCTATGCCGCCAGCAACTGTTACCACCCTAAGGACATGGGATTTCACTCCGGTGTCCGCTTTGTTTCGGGCACGTTACAGAATACCCGGACATGTAAACGGTAGTCGGCGTCCACAGTGTGACCAATCCGGTTCCACAGTGTGGCCATTCAAAGTCCACTCCGTGAACAGCGAGGAGAGGCCTGCTTTCCCCGATAGTCTTGGAGGGTGGTTGATCGCAAAGACATAGGCTCATGGCTCAGCGGGCCGGACACGTCCGGCATCTCGAAGTACCCGGGGGAGCGGCTGGGCCTGCCCGAGGCCGGCCCCGGCTCGATCGCCCGCGCCGGCCGCCGTATCCTTGCCATCTGCATCGACTGGGGCATTGCCCTGCTCATCAGCAACTACGCCTTCGCCGGGAACCCGTGGGCCACGCTGGCGGTGTTCGCCGCAGAGCAGGCGCTGCTGATCGGCACGCTCGGCTACAGCATCGGGCACCGCATCCTGGGGATCCACGTGGTCCGGATCGGCGGCGGCCCCGCAGGTCCACTGCCTGCCCTGGTCCGCAGCCTGCTCCTGTGCCTCGTGGTCCCCGCCGTCATTTTCGACCCGGACCAGCGCGGCCTGCACGACAAGGCCATGAACACGGTGCTGGTCCGGATGTAACTTTTCGACGGCGGCCGGGCCCCCCGTTGGTCTCACTCCCCGGCACTGGAAGCTTCCGCGAGCCCCGCGCGAGTGTTCGGCGATTCCACCATTTGCCCAATATGGCCGCTATGCACACCTGCATTGCGGCCATTTGCGTCAACTGGGCGTTAACGGCGGAGCAATGCGCTGGGCTGCGCTCCCGGAATGTGGCTTTCGACGGCGGAGGGTTGCCCTCTGTCTTAGCAAGGCATTGCCGACGTGCCTCAAGCTCCTGCGATTTGCCAGTAATGGCCGGGAGGAGTCCGCCATTTGCCAAATGTGGCCGCTATGCACACCTGCATAGCGGCCATATTCGTCAAGCGGCCATATTCGTCACGCGGGCGTGGCGGGCGGGCGGGCGGTTGGTTGGGTTGCACACCCGCTGCGGGCCGCTAAACGCCCACGGTTTCCTCGACTGGCTGCCCGGCCGCTGCTGCCGGCGTGAGGAATCCGCGTCGGCCTGCCCAGCGTTCAAACCACACGGTGGCAAACGGAACGACGGCGGAGAACCCGGCGAACAGCGCCACCCGGAACGGCCAGCGCTGCAGCCGCCAGAGGACCAGGGCGGTAACGCCGTAGGCGAGAAAGAACGCCCCGTGGACTGGCCCGGCAATTTCCACGCCCAGCTCCGTGGTCCGGGTGACCCATTTAAAGAACATGCCGACCAGCAGGGCGGCCCAGCTGCAGGCCTCGGCGACGGCGAGGACGCGGAAGACGCGGATCGCGGCCGGCGTGGAGGGCAGTTTCATGGAAGTCTCCGGATTCTGGCCCGCAGGACGGGCAGGGGGTTGGGTCGGCGTCTTGCTTTGCGCCGGGAAAGGCTTGGGCTCGTGTGATAACGGAATCGCCCCGGTTCAGCCTGGAAGGCGGTAACCGGGGCGACTCCTGAAGTTGTGTGCCTGGTGCTGCGCAGGCTAGCGTCCGCGGGAGGCCTTGCGGTCCGGGCGGGCCTTGTAGGGATCGATGCCCTTCGGGATCGGCAGGCGGCTTCCGAGCGATGAAATGCGCTTGGACACGGCGTTGACCTCGATCTTGGTCAGTTCGTTTTTCAGCTTGTTCATCTTCTTGGCGACCTGGCTGATCGGCACCTGGCCTTCGCCGCGGCCGGTTTCAATCACGTGGATGGTGACATTGGGCAGGATCCGCGCGAGTCGCTTGCGTTCGGCGTCGACCAGCGGCTTCACCCGGGCAGTGGGGCCTTCGCTGACCAGCACGACGCCAGGCCGGCCGATGGCGCGGAAGACGGCATCCTGGGTCCGCGGGTTCACGGCGACCGGCTGCTCTTCGACGATCCAACCCCGCTTGAGCGTGCCCAAGGCCGCACCGGAGGCACCGGGCTGGTTTTCAATCTGCGCGAAGGCGGCGCGCTCCGCCCGGCGGGACAGGATCAGGGTGGCGGCAAGGACACCGAGGGCGATGCCGATGATCAGGCCGGTGATCCAGTTTTCCAGCAGGAAGCCGACCAGAAGGCTGACAGCCACGACACCCAGGAAGGCCAGCAGCATGAGCCACGGCACCATCGGATCGTGGCGCCGGGTCATCTGGAAGACCTCGCCGATCTGCTTCAGCCGGCTCGGCTTCTTGACCTTCGCTACCTTGGGCTTACGGGAGAAGAGGCCGCGCTTCGGAGCGTCGGCAGCCGGAGTGGACGTGCTGGAATCAGAGGAATTCGCCATAGTGCATTAATTCTACGCGATTGAAGGCAAAGGGCCGGACGCCGGAGTGCTCCGGTGCCGGCCCTCTGTAACAGTTCTAACGGTTGCGGTCAGGAGTGTGCCGCGAGCAGTGAGCTGGCTTCCTGGCGGGTGCTGCCGGAGCTTTCGATGTGCGCGAGCTCGGCGGGGATTTCCCAGCCCTTCTTGCGCATCGCGGTGGCCCAGAGCCGGCCGGCGCGGTAGGAGGACCGCACCAGCGGACCGCTCATGACGCCGAGGAAGCCGATCTCGTTGGCTTCGTGCTGGAGGTCAACGAATTCCTGCGGCTTGACCCAGCGGTCCACCGGCAGGTGCCGCTCGCTCGGGCGCAGGTACTGGGTGATGGTGATCAGGTCGCAGCCGGCCTCGTGCAGGTCCCGCAGCGCCTCGGAGATTTCCTCACGCGTTTCGCCCATGCCCAGGATCAGGTTGGACTTGGTCACCATGCCCAGCTTGCGGCCCTGCGTGATCACGTCCAGGGAGCGGTCGTAGCGGAACGCCGGCCGGATGCGCTTGAAGATCCGCGGGACGGTCTCGACGTTGTGGGCGAACACCTCGGGCTTGGAGTCGCAGATCGCCGCGATGTGCTCCGGTTTGCCGGAGAAGTCCGGGATCAGGAGTTCGACGCCGGTGCCCGGGTTGAGCTCGTGGATCTTGCGGACCGTTTCGGCGTAGAGCCAGACGCCCTCGTCGGCGAGGTCGTCGCGGGCCACTCCGGTGACCGTGGCGTAGCGCAGCTGCATGGCTTGGACGGAGCGGGCCACCTTGGTGGGTTCGAACATGTCCACCGGGGAGGGCTTGCCGGTATCGATCTGGCAGAAGTCGCAGCGGCGGGTGCATTCGGACCCGCCGATCAGGAAGGTCGCTTCCTTGTCTTCCCAGCACTCGAAGATGTTGGGGCAGCCGGCCTCTTCACAGACAGTGTGGAGGCCCTCCTTCTTGACCAGGTTCTTGAGCTGCACGAACTCCGGGCCCATCTGGACCTTGGCCTTGATCCATTCCGGCTTACGTTCCACCGGTGTGGCCGCATTTCGCTGCTCGATACGCAGCATCTTCCGGCCTTCTGGTGCCAGTGTCACAGTAGAGCTCCTTCATGGGTTGCAACTAGGGCTTCTTCATTGTTGCGCAGTTCTTCGATGATCCGCGACACGAGGTCGACCGGGGGAACGTCCCTGCCGATCTCCTGCTCGATCGTGGTGACACCGGCGTCGGTGATTCCGCAGGCAATGATCTGGCCATAGGGCGCAAGGTCGTTGTTGCAGTTGATCGCGAAACCGTGCATGGTCACGCCGTCGTGGACCCGGATGCCGATGGCCGCGATCTTCCGGGCGGGGCCCTTCTCATCCTGTTCGATCCACACGCCCGCGCGGCCCTTCATCCGTACGGCGTCGATGCCGTAGTCGGCGAGCACGGCGATGATGACGGACTCCAGGCGCTCCACGTAGTCGCGGATGCCTGCCCGGTTCCTGAGCTTGATGATGGGGTAGCCCACCAGCTGTCCGGGCCCGTGCCACGTGAGTTTGCCGCCGCGGTCCACGGGAACCACCGGCGTTCCGTCAAAGGGGCGTTCGTGGTCCTCGGTGCGTTTACCGGCCGTATAAACGGCGGAGTGTTCGAGCAGCAGGACGGTGCTGGGCGCGGTCCCGGCGACGACTTTTTCGTGGAGTTCGCGCTGGAGATCCCAGCCGCGCGAGTAGTCAACGAATTCCGGGGCGAGACCCAGCTGGAGGAACTGAAGAGTCATGGCATCCAGCTTAGTCCTCGCCCGCGGCCCTGCCCGCTTGTGTGCTTAAGCTCTCACACCTGTGGATAACTTCTGCGGGAATCCGCGGATTCGGCTATTCCTTGGGTATGGAGGATTTCGCCCGGCCCGGTGCTGAGCCGCCCGCCGTTCCCGGTTACGACGTCGGCCGCTGCCTGGGCCGCGGCGGAAGCGCCACCGTCTGGCTTGCCACGGAGAGATCCACCGGCCGCGACGTTGCGCTCAAATGCTTCGCGCCCGGCGGCGGAGCCACGGGAGAGGGGACGGAGCCGGAAGCGGATCTGCGGCGCGAAGTCCGGATCCTGTCCGCCCTGAACCACGACCACCTGGTCAGGGCGCACGCGGTCGTGCGGCTGGACTGGGCCCAGGAGTCCCCCGCCGGCGGGGGTAAAGGGCTTGGCCTGGTGCTCGACTATGCCCCCGGCGGCTCGTTGGCAGCGCTCGTGGCGGCCCGCGGACGGCTGAATGCCGGGGAGACGGTGACGGTCCTGACTCCGATCGCGCAGGCCCTGGCCTACCTGCACACGCACGGCGTCACGCACGGTGACCTCGCCCCCGGCAATGTGCTGTTCTCGGCGCACGGCAAGCCACTGCTGGCCGATCTGGGGGTCGCCCGGATGGTGGCGGATGCCGCCACGACGGCCGAGCACGGCACGGATGGCTTCCGCGACCCGGCGCCGGTGGACGCCATGCGGGCCGGGCTGCAGCCGGAACGGGACGTCTATTCCCTTGCCGCCCTCGGCTGGTACTGCCTGTCCGGACGCGCCCCCGAACCGGGGGACCGGCGTCCACCGCTGCCCTTGCTGGTGCCGGGGGTGCCGGCCGCCCTGGCCGCAGCCCTGGAGGCAGGCCTTGGAGAGGACCGGCGGCTCCGGCCGACGGCCGCCGAGCTGGCCACTGCGGTCTACCGCAGCGCCGCGGCGGAGCCCGTGGACCTGTCCGGCTCGGTCCACCCGACGGTGATCCCGGAACTGCTCACCCGGCATGCCCCGCCCCGCACTCCGCGGGAACTCCGGGCGCAAAGACTCCACGGCTGGTCCCGCCACATCACCCGCAGGATCCGGCGGAACCCGGCAGCGGTTCCGGTCCGGGCGGCCGCGCCGCCCCGCCCAGCGGCAAGGCACGCGGCCGGCCGGAATCCGGACGGCCACGGCAGGTCGGGGAGTGCGCGTGCCGGCCGCGTCGTGCTCCGGCTTATATCCGCGGTGCTCGCGCTGGTGATGGTCCTCGCCGGCGCCTCGCTGCTGGCCGGCGCCCGGCTGCCCTGGCCGTTCCCTGCGGCCCCCACCCCCGGTCCGGAGCAGGCCGCGGAGGGGCGTTCCTCACCAGCGCTGCCCGGCGCTGCGGCCCCGGAGGCCGCGGCGCCCGCCGCGATCCCGCAGGACATCCAGGCCCTGCTCCGTTCAGAGGATCCAGCCGAGGCGGTCCGCGGCTTGGCCCGGCTCCGCTCGCTGGCCCTCAACTCCGGGGACCTGCACCTGCTGGACGAGGTCAATGCACCGGAGTCCCCGGCTGCGGACGCGGACGGCAGGATCGGCGCCCGGCTGCGGCAATCCGGCCATGTGCTGACAGGCTTCTCCAGCGTGCTGGGCGCTGTGGAACGCGCCACGGACAGCGGCCCGTTGCGGACTGTTCTGGCTGTCAGGGTCGCGCAGTCCGCGTACCAGGAGCGGGACGCGCGGGGTGCCATCGTGGCCGAGGCCGGCGCCGCCGACGAGCAGCGGCTCCGGCTGGTACTCGTCCCGGTCAACGGCCGGTGGCGGATCCACGAGATCCTCCCCGGACGCCCGTCACCGGGCTAGCGGGGGCCTGGCACCGGGTTAGCGGACGCCCGGCACCGGGTTAGCGGGGGCCGGCACCGGGTTAGCGGACGCCCGGCACCGGGCTAGCGGGCGGCTCGCGACGGAAGCAGCCAGGCGGGCCAGGCACGCCGGCAGGCCAGACAGAGGTCAGGCCTCCGGGCCGCTGCCTGCCACCCACGCGGCTGCCTGGGCCAGGGACGGGTGCTGCCACTCAAAACCGGCTTCGCTGAGTATTGCCGGCTCAAGCCGCTGGCTCGCCAGCAGGAGTTCCTCCGCGAGCTTGCCCATCACCAGCCGCAGAACCGGCGCCGGTACCCGCAGCACCGCCGGCCGGTGCAGCGCCCCGGCAAGTTGCGCGATTAAAGAGTTCACGTCCGCGCTTTCCGGCGCGCATACATTCACCGGGCCGGACAGCGGCGTCCTGAGCAGGAATTCGAACGCGCCGGTCACATCGGGCAGCGTAATCCAGGGCCAGTACTGCCGGCCGTTGCCGAGAGGCCCGCCGACGCCGAGGCGCAACAGCGGCAACAGCCGGCCCAGCGCCCCGCCGGAGCGGCTCAGTACGACGCCGGTGCGGGGCGTGACCACGCGGACGCCGGAGGGTGCCTCGTGCGCAGCAGCCTCCCAGTCCACACAGAGCCTTGCCAGAATGCCACCGCCGGCGGGCGCGTTTTCCCGGAGCACCACCGGGCCTGCGTCGTCGTAATAGCTGGAGCCGGACTGGCTGAGGAACACGGCGGGCGGCTTCTCCTGCCGGGCCATTGCCGCCGCCAGGGTCCGTGTCGGGCCCAGCCGTGAGCTGCTGAGTTCGTTGATGCGTGCCCGGGTCCAGGGCCGGTCGCCGATTCCGGCACCGGAGAGGTTGACCACCGCATCTGCTCCGCGGAGGGCAGTCTCATCGATGCGGCCCTCGGCCGGGTTCCAATGAAACTCGGCCGGGGAGGCGGGCGGCCGCCGGACAAGGGCACAGACGTCGTGCCCGGCGTTGCGCAGGGCACGGGAAAGGGCGGTTCCGATCAGCCCGGAGGCTCCGGCGACAATGATTCGCATGATCCATCTCACCATGCCCGGCACGGCCGGGAAACCTCCCGGGGAGCAGGGGTGCTCTTGACTATGATCGAACGATGACCTCTTCGAGTTACTTCCGCTTCCCGCATCTGCACGGCGATCTGGTCACCTTTGTGGCCGAGGACGACGTGTGGATTGCGCCCCTCGGAGGAGGCCGCGCCTGGCGGGTCTCCTCCCTGCAGTTGCCCGCCCGCAGCCCCCGCTTCACCCCGGACGGCAAGCGCCTCGTATGGACCGTGGTGCAGGGAACGGCCCCGGAAGTCGTCACGGCGGAGGTCGACGGTGGCGGCTACCGGCAGCTGACTTACTTCGGCCACAGCTCCACCCGGGTCAAAGGCTTCACTCCCGCCGGGGACGTCGTCGTCACCAGCGCCTTCCGCCAGGCCGACAGCCGCCACACCCACGCGTACAGCCTGCCCGTGACCGGCGGCTGGGCGGCGGAACTCCCGTTCGGCCCTGTCGAGTCGGTCGCATTCGGCCCGGTCGTGGGCGACGAGCGCCCCGTGGTCCTCGCCAGCGTGCTCTCCCGTGAACCGGCCTGGTGGAAGCGCTACCGCGGCGGGACAGCGGGCAAGCTCTGGATAGACGGGGACGGAAACGGCGAATTCGAACGGCTCGCGCCCGAACTGGACGGCAACCTCACCGACCCGATGTGGGTGGACGGACGGATCGCATTCTTGTCCGACCACGAGGGCTACGGCAACCTCTACTCCGTCCTTCCCAGCGGCACGGATCTCCGCCGGCACACGGATCACGAAGATTTCTACGTCCGGCACGCCGCCACCGACGGCCAGCGGGTGGTCTTTGAATCCGCCGGCGAACTCTGGCTCCTGCCGAACCTCGGCTCGGACGCCGTCAAACTCGAGATCTCGCTCGGCTCCGCCTCGCAGGCGCGGCGCGCCGCCCAGCTGTTGCCCTCCCGCCACCTCGGCGATGTCATTCCGGACCGCTCCGGGGGATCCAGCGCTGTGGAAGCCCATGGCACTCTCCACTGGCTGCGGCACAAGGACGGCCCGTCCCGCGTTCTGGAAGCCACGCCGGGCGTCCGGGCACGGCTGCCACGGCCCTTCGGCAACGGCAAGATCGCGTATGTTGCCGACCACGACGGCGTCGAGGCGCTGTACCTCAAAGCCATCGCCGCCACGCCGGCTGGTGGGCCTGAGCGCGTCGGCCCCACGGCACCGGCCGCCGCCTCCAATCCGGCGACGCCGGGGGAGAACTCCGACGCCGGCACGCCGCTGCCGCAGCCGGTCTCGGCCGCCTCGCTGACCCGGCCGGCCGCCTCGGTTTCAGTGGCTGCCCCCGCCGCTGGGCCCGGTCCCGCGTCCGACGCTGCCGCCGCCGACGCTGCCGACACGGCCGGTGCCGGCGCCGATGCCGCGGACGCCGTCCCGGCCCTGCAGGGAAGCGTGGTCTCCGGTCAGTCGACGAAGATCGACTTCCCCAAGCCGAGCCGCGCCAGCGCCATGGAGGCCAGCCCGGACGGGAACTGGCTCGCCGTGGGCACCGCCTTCGGCGACATTTACCTGGCGGACACCCGCGCCGGCAACCTGACACTCATCAGCAGCATCGGCGAAGGCAGCATCGACGGCTTCAGCTGGTCCCCGGATTCGGCCTGGCTGGGCTGGTCCGAGCCGGTCACCTCGTTCGGCTCCCGCAGCCGGCTGCGCATCACCAAGGTAGACGCCGCCCCGTTGGCAAGGGACGGGAAGCGCGTCCTCGTCGACGTCACCGACGGACGCTTCCGCGACGAATCTCCGTCGTTCACGCCGGACGGCAAGTACCTGGCCTTCCTCTCCAACCGCAGCTTTGACCCGGTCTACGACGGACACTCCTTCGACCTGTCCTTCCCGAGCCCGATCAAGCCGTACCTGGTGGCCCTCGCGGCTGACACTCCCTCTCCATTCGGCCCCACCGTCGATCTGCAGGACGGAGTCGACGCCGACCGGGGTGCCGACGCCGCCGAAAATGACGCGAAGGGCGAGGCCCCCGCCGTCCGGGTCGACGCCGAGGGCCTGGCCCACCGCGTGATTTCCGTTCCCGTGCCGCAGGGCAACTACTCGGCGCTCACGGCTACGTCCGGCGCCCTGCTCTGGCTGGACAACGAACTCTCCGGTGTGACCGGCGAAGGCCGCGCTAGCCTGGAGGACAAGAATGCCGCGCCGTCGCTGGTCCGTTTTGACCTCGCCAAGCGGCGGACCACCACCATCGTCGAGGCGCTGGACAGCTACCGCGTCTCCGGCGACGGGGACAAGGTGGTTTTCGTGCAGGACAAGCAGATCCGGGTCACCCCGGCCGGCGCCAAAGCCGACGAGGAATCCGGCCAGCTGGTCAAGGTGGACCTCACCCGCATCCGCGTGCAGCTTGACCCGTTGAGCGTCTGGGGCCAGGCCTTTGACGAGACCTGGCGCCTCCAGCGGGACTTCTTCTGGACCGAGGACATGGCCGGCCAGGACTGGAACTCGGTACACGCCCGGTACCGGCCGATCGTGGACCGGCTCGGCTCCCACGACGACCTCGTGGACCTTCTGTGGGAGCTCCACGGCGAGCTGGGCACCTCCCACGCCTACGTCCGTCCCGCCGCCGTCACCGAGAACGGCAGCAATGGCCAGGGCCGCCTCGGCGCCGACCTCGCCTTCACCGGTGCGGGCTGGGAGATCACCCGGATCCTGGCCGGCGAATCCTCTGACCCGCTGGCCACGTCGCCGCTGACCCGGCCGGGCGCGGACGCCAAACCCGGCGACGTGCTGCTGGCCATCGACGGCGTGGAACTCACCGAAACCAGGACGCCCGCCATGCAACTGGTCGGCGCCGCCGGCCGGGCCGTGGAACTCACCCTTCGCAATGGCTCCGGGCACGGGGACCAGGCCGGTAGTCACCGCCGGGTGGCCGTGGTCCCGGTCAAGGATGAGGAGCGGCTGCGCTACCAGGAGTGGGTCACCGCCAACCGCCGGACCGTCCGCGAAGCCTCCCAGGGCACCTTCGGTTACCTGCACATCCCGGACATGATGGCCAACGGGTGGGCCCAGCTGCACCGCGACCTCGACACCGAGACGGCGCTCGACGGGCTGATCGTGGACGTCCGCCGCAACCGCGGCGGCCACACCTCCCAGCTGGTGGCGGAACTCATCGGGCGCAAGGTCACCGGATGGAGCATGCCCCGGGGGGAGAAGCCCCGCACGTATCCGCACCACGCACCGCGCGGCCCCGTTGTCATCCTCACCGACGAATTCGCCGGCTCCGACGGCGACATCATCACCCAGGTCTCCAAACTGCGGGGGATCGGTCCCGTCATCGGCACGCGGACCTGGGGCGGCGTCGTCGGCATTGACAACCGCTTCGCCCTTGCGGACGGGACCGGCGTCACGCAGCCGCGCTACGCCACCTGGTTCTCCGGCGGGGTGGGCTGGGGCGTCGAAAACTTCGGTGTCACTCCGGACATCGAAGTGACCTTCCCGCCGCACGCCTACGCCGCAGGGACAGATCCGCAGCTGGAATACGGGATCGGCGCGCTGAAGGAAATGATCCAGGAACTGCCCACCGATCGGCCCCCGCTGCGGGAAGGCTACCGCCAGGTGCGGCCCGCACCGCTGCCGGCGCGCCAGCCGGGCAAGTAGCCAGCCCGGCAAGTAACCGGGCCGGCAATCCCGGCACCAGGGCTTCACGCCGAAGGCCCCCGTTCCCGGAGATCCAGGAACGGGGGCCTTCCGCGTGGGGCCGGCGGCGTACTAGGACGCCAGCGAGGCGTCCAGGGTGATCTTGATGCCGGTCAGGGCAGCCGAGACAGGGCAGCCGGTTTTGGCTTCCTCAGCGATGCGCTGGAACTCGTCTTCGGTGATCCCCGGGATGCGCGCGCTCATCGTGAGGTGGCTGTCCGTGATGCCGGTGCCGGGGACGAAGGTCACGTCGGCCTTGGTGTTGACCTCCTCCGGTGTGTGGCCGGCCTGCGCCAGGGCGTGGCTGAAGGCCATCGAGAAGCAGGCTGAGTGGGCGGCGGCGATCAGCTCTTCGGGGCTGGTCTTGCCCTCGGACGCCTCGGTGCGCGCCTTCCACGTGACATCGAAGTTGCCCAGCCCGGAACTGTCCAGCGTCGTGTTACCGGCGCCGGTCGCCAGGTCGCCATTCCATACAGTGTGTGCGGTGCGTGTTGCTGCCATGTCCACTCCTCGTCGTTGTGAATCAGCGAGCCGGCGAGGCGCCGGTTCGTGTCGTGTCCAATCCTAGGGATTCCACCCAGCCAGCGCACCGGTGTCCGCTCTTAGAGGATTGTGACCGCGTACAGTGTCGTCATGGAAATCCCCGAACCGGGTGCAGCGCCCTCGGCACGTATCGCCACCATCATGGTCAATGCCGCGGACGCTGAGCGCCTGGCCGGGTTCTGGGCCGCTCTGCTGGGCACCTCGGTCTCGTCGCGCTTCGAACAGTTCGTCTGGCTCCGGCCCGCCGGCCCGGGCGCCCCGCAGTTGGCCTTCCAGCAGGTCGCGGAGCCCACGGAAGGCAGGCGCCGCCTGCACCTGGACATCCACGGCCCAGATCCCGGGGCCCTGCGCGCACTCGCCGAATCCCTCGGCGCCCAGTTCGTGGAAGGCAACGACATCGGCGATTTCCACTGGGACGTGATGCAGGATCCCGAGGGTAACGAATTCTGCATCGCCGGCGACTGACTGTCCACGACTCCCCAATGGACAAGCTACCGATGGAGCGTTTAACAGCGACGGCGACGCATCGCAAGGGTGCGTCGCCGTCGTCGTTGGCTAGAGGAAGCGGCTACTGCCAGAGCGTCGCGATGGCCACGTTCAGCAGGGCCAGACCGCCGACGCTGTGCGCGAGGCCCTTGCTGATCGGCTCGTCCTTCTTGTACTTGCGGCGGCCGATGAACGCCAGGACAGCAACGGCCAGGGCGATGGCGAACTTGATCCCGAGCTTGAAGTAGTTGGCATCCATGTCCAGCGCGGGAATGAGCCCCATCATCACGACGCCCGTAAGGATCTGCAGGGCGGCGCCGTCGAACTGGCGGGGGTGGACGGTGGGCTTCTTCATCTGGCCGATCCAGATGCCGACGATCATGGCGGCGCCGATGATGTGCAGGAAGACCATGACGTTATAGACGATGTTCATGGCATCAGTGTAGCCAGAGTGTTCTACGCAATGTAGTAGGACCCGCTGACGGTTCAGGATCTGCCCACGCGATGGACCGGACACGGGAAACGGCGACGGCGGTACGGGCCATCCGGTGGTTCCCACCGGCGCCCGCACCGCCGTCGCCGTCGGTTTGCTTTTAGACTCTAGAGTCCGAGGTCCGCTTCGAAGGCGCCTTCCTCAAGGCGTGCCTTCAGCGTCTGCAGGAACCGTCCCGCGTCGGCGCCGTCCACCAGGCGGTGATCGTACGTCAGGGAGAGGTACATCATCGACCGGATGGCCAGCGAATCATCGCCGTTCTCGTCGGAAACCACCACGGCACGCTTGACGATCGCGCCGGTGCCCAAGATGGCGACCTGCGGCTGGTTGATGATCGGGGTGTCGAACAGGGCGCCCACGGAACCGATGTTGGTGATGCTGAAGGTTCCGCCGGACAGCTCGTCCGGGCCGATCTTGCCGTTGCGGGTACGGTCGGCGACGTCGGCAATCTTGCCGGCCAGGCCGGCGAGGTTCAGGTTGCCGGCGTCCGAGATGACCGGAACCAGCAGGCCCTTGTCGGTGTCGACCGCAATCGCCAGGTGCTCGGCGTTGTGGTAGGTGATCTCCTGCTTGTCCTCGTCGTAGGAGGCGTTGACCTTCGGGTGCTGCTTCAGGGCCTCGGCGACAGCCTTGGCGATGAAGGGCAGGAAGGTCAGCTTGGAGCCGTTCTGGGCCTGGAAGGAGTTCTTGGCCCTGGCGCGCAGCTTGGCGACCTTGGTCATGTCCACCTCGTGCACCTGGGTCAGCTGCGTGGAGATGTCGAGGGACTCGCGCATCCGGCGGGCAATGACCTGGCGGATCCGGGGTGCCTTCTGCACGGTGCCGCGCAGCGCGGACAGCTCGGCTGCCGGAACTGCCGACCGGGCGGGGGCAGCGGACGCGGCCGGCGCGGCTGCAGGGGCGGGAGCGGCCTTTGCTTCCGCGGCGGCGAGCACATCCTGCTTGCGGATGCGGCCGCCGACGCCGGTTCCGCTCAGCGAGGAGATGTCCACGCCCTGCTGGTTGGCGAGCTTGCGGACCAGGGGAGTGACGTAGCCGGACTCGGCGGAAGCGGCGGAAGCGGCCGACGCGGGAGCCGCAGCGGCCGGGGCCTCCTGCTTGGGAGCCTCGGCCGGGGCGGCGGCGGGTGCCGCGGCGGCGGGAGCTTCGGCCTTGGGTGCCTCGGCCGGAGCCGGAGCGGCCGGCGCCTCAGCCTTCGGCGCTTCGGCCTTGGGTGCCTCGGCCGGAGCCGGAGCGGCCGGCGCCTCAGCCTTCGGCGCTTCGGCCTTGGGGGCCTCGGGGGCGGGGGCCGCTGCCGGTGCGGCGGCGCCGGAGCCGATCACGGCGAGGACGGAACCGACCTCGGCCGTCTCATCCTCGTTGACGCGGATTTCCTGCAGCGTGCCGGCGACCGGAGACGGGATCTCGGTGTCGACCTTGTCCGTGGAGACCTCGAGCAGGGGCTCGTCCACCTCGACGGTGTCGCCGACGCTCTTCAGCCAGCGGGTGACGGTACCTTCGGTGACGCTCTCACCCAGGGCGGGGAGCGTGACTTCGTGTCCCTGGCCGGCGGGAGCTGCAGCGGGGGCTTCGGCAGCAGGCGCCTCGGCGGCGGGAGCTTCAGCTTCCGGTGCCGGTGCTTCGGCAGCGGCCGGCGACTCGGCCGGTGCTGCTTCGCTCTCGCCTGCGGCCGGAGCTGCCTCGGCCGGCGCCGCAGCGGCCGCGGAACCGGAGCCGTCGCCGATACGGACCAGCGGTGCTCCGACTTCAGCGGTCTCGTCTTCGGCGACGAGGATTTCCTCGATCACGCCGGCGATCGGAGAGGGGATCTCGGTGTCTACTTTGTCGGTGGAAACTTCGAGCAGCGGCTCGTCCACCTCTACCCGGTCACCTACCTGCTTTAGCCAGCGGGTGACGGTTCCTTCGGTGACACTCTCACCGAGGGCGGGCAAGTTAACGGATTCAGACATGTCGTCCCCGTTCTCCTTATTGATCTTTAGTGCGGATGATTGCTGCCTTGGTCGAGCTTAGTGCACCCGGCTTTTCGGGCCGGGTGCACTACGCACGGTGTTCTTGCGGTGGTGCGAGCGGAACTGCTAGCCGTGGAGGGGCTTGCCGGCCAGGGCCAGATGCGCCTCGCCCAGCGACTCGTTCTGGGTCGGGTGGGCGTGGACCAGCGCGGCCACGTCTTCCGGGTAGGCTTCCCAGTTCACGATCAGCTGTGCTTCGCCGATCTGCTCGCCCATGCGGGCGCCGATCATGTGCACGCCCACCACGGGGCCGTCCTTCTGGCGGACCAGCTTGACCAGGCCGCTGGTGCCCAGGATGGAGCTCTTGCCGTTGCCGGCCAGGTTGTACTCCTGGGTCTGGATCTGGTCCTCGCCGAACTTTTCCTTGGCGGCCTTCTCGCTGTAGCCGACGGTGGCGATTTCGGGCTCGGAGTAGGTGACCTTGGGGATGTTGACGTCTTCGACGATGACGGGCTTGAGGCCGGCGATCTCTTCGGCGACGAAGATGCCCTGCTGGTAGCCGCGGTGCGCCAGCTGCACGCCGGGGACGATGTCGCCGATGGCGAAGATGTTACCCACGCCGGTGTGCAGGCGCTCGTTGGTGATGACGAAGCCGCGGTCGACGGTGACGCCGGCCTCCTCGTAGCCGAGGTTCGCCGTGACAGGGCCGCGGCCGACCGCGACGAGCAGCAGGTCGGCTTCGAAGGTCTTGCCGTCGACGAGGGTGACCTTGACGCCGTCGTCGTTCTGCTCGACGCCCTGGAAGAAGACGCCGGTGGAGAACTTGATGCCGCGCTTCTTGAAGGCGCGCTCAAAGGCCTTGACGATCGTCGCGTCCTCATTCGGGACCAGCGAGGGCAGGCCTTCGACGATGGTGACGTCAACGCCGAAGGACTTCCAGACCGAAGCGAACTCGACGCCGATCACGCCGCCGCCCAGGATGATCGCGCTCTTCGGGATGAAGTCCATGGTGAGGGCTTCGTCGGAGGTGATGACCTTGCCGCCGATCTCCAGGCCCGGCAGGGTGCGGGAGTAGGACCCGGTCGCGAGGACGATGTTCTTGCCCTTGTAAGCGGTGCCGTTCACGACGATGGTGTCGGTGCCCTGGAGCTTGCCTTCGCCCTCAATGACGGTGATGCCCTTTTTGCCCTTGATCAGGCCCTGCAGGCCCTTGAACTTGCCGGCAATGATGCCGTCCTTGTAGGCGTTGACAGCGGTGATGTCGATGCTGTCGAGGGTGACGTTGACGCCGTACTTCGCCGAGTCACGGGCGTGGTCGGCCAGCTCCGCGGAGTGCAGCAGGGCCTTCGTGGGGATACAGCCGTTGTGCAGGCAGGTGCCGCCGAGCTTGGCCTTTTCGATCAGGCCAACGGTAAGGCCAAGCTGAACAGCACGCAGGGCAGTTGCGTAGCCGCCGCTGCCGCCGCCGAGTACCAGGATGTCGAATTCTTGCGCAGTTGCCTGATCGGCCACTAAAACGCTCCCTCGCGTGAACGATGACACGAGAGTACGCATCATCTGGTCTTGGAACTTCCCGCCGAGATGATGCCAGCGGGCCGGTTCCCTTTCATTTGGAACTACCGAAGTTCACCTTAGCGAACCACTAATACATGCTCCACCTTGCCGTGGCTTTTGTGGAGCGCTTGTGTCGAGTGTCACGCGGCTTTGTGGCCAGGGAGTCAGCCCGGCCACAAAGCCCCGCGTCCGCTCAGACGGCCTTGGCCAGGATGTCCTCGGCGTAGGCCACCAGGGTCCGCACGGTGCAGCCGGTGCCCTGTTTGTGGTTGTAGCCGTACGGGCTGCCGTTATTGAAGGACGGGCCGGCGATGTCGATGTGCGCCCAGGGGATCTGCTCGCCATCCTTGCCCTTGCCGACGAATTCCCGCAGGAACACCGCCGCCGTCATCATTCCGCCGTGGCGTTCGCCGATGTTGGCGATGTCCGCGACCTGCGAATCGAGGCTGGCGCGGAGTTCCTCCGGCAGCGGCATCGGCCAGACCAGCTCGCCGGCGCGGTCCGCGGCGGCCTTGATCGGGCCTGTGACGGTGTCCGCGCCCATGACGCCCGCGGTGCGGTCGCCGAGGGCAATCAGCTGGGCGCCGGTGAGGGTGGCGACGTCGATGATGGCGTCCGGGTATTCCTGGCTAGCCGCGACGATCCCGTCCGCCATGACCAGGCGGCCTTCGGCGTCGGTGTTCAGGACCTCCACGGTCTTGCCACCGAACATGGTCAGGACGTCGGCCGGGCGCTGGGCAGCGCCGGAGGGCATGTTTTCCGCAATGCAGAGCCAGGCGGTCACCTTGACGGGCAGGCCCAGGCCGGCGATGGCCAGCACGGTATTAAGCACGACGGCGGCGCCGGCCATGTCGCTCTTCATGTCGCCCATGCCCAGCGCCGGCTTGATGGAGATGCCGCCGGTGTCGAAGGTGATGCCCTTGCCAACGAGGGCGATCTTGGCGGTCGCCTTGGCCGGGGCGTACTCGACCTTGACCAGGCGGGGCTGCCGGGTGGAGCCCTTTCCGACGCCCAGGATGCCGCCGAAACCTTCCTTGTCCAGGCGCTTCTCGTCCCAGACCGTGACCTTGACGGGCAGGCCCTTGGAGAGTTCCTTCGCGGCGTCCGCGAAGGACTCGGGGAAGAGGTGGCTGGGCGGCTGGTTGACCAGCGAGCGGGTCGCGTTCACTGCCTTGCCGATCAGGGCCGCACGGGTCAGCGTCTGCTGCAGGCCCCGGTCAGTGGCGAGGTCGGTGACAATGGCGACGTTCTTTACCGGATCCTTCAGGCCATCCTTGGAGGTGCGGTATTCGGTGAACGAGTAGGCGCCCATCGCGGCACCCTCGGCGACGGCTGCGACCTCAGCCAGGGACGCCGTCGGGAGAGCCAGGGTGACGGTGGCAGCGCCGGCCAGCTGGCGGACCGCCGAGCCGGCGGCGCGGCGCAGCGCTTCCTCCGTCAGGGGATGGTTCGGGGCAAGCTTGCCGACGCCGGCGAGTACCAGCACGGCCGCCCCGGCTTCCGGCAGGCCCGGCAGGCGGTGGGCCTGGTCGACCGCCCCGGTGACGCCAAGAATGCTCAGTGAGTCCGCCAGCGCCTCGGCGGCCTCCGCCGACAGGGGGTTGCTGAGCAGGATAGGACCGTCCGTGCCCTGTCCCACTCCGATGACGAGGGCGTCGCTGGGGTACTTCCTCAGATCCCCGGCGATTGCACTAAGTTTCACTTCGGTATTCTTGACCACGAGGACAGTCCTCAATTCTCTCTGATATTCGGCAGGAACTGCATGTTCGGCGCCCTGCCCTGGAACCGGTGCCACAGTCGGCTTGAGACGTGACTTCGGTGACTTCACGGCCGTCATTGGGGCCAGTTCCGATCGTAGTCTCTCCGCCGGGCGGCTGTTCAATTGAATGAGAGCTGGAGCACACCGGCGGCAGGAATGCCGGCGCGGCCCCGGGCGTTGTTCAAGGTACCGGAACCACCGCCAGTCGGGCCGTTGTGTCCGGAAACCTCCGCCGCGCGGGTCTGGTCCCGCTCCTCCCACCGCCGCTATTGCGAAAGGAACATGCCGTGATTGAACGGATTTCCGGCTCCCTGCTGGACCCCGAATCGCTCTACCTGCGTGATGACAGGCTGTTCCACAGCCCGGAGCTGCGCGGACTGAACCTCGTCATGGGTTTCACCGGCTTCGCCGACGCCGGTCACGTCGTCAGCCAGATCACCGCCGAAATGCTGGACGCGCTGGACGGGGAAATGATTGCCGAGTTCGACGCCGACCAGCTGCTCGACTACCGGACCCGGCGCCCGCAGGTCAGCTTCGTCGAAGACCACCTGCAGGACTACCAGGCTCCGAGCCTTGCGCTGTATCGGCTCGCTGACGGCCTGGGGAACCCTTTCCTCCTGCTCGCCGGGTTTGAACCGGACCTGCAGTGGGAGCGGTTCGCCCGGGCCGTCGTCGGCATCGTCGAGACCCTCGACGTCAACCTGGTCACCTGGATCCACTCCATCCCCATGCCGGTGCCGCACACGCGGCCGGTGGGCGTAACGGTCCACGGCAACCGCCCGGACCTTATCGAGGGGATCTCGGCGTGGAAGCCGACGGTCGAGGTGCCGGCTGCCGTGGGGCATGTCCTTGAGTTGCGGCTCGTCGCGGCTGGCCGCAACGTCGCCGGCTACGTGATCCACGTCCCGCACTACCTTGCAGAGGCGGAATACCCCACGGCTGCCGTGGCCGGGCTGGAATACCTGGGCGCAGCCACCTCGCTCATGCTGCCCGCCGACCGCCTGCGCGAGGCGGGCCGCGAAGTGGGCCGGCAGATCGCCGAACAGATCGCCGCCTCGGAGGAAGTCCAGCAGGTCGTTTCCCGGCTCGAGACGCGCTATGACGAGAAGGCTGAGGGGACCGTCCGGCGGTCCCTGCTGGCCGATGAGAACGACCAGCTTCCGAACGCCGACGCCCTGGGCGCGGCCGTGGAGGCCTACCTGGCCCGTAAAGAGCCGGGCGAATAAATACTATTTCTTCCGGGAGCGGGCATAATGGAGGGGTGACCGCACCCCGAGCCTGGCTGATTTGGATCGTCGGGGTCTTCGCCTATCTGGTGGCGGTCAGCCAGCGCACGTCGTTCGGCGTCGTCGGGCTGGAAGCCACGGAGCGCTTCTCTGCTAGCGCGGCCGAAATTTCGTTCTTCACGGTGCTGCAGCTCCTCGTCTACGCGGGCCTGCAGATCCCGGTGGGCGTGCTCGTGGACCGCCTTGGTTCCCGGGCCATGATCGCCGCGGGCGCATTGCTGATGGGGCTCGGACAGCTGGAATTGGCCTTCGCGGACAGCATCCCCGGCGGAGTCCTGGGCCGCGTGCTGGTCGGCGCCGGCGACGCCATGACCTTCATCGCCGTCATCCGCCTGATCCCGCTGTGGTTCGCGCCGGTGCGTGTTCCGCTGCTCACGCAGCTGACCGGCATGTCCGGCCAGCTCGGCCAGCTCTTCAGCGTGGTGCCGTTCGCCATGATCCTGCACTCGGCAGGCTGGACCCCCGCGTTTCTGACGCTGGCCGCCATGTCCGCCCTCGCCGTCGTGCTCGTGCTGGTTCTGCTGCAGGACCTGCCCCCGGGACATCCCGCACCCGCGCCCTCGCAGGGGCTGCGCGCCACGGGAATCTCGCTGTCCCATGCCTGGCGGCAACCCGGCACGAGGCTCGGGTTGTGGAGCCACTTCACCATCCAATTCAGCGGCACGGTGTTTGCCATGACGTGGGGTTATCCGTTCCTGATCTCCGCCCAGGGCCTGGATACCGTCACCGTGTCCGCCCTCATGACCCTGTACGTGGCGGCCGCCATTGCCGCCGGGCCCCTGATGGGCACCTTCGTTGCCCGGCACCCGTTGCGCCGCTCCACCATGGTCCTGCTGATCTCTGCCGCCACGGCCGTGGCCTGGGCGGCGGTGCTGCTCTTCCCGGGCCGGTCCCCGCTGTGGCTGCTGGCCGGACTCGTGGTGGTGCTGGCCGTCGGCGGTCCCGGCTCCATGATCGGCTTCGACTTTGCCCGGACGTTCAATCCTGCCCATCGGATCGGAACCGCCACGGGAATTGTCAACGTCGGCGGGTTCATCGCCGCGCTCGTGTCCATTTTTCTGATCGGCCTGGTACTGGACGTATTGCACACCACGGGCTTCTCCCGGGGGGAGTTGTACGGGCTCGCACCGTTCCGGATTGCCCTGAGCATCCAGTTCCTCCTGCTCGCGGCGGGAGCCGGGGCCATTCTCATCACCCGGCGCAAGGTGCGCCGGCAGATGGCCGCCCAAGGCGTCGTCGTACCTCCGCTGCGCGCGGCGCTCGCCCGGAACCGCCGGCTCAGCGCGGAACGGCGCCAGCAGCGCTGACCTTGGAGAACGGTCCCGGCGGAGTGGTTGTCCACATACGGCTGCCCCGGGGCTGACGCCGGGCCACGGGACGGCCAAGCTGGCGCTATGACAGCTCCCGATCACCTGAAAATTACCGGCCCCGAAGACGTCCTCGGGTACATCCCGCATTCGCTCGGCTACTGGCCGTCGCGCAGCCTCGTGGCCATGACCATGCAGGGCAAGCGGCTCGGGGCAACCCTGCGGGTCGACCTTCCGGGGGACGGCAGTCCGGGCGGTTTCGCGGGGTTCGCCCGTACAGTGGCCGGTTACCTGGAGGCAGACGACCACGCGGACGGGGTCCTGCTCGCCTTCTTCACCGGCAGTGACGTTACGGTCACCGGCGGGGCGGGAGCGGCCTGGGCCGAACTGCTCGAGGAGCTGGAGCACGCACTGGCGGAAAGCGGCATGCCGGTGCGGGACGCCTGGCTGATCGGCGCCGAGCACTGGCGCAACGCCTATTGCACCGATCCTGCCTGCTGCGCCCCGCCCGGCCGGCCCATCGACGAGATCAGGAACAGCAAGCTCAATGCGGAGATGGTCTTCCGCGGCAGCACCGTCGGGCCCGCGCCCGGCGCCGAGGCAGCCCGCCCGTTCCCTATGCCCGAGGACACGGCGGTGCTCGAATCGGAGCGGAACTGGTACCGGCTCTTCACCGGACACACCCGGGACCAGTCGCAGTATTCCCAGGTACTGGACGTCTGGGCTGTGGTCCTGCAGTCACCCGCCGGAAGGCGGCTGCCCCTAGAGCTCGCCGGCTACCTGCGGGCCGCGCTACGCGTCCCGGCCTGGCGTGATGCCGTACTGGTGATGGCGGCCGCCGGTCCGGAGGCCGCCGAGCAGGGCGCGGCGGACTTCGGGATGTTCGACTCCTCCGGCCCGCTGACTCCGCTGGCTCCGGTGCCGCTGCCGCCGCTGGACGGTTTCGGGCCGCTCCCGCCGGTCCTGCCGCGTGCCGGGGTTGCCAGTGGTGGATCGGACGGCGCTCCGGCGGTTCCGGGGTATGGCGAGGTGTTGCTCGGGCTGGCGCCTTCCGTGCCGGACTGGCAGCGGATGGCAAGCCTGGAGCGGATCCTCGTGCAACTGGGCGAGGCCGGCGGCGGGGAGGCCGCGGCTGCCGCGTTCACCGGACGCGGCTGGATCGAATGGTGCCGGGGCAAGGGCTCCTTCGCCGATGCCCTGTTCAGCCGGGCGGACGCGCAACACCCGGGCTACCGGCTGGCCGTCCTCCTGGCGGAGCTCGTGAGCCGTGGCACGTTGTGCGGGTGGGCGGCAAGGAGGGAGGCCGCATGGCAGAAGTTCGAGCCGGGAGCGGCGTGACCGGGATCGAACGCTGATCCGCGCCGAATTGCGCAACCCCCGCCCCGGATCGGAACCCAAACTGAAAATCGTGAGACAATGGTTGCCGAGACCCGGTTGGGTCCGTGGATCAAGAGCTTGTAGTTAACCCGGAAACGGGGAACATTACGGCCGCCCCAGCAGTTCTACTAAGTGGCTCTGTTGGCCGTGGTGGCTCTTGATGGAAACCGCGGACTTGACAGGGTCATAGTGGTGTTGCCCGTATGGTGATTCCACAGACCGCCGCTAGAAAGGTTTTCTGTGACCCCGTCTTCCGCGAAGAAGGAACCCGCCGACGTTTTGTCCCCCGAGGACAAGAAGGCGGCGACGAACGCCAAGCGCGCCGCGACGCGCGCTGCAAACAAGGCTGTCAAAGACGCGGCCTCTGCCGAAGGCGACGACACCGCATCGGCACTCGCCAAGCCAGAACCCAAGAAGCGCGGGCCCAAGCCCGGCGCCAAAGCCGCGGCTGAGGCCGCCGGCAAGGCCGCCCGCGGTGACGACGACGAAGACGCCGAAGTTGAGGTGGACCTCGACGACGTCCCGGCTGACGCCGTCGAGCTCGGCGACGACGGCGAAGAGATGCCCGGCAAGGCCGCTGCTGCCACTACCGGCTCCGGTTTTGTCTACTCCGACGCCGACGATGACGACGCCCCCGTGCAGCAGGTCATGTCGGCCGGCGCCACCGCCGACCCCGTCAAGGACTACCTGAAGCAGATCGGCAAGGTCGCCCTGCTTAACGCGGAGCAGGAAGTGGACCTGGCCCTGCGCATCGAGGCCGGCCTGTTCGCCGAAGAAAAGATCAACGCTGACGACGGATCCATGGACCCGAAGCTCAAGCGCGAGCTTGAATTCGTGATCCACGATGGCAAGCGGGCCAAGAACCACCTCCTGGAGGCCAACCTCCGCCTTGTGGTGTCGCTGGCCAAGCGCTACACCGGCCGCGGCATGCTGTTCCTTGACTTGATCCAGGAGGGCAACCTGGGCCTGATCCGTGCCGTCGAGAAGTTCGACTACACCAAGGGCTTCAAGTTCTCCACCTACGCCACCTGGTGGATCCGCCAGGCGATCACCCGCGCCATGGCCGACCAGGCCCGCACGATCCGTATCCCGGTGCACATGGTCGAAGTCATCAACAAGCTCGCCCGCGTGCAGCGCCAGATGCTGCAGGATCTCGGCCGCGAACCCACGCCCGAGGAGCTGGCACTCGAGCTGGACATGACTCCGGAAAAGGTCGTCGAAGTCCAGAAGTACGGCCGCGAACCGATCTCCCTGCACACCCCGCTGGGCGAGGACGGCGACTCCGAATTCGGTGACCTGATCGAGGACTCCGAAGCCGTTGTTCCGGCCGATGCCGTGAGCTTCACCCTGCTGCAGGAACAGCTGCACTCGGTGCTGGACACGCTCTCCGAGCGCGAAGCCGGCGTCGTGGCGATGCGCTTCGGCCTGACCGACGGACAGCCGAAGACTTTAGACGAAATCGGCAAGGTCTACGGTGTCACGCGGGAACGGATCCGCCAGATCGAATCCAAGACGATGTCCAAGCTGCGCCACCCCTCGCGCTCCCAGGTCCTGCGGGACTACCTGGACTAGGCTCCAGCTTCAACACCGCAAAGGCACCCGCCGGATCAGGATCCGGCGGGGGCCTTCGCCGTCCGGGGGCCTTCGCCGGGGGCCCTCGCTCTCCCCGGCCAACCCAGCCTGTTCCGGCCGACAAAAAGGGCCCCTCCGAACGGAGGGGCCCTCGTCTGCTGCGTCTCAGGTCACGGCCCGGCTCTTCGGCATCTGGCCGGCCAGGCGTTGAGCTGACTGCATGTGGTCTAGTCGACCGGAAGCGGCGCCTTCTCGTGCAGGCGTCCGGTCTCGTCGTGCCAGTCAGAGCTGAGCGGCCTGAGTGTCGGTTCTACGGCCCGTGCGTGGTGGCCGCAGAAGAGAAGCTCACCGCCGGAGGCACCGAGAACAACCCGGACATACGCCTGTGCACCGCAACGATCGCACCGGTCAACGGTGGTGAGTGTGCGGTCCGCAACTGCTGTTGTCATGTTCGGCCTCCTTGGTAGTTCGGTATACCTATATAACCAGCATTCGCAGCCAAAGCATCGCAAGGATGGCCCACTTTCGCTGTGCGCGTATCACGTCTCGATAACGGGAGAAGCGGCACCGGGCCGCGGAAGGGAGTGGCAACCCATAGCAGGGCGGCACTCCGACTACCCTAGTAGGAGCGTTCAAAATGTGCTGACTGTTCCGTCCCTCAAGGAGTTTCCGCCCCGTGGCACCAAGTTCTGATTACACCGCCCGGCATCTCTCCGTACTGGAAGGCCTCGAGGCCGTCCGCAAGCGCCCGGGCATGTACATCGGCTCCACGGACTCCCGCGGCCTCATGCACTGCCTCTGGGAGATCATCGACAACTCCGTCGACGAGGCCCTCGCCGGCTTCGGCCATGACATCAAGATCATCCTGCACGCGGACAACTCAGTTGAGATCCACGATGACGGCCGCGGCGTCCCGGTGGACATCGAACCGAAAACCGGGCTCTCCGGCGTCGAGGTGGTCTTCACCAAACTGCACGCAGGCGGTAAGTTCGGCGGCGGTTCCTACACAGCCTCGGGCGGCCTGCACGGCGTGGGCGCCTCCGTCGTGAACGCGCTGTCCTCCCGGCTGGACGTAGAAGTGGACCGCGGCGGCAAGACCTACAAAATGTCCTTCCGCCGGGGCGAGCCCGGCCGGTTCAAGGACCCCGGCACCAAACCGGACCCGGCGACCGTCTTTGAACCGTTCATTGATGGTTCGGTGCTGGACATCGTCGGAAAGGCCAAACGCGGAGTCACCGGCACCCGGATCCGGTACTGGGCGGACCGTCAGATCTTCACCCCGGACGCCAAGTTCTCCTACGACGAACTCGCCGCCCGCGCCCGGCAGACCTCCTTCCTGGTCCCCGGCCTGAAACTGACCGTGCGGGACGAGCGCAAGGTTGCCGGGACCCCGGGGGAGTCCGGCCCGCATGAGGAAGTCTTCCACCACGACGGCGGCATCTCCGAGTTCGTGGAGTTCCTTGCCGGGGACCCCGCGGTGACGGACATCTGGCGGCTGCACGGGGCAGGCAAGTTCAAGGAAACCGTCCCCGTCCTGGACGAGAAGGGCCACAGCCAGCTGGCCGAAGTGGAACGGGACTGCGAAGTGGACGTCGCCCTCCGCTGGGGCATCGGCTACGACAGCACCGTGCGCAGCTTCGTGAACATCATCTCCACGCCCAAGGGCGGCACCCATCAGTCCGGCTTTGAGCAAGCCCTGCTCAAGACCTTCCGCAAGGCCGTGGAAAGCAACGCCCGCAAGCTCAAAGCGGGCAACGACAAGATCGAAAAGGACGACATTTTCGCGGGCCTCACCGCGGTCCTGACCGTACGCCTGGCGGAACCGCAGTTTGAGGGCCAGACCAAGGAGATCCTGGGCACCTCCGCCGTCCGCGCCATCGTGGCGAAGGTGGTGGAGCAGGAGATCAACGCCAAGCTGAACTCCGCCAACCGCAACGACAAGGCCCAGTCCGCATTGCTGCTGGAAAAGGTCGTCAGCGAGATGAAGTCCCGCATCTCGGCCCGCGTGCACAAGGAAACCCAGCGCCGCAAGAACGCCCTGGAAACCTCCTCCATGCCCACGAAACTGGCGGATTGCCGCACGGACGAGGTTGCGCGCTCCGAACTGTTCATCGTGGAGGGTGACTCCGCCTTGGGAACGGCGAAGCTGGCACGTTCCTCCGACTTCCAGGCGCTCCTGCCCATCCGCGGCAAGATCCTCAACGTGCAGAAGGCCTCGGTGGGGGACATGCTCTCCAACGCCGAATGCGCCGCGCTGATCCAGGTTGTCGGGGCTGGTTCCGGCCGGAGCTTCGACATCGATGCCGCCCGTTACGGCAAGGTCATTCTCATGACGGACGCCGACGTCGACGGCGCCCACATCCGGACCCTCCTGCTGACCCTGTTCTTCCGTTATATGCGTCCGATGATCGATTCAGGCCGCGTCTTCGCCGCGGTCCCGCCGCTGCACCGGGTGGAGGTGGTCAACGCCGGCCAGAAGGCCAACGAGATGATCTACACCTATTCTGAGGCGGAGCTGCACGTGCTGCTGGCCCGTCTCGCCAAGGAAGGCAAGCGGTACAAGGAGCCGATCCAGCGCTACAAGGGGCTCGGCGAAATGGACGCGGAGCAGCTGGCCGAGACCACGATGGACCCGCGCCACCGCACCTTGCGCAAGGTGGGAATCGAAAACGCGAAGCAGGCCGAGGAAACCTTCGACCTGCTGATGGGTTCCGACGTCGCACCCCGCAAGGATTTCATCATTGCCGGCGCGGCCAGCCTGGACCGGGAGCGGATCGACGCCTGACTCCGGGTCCACGCTGCGCAGGCGGGACGTCTGCCCCTTACGCGCCGTTCCACCTTCGGATAGTGTTTCTGTCACCGATCCGGACACGGACGCTCGGACCCGGATTCCGCAAATCCAGGAGTTCCCATGAGGCACCGGAATATCAGAGCTGCGGCCATCGCCGCCACTATGGGGCTGGCGGTCGGTTTCGCACCGCCCGCTGCCGCCGACGCAGGAACGGACTCCGGGGCGCTGAGGGCTGCCGTGTCCGCAGAAAACATTCTGTCCCACCTCAAGGCGCTGCAGGCAGTCGCGGATGCCAACGGCGGGAACCGCGCTGCCGGAACACGGGGCTACGAGAAATCGGCCCGTTACATCGAGGATCGACTCAAGGACGCCGGCTACGAACCGGTCCGCCAGCGGTTCACGTACAGCCGGTACGGGTTCGTGGCTGCGGCGCTGGAGCGCATCTCCCCGCTGCCGAGAACTTACGGCTACGGCGCCGCGGACGGGTTTTTGGACATGTACTATTCCGGAGCCGGCGAGGTGACTGCCCAAGTCAGTGCCGTGGATATCAACCTTGCCGGCGCACGCGGTTCGACGAGCGGCTGCGAGAAAGCTGATTTCCGGGGCTTCCGGTCCGGCCACATCGCCCTCATCCAGCGCGGCACCTGCGGATTCCGGGACAAGGTGGACAACGCCGTGGCAGCCGGGGCGGCCGGCGTCATCGTCTTCAATCAGGGCGATGTGGTTCCGGGAGATGACCGCATGGGCCTGTTCGGCGGAACCCTTGAGGCTCCCCAGGCCAAGGTCCCCGTCGTCAGCACGACCTTTGACAACGGCGCCGAGCTTGCCGGCCTCGGCGCTGCGACTCTGCGCCTGGCCGTTGATGCCACCGTCACCCGCATCAAGTCGTTCAACATCCTGGCCGATACGGGAGGACGTGCCGACCGGAAGGTGGTGGTCGGCGCGCATCTGGACTCCGTCGGCGAGGGACCCGGAATCAACGACAACGGCACCGGACTGGGCGCCATCCTGGAAACCGCAATCCAGTTCAAGGAGACCCACGAAAAAGCCAGGAACAGGGTGCGGTTCGCATTCTGGGGCGGCGAAGAGGACGGTCTGATCGGCTCCGACTACTACGTCTCCCAGCTCTCCGACCGTCAGATCAAGGACCACGCCGTCAACCTGAATTTCGACATGGTCGGCTCGCCGAACTACGTCCGATACGTATACGACGGCGACGGTTCGTCCTACGGAGCGGCTGGCCCCGCTGGATCCGGCGTCGTTGAAAAGGTCTTTCTGGACTACTTCGCGTCCCAAGGACTGCCGGCCGCGCCGACGGCCTTCGACGGGCGCTCGGACTACTTTGGCTTCATCGAGAACGGGATTCCGGCCGGTGGCCTGTTTACCGGCGCGGAGGACCTGAAGACACCGGAGGAGGCAGCTGTCTTCGGCGGTACGGCGGGCGCGCCGCACGACCCCTGCTACCACGCGGCCTGCGATACCATCGCGAACGTCAACACCACGGTGCTCGACCAGATGGCCGACGCGATCGCACACGCGACGCTGACCTTCGCTCAGACCAAATCGGCGGTAAGCGGCACGGCCACGGGTAAGAGCCTCACAGAACTCAAATTCAAGGGGCACAGCAGACTGCGGTAAGGGACACAGCAGACTGAGGTAGCGCCCCCGCCCACTTCAGCCGAGGAAGCCCGGGACGATCAGCAGCGCCGTGGGCACGGCCAGCAGCAGCAGGCAGGCTGCGAGCACAGCGGCGCGCAGCGGCTCGGGCAGCGGCGGCTGGGGGGACAGCAGCCGGCTGACCCGTGAGGCGGTGGTGCGCGCCGAACCGGTCCCGCCGATGGCGCCGGGCTGGTCGGGTTCGACGTCGGCCAGGTCCGGTTCACCCAACGCCAGCGGAGTTCCCGGTGCGCCGGGGGAGCCGCTGGCCACGATTGCGATGGCCCTGATCAGTGTTGCCTTGCTCTCCGTCTTCAGCGCCACATCATCGGCGAGCATCTCGATCAGCGAGTTGACCGCTTCCTGCGCGAGCCGCGTGGTGGGCAGCCACGGCAGTGCCTGGCGCCAGGCGGCGAAGGCCCAGAGCAGGAGATGGTGGCGCTGGCTGAGGTGGGCATTCTCGTGGATCAGGACCGCCCGGAGCTCGGCGGGTTCCAGGGCCGCCATCAACCCGTCGGAGAGGACCGTGACGGAGCGTGCGCCGCCCGGCAGGCAGTAGGCCACCGGGGAGTCGAGGTTGAGCACCATGGTCTTCGGACCGTCCGCGGAAGGCGAGGCCAGCAGGGCGAGGAGTTCACGGTGCCGGCGACGCTGCCGTTGGATCTTGTAATAGGTCAGCAGCAGGGTGAAGACGAGGTGCGCCGTCAGCAGCGCCGCCGCCGAGAGCGCAAAGATGTGCCAGAAGCCAAGTACCGTGGTGGGCGCGTTGTGCAGGACCATCCCCGCCAGGGACGTCAGCCCCGCAAGCAGGTTCTCCCCGGCGGGCTCCAGCCCGTAGACCAGCATGGCGCCGATCATCGACAGACCGCCAGCAAGGGCAATCGCCTGCCATAGGAGCATGGCCGTAAACGGGGACCGCGCGGGCCACTGGGCACGCGAGAGCAGGATAGGCACCGGCCACGCCAGGACTATCGCCAGGACCGCCAGAAACCATGAGGTCCAGAACATCGTGCGCTAGCTGCGGCCCAGCAGTTTGCGCAGCGTTTCCGCTTCCGTGTCGGAGACCGAACCAATAAAACGCGCCAGAACGGCTTCCCGGTCCGGCGCGGAACCCAAGACCTCGTGCATCAGCTCGGCCGTGTGGTCAGCCCGGCTGGACACGGCCTGGTAGCGGTGCGGCCGTGTGCCGCGCTCGCGTTCCACCAGCCCTTTGCGCTCAAGGCGCGACAGGACCGTCAGGACCGTGGTGACGGCCAGATCCTTGCCCTCATGCCCCGCGGCACCGCCCTCCGCGCGGGTGCTCTGCGCCAGCAGATCCCGCAGCGTATTGGCCGTTGCAGCCTCTTGGCCTGCCCAGAGCAGATCCATCACTGCCCGTTCCAGTTCACCGAGACTTGCCATTGGTACGTCCTTCTTGACGGCCCCCGGGGTCGGCTGAACTGCCTTCCGGGTGGTTTGCTAACACTTCAACCTCAAATTTACCGCGTTTTGCGCATTCTTTCTACATCCGGTAGAACAACCTGTCCGGCGCGCCGCCGCACCGCGCATACTTGCGGGCTTTACGGCAGTTCCCGAAGGTGATGCGTGGGGATCCTGTCCCGGTCGTACGTGATCTTGTCGTAGCCGTGAGGTTCCGGCTTGCCCTCGACGCCGAGGTTCACAAAAACGAGCTCCTCGATGGTGAGGATGCTTTGACGGGTGATCATGTTCCGGACCTCGGCGCGCATGGTCAGGGACGTCCGGCCAAAGTTGGTGGCTGTCAGCCCCATCTCAATCAAATCGCCCTTGACCGCGGAGCTAACAAAGTTGATTTCAGATATGTATTTGGTGACGGCCCGGCCGTTACCAAGCTGGATGATGGCGTAGATCGCCGCTTCCTCATCAATCCACTTCAGCAGGCTGCCACCGAACAGTGTGCCGTTGGCATTCAGGTCTTCGGGCCGGACCCATTTTCGGGTGCGGAAGCTGATGTCAGTCGATTCCATGAGGCGAGAGTAGCTGACACCAAAACGAAAGACCCAGTGTGTCGTGGGTGGAGATCCGGCCGTGAACGTCTGGACTGTCCTCAAGGTGTACTGGCGACTGAGCACCGATTTGTCGCGCTCGGGCCGGGTAATGACCTGCAACAAAGGAGGCGGACACGGCTGCGGCGGTGCGCGCAGGTCAAACAGCCTGGACCGGGCCGGCCATAGGCACCGCGAGCCACGCGGACCTATCATCTGAGCATGAGGCGCCGTCGCAGGGGCGGGCAGGCGATCCAGCCGGGGCCGTGCCGCGCCGCCGGGTTCCGCGGATGCGGAAACGTGCCGATTTGTTCTACACTCTGTAGAAGAAGTATTTCTACGCCACGTAGAAGTCTTGGACCTAGCCAAAAGTAGGGACTGCCTTGGACGCCTTGGAAATCGCACGCTGGCAATTCGGAATCACCACGGTCTACCACTTCATGATGGTGCCGCTCACCATCGGCCTGGGCCTGGTGGTCGCCGTCATCCAGACGCTCTGGTACCGCACCGGCCGGCCGGAGTACCTCCGGATGACCAAGTTCTGGGGCAAGCTCTTCCTGATCAACTTCATCATGGGCGTTGCCACCGGCATCGTGCAGGAGTTCCAGTTCGGCATGGCCTGGAGTGAATACAGCCGCTTCGTCGGGGATGTGTTCGGGGCGCCGCTCGCCATGGAAGCACTCCTGGCCTTCTTCGTGGAATCCACCTTCCTGGGCCTCTGGATCTTCGGGTGGAAACAGCTCAAGCCCGCCGTTCACCTCGCCTGCCTCTGGATCGTCGTCGTCGCTTCGGCCTTCTCCGCCTACTTCATCATCGTGGCCAACAGCTGGATGCAGCACCCCGTCGGCGTCGAGATGATCGACGGCCGGCCGGTCATGACGGACGCCTGGGCGGTCTTTACCAACAACACCGCGCTCGTCGCCGTACCGCACACCCTTTTCGGCTGCCTCGCCGTCGCCGGTGCCTTCCTGCTCGGCATCGCCTGGTACCACCTGTGGCGCCGCCGCCATGACGGGATTGACACGGTGGGTGCGGACGGGAAGGTGGTCCCCGGCGAATCGACGGTTCCCGGACGGGACCGGGCCGACCACGCCGTCTGGATCCGCTCGCTCCGGATCGGCGCCGTCGTCGCCATGATCTCCTTCGCCGGCACCGCCCTGACCGGCGACCTGCAGGGCAAGCTCATGTTTGAACAGCAGCCCATGAAGATGGCCGCCGCCGAGGCCGCCTGCCACGACGGCACGGGCTTCTCCGTGCTCAGCGTCGGCAACCTCGGCACCAAAAACTGCGACGACATCGTGGCCGTGATCGAGGTCCCCGGCATCCTGTCCTTCCTGGCCAAGGGCGACTTCACCACCGAGGTCAAGGGCGTCAACAGCCTGCTCGAGCAGTACAAGGCCGACTACGGCACGCACCTGCCGGACAACCCCATCTACGGGGACCGCGCCGGCCAGGAAATCCAGTACGTGCCCGTCATGGAGGTGACGTACTGGGGATTCCGGATGATGATCGGCTTCGGCGGCGTCGCGGCCCTCGCGGCGCTCGTGGCGTTGTGGGTCACGCGCAAGGGAACCGTGCCGGCCTCCCGCGGGCTCATGCGCCTGGCAGTATTCGGCATCCTCGCTCCGTTCGGGGCCAACGCCGCCGGCTGGATCTTCACCGAAATGGGACGCCAGCCCTTCGTCGTCGCGCCGAACCCGGACCCCAGCGGGATCGACCAGGTCTTCATGTTCACCGCGGCGGCCGTCTCGCCGGGCGTCTCCGCCGGCGAGATCATGGCCTCGCTGGTGGTGCTGACCGCCGTCTACGCGGCGCTGCTGGTGGTGGAGGTCAAGCTCCTGGTCAAGTACATCCGCGGCGGCGTGGTCTCGGCCATGCCGGAACTCGCCCACGCCCCGGCCGATGAGAACGAAGACCAGACGCCGGGGAAAGGCCCGCAGGGCTCCGGCAAACCGGACGACGACGTCCTGGCCTTCGCCTACTAAGCACCCGCCACCAAAGAAACGCAGAGGATACTCAGCATGGAACTGCTTCCCACCATCTGGTTCATTGCCATCGCGTTGCTGTGGACGGGCTATCTCTTTCTGGAGGGCTTCGATCTCGGTGTCGGCATGCTGATGAAAGGCTTCGCCCGGGACAATACCGAACGCCGCGTCCTGCTCAACACGATCGGCCCCGTCTGGGATGGCAACGAGGTCTGGCTGCTGACCGCGGCCGGCGCCACCTTTGCCGCGTTCCCGCTCTGGTACGCCTCCCTGTTCTCCGCGCTCTACCTGCCGCTGCTGGTGGTCCTCGTTGCGCTGATCTTCCGCGCCGTCGCCTTTGAATACCGGGGCAAGGTGGACACCCCGCAGTGGCGGGCACGCTGGGACTGGGCCATCTCCGCCGGTTCGCTTACCGCAGCTTTCGGCGTCGGCGCCCTGTTGGCGCTCACCACCACGGGCCTCCCGCTGAACGCCAACGGCGACCGGGAGGGCGGCCCGTTTGCCTGGTTCAACGCCTACGCCGTTCTCGGCGGGCTCGCCGTGGTCGGGTTTTCGCTCCTGCACGGCCTCGCCTTCCTGGCGTTGAAGACCGACGGCGACGTCCGCGTCCGCGCAGGGCGGTGGTTCGTCCGGCTGCTGCCGGTGCTGCTGCTGCCGCTCGCCGGCTGGGCGGTGAGCCTGCAGCTGCTCAGCGGCGAGGCCTGGACGGCAATAGCGGTGGCTGCTGCGGTGGCCGCTGCGGTCCTTTCCTGGTTCTTCGCCCGGCACGGTGCGGAGGGCAGGGCGTTCCTGGCCCTCGGCGCGTTCCTGCTGCTCGGCAGCGCCTCGATCTTCGGCGCCGCGTTCCCCGTGGTGCTTCCCTCCTCGCTCAACCCGGAGTTCGACCTGACGATCTTCAACGCCTCCTCCTCGGACTACACGCTGGGGCTGATGAGTATCGTGGCCTGTGTCGGGCTGCCGCTGGTCCTGGCGTACCAGGCCTGGACCTACTGGGTGTTCCGGCGCCGGGTGAGTGCCGCCCACATCCCCGAAGCCCACAGCTTCCTCCCCGCGATCGCCGCCAAAGCGCTGGCCCCCAAGGACTGACTGCCAATGAGACCGCCCTTCCCGTCCGGGCCTGCGACGCGCTCCGCGCTCTACCTGCTGGGTGTGCTCGCAGCCCTCAAGGCACTGTCCCTCGTGCTGATGGGACAGGCGGTTGCCGCCATGCTCGCGGGACTGATGGCCCACAACTCCGCCTGGAACGAGCAGCTGGTCTGGGGGCTCGCCGGGGTGGTCCTGCGCTCCGTGACGGTCTGGGCCCAGGCGGTCGCCGCGAGGCGGGCCGCTCTGGGAGTGAAGGAGGAGCTGCGCTCGGAACTGCTGGAACGGGCGCTGCGTAACGGCATCCGCGCCGCGGGCCCGTCTGACGGCGGGCTCGCCATCCTGGCCACGCGCGGACTGGACGCCCTGGACAGCTACTACACCCAGTTCCTGCCGGCCCTGGTGAACTGCGCGGCGATCCCGCTCCTGCTCGGGGCCCGGATCCTGTTCGCCGACTGGATCAGTGCCGCGGTGATCGTGCTGACCGTGCCGCTCGTGCCGTTGTTCATGGTGCTGATCGGGCGCTATACCGAGGACCGGGTCCGGGAGGCCCAGTCGGCGCTGGCCCGGCTCTCCGGCCACATGCTCGAGCTCGCCAAGGGCCTCCCGGTACTGGTCGGACTTGGCCGGGCTGCCGCCCAGCGCAAGGCCCTGGAGGAGATCTCGGAGGAATACCGTTCCCGCACCATGGGAACTTTGCGCACCGCGTTCCTCTCGGCACTGGCGCTGGAACTCATAGCGACCATCTCCGTGGCCGTGGTGGCCGTGTTCATCGGCGTCCGGCTGGTCAACGGGGACATGGGCCTGGAAGCGGGGCTGCTGGCGCTGATCCTGGCCCCGGATTGTTACCTCCCGCTCCGGGAACTGGGGACCGCCCACCACGCCAGCGACGAGGGCCGCGCTGCGCTCGCGGAAACCGCCGCCGTGCTCCGCGCGCCGGAAGCCGAGCCGCTGCGGCCCGCGGGCGTTGCGTCCGCCGCTGCCCCAGGACCCGGGGCTTCCAGCCGGGCGAATCCCGCGGGGCCGCCGGCCGTCTCCGTGACCGGGCTGGCCGTCAGCTACGGCGGGCGAATCCGGCCCGCCGTCGGGCCGCTCAGCTTCACCGCTGCCCCCGGCAAGATCACCGCGCTCACCGGGGCCAGCGGGGCCGGGAAGAGCACGGTCCTCGGCGTGCTCGCCGGGACCATCGGCGCGGGCGGCGGGACCACCGTCACCGGTCGGCTTGGCGGATTCAGGCGGGCAGAGCTCGCCTGGGTGCCGCAACACCCGGTGATGGTCGCCCCGACGGTGCTGGACGAGCTGCGGCTGTACCTGGGCCGGCCCGCGGACGATTCCGCGGACCGGCCCGCGGCGGAGACGGACGAGGCTGCCCGCCGCTGCCTGGCGGCGTGCGCCGCGGGGCACCTCGCCACGACGCACCCCGCCGAACTCAGCCCGGGGGAGCTGCGCCGTGTGGCGCTGGCCCGCGGCCTGGCCCGGATCGAGGCCGGGGCCACCGTGCTGCTGCTCGACGAACCCACCGCCCACCTGGACCGGGAATCCGCCAACGTCGTCAGCGGTGCCATCGACGCGCTGCGCGGAACGGTCACGGTACTGCTCGTGGCCCACGACCGGCAGACCCGCGAGCTGGCGGATGACCTCGTGCCCGTCACCCCCGGATCGGCGGCCGCGTCCCCTGCCCGGCCAACGGTCGGGGAGGTCGGATCGGCATCGCTTCAGGCACCGATGCGGGCGTTGCTGCCTGCAGCACTGCCTGCAGCACTGCCCGCGGCGCTGCCGGAGCCGGCGCCGCTCCCATCGTCCCAGCCGGTGCCGGCACCATCGCCGGAACGGCAACCCGAAGACCCCGCCTGTAGCGTTCCAAGCGCTTCGCCGGCGGCCCAGCTCCGCCGGTTGCTGGCACCTGTTTCGACCAGGTTCGCTGCGGCCGGAGCTGTCGGCACGCTGGCGGCACTCTTTGCCGTTGCCCTCGCCGGCCTGTCCGGCTGGCTGATCATCCGGGCGAGCGAACAGCCTCCCATCCTCTACCTGCTCACCGCGATCGTGGGGGTGCGCTTCTTCGGCGTCGGCCGGGCCGCGCTGCGCTACGCCGAGCGGCTGCTGCTGCACGACGCCGTCTTTGCCGCCCTGACCCGGCTCCGCGGCCGGCTCTGGGAATCGCTGAGCCGCCGCGCCCTCTCGCTGCGCCGACTCCTGCAGGGCGGCAACGTCCTGGGCGCCGTGGTCGACGACGTGGACACGGTCCGGGAATTGCTGCCGAGGGTGGTCCTGCCGCCGCTGACCGCCGTGGCCGTCGCGGCGGCGGCCCTCACCGGGACCGGGCTGCTGCTGCCCGTGGCCCTGCCCGCCATGATCGCCGCCGCCCTGCTGAGCCTGGTCGGTGCTCCTGCGCTGGCCCTCGCAGCGGACCGGATGTCCGTCCACACGGAACAGCGGCTCCGTGCCGGGGTGCTCCGCAGAGTCGCGGCCGCCCTCGACGCCCGCGCCGAACTCCACGCCAACGGAATCTCCGCCCCCGTGCTCGCGGCGATCACCACGGCAGACCGCTCCGCAACGGTAGCCTCCCAACGGTCCGCTTGGGCCGAGGGGCTCGGCCAGGGCCTCACGGTGCTGGCCTGCGGGGCAGCCGCCATGGCCAGCGCCGTGCTGGCCGCGCCCCTGGCCCTCGGCGGAGCGGTGGAGCCCGCGATCGTTGCCGTCGTCGTGCTGTTGCAGCTCGCACTCGTGGAACCGTACGCCGCGATCACGACGGCGGTCCGCCAGTACCCCGCGCTCCGGACCGTACTGCGGCGCATCAGCGCAGCCGGCGTGCTGGACGCGCCCGGCCAGGACCGCGACGGCCAGGACCGCGACGGCCGGGAACCTGAGGGCCTGGCGGCCGGAGGCCGGGAACCTGAGGGCCTGGCGGCCGGAGGCCTCGTGCCTGTGCCGGCCCGGCCGGGCGGCCAACCGGGGATCCGGCTGCGGGCGCTGTCCGCCGGCTGGCCCGGTGGTCCGGAGGTCTTCGGCGGGCTTACCGCGACGGCGGCACCGGGACAGTGGCTCGCCGTGACCGGGGCTTCGGGCTCCGGAAAATCAACCTTGCTGGCCACCTTCCTGGGCTTCCTGCCGGTCCGGAGCGGGGAGCTGGCCGTCACCGGCCGGGTTGCCTGGTGCCCGCAGGAGGCGCACCTCTTCGACTCCACGATCCGCGGCAATCTGATGCTCGGACTTCCGCCGCAAGCGGAGGACGACCGGCACCCGCCGCTGGAGCAGCGGTTGCAGGACGCCCTCGCCGCGGTGGGCCTCGGCCCCCTTCTCGCCCGGCTGGACAGCGCTGCGGGCAGCGGAGCCGGCAGCGCCCTGGACGCCCGGATCGGCCCGGGCGGCGCCTACCTGAGCGGCGGGGAGCGGCAGCGGCTGGCCGTCGCCCGGACGCTGCTGACCGGCGCCGACGTGATCCTGCTCGACGAACCCACCGCCCACCTGGACGCGGAGTCCGGCCGGGCCCTGCTGGCCGAACTCCGGCATGGCCTCCAGGGCCGCACCGTGGTTCTTGTGACGCACAACCCCGAGGACATCGCCGCCGCCGACAGCCGCCTGGACCTGGACGCTGGCCGGGACGCTGGCCGGAACCTAAACCGCCTGGAGCGGGACCGGGCCGGAGAGGGCACGGCCGCGGCCACGGCAGGGGCCTTGCTGGCGCCACGATAAGCGGGAGGCTAGCCTGTAGCCCATGGATGGACACGGCCGCACCGCCGACGCCCGCGCCAGCCTGGCCGCCGGGCTGAGCTGGCACCCCGCCGGAACTACGGACCTTCCGGACTGGGCCGCGCTGATTGCCCGGACCGCCGCCGTCGAACTGCCCGTCTGGTTCGAACGCCGCGACGACCTCGCGCAGATCCTGGCATCAAAGGTGAATCCGGCCGCCGCGAACACCGTCCTGGGCCGGGACCGGCAGGGCGTTCCGCGCGCCTACGGACGGATCACCAAAAACCCGGACGGGGACAAAGCGGTGGGCTTCGGATGCGTCGACCCCGGGTGGCAGCGCCGGGGGATCGGGACCGGCCTCCTGGGCTGGATGGAACAGCGGACCCGCGAACGCTTCGCCGAGGATGCCAGGGCAGGCTCGGCCAGTGCCGACCGGCCACCCAGGTTGCGACTCCATACGGAACAGCAACACGACCATCAGGCGGCGCTCTTTGCGGGCTCGGGCTACCAGGTTGTCCGCTACTACAACGAGATGCACCGGCCCCTGGACATCGGATTCCCCGAGGTCGAGCTGGACGACGAGCTGGAGCTTGTGACGTTCGGCCCGCAGTTGCATGAAGCGGTCCGGCTGGCACATAACGACGTGTTCCGGGGCAATTGGGGCAGCGAGCCGCGGGACGAGGAGGGCTGGGGCTTCGTGGTGCACGACCCCCTGGCCCGGCCGGACCTGAGCGCGGTGGTCCTGGAGCGCTCAAGCGGCCGGGTCGCCGGCTACCAGCTGGCCAGCCACGACGCCGAAGGCGCGGTGTCTCGCGGTTTCAGCGAGGGCTACACGGATCTGCTCGGCGTGCGCCGGGAATTCCGCGGCCGGGGAATCGCGCAGGCTCTGCTGGCTGACGCGATGCGCCGTTTCGCCGCGGCCGGCCTGGACAAGGCCTCGCTCGACGTCGACTCAGAGAACCCCACCGGAGCCCTGGCGCTCTACACCAAGATGGGCTACGTGGCCGTCAACCGGAGCATGGCCTGGGACAAGGAACTGTAGCCGCTCTGCATGCGCTACCCCTCCACATCGTGGAGATGGTGGACGACGTCGTGCAGGAAGTACTGCGCGAAGGTCAGCACGGTGAATTCCGAGCCGTTGCTGCGGGTCCCTTTGCGGCCCCAGTGCGTCTCCGGAACGCCGGCGAAGGACGCCGCGATCCGCTCGCCCGCGGCGGTAAGTTCGGCGCCCACCGCGGCAGGGTCGGCGCTGGCGTAATTTTTTTCGACGGCCGCCTGGTCCTGGTCCCAGTTGTCGAAGCGCGCGTCATCGTCGGTCAGCATGAGGGTCAGCCGCTGGTCGAACAAGGTGAACACGTCGCGGACGTGGCACGCGTACTCCAGCACGGACCAGGTGTCGTCATCCGGGCGTGCAGCGACGTCCGGACGCTGCAGGGCCGTCCGCCACCGTGGGAGCATGCCGGTCACTACCCCGGGGGCGGTCGCAGGGGTCGCCGCGGAGGCGTTAAATCCGCACTCCGGGCAGGGGCGCTGCAGCACCCAGGTCCAGTCCTTGGTATCGGGATTGATAGGCATTCACGCAGTCTAGAGGCATTTTTCCCGCTCCGCTGAAGCAGGCTGGCCCGCTGCCGGCAGCGGGCACGAAAGCGGGCAGGAAACCGGGCATGGTTACCCGGGTTCGTGCGCTCCCGAAGGAGTAAGATTCCTACCGGGGGGCGGGCCTGGAAAGAGGACAGCCATGCTCAAAGATCAGCGGGTCGGCGCCATCCTGCCGGCGGCAGACATCGCCCGTGCGCGTGATTTTTACCGCGACAAGCTGGGGCTCGAACCCGAGAACCCGGACGCCGACGACAACCTGGTGTACCGATGCGGCTCGGGCACGAGTTTCTTCGTGTACCAGACGCCCAACGCCGGGACAGCCAAGAATACGCAGATCGGCTGGCTGGTCGATGACCTCCCGGCGGCCATCGCCGAGCTCCGGGCCAGGGACGTCGTCTTCGAGGACTACGATTTCCCGGGTCTGAAGACGGAAGACGGCATAGCCACGATGCCGGACGGCTCCGCGGCCGCGTGGTTCCTGGACACTGAGGGCAACATCTTGAGCCTCAACTACATGCCCTAGGCGCCGGCCAAGTGTCGGACGTTCCGGGGAGCAGGCGCCCACCTATTGCCACAGATGGCCGGATTGGCGGCCCGGGTGCGGCCGTTTGTGGCGAATGGCTGGCCTCGTTGCGGCCGTTTGTGACAAATGGGCGGCCCGTGACCCGAGGCTGGCGACCGTGACCTGAGGCTGGCGGCCCGGGCGGCGTCGCCCCAGGTCCAGTCCACGCACGTGCCTGGCGCATAACCTGCCGCCCGGTTAGGCTTCCGGCAAGTGGCGCCCGAAGGGTATGAGCCTTCGATTCCAACCATGGGCCAAGCATCGATAGAGGTGTGCACCCTCGAGTTGGGCGTGACATAGGGCGCGCCGAGGTCGCTGCAATTCAGGACCAAAAAATGTCCGTTTGCTCGAAAATCCCCTAACAAACACTCGGGTCTGCCAAAATCGCCCTTCAGGCAGTGCAAAGAGCGCTCTCGACGCGGGGACGAAAGTCGCCCACTCAGGCCCACTTTTGCAGCCCATGCCGACAATGGCACCTCACCTCGAAGTCGAAGTCGAAGTCACAAGTCCCGCCGTGGGTCCGCCGTCGTGATGGCGGGTAACAGCGGGCCTCCGGGGGAGCTGCGACCGCCATTCGCCACAAATGGCCGCAATGGCGGTCCTCTTTGCGGCCATTTGTGTCCAATGGCGGGCGCAAGGTGCGGCCTTTTGCGGCAAACGGGTGGCCTGAAGCCCGCGATGCAGCCCGCGACCCGTGCCGCCCTGAAGCCCTATAACCCGGCAGGCGCCGGCGCCGGCAGCCTCGGCCCGGGCGCGCCCCTAGCCCGCAGCCTCGATAGCGTCTACATCGGCCCAGGCCATGCTCGGACCGATTGCGTCGACAGCCTGCGAAAGCGGGATGCCGGAACCGTCCCGGCGGCCGTGCTCGCCGGGCAGGGAACGCGCCACGCCGGCCAGCGACGACGCCTTCGCCGGGCCGTGCCCGGCCCAGGCAAGCAGCAAGGTGTCCTCGCCCTTCAGGAAACGGTGCGCCCGGACCCCGGCGGTCGCGCGGCCCTTGGCCGGATACTCGGCCAGCGCGGTGACCTTGGCGGCGCCCGGTGCCGTGCCCGGCAGGGCGCCGTTGGTTCCGGCGATGGTCACGACGACGGCGGCGGAGTCCTCCGGCGCGGCGGCGCCGAAGAACAGCACCTTATCCCCGGCGGCCAGCTTGATCCCGGCCATGCCGCCGGCGGTCCGTCCCTGCGGACGGACGGCGGCGGCGCCGAAGCGCAGCAGCTGCGCCTGCTGCGTCAGGAAGACGAGGTCGACGTCGTCGGACCCGGCGGGCGCAACGCCCACCACGGTGTCCTTGTCCTTGAGGGCGATGACTTCCCAGTCCTCGCGGTTCAGGGGGTAGTCGGGCTGGACCCGCTTAATCACGCCCTGCGCGGTGCCGATGGCGAGCACTTCGTCCAGCGGCGCAAATGCCACGAGCGATTCGCCCTTAAGCAGGGTGATGAAGTCCTTGGCCGGGACGCCGCCGGCCAGGTTGGGCGTGCCCGAGGTCGGCGGCAGCGCGGGCATGTCCATCACCTGGAGCCGCAGCATGCGGCCCTGGGAGGTGACGGCCGCGATTTCGCCGCGCGCGGAGGTCTTGACCACGGACGTGAAGACATCGTGCCGGGTCCGCGGACCGGCCTCGGCCAGGCTGTCCTGGTTGGCGGTGCGGGCAATCTGGCCGGAGGCGGTGAGGATGGCCCAGCAGGGGTCGTCCGCGATTTCCAGCGCCAGCGGGGCAACCTTGCCCTTTGCGCCGGGCGCGGCCAGCGCCGCCGCGACGGTGGGGGAGACGGCCTCGGACTCAAGCAGCACGGTGCGGCGCGGGGTGCCGTACTTGGTGGCTATCTCGGCCAGCTCGGAGGACACCAGGGCGCGGAGCAGCTCACTGGAGCCCAGGATGGCTTCCAGCTCGGCGATCTCCCGGCGCAGCTCGTCCTGCTCTTTTTCCAGCTCGATGCGCGAGTACTTGGTCAGCTGGCGCAACCGCAGTTCCAGGATGTAGTTGGCCTGGATCTCGGTGAGGTCGTAGATGGACATCAGCCGGGTCCTGGCCGCGGCCGCCTCGTCCGAGGACCGGATGATCTGGATGACCTCGTCGATGTCCACGATCGCGATGAGGAGGCCTTCCACCAGGTGGAGTCGGTCCTTCTTCCTGCCGAGGCGGAAGGCCGTCCGGCGGCGCACTACATTGATGCGGTGGTCCACGTAGACCGACAGCAGCTGCAGCAAGCCCAGGGTCTGCGGCTGGCCATCGACCAGCGTGACGTTGTTGATGCCGAAGGAATCCTCCATCGGCGTGTAGCGGTAGAGCTGCTGCAGCACGGCGTTCGGGTTGAAGCCGTTCTTCAGCTCGATCACCAGCCGCAGGCCGTGCTTGCGGTCCGTGAGGTCAACTATGTCGCTGATGCCGGTGAGCTTCTTGCCGTTGACGGCGTCCTTGATCTTTTCAATGACCTTTTCCGGACCCACCATGTACGGCAGTTCCGTCACCACGAGGCCGGTGCGGCGGGCCGAGAGCTGCTCGACCTCCACCTTGGCCCGGGTCTTGAACGAGCCGCGGCCGGTGGCGTAGGCGTCGCGGATGCCGTCCAGGCCGACGATCCGGCCGCCCGTGGGCAGGTCCGGGCCGGGGACGAATTTCATGATGTCCTCGAGGGTGGCATCCGGGTTGTCGATCAGGTGCCGGGCGGCGGCAATGACCTCCACCAGGTTGTGCGGGGCCATGTTGGTGGCCATGCCGACGGCGATCCCGGTGGCGCCATTGACCAGCAGGTTGGGGAACGCGGCCGGCAGCACATCCGGCTGGGTGAGCTGGTTGTCGTAGTTCGGGACGAAGTCCACCACGTCTTCATCGAGGTGGTCCGTGAGCGTCAGCGCCGCCGCCGCGAGCCGGGCCTCGGTGTAGCGCGGGGCGGCCGGGCCGTCGTCGAGCGAACCGAAGTTGCCGTGTCCGTCAATCAGCGGCAACCGCAGCGAGAAGTCCTGCGCCATGCGGACCAGCGCATCGTAGATCGCGGTGTCGCCGTGCGGATGCAGTTTGCCCATGACCTCCCCGACGACGCGGGCGCTCTTGACGTGGCCGCGGTCCGGGCGCAGGCCCATGTCGCTCATCATGTACAGGATGCGCCGTTGCACCGGTTTCAGGCCATCGCGGGCATCGGGCAACGCCCTGGAGTAGATGACCGAATAGGCGTACTCCAGGAACGACCCTTCCATCTCGGAAGTGACGTCGATGTCGACGATGTTCTCGGTGAATGTTCCTGCGGAATCGGGGCTGGCTTCCCCTGCCGGGGGCGTTGTTTGGCGGCGTGCCATGAGGCTGGTGGGTCCTTCTGAGGGGTACTGAGCGTGTGCTGCGTAAGTTTATGACTAGGCTAAGCCTATGGTGGATCAGCCCGCGGGCGGCGTATATCCGGAATATTGGGAAGCCGATGTTGTCCTGCGCGACGGCGGAACCGCCCATCTCCGGCCGATCCACGCCGCCGACGCCGATGCCGTGCAGGCGTTCCACGTGGGCCAATCGCAGAAGTCCATCTACATGCGCTTCTTCGCGTTCAAGTCCAGGCTGTCCAGCAAGGAACTGAAGCGGTTCACCGAGGTGGATTACCGGGACCGCGTGGCGCTCGTGATCACGATCGGCGGGGAGATCATGGGCATCGGCCGCTACGACCGGCTGGACGACCCGGCGGAGGCCGAGGTGGCCTTCAACATCGCCGACGCGCATCAGGGCCGCGGCATCGGGTCCATCCTGCTGGAACACCTCGCCGCCGCCGCCCGCGAAAACGGCATCCGCAGGTTCAGCGCCGAAGTGCTCCCGGAAAACCGCAAAATGCTGATGGTGTTCTCGGACGCCGGCTACGACGTCAAGCGCCATTTCGACGACGGCGTGGTCAGCCTCGAGTTCAACATCGACCCCACCGACAAGTCCCGCGCCGTCATGGAATCCCGTGAGCACCGGGCCGAGGCGCGCAGCATCCAGGAACTGCTCGCTCCGTCCTCCGTGGCGGTGATCGGGGCGAGCCGCAAGTGGGGCGCCGTGGGCTACCAGCTGCTCGAACACATCGTCGAAGGCGGATTCACCGGCCCGGTCTACGCCATCAATCCCGAGGCCCTGGAACTCGCCGGGATGTTGTCCTTCGCCAGGCTTTCCGAAGTTCCGGGCCCCGTCAACCTCGCAATCGTCGCTGTTCCCTACGACGAGGTGCCCAAGGTGGTCGAGGAATGCGGCGCCGCCGGGGTGAAGGGGATCGTGGTGGCCACCGCCGGCTTCGCGGACGACGGCGAACGCGGCCTGGCCCGGCAACGCGAGCTGGTCCGCCAGGCCCGCGCCAACGGAATGCGCGTGATCGGCCCGGCCTCGCTGGGAATCGTCAACACCAACCCGGCCGTCTCGCTCAACGCCTCGATGGCCCCCTCGCTGGCCCGCCGCGGCGGCCTGGGGCTCTTCAGCCAGTCGGCCGCCATCGGCGTCGCGCTCTACGCCGCCTCCAGCCGCCGCCGGGTGGGCATCTCGACTTTCCTCTCGGCCGGCAACCGGGCCGACGTCTCCGGTAACGACATGATGCAGTTCTGGGAGGACGACGCCGACACCACAGCGGTTGGCCTCTACCTCGAATCAATCGGCAACCCGCGCAAGTTTTCCCGGCTGGCCCGGCGGCTCGCGCGGATCAAGCCGGTGATCGTGGCCAAGTCCGACGCAGTGGGACTGGACCTGCCCCCCGGCCATGCCGTGCGGACCACGCAGGCGCCCTCCGAGGCGGTCGACGCGATGATGCGCCAGGCCGGCGTGATCCGCGTGGAGACCATCGAGCAGCTTCTGGATGTCGCCCAGATCGTCGCGAGCCAGCCGCTGCCCAGAGGGTCCGGCCTTGCAGTTTTCAGTAACTCCCGCGCCCTGGGGAAGGTTGTGGCGGACAGTGCGGCCGTCCAGGGCCTCGGGGTGGAACGCATCGTCACCGACGTCGACCTCGACGCCGGCATGTCCGTGGCGCTGCCGGCGCTGCGCCAGAGCCTCCAGGAAACGCTCATGGTCCAGACCGTCCATGCCGTCGTCGTGGCGCTGCTGCCGGCGCGCGGCCTGACCGTGGAGAAAATCGCCGGGGTCCTGGCTGAATGTTCGGTGGCCGCGGGGAAGCCGGTGGTCGCCGCCTTCAGCGGCATCCTTGATCCCTCCGTTTACGTGGAGGGCATGGTCGGTGCCGGTGCGGGGGAGCCGGCCGGGGCCGGAGCTGGGGTGTCGGCCGGGGCCGGCGTGCCCTGCTACTCCAACCCCGGCGCCGCCGTCGCGGCCCTCGGCGCCGTCGTCCGCTACGCCCAGTGGCTGGACCGTGACCAGGGACTCTTCGTGGAGCCCGATGGCTGCGACCCGGAGGGGACCCGCGCGGAGCTGGAGGAGCTGCTCCGCGGCGTGGGCGGTGAGCAGTTGCGCTCACTGGACCAGGCGACAACCGCCCGGCTGCTGGGCCACTACGGCATCCGCGTGGTGCCCTCCGAAGGCTTCGATACACCGGAGGAGGCAGTCGCCGCGGCGGACAGACTCGGCTGGCCCGTGGCCCTGAAGACCACGGACCCGGCCCTCCGGCACCGGCTGGACCTCGGCGGGGTGCGCCTGGACATCCAGGACGCCGCGTCCCTGCGGCTGAACGTGCAGCAGATGCGAAGGTCGCTGGAGCGCTACGGCTCCCCGTCTCTGGAAGTGCAATCGATGGTGCCGGTCGGGCAGGCCTGCACCTTCCGCGCCATTGAGGACCCGCTGCTCGGCCCGGTGGTTTCCTTCGGCCTGGCCGGGGATGCCGTCAACTTGCTCGACGACTGGGCACACCGCGTCCCGCCGCTGTCAGGCTCCGACCTCCACGATTTCATCCGGGCTCCGCGTGCCTCGCGGAAACTCTTCGGCTACCAGGGGCTGCCGCCCGTGGACGTCCCCGCCCTCGAGGAACTGGCGGCACGGCTCACCCGGCTCAAGGACAACCATCCGGAGATCGCCCTGGTGGAGTTCAATCCGGTCCTGGCCGGACCCGACGGCGCCTCGATCCTCTCCGCCGACGTCCGGATCGCCAACGCGGCACAGCGCACCGACAGTGCGCGCCGGGCGATGCGCAGCTGACCACTCCCGGACGGTCCGCCCTTTACGCCGGCGGGGAGGGTGCGGTTAGCATGTCCCCAGCCGATCTGTGAAAATGGAGACCATGAGCTCCCAGCCTCCGACACCCCATTCCCCGGCGCCCGTCTCCGGACGTCAGGGTCCGCAGCACCACGGCCTGCACGACCACAGTGCGCAGGGTCAAAGCCTGGAGGGCGCCCTCCAGCAGGCCGGTTTCTACCCGCGGCTCGTGGCAGACGTGGTCGCCGACGCCCTGGACGGCCGCGACTGCGTGGCCCACCTCGTCCACCTCGAAACACACTTCGACCGGGCCGAGGTCCGGCGCCACATCAGCGTGCTGGTGCTGACCGAGGACATGCTGGTCATCACCCACGTGGACGACCAGCAACTCGACGAGGCCGGCGAACAGACCGTTGCCCAGGTCTCCACGGAGTCCGTCCCGGTGACGCAGATCCGTTCTGTGGTACTCAGCTACGTCTACGCCCAGCCGCAGGACTACAAGTCCTCGGACCCGGTCCGCGAGCTGACCCTCTCCATCGCCTGGTCCGGCGGGCAACGCCTCGACATGGGTCCGGCCAGCTGCGGCGATCCGCAATGCGAAGCGGACCACGGCTACAGCGGAACCATTGCCCAGGAGGACATCGTGCTGCGGATCAGTGCCGAAGCCGACGGGCTGCAGGCCGTCCAGGACGCCAAGCTTTTCGCCCGCGCCCTGCGCGCGGTCAATACCGGATCCTCCGCCCCCACGCCCCACACCGGACCCGGCCTGCCGCCGCGCGCCCGCATGGGCGTCTTCGGAAACCGCCTCAGCCGCGGCCACCAGCGCTGAGATGGCGACCGTCCGCGCTCCTGAGCCCTTCCCGGTGACGTCGGCACCCGCCGACCCCGGCACTTTGCCCGCGTTGCTGCCCGCCGCGCCGGCGTTCGGCCACCGTTCCGTCGCAGAGGTGCTGAGCAGCGCCGCGGCGAGCATCGGCGTCCCGGGATTTGAAAACCGGCTGGGCCTGCCCACCGGCAAACGCATCTGCGTCGTGCTGGCCGACGGGCTGGGCCGGACCCTGCTGAAGCAGAAGTCGGCCCACACCCCGTTCCTGCGCTCCGTGATGCAGGCGGGCCAGGGGCAGGTGCCGGTGTGGTTGGATTCCGCGTTTCCTTCCACAACGGCGGCCTCGCTGGCCAGCTTCGGCACGGGACTTGCCCCGGGGCAGCACGGCATGGTGGGTTACGACGTGCTCGATCCGGACCAGGACCGGGTGGTGAACATGCTCGGCAACTGGGACGCCGGTGTGGATCCCCAGCTATGGCAGCCGTTTCCGACCGTCTTCGAGCGCGCCGCGGAGCACGTGGACGTTACCACCGTGAGCCTGCCGCAGTTCAGCAACTCTCCCATGACCCAGGCAGCGCTTCGGGGCGGCCGGTACATCACGGCGACCACCTCGCACGCCAGGACCGCCGCGGCCGCCGAAGCCATGGCCGGCGCCGGAGGCTCGCTGATGTATTTCTACGTCAATGAGCTGGACAAGGCCGGGCACCGGCACGGCTGCCAGTCACCCCAGTGGGAGCACCAGCTGGAGGAACTGGACGCCACGGTCCGGAGGCTGGGCGCCACGCTTCCGGCAGGCACCACGGTGCTGCTCACCGCGGACCACGGCATGCTTGATGTGGCGGAATCCCAGCGGATCGACTATTCCGCGGATCCCGCACTCATCGCGGGCGTCCGGCACACGGCGGGGGAGCCGCGCATGGTCCACCTTTACCTGGAGGACAGCGGAGACCTCGCCGGACGCGCCGGGTTGGTGGCAGCCTGGCGTGCCCGCTTCGGTGACAGGATTTGGGCGTTTACCCGTGAGGAAGCAATCACCGCCGGGCTCTTTGGCGAGGTCCGGGCCGACGTCGGGCCGCGGATCGGCGACGTCTTGATCGCCGCGCGGGACGCGCTGGCCCTCTACGACACCCGGCGGGTGCGGTCGACGGCCATGGAGGTGGTGGGCCAGCACGGCTCCCTGACCAAGGCCGAACGCGAAGTTCCGCTGCTGTGTTTTCAGGCCGACGGGTCCAAGGCCCCGCCGCGCCGCTGAGTTCGGTCCGCTGGAAGCCAGCGGCGTCAACGCCAGGGAGTCGCGGCCGCCGGGGGGAAGGCCCGGCAGCTGGCTCGGCTAGTCCCCGCGGGTTCCGAAGACGATGTCGTCCCAGCTGGGGATGCTGGACCGCTTGGGTTTGGCGGGCTGACGCTCCGGCTGCTCTGTTTCGCGGTCCGTGCGGGCCCCGGCAGCGGCGTCACGCTGCTGGCGGCGCGGGCTTCCGCCGCCGAGGAGTTCGTCCAGGCCTTTGCTCGGGGTGGGACCCTGCTGGCCGGCCGGACGGAGCTGGGACGCCGCAAGGATGATCTCCCGGGTCTCCGTGCTCACGCCGTCGTGCAGTTTGAGGGCGTCGTCTTCCGTGTCCTCATGTGCGGGGGCCAGGGTGAGCCGGGACATGATGGAGGGCCGGCCGTCGCGGCGGCGTCCCCAGCTGTCCGAGCCGGGCTGCACGTCCGCTTCCGCCGGTGCCTCCGGGCGTTCCGCTTCCGGGGCCGCGACCGGTTCCCCGGCTGAAGGCGATTCCGGCTCGGCAGCGGCATCGGTCGGTTCCTCGGCGGGCGCATCCGCCGTCACCTCGGACGGCCGTGGGTGGGCTGCCGGGACCCCGTTGGTCAGGAGCAGGGCGAGGGCGTCGTCGGCATCTTCGTCCAGGCCCAGGCGCTGGCCCCGCCGGGAGCGCAGCATGTCGAGCAGCCCGTCCGCTTCCTGGTTCTGCTGCAGCTGGAGTTGCTGGATGACGTTGAGCTGCGCCGTGGCCGTCCGGGCCGCGGCGTCGGCGTCGGTTTCAAAGTCGAAGGGGCGGTCCGAAACCGCCGAGAGCCGGCGCGCGGGCACCGGACCGTCGAGTGGCTCCAGTTCGCTGAGCTGCTGCGCCCAGCGGTTGGCGTTCTGCAGCGATTTACGGGCGGGATTGAAGGTCCACATCGCCGGAGGCTCTTCGCCGATTTCGGCTTGGCCCGGCTTTTGTTCAAAGCGGGCCACCACGGTCCAGCTGCCGTCCGGGCGGCGCCAGGAGTCCCACTCAAGCGTCGAGGTGTCAATACCGTGCGCCGACAGGCGGTGCGCCACCATGTCGCTCAGGGATGCCGGGTTGTCGCCGAACACCGAGCGGTACACGTCCTGGCCCGGGGCCGGGGAGGCAACCTCCACCTTGCGGGCCTGTTGGGCGATGTACTCGCGCTCGGCCAGCACGGGGCCTTCGTACCGTTGGACTTTGGCCAGCGGAATGCCCGAAAGCTCCGCAACCTCCGCCGCCGTCGAGCCGTTGCGGATCCGTGTCTGGATATCGCGCGGGGACATCGCAATAGGCGCCGCCGCGGTGGCCGCTTTAGCCGACGTCCGGCTGGCTGCCGCCCGAAGTGCTTCATCGATTGGCAGCTGGAACATCTCGCCGCCGGCGCCGCTCAACAGGAGATGCTCCCCGTCGTCGTGGACGCCTACAAGCCGTAGACCCTGCATACAAATCCTCCACCCTGGCATTACTAACAATCGAAACTCTGCCACCCGCAAGGCCAGTTTCCGGTGAGGACGGAGGGCGCGCCGCGAAATTCCGCGTCATTTCGGCGCATTTCTTGCCCCCAGGGGGTATAGGCCGGGCCGCAGACCGGCCGCCTATGGCTTTCACCAGACGCTTAAGCCAAAATGACCCGACATCGGGCACAAAAACCGCGTGTCCGGTGTTGACAACGGAGAACCGGACCCGGACGGTCGCGGGCCACCAGCCCGGCGGACCATTCGGGGCACGGCGAACCAATCGAACCAGCGGAGTGTGAGCAACAACTAATGGCGACAGACTACGATGCGCCACGCAAGTCCGAAGAGGACCTCAACGAGGACTCGATCGAGGAGCTGAAGACACGGCGTACGGAAAAGCCTTCCGCGGTGGTGGATGAAGATGAAACCGAACTGGCCGAAGGCTACGAACTCCCCGGGGCAGACCTGTCCGGGGAAGAACTCCTGGTACGGGTCATGCCAGCCCAGGCGGATGAATTCACCTGCGCCTCCTGCTTCCTCGTCCGCCACCGTTCACAGATCGCCCGGGAAAAGGATGGGCTTAAGTACTGCAAGGACTGCGAGGGCTAGCCGGGGGGCTAAGAAGAACGGTGAATGACCGTCAGTTCCGGGACTTTAGGGCGGCGAGGAGCTGCTCCGGGTGCCGGGTGGACGTCAACCAGTACGGGGTCCGGTCCGAGGGGTCCGTGATCTCGATGCGGACCACCGGATCCACCCAGCCGCGGAAGCACATGAAGGCAAGGCCGTTGAGCCGGGGGCCGCGCTCCGCCGTCGCCTCCTTGCCGCGAAAGGCCACCGCGGAACCGAGGAAGCGGCGTTCGATCGTTGCCCGGCCGACGCGCAGCGTTGACCCCGTTACGACAATCGGGGGCGTCGACAGGACCAGCAGCACCGCGATGATGGTGAAGAGCACGACGGCGGCCGTAATGCCCGCGGCCGTGCTGATCGGGGCGAAGACGAGGATCCCCGCGCCGGACAGCCCCGCCGCCACCAGCCAGACCCAGACATTGGGCCAGAGCTTCTCGGAGTAGAGCACGGCGGTGTCACTGGGGGTGTTGGAGGCAGGCACAGCTGCACTGGATTCGGGCATGAGCCCAGCTTTTCACTTTTCCCGGGCTATTTCATCTCGGCCGCCTCGCGCCATGTGCACCCGCACACCGGCCCGCGCTCCGGCCGCCGTGGCTAGGCCGAACCGGAGGCTGGCGATAGAGTGAGGGACTGTGACTGAAGAAAACTCCGGCGTGACCACCCTCCCCGACGAGCCGACCGAACCCGGCACCGTGGAGTACGGAACCCCCACCCTCACCGTGCAGCTGAAGATGCTCGACGGCGGGTTGGAACCGCCGTCGTACGCGCACCCGGGCGACGCCGGCGCGGACCTGCGAGCCCGCGAGGACGTCCTGCTGGAGCCCGGGCAACGCCGGCTGGTACCGACAGGGGTGTCCATTGCCCTGCCGGACGGCTTCGTTGCCTTGATCCATCCGCGCTCCGGCCTGGCCACCAAGCACGGACTGACGGTGGTCAACGCACCCGGAACCGTTGACGCGGGTTACCGCGGAGAGATCGCCGTGACTCTGCTGAATACGGACCGGCACGAGGCGATTGAACTCAAGCGCGGCGATAGAATTGCACAAATGGTTATCCAGCGTGTCGAGTACGCGAGGTTCCTCGCCGTCGAGGAACTCAGCGACTCGGTCCGCGGCGGCGGCGGCTTCGGGTCCACCGGCGGCTTCGGCCCCACTGCAACCTGAGCCGGAGCAGGATAGCCGCAGCCGCGGGTAGTCAGAATTAAGCAGGGACTTCAAGCCGGCGGTTGCCCACGGGACGGGCTGCCGCCACGCGGACGCACAGCGCTGCGGCGGCACAACACAACTAAGGAGACACCCGATGGTTTTTGGGCGTGGCAGGAAAGCCAAGCAGGAACAGCTGACCGATTCCGGGGAAACCCCGGAGGCGGCTGCTGAGGGCTCCGCTGCGGATGCCGCCGACGGTACGGGCCGTGGCTCCACCGGTCCCTTCGACCTGTCGGAGATCGAGAACCAGGACGGGTACGTGGACCTCGGCGCGTTGCTGATCGCTCCCCAGGAAGGCCTGCAGCTCAGGCTTGAGGTGGAGGAGGCAACGCAACGCGTCGTCGCCGTGACCATGGACCTGAACGGCTCGAGCCTCCAGCTGCAGGCGTTTGCTGCGCCCCGTTCCGAAGGTCTCTGGGACGAGATCCGCGAACAGATCGGACAGTCCGTCGGAAGCCAGGGCGGCCAGGTCGAGGAGATCCAGGGCAGTTTCGGCACCGAACTCCTCGCCAAGCTACCCGCCAGCGGCTCGGACGGCAGCCACGGTTACCGGGTGGCCCGGTTCATCGGCGTTGACGGCCCGCGCTGGTTCCTGCGGGGCGTCCTCGGCGGCGAGGCCGCCGTCGACCGCGACGCCGCCGCCGGGCTGGAAGGGCTGTTCCGCCAGATCGTCGTCGTCCGGGGAGAGAACCCGATGCCGCCGCGGGACCTGTTGCAGCTGCGCCTCCCGAAGGACGCCGCGGCCCCGGCCCCCAAGGCCGCTCCGGACCTCGAGAAACCCGAACGTGGACCGGAGATCACCCAGATTGGCTGATGCCGTCGGCAAGGGATCCGCCGTTCCGCTCTCGATCAGGGAACTGCCGAAGCGCGGCCGGGTGCTGTGCCGCGGCTACATCGAGGCGGTAACCTACGCACCGGCAAGCCAGGTGGCCACCTTCACGGCCATCGTGGTGGATCACGAAAACGCGCCGGTCAGGGCAAGGCCCGCGGAAAACGGCGCCGCGGGCCGCTTACGGGTCGTCTGGCTCGGGCGGCGGCGCATCCCCGGCATCGCCGCCGGCACAGAGCTGAAGCTCGAGGGCATGGTCACCGTGCGGACCGGGCTTCCCACTATGTTCAACCCCCGCTACGAGATACTCTCCCGCCTGGAGGAGCAATGACATTGCCCGAGAAGTCCGAGCCCGGAGCCGAACAAGGCCCGGCAGAGCAGCCCACCATGGCGCAGCTCGCCGAGGGATACGCCAGCCAGGCCGGACTGCACCGTTCCAGCAATGGAAACATTGACGTGCTGAAAAGCGCGGGCGGCGTGCAGGGCATCGCCGAGAGCATCCTGCCCGGGCTGGTCTTCCTGGTGGTCTTCACCATTACCCGGGAACTGCCGACAGCCCTGATCGGCTCGCTCACAGCCGCCGCGGCCTTCACCGTCGCCCGGCTCATCCAGCGCCGTCCGCTGACCCAGGCGCTGGCCGGGGTCGTCGGCGTCGCGCTGTCGGCGTGGATCGCCAACACCACCGGGAAGGCCGAGGACTTCTACGTCCTGGGCTTCTTCACCAACATCGCCTACATCCTGGCGATGACCCTCTCAGTCGTTTTCCGCTGGCCCTTCGCCGGCCTGATCTTCGGGTTCATCCGGAACGAAGGCCTGGAGTGGCGCAAGCACCCCGCCCGGATGAAGGCCTACCAGATCGGGACCTGGGTCATCATTGCGGTGCTGGTCCTGCGGCTCGTGGTCCAGGTCCCGCTGTACCTCATGGGCGAGCCGGGCCTGGCCGCCCTGGCCACGACGCGGCTCCTGATGGGGGCGCCGCTCTACATCCTCGGCGTCTGGGTGGCCTGGCTCCTGACCCGTCCCGCGCCCGCTCCCGCCGACAACGGGACCGACCGCAGCTAACAGCCCGACGGCTGAGGCAACCGCGGATCAGCCGGCGAAGCCGTCGTCCTCGGGCTGCTGGTTGTCGGTATCCTGCCGGCCGGGGCCGGCCGGGGAGTGGTCCTCGAGCAGCGAATCCGGGGCGAGCAGGGCACGCAGTTGGTCCTCGGCGGCAATCGTGGTGACGAAGAACAGTTCATCGCCGCCGTCCAGCACGTCATCACGGCTCGGGGTGATGGGCGCCTGGTCCCGCAGGATGGCCACCAGGGTCGAGTCCTCAGGCCAGTCGATGGCTCCGACGGTCAGGCCGATCACGTGCGAGTCGTGCGGGACCGTGAACTCGACCAGCGAGGACACCCCCGTCTGAAGGGTCAGGAGCCGGACAAGGTCGCCGATCTCCACCGCCTCCTCAACGAGTGCGGTCATGAGTTGCGGGGTGTTGACCGCGACGTCGACCCCCCAGGAATCGTCGAACATCCAGTCGTTCTTGGGGTTGTTGACCCGGCCGACCGTCCGGCCCACCCCGAATTCCGTCTTTGCCAGCAGCGAGACCACAAGGTTGACTTTGTCGTCACCGGTGGCGGACACCACGACGTCGGCGTCCTCCAGTTTTGCGTCCTTGAGCGTGCTGAGTTCGCAGGCGTCGCCCACGAGCCAGTGGGCGCCCCGCAGGCCGCTCCGGCCGATCACCTCGGGCTTGAGGTCGATCAGCAGGATTTCATGTTTGTGGGACAGGAGTTCGCGGGCGATCGACGAGCCGACACTTCCCGCGCCAACGATGACGACTTTCACTCAGGACTCCTTGGCGGGGGACTTGGCAAGAATATGGGCAACTTCGGTGGTGCGGTTCACATCGAGCATCGCGTGGACCGTATCGCCGTCCTGGTAGGAGGTGCCGGTACCGGGCAGGATGCCCTCGCCGAACCGGGTCAGGTAGGCCACCCGGATGCCTGCGGCTCTCTCGATCGCGGTCACGGGATGCCCCACCCAGCCGGCGTGGAGGTCGATTTCGGCGAGCACCAGCCGGCCGGAGGGGTCCCGGAAGTCACCGGCGAGGTGCTGCTCCGGGAGGATCCGGCGGAGCACCTGGTCCGCGCTCCAGCGCACGGCCGCAACCGTGGGGATGCCAAGCCGCTGGTAGATCTCCGCGCGGCCCGGATCGTAGATCCTGGCCACGACGTGCGGGACGTGAAAGGTCTCGCGGGCCACGCGGGTGGCCAGGATGTTGGAATTGTCGCCGCTGGAAACGGCCGCGAACGCATAGGCATCCTCGACGCCGGCCTGCTTCATGGTTTCCCGGTCAAAGCCGACTCCGGTGACCTTCCGGCCGGTGAAGCCAGTGCGGAGGCGCCGGAAGGCACGGTCGTCCTGGTCGATAATGGCCACCGAATGACCGGCGTCCTCGAGCGTGTGCGCCAGGGTTGCCCCCACCCGGCCACAACCCATGATGACGAAGTGCGCCACACGTGCCTCCTAGATGCTTCGCTGTCTGCTGCTGCGTAAAACTCTACCGGCCACGCGGCGCGCCGCAGTCAGCGGGGGTAGGCCGCCAACGGCCGCGTGCGCAGCCGTCATGACATCGCCTGCGAATGAGACTAGCTTTGTGTGGTGCTGACAATTTTCAATGCCGTAAAGCGGGTGATGGTGGGCCGGCCTTTCCGTAACGACCGGCTGGCCCACACCCTGCTGCCGAAGCGGATTGCCCTCCCTATTTTCGCCTCGGATGCGCTGTCCTCCGTGGCGTACGCACCGGATGAAATCCTGCTGACCCTGGCCCTCGCCGGGGTCAGCGCCGTGGCGTTCTCGCCTTGGGTGGGGCTGGCCGTCATGGTGGTGCTGCTGACCGTCGTTGCCTCCTACCGCCAGAACGTCCACGCCTACCCCTCCGGCGGCGGCGATTACGAGATCGCCAACGAGAACCTCGGCAAGTATGCCGGGCTCACGGTCGCCTCCGCGCTGCTGGTGGACTACGTGCTGACGGTCGCGGTGTCGATGTCCTCGGCCGCGACCTACCTGACCACGGCGGTGCCCTCGCTGCACGGCCAGCAGGCCGCCATCGCGACCATCGGCGTCGTCATCCTGGCTCTGGTGAACCTGCGCGGCATCAAGGAAGCCGGCAGCGTCTTCGCCGTCCCCACCTACATCTTCATGGCGTCCATCCTGGGCATGACGGCGGTCGGCGTCTTCCAGGCGGCCACCGGCCAGCTCGGCGAGGCACCGTCTGCGGCGTTCACGATCGTGCCGGCCGAAGGCTTCGACGAAGGCCTCGTCGGCCTCGCCGGCGCGTTCCTGCTCCTCCGGGCCTTTTCCTCGGGTGCCGCCGCGTTGACCGGCATCGAGGCCATCAGCAATGGCGTGCCGAACTTCCAGAAACCCAAGAGCAAGAATGCGGCCACCACGCTGCTGCTGCTCGGCGTGATCGCTTCTTCCATGCTGGCCGGAATCATCTACCTGGCGAACGCCACCAAGGTGCATATCGTGCTGGACCCGGCCACGGAATTCCTGCTGGACGGCAACCCGCTGCCCGAGGGCTACATCCAGAATCCGGCCATCAGCCAGATCGCCCAGACCATCTTCGGGACCGGGTCCATCTTCTTCTACATCGTGGTCGCCGCGACCGGCGTGATCCTGGTGTTCGCATCCAACACCGCCTTCAACGGTTTCCCGGTCCTGGGCTCGATCCTGGCCCAGGATGGCTACCTGCCGCGGCAGCTGCGCACCCGCGGGGACCGGCTGGCCTTCAGCAACGGCGTCCTGGCGCTGGCCGCCGGTGCGCTCGTGCTGATCATCGCCTTCAACGCAGACGTCACCAAGCTCATCCAGCTCTACATCGTGGGCGTGTTCATTTCGTTCACAATCAGCCAGCTCGGCATGGTCCGGCACTGGGGCCGGGCGCTGAAGGTCGCGAAGGACCCCGCGGCGAAGCGGCGGATGCTCAAGTCCCGCACCATCAACATGGTCGGCTTCGGCATGACGGCAACGGTCCTGGTGATCGTGCTGATCACCAAGTTCCAGCAGGGCGCCTGGATCGCGCTGCTTGCCATGTTCGTCCTGTTCCTCATCATGTGGAGCATCCGGGCGCATTACGACAACGTGGCCAAGGAACTCGCCGTGGATGAGGACTCCTCGCCGCGGGCCCTCCCCACCCGGGTGCATGCCGTGCTGCTGGTCTCGCACGTCCGAAAGCCGGTACTGCGCGCCCTGGCCTATGCCCGGGCCTCCCGCCCCTCCCGGCTGGACGCCATCACCGTGGACATCAGCTCCGAAGAGACCGAGCAGACCGTGGCCGACTGGGAGAAACTGGAAATCCCGGTACCATTGACGGTGCTCGCCAGCCCGTTCCGGGAGACCGTGACGCCCATCATGGAGTACGTCAAGAACATGCGGCGCGATTCCCCCCGCGACCTGATCGTGGTCTACATCCCCGAGTACGTGGTGGGTAAATGGTGGGAGCAGCTGGTCCACAACCAGACCGCGCTGCGGATCAAGACCCGGCTGCATTTCGAGCCGGGAGTCATGGTTGCCAGCGTCCCGTGGCAGCTGAAATCGTCCGAAGAAGCCAAGAAACTGCAGGATATCCAATGAGCCCCGACACCGCCACGCAAGTCCCTACCGACCTCGTCGTCGACGTCGGGCCGGTGGCCCACGGCGGCCACTGCGTCGCCCGGCACGAGGGACGGGTGGTGTTCGTCCGCCACGCCATCCCGGGCGAAAAAGTGCGGGTCCGCCTCACTGACGCCGGCCCGGACGCGAAGTTCTGGCGCGGGGACGTTGTGGAGGTCCTCGCGGCATCCCCGGACCGGGTGGATCACTTCTGGGATCTTGCCGATTCCGCACGGTCCTGGTCCCACCGCCACCCGCCGCTCGGCGGCGCGGAGCTCGGCCACATCTCGCTGGAACGCCAGCGCAGCCTCAAGGCGGAGGTCCTGGCCGAGCAGCTGCAGCGCCTCGCCGGCGTCGACCGCGTCACCGAGGTCGAAGCTGTGGGAGACCAGGCGGCACGGGATGGCCTGGCCTGGCGGACCCGGGCCGGCTTCGCCGTGACCCCCGGCGGGAAACTCGGCATGCACGCCCACCGCTCCGACACGGTCCTGCCGGTCCGGGAGATGCCGCTGGCGGTGGACGGCATCAACGCGCTCCGGCTGTGGGAGATCGACCTGCAGGGCATCGAGCGCGTGGAGGTCGCGGCCCCGGCCAACGGCTCCCGCCCGCTCGTTCTCCTGGTGCCGGCCGCGGGCACCCGCGCCAAGCGGCTGAGCGCCATCCTCTCGCAGCTGCCGGACAACGTCTCGGTCGCCAGCTTTGATCCGGTCAAGGGGGAGGCCCTGCAGTTGCGCGGGCGCACCTATGTCCAGGAGTCCGCGGCCGGCCATGAGTACCGGGTCACGGGCGACGGGTTCTGGCAAATCCACCGCGACGCGCCTGGCGCCCTCGTGGGGGCCCTGACCGGTTTCCTGCACGACGGCGGATTCCTGGACTCGGGCGCGGTGGTGGCGGACCTGTACGCCGGCGCCGGCCTCTTCACGGCACCCCTCGCGGACGCCGTGGGCGTGACCGGATCCGTGCTGTCCGTGGAAGGTTCGCCCGGCGCCAGCCGGGATGCCCGCAAGAACCTGCACGGGGCGCCGCAGGTGGAAATAGTCCAGGGCAGGGTGGAACGGGTGCTGCGCCAGAAGCCGCGGAACTTCGACGCCGTCCTCCTGGACCCGCCCCGGGCAGGAGCGGGCAAAGCTGTCGTGGACCAGCTGATCGGCACGGGCCCGCGGGCCGTTGCCTACGTCTCCTGCGATCCGGCGTCGTTCGCCCGCGATCTGGGCTACTTCCAGCAGGGCGGCTGGGAACTCTCTGGGTTGCGGGCCTTCGACCTGTATCCGCACACCCATCACATGGAGACTGTGGCGCTACTGACTCCGCGGCGCTGATCCTACTAGGATGGGCGGAGTAGTCCGACGTCGCGCTCCGTAATCACGGCTGACCTCATGCAATATCCACTGAATCTCGTCCTGACGAGGCATGGTGCTAGTTAGGGAGTCCTAACTAGCAAGGGGTCTGCGGCGCGACAAAGATGAAACTGTTGCGAGAGGAGCCCTGCGATGAGCATTGTGGACAGCTTCGGTTCAAAAGGCAAACTTAATGTAGCCGGTACCGAATACGAAATTTTCCGGTTGAACTCCGTTGAAGGTGCAGAAAACCTTCCGTTCAGCCTCAAGGTATTGCTTGAAAACCTGTTGAGGACCGAGGACGGCGCCAATATCACGGCCGACCACGTCCGAGCACTGGCCGGCTGGGACCCCAGCGCCCAGCCCGACACTGAAATCCAGTTCACGCCGGCGCGCGTGATCATGCAGGACTTCACCGGCGTTCCCTGCGTCGTCGACCTCGCCACCATGCGTGAGGCCGTCAAGGAACTCGGCGGCGACCCCAAGCGGGTCAACCCGCTGGCGCCGGCGGAAATGGTGATCGACCACTCCGTGCAGATCGACGCCTTCGGCAACTCCGGCGCACTGGAGCGCAACATGGAGATCGAATACCAGCGCAACGGCGAGCGGTACCAGTTCCTGCGTTGGGGCCAGACCGCGTTTGACGACTTCAAGGTTGTCCCGCCCGGAACCGGCATCGTGCACCAGGTCAACATTGAGTACCTGGCCCGCACCGTCATGACCCGCGAAATCGACGGCGTTGTCCGGGCCTACCCGGACACCTGCGTCGGCACCGACTCGCACACCACCATGGTCAACGGCCTGGGCGTGCTGGGCTGGGGCGTCGGCGGCATCGAAGCCGAGGCTGCCATGCTCGGCCAGCCCGTTTCCATGCTGATCCCGCGCGTCGTGGGCTTCAAGCTGACCGGTTCCATCCCGGCCGGCGCCACCGCCACCGACGTCGTCCTCACCATCACCGAACAGCTGCGCAAGCACGGCGTCGTGGGCAAGTTCGTCGAGTTCTACGGCGAGGGCGTCGCGGCCGTGCCGCTGGCCAACCGCGCCACCATCGGCAACATGAGCCCGGAGTTCGGCTCCACGGCCGCAATGTTCCCCATCGACGATGTCACCATCGAGTACCTGCGCCTCACCGGCCGGTCCGACGAGAACGTCGCCCTCGTGGAGGCCTACGCCAAGGAACAGGGCCTCTGGCACGATCCGTCCCACGAGATCAAGTTCTCCGAGTACCTCGAGCTGGACCTGTCCACGGTGGTTCCCTCGATCTCCGGCCCGAAGCGTCCCCAGGACCGCATCGTTCTCACCGAGGCCAAGGACGAGTTCCGCCACGACCTGCTCAACTACGTCAAGCACGACGCCGACGCCGGCACGCTGGACGAGTCCCTGGAGGAGAGCTTCCCGGCCTCGGACCCGCCCTCCTTCACCCAGTCTGATACGCACGTGACGGACACGGACCGCGAGCCGCCGGTCTATTCGGCAGCACACGGTGCGGCCGGCCGGGTTTCCAACGCCGTCAAGGTGACCACGGAAGACGGCCGCGAGTTCGAGCTGGACCACGGGGCCGTGGCCATCGCCTCGATCACGTCCTGCACCAACACGTCCAACCCGTCCGTGATGCTGGCCGCCGCTCTGCTGGCCCGCAACGCCGTGGACAAGGGCCTGACGTCCAAGCCGTGGGTCAAGACCTCCGTGGCCCCGGGCTCCAAGGTGGTCACCGACTACTACGAGAAGTCGGGCCTGACCCCGTACCTGGAGAAGCTTGGCTTCTACATCGTCGGCTACGGCTGCGCCACCTGCATCGGCAACTCCGGCCCGCTGGATCCTGAGATTTCTGAAGCCGTCCAGGCCAACGACCTGTCAGTCACCGCCGTGCTCTCCGGTAACCGCAACTTCGAAGGCCGGATCAACCCGGACGTGAAGATGAACTACCTGGCGTCCCCGCCGCTGGTCATCGCCTACGCCCTGGCCGGAACCATGGACTTCGACTTCGAGTCAGACGCCCTTGGCAAGGACGACGCCGGCAACGACGTCTTCCTCAGGGACATCTGGCCGAACCCGGTGGAGGTCCAGCAGGTCATCGATTCCTCCATCGACAAGGAAATGTTCGCGCGCGGCTACGAAGGCGTCTTCGACGGCGACGCCCGCTGGAAGGCACTCGACACGCCGGCCGGCGACACCTTCGCCTGGGATCCGAACTCCACCTACGTGCGGAAGCCCCCGTACTTCGAGGGCATGAAGGCGAAGCCGGAGCCGGTTACCGACATCACCGGTGCCCGTGTCCTGCTGAAGCTCGGCGATTCGGTCACCACCGACCACATCTCCCCGGCCGGTTCGTTCAAGTCGGACACCCCGGCCGGACAGTACCTGCTGGCCAACGGTGTGGAGCGCAAGGACTTCAACTCCTACGGCTCACGCCGTGGCAACCACGAGGTCATGATCCGCGGCACCTTCGCGAACATCCGGATCAAGAACCAGCTGCTCGACGGCGTCGAGGGTGGCTTCACCCGCGACTTCACGCAGCCGGAAGGCCCGCAGGCGTACGTCTACGACGCAGCGCAGAACTACCAGGCAGCCGGCACCCCGCTGGTGGTCCTGGCCGGCAAGGAGTACGGCTCCGGTTCGTCCCGTGACTGGGCGGCCAAGGGTACGGCGCTCCTGGGCGTCAAGGCTGTCGTGGCCGAAAGCTACGAGCGCATCCACCGCTCCAACCTGATCGGCATGGGCGTCCTGCCGCTGCAGTACCCGGCCGGCCAGAACGCTGCCAGCCTGGGCCTGGCCGGTACGGAAACCTTCGCCGTTGAGGGGGTCACCGCGCTCAACGAAGGCACCACGCCGAAGACCCTCAAGGTCACCGCAACTGCCGACGACGGTTCCACCACGTCCTTCGATGCGGTCCTGCGCATCGATACTCCGGGCGAGGCGGACTACTACCGCAACGGCGGCATCCTGCAGTACGTGCTGCGCCAGATCTCCGCCAGCTAGCGGAGGATCCCTTCCAGCGCGGAAGGAACTGCACGCAGGAAGGCCCCGGCCGGTCAATGACCGGCCGGGGCCTTCGCGTTCCGGCACCCGGGCCGTTCCGGAGGCGTTAGAGTTAAACGGCATGTCTACCACTCGAAGGAGGGGCCGTTGGGAATCTTGGAGACCGTCCGGAATCCGCAGGACCTGAGCAAGTTGTCCGAGGCGCAGCTGGATCAGCTGGCAGCCGAGGTCAGGGAATTCCTGATCGGCAACGTCTCCCAGACCGGAGGCCACCTCGGCCCGAACCTCGGCGTCGTGGAACTCACCGTCGCCGTGCACCGGATCTTCGATTCGCCCCGCGACAGCATCGTCTTCGATACCGGCCACCAGTCGTACGTCCACAAACTCCTCACCGGCCGCCAGGACTTCAGCACGCTCCGCCAGCAGGGCGGACTCTCCGGTTACCCGGACCGCGCCGAGTCAGACCACGACATCGTGGAAAGCTCGCACGCGTCCTCCTCGCTGTCCTGGGCCGACGGGATCTCCCGCGCCCGGCAGCTGACCGGGGACGGAGACCGGTACGTCATCGCCGTCGTGGGCGACGGCGCCCTGACCGGCGGCATGGCCTGGGAGGCCCTGAACAACATCGCCGCGGACAAGAAGCGCCGCGTCGTCATCGTCGTCAACGACAACGGGCGCTCCTACGCCCCGACCGTCGGCGGCTTCGCCGACTATCTGGCCTCGTTGCGGCCCACCATCGATTCCTTCCGCGCCGCACCCGCCTACGAGGGCACGCTGGACTGGTGGCGCCGGAAGCTGCAGAACGGCGGCACCTTCGGGCAGTTGACCTACCGCAGCCTCCACGCCATGAAAAAGGGCATCAAGGACTGGTGGGCGCCGCAGGGCATGTTCGAGGACCTCGGCATGAAGTACATCGGCCCGGTGGACGGCCACAACCTGCAGGCCATGGAGCACGCCCTCTCCACGGCCAAGAACTATGCCGGACCCGTCATTGTCCACGCCATGACGGAGAAGGGCCACGGCTACGCGCCGGCCCGCGCCCATGAGGCGGACCAGTTCCACGCCGTCGGCATCATCGACCCGGAAACGGGCGAGCCCACCGAGGCGGGCGGCGCCAAGTCCTGGACGTCCGTCTTCGCCGACGAAATTGCCGACATCGCAGACGAACGCAAGGACATCGTCGGCATCACCGGCGCCATGCTCATCCCGGTCGGGCTGCACAAGTTCGCCGCCCGGCACCCCGAGCGGGTGTTCGACGTCGGCATCGCCGAACAGCACGCGCTCACCTCCGCGGCCGGCATGGCCTTCGGCGGGCTGCACCCGGTCGTCGCCGTCTACGCAACGTTCCTCAACCGCGCTTTCGACCAGCTGCTGATGGACGTCGCCCTGCACAAGGCCGGAGTCACCGTGGTCCTGGACCGCGCCGGGGTCACGGGGCCCGACGGCGCCAGCCACCACGGCATGTGGGACATGGCCATGGTCCAGATCGTTCCGGGACTGCACCTGGCCGCCCCGCGCGACGCCAGCAGGCTGCGCGAGGAACTCCGCGAGGCCGTCGCGATCGAGGACGCGCCGAGCGTGATCCGCTACTCCAAGGGCACCGTCGGCGCCGAGGTGGACGCCGTCGAGCGGCTCAGCGACGGCGTGGACGTGCTCGCGCGGCGCCCCGCCGGCTCGACCGAAAACGACGTCCTGATCGTCAGCGTCGGCGCCATGTCCGAACTCGCGCTGGACGTCTCGAACCGGCTCGGAGCCCAGGGCATCAGTTCCACCGTCGTGGACCCCCGCTGGCTGTTGCCCGTCCGGAAGTCCATCATCGCCCTCGCCTCGCACCACCGCCTCGTCGTCTGCATCGAAGACGGGGTGCGCGCCGGCGGTGTCGGCTCGCGGATCCGGCAGGAAATGCGGGCCGCCGGAGTGGACACCGCACTGAACGAGGTGGGGCTCCCGGTCGAATTCCTGGACCACGGAAGCCGCAGCCAGGTCCTGGAGCGCGTCGGATTGACCGCCAGGAAGATCACGCACGACGTCGTCGCCCAGGTCCTCGGGACCAAGGTGCCGTTCGCCCGGCCCCTGCCCGGGCAGGAACACCCCAGCACCGGCAGCCTGCCGCTGCTATAGCCAGCACGTCTGAACAGCGAATCCAAGAAGCAATACCGTCCGGCGCCAACGCGTGGTGCCGCGTTCGACGGTCCAGGAAGGAACTGGCATATGAGCGGAATTATCCGGGTTTACAAACGGAACGAAGAAGGGGTCCTGGAGTTCAGGGAAGCCTGGTTTGATGAGGACTACAGCCAGTTTGTGATGAACCACGGGGTGGTCGGGCACCAGAGCAAAACCGAGGAGACCGACGTCGCCGACGCCGCCGCCGCTGAGGGACTGATGGATGCCTTCGCCGTGCAGTGCGCCGAGGACGGCTACGCGGAGGTCCCCGAAAAGGACCAGTTCTGGGTTGTGGCCCAGTACGCGCTCAAGACGAAGGACGGCACCAACCGGGACCGCTACCTGGAGGAGAAAGCCAAGGACGCGTTGATCAGCCATCTGGCCTGGCGCGGACTGGGAACAGTGGAGCGCTCGGAATTCGGCGACTCAAAACTGAACATCTTCTGCCTCACCCCGGACGTCAACAAGACCGTGAACGCGATCAAGGTTTGCATCCGCGGCGAGGACCTCGACTTCACCAAGCTCAGCATCGGCGCGGCACCGTTCGGCGACACCGAATTCAAGCTCAAGCATTCACCGAAGCCGGCCAACAGCTTCAGTCTGTAGTTCCCTCCGTAGTCCGTACTGCTAGTTCACATCAGCTTTGGGGGCAATCAAACTGGAAGGCACACCGCAATGACGCCGAAATCCCTTGAACCAGGCCGCACACCGCTTCCGCGGGGGATTGCCGCTCCGGCCCGGAGGTCCCTGGCGCATGCCGGGGTGGAAACTTTGGAACAGCTGGTGCAGCTGGGCGAACGGAAACTCGCCGGGATGGCGGGAGTTTGCCCGCGCACCATGGCGCAGCTCCGGGACGCCCTGGACGACCACGGGCTGGAGCTCTCGGCCGGCTGACGCGAGGGCCTCGCCGGGGCCGTTATAGGCTGAACCCCATGACTGAATACCGCCGTGTGGGAAATTCCGGACTGACCGTCTCCGTCGTGGGCCTGGGCTGTAACAACCTTGGCCGGTCTAATACGGCGACCGAGTCGCAGGAGGGGACCGACGCCGTCGTGCACGCGGCCCTCGACGCCGGCATCACCTTCTTCGACGTCGCGGACAACTACGGCCGGCAACCGGGCCTCAGTGAAACGATGCTGGGCAAGGCCCTCGCCGGCCGGCGGGACGACGCGGTGATCGGCACCAAGTTCGGCATGGACGTCCGGGGCGCCAACGGCAACGATTTCGGTGCGCGCGGATCCCGCCGCTATATCATCCGGGCCGCCGAGGCCTCGCTGCGCCGGCTGGGTACCGACTGGATCGACCTCTACCAGTTCCACACCCCCGACCCGCTGACGCCCATCGAGGAGACCCTCGCGGCCCTCGACGAGCTCGTGACGAGCGGGAAGGTCCGCTACATCGGCCACTCGAACCGGGCCGGCTGGCAGATCGCCGAAGCCGAATACGTGGCACGGGCCCGGGGCGGATCGCGCTTTATCTCCAGCCAGAACCACTACAACCTGCTGGACCGCCGTGCCGAGCTTGAGGTGACCCCCGCCGCCGAAGCCTTCGGGCTGGGCGTGCTGCCCTACTTCCCGCTCGCCAATGGGCTGCTGACCGGCAAATATGCCAAGGGCAGCGCTCCCGAGGGTTCCCGGCTCAGCCACACCCGGACCAACCTGGTGAACGACGCCGACTGGGAGCAGCTGGAGGCGTTCAGCGCCTTCGCCGCCGCCCGGGGCCTGAACGAGATCCAGGTCGCCTTCTCCTGGCTGGCGGCGCAGCCGTCCGTGAGCAGTGTCATTGCCGGCGCCACCCGGCCCGAACAGGTCCGGCAGAACGCCGCCGCCGTGGCCTGGATCCCCAGCGCCGCGGAACTCGCCGAACTGGACGACCTCTTCCCGCGCACGCCCAAGGTGGCGCTGTTCTAGGGGACGCCGTGCCGAGTCCAGGGAAAACCGTGCCCACGCACTCTGCGCGCACGCACTCTGCGCCCACGCACACTGAGCCCACGCACTCTGCGCCCACGCACACTGCGCCCACGCACTACGTGCTGATGGATGTCGATACCGGAATCGACGACGCCCTGGCCCTCGTGTACCTGCTCTCCCGGCCCGAAGTGCGGATCCAGGCGATCACCTGCACCGCCGGAAACGTTGGCGCCCGGCAGGTTGCCCTGAACAACCTGGCCCTGCTGGAGCTCTGCGGCAGGCCGGGAATCGAGGTTGCCATCGGGGCCGAAGTGCCGCTGGAAATTCCGCTGATCACCACCGAGGAAACGCACGGGCCGCAGGGGATCGGCTACGCCGAACTGCCTGCCCCGGCGCAGGGGATCTCGGCGCGGCACGCCGTCGACGTCTGGGTGGAGGAGGCCCGTGCGCACCCGGGGGAGCTGACCGGCCTCATCACCGGCCCGCTGACCAACTTCGCCCTCGCCCTGCGCCGGGAACCGGAGCTGCCGCTCCTGCTCAAGGGCCTCGTGATCATGGGCGGGAGCTTCAACTACCAGGGCAACACCACCCCCACGGCGGAGTGGAACGTCTCCGTTGACCCGCACGCCGCCAAGGAGGTCTTCGCGGCCTACCGTGGACTGCCCGAGGACAAACTGCCGCTGGTGTGCGCGCTGGAAACCACCGAGCTGATCGAACTCCGGCCGGAGCACCTGCAACGCCTCGCCGAATCAGCCGGCGCCCCGCCGGAACTGGTCCTGCCGGAGCAGCCTGCCGGCCAGCGCAGCACCTCCCCGAACCGGCTTGTCGCCTGCCTGTCCGACGCGGTCCGGTTCTATCTGGAGTTCCACAGGCAGTATGACCAGGGTTACATCGCACACATGCACGATGCCTTCGCGGCCTGCGCCGCCATCGGCCGCACGCCCGTAGCTGCCCGGCTGGCGACGGTCGACGTCGAAACCTCATCGCCCCTGCTCATCGGCACGACGGTGGCCGACTACCGCGGGCTCTGGGGGATGCGGCCCAACGCCAGGGTGGTTGTCTCCAACGACCCCGACCAGTGCTTCGATGAGCTGATCACGTCCGTGGGCGCGCTGGCCCGCCGGACCGGGCACCCCTAGCGGCGCCCGGTCCGCGTCCCAGTGGTCGGAGCGGGACCTGGCGCTCGCTAGGATGGTAGCTGCGCCGAGGTGACATAGGCGGATGTTGCAGCAACCCCAGCCGAAGGACCATCCCCATGTCACAGCCGTCCCTGACCCTTCCTGCCCCCGGCACCGAATCTGGAACGGCGGCCGGCCGACGCCGCCGCCTGCTCGAACTTGCCGGCGCCGCAGCCATCGCGGCCACCTACGTCTTCCTCGTCCTCACCCAGCCGGCGGACATCGCCAACGGCCCGGCCAGCTTCTCGGCGCTCGTGGCGCTGGGCGGCTTCCTGCTCGGCGCCATGCTGCTGATCGCCGCCGTGCTCCCCGTGCTCCCCACGTCCACGCTGGTCCTGATGCCGGTGGCGCTGGTGTTGAACGTGGTCCTGGGCCAGCTCATGGGCGCCACCGGGCTGCCGTTCTACTTCGACGCGATCGGCACCGTCCTGGTCGCCGTCCTGGCCGGCCCTGCCGCGGGAGCCGCCACGGGCGCGCTCAGCAGCATCGTGTGGTCCTTCTTCAACCCGACGGTGCTGCCCTTCGCAGCCGGCGCCGCGCTGATCGGCTTCCTGGCCGGCGTCGCCGCCCGCGGCGGCCTGTTCCGCCGCTTCTACCTCGCGCCGGTCGCCGGCTTCGTCACCGGCATCCTCGCCGGCGTCGTCTCCGCCCCGATCGCGGCCTTCGTCTTCGGCGGCACGGCCGGCGTGGGCACGGGTGCGATCGTGGGCGCCTTCCGCGCCATGGGCGACACCCTGCTCGCCGCCATCACCAAGCAGGCCCTGATCTCAGACCCCATGGACAAGGCGATTGTCTTCGCCATCGCCGCGCTGCTGGTCTATGCCCTGCCGCGCCGCACCACCTACCGGTTCCCCTTCGTCCGGCGCTTCCGGGTGCTTGCCGGCAAGGCCCCGGGAACGCCCGAAGCCTGAGCCGTGCCTTCTGGAAGCACGCGCTCCCGGCTCCACCCGCTGACTGCGCTGGCCCTGGCCGTCAGCGCCGCGGTTCTTACGACGGCGGCGGCATGCTGGCCGCTGTCGGTGGCGGTGGCGCTGGGCGCGGGGCTACTGGCCTGGCGGGCCGGCGTGGCACGCCGGGTGCTGGCTGCCGGCGCGGTCATCCTGGTCCCGTTCGGGGTGTCTCTGCTGATGCTGCACGGCCTGTTCTTCCCGGAGGGTCGTACCGTCCTCGCCGCCTGGGGACCGGCGAGGGTCACCGCGGAAGGGCTGGGCTTTGCCCTGGAGGCGGCAACGCGCACCGCCGCCTGCGTACTCGTGCTGCTGCTGTTCTCCTTCACCGTTCACGTCCCGGATCTCATCGCCGCCCTCATCGCACGCCGGGTGCCCCGGCAGTTCAGCTATGTCCTGGCCTCCACCCTGACCCTGATGCCCGCCATTGCCCGCCGGCTCGACAGCATCCAGCAAGCGCAGCAAGCCCGCGGCCTGGTGCTCGGCGGCGGACTGCTGTCCCGGCTCGTGGCCGTCCGGCTGCAGATGGTGCCGCTGGTACTGGGGCTGATCGAGGATGCCGGCAGCCGCTCGCAGGCGCTGGACGCGCGCGGCTTTGCCCGGCCGGGACCGCGGACAAGCTACCGGACGTTGACGGACCCGACGGCGCAGCGCGGGCTCCGTGCTGCCGCCCTGCTCCTTGCCGCAACGGCGGTCCTGCTCCGCTTGGCCGCTGCATGGCCGGGATTGGGAAGACCATGAACCAACTGCTGAGCGCCGACATCACCGGCTTTACCTTCCACGGCGACGACGTCCCGGCGCTGCATCGGCTCCGGATCAGCGTGGCACGCGGAACCCTGACCGCCGTCCTGGGCGGTTCCGGAAGCGGCAAATCCACCCTGGGCAAACTCCTCGGCGGGTGGCTCCGGCCCGGGGAAGCCGGCCACCTGCGCGGCCGCCTGACCCTTGCCGGGAGCCTCCTGGAGTTCCGGGGCGGATCCGCCGATCCGCGGATCGACCCCGCCGCCTGGTCCCCGCTCGTGGCCTACGTACCGCAGGACCCGGCATCGATGCTCTCCAGCGTAAGCGCCACCGTCGCCGAAGAACTGGCCTTCGGGCTGGAAAACCGCGGAACACCCCGCCCGGAGATGCTCCGGGAAGTCAGCCAAAGCGCTGAACTCCTGGGCCTCACCCCGCTGTTGGACCGCGACCCGGCGACGCTCTCCGGCGGCGAACAGCGCCGGCTGGCGCTGGGATGCGCCCTCATCATGCGTCCTGGCGTGCTGATCCTCGACGAGCCCATGGCGTCCCTGGACGCCGGCGGCGAGGCGCGGCTCCGGACGCTGGTCCGCGGGCTGACGGCCGCCGGGACCGCCGTCGTGCTCCTCAGTCAAAGCGCCGACGATCTGGCCCGGTCGGCCGATCACTGGCTGGTGCTCGACGCCGGCACGGTAACGGCCACCGGACCGCCCGGCGTCGTCGCAGCCTCGCCGGGGCTGGCGGCTACGGGGGTCGTCGTGGCGGCGCCCCCCGGGCGCGCACTGCCCGCCCGGCCAGCCTTGCCGTCGGTTGCGGCCGGCGACCCCGCTCCGCTGCTGGACATTCGCAACCTGGCCTTCAGCTACCCCGCTCCCGGTGCCCCGGACCCCGCGCCGCTCCTGGCCGGGCTTGACCTGGTAGTCCGGGCGGGGGAGACCGTGGCCATCACCGGACCGAACGGTGCGGGAAAATCGACCCTGTTGCGTACCCTCAACGGCCTGCTGCGGCCGACTTCCGGAGAGATACGGATCCGCGGGGGCAACATCGCCCGCGTCCCGGCCGGAACCCTCGCCGCGGAGGTCGGCCTGCTGTTCCAGCACCCGCGTGACCAGCTCTTTGAACGGACCGTCCTGCGGGAGGTGAGCTTCGGACTCGGGAAGCTGTGGGGCCGCGAGCGTGCCGCGGTTAAGGCAATCGAAGCGCTGGCCGCCGTCGGGCTCACCGGGGCCGCCGGCGCCCACCCCGCCGAGCTGCCCTCCTCGCAGCAGCGGCTGCTCGCGCTGGCCACAGTGCTGGCCCGGGAGCCAGCCGTGCTGGCGCTGGACGAACCCACCATCGGGCTGGACCGGCACGGCCTCGAGGCGCTGCAGGCGGCCGCCGGGGCGGCGGCGGCGCGGGGTGCCGCCGTCGTCCTGGTCACGCACGACCTCGTTTACGCGCGGCGGACAGCACACCGGGTCCTGGAGCTCAGGGACGGCAGGCTGAGGGACGCCTGATTCCCGCGGCGGTCCCTGTCCCTTACTGGCGTTCCGCCGGGCGGCCGCTGCAGACCTCTGCCACCAGATCAGCCAGCCCGTCCACGCCGCGCGAGGCCCGGATCGCGCTGCCGATCCGGCTGCCCGCTTCCCGGTAGGAGCTGTCGGCCAGGACGGCGCGGACGGCTTCAGCGACCGCTTCGGGCTTGGGGCGGTTGGTCCGCAGGTTGATTCCGGTGCCCGACCAGGCCACCCGGGCGCATACTTCGGGCTTTTCCTCGGTCTGGCCCGCCACGACCAGCGGCACGCCATGCCGCAACGCGAACTGCACACCGCCGTAGCCTCCGTTGGTGACCAGGACGTCGGTCTTGGGGAGCAGTTCGTCGTAGGGCAGGTAGGAGGCGACCCGGACGTTGTCCGGCAGCGGACCTGTGAGCGTGTCCACGGGACGGCCGCCGGTGCTGACCACCACGAGGAGGTCGTCCTGAGCCAGGCCCTCGATGGTGGGACGGACCAGATCGTCGAAATCCCGGCCCGGTTGGCGACAGTTCCCTGGGTGACGTGGACCACGGGGTGGCCGGCGTCGAGCTCGTCCCACCAGAGGGGCAACGGAGCCGCGCCGGTCCCGGGGGTGCCGGTCCCGGCGGACGTACCCTTGCCGCCCTGGGACACCGGACCGACGAAGTGGACCGTCGCGGGGAGATCGGACCGAGGGTATTCGAAGCCGGGAACGGTGAACTGGGCGATACGGTCGGCGGCGCGGGGCCAATCCATGAAGAACGTCGGGAACGGCGCGCCGGTGACGTCCCGGGACACCTGATCCGCGTACTTCTGCACCGGGCCGAAGACCACCTTCTCGGTCAGCGCCTGCAAGGCGCGGTTCCGGACCCGCCCCAGCAATCCCGGCAGCGGGGCAATACCCGGCCCGTAGGGAGCCGTGTCCCGGCTGGCGAGGCTCAACGGAACGATGCCGCAGTTGATGACCGCGGGGCGGTCGGGCCCTGCTCCGGCCAGCAGCAACGCCGCGCCCATGAAAAGTGATTCGGCCAGGACAGCGTCTACCGGGCGCACCGCGGAGGCGGCGAGGATGGCCTCGTACTGCGCTTTGCCGGGGCGCATGAAAATCTCCTGGATGTCGAAGCGGATCCCTTTCGGCCCCTTCAGGCCGACCCGCCCGGGAAAGGACTCGTCGAGGGTGCTGTCGTCGAAATCGGCCTCCGGCGGCAGCGGGAGGAAGGAGGCGCCGGTCCGGGCCACCTGGTCCTCGAAGCGGCGGCCGGTCAGGAAGCGGACATCGTGTCCGTGTTCGACCAGAGCATTGGCGACCGCAAGCATCGGCGTGACGTGGCCGACCAAGGGGCTGGAACAGACGAGGACCGATGCCATGGTGTCTCCTTTAAGTGGATATGTTGGCTCAGTTTTCATTACTGTGGCACAGTAGTCAATATGGCAACAGAAACTTCCCGTCCGAGGCGCTACCGTTCCACCCTGCGGGACGAGCAGGCCTCGGCCACACGACGGCGCGTGCTGGAATCGGCCGGCCGCTGCTTTGCGGCGAAAGGGTTCCCGGCCACGACCCTCGGCGCCATTGCGGCCGATGCGGGGGTCTCCGTGGAGACAGTCCAGGCCCACGGTCCGAAGACGCGGCTGCTGCTGGCCGCCCTGGAAGCGGCGTCGGCCGGCGTGGACGGCGGGCGCTCCATCCTCGAGGTGCCCGAGGCGCGCGCCGTGTTGGCCCAGGAGAATGCGAGGGACGCACTGCTGGGCCTGGCTTCCTTCGCGGCGGAGCTCAATGGCAGGATCGGGCGGTTGTGGCAGGCGATGGCGGCGGCTGCGCAGGGTGACCCGGACATCGCTTCCGCGCACGCCGGTCTGCAGGAGCGTATCCGTGCGGACTTCCTGATCGTGGCCCGCTTGCTGCAGCAGCGCGGGGGGTTGCGGACCGACCTTCCGGTGGAGGAGGTGGCGCTGACGCTCTGGCTCCTCACGTCCCCTTACCAGCATGAACACCTGGTAGTGCAGGCCGGGTGGACGGGGCAGCGCTACCTCGCCTGGCTGCAGCGGGTCCTTCTCGAGGCGGCACTGGCGCCCGGAAAATGATTGGAGCCGGGGCGACAAGGAGAGCGGCGCCGCCGCCCGGACCAAAGTCCAGGTGGCGGCGCCACAAATTGCAGTGGATTGGTGCCGGCGTCCGTCCGGAACTCCGCCGGAATTTGGCCGGCTTTAGGCCGGTTCGGACGCGACGCCGGGCGCCTGGAACTTCCGGCCGGTGACCCGCTCGGAGGCGCCCACCCGGTCCAGGTAGGGGGTGATCCCGCCGAGGAACATCGGCCAGCCCGCCCCGAGGATCATGCATAGATCGATGTCTTCCGGGCCCGCCACGACGCCCTCATCCAGCATCAGGCCGATTTCCTCGGCCAGCGCATCCTGCGTCCGGTGCAGCACGTCCTCGCCGGTCGACGGCGTGCTGCCGAAGGACATCAGCGCCAGCGTCTCGGCCGGAATGAACGGCCTGCCGTCCGGGCCGTTCTCCGGTGCCCAGATGGACTTGACGCCATTGTCGATGAGCTTCTGCAGGTTCTGCGAGACCGGGAAGCGGTCCCCGAAGGCAGCGTGCAGGGATTCCTGGACATGCTGCGCCACCGGCAGCCCCACCATGGCGCCGAGCGTGAACGGCGTCATCGGCAGGCCCATCGGGCGCAGGGCGTTGTCCGCCACCTCAGCGGGAGTGCCCTCGTCGAACGCGGCGGTCACTTCGCCCATCAGGCGCAGCAGGATGCGGTTGACTACGAAGGCCGGGGCATCCATGACCCGCACGGCGGTTTTCTTGAGTCCCTTGGCGAGGTCGAAGGCGGTGGCCAGCACGGCGTCGTCGGTCCGGGGCGCGCGGACGATTTCCAGCAGCGGCATCACGGCCACCGGGTTGAAGAAGTGGAAGCCCACCAGCCGTTCGGGGTGCCGGAGGTCCTCGGCCATCGCCGTGACCGACAACGAGGAGGTGTTGGTGGCGAGGATGCACTCCGGTGAGACGATCGCCTCAAGTTCCCCGAAGACCTGCTTCTTGATGGAGAGTTCCTCGAACACTGCTTCGATCACGAAGTCGGCGTCGGCAAAGACGTCCTTGGACACCGACCCGGTCACGAGGGCGCGCGTCCGGTTGGCGGCGTCGGGACTGATCCGCTTCTTGGCGAGCAGCTTGTCCACTTCGGCGTGGACATAGCCCACACCCTTGTCCACCCGGGCCTGGTCGATGTCCGTCAACACGACCGGCACCTTGAGCTGGCGGGCGAAATGCAGTGCGAGCTGGCCGGCCATCAGGCCTGCGCCCACGACGCCGATCTTGGTCACCGGGCGCGCGAGCTTGGGGTCCGGGGCGCCGGCCGGGCGCTTGGAGCGCCGCTGCACCAGGTCCAGGAAGGCGTAGACGGTGGAGCGGAACTCGTCGGTCTGCATGAGGTCCGCCAGGGTTTCGCATTCGAGCGCAGCAGACTCGGCCTGGGTCAGTGTCCGGTTCGCTTCCATCACGTCCAGGACCTTTCCCGGTGCGGGCGGGGCGTTGGAGGTCTTGGCTTCCACGAAGGCCCGGCCGGCGGCGATGGCCCCTGCCCAGCGTTCGGCAACCTCCGGACTGGAGGGATCGACGGCGTTGGCGCGTTCCGGCGTCGCGGTGCCCGCGATGACCTGCGCGGCCCATGCGAGGGACTGCTCCACGAAGTCGGCGGGCTCGAAGATTGCGTCCGCGATGCCGAGCTCGAAGGCCTGCGGCCCGGTGAGGGTGCGGTTGTTGCTCAACGGGTTCTCGATCATCACCTTGAGGGCGTTCTCGGGTCCAATCAGCCGCGGCAGGATGTACACGCCGCCCCAGCCCGGGATCAGGCCGATGAAGGCCTCGGGGAGGGCCAGCGCGCCGGCGCCGGTCGAAACCGTGCGGTAGGTGGACTGCAGCGCGATTTCCAGGCCGCCGCCGAGGGCGAGCCCGTTGATGAAGGCGAAGCTGGGGACACCGAGGTTGGCCAGGGTGGCATAGACATCGTGGCCCAGCTGGGCCATCCAGAGGCCTTGTTCGCGGCCTCCGAGGGACTTCACCGTGGACAGGTCCGCCCCGGCGACCAGGAAGTAGGGTTTGCCGGTGACGCCGACGCCGACGATCTCGCCGCGGGCGGCACGCTCCTTCAGTCCGGTCAGGACGGTGCCGAGCTCGATCAGGGTGTTCGGGCCCAGCGTGGTCGGCTTGGAGTGGTCCAGGCCGTTGTCCAGTGTGACCAGGGCGAACGTGCCAGGGCTTGTGCCGTTGACGGGGGGCAGCTCGATGTCCTGGACGTAGGAGTGGGTGACCGTCTCGTTCGGGAAGAGTTCGCCCAGCTGGCGGAATTCGGCGGCGCTCATGCTGCGGCTCCAGTCTCGGTGGTGGTGGTGGGGGTGGCGGTGGCTTCGGCGGCGGTGCCGTAGCCGGCGTGGTGCGGGTTCTCCCAGATTACGGTGGCTCCCATGCCCAGCCCGATGCACATCGTGGTCATGCCGAAGCGCACTGAGGGATCCTCCTCGAACTGGCGGGCCAGCTGGTTCATCAGCCGCACGCCCGAGGACGCCAGCGGGTGCCCGACGGCAATGGCGCCGCCGTAGCGGTTGACCCGGGGATCGTCGTCGGCGATGCCGAAGTGGTCCAGGAAACTGAGCACCTGCACGGCGAAGGCCTCGTTGATTTCGAAAAGGCCGATGTCCGCGATGCCCAGACCGGCGCTCTTGAGCGCCTTCTCGGTAGCCGGGACCGGGCCGATGCCCATGACTTCGGGTTCCACTCCCGCGAAGGCGTAGCTGACCAGGCGCATGCGGACCGGAAGGCCCAGCTCCTCTGCGGTCTCAGCGGAAGCCAGCAGGGCCGCCGTCGCGCCGTCATTGAGACCGGCGGCGTTGCCGGCCGTGACCCGGCCATGGGCCCGGAACGGGGTCTTGAGCGCGGCGAGGTCATCCAGCGTCGTTCCCGGCCGCGGCGGCTCGTCCACAGTGTTCACGGTCCAGCCCTGGCCGGGCTTCATCGTGGCGACGGGCACAAGGTCCGGCTGGATTTGGCCGTTGGCGTAGGCGGCGGCCAGCTTGTCCTGGGACGCAACGGCGTAGGCGTCGGCACGGTTCTTGGTGATGGCCGGGAAACGGTCGTGCAGGTTCTCGGCTGTGTTGCCCATGTTCAGGGCGGCCGGATCCACGATCCGTTCGGACATAAAGCGCGGGTTGGGCTCGGCGCCGGCACCCATCGGATGGTTGCCCATGTGCTCCACGCCGCCGGCGATCACGACGTCGTAGGCGCCGAAGCCAATGCCGCTCGCCGTCGTGGTCACGGCCGTCATCGCGCCGGCGCACATCCGGTCGATCGCGAAGCCGGGGACCGTGCGGGGGAGGCCGGCCAGCAGGGCGGCGGTGCGTCCGATGGTCAGGCCCTGGTCGCCGGTCTGCGTCGTGGCCGCGATGGCGACCTCGTCGATGCGGTCTGCGGGCAGGGAGGGGTTGCGGCGCATCAGTTCACGGATGCATTTGACCACAAGGTCGTCGGCGCGCGTTCCTGCGTAGATGCCTTTCTCGCCCGCGCGGCCGAAGGGGGTGCGGACGCCGTCGACGAAGACGACGTCGCGGACGGTGCGGGGTTGGCTCACGTGTTACTCCTCATTGAGACATGGGTGCCGGACCGGGGCGGTGGCAGCGGGAGCCAACGGCGGATGATCCAGGCGACATCACTCCTTATGTTACTCGCGAGTAACATAGCTGGCAAGGTGTCCACGTTGGGCCCGCCGACGGCCGACGGCCGCAGGCGGCCGGCGCAGGCCTCCGCCGCCGGCGGCGACCGTTTCGCTGCCGCCGGCAGGGGATCGTGTGCGGTCAGCTTTTGCGGGGTGCACGGGTCCGGACCAGGGCCGCGGACCCGGCGGCCAGGCCGAGTACTCCCGCACCGAGCCCGAGGATGCCGAAGCTGTTGTCCGGAGCCGCCGTGGCGGGCGTGGTCGAGGACGCCGGGGTGGTGTCGGCGGCCGGTGCCGCCTGGGCGCGTTCATCGGCGGCTGCGGTGGTGACGAACGAGGGAACGGGATGGCCGGGTTCCGGCTGGCCCTGGGTGACCGGGTCGCTCCAGTTCACGACGTTGCCGTCGGAGTAGGTCTGTGCTGCCGGCAACGACACGGTGGTGCCGGAGGCCGGGAGCCGGCCGACGGAGATCGAGAACGTCTGGTATTCATGCGGCCCGAGTTGGTGGGCGGCGTCCGCGGTCCAGGTGACGGAGGCCGCAGCCTTGGTGATGGTGGCTCCTTCGACGGTGACCGGCGCGGGAAGATTTGCTTCCGTAATCGTGGCCGTCCAGCCGTCCATTGGTTTGACCGAAACGGAGGTGAACGGCGTACCTGTGGGCAAGGTGACGGTGAGTCCGGTGGTTTTGGCCGTTGCGGACTCATTGGGGACCCTGAAGGTCAACTGCGAGAAGCCGCCGGCGGATGTCGACGCCGGGTCCACCCTCACATGGGCAGCGGCGGCGCCGACGCCCAAGGCCATGAGGCCGGCCGCGGTGGCGAGGACGGTAACGGTTTTCAGGGCGCGGGGGGTTGAAGTATGCATGACGGGGCCTTTCCGGTGCTGCCGATCAGTGGCGACGGCAGGGTGACGCTCCATGAGGATCGTGGCAGGTGCACGAGCGGGCGAAGCCAGGCGAGGAGTTGCCACAGGGCTATCTCGCCTCCACGCAGCAGCCAGGCCGTGGCTAGGAGGGCAAGCAGATCGGCGGCCAGCATGGTCGGTGAATCGGCGCCGGAGCCGGTGGGGACGGTCAGGGCGTCTGCGACGGACGCGGAGCAGTCCAGGACCTGGCCCGCTCCGTGGTGCGGCATGGGCTCGCCCGACGTCGGGCACGGGACCGGGGAGGAAAGCACCAGAAACGCTTCATGCAGGATCAGCTGTCCGGTTCCAAGGACTCCCAGCAGGGTGGGAAAAGACAGCTGCCGGCGGGCAAGCCAAACCACGGGGCCCAGCAGGAGCGCGGCCACAATAGCAAGGATCTGCGGTTCGGGAAGTGCTCCGCCGGCGAGGACGTGCCCTGCGGCGGCCAGGGCGGTGGCCGCACCCGTCACGAGGACCGCCCGGAGGAGGCGCAGTGGGCCGCGAACATCCACCTGTTCCTCCCTCCCCGGGTCCTGACCGCTAAGACACACTCGAGGCTAGGCAGGGGAGGGTGGAGAAACCTTGGACCGGCACAACCGACGGTCCGGGGGGACGGCGCTACCCGGTGGACTCGGGCGCGGTTGCGGCCGCGCCCGCGGCTGCCGGCGCCGCGGCCTTGGGCGCCTTTTCCGGCAGCGGGCCGGGGCTGAGGAAGGCTTCGGCGATCAGCGGGGCGGCGAGTTCTATCTGCCACTGCCTCGCACCAAGGTTCTGCAGTTCCTCGGCCACGCCGTCCTCGCTGAGTTCCGCCGGCGGACGCCAGGCCACCCGTCGCAGGTAGTCGGGGGTCAGCAGGTTTTCCACCGGCAGGTTGAGTTCCTCCGCCTTGGCCTGCAGCTTGGGCCGGGCGGTGGCAAGCCGCGCGGCGGCCTCGGGATCCCGGTCCGCCCAGACGCGCGGTGGCGGCGGAGCATTGGTGGGCAGGTGAAGCGGCGGCAGCTCCTCGAGGGTCCGGGCCGTGCTGATGCAGCGCAGCCAGCGCGGCGCCTCGCGCTGGGCGGCGCGGCCGTGGAAGCCCTTGGTCCCCAGCAGCTGTGGGACCGTGCTGGGCATGGCCTTGGCCGCGGACACGAGGGCCGAGTCCGGAATGAGCCGGCCCGGCGCAACGTCGCGCTTCTGGGCCAGTGAGTCACGTTCCAGCCAGAGTTCCCGGACGGCGGCGAGCTGGCGGCGGTCGCGGATCTGGTGGAGTCCGGACGTCTTGCGCCAGGGGTCGACGCGGGGCGGGGCCTGGCCGGCCTCGAGGATGGCAGCGAACTCCTGCTCGGCGAAGTCGAGCTTGCCGTCCGCCACAAGGAGCTCAATGAGTTCCTCGCGCAGCTCGGTGAGGACCTCGACGTCGAGGGCCGCGTAGCGCAGCCAGGGTTCCGGGAGCGGACGGGTGGACCAGTCGGCGGCAGAGTGTTCCTTCGCCAGGCCGAAGCCCAGGAGCTGTTCGATGACGGCTGCGAGGCCCACCCGTGGCAGGCCGGCCAGCCGGGCTGCGAGCTCGGTGTCGAAGAGCTTGTCCGGCCACATGCCGAGCTCGGACAGGCAGGGCAGGTCCTGGCTGGCCGCGTGCAGGATCCATTCCACGCCGCTTAGGGCTTCATTGACGATCCGCAGGTCGCCGAAGGCTTCAGGATCGATCAGCCAAGTGCCGGATCCTTCACGGCGGATCTGGACCAGGAAGGCGCGCTGGCCGTAACGGAAGCCGGAAGCCCGTTCGGCGTCCACTCCGGCGGGTCCATGGCCTGCGGCAAGGGCCGCGGCGCAACGTTCCAGGCCGGATTGGGTTTCGATCACCAGCGGCACGCCGTCGCGGGGTGCATCGAGGTCGATTACCTCGGGGACCAGGCTGTCGAAGCCCTCCACGGTGATATGGGCTGGGGTCTCAGCGGCCGCGGTCGTATTTTGAAGGGCGCCGGCCGTGGTGATTTCCGGTATTTGAGGGGTCATGATGACTCCAGTTTACCGACAACCCGGCGCGGGAGACTCAGCGTCGGGCAAAACAGGGCCGATCCGGAGCCGGATCAAGGCTGATCGCGCCGGCGGCGGGGAAGCGGGGAGACGCCCTCGGGCAGCGGCGGAAGCCCCGCGAATGTGCACACCATGTCCGACCACGCCTCCAGATGCGAGGTGATGTCCGCGCTGGCAGGGGTCCAGGAGGCGCGCAGTTCGATGTCGATCGAATTCGGCCGGTCGGAGAGAGTGCCGAAGCTTTCGGACAAGACCCTCGTTGCAGTGCCGCCGGCCGAACGGTAGGGCGCGGCATGGTTGTCCAGGGCTTCCACAAGCCAGGTCCAGGCGACCGAGCCGAGCATCTCGTCATTGCCCATCTCGGGCTCCAGCTGGGCCCGGATGTAGGTGACGATCCTGAATTGCCCGTCCCAGACGGCGGAACCGTCTGGATCGTGCAGCAGGATGAAGCGGCCGGTGGCCAGTTCGACGTCGTCGCTCCCCGCAGCGGGCGCGAGGGCGGCTGCGGCGGGACCATGGACGGCTCCGGCACCTTCCGCGTCTCCCGGGACGAGGACTTCGGCGCCGAGGGCCACGGCGAAGGGTGCCAGCCTGGAGGGCGCCGGAATCTCCTCCAGGCGCAGTTCACTGCGGCACCGTGCTTGTCGAAGGGTTCCCAGGGCAAAGAGGAAATCTGCCGGAACCTGGTCGAGTGCGTTCACAATGGAAGATTATGCAACGCGGGACGGGAAGCCCGGCAGGCTCGCCGCCCGAACGGGCAGGCCCCGCCGCCGCCCGGCCGGGGACGGCCCGGCGGGGCAGCGGCGTGCCCGGCGGAGGCAGGGCCGGCGGGAGCCGGTGTCAGAGGGCCGCGAGCTCGCGCTTGATGGCCGCGATGAAGGTGTCAACATCTTCCTCGGTGGTATCAAAGGAACACATCCAGCGGACCTCGCGGGCTGCCTCGTTCCAGTCGTAGAAACGGAAGGAGGTGCGCAGCCGGTCCGCGACGCCGGCGGGCAGCACCGCGAAGACGCCGTTGGATTCGGTCTTCTGGCTCAGCTGGACTCCGGGGATCGATTCGACGCCGGCACGCAGCCGGGCCGCCATGGCGTTGGCATGGGACGCCGAGCGCAGCCACAGGTCTCCCTCGAGCAGCGCGATGAACTGTGCGGACATGAAGCGCATCTTGGAGGCCAGCTGCATGTTCATCTTGCGAAGGTAGACCAGGCCGTGGGCGGCCTCCGGGTTCAGCGCCACGACGACCTCGCCGAAGAGCAGGCCGTTCTTGGTGCCGCCGAAGGAGAGGATGTCCACGCCGGCGTCGCGGGTGAACGCCCGCAGCGGCACGTTCAGGTGAGCGGCGGCATTTGCCAGCCGGGCGCCGTCCATGTGCAGTTTCATCCCCTTGGAATGGACATGCTCAGCGATGGCCCGGACCTCCTCCGGCGTGTAGCAGGTGCCCAGTTCCGTGGTCTGGGTGATGGACACGGCCAGGGGCTGCGCGCGGTGCTCGTCGCCCCAACCCCAGGCCTCCTTGTCGATCAATTCGGGGGTGAGTTTGCCGTCGGAGGTGTGGACCTGGAGCAGCTTGATGCCGCCGATCCGCTCCGGGGCTCCGTTCTCATCCATGTTGATGTGTGCAGTGGAGGCGCAGATAACGGCTCCCCAGCGGGGGAGCAGGGACTGTAGGGACAGTACGTTGGCGCCAGTGCCGTTGAAGACCGGGAAGCAGTCGATTCCCTCACCGAAATGCTCTTCTATCAGCTGCTGGAGTCGGGCGGTGTAGTCGTCCTCTCCGTAGGAGACCTGATGGCCCTCGTTGGCGGCGGCCAGCGCGGCCAGCACCTCGGGATGGACGCCCGAGTAGTTGTCCGAGGCGAAGCCGCGGACGGACGGGTCGTGGAGCCGCGCCGCGGTGCTGGCGGGGGCGGTTTCAACTGTGCTTGTCATCGGTTTGCTCACACTTTCAGTCTAGGGACGTAGGGCCGGAACGCTAAGTTCAGCGGCTCAGCAGCAGCCGCCGGCCGTTCAGCTCGGCGGCGGGGGTGGCGAAGAGCCCGACGGCGGCGGCGGCCAGCTCATCGACATCCGTGAAACCGGGGAAGCTGCGCTCGGGCGACTTCGCCCGCATCCCGGCGTCGACGAGCGCCTTGACCACGAAAATGACCGCGGCACTGCGCTGCTCTTCCGGCCCGCCGGTCGCCCCGATTGCGCCGGTCGCCGACTGGTCGCGGCGGAAACCGTCGGCCACCGCAAGCGTCCATGCCTCGGCCGCGGCCTTGACGGCCACGTAGCTGGCCGCCGCCGCCGTCGGGCTGCCGACCGCGGTGGAGGAAACCAGGGCGAAGCGGCCCGTACCCGAGGCAGTGAGGTCCTCGTAGAAGACCCGGGTGACATTCCGGACCGTGGTGATGGCGCTGCGCTCCAGGAAGTCCCAGTCCTCGTCGCTCTGGTCCGCGATGCCCTTGGCGCCGCGCCATCCGCCGACGAGGTGGATCACGCCGTCGACCTTTCCGGCCCTGGCGGTGATCGCGGCGTGAAGCGACCGGACCTCAGCCATGCTGGCGAGGTCGCAGACCAGCGGCGTGACGCCGCTGCCCGCCTCCGCTGCGGCCGCCTCTATCCGCGGCCCGTCGGAGCCGACCGTGAATACCGTGTGCCCGGCGTCGTGCAGGGCGCGGGCGGCGGCGATCCCGGAGGGGCCGCTGCCGCCCGTGACCACCACGTTCAGGTTCCGGGGTGTGCTCATGCGGCGTTCAGTGCCGGCGTCGTGGTTCCCGTGCTGGTGTCGGAGAATCCGGTGATGCCGGCGGTGGACTCGATGACCGGCCGCATCTTCTTCTCCAGCGCCTCATAGAACATGGACAGCGGGAACTCGTCGTCGAGGACCTGGTCTGTGAGGCCGCGCGGCGGGCCGTCCAGCGGCAGCGCCGCCGGGCCCTTGGCCCAGACGGAGGCCGGGTTGGGGGTGACGGTCCCGGTGATCAGCTCGTAGGCCGCGAGCCAGTGGGCCATCTTCGGCCGGTCAATGGAGCGCCAGTAGAGTTCCTCGATCTTCGCGCCGAGTTCAACCACGACGTCGGCAGCCTCGTCCCAGTCGATGCTGAGCTTGCTGTCCGTCCAGTGCAGCACGTGGTGCTGGTGCATCCAGGCGAACAGCAGCTGCCCGCCGAGGCCGTCGTAGTTCCGGACCCGGCTGCCGGTGATGGCGAAGCGGAAGATCCGGTCAAATATGACGGCGTACTGGACCAGTTTGGCGTGCCGGCGGGCCTCAGGATCCGCGTCCTCATCCTTTTCGATCTTCACGGACTCGCGGAAGGCGGTCAGGTCGCAGCGCAGCTCCTCGAGGGAGTAGAGGAAGAACGGCATGCGCTGCTTGATCATGAACGGATCGAACGGCAGGTCCCCGCGCATGTGCGTGCGGTCATGGATGAGGTCCCACATGACGAAGGTTTCCTGGGTCAGCTCCTGGTCCTCCAGCAGGGCCGCGGCATCCTCGGGCAGCTGCAGCGAGGTGATGTCCGCCGCGGCGCGGAGCACGCGGCGGAAACGGGCCGCCTCGCGGTCAGCAAAGATGGCGCCCCAGGTGAACGTGGGGGTTTCGCGGACGGCGACGGTTTCCGGGAAGAGGACCGCGGAGTTGGTGTCGTACCCGGGGGTGAAGTCGAGGAAGCGGATCGGGACGAATAGCTTGTTGGAGTACTCGCCCGCTTCCAGTCCGGCGATGAACTCGGGCCAAATGACCTCGATCAGCACGGCTTCAACCAGCCGGTTGCTGCTGCCGTTCTGGGTGTACATCGGAAAGACCACCAGGTTCTGGAGTCCGTTGATCCGGTGCTGCTGGGGCTGGAAGGCCTGCAGCGAGTCGAGGAAATCGGGGACGCCGAAGCCGGCGTCAGCCCAGCGTCCGAAGTCGGCGACAAGGAGCTCAAGGTAGTCCGCGTCATGCGGGAACGCCGGGGCGAGGGTCCGGATGGCCGCCGTGATGGCCTCCACGTGGCCGGCCGCCGCAGCATGGTCCGCCGGCTCGGGAACGGACCCGTCCTTTGCCTGGAGTGCCTGCAATGCGGTAGCGGCACCCTTGAGCCGCAGCCACTCGGGCGTTCCGGCGGTGATGGGGGCGGGGGCGGTGATTGCGGTGGGGGTCATCGTCATCGGACGCCTTTCTGTTTGCTGCGTACGTCGCTGATGCGTCGAGTCGCTCTTGTTGGTCTCTACGGCGAGCGTAGCAAGCAAACAGGAGCGCTAATGCAAAACACGGCTGAGCATAAGAAAGACTGAGGCAACCAGGCCGAAAAGGATGCCCCAGCTCCAGCTCCAGCAGAGGCCTGGGTGCCGGAGCCGGGGACCATCGTGATTCAGTAAGCCTTTACACGCTGTTCAACGATCAGGTGAATGAGGGCAAACATCCCGTCCTGGTCGATAGCCTGAAGCGCTGCGTCGAGGGCGGCCGGCACGTCCTCGTCCCGGGTGACCGTGATGCCGAAACCGCCGAAGGCCTGGGCCATGAGGCCGAAATCGGGGTTATTCAGCTGCGTGCCCGAAACCCGGGACGGATAGTGGCGTTCCTGATGGGTGCGGATGGTGCCGTATTCCTGGTTGTCCATGACGATGATGAGCGGCGTGGCTCCGTACTGGGCAGCAGTAGCGAGCTCCTGGCCGTTCATGAGGAATTCCCCGTCGCCGGCGATGGTGACCACCCGGCGCTGGGGGCTGGCCAGCGAGGCGGCGACGGCGGAGGGCACGGAGTAGCCCATGGAGCCGTTCCTGGCGCTGATCATTGAGGCGTAACGCCGTGTGGGGAAGTACCGATGCGCCCAGTTGGTGTGCTCGCCGGCACCGAAAGTCACCATGGCGTCCTCGGGTAGCCGCGGGACGAGGTTCGCCATCAGGGTGTCCATCTTGGCGGGCCCTTCGCCTGGTGTGGCCGGAGGCAAGCTGGCGAAGGACGCCTGCTCGGCGCGCATCCGGCCCGTCCATGCTTTCCACTCCTCTTTCACCGGCAGGTCGATTCCCAGCAGGTCCCTGACGAAGGCGTCCGGTTTTGCGACAATCTGCCGTGAGACCGGGCCGGAGCGGCCACGCAGCGAGGGGTCTATCGTGACCAGGAAGTTCGTCCTATTCCAGTCCTGCCGGCAGACAAAACCATCCGTGATCACATCGCCCGGAACCGTCCCGACGAAAACGAGCAGGTCCGTTTCCTCGAACAGGTCGTATGTGGGGCGGGGGCGTCCGTAGCCGATCGGGCCCACATAGGATGGGGAGTCAAAGGGGACTGTTCCCTGCGTGCGCCATTCCGCGGCGGCCGGGATATGGTGCTTTTCCAGCCATCCGGTGAGCTGATCGGCCGCTTCCTGGGTCCAGTCGTTGCCGCCCGTGACAAAAAGGGGCTTTGAGGACTTTGCAAGGGCGGCGGCGAGTGCTGCGGCATCGGTGGTGCTCATTCCGCCCGTGGCCACCGGGATGGTCGGGTGCAGGGCAGGATCCACGAGTTGGCGGATGATGTCTTCCGGCAGGCCCACCACAACGGGGCCAGGCCGTCCGCTCATGGCCGCGAACATCGCTTCGGCAACGATCTCGGAGGCGCGCTCGGCATGGTCAAGGACCATCACGCGCTTGGCCCCGGTGTCGAACCAGGCCTTGATATCAAATTCCTGGAACGCCTCGCGGTCACGGTGCGCAAACGGGATCAGCCCGACGAAGAGCAGCATCGGGGTGGAGTCCTGCCAGGCGGTGTGCAGGCCAACGTGGGCGTTGGCCGCACCAGGTCCGCGGGTCACCATGGCCACGCCCGGACGCTGGTTCATCTTGCCGTCGGCCTCGGCCATGTAGGCGGCACCGCCCTCATGCCGGCAGACCACCGTGTCGATGGCGGAATCGTGCAGCCCGTCCAGCACGTCCAGAAAGCTCTCGCCGGGAACAACGTACGTGCGTTCCACGCCGTGGGCCACGAGCGAATCAACAATCACGTGCCCGGCGGATTTCAGGGTCGTGCTGCCATTTAGGCCCGCCGGGATGGTCGATGAGACGGGCTGTACGGGGCCCTGGTTGATGGCGGCGGCTTCAATCGGCTGCGTTTCGGTTGCGGTCATGGTGAATGCGGACTCCGTTGTCATCACTTCTTGTCTTCTTGGGTTGGATTAGGTGGTTGGGTGGGGTGAGGTGCGGGCAAGTCCGCTGGATCCAGCGGAACGATTGGTGGTGCTTAGTCTGTTTCCGGGCCGGTGCAGAAGAAGCAGCCGTCCTCGCAACTGTCTGTCGCCTGGCTTTTCGTAGGCGTCGTGTTGGGACTCCGCGGATTTAGTAGTTTCATCGGGCTTTCAGTCTCTTGTTGAAGGGATCGGACAGGGAACAGGGCGGTGGCAGGGTATTCGCTTAGCGGATCGGAGTCCGGTTGGCCACCACGGGTGCGGTGCCCGTAAAGCCTTTCCGGGTTTCGGCGATTTCGTGGATCCGCTTCCGGCAGGCGTACCAGCCGGCCACCATCAGGGCGCAGGCCACGAGGGTGACGAGCAGGGTGAGGGGCGAGTCGATGAATACCATCACCAGCACGCCAACGAGGAACAGCAGCGAAAGATAGCCTGTGTAGGGGGCGCCGAACATCCGGAAGGAGGGGCGTTCCACCCAGCCCCTGTCCGCCCAGCGCTTGAGCTGGATCTGGCACACCACGATGGTGGCCCACGTGACGATGATGCCCACCGAGGCCACGTTCAGCACGATCTCGAAGGCCTGCGCGGGCACCAGGTAGTTCAGCGGGACGCCCAGCAGCGAGACCACTGCCGTGAGGGCGATGCCGCCGTAAGGGACGCCCGCCCTGTTCATGCGCTGGGCGAACTTCGGCGCCGAGCCGGCCATGGACATGGAGCGGAGGATGCGGCCCGTGGAGTAGAGGCCCGCGTTGAGCGAAGACAGGGCGGCGGTGAGGACCACCAGATTCATGATGACGTCCACGCCCTGGATTCCCAGTGAACCGAAGAACGTCACGAAGGGACTCACACCCTTCTCGTAGGAGGTATAGGGCAGCAGCAGCGCGAGCAGGATGACGGAACCGACATAGAAAACGGCGATGCGAAACACCACGGAGTTGATGGCCTTGGGCATGATCTTCTCCGGGTTCTCGGTCTCACCCGCGGCCGTGCCCACCAGCTCAATCGAGGCGTAGGCGAACAGCACACCCTGCATCAGGATGATCATCGGCAGCAGGCCATTGGGGAAGATGCCGCCGTTGTCCGTAATGAGGCTGAACCCGACATCCTGGCCGTCTACCGGGGTGCCGAAGATGACGAAGTAGGTGCCGACGAGGAGGAACGCCACCAGCGCCACAACCTTGATGATCGCGAACCAGAACTCCAGCTCACCGAACACCTTGACCGACACGAGGTTGAGGCAAAGCACCACCACCAGGGCGATCAGGGCCCACACCCACTGCGGCACCCCGCCCATCCAGGGCACGTACTTGCCGAAGAAGTTCATGTAGAGCGCGGCGGCCGTGATGTCCACAATGGTGGTGGTGGCCCAGTTGATCCAGTAGAACCAGCCGGAGATAAAAGCCGCTTTCTCCCCGAAGAACTCACGGGCGTAGGAGACAAAGGAGCCCGACGACGGCCGGTGCAGCACCAGTTCGCCCAACGCGCGGAGGATCAGGAAAGCGAAAAAGCCGCAGACGGCATAGGCAATCACCAGGGACGGCCCGGCGGCGTTGAGCCGGCCGCCGGCACCGAGGAACAGGCCGGTGCCGATCGCGCCGCCGATCGCAATCATCTGGATCTGCCGCGCCTTGAGACCCTTGTGGTAGCCGGCGTCCTCGGCATGGATCAGGGCATCCGGGGCGTGGGCGTGGCCACCATCGGCCTCGTACAAACCAACCTCGTCATTGGGGTTGTTGGACATGGGGATTCCTTTCGACCTGTCAAAGATCTAAATGGGGGGTTCGAGCAGGAAATTGTGGATACAGCTGGCGGTCAGGTCAGAAAACCGACCACCCGGTGCGGTCAGATAGATCGGCGAGAGCCGCCGTTCCGGCCAGGGAATTACCTTTGGAATCCAGCCGGGGGCTCCAGACGCAGATGGCGCACTCGCCGGGAACGATCGCCAGGATCCCGCCGCCCACACCGCTTTTCCCCGGCAGGCCGACGCGGTAGGCAAACTCGCCGGCCGCGTCATACATGCCGCAGGTCAGCATGATGGAGCCGATGCGTTTCGCCTCACTTCTGGAGACGACGGTGCCCTGTGCTCCGCGGCCGTCCTGTGCGAGGAAGAGGCCGGCCTTGGCCATCTCCACGCAGGTCATCATGATGGAGCACTGCCTGACGTAGTTCTCCACGACCGATTCGGCGGGCCGCCGCAGGTTGCCGAAATCCTTCAAGAAGTGGGCGAGCGCCAAGTTCCGGCTGCTGTTGGAGAGTTCACTTCGTGCAGCCTCCTCGTCGATGAAGGGACTCCGGCTTCCATTCTGGTTACCCACCTGCCCGGCGAGGAAGCGCAGGACCTGCCCGGCGGCGTCGGGAAATCTTGCCATCAGATGGTCGGTGACAACCAGGGCGCCCGAATTGATAAACGGGTTCCGGGGGATCCCGTGCTCCACTTCCAGCTGCACCAACGAGTTGAAGGACGTCCCTGACGGCTCGCGAAGCACCCGTGACCAGAGCGCACCCGGGTCATCGGCGCTGAGCGCCATGGCCAGGGTGAAGACCTTGGAGATGCTCTGGATCGAGAAGGGAAGGCCGGCGTCGCCGGAACTGAACACGTCCCCCGAGGTGGTGGCCACCGCAATTCCGAAACGGTCGAACGGCAGGGACTGCAGATGGGGGATGCCGGCGGGAACCGACCCCGCCTCAGTCCGCGGCCGGTGGCTGCGGACAATGTCATCCAGTACCAGCCCCAGAGGCGGCGAATCGAGTGCTGTCATCATTTCTTGCCCAGGTGCTCCTTATGCTTGCCGGCCCACTCCTGAACATGAAGCAGGGCGACCAATGAATGCCGGGGATTGCCGAAGTTCAGGCCGGTGACCCGGCTGACCTTGCTGATCCTGTAGTAGACAGTGTTCTTGTGCAGCTTCATCCGCTTTGCGCATTCGGCCACATCCAGTGACGCCTCCAAGTACGCGCGAAGGGTTTCGGCCAGCTCGCCATCGTCACGGAGCAGAGCCCAAAGGCTGCGGTGGCGAAAGGTGGAGGCTGTGAAGTTCTCCACCGCGTCGCGGAAGAGGATCTCCACCTCGAAATCGTCCACTGTGGCCACCGTGGCGTCCCCGGACCGCCGCATGCAGCTGAGCAATGCCTCGGTTTTGCGGGTCACCGAATGAATCGATAGCAGATCGGGGGCTATGGGTCCCACTGCTGCGAAGGGAGTAATGCCAAGATGCTTGCTGGCGTCCCGGACGATTGCTTCGGCAACGCTTCGAATTCCGGCCTCGGCGTTGGTGGACTGGAGCGCCGGGATGATCACGGCAGTGTCGCCGTTGAACTGTCCCACAATGGCTGACGGTTTATAGGCCGCCGAATGAATCGACGCGAGGTTGGCGAGCTCCCCATGTTTGAGGGCTGCATCGTCTGCCTGCGCTTCAGCGCCTGAGAGTCCTATCAGTATCAGCGCTGTGGGTTGGTCTGCCGGGATCTTCTCGCTGTGGGCGCTCGCCGCGGCTTCTGCCGGGCCCGAAAGGATACGGACAATCCGGTCCTCGCGCATGTGCACCGACTGGTGGTTACGGTAGCGGATGAGCTCGGCTGACACTCGCGCAGCTGATCCGGTCAGGACATAGTCAACGTCCGCGCCGAAGCCATCCCCGGTTTCCTGGAGCCAGATGTACCCCATGATGCGATCGCCCGCGAACAAGGTGGTCGCTACGCGCTCCCTCAGACCGTCCTGGGGCCTGGCCGGAACCCTGACCGGCAGGCGGGTTCGATGCAGTTCACGGTAGGCACCAAGATCCTTGAGGAGAAGTTCGTATTTGCGCGGGCCACGCCGGGCCAGAATCGATGCCTTACGCAGCTCGTCGATGTCGTTCGACACTGTGGAGTAGGCCAGGACCTTGTTGGCAGCGTCCTCTATGACAACGTGGCTGGACGTCAGGCGGGCCGTCGTCTGGGCAATGGCAAACAGGTCTTCTTCCAACAGCGTCAGCACTTCGCTCTGATAGCTGCGTGGCTGAATCCGGTCCTTGGCAATTGACAGGAGCCGGTCCCAGTCCGCGGCCGGGTCCACCAGAAGGAGACCCGTTCCGGCAGCCCGGAGCAGCTCTTCGCCTTCCCGTAGTTCCTCGGCCCTGCCCTTGACGGCCAGCACCAGGGGAGGATTCTTCAGAAGGCGCCGCAGCGCCGGCAACGCGGAGCGTCCGCGAACCCCGATAAGCAGGACGAACGCAGCCCCGGCGTCGGAAGTCTCGTCGTCGGCGTCAACGATCAGAAAGCGTTCGATCGGAGAATCGGCGCGGGACGGTCGAAGAATAAGACTGGCGAAATCCAGAGGGAGATCCGCGAGGATGTCGTCCACTGTAGCTGCGGCCATGTGCTTCCTTCTGACATTCGACACCCGGACGGCTCTGTCCGTACGTCCAATGCTATCCAGAGCAATTCGCAGAAAGTATGTATGCGGGCCTAAAACCAGCGGCCCCTCTTCGGTCCTGGAACCAATGCCAGCCCGCTTAAGACGACGATGGGAACGGCGCTCAGGACCAGGCCAACTCCGCCGAACCACGGACGCAGCAATGTGGATGTGGTGGTTGCGGCCCGTCGGCCGCTACTTTCTGGCGTCGTCCTTCGGGATCAGCTTGAGGGAGACCGAGTTGATGCAGAAACGTTGGTCGGTGGGGGTCCCGTAGCCTTCGCCTTCGAACACATGGCCCAGATGGGAGTCGCAGGCGGCGCAGCGGACTTCCACGCGTTCCATGCCCAGCGTGCGGTCGTGGATGTAGCGGACGGTCCCCTCGGCCAGCGGGGCCCAGAAGGACGGCCAGCCGCAGTGCGAATCGAACTTCTCGTTGCTGGTGAAGAGCTCGGTGCCGCACGCCCGGCACTGGTAGACGCCGGCCGTGTGGGTGTCCCAGTACTCACCGGTGTACGGGCGCTCGGTCCCGGCCTGGCGGAGTACCCGGTACTCTTCGGGCGTCAGTTCCTGGCGCCACTGCTCCTCCGGCTTGTCAACCGCCGGTTTGCCGATCTCCGCTGCAGGGTCTGCGGCGTCGTCAGCGTGGGCAGTTGTGGGCAGTACCTTGGGCCTGTTGTTAAAAATGCTCATAGCCAGAACAACGCTCAGGAGTCCCCGATAAATCCCGATCCCGCGTACAGATGCAGGACGGGCAGGCCCAGTTTGTCCTGCGCCTTGTTGGCCCAGTCGGTGTGGAAGGTGTCAGAGATGGCATGCGGACGGGTGATCACCACGGCCTGCCCCGCGCCGAGTTCCTTGACCTTGGCGACCAGGCCGTCGACAGGCTTCCCCTCGACAATCTCTCCCGACACGCCGCCGCCGATCCCGCGCAGGGCCGCAACCGAGGATGCCAGCGTTTCGGCGGCTTCAGCCCTTTCCTCGGCGGGGTCGTTGTGTGCCGTCAGTTCACGGAAGGCCTTGGAAATTTCCAGCAGGGAGAGGTTCTCCAGGAAATCCACCAGCAGGTGCCGCTCGGTATTAGCCGGGACCAGAACCACCAGCGGCGCATCACCGCCCGCGACCAGGGTTTCGATGTTGACGCGGTCATCAGCGCCGAGGGGCTCTTCTGTCAAAATGACGATTGGATCACTCATGCCCCCAGCCTAGTCGGGCGCCGCTGGCCCCGCACGGATTGGAGCCTTCGGACGCCCTCGGACGCCGCCTGATGGGCGCGGGGATGCCGCCTGCGGCGCAGAATTCGGTAAGAATGGTGCCATGGCTTCCTTCCAGCGCCTCCTGCCGGACCCGAAATCGGTCTCCCCTTTCCGCCGCAAGACCTTCCGCGGAAAGTCCTTCTTCCAGGGGGCCTCCGGGGGCAGGGCAGTCACCGCCCCTGCGGCTCCCGGGGCCGAGGTTTCCTTGCCCGGCGGTGCGAAGTGGGTTGTGGGTGGCATCATCGGCGGGAGCGCCGCGGCGGGATTGCTCGCCGCCGGATCCTCCGCCCTCGCCCTGTATTTCGCGCGCCGGGTGATCACTCCAGCCCGGGTACGGGACGAGGACCAGGAGATTCTGGCGGTGATCCGGGACGGCGACGGGCTTCGCGTGATTTTGGCCGCCACTCCTGACTCCACGGTTGACGGCGTCTACGGGTTCTTTTTCGACGGCGGCCGGGGGCATGCGCGAATCGGCCGCATTGTGTCCTACTCACCCGCGGAGCGCACCGTGATGCGGGAAGTCGAGACCGTCACCAGCGGCGACCTCAGCACGGCCCGGCGCGGCTGGTGGAGCGGCGCTGCCCACCCGGACCCGGCCAGCATCGGCCTCGCCTCCGAAGAAGTGCAGATCGAGGTCGACGGCGGGACCGCGCCGGCATGGCTGGTCCCGGCGCCTGGTGCGGAGATCTGGGCCATCATGGTGCACGGCCGGGGTGCCAGCCGGCATGAAGGTGTCCGGGCGGCACGCACTGCCCACGACCTGGGCCTGACCAGCCTGCTGATCTCCTACCGCAATGACGGCCTGGCTCCGTCGGCGCCGGACGGACGCTACGGTCTCGGCTCCACGGAGTGGCGCGACGTCGAGGCGGCCATCGGCTACGCCCTCGAGCAGGGCGCCCGCGAAGTCGTCCTGTTCGGCTGGTCGATGGGCGGCGCAATCTGCCTCCAGACGGCGGACCTTTCCCGCTACCACCACCTGATCCGGGCCATGGTCCTCGACGCCCCGGTGATCAACTGGGTGAACGTGCTGGCGCACCACGCCGAGCTGAACCGGATCCCGTCCGCCGTCGGCCGCTACGGCCAGCTGATGATGAGCCACAAGCTGGGGCGCCGGCTGACCGGACTCGCCGCGCCGGTGGACCTGAAGACGATGGACTGGGTCTCGCGCGCGGTGGAGTTGCGGACGCCGACGTTGATCATCCACAGCGTGGACGACGAGTATGTCCCCTACGGGCCGTCCGCCGCCCTGGCCGAGAAAAACCCGGAGATGGTCACGTTCGAGGCGTTTGACCGGGCCCTCCATACGAAGGAATGGAACGTGGACCCGGAACGCTGGGAACGGCTGGTGACGGCGTGGCTGGGGAGGCAGCTCGCGCCGAGGTCCAACCCCGGCCAGTCCGCCGCTGACTGACTCGAGCCTCCGCGCGAGATGACATTACGCGGCAATGCTCCACGAAAGCATGGCCGTTAGCTGTCATCTCGGCGAGGTCCGTGCGGGATTAACCTCGGGCTGTGCCGATCCGGGCCGTGCGGGCGCCGGTGAGCCGGATCAGCTCGGCCGGGCTCAGCTCGATGTCCAGGCCGCGCCGGCCGCCCGAGACCAGGATAGTGTCCAGGCCCAGGGCGCTGTCATCCACAACGGTGGGGGAGGACTGGCGCTGCCCGAGCGGTGAGATGCCGCCGAGCACGTAGCCGGTGCGGCGTTCCGCGGCGGCGGGGTCGGCCATGGAGGCCTTCTTCGCGCCCAGGGCGGCGGCCATCGCCTTGAGGTCCAGGTTTCCGCTGACCGGAACGACGCCGACTGCCAGCCGCCCGTCGACGTCGACCATCAGCGTCTTGAAGACCCGGGCGGGATCCACGCCGAGGACCTCGGCGGCTTCCAGGCCGTAGCTGGCTGCCGCCGGGTCGTGGCTGTAGGGGTGCGAAACAAAGGAAACCCCGGCCGCCACGAGTGCTGCAGTGGCCGGAGTTCCCTGGGACGCCTGTTTACGGGCCATCTGTATCCGCCGTCAGGAGGACTGCGGCAGCGCGGAGACCTTGCGCTTGATCCGGCCCAGCATCGCCGTCATGCCGCGCATGCGCAGCGGGGTGATGGCACGGGTGAGGCCCAACAGCTCCGGCATGTCGTCCGGGACAGCAAGGATCTCGGCAGGGCTGAGACCGTCGAGTCCTTCATGCAGGACACCGGCGAAGCCCCGGGTGGTGGGCGCCTCGGGCGGTGCCTTGAAGAAGAGACGCACGCTTTCCGCAGTGCCGCCGTCGTGCTGCTCCGTCTCAATGGTCAGGAACAGCGGCGACTGGCACTCAACCACCTGCTCCATCATCTCCGGGTGGTCCTTGAGTCGGTCCGGCAGCTCCGGCAGGCCGCGCGAGAACTCAAGCAGCAGCTGCAGCCGATCAGGTTCGGTCAGGGCCTGGAAGTCGTCAACAATTTCCGCCAGCGCGGCGGGGAGGGCTGAAGTATTCATCCCTCCCAGCTTACGCATGGCGGACGATTGTGTCCCGATCGGCCGGAGCCGGCCTCAGCGGACGGACGGGACCGTACCGCGTTCGGCGCCCTTGACGATCGGGACCCGCACGGCGTTGCCCCACTCGGTCCAGGAGCCGTCGTAGTTGCGGACGGTGTCGAAGCCGAGGAGGTACTTGAGGGCGAACCAGGTGTGGCTGGAACGCTCGCCGATGCGGCAGTAGGCCACGACGTCGTCGCCTTCCTGCAGGCCCGCTTCGCCGAGGTAGAGGGCCTCAAGTTCGGGGCGGTTGCGGTAGGTGCCGTCGCCGGCGGCCGCGCGGGCCCAAGGGATGGAGGCCGCTGTGGGGATGTGGCCGCCACGCAGGGCACCTTCCTCCGGGTAGGCAGGCATGTGCGTGCGCTGGCCGGTGTACTCCTCGGGGGAGCGGACGTCGATCAGCGGCTTGCCGAAGTGCGCGAGGACATCGTCCTTGAAGGCGCGGATCGGGGCGTCGTTGCGCTCCACGGCGGGGTACTCGCCGGGTACCGGCTCGGTGGTGTCGGTGGTGAGGGCGCGGTGCTCGGCGATCCACTTGTCCCGGCCGCCGTCGAGCAGCCGGACGTCTTCGTGGCCGAAGAGCTCAAAGACCCACAGGGCGTAGGCGGCCCACCAGTTGGACTTGTCACCGTAGATGACCACGGTGCTGTCCCGGGAAATGCCCTTGGCCGCGACCATGGCGGCGAAGGCGTCGCCTTCCACGAAGTCGCGGGCGACCTCGTCGTTCAGCTCGGTGTGCCAATCGATCTTGACCGCACCGGGGATGTGGCCGGTCTCGTAGACGAGCACATCCTCGTCCGACTCCAGCACCACGAGCTGGCCGCTCTCGAGGGCCCCCTCCTCGATCGCCGTTGCGAGCCACTCCGTGGAAACCAGTCGCTCAGGGTGGGCGTAGGCGGCGAATTTTTCGTTCTGCTCAACGGGATAGGGCATGGTGGTGGCCTTTCACTGAAACGGTCAGGGCCGGGACGCGGAAGGATCGATCGCGGCGCCGGGTCTTCTCCAACACTAACCACGCCGCCCCGGGAATGTCCCGCCCCGTTCACACTCGGAAATATGGCCTTGCTCACCAGCTTCCGTCCGCTCGCTGGTCCGCTTCCGGGTCCGCCCGCAGGGCAGTGCCCGCTTTGCCGGTATTCTTTCTGGGGACAAGAGACCAGCAGAACGGACCACCTTGGTACAGATCGAACAGCTCGCCGCCCGCACCCCGGCAGTTTCAGTGGATGAACTCCTCAACGGTTTTTATCCCTCGCCGCGCTTCGGTGAGGTGTCGTTTTCCAGCTACCGGCCGGATCCGTCCCAGCCCAGCCAGTCCGCCGCGGTCCGGGCCCTCGAAGGATTCGCGGCCGGAGTAGGCGCGCGAGACGGCGACGGACTCTTCAAGCGATTGTTCGGCAAGAAGGACACCTCACGCGCCGGGATCTATCTCGACGGCGGCTTCGGCGTGGGCAAGACCCACTTGCTGGCCTCGCTCTGGCACGCCGCCCCCGGGCCGAAGGCCTTCGGCACCTTTGTCGAATACACAAACCTGGTGGGCGCGCTGTCCTTCCGCAAAACCGTGGAGGCGCTGAGCCACTACAGGCTCGTCTGCATCGATGAATTTGAGCTCGACGATCCGGGCGACACCGTGCTGATGTCCCGGCTGATGCGTGAACTGGCCGACGCCGGCGTCAAGCTCGCGGCGACCTCCAACACCCTGCCCGGCTCCCTCGGCGACGGCCGCTTTGCCGCCGTCGACTTCGCCCGCGAGATCCAGGTCCTGGCGGACCAGTTCGACGTCGTGAGGATCGACGGCGAGGACTTCCGGCACCGCGGCCTCCCGGCCGCGCCGTTGCCCTTGCGCAACGACGACCTCACGCATCACATGCATGCCGAATTCGACGGCAAAACGGTGGCGCGCGACGAGTTCAGCACCCTGATCAACCACCTGGCTGGCGTCCACCCGAGCCGCTACCGCCAGTTGCTGGACGGCATCGAAGGCGTAGTGTGGAAGAACGTGCACACCATCACGGAACAGGCCGTCGCGCTGCGCTTTGTGGTGCTTGCGGACCGGCTCTATGACAAGGACGTCCCAATCCTGGCGAGCGGTGTTCCCTTCGACCAGTTGTTCACCGAGGAAATGATGACCGGGGGATACACGAAGAAGTATTACCGGGCTGTGTCCCGGCTTACCGCCCTGGCACGCGAGGGCCAGAACCACGAGCCCTCCTAGTCCCTAAACGCCCCTAAACAGCGACGCGGAGTTGCTGGCGGCTCATTCCCGGTTGGGGATGGGCCGGAGTGACTCCGCGTTGTTCGTTAAGGCGTTGCTGAGGGCTTGCGGCGCAGCTGAGGGCTTGTAGCGCAGTTGAGGGCTTGTAGCGCAGTTGAGGGCTTGTAGCGCAGTTGAGGGCTTGTAGCGCAGCCGGGGGGCTTTGGGCGCAGCCGGGGGGCTTTGGGCGCAGCCAGGGGGCTTTGGGCGCAGCCGGGGGGCTTCCGGCGCGAGCCGGGGGGCTTCGGGCGCAGCCGGGGGCGAGGCCGCTTGTAAGCCCGACGGGGTCCTTAAACGCCGAAGGCGCCGGCGCCGCCTCTCGGCGGGACCGGCACCTCGCTGACGTTCTTGGTTAGAGACCCTGCTGCCGGGGTTCGCCGGTAACAGGGGGCTCAACGTTGACGGGAGGCTGTCCGGCCACCGGAGGCTGCCCGGCCGCCGGCGTAGTGCCAGGCGTGCCGTTCTGCTTGTCCACGAAGTCGGAAGCGCCCCGCTGAACGGAATCGATCTTGTCGGCGTGCTTTCCGCCGGTCTTGGAGTCGACGAAATCGCCGGCCTTTTCGATACCGTTCTTGATGGCCTCGTGATTGCCACCAATAACTTGCTGAGCCTTGCCCTTTAGATCGTCAAGTAAACCCACGGGCACCTCCCTTCGGTCGCGGAGCCAGATCGCTCCTTGCGTTTTCCACCCTAGTCGGCGCTGGTGGGAGTGCCAAGGGTGTCCGCCCTCAGGGGAATAGGCAGAAAAAGGGTACAAAAAAAGCAGCTCCGGGGGAGCTGCTTTCATGGTGGGCGATACTGGGATCGAACCAGTGACCTCTTCCGTGTCAGGGAAGCGCGCTACCGCTGCGCCAATCGCCCGCAACCGGAAGGATCCGGAGTGGAGTTGTAAATTCTGGCCAAACAGAGAGCGGACGACGAGATTCGAACTCGCGACATCCACCTTGGCAAGGTGGTGCTCTACCAGCTGAGCTACGTCCGCATTTAGTCCATGCCGGCTGGGCCGGTGGTACTGGATCAAGCAAGTTGCCTTGCTTTGGTGGGCGATACTGGGATCGAACCAGTGACCTCTTCCGTGTCAGGGAAGCGCGCTACCGCTGCGCCAATCGCCCCTTGCAACCGGCCGGAACCGGAAACCAGGGTTTTCACCGAGGTGGGTACGGGATTCGAACCCGTGTATACGGCTTTGCAGGCCGCTGCCTCGCCTCTCGGCCAACCCACCGTGTAGACAGGATTCCGAAGAACCTTTGCCGTGACAGTGTCCTGCGAGCGGACGACGAGATTCGAACTCGCGACATCCACCTTGGCAAGGTGGTGCTCTACCAGCTGAGCTACGTCCGCATTATTGTCAGCAATTCCGCGCCGCAATCGGCATTTCCTCGCGTTCCAACGAGTAAGAACTCTATAGGAGGTTCAGGGAATCCACAAATCGCGACGTCCAAGTCAGACGTGATGCCCCGTGCATCCTTGGATTCTAGGCGTTTTTGCGAATTACAGGCTTGTAATTAGCTCCGGCACTTTGATGGAAGTCAGCAGAGCGACAGAGCTGCCAAGGCGGCTCGGCGGGGGGATACCCGGCCGGTCGGTGCCGGAGTGCCCGCATCGGCGTACCGCAATCGTTGCTTAAGGGAGCGGTGTCAGTGCAGCGGGGGACGGGCCGATTTCAAATATCCGCCGGGGTGGGCTAGCATTCAATGGCATTGGGGCGATTGGCGCAGTGGTAGCGCGCTTCGTTCACACCGAAGAGGTCACTGGTTCGAACCCAGTATCGCCCACCCCGATAAATGGTCCGTTCCGCTCCCTGAGCGGGACGGACCATTTTGTTTTCGGTCCTTGCTGCGGGCGACTGCTGCGGTGCTGCCAGGGCGCGTGCTTGGGTCCTTGCTGCGGGCGACTGCTGCGGTGCTGCCAGGGCGCCTGCTTGGGTCCTTGCTGCGGGTGACTGCTGCGGTGCTGCCAGGGCGCCTGCTTGGGTCCTTGCTGCGGGCGTGCGGCTGGCCGCGGCTGGATCGTTGTCTTGCTTCCAATGTCCGACCCCCGTGAAAGAGTTTTTCCATGACCGCTCCACTTCTTGCCCATGCCACGGACTACGGCCGGATGTATGCACGATCCACGTCCGAGCAGTTCTCCGTGCCGTCCATTACGACCGTGATTGGTCAGCAGCCCCACGGTCTCGACGGCTGGTTCGGGTACATGGGAGCCAACAGCCTCGCCCAGGACCCCACGCTGCCCGGCATTTTGGGCAGCCCCGCGAAGGTGCGTCAAGCGGTAAGCCGCGCCGCCAAGGCGGCAGAGTCGTACCGGGACGACGCCGCCAAACGCGGGGACCGCGTCCACAATTACTGCGAGCAGGTCGCCCTCCGCGCCCTAGGCCGGCCGCATCAGATGGTGGAGACCCGTGAGGCGCTGGCCGCCAACGGCGAGGAAGCCTTTGCTGCGCGCTTCGACGAGTGGTGGGAACTCTTCCAGGTGGAGCCGATCGCGCCGGAAATCACGGTCTGGAACAAAACCGTCGGCTATGCGGGCACCCTGGACCTCGTCGCCAAGATCAACGGCCGCATCTGCCTTATCGACTACAAAACCAAGGGCACCAGCCGTGATGGCACGGTCAAACCCCTCGACGACAAGGTTGTCATGCAACTGGTCGCTGGCATGAAGGCCGAGGAAAGCCTTGTGGATCCCGTGGCAGGGGAGTGGGAGTCCTGGAAACACGGCGACTCCCCGATCCTGTTGGCAGTTGCTGTCGGCCAGACCGAAGTGCGCCCGCAGCGCGCCAACCCGGACGTCTTGAAACACCACTGGTGGAAGTTTTGCGCCCTTCGGCGGGTCTGGGAAATGTCCGCAGACACCGCTACGGCCGGGACTGCACTGCTCCCGCTCGCTCCGCCCCCACAACGCTGAGGACTCCGGCGGCCGTTCGCCCCGCCGCGTAGCCGGTTGCTCCGCCGCGTAATGGTTCCGCGGTTGGATCAGTCTCAGTTTTTGGCCGCTCGCACCCACTGGCTGCCGACTTCCCAAGTGGGCCTGACGCGTCACGCCGTCACTGGACAAGCCAAATGTGTTCTGGTGGCCCGCGGAAACAGGTCAGCTAGCCTCACAGAGCGCGGCCGTTCGCCTTGTCCTGCTGTGCTGCTGTCCTGTTGTTGTGGGCCCGCTCGGCGCCGCCACTCTGGCGGCTGGGCCGCTGGCGGCTGGGCCGCTGGCGGCTGGCCGCTGGCCGCCGGTCGTCAGGTTGTGTGTCAGGCGATTAGGGGGTGGCGGTCGGGGTGGAAGAAGGTGTTGCGGCGGGGCCGTTGGCGGGGGTCCAAGTGTGGGGGCGGGATGAACCACGGGACTCCGGTGCGGAGCTGGATGGTCCAGTGTTCCTTGTGGATCAGATGGTGGTGGTGGGAACAGAGCAGCGTTCCGTTGTCGGTTCCGGTGCTGCCGCCGCGGGACCAGTAGCTGATGTGGTGGGCCTCGCACCAGGGCGCGGGGATGGTGCAGCCGGGGAAGCTGCAGCCCTGATCGCGCGCGGTGAGGGCTTTGCGGATGTGGGGCGGGAAGATTCTCGAGCTCCGGCCGATGTCCAGGATCCTGCCCTCGCCGCCGAGCAGGACCGGGATGATGTCGGCGTCGCAGGCAATCTTCCGGGCGGTCGAGGCGGTGACGGGGCCGGTGAACAGCAGCGTCCCGGTGCGTTCCTGTCGCTCGAAGACTGGCCGCCCGGAGCCTGGGGAACTCCCGGCCGCGTCTGTTCCCGCCGGGGAGCCGGGTTCGTCCGGGGTGTTGTCCTCAAGCCGGAGCCGGGTGAGGAGGTCGCGGTAGTCGATGGTGACCATGACCTGGGGGCGGAGTCCGCCGGTGGCCGGGAGGGTGCCGGCGGCGAGGGCGACCTTGGCGGCGCCGACGAGTCCGTCGAGGAGTTTTTGTGGCCGCGTCCGGAGATCCAGGACCGCGGGCGGATCGGCGTCCGGGGCACCGGCAAAGGCCGTGCCGGGCGCGGCCGCTTCATCGGCTGCTCCTGCCGCCTCCACAGCGCTGGAGACGCCCGGCGGGGCAGCTTCCGCAGCGAAGACCGGCCCGGCGCCCGGGACGCCCCCGGCCCGAATGCTGGCACCGGCGTGGCCGTCCTGTGTGGGGACGAAGCCGTCCGCGGCGGCGGTTCCGTCGGTCGCGGCCTGGCCGGGTGTTGCGTGACCGACCGTGGGGCCGTTAGCGGTGTCCGGGGTGGGTGTTCGGGGGTTCGTGGCGGTGTTCATGACCGCGAGGAGGTGTTCGAACTGTTCGGCGGTCGCGAAGATTTCCAGGTGGTGCAGGCCGTGGCGGGGTTTGCGGATGAAGGCGCCCTGGAGCTGGCGGAGCAGTTCCTCGGAGGGTTCGGCGCCGTCCTGGTCGATTGCGTCGGTCCAGCTCCGGGCGACGCGGACGAGGAAGTCGGGGTCGTTTTCGGCCGCGGTCCGGGTCAGGGCGTGTTCCATCCGGGCCGAGGTCTCGACGTCGCAGGCGTGCCGGACCCGGTCCAGCGCGACGGTGATGATGCTCGCGGCCCGGGACGCGACCTCGGCGGACGCGACCGCGGCGCCGAGCTCCGCACGGACCGGCGGCAGCAGTTCCCGGCCGCCGAACCGGGTCCGGGGCAGCAGGTCCTCGGCGAGGGCGAGCCGGCGCCGGGCCTCCGGGGCGCTGATCCGCAACCGGGCCCGCAGGAACTCCGTAGTGTTCCGGTACCCGTCATCCACGGCGTCCGAGTCACCCGCGGGACCGTCCGTCGCCCCGCCCGTCACCCCGTCCGACGCCCGGTCCGCGGGACCGTCCGTCGCCCCGTACTTGTCCAGCGTCCCGGCGGCTGCTGCAACAGCGCCCGCGGCTGCTGCAACAGCGCCCGGGCTGCCGCCGCTGCCGCCGGCGGATGGATTTGGGTCCCGCCAGCCGGTAGTCCAGCCGGGGATTGCGGCGCGCGCGGCGCGGCCAGCGTTGGCCGTGGCTTGCTTCCGCGTTCGGTCCACGGCCGCGGCCGCGACGAGCTGCAGGTACTCCATCGTGCGGGAGAGTTCCTCCACCTGGCCGGCAAAGTCGGACGCGGCCCGGAATCCCCAGGACGCCGCGTCAGCTACCGCCGTCGAACTCACCCTCTGAAGCACCGCGAGAGCGTCCGTCACACCGGGATACCCGGCCGGGTCGGTGACCCGGTCCGTGTCCTGGAACAGAAGGAAATCCCTGATGGCTTCCATGACTGAATTTCATCACAGAGCTACGACAGTATTAGCGAAATCAGCCTTTACTGCTGCGACCACCAAACAGAGCCATGTTCCGGACACCTGACACTGCCCTAACGCCCGGCAACCCGCAGCAACCCTGATCAACGGCGCGGCCTCATGGTTCCACCGGGGGCGGATCAGCCGACTACGTCCGGGAAGCGGGCCGGGCCAACTAAACTGGTTGGGATCCCGTAGCCGCCCATCGTAAGGACAGATTGCACATGGCCATTTTGAATATCCGCATCATCGGTGATCCTGTGCTCCGCACAGTGGCAGATCCCGTGACGGAATTCGGGCCTGAACTGGCGAAGCTCGTGGCGGATATGACCGAGACCATGGAGGATGTCGAGGGCGCAGGCCTGGCCGCTCCCCAGGTCGGCGTGAGCCAGCGTGTTTTCACCTACCGCATCGGCGGCGTCGAGGGTCACATCATCAACCCGGTGCTGGAAAACAGCGAGGACTTCCAACCGGACGAGGTCGAGGGCTGCCTCTCCATCCCGGGACTGGGCTTCCCGGTCCGCCGCCGGCGGCACACCCGTGTCACCGGGGTTGACCAGCACGGCAATCCTGTCGAGATCGAGGGTGAGGGAATGCTGGCCCGCTGCTTCCAGCACGAGACGGACCACCTCGACGGCATCCTGTTCACCGACCGCCTCGACGGCGAGGACCGCAAGGCCGCGCTGCGCGCCATCCGCAACGCCAACTACGACTCGATCACGGAGCAAACGACGGCGAAGCGCGCCAAGACTGTCGGGTCGAGCTTCGGTGGCGGCTCCTTCGGAAACTCCCAGTGAGGGTTCTTTTCGCCGGGACACCCGCCGTAGCAGTCCCGTCCCTGGACGCACTCGTCCAGGCAGGATTCGACGTCGTCGCTGTCCTCACCCGACCTGACGCCCCGATTGGACGTAAACGGGTCCTGACGCCGTCGCCGGTCGCAGCGCGGGCCGCCGAACTTGGCATTGAGATCATCCATGCGGCGAAGGTCGACGCCGGCGTCACCGCCCGGATCGCCGCCGCCGCGCCCGACGTCGCCGCGATCGTGGCCTACGGCGGACTCATTCCACGGGCCGCCCTAAATGTGCCACGCCACGGCTGGATCAACCTGCACTTCTCCCTGCTGCCAGCCTGGCGCGGAGCCGCGCCAGTGCAGCGGGCGCTGATCGCCGGCGACGACGTCACCGGCGCCGTCACCTTCCTCCTCGAGGAGGGACTGGACACCGGTCCCGTTTTCGGCACCCTGACCGAAAGCGTCCGGCCGGACGACACGGCGGGTTCGCTGCTCGAACGGTTGTCGCACAGCGGTGCCGTGCTCCTCTCCCAGACGCTGTCCGCCGTCGACGCCGGCAAGGCCGCCGCGGTCCCGCAGGCGGGCGATGTCAGCCTGGCTCCAAAACTGACCCTCGACGATGGCCGGCTCGACTGGCGGCAACCGGCGCTGGCGATCGGGCGGCAGGCGCGCGGCGTCACCCCCGAGCCCGGCGCCTGGACCACCCTGGACGGGCAGCGGGTCAAACTGGAACCAGTGCTGCTCAGGCCCCAGGCCCCCGCACTGCAACCCGGACGGCTGGCCCTGGACGGCAAGGGCGTCCTGGTTGGCACCGGCTCGCACCCGGTTGAACTCACCCGGATCCAGCCTTCGGGCAAGAAAATGATGACCGCCGCTGATTGGGCGCGCGGACAGGCAACACTTGAAAGCGTGGTATTCGAATGAGCGAGTCCGGGACTAGCGGCAGCGGCCGCGGCAGGGGACCCCAGCGCGGCGCCGGGCAGAGTGGCGGCCAGGGCGGCCGCGGCCGCGACGGCAGCCAGCGCAACGCCCAAGGCCGGGAACGCAACCGCGGGCCGCAGCGCGGCTTCACCGAGAACGCGCCGTCCCAGCGCACCCGCCGCGCGGATCCGGCCCGGCTTGTGGCCTTCGAAGTGCTCCGCGCCGTTGCCTCCGAGGACGCCTATGCCAACCTCGTGCTTCCGGCCCGGATCCGGCACCATGGACTGGACAAGCGCGACGCCGGCTTCGCCACCGAACTAAGCTACGGCGCGCTTCGCGGCCAGGGCACCTATGACGCGATCCTGGCCCGCTGCGTGGACCGGCCGCTGGACCAGCTGGATCCGGCCATCCTCGATGCGCTCCGGATCGGCGTCCACCAGCTTGTCGCCATGCGTGTCCCCGCGCACGCTGCCCTGGACCAGACCGTAGGCCTCGCCCGCGCCGTGATCGGGGCCGGGCCCTCGGCCCTCATCAACGCCGTGCTGCGCAAGGTCTCTGCGCACACGCTCGAGGAGTGGCTGGACCTGCTGCTCAGCGCCGAAACAGACGAAACAAAGATCGCCTCGATCCGCTATGCCCACCCGGAATGGATCGTCCGGGCGCTCCGGCAGTCCCTCGTGGCCCACGGCCGACCGGTAAGCGAAATCGACCAGCTGCTCGAAGCGGACAATGCCGCGCCGGTGGTCAACCTCGTGGCGCTGCCCGGGCTCGGCACCCTGGATGAGGCGCTCGAAGGCGGTGCCACACCCGGGGAACTCGTCCAAGGATCGGCCCTCTCCAACGGCGGCGATCTGGGCCGTCTCGCCTCCGTCCGCGACGGCAGCACCCGGGTCCAGGATGTCGGTTCGCAGCTCGTGGCCCGCGCCATGGCCGCCGTCGAGCTTGGCAACGGCAGTGACACGAACGCTGTCCCGGAACGCAGGAACCCGGAGCACGGCGGCGCGGAACGCAGCGGCATCGAAAGCACGGCCGCAGGGAACACCGATACCCGCGACGCGGCCGGCGAACGCTGGCTCGATCTTTGCGCCGGTCCCGGCGGCAAGGCCGCGCTGCTCGGGGCCCTCGCCCGCCAGCAGGGCGCGACCCTGCTGGCGAACGAACCCGCACCGCACCGCGCGAAGCTGGTCCGGCAGGCACTTGCCGCGGTCCCGCATGAGGTCTGGCACGTGCGCACCGGCGACGGCCGCGAGGTGGGCACCGAAATGGCGGAAAGCTTCGACCGGGTCCTCGTCGACGTCCCCTGCACCGGGCTCGGCGCGTTGCGGCGGCGCCCGGAGTCCCGCTGGCGGCGCACGCCCAAGGACCTCACCGACCTCGGCCCCCTGCAGCGCGAACTGCTCAAGTCCGCCCTGGCGGCCGTCCGGCCCGGCGGCGTCGTGGCCTATGTGACCTGCTCGCCGCACCCGGCGGAGACCACCGCCGTCGTCAGCGACGTCCTGCGCAAACGGGACGATCTTGAACTGCTCGACGCCGGAGCGGTGCTGGACAGCGTCAGCCTCACCGGCCACCTCGAGGCCGGGCACGAACGCACCGCCCAGCTCTGGCCGCACGTCCACCGGACCGATGCCATGTTCCTGGCGCTCATCCGCAAGAAGGCCTGAGACTCAGGCGATACTGGGCCACTGAAGGCCCGCCAAGACACACCCGAACCGTTCAGCAGACCCGCAAAGGAACCCCATGGCCCAGTGCTGCATCAACCCCAGCATCCTTTCCGCCGACTTCGTCAACCTCGAGGCGGAACTGCAGCGCATCAGTAACGCCGATGCCGTGCACGTGGATGTCATGGACAACCATTTCGTGCCGAACCTGACGATCGGACTGCCCGTTGTGAAGCGGATCCAGGAGGTCAGTCCGGTGCCGCTGGATGCCCACCTGATGATCGCCGACGCCGACCGCTGGGCACCCGGCTTCGCCGACGCCGGCCTGGCCTCGGTGACCTTCCACGCGGAGGCTTCGATCGCGCCGGTCAAACTTGCCCGGGAACTGCGGGCCCGCGGGTCGAAGGCCGGCATGGCGCTCCGGCCTGGAACGGCCGTGGAGCCTTATCTGGACATGCTCACTGAACTGGACCTCCTGCTGATCATGACGGTGGAGCCCGGCTTCGGCGGTCAGTCCTTCCTCGACCTGACCCTGCCGAAAATCCGGCGGGCCCGCGCCGCGATCGACGGTTCGGGCGCGCGCGTGGCGCTGCAGGTCGACGGCGGCATCACCGAGGAGACGATCGTGCGCGCCGCGGAGGCAGGGGCAAACGTCTTCGTGGCAGGGTCCGCGGTTTACGGTGCGGCCGATCCGGCGGAAGCCATCGACCGGCTCCGCCTGGCGGGCAAGCGCTGACGCGCCTGCCCCGGGAAAGTACTGGGCGCAGGCGCCGGACAGCTGCAAAGATGACGCCGGGCGTAACATCGGCGGCCCGGGAATAGCGGGAGCTACCCCGCAGTTGTGTCAGAATAACAACACACATACGTGCTCCGGGGTCGGTGTAAGTCCGAACCGGCGGTTATAGTCCGCGACCCGCGAGCCGGCCTTTCCTTCGGGAGGGAGCCGGCGGACGGTTGAACCGGTGGAATTCCGGTACCGACAGTTAAAGTCTGGATGAGAGAAGCACGTACAGCTGTTACTGCGGCGTCCTTTTGGCGCCGCGGAATTGCGCTGTCGTATACCCCCGGAGCCATCGCGGTTCTTGAGGGAAGGAACGACACACGCATGGACCTCTTGCGATGGCTCTTCGAAGCGCAGATCCCGGTAGGCGGATCTGTCCTGATTCTTCGTGAAGTGCTAGGCAACATCTTTGGCCTCGCCAGCGCCTTCGGCGGCATGCGCCGCCGGGTCTGGGCGTGGCCAGTCGGCATCGCCGGCAATTTACTGCTCCTGACGGTGTTCCTGGGCAACGTCTTCGGCTCCGCCACCCCCGCCACGCTGTGGGGTCAGGCCGGACGCCAGGTCATGTTCATCGGCGTCGCACTCTACGGCTGGCACCGCTGGCAGCAGGGCAGGCAGTCCGACGACGGCGGGGCCGCTGTCGCGCCGCGCTGGGCCAGCAACAAGACCCGGATCATCCTGGCTCTCAGCCTCGTGGCCGGGACCGCCGCGCTGACCCCCCTCTTCGACTCGCTGGGCTCATACCCGCCGGTCTGGGCAGACGCGTGGACGTTCATGGGCTCGCTGCTGGCGACCTATGGCATGGCCCGGGGGTGGACCGAGTTCTGGCTCATCTGGGTAGCGGTGGACATCGTCGGTGTGCCGCTGCTGTTCAGCGCGGGCTATTACGCCAGCGCCGTGATGTACCTGTTCTACGGCTTCTTCACGCTCACCGGATTCTTCGTCTGGTGGCGGGCCTCGAAGTTGGCGGGCAAGCCTGTCACGGTCGAAACCGCCTTCCCCGACCCGCTGGTGGCCAAGTGAGCGCCGTCAATAGTGCCGTTGAAAGCGCCGGCTTCAGCACCGCCGAGGTCACCGCCATGGACGCGGCCCTCGAAGCAGCCCGGCAGGGTCCTCGCGGTGCCAACCCGCTCGTGGGCGCCGTCGTCATGGCTGCCGACGGAACCCGGCTGGTCACCGGCCACCACCGCGGTGCCGGCACGGCCCACGCGGAAGCGGACGCGATTGCCCAGGCGGCCGCCGCCGGCCTCGACCTCAGCGGGACCACCATGCTGGTCACGCTGGAGCCCTGCAACCATTGCGGCCGGACCGGCCCCTGTGCCCAGGCGATCGTCGACGCCGGAATCACCGACGTCGTCTACGCCGTCGACGATTCCCATGACCCTGCCGCCGGCGGCGCGGCGACCTTGCGCGCCGCAGGCATCCGGGTCCGTTCCGGGCTCCGGGCCGTCGAAGCCCTGGACCTGAACCGGCGCTGGTTCGACGCCGTCGCCGCCAAACGGCCGTTCGTAACCCTGCACATCGCGCAGACCCTGGACAGCCGGATCGCCGCCGGCGACGGTACCAGCCAGTGGATTTCCAGCCCGGAATCCCTCGCCGACAACCACGCCCTGCGCGGCCGGATCGACGCCATTCTCGTGGGAACCCAGACCGTGCTCGTCGACAATCCGCGCCTCACCGCCCGGAACGCCGACGGCGAGTTGGCGGCAAAGCAACCGCTGCGCGCGGTGATGGGCTACCGCGGCATTCCCGCGGATGCTGCGGTCAACGGCGACGACGGCAAGGCGCTGCACCTGCCAACGCGCGATCCCCGAGAGGCCCTTGATGAGCTGTTCGCAGCGGGCGTGCGCCACCTCATGGTCGAAGGTGGTTCCCGGATCCTCAGCGCCTTCCTGGCCGCGGGCCTTGTCGATGAGCTCATTGTCTACCTCGCCCCGACGCTCCTCGGTTCCGGCACCCCGGCCCTGGACGACCTCGGCATCACCACCTTGGCAGACGCCCAGCACTGGGACTGGGACGCCGCGTCCGGTGGGGCAGTCCAGATGCTGGGCCGCGACCTGAGGCTGCATCTGCGCCCTAGCCCGAACAGCAGCCCCAGCCAGACGACCGGCTCCGACGTTGCCGTCGCCGCCACTTCATCCGATTCCATCCCGCGCCGCTCCAGCGCGGCCACCGCCTCAGGAGGCAATTGATGTTCACCGGAATTATCGCCGAGCAGGGGAAGGTGTTGTCCGTTGAGCGCAACGGCGACGTCAGCGCCACCGTCCGGCTCCACGCGCCCGGAACCACCGAGGGACTCGCCCTGGGCGGCTCGATCGCCGTCAACGGCGTCTGCCTCACGGCCACCGAGATTGACGGCAAGGACTTCAGCGTCGACGTCATGGGCGAGACCCTGATCCGCAGCACCATCGGCGAGCTCGCCGCCGGGGACCCGGTCAACCTGGAGCGGTGCGTTCAGGCGGGCGGGCGCCTCGACGGCCACGTCGTCCAGGGCCACGTCGACGGCGTCGGGGAACTTCTCGAGCGCGAGGGCCTGGGCAACTGGGACCGTCTCCGCTTCGGCGTGCCGGCCGGCCTGGCCAGGTACATCGCCGAAAAGGGATCGATCGCCGTCGACGGCGTGTCCCTCACGGTGACCGCCGTGAGCCCGGCGCCCGAGCCGGCGCCGTGGTTCGAAGTGGGACTGATTCCCACCACGCTGGCCGAGACCGGGCTGGGTGCGAAGGGCCCGGGTGGCCGGGTAAACCTCGAAGTGGACGTGCTGGCGAAGTACACTGAGCGCCTGCTGGCATTTTCCAGCGCAGCAGCCGGGGGAGCAGCACGCGGGGAGGTGGCGGCACCGTGAATCACCTTAAGGATCTCTCTGCCGCGACGGACACCACGCCCCGGTCGGGCCTCGATCCGATCGAGGACGCCATCCGCGCCATGGCGGCGGGACTTCCGGTCCTCGTCGTCGACAACGAGGACCGGGAAAACGAAGGCGACATTATCTTCGCGGCCCAGCACGCCACTCCCGCACTCATGGGCTGGACGGTGCGCTACAGTTCGGGAGTGATTTGCGTGCCGCTCGACGCCGACCGCGCCGACGCGCTGGCGCTGCCGCCGATGGTGGAGATCAACGAGGACTCCAAGGGCACTGCCTATACAGTGTCCTGTGACGCGGCGATCGGTGTCAGCACCGGAATCTCCGCCACGGACCGGGCCCTGACCGCCAGGGTCCTCGCCGACCCCGGCAGCACGCCGACGGCCCTGACCCGCCCCGGGCATGTTTTTCCGCTTCGCGCCGTTAAGGGTGGTGTGCGGGAACGTCCCGGCCACACCGAAGCGGCCGTGGACCTGTGCCGGCTTGCCGGCCTCGAACCCGTGGGAGTCATAGCAGAGCTGGTGTACGACGACGGAGAGATGATGCGGCTGGACGGACTGCGCGCCTTCGCGCTGGAGCACGGCTGCCCCCTGATTTCGATTGCGGATCTGGTGGCACACCTCAATGCCGGCGAGCCTGCCGGCCGGGCAGCGGACACCGTCTGATAGACGCTTGATTAAGGAGAGACGATGACGACGTCGAAAGCACAAGAAATGAGCACGGGGCGCCAGCCGCACCCGGTCAGCGGGGGACCGGTGGTCCAGTTGCCCACCACCTTCGGCCACTTTGTGGCGCAGGCCTGGACCGACCTGGCCACCGGGGCCGAGCATCTTGCTGTCAGTTCGCCCCTGCCGACCGTTGACGGGACGGCACCGCTGGTCCGCCTGCACTCGGAGTGCCTCACGGGGGACGTGTTCGGCTCCTACCGCTGCGACTGCGGCGAGCAACTGGCCTACGCCCTGGAACTGATCAACGAGTTCGGCGGGACCCTGCTCTACCTGCGCGGGCAGGAAGGCCGAGGGATCGGACTGGCCAACAAGATGAAGGCCTACGCCCTGCAGGAAGCCGGCTTCGACACCGTGGAAGCGAACGAGCAGCTGGGCCTTCCGGTGGATGCGCGCTGCTACAAGGCCGCGGCGCAGATCCTTGCCGAGATGGGACTGCACGAGATCCGGCTGCTGAGCAACAATCCGGACAAACAGGACAGGCTCGCCCAGGCAGGGGTCCGGGTGGTGGAAATGGTCCCCACCGAGGTCCCCTCCCGGGAACAGAACATCCGCTACCTGCAGACCAAGAAGGACCGCATGGACCACCGGCTGGTGCTGGACATGCAGCCGGTGGCGCCGGTTGCCGGACCTGGCGGCTTCGAGCACGAACAAGACTGACCGAGCAAGACGCTCAACACTTCGCACTCCCTCAAGACCCAGCAGAACAAGGATTCCCAGATGGCCGGACACGGCGCACCCCAGATTGACCTCGGCACCTTTAAGCCCGAGGAAACCTCCCAGCTGAGGCTGGCCATCGTGGCCGCCAGCTGGCACACCCAGATCATGGACGGCCTGCTGGACGGAGCCCTCCGCGCCGCAAAGGACGCCGGCATCAGCGAGCCGACAGTGCTGCGCGTCCCCGGCACGTTCGAGCTCCCCGTCGCCGCCGCCCGGCTGGCGCCGCACTTCGACGCCGTCGTAGCGCTCGGCGTCGTGATCCGCGGCGGGACCCCGCACTTCGAGTACGTCTGCGAGGCAGCCACCGTGGGCCTGACCGAGGTCTCGGTGCGCACGGGCGTGCCGGTCGGCTTCGGCGTGCTGACCTGCGATACCGAGCAGCAGGGCATCGACCGGGCCGGGCTGCCGGGCTCCAAAGAGGACAAAGGGCACGAGGCCGTCACCGCGGCCCTCGCCACCGCAGTGAACCTCCAGCAGTACCGCTAGGCCCGGTGCGGCCGGGCCGGGCCGGCCCCAGGTCTGTGGTATCTCTCACATCCTTGCCGTCATGCAACGGCCCGGCAGGGGTTGCCCGGCGCCGAGCAAGTAGGCTGGAGGGTGTGAAGAATTTCGAGTCGCTGTTCGCAGAACTGAGCGAGAAGGCAGCCGCCCGCCCCGAGGGCTCCCGCACCGTCGCCGAACTGGATTCCGGAGTCCACGGCATTGGCAAGAAAGTCGTGGAAGAAGCGGCCGAGGTCTGGATGGCTGCCGAGTACGAATCCGATGAAGCCGCCGCGGAGGAAATTTCCCAGCTGCTCTATCACCTGCAGGTTCTGATGCTCGCCAAAGGACTCAGCCTGGAAGACGTCTACAAGCATCTCTAGCCACGCCCGCGCCGGAGCCGCCTGAGTTCAACAGGCGGAACCGGTGTATTGCGTGGCCCGCTGTGCCTGCACCGACTGTTCCTGAATGGACTGCTCCTGAACGGACGCCGTCCCGACCAAGAAAGACCTCCCAATGCTGAGAGTTGCCGTCCCGAACAAGGGATCCCTGTCCGAAGCCGCCTCGGCCATGCTCGCCGAGGCCGGCTACCGCCAGCGCCGCGACACCCGCGAGCTGGTCATGGTGGACCCGGACAATGATATTGAATTCTTCTTCCTCCGCCCGCGCGACATCGCCGTGTATGTCGGCCAGGGCACGCTCGACGTCGGCATCACCGGCCGCGACCTGCTGCTCGACGCCGAGGTTGAGGCGGAAGAGCTGCTGCCGCTGGGGTTCGCGGCCTCCACCTTCCGCTTCGCCGGTCCGGTGGGCGACTTCACCACCATCGACCAGCTCGAAGGCAAGCGCCTCGCCACGAGCTACGACGGACTGCTCCGCGGCTACCTGGCAGAACGCGGCATCAAGGCGAAGGTGGTCCGCCTCGACGGCGCCGTCGAATCCTCCGTCCGGCTCGGCGTGGCCGACGCGATCGCCGACGTCGTCGAAACCGGCACCACCCTCAAGGCCGCCGGGATGGAAATCTTCGGCGAGCCCATCCTGAATTCCGAGTCCGTGCTGATCGGCCGCAAGGGCGAGCAGAACCCGGCGACAGAAGTGCTGATCCGCCGCCTCCAGGGTGTCCTCGTGGCCCGGCAGTACGTGTTGATGGACTACGACATCCGCAAGGAACTCGTCGAGGACGCGGCCGCGCTCACCCCGGGCCTCGAATCACCCACGGTCTCCCCGCTGCGCGATTCCGACTGGGTTGCCGTGCGCTCCATGGTGCCCAAGCGGGAAACCAACCGGATCATGGACGAACTGTACGACCTCGGCGCCCGCGCCATCCTGGTCAGCAGCATCCACGCCTGCCGCATCTGACTTCAATGAGCGAATACCAGGAGAAGCCATGACTGTAGCCGTGCGCGTCATCCCCTGCCTCGACGTCGACGCCGGCCGCGTGGTCAAGGGCATCAATTTCGAAGGCCTGCGCGACGCCGGTGACCCGGTGGAGCTGGCGCACCGTTATGACAACGGCGGCGCAGACGAACTGACGTTCCTCGACGTCACCGCGTCCTCCGGCAACCGCGAGACGACGTTCGACGTCGTCCGCCGAACCGCAGAGGAAGTCTTCATTCCGCTGACAGTGGGCGGCGGTGTCCGCGGCGTCGCCGAGGTGGACAAGCTCCTGCGCTTCGGCGCGGACAAGGCAGCCATCAACACCGCGGCCGTGGCCCGGCCGGACGTGATCGACGAGATCACCCGGCACTTCGGCTCCCAGGTCCTCGTGCTGTCCCTCGACGCCCGCCGGACCCGGCCGGGATCGCAGCCCACCGCCTCCGGCTTCGAGGTCACCACCCACGGCGGACGCCAGGGGACCGGAATCGACGCCATCGCCTGGGCGCGGGAAGCGGCGGACCGGGGCGTTGGCGAAATCCTGCTGAATTCGATTGACGCCGACGGCACCAAGGACGGCTTCGACCTGGAACTGATCCGCCTTGCGCGGGCCGGGGTCAAAGTGCCGCTGATTGCCTCCGGCGGCGCCGGCAAGCCGGAGCACTTCCCGCCGGCGGTGGCGGCGGGCGCCGACGCCGTCCTCGCGGCATCGGTCTTCCACTTCGGGCCGCTGGATATGATCGCCCAGGTCAAGACGGCCATCCGCGAGGCAGGTTTCGAAGTCCGCTAGTCCCCACCCGCCCCCTATCCTCGCAAGCTCGGACAGGGAACCCTGCGGGCGTGGGCCCAAAGAGAAGCGCGGGTCCCCTACTCAGGTAGGGGACCCGCGCTTTTTTGTAGGGAAAGGTTAGAGCCCGACTTCGGCGGACTGCAGCAGCGCGACGGCGTCCGGCTGGCCTTCGAAGGTCACAAGGGCATGGCGGGTCCGGCCATGGGCATGCATCAGCAGTTCGCCCGGTTCCCCCACGATGGCCACGGACACGGGAGCGCGTTTGGCGACGTGCCGGGGACCGGACGGCCGCACCAGCACAATGCCCAGATCCACACCGCGGTACAGGATCGCGGCGCGCTTGATCAGCTCGTCCCAGAGCGCGTCCGAGTACTCCTCGTCCAGGGCGCGCGGAGCCCAGCGGTCGACCGCCCGGCGGACGTCCTCGGTGTGCACGAAGTACTCGATCAGGTTGGAGCTCTCGTCCAGGGCCTTGATGTTCATCGGGGAGAGCGCGGGCGGGCCGGAGCGGAAGGCGGCGACCAGCTTGGTGTAGTCGTCCGGCGTCTTGAGCTTGGCCGCCAGGTTGGCCGTGGCCTTGTCGGAGGCCTTGGCCAGCCGCTTGATCAGCAGCCCGAGACCGACGGCGGCTTTGCGTTCGCGCAGGTACAGGTGGGCGGCAAGATCGCGGGTGAGCCAGCCCCTGCAGAGCGTGGGGGAGTCAGGGCCGGCCGCCAGCAGGGTTTCGGCCAGGACTTCTCGGGACGGGTCGACGAAATGCATCACTTGTGAAACTAGCACGAGACGGCGGAGCGTGTGCACTGGACGGGCGCTGTTTTGGTGGCAGCGGGGCTTTTCGCCGCTAGTTGACTCCGATGTTAAGCGCGGCGCCGGGGGACTAAGCCGTGCTCCTGCGGAGGCACTAGACTTGACCTGATGTCTGAGCAGCCCGCCCCCGCCCCCGCCCGCAGTTCGCCCCTCCCCGCCGAACTGGCCGAGGCTCTGAAACGGGACAGCGCCGGCCTGGTCGCCGCGATCGTCCAGCAGTTCGACACCAATGAAGTGCTCATGCTCGGCTGGATGGACGACGAGGCGCTGCACCGCACTCTGACGAGCGGCCGCGTGACGTTCTATTCGCGCTCCCGCCAGGAGTACTGGCGCAAGGGCGACACATCCGGCCACGTGCAGTGGGTGAAGTCCCTCGCCATGGACTGCGACGGGGACGCCCTGCTGGTCCGCGTCGACCAGGTCGGTGCCGCCTGCCACACCGGGACCCGGACCTGCTTCGACGGCCGCGAACTCGACGCCGTGACCGGCTCTGCGGACTGAGCCCGCCGCTACAGGGACCACAGGGCTACGGACTGCGGCTCCGGCCCGCACCCTTGAATCGCCCGCAGACATTAGACCTTCAGGACCACTGACAGAACAGGCGGAAACCACAGCCATGCAGGACCTTGGAATCATCAGCCCCAGCCTGGCGGAGTTCCGTGAACTCGCAGGGCACAGCCGCGTCATTCCCGTCCGGCTGAAGGTGCTGGCCGACGCCGAAACCCCGATCGGGCTGTACCGGAAGCTCGCCCAGGGCCAGCCGGGCACCTTCCTGATGGAATCCGCGGCGGTCGGCGGCGCCTGGTCACGGTACTCGTTCATCGGCGCCCGCTCCCGGGCCACCCTGACCACCAAGGACGGGCAGGCGCACTGGCTCGGCCAACCGCCGGTTGGGGTGCCGCTGGACGGCAGCCCGGTCGATGCCATCCGGGATACCATCGAGGCGCTGCGCACCGATCGGTTCGACGGGCTCCCGCCGTTCACCTCGGGCCTGGTCGGCTTCCTGGGCTGGGAAACGGTCCGGCACTGGGAGAAGCTCACCAGCCCGCCGGAAGACGATCTGGAACTGCCCGAGATGGCCCTGAACCTGGTCACGGACATGGCGGTGCACGACAACATGGACGGCACCGTCCTGTTGATCGCCAACGCCATCAACTTCGACAACAGCTCCGAGCGCGTCGACGACGCCTGGCACGACGCCGTCGCCCGGGTGAAAGCGCTGCTGGCCAAGGTGAGCACGCCCGTGCAGCAGCCCGTTTCGGTGCTGGAAACCGCCGCGCTGGACTTCGCCTCCAGCGTGCAGGAACGCTGGGACGAGGCCGACTACCTGGCCGCCCTGGACCGCAGCAAGGAAGCGATCGTCGACGGCGAAGTCTTCCAGGTTGTCATCTCCCGCCGCTTCGAGATGGAATGCGGCGCGGATCCGCTGGACGTCTACCGGGTGCTGCGGAACACCAATCCCAGCCCCTACATGTACATTTTCAGCCTCGAGGACGCCGCCGGCCGGCAGTATTCGATTGTCGGGTCCTCCCCGGAGGCGCTGGTGACCGTGACCGGCGAGGAAGTCATCACCCACCCCATCGCGGGTTCCCGGCCGCGCGGCAAGACGGTCGAGGCGGACAAGGCCCTGGCCGAGGAGCTGCTCGGCGACCAGAAGGAACGCGCCGAACACCTGATGCTGGTGGACCTCTCCCGCAACGACCTGTCCAAGGTCTGCCTCGCAGGTTCCGTCGACGTCACGCAGTTCATGGAAGTCGAGCGCTTCAGCCACATCATGCACCTCGTCTCCACCGTGGTCGGCAAGCTCGCGCCGGCCGCCAAGGCCTATGACGTGCTGCGGGCAACCTTCCCGGCCGGCACCCTCTCGGGCGCACCGAAGCCGCGCGCCCTGCGCCTGCTGGACGAACTCGAACCGCACCGCCGCGGCATCTATGGGGGCGTGGTGGGTTACCTGGACTTCGCCGGGGACATGGACATGGCAATCGCCATCCGCTCGGCCCTGCTGCGCGAAGGCCGGGCCTACGTGCAGGCCGGTGGCGGGATCGTGGCGGACTCCGTGAACGAGACCGAAGCCCTGGAAACCGTCAACAAGGCCGCCGCTCCCATGCGCGCCGTGCACACCGCCGGATCGCTGCGCAACATCAGCGCCGACGCGATCGCTGACGCCCCCCGGCCCGCCGAGGACCTCAGCGCCGACGCCGGGGCGGAGCAGCCATGAGCGGTGGCAGCACGCTCAAGAGCACCAGCCCCGCCGTTCCACGCTGGGCCCGAAAATCCACCCTGGTCCTGGTTATCGCCGCCCTGGCCCTGGCCGTCTTCGGCACCACCACCCAGACGTGGCTCACGGTGCACCTTGACCCCACCCAGCTGGGCCAGGCCGTCAACAGCCAGGACGGGCTGCAGGTACAAGGCAGCAAGGCCGCCACCACGGTGACGGCGCTGGCACTTGTAGCCCTCGCCGGCGGGCTGGCCGCCTCGATCGCCGGACGGATCGCGCGGTGGATCATCACCGCCATCATCCTGCTCGCAGCCGCCGGCATCGTCAGCGCCGCCGCCATCGTGCAGGCCGACCCCCTCGCCGCCGCCCAGGGCTCCATTGCTGCCGCCACCGGGATCAGCGGCAGCAACGTCCAGGTGGACGTCACAGCCTTCCCGGCCCTGGCCGTCGTCGCCGGCGCCCTGCTGGGCCTCAGCGCGCTGGCGATCGTGCCGGCGGGGCGTTACTGGAAAGCCCGCACCAAATACGACACCGCGCCGACACGGGCCGGCGCAGGGACGGCGGCGCCGGCCGGGTCCCCGGATGAGATCGACAGCTGGGACCGGCTGTCGCGCGGTGACGATCCCACCTGAGCCGACGCGGGCGCGCCCAGCAACGCGGCGATCAACACCGCCAATAAATGGCAGAATGTAAGCAGTATTCGTCCTGAGGAGATTTCAATGAGCAAAGACACCGTTTCCGCCCCCAAGCCCGCCGCCGGAACCGCCGCTTTCAGCTACGACAACGTCGACCACCGCGAACCCACCGGCCACGGCAACAGCCCCGCAGCGTGGACCACCGTGTTTGTCATGCTCCTCGGCGCCCTCATCATGTCGATCGCGTTCGTCATCGCCAACACCCCCATCTTCATTGCCGGTGGCGTGGTCATGGTGGTCGGCCTCCTGGTCGGCTTCGGCATGCGCAAGGCAGGCTACGGCGTCGGTGGCAGCAAGCTGAAGAACTCCGGCCACTAAGCGTGACTGTTCTCGATGACATCAACGCCGGTGTCAGGGAGGATATGGAGGCACGCCAGCGCCTCGTGACGCTCGCGGAACTGCGGGAACGTGCCGCCGCGGCGGCACCCGCCCGCGACGCCTGGGCCGCCCTGGGCGGCGAGCAGGCCGAGCGAAACCAGCTTAAGGTGATCGCCGAAATCAAGCGGCGCAGCCCCTCCAAAGGCGACCTCGCCAGCATCGCCGACCCCGCCTCCCTCGCCGTGCAGTACGCCGACGGCGGTGCGGCGGTGATCAGCGTCCTGACCGAAGAGCGCCGCTTCAACGGCTCGCTCGCCGACTTCGACGCCGTCCGGGCAGCCGTGGACATCCCGCTGTTGCGCAAGGATTTCATGATCGACGAGTACCAGATCTGGGAAGCCCGTGCCCATGGCGCCGACCTGATCCTGCTGATCGTGGCGTCCCTGAGCGACGCACAATTGCGCGAGTTCAGCGCCCTCAGCCGCGAACTCGGCATGAACGCGCTTGTCGAGACGCACACCGCAGAGGAAATCGAGCGCGCAGTCGCCGCCGACGCCCGGATCATCGGCGTCAACGTGCGCAACCTCAAGACGCTCGACGTCGACCGCTCCGTCTTCGCGGAACTCGCCGGCGGCATTCCGTCCGGTGCGATCGTGATAGCCGAATCCGGCGTGCGCGGCGTCGAGGACGTCCGGCACTACGCGGCCCATGGGGCCAACGCGGTCCTGGTCGGCGAAGCCCTGGTCAAGAACGCCACCCCGCGCGAGCGGATTGCGGAGTTCATGGCAGCCGGAGCCGAAGAGATCGCCGCCCGCGCCTGAGGCATTCGCCGGACGTCCCTGCGCCCGGCCACCACCCCGCGCAGGGCACCATGCAGGAACTTTTAGAGCTTTACTAGCTAGCAGTGGAACAGGATGGTGAGACTGATGGCCGATGCGCCAGCAGCCAGCTCAGACGACAGCGCCGTGGACGCGTTCCTGCAGGGTGGGGAATCCCTGCGGCACGCCCCCGGGCCATACTTCGGCTCGTACGGCGGCCGATGGATGCCGGAGTCCCTGATTGCGGCCCTGGACGAACTCGAGGACACCTTCGAGAAGGCCAAGGCCGATCCTGAGTTCACCGCACAGATCGCCGAGCTGAACCGGAACTACTCGGGCCGGCCCTCGCTGCTGACCGAGGCGAAGCGCTTCGCCGAGCACGCCGGGGGAGTCCGCGTGTTCCTCAAGCGCGAGGACCTCAACCACACCGGCTCGCACAAGATCAACAACGTCCTGGGCCAGGCCCTGCTCGCGAAGCGGATGGGCAAGACCCGCGTCATCGCCGAAACCGGCGCCGGCCAGCACGGCGTTGCCAGTGCCACGGCCGCCGCCCTGATGGGCCTCGAATGCGTCGTCTACATGGGCGCCGAGGACTGCCGCCGGCAGGCCCTGAACGTCGCCCGGATGGAACTCCTCGGGGCGACTGTCATTCCGGTGACTAACGGTTCGCAGACCCTCAAGGATGCCATCAACGAGGCCCTCCGGGACTGGGTGGCCAACGTGGACAACACGCACTACCTGCTCGGCACGGCCGCCGGGGCGCACCCCTTCCCGGCCCTGGTCCGCTACTTCCACGAGGTCATCGGCGAGGAGGCCCGCGGCCAGATCCTGGCGCAGACCGGCCGCCTGCCCGACGCCGTGTGCGCCTGCATCGGCGGCGGCTCCAACGCCATCGGCATCTTCCACGGTTTCCTGGACGACCCCTCGGTGAAAATCTACGGCTTCGAAGCCGGCGGCGACGGCGTTGAAACGGGACGCCACGCAGCCACCATCACGCTCGGAAAGCCCGGCGTGCTGCACGGCGCCCGCTCCTACCTGATGCAGGACGACGATGGCCAGACCATCGAGTCGCACTCAATTTCGGCCGGGCTGGACTACCCGGGCGTAGGCCCGGAGCACTCGTACCTCGCGGACATCGGACGGGTCCACTACGAGCCGATCACGGACAGCGAGGCCATGGACGCGTTCCGGCTGCTGTGCCGCACCGAAGGCATCATCCCCGCCATCGAATCCGCCCACGCCCTCGCCGGGGCAATCAAGGTGGGCCAGCGCCTCGCCGCCGAGGGCAATGCGTCAGAGAAGATCGTGATCGTGAACCTCTCCGGCCGCGGCGACAAGGACGTGGCCACGGCCGCGGAATGGTTTGACCTGCTGGACAAGGATTCACCCGAATCGGAAATCGCCAAAGAGGGGGAGCAGCTGTGAGCAGCGTTGCATCGACCAGCAGCCCGGACACCGCCGGCGCGAGCAAGTCGGCTGCGGCCATCGACCGCGCCAAGGCGCAGGGCCGCGCCGCCCTGATCGGCTACCTGCCCGCCGGATTCCCGAGCGTTGCGGACACCATCGCGGCCGGCATCGCCCTCGCCGAGAACGGAGCGGACCTGATCGAGGTCGGCATCCCGTATTCGGACCCCGTCATGGACGGCCAGGTCATCCAGGCGGCCACCACCGAGGCCCTCGCCAAGGGCTTCCACGTCCGCGAGGTCTTCGACGTCGTCCGCGGCATCACGAGCAAGACCGACGCCGCCGTCCTGGTTATGACCTACTGGAACCCGGTCCTGCGGATGGGTGTCGAGGAATTTTCCCGCCGCCTGGCCGAAGCCGGGGGAGCCGGGCTCATCACGCCGGACCTGATCCCGGACGAAGCGTCCGAATGGATGGCGGCCTCGGACAAGTACGGGCTGGACCGGGTGTTCCTGGTGGCGCCCTCGTCCTCGCCGGAACGGATGAAGCGGACCGTGGATGCCAGCCGCGGCTTTGTGTACGCCGTGTCCATCATGGGCGTCACCGGCGCCCGCTCCTCGGTCAGCTCGGCCGCCCGGGACGTCGTGGCCGCAGCGCACGCGGCCGGCGCCGAACGCGTCTGCGTCGGCCTGGGCGTGTCCAACGCGGAGCAGGTCCGCGAGATTGCCGCGTACGCGGACGGCGTGATCGTGGGCACCGCCCTCGTCGCGGCGATCCGCGACGGCGGTGTGGATGCGGTAGCGTCCTTGACGAAAGACCTCAGCACCGGCCTTATCAGGGAAGAAGCGTAAGCAATGCAGTCAGTCCTCCAGGTGGCGGCGATGGTTCCCGCGAGCATTCCGAGTCCGGACTGGTCCGGGTTCGACATTCCGCTGCCGTGGGGGTCCCTCCGCATCCACGCCTACGCGCTGTGCATCCTGGCCGGCATCATCGTCGGACTCTGGCTGACCTCGGTCCGCTGGGCCAAGAGGGGGGCCCCGGAAGGCAGCGTCTGGGACATTGCCATCTGGGCCATCCCCTTCGGCATTATCGGCGGCCGGCTCTACCACGTGGTGTCGTCCCCGGACGCCTACTTCGGCCCGGGCTTCGACGGCACCGGTGACCTCTCGCTGATCCCGCAGATCCAGCGCGGCGGCCTCGGCATCTGGGGTGCCGTGCTCCTCGGGGCAGTGGGCGCCTGGATCGGTTGCCGGCGGGCCGGCGTCAAGCTGACCGCCTTCCTCGACGCCGCGGCGCCGGGGCTGCTGCTGGCCCAGGCGATCGGCCGCTGGGGCAACTACTTCAACCAGGAACTCTTTGGCAGCCCCACCACGCTGCCCTGGGGACTGCAGGTCGACGCCGACAACCCCAACTTCCCGCCCGGGATGCCGGCCGAAACGCTCTTCCACCCGACCTTCCTGTACGAGTCGCTATGGAACCTGGCCGGCGTGGCCATCCTGCTGGTGCTGGACCGGCGCTTCAACTTCCGCCGCGGCCGCCTCTTCTGGCTCTACGCGATCTACTACACCCTCGGCAGGGTGTGGATCGAGGCGATGCGGATCGACGACGCCGAGCAGATCAACCTCTTCGGGATCACCGCCAGGCTGAACGTGTGGACCAGCATCTTCGTCCTGCTGGTGGCATTGGCCGTATTCATTGTGCTCGGGCTGCGCAAGCCGGCGGACCCCGACACCCCCTACCTGCCGGGCCACGAACCTGTGGTCGAGGGCCACGAACCTGCGGCTGAGGGCGCCGGGACGACGGACGCGGAGACAGTTTCGGCCGGCACTGTCCCTGCCTCCAGCGGGGCTGTCCGCCATTCGGACTCCGCTGTCTCAGATACTGAATCGCGTGATAATCTCCCTGATAACCAAAGCGGTCCAGGTGATGCCTCTGCCCCAGCTGAAGCATCAAAGGCACCCATCGGCGGCACCACGCCCGCCAGTGGAGCATCGGCGGCCGGAGCTCCCGGCCACCACACCACCGGATCCGCGCCGGAAGCTGGCGGTACCAAGTAGCCCAGCAACGGCGAACCGGGCCGCAGAGCCACCGCTCGCGGGGGCCCGTATCCACAGCGTCGTGGCAGCAGGGAAAGCTACGGACTGCAGACCGTTGCCGTCCGGGCAAACCCGGGTCAGCAGCCCGCGTAACTGTTAGTACAGGACGCCGGGCTGACCTACAATTCCAGTTAGAAACACTTTTGTTGTGCCCGCTCCGCCGGCGCACCGATCCGGGCCAATGTTGTCCCTCCCATACGCACGATCAGGAGGAAGGACGTCTCCCATGACCCAAACCCTGCACAGCCCCAGTTGGTCCGAGCCCGATCAGTCGGCCGCCGCCATGTCTCCGTTCAAGCGTTTCGCGGGTCTGCCGGAAGCCGCCGGACTGTACAACCCGGAGCAGGAGAAGGACGCCTGCGGCCTGGCCATCATCGCGACGCTCCGCGGGGAGCCTGGCTACGACATCGTCGATGCCGCCCTCACCGCCCTGCGCAACCTGGAGCACCGTGGCGCCGTCGGCGCCGATGAAGGTACCGGCGACGGCGCCGGCCTCCTCATGCAGGTGCCCGATGAGTTCTTCCGAGCGGTCACGGAGTTCGAACTCCCCGCCCCCGGACAGTACGTGGTGGGCACCGCTTTCCTTCCCGCCGAGCCGCGCGAGTCCGATGCCGCCAAAGCCGGGATCGAGTCCCTCGCCTCCGATGAGGGCCTGACGGTCCTCGGCTGGCGCGAAGTACCGATCGTTGCCGACCTCGTCGGCGCCATGGCCCGGGCCTGCATGCCCTACTTCTCGCAGCCGTTCTTTGCCTCCAGCACCGGGGAAGTCCTGGAGCGCAACGAACTGGACTCCCGTGCCTGGCGGATCCGCAAGCGCGCGCAGAACAAGTTCGGCGTGTACTTCCCGTCGCTGTCCTCGCGGACAATCGTCTATAAGGGCATGCTGACCACGGCCCAGCTGGAGCCGTTCTACCCGGACCTGTCGGACAAGCGCTTCAAGACCAAGCTCGCGATCGTCCACTCGCGCTTTTCCACAAACACGTTCCCGTCCTGGCCGCTGGCCCAGCCGTTCCGCACCATCGCGCACAACGGTGAGATCAACACGGTCAAGGGCAACCGCAACTGGATGCGCGCCCGGCAGTCCCAGCTGGCCAACCCGCTGCTGGGGGAATCGCCCGAGGAGCTCTACCCGATCTGCACCCCGGGCGCCTCGGACTCGGCGTCCTTCGACGAGGTCGCGGAGCTGCTGTGGCTCTCCGGACGCCCCATCACGCACTCGATCATGATGATGATCCCCGAGGCTTGGGAAAACCACGCCACGATGGACCCGGCCCGCAGGGCCTTCTACGAATACCACTCCCTGCTGATGGAACCGTGGGACGGACCCGCAGCCGTTTCCTTCACAGACGGCAACCTCGTTGGCGCCACCCTTGACCGCAACGGGCTGCGCCCGGGCCGGTACTGGATCACCGAAGACGGACTGGTCATCTTCGCCTCCGAGGTCGGCGTGATCGACGTTGAACCCTCCAAGGTGGTCAAGAAGGGCCGCGTCTCGCCGGGCAAGATGTTCCTGGTGGACACCGAGGCCGGCCGGATCATCGACGACGCCGAGGTCAAGGCCGAGGTGGCCGCGGTTAACCCCTGGGCCGAATGGCTCAAGGACAACCTGATCGACCTCAAGGACCTGCCGGAACGCGAGCACGTCGTGCACACGGCGGCCTCGGTCAACATCCGGCAGCGGACCTTCGGGTACACCACCGAGGAACTGAAGATCCTGCTGGGCCCGATGGCCCGCACCGGTGCCGAGCCGCTCGGCGCCATGGGATCGGATACACCCGTGGCCGTGCTGTCCAAGCGCCCGCGGCTGCTCTTCGACTACTTCGTGCAATCCTTCGCCCAGGTTACCAACCCGCCGCTGGACGCCATCCGCGAAGAGCTCGTCACCTCGCTGACCTGCGCCATCGGACCCAACGGCAACCTGCTGGACACCAAGCAGGTGCGCCAGCCGCAGGTCTCGCTGCCGTTCCCCGTGATCAACAACGACCAGCTCGCCAAGATCGCGAACATCGAGAACGCCGACGGCGACAAGGTCGCCATGAAGGTTCGTGGCCTCTACCGCCCCGAAGGCGGCGAGAACGCGCTCCGCGCCCGGCTGACGGAAATCTGCGAGCAGGTTTCCGGTGCCATCAACCGCGGCGTCCAGTACGTCGTGCTCTCGGACCGCGACTCGAACGCGCAGTGGGCTCCAATCCCGTCCCTGCTGCTGGTCAGCGCCGTGCACCACCACCTGCTGCGCAGCGCCAACCGCACCAAGACCGCGCTCGTGGTCGAGGCCGGCGACGTCCGCGAAACCCACCACGTGGCCGTCCTGATCGGCTACGGCGCCTCGGCCGTGAACCCGTACCTGGCCATGGAATCCGTGGAACAGCTGATCACCTCCGGCGACGTCGTCGGGGTCACCCCGCAGGACGGCGTGTACAACCTGATCAAGGGCCTCGGCAAGGGCGTCCTGAAGATCATGTCCAAGATGGGCATCTCCACGGTCGCCTCCTACACCGGCGCGCAGACCTTCGAGGGTCTTGGCCTGGGCCAGGACCTGGTGGACGAATACTTCTCCGGCACGCACTCCCAGCTCGGCGGCGTCGGACTCGACGTCATCGCCGCGGAGGTCGCTGCCCGCCACCAGATGGCGTACCCCGAGAACGGGATCGAGAAGCCGCACCAGCCGCTGCTCGGCGGCGGCGAGTACCAGTGGCGCCGCGACGGTGAGCCGCACCTGTTCAACCCGGAGACCGTCTTCCGGCTGCAGCACGCGACCCGTGAGCGCCGCTACGACATCTTCAAGACTTACACCCGCGGCGTCGATGACCAGTCGCAGAACCTGATGACCCTGCGCGGGCTGCTGAAGTTCAAGGCCGGCCTCCGTCCCGCGGTTCCGCTTGAGGAAGTGGAGTCCGTCTCCAGCATCGTCAAGCGGTTCTCCACCGGGGCGATGAGCTACGGCTCCATCTCGCAGGAGGCGCACGAAACCCTCGCGATCGCGATGAACCAGCTCGGCGGCAAGTCCAACACCGGCGAAGGCGGCGAGGACGTCGACCGGCTGCTGGATCCCAAGCGCCGCTCCGCGGTCAAGCAGATCGCCTCCGGCCGCTTCGGCGTTACGAGCCTGTACCTGACCAACGCGGACGACATCCAGATCAAGATGGCGCAGGGTGCCAAGCCCGGCGAGGGCGGCCAGCTGATGGCGCAGAAGGTCTACCCCTGGGTGGCCCGGACGCGGCACTCGACGCCCGGCGTCGGGCTCATCTCCCCGCCGCCGCACCACGATATCTACTCGATCGAGGACCTCGCGCAGCTGATCTATGACGCCAAGCGGGCGAATCCTTCGGCCCGGGTGCACGTCAAGCTCGTCTCCGAGGTCGGAATCGGCACGGTTGCCGCCGGCGTCACGAAGGCGAAGGCCGACGTCGTGCTGGTTTCCGGCCACGACGGCGGTACCGGCGCCTCGCCGCTGAACTCGCTCAAGCACGCCGGTGTCCCGTGGGAGCTGGGTCTCGCCGAGACGCAGCAGACCCTGATGCTCAACGGCCTGCGGGACCGCGTCGTGGTGCAGGTCGACGGCCAGCTTAAAACCGGCCGCGACGTCGTCATCGCCGCGCTGCTGGGCGGCGAGGAGTTCGGCTTCGCCACCGCCCCGCTGGTGGTCTCCGGCTGCATCATGATGCGCGTCTGCCACCTGGACACCTGCCCGGTGGGCGTCGCCACGCAGAACCCGGAGCTCCGGTCCCGCTTCAACGGCAAGCCCGAATTCGTGGTCAATTTCTTCGAATTCCTCGCCGAGGAAGTCCGCGAGATCCTGGCCGAGCTGGGCTTCCGCAGCATCGAGGAAGCGATCGGCCACGCCGAAATGCTCGACACCCGTGAGGCGATCAACCACTGGAAGGCCGAAGGGCTGGACCTGGACCCGATCCTGCACGGCCTGGAGTTCGACGACGACGCGCCGCTGCGCAACCTGACCGGCCAGAACCACGAGCTGGACAAGCACTTCGACCAGCGCCTGATCGCGATGGCCGCCGAGTCCCTCAGCGACCGCACCCCCGTGAAGATCGCCGTTGACGTGATCAACACGGACCGTTCCGTCGGCACCATGCTGGGCCATGTGGTCACGAAGACCTTCAGCACCGACGTGCTGGCGCCGGACACCATCGACATCACGCTGACCGGCACCGCCGGCCAGTCGCTCGGGGCGTTCCTGCCGGCAGGCATCACGCTGCGCATGTACGGCGACTCCAACGACTACGTCGGCAAGGGACTCTCCGGCGGACGGATCATTGTCCGCCCGGACCGCACCAACATCTTCCCCGCGGAACTCAACGTCATCGCGGGCAACGTGATCGGTTACGGCGCCACCAGCGGAGAGATGTTCCTGCGCGGACAAGTGGGCGAACGCTTCATGGTCCGCAACTCCGGCGCCACCGCGGTGGTGGAGGGAATCGGCGACCACGGCTGCGAGTACATGACCGGCGGGCAGGCCCTCATCATCGGGCGCACCGGACGCAACTTCGGCGCCGGCATGTCCGGCGGCACCGCCTTCGTCCTGGATCTGCAGACCACCCGCGTCAACAAGCAGGCCCTGGAGACCGGGGAGCTGCAGCTGCGCGAACTGGACGCCGAGGACCGCGACATCGTCCACGGGCTGCTGGTCAAGCACGTCGAGGAGACGGAATCGCTGCTCGCGGCCCGCCTGCTGGAGAACTTTGACGACACCGCAGCCCGCATAACCAAGGTGCTGCCGCGCGACTACGCGGCCGTACTGCAAACCCGTCTTGACGCCATCGAAGAGGGCCTTGACCCCGACGGCGAAGAAGTTTGGTCTCGAATCCTGGAGGTGACCGGTGGCTGATCCACGCGGATTTCTGAAAGTACGTCAGCGTGAAACCCAGCCGCGCCGCCCCGTTCCGGTCCGCATCATGGACTGGAAAGAGGTCTACGAGGCACAGGAGAAGGGTGTCCTGAAGTCGCAGGCCGGCCGTTGCATGGATTGCGGCGTCCCGTTCTGCCACCAGGGCTGCCCGCTCGGGAACCTCATTCCCGAGTGGAACGACCTCGTCTGGCGGGACAAGGGCGAGGAAGCGATTGAGCGGCTGCACGCCACCAACAACTTCCCCGAGTTCACCGGCCGGCTCTGCCCGGCACCGTGCGAGGCGTCCTGCGTACTGGGCATCAACCAGCCGGCCGTGACCATCAAGCAGGTCGAGGTGTCGATTATCGACGAGGCCTTCGACAACGGCTGGGTCAACCCGCTGCCGCCGCACCGCCTCACCGGCAAGACGGTCGCCGTCGTCGGCTCCGGCCCCGCTGGACTGGCCGTCGCGCAGCAGCTGACCCGGGTGGGCCACACCGTTGCCGTCTACGAACGCGACGACAAGATCGGCGGGCTCCTGCGCTACGGGATTCCCGACTTCAAGATGGAAAAAGAGCAGGTCGACCGCCGCCTCGAGCAGATGAAGGCCGAAGGCACCCGCTTCCGGACCGGCGTCGCCGTCGGCACGGACGTGACCTGGGAGCAGCTGCGCCGCCGGTACGACGCCGTCGTGGTGGCCACCGGCGCCACCGTTCCGCGCGATTTGCCGATCCCGGGCCGCGAGCTCGAAGGCGTCCACTTCGCCATGGACTACCTCGTCCCGGCCAACCGTGTTGTGGCGGGGGAGACGGTCGAGAACCAGATCGACGCCGCCGGAAAGCACGTCGTCATCCTCGGCGGCGGCGACACCGGCGCGGACTGCCTTGGTACCGCCCACCGGCATCACGCAGCCTCGGTGACCACCCTGGCGATCGGCAAGCAGCCCCCCGCGGAGCGCGCCGGCCACCAGCCGTGGCCGACGTTCCCGACGCTGTTCGAGGTTGCCAGCGCCCACGAGGAAGGCGGCGAACGCACCTACCTCGCCTCCACCATCGGGTTCGTGGGGGAGAACGGCAAGCTGACCGGCGTGAAAGTCGCCGAGACCGAGTTCGTCGACGGCAAGCGCCTCCCGAAGGCCGGCACCGAGCGGGTCATCCCCGCGGACCTGGTCTTCCTGTCGCTCGGCTTCACCGGCGCGGAGCCGGCCGGAATCACCGAGCAGGTCAGGGCCGAGTTTGACGGACGCGGCAACGTGGCCCGGGACGGCTACTACATGACCAACACGGAGGGCATCTTCGTCGCCGGAGACGCCGGACGCGGGCAGTCGCTGATCGTCTGGGCCATCGCCGAGGGGCGCGCCTGCGCGGCCGCGGTGGACAAGTTCCTGATGGGCAGCACCATCCTTCCGGCCCCCGTGGCCCCGACCGACCGGGCCATGGCCGTCCTCTGACCGGACACCGGCCGCAACAACTTCATCCATGCAAATCGACTACTAGGGTAGGTATATGAGACGCGCTAAAATAGTGGCCACCTTCGGACCGGCAATCGCGAGCTTCGAGAACACGCTCGCGGTGCTGGAAGCCGGCGTCGACGTGGCCCGAATGAACATGAGCCACGGCGATTACTCCGTGCACGACGACACATACGAGAACGTCCGCAAGGCCGCAGGCCAGCTCGGCAAGCCGGTCGCCATCATGGCCGACCTGCAGGGGCCCAAGATCCGCCTCGGCCGTTTCGTTGACGGACCGCACCTGCTGGCTGTCGGTGACACGTTCACCATCACCACCGAGGACGTTCCGGGTACCAAGGACATTTGCTCCACGACGCTGAAGAGCCTCACCGAGGACGTCAACCCCGGCGACGCGCTGCTGATCGACGACGGCAAGGTTGCCCTCCGCGCGATCGACGTCGACGACGTCAAGGTGGTCGCCCAGGTGATCGTCGGCGGGTACGTCTCGAACAACAAGGGCATCAACCTGCCCGGCGTTGCGGTGAACGTTCCGGCGCTGAGCGAAAAGGACGAGGACGACCTGCGCTGGGCCATGCGCCGCGGCGTGGACATGGTTGCCCTCTCCTTCGTCCGCGACGCCTCGGACATCAAGCGCGTCCACGAGATCATGGACGAAGAAGGCCGCCGCGTGCCGGTGATCGCCAAGATCGAGAAGCCGCAGGCCGTGGACCAGCTGCACGAGATCATCGACGCCTTCGACGCCATCATGGTGGCCCGTGGCGACCTTGGCGTGGAACTCCCGCTGGAGGAAGTGCCGATCGTGCAGAAGCGCGCCATCGAACTGGCACGCCGCTGGGCCAAGCCGGTCATCGTGGCCACGCAGGTGCTCGAGTCCATGATCGACAACCCGCGCCCGACCCGCGCCGAGGCTTCCGACTGTGCCAACGCCGTGCTCGACGGCGCGGACGCCGTCATGCTCTCCGGTGAGACCAGCGTGGGCAAGTTCCCGATCGAGACGGTCAAGACCATGGCCCGGATCATCGAATCCACCGAGGTCCACGGCCTTGAGCGCGTTCCGCCGCTGGGTACCAAGCCCAAGACCCGCGGCGGCGCCATCACCCGTGCCGCCGTCGAGATCGCCGACCAGCTGGACGCGAAGTACATCTGTACCTTCACCCAGTCCGGTGACTCGGCACGCCGCCTCTCCCGGCTGCGCCCGATCCGTCCGGTCTTCGCCTTCACCCCGGTGGAGCACGTCTGGAACCAGCTGGCCCTGACCTGGGGCATCACGCCGGTGCTGGTCCCCATGGTGGGCCACACGGACGAGATGACCGCCCAGGTGGACCGCAGCCTGCTGGAACTCGACGTCGTCGAGGACGGTGACCTGGTAGTCATCGCCGCCGGTTCCCCTCCCGGAAAAGCCGGTTCCACGAACCTGCTGAAGGTCCACAAGGTCGGCGACCTCGCCGACTTCGGCAGCACCGGCGAAGCAGCGGTCGCCAAGGACAAGCTCGGCCCCTGGCCGGAAAAGAAGAAGAAGAACAGCAAGCCCTAGTTCTTCGGGTTTCTGCAAAAAGGGAGGGTTCCCGCCGCGGTTCGCGGGGCGGGGACCCTCCCTTTTGTCGTTCTCTTTGCTTTTTTGCCGGCCTGTTGCTTCTAGCGGCCGGCGGGGGTTAGTTGACCTGGTTGATGATGGTCTCGGCAACCTCGCGCATGCTGAGGCGGCGGTCCATCGAGGTCTTCTGGATCCAGCGGAACGCTTCCGGCTCCGTCAGGCCCATCTTGGTGGTGAGGAGGCTCTTGGCGCGTTCCACGAGCTTGCGGGTGGCGAACTGCTCCTGCAGGTCCGTCACTTCGCTCTCGAGGGCCTTGATCTCCTCGTGCCGGGACAGCGCGATCTCGAGGGCCGGGATGAGGTCCGCCGGGGTGAAGGGCTTGACGACGTAGGCCATGGCGCCGGCGTCGCGGGCGCGCTCCACCAGTTCCTTCTGGCTGAAGGCGGTGAGCAGGACCACCGGGGCGATCCGGGCCCTGACGATCTTCTCGGCGGCGGAGATGCCGTCCATGATGGGCATCTTGACGTCCATCAGGACGAGGTCGGGTTTCAGTTCTTCGGCAAGCTGCACGGCCTTCTCGCCGTTGTCCGCCTCGCCGACGACGTCGTAGCCCTCGCCCCGCAGGATCTCGATGATGTCCAGGCGGATGAGGGTCTCATCCTCGGCGACAATAACGCGGCGCGCCGGCTTGGAAGTGGGGGTTGACTCCGTCTGTTCTGACACGGGAACTCCTTGGAAAGGTACGGCGGGAACTAGACCATCTTAGGTTTAGACCCGTGGTGTACTGGGACCGGTTTGGTTCGATGCGGCGTCACTGGCGCGATTCTGGAATTCAGCCTATCTGCATGTAGAGTAATTTCGCGCACTGGAAGCGATCGCGTTGCTCACAGCACTGTGGCAGGCTGATTGTTACAAGGTGTACTCCGCGCCCGAGTGGCGGAATTGGCAGACGCGCCGCACTCAAAATGCGGTATCGAAAGGTGTGTGGGTTCGAGTCCCACCTCGGGCACAGTGTTTCCGCAGGTCAGGAGCTTTTTGCCTTTCGGCTGTTGACAAAGCTTGACTTTTACGAAGTCTTCATGGCGACGAGGGCCCGCAACTCTTACTTTCGGCGCTGTTTGGCAGCGTTTTGTGAGGTGCCGGGCGGGCCGAGCAGGACGATGTTGGACGCTTCGGTGAGGAACGCACCGGTGGCCGGGTGCGCGATGCTGTCGCGCTTGGGGCCGGGCTGGTGGTCGAATCTGAGGTCCTCGAGCGATGTGCGGGTCGGGAACCCGGCGGCCCGGGCACGGGCTTCCGCGCCGGAGAGCGTCAGGCATTCCTCTCAGTTGGCGGTCTCGAGCGTTTGACGTCGACGGCAATGTCTGCCCGAAGGCCCAACCAGTAGAGCCGCCGTCCTCGCGCAGACGATCAAACCGATGACGAAGCCACCGCTAAGCACGGACATATCCCTTGTTCAACAAGCTCACAGCTAAGGGGAGACCCCGGACCGCACATCGGTCCGGGGTCTCCTGGCGCGTCCCTGATGACACGCTGTCTGCTGACGTCAGGTACGGTCAGCGGTTACTTCAGCCCGACCTGGTCGGCGGCGTACCCGGCCCCCGCTGCGGTGAACTGGTTGCCGGCCGGGCTCGTGAGCTGGGCGATGAGGCTCTGGCGTGAGAAACCCATGCCCGAGTTCATGTAGCCCTTCGCCTTGACGGCCTCCGCGGTCCAGTCCGCACCGGAGTGATCGACAGCCCACTTCGCGTCGGCCGGCCCAAATCCGTTGCCGGCACTTGAGGTGAGCCGCTTGGTAAGCGAAGCCTGCGAGAAGCCCATGCCCCGAGTTCAGGTAGCCCTTCGCCGCATTGACGGCCTCCGCGTTCCAGTCCGCACCGGAGTGATCGACAGCCACTTCGCGTCGGCCGGCCCAAATCCGTTGCCGGCACTTGAGGTGAGCTGCTTGCTAAGCGAAGCCTGCGAGAAACCCATGCCTGAGCTCAGGTAGCCCTTCGCCGCGGCCAGGGCCTGCAGCTGAGCCGCGGTCCCGCTCGGCGCAGCGGCGTCAGCGGGCTGCGTGGCCGCCGCCGAGGTCGCCGGCGCGACCGACGCGGTCGAATCCTTCTTGCCGGAGTTGGCTGCAGTGGAGATGAGGATGATCACCAGAAGGATCAGTGGGAGAATAAAGCGCTTCTTCTTGAATTGAGGGAACCAGTGAAAAACGTAGTTGCCTGGCTGGAATGACATGGAAATTGTAGAGCCGACCGCGGAGGCAGCAGATGCGGGACGAGAGCTGGCGCAATTACTCGCGAACGAGTGGCACCCCACGAAAAACGGCGAACTCCGGTTCGGGGAACTGTCCTACGGGAGCGGCAAGAAGGTTTGGTGGCTGGGTCGGTGCGGCCACGAGTGGGAGTCGGAATACAGGAACCGCACCACCAAAGGCACAGGGTGCCCTGTGTGTTCAGGCCACGTGTTTGTCTCCGGCATCAACGATCTCGCCACCATCTATCCGGAAGTAGCTTCGGAGTGGCATCCAACAAGGAACGGCGGAGCCCGTCCTGACCAGTGCGCAAGTACTACCAACCGGCTGGTTTGGTGGCTGGGCAACTGCGGCCATGAGTGGAAGTCCTCCGTTAGTGGTCGAACGTCCATGCGGTCCGGTTGTCCCTACTGCTCGAGCAGGAAGCTGCTCACAGGCTTCAATGACCTGAAATCGAGATTTCCTGAGGTTGCTGCTGAATGGCATCCCTCCAAAAACGGTGACATCGGGCCGGAATCGGTATCGCCGGGCAGCACAACGTCGTATTGGTGGATCTGCCGTCTCGGTCACCCCTGGAAAGCAAAAGCTGTCGACCGTACTCACGGCGCGAACGGCTGCCCGATCTGCTCAGGCAGAAGAATCCTCTCGGGTGCCAACGACCTTGAAACAATCCACCCGGACGCAGCAGCGTGGTGGCACTCAACACGGAACGGCCCCGTCACAGCCCGCGACGTGACTGCCGGATCCAAGAAAAAGTACTGGTGGCGGGGGCCCTGCGGGCACGACTGGGAGGCAAGTCCGGGCAAGATCACCTCCGGCAGGGGATGTCCTGTGTGCCGCGGACTGAAGGTCCTTCCCGGGTATAACGACCTTGCTTCCAGGAATCCAGAGCTTGTGGCTCAGTGGCATCAGACGAAGAATGGTTCACTCACGCCGGAACAGGTCACCTTCGGGAGTATGAAGAAAGTGTGGTGGTCGGGGACCTGTGGCCATGAGTGGGAAGCTACGGTCACCTTGAGGGCGAACGCAGGGACTGGCTGTCCGTTCTGCCGCGGACTGCAGATCGCAGTGGGCGACAATGACTTCGCATCTAGGTTCCCCAATGTCGCCGCTGAATGGCACCCGACCAAGAACGGAGCTCTACAACCTACTGAGGTTACGTCCGGCCTCAACCTCAAGGTTTGGTGGCTTGGCAAGTGCGGCCATGAGTGGCTTGCGAATATCAGCGGCCGGACCGGCGTTGGGGCGGGCTGCCCACGATGCGTGAACCGCATCTCCAGGCCGGAAATGGAGCTGTTCAACGAGCTATCGGAAGTGATCGGAGATTTGCAGCTTAACGTGATGGTGCGTGCCCCATGGGGGAGCAACCGGCAACGACAGTGGTGCAGATGCGACATGCTCTCAGACGAACTTCGTCTCGTCATCGAATATGACGGCTGGTTCTATCACCGCGACCAGCTCACGGAAGACATGACCAAAACAAAGGCCCTTATTGACGCCGGGTGGTTCGTGATCCGTGTCAGGGCAAGAGGGCAAAATCCCCAGAACACTCTCCCGGAAATGCCCCAGACGCCGGGTCTGGGCATCGTCGATACACAGCACGGAGCTGGAGGACTGGCAGACGCGAAGAAAGTCCTTGAACTCGTCAGACAGTCGGTCCTCCGACTGGACCAAGCCGGCCCAGTCGAAGGGCTACGCATACAAAAGGCCGCCTGCAGCGGCACCCACGATCTGCCGTTGACGATTCAGCCCTGAAGCTAACGGAACGCGATGAGTAAGCAGGAGCTCAGCGGATCCCCTCTCCCAGTATTCTGGCCAGCTCAAGGAACCTCGGCTCCGGATCGCCGTCGACGCACGGTTTGCCAGGGCGTCCACCTCATCCCAGCGGCGCAGCTGGCCGACAACGAACCGCACGTGACGACTGGCAGCTCCATGCTGAGGTTTTCATCCTCCGGTGGCCAGCCGCATCCCTGCCCGACCCTGGGATGAGTGCCTGCCGCCACCCCGTCTGCTTGCGGTACCGCCCGGCCCTGCTCCGCGGTGAACTCATCACAGTTCTGGCCTGCGATACCCGCTATGTTGTCGATGCTCGTGTCGATGATCGTCCAGTCATGCACTGACAGGGTCATCTCCATGGCACATGCCCCTTCATCGCCGGCTGCGGGCTCACGGCCCGGACTCGGATGGGCCTTGGACGAGGTTCCGCTGTTTGATCTCCCAAGGCAGGAACCGGGTACCCATAAGCCGTTCACCTCCCGGGACCCGGTTGAGCAGAAAGTCCGGCGTGATCGCTTTGACCATCTGTTCCTCCACCTCCAGGCCCCGGGTGGTTTGGGCGCGAAGATGCGCATGGTATCCAGTGGCCAGAACGAATCGATGGACAGGATTGAGGATTCCTTGGTTCCGAAGATGAGGCGGTCAAACTGCTTCGTCCCGCTCCAGTGCCTCTTGATCCGCGTCCGGATGTCCCGGTCCCTGACCGATGTAGGCCTGCTTGTATCGGTCGAGCACCATGACATAGATCGCCTCCACGCCATCCCACAGACAGGTCGGTGACGGGCCGCAGATTCTTGTGCTTGGCGAGCATCCCCGCCATCGCCTCCAGGAAGTCCTTGCCGGAGAGCTGCCTGAAGAAGGCCATGTTCAGGTCGAAGTTCTCCAGTGCGGCTTCGCGGTGCATCGCGCAGTATTCATCCGTGAGGAGAGTATGGTCTTGGTCTTCGAAAGCCCACGCGTCGGCCTCCCACTCGGCGTCAGTGCAGTACTCCCGCGGCGGCGGGGTCGAGTTCCTCTTGTTCACCAATGCGTATTCGTCCCTGGCTAGCCGGTGGCTGTACTTGCTCGCCCGTAGGGTTTCCCCGTAGTGTTTTCGGGCTGGTACCCTGTCCGACCCGACGGCCACCACTTCGCCTCGAGCTTTGCGAGGCGTTCACCGATGCTGCTGCCGGCGCGGAGAGCCTGGGGCAGTGGGCCAGCCACCTCTTCAGCACCGCGATCTCCTCGGTCTTCTGGCCGAGCTCCCGGTGGACGATGGCGGCCTGCTCGGTGTACCAGGGGGCGGGTTCCCGGCCTCCGGCATTTCCTTCGGCGGCCTCGATGGCCTTGTAGCAGAGGACGAGGGCCTCTTCGAGCCGGCCTTCGCGCTTGAACTGTTTGATCGGCTCAACGAGCTCAAGGTAGTGGACGCCGTCGACCATGCCAAGCTTGAACCGCTGCGCCCGTTCACCGCCGCCCTGCAGCGCTTCGCGGACCATCGAGCTCTTTTCCGCGTGGGAGCTGTTGATTCTCTCCCTGGACGTAAGGGCCGGCGGGTTCTGCGCTGTGAACTGCCATTCCGGGTCCCCGTTGGCCAGCCAGACATAAGCCTTGTCCAGCAGCTTCTTATCGCGGAGCACGTGCAGCTGGTAGCGCACCAGCTCGCTGGCGCCGGCCGGCAGCGCGAGGTCCTTGGCAGCGTAGGAGGGGAGGCATCCGACCTTCTCGCCGTCTACCAGTACGGCCACAGCCTGCGGATCGACAGGGTTCTCCGGCTCCCGCTGCAGCTGGGCCTGTCCCTCGAAGTAGCCACGCTCACCCAGGCCCCTGCGGTCAGCCCGGGCAGCGAGGGCGTCCTTGGCGAACGTGGTTGTCCCGGCTACTTCCAAAAATCCCGCAAGGTGCGAAGATACGGTGAGAATGACTGACGACTGGTCCATCGGCGGCTTTGGGGAAGCCCTTATGTGCTGGCCCGTGCCGCCCTTTCCCCTTTGCAGCAATCAGTCGACAATGCCCATTGATTCCCCCTAGAAAGTGCGGCTCCTGCCACGGCCATGACTCGATCAAGGCACAGGGTTCTTGAGTCTGCCGGGGAGCGATCGGTCTAGCGTTTGCGACCCATGATGCGTTCAATGGCCTCTGCCTCACGTTGCGCTTCCCGTTCAGGGTCGATACGCGCCGCACTTGCGCTGGCTCTCAACACTTGGCTGTAACTGGTGCGGTTCCTGAGGGCGTCCGTCCGCCGCTCAACCGGCGTTGCCGGCTGTCTGGACGTCCGCCGGGCCAGCGCTTCCCGGTGGGCCTTGAGTTGTGCCAGCCGGGGCGGTTCCGGCTTGTCCCCAATGAATTCAGCAATCCCGGGTGGAGGCACGAGGGATCCTGCGCCCGACAGCCTCCACTCCGACAGCGGGGCGGAGGCGTAGTGGGTGGGAGACACGAGGTACCGCTCAGCGGTGGGGTGGCGGTAAGTGCCCCCGTACATTGCCACGAGGACACCGAGGGACTCGTACTCCATATCCAGGACGACACTGTTCAGGGGCAGATCGAGGACCAGGTCAGAAACGCCCGGAGACCACAGCCACACGTCATGGATGCCTGCCGCCTGATAGCCGCCGTGGCGGCGGTCCCACTCTTTGCTGTCCATTGGCTTGCGCTGGACCTCGAACGCCAGGTGCCGGCCGGAGGTTGCTGTTGCTCCGACGTCGCTGCGCAGCCGGGCGCCGGGGATCCAGACCTCATCTTCGACAGACCAGGGAAGGATGTGGTGCTGGTCTCGCGCCCAGTCCATGATGAAGCGTTTGCCGTGCAGGTGCTCAGCGGTCTCGCCGTGGCGGCGCAGGCCATCGGGGGCCTCGCCGGCCTGATGGCGGAAGTGCTTGCAACGCGTTTTGGCGTCGACGAGCTGGACCGGTACTTCTCGGCCCGCTTCCTTGCAGTCGATGCAGACGATCTCCTTGGAGCCCTGGTAACCGTAGCGGTCGTAGTAGGAGTTGTTTCCGCGGTGCATGGCCGCCGCCATGACAATCTGCCCGTCCGAGTTGTTGTAGGCGACGAGGGGATCTGACGGTTCCCATTTGCGGCGAAAGAGCCGTCGTATCTCGATCATGGGCACAGTATGAGCTGAAGGACGGACATTTCGTCGTAGGCCCATAGGTCCTAACAGATGATTTAGGGAATTCCTGCTGTCTCCGGTACGTTGCATTCGCCGACAAACCACCAACAGAAAAGAGATGCACCTTCGTGGCAACCGATTACGATGAACTGCGCACCGACGTCAAGGAATCTCAGGAGAACTCCCTGGAGGCCCTGAAAACAGCCAAAGCTCCCGACGCCAAGTCGGTGGTTCAGGAGCTCGACGAGGCTGACATTTCGGATGGCCTGACCCCGGGCGGGGAGTTCATCGCCGAAGAACTCATCGTGGAGGTCGTTCCCCAGGCCGACGACGAGTTCACCTGCTACTCCTGCTTCCTGGTCCGCCACCGTTCGCAGAAGGCGCGCGAGAAGGACGGCCATGCCTACTGCGTCGAATGTGAGGGCTGAGCGGTTCTGGCCGGCTGTGCCGGAGCACATTGGGGACAGCGTCAGGGAGGAATTTACCCTGCCAACGGCGACAGACCTGGAGGCACTCCCAGGCGCTGGGTGAATCCGAGGCCATGCAGCGGGCCGTCCGGGTGTTCATCGGCGAGGGGACGTTCTGCCCAGGCTTCCAGCTCAAAGACGGGGACTTTCACGAGCCCGTGGTGGATCTCTTTCAGCGCGCCATGACTCTGAAGGTCCCGCACAACGTGTTCGCTGCCTGGATGGTCAGCCCGCTGCTTGGTGCGGCCGATCAGGCTGGTTCCCGTTCCCGGCCCGTGGACATGCTCGGCAGCACACCAAAGCGTCAGAACGCGCTGACTGCATTCGGGGATCGGTACCGACCGTCCGAAAAGCGCCAGTGATGCCTGGGGCTGCCTCCCTGGCTCAGCGGGGTGGCCACCAAGGGTTACGAACCTCAATCTCGGGGTGGTTCGCTGTGACCCACTCGGCCATCCGGCGCCCCCGTCCCGCGATGAACTGGAGCGTGGCCTCCCGATACGTGATGTAGTCCGCTGGTAACCCGGAAGACTCAAAGCCCTCAAAGGGCACGAAGAACCGAATGTCTTTGTAGTCGGGCGTCACGAGGTCTTGCAGGTGGAAGAAGTCCACGAACTCCACGAACTTATCGAAGAGCTCGAAGAAGTCTTGGTAGGCCTTGATGACATTCGCGAGGGGGCTTTCTGGATCCCCTGCGTAGTGACGCCGGATGCACTCAAGGGTGAGGTCCATGCGGTCAGCGATCTGATGACCTTCAGCGCCGAACCCCCGGGCCTGGTTCATCGTGGGTTTGTCCTTCGACCGGACAGGCCAAATCATCGCACTGCCGATGGTGTACGGCGGATCGAGGTAGCGGGCGCGCTGCTCATCGCTCAGACCGGCCATCGCGTCAGTCAGGGATTTCGGGCCTGACCGGCCGGTGTAGGAGCTGGTGATCGCATCGCTTCCATAGCAATGCCGCGCCCCGGAGTCGTCGGTATAAATGAGATATTCGTTCCAGCGGGCCGCTGATGCGCCCGGGGCGAAAAGGGCGCCAGAGTTCAGCTTCTTGGTCCACAGCAGCTCATGATCCGCCCGGAGCCTCACGCTGTTCGCGTCCGGATCGCCCAGCTCTTGGACCTCGGCGCCTCCCCGTTTGGTCTTCCTGGACTTGTCGGTCTTGTAGTCGAACGACGTATCGAAGACACGAGGCTGTTCCTGCTGCGGGTATTCCGGATTGCTCAAAGTTCCCCCAAAAACCAAGTGATCAGACGTGCTCATCGTAAGGAGACAGAATTGTAAACGAGAAGGGGCCCATACGATGCGGTCGGAACTTAATCCTCTTCATCGACCCTGCGTTCTGGTGGCGCTCCGCCTGGCAAGTTTGAGTGACTTAGAACCAGTCGATGCGGGGATTTTTCCGTGGGGCACTCGGCCTTGCTCCCGGTTACTTTCAGAGTGATGGTCTTGCCAAGGAGCTGGACAGGAAGCGCTAATGATGGTTCCTCGCCGTGAAGCAGGGCGGCCGTTGCAGTCGCTTATTTCTAGGTGTCAGAAAGGCGCCTTCCCGCGCGTCCAACTACGGTTCCAGTTCCCCGCATGCCCTGTGGCCTGAAAATCGTTTATTTCAACGTTCGTGAAGGGGTTGTCAAGGTAGCGGACGTCACCGCCCCTCAAGTGACCTGAATCTAGCCGAACGAGAGCAAGGCGATAGTGGGGCTTAGCATTCTTACCCGTAACAACCTCATTGTGTGTGACCCAGAAATCGGCCGCTTCAGCAACGTGTGCGACGACCTTTATGCGGTAGGTCTGACCGGACACGGGGTCGGTCGACAAGATGTCGTAGCCATGAGTGTTGCTCGCTTGCAGTTGTGGGACCCGGCCAATTGCGTGCTCCTGTGCGAGCACAAGCTCAATGCTGCGACGTTGAACGATCGTTGATGGCGCCCCGCTCATCGGCCTGCCATCGATAGGAACATCGGAATCAAGCATCGCAGCAGGAAGAACAAGCGCCGCTGTAACGATTAGGGGCGATTTGGTGGACATTTTGCCCTGTTGGTCGATGAGTTCGAGCCGACGGTCGAGTCGCGTTTGGAGGTCCGTCGCCTTTCGGCTCAAGCTCTCCGAGGACTCTTTCAGCTTCTCTCCAAGGTTCTCCCGCTCGGCTGCGGCCACCGCCTCCGAGAGAAGTCGTTCAATCTCAAATTTGAGACGTGCCTCGACCAACCCGCGCTGTTTGTCGAGTTCGGCCGATCGGCGAGGCTGGATAGCAGTAAGGTAGCTAGGCAGCTCGTTCTCGATAATCCAGCTCACGGCATTTGCTTCTGCACTGTGTAACCACGGAAGTGCCTTCGCCTGTCGAACGGAGGCAACGTCAGGCGCCGGCATGCAGTCAAGGTAGGGAGCCGGGCCGGCGTCGGTGACTGCGCCGTCCTCACTGACATAGGCGTAACCGAATCTGCGCGCGACCGAAGCGCCCAACGAGTCGACGATTTCTTCGACAACCCCTACGAGTAGGCAGGGCGACTCAATTCTTGCGGAGACAAGCACGGTGCCCCGGTTGAGGACTCCGGCCAGGGTGGTAACTGCATGGTCCATCACCGAATCATGGAGAGGGTGACCTGGTGCCAGTAAGTCCGCGCTGGTTCCCTCGTCATCGTGTACGAGGCCTAGATCGAAAGTCACGCGTTCATATCTCGTGGCGACGGGGCCGTACTTGCCGTTGCGAAGCGTGGACGGCACATGACCGATCTCGAAGCGGCCCTTCTCCCGCCTCACTATTTTGCCGCCGAATCGAGTGAAGGCCTCCTTAAAAGCCAGTTCGATGTAATGAGGCTGAAGGCGACGAGCACGAGCTTCATCCATCGACGCTCGGAGGCTGGCAAGATCGGCATCCGACAGGTGCTCGTTGGCTAAGGCGCGTTCGTTAAGCAGTTCTTGCAACCCCTCGGACACGCTTCGGTCGATAACCTGGTGCATACGTGCCTTGGTTTCAGGGAGTTCGCCGTAGCGAATCGCCTCAATCAGCAGTTCCCGAAGGGGCGTATCTGCAAAAGCTGAACCTAGGACATCGAAAACATTGCCACCGTAGGCTCTCCGCTGCTCCTCGATCTTGTTAAGCAGCGCTGTGAAGACTTCGCCCTCCCGCGTATTAGCGGCGACGAGGTTCCATAGCCGGCAGACCTCCGTCTGCCCGATGCGATGAATACGCCCGAAGCGCTGCTCGATGCGGTTTGGATTCCAAGGCAAGTCATAATTGACCATCAGATGTGCGGCTTGGAGATTCAAACCCTCGCCCGCTGCGTCCGTTGCCAACATTATCTGGCAGTCCGAATTCTTAGTGAACTCCTCGGTTATCGAACGGCGATCGTTTCTGCGAATGCCACCATGGATCGCGACGACAGCCTTTGGGCGGCCAATCAGGTGCGTGATGCGCTCCATGAGGTAGTTCAGGGTGTCTCGGTGCTCCGTGAAGATGATGAGCTTGCGTGGCTTCCCACTGGAATCCGGCGGCATGACGTTGTCTTCAAGGATCAATCGAAGTTCGGACCACTTTTTGTCCTCCCCGCGATCGCGTACTTCCCTCGCGACCTCCGCTAGTGACGTAAGCTCTTGGATCTCTGATTCCAGCTCGACGATCGTTTCCGCGGCAGTCGCAGCGTCAACTACGTTCTCTTCGAACTCCTCTAGATCTTCGGCGGACACCTCGACGATATCGATGTCCGAAGTTATGTACTTGTAGCGCTCGGGTCTGAGGACATCGCGATCCTCGCGATACGTGCCGTTCTCAATGCCACGCTTAGTGAAGTCCAGTCGCTGCGCGCGACGAACCAGGCTGCGGTGAATAGCCTCTGGGCTCGAAGCAAGCCTCCGTTGCAAAACAGTCAACGCAAAACCGACGGTGTTACGACGTTTGCCATCAAGCTTGGCTGCTCGATTCATGCCGTTACGAACGTAGTCGGTCACCTGCTGGTAGAGGTCATTCTCCCGCTCGGTCAGCTCGTAGGGGATAGACTCGGCAATCCGTTCTGGAAAGAGCTTGCGACCCTCAAAGGTTAGAAGGTCTTCCTTAACCATTCGGCGCATGACGTCACTGGTGTCGACGGACATCCCGTTCTTACCGGCGAATCGGTCCTTATCGAGCAAACTAAGAAAGAGTTGAAAGTCTTCCTCTTTACCTGAGTGTGGCGTCGCGGTCATGAGGAGGAGGTGCCGAGATACCTCGCCGATCAGCTCACCGAGTTGGAACCGTTTGGTTTTTTCCAACTTGTTGCCGAAGTAGTGCGCACCCATTCGATGCGCCTCGTCTACGATCGCTAAGTCCCAGTAACTGTTCCGTAGCCGCTGCTGGAGGTCTTCGTTGCGTGCGAGCTGGTCCATGCGCGCGATAAGCAGATGATGATTCTCAAAGATGTCATTGCCCAGACTTGTATCAATCATGGGCGTTGTGAGGATCTCGAATGACAGACCGAACTTGAAGAACAACTCGTCCTGCCACTGTTCAACTAGACCGCCTGGCGCGACTATGAGACACCGTTGCACGTCTTCACGAAGGATCAGCTCCTTGATATAGAGCCCCGCCATGATCGTCTTCCCGGCCCCCGGGTCATCCGCCAACAGGAATCGCAAGGGCGTGCGCGGCAACAACTCGCCGTATACGGCACGGATCTGGTGAGGAAGCGGCTGAACGTTACTCGTCGCGACGGCGAGCATTGGATCATACAGACCTGCGAGCTTAATTCTCTGTGCCTCAGCGACGGTTTTAAAGTCGATGGAAGAAGTGTCGAATGGACGGCTTCCCGAAGTTGAGACCGCAAGCGAATCCTCGTCACGCCGGAACATCACGCGCTGTCCCAAGCCACCCGACGAGGTCTTGTAGGTCAGCTCAACTGCGTCCCGACCATGAGGCTGACCGAAAATCACCTGCACTACCTCATGAGGGACAACGCCAGTAATCTGCAGGCCCGGCGCCAAGTCCTCTAACTTCACTTGATTTTCTCCAACTTCGCGTACGATTCTATCCAGCCGGCCCACTTCGCGTCGGACCTTCAACCATCTTGAAGAATACTGCCAAGGGGGCTCGATGAAGCGCGCCGAGCGCCAACAATTAAGCGTGCTTATCGAACAAGTGCGGGGCTGGATCCAGACAGTCGAAGAAATCCGGCAACTCGCTGCGCACTTGCCACTTTCAGGCCCAGCCAACTTAGCGGACGATGACCGGAATCTCTTGGTCAGGGTTGAGGAGGCAGCTGCGTCTGGCGATCCCTACGAAGCCGACCGTCTGACACAAACAACCTGGCTCACGAGTGGCAAGAGACTCCGACCCGCGCATGACGCCGCTGCCCGACTTGCTCACTTCCGGGATTGGTACTGTTCGATCGGCGCCCCACAACGTCTCGAGCAACTCCAGAATGAACTGACAGCACTCGGAGTCGCTGAACGCGACGACCTCGCCGACGTTCTGAGCTCCCTAAGCACAACCGGAAACAAGGCGTCACAGATGCTCCATGAGGCCTCTCATCTGCCAATCACCCGAGCCCGGGCCCTCGGAGATGACGAACGTAGTGCTGGCCTAGCACTCATCGACCTTCTTAATGAGCACCACGATGAGTCGATGAAGCTTCTCGATCCGTCCTTGTGCGCGGCAGGCGCCTGCGCTAAGGCCCACGGCTCCACCCACATTCTGCACGAAGCGCAGATCATCGGACGCAAGGGCGGGACTGCAGAGCGGATAAATGCTGCCGCGACCCGCGTGTCAGCTCAACTTTCGCTCGAGCGCTCCCGACTGCCTCAGATCTTTAAAGATTTGGCGACCTGGAGAGCGGCCGCACAGCAGGCCGAGTTCGCCGCGGAGCACATGCCAATCAATCCTGCAGGGGTGCTGTCGGAGTCTGAATCGAACGCCATTCAGGCCCTCATCCAAACCTACGATACAGATGCTGGTATATATAACATTGTTGCAGCGGAGATGAGTTGCAGCAGCAAGTTGTGCTCGCAGACCCACGAAGCAACAGCACGACTGGCAGCTTTGCACGCCTCACTCACCGCGCACGGAACGAATCACCCCATACTTAGCGTGGCCGAACGGCTCCAGGCAGCGCGATCAGCGGAGTGGGAGCGACTTCGCGGGGCGTTGGATGACCTTGAGGATTGGGATCGGTCAGCCTCCCTAGTCTTGCGCTGCTCCGCACATATGCCCCTAACGAGGACATACGCTCTTACCGAAGGAGAGCGAACGGCGGCGGCCACCATTCGAGAAACCGTAGCTGAACACAGCGTTGAGGTACGGCAGCTACTTCACCCCGCCTCGTGTGAATCTGGGCATTGTGGTGGCCTTCACCGAGCCGGCTCGCTCTTGAATGAGGCATATCTGGATTTGCTCACATCGGGCGGCGGGCAGGCAGTTGTGGCGGCCGGTGCCCGCATACAAGAACAGATGGAGGATGAGCGGGCGCGACTGCGCACCGCTTTAGATGACCTTGAAGAGTGGGGGATGGCAGCGTCACTCGCGTTGATCGAGGCCGAACATCTGCCTCTGACACGGACCGGCGCTCTCTCAGAAATCGAGCGCACTGCTGCGGCGAGGGTCCAAGACCTCAGCGAGGCGCATAGCCCGGAAGCTCGGCGCCTCCTCGACCCGAGCTCATGCGATGCGGACGGCTGCCAAGGTGCCCATGAAGCTGCGTTTCTGCTAGGTCAGGGTCATGCGGAGCTGTTGGCATCGGGCGAGGGGCAGGCAGTCGTAGCGGCCTGTGATCGGGTAGGGAATCTGCTTAAGGAGGAGCGAGAGGAGGTCGCAGTTCTCTACCAGGACGTCCTAGGTTGGCCGGAATTGGTGCAACAAATTCACGCCACTCGCGAGGATGCATTGGCCAACTCAAAAGCCACGGTCCAGCAACTGATTGAGGACTCGGCCTCCATTAAGATCAGCCGCACAGCCATGAGGTTGCTCCCACTGCACGAGAGCAGTGAAGTCTTGGTTGCCAGCCTCTCTGTGCTTCGGGACGCCGCGCTCACTGAAAAAGACAGCGAGTTCCTGACTGAAACCGCAGCGCTGGCTAGCCGGGTCGCCGCGGTGGTTGGTGACGGCTTCAACTCCGACTGGGAGTGCGAGGCTGGAGGAAAATGTGAGCGTGCCCACCAAGTTATTCTGGAAGCCTTTGAGGCCGCCAACTTCGTCAAAGCGCAGCTGGCTCGACTGACTGTCAACCTCCAGGACGTGCCGACTGAGCCCAATCAGTTACTCGATCCCTCCCTTGGGCTGAAAGCCTACCTGCCCGCGAATCACACTATCGCCGAGACCTTCCCCTTCGAATTGCTGAAGGGCGCGTGGGCCAAGCTCCCGCTCATTACCAACGCAGAGAACGCCGCGAAAGAGGCAGCGACTGAGGCACGTGCAGCGGCCGACAAAGTCCGCGCTGGAGACGTTGCCGATGCGCTGAAGGCGATGGATCTCGAAGTCCTACGCAAAGCAGCTCCACAGCGGCAGCTTCGGACTGCTCCGTTGGAGGACTACGAGCTGCACAACGTTTGGGACGTTCTGCGCTTTCAAGACGACTATTCACTGAAATCCTTGCCCGGTCTTGGCGAAGCCACTGCGCGGCCTATCGCTCAGGCGTCGTTGCGTCTTTTCGAGGCTGTGCGAGAGGAGACCCCCGTCCGTATCGACGTAAAGCGGAAGGGAAAGGCAACTACCGCGCTACTAGAGTCGCTCGCGCGCTGGGACAACGCACGGAAGTTCAGCCCGACTAAGGACGAAGTGGCGCTGGCAAAAGGTCTAACTCGACTTATCAAGAAGAAGAGTAGCTTTACCCCCCTCGGGGTTCTGGTGATCATTGAAGGGAAAGTTCATAAAAGCCCCCCAGCCGCTTCAGATGTATTGCACGACGCGCTGAATCGCCTCGTGCCTCCCTCCGGCACTGCAAGCATTTGGACCGATTTCCTCTCCCGACCGGCTGATTACTTCGGCATGCTCACCGAACTTGGATTCATGACCGAGGATGAGACGAGCATGCACGGCGATCTCCCGGAAGAGATCGTTGAAGCAGTGCGCGCCAAGGAACTGAAGCGGGACTATCTCACCGCCTCGCTTCGCGCCTATCAGAGCTTCGGTGCACGATTCGCCCTCGTGCAAGAAAAGGTGATCATCGGAGACGAGATGGGGCTGGGTAAGACGGTTGAAGCACTAGCCGTGCTCGCCCACCTCCGTGCGCGCGGCCAATCGCATTTCCTCGTTGTCTGTCCGGCCGCGGTCGTTAGTAACTGGACTCGCGAGACAGCAAAGCACACCAAGTTGAAGGCCTCACGCCTCCACGGCACGCTATGGGAGCGAAACCACGCGGCAAAGGCGTGGGCCAAGAACGGCGGCGTCGCCGTCACCACATATGATCTCCTGCCGTGGGCAAAGGAGTACCTGAGCGGAGTCGATCTGGGGGGAGTCATTCTCGATGAGGCGCACTACATCAAAAATCCCAGGGCTAAGCGCTCGCTCGCAGCGGCCGAGATCATCAACTCCACGACGTACGCAATCTTGATGACTGGCACGCCATTGGAGAACAGTGTCGCCGAGTTCCGCAATCTGATCAGCTATATCCGCCCCGACCTCGCGGAGCAAGCGCCTGAATATCTCGCCAAGGCTTTTCGCAAGCATGTCGCGCCAGCCTACCTACGCCGTAACCAGGAGGATGTGCTCACAGAGCTTCCCGAAGTGGTCGAGATAGACGAGTGGATGGGGATGTCACACTCTGATGAGCTGACTTACGGCCAAGCGGTAAGGGAAGGCCAGTTCATGTTAATGCGACGCGCCGCCATGATGTCGGAACAATCCATGAAGGTCAGCCGACTGCTAGAGATTGCAGGAGAAGCCGAAGCTAATGGACGACGGATTATCGTCTTTTCATACTTCCGAGAAGTCCTGAACCAGGTCGCGCGACTACTACCCGGTCAGGTCTTCGGCCCCCTCACCGGGTCCCTCGCTGCGGCGGATCGCCAGAAGCTCGTTGACCGCTTCTCACAGTCCGGGCACGGCGCCGTCCTCGTTGCGCAGATAACCGCGGGCGGTGTCGGCTTGAACATCCAGTCGGCATCGGTCGTTGTGATCTGCGAGCCGCAGATCAAACCCACGATGGAGTCACAGGCGATTGCGAGAGCTCACCGCATGGGTCAGACCGACACCGTCCAGGTGCACCGTCTGCTTACGGAAGACAGCGTCGACGAGCGCATCCGCGACATTCTGAAAGACAAGAGGCAGCTCTTTGACGAGTTCGCTCGGGACAGTTTTATCGCGAAGCAGGCTCCCGACGCAGTTGACGTATCCGAGGTCGAGCTTGCACGACGTGTGGTGGCAGCAGAGCGCGAAAGACTATCTATTGTGGCAGGGTGAAATTTCTCTTTGCCTTAGCTGGGCCCGGTGCCGGTTCAGACGGTGATGCTTCTGGTCCGCTCGAAGTCATAAAGTCAGATGGCGCAGCTTTTAGCTGAGGACGTTCACGAGTAAGCGACTGGATGATTAGCAGCCTCGCTTCATCGCGCCGTTCCTTAGTCTCAAAAGCGCCGACCAGTCGTTCAGCGGCGAGGGCTCTTTCCACTTCCAGAGGGTGGTTAAAGAACATCTGGAGCTCGCTGGACGCGGTTGAAGCGTTTCGAAGAACTGCCTTGGCAACGAAACCCGTGAGGCCAGCGGCGGCGGCGGCAATTACCGTAGAGGCAATGGCTGTTTCGGTCGATGTCGCAAAGATAGTTATGACCCCAGTTGCCGCTACCAGCAGGAAACCTCCAAGCAGATACCAGGCCGTGCTTCTCTTAGTCGATTCGGCATAGTTCATCACTATCTGGTGGTAGTGGCCCAACTGGCTCTTGTTGGCCTTCCAGAGCGCTGCCAGCTCCACTGAATCTTGTTCTGCATTCTCCTCTGCTAACTGATTCAGCGAATATTCTGCTAAGAATTGACGCCGCTTCTCGGTCAGCTGGAATGTAGCCGCCAAAAGAGTGATGAGTAGCCCCGCATAGGCAATGAATATCCAAATGAAGGACTTCAAGTACTCGGACTCGTTAATGAAAAAGAAGACGATCGATCCCAGTACCGCGACAACGCCAGTAGCAAGAGTTATCAAGCTGTTCCGGCGGGCTATCGCACGCTGAGATGACACCTTCCAGGCTTTGTCGATAACCAGTTCTTCTTCGGTAAGGGGGCGATCTTCCGATTGGAATATTGCGAAGATCTGATTTTTTTTGGTCGTCGGTACTTCTCTCATCGGCTCTTCAGATGGCATAGCTGTCCCCAATTGTGTTTTCAATCGTCCCCCGTTATCCGCTACATGAGCAGAAAAGACCTTTAAATTTGTATAGTAAGTTGCTTTTTTCAAGCTATAGGGCAGCAACCCCCAACTCGTTCAATGAATCCAACATAGTTGAACGCGGTGAGTTTGCTGCTAACACCCTAGATGGAGCTACTTCACTTTTGCTCGGCAGCACCCAGGGAATCTTAGTCGCTCAGAGCATCTATGTTGGCAATTTATTGCGTGAGCGCGCTGAGAAGGCCGCTGTGGCGTAGCAACGGGGCCCAACACTTGTCCGCCGGCACTGCTATTACTGCTGTGGGGAGAGGTTTCGGTCCGGTGGGCGCGGTAGCGGCCCGCTAGCGTGGAGGGCGCGCCCAGCATTCCGGGTACTGCGGAACAGGCAGCAATGCGGCATTTGCCCTTCACTGAAGGCAGTGAATCAAGCGACCGGTCTTCTGACGCCCTTAGGGTGGTGTTGGCGGCTTGGCCATGAACCAGCTCATTCCGGTGGTCGTCGCCCATAGAGCTGACTTGTCAAGACAAAAGATGACCGCGTCCCTACTTCGGATGCGTGGCTATGGTCGGAGGGAGTTTCTATAGGAGGAACTAGGTGTTGGCAGTGTCAACACTTTGGCCTTCGTATCGGGTTTTAGATTGGTCGGACTGGCCCGAACTCGGGATATTTTCGGGAGTTCTCAGCGTTTGCAAGAGCTGGAACCCGGTTCGAGTCCCACCTCGGGCACGTGTTTTCCCTGTTCAGGTGCTTGTGGGCCGCTGAATGTGTACAGGTTCTGTTGTGTGGGCCCCTTCCGGGGCCTTTTTTATTGGCGGCCGGTGCTGTGCCCTGGTGCCTCCTTTCTTTCCTGGATCTACGGTTGGTCCGTGGTTACCTGTTCATGGACGTCCTGGGCGTGGGCAACATGACCTGAGGCGAACCGGGTGTGGGTTTCGTTTCGGCGTCGTTGCTTGCTCACCGGGGTTATCCTTCTCCGCTCGTCGTGTTTTCCTCCTCGTTCATGGTGGGCCCGGGGGAGGGCAACATGACTTGTGCCCTATCTCCAGGGAATCGGCGCCGCCAGACACGCATAAGTGGTCTGACACGGGTAGCGTGCCCGAGGGAGTCAACATGGCTGTACATGTAGCCCACGAAGCTCACAGGCTTTCTTCCCTGGCTCCAGGGTTTTCCCTCGACGCCTGCTCATGGTTACCTGCGACGCCTACTACATGACGGAATGGTGAGACGTCGAAGCACTGGGTCACCGATATGAACCCTTTCGTCGTTTTGGCCGACGGCCTGCTGCGCTCTCGTAGCGGGTGGCCCGTGAGGCGATGTCGGTGACCGTTGAAAACTGAGCCACTAGACGGCAAGCCCACGAAACGGCTCACTTTTCGACCATCGCTGACAGGCGAGCCGGCTTGGACAGGACTGGGCGCGGGAAGGATCGCGTTAGGTGCGTCGCGTCGTTTCTCCAGGCAGAGCTGTGCGCCGGTACGCTGATCCAGACATTATTAACAGAGGAGGCAGCGTGTTGCAGTCAGGGGCTACGTCTGCGTGGAGGGACTGGTACCGCTTCTGTCACGATGACCGCTTCGCTCAGTCGCAGGGCACCGTTTTCGAGAACTACGTGACTGATGCCTTAGAAGTTGTGCATGGCGGCGACTTCATCAACCCGGTGCCCAAGGGCCAGCTCGGTGACCATGGCTGCGATGGCATTACTGGCGACGGTGAAGTTGCGTACGCCTGCTTCGGCTACTTACCCAACCGTGCGTCGGAAAAGGACCTTGCCAAAAAGGTTACGTCCGACTTCACGCGAGCAAAGACAAAGTGGCCGTTCTTTACTAACTGGCGGTTTGTCTCGAACGTCGGGATTGGCCCTCTTGCAGCACAGGCATTCATCACCATCAACCAAGAACACAAGCCAGGTTCTGATCGAGTCGTCAAGGCTATGGCATTTGATCGCTCAAAGTTCTGGAATGAGTTGCTTCTTCCGCTCAGCGTGAGGGATCTGGACAAGCTGTTCCCAGGTGTCCCACACGCTCAGAACATTCAACTCAACGACCTTGTCCCATTACTAGATACGCTGGGACAGGCAACGCTTGGGGGGACAGAGGATGTTCCTGCTGGTGCTGTTTCACCGAAGAAGATGGAGTTCAACAGTCTCTCGCGACGTGTTCAGCTGGAGTTCAGCCATGCTCGAGTGCATATGCCGGCAATCCATCAGTGGTTCGCGGGTCACAGCGATCCCACGCTGCGCGATGCACAGGGCGACAAGTTCCGGGAAATCTATCTTGACGCTTGCCGGAGTGGAACGAACTCAAATGAGGTAATTGAGAGGCTGTACGTCAGTCTGGGTGGGCAGAATTTTCGCCTAGACGACCGCTTGGCTAATGCTGTGTACGCTGTGACGGCCTTCTTCTTTGATGAGTGTGACATCTTTGAACTCCCGCCGGAGAACTGGCACGTGGAGGCAGATTGATCCTCCCGACGAAAGGCATCAGCCCTCAGCGTGCGTTAGTCACGGTTGGCGCCCAAGCGCTCGAAGTATTGACGCTGCCGAGATCATCCAACTCTGCATTTGAGGCTACGAAGCAGCTCAGGTTGGCGCGCGGGTTTAGGGAACCCTTGAGCTTTGACTGGTTTTCCCTTGCCCTCGCCTTGCTGTACTCCATAGGGGCGATAGGACTCAGTAACGATGGACTTCTTGTAAGGACGACCGATGCGGATCATTAGATTAGGTGCAAGCGACCCTCGCTTTCGAACAGTCAATTTTCATCCAGGGAAAAAACTTAACCTGTTGATTGCCGACAAGACGCGGGCGACCGGTGTGGGTGACTCACGTAACGGAACCGGCAAGACCGCAATGGCACTGATCGTGCGGTACCTTCTCGGCGGAAACAAGCCGTCCAAGCTGGCAAAAGCACCGGAACTTGCTGCACACGAGTTCTTCGGTGTTTTTGAGATGCTTGGCTCCAATGGACAGCCTGAACGAGTCACAGTCCGACGGTCGTTTAAGTCGACAAAGGTAACTGTCGAAGGCTGGTCTCGGGTGTCCGCAGAACCAATGAGTATGGGGGAATGGACCACGCTTCTAGCCCGGCATGTTTTTCGGCTCCCCGAGGGGCTGGAGCGACCAACGTTGGGGCAACTCGTAGGACAATTTGTGCGTACAGATTTCCTGCCGACCAAAGTCCATGTCACGGAGGCCGACTGGGAATCGGGCTGCCGCTACGCATTCCTCTTTGGCATAGACGCAGGTATTGCTGCCGAGGCCGGAGAAGTGGCGCGGCTAACGGGGCAACAGAAAGCCCTCAGTCAGGCCGCCAAGAACGGGGCCCTTGCAGACCTCAAGCTTGATGTCGCCGGACTTAGGGGACGGCTTGTTACTGCGCGGCGGGAACGCGAGGATGCCGGTCTGGAACTGGCTAACTTCCGCGTTGAAGATCGCTATCAAGACCACCAGGTCAGGGCAAATGCTTTGAGCAAGGAGATCCGGGACCTCAACGAGCAGGAGCTGATCCTTCAACGAAGGCTCTCTGATCTTGACCGCGCTTTAGAAGAGGAGTCTGTTCACGGGACAGATCGGCTGGGCCGGGCGACACAGGCTGTCTACAGTGAGGCTGGTATTGCGTTTTCCGACGTCGCACTTAAGAGGTTTGAGGACGTTCAAGCATTTCATGCATCGGTAATACGGAACCGCCGGCTGTTTCTTCAAAACGAGCGTGGTGAAATTACCTCGGGCCTCCGCTCGGTTCAGACCACCCGGAATAACCTGGATGAGGAGCGGTCATCCTTGATGATCCTTCTCCAAGAGTCAGTTGCACTTGACACGTATCTAGCTGCCCAAGCCTCACTGACGACGTTGGACGCAGAGATAGCCGGGATCGAGGACCGTCTCAGAATGGCAGAGAGATTCGAGAACCTGGGCGAGGACCGTGAAGCGAAAGCAGTCGAGACCAGGCGGAGGATGCGGCTCGAGATTGCCGAGCAAGAACCTCGGCTTGACCAGGCAAGAGCTCTCTTTGGCGACCTCGCCGCGGAAATATACGGACATGGCAGCGGCAAGACGAAACGCGCCAGTCTCGATCTGGGCGTCTCACCGAGACAGGGAAACTTTCTGGTCAACCCAGAAATCGCAGCAGACGGCAGCGCTGGGATTTCTTCCGTTAAGACCTTCATTATGGACATGGTTACCATGTGCATGGCGCAAAAGACCGGGCACTCGCTCGGATTCCTCATTCACGACAGCGGCCTCTTCGACCCCGTAGATTCGGAGCAAATTGCTAGCTGCCTCAACATCGGTTCGCGGTTGGCCGAGGAGTGGGGATTTCAGTATGTCGTAACCATGAATTCTGATGATCTGAGATCAGCCATCCTTGACTCCGGCGGTGCTTTCGACGAAGAACCCCATTTGTTGGAGTTACGCCTGAGCGACCAGGAAGACGAACAGAAGCTCTTTGGCTTTGGATTCGATTGAGATCCTGTGCGTCGCCTTATCGGTCCGCGACAGGCAAGCCTGCGGCCCCTCCCGCTTGAAGGACGCCGCCAAAGTTTGACCCTTGTCATAGTGAGCATCTGCAACACATAGTCGCGTCGACGAAGTCGATGCCGCCATCACTCAGATCATCCTCCTCGGCAACGAGGACGAGGCGAGAAAAGCCGACCTCCCCTAAAGAATGTTGGCAGGGATCGGCGGGGTATGCTTACGCAAGGCGTCTCGTCGTTGGACCGCAACCGCCAAGCTTGGTTGGGCAGTAGGCAGATAATAAGTTGGGCGAATTTAGCATGTTGTATCGAATTTGGCGGTGGCTAATTTGGACTGTGTTGGGCTCCCTCATTCCATTTGTCGGCCTTGCAGTCATGAGGTTCCTCGATGTTCGAGCTTGGCCGGAAATAACCTCAATGTTCGGTTCTGGGCAGCTGCTGCTGACCTGTGTCGCTCTTACAGCCGGGGGACTTAAGGAGCTGAGCGGGATGGACCCGAGTCTCAGAAATCGAGCGAGAGACACTGCGATAGCATTCCTCATTATTTTCGGGTTTGTAGCCGCCATGGTTTATGGCTACATGGCCAATCTGCTTATCCGCAACGCTGTACTCCCGATGGAGCAACAGCAACTAGTCAGCGTCGTCTCACTGTTTGCTCTTGCTGTCGCTGGTGTTGGAGTCGCGTGTGCCATCGCAATCAGCTCTCCGGAGGAACGGCTCTTTCCTAATCGCCACCGGAAACGAGATACTAGAGACTCAAGCAACGAGAAGGACGTCGGGCATGGATGAGTTCACACTTGCCGTAGGTGCGCTGGTAGGTGCTGGTGTGTCAACGTTGCTGGCGATGACCTGGACAGCGATCCAGACGGTCCGTACACGGAGAAACCGCGCCCACTTAGAAGTGGCGCATAAGAATATCCCAGGGCTTTCCAGCCAAGAAGCCGAAGGCCTCCTTCTCCAAGTTCAGCGATTGAGAGGAGAAGCCGACGGCATAGAAGAACGTCTGCTTGAAGACTTAGGACGAGGCAAGCGGGCCTGAACCCAGGCAGCCGCTCTTCTGCGGTAAAACGGAACGACCTGTGCCGTGAGATGAGCGCTCTCAGCAACGTCCGGTTCCGTCGACTCGGATGACTCGCCGGGCCGCCGGGGAAGCCAAGGACCCGATTAGGGACCTCGGGCCAGGGTAGGCACCCCGAACGGTAGGACAGCGATTTCCGATCCCTGTGACCGCGTCTCGTCTGACTGCGAATTCCATCTTGCATGGTGCCCAGACGACGACGTCCATGCCGCCGCAGCAGCAGATTGGCCGTCCGTGTCCTCACCGGTAAAGCAGGCGGACGCCCTATGGGGCTGGAACGCCTAGTCGAATGGGGGCTCGCCAGGACATATGCCCGGGGACGCGGACCCGACGAAGCCAAGACATATTCCTGGAGGAGTTCGCTGCTTGGTGCTGTGATTGTCGAGCGCGCAAACATAGGGCAGCCGGCGCGAGGCTTTCGGGGTAGATCCGTCTTCATCCAGGAGAAGCCCGAATATCGACGTCCTGAAACAGCGAATCCTTCTTGAACCTGCCCTGTGGTTGCGCCGGCTTCTGTTTGTGGTTGCGTCAGCGGCTCACTCAGCTGCCTCGCGCGTCGGGTCGTGTGGGGCGGTAAGAGAGACAGTCGGCACGCCTGGACTCCCACCACAGTCTCAGCCAGTGCTGCGGATCTTGCCGTCCTCACCGCTTGTGAGTTCTCTTGAGATTGAATGCAGCATGCTGGTCAGGTCTCGAGCAGCGAATATATAGTCGAGGACCACGTCCGGCTCGACTTCAAAGGTTTCCTGGTGAGCTGCCTGATTACGGAGTTGTCTCAATTCAGCGGCCGATGAAGCGATGTCCCTTGTGACGAAAGGAAGCTTACGGAGGGCGGCGACAGGATTTCGAAGCATCATTTGTAGGTCTTTACGCTGTCCTCCGGATCTCTCAACGAGATCGTAGGCGGCCTTTTCTAGCGGAATGTATGCCTCCAGCACCGCGTGCCTAGGCGATGTGTACACCATAGACTCAGCAGGGTCTTTGCGCTGCGGCTCTGCATCATCTGGCAGGGAAGTGCCCGAATCACTTGGTGGCGCCATTTTGGAGGTAACGTCGGTTACTTCCCTGAGTCGTTCTCCAAACTTGGCGTTGACACTTCCCGGCCCCGAAAACTCGGTCATGTCGGCAATGCGTTGAGCCACCGCTCCGATAATCTTCCTGAGCTTTTTTCGAAAAGTCAGAGCCAGCACGACCACTGCCACCGGCCAAGCAACGGACGAAACCAGGCTCGCAATAAACTCAAGCGGGTCCAAGCCGTTCCTTTCTGAGGTTCGAAAGCGTTCCGATTGCCGTGTACATCCGATTAGTCTAGGAGACGGCTGCACCTTCCCGTGTCATGAAGCGAACGACATGCGCCCGGAGCGGCGCGGCTGCAAGTAACCTTCCAGCGGGGTAGTCCCGAAATTAGCACATTGAGGATGTTGACACTGTCAACAGGTTCGGTGTCGTATGGGGTCGTATGTTGGCCGGACCGGCCCGGATTGCTTATGATTCCTGGAGTTCCGAGTGTTTGCAGGCGAGGGAATGCAGTTCGAGTCCCACCTCGGGCACGTTTTTTCCCTGTTCAGGGGCTTGTGAGCCTCTGAGTGTGTACAAATCTCCTTTTATGGGCCCCTGCGGGGGCCCATTTTTGTTGGTGGCGGCTGGTCTGGTGGCTCCTTCTCTTGACTTGGACAGCGGTGTTGCTGTGTCCTCCTTCATGGCCGGGAGCGCTTGGAACTGCATGACTTGCTGTGAGTCGAGTTCAAGTCCTCATGGTCATACATGTCGGCAGCCGGAACTCCTGGGAAAGTTTCGTCATGTCGTCGATGCTGTTCTCTAGCATCAGGTCGCACTGAACCAGCGGGATACCCGCAATATGGCAGGCCGACATAGATTGGGGTACACCAGCGATGCCTAGCCCCGAAAAGAGCTTGCGCTAAACACGGCAACTCTCGAGACTCCATACCAGGCAGCTTATGACGGGACCGATAGTCGAAGTCGAGGTAACCATGGATATGAAACCGGAAGTCGGCGAACCCGATGCGGGACCCTGGCAAGCCGAGTCACTGGAGAGCTTGGTGCGGCGGCTGCTGCCGGCAGCAGGAAAATGTCCGAACCGCCCCTGGATTGTAGCGGTAGATGGAAGGAGCGGGGCAGGCAAGACCACCCTGGTCGATCGTCTACTGGCTCGAGTGCCGGACTCAGATGTTATTCACACGGACGATGTAGCGTGGCATCTGTCGTTTTTTGACTGGGCCGATGAACTCCGTGACGGTGTCCTTGAACCCCTGCTCCGAGGCGAGGCAGTCCATTACCGTCCGCCGGGTTGGGTGGCCCGAGAACGTCCAGGTGCCATGGCTCTACCCGCCGGGCGTTCCGTGGTGTGGGTGGAAGGGAGCGGATCATCACGCCAAGCGCTCTCCGACCTAATCGACGCTTCGATCTGGGTGCAGTGCGACAACCTTGAAGCCCGACGTCGCCTCCTGGCACGAGATGGCCAGGAAGAAGAAGACCTGCACAGGGAGTGGGAAGAACAAGAGATTCCCTTCCTACTTAAAGACCAGCCATGGGAGCGGGCTACAGTGATCGTGGCCGGAAGGCCGTCCCTAGAGCACGATCCGAATACCCAAGTAGTAACCGCTCAGCCGGCACCAGCATGCGCTGAAATCACCTAACGCACGGATTTGCCATCTCCGCCCTCCACTGCCTATGCAACAAGATTGAGCGACTGACGCTGCTGGCGGGCCAGGTCACAGTGGCCCTCTCTTGCTCCGCATCTCGGGGATAGGAATGGAAGGAGCAGTCGATGTACTCGAGCCAAAACGTGTCAAACCTGGTTGAGCGTTGTCGCCCCGAACGTCTGCAGCGAACATCATCTGGGACTTTGACGGCGTCGTCGCCCATTCCGAGCCGATCCACGAGAAAACCGCCCGTGACGTAGTGGTTTCGGAATATGAGGTGTCGTATGGCGATACCTACAGGCGGATTGACCGCTGAGGATGAGGTACTGAGTTCTCGGCTGGCAGCCGCCGAAAGCTCGCACGAAAGAACATCTGGTATCCGCAACTTGCCTTGCTGTTGTCTTCGCTTCCGGCTGCCGTCCATAATGTCGATGTGGGGATGGCGGTGCTCTTCGGTGTCGTGACTTCCAGTGCCTTGCTGCTGGGGGCCTTCGTGGGTGTGCGTTTCGAGTTGCCTAAGCGCGTTCTTGCTATGATTCTGTCCTTCGCGGCGGGTGCCCTAATCACCGCCCTGACCTTCGAGCTATTCCAGGATGCCTACGAGCGCGGCGGGATTTGGCTCGCAGCGACCGGCTTGTTCACCGGTGCCGTGGTGTTCACGGTCTTGAGCGCGCTGCTCGACCGCTGGGCCCAAGCGGGTTCGCGCCCGATTCCCGCGGATGAGTACCGGGGCAGTCCCAAGCTCGACACCGATGCCGCCGCCACCGGGCGGGCGCCGTCGGCGGCCTCCACGCGGGGCGCGGCGGGTCTGGCGCTGCTGGCCGCCGCCACACTTGATGGAGTGCCGGAGAACCTCGCGCTCGGTGTCTCGCTGGGCGAGGGTACCGGCGGATTGGCGCTGCTGGCCGCGATCTTTGTCTCCAACCTGCCCGAGGCCCTTGTCGGGTCAGCCTCGATGCGCAGCCAAGGCATGTCCACGTCCGCCATCCTCAGGCTCTGGGGTCTGTGCTCGCTAGTGCTGGTCATCGCCGTGGTGATCGGTGCCGGCCCGCTCTCCGGCAGCAGCCCAGAAACGATCTCGTTGCCGCTGGCCTTCGCGGCCGGAGCGGTGATCGCCGCGCTGGCTGACACTCTCATGCCGGAGGCGTTCGAACATGGGGGGCCGGCAGTGGCCTTGAGCACCGCGGCCGGTTTCGTGCTCTCATTTGTGTTGTCCCTGGCATGAGGACCCTGGGACGTTTCGTGGGGCGGGCTGGGGAACGTCTACAGACGCGACGTGACCACTGCCATCTTCCTGCGCCGAGACGGACGCGGATGGGCGCTTCAACCCGCATTTCCGGGCTTTCACAAACGCCGATAATGGACCTTCTGTCCGCCCCGGAGGCGCCTGATGCTGCGGCCGACGCACGCGGCCCGGTTGGGGGAGGGGGACGGTGAGGCTGTCCTGTGCTTGGCTGCCACGGAAGGGTAAGTACGGCGTTGATGCAGCTCGACTGAACAGTCTTGAGTGGGACTTCCGGGCCGCCGCACGACATTGTTTGTGGCTGGAACTCGGCCAAAGATGAGGTCCCCACGATCCAGCCGGCACTGGCATGCCGAACTCTGCCAGCCCTGTTGCGAGTTCGTGGATGACGAAACGGAAGAATTCAGAAGAGGCCTGCATCAGGCGGCCGAATTCCGTCGAAGGTCTTGCCGGAGGCGTCAGCGAGACAGCAGCACGCCGACCTGGGTCCGGATGTCCCGAACAATCTCGTCGATGCTTAATCCGGCGTTCACGCTCGCCGCCATGCTGAGGAACATGATGGCGCTGACGATGCGGGCCGTCGTTGCGGCATTATCCGCACCGACCAGCGGCTGCCGGCCAAGGACGGCAGCGATGGCCTCCTCGGTCTGCGCGACGATGGACAGAGCTTCAGCGTGACGGGGCTCCGCGGGATCACCGAAGACCATTTCCCGCAGGTACGTGCGTCCGTTGTCGACCTGGACGCGGTTGCATTCCACGATGCGCCGGACGATGGCCAGCACCGCGTCGAGGACATCCGGGGTGGTTTCAGCATCAGCCCGACCTTGCTGAAGCGCTTCGGCGTAGTGGGCGTTCTGCACGAGGAGAAGGAGTTCGCCTTTGGTCTTCGCGTAAAGGAACAGGGTCCCGGTGCCGATGTCCGCCTTGTCGGCGATCTGCTGGGTCGTGACGTCCTCGATGCCGTGTTCGGCCAACAGTTCGCTGGCCGCGGCCGTGATGCGGTCCAGCTTCTGCTGCTTATTCCGCTCGCGCCGTCCGACCGGCTGGGAGGCGAGAGACATGGTGGTTGATCCTCCGGAATAGATTCTGACTGCAGTCAGTTATGAGTGTAGTCACTACTGTGTGAGTTCGAATGTTTCTTCGTTCATTCTCCCACGCAAGGGCCGAACCCCAGTGTTTCGCCCGGCACTGTGGTGGCCCTATACCAACGACGCAAAGGATCGCACGCATGACTTCCTCTCTTTGGCAACCATTTATCCTCGGCAACGTGGAGCTGCCGCACCGGCTCGCGCTGGCGCCGCTCACCCGGAGCCGCGCGAACCCTGACGGTACCCCCGGGGAACTGGCCGCGGAGTACTACGGCCAGCGTGCCTCGCTCGGGTTGATCATCACCGAGGGCACACAGCCGTCCGAGGACGGCCAAGGCTATCTGAACACCCCAGGCATCTTCACTCCCCAACACATCGAGGGATGGCGAAAGATCGCCGACACGGTGCATGCAGGCGGCGGTGCCCTGTTCATCCAACTGATGCACGTCGGCCGGATGTCGCACCCGGATAACACCCCGCACCACCGTCAGCCCGTTGGCCCGTCGGCGATCTCGGCCGAGCAGGACATGTTCACTCCAACGGGGCCGCAGAAGACCCCGATGCCGCGTGAGCTGAGCGCCGAAGACATCCAGGCCACCATCGCCGGGTTCCGCCACGCCGCAGCCTCCGCTATCGCAGCGGGAGCGGACGGCGTGGAGATCCACAGCGCGAACGGGTACCTGCTCCACCAGTTCCTCTCGCCGAACTCGAACCACCGCACGGACGAATACGGCGGATCGGTGGAGAACCGGTCCCGGTTCGTCGTCGCGGTCGCCCGCGCGGTCGCCGAGGAGATCGGGGCAGACCGGACCGGCATCCGAATTTCACCGGCGTTCCCGCTTGGCGGAATCAACGAAGGGGACCCCGCGGACGTCCGGACACAGTACCGCCACCTGGTCGGCGAACTCGCCACCCTGAAGCTTGCGTACCTGCACGTACACCACCTCGGTGACGACGAACTGCTTCGGTCCTTCCGCGACACGTGGCCTGCTGCCATCCTCGTCGTCCGGTACGGGCGCGACCGCGAGCAGATTGCCGACGACATCGACGCCGGACTCGCGGACATCGCGCCGCTGGGCCGCTTTGCCCTGGCGAACCCCGACATTGTTGAGCGCCTGCGTACTGGCGCGCCGCTGAACGAACTGGACCCGGCCACCCTTTACGGCGGCGGCGCGGCCGGGTACACCGACTACCCGGCCCTGGCACAAGCCTGATCCGCTGCCGCGAGCCCCACGCGACCGACCTCACCCATACCCACCGGAAAGAAGAAACACCAATGCCCTCACTCAACGGAGCTGTCGTCCTCATCACCGGAGCCAACGGCGGAATCGGCACACAGTTCGTGCACGAAGCCCTCGCCAGGGGAGCTGCAAAGGTTTATGCCTCAGCCCGCACACCCCGCACTTGGAATGACGAGCGCATCGTTCCACTCGCCTTGGACATTACCGACTCGGCCTCCATCCAGGCAGCGGTCGAGGCGGCACCGGATGTGACCGTGCTGATTAACAACGCCGGCGCGTCGGTCGCCAGCCCCGGGATCCTCACCCACACGGACGAGGAAATCCGCAGCAACGTCGAGACGAACTTCCTCGGTCCGCTCTTCGTCGCCCGCGCATTCGCTCCGGTTCTGTCAGCTAAGGACGAAGCGACGATCATCGACATCCACTCGGCCCTGAGCTGGTACGCCGTCGCCGGCATCTACAGCGCCACCAAGGCCGCCCTCTGGTCCGCGACAAACTCCCTCCGCCTCGAACTCTCTCCCGCTGGTGTGCACGTCGTCGGCGTCCACGTCGCATACGTCGATACCGCGATGGCCGCGCACGCCACCGACCCGAAGCTCGACCCGGCCGTGCTGGTGCGCACCGTATTCGAGGCCATGGAGGCAGGGGAGTACGAGGTCCTCGCCGATGACACGTCTGTCCAGCTCAAGGCTGGACTCAGCGCACCCCTCGAAGCGGTCTACCCGCAGTTGGTGGACACGCACGCATAAGCGAACAACCGGCGCCACCGCGTTCACCAAAAGTGAGCGCGGTGGCACCACCCCCGTCAAAGAACGCCGCGGCCCACGATGCCCCTATAAGAGCCGAAGGAACTGGCGGGTCAAGCAGATCGAGCACGGCTGCAGGGCGCAAATATTTTCCTCACCCGGCTAACGCTTTCGAAGTGCCTACTCCTCGGCTGACGCGTTCGGAGTGCCTACTGGAGCTGGCCAGCGCGACGCCGTCCCACACCTGTGGCTCTGCCCGCCCGTATTCACGGGGGGGCAGAGCCACAGCGCCTTTCTGCCCTATTGGAGCTGGGTCGTGTCGCATAGGTGCTGGTCAGTTGGCGAGGAATTCGACTGCGACGGGGGAGAACCTTTCGTGGAACTGGAAGATCCCGCCGTGCCCCGAATCGGGGTAGATGATCAGCTCGGATCCCTTGATGCGCCGGTGCAGGTCCCCGGAGAGGATCGAAGGCACCATGCGGTCGTTGTCTCCGTTGGCAATGAGGGCGGGGTGGGTGAGCTGCGACAGGTCCGACGGCGCAGAGCGGCCGAACCTCCGGATCGCCTTCAGTTGCGTCTGGAATGCCCTAATGCTGATGGGCATGTCGCGGTCGACCGTGCGCTCCTGAAGGCGCTTGATGAACGCCTTTGCGGCGTGTTTGCCGGCCGCGTTGAGGTTAAAAAACAGGAACTCCTTCGGGTCCGCGCGCGTCAGGGTCGCGCGGAGGACGTCCCGGTAGGTGGTGCCGACGACCTTGTCCATGTCCTTGCCGCCGCGCGGCCCGGTGCCGGCCAGCACGACCTTGCGGACCAGGTGGGGATGCTTGAGGACCAGGTCCTGGGCGATCATGCCGCCCATTGAGAAGGAGAAGACGTCGATCTGGTCGAACCCGAGGGCCTTGATGAAGGTGTAGGCGTCATCGGCCATTGCCTCGATGCTGTCTGGAACCTGCCCGGTGGACGCGCCGACACCGCGCTGGTCGAAGGTGATGACGTGGCGGTTCTTCGCGATGGGCTCGATGATGCGGGGGTCTCAGTTGTCCAGGGTCGCGGCGAGGTGCACGAAGAATACGACGGGGACGCCGGTCTTGGGCCCCAGCTCGCGGTAGGCGTAGGTGACGCCACCGGCGGTGATGGTGCGTGTTGCCGCCTTCGCGTACGAGGTGACGGCAGAGCCGTTCGGGGTGTCGAAGCTGTTCATGCTGGTAATCCTCCTGAGTGGTCTGTGAGGTGAACGTCTGCCGGCGAATCAGGAGGGAAGGGTGACGACGGCCTTGCCGCGGAGGCCGCCCTTGGCCAGCGACTCGAGCGCCTGTGGGGTCTGGGCGAAGTCGAAGACCTGCCCCACGACCGGGCGCAGCACGCCGTCGTCAACCAGGGCGGTGATCTGGCGTAACTGGTCGCCGCTGGCACGCATGAAGAGGAACTCGTAGCTCACCCCGAGCTTCTTCGCCTGCCGCCGGATCCTGCTGCTGAGCCCCGCGATGGCCAGGCGCAGCACAGGGTTCAGGCCTGCTTTGCGCGCGAACGCCGGGTCCGGCGGACCGGCGATTCCGATCGCCTTCCCGCCGGGCTTCAGGATGCGCAGTGACTTCACGAGGTTCTCCCCGCCAAGGCTGTCGAGCACCAGGTCGTATCCGGTGAGGAGCTGCTCGAAGTCCTGCGTACGGTAGTCGATCACCCTGTCCGCGCCGAGGTCGCGCACGAAGTCGGCATTTGAGGCACTTGCGGTGGTCGCGACGGTGGCGCCGAGGTGCCTGGCGAGTTGGATCGCGATCGACCCTACCCCGCCGGCCCCGGCGTGAATAAGAACTTTCTGCCCCGGCCGCACGTTGCCTTGCTCAACGAGGGCCTGCCACGCCGTAAGCGCAACCAACGGTAGCGAGCCGGCCTCCTCCATGCTGATCGATGCCGGTTTCAGTGCCAGATCGGCCTCGGTGATGGCGATGCGCTCGGCGAACGTGCCGATGCGGTCTTTGTCGGGGCGCGCGTAGACCTCGTCACCGGGCTTGAATCCGCGCACCTTTGCCCCGACGCGGATGACAGTGCCTGCGACGTCGTTGCCGAGGATCAGTTCGAGCTTGTACGGGAGGATCTGCTTGAACTCACCCAGACGGATCTTCTCGTCCAATTGGTTGAGGCCGGCTGCGTGGACCTGGACCAGCACATCCCGGTCGCCGACGGTCGGCTCAGGGACGTCTGCTGCGCGCAGCGGCTCCTTGTACTTGGTGACGACGAATGCCCTCATGGCGTGCTGCTCCTCTATGACGTGCGGCGGGTGAAACTGAGTCTACTCAGGTTTGAGTATACTCATAAACATTGTCAAGGAGGACCGTCAGGTGTCAGGAGACCGTGATTTCGAATTGGCGTTTGGTGGTTGGATACCAGGCTTTGAGAAGGGTCCAAAAGGGGTGTGTACATTGTCCGCAGTTCGGGTGTCGGACCAGATTTTGCGCCGCGGTTGGAGGGGTTGGTCTGGCCTTCTAGGAGTAGCCCTCCATTTGTCGTGGCCAAGCCTCAGGAGGGAAGGGACGTGACCAGGTATTGGTCGCGGTGGTCCGCTTCCGACCAGTCGCAGGTAGCTTCGTTCGAACCGTTCCTCATCAGGAGCCGCCCGCACCAGCCCGGCACTTCCGGATGATTCAGTGCGACCGCCGCCGTGCTTCGGACCGCTTCCCGAACCGTGGGAGCCGCGCTTTTCCGGGTACGTGCGTGAACTAGCCCAAAATCACGCCTGTTGCCGGGCTCCGGGCCGCGGTCCGGTCGGCGTTTTCGTGAGGCATGTTCCGGAGCATCCAGGTGGCCAGCCAGATGATAGCCGCGGCCAGGCCGATCAGACCCAACTGCAGCACGGTCTCCGGAAAGATAGTACGCAAGGCGATGGGAATGGCACTCGCAGTGTAAAGGAGGACCGCGCCCTTCGGCACACCTAGGGTGCGCCACAGCGCCAACATGAACACCACGGTGCCGAGCAGGAACAGCACTGATACCGCTGTCAGGGCGATACCGAGCGGGCCCGCGCGCAACGCCGCGGTTACACCCGGGTCAACGTACGGAAAGACCAGGTTGAGAACAAATTCGACCCCGACGAGGCCGGCCAGCGAAGTTACGGTGAGTAGGGCACCTGAGGCGGCCAGCGCCCCGGTTCTGCGCGAAGTCAGCCAATAGAGACCAACCACCAGTCCAATAGCGGCGAGTTGGGCAACCGGTGCGGCCAGCTGGGTGAAGGGCGACGTCGGGATGATTCCAGCCCGCTTGGCTGCGTTCACCACCAATATGGCGGCTGAGAGAAATCCCGCGAAGGCGAAAATCTTTATCAGTACGGCAGGTCGAAAGACCTGAATTTTTGAGGACATCTGAGGCTCTTGTCTGTTCGGGTAATGCAGGAAATAACGGGTGCTTCGACATTCGTCATGAGCCGGTGCGGTTGCCAGCGACAACTGGAAGCTACCGGCGTGGGTGGAACGGCTCAGCTGGGCCACGGAAAAGGGGACCTGCAGGAGGTGCTGGAGGTCAGAAATCCCCGGTTCTGACGCTCCGCATCATTTGCCGACCGCTCAATTCCCTTACGGCGGCGCTTCATGATCTCTGTCGCACCGGGGTTGGTTAATGGTTTCGCCCTCCCAGGCAATGCCGTCACTGAAGTCGCTGCCGATTTGGTCCGTTGCGTCGATGGGCTCCACGGAAATCAGGAGGATGCCGAGGTCACGGATCTTTGTAAGCAGCCCGTGCAGGGCAGCTTGGTCGGTGACGGGACCGCTGAGGCTTGTCGTGCCGTCGTTTTCGCGGGCCAGGGTGAGGCAGCCGAACCAGGCTGACCAGTGGTCCGGGAGGTGGCCGTCGACCCGAAGTCGGTAGCCGTGGGGTACGTGGGATCGAGTCATCAGGGCCACAGCGCGGAGAACGCAACGGCGACTCCCAGGACCACGAGGACGTGTTCAGCCGCACGGTGCCAGGCCGGCCAGCGGCGCCGGAACCGGGGTGAGAACTGGAAGGCGCCCAGGACCGCACAGGGGATCACGCTGACGAAGTGGGTCACTTGGCACCGGCCGGGTTGAGCGGAAAACTTGTGTTCCGGGGCAGGGATCGAACAGCCTCGGCGCGCTGGTCCCGCCACAACGAGTATCCCAGGCCCACCATCGCGACACCGGTGGGTATGGCGAACAGCCTTTCATTCACCTGCGGAAGCAAGGGGATGGCCAAAGTCGCCACGGAGCCGGCGGCGAGCAGCACGGCGGCCCAGCGGGCGAGGACCTTGGCGCGGAAGAGCCCGATCCCGAACAGGAGTCCGCCGCCCAGGAATGTGGCCGCGGACGCGAGGTTAAGGACTTGCATCAGGCCGATGTCACCGCTGGCGTGCCCGCCCGTGAACACGGCAAAGACGTCGTTGACGTATCCGGGTGCGGTGTGGGCCAGAGTCGAGAAGACAACGGCCCCGATCACTTCAACGCTGGTCATGATGATGTAACCTGCGCCGAACACGAGGTACCCGATCAGGCCCAGCCCTCCGGCCTGCTTCACCTGGCGGAGATACATCCCGGTGATGCCGGCCAGCGACAACCCGGCCATGAGAACCTTCAGGCCCTGGCGGACCACGTACTCGGTGGTGGTGGCGAACTCCGTATCCAGTTGGGGGTGGTTGATTTGGACGCCGATGAACAGCAGGCCTGCGGCGATGGCGGACAGGCCGGCCGCCTTGGTGAGGTTGGTGGTGGTGATGGTCATCTTCGACTCCTGGGTTTGGGTTTCCGCGTCCGGGCGTCGCGGAATGATTCAAACCTAGGGACGGGCTGGGTGAGCAGGCATCACCCCATGATGTGACTGACAGGGTGAGATTTTTGGTCGTCCCCCTTACGTGATGCCCCGGTCGCGCGCTTGCCGGACCGCAGCCCGGCGGGTGGTGACGGCGAGCTTCGTGAAGATGTGCCTGGTATGGGTCCGGAGCGTGTTGGGGGAGATGAACAGCGTCTGGGCGATCTCCGGCCCGCTCAGCTCGCTGTCGAGGAGCCGGAGCACTTGCAGCTCGCGCCCGCTCAACTTCTCGTCAGCCGACGAGGTCAGCTGGTCCCCCTCAAGGGGGGCTTGCACTTTGGGCGGCACAGCCAGGTTGAGCAGCCGCCGGGGGTGGTAATCGGCAGTTCCGTGGTCGGCGGCGTCACGCAGCAGCTCCATCATCGGCGCCCCTTCGGCTATGAAGAGCCCGGCATACGCGGCAGGTTCGGGCGCCTCCGCGAAGGCCCGCCCAAGCATTCCGCGGGCTTGCGCCCGGTGTCCTTGGACGGCTTGGGCCAGAGCCTGCAGCATGCGGATCTCCACCATGCTCCCTGCGCGTCCGCTTGTCTCTGCGGACTCGAGCAGCCGTCCCAACAGGCGATCGGCTTGCTCGCGCGCGCCGCCGCCGGGATGTTCCCGGTGCTGCGCTAAGAGCAGCCGCACGAGCGTGAGGTGGTCGAACTCTCTCAGGTAGCTGACTTCATCTGTTACTGACACCCCTCGTGCCTGCGCCCACTCGGCGGCTTCCGACGTCTTGCCTTGGGCGATCCAGATCCGGGCTTTCATGGCTCCAATCGGCTGAACCTCCGGAAAGAATCCTGGCAGGTAGATCTGCTCAGCCTGGTCGAGCAGGTCGGTGGCCTGGTCCAAGCTTCCCTCGGCACGGGCAATCAGCGCCCTCGCTACGAACCACCGGTAACGGCTCTCGGTCATAGGCGCCCGTTCGAAATACTCACCAGCGGTCGTGAGGTGCCGCGTCGCGGCAGCGAAGTCTCCGGCCTCCCGGTCAATCTCGCCCAGCCCTACATGCAGCTCGGCGGTCGCCCGGGCGACGGGCTCACCCTGAGCCTCGGCCAGCTGCAACGCATCCCGGTAGAGCCGCCGCGCCTTGCCGGGTCGGCCCGCCACAAGCCACATGTCACCGAGCACGACGGTGCTGCTGAGCGCGTCAATGAGGTTGCCGGATGCGTGCAGGCTGGCCACGGCCTGTGTGAACGTATGCAGTGCAGACGACAGCTCCCCGTTCGCCCAAGCGGCGAGCCCTAGAAAGCCCGCAGCAGCGCCGCGCGCAAGATGGTCGCCAGGGCCGGCAAGGGCGAGGGCATGCCGTGCGTGCTCGGACGTGCCTGCCGCATCGCCCCGCGCCTGGGCAAGGGAGGCACGGTAGACGGCGATGGTCGCCGGCAGCGTCCGGAGCTCCTCAGTAACTGCCCAAGGCGGAGCTGCCCCGGACGGGACCGCAGCCATTGCACGTTCCGCATCCTCAAAGCGCGGCTCCACCCCGTGGAGGTCGCCGGAGACCATGAGCATGAACCCATAGAAGACGCTAAGCACTGGGCTGCACCGGACGGCGTCGGCGGGCAATGCCTTCAGCCAGCCAAACAAAATTGACTCCTGCCGGTTGCGCCGGATTATCGGCACGGCCAACTCCACCAGGCGGGCCGCGCGGTTAAAGTCTTGGGCTTCCAAGGCATGCGTGACCGCTTCCTCCAGCAGGTCCTTGCGCTCATACCATGCGCTGGCGCGCTGGTGCAGCAACGGCACCAAATCAGGCTGTTCGTTGAGCAGACGCGCCCGCAGCACATCCGCGAAGAGGTGGTGGTAGCGGTACCACTCGCGACGGTCATCCAACGGGACGATGAAAAGGTTGGCGCGCTCCAGTGACGTGAGCATCGCTGTCCCGTCACCGCGGCCCGTCACCGCATCACAGAGGGGCCCGTTGAAACGGTCGAGAACGGCTGTGAGCAACAGGAAGCTGCGAACCGGCTCGGGTTGATGCTCAAGCACCTCCTCGACCAGGTAGTCGACAATGTACCGGTCATTTCCGGCGAACCCGGCTATAAAACCGGCGACGTCCTCGCGGCCCTTGAGCGAGAGCGCTGCCAGCTGCAGCGCTGCTACCCACCCCTCCGTACGCTGCTCCAACGCCTCGACGTCTACGGCGGAAAGATCCAGTCCTGCTACCTCATTGAGGTATGCGGTAACCTCCTCGGACGTAAAACGCAGCTCCGTTGCACGAATCTCGACGAGCTCGCCGCGCACCCGCCAACGGGACAACGGCAGTTCGGGGTCCGCGCGCGTGCTGATCATCACGTGGACGTGGGACGGAAGGTGGTCAAGCAGGAAGACCATCCCGTTGGTGACCTCGTGACTGTCAACGAGGTGGTAGTCATCGAGCACCAACCAGACATCAGCCGGTGCCATGGCCAGATCGTTCAGCACCAAGGTGAGCACGGACTCGGTCGAAACGTCCGAAGGAGCAATGAGCTCCAGGGCAGACGGTCCGACACCCGGCACCGCTGTTTGCAGCGCGGACACAACATAGGTCCAAAAAGACGCTGGGTCGCTGTCGGCAGCGTCGAGCGAAACCCACGCAATACGACGGTCGTCATCGTCCGTTCCGCCCAGCCACTGGGCAAGGAGTGTTGTCTTGCCAAACCCGGCCGGAGCAGACACTAGCGTCAATCGCGACTCAGTTCCCCGACGCAGGCGATCCAAGAGCCGCGGGCGCGTCATGACGTGGCGTCGCGCTTTTGGGATGAACAGCTTCGTTGCGATCAGCGGACGTGCCAAACGAACCCCGCTACCAGGCGCACAACAAATCCGGAAGGTGCGGAAATTTTGTACCCAAACTCCAGCAGTGGCCCCTGGCGATGGATCCTGATGGTTGGCGGCGACGTCATCCCACTCATCTTCGGACTCCTGATTCTCCGCAGATCCAGCAAGAACAGCTCGGCCCACTCAGATCATTCATTAGGGGCTCAACCGGAAGGACAATATTCAAGGGTTGGATGGCATGAAGCGTAGCCAGACGGCTTGCACCGCACCGGCGCGTGTGTCTCACGGCATAAGATGACCGATGCCCCACTTTACACTGAGTGCTGAGCTTCCAGGGGGTTGTGCCTGGGAGGGGTGATGTCACTTTCAGCCGCAGACTGCCCAACCTTCCGGTGGTTTCGGGGGTGCCCTGGCCCCGCCGCAGGAGCGGCGGGGTCAGGGCCGGAGAGAGAGTTCCGGTCAGAGGGAGGCCAGCAGTTTCTGCATTTCCTGGATTTCGGCTTCCTGCGCGCCCACGATGTCCTTGCTGAGTTTGACCGCGTCGGCGTTCTTACCGGCGGTGGTCTCGGTTTTGGCCATCATGATCGCGCCTTCGTGGTGCACGATCATCTGCTGCAGGAAGAGCCGGGCCGCTTCCGTGCCTTGGGCGGCGTCGAGCCTCGTCATATCTTCGTCGCCCATCATGCCGGTCATGCTGTGGCCGGAGGGCATCATGGTGGGTTCGTTCCAGCTCGTCAGCCAGCCGGTCATCATGTCGATTTCAGGGCCCTGCGAGGCCTTGATCTTGGTCGCCAGAGCCGTCACGTCGGCGGGAATGTCCTGCTTCTTGAGCACCGTCTCGCTCATTTGAACGGCCTGGGCGTGGTGCGGGACCATCGTCTGGGCGAACGTGACGTCAGCTGCGTTGTGTTCCGCGGCCGAAGCCGGAGCAGTGCTGGAGGGTGCACTGGTGGAGGAGCTGCCGTGGTCCATCGGCATGGACGTGCCGGATGATCCGGATCCGGTCGAGCAGCCGCCCAGGGCCAGGGCAGTGGCGATGGCAGTTGCGGAAAGGGGCAGAAGTTTCTTGTTCATGGAAATCAGGTCCTTCAAATCATCAGTCGGCGCATGGCGCCGCCGGGCGGTGTGCATCAGCGAATGCGGTCTGGCGGCCCGAAAAAGGGTGGGCGACAATAAGGGAGACGTGCGCGCTGGAACTGTTCGTTCCCTGGGCGATGGGTCCTGTTTTACGTTCTGCTGATGGACAGCTGACCAGGTGAAGGACTGCCGGGAAGATAGGAATAGGCAAGGGGGACCGCGCCCGGTGCCCTTGCGTTGGAGATGCTGCCAAAAATGCCCGCGCCGGGCAGCGGCACGGACAGCGACCCGGTTTTCGCCAATGGGGTGCACGTCACCGTCATCGTCTGCATGCTCGTGCAGCCGTCAGAGCATGAGCACTCCTGCACAGAGGAGCTGGCGGCGATCTCCACTCCCGTCCGGCGGGATGAGGCAGTGTCGGCGGTGCCGTGTACCGGATGGCCATCGGCCGCCGCGGTTCCTGTGTGGACCGTTGCGGCTCCGGCCGCAGCGGTGATGGCGGCGGCGGAGTGCATGCTGTGGCTGCCCGTCATGACGTGCATTCCCAAAATTCCGGCGAGGACGGTCAGGATGCCGGCCAGCAGGCCTGCGCGCTCGAGGAACGACGTCGCGGCGTTCCGGTCTGATGCGGGCACGGGCCTTCCTCCTTCCGCTTGGGCTGATCTTTTTAGGCTACCGGCCGGGGGCGCTGCCGTGTTTCCCTGGCCGTTTGGTCCCGTTGGTCAACGAACCTCGGACGGGTTGAGTTTCACCCGTCGCAGTAGCTGGGCGTTCAGGGCTACGACGATGGTGGAGGCGGACATCAGGACCGCGCCGGCGGCGGGGGAGAGCACGACGCCGGCGAAGGCCAGGACCCCGGCGGCCAGGGGGACGGAAATGATGTTGTAGCCGGTGGCCCACACGAGGTTCTGCCACATCTTGCGGTAGCTAGCCCGCGACAACTCCACCATGGACAGGACCGCGCGGGGATCGTTGCCGGCCAGGACTACGCCGGCTGATTCCATCGCCACGTCGGTGCCGGCGCCGATCGCGATGCCGACTTCTGCCCTGGCCAGTGCCGGGGAGTCGTTCACACCGTCCCCGACCATGGCGACTTTGAAGCCGCGTCCTTGGAGTTCGGCGACTTTTTTGTCCTTGTCCGCGGGCAGGACTTCGGCGAAGACCTCGTCGATGTTCAGTTCTTTTGCGACCGCCTGGGCGACCTGTTCGGCGTCGCCCGTGATCATGGCGACCTTGATGCCGCGGTTCTGCAGGGCCGTGACGGCCTGCCGTGATTCGTCGCGGATTGCGTCTTCCAAGCTGACGGCGCCGAGGATCCGGTTTCCTTCCACGATGTGCAGCACGGCCGCGCCGCGGACCATCCAGGCCCGGGTGCTGGCTGCCAACGATTCGGGTTCGGCGACGCCGAGTTCTTTCAGGAGAGCCGGACCGCCGACCTTGATGGTTCGTCCATCGATGGTTGCGCGGACGCCCCGGCCGGTCATGGAGGTGAAGCCGGTGGCCCGGGGAATGCCCAGGCCCCGGTGGCTGGCTGCCCGGACGATGGCGCGGGCTACCGGATGTTCACTGTCGGACTCGATGGCGGCGGCGAGGGCCAGCAGCTCATCTTTGCTGACACCGTCCGCTGCGGCGACGTCTTTGAGTTCCGGTTCGCCCTTGGTCAGGGTGCCGGTCTTGTCGAACAGGACGACGTCGATGGTGCGCATGCGCTCCAGCGCCATCCGGTTCTTGATCAGGACCCCGGCGCGGGCGGCCTGCTCGGTGGAGATGGCGATGACCAGCGGGATGGCCAGGCCCAGGGCGTGTGGGCAGGCGATCACCAATACCGTGACAGTACGAGTCACGGCTTCGGGAAGATTGCCCAGCAGTGTCCATGCGATGAAGGTGATGACACCAGCTCCTGTGGCGAAGTAGAACAGGAACGCCGCCGCCCGATCGGCCAACGCCTGCGCCCGGGAAGAGGACGCCTGCGCTTCGGCGACCAGCCGCTGGATGCCCGCCAGCGCCGTGTCATCCCCGACGGCGGTGACCCGGACCCGCACGGTGTTGTCGGTGGCCACGGTGCCGGCGACCACCGGGTCACTGACCGAGCGGAGCACGGTCTTGGACTCGCCGGTGATCATGGATTCGTCGAACTCGGCCTGGCCTTCGATGACCGTACCGTCTGCGGGCATCCGGGCCCCGGAACGGACCAGGACGGTGTCCCCGGCCCGAAGGTCGGCGACGCTGACGGTCTCGGTGCCTGTGTCGGTGATGCGTTCTGCCTCATCGGGCAGCAGCGCGGCCAAAGCGTCGAGGGCACCCTGGGCAGACCCGAGGGCGCGCATCTCGATCCAGTGGCCCAGCAGCATGATGGCCACCAGCAGGGACAGTTCCCACCAGAAGTCCAGCTCGAAGCCTCCGATGCCGAGGCTGGTAATCCAGGAGGCAACGAAGGCGACCGTGATGGCCATGGAGATCAGCAGCATCATCCCCGGTTGCCGGTTTTTGAGTTCGCTTAGGCCACCCTTCAGGAATGGCTGTCCTCCGTAGAGGAAGATCACCGTTCCCAGAAGGGGCGGGATCCAGGCCGCTCCCGGAAAATCCGGTGGCATGTAGCCGAGCAGGTGCCCGAACATCGGGCTGAAGTACACCACCGGAACCGACAGGACGAGAGTCAGCCAGAACCGGTCCTTGAACATCGCCGTGCTGTGCCCGGCGTGCTGGCCGTGGCCGTGCACCATGTTGTCATCCTGGCCGCCGTCGCCCGCATGCTTGTGGTGCGGGGGTGCGGCCGCCACTGCAGTGGTGGGGGACGCCATCGGGGCCGAGCCGGGGTCTGCTTCGTGTGCCGGGCTGGCATGGTGGTTGTGGCTGTGGTGAGTGGGGTCTTCCATGGTTTCTCCCTCAGAGGATGCAGACCCGTGCGCAGGACGGGGGGATCGGACCAGCTGGGGATCAGGTGGTAGCCGAGAGGAGACCAAGGCAAGCTCTTTGCGCGATTCTGTTCCGCACATGTCAGTTCCATTCCTTGAGAAGAAGTTATGGGTGCTGGGGTTGAACGGCTGTGACGGCGATGCGGGGGCACCGGCCTGGACATACCACTTCACTGACAACACCCCGAACATACCCCCTGGGGGTATATTCGGTCAAGAGCGTTTTTGAGTGCCAAGGCCTTATGTGCAATTATCTGCGTATGAATGCAGATAATAGGGCTTGCATGCTGACGCCCGACAGTCAGTACGTCGAACTCGCCGTCGAGGTCTTTGCCATGCTGGCCGACGCGACCCGCGTCAGGCTCATCCTGGCCCTGCGCCACGGGGAACTGCCCGTCAACGCCCTCGCCGAGAAGGCCGGGAAATCCGCCGCAGCGGTTTCCCAGCATCTGGCCAAGATGCGTTTGGCGCGCATGGTCGCCACCCGTCAGGAAGGCACCAGGGTTTACTACCGTCTGCAGGACGGGCACGCCTGGCAGCTCGTCGCCGACGCCATCCACCAGGCCGAACACGCCTTGGGAACAGCCCCCCACCATAGCGCCGCCCCGCACAGCGGTTCGCAGGAGGCCGGGGCATGAGCCGGCAGATTCCGCACATCGGCAGCGACGGCCACACGCATCTCCACGAACACGGTAAGCACAACCCGGACCAGGATAACCAACAGGAGCATCACCATAGTCCCGAGCATGGCAGGCACGGTCGCGACCACGGCCCCCACGAGCACGTCCACGCGACCGGGTTCAAAGCGTGGCTGCAGGAGCTGTTCGTGCCGCACTCCCATGACTCCGCCGACTCGATCGACTCCGCCATGGAGACCAGCTCCCAAGGCATTCGCGCCGTAAAGGTGTCACTGCTCGGGCTGGGCGCCACGTCACTGTTCCAGCTCGCCATCGTCCTCATCAGCGGCTCCGTGGCGTTGCTGGCAGACACCGTCCACAATTTTTCCGACGCCCTGACCGCAGTGCCACTCTGGATCGCCTTCCTGCTCGGACGCCGCCGCGCGACCCGCACCTACACCTACGGGTTTGGCCGCGCCGAAGACCTGGCAGGGCTGTTCATCGTGGCCATGATCGCGCTCTCAGCCGTCGTGGCCGCCGTCGAATCCATCCGCCGCTTCTTCGAGCCCCAGCCCGTCCAAAACCTGGGCTGGGTGCTCGCAGCCGGACTCGTGGGCTTCGCCGGCAACGAACTCGTCGCCATATACCGCATCCGCGTGGGGCGACGGATCGGCTCCGCCGCCCTCATCGCAGATGGCATCCATGCCCGCACCGATGGGTTCACCTCGCTTGCCGTCGTCGCCGGCGTCATTGGCATATGGCTCGGATTCCCCCTTGCAGACCCGATCGTGGGCCTACTCATCTCTGCAGCGATCGCCGTGCTGCTCTGGGGAACCGTCCGCGACATCGGGCGCCGGCTCATGGACGGCGTCGACCCCGCCCTCACCGACCGCCTCACAGCCGTCGTCCGCGACCATGCTCCTGAAGGTGCAACGTCCCGGCTGCGCTGGTCCGGCCACCGGCTTCACGTCGAGGTCTCCATCCCACTGACAAAGATCACGGACTTAGGGAAACTGGCCACTATCCAGGAGGAAATCGACCAGTCCACCCGCCACGCACTCCCGAACGTGGGATCCGTGACAACAGTACCCACGGTCGCTCACGCAGAGGCTCCAGACCCACATCGTGCTGAGGTTCAAAAGTAGAACGCGCACGGGCTTCCACAACCGGCCGGGCTGACTCCGGTCCGGCAACAGAGCGAGAACGAAGCTGCTGTGCCAAGGGTGAAGGCATAGCCATCCAGCGCGGCACCACGGTCGTGTTCGTCCTGCCCGTCCAGTTCGCTGGCTCCATGCGGCAGTCCAAGACCAATCGAGGGAATCGTGAACTCCGCGGGAATTTTCGGTCCGGGCCGGCGTTAGGTCTGTGTATGAAAGCAATCGTGTACCGTGCCACCGGCGATCCGTCCGTCCTCGAGCTCATCGACCGCGAGATCCGCGACCCGGGGCGCGGGGAGGTGCGCGTGCGGATCATGGTCTCCGCGGTGAACCCCACCGACTGGAAGTCGCGCCGCGGCGCCAATCCGGGTGAGCCTTTGCCATTCGCGGAGGTCGTGCCGAACCAAGACGGCGCCGGAGTGGTGGACGCCGTCGGACCCGGCGTCGAGCATCTCCACGTCGGTGACAGGGTTTGGCTGGCCCTGGCCGCCTACCAGCGCGCCGATGGCGGGACAGCGCAGGAGTTCGCCGTCCTGCCGGCCGAGCGGGTCTTTCCGCTGCCGGAGAACGCCGGGTTCGACCTCGGCGCAAGCCTGGGCGTTCCCGCGATCACCGCCCACAGGGCACTGACCATCGCCGAGGACGGCCCGCGGCGGCTGCACCCAGGAAGCCTGGACGGCAAAGTAGTTCTCGTCGCTGGAGGGGCCGGCGCAGTGGGCCATGCGGCGATCCAGCTCGCCAAGTGGGCCGGTGCCGTTGTGATCACGACCGTGAGCGGACCCGCGAAGGCTGCGCTGGTGACGGCCGCCGGCGCCGATCACGTCGTCAATTACCGGGAAACCCACGCGGCCGCGGAGATCCGCCGGATCGCTCCCGAGGGCGTCGACCAGATCGTGGAGGTGGCACCCGCGCAGAACGCGGAACTCGACCTGGCAGTGATCCGCAACCGCGGCTCCGTCGCGGTCTACGCCAACAACGGCGGCGATCAGCTGAGCCTGGACGTGCGCAGGCATTTCAGCCTCAACGTCGGCTACCAGTTCGTGCTGCTCTACACCGTTGGCATGGCGGCGGTGCATGCCGCCGCCGAGGACATCAATGAAGCCATTGCCGACGGCGCCCTTCCGGTGGGAGAGGCCGCAGGCCTGCCGCTGCATCGCTTTGACCTGGTAGACACAGCTGCGGCCCACTCGGCGGTGGAAGAGAGCATCGTCGGCAAGGTGCTAATCGATGTTTCAGCGGGCTAGCCATAACGCTTCAGGAGCGTCGTGGGGTCATCACGCGTTGCAGCCGCGGGACTGAGCGGGCCGGATCACGACGAGAATGATGCGACGAGGCGGGCGAGCGGCGGAGGCGCGTGTCCGGCCGGCAATGCGTCGACCAGCAGTGGCGCATATCGGACCATGTTACCACTGCGTCCTCCAAAGAACCGGCGCAACTGCGCCGTTACTGGCCGCTCTCGCAGTGACGGCTGGCGTTGGAGGAGCTGGAACGACGCGAGCTCGCCTTGTGCCGCGATGACCTTGAGCACGGCATCGATCCCAAGGCAGCGGATGAGTTCGTCTTCTAGATCTGCGTGACAGACGTGGAACCCAAGCTCGGTCAGCGAACCGGAACCGATACCTGCCCGGCCGAGCGCGCGGGCGATGCCACGAGATTCCCCGGCATCACACAGGCCCAACAATCGGTGGCCTGCGCCTTTCGGGCCGTAGCGGTCAAGGAAGTGGACGATGCTGGTCGCGCCTCCCATCGGTACGACTGACACCCGCAAGGCTGTCAGGTCATGGCCAAGGCGAAAGGCCAGCGTCTCGACCGCCAGCCGGTCACTCTCGCCCTCGACCAACACCGTCGTCGCCTGCATAGAACTAGTATGTCGGACGCCCAGCCCCGGCGGTCATCATGGGGTTGCCTCCCTGTGCGTTGGTTCCCTCACGTGATCGGCGACTTCACTGGACGGGTTGGCTTCGAACCCGCTGTCACGGTCATCACCGCACGGTAGTGCGGGACTGCGCCGCTGGTGGCAGGGACCGGAGTGCAACTGGGCGAACCGGCCGCAACCAAGACTTCATGCAGCACCCGATCCGTACGGACGCGTGATCGCCTCCAGGAAATGCCCGTCAGGATCCGCGAAGTAGACGCCACGTCCGCCGTCGTTGTGGTTGATCTGCTGCGGGCGGGACCGTCCTGGGTCCGCCCAGTAGGGGATTCCCTGGGCCCGGATCCTGGCGAAGATTCCGTCGAAGTCCTCCTCGCTGACCAGGAAGGCGTAGTGCTGCGGGGAGATGGGCCTGTCCGCCGTGGCGAAGTCGAGGGCCACTCCGTGGTCGAGGGGCACCGTCATGAAAGACCACATGGCTTGGGGTTTCGGCAGTCCGAGCATGTCGGCCAGGAACTCCGCCGAACGGCGCTTGTCCGTTGCGTACACGATGGTGTGGTTGAAAGTGACCGTCACGGTGACCTCCCTGGTTGTTTGTCCGCGACCATCTACGTCCGGCGCTCTTCGCATTTCTAGATCGCCGCTACGTCCTTGGAACCTGATCAGGCCTCGGCGAGCGGCAGTACCAGCATGTAGCCGGTCGGAAGATCGCTGCTCCAGCGTCGCGGCTCGCGGACGACGAACTGCGTCGCAAACTGCTGGGGCGTGAGCAGGGCGTTGGGCGCGGGGGACGGTCCCCACTGCTTGCTGCCGTACGGATAAAGCGGATCCTGGACGCGGATGCCGGTGACCGAGAACTCCGGGAACTGTTCGGGATCGCCGAGTGACTCGAAGCCGCTCATCACCCATACGTGGCGACCACGCCACATGACCAGCCCGACCGGCCGGTCTGTGCGGGCGATGGCGCGCGCCGCGGTCTGCAGCGCTTCCTCGTAGTCGGCGATGCTGACGACGGCGTACGGCCCCATCCCGACCTCGGTCAGCACCTGCGCCCAACCCAAAGGGTTGGCGCCGTTGAAGGAGTTGAACGACCGAGCCCGGGCCATTTCCCACAGCTGGCCCTGCTGAACGCGATCCGCCCACGTGCCGGCCCCCGTGTCGTCCATGAGGTTGTGCATGATCTGGGTGCTCGCCGCCACACACCAGTCAAAGGTGTACTGCGGCACGAAGTCACCCTCCTGGTAGAGGTTGAGGGCGAATGCTTGGGGCACCGGGGGCGGCGTGGGAACCGTTGTCGGGGTGGGGGACGGGGTCCGGTAAGGAGCCGGGACGTCCAGGCCTGCGGCTGTCGGGGCCGAGGACGTCTGAATCGGCCGATCGGTGGCGGCTTCATCGAATCTGATCGCGGGCGTGCAGCCCGAGAGGAGGGTCGCTAGGACGACGAACCAGACCAGAAGACGGAGCAGGGCACCGATCATGATCGATCCAGCTTACCGCGACGCGGCGGGAACGCACCGTGCGTGGGTGGAACCGATGAGCCTCAAGGCCACCAGCGACAACCCTGGGTCGGAAGCCCTTTGGGCTTATGCCATTCTTATCAGCGCTCGGATGCCTTCGCTGCTTTGATGGCGGCCTTGGCAGCCTGCTTGTTGGCGCGTACTTTCTGCAGAGACTCGGGGTCCACGATGTCGGCGACAGAAAGAAATGCGTCCTCCTGGCCATAGGGGCCAGCAGCCTCACGCCAGCCTTGTGCCTGGAGTCCGCGCTGCTTGCCGAGTAGCGCGAGGAAGATCTTTGCCTTCTGCTCTCCGAAGCCGGGCAAACCCTTCAACCTGCGCAGCACTTCCTCGCCGTCGGGGTCGTCCTGGTTCCAGATGGCAGTTGCGTCCCCGTTCCAATCGCGCTGCACGGTCGCGGCAAGGTCCTGGACGCGGCCGGCCATGGAGCCAGGGAAGCGGTGGACGGCCGGACGCTCCTTAAAGAGCTCAACGAAGCCCGCCGGGTCATGTTCGGCGATTGCGGCAGGGGACACCGACCCGAGGCGCGTCCGGATCTTTTCGGGCCCGGCAAAGGCCGACTCCATGGTCACCTGCTGGTCAAGCAGCATGCCGACCAGGAGGGCGAACGCGTCATCGCTGAGCAGTTGGTCGGCGGCGGGGTCGCCCGTGATATGCAGTTCCATGCGCCCATCCTCCCACCTCATCCGAGCCGCGTCATGACACTGCACCAGGAGGCCAATACCCGGGCCCTGCGCGCTGCCGCATTGGATCGATTGACGATGCCGGACGCAAACAGCCACCCCTGCCGTTGGGTGGCCGCGGTTGTTAGGTGTAGGTGGTGTTGCGAACAGGTAACTCAAGCCAACTCCGATGCCCGGCAAGCTCCGCTTCCCCCGCCGCCTTACTCGTCGACGGCGTGCCCCGCCGTCCGCTGTTGTCTACCGACGAGCGGCGATGCCGTCGATATCGATCAGGAGATGCGAGGGGCCGCGGAGGAACGGGCTCGGCCGGTACGGGGGCGGATCGGAGACCAGCCGCGGATTCTCCAGCCTGGTAGCGAACGCGGTGAGGGCGATCTGGGCTTCGAGCCGGGCAAGGGGCGCGCCGAAGCAGAGGTGGATGCCGCCGCCAAAGCCTAGGTGTTGATTGTTGGGCCGTTCCGGGATGAAGAGGTCGGGGTCGGTGGCGTGGGCGGGGTCGCGGTTGCCAGCGGCTAACAGCAGCGTGAAGGAGGCGCCTGCGGGGATGGTCGTACCGTCAACGTCGATATCGTCGAGGGCTGTGCGAAAGGGAACGAAATGCACGGGCGGCTCGTAGCGCAGCAGTTCCTCGACCATCGGGATGGCCAGATCGGGGTCGTTGCGCAGTCTCATCAGCTCGTTGGGATGGCGTAGCAGGGTCAGTGCGCCGTTGGCGATGAGGTTCACGGTGGTTTCGTGTCCGGCGATGAGTAGGAGAAGCCCTGTGCTCACCAGCTGTTCGGCGGGCATCCGGCCCTCGGGGCCGTCATCTGCGGCCATCGCTGAGAGTAGGTCCGTGCCCGGTGCTCGCCCGTGGGCTTCGACCAGATCTTCCATGAAGGAGCGCAGTTCCTTGCCGGCTTCGACTCTCTTCTTTTGCTGTGTCTCGGGATCGAGCCCGGGATCAGTGGATTGCAGCGCGACGTCTACCCAGACCCGGAAGCGGTGTTCGTCTCCTGGGGGTACGCCGAGAAGTTCGCAGATCACGGTGACGGGCAGTGGATAGGCCAGGTCATCGACGACGTCTGTCCTGGTGCGGCCCGCCATGTTATCAATCAGTTCGGTGACGATTTCCGTCATCCTCGGCTCCAACGCCGCGACCCGGCCGGGCGTCGTGGGCGGACCGAAGTGGCGCATTGCGATCCGTCGAAACTTGTCATGGTCGGGCGGATCCATGCTCAGGAACGTCGGAGTCATGCCCGGGCCGCCCCCGTCGTCTCCGTCCGCCGTGGCGCCCGCAGCAGCGGCAGCCGGGTTGCGGGTGATGTCGGAGCTGACCCGCGGGTCGTGCAGTAACCTGGCGATCTCGGCGTAGGTACTCACAAGGTAGGTTCCGTCCGGAAGTCGTGTCACCGGGGTCCTGCGGAGCTCAGCGTAGAACGGGTAGGGGTTAGCCCGGTTGGAGTAGTCGAGGATCTGCTCCCAGGAGCTGGCCTGGCTCATGGTGAAGGCTCCTTGGTTCGTGGGATGGTTTCTGCGGGTCTCCGAGACGGCGTGTCGCTGGCGGCGGTGTTGGTCAATCTGGCGCGGCGTTCGTTGGGATCGTGTCCGGTGACGACGACGGTTGCATCCTGGGTGGGGCTGGTTGCCGGCTTGAACCCAGCCGGCACGGGCCGGGCATCTGCCGACTCGTCGACGTGGTGGAATGACGGCGGAAAGGGGGCGGCCCGTTCGATCAGCGGTTCGTAGAAGTCGAGCCACTTGTTCTGGTTGAAAGCGACGGCCGCCACGATGCGGCCCTTGTAGCCATAGACCGCCAGGAATCGCCGCAGGGCCACTGATCCTTGGACGATGGCAACTTCATCGGCGACTGAGGGCACCCCCACGCTCTTGATTTCGGTGCCGAACTGGACTGACCAGAATTTCGGCACCTCCAGGTGTGGCCACCGTTCGGTTTCGCGGCTGACCATGTTGTGTGCCGCGATCTCGGCCTGGGAGATGGCGTTCCCCCAGTGCTCGACGGCGAGGTACTGATAGCCGTACATCGGCTGCGGGGCGCGCGCTATGTCGCCGGCGACGAAGACGTCGTCGGTGACCAGGCCGTTCGCGTCGAATGCGCGGCAGCCGGCGTCGCACGCGACGCCCCACACGCCGCATGCCAAGCCGGAATCTGCGAGCCATTCAACATTACGAACGGCCCCCAGCGCGGCAACCGCCACGTCCACCTCAAGCGTTGTTCCGTCGGACAGGACGGCCCGGCGCAGCTGTCCCGTGTCATCGCCTTCAAGGCACGCGACCCGGACGCTGCAGCGCAGATCCACGCCATTTTCGATCTGCAGCTCCCCGGCGACTGCGCCGACCACCCCGCCGAGGGCAGCGACCAGCGGAGCCGGACCAGCCTCTGCCACGGTGACCGCCAGGCCGAGTTCCCGGCACACGGAAGCGACCTCGCAACCGATGAATCCGGCGCCGATGACCAACACCCGCCGGGGATGCTCCGCGAGAAGCCGCCGTAGTGTTGCGGCGTCCTCCCGGGTGCGCAAGGTGAGGACGCCCGTCAGGGCCGCCTCCGCAGCGTTGGGCCAGGGGCGGGCACGCAAGCCGGTGGCGATCAACAACTTGTCGAACCCGATCCGGCTGCCGTCGGCAAGGTGGAGCTGTTTCGCGGCCAGGTCCAGACCGGTCGCCGCCACGCCCAGGCGCCACGTGGCATCTATGTCCCGGCGGCGTGGCAGCGAGGTGTCGTCCAGGGGCACAGACCCGGCCAGGACCTGTTTCGACAGCGGCGGCCGGTCGTAGGGCTCGTGCGGCTCCTCGCCGACCAGAGTCAGCGAGCCGGTGAACCCTTCCTCGCGCAGCCGCTCCGCCGCGCGCAGCCCGGTCATCGATGCTCCAACGATGACGATCCGCCCGGTCCTCAAGAACGTGCCCCCGTTGTCCTCGACGGCGGCCGCCGCCGCCGGCGCGTCGTTCGGATGCAGCGGTCCATCCGGTCCATCCGGCCCATCCAGCTGTTCGAGCCGGATGGCCTGGACCGGACACGCAGCGGCGGCCCGGCGAATCCGCGTGCGCTGCGCCCCGTCAGGGTGCGGGTCGTAGGTTAGCGCCTCGTCCCCCTGCATCGTAAAGACGTCCGGTGCGAGAAAGGCGCACTGCGCGTAACCCTGGCATTTGGTGAGATCGACGAGGATCCTCATGCCGACGTTCTCCCTCTGGCGGCTTGCGTCCGCCGTCCGCCAATGGGCTGGCGCCTCTTTCGAGCAACTTGAGTTACTCCGGAATCCCGTCAGGACTTCCCGGACCTGAGGTGGGCCCGGAGCAGGAGGTCCAGATTCGATTCATGATCGATTGCATCGAGTTTAGGCCCAGTGGGTGGGCGGCGGAAGAGGCTTGCACCCCGCCAAGGCGGAGCAGGGACTGCCCCTTGGAGCGTTCCGCGCCCAGCGGTGCAACCTCCCCGCTAGTCCATGTTCCCACCGAGGTTGCGGTACTTTGCCAGCCTCTGCGGGAGCAGCTTGGTGATCCCGGCGTTGGACAGGGTGGCTAGCTCGTATTCGATGGCCTGCCCCATCCGCTGGCAGAACGCTTTTGCTTCCAGGGAGGCGTCGGGGCGTTCGTCCACGATGTGTTCAACCAGTCCGTTGGCGTGGAGGGATGCGATGTTGACGCCCTGGGATTCGGACATGGCCGGGGCGAAGTCCGTGCTGCGGTGGACGATGGCGCTGGCGCCTTCGGGCGGCAGGGGTGAGAGCCACGCGTGCTGGGCGGCAATGGTGCGGTCCGCGGGCAGGAGGGCCAGCGCTCCACCGCCGGCCCCCTGGCCCAGCAGGACGGACACAGTGGGGGAGTTCAGCCCGATGAGGTCATGCAGTGACCGGGCGATTTCCCCGGCCAGCCCTCCTTCCTCGGCCTCTTTGGAGAGTGCCGCGCCGCCGGTGTCGATGACAGTGAGCAGCGGCAGTCTGAGTTCCTCTGCAAGCCGCATGCCGCGCCGGGCCTCACGGAGGGATGCCGGGCCCATCGCTGTCTGCTGGGAGGGACGGGGTCGCGTGTGGCCTATGACCACGCAGGATGCCTGGCCGAAGCGGGCCAGGGCAAGCAGAAGGCCAGGGTCCTTTTCCCCCTGTCCGGTGCCGTTGAGCGGCAGCACGTCCCGGGCTCCGTGGGCGAGCAGTTGGCGAAGGTCCGGCCGCCGCGGATTGCGGGAGATTTCGATCGATTCCCAGGCGCCGGCGTCGGACGGTTTGACCGAAAGGCTCTTCGGCGCCCTTGGCCGCGGATTCGGGCCGGTGACCAGGATGCTCAGGGCGCGGTCGACGACGTCGGAAAGTTGCCATGGCGGGACGACGGCGTCGATGAGGCCCTTGTCGAAGAGGTTCTCAGCCACTTGGACCCGCTCCGGAAACGGTGTGCCGTGAAGGGCCTCGTAGACGCGGGGTCCGAGGAAGCCGAGGAGGGCGCCGGGTTCGGCGACGGTGATGTGGCCGAGGGATCCCCAGGACGCCATGACGCCGCCGGTGGTAGGGTGCCGCAGGTAGACGAGGTAGGGCAGCCCCGCCTGGCGGTGCGCACGGACCGCGGCGCTGATTTTCACCATGGACAGGAATGCGATGGTACCTTCCTGCATGCGGGTGCCGCCCGACGCCGGGCCGGCCAGGAGGGGCAGGCCCTCCCGGGTTGCCCGTTCGACGGCGGTGACGATGCGTTCGGCTGCGGCGACGCCGATGGAACCGGCGAGGAAGCGGAATTCGCTGACGATGACGGCCACGCGCCGGCCCCGGATGAGGCCCTGGCCGGTGAGGACGGATTCATCCACGCCGGTCTTGGCGCGGGCAGCCGCCAGTTCCTGCCGGTACTCGGGGCCCGGATCGGGGTCCACAACCGGACCGTCCCAGCTCTGGTACGAGCCCGGATCGAGCACAGCCGTGATGAGTTCCGTGGCGTCCAGGTGCCTGGCCTTCTGTTCGGTCACCATGTTCAGCGCTTTTCCTGTTCCGGACCGGCTGGCGTGCCGGTTCCAGTCCCTGTTCTCCTCGTCTCGGCCGGCACCAGACCGAGCCACTGCCGGATCTGCTCCCCGTCCTGGTCCAGCAGCGGCGGCGCGGTGTGCGTTGTCAGCGTGGTTTCCGCGGTGTCCGCGGCGCTGAAGAACCGCAGCGGCGGACCGGGCAGGCTCACCTTCCCCAGAATTTTGTGCTCGACGTCGATCACGAGCCCCTGGGAATGGACCTGTTCCCACTCGTAGACTTCGTCCAGAGCGCGGACTTTGCCGGCCGGAATGCCTGCGGCGTTGAGTTTGGCGAGCAGCGGCTCGGCCTCGAATTCGGAGAAGGCCTGCTCGATTTCTTCGATGACTTTCGCGCGGTTGCGGACCCGGTCCGCGTTGGTGGCGAATTCCGGCCGCGCAGCGTCAATACCAAAGGCGGAGGCGAACGTGCTCCAAAGCTTCTCGCTGCCCACACTGATCTGCACACTGCCCTGCCGGCAGTGGAAAAGGCCGTAGGGGGCGATGGAGGGGTGGTGGTTTCCCTGCGCCTTGGGGACTTCGCCGGCGACCGTTGCCCTGGTGCCCTGGAAGGCGTGCACCCCGATGAGCGCCGCAAGCAGTGACGTGCGCACGATCTGGCCCTGGCCGGTCCGCTCGCGCTGCAGCAGCGCGGCGAGCGTCCCGAACGCCCCGTACATTCCGGACAGCAGATCGGCGATGGGAACGCCCACCCGCTGGGGATCGTCCGGCCCGGACCCGGTCAGGGACATCAGTCCGGCCTCTCCCTGGAGGATCTGGTCGTAGCCGCTGCGCCGGGATTCCGGCCCGTCGTGCCCGAAGCCGGTGATGGACAGGACCACCAGTGCAGGGTTCAACTCGTGCATTTCCGCGGCGGAGAAGCCCAGCCGGTCCAGGACGCCGGGGCGGAAGTTCTCGATGACGACGTCGGCGCGTTCCAGCAGTTCACGCAGGACTGTCCGGCCGTCGTCGCTCTTGAGGTCCAGGGCGATGGATTCCTTGTTGCGGTTGCAGGACAGGAAGTAGGTGGCCTGGGGATCGTCCTCGGGACCGACGAACGGGGGACCCCACCCGCGGGTGTCGTCTCCGGTGCCGGGGTTCTCGACTTTGATGACCCGGGCGCCGAGGTCGGCCAGCATCATGCCGGCGTGCGGGCCGGCCAAGGCACGGCTCAGGTCCACCACAAGGTAGCCCGCGAGCGGGCCCTCGGCGTGGATAGTCGGTTCAGTGCTCATGTTGATAGTCCTTTATGTGCGTGGAGGGAGCGGGCTGAAGGGGCGGGCTACATCCAGCCCGGGAGCACCATGACCAGCCAGGCAATGGCGGGGCCGACAGCGACGACGATGCCGCTGTACGCCAGAATCTGCTTGTAGAACTTGTCCTTGTCCACGTCTTCCGGAGCGTTGGCCAGCACCAGGGCGCCGTTGGTGGAGAACGGGGACACGTCCACGATCGTGGAGGACACAGCCAGGGCGGCGATCACCCCGACGGCGCCGATCTCTCCGGTCGCCAGGAACGGCACCGCGAGCGGGATCAGGGCCGCAAGGATCGCGGTGGAGGACGCGAACGCCGACACCACGGCGCCGATGTAGCAGATCAGCAGAGCCGCCAGGAGCGGCATGCCAAGTTGGGTCACGCCGTCGGACACGAACTTGATGGTGCCCGCTTCTTCGAGGACACCCACGAAGGTGAGCATGCCGCAGATGAGCAGCACGGTGGACCAGCTGATCTTGTTGACGGCACCCTTCTGTGCTGCCGGGGATACGAGGGCCAGGATGATGGCGATGGTAATGGAAACGAAGCCGACGTCCACCTTGAAGCCGAGGGAGATAACGGCCAGGGCGATCAATCCCAGGATGGTGACCAGCTGGGGCACGGACGCACGGGCACCGTTGGCCGGCTTCCCGGCGGACTCGGAGGAGCCGCCGGCAGGGGAACTGCCGGAGCCGCCGGAGGTGCCCTTAGCCGAAACGCCGGCGGAGGAAATATCGGAGCCGGAGCCCTGCAGTGTGACGCCGGCCGCGCGGGCGCCCAGGCTGACGGACATGCGCTTTGCGGCGGCCTGCTCGACGAGGCGGCCACCCTTGGTGGACAGCAGTTTGCTTCCGCCGAGGACGATGAACAGAACCACGGCAATGGCGAGGTTGAAGAAGAAGCTGGCCAGGAAGATCGCAATTGGGTTGGCTTCCAACTCCGTCTTGGCGATGATGCCGTTGACGGTGACGCCGTAGACAGCGATGGGGGAGAAGCCGCCGGCCTGTGCGCCGTGGACCACCATCATGCCCATCATGAGCGGGTTGATCTTGTGTTTGGCGGCGAAGCTCAGCGCAATCGGGGCGATGATGGCGACGGCAGCGGGGGAGAGGGCGCCGACGGCGGTAATCACCGCGGTGATGGCGAACATGACCCACGGGATGAGGGCGACTTTGCTGCCCACCATGCGCACCGCGCCACGGACCAACAGGTCAATGGTGCCGTTGTTTTGGGCAATCGCGAACAGGTACGTCACCCCGACGATCGTGAGGAACAGACCGCCGGGGAAGTTGGCGAGGATGTCGTTGGTGGACATTCCCAGCACGACCGAACCGAGCAGGAATGCCCCCACGAAGGCCAGGGCGCCCATGTTGAGGGGGAGCACCGTGGCCAGGAGGAACATCACCGCCAGGATGATGATGGACAGGACGGGAGCGGACATCTTTGTTCCTCCGGAGTAGAAGTTAGTGTGAAGTGGCTCACTGGCCTAGCCTCCTAGACACTAGGTGTCTTTGTCAATAGTTCTCCGGTAGTCTTAGGGCCCAGAGCCTTCGCCGAAAGGAAGCGCATGCCTAAGCAGTCCGCAACCCAACAGATTTCCCGGGTCTCGCGCCCTCGGCTCTACGAACAGCTCGTGGAACAGCTCATGGACTACATCGAGGCTGCCCAGCTAGGCCCCGGGGATACGTTGCCGGCCGAGCGTGAACTTGCAGAACGGCTCGGCGTTTCGCGCGCAACGCTGGCCCAGGCGCTCGTGGCGCTGGAAGTGCTGGGTGTGATCGACGTCCAGCACGGCACCGGTGCGGTGTTGGTCTACCGTCCGAATGTTCCCTCCGTACTCAAGGGCCTCCGAGAGCACCGCAGCCGGCTCCCTGAAATCGTGGAGGCTCGGAGCACGTTGGAGGTAAAGCTTGCCGAGCTCGCCGCCGCGAGGCGCAGCGATGCCGACATGAAAGCCATCGACGAGGCGCTCGACGCGATGGCGGAGGAGGTGGCCTCTGGCGCGAAGGGTGCGCGGGGCGACGAACTCTTTCACCAGGCCGTGACCGCGGCTGCGCACTCGGCCGTGCTGGGCCAACTGATGACGTTCATTGCAGGCATGATCCTGGAAACCCGCCTCGAATCACTCGGGCAGCCGGGCCGCCCGGAGCAGTCCCTTGCGTCCCACCGCAAGATCGCCGACGCAATCAGGGACCAGGATTCCGCTGCCGCTGCCGCGGCGATGATGGAGCACATCGAACTGGTTTCGGACGTAGCCCTGCTGAAAGACGTGGCCCTGCTGAAGAACGGCTGAATCCTTTGCTAAGCGCCAAGGATCTGTGCAGATGAGCGCGGAGAAATTAGGCTCAGCCTGAACGATCCAATGATGGAGGACGCACATGAAACCCTTGCCGCTGCTGAATCTCGTTTCTCGACTGGAGGACAGTGCCTGGCTTGATCCATGGGTAACACGGGTCAAAGGAACCGTGAACTCGGTCGTCCCGTTCCCATGGCTTCGTGATGTGCTCCACGGGGTGCCCTTGGGACACCCGGTTCATCCTCTTGCGGTCCAAATACCGTTGGGGGCCTGGACGTCGGCCGCCGTTTTGGATGCTGTGCCCGGAAACGAGCGCGCCGCGGGCATTCTGATTGGCGTGGGGGCCATCGCCGCGGTCCCTTCGGCTGTCGCTGGCTTCACCGACTGGTCGGAACTCCATGAGCAGCAACAGCGCGTGGGCCTGGTACACGCCGCGGCGAACATCGCGGCCACCGGACTGTACATCGCGTCACTGGTGGAGCGGTCCCGCGGGCGGCAGTCGCGAGGCAAGCTGCTCGGATACCTGGGTTTTGCCACCGTTGGTGCCGGCGGCTTCCTCGGCGGCCACCTCACATATCGTCAGGCCGCCGGGGTAAACCACAGCGAGGATGTTCCGCACCGCTTCCCGGTCGGTTGGCATACCCTCGCCCCGTTGAACGAGCTCGCCGAAGGCGAGCTGGAAAAACGGACGGTGGCCGGTATGCCGCTGCTCGTGTTCCGGGAGGGCCAGGTGGTCCACGTCTTGTCGGACGTCTGCAGCCACCTCTCCGGGCCCCTCCACGAGGGCAAGCTCGACGAGCGCGGGGAGGCCTGCGTGATCTGTCCGTGGCATGGCAGCGTCTTTGAGCTGCGCACCGGAGAAGTCAGGGGCGGACCGGCGACGGCGGGCCAGCCGCGGTTCAGCACACGCATCGAGGAGGGTGTGGTGGAGGTGTCCCTCCCCGGGGCCGGGTAGGCGAGCCAACCCGGCGGACGGCGGGTGCCTTCCGTCAGCGCTTCTTACGCAGCCAGGGTCCCAACAACCGGGTGGTGACGGGAAGAAAGACATACGTCATCAGCGGCGTGAGGAGACAGGCGGCCAGCAGCACCTGGTAGGGAAGGGGCCATTCCTGGGTCAGCGGGTGCAGCAGGAAATTGGCCAGAAGGCTGAGCGGAAAAAGGGCAGAAAGATGCTGACCATCTGCTTCCACCGGGGCGGAACCACGGTCTCGGGAACGCTGAGGCGGACATCGCCGGGCTGCGCGAACCAGCCTTCGATGCCCGTGCGCCGTTCGATCTGCGTGACCTCCACGAGGTCAGCTGCACTGTCGATCCACCAGCGCCGCTCGTCGGACTGCTCCCAGTCGCTGAGCAGGTTGGCATCGGCAAAGCGGTACAGCATGTGCCATTCGTTGGAGTCTGCGGCTGAGCGGACCCAGCCGGATCCGAGGTAGCCGGGCCATTCGCGGGCGAGTTCCTGGCCTGCGTGCGCCCAGGCGCTGGCCTGACGCGTCCGGCCGGGTTGGACTGTGCGGGCCACGGACACAGTGACTGGCTGGAGCTGGGAATCGGAGATGGTCACCATAGGAATCTTACCGACGGCGCGGCACCTCCGTGTCGGACCTGCCGGCCCTGACAGTGCGTCGAACCTAGCGCAGCGCCCGACGTGTCGGACCCGACAGTGCGGTTGAACGGCACACAGCCGGGGCCAGCACAACGCGAAGCCCGTCATCGCCGGCTGGAAGGACCTGGGCTTCACCCCGAAGTGGTCAGAACTGGCTTCCGAGAAGAAAGCCGGCAACGCTTGGTGGAGGGTTTTGACGGGTGGGGCAATGTGATCGGCTATGCGGGCTAGGGCGGCGCTTGTGGGCACCCCGGCTGCGCTTATTACACAATGGCGTGAATACAGCCAAGGCTGTACTATGACCCGTATGGAAACGCTCACCCAGGCACCAGTGCTGGCCCGGTTCGGCTATGCAGTGTCAGACCCGACCCGCGCCCGGATCCTTCTGGCACTCTCGGAAACTCCGTCCTATCCCTCGGATCTGGCTGATTCCTTGGGAGTCTCGCGTCAGAGCATGTCCAACCACCTGACGTGCCTGCGGGGCTGCGGGCTGGTTGTTGCCGTCCCTGACGGGCGGCGGAGCCGCTATGAGCTGGCAGATGCCCGGCTTGGCAACGCCATCAAGGACCTGATCGGTGTTGTGCTTGCGGTGGACCCGGCGTGCTGTTCCCCGGATGGGGAGTGCTTCGCATGACCGCGCTGCTTCACGCGCCCAGTCCGGATCGCCGCAAGGTGCTGAGCCGGAGGATCAGGCTGTTCGCGGCAGCCACCATTACCTATAACGTCATTGAGGCTAGTGTGGCACTCTGGGCCGGCGGGGTCGCGGACTCTTCGGCGCTTATCGGCTTCGGCCTGGACTCGGTCATTGAAGTAACTTCCGCCCTGGCTCTTTCCTGGCAATTCTCTGCCAAGGACCCGGAACGACGTGAGCACCTGACTTTGCGGATCATCGCCATTTCCTTCTTCGCCCTCGCCGCGTTCGTGACCGTGGATGCCCTCCGGTCACTCACGGGCGCAGGGGAGGCCCAGCACTCGACACCGGGCCTCGTGATCGCAGCACTGAGCCTGTCGATCATGCCTGTCCTGTCGTGGGCGCAGCGCCGGGCCGGGCGGGAACTTGGCTCCAGGACCGCCGTAGCGGATTCCAAACAGACGCTGCTCTGCACGTACCTCTCCGCCGTCCTGCTGATTGGCTTGATCCTGAACAGCACTCTGGGGTGGTGGTGGGCCGATGCCGGCGCGGCATTGGTCATTGCAGGTATCGCCGTCCGGGAAGGCATCAACGCCTGGCGCGGCGAGGTCTGCTGCGCCATACCGCACGCCACCGAGTGCCACGCTGAAGAGGATGATGGCTGCTGCCCGCCCAGCGAAGAGTCCTCAACAACATCTGCCTTCGCGGTGCCCGTGACAGCAGCGACGGCAGGCAAAGAGCCTGTGGATTCCTGCTGCGCAAGGCGCAAATCAGACGCATTGGCTGCGCCGGTCGTCGTTAACCTTGGAACAAAGCCGGCTGATCGATGAGCGCAGTCGTTTCCGCCCGACGGGTCCGCCTCGTAATCTGGATTCTCCTTGCGGCCCTCGTCGGCGCTGGGGTGATCTGGTACTTCGTACTCACCGCCAATAAGCCCGCTCCGGCCGCACCTCTGGCGGCTGCCGACGCCCAGCTCATCAGGGAAGACAGCCACCGGGTCACGAGCCCGGCCACTGAGAAGGCCCAGCTGGTCGAGTTCCTGGACTTCGAGTGCGAATCCTGCCGTGCTGCTGAGCCGCTGGTCGCGGAACTGCAGAAGGAGTACGGGGACCGGATCACGTTCGTTCACCGCTACTTCCCGCTGCCCGGCCACCGTAATTCCGTCCCCTCAGCCGTGGCCGTGGAAGCCGCAGCCCAGCAGGGCAAGTATGAGGAAATGGCTGCCAAGCTATTCGAGACCCAGCCAAAATGGGGCGAGAAACAGGACTCCCAGGCAGCACTGTTTAGGACCTTCGCGCAGGAACTGGCTCTGGACATGGACAGGTACGACGCGGCAGTCGCGGACCAGGCAACCAAGGACCGCATCAGCAAGGACGTCGCCGACGGACGCGCCCTCGGCGTGACAGGCACGCCCACCTTCTACCTTGACGGAAAGAAGCTCACCCTGAACACCGAAGCCCAGTTCCGGCAGCTGCTCGACGAAGCCGCGCGCTAGCGTGGCTTTGACAGTCGGGCAAGGCAAACCACCGGCTTTGTTCCTTTCTATTGCCAGCCCGCCATCACCGGGGCGCATGAGAAGAGCGGGGCACCGGGTCGGCCACCTCAGGCGGTGTGGGAATATCCTTTGATAGAACGGCCCCCACCGTATCAAGGCCCTGGTTTCCGCTGCACTCCAAACAGGATTCGGGCGTCCGCTCCAGCCCGTCCAGCCCCTTCTTCAGGGTAGCCTGCCTAAGGGTCTAGGGAAGGTCGGTGTCGTGGACATCTTGAGCGACGTAAACAGCGAGTGGCTGAGGGCCCTGACGTGGCTTTCGGCGATCGCCGCCGGGTTGCTGCTGTGTTTTTGGCGGCCCCGCAGGCCTCATCTGGGTGCCCTTGGAGCCGTCCTCGTCTTCGCGATGGCTAACATCGGCGCGGGCATCTACGTCCTGTCCCACCTCGGCGATTCCCGCTGGGGCGGCGGTGCGGAGGACAGGCTCGGCGCTCCTCCCAAACTGGCTGATACTCCCGTTGTTGGGCGGTTTCTGGGAGACCTCGACGCTGCCATGAGCGGAGTGGTGGACGGCGTCAATGAATTCATCGATTTTCGGGCATCGCTTCCGGTCGCGGTGGAATTCCTTGCGGCAGCGGGATGGGCCCTGCTGGTCGCGGTGCCACTGGGCATCCTCGCGCTGATTGTGAGCTACCGGGACGGGCAGCGCCGCAAGAAGGAATTCGCCAGATACAGCTCGCGGGTCGAAGAACTCAGCGCCGAGCTCGAGGAAATCAAGCGCCACCTCGGCTACCCAAACCGCGATTGAAACCAGCAAGCAGCGCCGCGTGAGCCGACCGTGTGCGAGGTGTTGAGTGGCGCACCTCGGAGTAGTAGCGTGATTGCACGGTTAACTCGCAGCACCTTCACCCGGGAGCGACCATGCCATCAGTGAGACGCCGACTCGCTGCAATCACGGCGGCTCTGGCCTTGAGTGTTACCAGCGGTGTCGTCGTCAGCCCCGCCGTCGCAGATCCGCGGGAAACGGAAAAGACAGCCACCGCCACCGGATACGGCGGCGCAGTGAGCACCGTGGATTTGGAGGCATCCGGAGCGGCGATTGAAGTCCTCCGCAGAGGCGGCAACGCGGCGGACGCCGCCGTCGCGGCGGCCGCGACCCTGGGCGTGACCGAGCCCTACAGCGCAGGGATCGGCGGTGGAGGCTACTTCGTGTTCTACAGCGCGAAGACCCGCCGGGTCAGCACCATCGACGGCCGCGAAACTGCTCCGGCGGCGATGCGGCACGACGCGTTCATCGACCCGGGGACGGGCAAACCGTACCGCTTCACGCCGGAGCTCGTCACCAGTGGCGTCTCCGTCGGCGTCCCCGGCACGCCGGCCACGTGGGAGCGCGCGCTCGACCGTTGGGGCACGATGAGCCTCGCCGAGGCCCTCACGCCTGCAATCAACGTCGCGACCCGGGGTTTCGTGGTCGACGATACGTTCCGCCTGCAGACCCTCGACAACCAGGTCCGCTTCGCGGCGTTCACCTCGACGAGCAAGCTGTTCCTGCCGGGCGGAACAGCACCCGCCGTCGGCAGTGTCTTCCAGAACCCCGAACTCGCCGAAACCTACCGGCTCCTCGGCGAGAACGGCGCACGCGGCTTCTACCGCGGCGCCCTCGCGGCGGAAATCGCGGCCACCGTCCAGTCCCCGCCCAAGGCGCCTGGCACGGCGCTGCCCGTCCCGGTCGGCAATATGACGACGGCGGATCTGGCCGCCTACCGCGTGCTGGATCAGGCACCCACGCACGTGGACTACCGCGGCCTGGACGTTTACGGCATGGCGCCGTCGAGCAGCGGTGGCACCACCGTCGGGGAGGCGCTGAACATCCTCGACCCGTTCAACATCTCGGAGATGGCCCAGCCCGACGCCCTGCACCACTACCTCGAGGCGAGCGCCCTCGCCTTCGCGGACCGGGGGAAATACGTGGGCGACCCCGCGTTCGTCGACGTCCCCACCAAGGCGCTCACCGATCCCCGGTTCGGCAAAGAGCGCTCCTGCCAGATTGATCCGCGGCACGCGGCCAAGAAGCCCGTCCCGCCGGGGGACGTGGCCAAGTACGACGGCGCGTGCCCGGCCGCCGCTGCCGCGCCTGCCACCGAGAGGGACACGGAGAACATCTCGACCACCAACCTGACGGTCGCGGACAAATGGGGAAACGTGGTTGAGTACACGCTCACCATCGAGCAGACGGGCGGCTCCGGCATCGTGGTTCCCGGCCGCGGGTTCCTGCTCAACAACGAACTGACCGACTTTAGTGCCGTCTACGACCCGGCCGACCCGAACCGGATCGAGCCGGGCAAGCGTCCGCGCTCCTCGATGTCACCAACCATCATCCTCAAGGACGACAAACCGTTCCTCGCGCTCGGCTCGCCCGGCGGGTCCACGATCATCACCACCGTCCTGCAGACGATCCTGAACCGGGTGGACCTGGGCATGAGCATTTCCAAGGCGATCGCCGCGCCGCGTGCGGCGCAGCGGAACTCGGCCAGTGTGACGGCGGAGTCGGGATTCATCGCCGCCTACGGAAGCCAGCTCGCGCCGTACGGCCACGTGCTGGAGCCGGCCGGGGCGCCGTCGACGTCCGCGGCGGAGATCGGTGCGGCGACGGCAATCGAGTTCAAGTCCGACGGGCGCATGGTCGCCGCTGCTGAGCCGGTGCGGCGTGGGGGCGGCTCCGCGATGGTGGTCAAACGTTCACGCTGAGGTCCCCGCCCGGTGCTCCATCGGTGGTTTCGGAAAATTGATCGGGGGAACCGATGATCACGGTGCGCTTCCAGTACCTCAGCGGGATAAAGCAGCGCCTCTTCCGAAACGCCCGCCTGGCCGGCTCGTGGAACGGCTGGGGCGACCTGCCCATGCAGGAGGTCACCGGCGAGGACGGCTGTCCGGCCTTTGAAGCGACCGTGGTCTTCGACGACGCCGTGGCAGGACAGGAGGTCCGGTGGGGTGTCCGCCTGGACGGTCCGTCCGGTGCGAACCAGTGGGCGATCGCCACCGAGGACCCGTATCCCAACCCTGTGCGAACGGAGCGCATTTTCATCCTGCCGACGGCCGGAGGGCACGATACGGCCCGGTACTGCCTGACCGTCAGCCGGTTCTTCGGGGCCCAGAAACTGCACCAGTACGGCAAGGAGCACCTCCGGTTCGCGGCGTGGGCTCCGAACGCCCAGGCGGTCGACGTCGTCTTCGGGAAAAAGGACAACGGCTATATCTACGACGACGGACGCGGCATCGACCCGAACCAGCCGGTGATCCCGCTGCACGGCATTGGCGCGGGCATCTGGGCCAGTGTTCCCCGGGCCGACTTCGCGTCCTTCGTGGGCCTGCCCTACATGTACCGCGTTCGCACCGCGCAGGGAGTGGTCCGGATGCGCACCGACCTCCACTCCCGGTGGCAGATGGGACGCGGCGCCATCAATCCGGAAAACCCGAACCACCCTGCCTGGGACGGGAATCCGGACAGCCTGGACGGAGGCGTGAGCTGCAGCGTCGTCATCGACCAGGACGTGGTGCGGGAAGAATTCGAACCGACCACCGACCCGCCGAAGCAGCTTCCCGACGAGGAGTTCTGGCTCACCGAGTTCACCCCTGCCACGCCGGTGCCGACCCGGCTGACGGAACTGGTGATCTACGAACTCCACATAGGATCGCTGGGATTCAGTCGGATTGACGCCGGCAAACTCCGGGATGCCATGGAGTTCATCCCTCATCTGGTGTCCCTCGGGATCAACGCGGTGGAACTGATGCCGGTGTCTGAGACCGGCGGGACCTTCAGCTGGGGTTACGGCGACACCCATCACTTCGTCATCGAGTCCAGCGCCGGCGGACGCGACAAGTACAAGCACTTCGTGCGGGAGTGCCACCGCAACGGGATAGCCGTCATCCAGGACGTCGTCTACAACCACTTCGACAACACCGCCGATCGGGCCCAATGGCAATACGACTCCGACCTGCCCGAGCAGAACATCTACTACTGGTACGAGGGCCGGTCCGCCGACCACGGGAACCCGGACAACGGGTACCTCCAGAACGGGTCTTCGGGACGGACCCCGCGACTGTGGGAGGAGAACGTCCGGCAGCTTTTCATCAGCAGCGCGGCGGAGTTCGCAGCGGAGTTCCACGTCGACGGCTTCCGCGTGGATCTCACCGAGGCCATCCACCGCGACCACCGGCGGGAGATCGATGGGTCGGAAGTTCTCGCGGCGCAGCTGTACGGGCACAAACTGTTGCGGGAGTGGAGCCGCACGCTGAACCTTATCCGTCCCTCCGCTATTCGAATTGCCGAAGATCACTCGGGCTGGAACAAAATCACCGAACCCGCTGACACCGGCGGGATGGGCTTCAATGCAACCTGGTTCTCGGACCTGTACCACGACCTCATCGGCGACGCCGCCAACCATGAGGACAGGGCGAAAATACTGCACGGTGCCGGATTCGGGACCGACGGCCCGCTGCCCTGGACCCAGTTCTGCGGCTCCTTCGCCAGGACGGGGGAGGCGCACGTTGTCTATCACGAATCCCACGATGAGGCAGGAAACGCGCAGGGCACTCTGCGCACCATCCGCGCGGCCATCAACGACGCCGTCCTGCACGGGCCGACCCGGGACGTCGCCGAGGCCAGGACGCGCGTCGTCGCCGGGATCAGCATGCTCTCGGCCGGCACGCCGATGTTTTTTATGGGCGAGGAAATCGGCGCGCGGAAGCCTTGTAAGTACGACGACATCCCGGGCGGACGGGAGGACATCCTGGGTGAGCGTTCCGGGCTCGGTGCGAACCTGTTCCGCTACTACCAGGACCTGATCCGGCTCCGCCGGGGCAGCCGGGCCTTCCGTTCGCGCACCATCGACATCATCCACGCCTCTGATGACGCCCGGGTTCTTGCCTTCGTCCGTTCCGACGGCACCACCCGTGAGCTGGTCGTCGCGTCCCTGAACAACCATCCGTTTGCGGCCGGGTACACCCTGCGAACGACGGCGGACCGGCTGGCCCCGGGCGGATGGCAGGAAATTTTCAACAGCGATTCCAGGTTCTATGGCGGAACCGATCTGGGCAACTACGGTGCCGTGCTGCCAAGTCAGGACGGGCGGATCGATGTGCGGTTGCCGGCCAACGGCCTCGTCGTCCTGCGACGGACGTGATCCTGCTCCCGCCCGTTTTCTTGCGTGTTCACGTGAAGATATCGGCCACATACCTGCCGTGGGTGCGTTCCACATCATCGATCCACGCGTCGGCCTCCGCAACAGATGCGCCGGTCGCCTCCCGATAGATGCGCTCGCACGTGTCCCGCACCTGCGGCGCCATGTGTTTGCCGTCGCCGCAGACGTAGACGGTTGCGCCCTGTTTGACCAGCTCGACGACGTCGGCCCGGTCGGCCCAGAGCCTGTCCTGGACATGCTTCCGGCCGTCCTCGGGTGCGGTGGAAAAGACCGGCCTGAGATCTAGGTTGGCCTGGTCTGCCCACGACGCAAGCTCCGTTTGGTAGAGGAAGTCGGTGTCGGGGGCCCGGCAGCCGAAGAACAACAGGGCAGGCGCCGGTTGGATGCCCTCGGCCTCGGCCCGCAACGCGCGGTCCTGGATGAATCCGCGGAAGGGCGCCAGCCCAGTCCCTGCACAGACCATGATGAGCGGAACGTCCAGGGACTCGGGCGGGTGGAAAGCCGCGTTCGAGGGACGCACGGTGACCGCGACCCTTGACCCGGGCCTGGCCTGGGCGAGGTATGTGGAGGCGGCACCTTCGAAGACGCCGCGGCCCGACCATGCCGGGGCCCTGATGACGGAGAAGGTCAGCGTCGCATGGTCGGGGCTCCAGAGCGGGGAGGAGGAGATGGAGTACCGCCGCGGCGCCAGCTGGGTCAGCAGTTGCAGGAACGAGCCGAAGGACAGTTGGCAGGACGGGTAGGTTTCCAGCAGCTCCAGGAGGGAGACGCGCTTATCGAGGATCTCGGCCGCGTGGCGCTCGCGGTCCTCCGCGAGCGACTCGAGCTCCCGGCGCTGGGCAGGGTCCTCGGCGACATCGGCCAGGTACTCGAGCTGGATCCGCGTGGCCGGGACGGCAAGTTCGAGGTAGCTGCTGAGCAGCTCGCCCACGGCCACGGGCATCCCGGTAGGCAGGAAAGTCTCGCCCTGATCCATGCTCAGCAGGACGTGCGAGTCGTAGTCGAGGTTGAACCGGGTCAGGGCCCGCTGCACCAGTTCGCTGGGATTCAGCGGCAGTACGGCCAGATAATCGCCAGTTCGGTACCTCATGCCTTCGGGCAGGGAGATCTCCACATGCCGCTTGGACCGGGCTCCGGGTTTGGCGGTATTGACCAGTTCCCGGTTCGCAACCACGGTGCCGAGCGCCAGTCCGTTCTGGCGCAGCAGCGGGTCCCGGACGTTGCCCACAAACTGGACTTCCAGCCCGGGCTGCGCGGCCGGCGAACTCGTGGCTTGCCCGAGAGCGGCGTCCACGGCGGGCCAGAAGCCGGCGTACCATGCGTCGAAGTCGCCGAAGAAGTCGCCGCGGGCGTTGGCCTCGCCCCGAGCGTAGATCCGCACCGCGCCGGCGGCCTCCAGCCGGGCGTCGATGGCCTTAGGCACCTCCTGGTAGGTCCGCGCCCAGTCCCTGTTGCCGTTGCCGAACACCGTGAACCGCACCCCGGCGAGGGTGCCGGGCCGCAGGCCCTCCGTCCAGGCCATGAACTTCCGGGCGTTGTCCGGCGGCTGCCCCTCGTAGGAGGAGGCAACGACGGCGACGAGCCCTTCCGTCGGCAGCCCGCCTGCCGCGTCGTCGAGCGGACCGATCGTGGGGCTGTAGCCGCGCCGGCGGGCGTCGTTGGCGATGCGCTGGGCGAAGTCCTTGGAGGTTCCCGCATTGGAGCCGTAAAGTACGCGGAGCGGGACACCGTTGGCGGCTGCGATGGGGGGCGTTTCGACCTGCCGGGCATGTTCGACGGCGGCGGCCTCCTGCGGCGCTCCGATCCCGACGTCCCGGCGTCGTACGTGAATAAACAGCCCTTCGGGCTTCATGGTCAGCGTGTGCTTGATCTTCAGTTCGTAGCCGGGGTCCGCCGCCGTGATCTCGAAGCGCTGCAGAAGCTTGGCCAGGAACAGCATCGCCTCCTGCAGGGCAAATCCACGGCCAATGCAGGAACGCTGTCCGTTTCCGAATGGCTTCCAGGCGTTTGCGGGGATATCCGCGGCCCGCTCGGGGGAGAACCGGTCCGGCTCGAAGAGCTCAGCGTCTTCACCCCACGCCGCCTTGTCGCGGTGCAGCAGCGGAATCAGGACCAGGATGGGCTGGCCCGCGGAGACCTGATAGCGACCGTCAAGCGTCGTGTCCTCGAAGGGAGCGGCGTTGAACCCCGGGGCGGTGGGCCACAGCCGAAGCGTTTCCTTGAGAATCTGGTCCAGGTACCCCAACCGGTGCAGGTGCTCGAACCGGGCGCTTTCGGTGCCCAGGACCTCGTCCACCTGGGCTTGGGCCTTGGCCAGGACGCCCGGATGGAGCAGCAGTTCGTAGAGGGCGAAGGACAGCAGGCCGCTGGTGGTCTCGTGCCCGGCGACCAGGAAGGTCACCATCTGATAGCGGACGTTGTCCTCGGGCAATCGCTCACCCGTCAGCGGGTCTGCCGCGTTGAGCATGGTATCCAGGATGTCTTCGCTGCCGGGCGGACTGGGGTTGCGCCGACGGTCGCTGATCATCTGGTCGGCGACCTCAAACATCAGGGCGTTGTCTTCCTCAAGCTGGTGCCGTCTGCGCAGCATGATCTTGTTCTGGACCGGGAGCCTGCGCCCGCGTTGCCCGGACTCGACCAGGACGCGGACCATGGCCCCCACGAACGGATGCATCTCCTCCCGGTAGAGGCTGTTGAAACGGTAGCTGAAGGAGCACAGGGCGATGGTGTCCAGCGTCAGCCGGGTGGTAGTGTCCGGGACGTCGATCCGGACGGCAGGGCCGAGCCTCTCCCACTTGAGGAGCAGCTGCTCGGCGATGTCATCCATCCCGCTAAACATTCGCTTCAGTGCGGCAGGCCCGAAGGCCGGCATCAGGATCCGGTGCGCCTTTTGCCAGTTGGGTTCCTGGGTTTCTGCGGTGAACAGGCCGTCGCCGGTGAAGTCCCGCACCTCCCGCAGGGCCCTGCCCAGTACCTTGCCGAAACGGGATTCGTCGCACACTTCGTTGACGAGCTGCTGGGAGGAGATGGCGACGACGCTGCGGTTGAAGAACTGGATGCGGACGATGGGTCCGTACCGCTCGGCCACCTCGACTATGCCCAGGATTCCCTTGTTGGAGTCGATATCGGGCAGGTTGCCCACCACGGGCTTTGGGGGAGGCTGGGGTATGGGGACGGTAGGCGACGTCATGGTGCGCTCCTCGGCGGTTGCCGATCGAGGCACTAAGGACAACTTCCCGCTCCCGATCGGGCGAGGCTCTCCATCCCCGATCCACGATACTCCCGTCAGATTCCGGGCACTATAGAGCCGCGGCCTTCCTGGAGGTGCCGGATGAGCGCGTCGAGGACCGGAAGCTGGCCTTTGACCAGCTTTGTGCGGGCCAGCGGCTCCGTGGTCCATACGGCGTCGTCGATTTCAGGGAAGCTGGTGATAGTGCCGGATCCCTTCGGCCATTCCAGGGCAAAGGTGTTGCTCACGATCTCTTCCGGGGCAAAGTCCGCTTCGGCGGCGAACACCGTGATGATCTTTCCCGAGGGTTGCCGGAAGGCGCCCAGCATGAGGTAGTCGACGGCCGGGGCCGCAGTGCCGATTTCCTCGGCGAACTCGCGTAGCGCCGCCACCAGCGGGTCCTCGTCCTCGAGGTACTCGCCCTTCGGAATGGACCAGGCATGAGCATCCTTATGGGCCCAGAACGGGCCGCCCATATGGGCGATCCAGACCTCCAAGCCGGAGGAGGCGCCCCGCCGGTACAGCAGTATCCCTGCGCTCCGGACCGTCATCTGGCCTTCACCCTGTCGAGCCAGGTCTTGAGGAGGGAAACGACGACGGAGCTTTGCATGGCGCCCAGATGGTCGAGTCCAGGGAGTACTTGCACGTCCCATCCGGCCGCCGTGAGCTCGCGCTCATGGTCGGCCAGCGGAGCGCCAATCCGTACTTGCACACCTCCCCATCGCGGCCCGTAGTCGATTTGGTCGGCGGAGCCGGCAAACGCAAACCGGGGCAGTCCGGGTGCCACGGCAGCCGCTGAATCATCGAAGTCCTGGAGCGCTTCGTAGAGTGTGACGAACTGGCGGGTTTGTGCTTCGCTCGTCTGTATTGTGGCGGCATCCCAGTCGCCCGGTTCGACGGAGACATCTGCTGCCGGCGTCTGCGCCGCGGGCCCGGCAGCCGCCGAATGCGCGGCCCTCGTGACAGCCAGCATACTTTTGTACGGGCCTTCGAGCGGCGGGTATCCGCCCATGACCAGCGCCCAGAGTCGATTGGTGCGGATCGCCAGCTGTAAACCGCAGAGCGCCAGCCAGGAGTACCCGTAGTACCCGAACCGGCCGGCCGCCGCGGCGTCAGCGATGGCCAGAAAATCAGTGGCGACGTTCTCCGGGGTGAGGGTCTCGGGCGCCGGATGCGCCATCCGGTGCCCTTCGTAGTCGGCCGCGATCACCCGGTACGACGGCGAGAGGCCCGACACGAGGTTCGGCCCGAGGTCCGGGTCCGCGCCCCAGGCGCGCATCGTGACCGCTTCCGCCTCGGGCCGGGGTTCCGCCCGTGTGGGGATGAGAAGTGCCGGGCCGTTGCCGCTGATCGCGACTGGAATTCTGGTCCCGTCGTGCAGGACAGCGTCAACGCTGCCGTTCACCGCGATCTCCATCCGCTGGGAGTTCCGGTTCGAGGTCCGGCTCCTCCGCGCTGGCCAGGGCCATGAACATGGTCCGGTGGAGGACGTCGACGTGACGGCGGGAGCGAGTCCAGCTCAGCCAGTCGGTCGGCGGTGGCGTTGAGGGCGGAGAAATGCGTTACGGCGCATTCCTGCAGCATCCGCCGGTCAACGAGCTCATGAATTCGCCCGGCGTCGGCGGCGCCTGAGCTGAACCGGTCCAGAATGTCCTGCGGGGGGTTCGCCATCGCGGTTCTCGGCCCTGCCTCGGAATGGCTGGCTTTCATGATTCCCAGCCTACCCAGTAGCTCCAACGTTGCTCTACGCAACGGCGGCGCGCAACGGCGTCGCCGTCGTCGCCGGCCTCCTGGAAGCCTCCGAAGACCCGGACCGGGCCTACAACACCGTCGTTGCGATAGGCCCCGACGGGGCGAGACTGGCCAGCTACCGGAAAATTCACCTCTTCGACTGCCAGGGATTCCGCGAATCTGACCACATCAAACCCGCGTCCGAACCGGCACCCGTCACGTTTTCCTGCGGCGGCATCACGTTCGGGCTGATGACCTGCTACAACCTGCGTTTCCCCGAACTGACCCGGGCCCTAACGGACGCCGGCGCCCAGGCACTTCTGGTCTGCGCTTCCTGGGTGGCCGGTACTTCCACGACGGAGCAATGGGCCACGCTCGCCAAGGCCCGGGCCATTGAGAACGGTGCCTATGTGGCCGCCGTCTCCCAAACACCGCCAGTGTCCATCGGGCACCGCATGCTCATTGATCCTTTGGGCGCTGCACTGCACGTCCTCGGCCTGGGGCCGGCAGCCGCCACGATGGACCTTTCCCTGCTGTCGGTAGAGGCGGCCCGGAACCAGTTTCCCACCTGGCGGCACCACCGGCTCGATCATTAGCAAATCCAAGGGCCTGGTCCGATCTCAGCCAAGCCGGCGGTCCAAGCGCTGCTCCATGCGCCGCAGGGCGGCCGCTGCCTCGTCAGCCTCCCGGGGGCTTTCAAAGGACACGGCCAGCAGGGGCTCCGCGGAGTCCGCCTCGCAGATGTCGGCGATCGCGTTGTATGCCGAGACCCGGACGCGCGCCACCGGGTCACCGGCCAGGACCGCCAGGGCGGCCGAACCCTCTGCGAGTTCCCGACGGCGGCACACTTTTGCGCACATCTCCCGCACCCGCCAGTGCTCGTCCCGGAGACCGTATATCACTGCCGCGGATGCGGATTCGTCCCATACATAGAGGAGCGCCCGGGCTCCCCAGACCCGGGACCAGTAGGCAGTCCATCCGGGGGAGCCGCCCAGCAAGCCGATTTCCAAATCGTCGCCGCCCTGCTGACCGGATAACAGCGCGGCAGCCCATTGGACGACTTCATCCCTGCCGTAGAGCTCCACGGCGCGCTCGATCAGCACCTTCGGTTGGGGCCTCATTCCCCGATCGTAGGGCCCCCGCCCAGGCAGGAGAAGCCCCAAGTGGATCGTAGTTCGGGGCCCGGTCAACCCTCACAGTCGCGGCAGAAGGCGTGGCCGTCACTCTCACGTGCGATCTGTGACCTGTGCCGGACGAGGAAACAGGAAAAGCAGGTGAACTCGTCCTCCCTTTGCGGGATGATCTCAATTCTCAGCTCCTCGCCGGAAAGGTCGGCGCCGGGCAGCTCCACCCCGTCCGTGGTGTCCGCCTCGTCCAGGTCACGGATAACGCTGCCGGCGTCCGGGGCATTGGCGGACTCAACGGCACGAAGTGAGTCCTGGCGCGATTCAGCAACTTCGAATCGCACTTCGTCGTAATCAGTGGCCATCCTGAGGCTTCCCTTCTGGCGTCATCCGGACCGGTGGCGGCGGTAGGTGTGCGAGTCCGCCGCATCGAGGACTTCGAGCGATGTCATATGTGCCGCGTTGGCCACGTCCTTGATCGGCGTTCCGAAGGTGACGGCTCTGGCCGCCACCTGCAACTCGGGCGCGGAGTGCTCGTGTTCGAAGTCGGCTTACATGTTCATGGCGGCAGCCTCTTCCACTGCCCGGATGGGACCAGTGGTCATGGCCTGCGCCGATGTTGCCGAAGAAATGCTTGAGTTGTTCCGTTGCATCAGGACACCCCCGTAAAAAGCGCCGACAAGGGGGCGCTGCCGGGGTCCGGGGCAACAATGCAATATTAGGGCGAGAGCCCGTCCTTGAAAAGGACCAGCGTGTCTGTGATTTTTACGAAGGCCGCGCTTACCCGCTCGGCACGGCTAGTGGTCACCATGCGGCCGGTTTACTACAGGGCGACGTTGCCGTGGCCTTCATTTTGCGGCGCAAAACTCAGGCGTCCCAGCAGCACGGCGCCAGCTGCTTCTCGCAGCGTCAGTGCGTTCGGAAGGCGTGGGCGAGATCTGGGCGCCCGGTTCGATCGTCCTAATCGTCGTTGCCGGAGTGTTTGTCGTCGCCCGGCTCCGGTTCGCCGTGGCCGCCGCTGCGGCCGCGGTCGTCGTCGTTGCCGGAGTGTTTGTCGTCGCCCGGCTCCGGTTCGCCGTGGCCGCCATGGTCATCATTGGCTTCGATCGAACGGGACGGTTCTGGTGCCGCTGAGGCGAGTGATGCCGCGGTCCGGTCGTCGGCGAGGGAAGGGACGGCCGGTGCCGGGCGCCCGCTGCTTGGTCCCGTGCCGGCTCCGGTGGCGGGTTGCGATGAGGAGCCAGGGACCGCGTCTTCGCTGGCGGATGGGCTGGGCGTTGAGGCAGGGGAGGCCGACCCGGCAGTCGTCTCACTTTGAGTAAGAATGGCGATATTCGCGGGGACGGAACTCCCTACAGGTGTGCTGTTCAGAGTCTGGGTATTCACTGCGACGGCTGCCGAGCCCGTGAGGAGAATGCTGGCTGCTGCGAGGATGAGGACTGTGTTGGCTTTCATGGTCCAACCCTAGGAATCCGAGGGAAAGAAGTGATCCCTGCTGAATCCAAGAGTTGTCCAAGATTGCTCGCCCAATTGGCTCGGCAGGCCCCTGATCGCCGCGGTCAGCGGGCGCCGGACGCCGGCAGGAACTGGTGGTTCCGAATCCGTGAGCTCCCGAAGTCGATGGTCAACGGTTCAATGCGCAGGGGCTCCCGTGTTCGGGTCTTGGGGCGGCCGACAGCAACATGCGGTGTCCAACGGGGGTATCTGAAGCCCAGCGCACGTGAGCTGAGAATGAAGTCGTCAACGTTGTCCACCAGCAAGTCGTCGAGCAGTTCATGGAGGGCGCGCACCAGCAGGACCTGGAATTCATGCACGTGCTCGGGGACCTCCACCTCCAGTCCGGATACGTTGCCGCCGCCCAGGACGATCAGCTTGTCGGCCCGTCCCGTGAAGGCTGCCAAGACCGGCAGGGCCTCCAACCACGCGACCACCCTACGCGTGGCAACCGCGCTGCTGGTGATGCCGCTGGTCCAATCCTCGACGTCCCGGGAGAAGTCCTCCAGGACCCCGACGTGCAACAGGGTCAGGTGCAGGCCCTGGCGTCGACGCAACGCGTCGACGAGCGTGCCCAGCTCGTCGTAGTCCGAAGGGGCTGATCCTATGCCAAGCACGGGAACCTCCACCGTGATGCGCGGCAGGGTAAGCATCGGCATCCCCTTCTGTGGCCGCGCGGCGGGGCAAGTAGGGGCAGAGGCGCGGTCCGAACGGATCACGCCTCCGCCATTGGGGGAATCAGTGTTTCTTGAAAGCGTCTTTGATTTTTTCGCCGGCCTGCTTCAGGTCGGCTTTGACCTGCCGGCTTTTGCCTTCGGCCCTCAACCGTTCGTTGCCGGTGGCTTCGCCGGCAGCTTGTTTGCCCTTGCCGTGGAGTTTCTCAGCGGCATTGTGGATCTTGTCACCCAATCCCATCGTCGTTCTCCTTCTTTGGCCGCCCCCGCGACGTGAATGCCATGGAGGCTGACAATTAAATTGTAGGGACAGAAGCGGTCAATAGCGGGGCGATGGACAAACATCGTTTCCGGGTGAAGTCCCGTCCCAGAGGGGATCTGCGGCGTCTAGGCGATCAAGGTGTGCAGGTCGACTCCAAGGAGCGCCACGAGCGGCCACAAGACGATCGCCGCCAGGCCTTCCAGTATGTTGCCGGGAACATTCCAGGCCACCAGGTAACCGTGCGTGGCGGCGACCACCACGCCGATGGCCAGATACACGGCCCCGAATAGACCTACTCCGCGCCGTCCCGTTGGGCGCCTGGCAAATCCGCGCATCTTGCTCATCTCCCGCTCTGGGGTGTGAAGCAGATTATAGTAGCGCCGAAGCCGTTTGGGGAGGCCTAAGTCTCAGCCGGCGTCAGGCCACCAGATTGTCGGCGGCCTGGTCCATGTGGTCGCGTATGGTGTTGCGGGCCAAGGTAGCATCACCCGTTTCGATGGCGGCCACAATCTCGTGGTGCCTGTCCACGCTCATGTTTTTGACGCCCTTGTCCAGGCCAGCGAACATGATGGACATCCGGATGGAGCCCTCCAGCGATTCCCAGGAGTGCAGCAGCGTCTCGTTTCCCGTGAGGAGGCACATGGTCCGATGGAAGTCCATGTCGGTTTCGATGCGCTCCTCGAGGGTGCCGTGGGTGGCCGCCTCCATCGCGCCGATGGCGGTGCGGAGCGAACGGATGACGTAGTCCCGGTCCGGAAGCTCGCACAGCGTCCGGGCAGCCAACGATTCCAGAGCCGCGCGCACGGAGAAAATGTCCCGGATTTCCTTGGCGTCGAGGTGGCGCACGGAGAGGCGACCGCGGGGTCCGGCAGAGAGCAGGCCTTCCTGCTCGAGTTGCCGCAGCGCCTCACGGAGGGTTCCCCGGCTGATCTGGAGCATCTCCGACAATTCGGTTTCGACCAAATGCCGCCCCGGCGCCAGCTCTCCGCTCGTGATGGCGGTGCGCAGGGCAGCCAACGCCTGCTCGCGGAGGCTCTTCTTTTCCAGTCCCAGCAGGGGTGCTGTTGCTCCGGCCATGGTGTGTGTCCTCAATGTAAGGCGTTAACTGTTTACAATTGCCGTGTTAACCGTGATCATACGCCAAACGCGCGCGACCGGAGGTTGCCCGGCCGCGCGCGGCGGTGGTGCGGAGCCGTCAGCCGAGTTCCGCCAGAACCCTCGCGACGATCCGTTGCACGGAGAGTCCATACCTCTCGTGCAGGGTGGGCAGGGCGCCGGCGTCGAGGAACGCGTCCGGGAGTGCCACCGGCACGACCCGTTTGCCCAGGCCTGCCGTCACGACGGCGGAGGCGACGGTTTCGAACAAGCCTCCGACGATGCTGTGGTTCTCGAGCGTGACCGCCAGCCGGTCGGTGTTCAGCTCCGCTAAAACAGTGGCGGTATCGAACGGCTTGACGGTGGGGGCGTGGACGACGGCGACGTCGACGTTGTGGGCGGCCAGGGCCTTGGCGGCCTGGAGCGCCCGCATGGTCATCAGCCCACTGGAGATAAAGACGACGTCGTTGCCTCCGCGCAGTACTTTGGCCTTGCCCAGTTCGAAGGTGTAGTCGTATTCGTCGAGGACGGTGGGCACGTTGCCGCGCAGCAGGCGCAGGTAGGTGGGCCCGTCGCTGGCCGCGAGCTGGGGGACCGCCTGCTCGATGTCCACTGAGTCACAGGGGTCCACGATCGTCAGGTTCGGCATGCCACGGAAGATCGCCATGTCCTCCGTGGCCTGGTGGCTGGGCCCGTAACCGGTGGTCAGGCCGGGCAGGCCGCCGACGATGTTGACGTTGAGATTGGGTTCGGCGCTGTCCAGGCAAAGGAAGTCGTAAGCCCGGCGGGCCGCGAACACCGAATACGTGGAGGCGAACGGCACGAGCCCGGTTTCCGCCATCCCTGCCGCGGCCCCGAAGAGCAGCTGCTCTGCCATGCCCATTTGGAAGAACCGTTCCGGGTAGGCCTGGGCGAAGACGTGCATGTCCGTGTACTTGCCCAGGTCCGCGGTCAGGCCGACGATTTTGTCGTTCTCCTGCGCGGCCTTTACCAGGGCGTGCCCGAACGGGGCGGACACGGTTTTCTGGCCGGGATCAGCGAAGGAAGCGATCATGGCCGAGGTCTTCAGCTTGGGTGCGGTGGTGGTGCTCATCGGCTTGCCTTATCTTCGTATCCGGCGGTCAGTTGCTCGCGGCAGAGCTGCCATTCGTGTTCCTCGATGCGCATGAAGTGCGCTTTTTCGCGGTCCTCCAGCAGCGGTACGCCGCGGCCCACCTTGGTGTCGCACAGGATGACGGACGGACGTCCGACGGCGGCAGCCTGGGCGGCTGCGTTGTCGAAGGCTTCCAGCAGCGCGCCGACGTCGTTGCCGTCCACCCGCTGGGTGTACCAGCCGAAGGCTTCCCACTTTTCAGTGACGGGTTCGGTGCGGAGCACCGTGTCGGTCTTGCCGTCGGCCTGCAGGGCGTTGATGTCCACCATGGCGGTCAGGTTGCCCAGCTGGTGGTGGTGCCCGCCCATGGCGGCCTCCCAGGTGGAGCCCTCGTCCAGCTCGCCGTCGGAGAGGAAGTTGTAGATTCTCGCGGCGGAGCCCTGGTGCCTCAGGCCGAGGGCCATGCCGACGGCGATGGAGAGCCCGTGGCCCAGGGACCCGCCGGAGATCTCCATGCCGGGGGTGTAGGTGGACATCCCGGACATCGGCAACCGGGAATCATCCGAGCCGTAAGTGTCCAGCTCGTCGACCGGGATGACCCCTGCCTCGGCCAGTGCCGCGTAGTGCCCGATGGCGTAGTGGCCGGTGGAGAGCAGGAACCGGTCCCGCTCTTCCCATTCGGGGTCGGCGGCCCGGAACCGGAGCTGGTCGGCGTACACCGTGGCCAGCATGTCCGCCGCACCCAGTGCCTGGCCAACATAGCCCTGGCCCTGGACCTCGCCCATGGTCAGGGCGTGGTGCCGTATCCGGTAGGCCGCGGCTGAGACATCGGCAACGCGTTCTGTGGTGCTGGTCATGGATTCCTGTGTGGCGGTCATTTGCGCTTCCTTTGTGGCGGCCATTAGACGGTCACCGTCTGGGGGGTGCTGTTGGTGGTTTCTTCGGCGAGCTGGCGTTCGCGCTTGCCCCACGTTTCGCGGGTCGAGACGGCAGACAGGAGGCCGATGGCGGCGTAGAGGCCGAAGAGCAGTGCCGGGCCCATCCAGCCGAAGCTGACGAACAGCAGGGTGGTGATGAAGGGCGTGAAGCCGGAGACCATGGCCGAAATCTGGTAGGCAAGCGAGGCCCCCGACGCGCGGGTCTTGGCCTGGAACAACTCCGGGAACCAGGCGCCTTGGGCGCCGGCCAGGGAGTTCTGGCAAACGGCGTAGGAGATCACCAGGGTGGCGATGACCAAAACGAACAGGCCCGTGTTGACCATCAGGAACATGGGGATGGCGAACAGCAGGGCGAACGCGCAGGACCAGATGTAGAGCGGGCGCCGGCCGATCCTGTCCGTCAGGCGTGCCCAGGCCATCGTGGCGAAGATGCCGATGGCGGAGGCGATGCAGAGCGCCATCAGGGTCTGGGTCTTGTCCGCCAGCTGCTGCGTGTGGAGGTAGGAAATCATGTAGGTGATGGACACGGCGTAGCCTGCAGTCTCGGCGATGCGGAGGCCGATTCCCTTGACGATGCTGCGCCAATCGGTCTTGATGACCTCGATGATCGGGGACTTGACGATGGTGCCGCTGTCCTTGACTTCCTCGAAAACGGGGGATTCCGGGACTTTGGAGCGGATGATCAGTCCGACTGCGACGAGCACGATGCTCGCGAGGAAGGGAACGCGCCAGGCGAGTTCGCCGCCCAGGTTCACGCTGACCAGGAATACAAGGTTGGCCAGCAGCAGGCCCACCGGGAAGCCGGCCTGAACAATCCCGGTGTACCTGCCCTTGGATTTCCACGGGGCGTGCTCGTAGCTCATCAGGATGGCGCCGCCCCATTCCGCACCGAAGGCGAGGCCCTGGACAATGCGGACAAAGACCAACAGCGCCGGCGCCAGCAAACCGACCTGGCTGTACGTGGGGAGCAGGCCGATAAGGAAGGTTGCAACGCCCATCAGGATCAGGGAGGCGACGAGGACCGGTTTGCGGCCGAGCTTGTCGCCGAGGTGGCCGCCGATGATGCCGCCGATGGGACGGGCCGCGAAGCCGACGCCCAGGGTTGCAAAGGCGGCGAGGGTTCCGGTCACCGGATCGCCCGTGGGGAAGAAGGCCGTGCCGAAGTACAAGGCCGCCGCTGTGCCGAAACCGATAAAGTCGTAGGTCTCGATCACCGCGCCGACGCCGGAGCCGATGGCGACCCGCTTTGCATCCTTGGTGCCGTGGACCGGGCCCCGCATGGTGAGAGCTTCTTTGCTCATTAGAAATCCCTTTCGAGGAGTGGCTGGCGCCAGGACGCCGCCACTGTCGACTGTTAACAAGTGATACCCCAGTGTGACCCGCGCCATAGAACAATGTCAACAGTCAACTTATAGGGTTGACTGTTGACAGTTGACGTCCGTAATGTGGTCCCTATCACCACCGCTCCCGGGCATGACCAGAGGATCAATGACGATGTTCAACTCCCGACTCGGCTGTTCATCCATCAGCTTCCGCCACCAGGATCTGCCGACAGCTCTCCGGACGATGACGGAACAGGGGTTCGAGGAGATCGACCTCGGCGCTCTCCCCGGCGTCTGCGATCACGTGCCCTATGACCTGAGTCCGGAGGCCGTCGCCTCCGTCGCGGCCGACGTCGCAGCTTCGGGGCTTCGCGTCCGTTCGGTCAACGGGGACGTTGGAAACCTCAACACCGTGCTCGACGCCGGCGGGGAGGCGGCCCGACGACGGCACCTCGAAGCGCTCCTTACCCTCACGGCCAACACGGGTGCCCGGGCGCTGGTTCTTCCCTGCGGGGCCCTGGGCCACGAACCCGTCCGCAGCCTCGAGGAGGACCTGGACACAATCGCGGCCGAGCTGATCCGCGCGGGGGAGCGCGCAGCGGAGTTCGGCGTCGAACTCTGGACCGAGTCCCTGCACTTTCTTCGATTCTGCTGGAACCTCGAACGCGCCGAACTGCTGGCCCAACGTGTGGCGGGAACCGGCGTCGGCATTGTGATGGACTTCAGCCACATCGTCGCCGCCGGCGAGGACCCACTCGAGTACCTCCGTCGCCACGAGGGCCGGATCTCCCACGTGCACCTGCGCGACGCCGTGCCCGGGAACATCAACCTCAGCATCGGCAACGGCCAGGCGGACTTTGCCGCAGGCCTCCGGGCTCTCGCCGCGCAGGGCTACACCGGACATTTCTCACTCGAGCTCGAAACCAGGGACCTCGAGCACGAGGAACGGCCTGCCGCGGCCGCCAAAGCGGCTAGCTTTATCACCGACCTCATCTAACCGTCGATTGCTCCGTAACTGCCGTTATGAGCCCTCAAAACGGCAGTTGCGGAGCAATCGATCCACTTCACGACACCAAAAAACCCAAGGAGCATCATGAGCACCACCATCCAGCGCACAGCCGTCCTGACCGGAGCCACCTCGGACCGGGGAATCGGCATAACCACCGCACGCCGCTATGCCAGCCAGGGCTGGGCCGTCGTCATCCTTGACCTCGACGGCGAGAAGTCAGCCAAGGTCGCCGCGGAGATCGGCAACGACTTCAATGTGCCCGCGTTCGGCCACGAGGTCGACGTCGCCAGCGAGGAATCCGTCAACGCCGCCTACCGCGCCGTGGCGGCGGAAGTCCGCTCCGGCAACCTGCCCCCGGTCGGAGCGCTGGCCAACATCGCCGGTATCACCTCTCCGGTGCCGTTCCTGGAAACCACCCTCGATCTGTGGAACAAGGTCATGGCGGTCAACTCCACCGGTACGTACCTCGTAACGAAGGCCTTCCTGCCGGACATGATCGCCAGCGGCTGGGGCCGTATCGTGAATATGTCTTCGGTTTCCGCCCAGCGCGGCGGCGGCGTCTTCGGCAAGGTCCCGTACTCCGCTGCCAAGGCGGCCATCCTCGGCTTCACCAAGGCCCTGGCCCGGGAGGTCGGCAGCACGGGAGTCACCGTTAACGCCATCACGCCCGGCGCGGTGGATACCAACATCCGGGTCGGCAGCACGGAGGAGCAGGAAGCGGCCATCAACGCCGGCATCCCCGTGGGCCGCAACGCCAGCACCGAGGAAATCGCGGCCGTCATCACGTTCCTGTCCTCCGAGGAATCCGCCTACCTCACCGGAACCACCATCGACATCAACGGCGGCAGCCACATCCACTAGCGGACGCCACAGAGCCCCGGAACCAGGCTTCCGCCTGACTCCGGGGCCTTTGGCGTCCCTGTCTTCGGGGCCGCGGCGCGTCCTGCCGAGGACCGGCTTACAGCAGGCTTGCGCCGATGTCCTGGCCGATTCTGCGGAGCAGCCGGGCCGAGAGCTCCGGATCCTTCGACGAGTCCTCGTCCGTATACTCAGCCAGGGTGTACACCCGGATCAGCGGCATTTCGGACCACCGTTCCCTCGGGAGCAGCGAGCGGCCGGCCACCGCGATGATGGGGCGTTGTCCTGACCTGCGTGCAACGGCCGCGGGCAGTTTTCCGGCGAGGGTTTGTTCGTCGATGCTGCCCTCTCCGGTGATGATGACGTCGCAGCTGTCCTTGCGGGCGTTGAAGTCCAGGAGGTCCAGGAAGTAGTCGGCCCCGGAGACCTGTTTCGCCCCGAGGAGAAGGCAGGCGAAGCCGATCCCTCCGGCGCTGCCGGCGCCGCGCTGCCCGGCCAGCGACGCGGCGTCGGCGAACCCGGCCTCCGTCATTGTGGTCACGAGATGCTTCAGGCCGTCGTCCAGGGCGGCGATGTCCTCCGCTGAGGCACCCTTCTGGGGTCCGAAGACCGCGGCGGCTCCCTGGCTGCCAAGCAGCGGGGTGTGGACGTCGCTGGCGACGATCAGCTCGGTGCCGGCCAGTCCACTGAGCGGGGAGCGGTCAATGGCGTGGATCCGGGCCAGGGCCCGGCCGCTGCCGGAAAGCGGGCGGCCGGCGGCGTCCCGGAACGTATAGCCCAGCGCCGTGAGCATTCCCATGCCGCCGTCGGTGCTGGCGCTTCCACCCAGGGCCAGGACGATCCGTGCCGGCTTCAGGCTGAGGGCGAACAGGACGGCTTCACCAAAGCCGCGGCTGCAGGCGTCCAGCGGCTCCAGCTTTCCGTCCGGCAGGAGTCCGAGGCCGCAGCTGTTGGCTACCTCGACGACGGCGGTGACGCCGTCGAAGGCGATGCTGGCTGGGACGGGCTGGCCGGTGGGGCCGGCTACTGTGCAGCTGCGCCGGCTGAAACCGGAGGCGACGGCGGCATCGACGCTGCCGTCACCCCCGTCCGCGAGGGGGAGCAGTTCGCAGTGGACCGCTCCGGCCCTGCCGGTGGAACCAACTGCCGACCGGAGCCCTGCTGCCAGGGCTTCCGCGACCTCGCTAGCGGTGAGGCTGCCCTTGAACTTATCCGGGGCGATCAGGGTGCGCACGGACTTCGGCGCCGACAGGTTCTGCATGTCAGACGGTCTCCGAGTAGGCGGGGCGGCGGCTGGAGGGGGCATGATCGGCGGGATCCCGGTGCGCGGCACCGGTTGTCTTGGGGGCGTGGTGGCCGTAGCCGGCCAGGTCGTCGTCGATGTCGGTGACGTCCTCGAGGTGGATCGGGTCCTCGCTGGGCATGGGCTCGACGGTTTCGCCGTTGAAGACGCGGCGGGCGCGGTCCGAGTCGAGGGTGCGGTCCCACCAGGCGATGAACAGGGTGGCAACGGCGTTGCCGGTGAAGTTCACCAGGGCCCGGCACTCCGACATGAACTTGTCGATGCCGAAGATGAGCATGATGCCGGCAGCTGGGATGGTTCCGATGGTTGTCAGGGTGGCGGTCAGGGCGATGAAGCCGCCGCCGGCGACGCCCGCGGCGCCCTTGGAAGTTAGCAGCATGACCGCGAGCAGGCCCAGCTGCTGGCCAATGGTCAGGTCGGTGTTGGTGGCCTGGGCGATGTAGAGGGCGGCCAGGGAGAGGTAGATTGCTGCGCCGTCGAGGTTGAAGCTGTAACCGGTGGGGACGACGAGGCCGACGGTTTCCTTCTTCACGCCGGCGTGCTCAAGCTTGCGCATCAGGCCCGGCAGGGCCGGCTCGGCCGTGGAGGTGCCCAGGATGATCATGTATTCCTCTTTGAGGTGGCGGATCATCTTGAAGATGTTCAGCTTCAGGAAGGCCATGACGGATCCGAGGACCACGACGACGAAGAGGATGGAGGTGATGTAGAAGAGGGCGATCAGTCCGCCCATGCTGGTGAGGGAGGAGACGCCGTATTTACCGACGGCGAATGCCATCGCGCCGAAGGCGCCGATCGGGGCGGCCTTCATGATGAAGCTGAGGATCTTGAACATCACGCCGGTCAGGCGCTGCACGCCGTCAAGGACGGGCGCCCCGACCTTGCCCATGGCGTTCAGGGCGATGCCGAAAACCACGGCGATGAAGATGATCTGGAGGATGTCGCCTTCAACGAAGGGCCCGACGATGCTGTTGGGGATGATGTGGGTGAGGAACTGCCACCATTCCTGGTGGGCGCCGGCGTCGATGAGCTTGGCCGCTGATTCGGAGGTCTTGATGGAGCCGGCGTCAGCGTTGACGCCGTCGCCGAGGCGGAAGATGTTGATGGCGACCAGGCCGAAGATCATGGCGAAAATGGTGCCGACCTGAAAGTACGTCAGGGCCTTGAGGCCGGTCATGCCGACCTTTTTGAGGTCGGCGACGCTGGCAATGCCGCCGACGATGGTCAGGAACACGATCGGTCCGATGAGCATCTTCATCGAGTTGACGAAGGTGGTGCCGATGGGTTCCATGGCGATGCCCACGGTCGGTGCGAGCCAGCCGACCAGGATTCCTATCAGAATGGCGGTCAGTACCCAGAAGTACAGCTGCTTGTACCAACGTGTCTTGGGGGCCGGTGTAGCCGGGCCCGCGGTGGTGATGTGTTCCATGATTCCTACCTCGTTGTGGAATGACGCTGGAGGGGTGCTTTGATGATGGTTCGTGGCGGGGTGGACGGCGGAGGCGTGCTGCGACGCCGCCCACCCCGGGCTTCGAGCTGACCGCCGGGCGTGCCCGGACGGTCGATCGGTTCTGGCTAGACGGCTGCCAGGGTGTGGGTCAGCGCCTTGATGATGGCCTCGGTGACGTCCTCGGTGCTGGCTTCTCCCCCGACGTCGCGGGTCAGGTACCCGGCTCCGGTGGTCTGCTCGATGGCGGCTTCGACCCGGCGGGCTTCCTCATGCAGGCCGAAGTGGTCCAGCATCAGGGCGGCGCTTGCGATGGCGCCGATCGGGTTGCTGATGCCCTTACCTGCGATGTCCGGGGCCGAGCCGTGGACCGGTTCGAACATTGAAGGGAAGCGGCGCTCCGGGTTCAGGTTTGCACTGGCCGCCAGGCCCAGGCTCCCGGCCAGGGCCGAGCCGAGGTCCGAGAGGATGTCGGCGTTGAGGTTTGAGGCCACGACGACGGAGAGGTCCTCCGGCTTGAGGATGAACTTGGCGCTCATCGCGTCCACGAGGACGCTTTCGGTCTGGACGTCCGGGTAGTCCAGGGCCACGCGCTGGAAGGTTTCGTCCCAGAGGACCATGCCGTACTGCTGGGCGTTGGACTTGGTGACCGAGGAGACCTTTTTCACCGTGCGGGTCCGGGCCAGGTCGAAGGCGAAGCGCATGATGCGCTCGCAGCCCTTCTCGGTGAACAGTGCGGTCTGCAGGGCCACTTCGTTGCCAGGGCCGCGGCCGCTCAGGTTGCGGCCGCCGAGGCCGGCGTATTCGCCTTCGCTGTTTTCGCGGACGACGACCCAGTCGAGTTCGGTGTGATCGGCCTTCCGCAGCGGGGACTGGATGCCGGGGAGGAACTTCACCGGGCGGATGTTCGCCCACTGGTCGAAGTTCTGCGTGATGTTCAGGCGCAGTCCCCAGAGGCTGATGTGGTCTGGAACGTTTTCCCAGCCCACGGCACCGAAGTAAATGGCGTCGAAGTCCTTCAGCGTTTCCAGCCCCTTGGGGTCCATCATCTGGCCGGTCTTTTCGAAGTAGCCGCAGCCCCACGGGAACTCGGTCCAGTCAAAGGCAAACTTCCCGGCGGAGTTCTCCGCCAGGGCGTCCAGGACGCGGCGGCCGGCCGAGACGACTTCCTTGCCGACGCCGTCGGCGGGGATTGATGCGATGGTGAATTTCTGGGTGGCGCTCATGTGCCTACCTCCTCGTTGAGTGTGTTAGCAGCGTCACACTGCTTGTCCTCTTCAAGTAGACGGCCCGGCACCAGCTGCCGTCCAAGACCAAGATTCGATACGGCAGATAGGTTCAGCCTATGGGTAATCCCACCGACTGCTCCGTCGTGGCCCTTTTGAGCGTCCAAAAGGGCCTTATTGGAGCAATGGATGAGGCTGGCCCGGGGTGTGCTGCTCCGCCACCTGCAGGAACGCGGTGGCGGCCGGAGTCAGGCCGTCCTTCCGGCTCAGGATCGCAACGTTCAGATGCGACACGGGTTCGATCAGGAGCGTTCGTAGCCCGGCCTTGTGCGCCGTCGGCGCCCAGGAGGAGGGCATCACCGCGTGGCCTACCCCGGCCAGAACCAGCGGCAGGATGGAGGTCCGGTGCGCGACTTCCACCACGATTTCGGTATTGACGCCGCGTGCCAGCGCGTCGTCGACCAGCCAGCGCATCAGGGATCCGCGCTGGCTGGCGATCAGCCGGTGCCCGCCCAGGTCCTCCCGCTGAATGGCCGCTCCGGGACTGAACGTGTCTGCCTGCGGATTGACGATGAGGATCAGCGGCTGGCGCTCCAGGTCGAGAACGTGGACCCCCGGCACGCGGATGGGAGTGGAGGATCCGGCCAAGCCGATCTCGGAGCTGCCGGTGCGCACGGATTCGATGACTTCCTCCGGGGTGAACGCCGCCCCAACGTTGAGCCGTACGGAGGGGTGCAGTTCGGTGAAGGCCGCGATCATGGATGTCAGCGGTTCGATCCCGGGGGAGGGCATGGTGATGATGTCCAGCCGGCCACTGCGGACACCCCGAAGTGCCTGAACTGCCGACTGGGCAGCATCGAGGTCCCGCATCACCAAGCGTGCCGGCCCGACCAGTTCCTTGCCGGCTTCGCTGAGAACTGCCCGGCGGCCGATGCGGTGGAAGAGCGGCACGCCGAGGTCCTTCTCCAGGCCGGCGATGGTCTGGGAGAGGGAGGGTTGGGCGATGAGCAGGTGTTCTGCCGCGCGGTTGAAGCCGTCATGGTCGACGACGGCGAGAAAATACTTCAGCTTCCGCGTGTCCACGCCAGCTCCTTCACCGGTGGTTCGTAAGGCTTCCGCGCGTTCAGGTCCGGATCTGAAGGACCGGTAGCGGTGCGCGGGAGCCTATATAGCGTACGCCTATCAGCCGTGATGAAGTCGGCGTTAAGAATCTGTCAGGATCTGGCCAGCACCGGGAGCACCTCGCCCCGCCGCTGTTATCGTCGGCGGTGAGGGCGAGGTTTAGGCCCGCATGGAGAGGCACACATGACCACACTGAGCAGGCCTCCGTTCGATCCCGCAGCGCCCGGACCGACGCGCAGTGAGCGATTCAGACGCTGGCTTTTATTCGGCCTGCAGGACGCTCGGGGGTCCCATCAGGGCCCCGGCGCTGTCGGGGATCCCAACTTGAAGAAGCATTCGTGGTGGCAGGTAATGTGCCTGACGGGTGTCGACTATTTCTCCACCCTGGGATACCAACCAGCTATCGCGGCCCTGGCCGCGGGGGTGATCTCGCCGCTCGCCACCCTTGTCCTCGTGGCCGTCACACTCTTCGGCGCCCTGCCGGTGTACCGGCGCGTGGCGGCGGAGAGCCCTCGCGGTGAGGGATCAATCGCAATGCTCGAGCGCCTGCTGCCGCGCTGGGGCGGCAAAATGCTGGTCCTGGTTCTGCTGGGGTTTGCCGCGACAGACTTCATGATCACGATGACCCTGTCAGCCGCTGACGCCTCGGCCCATGCCATCCACAACCCGTTTGCCCCCGGCTGGCTACAGGGACAAAATGTGCTGGTGACGCTGCTCCTCCTGGCACTGCTGGCCGCGGTGTTCCTCCGTGGGTTCAAGGAAGCGATCCGTGTGGGAGTGGTCCTGGTCGCCATCTACTTGGGCCTAAATGTGGTCGTGGTGGCCACAACAGTCTTCGAAGCCTTCGCCCATCCGGTGGCCGTCGGGGACTGGTGGCAGGCCCTGACCACCTCGCACGGAAACCCGTTCATGGTGGTCGGCATCGCACTGTTGGTCTTCCCCAAACTAGCCCTTGGCCTCTCCGGCTTCGAAACCGGCGTCGCGGTCATGCCGCAGGTCCAGGGCCGGCCCGGTGACACCGAAGAGGATCCCGCCGGCCGGATCCAGGGAGCCCGGAGGATGCTGACCGCCGCCGCCGTCATCATGAGCTCATTCCTGGTCACCACCAGCTTCACCACGGTGGTCCTGATCCCGGCGCAGGAATTCGAGTCCGGCGGCCGGGCGAACGGCCGCGCCCTGGCATTCCTGGCCCATGAATACCTTGGGGACAGTTTCGGCACCGTCTACGACGTCAGCACCATCGCCATCCTCTGGTTTGCCGGAGCGTCCGCGATGGCGGGCCTGCTGAACCTGGTGCCCCGGTACCTGCCCCGCTACGGCATGGCTCCCGCGTGGGCCCGGGCCGTGCGGCCGCTGGTGCTCGTGTTCACCGCGATCGGATTCCTCGTCACGTTCCTGTTCGAGGCCGACGTCGACGCCCAGGGCGGTGCGTACGCCACCGGCGTCCTCGTCCTGATGACCTCCGCGGCCGTGGCGGTGACGCTCTCGGCCCGCCGCCGGCATCGGCGCTGGGGAACCATCGGGTTCGGGGTCATCGCGATGGTGTTCATCTACACCACGGTTGCCAACATCTTCGAACGGCCCGAAGGCATCCGCATCGCCTCCTTCTTCATCCTCGGCATCATCGTGATCTCACTGCTGTCCCGGATCCGTCGCTCCTTTGAACTCCATGCGACGCACGTGCACTTGGACCGCCAGTCCCTGGAATTCATGTCGTCCAGCCTGGAGGGACCCATCGCCATCATCGCCCACGAACCGTTGCGCCTGAGTGCCGAGGCCTACGCGAGCAAGCTCACCTCCGCCATCGAAGTCAGCCACCTGCCTGTCGACTACCAGGCGCTGTTCCTTGAAGTGATTGTGGATGATTCCTCTGACTTCGAGACCGACCTCGAAGTCCGGGGCGTCCTGCGCCACGGCTACCGGGTGCTTGAGGTGCACGGCCCCACGGTCCCGAACACCATTGCCTCGGTCCTGTTGCACATCCGCGACGTAACCGGGCTGATGCCGCACATCTACTTCCGGTGGACCGAGGGAAACCCCGTGGTAAACCTGATGCGTTTCCTGTTCCTGGGTGAAGGCGAGATTGCTCCGGTCACCCGGGAAGTACTGCGTGAAGCCGAGCCGGACGTCACCAGTCGCCCGTGGGTTCACGTAGGCTGACCGCCGGCCTCTCACCAGCCTTGCGGGGTCCGGTGGCCGCCGCGAGTTTGTCCGGATTTCGAACCAGGTACACTCCCGTAACGTGGTCGTCGTTCGCTTCGATGAGGGCAACAAGGTCTACCCTGCCTCCGCTGAAGACCACGAGGGCCGGCATGCCGTTAAGGACGGACGGTTCCACCCGCATGTCGGGGACGGGGGTCTTGGCGATGCCGGCGAGGAACCGCGCGATGTTGTCCGCGCCGAGGACCGGCCTGCGGGCTGCAGTAACCTTCCCCCCACCATCGGAGAGGAGAACGGCGCCGGGAGCCAGAACATCCATGAGTTCCTGCATGTTGCCGCCCAGGAGGGCCGTGAGGAACCGTTCGGCGACAGCTCTTTGCCTTCGTGCGTCCACCGCAAAGCGCGGTTGCCGGGCGCGCACGTGTGCCTTTGCCCGGCTTGCTATCTGTCGGACGGCGGCCAGTGATTTGTCGGTGGCATCGGCGATTTCCGCGTAGGGAAAATCAAAGACTTCGCGGAGGACGAACACGGCCCGCTCATCAGGGGACAGGGTTTCCAGCACCACGAGCATCGCAAAGGACAGAGATTCGCTCAATACTGCATTTTCGGCGACATCCGGGGCCGTGACGACCGGCTCCGGGAGCCACGGGCCAACGTAATCCTCACGCCGGCGTTGGGCTGCGCGGAGCGAGTTGAGCGCTTGGCGGGTCACGGTCTTGGCGAGGTAGGCTCGCGGATTCTGGACGGCTTCTGCATCAACGGCGGACCATCTGAGAAAGCTGTCCTGTACAACGTCCTCGGCGTCGGTCGCCGTTCCGGTGATTTCGTAGGCGATGGTGAAAAGCAGGGAACGGTGTTCCTCGAAAACGCCTGCGGTTCCCACGGCCTTACCTGGCTTCTGCGGGCCGGGGGCCGGTGGGCCAGTTGTACGAACCGTTCCTCCGGAGTTCGCCCCTGATCCAGGAAAGGGTCATTCGGCACATCTGGGCCTTGGCCATGCCTGCGAGGCGACCCCGAAGGACGAGGCTTCGGGGACGGTCGTCGGCATGCACGGCCTGGATTAGCCCCGACTTGCGTCCCAGGCTGATGCACCGGAGCATGTATCCCGCCGAAAGCGGGGCCGGTGCCCGCTTTTCGAGCCGGGCGATGATGTTGTCCGCGGCGTGCGCCCCCAGGGGCAGGGCGGTTGCGCAGCTCATTCGCAGGTGTCCCGCGACCGAGGGAGGAGCTTGTATGGCGTCGCCCGCCCCGAAGATGTTGGGGTACTGCGGGCACGAGAGGGACTCGCCGACGATGAGTCGACCGAGGCCATCCGTGACCAGTCCGCTCTCCCGTGCCAGGTCCGGTGCGCTGAATCCTGCAGTCCAGATAGTGCAGTCGGATGGCGAGGCCTCACCACCCGCAGTCTGAATTGACGAATCATCGCACCGTTTCACGTCGGTATTCTCTACCATTTCGACGCCGAGCGCTGAAAGTCGCTTAGTGACCGCATGCCGTCCGGGTCCGGAGAGGCTCTCCGCGATGGCGCCGCGGGAAATGAGACGAACCTGCAGGTGCGGATACTGTTCCGCGATTTCGGCAGCAACCTCGATCCCGGTCAGGCCAGCTCCGATGACGCTAACTGTTGCTGCCGGATCCAGCTGGATGAGCCGGTCCCGTAAGCGGCGCGCGTCTTCGGAATCCTTGAGCCCGTACGCGCCGGCCGGAATCTTGCTGGATGCCTGCGTGCTGCCCACGGCATACAGCAAAATATCGTAATCGAGCGTGGCGCGGGTCCCGGCCAGGTGTACTTTGCGGTGCTCGGGATCGATACGCGAAGCAGTGCCTTCGACCATGGCCGCGCGCTGATGCAGAAGCGTGCGCATGAGTACCGACGCTGATTCCCGGGTTCCGGCCGCCACCTCGTGGAGTCGGATCCGTTCCACGAAATCGGCAGCCGGGTTGAGGACGGTAACGCTTATGGAGTCGGACAATCGCTGGTTTCCGGCAAGCCTGTTCGCGGCCATGACACCCGCGTAGCCGGCGCCGACGATCACCACCCGGCAACGTTTTGACACCATAGCTCCCATCGCTGATTTGAACTTTACAAACATAGGACACCGCGGAGGCGCGGAATGTGACACCGCGCGGCATGTGACACCGGAAGGAAAGTGGATACGTCGTTGCCATCGGGAGAAGGCGGGCTGGTCCGAAGTGACCCTCCGGCGGCTATCCTGACGACTATGGACAGCGTTGCGGCCGCGCCGATGGATATACGCTCCGGAACGGCATGACGCTGTGTCCGTTGATGAGTGGCCGGCCGGACCGGTCGTGCTGGGCGTCGGGTGGGACTTTTCGGACCACGCCGTGCGGATGGCCGCCAGCCTCGCTGCCGGACTGGACCTGCACCTCGTGTGTGCGTTCGTTGACCCCGCCAGCTACCTGACGGAGTGGGCGCCCGTCGGCGCCCAGCCCGCCGTTTCCCTGGACCCGGTGGCCGACGAGGAGGCTGCGTACCCGGCCGCGCAGCTTCTCCAACGACTCCAAGCGGTCCTCGGAGCACCAGGGGCGGAATGGTCGTTTCGGGTGCTGAACGGGGATGTTGCCGTGTCGCTCGCCGGGAGTGTCGGGGCGTCCGTGGTGGTCGTCGGGGGCCAGCGGCCGGGAGTTCGGGCCTGGTTGGACCGGCATCTCGAAGGGTCCGTGTCTGCCCAGCTGACCCGGGACCCACAGCGGCCGGTTCTCGTCATTCCGTCCTTACCCTGACCGGGGGCCGGACAATCCTGGCGCGCCCCGACCCATCCTCCGGCATTCCTGCTTCGAACTGCTTCTGCACCAGGCAGGAAAAGTCTGGAGGCGGTCAGTTGAGGCCACGTCAGCAAAGGATCAGAGACATGACAACTACGGACTACGCCCGGTTCCTCACGGCCTGCGTCTGCGCCGACCCGGATCTCGAGGAGGGGCTCGCCGACGACGAGCTGTACGGGGTATACATCAGCTGGTGCATTCTGGAGTGCGAGCGGCCCGAACCTTCGAAGGCATTCTGGACGGCCATGCGGGATTTCGGTATCCGCGATCACCGGCGTGCCTCGCGCGGTTTCGTCCGGCCGGGGCTTCGGATGACCGGACCCGCAGCGGTGGACTACATCCTGGCGCGGCGACCGGTTCTCGTCTGAGCTAAGCCTCGGCGCACAAGGGCTCGGAAGGCTAACCCGGGACGGCAACCTTGCAGCCAGCGTCCCGGACGGTGGCGTCCCGGACTCCGGCGGCGTCGGCGATGGCAAGCGTCAGCTTGGCGAGCACCTCGTCCGGTGTTCCGTCGGCTGCCAGTTCCGTGAACTGGGCGTACTCGGGAATCGCCCGGTAGGCGGCCCGGAAAGAGTCGAGCTCCTCAAGGGTTTCCGCGTCCGTGCCGCGTGCCAGCACTCGCTGGTGCGCTTGTTCCGGGGTGATGACGAGGTGGACCACCAGGTCAGGTTCGGGGAGCTTCTCGAGGATGAACGGCAGGACTCGGCCGCGGGGGAGTTGCCGCGCATGACGTAGCGCGAGCTGGCAGTAGAGGTGGCGGTCCATGATGACCAGTCCCGGATGCCGGTGAGCCCGGGCATGGGACATCAGCACATTCGCGGAGCGGACCACTGTCTCCACGGCATCAGCCAGCCGTGGCGGGAGGTGAACCCCGAATCTGGCGCCCAGCAGCGACATCCTGCGCCGGCCGGCGTAGTTGCTGAGGAGAAGCGCGTCCTCGCCGGCGCTGCGGGCAGCCGCCACCACGGAACGGGCGGCCGTGGTTTTTCCTGAGCCGTCAATTCCGGTCAAGACAATCAGCAAGCGTGCTCCTTCTGGAGGATGGGGCGTTGGGCCCGGGCCGGGCGCCCGCCGGGCGTCTCGGCGGAGATGCGGCGCTGATGAGCGTCCGCCTACTGGTCCAACGGCGGGTCCTGCGGAATCGTGCCTGCCGGGACAACCATAGCAATCCTGCCGGCGTCAGATGCCGCCTCGGCGAAGGAGTTTGCCGCCTGGTGTCCGTCCGTCCACCTCGCGTCCGCGCAGGAACGTCCGCCGGACCACGCCCACAAGAGTCCGGCCGTCGTACGGGGTGATCGGATTCTTGTGCTTGAGTTTGGCTGCATCGACCACAAAGGCCTCCTCCGGGGCGAAGACGGAAAAGTCGGCGTCGTAGCCCAGGGCAAGCTGCCCCTTGTTGGTCAGCCGGGCGAGTCCGGCCGGCCTCGCGGCCATCCACTCCACAACCCGTTCCAGTGGAATGCCGCGCTGCCGTGCCTCCGTCCACATCAGCGGAAGCCCCAGCTGAAGCGAGGACACCCCGCCCCAGGCCACGGCAAAGTCGCCGTGTTCTAGGTCCTTCAGGTCCAGGGTGCTGGGGGAGTGGTCCGACACGACGCAATCGATGGTGCCGTCCTGCAAACCCTTCCAGAGCAGCTCGCGGTTGGCGGCCTCCCGGATCGGAGGGCAGCATTTGTAGGCCGTGGCGCCGTTCGGGATCTCCTCGGCCGTGAGGGTGAGGTAATGCGGACAGGTCTCGACCGTGAGGCGCACGCCGTCGCGCTTGGCACTGGCGATCATCGGCAGCGCGTCCGACGACGAAAGGTGCACGATGTGCGCGCGGGCACCGGTCCGGCGGGCGCGCGCGATCACCTCGGCGATGGCCCTATTTTCGGCGCCTCGGGGGCGGGAGGCCAGAAACTTCGCGTATTCGCCGCCCCGGGCGTGGGGTGCCTCGTCTATCGCGTGCGAATCCTCGGCGTGGACGATCATCAGCCCGTCGAAGGACTGCAGCTCGGCCAGGTCCTCTTCGAGTTCGTCAGCGTTCAGGCCGGGAAACTCGTCCACCCCGGAGTGCAGCAAAAAGGATTTGAAGCCGAAAACACCCTCGTCGTGGAGCGGCCGGAGATCCTGTTTGTTCCCCGGAATGGCGCCGCCCCAGAACCCGACGTCCACAAAGGCCTGGTCCGCTGCGACCTCGCGCTTGAGTTTGAGTCCTTCCACCGTGGTGGTGGGAGGGATGCTGTTGAGGGGCATGTCGATGATGGTTGTGACGCCACCGGCGGCCGCTGCCCGGGTGGCGGAGGCGAAGCCCTCCCACTCCGTGCGGCCGGGCTCGTTGACGTGGACGTGCGTGTCCACGAGGCCCGGGAGCAGGGTCTCGTCGTCGGCGAGTTCGATGACTTCGGCACCGGACAGGCCGTGGCCGAGGGGCTCGACGGCGACGATTACGCCCGCTCGCGCGCCCACTTCACACGCGGTTAACCCGGCCGCCGTCAGGACATGCTGGCCGCGGATGACGAGGTCGTAGGCTTCTTCGGACATCGAGGGTCTCCTTGTTTGCGGGCCGGTCGGAATCGGGTGGCTAGCCGCCCGCGCGCTTCCGGGTGACCCAGGTGAAGGCACTGTCCGCCGGTTCCCTGTATTCGAGGCCGATGTAGCCGTCATAGCCGAGTTGGCGGCTGCGGGCGATCCAGGTATCGAGGGGGAGCCCGCCGGTTTCAGGGGCCCCGCGGCCGGGGTCGTCGGCGATCTGGATGTGGCCGAAATCTTGGGCGTGATTTTCGATGACGACGGCGACGTCCTCGCCGTTGACCGCCAGATGGTAGAAGTCGGCCAGGAATTTGATGTTGTCCGCGCCAGTTTCCTGCCGTACGCGGGAGATGGCCCGGAGGGCGTCTTCAGCCGTCCGCAGCGGGTAGCGGGGAGCGCCGCTGACCGATTCGAGCAGGACCGTGCCCCCGATGCGCGCGACTCCCGCGGCCGCGGCCGCGAGATTTTCGACTGCCAGTTCGTCTTGGGCCTCAGGTGTTTGATCACCCTGACGGTTGCCGTAGAGGGCGTTGAAGGCCTTGCAGCCGAGCCGACCGCCGATGCCGGCTACGACGTCGATGTTGTCCCTGAACTCGGAGCAGCGGCCTTTCCAGGACACCAGGCCGCGGTCGCCGGCGGGCATGTCGCCGGCGTCGAAGTTGAGGCCCGTCAACTGAACCCCCGCGTCGGTGATGGTCCGCTCGAAGCTGGTGACGGCGGCGTCCCCGGGGACGGAAGTTTCGAACGGCCACCAAAATTCGACGGCGTCGAAGCCGGCAGCCTTGGCCGCGGCGGGCCGTTCGAGGAGGGGCAGCTCCGTCAGCAGGATGGAGCAATTCACGGAGTACGTCATGTGGGTTCCTTCAGTGGGTAAGACGGATCTGCCGGTTCACATCCTTGTAGAGAAGGTAGCGGAAATTGCCCGGGCCCCCGGCGTAGCACGCCTGCGGGCAGAAGGCGCGCAGCCACATGAAGTCGCCGGCCTCAACCTCCACCCAGTCGTCATTGAGGCGGTAGACGGCCTTGCCCTCGAGGACGAAGAGGCCGTGTTCCATCACATGCGTTTCCGCGAACGGGATGGAGGCGCCGGGCTGGAATGTCACGATATTGACGTGCATGTCATGCGCCAGGTCGTCGGGGTCCACGAAACGGGTGGTCGCCCAGGCGCCGTTGGTGCCCGGCATGGGCCGCGGCTCGACGTCCTGGTCACGGGTGACGAAGGACTTCGCCGTGTAACCATCCAGCGGCTCGTAGGCCTTGCGGATCCATTGGAAGCTGGCGGCCTCCCCGGCGCTGTCACCGTCACCGTCGCCGCCGCCGCCGCCCCGGGCGGAGTCGTTGGACACCTTCCAGTTTGAGCCCGCTGCGAGATAGGCGTAGCCGCCGGCCGCGAGGTGGTGGATCTCGCCGTCCAAGGTCAAGGTAAGCGTGCCCTTGGTCAGAAAAAGAACGCCCTCGACGCCGGCCTCGGCCTCGGGCTTCTCGCTGCCACCGCCCGGCGCCACCTCCACGATCAGCTGCGAAAAAGTCGTGGCGAAGCCGGCGATGGGGCGGGCGATGATCCAGGCGCGGGTGTTCGTCCAGCCGGGGAGGTTGCTGGTGACGATGTCCCGCAGCACGCCCTTGGGGATTACTGTGTAGGCCTCTTTGACCACCGCGCGGTCGGTGAGGAGTTGGGTCTGCGGCGGCAGGCCGCCTTCGGGAGAGAAGTAGTTGCTCATCAATGGTCTCCTGTGGGAACCGGGAAGTGGGTCAGTGGTTGGGTGGGGTGGCGGGCCGCGCCAGCCGCGGATGGGCAAGTGCCGTCAGTTGCGCGATTCCGACGCCGGCGAGCGCCTGGACGTCTTCGGCGTCCACGGCGCCGCACTGGACGCCGCGGAGAATGAACGCCGCGAGTGCCCTGGCTGTGGCGGGCTCGTCCAGGACGCCGCCCTCGGTGCGCAGCACGTAGTGGCGCAGCCTCGCCGCCGCAGCCGGGAGTCCTTCCCGGTAGAAGGCATAGGTGGCCGCAAACCTGCTCGGCAGCTGGGCCGGGTGCAGGTCCCACCCCTGGTAGTAGCCGCGTTCCAGGGAACGCCGCACCAGCCGGCCATGCAGGCGCCACGCGCTTTCCACGTTGTCGCCCACCGGGATGATGTTCGTGGAACCGTCCGAAAGCCTGATGCCGGTCCCGGCCACAGCAAGCTGCATCACTTCCTTCGCGAAGTCGGCCACGGGGTGTTCCATGGACTGGTATTCCGCGGAGATCTGCAGCGAAGCGGAGTAGTCATACGTGCCGTAGTGCAGCCCGCTGATGCGCCCCGGGACGGCATGGGCCAGTTGCGCCACCGGCAACGTGCCCTCAGGACCCAGGATGAGCTGCGGAGTTTCCACCTGCACCTCAAACCTCAGGCGGCCGGCGGGCAGCGAATGGACTTCCTCAAGCCGGGACACGGCAAAGTCCATCGCCTGGACCTGCGCCACCGTGGTGACCTTCGGCAAGGTGAGGACCAGGCCCTGGGGCAGTTCACCGGCCGCGGTAAGACCGGAGACAAACAGGTCCAGCGTCCGCAGGCCTCGGGCCCGGGTGGGGGCTTCGAAGCACTTGAAGCGGATGCCGATGAACGGGGGAGCGCTGCCGGCAGCCACCGCGGCGGCCACAGCGGCAGCCGCGGCGACAGCAGCGGCGTCCTCGGCGTCGTCGCCCCTGTCCCCGTACCCGTCCTCGAAATCGAGGCGGAGGTCCTCGATGGGTTCGGTTTCCAGTTTTACCTGTACCCGTGAGGCCAGTGACTCAGCGAGCCCGGCGTCCTGGCCCAGCAGGCTGCCCAGGCGGGCCAGGCCGCCGTGGGCGTCGGCCGACGCGAGCGCCTCGGCGCCCCAGTCAGCGCAGAAAGACGGGGTGAAGCGGTCTCCGGGCACGTAGACGGTATGCACCGGCTGGCGCGAGCCGTCGTCTCCCGGATAATTTTGCGCCAGCATGCGGTCGGTTGCGGCGAGCTGGGCATCTATCTGCGCCAGATCGGCGGCGTTGAAGGAACCGGCGGGCGCTGCCATGGTTCAGCCCACCAGTTCGTACGCCGGCGTGGTGAGGAAGTCCGTGTAGTCCTCGGAGAGGCAGATGTCACCTATCAGCCTGCTGGCCGGCTGGTAGTGCTTTACGAAGGCATCCTCGCCCACCTCGCCACGGAGCCTCTCCGTTTCCTCGGCCAGAATCCCGGCAACCAGTTCACGGGTGACGGTGTTGCCGGTGTCGGCGAGGACCACCTGGTTGCGGATCTGCTGCCACACCTGGGACCGCGAAATTTCCGCCGTGGCGGCGTCCTCCATCAGGTTGTGGATGGCGACCGCGCCGTTGCCGGAGATCCACACGGCGGTGTAGGCGACGGCCACGTAGAGGTTCAGGCGCAGACCGGCTTCGGTGACCGTGCCGTGGGCGGATTCGATATCCAGCAACTGCTCTGCGCTCACGGAGACCTCCGGGCGCTGCCTGTCCAGCTGGTTGGGCCGATCGCCGAGGACCGCGTCGAAGACGTCCCGGCAGACTGGAACCAGGTCCGGGTGGGCCACCCAGGAACCGTCGAAGCCGTCGTTTGCCTCGCGGGTCTTGTCCGCGCGCACCTTCTCGAACGCCTGGGCCGTCACGTCGGGTTCGCGCCGGTTGGGGATCACGGCGGCCATCCCGCCCATGGCGAACGCGCCGCGCCGGTGGCAGGTCTTGACGAGGAGCTCGGTGTAGGCGCGCATGAACGGTGCCGTCATGGCCACCGTGGCGCGGTCCGGCAGGACGAACCGCGGTCCGGCGTCGCGGAAATACTTGATGATGCTGAACAGGTAGTCCCAGCGTCCGGCGTTCAGGCCGGCGGCGTGGTCCCGGAGTTCGTAAAGGATTTCGTCCATTTCGAAGGCTGCGGGGATGGTCTCGATCAGAACGGTGGCACGGATGCTGCCCTGCGGGATGCCGAGGTAGTCCTGGGCGAAGACGAAGATGTCGTTCCAGAGGCGCGCCTCGAGATGGCTTTCCATCTTGGGCAGGTAGTAGTAGGGGCCGTGGCCGTTCGCCAGCAGCGCTTTGGCCGTGTGGAAGAAGTGCAGGCCGAAGTCCACCAACGCGCCAACAGTGTGTTCCCCGCCGATCAGCAGATGGCGCTCGCTCATGTGCCAGCCTCGCGGACGTGCCACGACGACGGCGAGCGGGGCGTCCGTCCGGAGAACGTATTCCTTGCCCTCCGGGGAGGTGTAGGCGAGGGTTCCCCCCGCCGCATCCCGGAGGTTGCGGATCGATTCGACCACGTTGGACCAGGTGGGGGTGCTGGCGTCCTCCAGGTCCGCGAGCCATACTTTCGCACCGGAATTCAGGGCGTTGATGGCCATCTTGGCGGGTGCGGCCGGGCCGGTCATTTCCACGCGGCGGTCCTGCAGGGCTGCGGGAGCGGGGGCCACGGTCCAGTCACCTTCGCGGACCTCCCGGGTTTCCGGGAGGAAATCGAGCCGACCGGTCCGGGCCACATCCTCCCGCTTGGCGGCCCTGGCCTTGAGCAGCTCGGAGCGCGTGCCGGCGAACCGCTGGTGGAGTTCCTCCACGAAGACGAGCGCCTCAGGGGTCAGGATCTCCTCCGCGCGGTCGATCGGGCTGGGGGCTGAAACTGTGAGAGCCATTATGGTCCTTATCCTAGGCAGTCATAAGTCGTGGGCCGAAGCGATGTACTCGGCGGCCACGTCTGGATTTGCCCGAGAATTTCCTCCTGGCGGGGCCCGAGCAGGCGCCCTACGGCAACCTATTTCGTATGATGGATATTATTATTTACGCTATGGAAATTACAAGGCTTCCGTCAGCCGTCGACGCCGACGAGCGGACGGGATATCTTGGATTTCCATCGCTTTCTCACGATGCGGATAAACATTGCCGCGATCGACCCTCAGGAGACCACCGCTATGGCTGAAAAAGCCACCGGAGGCGTGCAGTCCGTAGAGCGCGTTTTCGAACTTCTGGAACTCATCACGGACGCCGGCGGGGACGTCACCCTCAGCGAGCTCTCCGCCTCCACCGATCTGCCGCTTCCCACGATCCACCGGCTGCTCAGGACCCTGGTCAGCCTGGGTTACATCCGGCAGCTCCCCAACCGCCGGTATGCCCTGGGGCCGCGGTTGATCCGACTCGGCGAAGCCGCAGACAAGCAGCTCGGCGCCGTCGCCCGGCCCCAGCTGAAATCCCTGGTGGACCGGCTGGGGGAGACCGCCAACATGGCTGTTTTGGACTCGGACATGGTGATCTACGTGGCCCAGGTCCCGTCTCTCCACTCGATGCGCATGATGACCGAGGTGGGCCGCCGCGGCTTTATGCATGCCACGGGCATGGGCAAGGCCATCCTGGCCCAGCTGGACGACGACGCAGTGCGCGGCATCGTCGCGCGAAAGGGCATGCCCACGCCCACCCCGAAGAGCATCGGCGATGTCGATACCCTGCTCGCCGATTTGAAGTTGATCCGCGAGCGGGGGTATGCGATCGACGAGGAAGAGCAGGAGATCGGCGTCCGCTGCTACGCGATGGCCATCCCCGATGCACCCACGCAGGCGGCGATTTCCGTCTCCGGGCCAGTGTCCCGGCTGGATGAGTCCTTCGCGGGCCGTGCCGTGCCGCTGCTGCGCGAGGCGGCGCAGGCGATCTCCCGGGAACTCAGCCGGCACTAGCAAAAACCCGCGATGCCGGACCAGGCGATGTCCGCGGGGGTGGCGTCGTCGCGCTGGACGGTGGCCTCGATCAGGCCATAAGGGCGGTCGGCGGCAAAGAACACCTCGTTCGGGTTGTCGAGGCCGAACGGGGCGAGATCCACGAGGAAGTGGTGGTTGTTGGGCATCGAGAACCGGATCTCGTCGATCTCGCTGTGGGCTTCCAGGACCTTGGTGCCCATGTCGAAGAGCGTCTGCTGCAGGGCATGCGAGTACTTTTCGGTGAATGCTTCGAGCAGGAGGCCCTTGACGTCGCCGTAGTTCTTGTTGAAGTCCAGGGTGCTGAAGTCGGTCCCGGTCCTGAACCGCCAGCGGGCGGAAACGTCCGTGGCCAGGATACGGTCCGCTGTTTCCGGGAGGGTGGTGTATTTGTCCTTGGGGTAACCCATGAAGCCTGACTGGGTGGTCTTGAGGACGGTCAGGTCCTTGAGGCCGGAGATCACGTGGGTGGCGCCGCCGCTCCTGACCACCACCGCGGTGCGGACTTCCTGCCCGTTGCGCACGAAGGAGTGGTCGTGCTCGCTGCCATGGGCCAGGATCCGGTCCCAGCTGTAGGACTCGGCTTCCCACCGGCCGCCGGTAACCCAGTCGAAGCTGGACGTGAAGTGCTCCCCAAGCCGCAGCAGGAACGTTTCGGGGGAGCCGATGCCTTCGCGGGCGAAGGCATAGATGGTGTTCTTCTGGGTGTCCGTGGTCACCACGTGGGAATTGTCACCTTCGAGGTGGGCGGCAGCGAAGTCGCCCCGCAGCTGCGACGTGACGTTCAGGTCCTCGATCTCGTGGCGGTCGGTGCTCCGGGTGATTTTGACGACGCGGACTTCGGCCTTGCCATACTGGTTCTCGCCGAGGATGAACTTGTTGCTCATAGCAGGTTTCCAACTTCCGGTAGGTGGAATCAAACTCCCAGATGGAAATTTCGTGCGCATTTCGCGTTCGTTTCTTTCCGCCCCGGGCCCCAACGGGCCGCCGTGTCAGGAACCCGGCGGCCCCGGCCACTCCTTGCCGGCCCACGGGTCGTAGTCGGCGATGAACTCCTCCTGCGGCGGACGCTTCCCTTCGGGGACGTGCTGCAGGTTCACCCGAACCCGGTACCAGAGCGAGCTCGATCCGCGCATCCCGTCGACGAGCACGTCGGCGGGATGGAGAGCCGGGAGGAGGTCCGGGTGCCGGGACTTCCACTCGGCGAGCGCCGCGAGCGCCTCGGGCTTGGTCTTGGTGCGCGCCACCTCGATGAGTGGCATCACCGACTGCCGGCGGCCGGAACCGTCACCGTTGCGCGGCGCTTTCTCGGCAGGACCGAGCTTGGTCGCCAGCGCGAGGAGCCCGTCGAGTGTGCCCACCGCGTCGTCGATCCCGGTGTGAGGGTCGCCTATGTCCGCGAAGCGCTCGAGCACCGTGCGCACGGTGAATTGTTCCGGCCGGATGGTGCGGACCTCGTCCCAAGTGAGCGGCGTTGAAACCCGGGCGTCGGGCAGGGGCCGGACCGAGTACGCGGACGCTACGGTCCGGTCCTTCGCGTTCTGGTTGAAGTCGACGAACACACTCTCGCCGCGCTCCTCCTTCCACCACCTCGCGGTGGCGAGGCCGGGAGCGCGGTTTTCGACCTCACGGGCAAGGGTCTCGGCAGCGAGCCGCACGTCGCGGTATGACCACTGCGGTGCGATGCGCACCAGGATGTGGAGTCCGCGCGACCCGCTCGTCTTCGGCCACCCCCACCAGTCCTACGTCGTCGAGTACCTCCCGTGCGACATAGGCGACATCGACGATCTGGGACCAGGCGACTCCCGGCATCGGATCGAGGTCGACCCGGAGCTCGTCAGGGTGCTCGAGGTCCTCGGCACGCACGGGATGCGGGTTGAGGTCGAGGCAGCCAAGATTCACGATCCATGCCAGGCCCGCAGCATCCCGGATGACGGCCTCCTCGGCCGACGTCCCGGACGCGTAGTGCAGCGTCGTGGTGTCGATGAAGTCCGGGTGGTTTTCGGGGACGCGCTTCTGGAAGAACGGCTCAGCGTCGATGCCCTTCGGGAAGCGTTTGAGCACCATTGGCCGGCCGCCGGCGCCGCGCAGCGCACCCTCCGCGACGGCGAGGTAGTAGCGGACCAGGTCGAGCTTCGTCAGCCCGGGCTCCGGGAACACCACCTTGTCCGGACTCGAGATGCGAACGTCGGTGCCGGCAATGCTGAGGGTCTCGGCCGGAGTCTTCGACGGGTTCATTCCGCCACGCTAGCAACGATCGGATCTTGCAGCCAGACCAGCTGCGCCCCCAACCGAAACGGCGGTCTCGGCGCGTCAGTTCACCAATCGGCGGGCCGGGGTGACGGCGTCGAAACATGGATTTCACATGGCGAAATTTTATTTCCGGAAACTGATGGCGGGGTTGCCGGAGCGGTGCTAATCTCGATCTTGCCAAAGGCGGGCGCCGCGGACGCGGGAAGCTATCTACCAGGCGCAACTTAACCTTGCCAGCACCTGCTGAAGCCTGGTACCCGGCGCACCTGGTTCTACTGTTACCGCAGCGGGTCCCGGCTTCCCAGCAAAAAGGGAGTCGCATCATGAGTACCACCGTCACGGCCGAACAGTACCTGGCCAGAGCCATCCGGTTGGCCACGGCCAACGTCCTGAACAGCGGCGGCCCTTTCGGGGCGGTGGTGGTGGCGGCTGACGGCCAGACGTTCGACGGCGTCAACCGCGTCACCGCCGACAACGATCCCACCGCCCACGCCGAGGTCACCGCGATCCGCGCGGCATGCCGGGAACTGGGCACGTTCGATCTTAGTGGCGCCGTCCTCTACACCAGCTGCGAGCCCTGCCCCATGTGCCTTGCGTCCGCCCTCTGGGCCCGCGTCCAGCGCGTTGTCTATGCCGCGGACCGCCACGACGCCGCATCCGTGGGGTTCGATGATGCCGTCTTTTATGAATACTTTGAAAACCGGAACAGGAATTCCCTGATGCCGGTGGCCAAGCTGGAGCTGGGCGACCCCGGCGCACCCGCGCCGCTGGAGCCATTCAACACCTGGAACAAGCTCGAATCCAGGATCGAATACTAGGACCGGCGTGGCTTTCGGCTGACCGCTGCGGTTTCGGACGTCCGCACCGCGGGCCCGGGCCGCGGATGTCCGAAGCCGCAGCGCATTCGGGGACTTTGAACGACAATATGGAAACCACCGCAGCGCCGGATGAAGGAAGTGCCGCCATGCTGGACCTGATAGCTTCGCTCAGCACCTGGGCGCCGTTCCTGGCCGGTCATCGTTGCGCCGTCGCCACCGTCCTTATGGCCACCGGCTCCGTACCGCGGCCCGTGGGCACGTCCATGCTGGTCTCCGAGACCGGCGCCGTCCTCGGCGGCCTGTCCGGCGGTTGCGTGGAAGGGGCCGTGGTGACGCTGGCGCTGGAGGCCATGGACGACGGCGGCACGCGTCGTGCGGTCTTCGGCTACAGTCCCGGGGATGCCTTCGCCGCCGGTCTCACCTGCGGCGGTGAGCTGGGAGTCCACATCGAGCCCTTCGACGGGGCAGGCAGCCGCGGCGAACTGCTGCGGGCGGCCCTCGGCCAGCTCATCTTGTACCGGCCCGCGGACCCGGTGGCCCTGGTCCGCCGCGTGGACTCAGGCGGCAGCGGCGCCGTCGTGGTTCCGGATCCGGCGAACTTCCGGGTGGCCGGATCCGCGGCGATGGCTGGCCTTCTCGGCCTGGCCGGGCTGGCGGACGAAGACACCGCCGCGGCCGCCGCGCAACTCGAATCCGTGTTGGGCGGTGCCGGGACCGGCCTGATACGGCTGGCTGCACCGGGCTCCTGCCGCAGCGACGCCATGTCCCGGGAAGCTCCGGAGCCGGTCACCCTGCTCGTGGAGAGCCGGCTGCCTGCACCGCGGATGCTCGTGTGTGGCGCCAATGACTTCAGCGCTGCGCTGCTGCCTGCCGCGAAACTGCTGGGTTATCACGTGACCTTGATCGATGCTCGTCCCGCGTTCGCTGCGCAGGCCCGCCTAACCGGCACGGCCGATGAGGTGATCACCGGCTGGCCGCACCGTTACCTCGCAGCAGAGGCCGCGGCGGGCCGCGTCGACCAGCGCACCGTCCTCTGCGTCCTCACCCACGATCCCAAGTTCGACCTCCCGCTGCTGGAAACCGCGCTGGATCTGGACCTTGCCTTCGTCGGCGCCCTGGGGTCCCGGCGGAGCCACCTCCAGCGCGTCGACGACCTCCTGGGCGCCGGCGTCCGCCCGGAACGGATCGCGCAGCTGCATTCACCCATCGGGCTGGACCTCGGCGCTGTCACGCCGGCCGAGGTCGCCGTCGCGGTCACCGCGGAGATCATCGCGGCCCGGAGACAGTCTGCCTCCTGCCTGCCGCTTCGTGACACGTCGGGCCCCATCCACGAGCGCCCCCACCAGCACCCCGTTCAACCCGCCCCGGAGCCGGCGGCCGCACTCGTAGCGGAGCAGGAGATCGCATGGACATGAACAGCATCGAGGAGGTGGTCTCCACCGCGGACCCTGCCGAGTGGCGCGCCGGTGACGCCTGGCTGGCTGGCGGCACGGTCCTGTTTTCCTACGGCAGTTACGCGTTCGGCGCCGAGCCGCTGAAGCGACTGCTGGACCTCGGCAACGCGGGCTGGGCTCCCGTGACCGTGGTGGAGGGGGAACGCGGCGCCGGCGCTGCCGGCGCCGGGATCGAACTGGCCGCCACCTGCACCATTGCGGAGCTGTACGCGCTTCCGGAATCGCTGGGAGACCCGGGCCGTGCCGCGTGGCCCGCCCTGGACCTGGTGCGCCCTTGCTGCGATTCCTTCGTGGCGTCGTTCAAGGTCTGGAACATGTCCACAGTGGGCGGGAACCTTTGCACGTCCTTGCCGGCCGGGCCCGTCATCTCGCTCTGCGCCGGGCTCGACGGCGTGGCGACCCTGCTGGGCCCCGGCGGCACCAGGCGCCGGGTGCCGGTGGCCGACTTCGTCACCGGGGACGGGACGAACTGCCTGGCGCCGGGCGAGCTGTTGCGCAGTGTCCACCTCCCGGCGTCGGCCTTATCTTCCCGGGTGGCGTTCCGCCGCCTGTCGCTAAGCAACCTGGGCCGCTCCGGGGTGCTGCTGATCGGAAGGCTCGACGGCGGCGCCTCCCTTGTGCTGACCGTCACCGCCGCCACCAAACGGCCGGTGCAGCTGCGTTTCGGGCACCTGCCGGATGCTGCCGAGCTGGCCGCGGCGCTGGACGATGCCGTGCCGGCCGGGCTGTATTCCGACGATATCCACGGGCTGCCGGCCTGGCGCCGGGACATGACGTACCGGTTGGCCGACGAGATCCGGGCGGAGCTCTCGCTGCCGGGAGGCCAGGCATCCCGGGGGGAGCGTCCGGTGCAGGTTTCCGGTGACTTCTGGCCGCCACCGGCTGCGCAAGGCACCTCCGCTGGTCCGGGTCACCTGCGGCCGGCCTCCGCGCCGCAAGGATTCCAGCCGGAAGGGGCCTGAGGATGGTTATCGAGATCAACGGCATTCCTGCGGACGCGGCACCGCGCCCGGGCCAGTGCCTGCGGACCTTCCTGCGCGAGCAGGGCAACCTCGGCGTCAAGAAGGGCTGCGACGGCGGCGACTGCGGAGCGTGCACCGTGCACGTGGACGGCATCGCGGTGCACAGCTGCATCTACCCCGCGGTCAGGGCCCACGGGCACACCGTCACCACCATCGAAGGGCTCGGCGGATCCTCCGGTTCAGACTGCGCCACCGGCGCAGACGGCACAGCCTCCGCCATGGGCCGGGATCTGCACCCTGTCCAGCAACAGTTCCTGGAGCGCCAGGGCTTCCAGTGCGGCTTCTGCACGGCCGGGATGCTGATGACCGCGGCCACCTTCACCGACGAGCAAAAGGACAACCTGCCGCGGAGTCTTAAGGGCAACCTTTGCCGCTGCACCGGCTACCGGGCAATCGAGGACGCCGTGTGCGGGCACGCCGGCCATCCGGATCCGGCAGGTCCGGGTTCCGGCATTGCCGGGGAAGGCCAGCCGGAGCAACGGCCCGGACAACTCGGGGACGACGTACCGGCCCCGGCCAGTCTCGCAGTGGTCACCGGCGCCGCCCGCTACACCCTGGATGTTCCGGCGGACCAGCTCCCGGGGCTGCTGCATCTGAAGCTCCTCCGCTCGCCGCACGCCCACGCGCGGGTGCTGTCGATCAACAGGGAAGCGGCCCTCAAAGTACCCGGAGTGGTGGCGGTGTTCACCCATCACGACGCGCCTGCCCAGCTGTTTTCGACGGCGCAGCACGAGCTCTACACGGATGACCCCGACGACACGCGGGTGCTCGATGACGTGGTGAGGTTCATCGGGCAGCGGGTCGCGGCCGTCGTGGCCGAAAGCGTTGCCGCGGCGGAGGCCGGGGTCCGCGCGCTGGTGGTGGAGTACCAAGTGCTCGACGCCGTGTTCACGCCGCAGGATGCCATTCGTCCAGGGGCACCGACGCTCCATGCGGAGAAGGACAGCCACTCGTCCAGAATTGCCCGGCCGGCGCAAAACGTTGTGGCCGAACTTCACGCCGAGCTCGGCAGCGTGGAGCAGGGGTTCGCGGCCGCCGGCTTCATCCATGAACAGACCTACCGGACCCAGCGGGTACAGCACGTCGCGCTGGAGACACACGCCGCAATCGCCTCCGTGGACCCGAACGGGCGGCTGCAGATCCGCACGTCCAGCCAGGTTCCGTTCCTGGTGCGCCGCACCTTGTGCCGGATTTTCGGGCTGCCCGAGGACGGCGTCCACGTGGTGGCGGGCCGTGTGGGCGGCGGCTTCGGCGGCAAGCAGGAGGTGCTCACGGAGGACATCGTGGCGCTCGCGGCGCTGAAATTGGGCCGTCCCGTCCAGCTGGAGCTCACCCGCACCGAGCAGTTCACCGCCACCACCACCCGGCACCCGTTCACCATCAAGCTCAAGGCCGGCGCCAGTACGGACGGCCGGCTGACCGCGCTGGAGCTGGATGTCCTGACCAACACCGGAGCCTACGGGAACCATGGTCCGGGGGTGATGTTCCATGGCTGCGGCGAATCGCTGGGCGTGTACAACTGCGCCAACAAGAAGGTGGACGCCCAGGCCGTCTACACCAACACCGTGCCGTCCGGCGCGTTCCGCGGCTATGGGCTGAGCCAGATGATCTTCGCCATCGAGTCCGCCATGGACGAGCTCGCCGTCGGGATCGGAATGGATCCGCTGGAGTTCCGCCGCCGCAACATGGTCCAGGAGGGGGACCGGATGCTGTCCACGCACCCGGAGCCGGAAGAGGACGTCCACTACGGCAGCTACGGGCTGGACCAGTGCCTGGAGCTGGTGCGGGACGCCCTGGACCGGGGCGAGGAACGGTACCGCGCTGCCGGCCCGGACCAACTTGGCCCGGACTGGGTGACCGGTGAAGGCGCCGCGCTGTCCATGATCGACACCGTCCCGCCGCGGGGGCACTTCGCCCACTCGAAGCTCCGGCTCCTGCCGGACGGAACGTACCAGGCCGACGTCGGGACCGCCGAGTTCGGCAACGGGACCACCACCGTCCACGCCCAGCTCGCCGCCACGGCGCTGTCTACGGTGGCATCGCGGGTGGCGGTGCGGCAGTCGGACACGGACCTGATCGAGCATGACACCGGGGCGTTCGGCTCCGCGGGCACCGTGGTGGCGGGAAAGGCTACGCTGGCCGCTGCCGAGGAACTGGCCGTCCGGATCCGGGCGTTCGCCGCCGGGATACGGCAGATCCAGGCCTCCGGCTGCGTCCTCGACGGCGAAACGGTCGTGTGCGAGGGAACTCCGGTGCCGCTGGCTGAACTTGCGCACGCCGCTGCGGAAGCCGGCGTCGAACTGGCCGCCGAAGGGCGCTGGGGCGGGACGCCGCGGTCCGTGGCGTTCAACGTGCACGGCTTCCGGGTGGCGGTGAACCGCGGCACGGGGGAGCTGCGGATCCTGCAAAGCGTCCAGGCGGCCGACGCCGGGGTGGTGGTCAATCCGCGGCAGTGCCGCGGCCAGATCGAGGGCGGGATCGCCCAGGCTTTGGGCGCCGCGCTGTACGAGGAGGTGGTGGTGGACGACGCCGGCCGGGTCACCACGGACATCCTCCGGCAGTACCACATCCCCTCCTTTGCGGACGTGCCCCGAAGTGAGGTGTACTTCGCGGTGACCAACGACAAACTGGGACCGCTGGGGGCGAAGTCCATGAGTGAAAGCCCGTTCAATCCGGTGGCGCCGGCGCTTGCCAACGCCATCCGGAACGCAACCGGGGTCCGATTCGCCGCGCTGCCCATCGCGCGGGACAAGATCTATCTGGGGCTGAAGGAAGCGGGGCTGGTGCCGCGCCGCTGACGGCGTCGTGGCTGACGTTCTATAGTCGGACGATGGAAAAGCGCAGATTGGGCAAGACCGGACGGAACGTCTCCATCGTGGGCCTCGGCACCTGGCAGCTCGGCGCGGACTGGGGCGCCGTCGATCCCGCGCAGGCGCAGGCCGTCCTGGCCGCCGCAGTGGAATCAGGTGTCACGTTCTTCGATACCGCGGATGTGTACGGGGACGGACGCAGCGAGCAGGCGATTGGCGCGTTCCTCGCCGACAACCCCGGGCTGGACATTACCGTGGCCACCAAGATGGGCCGGCGGCTGGAGCAGCTCCCCGGGAACTACAACCTCGCGAACTTCCGCGAGTGGGTGGACAGGTCACGGCGCAATCTGCGTACTGACTGCCTGGATCTGGTCCAGCTGCACTGCCCGCCGACCGCCGTCTACAGCAGCGCCGAGGTCTACGACGCCCTTGACACGCTGGTGGCGGACGGTGCGATCCGGAATTACGGCGTCAGCGTGGAGCGTACGGACGAGGCCCTTGAGGCCATCCGGCACCCGGGCACGGCCACCGTACAGATCATCCTGAACGCTTTCCGGCTCAAGCCGCTGGATGAGGTGCTCCCGGCCGCCGAAGCCGCCGGGGTGGGCATCATCGCCCGGGTGCCGCTGGCCTCGGGGCTGCTGTCCGGCAAGTACTCCGGCGAAACGTCCTTCCCGGCGAACGACCACCGGAACTTCAACCGCACCGGTTCCGCATTCGACGTCGGGGAGACGTTTTCCGGCGTGGACTACGAAGAAGGGCTGAAAGCGGTTGCGGAGTTCGAGGAACTGGTGCCCGACGGCGTCAGCACGGCGCAGGCCGCCATCGCCTGGATCACCGCGCAGGACGGCGTCAGCACCGTCATCCCGGGCGCACGCACCGTGGACCAGGCGCGGTCCAATGCGGAGGCGGCCGGCGCAGGGGGCATCGACGCCACGTTCGACGTCGGCGTCCGGGAAGTCTACGACCGCTACTTCCGTGCGTCGATCCACCCCCGCTGGTAGCGTTGGCCCGCTCCGCCGTTACCTGGAACGGGCACGATGACCAGTCCGTCGATCCAACGCTTCGTTGACCGGCTTGCTTCCGTGCAGACGGGGCCGGGCTGCCATAACTTTTTCGATCACGCTGTTCCCGGGAATGCCCAGCGACGGCGGAACTTGGAGATCTATCTTCAGGAAATGCTGGAGCGGCGCCCCAGCGTGCTGCTCCTCGGGGAGGCGCCTGGTTTCCGGGGCATGCGGATCACCGGGATTCCCTTCACCAACCGCTCCATTCTGGCAGGCCCCGCCAACCAGTTCGGCCTTTTCGGACCGGGGAAAGGCTACGTGCTTCCGGCCGAGTCCGAAGGGATAGCGTCCGAACCGACGGCCACCGTGATGTGGCAGGTCCTGGCCGAGCTGGACTTCCTGCCCCTGCTCTGGAGCGCCTACCCCTTCCACACCCATGCCCCCGGGCGGCCGCTGTCCAACCGGACGCCCACCCTGACGGAAACAGCCGTCGGAGTCCCTTTTTGGCAGGATTTGCTGGACCTCTTCGGGATCCCGACGGTGGTGGCGGTGGGGAACGTGGCGCACCGCAGCCTGCAGCGGAACGGCATCTCGGTGCCCAAGATCAGGCATCCCGCCCACGGCGGCCGTGCAGGGTTCAAGGACGGGCTGCAGGTACTCTTGTCGGCTGGGCTGGTGCCCTAGCGCGCGGCCCGGATCCGGTGCCGGTCAGGCCGTTGCCCTCTTGAGAAGGAACGCCTGTATATCAGTCGAGGAGGTGCAGCTGGTCGGGCTCGTCGAGGTCCTCGCCGCCGGCGAGGTCGCTGCAGTCTATGAGGTCGATCAGCTCGGGGCGGGCCTGCAGAAACAGCCGCGCGCCGGCGTCGCCCGACGCCATAGCAGCGGCTTCGGACCGTAAGGAGACGTCGAGCAGCAACGGGTGTCCTCGTCTGGTCTTGCCATTCGTCGTCCGGTAGGCGGCGGCCGTTACACGGCCTGGCCGGTGGGCTGCCAGCAAACGGGCGACCGTTTCCGGGCCCAGGCCGGGCTGGTCCACCAGCGCGATGAGCACATGATCCTCCGGCACGGCCGCGGCAACCCCCAGTTGGAACGAGTTGGCCATGCCGGTGTTCCAGCCCGGGTTATCAAGGACGCGGTGCCGGCGAAGGTCGACGGCGGCGCGGACCTTCGCGGCATCCGCGCCGAGGACTACCACCACTTCCCGGCAACCGCCGTCGGCCAGTACGTCCGCCAGCACTTCGACGAGCGTGCGGCCGTGGAAGGGGAGCAACGCCTTGGGCCCGAGCCCAAGCCGGGTGCCGGCCCCGGCGGCGAGCAGCACCGCCGTCGTGCGTGTTGCTCCGCTCTCGCTCATCTGGACACCGTACCGGCCTAGCTGCCCCGGTAGGTGGAGTAAGCGAAGGGGCTCAGCAGCAGTGGCACGTGGTAGTGCGCCTGCTCCTCGTCCACCGCGAAAGTGAGGGTCACCTCGGGGAAGAATGCCTCCGTGTTGGTGGCAGCGAAGTAAGACGCTGTGTCGAAACCCATCCGGTACATTCCGGACGGAAGATGCTCGGGGCCAAGGCTCTTGACCCGCCCGTCGGCGTCCGTAGAGCCGGTGGCAATCTGGACCCATCGCCCGGCATCGAGACGGTGCAGCGTGACGGCGATACCGGCCGCAGGCCTGCCCGAGCCGGTATCCAGTACATGGGTGGTGACGTGGGAAACGCTCATGTGCTCATCAGCCCTTCGAGTCGGAGCACGGCGATCTCGCGCAGCTGCTCGCCGATGATTCGTTCTTCCTGCTCCGGTGTGTGGCCCAGCCGGACGTGCAACGCGGCCAGAATCTCTTCCCGGCTGCGGCCCGCCGCACGGATCAGGAACACCTGCCCGAACTTCTGTTCGTAGGCGCGGTTGCCGTCGGCCAAGGCCTCCGCGACGGCGAGATCCTCCGCGCCAAGCCCGGCCTGTTCCGCTGCAGACAGGCGTGCCTCGGCACTGGTGCCCGCGGCACGCTCCCCGATGCGGGGGTGGTGGGCCAGGGCCGCTTCCAGCTCGGCCGGGCTGAACGGATTCGCCGCCCGTCGGGCGGCGTTCAGAAGTGAGTCGACGTCGGAGTAGGGCCGCGAGTCCGCCACCTCGTCGATCCAGCGCTGGATGTCCAGGCAGGGCCGCAGGGAAGCGACCGCGTCCGCCAGGTCGGCGTCGTTGAACTGCTCCAATTGCATGTCCCGGTCCTTGAATCTCGATGCTGGAATCCACGACGCGGAGCTTGCCGGTAGCGCTTTCCGTACCGCGGAACTGTTGTTCAGCATATGCACAGCCGGAGGCAGGCGCCCGTAAGACGCAGGAAACACGCGCGAAACCTTCCCGGACTACGCTGGCAAAACTGCGGCGCCGGCAAGCCGCAATGTGGCCTGTTCGAGAAGGGATTCCGGAATGCATCTGTTGCCCCGTGAGCAGGAGAAGCTGCTGATCGTGATCGCAGCGGACCTGGCACGACGCCGCCAGGCACGCGGCCTGAAACTCAACTTCCCGGAAGCCGTGGCAATCATCAGCTATGAACTCATCGAGGGCGCACGCGACGGCAGGACCGTGGCGGAGCTCATGAGCTACGGCACCACACTGCTCGGCCGCGGCGATGTCATGGAGGGCGTGCCGGAGATGATCCACGACGTGCAGGTCGAAGCCACGTTCCCGGACGGCACCAAACTGGTCACCGTCCACGATCCGATCCGCTAGGGGAGCCAGATGATTCCAGGAGAATACGTTCTCAACGCGGGGCCCGTAGTCCTGAACGCCGGCAGGGAGGCCGTGAGCGTGATCGTGACCAATACCGGTGACCGGCCCGTACAGGTGGGCTCGCATTACCACTTTGCCGAAGCGAACCCCGCCCTCGAGTTCGACCGCACCTCCGCTTACGGGCGGCGGCTGGACATCCCGGCCGGTACCGCCGCCCGGTTCGAGCCCGGTGACAGCAGGACCATCCGGTTGATCGAAATCGCCGGCAGCCGCGAAGTCTACGGACTCAGCAACGCCGTCAACGGGAAACTCGGCGAGTCCGGCCGCGGGGGAGGAGCACAGTGAGCTTCGAATTATCCCGCCGGCAGTACGCCGATCTGTACGGCCCGACAACCGGCGACGCCATCCGGCTTGCCGACACCGAACTCTTCCTGGAGATCGAGAAGGACCTCACCGTCTACGGCGAGGAAGTGGTGTTTGGCGGCGGCAAGGTGATCCGCGACGGGATGGGCCAGAACGGCCAGGTGTCCCGCGACGGTATTGGTTCCGGCGGCGGGGTGCCGGACACCGTAATAACCAACGTCGTGGTGCTGGACTACTCCGGAATCTATAAGGCCGACGTCGCGCTCCGGGACGGCCACATTTTCCGGATCGGCAAGGCTGGAAACCCGCAGATCACCGACGGCGTGAACATTGTGATCGGTGCCAGCACCGAGATCATTGCCGGAGAACGGAAGATCCTGACGGCCGGCGGGGTGGACTCGCACATCCATTTCATCTCCCCGGACCAGGTCCCCACCGCCCTGTGCAGCGGGGTCACCACGATGGTCGGTGGCGGCACCGGCCCCGCCGAAGGCACCAAAGCCACCACCGTCACCCCCGGCAAGTGGCACATCCAGCGGATGCTGCAGGCGTCCGAGGGACTCCCCATCAACATTGGCCTGTTCGGCAAGGGGCACGCCTCCGCCGTCGAACCCCTGGCCGAGCAGATCCGCGCCGGCGCGATCGGGCTGAAAGTCCATGAGGACTGGGGTTCCACGACGTCCTCGATCGACACCTCGCTGCAGGTGGCGGACGCCTATGACGTTCAGGTGGCGATCCACACGGACACCCTCAACGAATGCGGCTTTGTGGAAGACACGATACGGGCCATTGACGGCCGCGTGATCCACACCTTCCACACCGAAGGGGCCGGGGGAGGCCATGCCCCGGACATCATCAAGATCGCCGGGCTGCCGAATGTGCTTCCGGCGTCCACCAACCCCACGCTGCCCTACACGCGCAACACCATCGAAGAGCACCTGGACATGCTCATGGTGTGCCACCACCTGAACCCGGATATCCCCGAGGACGTGGCCTTCGCTGATTCCCGCATCCGCGCCGAGACCATAGCCGCGGAGGACGTCCTGCAGGACCTTGGAATCTTCGCCATCACGTCGTCGGACTCCCAGGCCATGGGCCGGGTGGGCGAAGTGGTAACCCGCACGTGGCAGGTGGCCGACAAGATGAAGAAGCAGCGCGGCGTCCTGAAGGACCCGGACGGTGGCGTGCACGGCGCTGCGTCCGGCCTGGGCGCGGAAAGCGATAACTTCCGCTTGAAGCGCTACGTGGCCAAGTACACCATCAACCCGGCCATCGCGCAGGGCATGGACGACTCCATCGGCTCGGTCGAGGTGGGGAAATTCGCCGATCTGGTGCTCTGGGACCCGGCCTTCTTTGGAGTGAAGCCGGAGCTGGTGCTGAAGGGCGGCCAGATCGCGTATGCGCTCATGGGGGACGCCAACGCCTCCATCCCCACCCCGCAACCGCGCACCATGCGGCCGATGTTCGCAACCTATGGCCGGGCAATGCAGGAATCCTCCATCACCTTCCTGTCCCAGGCAGCCATCGACGCCGGGGTGCCGGCGGAGCTGGGACTGCAGAAGGTCATCCGGCCGGTCTCCGGCATCCGCAACCTGACCAAATCGGACCTGAAATTCAACGGAGCCACGCCGGACATCCAGGTGGACCCGGAGACGTACCAGGTGACGGTCGACGGCGAGGACGTCACCTGCGAGCCCTCCGACTTGCTGCCCATGGCCCAGCGCTACTTCCTCTTCTAATTTCCCGACCCATCCGGAGACGAACATGATCATCGAAAAGGTTCTTGCCAACCTGCATGAACTGCCAACTACGGACCTGGCCGCCTACACGGGGCTGCACCGTGAAATGGTCGTTCTGCCCAGCTCCCAGCTGGTAAAACGAATCCAGCGCGTCACCACCGACCACGGTCAGGAACTTGGCATCCGCCTGCCGTCCGGCTCGGGCGAGCTGCGCGACGGCGACATCCTGCACGTGGCCTCAGCCAACATGATCGTGGTGTCGGTATTGCCCACCGATGTCCTGGTCATAGCTCCCCGCTCCATCCGGGAAATGGGGGAGGTGGCGCATTCGCTGGGCAACCGGCACCTGCAGGCCCAGTTCTTCGATGCAGCATCGGAGTACGGGGCGGAGGTGATGGTCTGCCAGTATGACCACACCGTGGAGGACTACCTCAAGTCCGTCGGAGCGCCCTTCGACCGCCAGGAGCGCGTGCTGCCCGTGCCTTTCCGCCATGCCGAGCATTCCCACTGATACAGCCGCCGGACGGCTTCCGGCGGCTTGGGGTGTCGCCCCGGACATGGGGCCGTGCCCGTCCCCAGCCGCTCCCAACTCTCGCAAGCTCGAGTCGGGGCCCTCGCGGCAGTGGGCCCCCCGCGGTGCCCGCCACGCCGCGGCCCCATATCCGTGGCGCCGCTTTTCTTCGTCACCTTGCGCGGCGGTCCAGTGAGCGACTATCAGCTTGCGTTGCAGCAGTTGACGGATTCCGCATTGCCTACTGGGGCTTTTGCTCACTCTCTCGGGTTTGAGACCTACATTGAGCGCCGGTTGGTGCGGGATGAAGCGACGTTTGGCGTGTGGCTGGCTGCATTTGTGGGGCAGCAGCTGACCTACTCCGACGGGCTGGCCGTCCGGTTTCTGTACGAGGGTGTTCCGGTTGTCGAGCTGGACGAGCAACTGACGGCGCAGCTCCTGCCCCGCCAGCTGCGCGAAGCCAGCACCAAGATGGGAACCCGTCTGCTGGAGATCGGCGCCGAGGTTTTTCCGTCCTCCGAGCTGGCGGAGTACCGGGAACTGGTGAGGTCCGGCCGCGCCGCCGGCCACCAGCCCCTGGTGTTCGCCATCATTGCCCGCTCCTTGGGTGTCCCGTACCCCGACGCTCTCGCGGCGTACCTATTTGCCACCGTCACGACGCTGACGCAGAACGCTGTCCGGGCCATTCCGCTGGGCCAGAACGCCGGCCAGCGGCTGTTGCGAGGGGCCTCCGACGACGTCGCTGCCGCCGTCGAGCGCGTTTACAAACTTGGCCCCGACGACTTCGGGGCGATCAGCCCGGGGCTGGAAATCGCGCAGATGCGGCACGAGCGCCAGCGCGCCCGAACGTTCATGAGCTAACCGAGTTGTTCACCTGAAATGGAGGAGAAAGACGTGCCTGAGCCCATCAAGATCGGCATCGGCGGCCCGGTGGGGGCCGGCAAGACCCAGCTCGTGGAGCGCCTGACCCGGCACATGAGCCGGGACGTCTCCATGGCCGCGATCACTAACGACATTTACACAATCGAGGACGCCAAGATCCTTGCGGCGAACGGCATCCTGCCGCTGGACCGGATCATCGGCGTGGAAACCGGCGGCTGCCCGCACACCGCCATCCGCGAAGACACCTCGATGAACACGGCGGCAATCGAGGAGCTCAAGAAGCGGCACCCGGACCTGCAGGTGATCTTCGTCGAATCCGGCGGGGACAACCTCTCCGCCACGTTCAGCCCGGAGCTCGTCGATTTCTCCATCTACATCATCGACGTCGCCCAGGGCGAGAAGATTCCGCGCAAGGCGGGCCAGGGCATGATCAAGTCCGATCTCTTCATCATCAACAAGACGGACCTGGCCCCCCACGTGGGCGCGGACCTCTCCGTCATGGACCGGGATTCGCGCGAATTCAGGAGGGAGAAGCCCTTCTGCTTCACGAACCTCAAGACCGACGAAGGGCTGGACCGCGTCATCGAGTGGATGCGGCGCGAGGTGCTGATGCTCGACCTGACGCCATGAGCGCCGTCGGGCTGAATCCGGCGGCTTCGCCGGATTTGGGGCCGTGCCCGCTTCGCGGTGCCCGCCACGCCGCGGCCCCCAAACCCGGCCTCGCCGCCTCCGCGCGCAATCCGTCCATGGGGGAGCTCGAACTCACCATCGCCGAGCGCGCGGGACGGTCTGTGGCTGTACATCAGTACCACCGGGGTGCCTTGCGCGTTTTGCGGGGGCATTATCTGGATGATTCGGGGCAGGTTTGTTATGTGCTGGTGAATCCGGGCGGGGCTTATTTGGGGGCGGATCTGTACCTCATCGACGTTGAGGTGGGGGAGGGGGCGAAGCTGTTGCTGACCACCCAGTCGGCCACCAAGATTTACCGGACTCCCGGTTCCTTTGCCGAACAGCGGATGCACCTGCGGCTGGGCGAGGGGTCGCGGCTGGAGCTGGCCCCGGAGCAGCTGATTGCTTATCGTGAGGCCAGTTACCGGCAGAACACGCACGTCACGCTTCGGCCGTCGTCCAGCCTGATCATGGCCGAAGTGATCACGCCGGGCTGGTCACCGGACGGGTCGCAGTTCGGGTATGAGGAACTGGGGCTTCGCACCGAGATCCGGGTGGACGCAGACGGCGACACCGGACTGCTGGCCCTCGACAACGTGCTGATCCGGCCGCCGCTGGGCGACGTTTCCGGGATGGCCTTCCTGGAGGGATTCAGCCATCTGGGGTCGCTGATCGTCGTGGACCCGCGCGTGGACCAGGCGCTCGCCGATGAGCTCCACGCACTGTCCGCGGGCTACGACGCCTACACCGGCCTGTCCCTGACCGCCGCCCGGCTGGGCACCGCGGGGCTGGTCCTGCGATCGCTTTCCAACAGCACGGAGGAGCTCAACCGGCTGCTGCGGGCCGCCGCCGCCCTTCTGCGGCGGCGCTGGTACGGGCAGGAACCACTGAATCTGAGGAAATACTGATGGCAGGGATCGATCAGCTGGCCGCGCTGTACCGGGACCGTGCGCAGCTGCCGTTCCGGACGCGCCTGTCCGTCACCTTCGGTGCGGTGGCCTTCCTCCATGCGGCCGCCGTCGGGCTTCTGTTCGCCGGAACCGCCGCCGGCGGCGATCCCCTGGCCATCGGACTCGTGCTGACCGCCTATCTGGCCGGCGTGAAGCACAGCTACGACTGGGACCATCTGGCCGCGATTGATAATGCCACCCGCAAGTTCGTTGCCGAGCACAAGGACCCGGTGAGTGTGGGCTTCGCGTTCAGCCTGGGCCACAGCTCCGTGGTGGTTCTGGCCGGGGTGCTGCTGGTGGCGGGCGTGTCGCTGGTTGGAAGTATGTTCATGGCCGAGGGGACCGCCGGCAATTTGCTGCTCGGGCTGATCGGAAGCGGCGTGTCCGGGCTCTTCCTGCTGGCGATGGGCCTCTTCAACGGTTCGGCCTTTGTCCGGACGGTGAAGATGTGCCGCGGCATCCGCGCGGGCGCCGGGGTGCCCGAAGCGGAGCTGGCGGGCGGAGGTTTCGTGGCCCGGCTCCTCACGCGGCCCCTGGCCCGGGTCGAGCGTCCCCGGCACATTTTCCTGCTCGGCTTCCTGTTTGGACTGGGCTTCGACACCGCCACCACCATTGGGCTGTTGATCATGGCGACGGCGGCGTCGCTCGCGGGTGTTTCCCCGTTGGCGCTGCTGGCTCTGCCGCTGGCCTTTGCCGCGGCCATGACGCTGTGCGACACCGTCAACGGCGTGGCCATGATGCGGATGTACCGTTCGGCCCTGGCCGATCCCCGGCGCAAGCTGGTATTCAACGCGGTGGTCACGGGGATTTCCGCCGTGTCCGCCCTGTTCATCGCCACCATTACCTTCGGCGGCATCTTCTCGGCCGTCGGACTCCGGGATCCGCTGACCGAGTGGCTGGCGGCCGTAGATTTGGGCGACGCAGGGCTGGCGCTGGTTGCAGTGTTGCTGCTCAGCTGGGGAACTGCGTCGCTGCGGTGGCGCTGGGGTGTCCGGCGCAACTCCTCCACCAGTTGAACCAGCAGTTCCGGACGATGGGGGCCTTCATGTTCGGGCGCGTCACCCACGAGCTGATGGCCGATTAGCCGGGTTGCAGCCGCCCTTTAACACCAGTTTCCGGCCCGCGCCCTTTCGGATTGGCTCAGGACGCCGGGTTTACTGCCGCGCAGAGCCCAATGGCTGGTCACCCCGTCTGGGTCGGTTGCGGCACCGCCGCGGAGTCCGTCTATGCGGCGGCGTACCTCATCCTGGTGTTCAGGCTCCGTCGCGAAGACCACCCGGAGGTCGACGGTCTTCCCGTCCCTGGTGGGCTGGGTGTGGTGCGCGGCCAGCGGGCAGGGCGGGCTGTGCTCCCAGCTGCCGCAGAGCGCCAAGGTGATGGCGGCCCCCGGCGCGCCGTCGTCGTCATTCACGCTCATTTCCACGGTGGCAAGGTGCACGAAGGGGATCCGCATGGTGTCATTGTCCCCGGCCTGGCAGGTTCGCGCGAGAGCCGGAGCGGGTGCGGTTGCTCCCACCGCGGTCCCGCTGCGATTCACAGCCTAGGTGCGGTCAGCTTCGTAGCTGAGGCCGATCTGGCGGCGCACGTCGTCAATGGTCTCCATCACGCGCACGCTCTCCCGTGCCGACAGGATGTCATTGGCAGTGGCGCGGGCGCGGATCAGCCGCTCCAGCTCCCACGCCTGGTACTGCATCCCGCGTCCGGTGACCGGCTCGTCGAAGCGCTCGACGACGTTTCCGTCGGCGTCGTATCGGGTGAAGGGCGACGGCGTGTACCAGACCGAATCGATGGCAATGCTGCCTTCGGTGCCGATGATCGAGGCACGGTTCGGCCCGGCCGTGTCCAGGGCGCAGTGCAGGAGTGCCTGCTGCCCGTCACTGTATTCGAAGATCATCGCGGTCTGCCGGTCAACGCCGGTGGCCGTTCTGCTGGCCACGGCCCGGATATTCGCGGGCGCCCCCAGCACATCGAACGCGAAGGAAACGGGGTAGATGCCCAGGTCCAGGAGCGCCCCACCGCCCAGCGCCGGGTCGTTCAGCCGGTGCAGCGGATCCTTGGGCAGGTTCTGGTTGTGGTCCACAATCATCGTCCGGACGTCGCCCAATGCACCGGTCCTGACCAGTTCGCGGATCCGGACCATGTGCGGCAGGTACCGGGTCCACATGGCTTCCAGGGCGACCAGCCCCTTGGCCTCGGCGAGGTCCACTATTTCCCGGGCCTGCCAGGCGTTCATGGCAAAGGGCTTCTCAATGAGTACGTGTTTGCCCGCGTTGAGGGCGAGCAAAGCGTTCTCGTAGTGGAAAGGGTGCGGCGTCGAGACGTACACGACATCCACCTCGGGGTCTGCCACGAGGTCCTCGTAGCTCCCGTGGGCCGAGGGGACGTGAAACTTGGCGGCGAACCCGGTGGCCGACGCGGCGCTGCGGGAGCCCACCGCCTGGATGGTGAACCCGTGCTCGATCAGGTCCGAGGCCTGCAGGTCGGCAATGAAGCCTGTGCCGAGGATTCCCCAGCGGACCGGGTGGCCAGAGCCTTCGCCGGAGTTATTCGTGGTCTGCGGCATCTGTTCGGATTCCCTTCAGGCAGGCGGTTCCGAAAGCCTCGGAAGTCGCGCGGTGGGTTCCATACTTCCAGAGTGTGGTCATATCGTAGGCGGGGGACCCGCCCGGCCGCACCGCCGTCGTCCGCGACGGCGACGCGGTGCGGCGCTGGAGGCTAGCTCTCGTCCCCGCCGGCACCCCGGATCGGCCTGTTGGCCACCAGTGGGTACGGTCCGGTGAAGCCGTCCCGCACCGCCGCCAGTTCCAGGATCCGGTGCCGGCAGAGGCGCCAGCCGAGCATCAGCAGCGGGATGATAACCACCAGCGAGCCGATCGTCCACGTGCCCACCGGCGAGTCGAAAGCCATCAGCACCAGGACGGCCAGCAGGAACGCGAGTGTGAGCCAGCCGGTGACGGGCGAGCCCGGCATCCGGAAGCTGGGCCGCAGCAGTTCGCCGCGGCTCGCCAGCCGTTGCAGCTGCATCTGGCACAGAACGATCATGGCCCAGGTGCTGATGATCCCCAGGGACGCGACGTTCAGTACAATTTCGAAGGCCTCGGCCGGTACCAGCGCATTAAGTACGACGCCGAGAACCGCCACGGCCGCCGTGAGCGCAATGCCGCCGTAGGGTACGCCGGCCTTGTTCATGCGTGCGGCGAACTTGGGAGCCGAGCCCGTGACCGACATGGACCGCATGATGCGGCCGGTGGAGTACAAGCCGGCGTTCAGCGAGGACAGTGCCGCGGTGAGGACTACGAGGTTCATGATCGCGTCCACGCCTTCCACCCCAATGGAGCCGAAGAAGGTCACGAAGGGGCTTTCGCCGGCCTTGTAGGAGGTGTACGGCAGAAGCAAGGAAAGCAGGACCAGGGAGCCGACATAGAAGACGGCGATGCGGACGATCACCGTGTTGATGGCCTTCGGCATGATCTTCTCGGGGTTTTCGGTTTCGCCGGCGGCGGTGCCAATGAGCTCGATCGAGGCGTAGGCGAACACGACGCCCTGCATCACCACAACGGCCGGCAGCACGCCGTTCGGGAACAGCCCGGCGTGGTCCTGGATCAGGCTGAAACCGACTTCCTGTCCGGCCACGGGGGTTCCGAAGATTACGAAGTAGATGCCCACCGCCAGGAAGGTCACCAGGGCTACCACCTTGATCAGGGCGAACCAGAATTCCAGTTCGCCGAACACCTTGACGGAGACCAGGTTCAGGCCCAGCACGAGGATCAGGGCGGCGAGGGCCCAGGTCCACTGCGGCACATCCGCGATTGGGGCCCAGTACTTCTTGAAGAAGTTCATATAGAGCGCGACGGCGGTGATGTCCACGATCGCGGTCATGGCCCAGTTCAGCCAGTACAGCCAGCCGGTGACGAAGGCGGCCTTCTCGCCGAAGAACTCGCGGGCGTAGGAGACGAACGAGCCTGAGGACGGCCGGTGCATCACCAGTTCGCCGAGCGCGCGCAGGATCATGAAGGCGAAGAAACCGCACACGGCGTAGCTGAGGACCAGCGCTGGTCCGGCAGTGGCCAGCCGGCCGCCCGCGCCCATGAAGAGCCCGGTGCCGATGGCGCCGCCGATGGCGATCATCTGGACCTGCCGGGGTTTGAGGCCCTTGTGATAGCCCTCATCCTCCACGTGGAGGGTGGTTTCGGAGGCGTGGGCGTGCGCCGGAATGGTGTGGTCGGTAATTGCCTGCTTCTGGATGCTGGCAGGTTGAGGCTGGTTCATGAGACTCCTTTGTCTATTTGCTCAGGTTGGCAAGGCGCTCGGGGCTGAGCAGTTCCTGGAGCTGCGTGGCGGTGAGCAGGCCGTGTTCCAGGACCAGCTCGGCAACACCTTTTCCGGTGGCGAGTGCTTCCTGGGCTATGGCTGTTGCGGTGGCGTAGCCAAGGTGGGGGTTCAGCGCAGTGACGAGGCCAATTGACTGTTCCACGGTGGCGCGGAGGTGTTCGGTGTTGGCGGTGATGCCCCGGACACAGCGGGCAGTGAGGGTCCGGCAGGCTGCTTCCAGGTGGGTGATGCTCTTGTGGAGGCTGTGGACGATGATCGGTTCGAAGGCATTGAGCTGGAGCTGTCCGGCTTCGGCGGCCATCGTGATGGTGACGTCGTTGCCGACGACTTCGTAGGCCACCTGGCTGACTACTTCCGGGATCACCGGGTTGATCTTGCCGGGCATGATGGAGGAACCGGACTGCACGGCCGGCAGGTTGATCTCGCCGAAGCCTGCGCGCGGTCCCGACGAGAGCAGCCGGAGGTCGTTGCAGATTTTGGAGAGCTTCACGGCGACGCGCTTGAGCACGCCGGAGAGGTGCACGAATGCACCCACGTCCTGCGTGGCCTCGATGAGGTCCACGGCGGTGACCAGCGGCAGGCCGGTGATTTCCCCCAAGTGCCTGCATGCCGCCTCGGCGTAGCCCGCGGGAGCGTTCAGTCCGGTGCCGATCGCCGTGGCGCCGAGGTTGATCTCATGGATCAGCAGGTCCGCCTCAGCCAGACGAAGCCGGTCCTCGCCGATGGTGACTGCGTAGGTACCGAACTCCTGGCCCAGGGTCATCGGGACAGCATCCTGGAGCTGCGTGCGTCCCATTTTCACGACGGTGCGGAACTCCATGGCCTTGGCGGCGAAAGCTTCCTCCAGTTCCGCGAGTGCTTCAAGCAGTTCGCGGGCGGCGAAGATGGTGCCGAGTTTCACGGCGGTGGGATAGACGTCATTGGTGGACTGGCTGAGGTTCACGTGGTCGTTGGGATGCAGCCGGGCATAGTCGCCCTTCGGGTGGCCCAGGATTTCCAGCGCCCGGTTCGCAATGACCTCGTTCGCGTTCATGTTCGACGACGTCCCGGCGCCGCCCTGGATGACGTCCACCACGAATTGCTCACTGAACTTGCCGATCATGACATCCATGCAGGCGTCCTCGATGGCCTGGGCGCGCTCGCCGTCCAGGAGCCCGAGTTCGTGGTTGGTCCGGGCAGCAGCCAGTTTCACGGCGGCCAGCCCGCGGACCAGATGCATGTTGGAGGAGAGGGGCTGGCCGGTGATCGGGAAGTTCTCCACGGCGCGCAGGGTGTGGACGCCCCAGTAGGCGTCGACGGGGACGTCGCGGTCGCCGAGCAGGTCGTGTTCGGAGCGGAAGGTCGTGCGGGCGTCGGGTTCGGTCATGGCTGTCCTCAGAGGGTGTCGGGGGCGGGGGAAGTGGCGGCGGGGAAGTCGGTGGCCAGCAGCAGGCCCACCTGGCGGCCCCCGCCGAAGACGGTGCCGGTGGCTAGGTCCGCCAGGGGCGCGGTGTCGACGTCGAGCGCCGCCAGGGCGCGGACGGTGACCGGCATCCGTGCGCGGTCGCCGCCGTCGGAAATCTTCACTGCAAAAGCGCGGCCGTCCGGCAGGCCGACCAGCTGCACGCCTTCGAAGCCGTCCTTGGCCAGCAGGCCTGGCATCCGGCGCATCAATTCCGTGACGTCGCGCTCTTCGCCGCCCACCATCTCCGGGTGGCGGCGGATGGCATCCGCTACGGCGGCCTCGGCGCCGTCGGCCGGGGAAGCACCGGTGTGCAGTCCCGCCGAGGCCAAACGGCCGAATGCGCGGGCCATCCCGCGGAGAGTGAGGGCGAAGAGCGGGGTGCCGCAGCCATCCGTGCTGGTGCCGGCCGGTTCCTCGCCGGTGAGCTCGCGGACGGTTTCCGCAACGAGCTTCTGTAAGGGGTGCGAGGGGTCCAGGTAGCCCTGGACCGACCAGCCGTTGATGACGCACGTGGCGGCCATGGCGGCGTGCTTGCCCGAGCAATTCTGCGCCAGCCGGGTGGGTGTCCCGCCGGCACGGAGCCATTCCTCGCGTTCGCGGACACCGTAAGGGAGGTCGGTGCTGTTTTCCAGGGCTCCTGCCGGAAGGCCATGGAGTTGCAGGATCCGGGCAGCGCCGTCGCGGTGCATCGCCGCGCCGGAATGGCTCGCGGCGGCGAGGGCCAGCAGGTCAGCGGGCAGGTCCAGGCCGGCGCGGACCATGGCAACAGCCTGCAGGGGCTTGAGGGTGGAGCGGGGATAGAACGCAGAGAGCGGGTCTCCCGCGGTGAAAAGCGTCTTGGTGCCCGCGGCTTCCGCGGAGACGGCGATCAGCGACCCGTAGTGGATGCTTTCCACCAGCCCGTCGCGGATCTGGGCCGCGAGGGGGACATGCTGTGGCAGGGTGCCGGGCTCCGGGACACGGCTGGTTTCGGTCAGGGCAGGGAAGGGCATGGCGTCCTTGGGAGGGTTGCGGGTACTAGTTGAGGATGGAATCGAGGGCGAGGCCTACGGCCCGGAGGTGCTCGCCCATGGCCGCACGGGCAGCGGCCGCGTCGCCGCCTTCGATGGCCTGCAGGATGCGCTGGTGCTCCGCGTCGGATGCGAGCTGCCGGTCGGCCACGATGTTGAGTGTTTCGGACTGATGGGCCATCGCGTCGCGGATATCGGCCACGACGCTTTCGAAGACCTTGTTGCCGCTGGCGCGGGCGATCGCGGCGTGGAAGCTGGAATCGAGGCTGACCCAGGCCTCGGGATCATCCTCGGCGGCCATGGCGGCCACGATGTCCCGGAGGCTCTCCAGTTCCTCGGCAGTGCGGCGTTGCGCCGCGAGCCCTGCGGCGGGGACCTCGATGTGGGGCCGGGCTTCCGTGAGGTCCCGGGCCGAGTAGGCACCCAGGACGAGGTCCTTGGCCACCTGATTGGCGACCACGAACGTGCCTTTACCGGTTTTCGTCACGGTAAGTCCGAGTGCCGTGCAGGAGCGCAGCGCCTCACGAACCACCGAACGGCTCACCCCGTACCGCTGCGCGAGCGTGGTTTCGGAACTGAGTTTTGCGCCCACCGCCACGCTGCCGGACTCGATGTCCGTCCGGAGGGCGTTGAAGACGGCTTCGGCGGCGCTAAGGCGGAGCAGAGGCGGAGTGGATGCGCCGGCATCTGGGGCAGGTTGTCCTGCTGTCTGGCTGTCTGACAGGTTCACCCCTTGAATATGGCATGGATCACAGGATCATGTCAATGCCGCGTTCGGTTGCGGGCGCGGTTCGCCGGTTGTCAGCCCTGCAACCGCTGCCGGTACTGCCGCGGCGTCTCGCCGGCCTCGTTGCGGAAATGCCGGTTGAAATTGGACAGGTTGGAAAAACCAACTTCAAAGCAGATGTCGGAGATTGCCTTGTCGCTGCGTTCCAGCAGGCGCCTGGCGTGGGCGAGCCGAAGCTTGCGGACCAGGTCGCTGAAGTTCTGCCCCGTTGCGCGCTTGAAGTATTTCGAAAAGGTTGGTTCCGGCATTCCAACCAACGCCGCCGCCTCGGACATCTTGACGGTGCCAGCGTGGTTCCCGAAGACGTATTCCAGCACGATGTCGACCACGGCCGCCGCCTGGCCGTCCAGCTGCGGCCTGAACCATTCTTCGGCCAGGTAGCGCCGTTCGCCCTCGGGCGCACGGGCAAGAACCGCGAAGAGCTCAAACATGTAATGCAGCCGTTCCAGCCCGGTAGAGGAGCCCATCGCCTCGATGGCGACAGCAGCTGACTCGGCCGACTTTCCCAGGAACTCAATGCCGCGCGCCGACTGTTCCAGCAGCGGCTCGACCTCAGACATTTCAGGAACCGTGGCAGCCGCCTGCCGGATCCACTTACCGTCGAACTGCACCACGGCATCACGCCGCTCCAACACTTCGCCGGGCTCAAGGTCACTGACCCAGTCGTGGGGGAGCCCGGAACCAACCAGCGACACATGCCCTGCCTCGAAGGTGCCGATGTGGTCTCCCACGATGAATTTCCCAGTGCCCTTCCGGATCAGGTGGATCTCGTATTCCGGATGGTAGTTCCACCGGGCAAGCGGGCTGGGATAGTCATGTTCGGTCCAACGCACGGAATGCCGCGGATCGGCAGGGATGACCTCCCGGTTGGCGCGCATGCCGATGAGCCGCTGGGCCAGTCTGGCCGCGGCACCCTCGCTCCGATCCTCCGTGCCCAAATCGATTTCCCCAGCATTCGGGACTATGCATTGGAGACGGCCTCCAAAGCGCTTTCCCCTAGGTTAGCGCCTGCCATGCCGCCCGCGCAGGAAAATTAGTATCAGAAATCCGCAAGCACCGTGCTAGTTGTGGCCTATCCCACAGGCCTAATCTTGAGGAACACCAGCGCGGCAGGCGGGCATTCAACCCCCGTCCCGCACGCGGATCCGCACCCCCGACACGGCAGTCGGACTGCAGCCCGCATTGCACCCCCGAAGAACAAAGGAGTCCTTTCATGCGCGCAAAAACACGTGCCGCCGCGATGGCGGCGGGCGCCCTCTGCGTGGCCCTCAGCGCCTCGGCCTGTGCCGGAGCCGGCGGAGGAAATTCCGCAGGAGACCCGAACAGCATCAACGTCCTGATGGTCAACAACCCCCAGATGGAGGATCTGCAGCGGCTCACCGCGGACAACTTCACCAAGGAGACCGGCATCAGGGTCAACTACACCATCCTTCCCGAGAACGACGTCCGGGCCAAGATCAGCCAGGAGTTCTCCAGCCAGGCCGGGCAGTACGACGTCGCGTCGTTGTCCAACTACGAGATTCCCTTCTATTCCGCGAACGGCTGGCTGGCGCCGCTGGACAACGTTGCCAAGGATGCCGAGTTCAACCAAGCGGACATCCTGCCGGCCTACACGGCATCCCTCACCGGCGAGGACGGCAAGCTCTACGGCGAACCGTTCTACGGGGAGTCCTCCTTCCTGATGTACCGCAAGGACATCCTGGATGCCAAGGGCTTGAGCATGCCGGAGAAGCCCACCTGGGACGAGGTTGCAACGATCGCGGCCGCGGCCGACGGCGCTGCGCCCGGCATGAAGGGCATCTGCCTTCGCGGCCAGCCCGGCTGGGGTCAGGTCTTTGCCCCGCTGACCACCGTCGTCAACACCTTCGGCGGAACCTGGTTCGACAAGGACTGGAACGCACAGGTCAACGCACCGGAATTCACCGCCGCAGTCGAGTTCTACACCAAACTGGTCCGCGAGCACGGCGAAGCAGGCGCCGCCCAGGCCGGTTTCACTGAATGCCTGAACAACATGAGCCAAAGCAAAGTGGCCATGTGGTACGACGCCACGTCGGCGGCCGGCGCTCTGGAAGCCGACGCGTCACCTGTGAAGGGGAAGATCGGTTACGCCCAGGCCCCAGTGAAGGAAACCAAGTCCTCCGGCTGGTTGTGGACCTGGTCCTGGGCTGTGCAGGCGGCCTCGAAGAAGCAGGACGCTGCTGGAAAGTTCATCGCCTGGGCCAGTTCGAGCGAATACGAAAAACTGGTCGCCTCCAAGCTCGGCTGGGCGAAGGTTCCCTCGGGCAAGCGCATCTCCACCTACGAGAACGCCGAGTTCCAGAAAGCGGCTCCGTTCTTCGAGGCCGAACGCTTCGCCATTGAGAACGCTGACCCGAAGAACCCCGGCGCCCAGGAACGTCCCGCCGTCGGTATCCAGTTTGTCGGCATCCCTGAGTTCGCTGCCCTGGGCACCAACGTCTCCCAGGGCGTCAGCTCCGTGATCGCCGGCCAGGGCACCCTGGCCGACGCACTGGCCAAGGGCCAGGAAGCCGCACAAAAAGTCGGCAATAAGTACAAGTAGCAACAACCGAACCGCAGGAGAACATCATGACAACCGCAACGGCGCGCATCTCCCGCCAAGGGACCAGGGCCGCCAAACCTACCAAGAACGCGCAAGCGCGGGAACGCGCCCTGGCCTGGGCACGGCGTGCACCGCTGCTTCCAGCCCTGATCTTCCTCATTATCGTCACCCAGCTTCCGTTCGTGGTGACGCTGATCATCTCGTTCCTGAACTGGAACAGCCTCAGCCCTGACAAGACCGCCTTCGCCGGCTTAGACAACTACGTCACGGTCCTCACGGACCCGGACCTGCGCCAGGCAATTTTCACCACGATCATCCTCACCGTCTCCGTGGTCCTGGCCAGCCTGGTCATCGGCCTCGGCCTGGCACTGCTCCTGGACAAGAAGTTCATTGGCCGGGGGCTGGCCCGGACGCTGCTGATCGCCCCATTCCTGGTGGTGCCGGTAGCCGCGGCCCTCATCTGGAAGCACGCCCTGCTCAACCCCACCTATGGGCTGATCAACGGCATTCTGACCTGGCTCTGGTCCCTCTTCGGCAGCGCCACGGCGCCCCAGCTGGACCTGCTGTCCCAGGCCCCCATGATGGCCGTCATCGTCTCGCTCGTCTGGCAGTGGACGCCGTTCATGATGCTTATCCTGCTCGCGGGTCTGCAGTCCCGTCCCATGGACACCGTGGAAGCGGCCCAGATGGACGGGGCCACACCCTGGGCCATCTTCCGGCACCTCACCCTGCCGCACCTGCGCCAGTACCTGGAACTCGGCGGCCTGCTCGGAGCCATCTACATCGTGCAGAACTTCGACTCCGTCTTCACCCTTACCGCGGGCGGCCTGGGCACGGCGAACCTGCCCTATGCCATCTACCAGACGTTCTACTTCGCCAACGAATACGGCCTGGCATCCGCCGCCGGCGTCGTGGTGGTCATCGGCACCATCATCGTGGCCACCTTCGCACTCCGCACCGTATTCTCGCTCTTCAAGAAGGAGGAAGCTCGATGAGCACGCTCACCCCCGCCGAGCCCCAGGCATCAGTTCCCGGCCCGACCGCCCTCAATAATGCCGGACCACGACGCCGAGGCAAGTCGCGCATGGACCCGACCCGCAACAACACCGCAGCCGGGATCGCGGCATGGTTGCTGGCCTTGCTGTTCGCCACTCCCGTCCTCTGGATGATCCTCACCTCGTTCCACTCAGAAAATGACGCGGCCACCAACCCGCCCTCCATCGCCGCCAACCTCACCTTGGACGCGTACAAGGAGTTCTTCGGGGAGAGTTCCGGGGTCAGCCCCTGGCCATCGCTGATTAACTCCGCCACCGCGTCGATCCTGTCCACCGTGCTGGTCCTGGTGCTGGCCATCCCGGCGGCGTATGCCCTTTCCATCCGGCCGGTGAAGAAGTGGACCGACGTGATGTTCTTCTTCCTCTCCACGAAAATGATGCCCGTGGTGGCCGCGATCCTGCCGCTCTACCTGTTCGCCAGAACCGTTGGCGCCCTCGACAACATCTGGTTCTTGATCCTGATGTACACCTCGATGAACCTGCCCATCGCCGTGTGGATGATGCGCTCCTTCCTCGCCGAAGTGCCGGTGGAAATGCTGGAGGCTTCCCAGATTGACGGCGCGGGCCTGCTCCTGACGCTCCGGAAAGTCGTGGCCCCCGTGGCGATGCCCGGCATCGCTGCGACCGCCCTGATCTGCTTCATTTTCAGCTGGAACGAACTGCTCCTGGCCCGGGTACTCACCGGGGTTGTGGCCGGGACCGCCCCCGTCTTCCTCACCGGGTTCGTCTCCGGACAGGGCCTGTTCCTCGCGAAAGTCTGCGCAGCAGCCGTTGTCATCTCCCTGCCGGTGCTGGTGGCCGGATTCGCCGCCCAGGACAAGCTCGTCCAGGGCCTCTCGCTCGGCGCCGTCAAGTAGCTCGGCGCCGTTATATAGCCTTCCAATCCCCTTCGATTCCAGAGGATAGATTCACATGACAGCATCTACCATCCAGTCCCAGACGCTGGGACGGCCGGAGCTCCCGGCCACCATGCGGGCCGCCGTCCTGAAGCGCCAGGGCGACATGGCCATGGAAACCCTGCCCGTCCCGCAGCTGGAGGCCGACCAGGTCCTGGTGCAGGTCGCTGCCGTCGGCGTTTGCGGCAGCGACGTGCACTACTACGAGCACGGGCGGATCGGCGACTACGTCGTGGACCACCCGCTGATCCTCGGCCACGAACTCTCCGGCCGGATCGCCGCCGTCGGCAGCGCTGTGGACTCCGCCCGCATCGGCAAGCGGGTCGCCGTCGAACCCCAGCGTCCCTGCCGCAAATGCAAGCAGTGCAAGGCCGGCCGCTACAACCTGTGCCCGGACATCGAGTTCTACGCCACGCCGCCGATCGACGGCGCCTTCGCCGAATACGTGACCATCCAGGGCGACTTTGCCTACGACATTCCGGACAGTGTCAGCGGCGAGGCAGCAGCCCTCATCGAGCCGCTCTCCGTGGGGCTCTGGGCCTGCGAGCGCGCCGGCATCAAGCCGGGCAGCCGGGTGCTCATTGCCGGGGCCGGACCGATCGGCATCATCGCCGCCCAGGCTGCCCGCGCGTTCGGTGCAACGGAAATCTACATCTCCGACATCGCCGAAGACCGGCTGGAGTTTGCGCTTAAACACGGTGCGACCCGCGCCCTGAATGCCCGGACCGACAGCGTGGAGGGCCTGGAAGTGGATGCGTTTATCGACGCCTCCGGCGCCGCGCAGGCTGTGCGCTCCGGCATCAAGGCCGTGGGGCCCGCCGGAAAGGTGATCCTGGTGGGACTCGGAGCGGACGACGTCGAACTGCCCGTTTCGTTTATCCAGAACCGGGAAATCTGGCTCTCCGGTGTTTTCCGGTACACCAACACCTGGCCGCTGGCCATCCAGCTGATCGCGGACGGGAAAGTGGACCTGGACATCCTGGTGACCGGCAAGTTCAATTTGTCCGAGTCCGAGGCGGCGCTGAAGGCGGGCAAGCAGCCCGGTCAGCTGAAGGCCGTTGTTTACCCGGGGCGCTGATTCACGTCAGTGATGCCGGGCGACGGCAGGCTTGTCCTGCACGCCGCCGCCCGGCGGACAGAACCTTTCCCTGCCCTGACCGGGCACATACTGCAAGGAAGCAGCCATGCCAGCTATTGAACCCAGCTCCGAAGCCCGCTCCGAAGCCCGCTCCGGTGCTCCGGACACGGCCCTGACGGTGATCGGCGAATCCCTCGTCGACATCATCAGCGACCCGCACCGGCCGTCGGCGGTCCAGGCCTATCGGGGCGGAAGCCCTCTCAACGTGGCGGTGGGGGCGGCGCGCCTGGGCCTGCGGACCACCTTGGTGACCCACTTCGCCGGAGACCCGTACGGGCTGTTAATTGAAGATCACCTGGCATCGAACGGCGTCAGTGTGATCAACGGCGGAAATACGCCCACATCAACGGCAATCGCCACGCTGGGACCGGATGGTGCCGCCGAGTACACCTTCGCCATCACATGGGAAATCAATGGCGGGGCCCTGCCTGCCCTCGCCGCCGTCGAAGCTTCCACCCACGTCCACGCAGGGTCGATCGCCACCGTGCTGCCTCCCGGCAATCAGGCCGCGCTTGTCCTGGTGGAGGCCGGCCGGGAGCACGCGACCATCAGTTATGACCCAAACTGCCGGCCAGCGATCAGCCCGGACGCGGCCGCGGCGCGCAGGCAGGCCGAGCGCTTCGTCGCCGCGAGTGACATCGTCAAGGCCAGCGACGAGGACCTCGCGTGGCTCTACCCGGACCGGTCACCGGATGAAACACTGCAGGCCTGGCTGGACCTGGGGCCGGCCATCGTGGCCCTGACGCGCGGAGCTTACGGCCCGGTCATCCTCTCCGCTGCAGGGCGGGTGGAGATGGCAGCCGAACCCATTACCGTGGCTGACACGGTGGGTGCAGGCGATTCGTTCATGGCCGGGCTCATCTCCGGACTCGCTCAACTCGGGGCGCTCGGCTCCGGAGGCAGGCATCGGCTGCAGACCCTGACCCTGGATCAACTTCATGTCCTCGCCGCCTACGCCAACCGCGCCGCCGGAATCACCTGCTCCCGGCAGGGCGCAAATCCACCGCGGGCGGCCGAACTCGGCCCGCTGCCCGCCCCATCACCTGCCCAGGAGCGCTGACACAGCATGCAGACCCTCAGTAACGCCACGGTGGCCTCGTTACCGGCAGCCCTCTCCGTGCCCCGCTACGACCGCTCCGGCCTGACCGCCGGCATCGTCCACTTCGGCGTGGGTGGTTTCCACCGCGCCCACCAGGCCATGTAGGGCCTGAATGACGTCGTCGTTTCCATCGGCACCTCGGGCACCGTGTTCGCCGTCGCCGACGGCCCGTCGCGGATCCTTCCGGGCTGGTCGCCGCTTTTTTCGACACGAAAGGCTACTTCCTGCCGCTGGCCTGCACGCTGAACGCCTCCCGGGTACTGGACGCCACCGCCCGCGTGCTCGGGGTCGATCATCCCGAGCTGTCGCGTCTGCTGGAGGATCGTGGCAGTCACCGGTGTCAGGAGTCCGGGTCGAGGTGCACCGAGAGGCCCGTGATCTCGTCGTTCTCGTTGGTTTCAATGTGCAGCTCGTCCGTGTCGGCGCACCCGCCCGCCTCGGCGCGCGCGACGAAACGCTTGAGATCCCCGAAGGTCGCAGGGCGCCCGTTGGGTCCGGAAAACTCGATGTCCAGTTTCAGTCCGATAGCCATGGCAGACAGTATGGCAGTCAGAAGAGCTCGACGCCGGTCAGTTCAGCAAGCCGGTCCACGAGCCGGTCCTGGAATCCCTGGTCGAGAGCCGCGGGGGCGGGCGCGCGGCGTTTCCGGTGGTACCAGTAGCCGCCGCTGACAGTCGCCGCCGGATCGTTGCTGGTGGCCAGCCATGTCTGGGTGAGGTGCCCCATCACCAGGTCGTCCGGCGCGCCGGGGCCGCCCATCTTGGTGGGGACCCATCCGGGGTCGACGGCATGGCTCTGTACCTCGGGCCAGCGGCGCGCGATCGCCAGGGCCAGGGTGGCGACGTGGAGTTTGCTCTCGGAGTAGGCCTGGCCGGCGTTCCAGCCCCGCTGGGTCCAGTCGATGTCATCCAGGGAGCCACCGCCGGCCCGGTGCATGCCGCTGCTGAGGTAGATCAGTCGGTCCGGACGGTGGATCAGTGCGGTGAGCAGGTAGGGCGCCAGCGTGTTCACGGCCAGGGTCCGGGCGTGCCCCTCCGCCGTCGGGGCCCGGGCAGGCTCCAGATACACGCCGGCGTTATGGATGACTGCATCCATTCTGCCGAAGCCGTTGACCTGGCCGGCGAGCCCGCGGGTTTCCGCCGCGCTGCTGAGATCGCCAACGACGACGCCCGCGGCCCGTGAGGCCAGATCTGCGAGGGCGTCCGCCCGCTCAGCTGACCGAGCATGGAGCAGGACGTCGTGGCCCTCGTCCAGGAGGGTGCGTGCCGCGGCCCGGCCGAGCCCGTCGGCTGAGCCTGTGATGAAGATACGTGCCACCGCGTGGTCCCTCCGTCAGTGCGCCGTCAGCCCGCGGTGGACGCCCGGACCACCAGCTCAGGAGGAAAGACTATCTGGGTCGGCACGAATCCTGCTTCGGCGCTTGCTTCCCGGAGCAGCAATTCCAGGGCGGTGGAACCAATCAAGGCGCTCGGCTGCCGGATGGAAGACATCGGGACCACCGCTGCGGCCGCGAACTCGATGTCGTCGTAGCCGATGAGCGCGATCTCCTTCGGCACCTGCACGTCTCCCATCAGCATCAGGCCCTGAAGCACGCCCATCGCCAGCAGATCGTTGGCCGCGAAGATCGCGTCGGGACGCATCCCTGCGGGCCGGAGCCTGATGGCCTCGCCTGCTGCCCGGCCGGACAGCACGGTTAGGGACTCGGTCTCGACCACTTCCAGGGTTGCTTCGGACACCTGCTGGGTCGCCTTCCGTGCACCGGAGAGCCGGTCTGCGACCTGACGGATACCCGACGGGCCGCCGACAAAGGCGATCCGCCGCCGGCCAAGCGAGAGCAGATGCGCAGCAGCCATCTCGCCGCCTGCCAGGTCATCCACCGCCACGGAGGAAAAGCTCAAGTTTTCCGTCTGCCGGTCGACGAGGACCGTGGGGATCCCTCGTCCGCGCAGCTGTTCCAGCCGCGGAAGCACGTTACCGACGGGGGACAGCAACACTCCGCGGACGCGCTGCTGCTCAAACAGATCCAGGTACGCCCCTTCCCGGCCCGCGTCTTCATTGCTGTTGCCGACCAGGACGGTGAAATGCTCGGCGGCCGCCCTGTCCTCCGCACCACGGGCCAGCTCCGTGAAGAAGGGGTTGCCGGCATCCAGGACCACGAGGCCGATACTGTGGCTCATGCCGGCGCGAAGCTGCCGCGCCGCATCGTTGCGGACGAAGCCGAGCTTTTCGATCGCGGCCTGCACGCGGGACATGACATCCGCCGACACCTTCTCCGGCCGGTTCAAGACATTGGAAACCGTTCCGACGGAGACCCCGGCCAGGGCCGCCACGTCTTTGACGCTGGCTGAAACCATCTGCTGACTCCTGATTGCGGGACTCGCCGCGCTGCCGGCCGGCGGCGGTGCTTTCCCAAGTGGTGCCCTCAGGATACCCGTAGGGCGCCCGATTTGAACCCTTTCAATGAAACGAATCAAAAGGCGCGGCCCGCAAATGCTGCGGGCTCTTGACGCGAAGAGCGGGGGGCGCTTATGCTTCAAATCACAACCTGTATGAAACGATTCATTATGCAGTTCACTTCATGTGCGATTCATTCAGCCCCAAAGGTGCGGTTAATCTATGCAGCAGACCTACAGCCCTCCGTCCGGCCCCTTAGGGGACGGACTCCGGCCGGTACTCTCTCTCCACCACGCGGCCAAGACCTTCGGGCCGGTGGTCGCCCTGGCCGACGGGACCATCGAAATTCAGGCCGGCGAAATCCATGCCCTGGTCGGCGAAAACGGTGCCGGCAAGTCCACCCTGGTCAAGATCCTGGCTGGCCTGCACCACCCGGATTCGGGCGATTTTCAGGTCGGCGGAACGAGCGTCCAGTTCCGCAGCGTTGGTGATAGCAAGGCCGCTGGAATTTCAGTTATTTACCAGGAGCCCACGCTCTTTCCGGATCTGACCGTCGCGGAGAACATTTTCATCGGCCGCCAGCCCAAGGGTCGGTTCGGCTTAATCAGCAAGGCCAGCATGGTCCGGGAGGCCAGCACGCTCTTCGAACGGCTCGGCGTCCCCATCGATCCCACACGGATTGCAGAAGGCCTGTCCATCGCCGACCAGCAGATCATCGAAATCGCCAAAGCCATTTCGCTGGACGCCAAAGTACTCGTCATGGACGAGCCCACGGCCGCCCTCAGCGGGGTGGAGGTGGACCGGCTCTTTGCCGTCGCCCGCAGCCTCCGGGACAAAGGAACCGGCATCCTGTTCATTTCGCACCGCTTTGACGAGGTCTTCGGCCTGTGCGACCGGATCACGGTGATGCGGGACGGCCGGTACATTTCCACACACCACACCGCCGCTGTGACCGTCGAGCAGATAGTGCGTGAGATGGTTGGCCGCGATATCGGGGCCCTGTTCCCCAAGACGGCGGCGGAAACCGGCGACGTTGTCCTGAAAGTCGACGCTCTCAGCCGTGCCGGCGTATTCCGGGACATCAGCTTCGAAGTCCGCGCCGGCGAGATCGTGGCGCTGGCCGGACTTGTCGGCGCCGGGCGCACCGAAGTGGCCCGTGCCATCTTCGGAATCGACCCCTACGACGCCGGCGACATCAGTTTCGAGGGCCGGAAGCTCAAGGCCAGGGACCCCCAGGCCGCCATCACCGCCGGAATGGGATTTGTCCCCGAGGACCGCCGCAAACAGGGCCTGGTCATGAACCTGTCCGTGGCCCGGAACGTGACCCTCACGCTTCGGAACAGACTGGCGACGGCGGGGCTGATCAACGGTGCCGCCGAGCGCCGGGCGGCGGAAGAGTGGAGCAAGCGGCTGCAGGTTAAGACCGGGTCGCAGGAACATGCAGTCTCAACGCTCTCCGGCGGCAACCAGCAAAAGGTGGTCCTCGCCAAATGGTTGGCCACCGACCCGCGGCTGCTCATCATCGACGAACCCACGCGCGGCATTGACGTAGGCACCAAGAGCGAGGTCCACCGGCTCATCTCCGACCTCGCCGGCCGCGGCATCGCGATCCTGATGATCTCTTCCGAGCTGCCCGAGGTTCTTGGCATGGCTGACCGGGTCCTGGTCATGCGGGAGGGCCGGATAACCGCCGAACTCGACCGGGCCGACGCCAATCCGGAAACCGTCATGCACGCCGCAACTTCGTCCGCAGGAGGTACGCCATGAGCTCCGCTCTGGATCACAGGGAAGTGACCACGCCGGCACCCGGCGCCGGCCGGGGCACGCTCGCCTCGGCGCTGCGGCTGCGGGAGTTGCCGGTGCTGATCGCGCTCGCCGTCCTCGTCCTGGTGACGTACCTGATTAACCCGCTGTTCCTCGCGCCCCAGGGCATAAAGGACCTGCTGCTCAATGCCACTATCATCATCATCCTGGCGGCCGGGCAGACCCTGCTGATCATCACCCGGAACATCGATCTCTCCGTAGGGTCCATGCTGGGCCTGGTGGCCTTCGGCACCGGGTCCATCTTCTCGAGCATGCCCGGCATCCCAATCATTGCTGTCTTCGTGATCGGCATGGCCTTCGGAGCGGTTCTTGGTGCCTTCAACGGGATGCTGGTGACCGTGGCCAAGGTCCCCGCCCTCGTCATCACCCTGGGGACGCTCTACGTATTCCGTGGCCTGAACAACGCGTGGGCCGGCGGCAAGCAGTTCTTCGCCGGTGACCGGCCGGACGCCTTCGGAGCCCTCTCGGTGGATACTGTGCTGGGTTTCCCGATTATCACGCTCCTGGCACTCGTCGTCGTGGTCGCCGTCGCCGTCTACATGTCCGGGACCCGCCCGGGTCGTGACCTGTACGCCATCGGCTCGGACCCGGACGCGGCAACGGCCTTCGGCATCAAGGTCTCCAAGCGCGTGTTCCTGGCCTTCCTCGCCAACGGGGCACTGGCAGGCCTGGCCGGCGTACTGTACGCCAGCCGCTTCAACTCCGTCGGCGCAACCACCGGCACCGGCATGGAACTGACAGTCGTTGCCGCCGCCGTCGTCGGCGGCGTGGCAATCTTCGGCGGCAGCGGATCGGTGGCCGGAGCGGCCCTCGGCGCGCTGCTTCTCACCACCATCACCAGTTCCCTGACCGCGCTGCGGGTCGACAAGTTCTGGCAGCAGGCCATCGTCGGCGTGCTGATCCTCGCGGCCATTATCATCGACCGCGTGGCAAGCCTGCGCACAGCCAAGAAACTGCGGATAAGCGAGGCCCGGAATGTCTGAAACCACGTCGCCCACCAGCACGGCACCAACTCCGGTGGCGGACAGCACCAAGCCGCTGGCCAGCGAACCCAAAGGCAAGACCGGCGCCGCACGGATCCTGACCAGCCGGGACGCCATCACGGTCTATGCCCTCGTGGCCTTCCTCCTCTATGCCGCCATCGCCATCCCGCGCTTCGCCTCGCCGGTCACCACCGGCTTCCTCCTGCTGGACGTCATCCCGGTGTTGCTGATCGCGATGCCCATGACGCTGATCATCGTCACCGGGGAAATAGACTTGTCCGTCGCCAGCACCGCCGGCCTGACCAGCGCCCTGATGGGTGTCCTCTGGGCCGGCGGAATGGATATCTGGCTGGTCCTGGCCATCAGCCTGCTGGCCGGAGTAGCGGCCGGGATGTTCAACGGCGTCCTGATCGCCGTCCTCGGACTGCCCTCACTCGCGGTCACCATCGGCACCCTGGCACTCTTCCGCGGCCTGGCCCTGGTGATTATCGGCGACAACGCGGTGGCCAACTTCCCGAAGCCACTGACAGCCTTCTTCACCTCCAAAATCGGTGGAACCGGCATTCCCACCGTGATGATCGGCGTCGTGCTGGTGATGATCTTCTTCGGGGTGCTGCTGCACTTCACGCCCTTCGGACGCGGGCTGTTCGCAATGGGCTACAGCAAGGAAGCCGCCGGATTCGTCGGGATCAATGTGGCGCGCAGCAAGTTCTGGCTCTACGTGGGATCAGGCACGGTTTCGGCCCTGGCCGGCATCTACTGGACATTGCGCTACACCAGCGCCCGCAGCGACAACGCCTCCGGCCTGGAACTGGCCGTCATCGCCGCCGTACTCCTTGGCGGCGTGTCGATCTTCGGCGGCAAGGGATCCATCCCCGGCGTCATCGCGGGGGTCCTGCTGATCGGGACACTCAATTACGCCCTGCGGCTGGCCCGGGTTTCCGACGTCGTCCTCATCACCGTCACGGGGCTGCTCCTCATCTTCTCCGTGGTTGCTCCAAGCATCGGGTCCGCAGTCAAGGAATGGCGGCACACCCGCCGTGTCCGCCGAAGCTTCAGCCAGACAACAAACTGACCGGCTGCCAACCGACCGACCACCACTCCAGACCCGTCCACACAAAACCAGTTGTATCCGCCAAGAGAAAAAGGAAGAACAATGATGTTGAACCGCAAGAACACAGGCCCCACAGGCCGCTTGGCGTCCCTGGCGGCTATCACCGCCGCGGCCGCCCTGGCCTTGACAGCCTGCAGCGGCGGCTCCGGCTCAACCGGTGGAGGCACCAGCCCCGCGGCGGGAGGGGACCTTAAAATCACCTTCATCCCGAAGCAGCTGAACAACCCCTACACGGACGTTGTCCTGGGCGGCGGCAAGAAGGGCGCCCAGGAGGCCGGCTTCGCCTCCTCCCAGGTCGTCGGCCCCCTGGAGGCTTCAGCGTCCAGCCAGGTTTCCTTCGTCAACGCCGAGACCCAGGCCGGCACGAACGTCATTGTGATTGCCGCCAACGACCCCGACGCCGTGTGCACAGCCCTCGGCGAGGCCCGCTCCGCCGGCGCGAAGATCGTGGCCTTCGACTCGGATGCCAACCCGGACTGCCGTGACGTCTTCATCAGCCAGGTGGTCGCCAAGGAGGTGGCCCTGATCCAGACCAAGCTGATTTCCGAGCAGATCGGCGGCAGCGGCGAGATCGCCATCCTCTCGGCCACGGCGAACGCCACGAACCAGAATGAGTGGATCAAGTTCATGGAGGAGGAACTGGCCTCCAACCCGGCGTACAAGGACATCAAGCTCGTGGCGAAGGTCTACGGCGATGACAACGACACCAAGTCCTTCCAGGAGGCCCAGGGCCTGATGCAGGCCCACCCGAACCTGAAGGGCATTATTTCCCCGACCACCGTCGGCATCGCAGCGACCGGCCGGTACCTCTCCACCTCCGCCTACAAGGGGAAAGTCGCGCTCACCGGGCTGGGGCTGCCCAATGAAATGCGGCCCTTCGTCAAGGACGGGACAGTCAAGGAATTCGCCCTGTGGGACCCGGCGCAGCTGGGCTACGTTGCGGCTTTCGCCGGCAAGGCGCTCCAGGACGGCAAGATCACCGGCGCCGAAGGCGATACCTTCACGGCCGGTGAACTGGGCGAACGCAAAGTCGAAAAGGGCGGACTCGTGATCGTTGGACCGCCGACCGTCTTCAACGCCGAGAACATCGACAAGTACAACTTCTAACCACACCCGGGCTGCCGGGCGGGCGTACTGACACCCGCCCGGCGCCACCCGCCGCTCACCATGGCATGGCCGAGCCACGAGTTCCCTTTTTCATGCCGGAAGGCCCCTCAATGAACCAGAAGCAATCAGCCGCCCGGCTGCTGCAGCCGCACCGGCGCCGCCCCACCCGCGTGGGCCTGGTGTCCGGCGGCCTCGGCGCCTACTGGCCTCAGTTTCCGGCCCTGCTCCCGCAGCTGCGGGAGTCCGTGGCCTACGTCACCGGCCGCTTCCAGGACCTCGACGCCGAGGTTGTGGACACCGGTTTTATTTCCGATGCGCAGGAAGCGGCGACGGCCGGCGAGAAACTGCGCGTCGCTGATTGCGATCTGATCGTCATCTTCCTGACCACATACCTGACATCCTCCATGGTGCTGCCCATCGCCCAGCGGGCCAAGACCCCGGTGCTGGTCATTGACCTCCAGCCGACCGAGGCGATGGACCACGCGAACTTCGACACCGGCAAGTGGCTGGCCTACTGCGGCCAGTGCCCGGTCCCCGAAGTCGCCAACGTCTTCCGCCGGGCCGGAATCGATTTCCGTTCCGTCTCCGGCCACCTTAAGCAGGAGTCCGCCTGGGAACGGATCACCCAGTGGGTGCACGCCGCGGGCGTCCGTGCCCGGCTGCGCGACGCCCGGCATGGCCTCATGGGCCATCTGTACCCTGGCATGCTCGACGTCGCCACCGACCTGACCACCGTCTCGACCACTTTCGGTTCCCACGTGGAGGTGCTCGAATTCGATGACCTACGGGAACGGGTGAACGCTGTCACCGGGAAACAGGTCTCCGAGCGGCTCGGACTGGCCCGGGACCTGTTTGTCCTCGACGAGTCCGTGGACGACGACGACTTCGCCTGGGGCGCCAAAGTATCCGTGGGCCTGGACCGGCTGGTGGAGGACTTCGATCTGGACTCGCTGGCGTACTACCACCGCGGGCTGGCCGGCGAACAGCACGAGCGGCTGGGCGCGGGGATGATTTTGGGAGCGTCCATCCTGACGGCCCGCGGAATCCCGATGGCCGGTGAATTCGAGCTACGGACCTCGATCGCCATGCTTGCCGCCCAAGCGATCGGCGCCGGCGGCTCGTTCACCGAAATCCAGGCCCTCAACTTCTTCGACAACGTCGTGGAGATGGGCCATGACGGCCCCGCGCACCTGGCGGTGTCCGCCCAGGACCCGCTGCTCCGCGGGCTGGGCGTCTATCACGGCAAACGCGGGTGGGGCGTCTCGGTTGAATTCGATGTCCGGCACGGACCCGTCACCACCTTCGGGATCGGCCAGGACCGGGACGGATCTTACGTCTTTGTCACCTCGGAGGGTGTGGTGGTTCCGGGTCCGCTGCTGGCAATCGGCAACACCACCTCCCGCGTCGACTTCGGCGGGGACCCGGGACTGTGGGTAGACCAGTGGAGCCAGACCGGCATCGGCCATCACTGGGCGCTCTGCTTGGGGCACCGCGCGGCTGACATCAAAGCCGCAGCCTCCCTGCTTGGCATCGAACACCGCCAGGTGGTGCTCTCATGAGCCGCCAGCGTGTCTGCTTCCAGCTCCAGGTCAAGCCCGGACTCATCGAGGAGTACACCCGGCGTCACGCCGCCGTGTGGCCGGAGATGCTCGCTGCACTGAAGAGTTCCGGGTGGCACAACTACTCGCTCTTCCTCCGCCCCGACGGGCTGCTGATCGGGTATTTCGAAACCGACAGCCTTCCCGAGGCTCAGGCCCGGATGGCAGCCACTGAAATCAACGCCCGCTGGCAGGCCGAGATGGCCGGCTTCTTCGAAGACCTTGAGGTGGCCCCCGATGAGGGCTTCCTCCAACTGACTGAAGTATTCAACCTCGAGGACCAACTGGCCGCCTCAGCGCCAGGCCTCACCCCCTCCAATTCCAAAGGAGACTGACGTGTCTATCCCCACTGACGTTTTGACCAGGCTCGAACAACAAAGCATCGAACTGCCCTCCTGGGCATTCGGCAACTCCGGCACCCGCTTCAAAGTCTTCGCCACCCCCGGCACCCCCCGCAGCATCGAGGAAAAGATAGCCGACGCCGCCCAGGTCAACGCCCTCACCGGGCTTGCGCCCTCCGTGGCCCTGCACATCCCCTGGGACAAGTCCGATGACTACGCGGCCCTGGCGCAGTACGCCACGGGTCTCGGAGTGACGCTGGGGACGGTCAACAGCAACACGTTCCAGGACGATGACTACAAGTTCGGCAGCCTCACCCACAGTGATCCGGCGGTACGCTCGAAGGCCATCGACCACATGTACGAGTGCCTCGAAGTGATGAACCAGACCGGTTCTCGGGATCTGAAAATCTGGCTGGCGGACGGCACGAACTACCCCGGGCAGGGCAACCTGCGGGCCCGGCAGGACTGGCTGGCCGAATCGCTGCGCAAGGTCTACGACCGCCTCGGAGATGACCAGCGGATGGTGCTGGAGTACAAGTTCTTCGAGCCGGCTTTCTATCACACGGACGTTCCGGACTGGGGAACCTCCTACGTGCACTGCGCCGCCCTCGGCGAGAAGGCCCTCGTCTGCCTGGACACCGGCCACCACGCGCCCGGCACCAACATCGAGTTCATCGTGGCGCAGCTGCTGCGGCTGGGAAAGCTCGGTTCCTTCGACTTTAACTCCCGTTTCTACGCCGATGATGACCTGATCGTCGGCGCCGCGGATCCTTTCCAGCTGTTCCGCATCATGCACGAGGTGGTCCGCGGAGGCGGACTGGATCCGGCGGCCGGCGTGGCGTTCATGCTGGACCAGTGCCACAACGTCGAGGGCAAGATCCCCGGCCAGATCCGCTCCGTGCTCAACGTCCAGGAGATGACGGCCCGGGCACTGCTGGTCGACACCGCCGCCCTGGAAACAGCACAGAACGACGGCGATGTCCTGGCAGCGAACGCCGTGCTCATGGACGCCTTCTACACGGACGTCCGACCCGACCTTGCGCAATGGCGCGAATCCCGTGGACTGCCCGCGGACCCGATGGCCGCCTTCGCTGCCAGCGGCTACCAGGAAAAAATCAATGCGGACCGCGTCGGCGGCCACCAGGCCGGATGGGGAGCCTAGGACCATGACGAATCCAACAGTTGAACAACTGATCACCCGCTCAAACCGACTCGGCGCGGACAAGCGGAACACCAACTACGCCGGCGGGAACACCTCCGCCAAAGGCACCGAAAAAGACCCCGTGACCGGGGAGGATGTCGAGTTGCTGTGGGTTAAGGGCTCCGGCGGGGACCTCGGCACCCTGACCGAGCCCGGACTCGCGGTGCTTCGGCTGGACCGGCTGAACGCGCTGAAGAACGTCTACCCCGGCGTCGACCGTGAAGACGAGATGGTCGCGGCCTTCGATTACTGCCTGCACGGCAAGGGCGGGGCCGCGCCGTCGATCGACACCGCCATGCACGGACTCGTCGACGCCGCCCACGTGGACCACCTGCACCCGGACTCCGGCATCGCCATTGCCACAGCCGCCGACGGCGAGGCCCTCACCGCGCGGATCTTCGGCGACAAAGTCGCCTGGGTGCCGTGGCGGCGGCCCGGCTTCCAGTTGGGCCTGGACATCGCCGCGATCAAGGACGCCAACCCGCAGGCGATCGGGACCATCCTCGGCGGGCACGGCACCACCGCCTGGGGCGCCACCAGCGAGGAAGCCGAGGCGAACTCGCTGTGGATCATCGAGCAAGCCGAAAAGTACATCGCCGAGCACGGCCGCCCCGCACCGTTCGGGCCCAAACTCCCGGGCTACGCCGCCCTGCCAGAACCGGCACGGCGCGCGAAGGCCGCCGCGCTTGCGCCCGTGGTCCGCGGGCTCGCCTCCACGGACAAACCGGTGGTGGGGCACTTCAGCGACGACGCCGCGGTCCTGGAGTTCCTGGAAGGGCAGGAGCACCCGCGACTCGGTGCCGTGGGCACCTCCTGCCCGGACCATTTCCTGCGCACCAAGGTCAAGCCCCTGGTCCTGGACCTGCCCGCCGATGCCTCCGCCGAGGATTCCGTGGCCCGGCTGAAGGAACTGCACGCCGCCTACCGCGAGGATTACCAGGCCTACTACGACCGGCACGCGACCCCTGACAGCCCGGCGCTGCGCGGCGCGGACCCCGCGATCGTGCTGGTCCCCGGCGTGGGGATGTTCTCCTACGGCAAGGACAAGCAGACCGCCCGGGTCGCGGGGGAGTACTACCTCAACGCGATCAACGTGATGCGCGGCGCTGAATCGATCTCCACGTACGCCCCGATCGAGGAAGCCGAGAAGTTCCGGATCGAATACTGGGCCCTGGAAGAAGCCAAGCTCGCCCGGATGCCCAAGCCGAAGTCGCACGCGACCCGGATCGCGCTGGTGACCGGGGCGGCGTCGGGCATCGGCAAGGCCATCGCCACCCGCCTCGCCGCCGAGGGCGCCTGCATCGTGATCGCAGACCTGAACCTCGAGAACGCGCAGGCCGTCGCCGAAGAGCTCGGCGGCGCCGACGTCGCGGTCGGGATCCAGGCCGACGTCACGGACGAGGCCCAGGTGGTGGCCGCCGTGAACGCCGCGGTCCTGGCCTTCGGCGGACTGGACCTGGTGGTCAACAACGCCGGGCTCTCCATCTCCAAACCCCTGCTGGAGACCACGGAGAAGGACTGGGACCTGCAGCACAACGTGATGGCCAAGGGCTCCTTCCTGGTCTCCAAGGCAGCCGCGAAAATCCTGATCGACCAGGACATGGGCGGGGACATCATCTACATCTCCTCCAAGAACTCCGTCTTCGCCGGGCCCAACAACATCGCCTACTCCGCCACCAAGGCCGACCAGGCCCACCAGGTCCGGCTCCTCGCGGCAGAATTGGGCGAGCACGGCATCCGGGTCAACGGCATCAACCCCGACGGCGTGGTCCGCGGCTCCGGGATCTTCGCCGGCGGCTGGGGCGCCAAACGCGCCGCTGTCTATGGAGTCGATGAGGAAAAACTGGGTGAGTACTACGCCCAGCGCACCCTGCTCAAGCGCGAGGTCCTGCCCGAAAACGTCGCCAACGCCGCCGCCGTGCTCACCAGCGCCGAACTCTCCCACACCACCGGCCTGCACATCCCCGTGGACGCCGGCGTCGCCAACGCGTTCCTGCGATGACCACCGCACCAACTGCGGGGTCCGCCCCGGCAACCACCGGGGCGGACCCCGCCAGCGGGCTGTTCGCCGCCGTCGATATCGGAGCCTCCTCCGGCCGCGTGATCCTGGGCAGGATTACGGACAATACCGGCGGGCGTCCCGGTGTCTCACTGGAGACGGTGCACCGGTTTCCGAACGGTGTGGTGGAGTCCGACGGCGGCCTCCGCTGGGACTTCGACGCCCTCTTCGCGGAGGTACTCAACGGACTGGGCGCGGCTGCAGCGAAAGCGGCGGCGCGCAGCGAGCGGATCATGAGCATCGGCATCGACACCTGGGCGGTGGACTACGGGCGGGTGGATGCCGCCGGCGTGCTGGTGGAGCAGCCCTACAGTTACCGGGATGAGCGAAGCCGCGCCGCCGTGGCCCGGGTCCACCGGCGTCTCGACCCGCAACGCCTTTACGCCACGACGGGGCTTCAGTTCCTGGACTTCAATACCATCTATCAGCTGGCGGCCGAGCCTGACCTTGAGGGCGTCCAGCCCCTGCTGATCCCGGACCTTATCGCCTTCCTGCTCACGGGCGAGCGCCGGACGGAGGCAACGAACGCCTCCACCACGGGCCTGGTCGACGCCGTGGCGGGGGAGTGGGCCACGGAGTTCCTGACCGCCCTGGACCTGCCGCAGGACCTGTTCCCGCCGCTGGTCCAGCCGGGCGAAAACGTCGGCACGCTGCTGCCGGCCATCGCCGCGCGGACCGGGCTGCCCGCCGGGACCCCGGTGGTCGCGGTCGGCTCGCACGACACCGCCTCGGCCGTCGCGGCCGTGCCTGCGGAATCGGAGAATTTCGCGTACATCTCGTCCGGGACGTGGTCGCTGGTGGGGGTCGAACTCCAGCACCCCGTCCTCACTGAAGCCAGCCGCACCGCGAACTTCACCAATGAACGCGGCGTCGACGGCACCATCCGCTACCTTCGTAACGTCGGCGGCCTCTGGCTTCTCAGCGAATGCCAGCGGTCGTGGGCCGCCCAGGGCCTGGTCATATCCTTGGCCCAGCTGCTGGACGGTGCGGCGGGGCTGCCAACCGGCGGACCCCGGATCAACGCCGATGACCCGGCTTTCACAGCGCCGGACAACATGCCCGAGCGGATCCGCGCCGCCGTCCGGCATGCCGGCGCCACCCTGACAGAGCAGCCCACGGCGATCGTCCGCTGCATTCTGGACAGTCTGGCTGCGGGCTACGCCCGGACTATCCGCGACGCCGAAGGGCTTGCGGGGCGCAGTATCGACGTCGTGCACATCGTGGGTGGCGGTTCGCAGAACCGGCTCCTCTGCCAACTCACCGCTGACGCCACCGGGAAACCAGTCATCGCTGGGCCGGTGGAAGCCACAGCCCTCGGCAACGTGCTGGTGCAGGCGCGGGCCGCCGGTCAGCTGGCCGGAGGGCTTCCGGAACTGCGGAAGATCGTCGCCGGCGGCACGGCCCTCGAGCGGTACGAACCGCTGGCGGCGTCGTCTGCGCGATCGACACCATCAGGCACTGGCCGCCCGGCGTGAACCAGGGGCGGATGAACCAGGGGCGCTGAGCCTGCGGAGTCTGCCTAGGGTTCCTGCGCAGCCTGGCTCGGCTCTTGGTCCGTCCATGTGACCTGGACCCAGCGCTGGCCCTCGTCGTCCCAGGACTCGGTGTGCCCTAGCCGGGCGATGTCTTCAAATGCGACTTCCATGCCCTCGCGCCTCAGCGTCTCGCTGAGTTCGCTGGTGGCGTCCCGGACGGCGGCATTTACTGCTTCGGGTGTATCGGACTCGACGGGGCGGGAGGCATCGTATGTTGCAGTCATGGCTCCATACTTCACGTTCTGCCCGCCGTTGGGAACCTTCGGCGCCGGTCGAATTGCCGCACCTTCCTGCTTCGCCGTCACTGTCCGATCAGGTGGCCACCGGGCAGCGCGTCCGCAATGCACCCGGGCGCCTGCGCCCCGATGAGCGGCCACACCACGTTTCCCTCCGCCGCCTCGATGGCAAGGCCTTGCGGTCCCGCCGGCAGGTATAGCGCCTGACCTGCCGGCCTCCCGGCCGCCGGGTTTGCTATAGAAACGTCAGTTCGCGCGTCCGGCTCGCCGTCGGACGCGGGGACCAGGTAGGCGACGACGCCGGCTCCGGCCGGAAGCGCCCGGCTGTAGCTGGCCGGGTCGGGATGCTGGGTGCCCCGCAACTCGAGATAGACGTTGCCATCGTTGCGCTCCTGCAGTTGCCCGCGGACAGCCGTGACGTCGGTAATGACCAGAACGATGGACGTCGGACCGCTATTCTCGGCGGAGCTTGCCGGGTAAACCGTCGTCCGGCCCGCTCGGACCGCGGAAATCGTCCCGGACACAATCAGCCTGCTGTGCTGTGCGAGCTCGTCCGGTGAACGGCTGGGATTGTAGTCGTAGACCGGGCCTCGGAACGGTTCCAACGTCGCGGCGGTTGTCGAGAACGCGCACGGCTCCCGGTCCTGGGCGGACAAAGCCAGTCCGGCGGACGGCGCCGGTCCGGCCCCGCAGGCCACGAGCAACAGCGCGGCGGCAGCGGCCCCGGCAGCCCCGGTTACGCACTGACTGGTTCTTGTGGCCATGGAGCCCCCTCTTACGGTAGGGCGACTCAATCACGCCCGCCGCAATTTGGGAAGTACCTGCGCATCCGCTCTGTTCACCGCCCGGCCTCCCGGGTTCAGGAGTGGGTGGGTTCCTCCACCAGGGCGGTGGCGATGCTGTCCGCGTCATCTAACGCGGCGAGGTAGCGTTCGGCGTCGAGCGCTGCGGCGCAGCCGGTACCGGCTGCGGTAATGGCCTGGCGGTAGCGGTGGTCCACGGCGTCGCCGCAGGCGAAGACCCCGGCCAGATTGGTGACCGTGGTGGGGGAGGCGACCTTGATGTAGCCCTCGGCGTCGAGGTCCACCTGGCCGGTCAGCAGCTCGGTGCGAGGGACGTGGCCGATCGCTACGAAGATACCGGTGGCGGGCTGCTCGCGGGTTTCGCCGGTCATGGTGTCCTTGAGGGTGACGCCGGTGACCTTGCCGTTGCCGTGGATGGCGGTGATGGCCGAGTTCCAGGCGAAGCGGATCTTCGGGTTGTCCTTGGCGCGTTGGGCCATAATCCGGGAGGCGCGGAGCTGGCTCTTGCGGACGACGACGGTGACGGACTTCCCGAAACGCGTCAGGAAGGTCGCTTCCTCCATCGCGGAGTCCCCGCCGCCCACGACGATGATGTCCTGGTCGCGGAAGAAGAAGCCGTCGCAGGTGGCGCACCACGAGACGCCGTGGCCGCTGAACTGTTTCTCTTCCGGTAGCCCCAGTTCCTTGTACGCGGACCCCGTGGCCAGGATGACGGCCCCGGCCTCGTGCGTCCCGCCGGCGCCGGTGACGACGCGCTTGAGGTGGCCGGTGAGCTGGACTGCGGTGACGTCGTCGAACACCACTTGGGCGCCGAACCTTTCGGCCTGTTGCTGCAGCCCATCCATGAGTTCCGGTCCCTGGATGCCTTCCGGGAAGCCGGGGAAGTTTTCGACGTCGGTGGTGTTCATCAGGGCGCCGCCGGCGGTGACCGCCCCGGCCAGGACCAGGGGCTTCAGGCCGGCGCGGGCGGCGTAGATCGCCGCGGTGTAGCCGGCCGGGCCGGATCCGATGATGATCAGCTGTTCGGTGCTGATGGCGGCAGGCGTTGGCGTTTCCGTTCTGGAGGATGCGGCGCTCACGGTGAGGCTCCTGTTCCGGTTACTTGGCGGCGGGGCTGTATGTAGCATTGCGGGCCCGCAGGGGCCACAAGACCAGTGCAACAAGAATGGGTACTTCGATCAAGGGTCCACGGCGCGGTGCGGCCGGACGGCGCTCGTCTCCCGCGGACCCTTGACCACCTCAGCCGGTGGCGACCATGCTTGGTTCGGAATTGCTCCGTCTCAACTGGAAGGCCGCCGATGCCCGCCACCAACCCAGGATCCCCTGCTGTACGTTTTCGGATGCTCTTCGCTGCCGCGGCGGCGGCCGTGCTGATGCTTGCTGGCGTGCCAGCCCAGGCGGCCACGACAGCCGGCCCCGGCAACGACGTCTCGTGGCCGCAATGCGGGAAGGCGTTGCCGAAAGGCCAGACGTTCGGCATTGTCGGGGTCAACAACGGCCTGGCAAACAACACCAACCCATGCCTGAAAACCCAGCTCACGTGGGCCGGCACGTCCAGGGGCGGCACTGGCCAGCCGCTGGTTGCCCTCTACGTGAACACGGGCAACCCGGGCAAGGCCGGCTCGTGGTGGCCCACCAGCAATACTTATGGCGGCACGCTCGTGGCCAATCCGTACGGCGAGTGCACGGACGGATCCTACGACGAGGCCTGCTCCTACATGTATGGCTACGCCAAGGCCTACGACGACGCGACCATCCGCGGGATCAGCAACCCGGCCGCCTACATGTGGTGGCTTGATGTGGAGACCGGCAACAGTTGGTCAACGGACACGGGCGCGAACAGGGCCGATCTGGAGGGCATGGCAGCCTTCTTCGCGAGTATTGGGGCCAGAACAGGCCTCTATTCGACCCGAACGCAGTGGGCCCAGATCGTCGGGGCTGTCCCTTCTGCGAGCAACCTGTACACGCTGCCCAGCTGGCTGGCCGGTGCAAGCTCCTTGGCATTGGCGAAACGCAAATGCTCGGACGCCCCGCTGACCGGGGGCGGCAAGGTCACACTGACGCAGTACGTTTCGGGCGGCTTCGACTACAACCACTCCTGCATCTGAGCGGGTTTCAGCCAAAGCCTCGGGTGTAGGGTTTGCACCAACTGACGAAGGGGTCACCACATGAGCTACAAGTATCGGACCGTCCGGGTCCGCGGCACTGATCAGGTCGGAACCATTGCGCGCAAACACGGGGGCGCCCCGGAGATCTACGAAACCTCGAAAAACCCCAGCACTTCAGTAGTTCCGGTGTTTTTCGAGGCGACGGGCGAAGTCCGATTCTTCGACAGGACGATGCTGGAAGATGTTGTGGCGCCGGCAAGCTGACCGGACAGGATGTCTCGGAGCCGGTGCCCAGTTACGCTGCCCCGGTCCACCTGGGCGCCATTGCGGCACGCCGGAGGGTCCGGGCGCGCGCGTGGAAGACGTCGGCGGGTTTGCGGCGGTTCTGGTGGGCTTCGGAAACGAAACGAGGGGCCGCCGCAGCGGCCGGGGTTTGCACCATGCCGGCCGGGCAGAGGTCTGCGATGTGCCCCATTCCGGCGCACTCACGGACGGCGGCGATCCCAGCCACCGCGGCGGACTTGTTGTTGAACGCGGCAGAGACCGCAAGGGTGCTCCCGTCCGGCGCTTTGAGCCGGAACCTGAAATAGGATTCCTCGTCGACAAAAACTTCAAACATGCCGGCCATTACTTTCCTCCCGGTCGGCGGAACGTTCCCCGCAGCGTCGTCGCCGCGGATCGGAACGCACCGCTGCGTCCGTATCCCGCTGGTCTGGTTGACGATCACAGGTGATCGCTTTTTCAAGTAGTAACCAGTCTGGTCGGGACCCGGCACACGTTCCAAGACCGGGCAGGTAAACCCTGGGTTAACTTCTCCGGGCGGCGGCCTGGCGCACTAGAACCTCCCCGGCGGGCTGCAGGAGGCCCTGCCGGCCCCGCAGGCAGGGGCTCCCTCAACCAAGCCTGACGGCTCAGACGTATTTGGTGAACCAGGCCAGCGTGTCGTTCCACGCGGCGGTGGCTTGCGCTTGCATGTAACGGTCCCCGGTGTCGTTGTGGAACGCGTGGTCGACGCCGGGATAGACGGTGAGCTGGTTGCGGACGTCAGTGGCGGCCAGGGCGTCCCGGAGCGCGGGCATGGCGCCGGTGATCCGCTGGTCGAGCTCGGCATAGACGCCGAACACCGCCGGCTTGATCGTCGGAACCTTGGCCAGATCGGGGGAGGGGCCGTAGAACGCCGCCGTGGCCTTTAGCCCGGGGATCTCGGTGGCGGCCTGCCAGGTGATGCCGCCGCCGAAGCAGTAGCCGTTCATGGCGATCCGCCCCTGGTCCACGTAGGTCTGTGACTTCAGGTAGTCGAACGCGGCGGAGAAGTCGGAGACATGGCGTTGCGCGCCGGCCTGCGTCAGGGCTCCGGGGACGGCGTCCCGGTCCAGGCTCGCCGTGCCACCTTCCCTGCTGAGCAGGTCCAGCGCAAGGGCCGCATATCCGGCCTTGGCGAAGCGTCGTGCCACATCCTGGATGTGCGGCGTCAGACCGCGGTTCTCGTGGCAGACCAACACGGCAGGTCCGGCTGCGCCTCCCTCCGGCCGGGCCAGGTAGGCGCTGATCTCGGCTCCACCGGAGGGAAATCGCACCGTCTCCGTCGTCAGGCCTGGCGCGCCCTCCGGAACCGACAGCGGGCTCTTGGCCCCTGCTACCGGCCCGGGGGTGACGGAGCCGGTCCCTGCGGAAGTAGCGGGCGTACTCGGGGTTGGCATCGGGTCGGTGCTGCGGGGAACTTCCTGCGGAGTGCAGCCGACCAGGAGCATCGCGGCCGCTGCGGCCGCCATGCTCCCCGTAATGAACGCCACCCGGCGGGTGAAGGTTTGTTGCGACAGGGCGCCGGCGCGGTAATCGTCGAAGAATTCCTCGATCAAGTACTTCTCAAACTTGCCAAGCTGGGTCATGTCGGGCCTCCTGGAGTTTGCCGCACATCCTCCTCCGAAGTGCGGCTTCAGGCAATAGCCCTCAGCGTTTTTTCAGCCTGCCACGGGAGGACCGCGGCTTCAGCCGGAAAATCCGGGACAGCAGGAGCCGGCCGAACTGGGCCGCGGCTTCCCGCCGGCACGGCCCATTCCAGATAATAAAGTTGGGGAACCGGTGGGCGCCCGGCCGGCCGGCGACGCGGGCTGCCGCGTCCTTGATCGCGTTCAGGTCCGGGGTTGTCAGGGGAAGGGGAGCCTCGTCGGGGTGCCGGGTGGAGCCGAGCGGAAAGTCGCGGAACGGGCGGCGCGACATTTCGATGTGGGCGCCCAGGACCGCGGCCACCGGGTGAGCCGCACTGAAGGCGCAGAGGGTCTGCAGGGTCGATTCGAAGGCGGGGAAGTCGCCGACATAGAGCCGGCCCGGATAGACCGTGTCGCCGGTCAGCAGCACGGCCGTCGCCGGGTCGTAGACCGTGACCGCCGAGGGATGGTGCCCCGGTGAGGGAATCACCTCCAGCACCCGTCCGCCGATGTCGAACTGCGCTGACCTGCGCGGCCAGTCCGTGATGCCGAAGAATTCGGCGACGTCGTCCGCCGTGTGGCCGACCACGCGGGTGAGGTGGCGGTCCGCGAACTGTCCGTCCGCGGCGACGTGGTCGCCGTGGGCGTGGGAGTGGGCGACGACGAGTTCATAGGCCGGGTGGGGATGGTTTATGAGCCATCCCTCGATCAGCGCGTCGACCGTCTCGCGCAGCGGGAACCTCGTTGCGTCCGACGTCGCGCCGGTGTCCAGCAGGAGGGCACGCTCCTCCCCGAACAGCAGGTAGAGGAACGGCGCCTCGAAATTGTCCGCGATGCTCTGGCGGAGAATTACGGTGTGCTCCGCCAACCGGTGGAGCTGGATGGGGGGAGCGGCATCGCCCCTTCGGGTTTGCGTCCCCGTGTACCAGTGCATGTCAAGATCGAGATCAGTCACGCCCCCGATTCTCTCATTCCGGCGCCCGCAGGACGGGGGCCTGTCCGGGGCGCCGGGAGCGAAGGTCTCGGCGGGGTTCGCCGAGGCAGCCTGGTGGCGGCCTAGGCGGTGTCCTTGAATGCCGTCAGGGCCTCGACCACAAGATCGTGGTCCGCCTTCTGCGGCAGCCCGGACACTGTCACCGTTGCCACGGCTCCTGTTTCCTTCACGTAGAGGGGAAAGGCCCCGCCGTGCGCGGCGTAGCGCGACTGATCGAACCAGCCGTTGTCTTCGATTCTGCCGCCGCCGAGCCGCCCCCGGAGGCCGACCAGGAGCGAGGGCTCCGCATACTGTTCTGCGGTCCTGCTCTTTCTTTCCACCCAGATCTCGTTGTCGGCGGTCGCTCCGGGCAGCGACACATGGAAGAGGACGTGGGCGCCTCGGCGGATATCGATCGCTATCGGCAGGTTTCGTTCCGTGCCGAGTTCCACGAGGAGCAGACCGAGCTCGAGGGCGTTGCCCTGGCTGAAGCCGCCGAACTGGAGTGTCGCCATTTCATGCTCGATGCGGCCGATCAGGGACCGGAGAGCGCCCTCCGGCTGATTGGCCGTGGAGTCCGGATCGAATTCGGCGTCGGGTCCGGGAGTCAGGTCGGGCTGTTCAAGGCTCATGGGTGGTGCCTTTCGTCGTCGGAGGGCCTGTCAGGCGTCTGGGCCCTTTACCGGGCCCTGAAAAGATCGTGCCACGAAAGACTGGTGGACCGGGAGCGCACGCCCCGGGCACGAGGGCTGCCCCTGCCCCGGAGTTACCTCCGGGGCAGGGGCCTGTTGCTAGCGGCTGCCGTATTCGGCGTCGCTGATGTGCTCGCCCCAGGTAGTTTCGGGGCCCTGGCCCTCACCCGCGGCTTCCCACATCGCCAGATGGGTCATGAAGTGCTCGGGCGCGGCGCCGTGCCAGTGCCATTCGCCCGGCGGTGTGTAGACCGTGTCGCCCGGCTTCATCACAATGAGGTCGCCCCACAGCGTTTCCTCCTGCGTTGAAGATGTCAGTTGGATGCTTTAGGCCAGCGTCGCGGCGTCGATCACGAAGCGGTAGCGAACGTCAGACGCGAGGACGCGTTCGTAGGCCTCGTTGATTTTCCCGGCCGGGATGACCTCGATTTCGGCCCCGAGGTTGTGTTCGGCGCAGAAGTCGAGCATTTCCTGGGTTTCGCGGATGCCGCCGATTGCGGAGCCCGCGAAGGAACGGCGTCCCATGATGAGGGCGAACGCGTTCACCGGGAGGGGTTCGGCAGGGGCTCCGACGTTGACGAGGGCACCGTCGAGGGCCAGCAGCTGCAGGTAGGAGCTGATGTCGATCGAGGCGCTGACGGTGTTGATGATCAGGTCGAAGCTCCCGGCGAGCGTCTCGAAGGTCCCTTCGTCGCTGGTGGCATAGTAGTGGTCCGCGCCCAGGCGCAGCCCGTCTTCCTGCTTCTTCAGCGACTGGGAGAGGACGGTGACCTCGGCACCCATCGCGTGGGCAAGCTTGACGGCCATGTGCCCGAGTCCGCCGAGGCCGACGACGGCGACCTTCTTGCCGGGGCCAGCGCCCCAGTGCCGCAGCGGGGAGTAGGTGGTGATGCCGGCGCAGAGCAGCGGGGCGGCGACGTCGAGGTCGATGCCCTCGGGAATGCGGACCACGAAGTCTTCGGTGACAACGGCGTGGGTGGAGTAGCCACCCTGTGTGATGGTGCCGTCCCGGTCCACGGCTCCGTAGGTGCCGGTCATTCCGTTGAGGCAGTACTGCTCCTCGCCCTTCAGGCAGTTGGCGCACTCCCGGCAGGAATTGACCATGCAGCCGACGCCGACGCGGTCGCCAACCTGATGCTTGGTGACGGCGGAGCCGATTTCGGTGACGATACCCGCGATCTCGTGTCCGGGAACCAGCGGGTAGGTCTGGGGACCCCAGTCGCCGCGGACGGTGTGGATATCGGAGTGGCAGATGCCGGCGTACTTGATCTCGATCAGGACGTCGTGGGCGCCAACGTCGCGGCGCTCGATGGTGGTCGGTACGAGGGCTCCGTCAGCAGACGGGGCGGCATAGGCATTAACGGTCAGCATGTGTCTCCAGTGGTTCTTGGGAATTGCGTCAGGGGTGGGGTCGGTGGACCCCTATCAAGTAAACAGGGACCCCGCAGCCCGCGGGAGTCCCTGCTGATACAGGTACTGTCAGTACCCCCTTCGCACCACGACCGGCCGCTCCGGTGCATGCGGCAGGCCTCCCCGCCAGGGGAGGCCTGCCGCATGCGCCCGGGCTCAGGTTTCGCTAGGGCATGAGCGTGTAGAGATCGACGACGGTCTCCTCGGGCGGGGAGGCGAAGCCGCCCTCGATGCCCTGCTCCATCCGCGGCATCAGGGTCCCGTTGCGGAATGTCTCCCAGCTCTCCTTCGATTCATGGACCGCCATGATGGTCCAACCGCCCGCGGAGGAGCCTGCGGCGTGAAAGATCTGGCCCTCCGGCAGAACGCCCTCGCCTGGATGGACAGCGGCAATTGCAGCGTCGTACTGCTCCTTGGTGCCTCCTGGGAAGAAGTGCACGACTCCGTAGGCCGTGGTCTCCATTTCTGCTCCTACGCTGGTGGGGTGGACTGGACACTGCCAGTCCTAGACTCCGCTTCGGGACGTGTCAAGGGTCCGTGTAGTCGAACCGCCCGAGCACGGCGACCGGAACTTGCGAATGCCCGACGACGCCCGAAAGGGACATACGCCGACGCGCGGCGGCTGGTGACGGCGTCGCTCGTCTGCGCCGCGGACCCTCAGCCCGGACCCCCGCTCCCTATGGTTGGACGGACGGCCTGGTCGGCAGCCCAGAATTCGCGGAGTGCACCCCGCGGGTCGGACTCCACGCGGGAAATGACGTCGAGGATCATGGTCTGCCGGTGCTGGCGGCCGTATTCCGGCCATGGGGGAAGCCCGGCGGCCTGGGGCGCGCCGGATCGGGCAAAATTGGCCCACGCGGAACTCATCGAGTCTCCCAGGGCCTGGGGTGCGATTCCCCGGGTCAGGAACTTCGCCTCCGCGGCCTCCAACTGCCGGAACACAAACGGGATGTCCAGCGCGTGGCAGGAGCCGAGCTTGCCGCCCATGGCCGGGCTCTCCCACGTGAAGAGGTAACTGAAGTTCTTCCCCTGGGAGCCGCTGCGCGCCGCCAGAAGCCTGTTGGTGGGCTGCCGGTAATGCACATCGGCAAGGTAGGCCTCGAGGAGCTGCTTGCCGTTCGGCGGAAGGCCCAGGGTCCTAGCAAGTGCTTCCTCGTAGCTGGCCCGCGCCCCGGACGGATTCGAACTGGCCCGCGCCAGCATCAGGTCCACGCGGTCAGCAAGTTGTGGCGGGTCCGACGGCGCGGCAGGCCTGAATTCCACGGCGAAGGAACCCTCGTTGAGGTTGGTGCCAACCAGCAGGTCAATCCGGGAGTTGCACCCGAGCCGGATTGCGTCCAGCGGGGGCCGCGGAATTGCGGGTGTCCCGGCGGTGGGCTGGAACGGCAACGGAACGCCGAAGGTGACGGCTGCGGCAGCGCTTTCCAAAGCATTCTGCGCCGCCAGCAGCTGACCGACGGGTAGGTCCAGCAGCTCCTTGGCACGCGCTGCGTCCAGGCCACACAGGCCGAGGAACTCCTGCGTCACCAGCGCTGACTCCTCCGCGCTGCGGAACCGTTCGGCGGTCCCGCTTTGCAGAATGGCGCGGCGGAACAAGCCCTCCGACGCCGGCATTCCCAGCAGGGTGCCGACAGCTGCCGCGCCGGCGGATTCGCCAAACAGCGTCACGTTACCGGGATCGCCGCCGAACGACGCGATGTTCCGGGCCACCCAACGCAACGCCTCCAGCTGGTCCAGAAGCGCCACATTAGACGAGTCTGCGTACGCGGGCCCCAGAAGCTCCGGCAGGTGCAGGAAGCCCAGGGCGCCCAGCCGGTAGTTGAGGGCGACCACCACAACGTCCATCGCGGAAGCCAGTGCCCCGCCGTCGTGCAGGGCGCCGTTGTTGGAACCGGTGAGGTAGGCGCCGCCATGGATCCAGACCAACACCGGGCGGCCGCCGCCGTCGGCTCCGGGTGTCCACACGTTGACGTTGAGGCAGCTCTCCTCATCCCAGAGTTCAGGAAAGCGGTCAGACGGGGGCGTGAAGGCGTCGGCGTTTTGCGGCGCCATCGCCCCCGGCGCCGTGCAGTCCCGTGTTCCTTCCCAGGGTTGAACCGGAAGCGGGGGCAGGAAGCGTCGACCGCCCGCCGGCGATTCCGCGTACGGAACGCCTAGGAAGGTGCGGACGGGACGGCCGTCAAGGTGCCGCACACAGCCACGTACGACGCCGGCCGTAGTGGTGGCAAACGCCAGGGCCGGCCGTGCCGCGTCCGCGGTTGCGCTCATGTTGCCTGCTCCCTCTAGGCCGTCGCGTCGGCGGCCTGGACGATCATCGCGTTGGTGCGGGCAACGTTGCCCAGCCAGCGGGCGCTCTCCTTCGGTGTCCGCTCCTGCGTGGCCCGGTCCACGGCGATCAGGCCGAACTTCGGGCGGTAGCCGAAAACCCATTCGTAGTTGTCGAAGGCCGTCCACGCGATGTATCCCCGGACGTCAATGCCGTCCGCCAGGCAGGCGGCAACGCAGTCCACCGCGGCCCGCAGGTACTCCACCCGCTGCGAATCGTCCTCCGTGGCCAGGCCGTTTTCCGTCACGATCACAGGTATGCCGGCAATCCGGGCGGCTTCCCGAATGGTTGCCTCAAGGGCCTGTGGGTAGATCTCCTCACCCATCTGGTTGGTCTCCGCGCCTTCCGGGGCCGGGGCATGGCCGTCCGGACCATAGACGGTGCGGCCGTAGGTCTGGATTCCCACGAAATCGTCACCGCGGGAGGCCTCGAGGAAGCGTTCGTTTACGTCGCGGCGCACCCGGTCGGCAAGTTCGCGGCCGCCGTCAATGAACTGGATATCTGAGTTCGCAAGGGTCCAGCCCACCGGAAGTTCCGGTCGCCGGGCCTTGATGACTGCCGTGGCGGCCCGGTGTGCCGCCAGCTTCACGTTGAACCCGGCTTCCGTGGAACAGAACTGGAAAGGGGCAACCGTACTTGCATCCACGCCGAGGCGTTCCGCAGCTGCGGCCCACACTGGCACGGACCCGCGCTCTTCCGGGGCCACGCCGCCGATGCCGAAGGACTCCAGCAGCCACGGGAGGTTTGGTTCATTCAACGTGCAGGCCACGCCGATAAGGTCGCCCAGGTGCGCCATCAGCCGGTCGCAGTAGCGGGCGAAGAGCTCCGCCGTCCGAGTGCCTTCCCATCCGCCGACGGCCAGGAGCCACCGCGGGGACGTGAAGTGATGGAACGTGACCACGGGGGTGAGTCCGTGCTCGTGGCAGGCCTCCAGAACGCGCCGGTAATGGTTTAGTTCGGCAACTGAGAAGTGCCCCTCCTCCGGTTCGATGCGTGCCCACTCAAAGGAAAAGCGGTAACTGGTGAACCCGAGGCTCGCGATCAGGGCGATGTCCTCGCGGTAGCGGTGATAGTGGTCCACGGCATCCCCGGAGGGCTCGGAAAACATGGTGCCCGGAAGGTGCTCCAGGAACCACGTGTCGCTGTTGACGTTGTTTCCCTCCACCTGGTGCCCGGCGGTGGCGACGCCCCAGAGGAAGTCCTGCGGGAATGCTGATGCGGTGGTCATATGTAGTTCCTTTCGGTTCAGCGCCTTGAGAACGGCGCTCGGGGCGTCTCTGCCCTGGCTTTCAATCCTTTCCCGTGACGTGACCGAGGCCACAATACTTTTTCAATCAATGACATTCTCATGTGAGCGCCCAGCGCCGCGCGCCGATGCTTGTGAGGAGCCGGCCAGCCGCCAGCCCCAAGACATCTTTTCTCCGTTGTCACATCAGAATGCAAAGGCGCACTACATGAAACTTGTGAACTCCACCGCTCGTGCGAGCTCCGCCGTTCTGGCCGGAGCGCTCCTGCTGGGATCGCTGACCGCCTGTGGCGGCGGCTCCAGCCAAGCGGCCGCCAAGGCGGATACCAATACGTTGACCCTCGCCATCGACAGCGACTCGGCATCGTTCGGCTTCGACCCGCTGCGCGTCTCAGCGGCCCAACGGCAGTTTTTCGAGGGCCTCTACGAGAGCCTGATGACGCTTCAACCGGATGGTTCCGCAGGCCCGGGCCTGGCCAAGGAATTCGCTTACAACGCGGACAACACCGTACTGACACTGACGCTCAAGGACGGCGTGACGTTCACAGACGGGTCAAAGCTCGACGCCGGGCTGGTCAAGGCAAACCTTGACCGCCGCTCCGATCCCGCACTGAGCGCCTACTCCGCAGTTGCCAAGGGCGGCGCCCAGGAAATCACCTCCGTGGACGTGGTCAGCCCCACCCAGGTGGCCTTGACGTTTGCCAAGCCGCAACCGGGGTTCGAGAAGAACCTGGCTTCCACCACCGGCATGATCGTTGGCAAGAACGGCGTCACGGACGCGGCCAGCCTTTCCGCAACCCCCGACGGGTCCGGTCCGTACACCCTGGATCCCGGCACGGTGAAGGGCAACAAGTACGTCCTGGTGAAAAACGACAAGAACCCGGACGCCTCGAAATACGCGTTCACCAAGGTCATCTTCAGCGTGGTCCAGGACCCGCAGGCCCGCGCAAACGCGCTGGTGTCCGGCCAGGCGGACGTGGCCATGCTGACGTCGTCCACCGTCGACTTCACTAAGTCCAAGGGGGTAGGCGTGTCCCAGATCGGCGGCACCGTCAACACCATGATTTCCTTTGACAAGATCGGCAGGACTGCACCGGCGTTCGCCGAAGAGAAGGTCCGGCAGGCGATCCAGTACGCCATCAACCGCCAGGCCCTGGTGGACGCCCTCCACAAGGGGGATATCCCCGCCTGGAACGCCCTGCCCAGGGACTCCGCAGGCTTCACCAAGGATCTTGAAACCAAGTTCGCCTACAACCCGGAAAAGGCCAAGAGCCTGCTGGCCGAAGCCGGCTACCCGAACGGGTTCGAATTCACCATCATCGCCAGCGCCCAGACCCAGACGGACCTGCAGGCAGTCCAGAAGGACCTGGCCGCGGTCGGAATCACGATGAACGTGAAGATGGCGTCCTCGACGGATGAAGCGTTTGCCGCGGTCGCCACCACGCCCCTGGGGTACGCCCCGCTGAACTGGGACAACCCCGTCGGCGTGATGTACGGAGCGATCCTGAACGGCTTCACCAACGTCCAGAAGGCCACCGACGACCAGTTGGCGGCTGCCACCGGCGAGGCTGCGGCAGCCAAGGACGAGGCCGCCGCCAAGCCGGCGCTGACCAAGCTGAACACCCGGCTGGTGGAATCCGGCTGGATGATCCCGCTCTATGAAGCCCTGACCAACCAGGGCTACAACACCAAGAAGGTGGCGCAGGTGCAGTTCGCCGGCACCAACGCCTACCCGCTCCTCTCGTCCTACAAGCCGGCCAGCTAATACCCGGACCGGCCGGGCGGGCTCTTCCAGAGAGCCCGCCCGGCCGGGCCTGACCGATGGAGGTCACCATGGCATTATTTATCACCAAGCGCCTGCTGATGGCACTGGCCACCGTGCTGGTGGTGGCGGTGCTGGCGTTCCTGCTGGTGCACGCAATGCCCGGCAGCCCGGGAGCCGTATCCCTCGGGGCCGGCGCCTCCCAGGAAGCGATCGATGAGGTCAACCGGCGTCTCGGCTGGTCCGATCCGCTCCTGGTCCAGTTCTTCAGTTGGCTCGGCGCCGCAGTCCAGGGTGACCTTGGCATCTCGCTCATTGACGGACGTTCGGTCAGCGCGGACCTCGCGAGCAGGCTCCCCGTCACCGCGTCCCTGGCCGCCGGGGCCACCCTGCTCAGCGCCGTCCTTGGGATTGGACTGGGCGTCACCGCGGCCGTCCGGGGCGGCATGGTGGACCGCATCATCGGAGGAGCAGCTGGCATGGCCGTCGCCCTGCCGGCCTTCTGGATCGGCATCATCTTTGTCTACTTTCTGGCGGTTCAGTCTTCCGTCTTTCCGGCCACCGGCTATGTTCCGTTCGAGGACTCCCCACAGGACTGGGCGCTGTCGCTGGCGCTGCCGGTAATCACCCTGGCCGTGGGCGGAGCGGCGTTCATTGCCCGCCAGACCAGGGCCTCCATGCTCGAGGCGCTCCAGCAAGAGCACATCCGCACCCTCCGGGCCACCGCTACCCCCTCGTGGAAAATCCTGTACGTCCACGCCCTGCGCTACGCCAGCCTCCCAATCGTGGCAGGCATCGCCCTGCAGTTCATCCAGCTTTTCGGCGGCTCAGTCATCGCAGAGCAGTTGTTCGCCATGCCGGGCCTTGGCCAGGCCGTCCAGAACTCTGTCAGCACCCATGACGCCCCATCCGTGCAGGGCGTAGTGGTAATCGCCACCGTTGTGGTGGTTGCCGTGAACCTGTTGCTGGAATTCGCCACCAAGTTCCTCGATCCGAAGTTGCGTGCCTCATGATCCCCAACAAGCTGTTCGCCTCTCCGGCAAGCGTCGCCGGGGTGATCTGGCTGGCCATGCTCGTAGCCGCCTCCCTGACCGCACCGCTGTGGCTGCCCTTCAAAACGGAGGACCAGGATTTCACCGCCGTCCTGTCCGGACCCACCGCGGCGCACTGGCTCGGCACCGACGAGCTGGGACGGGACCTCCTAAGCCGCATCTTCGCTTCCGCCGCCGGGACGTTGGGGACGTCCCTGATCACGGTGATTGTCGGCGTCGGGCTCGGCACCCTCCTGGCAATGCTGGCGGCCGCCACGGGTGAGCGCGTGGAAGCCGTCATCAGCCGCGTCACCGAAATCATGATGTCCCTGCCCGGCACGGTGATCATCCTGGCCGTCATCGGGGCCGTGGGAACGAACATCCCGCTGATCATGGCCATCCTGGGCGTGCTGATCTCGGCGGGCATCTACCGGGTCATGCTCGGCCAGGCAAAGTCCCTGCAGTCCCAGCTCTACGTGGACGCAGCCAGGGTGGACGGCGTCGGCACGGCCGGCATCAGCCTCCGCCACGTGCTGCCCGGCCTCACGAACACGATTGTGGTCCAGTCTGCACTGATCTTCGCCGTCGGCATGCTCATCCAGGCCGGCCTGGCCTTCATCGGCTTCGGCCCGCCCATTCCGCAACCCAGTTGGGGCGGCATGATTCAGGGTGCCTCCCAGCACGTTTATGACGCCCCCTGGCTCATGGTCCCAACTGGTGCCGTGCTGGCGCTGACGGTCCTGGCCGCCAACGCAATCGGCAACGCCCTCGGCAAATCACCCAACGCCACCGCCTCGCACCTGCCCTCTTCGGCGGCACGGCGGCGTCGGACGAAGTCCGTAAAAACGGCGGTCCCCGCGATCGCCGCGGCTGCTCCGGCTACAGAGGACGCGGCTGCGAAAGACACTCTGAGCGTCCGCAACCTCGCTGTCGGCGTGGACAACGGCCCCCGCCTGGTAACGGACGTCTCCTTCGACGTCGAACCGGGCACCGTCCTGGGCCTGGTGGGCGAATCCGGCTGCGGCAAGACCATGACGGCGCTGTCCCTCCTGGGACTGCTGCCCTCCGGGGTTTCCGTGACCGGCGGGCAGATCCGCTGGAACGGCAAAAACCTGGCCGCGGCCAGCGATAGGGAAATGGAAGGCATCCGCGGACGGGAAATTGCCCTTATTTCGCAGGAACCCATGCGCGCCCTGGACCCTATGTTTACCGTGGGCTACCAGCTCACAGCCGCCGTCCGGCGACTCCGCAGGAGGGGCAGGGCCGAAGCGAAGGCCGAGGCCCTGAGCCTGCTCGAAAAAGTGGGCATCGTGGACGCGGCGCGCATCCTGAATACCTACCCCCACCAAATCAGCGGCGGCATGGCCCAGCGCGTGGCCATCGCGCTGGCGCTCTCCGGCCGACCCCGCCTGCTAGTGGCAGACGAACCCACCACCGCACTGGACGTCACCGTGCAGGCCGAGATCCTTTCCCTCCTGCGCAGCCTGGTGAAGGACACCGGAATGTCCGTTGTGATGGTCACCCACGATCTCGGCGTCGTGGCCGACCTTTGCGACCAGGTGGCCGTCATGTACGCAGGCCAGGTGGTGGAAAGCGGCCGGACGAACAGCATCCTGGACAACCCGCGCCACCCCTACACCCTGGCCCTGCTGGCTGCGGATCCGCATGCCAACGACGCCTCGGATATGCCCGAGCGGCTTGCCACCATCAACGGGCAGGTGCCCCAGCCCCAGGACTGGCCCAGCACGTGCCGCTTCGCCGCCCGCTGCCAGTTCGCCGGCTCCGCCTGCCTGGTCCCCATCCCGCTGCTGCCGTCCGGAACCGGCGACGGCGTGGTGCGCTGTGTCAAAGCGGACGAACTGGCCGTTGAAGGACTGGACTGGGTCGCCACGGACGTACCCAGCCACCACGTTCTGAATCTGGTGGACGCCCGGACCGGTGACACCGGAACGGCTGCCGCCGGAACCGTTGAACTTGAACCCAGGACTGTTGAAAAGGATCACGCATGAGCACCGCAACCTCGGTCCGCCCCGAATCCCCGCGGCCCGCCTCCGCCCAGCCGTTGCTCGACGTCAAGGACCTCGTGGTCCGCTACGGACGCGGCCGGAAGGCGGCAGCCGCGCCGGCCGCCGTCGACGGCGTGAGCTTCAGCATCGCCCCGGGGGAAACCGTGGGACTTGTTGGTGAATCAGGCTCGGGCAAGTCGACCATCGGCAAAGCCATCCTGGGACTGCAAAAGGTCTCCGGCGGGTCCATCAGCTACCAGGGCACGGACATCACCTCTGCTGCTGCCTCCCAGCGAAGGGCCCTCGGCGGGGAACTGCGCGCCGTCTTCCAGGACCCCAACTCCTCCCTGAATCCGCGGAACACAGTGGGCTCCTCGCTGGCAGAACCGCTCCGGCTCCGCGGCGTGAGGCCCGCCGAGGCCAGGCAGCGCGCAGCGGACATGCTGGAACGTGTGGGGTTGCCCCGCGACGCCGTGGACCGGTACCCCAGCCAGTTCTCCGGCGGCCAGCGGCAGCGCATCTCCGTGGCACGTGCCCTCATCTGCGACCCCAACCTGGTGGTCTGCGACGAAGCCGTGAGCGCGCTGGACCTTTCCACCCAGGCCCAGGTGCTGAACCTGTTGGCCGACCTGCGCGACGAACGCGGCCTGGGCTACCTGTTCATCGCCCACGACATCGCCGTGGTGCAGTTCCTGGCCCAGCGCGTCGTGGTCCTCTACCGCGGGCAGGTGATGGAAAGCGGACCCGCCGCCGCCGTCACCGAGAATCCCAAGCACCCGTTCACACAGGCCCTCGTGGCAGCGTCCCCGGTGCCGCGGCCCGCCGAGCAGGCCGCCCGCCGGCATGCCCGCGAGTCCCTCGGCGTTCGGACTGCTGCCGCCGCAACGGCAGTGCCGGGCGGCTGCCCCTTCAGCCAGCGCTGCCCGCTCGCCACCGACCTGTGCCGGACGCAACGCCCCGCGCTCCGGCTGGTGGGGGCCTCCGAGGTCGCCTGCCACCACGCGTCCTAACGCGCCTTCCCTAAGCCCCAGACCTCCCGCTCCGTCACGCACTGACATGTACACACCCACCAGAACGGAACACCACCCCATGCCACTGGCACCCTGGCAAGCAGCCATGATCACCCCTGACGAAGACTTCGACGGCGCCCCGCTCCTGCGCAAGGAATTCCAGCTCGCGGAGGGCCACGGCGCCGTGGAAAAAGCTACGCTTCGGGCCACCGCCTTCGGCGTCTACGAGGCCCAGATCAACGGCGTTCCCGTGGGCGATGACGTGCTGAGCCCCGGCTGGAGCTCGTACGAGTGGCGGCTCCGCTGCCGCAGCTACGACGTCACGCACCTGGTGCAGCCAACAACGGCCCTCGGTGTCTCGCTTGGGAACGGCTGGTACCGCGGACGCCTGGCCTGGCACGGCATGTCTGCCCTGTACGGGCAACAGTTGGGTTTCTTCGGGCAGCTGGACATCGAGTTCGCGGACGGGCACATCCAGTCCATCGCTTCGGATTCCTCCTGGCAGTCCGGCCCGTCAGCCACCACAGCCAACGACCTCTACGACGGGCAGACCATGGACGCCCGCCGGAACCAGCCCGGCTGGGCGGAACCAAACTTTGACGCCGGCACCTGGGCGGGGGTCCACACGCTGGAATTCGACGCCGGGCGGCTCGCCGAACCCGTGGGTCCGCCGGTGGTGCGCACCGAGGTTCTGAAGCCCGTGCAGATCTTTACGTCACCCAGTGGCAAAACACTCGTGGACTTCGGACAGAACCTCGTGGGCTGGCTTCGGTTCACCGTGCGGGGCAAGGCCGGAAACACCATCAGAGTCCGCCACGCAGAAGTGCTCGACGACGGCGAGCTGGGCGTCCGGCCCCTGCGTTCCGCGGAGGCGACGGACACGTTCATTCTCTCCGGTGGCGAGGACTTCTTTGAGCCGACCAAGACGTTCCACGGCTTCCGCTACGCAGAGGTTTCCGGCTGGCCTGGCACGCTCACGGAGGACTCCCTGGAGGCAGTGGTGGTCCATTCGCAGCTGGAGCGCACCGGCACCTTCGAGTGCTCCAACGAGCTGGTCAACCAGCTCCACCGCAACATCGTGTGGGGGCTTCGGGGCAACTTCCTGGACCTGCCCACAGACTGCCCGCAGCGTGATGAGCGGCTCGGCTGGACCGGCGACATAGCCGTCTTTGCCCCCACGGCAGCATTTCTTTACGACGTCAAGGGCTTCCTGCAGGATTGGCTCCTGGACCTGGCAGCCGAGCAGAAAGCGGCCGACGGCCTGGTGCCCATCACCGTCCCGGACGCCCTCAAATACTGTCCGCAACCGGCGGAGTTTCCGGCGCCGGAATCGTCTGCACTGTGGAGCGAAGCTTCCGTCTGGGTGCCGTGGGCACTGTGGGAGGCGTACGGCGACGACACCGTCCTGAAGAACCAGTACCAATCGATGACCTCACACACCCGCCGGGTGGAAGGCCTGCTCTCACCCACCGGTCTCTGGGACCACGGCTTCCAGTTCGGTGACTGGCTCGACCCGGATGCCGATCCGGACAAGCCGTGGGACGCGAAGGCGGACACCGGCGTCGTGGCCACGGCGTGCATGTTCCGCACCGCCTCAATCACCGCCCAAACGGCGCGGCTGCTCGGATACCAGGACGACGCCAAGTACTTCGAGCAGCTCGCGGCACGGGTCCAGGCCTCCTTCCTGGAGCACTACGTGGGCGCCGACGGCACCATCCGCAGCGACTGCACCACGGTCTACGCGCTGGCGATTGCCTTCGGCATCCTTCCCGGCGTCGAGCACCGCGACTTCGCCGGGGAACGCCTTGCGGAACTGGTCCGCCTGAACAACTACCGCGTGTCCACCGGCTTCGCCGGCACCCCCTTCATTACCGCGGCCCTAACCGATACCGGGCACAGCGAAGAGGCCTACCGCCTGCTCCTGGAGCAGGGCTGCCCGTCCTGGCTGTATCCGGTCACGATGGGTGCCACCACGGTCTGGGAACGCTGGGACTCCATGCTCTCGGACGGCACCATCAATCCGGGCGAGATGACCAGCTTCAACCACTACGCCCTGGGGGCCGTGGCGGACTGGCTGCACAAGGGAATCGGTGGCATCAGCCCGCTGGCTCCGGGCTACAGCAGAATCAGGATCGCGCCGGTGCCAGGCGTCGGCATCGACTGGGCCAGGACCTCGCTGAAGACCCCGCACGGAACCGTCCGCGTGGACTGGCAGGTCGTCGACGGCGCGCTCCTTGTTGAGGCGACGGTGCCGGATGGAGTGGAGGCCGACGTCGAACTTCCGGGCGGTGAGCGCCGCAGCGTCAGCGGCGGCACGCACCGGTTCACCGCGCCCGCCGGGCTGGCCGTTTCCTCGGCGGTGTAGCCGAAGCGGAAGGCCGGGACCCGGCAACTACGGCTAGCGGCGGCAGGAATGGTCAGCGCCCTCGTTCGACGGCGCGGTCCAGGTGCAGCGGACGGTCTGCGTCTGCGACGATGTGCGGAGGAAACTCCCAGGAGGATGCATGCCGTACACCGTAGATTTCAAGAATGTCTCCACCGTTGGTTTGGAATCGTCACCTGTCGTGGAGGCGCTGGCCGGGCTGCGCGCCAACGAGGCGCGCTACTTCAAGAATAAGTACGACCACGATTTCACCGTCACTCCGGCGGGGCAGGCGCCCGAGACGCTCGACTGGATCCACGGCATTCTCTCCAGGGAGCGCAACATCGCCATCGCCGCCCGCCCGCTTGAGGTTTCTTCCTTCGAGGTGGACGGTATGCGGATGGCCTACGTGTTTTACGAGTCAGGCCTGGCCATCAACGTCATGTACGGCATCGCGGAAGGCGCGAAGCGCGCAGTAGGTTTCAAGCTCTCCGAAGGCATGGACGTGCCCGAGGAGCTGGCGTCAAGCTTCAAGTTCGCGCGCCAAAAGTCAAAGCTCGCCGGCACAATCCGCGGCTCCTACTTCGTGATCAAGGGCCAGCACTAACGCCAGCCCACCCTGGTTCTCCAGGGCTGTCACCCTTCAGAGTGCGTCCGCACATCCGGGCTGACCTCGGCGTGGTGCCCCAGGTTCCTGGAGACGGCACGCGCCGTGGCCCGGACCGCGGGAGCCAGCACGTTGGGCGGGGTGGAGCCGTCGGGGACCACGATGGACAGCGCGGCCACCACAGCACCCTGCGCGTCGAAGATCGGCGAGGCCACGGACACCGTCCGCGAGGGGGACGATCGGCGGATCATCGCGATCCCGGTGCGCCGCACATCCGAGAGGGTACGGCGCAATTGCCCTTCCGGCATGGGCTCCACTCCGGGTTCATGCTCCGGCGGCTTCCGCAGGGTAACTTCCTGGAACTGCTGGTCTGCGCCCGCCAGGAGCACCAGCCCGACGGCGGTTGACCGCAGGGGCGCGCGCCCGCCGACCCGGTACGCCACTTCGGTGGCGTCCTTCGACGAGAGCCGCTCGATCAGCACTGCCTGCTCGTTGTCGAGAACGGCCAGCAAAACGTGATGGCGGGTCACCTCGAAGAGGTCCTCAAGGTAGGGCAGCGCAATCTCGCGCACTCCGTGGCCCCGCGGGGACAGGGATGCCACCTCCCACAAGCGGACCCCGACGACGTACCGGCCGTCGTCGAGCCGTTCCAGGGCACCCCAGGCAACCAGCCGGGCGATCAGACGGAGCGCCGTGGGCGCCGGCATCCCGGCATGGCGTGCCAGTTCCGAAAGGGTCAGCGCGCGACGGCGGTCGGAAAAGACCGCGAGCAGGCTCAACGCCCGGTCAATGACCGGTTCACCCTGCTTGGGCCGCTTCCCGCGGGTGGCGGCGGTTTCGGTGTCCAAGGGGACAGACATGGCTTGGGTCCTTGTGCCGTTGTGGTTCGGACCGTAGTCCGTGAGCTAGACCACAATACTATTCCAACCAATGAAAGTGCGCTGTGGATGACCGCCCGGTGGAAACGAAGCTGGAACTCCAGCTACCCATATTCAGGAGCCTGCTGTATGACCCTTATCAGTCTCGACGCCGACGTCGCGGAAACACGCCCGGCCCCGAACGCGCCCACCCGGCTCCGCGTGGAGCACCTCCGCGAGGCGATAGGCATCACCAATCCCCGACCCCGCCTCAGCTGGACGCTGCCTGAGGGGACTGGGCCCGCCGCAACCATCTCGCAGGCTGCCTATCAGATCAGGGCCAGCAACGGCTGGGACACCGGCCGGGTGGAGTCCGCCCAGCACGTGCTGGTGCCGTACTCCGGCCCGTCGCTTGACTCGCGCAGCCGTTTCGTGTGGCAGGTCCGGACATGGAACACTGCCGCGGACGGCACGGAAACCGAAGGCGCCTGGTCCGGGCCGATGCCTGTGGAGCTGGGGCTCCTGCACCCCTCGGATTGGACGGCACGGTGGATCGGCCCCGACGAGCCGGTTGTTCCTGCCCCCGGAGAACGCCCCGGCTACGCCCTGCACAAGACGTTCACCCTGGCCGCTGTCCCTGAATACGCCCGTGCGTACGCCACAGCGCACGGCATATACGAGCTGTTTCTTAACGGCAGGCGCGTCGGCGATCAGCAGCTCACTCCCGGCTCCACCAGCTACAACACCACCCTCCAGGTGCAGGCCTACGACGTCACCGCGCTGCTGCGTTCTGGTACCAACACCGTCAGCGCCGTCCTCACGGACGGCTGGTACCGCGGAACCTTCGGGTACACGCGCGACGCCGACATGTACGGCAGGCACACCGCACTCCTCGCGCAGCTGGAGATGCAGTCCGCCGGCCACAGGACGGTGATCGGCACGGATGCCTCGTGGCGGGTGTCCCCAACGGAGATCCTCAGTGCTGACCTGATGGCGGGGCAGCGCGTGGACTTCCGGACGCTGGCTGGTCCACTCAAGGGAAAGGCGGCAGCCGAGGAAAACGCCGTCGTGCGGGACTGCAGCTACCAAACTTTGACCGGCCCGGTGGCGCCGCCCACCCGGATCGTGGAGGAACTCGCGCCAATATCCATAACCCGCCTTGCCAACGGAAACCAGGTGGTGGACTTCGGCCAGAACATCCACGGCTGGCTGCGCCTCACCAGGCTGGGCGGCCCGGGGGAGACCATCACGCTGGTGTACGGCGAGGCGCTGGACGCCGACGGCGACGTGACCCAGGACCACCTGCGCCCGCACGATTTCCGCCACCCCGGCCAGTTCCTTGCCGCCGGGCAGGTTGATGAGGTGACGACGTCGGGCGCTTCGGGGGAAGTGTTTGAACCGCGGCACACCAGCCACGGCTTCCAGTACGTGTCCGTGCAGGGACTTCCCGCGGACCTTGCGCCGGAGGACATCACGGCTTGCCTCGTCCACACCGACCTGGAACCCCTGGGCACCTTCACCTGCAGCGATGACCGGCTCAACAAACTGCATAGCATTGTGCAGTGGAGCTTCAGGGACAATGCCTGTGAAGTTCCCACGGACTGTCCCCAGCGGGAAAAGGCCGGCTGGACGGGGGACTGGCAGCTGTTCGTTCCCACGGCGGCGTATCTCTACGACGTGGCGGGGTTCTCGCGGAAGTGGCTTAACGACGTCCGCGCCGACCAGTGGGAGAACGGCGTCATCGCCAACATCTCGCCGTCGCCGGGTCCGGTGATCACGTCGGCGGATTTCATGGCCTTCGTCAACGGTTCGGCGGGCTGGGGTGACGCCATCGCGATGGTGCCGTGGGAGGTGTACCTGGCCACCGGCGATGCCGCAGTCCTTGCCGAGAACTGGGAAGCAATGCAGCGCTGGCTGGACTTTGTCCGGACCACCGCAGAATCCCAACGGCACCCGGTCCGGGCGGCTGCCGGCACGGTCCCGGCGCAACACGAAAGGTACCTCTGGGACACCGGGTTCCACTGGGGCGAATGGATGGAACCGGACGGTCCAGAGCCGGACCTGTTCGCCGCCCGTTCCGCCGATCACGGCATTGTGGCCACCGCCTATTACCGGAACACCACAGCCCTGATGGCCAGAATTGCCGGCGTCCTGGGCCACACGGACGACGCCGCCGCGCTCGCTGAACTCTCCGAGAACGTCCGGCGGGCCTGGGAGACGGAATACCTGGACTCCTCCGGGCGAGTCGCCCAGGCAAGCCAGGCGAACTGCGTCCGCGCCCTCGCGTTCGGCCTTGCCAGCCCGGAGCGGCGCGCCACTGTCACAAGGCAACTGGTTTCGCTCATCAGGGAGGCCGGCACCCACGTGGGGACAGGCTTCCTGGCCACGCCCTACCTGCTGCCCGTCCTCGCCGAAAACGGTGAATTGGACCTGGCCTATGAACTCCTCATGCAGGAGTCCGAACCGTCCTGGCTGGTGATGGTGGACCGCGGCGCCACCACCATGTGGGAGCTGTGGAACGGCCTCGACGCCGGCGGCAACCCGCACCAATCCCTGAACCACTACAGCAAGGGCGCCGTGGTGTCCTTCCTCCACCGCTGCACGGCAGGCCTGCGGCAGGCTCCCGGCAGCGCCGGCTACGAACGGATCATCATCGAGCCGCGGCCCGGGGCGGGCCTGACCTCTGCGGCCACCTCCCATTTCGGCCCGCAGGGCCTGATTGGGGTGGAGTGGACCAGAGGCGACGGCGGGCTGCGGCTGAAGGCAACCGTCCCGCCCAGGACCATCGCCGAAGTCCGTCTCCCCGGCAAGCCTGCCGCCGTCGTCGGGCCCGGAACGCATCACTTTACTGCCCCCGCCAGCGGCGGCATCGCCACAGAACCCGAGCTTGTGAGGAGCGCACCATGACCGCAAATGAAGCCACCGAGGTTTACGAAACCGAGCGGCTGAATCCTGCCCGACCGGGCGGAATGGACGTTCCCCCATTCCCCGTCTTTGACGCCCCGGGCGTTGCCGAGACCCTCTCGGACGTCTCCGCGGTGCACCGCGAAATCACTTACGCCCGCGCGATCGGTTTCCGGCCGCTCAAGATGGACATCTGGCTTCCCCGGCAGGCCGCCGGGCCCGTGCCGCTGGTGGTGTGGGTCCATGGCGGCGCCTTCCAGCTGGGTGACCGCCGCGAGCTGCCGCCCACCTTTGCGCCCGATTCGGTGTTCCGGCTGCTCAATGAGGCGGGGATTGCCTGCGCCACCGTTGACTACCGGCACTCCCTGGAGGCCCCGTTCCCGGCGCAGCTGCATGACGTGAAGGCGGCTGTCCGTTACCTGCGTGAAATGGCAGAGGACCTTGGAATCGATCCCGGACGGTTCGGAGCCTGGGGCGAATCTGCCGGCGGCCACCTTGCTGCCCTGCTCGGGCTGACTGGCAACCGGGAGGATCTGCACGGCGGTCTTGGGGCGCAGGGGCACCCCAGTCGTATCAGCGCCGTCGTCGACTTTTACGGTGTCTCCTCACTCGTTGACATTCCGCCCATGAACACTCCGGCCGGGCTGTTCCCGCCGGCTTTGACGTCCGCTGTTCCAGCGGGGATGCCCCTGCAGCCCGAATACATGCTGGTGGGCGGCTCGGATGATCCCGCGCTCCTGGCAGCGGCAAGCCCGGTCAGCTACGTGACCGCCGACGCGCCGCCGTTCCTGCTGGTGCACGGTGACAGTGACGGCCTGGTGCCGCATGCACAGACAGACCTTCTTTCCGCCGCGCTTGCGGGCGCAGGGGTGGAGCGCGAGGTGGTCACGATCAAAGGCGGGGACCACTGCTTCTTCGGGGCGGAAGAGCAGATCGAGGCCATCCTTGCTGCCGCCGTGGACTTCTTTTCCCGGACGCTGGGCCGGCCATGACATCCCGGGAGCGTGAGTCCACTGCTCCAGCCAAGGACGCGGGGCTGGCTCCCGATGCCGGCTTCGCCCAGTACCTTGCGGCCCCAGAGGGTCCGGAAGCCCCGGCCGGACATGTCGGTCCCGATGTTCCAATCCACGCCGTCACCGCTGACGGCCGGCATGGCCCGGTGACCATCCGCATCTACGGTGAGGCCCCCCGCAGGGCCGGACCCGCCCTGGTGTGGCTTCACGGGGGAGGCTTCGTCAGCGGCGGCCTGGACATGCCCGAATCCGACTACTTGGGCCGGGTGCTGGCCTCCTCCGGGACGCCGGTGCTGTCAGTGGACTACCGGCTGGCCCGCGACGGCGTGCACTTTCCCGTGCCCCACGAGGACGCCTTGACCGCCTGGTTCTGGACCCGCAGGAACGCCTCCGGCCTTGGGCTGGACCCGGAGCTCCTGTGCCTAGGCGGCGCCGGCGCTGGCGGCAACCTCGCCGTTGGTGCCGCGCTGTACCTCACCGACGCCGGAAAGCCGGTCCCCGCGAAACTGCTGCTGGCCTACCCCTTCCTGCACGCCGAGCTGCCGCCGCCTGCGGAGGGCCTGGACGAGGAAGTGATGGCGACGCTGCCCAGGCACCTTCGCTTCACCCCCGAAGACTGCGTACGGAACGCGGAGAACTACATCGGCGGTCCCGTCAGCATGGCGTCCTCGTATGCCATGCCCGGCTACGCAGACCCGTCCGGGCTGCCGCCGACTGCCATCGTGGCCTGCGAGTACGACGACGTCCGGGGCTCCTCTGAGCTCTTCGCGGCTAACCTGGAGCGCGCAGGTGTTCCCGTGTCCTTTTTCCTGGCCCGCGGCGCGGTGCACGGTCATCTCAATCATGCGGCGGGCAGCCCCCAGTCGCGGCCGGTGCTGGAGTTCCTTGCCCGGGAACTCGCGACGGCAGGGTCGCGGGCGCCGATTTCCATTGAGTGAAATCGCGGGCGCCGACGAGCGCCGCCATCAGCGAAAGTTGAGTTATGACGCGGACCACGCACCGCGCGGCAGGGATGACACGGTGCAGAGATGACACGGTGCAGAGATGACACGGTGCTGCGATGACGCAGTTCTGAAATGACACGGTACGGAGATGGAGTCGACGATGACGGCAGGAAAGACCCTGAAAGGGATCGCATTTGCGCAGCCCGAAGGGGCCGCGGAACTGCTGCTGGACCTGTATCTTCCCGCCGCCGCACAGCAGTCCGGGGGGCGGCAGTCCCAAGCCTTCCCGGCGGTGGTCCATTACCACGGCGGCGGCTGGCGGGTAGGTGCCCGCTCCTCCCTTGGGCCCACGGTGGACTCCCTGGGCCTGAGCCCGATCGACCGGCTCGTTGAAGCCGGGTTCGTGGTTGCTTCCGCCGATTACCGGCTGAGTTCAGTGGCCGACTTCCCCGCCCAGCTGCTGGATGCAAAGGCTGCGATCCGCTGGCTCCGCACGCATGCCGCTGGCTTCAACGTGGACCCGGACCGGATCTACGCGTGGGGCGATTCGGCCGGCGGCCACCTCGCCAGCCTGGTGGGACTGACAGGCGGTGCAGCGGGATATCGCGGCCATTTCGATGACCCCGATGGGCTTGGTGGCATCAGCGACGCCGTCGCCGCCGTCGCCGCCTGGTACCCGCCCACCGACCTGTTCCGCATGGGCGCCCAGGCGCTCCCGGACGCAGTTGCCCGTGCTGACGATCCCGGCTCCCGCGAGGCGCTCCTGCTCGGGGCGCAGCCCGCGGACGCCCCGGACAAGGCCGCAGCCGCAAGCCCCCTGACCTACGCCGGGGAGCACGCACCGCCGTTCTTCCTCGCGCACGGCACCGCTGACCGGTTCGTCCCGGCGGCGCAGTCCTCCACCCTTGCGGCGGCGCTGGAAGCCGCCGGGACCGACGTCGAACTTCTCCTCATTGAGGGCAGCGACCACATGTGGTCGCTGCCGGACAAGAGTCCGGCGGCGGCGCAGAAGGTCCTCGAAGCCACCATCGATTTCTTCCGCAGGCAAGCGCACAGTTTCTGACTCTTAACCATCTGACTTGAACCAGCCTGTTTGGCATCTCTTGTGCCTTGGCTAGACCTGAAAGGCTCCACATGCAGTACATCGGCATCAACCACCGCGGCTCGGCCTGGGCAGCAGCCCTTGCCGGCTCCCGCGTCTTCCCGTTGGCACCCGCGGCCGAGTTTTGGGCGGACGTGGCCGGCTGGCAGGACAAGTCCGCCGCCCTCATGTCCGACGCCGGGAACTGGCATGAGCGGGCCGCCGTCACGGAGGTGCCGCTGGTGCCTGCAGCCGCCCGGGTCATCTGCGTTGGCCTGAACTACAAGGCCCACGCGGCAGAAGGCAGTTACAAGGACCAGGACCTCCCTCCCTACCCCACGCTGTTCGGCCGCTGGACGGCGTCCCTCTCGGTCGGGAATGTGCCGGTACCGGTTCCATTGGGCGAGGCCGGCCTGGACTGGGAAGGCGAAGTGGCGGCGTACATCGGCCGGCGCGTCCAATCAGCCGACGAGGACGAAGCGGGCGAAGCGGTCTTTGGCTACTCCACCTTCAATGACCTGACCGCCCGGCACGCCCAGAAGCTCACCACCCAGTGGACCCTGGGGAAAAACGGCGATTTTACCGGACCGCTCGGCCCGCTGGTCAGCCGTGATGAGGTGGGGGACCTCCGCGACGGCCTCCAAGTCCGCACCCGCGTGAACGGCACCGAAGTCCAGAACGGCAACACCCGGGACATGATCTTCTCCGTGCCGGCCATCATCTCGCTGATCAGCCAGACTTTCACCCTCCACCCGGGCGATGTGATCGCCACCGGAACCCCGGAGGGTGTTGGCTATGCGCGCAGCCCGCAGTGGCTGCTGCAACCGGGCGACACGGTGGAGGTGGAGATCGACAAACTCGGCACCCTCACCACTCCCGTCGGCGACATCTCACTCCGCGGCCGCGCCTGATGGTCACCGTCCACGCTGCCGCCCCTGATGCGCTGCCGGAAGAGGTGCAGGTACTGATCTCCGGCGGCGGCCCCAGCGGACTCTTCCTGTCTCTGGACCTGGCCTCCCGTGGCATCCCCAGCGTGGTGGTCGAGCCCCGCACTTCCGTGGACCCATCGCGCCCACGCGCCAAGACCACTAACGCCCGCACCATGACGCACCTGCGCCGGCTGGGACTCGCGGAGGCACTCCGGGCCGCGGCGCCCCTGCCCGTGGGCTACGCCCAGGACGTCATCTTCTGCACCGGTCTCACTGGCCCTTCGGCCCATGAGCTGCGCACATTCCGCCGCGCCTTCCAGCTGGTGCCCGGCCGCTACGGGCCGCAGCCCGAGTGCGGCCAGCAGGTTCCGCAGCCCGTCCTTGAGGGCGTCCTCCGCGCGGCGGTGACCGAGTCGCCGCTTGTCACCCTGCTGTCCGGGTGGCATGTTCAGGATGTCACCGTTCAGGATGTCGCTGGTCAGGCCGGTCATGCCGGCGCGGGCGGCACCAGCGCCGGTTCCGGATCTGTTGTTTCGGTGGCGGACGGCGCGGGACGTTCCCGCGCCATCACCGCCCGCTTCGTGGTCGGGGCCGACGGCGCTTCGTCCGCCGTACGCCGCAGCCTGGGCATCCGCCTCGAAGGCGGTTCCGCCGCCCTGTCCAACATCAGCATCTTGTTCCGTTCCAAGGATTTGGGCTCCGCGATCAGCCTGCCTCCGGCCGTCCAATACTGGGTCGTTAGCACGGAAACCGCCGGCATGGTGGGCCGGATGGATCTCGCCGATACCTGGTGGGCCATCATCCAGGGCGTGGACGCCACCGCGGCCCAAACGTCGGGCCCCGGCAGCACCGCGGGGGATGGCGCCGCCGCCATGGTCCGCCGGCTGGTGGGCGCAGACGTGGACGTTGACGTAGTCGCCACCGATCCGTGGACGGCCCGCATGCTCCTCGCACCGGCCTACGGCCGGAACGGCGTCTTCCTGGTGGGCGACGCGGCACACCTGAATCCGCCGTGGGGCGGGCACGGCTTCAACACCTGCATCGGCGACGCCGCCAACCTGGCCTGGAAAATCGCCGCCCACCTGTCCGGCTGGGCGGGCCCGGAGCTCCTGGACAGCTACGAGCTGGAACGACGGCCCGTGGCTGCGAGGACCATCCGCGATGCCGCCGCCAACGGCAAGGCGCTGGCCTACCACTTTGCTGACCCTGCCCTGCGCAGCGGGGGCGAGGAAGGCGGCCGCGCCAGGCAGACAGCGCACTGGGCCCTCGCGGTGAAACAGAGCGAGTTCGATTCGTTGGGACTGGTTCTCGGCTACTCCTACGCGGACTCGCCCGTCGTGGTGCCGGACGGTTCGACTGCTCCAGCCGAGGACCCCATCCGCTATATACCATCGGCCAGTCCGGGAGGCCTGCTTCCGCACGCGTGGCTGGACACCACCACTTCGGTGTACAGCAGCCTCGGGGCCGGCTTCACTTTGCTGGCCGACGCCGGTGCGCTGGGCGGAGTCCCGGAGGACCAAGCTTTCCGGCCCGTCCTCGACGCGGCGGCACAGCGTGGCATCCCGGTGACAGTAGCCGCCGTCGGACCGGCCGACGACGGGACGCCGATGGCGGACTTGTGGCGCGCGGACGCTGTCCTGGTCCGCCCTGACCAGCACGTTGCCTGGCGCGGAAGTTCGGCCGAGGCGGCAGCGGAAGCGCTAGCCGTGGCCGCTGGTTGGGTTGCGCAGCGTGCCTCGATAACCCCTGACAAGGAAAGGGACACCCGTGTCAGCGCCGTCATTCCGTGAGTTCCTGTTTTCCCCCGACCACCCGCGCGTGGCGGAAATCCGAGGACTTAATGCCCGCGAGTACGCCGTGGCAGCCACTACCGACTCTTTCGCCGGCCCCATGATCGAGGGTTGGAAGGAGCTGTATCCGCAGCCGTTCAAGGGCATCACCAACGACGGCCTGCCCCGGCCCGGCCTATATCCGCTGGCTGCTGCCCGGCAGGGCGAAGAGGCACCGACGGCTGCGATGGTAGCGGCCGCCCGGAAGCTGCTCTCTGCCGCGACTTCGAACGAGATGTCCCGGCTGACCTACGCCGTGGACGCCACCGAGTGGCAGAGCTGGGCCAACCCGGAGTTTATGCAGCACGACACCGGGCTCCGGCTGGACGAGCTGGATTCCGATGTCCGGGATGCAGCATTGGCCGTCGTGGAGGCAAGCCTGAGCCCGGCCGGATTCCAGCTGGTCCGGAACCTCATGCGGATCAACGGGTTCCTGGGCGACCTGGTGGAGCTGCCGCTGCTGCTGAACGAGTTCAGCTACAACTTCGCCCTCTATGGCGAGCCGTCCGAAACTGCGCCGTGGGGCTGGCAGCTTTTTGGCCACCACGTGGCCCTGAACTGCCTGGTAGCGGGCACCCAACTGGTGATCTCACCCGTCTTCCTGGGCGCCGAACCGGACGGTATTGACGCCGGGCCGCACCGGGGCGTGAAGGTCTTCAAGGAGCGGATCGCCCTCGCGCGGCAACTGATGGCCGCCCTGCCGGACGGTCGGCGGCAAGAGGCCACGGTGTACGAGGCCATGGTGGACCCGGCCATGCCGGACGGGCGGATCCATTCCGGCGACGAGCGGCACCTGGGTGGCTGCTTCCAGGACAATCGGGTGATCCCGTACGAGGGCATCCTGGTCAGCTCCATGCCGGCGGAGGCCCGGGCCGTGCTGGATGACGTTGTGGAAGACTTCATCGCCTACCTGCCGCAGGGTCCACGGGCGGCACGTAGACGCGAAATTCAGGAGCATTACGGCGAGACGTGGTTCAGCTGGATCGGCGGCTGGAAGGCGCCGGAAGCCTTCTACTTCCGGCTGCAGAGTCCCGTGCTGATCCTGGAGCTGGACCACCACACGGGGGTGTTCCTCAGCAATGACGAGCCCGCGCCGTTCCACATGCACACGGTGGTCAGGACCCCCAACGGTAACGATTATGGCCGCGCCCTGGTGAAGCAGTCCCCATCGACTGCTCCGTAACTGCCGTATTCAGGGCCAAAAGGGCGCCTACGGAGCATTCGATGATCCACCGACGGGAATGGCCCGGAACCCTCGCGGGGTTCCGGGCCATTGCCTTGTGGTCGGGCGGGTTCAGCAGTCGAGGTCAGAGGTCCAGGGCCGCGCGGCGCTGCGGCGGGGGACCCACCACGGTCAGGTCCATCTCGGCCTGCGCCCGGCCAAACCCTTCCATGTCCATATACGGCGTGCCGCCTTCGGTGTAGTGGTAGTCCTCGGTGCGCTTGTTGAAGTACTCGAAGAAGCCGTTGAAGACCGATGGCGTCAGGAACCCGACCATCTGTGTGTTGTGGGCATCGAAAGCGAAGGAGTGGATGGTGCCCGCGGGGGCGTGCAGGAAATCGCCCTTGGTCAGCAGGACCTCGCGGCCGTTGGCGTAGATCCACATCCGGCCCTCGGTGCAGAGGAAGTTCTCCGTGTGCTGTTCGTGAAAGTGCAGCGGAATGTAGGGGGACTTGGCCCCCTTGGTGTGCACGGCAAAGTAGTTGGAACCCGTGTTCGCCGGCCGGGAGAGGTAGGTGAACATCGTCTGGTAGCTCACCAGCCGCTCGCCCTCACCGGCGCTGAGGAAGTAGGGGCTGGCGGCCGGGGGCAGGCCGGCGTTCTGCTGCAGGGAGGGCGCAACCCGTTCCACCTCCGGGAAAGTGATGCCGAATTCGGCGCCCACCTCGACGCATTCCTGCCGGCTTGGTTTCCGGCCCGGGGTGACGGGCGGGACGTGGGAGTCGACGGGCGTGCCGACGCGCTCGTAGTACGCCTCGGCGCCTCCGGGGGTCATCCAGTTCAGGAACCGGGTGTAGTGGCTGGCCATCCGGTAGGCGTGGGGTGTTCCGGGCGGGATGACCACGGAGTCTCCCGGGGTGAGGATCCGGCTCTCGCCCGGCAGCCAGACGTGCAGGATTCCGTCGAAGACGTACAGAGTTTTGTGTTCCACTGCGTGGCTGACAAACGGGGACTCCGCGCCCATGCCGCCGGAAATATAGGCGGCGCTGAAAATTCCACCGCTGTCCGCCGCGCGCGCGATGACCGTGACGAGTTGACCGTTGATCTCGTAGCGCGCGCCTTCGCCCGAGGCCATGTAGTACGGGACGGCCTCGCCGGGGAGCACGTTGGCCACCGGGAGCTGCTGGTTCATTTCCTCAACGCTGAGGGACATCGCTTCCTTCTTTCCTGTCACTAATCTACAGAGGTGTCCACTCAAGAGTGCCGTGGATCGACGTCGTCGATGCTCTTCGTTTTCAATGATTGAAACGCAATCTACGCCGGGAGGACGTTCCTGGCCGTCGCCGCCGCCGGGCAACGGACAGGGGGGTGAGCCCAACCCGCGACCCATCGACACGCAATACCGACCGGACTAGCCTTATTTCGTTCGAAGAAAGCTGACCCGACAACGACGACGGAGAGGTGGTCGAAATGGGCACAGAAGAGAATGCTGAACTGGTCCGACGCGGTTACGAGGCCTTCAGCGCGGGCGATATGGAGACACTCAGGGGGTTGTTCGCCGAAGATGCCGTCTGGTACGTTCCCGGAAACGGCGCGCTTTCGGGCAGGAAGGAAGGATGGAGCGCCATCCTGGCCTACTTTGAGGAACTCGGAACACGTTCGGGTGGCCAGCTGAAGGTGACCCTCCAGGACGTCGTCGCCGGTGAAAACCACACCGTCGGCCTGCAGCACAACCAGGCGGAGAACAACGGCAGGAGCCTGGACACGGACGGTGCAATCGCCTTCCAAATTCGCGACGGCAAGATTGCCGAAGGCCGCGAGTTCTACGCTGACACCGCGCAGGGCGACGCGTTCTGGGCCTAGGCCCTCACCGGGAAGTGGCGAGTTCTGCTGCGGCTTCCTCCGCGCTCTCGCCTGCGGTCCGGTCAGCCGCGGCTTCGGTTCGGCGTTCCTTCAGGAAGTAGACCAGACCGGCGGCGATCGTCGACGCCGCGGCCAGGGCGAAGAGCCCCGGGACGACGCTGCCCGTTTGTTCCTTGATCAGGCCGAAGCCGAAGGGCGCCACGAAGCCGCCCAGGTTTCCGAGCGAGTTGATGATGGCGATGGCCGGGGCGAGGATCATCGGGTGCAGCCCCGACTGCGGGATGGTCCAGAACAGGGGCGAGGCGCTCTTGAAGCCCATGGCGGCGACCGCCAGGAAGACCAGTGCCAGCACGGGCGAGGCGACGGCGGCTGCGAGGGTGCCGACCGCGGCGACCAGCAGTGCAGCAACGAGCAAAGGCCGCTTCGACTTCGCCTTGTCCTGCCACCGGGCGGCAAAGTACATGGCGATCACGGCGCAGACCCACGGAATCGCCGAGAGGAACCCGACGCTGAGGTCGGTGGTTCCCGGGATGCGCTTGACAATGGTGGGCAACCAGAAAGTATTGGCGTAAATGGAGAGCTGGACGGCGAAGTAGATACCGCACAGCAGGAGGATCTGCGGGTTCAGCAGCATCTTCCAGCGGTTGAGCGTTCCCTTGCCCGGGGAGGAGGCGGCGTGCTGGGCGTCCTCGTGGGCAATTGCAGCTGACAGGGCGGCCTTTTCCCCGGCGCTCAGCCACGTGGCGTCCTGGATCTTCGCGTCGAGCAGGAAGAACACCACGACGCCCACGGCGACCGACAGCAGTCCTTCAAAGCCGAACAGCCACTGCCAGCCGCGAAGGCCGAGCACATCGTGCAGGCTCAGCAACAAACCTGCGATCGGGCCCGAGAGGGCCGCGGCGATCGATGAACCGGCGATGAAGATCGCCGTGGCCTTGCCGCGCTGACCTGCCGGCACCCAGCGGGCGAAATAGAAGATCACGGCGGGGAAGAACCCGGCTTCCGCGGCCCCCAGCAGGAACCGCAGGACGTAGAACATGGTCTCGTTCTGCACGAATGCCATCAGGAAAGAAACGATGCCCCAGCTGATCATGATCCGGGCGAGCCAGACTTTGGCGCCGAACTTCTCCATCATCACGTTGCTGGGCAGTTCGAAGATGGCGTAGGCGATGAAGAATAATCCGGCCCCGAAGCCGTATGCGGCGGCGCCGATGCCGACGTCAGCCTGCAGATGCTCCTGGGCGTAACCGATGTTGGACCGGTTGAGCTGGTTGCACACCAGCATGACCAGCATGATGGGCAGCACCCTTTTGAAGAACTTTTTCGTGGCCAAGGCCACGTCCGTGACAGCGTCGTCTACAGACTGCATTGGGGGAATTCCTTTGAACTGGCGAAGCTGGCAGGCCGGGGCGGCGTGCTTGTGGCCCGCGCCACAGCGATGCATTCACCTTATTCGGCGGCAGTAATGCCCGTCCAACTCAAATTGTGCATCACCGGATACCTTCAAGGACTCGCTGGGCCCGTCGCCCCGGATGCCGCCATCTATGACCGGGCGGCGTCCGGGGAAGGCTGCTGTCGGCCGGATATCCGCTTGCCTACCTCAGGAACGAGACCCACCCTACTGTCTCAACTGTCGCGGGAGGGCGCTCCGTGACCTCAGCCGGGGCCTGGAGCGGCGGTGCGCAACCGGCGTCGGGAGTTTGCCAAATGGCTCCGCATTGCGGCCGACGAGGACGGTCCGTCGCCCTCCGCGATGGCGGCGACGATTGACCGATGCTCCTGGACCACCTGATCGAAGTGGTCGCGCGCGAGGTGCTCGTCGCCGCCGAGAAGGCGGGCGCGCGGCATGGCGATCATGGTCTGCCCCAGGGATGCCAAGCAGTCGGAGTAAAAGGGATTTCCGGACGCCGCGGCAATGGCACGGTGAAACTCGTAGTCTGCCTTCATTGCATGGGCCGGGTGCGCAGCGCTCTCCGTGAACTCCTCAAACGCCTTCCGGACGGCCTTCAGCTGCCGGTCCGTATGGTTCCGGGCGGCGAGGGCGGCGGCTTCGGACTCCACCGCTATGCGGAACTCCAGCTGCCACAGTCGGTCCTCCAGGCTGGCCACGGGGCGGCTTCCGGCGGCCTGCTGCGGTCCGTCCGGCGGCGGGGTCAGCGCAAAGCTGCCCCGCCCCCGTTCGGTTTCGACCAGTCCCTCGGCCTGCAGCCGGGTCAATGCCGAGCGGACCACGGTCCGGCTGACGCCGAATTCGCTGATCAGGGCGTTTTCGCTGGGCAGTTTCGCGCCCGGCTGGATGTCGCCGTCGACGATGCGCCTGCGAAGATCGGTGGCAAGGTCCGCGGTCAGGTTCCGGCTCATGGCTTCAAGGTTACTTGCCGAATTCCACTGACTCCGTCGTCCAGGCGCGTGCCTGCTCGCTGAGGGAGATGCCGAGCCCGGGGCGGTCTGGTACCAACATGCGGCCGTTCTTGGTTTCGAGGCGCTCGTTGAAGAGCGGATCGAGCCAGTCGAAGTGCTCCACCCACGGCTCGCGCGGGTAGGCGGCCGCGAGGTGGAGGTGGATTTCCATGGCGAAATGCGGGGCGAGGCCCAGACCTCGCTCATCGGCCAGGGCCGCGAGGCGCAGGAACTGCGTGATACCGCCCACCCGCGGCGCATCAGGCTGGATGATGTCGCAGCCGTTGGCATTGATCAGCCCCTTGTGCTCCGCGACGGAAGCCAGCATTTCGCCGGTGGCGATGGGGGTGTCGAGGGCGCGGGCGAGGTCCGCGTGGCCTTCGAAGTCATAGGCGTCCAGCGGTTCCTCAATCCAGACGAGGTTGAACTCCTCCAGCCGGCGCCCCATCCGGAGGGCGGTGGCGCGGTCCCACTGCTGGTTGGCGTCAACCATAAGCGGCACGTCCCAGCCGATGTGCTCGCGGATGCCGGCGACGCGGCGCAGGTCCTCGGCCGTGTCCGGAAGGCCGACCTTGATCTTGATGCCGCCGATGCCTTCGTCGAGGAGCACGGTGGCGCGGGCTTTGACCTCATCGAGGGAGGCGTTCAGGAAGCCGCCGGAGGTGTTGTAGGTCTGCACGGAGTCCCGGTAGGAGCCCAGGAACTTGGCGAGCGGCAGGCCGGCACGCTTGGCCTTGAGGTCGTAGAGTGCAATGTCGACGGCGGCGAGGGCCTGGGTGGCCACTCCCGAGCGGCCGACGGAGGCTCCGGCCCAGAGCAGCTTGGTGTAGAGCCGGCCGATGTCGTTCGGGTCCTCGCCGATAATGCCTTCCGCGACTTCCTTGGCGTGGGCGTACTGGGCCGGGCCGCCGGCTCGCTTGGAGTAGCTGAAGCCGATGCCGCTGTGGCCCTGTTCGGTGGTGATTTCCGCGAAGAGGAACACGACTTCGGTCATGGGCTTCTGGCGTCCGGTGAACACCTTCGCGTCGCTGATCGGAACGGCGAGCGGAAGCCTGGCCGTGGACAGCTTTACGTGGCGGATGAGATCAACGCTGGTCATGGGTCTCCCTGAAAGTTCCTGCGGGGCAACTCCGCCCCACCTAACTTAGGATACAAGTTCAAAAGTTGTAGAACAAGTGTCGTTCCGGCATCGCCTCGATCAACCAAGCAGCCAGGCGATGGCCAGCAGGGAGCCGACGCAGAGCAGCGTGGTGCACAGGATCACGTCACGGGCAACGATCACGCCACGGCCGTAGGGGGCGGCGAACAGAAACACATTCTGGGCTGTCGGCAGCGCCCCCATGATCACACTGGCCAGCAGATGCTGCCCCTCGAGTCCGAAGACGAAGCGGCCCAGGGCCCACACGATCAGGGGCATGCCGATAATCTTCAAGACAGTGGCCACGAGCGATTCGGTGCGGCCGTCGCCTTTTTGCAGCGGGGCCTTGCCGGCCAGGGAGAGCCCGAAGGCCAGCAGCACCATCGGGACCGCTCCGGCGGCGAGCATGTCGATCGGTTTCAGCAACAGTCCCGGCACGGTCCAGGCCGTCAGTGCGACGGCTGCGCCCAGGCCGGAGGCGATGATCATCGGGTTGCCGAGCGGCTGGAGGAGCAGCTTCCGCCAGGAGATGTCCGACCCCGATGCGAGGCCCAGCACGGTCAGATAGAAAGGTGCCATCACCAGGATCTGCGCCAACAGCACGGGAGCCACATGCTGGGCCGTTCCCACGGCGTACAGGGACACGGGGATGCCAATGTTATTGGCGTTCGCGTAGCTGCTCGCCATGGCGCCGACGGCGGTCTCCGCCACCGGCCGGCGGAAGAACAGGAAACTGAGCAGGCAATATAGCAGCCCCACTGCCGCTGCGGAGAGCAGCGCCAGCGGGGCATCGGTGCCGAGCGCGGCCCGGATATCGCTTCCAGCCACCACTGTGAACAGCAGTGCCGGGTTGGTGATGTAGTAGGCCGTCCGGGTCAGGGCGCCCTGGACCTCCGGTCCGAGGATCCGCAGCCGGGCAGCGACGTATCCGACTGCGATGACGGAGGCGACAATCAGTATTCCGGTGACGACGCCGCCCAAGTTTCTTACCTTTCCGTCAGGTACCTGCCGCCAGGTGCGCCGGAGGTGGGTTTCCGCACGGCCGTCTCCTCGTTGCGGAAGGAGGGCCGGCCGTGCGGAAGTGGGGATCCCCTAGGGGATTTGGCTTAGCGGACGGTGCCTAGCGGACCACGGCTAGCGGACGAGGCAGGGCCGCTTGGGATCGAAGGACCAGCCGTCGATGTAGTACTGCATGCCGATGCTGTCGTCGCGGGCATCGAGGCCGTGTTCCAGGTAGAGCTGGTGGGCCTTGGCCAGGGCGTCGCGGTCCAGCTCGATCCCCAGGCCGGGCGCGTCCGGAACCTCAATGGCGCCGTCCTTGATCTGCAGCGGGTCCTTGGTGAGGCCTTGGCCGTCCTGCCAGATCCAGTGCGTGTCCAGCGCGGTGATCTCGCCCGGTGCGGCGGCTCCGGTGTGCGTGAACATGGCCAGTGAGATGTCGAAGTGGTTGTTCGAGTGCGAGCCCCACGTGAGGCCGAACTCGTTGCACAACTGCGCCACCCGGACTGAGCCGTGCATGGTCCAGAAGTGCGGGTCCGCGAGCGGGATGTCCACGGAGTTGCTGCGGATCGCGTGGGACATTTCCCGCCAGTCTGTGGCAATCATGTTCGTCGCCGTCTTGAGCCCGGTGGCGCGGCGGAATTCGGCCATGACCTCACGTCCGGAGAAGCGGCCTTCGGCGCCGCAGGGGTCCTCGGCGTACGCCACAACGCCCTGCATGCGCCTGCCCAGGCGGATGGCTTCGTCCAGCAGCCAGCCGCCGTTGGGATCCAGGGTGACCCGTGCGTCCGGGAATCGCTTGGCCAGGGCGGTGACGACGTCCACCTCGGCGTCGCCGGCGAGCACGCCTCCCTTGAGTTTGAAGTCACTGAAGCCATACCGCTCCTGGGCTGCCTCGGCGAGGGCCACCACGGCTTCGGGGGTCATCGCTTCCTGCCGGCGGAGCTTTTCCCACCGGTCCGCAGGTGCGTCCTCGACCAGGTACGGCAAATCCGTCCGGCTGGTGTCTCCGATGAAGAAGAGATACCCGAGCATGGGTACCGAGCTGCGCTGCTGGCCGTCGCCGAGCAATTCCGCCACCGGAACGCCGAGGAACTTACCGTGCAGGTCAAGGAGGGCGGATTCGACGGCGGTGACGGCATGGACGGCTGTGCGCAGGTCAAAAGTCTGCTGGCCGCGGCCGCCGGCGTCGCGGTCGGCGAACTCCGCCGCGACATCGCGCAGCAGGGAGCGGTAGCGCGCCACCGGCTTTCCGGCGAGCAGCGTGCCGGCTTCCTCGATGGTGGTGCGGATCTTCTCCCCGCCGGGCACTTCACCGAGGCCGGTGCGGCCGTCCGAATCGGTGATGATCACGATGTTGCGGGTGAAGAACGGGCCGTGCGCGCCGCTGAGGTTCATCAGCATGCTGTCATGCCCCGCGACCGGGACCACCTCAACGTGGGCGATGGTGGGCTGCGTGGTCACGCGTTGACCTCTGCTTTCTGGGTTGCTTCAACGACGCCGTCGACCCGGCGGTTGAGCCGCCAAGGGTTGGGGTCCTGCAGCGGCACCGGGAGCAGTTCCTGCGGCAGGTTCTGGTAGGCGACGGGCCGCAGGAACCGGTTGATGGCCAGCGTGCCCACGGAGGTGGTCCGGGTGTCCGAGGTTGCGGGGAACGGGCCCCCGTGGACCATGGCGTGCCCGACCTCGACGCCGGTGGGCCAGCCGTTGACGATGATCCGGCCAACCTTCTGCTCCAGGACCGGGATGAGGCCTGCAGCCGCCGGGTAGTCCGCTTCGGTGAGCTGCAGGGAAGCCGTGAGCTGGCCTTCGAGCCGGTTGGCGGCGTCCAGGAGTTCCTCGGGGGCCGAATAGCGGATCACGAGGCTGGCGGCGCCGAAGATTTCGGCGTGCAGCACGTGGTTGGACACGAACTCGGCGACGCTGGTGCCGAAGATGGCGGGGGCGGGCGCGTTCTCCGTCGTTCCTTTGGCGCCTTGCCCGACGACGGTGACGCCGTCAGCGGAGCCCAACGCCTCGGCACCGGCGTTCCAGGAGCCGGCGATGCCCTCGGTGAGCATCGTCTGCCCGGCGCAGGTGGAAATGGCGCGGCCGACGGCGGCGGCGAGTTTGTCACCCAGCTCGCCGGCGGGGGCGAACAGGAGTCCGGGGGAGGTGCAGAGCTGCCCGGAGCTGCCGGTGACGGCAGTGACGTACTGCTGCGCGAGGGCGTCTATTTGTTCGGCGGAGCCGTTGAGCGCTCCGGGGAAGACGAAGACCGGGTTCAGTGAGGACATCTCCGCGTAGACCGGAATCGGCTCGGGCCGGGCAGCGGCGGTGCGCATCAGGGCGATGCCTGCGGACTGCGAGCCGGTGAACCCGACGGCCTTGATGGCCGGATCTGCGACGAGGGCCTGGCCGATGCTGCTGCCCGGACCGTAGATCAGCGAGAAGACGCCGGGGTGCAGCCCGGCGTCACGGACCGCTTTGGCGATGGCGTGGCCGACGAGTTCGCCGGTGCCGGGGTGGGCATTGTGGGCCTTGAAGACCACCGGGCAACCGGCGGCGAGGGCGGAGGCTGTGTCGCCGCCCGCCGTCGAGAAGGCCAGCGGGAAGTTGCTGGCGCCGAAGACGGCGACGGGGCCCAGCGGGATCTGTCGCTGGCGGATGTCGGCGCGGGGCAGGGGAGCGCGGTCCTGCAGCGCCGGGTCGATCCGGACTCCGCGGAAGTCACCCTGCCGGACGACCGCTGCGAAGAGGCGGAGCTGGCCGGTAGTGCGTGCCCGCTCGCCCTGGAGCCTCGCGGCCGGCAGTCCGGTTTCGAGTCCGGCGCGGGTGATGAGCTCCTCGCCGATCGCCTCGATGTTGTCGGCGATGGCCTCCAGGAACCGGGCGTGCGTTTCGGGGTCCAAGGTGCTGAAGGAGGGGTAGGCTGAGGCGGCTGCCGCGGTGGCGGCCTTCAGCTGCTCTTCGGTGAGCAGCGTGTAGCCGGGTTCGAGTTGTTCGTTCGTGGCGGGGTTGAAGCCGTACGCCGTCTTGCCGTCCCCGGCGACGGGCTGGCCCGCGATGAGCGAGTGTCCGGTAAGTGTCACGGTGCGTCCTCCTAGGAAACGGTGGCGATGAGGGACTTGAGGTCCGCGAGGTCCTGCGGCGCCAGGTTCTGCAGCGGCGGACGGACACCGCCGGCGGAGCGGCCGATCGCGTCCAGCCCGCCCTTGACGATCGAGACGGAGTAGCCCTTGACCCGGTCACGGATGTCCAGGTAAGGAATCACGAACTGGTTGAGCTTCTGGTTCACGGCGACGCGGTCCTGGTTGCGGACGTCCTGGTAGAAGTCCAGGGCGAACTGCGGAACGAAGTTGTACATTGCGCTGGAATAGGTGCTCATGCCCAGCTGCAGCAGCGGAAGGGCGAACGTCTCGGCCGTGGGGAGGCCGCCGAGGTAGAACAGGCGGTCGCCGAGCTTGGCGTAGACGCGGGCGTCATGCTCGAGGTCGCCCACGCCGTCCTTGAAGCCGATCAGGTTCTCGTGGCGGTCGGCCAGTGTGGCGACCGTGGTGTCCTTGTAGATCGCGTTCGCGCGGTTGTAGATGATGACGCCGAGGGACGTGGACCGGCAGATGGCGCTGACGTGTTCGATCAGGCCGCCCTGGTCCGCTTCGGTCAGGTAGGGCGGGAGCAGCAGGATGCCTTCGGCGCCGGCGGCTTCCGCGGCGCGGGCGTTCTCGACGGCCTGGGCGGTTGATCCGCCGGCGGAGGCGAGGACCGGAACGAGGCCGCCGACTTCCTCCACCGCGGCACGGACGACGCGCTCGGACTCGGCCGGGGTCAGCGAGAAGCCTTCGCCGGTGCCGCCGGCCGCGAAGAGGCCTGCGACCGGGAAGCTGGCCTGCCAGGCGAGGTGCTTGCGGTAGTTTTCCTCGTCGAACTGCAGCTCTGCATCGAACGAGGTGACGGGGAAGGAGAGCAGGCCGTCTTTGAGGACGTTCGCCAGTTCCTGGGGTGTGTACTTTGCCACGATGTGGTCCTCCGGGTGAGCGCCGTGATGGGCGGATGGTGTTGGTTCGATTTCAGCCTAGGCAGTAGTTCTATGTCTGTCTAAGCCTATTTGTGTATGGGTTGATACCCTTTAGGCATTGCTGAGTCGGGGTGTGAGCAGGCCGGTTTTCGTGAACATGTCTGTCTGGACCGTCCAGGACCGCGCCTGTTCGCTGATGCTGAATCCCAGACCAGGCCGCACGGGCACATGCATGCGCCCGCCGCGGATCTCCAGCCGCTCGTCGAAGAGCGGCTCCAGCCAGTCGAAGTGCTCCACCCACGCGTCCAGTTCATAGGCGGCGGACAGGTGGATGTGGATTTCCATGGCGAAGTGCGGCGCCATGTTCATCTTTGCCTGTTCTCCCAGCGCCATGATTCTCAGGAACGGTGTGATGCCACCGACCCTTGGAGCATCGGGCTGGATAATGTCCACGGCGCCCCGCCGGATGAGCTCGTAGTGGTCGGCGGTACTCGTCAGCATTTCGCCAGTGGCGATGGGAGTTGCGAGCTGGCGGGCGAGCTCGGCGTGGCCGTCGGCATCGTAGGCATCCAGCGGCTCCTCGATCCAGGTCAGTCCGTGTTCCTCAAGGGCGAGCCCCATGCGGATTGCCGTGGTGCGGTTCCACTGCTGGTTGACGTCGACCATCAGCGGGACGTCTTCGCCAAGGGCCGACCGGACGGCGGCCACGCGGCTGAGGTCCAGCCGCCTGTCGGGCTGGCCGACTTTAATTTTGATCCCGCCGATGCCGGCGGCGAGCGACGCCTGTGCGTCGGCGATCAGCTCATCGATGGGCGTGGAGAGGTATCCGCCCGAGGTGTTGTAGCAGGGAACGGAGTCCCGGTGTGCGCCGAGAAGCTGCGCCAATGGCAGGCGGGCGCGCTTGGCCTTCAGGTCCCACAGCGCGACGTCGAAGGCGGCTACCGCCTGGGCGGTGACCCCGCTGCGGCCCACCGACTGCCCCAGCCAGGCCAGCTTGCTCCAGATCCGCTGGATGTCGTTGGGGTTCTCGCCAATCAGCTCGGGAGCGAGTTCCCGGGCGTGGGCGTAGAGGGCCGGCGCCCCTGCCCGCAAGGCATAGCTGTAGCCGACGCCTTCGTGGCCCTCCTCGGACTGGATCTCCGCGAACAGGAACGCCACCTCTGAGAGCGGCTTCTGCTTACCGGTAAGTACCTTCGCGTCACTGGCCGGCTTCTGCAGGGGAAGGATCACCAGCGACACTTTTACTGACGTGATGCGGTCATTCACCATCGCGGGGTGACCAGCTCGTAGTCGGGGTGCAGGCTCTGCATGTAGCCGGTGTCGTCCCGGTTGAGCATGCCGGACGAAAGGTATTGCTCGTGCAGCCGGGCCAGTGCGTCCCGGTCCAGTTCAATGCCCAGGCCGGGGGCGGTGGGGACTGCCACGGCTCCGTTGCTGAAAACCAGGGGGCCGGGGGCGATGACGTCCTCGGACGGATCCTTCCAGGGCCAGTGCGTATCGCAGGCATAGTCCAGGTTGGGGGTAGCCGCCGCGAGATGGACCATGGCGGCCAGACTGATGCCCAGGTGCGAGTTGGAGTGCATCGAAAGTCCGAGGCCGAATGTTTCGGTGATGCCGGCCAACGACTGCGACCTGCGCAGCCCTCCCCAGAAGTGGTGGTCGGAGAGGATGACGTCCACGGCTCCCGCGGCAACTGCTGGCGCCACTTCTCCGAAGCTGACGACGCACATGTTGGTGGCAAGCGGCATGGAAACGTTCCGGCGCACTTCAGCCATCCCCGGTATGCCGGGGGTGGGGTCCTCCAGGTATTCCAGCACGCCGTCCAGCGCCGTGCCGACCTTGATCGAAGTTTCCACGTTCCAGGCGCCGTTGGGGTCCAGGCGCAGCGGAACATCCGGGAACGCGTCCCGAAGGGCGCGGATTGCGTCGATCTCCTGGTCGGGGGGAAACACGCCTCCCTTAAGCTTGAGGGCGGTGAAGCCGTAGTCGGTGATCATCCGTTTGGCCTGCGCGACGATGGACGAGGGATCCAGGGCAGCCCCCCACGAGTCCTCCTCGTGTCCGGGATGTCCCGCCCACTTGTAGAAGAGGTAGCCGCTGAACGCTATTTCGTCCCGGACGGCGCCGCCAAGCAGGTCGCTCACCGGCCGGCCGAGGATCTTTCCCTGGATGTCCAGGGCCGCGACGTCGAAGGGGGACAGAACCCGATCCGGCGTGCTGGAACCCGTCACCATCCCGGACATCCCGTGCCCGCCGACGCTGGTGTCAGCGGTGAGCGCAACGACGACCCGTCGGCGCATGTCGTTGATATTGAAGACGTCTGCGCCGGCCAAGGCCCCTGCGGCAAGCCTGAGGCGTTCGAGGTGGGGGGCGTCTCCGTAGGTCTCGCCGAGTCCCAGGATCCCGCTGTCGGTCATCACCTCCACGATCGCCCGCAGCGCGAATGGTTCGTGCACTCCCACGGCGTTCAGGAGCGGGGGATCCTTGAAGGCCACCGGGGTTATGACAATGTCCTTGATCCGGTGCTGGCCGGCTGCCGGGGGCTGAAGTGGTACGTTCACTGGCTTGTAACTCCTCGATTGGGGCGAAGGCGGATTCGCCTTCCCGGGCCGCGGCGACACGGCCAGAAAGGCACACACTGCTACTGCGACTTGACGGCGAGAACGGGGCGGTCGGCCTGCAGCAGGATTCGCTGCGAATGACTGCCGAGAATGAACTTCCCGACCTGGGACCTGCGGCGGAGTCCGATCACGATTAGGGAAGCATCGATTTCGTCGGCAATGTCGATGAATTCATCGGTCAGGTCGTCCGTGTGCCCCGGCTGGCGGATCATGGCCGCCACTCCGGCGTCCTTGGCGCGCTTGACCAGGGCGGCGACCTGTTCGGCCGAGGCGAGGGCGGCGTCGACGGGTGCGCCCTTGCGCGGCGAATTGAGAATGACGATGCTTTCGTTGCGGAGCCTGCCCTCGGCGATTCCGGCGTCCAGGGCGGCCTCACCTTCGGGGGTGGGCACGTAGCCGATCAGAATGGTCATACTGTTTCCTTTTCTTTTTGCGGTGCCTTGTCCAGGGTCTTGGCGGCCCGGGACTTCTTGAAGGCCTTCTGGATGACAGGCAGCAGTACGACCAGCACGAAGAGGAGCAGGAGCACTCCCGAGATGGGCCGGGTGACAAAGCCGGCGGCGTCTCCTGCGAAGAGGAGCAGGGAGCGCCGCAGGTTCTCCTCAAGCAACGATCCGAGCACAAAAGCCAGAACCAGCGGGCCGGGCTCGAAGCCGAACTTCTTCATGAGGTAGCCAACGACGCCGAAGGCGATGACCAGCCAGATATCGAAGATGCTGTTGTTGATCGTGTAGACACCGATCAGGGTGATGAGGACCGTGATGGGTGCCAGGATGGCGGCGCGGATCCGGAGAATTTTGACGAAGACACCGACCAGCGGAATGCTCATGATCAGCAGCAGGATATTTCCGATGTACATCGAGTTGACGACGCCCCAGAAGAGCTCCGGATTGTCCTGGACCAGCTGGGGTCCGGGGGTGACTCCTTGGATGAGCAGCGCGCCAAAAATGATCGCCATGGTGGCGTTGGCGGGGATGCCCAGGGTCAGGAGCGGGATGAACGACGACGTAGCCGCCGCGTTGTTCGCACTTTCCGGTGCGGCGACACCTTCAACGGCGCCCCGGCCGAACCGCTCAGGGTTCTTGGCGCGCTTCTTCTCCATGGCATAGGCGGCCAGGGAAGCGATTGTGGCACCGCCGCCGGGCAGGATTCCCAGGAAGAATCCCAGCAGCGAGCCCCGGCCGATGGCTCCGGAGGATTCCTTCAGGTCTTTGCGCGATGGCCAGACGTTGGCCACCTTGGCAGGCGCCTGCACCTTGTTGTGGCGCTCCTCCAAGTTGTAGAGAATTTCGCCGAGCCCGAAGATGCCCATGGCGATGGGGACGAAGTCCAGGCCGTCCGAGAGGGAGAGGCTTCCAAAGGTGAATCGGGATTCACCCGTGAAGCCATCCCGGCCCACGGTGGCCAGAAGCAACCCGAGGGAAGCGGCGATGATCGATTTGATTTTGCTGCCGTTGCTCACCGTGGCGACGAGGAGGATGCCCAGCATGGCGAGGGCGGTGTACTCGGGCGGTCCGAAGCTGAGGGCGAAGCCGGCAACGATCGGCGCCAGCAGTGTCAATCCGATGATGGATACGGTTCCGCCGAAGAAGGAACCGATGGCCGCTATCCCAAGGGCTGTTCCGGCCCGGCCTTGCCGGGCCAGGGCATAGCCGTCAAAGACGGTAACCACAGAGGACGCTTCGCCGGGCAGCCTAAGCAGGACGGAAGTGATGGTGCCGCCATACTGGGCGCCGTAGAAGATGCCGGAAAGCATGATGATGGCAGTCACCGGTTCCACGCCGTACGTCAACGGCAGGAGGATGGCGATGGTTGCCGCCGGGCCCAGGCCGGGGAGAACACCAATGAGCATCCCGATGACGACGCCGATGAGGCAATACAGCAGGTTCGTTGGTTCCAGCACGACGCCGAATCCGTTGAGAACTGGTCCGAAAATGTCCATGATTTTCCCTAGAAAAGGTGGGGGATAGGCACGCTGAGTGCCACGACGAAGATCAGGTAGAAGGCGCCGGTGACGATCACGCTGAGGAGCGTCGACATCCGCCAGGTTTCCTTCCCAAGGAACCTGAGCCAGAAGAACGTGAGGAGCAGCGTCGGGATCTCAAAGCCGGTCAGACCTATCACCAGAACGAATCCGATCAGGGTCCCCACACCGGCGGCGACCTGCCAGCTGGAGGACGAGAAGGCCTCTGCATCCAGGGTCTTGCGTCCGAACAGCAGCAGGGACACGGACAGAGCCGCCATCACCAGACTGATGATGAGTGGCCACATTCCGGCTTCCGGCCGTTCCGGGGTGCCGATGCCCATGGACAGCGACAGCGCAACCCCCGCAAAGCCGAGCGCGGCCGTGACGACGCCGGCCGCCACGTTGGCCAGGGGGCCGGCATGCGGGGGCCGTTCCTCGTCCCATTCGGCGGCCAGCTGCTCCGCCGTCAGCGGCTCGGCGGGATCGGCTTCAGGGAATTCGCTGACGGCAGCACCTGATGGAACCGCAGTGCCCGGGGGAGCGTCCTGCCGGGAGCTTGACGTCACTTGCCGCCGCCCAGGTCAACATCGTACTTCTGTGCGAGCTCCTTGAACTTGGCCGCATCCGCCGCCCAGTCCTGGGCAACCTTTGCCCCGTCGTGTTCGGCAGCCGTAAACAGGTTCTGCTTGTTGAACGCCTTGTACGCCTCGGACGCAAAGGCGGTCTTGAACGCTGCCCGCAGTTTCTCGAGGACAGGCTCGGGAGTCCCCTTCGGCGCCGCAACGGCCCTGAACTGCGAAACCGGAACGTCATAGCCCGCTTCGATGGCCGTCGGGGTGTCGGCCAGGTACTGGTTGCGTTCCTTGGAGAAGACAACCACCGGGTTGAGCTTGCCCGCCTTGATCTGCGGCATGGCTTCGGCCAGCTGGATGGTCGCCACGTCAACCTGGTTGCCCAGGAGGGCAGTCATGGCGGGAGCGCCGCCGTCGAACGGCACATCGGTGCCTTCGATTTCGGCCTGTTTGAACAGCAAGGCCTGGGCGAGCTGGCTGCCGGTGCCGACGCCGGTGGTGGCGAAGTTGAATTTCTTGCCCGCCTTGGTCAGGTCCTCCATGGTCTTCATCCCGGAGTTGGCATTCGTGACCAGCACGTAGTCGTCCTGCGAAATTCCGGTGATGACCTCGTAGTCCTCGATCTTGACTGCCTCGTTGGCGGACACAGCAAGCGGAGTGATGGCGAACAGCGAAGCGTTCAGGATGACGAGCGTCTGGCCATCCGCCTTGGCGCTGCCTACTTCCTTGGTGGCCAGCGCGCCGTTGGCGCCCGGCTTGTTGACGACCGGGATCGGTGCGCCCAGGCCAGCGCTGGCGTTTTCGGCCAATGCGCGCCCGATCAGGTCGGTGCTGCCGCCAGGCGCTGCCCCGATGGTGAGGGTGACGGGGCCAGCGGGGTACTTGCTGGCGTCGGTGGGCGCATTGGTGCTGGCAACGTTGCCGCCGCAGGCCGTCAAGGCCAGCGCGAGCGCGAAGCTGGTCGCGGTTCCCAAAGCGGCCCGGCGGCTGAAGGTGGTCTTGGTCATGAAGATTCTCCTTTGAATGTTCGCCATATCTGGCGGAACCTTGAAATCCGTGAGTTCCGTCACTAGGTCGGCCCTTCCTGAACACTAGAGCGCCCCCGCTATGCCTGTCCAAGACGATTACTGCATAGCGTGATACGGTTTGGGTATTATGTATTCCCTGGACCAACTGCGAGGCTTTGTCGCCGTCGCCGAAGAACTTCACTTCGGGCGGGCGGCAGCACGGTTGAATATGACCCAGCCGCCGCTCAGCCGTCAGATCCAGAAGCTTGAGAAGTCGATCGGTGTGCAGCTGTTTGAGCGGGACAACCGCGGCGTCGCTTTGACGGCCGCCGGATCAGTCTTTCTCGCCGACGCCGTCAAACTTCTCGAACTGGCCGAAGCCGCTCCCAGCCTGGCCCGCCGGGTGTCGTCGGGTTCTGCGGGCTCCGTGCGGATCGGGTTCACCGCCGCGTCGACGTTCGGCCTGCTGGGCGCGCTCCTGAACGAAATCTCCGGCGCGCTTCCTGACGTTGAGATCGACCTGCGCGAGATGGTCACCAAGGATCAGACGGCGTCGCTGATCACGGGCGAAATCGACCTCGGACTGGCTCGACCGCCATTTGACGAGGACCTGTTCGACTCACGCCTGCTGTACAGGGAACCGATCATGGTGGCGGTTCCCCTGGGCCACCGTCTGACGCTCCTGGACCGTCCGGTGACCGCCGAGGATCTGCAGGGCGAAGATCTGATCATGCACTCTCCCACCCAGGCCCGGTACTTCTACGATCTCGTGATCAGCCTGGTGTCGTCGCACCGCACCTTTGTCCATACGGTGAGCCAGATCCTCACGATGATCTTCCTCGTGGCCGCCGGCCGGGGGGTCGCCCTGGTTCCGCAGTCCGCAACGGTGCTGGGAATCGAAGGGGTGGAATACATCGAGCTGGGCGGTCTGGAGACGGACCCAGTGGAGTTGCATGCGATCTGGCGTCGAAACGCCCGCAACCCTGCCCTGCATCGCGTGCTTGATCTGATCACGGGGTCTGCCGAATAGACGGCTCCCGTCAGCAGTGGCCCGTCTGAGCTCGCCGGAAGCCTGCGAATTCGCCGCAACGTTACGGCGAACCCGCTCGTTTCCGGCGACCTGGCCCTCCTCGCGCCACAATGGAGTCGTGACTTCCGCCCCCGTCCCAGTGGACCCTCTCCTTGCCAGCGGACCGTTCGATCTGCGTGCCATCGGAACCGGTCTGACTTTTGCTGCCTCCCTGGGCGAGCTGGCGGCCGCGCTGCGGTTGGCAGGCATGGGCGGCTCGGCCGTGGTGCAGGCACCTCCGGGTACGGGCAAGACGACGCTGGTCCCGCCGCTGCTGGCCAATATTGCCGCCGCTCCGCAGGGGACGCGGCTGCCGGACGCTGGTTCCCGGCCGCGGGTGGTGGTCACGCAGCCCCGGCGGGTCGCGGTCCGCTCGGCCGCCCGACGCCTGGCCGGCCTCGACGGCAGCCGGCTCGGGGACCGCGTCGGCTACACGGTCCGGGGGGAGCGCCAGACGGGCCCGGGAACCCTGATCGAGTTCGTTACCCCCGGCATCCTGCTGAACAGGCTCCTCACGGATCCGGGACTGGAGTCCACCGGTGTTGTCATCCTTGACGAAGTCCACGAGCGGGGGCTGGAAACGGACCTGCTCGTCGGAATGCTCGGCGAAGTCCGGCAGTTGCGCGGCGACCTCACCCTTATCGCAATGTCCGCCACCCTGGACGCCGTGCGCTTCGCCCGCCTCATCGGAGAGTACGACGGCGGCCCGGCACCGGTCGTCGACTGTCCGTCCGCGCTCCACCCGCTGGAGGTCGAATGGGCTCCCGCGGCTGCGCCCAGGCTGGACGAACGCGGGGTGACACGGGCCTTCCTCGACCACGTGGCGGACACGGCCGCGGCCTCGCACGCCGCCGCCCGGGCATCCGGACAGGACCTCGACGCCCTGGTCTTCGTTCCGGGGGCCCGGGAAGTTTCCTACGTGGCCGCACGCCTTCGCGGAGGGACGGCTCCGGAGGTCCTGGAACTGCACGGTCAGTCCGGACCGGCCGAGCAGGACCGCGCCGTTTCGGGGCGCGCGCCGGGCGCGCCGGCGCGGATCATCGTCTCCACGGGCCTCGCCGAATCCTCGCTCACGGTGCCCGGAGTCCGGCTGGTCATCGACGCCGGGCTCTCCCGGGAGCCTCGCCGCGACGCCGGCCGCGGCATGTCCGGACTGGTGACCGTGTCCTGCTCCCGGGCCTCGGCAGACCAGCGGGCCGGGCGCGCCGCCCGCCAAGGGCCCGGCAAAGTCGTGCGCTGCTACGACCAGCGGACGTTTGGCGCCGCGCCCGCGCACCAGACCCCGGAGATCGCCGTCGCGGACCTGACGGCCGCCGCGCTGACGCTCGCCTGCTGGGGATCGCCGGGTGGCCGGGGACTGGCCCTACCGGACGCGCCGCCTCCGGCGGCGATGGCGGATGCCGTGGACGTGCTGCGGGAACTCGGCGCGGTGGACCAGGACGGCCACGCCACGGATCTGGGCCGCACGCTGGCCCGGATTCCGGCGGACCCGCGGCTGGCCCGGGCCCTGCTGGACGGTGCCGCCGCCGTCGGGCCGCGCGCGGCGGCCGAGGCAGTGGCCCTCGTAGCCGGAGACCAGCGCGCCCCCGGCGCGGATCTTCCGCGGCTGCTGGCGGCGCTGCGGGCGGGGAGGGAACCGGCATCCCGGCGGTGGGCGGAGGACGTGCGGCGGATGAAGGCGATCGCCCGAGAGGAGAAATCCGGCCTCGTTCCCTCGGTCCTGCCCTCCCAGCTGGCGTCGGCTAAGGCTTTTGGTTTCGTGGTGGCTCTCGCGTTCCCGGACCGCGTAGCGCGCCGTGTCCCGGGCGAAGGGCCGGAGAGGTACCTCCTCTCGTCCGGGACCCGGGCCGGGCTGCCGGCCGGGAGTTCGCTCGCCGGGCATGAGTGGCTCGCGGTGGCCGAAGTGTCCCGCGCGCAGGGGCGGGATGCCGCCGGGACCGGCGCCGTGATCCGTTCCGCCGCGCCGCTGACGGCCGACGCCGCGGAGGCCGCCGCCGGGCAGCTGCTCACTGACGCCGTGGAGGCGCGGTTCAGCCAGGGCCGGGTGACGGCCCGGAGGGAACGCAGGCTGGGCGCCATCGTGCTGTCCTCCACACCGGTCCGGCCGTCCGTGCAAGAAGGACGCCCGGCGGTGGCCGCCGCGCTGGTGCGGGACGGGCTGGGAGTGATCGGCTGGTCGACGGCGGCGGAGGCCTTGCGGCGGCGCCTGGCCCTGCTGCACCGGGAACGCGGGGAGCCCTGGCCGGATGTCTCCGAGCCGGCGTTGCTGGCAAGGCTGCAGGAGTGGCTGGCCCCGGAACTTGAGGCCCTGGCCGGCGGTGCAGCCACCGGCGGAATCGACCTGGCCGAGCCGCTGCGGCGGTTGCTGCCCTGGCCGGAGGCGTCGCGGCTGGACGAGCTGGCGCCGGAGCGGCTCGAAGTGCCCAGCGGTTCCCGGATCAGAATCGACTACCCGGACGTGGAAGATGAGGCCGGCAGGCCCGTCGTTGCGGTCAAACTGCAGGAGTGCTTCGGCTGGGACCGGACGCCGCGGCTGGTGGGCGGGGCGGTGCCGGTGCTGTTCCACCTGCTCTCGCCGGCGCGGCGGCCGCTGGCCGTGACCGACGATTTGGCGTCCTTCTGGTCCGGGCCGTATGCGCAGGTCCGTGCGGAAATGCGGGGCCGCTACCCCCGGCATCCCTGGCCGGAGGACCCATGGACTGCCCCCGCGACGGCCAGGACCAAGAACCGGATGTGATTCGCCTAGCTGCAGGCGCCCTTGCGCACCTCCAGTTCAAGGTTCTGGAGGGCCGAATAGTCGCGTTCAATGGCTGAGTACTTCACCTCAACGTTCCGGGCTGTGCCGGTCTGGGCAGCCGCGGCGACGGCAACATCGACGATGAGGTCAAGGTGCGCTCCCGGGCGGACCTCGTAGCCGGCAGCGGGGCCGGGTTCGCTGGGCGGGGTTCTGTCGGCTCCAGGGGCGTCAGACGTAGGCGCCGCACTTGTGTGACCGGCGTGTCCGGAGGTGGCCGGGGCCGGTGCGGGCGCGGCCGCTGCGGTACCGGGTCCGGGGGCGGTGCCGTGGTTGCCGTGCCCGGCGCGGTTCGCGGGGGCGGCTTGGGCAGACGTGATGGACAGGGACTCGGGCTGGACCAGGGTGACGCTGTTGATTGTGAAAGAGGAGCCGGTGGTGTTGTGGATCAGGATCGCGAACCGGGAGAATCCTCCCGGGGTTTGCTGGGCGCAGATCTTCGCCTGCTCCCCAGTGATGGCCAGCGGATCCGGACCCGTAACCTCGGCGACAAGGGCGTCACTCACGCTCGTGCCGGCCATGCCGGGGCTCGGTGCCGGGTCGACGGCGGAGCCGACTCCGCAGCCGCTCAGGAGCAACAACGCGGCCGCGCCGCCGAAGAGGATCCTGCCGGTTCTGCCAAGCATGGTGCTCTCTTTCCGTAGTTCCGGTCCTGGTTTCGGGGTCTATCAAGCCAGGACGTGAGGTTCTGGCTGGATGGATTACGACTTGAGCTTTGCGAAGATGACGTAGTTGTCATTGAACAGTCCAGTTGACGGGTCGTAGCCGTCGCAGGTGATCAGCCGGAGTTCCGGGCCGGGGGTGTTGCCATAAACCTCCAGGGTGGGGAAGGCGTCCTTGCTGTACGCAGCCGCCCGGTCCATCGTGAAGATGGCGGTGCTCCCGTCGGTCCGCAGCACGCTGATCTCGGCGCCGACGCGCAAGGCACGGAGCCCGGCGAACACGCCCGGACCGCCGCCGACGGCGTTCACATGGCCAAGCAGGACTGCCGGGCCGCGTTCACCGGGGGAGGGAGACCCGGAATACCAGCCGGCCGGAGCCCCCGGCCCATCGGGCGGTACCTCGAGGGACTCGTTCTCCCGCAAACCAAGCTTCACCAATTCCGAACCGGCGCGAATCTCCGGAATGCTCAGGCTCACCGGATCGGAGGCCGGCAGGGCGGCCGGGGATCCGATGGCAGGGGCAGCCGGTATCGGCGCTGCCGTTGTCGGGGCGGCCGAAGCCGCTAGGCTCGAGGCGCTCGACTGCCCGGCGGACGACGCCGGTGGCGCACCGCCCGCGCTGGGTTCGGGGCCCGGGTTGCCGGCACAGCCGCTCAGGAGGAGCAGCCCCGCCGCCGCGGAGGCCAGGAGGCCTGCGCGGCGGCGGGGAGCGATTACAGTCATGATCCCAGTCCAGTCGGCCGGAATGGCTTAGGCTGCGCGGGCGGCGGTCCGGCGACGGACAACGTAGGTTCCACCGGCGAGTGCGGCCAGTACGAGACCGCCGCCCAGCGCCAGGGCCCCGGCGTCGGCACCACCCGTGGTGTCCTGCGCGACGCCGGTGTCGGCGCCGCCGACCGGCATGGACATCTGGCTCACGGCGAGCGTGCCGCAGAGGGCGGGGGAGGTGGCGGCCAGCGGCAGGCTCGGCTCGAGGTCACTCTTAGCGGCCTGGGCGGCGGCCGTCAGGGTTGCCGGGTCCAGTCCGTGTACCACCACTACGGCGGTGCCGGCCTCGAGGGCCGCCTTGGTCTCGGGGCTGAGGTCAAAGGTCCGGTCAATGGTGTAGCTGCCGCCCATGCCGGCCAGGGTCAGATCCAGGCCTGCCGCTGGGCTGGTGTCCCCGCTGGTGGACAACGTGGTGCCGATGGCGCCGTAGGAGGGTGCCCCCTCGGTGGTCGAAATGACGCCGTCGCCGCTTGTGTCGGCGGCCGGTGCCGGGCAGACGCCCTTGGCTCCGCCGTGGATGTGCTGGACGTGCGGGTACGGTGCGTTCATAAACGTTTCCGGCAGACCGGAGACCTTCAGGACTGCGTGGGCCTTGTCTCCGGTGACATCAACGGTGATGGTGCCGGCGGCCTTGCTGCCGTTCAGCTGGGCGAGGGTGGACTGGTAGTGCTCGCTGCCGTCGTGGGCCATGGCGGGTGCGCCTGCCAGGGCAAGGGCGCCGAGGGCCAATGTGGGGACTGCGAGGAATCGAAGCGTGTTCTTCATGAGAAAGTACTCCTGCTGCTAATAAGTGATAGCTATCTTCCCGGAGGGAACACCAGTACTTCGTCGTGGCGCAGCAGGCGGATTGGCCCCGGTGGGAGATATCCCTTGACGGGTAGCCCGGGTCCGGCTCCAGAATGAACTGGCACACGTCCTTCGGTAACGAAGAGGAAGAAGGGGACCGATCATGACGTCACTCTGGCTCGACACTGCGGAGGTCATTCCGACGGATCCGTTGACTCCGGATTCCCGCTACGACGCGGTGGTGGTGGGGGCGGGGATCACCGGGCTGTCCACCGCCCTGCTCCTCGCCCGCTCGGGTATGAGGGTGGCCGTTCTGGAGGCAAGGACGGTAGGTGCCGGGACCACCGGCAACACCACGGCCAAGCTCAGCCTGCTGCAAGGCACTGTGCTCTCCGCCCTGCGCCGCCAGTACCCGCAAAAGGTGGTCAACGCCTACGTGGAGGCCAACCGGGAAGGCCAGGCCTGGTTGCTCCGGTTCCTGGCGGAGCGGGAAGTCCCCTTCCAGGAACGGGACGCTTACACGTTTTCGGTGACGGAGGCCGGCGCCGAAAAGGTGGCGGCGGAACTGACCGTGGCCAAGGCGGCGGGCCTGGATGTCGAGGAAGCCGCGGACACCGGGTTGCCCTTCGCCACGCGCCGGACAATCGTCCTCCGGAGGCAGGCACAGTTCAATCCGATGGACGTGCTGGGTGCCCTCGCCGGCGACTTCAGGGACCGCGGCGGCGTGCTGGTCCAGGGCGTCCGCGTCCTGAACGTGAGGACCGGGGCGGACGCCGCCGTCGAAACGGACGCCGGCACCATCCACGCCGACCTTGTGGTGCTGGCCACCGGCGTTCCGATTCTGGACCGGGGACTCTATTTTGCAAAGCTGAAGGCATCGCAGTCCTACGCCGCGGCCGTCCGGCTGCCGGACCCGGCCGCCATACCTTCCGGCATGTACCTCTCGGCGGAGAAGCCAGGCCGCTCGCTACGCAGCTACCCGGCCGGCGCGGGGGAACTGCTGGTGGTGGGCGGCAACGGACACCAGGTCGGCCGGGAGCCGTCGCCGCGGCGCCGCCTCGATGAGCTGCTGGACTGGGCCCAGTATCACTTCCCCGGGGCGGAGGTCACGCACTCCTGGTCCGGCGAGGACTACCAGGCCACCAACCTGATGCCCTTTATTGGCAAACTCCCTCGCGGCGGCGGAAAGATCTACTTCGCGACCGGCTACAACAAGTGGGGGATGAGCAACGGCATCGCGGCCGGCCTGGATATCAGCGCCCAGATCCTGGGCGGAAATCTGCACTGGGCGCGCACCATCCACCGTCGGGTCACGTCGCCGGCCGGTGCCGCGGCGGCCATCACGCTGAACGCCGATGTGGCCAAGACCCTGGCAGTGAGCTGGGCGAAAGCCGAACTGGCCGGCCCCGAAGCTGGAACCCCCACCGTCCCGGCCGACGGCGAGGGAACGGTGGTGCGGCAGGACCGCAAACCCGTGGCAGTGTCCACCGTCGACGGCGTCACCTGCAGGGTGTCCGCTGTCTGCACCCACCTCGGCGGGCTCGTGAGCTGGAACGACGCCGAGCGGAGCTGGGATTGCCCGCTGCACGGCTCGCGTTTCTCCCCCTCGGGGGAGGTCCTGCAAGGGCCCGCCACCCGGAACCTCCCGGATGCGGGAAAATAGTGGAACCTGCCGCCGCGGCTCTGCAGCCGCACCAGATCTGCAGCTAAATCAGATCGGGCTGGCTGCTCAGGATGTAGTCCACGGCCGCCGGACCCGTCATGTGCAGGTGCGGGCAGATGAACCTCGAGTCGACGAAATGCCGCCGTATCCCGAGTTCCCGCATCGCTTTCCAGAACAGGCCGGCCGGCGCCGGGTCGGTGTCCTGAAGGACGCACCAGCTCGTGTAAATGCCATAAAGCTCGTCCTCCGTCAGGCCCTCGTCGGCCTCGCTGCGGGTGCAGGTGCAGGCTTCGAGGAAACGGCTAAAAAGCAAAGATTCCATGCTGGACTCACAAGGTTTGATGACCGGTCCGCCGTCTGCATCAGCGGTGATGGAGCCTTGGTCCCGGAAGAGCGGAACGGGTTCTGAAGCGAATTTAGGCCCTTTGCGGGTGGTTGTCCAGAGGTCTGTTTGCCGGTACCGAAGCCACGATCAGCTGTCCGCCCGGCGGGGCCCCTTCGACGACGGCCCGGCACCCCCGCGCCGCCGCCACACGATCACGGCTGCGAGGAGAGCCGCAAGAACGACGGCCCCGATCACGTACGGCGCATAGTCGACCCGGGTCTCCTTCGCCTCGCCCGTTTCGCCGGTCCCGGGGTCCACAGGTCCCGTTGGGGAGGCGGAATCGGTGGGCGTGGCGCTGCCTGCGGTAGCGGCGGATAGGCTGTGGAAGCTCAAAGGCTGGCTGTTCTCTGCGGACGCGGCACTGGCAGCGCCGGCGTTCAGCAGGGCGCCGACGCACAGAGCTATTGCCGCCAGGGCAATCATCAGGATCCGGTGCATCTGTCTCTCCTCAGCGGTGGTGCAGTTCTCATGGGTGCCAACACTCCGACACGGGTAGCAGGGGCCTGTCACGGCCTGCAGATCCGTTCCGCGAACGCGGCTGGTCCCGTCTAAAAACACTAAGGCTGCTGATTACCTGTGTCCAGCGGCCGCCACACGATTTTGGAAAACCAGCGCCGTCCTGAAGAAGGGGCCCAGGGCCATTGTGCAAGAGGCTGGCCTGTGGTTCGCTTCTCCTAAGTCTTGCCGCAGGCTTTGGATGCACCAGGTTTAAAGGAACGACCCATCATGGCAGAACTCCAGCAGTCGCCATCCTTGGATCCGCGTAATGCGCCCGACGTCCCTCCAGACAGGCTCCCCATGGGACGGGCCCCGGCAGGCCAGATCCGGCAAGCCTTCGAAAGCAGGCTGGTTCTGGACCATTTAGAGCTGGCAGAGGCGCTGGCGTCGCGCTTCGCGGGCCGTGGCCGGGAACGCGAAGATCTCAACCAGGTCGCCTACCTGGGGTTGATCAAAGCGGCCCGGGGGTTTGATGACAACCGGGGGGTCGGTTTCACGGCGTATGCCGCTCCCACCATCACCGGCGAACTCAAGCGCTACTTGCGGGACCGCTGCTGGGTGGTGAGACCGCCCCGACGTATTCAGGATCTACGAACCGAGATCCTGCGCTCGGAGCCGGAACTGACCCAGCTACTGGGGCACCGGCCGACGGCGGCTGAATTGGCGCGGCGACTGGATGTCCCCGAAACCGTGATACGCGAAGCAGCGGCAGCCGGCTCCAGCCTCCGCCCTGATTCGCTCGACGTCATCGACAACGGCGACGGCCGCCCGGCCCTTGCCGACGCGCTGGCCTCGCAGGACCTCCCACTCGAGCGGCTGGAGGAACTCATGTGCCTCGACCAGGCAATCCGGGAACTCTCGAACGACGACCGGGAGCTGCTCTACCGGCGCTATTTCTGCGAAGAAAGCCAGGCGGAGTTGGGCAGGAGGTTCGGCGTGTCGCAGATGCAGGTCTCACGCCGGCTTTCGAAAGTGCTGGTGCGGCTCCAGCAACTGCTGACGGCGGCGGACGCGCAAAGGGATCCGGGCGAGCAAACGGCTTCCATCACCTCCTGAGCCGGAAGGGCCCGTCCCCGCGTTCCTGAGTCCTGGTCGGCATGCGGGTTTGCAAGATGTTCGGCTCCCGGGTGTTTAGCCGGGACCCGAACGGGGAACAAGGTGGGTATGGGAAGTTCTGGTTTTCCGTCCTTGCGTGCTGTCCTGTTCGACAGGGACGGCACGCTGGTCCATGACGTTCCCTACAACGGCGATCCCGGGCGGGTGCGGATAATGCCGTACGCCCGCGAATCCCTGCAGAAATTGCGGGCCCGGGGCATTGCCACCGGGGTGCTGAGCAATCAGTCCGGCATCGGCCGGGGCATCCTCAGGGTCGACGAGGTGCTGGCCGTCAACCGCCGGGTGGAGGAACTGCTGGGCCCCTTCGACGTCTGGGACTTCTGCCCGCATCTGCCAGAGGACCTCTGCAGCTGCCGGAAGCCGGCGCCCGGCATGATCGTCACAGCTTGCCGCCGGCTGGGCATCGCGCCGGGGGACGCCGCCTACATCGGGGACATCGGCAGCGACCTTGCGGCCGCTGAGGCGGCGGGAGCGCGGGGCGTGCTGGTGCCGACGCCGGTGACCCGCGCAGCAGAAGTGGATGCTGCCCCCGAGGTTGCTGCGCATCTCGCCGCCGCCGTGGAGCTGCTCCTCCAAGAACCCGCCGGGTCCGGCTCGTGACGGCCGTCCTGGTGGCCCGGCTGGACAGCGTCGGCGATGTGCTGCTGGCGGGTCCCGCCATCCGGGCAGTCGCCCACGGCCGGCGGTCCGACGGCGCCGAGCCGAACGACGTCGTCGTGCTGTGTGGGCCGCAAGGGGAACCGGCAGCATCGCTCCTGCCCGGCGTCACCGAGGTCTACAGCTGGCGGTGCCCGTGGATCGTCAAGCCGGCGCCTCCGGTGGAGCAAGAGCAGCTGGACGCACTGCGGAGCTTTATAACCCATTCCCGGATCACCGAAGCGGTTCTCCTGACGTCCTTCCACCAGTCGCCGCTACCCCTGGCCCTGCTGTTGCGGCTGGCCGGCGTCGGCCGGATCACCGGTGTGTCCACGGACTATGCCGGCAGCCTCCTGGACGTCCGCCTGCGGCCCGGCGAGGACCTTGCCGAAGACCAGCCTGAGGCGGAACGCGCACTTGCGATTGCCTCCGCAGCAGGCTTTCCGCTGCCGCCCGGTGATGACGGCCGGCTCAGGGTCACCGGTTACCCGGATGTTCGAGAGCTGGTGGGCGAAGAACCGTACATTGTGGTCCATCCCGGCGCCTCCGCCCCTGCCCGGGCCTGGCCGGCTTTGCACCATGCCGCCGCTGTGGAGCTCCTCGAGGGCGCCGGGCACCGGGTGGTCGTGACCGGAGGACCCGGGGAAACCAAGCTCACGGCAACGGTCGCCGGGCCCTCTGCGGTGGACCTTGGCGGCCGCACCGACCTGAAGACCCTTGCCGGCGTCCTTGCCCACGCCGAGGTGCTGGTCACCGGAAATACCGGCCCGGCGCATCTGGCCGCCGCGCTCGGGACACCGGTGGCCTGCCTCTTCTCACCGGTGGTGCCGGCAATCAGGTGGGCTCCCTACGGAGTGCCGCTGGAACTTCTTGGTGATCAGGCCGCTCCCTGCAGGCATACCCGGGCCACCGAGTGCCCCGTGCCCGGGCACCCGTGCCTGGCGTCAGTTGGCCCGGAGCAGCTGGTGGAGGCCGTGGAACGGCTGATCAGCGGCGTCGCCTCGCTGTCCACCCGCCGAAAGGTGCGGCACCCATGAGAATTCTGCTGTGGCATCTGCATGGGGGCTGGACGGACTCCTTTGTCCGGGGACCGCACGAATATCTGCTCCCGGCACTTCCCGCCGGCGGTCCCTGGGGGATGGGCCGTGCGGGCCGGAACTGGCCGGATTCGGTCCGGGAGGTGGGCCTGGACACGGTCGAACCGGACAGCGTGGACGCCGTCGTGCTGCAGCGGCCGGAGGAGCTCGCGGAGGTTGCCCGGGCACTGGGCCGCCGGCCCGGCAAAGACCTGCCGGCCGTGTACCTGGAGCACAACACCCCCAAGGGCGGCGTTCCGAACGCGGTGCACCCGCTCGCGGACCAGCAGGCCATCCCGATTGTTCATGTCACGCACTTCAACGAGCTGTTCTGGGACAACGGCGCGGCCCCGACGTTGGTCATTGAACACGGCGTCCCCGATCCCGGGCACCTGTACACCGGCGACATCCCGGAACTGGCGGCCGTGGTCAACGAACCCGTGCGGCGCGGCCGGGTCACGGGCACCGACCTGCTGGGCCGTTTCGCGGCAGCAGCGCCGCTGCAGATGTTCGGCATGGGCGGCGCCGGCCTGCGGGAGGCGACGGGGCTGCCGGCCTCGCGGCTCACCATCCGCGGGGATCTGCCCACAGCTGAGCTGCACCGCGAACTGGCCCGCTGCCGGGTGTACATCCATCCGCTTCGCTGGACATCCCTGGGCCTGGCCTTGTTGGAGGCGATGCACCTCGGGATGCCCGTCGTCGTCCTGGGAACCACCGAAGCTGCCCGGGCCGTGCTGCCGGAAGCCGGTGCCATATCCACCAGCGTCGATGAACTCGTGCGCAGCGCCGCGACCCTCGTCCACGACCCGGACGAGGCCCGGCGCCGGGGAAACGTCGCCCGGCGGGTTGCCCTTGAACGCTACGGACTCGAGGCCTTCCTGCAGGCTTGGGATGCCCTGCTTGACGAGCTCGCCGCCCGGCGCTTCCGGACGGGCCGGATTCTGATTCCATCGCAGGAAGGGAAGAGCCAGTGAGGATAGCCATGGTTTCGGAGCACGCCAGTCCCCTGGCCGCCCTGGGTGGAGTGGACGCAGGCGGCCAAAACGTCCACGTGGCGGCGCTTTCGACGTCCCTGGCCCGGCGCGGGCACCACGTCACCGTGTACACCCGGCGGGACTCGGCCGGGCTGCCGCGGCGCGTGCGGATCCTGCCGCAACTGGACGTGGTCCACGTCGACGCCGGCCCGGCACGCCATGTGCCCAAGGACCAGCTTCTGCCGTTTATGGGCGAACTGGCGGACGGCATCTCGCGGGACTGGCAGCGCCGCCCGCCCGACGTGGTCCATGGCCATTTCTGGATGTCAGGCGTAGCCGCCCTCGACGCCGCCCGCCGCGGGCCCTCGGGCGCCCACGTGCCCGTGGTGCAGACGTTCCACGCACTGGGAACGGTCAAGCGCCGCCACCAGGGCGCCGAGGACACCAGCCCCCCGGAGCGGCAATGGCTGGAGCCGTCCGTGGGCAGATCGGTGGACCGGATCATCGCCACGTGTTCGGACGAGGTCTTTGAACTCAAGGCCATGGGGATCGATACGGCCCGGATCTCCGTCGCCCCCTGCGGAGTGGACCTCGAACTGTTCTCCGGCGCAGGCCCGGCGGAGCCCCGGAGCCGCGCCCACCGCGTCCTTTCCGTGGGACGCCTGGTTCCGCGGAAGGGCGTCGATCTGGTGATCCAGGCGCTGCCGGCCCTACGGGACGCCGGCTTCGACGTCGAGCTCCTGATCGTCGGCGGCGGCGGGGACGCCGCGGCACTGGCGGACGACGCCGAAGCACACCGCCTGCTGGACGTCGCCACTGAATTGGGCGTGCAGGACCGCGTCAGCTTTCGCGGCCAGGTGCCCCGGGACGCGATGCCGGCCCTCTTCCGCAGCGCGGACGCCGTGGTGTGCGCGCCGTGGTACGAACCTTTCGGCATCGTGCCGCTGGAAGCCATGGCTTGCGGCGTGCCGGTGGTGGTGGCGGCTGTCGGCGGGTTGCGCGACACCGTGGTCCATCAGAGGACCGGGCTGCACGTGCCGCCGAAGGATCCGGCAGCTATCGCGGCCGCGCTCGCCGCACTGCTGGCGGACCCAGCCCTGCGCCGGGCCCTGGGCGGCGCCGGCGAGGCACGCGCCAGGACCCGCTACTCCTGGGCGCGGGTTGCCGCCGAAACGGAGAGGGCGTATCTGCAGACCCTGGCCGCGGGCGCTGATACCCAACGGTTTGATGCCGTGGAAGGAGCAGTGCTGTGACTCCCGAATCACCCCTGAATGACGCCGCAGCCCAGCTCCTGCTGGTGCCTGAACCCGGCACCGTGGCCAAGCCCGCTGCCGGCACCAGACTGGAGTCCCTCACCGCGGTGCACGGCCACCTGGACAACGTTTTGCCGGCTTTCGAGTCCCTCCGCCGCCAGTCCTTCCACCTGGCCGCGTGGGGCGAGGAACTGGCGCGCCGGCTGCTGCGGGGCTCCCGGCTGCTCGCTGCCGGCAACGGCGGCTCGGCGGCCGAGGCCCAGCACCTGACGGCGGAACTGGTTGGCCGGTTCGACGGCGACCGGGTCCCGTTTTCGGCGATTTCGCTCCATACGGACACCTCCGCCGTCACCGCCATCGCCAACGACTACGGCTTCGAGGAACTCTTCGCCCGCCAGGTGCGTGCCCACGCCCGCACCGGCGATGTGCTGATGCTGCTGTCCACCAGTGGAAAGAGCCCCAACCTGCTCCGGGCCGTGGAGAGCGCCGCCCGACTGGGAGTCGCCACCTGGGCGCTGACCGGCCCCGGCCCGAACCCGCTGGCCTCCAGCTGCGACGAGGCAGTGACGATTGAGGGCCCGGCAGCCAACGCACAGGAATGTCACCTGATCGCGCTCCACGCAGTCTGCCGTGCGTTCGACGCCGAGGTGCTGCGCCGCGGACGCCAGGGCGCACCCGGCGGGACAACGCGATGAACATCGTGGTCGTTGGCGACGTCCTGCTGGACGTGGACCTCGACGGGCAGGCAACCCGGCTGAGCCCGGATGCGCCCGTGCCTGTCGTCGATGTGTCCTCCGCCCGCCGGCGCGCCGGCGGTGCCGGTCTGGTGGCCCGCATGCTCGCCGACGACGGCCATTCCGTGATCCTGGTAACCGTCCTGGGCGCGGACGAGGCGTCCACCCGGGTAGAGGAGGAACTGGCCGGCGTCACGGTGATCGCTGGACCATCCGGTGCTCCGACCCCGGTCAAGACCCGGGTCCGTGCCGGCGGCCAGCCGGTGGTCCGGTTCGACGAGGGCTGTGGAGCCCCTCCCATTCCGGAAGTCACCGCCGCCATGCTGCAGGCATTGGACGGCGCATCCGCGATCGTCGTTGCCGACTACGGACGCGGGCTGACCATGAATGCCGCACTCCGCGCTGCGCTGACGCGGCACACCGGACGGGTGCCGATCGTCTGGGACCCGCATCCGGCCGGGTCGACGCCGGTTCCCGGCGTCGACGTCGTCACCCCGAATCTGGCCGAAGCGCGCGCCGCCGCCGGGTCTGACGCCCTGGCTGGTGCCGTCGATGACACAGACGGTGCACTTGCGGCATTGTTGCTGCGCCGCTGGGAGAGCAAGGCGGTGCTGGTAACGCGAGGTGAATTGGGCGCCATCCTGGCCCGCGTGGCCGGGCCGAAGCCGGTCCCGATCGCGGTTCCAAGGACCGCCGTCACCGATCCCTGCGGCGCAGGGGACAGGCTGGCCGCGAGCCTCGCCGTCCATCTCGCGGCGGGGCGGGACCTTGAGGGTTCGGCCGTCCTGGCGGTCCGTGAGGCTGCGGCGTTCCTGGCCGGCGGCGGCGTGGCGGCACTGGGCGGCCGCCCGGATTCGTTCCGGCAGGCCGTCCGCGCCGCGGACCCGACGGATGCCGACGCACTGGCGCTGGCCCGGCGGGTACGCCGGGCGGGCGGAACAGTGGTTGCGACCGGCGGTTGCTTCGATCTCCTGCACGCCGGGCATGCCCGGTCCCTTGCGGCCGCCCGGCGCCTCGGCGACTGCCTCATCGTGTGCCTTAATTCGGACGCTTCGGTGCGGAGGATCAAGGGCGCGTCCCGTCCCATCATCAACGAGGAGGACCGGGCGGAACTGCTGCTGGCACTCCAATGCGTGGACGCCGTGCTGGTATTCGAGGAGGACACCCCGGAAACGTGCCTCGAGGAACTCCGCCCGGACATCTGGGTGAAGGGCGGCGACCATGACGTGCGGAACCTGCCGGAGACTCAGTTGGTGCAGAGCTGGGGCGGCCGCTGCCTCACCGTGCCGCACGTCCCTGCCCGCTCCACGACACATCTCGCCGAGGCGCTCGCCAGGGTCGGATGAACCCCACCGCCGCCACGCCGGGCTCCCGGGCACGCCGGACGCAGAGTCCACCACAGAGACCACAGACGACACCGACCACAACGCCGACCACAGATGACGCACTGAGAGGAACACCATGACCCACGACACGCTTTTCCCCGGCCGGGTCCTTGTCACCGGCGGCGCCTCCGGATTAGGCGCCGCCGTCGTCGACGCCGTGCTGCAGGCCGGGGGTACTCCGGTGGTGCTGGACCGCGACCTCCGGGAGGTGTCCGCGGTGAAAGCCATCGAAGTGGACGTGGCGGACCGGGTTGCCGTGACCGCGGCGGTGCAGCAGGCGGCCGGGATGCTGGGCGGCCTCGACGCGGTGGTGACGGCCGCGGGGATCGACCGCTGCGGCCGGCTGGAGGATGTCCGGCCGGAGGACTGGGAACAGGTCATCTTGGTCAACCTGTTCGGCACCGTATCGGTGGTGCGCGCGGCGCTGCCCTACCTGAAGGCATCCCATGGCCGGGTGGTCACGGTGGCCTCAACGCTGGGCAAGCGGGCGCTCCCGGAGGCTTCCGCCTACTGCGCGTCCAAATTCGGCGTCGTGGGCTTCAGCCAGGCGCTGGCCGCGGAAAGCGGTGGCGAGATCGGCGTGACCACCCTGATTCCCGGCGGAATGAAGACCCGGTTCTTCGACGACCGGGCGGAGCAATACAAGCCACAGGATGATTCCAGGCTGAACGATCCCGCCAATGTGGCGCGGGCGGTGCTGTTCGCGCTGTCCCAGCCGCCGGGCTGTGAAGTCCGCGAACTGCTCATCTGCCACGCGGAGGAGGGCTCATGGCCGTAAGGATCCCCGGACGGACAACGGCTAGCAGCGCAGCGTGTAAAAACGCTGGCTCCGGGGTACGGAACGGTCATATGAACTGCCCGAAACCGCCGGCTGCCGCGCAGGCAACCGGCCGCGCCGGATTTCCGGGCCACCCGAGGAAAGGAGTCCCATGTCCGCGATCGTCCAGCACGCACGCAGCAGCTCTCCGGAGCTGCTCACCATCAGCGATCCGCGCAACGGTGAGCCCGTAGGCAGCCTTGCGGTCGCCCGGCCGCTCGCCATCCGGCGTGCGGTCAACGCCGCCCGCGCCGCGCACCCGGGGTGGTCCGCGACCGCTCCGGCGGCCCGGGGAAGCTGCCTGCGGGACGCGGCCCGGGCGCTGGCTGCGGCCTCAGCGGAGCTCGCTGACCTAAACAGCCGGGAAACCGGCCGTCCGGTGGCCGAGGCAGCGGCCGGGATAGCCGCCGGCGTCGCTACCTTAGAACAGTATGCGGAGCTTGGGCCGGTCCACCGCGGGCATAGCCTGAGGGGCGACCCCTTGGCCGCGGACTTCACCATTGCCGAGTCCCGGGGTGTCGCCGTCCTGCTGACCCCCTGGAACGACCCCGTGGCCGTGGCGTGTGGCCTGATCGGCGCGGCATTGGTAACCGGCAACACCGTGGTGCATAAACCCAGTGAACGCTGCCCGCATCTTGGCATTCTGCTTGGCAAAGTCCTGTCGCCGGCATTTCCGCCGGATGTCCTCCTCACGCTCACCGGCGGCGCCCCAGTGGGTATTCAGCTGACCGAACAGGCCGGAGTCTCAACGGTGGCGCACGTCGGGTCCAGCGCCGCCGGAGCCAGCGTCGCGCGGAGCTCCCTGCTTAGCGGTGCTCACGTGATCCGGGAAAACGGCGGCAACGATCCGCTGTTAGTGGACGACGACGTCGACCCCGCCTGGGCGGCCGGGCAGGCAGCCGTGGGGGCCTTCAGCAACAGCGGCCAGATCTGCACGTCCGTGGAGCGGATCTACGTGCACCGCGCCATCGCGGCGCCCTTCTGCGCCGCACTCGAAGAGGAAGCCCGGCGCCGAAACCAGGACGGAGGGCTGGCGCCCCTGGTGGACCGCGAGCTTCGCGACGCCGTTCACCGCCAGGTCGCCCAAGCCCTGCAGGATGGGGCGCGGGCCGTAGAGGGAGGAACGCTGCCGGACGGTCCTGGTTCCTTCTATCCGGCGACTGTGCTGCTCGATTGCACGGCTGGGATGCGCGTCATGGCCGAGGAAACGTTCGGTCCCGTGGCGCCGGTCCAAGTGGTGGACAGCTTCGACGACGGGCTCCGGCTCGCCGCCGCAGGCCGCTACGGACTGGCTGCCACCGTCCTCACGGGCAGGATCGCCCACGCCCAGCGGGCAATCGCGGCGCTTCCAGTCGGCACGGTCAAGGTCAATGAGGTCTTCGGAGGTGCCCCCGGAGGGTCGGCGCAGCCCCGTGGAGACAGCGGCAGCGGGTTCGGCTACGGCCCCGAACTTCTCGATGAATTCACCAGGGTCAAGGTGGTGCATATTGCGCCGCCCCCCGGGGACCGGCAGCCGTGAGCCCGGCCCGCCGGGAACCCGCCGGCAACCGCGGGTCGTTGACCGAGCAGCGCGGACTTGAGGACTGGCTTCCCGGGGAGCTCGCCGCGGTGGCACCGTCGATTGTTGTCGTCGGCGACGTGATGCTGGATGGCTGGTGGACCGGCACCATCGATCGGCTGTGCCGGGAAGGGCCCGCCCCCGTCGTGGACATCCGCCGGCGCAGCTTCGCCCCGGGCGGTGCAGCCAACACGGCCATGAACCTGGCCGCAATGGGGGCCCGGGTAAGCCTTATCGGCATCGTGGGGTGCGATGACGGCGGTTCCGAACTGATACACCAGTTACAGGCTGCTGGGGTGGATACCAAAAATATCCACCGGGTGCCGGGCGTTCCCACCACCACCAAGACCCGTATCAGCAGTGCCGGGCAACTGCTGCTGCGTTTTGATGAGGCCGCCCCGGCACTTCCAGAGGAGGCGCTGGTGGCCGTCGCGCAGTGCCTTCCCGGAGTGCTTCGGGAGCAGGACGCGGTAGTGCTGTGCGACTACGGGGCCGGAGCCCTGACCGGCCCCGTCCGCAGCGCCCTGCTCGAATTGCTGCAGGCGCGCCCGGCGTCGCAGCTCACCGTCATCGATGCCCATGAACCCCGGACCTGGGCGCCACTGCGGCCCGACCTCGCCACCCCAAATGCCCAGGAGGCAGCGGGAATGCTGGGCCTCCAGTTACCCCCGGGCCCGTCGCGACCGGCCATCCTCGGAGAGCACCGGGCGGCACTGCTCGAAGCCACCGGCGCCGCCGCCGTGGTGGTCACCCTGGACCGGGACGGCACAGTGCTGCTGCCCGCCGTCGGTGAGGTCCACCGGACCTGGGCGAAACCCGTGGCGGAGAAGCAGGCGTCGGGGGCGGGGGACACTTTCGTGGCGGCGCTGACGTTGGCCCGGGCCGCCTCTTTGCCGCTGACGACCAGCGTGGATCTGGCACAGGCAGCGGCCGACATTGCCGTCCACCGGCCCGGCACCTCGGTCTGCAGCACCGCTGACCTCAGCCGGTACCTGGAAAGCTTCGCCGACACCGCCGTCGAGGCGGGGGAGCTCGCCCAGCATCTCACCCGCCATCGTGCGGAGGGGCAGGTCATCGTCCTCACCAACGGTTGTTTCGATGTGCTCCACCGCGGCCACACCCGCTATCTGAACCAGGCGAAGCAGTTGGGGGACATCCTGGTCGTGGCACTGAACAGCGATGATTCCGTCCGGCTGATCAAGGGACCGGACCGGCCCATCAACACCGTGGCAGACCGTGCGGCCGTGATCGCCGCGCTCAGTTGCGTGGACTACGTCACGGTGTTCGACACCGCCACTCCCATTCCGCTGATTGACCAACTCAGGCCCGAGATCTACGCCAAGGGCGGTGACTACAGCCCGGAGATGCTGGCCGAGACCAGTGCCGTGGAAAGCTACGGCGGACGCGTGGCGATTCTGGATTACGTGGCCGAGCTGTCCACCACCGCCGTGGTGGAACGCATCCGCAGCGGCGAGGGCGCCGCACCCCGCGAGGGATGATGCCGGCAGGCCTGCGTCCAGCTGCGCGGGCCCGCTGGTTTGGCCCTCGGAGCTCCTCCGAAGCGGGTTCAACCGAGGTCAACGTGCGGCGACGAGGGCCTGCGGCGCTGCCTGCTTCATCCGGGTCTGCAACCAGCGAAGCTGGACGGCGGTCTCGGCGTCGCATTCCGCTACCACGGCCAGCAGCTCTTGATCGTGGAGGGCGGATCCGGCCTGCTTGATCATGGCCCACGTGACATCGACCAGACAGGCCAGCAGGTACAGATCCTGCAGGTCACGCAGCAGCCCGACCGGGCCGCTCCGCGTGCTGGCCAGACCCTCCGCGTGGAGCCGCGCCGGTTCGTTGTCCGAGGCGGCTTCACCGTACCGCTGCACCACCGGCCAGAGGAGCTCCCGGTGCCGGTCGCACTGCCCCGCCAGGGTCAGGCAGAGGAAGTGGACGTCCGGTTCCGATCCGTGACCGGCCGCGACCTGCCGGTAGGACTCCGCGAGGGTTTGTTCGGCTTGATGGAGCATGCCCAGGTAAATGTCCAGGTTCATCGCAGGGACTCCGTTCCTGGCCGGATAGCTTGAGGGAATTGTGGCGGCGGAGCCGGCTCGAGGGTCTCCGAGGTGCTCGAACCGGGCCCGCCCACGGTGGTAGGTACCTGGCCCGAGCCCGGCACCTTCGCCGGGCGCGACGCCGTCGTTGTCGGCGCCGGCGCCGGCCCCGCCGCATTGGCGATTTTCTCGACCGCCACGGCCGCGTTCTTGAAGACGGGCTGTTTCGAGACTGGGTCCCACTCCGTCTGGGTCAGTTCGTTGGCCGCCGTCGGGTGCTCGCCCGGGCCCCCGCCGGCGTCCCAATAGCCGTAGTGAAAGGGAGCGAATACCGTTCCCGTGCGTACATCGCCGACCCTCGCCGGCACCTCGAGCCGGCCGCGGCGCGAGGCCACTCGGACCAGGTCTCCCTCGCGGATTCCGAGCCTGTCCGCGTCATCCGCGGCCAGTTCGACCCAGGCCGTGGGGGCGGCCGCCGAAAGGGGGCGGGACCTGCCGGTCTTGGTGCGGGTGTGGAAATGGTAGGCAGTCCGTCCCGTGGTGAAGCGGAATGGGAATTGCCCGTCGGGTTCCTCGTGCGGAGGGTGGTAGTCGGCGGCCTTGAGGATGGCGCGGCCCCGGGGGGCACGTGCCCGGAAGGCCTGTGCGCCGACCGTGGCTCCGGTGAGCAGGTCGTGGCCGTAGCTTTCGCAGTAATCGGGGTCGGTGGGGAACTGCCCGTCCTCGTAGAGCCGGATCCTGCCATCCGGGTTCTCCGCATTGCAGGGCCACTGGATGCCGCTGCCACCGCGAAGCCTGTCGTAGCTGATCCCCGTGTAGTCGCACGGCCGGCCCCGGGAGCACTCCTGCCACGCCGCGAACGCATCCTCCGGTCCGGCCCATCGGAGCAACGGATCACCTTCCAGCGTGGTGAACTCCATCCTCCGGGCGTAGTCAAGGAATATGTCGAGGTCACTGCGCGCCTCGCCGGGCGGCTTGACAGCCTGGTCCGAGAGGTGGACCGTGCGGCTGGCGTTTGTGAAAGTTCCGGTCTTTTCGCCCCAGCCGGCAGCCGGGAGTACGACGTCGGCGAGGCGGGCGGTTTCCGTGAGATAAAGGTCCTGAACCACCAGAAAGAGCTCCGGTTTGGCGAGGATCTCGCGGATCCGCGGCAGTTCGGGCATGGACACGGCCGGGTTGGTCGCGGAGATCCACAGGAACTTGATGGAGCCCTGTTCCGCGTAGCGGAAGATCTGCATGGCGTGGGTGGGCGGGGCCCAGTCCGGGATGGTGATTGGATCCACGTTCCAAAGCCGGGCCAGTTCGGCGACATGGTCCGGGTTTTCCCAGTTGCGGAACCCCGGCAGATCGCCGTCGGCCCCGCATTCCCGGTTGTTCTGGGCCGTCGGTTGGCCGTTCATCTGCAGGATCCCGCACCCCGGCCGGCCCAGCATGCCGCGCAGGAGGTGCAGGTTGTTAACCTGGCACGACGCGGCGGTCGCCTGCGAGGACTGATAGAAGCCCTGCAGGACCGTAGAAAGCACCCGTCCTGACGTGCCGAAGATGCGCGCGGCTTCCCGAATATCGGCGGCGCCGACGTCGCAGACCGCAGCGGCCGCTTCGGGCGTCCACGGCTCAACGGTGGCCCTCAGCTCGTCCAGGCCCAGGGTGTGCTGGTTCACGTACTCCGGCAGGTGCCAGCCGTTGGCGAGGACCTCGCGGATCAGGGCGTTCAGAAGGGCCAGGTTCGTGCCGGGGCGCACCGCGAGGTGGACGTCCGCGCGGAGGGCAACGTCCGTGGCGCGGGGATCGATGCAGACGATTTTGGGGCGATCCGGGCCATCGATGCGGTCCAGCACCCTGGACCAGAGCACCGTCTGCGTCTCCGCCATGTTGTGGCCGTAGAGGAAGATGGCATCGCAACTGTCGATGTCAGTGTAGGAGCCCGGTTGACCGTCGGCACCAAACGATTCCTTCATCGCCGCTGCCGCCGTCGCCGTGCACAATCTGGTGTTTCCATCCATATGGGGTGTCCCGACGCCGGCCTTTCCGATCACGGCGAGGGCGTAGTACTCCTCCAGGAAAAGCTGGCCGCTCGTATAAAAGCCGTGGCTGAGCGGTCCCTTGGCCCGGAGCAGCTCTTTGCTGCGGACCGCGATCCGGTTCATCGCCGTGTCCCAGTCGCACTCGACGAGTTCCCCGGCTTCGCGGATCAAGGGCCGCGTCAGCCGGTCCTTGTGGGACACCCCCTGCCAGCTGGCGAAGAGCCCTTTCGGACCGAGGCGGCCGTGGTTGACCAGATCACCGGCGCGCCCGCGGATGCCCACCATGGCACCGTCCCGGACGCCGATATCACAGGCGCAACCATTGCTGCAGAGGACACAAGCCGACTGCACCCAGCGCTCAACACTGTCCTCGGTGACGCCGTCAGCAAGGGCCTGGTCAACGCGGACCGGCCAGAGCCCGTCCCTCGCATACGGAGTTCGTGTTCCCCAGATGTTGGCGATCCGGTCAACCATGCCTTCCTCCTTCAAAGTCCGCCGGCCTGCGCGGCCCGATACAGCCAGGGCCAGTGCAGCTAGTCTCCGGTGCCTGCTTCGCGGGCGCGTTCGGCGTCCTCGGGTTGTTCAAGGTCGGGCTCGATCTCAGCCGCGAGATCCCCGGCCAGTGAGTCTCTGGCGGCCTCGTCTTCGTCTCGCCTGTTCTGGTCTTCGTCTGGAACTTCAGTCATGTTGGGTCTCCCGGAATCGCTCGCTCGGCCACTCCGGCACGGACACCCGGACTTTCAGGCCTTGACTGTTACAGAATTATCAGCATGCTTACAAATAGTCCAGAGAAGCTAATAGTTCTGCGTTCCCGAATTACGGAGGTCCCACGAATGAGCAGCTACCACCCTGAAAACGACCCAGCGAACCCGGACCGGCCCGAGGCCCGCGACGCTGCGGACGAGGCGGACGGCCCCGCCGCTCCCGCAACAGCGGACGGGGCCGACGGCGCCCAGGACCAGGCCGATTCCGCCAATCCCGATCCGCTCAACGGCAACATCACGGGCCTTGAGCCCGGGGGTGGTGTCCCGCCGGGCGAGACGCCCCCCGCCGAGGACCAAATGAGCGGAGATCAAGGCCACAACGAGTGAGTTGCGGCGCCGGATGACGCATTTCGACACGGAGGTGTCCACGCGGACCGCCCGGTCCGTAACATTGAGGCAATAGCGGGCACCAGCTTGCTAAGTTCAACGAAAAGGACTATTGACCTTGCCGCTCGAATCCTTGCCTGTCCTCGACTTTTCCCGATTGAATGCCGGTGCTGAAGAAGCAGCCCGGTTCCGGAATGAGCTGCGCGAGGTGATGCACGACGTCGGGTTCTTTTATCTGGCGGGGCACGGCGTCCCACAGGAACTGACGGACGCGATCCTTGAAGTGTCGCGAAGGTTCTTTGAACTTCCCGAGGAGCAGAAGCTCGCAGTCGAAAACGTCTTTAGTTCCCAGTTCCGGGGCTACACCCGGGTCGGCGGCGAATTGACGGACGGCGCTGTCGACTGGCGCGAGCAGATCGACATCGGCGTCGAACGCGGGGCCGTGCAGCCCGGTCCTGGCGTGGCGGATTACTGGCGACTTGAGGGACCCAACCTGTGGCCGGACGCGCTGCCCGAGATGCGGGAGATCGTTTCGGAGTGGACGGAGCGGCTGAGTACGATTTCGCTCACTCTCCTGCGGGCCGTGGCCGTGTCTCTCGGGGCTCCCGAGGACACGTTCGACGCGGCCTTTGCCGCGCGGGCGTTTCCCTTGCTCAAGATCGTGCGGTACCCGGGGGAGTCCGACCCGGAGCCCAAGCAGGGAGTGGGCTCCCACCGCGACGGCGGCGTGCTGACGCTGCTGCTGGTGGAGCCCGGCAAGGGCGGACTGCAGGTCGAACACGAAGGCCGCTGGATCGACGCCCCGCAGGTGCCGGGAACCTTCGTGGTGAACATCGGTGAAATGCTGGAGCTGGCAACGAACGGCTACCTCAAGGCCACCCTGCACCGCGTGATCTCGCCGCTGCGCGGCTCGGACCGGATCTCCCTACCCTTTTTCTACAACCCGGCGTTGGATGCGACCATGCCGCGACTGGCGGTGGCCCCGGAATTCCAGGCCAAGGCCCGCGGCCTCTCGGTGGACCCGACCAATAGCCCGATCCTGGAAACCTACGGGGACAACGCCCTGCGCTATCGGCTGCGGGCCCACCCTAACGTCGTCGCGGAGCACCACGCGGACCTGCTGAAAGGCTGACGACGCGCGTTCCCAGGGCCGCCACTGCCCTGGACACCCCGACGGCGTTCGTCGCCGCGACGCTGCGGGTTCCGCCCTGCGGCACGCCCGGGAGGAAACGCCTACTGACGGTGTGACCACGTCGTGTGCGGTTCGTCGTCGCCATCCTCCTGAACCCAGGCCGTGAATTCTGCCAGCGTCATGAAGCAGTAGTAGTCGACATAGCGCAGGTTCTGTTTCTCTGTCTTGCTCATGATAGTTATTCGTCGCGCGTGTCCGCCCGGATGTCGTGCCACCGTAGCCGTTTCGCGGGGGGATCCGCCCAAAAACGTATGTTTTGTTTCTTAAAGCAAAACAACCGTTGACTCGTGATCAACTTCACAGTTAGAGTTGCCGAACCGAAAAGCCGCCGGACAGCGGATTCGGAAATCCCACAACGAGGTGGGTGGACGGTGCGCGAACCGCAGCAGTCCAGATTTCCGACGCTCCCGCAGGACCCGCACCAGCCCGCAACCCCCGGCAAGCCTCTTTTTGGCGCGCCGTGGCGCGCCGGCGCCAATGAGAGGCATCTTCTTCAGTGACAGATTTCCGTTCCACTCCGTTTGACCGCCGGCAACTCCTCAAAGCCGCAGCCCTGACCCCCTTTGCGGGCCTGGCTCTCTCCGGCTGCAGCGCCAAGCCGGCTGACAGTGCTCCAGCCAACAAGACCGTGACCGTTACCTCGTACGGCGGTTCTTACAACGACCAGCTGACCCAGACAATCCTGGACCCGTTCTCCAAGCAGTCGGGTATCCAGACCACGTTGCTGGCCAACACCAGCCTTGCGGCCCTCAAAGCCCAGGTTCAGTCCGGCGACGTGCAGTGGGACCTCGTGGAAATCACGGCCCCGGAGTACGAGACGGCCGTGGCCGAGGGCCTGCTGGAACCGTTCGACTACGACATCATCAGCGACAAGGGTTTGCCCGGGTACGCGAAGGCCGAGTACGGCATCAAATACCTGAGCTTCCTGTTCGTGATGGCGTGGGACCAGAAAGTCATCCCTGACGGACAGGCGCCCAAGGACTGGGCCCAGTTCTTCGACCAGGACAAGTACAACACCAAGCGTTCCGTGTACAACCAGCTTTCGGACAGTTCCGTGCTCGAAGCTGCTCTCCTGGCCGACGGCGTTCCGTTCGACAAGATCTACCCCCTCGACGTCGACCGCGCCCTTCGGGTGCTGGGACACCACCCGGGCAAGGACCGCCTGCTCTACCACGCAGCTAACCAGGAGCCGATCCAGCAGCTCACTTCCGGCGAGGTCTCACTCTCCACCAGCTTCAACAACCGGATCAACGCGGCCCGCAATGACGGCGCAAAGCTGAACTTTTCCGCCGAGAACGCGGTACTCGCGGGGGACTACTTCGTGGTGCCGAAGGGCGCCAAGAACAAGGAAGCCGCCTTCAAGCTGATGAACTTCATGTCCAACGACGCGGAGGCCGGCGCCGCCTTCGACAAGGTCACCAACCTGACGCTGGCCAACACGCCGGCCCTGTCCAAGCTGCCCAAGGAGATTGCCGACACCCTCCCCACGAGCCCCATGCTGGCCGACAAGATCCTGGTCCGCGACGACAAGTGGTGGTCTGAGAACCTGAAGAAGACCGAACAGCAGTTCAAGCTGTGGCAGGCCAGCTGATATGAGTACCGCAACCCTGCAACGGTCCCGGCCGGAAGACCGAGGTACCACCGGGCCGGCGGGAGGGACACCGCGGCGGAGGCGGAGCGGATGGTGGCTGCTGCTTGCCCCGATCCTGGCCTTCGATCTTCTCCTGTTCCTGACCCCGCTGGGCAAACTGGTGGGCGCCAGCTTCGCCGACAACGCGTACCAGCGGGTGTTGGCGGACCCCCTGGTGCTGCGGGCACTCGGAAACACCCTCACCATCAGCCTGGCCAGCACCATTGTGACCGTCGTGCTGGGATACATCATTGCCCTGGTGCTGTGGCGTGCGGGGAATGTCGCCCGGGTGATCCTGTTCGCCGTCGTCCTGCTGCCTTTCTGGACAGGCATCCTGGTGAAGAACTTTGCCTGGGCGGTGCTGCTGCAGGACAACGGCATCGTCAACGCCTTCCTGCAGGGCATCGGGCTGACTGGCGCGCCGATCCCGCTGCTGCACAACCGGTTCGCGGTGATTGTGGGCATGGTCCACTGCCTCCTGCCCTATGCGGTGTTCCCGATCTTCTCGTCGCTGACGTCCATTGACGACCGGCTCGGGCTGGCGGCCCGCTCGCTCGGCGCGCGGGAAGGGTCCGTCTTCCGGCGGATCACCCTGCCGCTGAGCATGCCCGGTGTCTCCGCGGCGGGTTTGCTCGTGTTCATCATCAGCACGGGCTTCTTCATCACCCCGGTGGTCATGGGCGGCCCGGGGGACATGATGATCGCCAATCAAATCGACTATTACGCCCGCCAGTTGACGGACTTCTCCGGAGCCGCCGCACTGGCCGTGATCCTGACCGTTCTGGTCAGCGTCCTGGTGGCCATCTACCAGCGGGTACTCAAGGCAGGAGGGCAACATGAAGACAATTGATCCGCAGCGCCGCCTTCTGGCGCTCCTCTCCATACCGGTCTTCCTTTTCCTGGTGGTTCCGACGGCGATCGTGGTGCCGGTGGCCCTGAACGACAGCCGCTACATCACGTTCCCGCCGGAGGGCATTTCCTTCGCCGCCGTGGCGGGGTTCTTCGCGGACCGGGCCTGGACGTCCGCCCTGACGGCCAGCCTCCAGTCGGCCGGGATTGCCGTTTTCATCGGCGTGCTGCTCGGCGCCACCGCGGCGATCGGACTGCACGGGCGCAAGTTCCCCGGGCAGCCCGCCGTCGTGGGCCTGATCCTGGCACCGATGATCGTGCCGACCGTGGTGCTGGCGCTGGCGTTCTACCAGTTCTTCATCTCGCTCGGCATGGTCGGCAGCATTGTCCCCATCGGTCTGGCGCACGCTGTGATCGCAACTCCGTACGTGTATCTGACGACGCGGGCAAGCCTCGCCGGGCTGAACCCCGCGCTGGTCAGGTCCGCGCAGAGCCTGGGCGCCGGCGCGCTGTCCGTGTTCCGGCATGTGTATCTGCCCGTCATCCTGCCCGGCCTCATCTCCGGGGCGCTCTTCGCCTTCTCGGTCTCCATCGACGAGACGGTGATGTCCCTGTTCATGCAGTCCCCGAGTGCAACCACATTGCCGGTCAAGATGTTCACGGACATCCAGTTCAACCTGACGCCCAAGATCGCTGTGTCGTCCGCCCTGCTGGTCAGCGTGGCAACCATAGGGCTCCTTCTCCAGGTCGTGTTTGTCCTCAAGCGCCGATCCACAGCCCGGATGCTGCCCCTGGCCGTGTCCGCACAAACGTAAAGGAAAGTCGATGACCGCATCAGTAATTTCCGCCGGACCAGTTCCGCGGTCCGGCAGCGCCGCGCAAGGCGCCATTGAGCTCCGCCAGGTCAGCAAGACCTACGGCGAGGTCATTGCCGTGGACCAGCTGGACCTGACGGTCCGTCCCGGCGAGTTCGTCACCCTGCTGGGCCCCAGCGGCTCCGGCAAGACCACCACCATGATGATGGTGGCAGGGTTCGAGGAACACACCGCCGGTTCCGTCCTGATCGACGGCAAGCCGGTGGATTCACTGCCGCCCCGGGAACGGAATCTCGGTGTGGTGTTCCAGAACTACGCACTGTTCCCGCATATGAGCGCCCTTGAAAACGTGGAATTCGCCCTCCGCATGCGGAAGGTTCCGCGCGCCGAACGCCAGCAGCGGGCTGCCGCCGCACTGGAACGTGTGGGCCTCGGCAAGATGGGCGGCCGCAAGCCCCGCCAGCTCTCCGGCGGCCAGCAACAACGGGTGGCGCTGGCCCGGGCGCTGGTTTTCAACCCGGCAGCCCTGCTGCTGGATGAGCCCATGGCTGCCTTGGACAAGCGTCTCCGCGAGCAGATGCAGGAGGAGATCAAGGCCTTGCAGAAGAGCCTGGGCATCTCCGTGCTGTTCGTGACGCACGACCAGGACGAGGCCATGGCCATGTCGGACCGGATAGTGGTGATGCGGGACGGGAAGATAATCCAGTCCGGGCCGCCGGAGGAGGTCTACAACCACCCGCTGACCGACTGGGTGGCCAGTTTCCTCGGTGATACGAACCTCATTCCCTGCAGCATCGTCGAGCGAAACGGGGACCACGCTGTCGTGGATCTCGGTGGCCTCGGCCTGGCCAGGGTCCGGGACCGCGGAGCCGACGGCGGGAACTATGCCGTTTCCATCCGTCCGGAGCACCTCAAATTCAGCACGCAGGCCGCGGCAGGCAACGGCTGCGCCGCGACACTGGTGTCCTCCACGAACCTGGGCGCCACGGTGCGCCACCGGCTCACGGCCGGCGGCCATGAACTCCAGCTGCGGGAATTGAGCTCCGAACGGGGCGCCGGACTGCAACCGGATGCGGAGCTGTGGGTGGGCTGGGACGAGGACAAAGCCCAGCTGCTGGTTCTCGAGTCCTGACCGGCCCGAAGGAAGATTAGCGCCACACTGTGCCGTGGGGGCGGGCTATCCATTTGCGACATCTGCGGGGTAGCTTGTCCCCATGGCCAGGGAAGAAACCACACTCACCGTCAACAGCCCGCACGGCCCGCGCGAGGTGCGGCTGTCGAGCCCGTCCAGGGTCGTTTGGCCGGAGCTCGGCCTGACCAAACTGGACCTCGCCCAATACATGGTTGATGTCGGGGACGCGTTCCTGGCGGCCAACGGCGACCGCCCGGTGACCCTCCAGCGGTTCGGCGGCAACATCGACGGCGAACAGTTCTTCTCGAAGAATCCGCCCAAGGGCGCACCGGACTTCGTCCGCTCGGTCATGGTGAAGTACCCCAGCGCACGCTCCCACCCGCAGATCGTGTTCGACGACGTTGCGGCCGCGGTCTGGGCCGTGCAGATGAACACCGTCGTGTTCCATCCCTGGGCATCCAGGGCGGGCAATCCGGACAACCCGGATCAACTCCGGATCGATCTTGACCCGCAGCCCGGAACCGGTTTCGAGGACGCCATCCCGGCGGCCCAGGAACTGCGCTCGGTGCTGGCCGAAGCCGGGCTGGAGGCGTTCATCAAGACCTCCGGGAACCGCGGGCTGCACGTCTACGCCCCGGTCGAGCCCACCCGGGAGTTTCTGGAAGTCCGGCATGCCGTGATCGGGGCGGCCCGCGAACTGGAGCGGCGCATGCCCGAAAAGGTCACCACTGCATGGTGGAAGGAGGAGCGCGGCCGCCGGATCTTCGTCGACTTCAACCAGGCGAACCGGGACCGCACCATCGCGGGCGCCTACAGCCCGCGTGCCCTCCCCGGCGCCACCGTCTCCTGCCCGATCGGATGGGAGGAACTCGGGAACGCCGATCCGAAGGACTTCACCATCCTCAGCGTCCCCGAGCGGCTGAAGACCACGGGGGATCCCTGGGCAGACATGCATGCAAAACCGGGAACCATCGATGTCCTCCTCAAATGGTGGGAGAAGGACGTAGCCGCCGGACTGGGCGAACTTCCGTTCCCGCCGGACTTCCCGAAGATGCCCGGCGAACCGTCCAGGGTCCAGCCCAGCCGGGCCCGAGCCAAGGACTAACGGCGGGACGGCTGCGCCATCCGGCACCGAGGGTTGACCTCACAGCGTTCCTTCAGCGAATTTGGGGTCATCGCTGAGCCGCAAGTGCGAGAGTTCCAGCAGTGGGCCGGTTGTCCGCCGGCCCGGTCCAGCAGAAAGCCGGAAGCAATGAGCCGGAACGCCACAACACCTCCGGGCGCCAAGGCCCCGGCGAGCGCATCCTTGCTGATTTTGGCAGTGATTCTTGCCGTGACAGCGGCGGCCTGCACGCCGATGCCGACGCCGACGCCAGCGCCGACGGCGGGCCAACGCGCCGGGACTCCCGGGCACGTGTTCATCATCAATCTTGAGAACAAGGGCTACGACAAGATCTGGGATGCCGGCTCCGCGGCCCCGTACTTGTCCACAACCCTTCGCGCCCAGGGTGTGCTGCTCTCCCAGTACTACGGCATCGCCCACCATTCCAACCCGAACTACCTCGCCCAGATTTCCGGACAGGGCTCAAATGCCATGACCCGGGACGATTGCCCGACCTACGGGCCCCTCACGCAGACCGGGGAAGCATCTCCGGGCCAGGTTAAGGGCACCGGCTGCGTCTATCCGGCATCGGTGCCGACGGTAGCGGGACAGCTCCGCTCCGCGGGAAAGAGCTGGAAAGGCTACATGGAGGACATGAAGACTCCGTGCCGGCACCCCGAACTCGGCGCCAGGGACAACGATCAGAAGGCGAAGGTCGGCGACCAGTACGCCACCCGTCACAACCCGTTTGTGTACTTTGAGGAGGTCACCTCCTCCCCGGATTGCCGGGCGAACGTCGTCGACTTCAGCGAGCTCGCGGCGGACCTGCGATCCGTCGAGACCACCCCGGCGCTGTCCTACATCACACCAAATCTGTGTCACGACGGCCACGATAATCCCTGCGTCGATGGAAGCACCGGCGGGCTGGTCAGCGCGGACGCGTGGCTGGGCGAGCAGATTCCGCGGATTCTGGAATCACCGGCGTTCAAGAAGGACGGGATGCTCGTCATCACCTTCGATGAAGCCGAAGACAGCTCCGGCGGTCCATCAGGGATACCGGGCGGCACGGCCGGCGGCCGCGTCGGCGCACTCGTGCTCTCACCCTTCATCAAAGGCGGCACGACGTCGGACCGGCTGTACAACCATTTCAGTCTCCAGGCCAGCGTTGAGGACATCTTTTCGCTGCCGCGGCTCGGATATGCCGGGGCAGCGGGGCTGAACAGCTTCGGGAACGACGTCTTCAACGGCCGGTCCTGATCGGTGTCGGGCGGGCGGAAGGGCCGACGGCGGACCCGGTATGGTCACTGGCGCAACGATCTGAGCACCCCGCGTACGGCAAACCCCAGCGCACACACCAGCGGTGTCAGCCCGGCCGGAGGAGGATCCAGGGCCGTCCGGCCCCTTTCCGAATGGGTGACCTGGACATAGATTAGGGCCACGGAAGGCACCGGAAGAGAGGTTGGGGCATGGGTACACCAACGAATGCAGCATCACGGCTCGCCGAAGCGCTGGCCATTGTCCTTGGCACGCCGGAAATCCCGCTGCGGCTGCAGGCCTGGGACGGCTCGGAGTCGGGTCCGGCAGGGGCGCCGCTGATCGTGTTCAGGTCACGGCGGGCGCTGCGCCGGATCCTGTGGTCACCTGGCCAGTTGGGCCTCAGCCGGGCATACGTCTCCGGTGAGATCGATGCTCCCGGCGACGTCTTTGCGAGCTTCGCTGCGTTGAGCTCGGCCGGTAAGTTCGCGGAGCCCGGTCCGTTCCGCCGGCCCACCGTCCGCGAGGTGGGCACGCTTCTCGGGACTGCCATCCGGCTCGGTGCGCTCGGGCCGAACCCGTCGCCGCCGCCGGAGGAAGCGAAGGTTGTCCGCAGCGGCCGGCGTCACTCCAAGAAGCGCGACGCTGCCGCCATCTCGCATCACTACGACGTCGGCAACGACTTCTACGCCCTCGTCCTGGGCCCCTCGATGGTGTACTCGTGCGCGGTCTGGAACGACGAGGACACGGCGCTGGAGGCTGCACAGGAAGCCAAGCTTGATTTGGTGTGCCGCAAGCTGGGTCTGGAGCAGGGTATGCGGGTGCTGGATGTCGGCTGCGGCTGGGGCAGCTTTGCGATTCATGCCGCCCGGCACTACGGAGCCGACGTCGTGGGTGTCACCCTCTCCACGGAACAGGCGGCGCTGGCGGGCAAGCGCGTGGCCGATGCCGGCCTGACCGATCGGGTCGACATCAGGGTGCAGGACTACCGCGACATCGAGGTCGGCCCGTTCGATGCCATCAGCTCCATCGGCATGTCGGAGCATGTCGGCCGCGAACAAATGCCTCACTACGTCTCACGGCTCCATTCCCTTCTCCGCCCCGGTGGCCGGCTGCTGAACCACGCCATCTCCTGGAATGCCGGACCCACTGACCCGGATCCGGACTCATTCATACCCCGCTACGTCTTCCCCGACGGCGAGATGCTTAGCCTTGGCGACACGCTCAGCGCACTGGAAGCGGGGGGCTTCGAGGTCCTCGACGTGGAGGCACTGCGCCGCCACTACGCACTGACGCTCCGGGCCTGGGTTCAGAACCTGGAGGAGCGCTGGACGGAGGTTGTGGCAACCGTGGGGGCGGGACGGGCACGGGTGTGGCGGCTGTACATGGCGGCGTCCGCCCTGGGATTCGAGTCCGGACTGACGGGGGTCAACCAAGTTCTGGTGCAGCGCGCCGGCGGCGCCGAACCGCCCCTGCGCCGGACCGGGTGGATCTAGCCGCGGACCTTCAGAAACGCCGCGACGGCACCCGCCAGCGATGCGCCGACTTCCTCCGGAGGGCGCTTGTGGCCGGCGACGTCGAAGGTGTGGCCGCCGCCCTCGCACCACTCCAGCGTTGCCGCTGGCCCGATGCGGGCCACCACTGCCTCCAGCAGTGCCGGGGTCGCGAAAGCATCCCGGGTCCCCTGCAGGAAGAGCATCGGCAGGGTTAGTCCATAAAGGTGCTCGTCGCGGATTTTCTCCGGCTTGCCCGGCGGATGGAGCGGGTAACCGAGATAGACGAGGCCCGCGGCCGCCATTCCATCCGCAACGGCCATCGAGGCCATGCGGCCACCGAACGATTTACCGGCGGCCCATACCGGTTCGCCGGCCGACCTGGCGGCAGCTTCCTCCATGGCAGCGCGCCAGGCCGCGATCGCGGCCGGTGGCTTGTCCGGAAACTTCTTCCCGGCCTCGCGGTAAGGGAAGTTGAAGCGGAGGGTGGCGACGGACTCCTCGTTCAGGGCTCGCGTGAAGCCGCTAAGGAAGGGATGGTCCATGCCGGTACCGGCACCGTGCGCGACCACGAGGGTGGCGAAGGTGCTGGTGGGCCGCGCGTAGACGGCGGAGACCGCGATATCGCCGGTGGCGATGGAGACGGGGGATTCGGCTGTCGGCATGATTCCATTCTGCCGTCTCCGCGGGCCGGGCGCCGGTGGTTAAGCTGTTCTCAGAAGCACTACCCATCACCGTCCGTGAAAACTGCGGCGGCGCCGATGCCGGCGTCGCCACCCACAGGGAAACGAGAGCAATGAGCCCGATCACCGTCCGCCACAATCCTGATCGAAACCGCTTCGAAGTGCTCGATGGAGACACGGTCATCGGGCGCGCTGCCTACGTGGATCGCGACGCCGAGAGCCAGCGGATCTTTTATCACACGGTCATCAACGACGGATTCGAGGGCCAGGGCTTAGCCGGGCGCCTGGCGGCGCAGGCCCTCGACGAGACCGTAGCCGCGGGGCTCACGATCGTGCCCGTCTGCCCGTACATCAAGAAGTACCTGCAGAAGCATCCCGGCTACTCCGCGAACGTCAGTAGGCCAAACCCCGCAACGCTGGAATTTCTCGACGCATACTTGGCGGGGCAGGCCCGTCGGTGACCGGAACCTAGCCGCCGGGTTCAGTGGCGGCGGGATTGGTGCCGCCGGACTGGCCGGGGGTATCCGCCGCGCGGGACAGAAACCTCTCCACACGACGATCCGGAATCAGCCAGAGGGCCGCGACCCCGGAGTAGACCGCGACGCCCAGCGCCGGATTCACGAGACTGAGGGCCATCCCCGCAACGTAAAGAAAGGGGGATAACCTGCCCTTCCAATCCCGGCCCATAGCCACGTCCAAGGCGCCGTGTGGTCCTTGCCGCCGGACCAGCGCCGTCTTCAGGATGTAAAAGGCGATTGCGGCAAGCAGCAGGTTCAGCCCGTACACGAGCACCGGCACCTCCGCCAGATCACTGGTGCTCATCCAGCGGGTCGTGAACGGAAACAGCGACAACCAAAACAGCAGATGCAGGTTGGCCCAGAGGATGCCGCCGCTGATCCTGCCGGCCAGGTGAAGCATGTGGTGGTGGTTATTCCAGTAGATCCCGACGTACGCAAAGCTCAGCACATAGCTTAAGAAGGTTGGCACCTCTTCCAGCAGTGCGGGCCACGTTGGCTCTGCGGGGACGTGGAGCTCCAAGACCATAATGGTGATGATGATGGCCAGCACGCCGTCGCTGAAGGCCTCGAGCCGGTTCTTGTTCATCAGTGTGCTTTCATCGCGGATTTTTGCACGAGTCTACGTCAGCAGACCAAGCCGGGGCACCCTCGGCGGCCGGTCAGGGCACGCGGGGCCAGGTGCCGCTTCGGCTCGGCTCGGCGGCAACGGGGCTTAGGGCAACGATGAACGCCGCCGCATAGGCTGCCCGGCTCCCGCGAGGCCTGACGCGGTCACTTTACAATCAGCGTCCCATGCATGTCCGGATGGAAGTCGCAGTGGTAGGCGTAGGTGCCCGGCCGGGCGGGCGCCGTGAAGGTGCCGGTGCCGCCGCTGCCCTGGACGTCCACGCTAAAGGCAGACCCCTCATCGGCCGTTACGGTATGGCGCGCACTGTCCTGGTTGGTCGCGGTCACTGTCGCCCCCGGGGGCACCGTGATCGGCGCCCCGTAGCCGAAGTCCTTGATCGTGATGGTCGCCGCGGCACTTGCCGCAGGACCGTTCATCCCGGTGTTATCCGGGGACGCTGTCGCGGCCGGGGGCGCCGACGACGCCGGGGCCGGGCTTCCGCCGCCGGCGCAACCCGCCGTCCCGGCCAGGATCAAGGCCAGTGCAGGGGCCAGCAACGCTGTCCGGATTTTGCCAGTATTCATGGCGCACCAACCTCGCCCGGGAAAGGAACCGCAGGAGACTACCCCTCAATTCTCCGCCCGGCGCAGTGAAAAGGCACTGGCTAGTTTGGGTGCAGACGTCGGAAAGCTCCGGCACCGAGCGTTCAGGTACCGGAGCTTTCCGTGCAGCGTTGGAAGGTTAGCTGAGGCAGTCAGCGCAGTATGAGTGACCTGCTTTTTCGCGCGCGAGCTGTGAACGGTGCCGGACGAGGAAGCAGGAGTAGCAGGTGAACTCGTCTTCCTTCTGCGGGATGACCGTGACCGTCAGTTCCTCACCGGAGAGGTCGGCGCCGGGCAGTTCCACGCCCTCGGAGGTATCGGCCTCATCGAGGTCACGGGCTACGCTGCGTGCGTCCGGCGCATTGGCAGAACGAAGGGCCTCGAGCGAAGCATTTCGTGATTCCGCGACGTCGGATCGGACTTCGTCATAGTCGGTTGCCACCTGGTTGATTCTCGATTCTGTTGGTCTTGGATCCCCCCGGGAATGAACCGTACCGCACCAAGCCGGGTACACGCCGGGAAAAATGCGAAACGGCCCCGTGACCCTCACCTCATCAGTGGGAGGCATCGGGGGTCCGTAGCTGCGGCAACTGCCGTGCCCGCACGAGAATCCCTTGATTTGGTCGCGATTTCACGCGGCGTTAATTCTGGCGCCCTAGGCTGATGGTTCGAGTACCATCCGCCAGAAGGGAACCATCATGGCCGATATTGCCGCAGTGCTGGGCCGGCTCACTCCAGAGGAACTGGATGGGCTCCGTGCCGTCGGCCCGCAGGGGCACCTGACCAGGCCGCTCACGGAGGCTCTGGACCGCGCAGCGGGCGGGCCCGGCGCTGGGCGGGGGTATTACGTTCCGAGCGGTAGCGTCAGTCCCACCGGCGGTCCCCATCTTGTCCTGCGCAGCGACGTGACCGCCTGGCTTTTCGGAGCCGCCGCCCAGGTTCCGCTGCCCCAGGCCGAGGCGTAGCCGCCGGCATATCTGCAACGGCAGTACCGGGCCGCTCCTTGTGTCCTGCATCTCGTCGGGTTACGGTAAATGCTCAGCAAGCTTAGTATTTAGGTTTTCCCGAAGGAGTTCTGATGAGAGCACTAACGTGGCAGGGCAAGCGGTCGGTACGGGTCGAAAACGTGCCGGACCCGGTGATCCAGGACCCCACCGATGCCATCGTCAAGATCACGTCCTCGGCGATCTGTGGCTCGGACCTTCACCTGTACGAGGTGCTGGGACCGTATCTGCAGGCCGGCGATATCCTGGGCCACGAGCCGATGGGGATAGTGCAGGAAGTTGGCGCCGACGTACGGAACCTCAAGCCCGGCGACCGGGTGGTCATTCCGTTCAACATCTCGTGCGGGCACTGCTGGATGTGCAAGCAGGGACTGCAGTCCCAGTGTGAGACCACCCAGGTGCGCTCGCACAACAGCGGAGCCAGCCTGTTTGGCTTCTCCGAGCTCTACGGCTCGGTCCCGGGCGGCCAGGCCGAGTTTCTCCGGGTTCCCTACGCCGATTACGGACCCGTCAAGGTAGGGCAGGAACTCCCGGACGAGCGGTATCTCTACCTGTCCGATATCCTGCCCACCGCCTGGCAGGGCGTGAAGTATGCCGACGTCCCCGCCGGGGGAACCCTCGCCGTTTTCGGACTCGGCCCGGTGGGCCAGTTCGCCAGCCGGATCGGCCGACACCTCGGGCAGCGGGTGATCGCCATTGAACCGGTCCCGGAGCGCCGTCAGATGGCGGAGCGGCACGGGATCGAGACGCTCGACTTCACCAAGGACATCGGTGACCGGCTCCGCGACATGACCGACGGCCGGGGGCCGGACGCCGTCGTCGACGCCGTCGGGATGGAGGCGCACAACTCCCCGGCCGGTGCTTTCGCCCAGCACGCCGTGGGGCTGCTGCCCGACGCCCTCGCCAAAAAGGCCATGGAGACCGCGGGCGTGGACCGGATGTCGGTGCTCCACGCCGCCATCGACTCCGTCAGGCGCGGCGGCACCGTGTCCCTCAGTGGTGTCTACGGCGGCACCGCCAGCCCGATGCCGCTGCTGACGATGTTCGACAAGCAGCTTCAGTTCAGGATGGGCCAGTGCAACGTGCGGCGCTGGACCGACGAGCTGCTCCCGATCGTCGAGGATGCCGCCGACCCGCTGGGCGTGATGGACCTGAAGACCCACGAAGTGTCCCTCGACGGCGCCGCCGCGGCCTACGAGCTGTTCCAGAAGAAGGAAGACGGCTGCATCAAGGTCGTCCTCAAGCCCTAGGTGTAATTCCCACGGAGGCCTTGGAGCCTACGCGGGGCGCGGTTCCGGATGGCCCGGCCGGGTCCCGCGGCTGCCGGCCCGCAGTGCAGCCTGTCGCCGTGAGCGTCGCCGTCATTGGTCCTATGCTGGGTGCACGGGCGCCACACTTGTCTCCGAGGAGAGGAGTCCGGCAATGAGGATCCTGTTAGTCGAGGATGAGAAGATCCTGGCGGATACTGTGCGCCGGGGTCTGGTGAACGAGGGGTTCGTCGTGGACGTCACCCACGACGGCGTCAGCGGGCTCTCGGCGGCGACCGAGCACGCCTACGACGTGATCCTGCTGGATCTGATGCTGCCGCTCAAAAATGGCTATGACGTCCTCCGCGAACTGCGACAGCGCCGGATCTGGACCCCGGTGCTGATGCTGACGGCGAAGGACGGTGAGTACGACCAGACAGATGCGTTCGATCTGGGAGCCGATGACTACCTGACCAAACCCTTCAGTTTCCTCGTCCTGGTGGCCCGCATCAGGGCCCTGATGCGCAGGGGAGCCCCGGAGCGGCCCGTCGTCCTGACGCTCGGGACCCTGACGCTGGACCCGGTCAACCACCGTGTCCGGCGGGGCGAGACGCCCATCAGCCTCACGGCTCGGGAGTATGGGCTCCTGCAGTACCTGATGCGCCGGCACGACCAGATCGTGTCCAAGGCGGACATTCTGGACAACGTCTGGGATTCAGCGTTCGAGGGCGGCGACAACGTCGTGGAGGTTTACATCGGATACCTGCGGCGCAAGATCGACGTTCCGTTTGGTGTCCAGACGCTGGCTACGGTTCGAGGGGTGGGGTACCTGCTCAGTGCAGACCGGGTCGCTAAGCCCGTGGCCGCGCCACAGCCGCGCGCCTGACGGGCGCCGGGGCCGAGGGTTCCGCGAGTGGGAAGGTCATTTCAAAGCGACATTCCCCGGTGGGCGTTTCCGTGGCTCGAATGGCACCGTCGTGCGCGGCCATGATGCCGGCGGCGATAGCCAGGCCCAGACCGCTGCCCCCGCCCTCGCGTGACCGGCTTTCGTCGAGCCGGACAAATCGCTCGAACACGCGTTCCCGGTCCGCTTCCGGAATCGGGTCGCCGTCGTCGTCGACGGCCACGACAGCCCCGCCGCCGGCTGCGTACAGGCTGACCCGGATCCGGGAAAGGGCATGCCGCTCCGCGTTGTCCAGGACATTCCGCAACACCTGCGCCAGGCGACGGGCATCTCCCTTGATCTTGACCGGGATGAGATCGGCGTTGACCGAGTGCCTGCTGATCGCGCGCAGCCGGCGGACTTCCTGATCCACAACGTCGTCGAGGTCCACATCGGCGTCCTCCATGGTTGGGCCGGCGTCGTTCGTTCGGGCCAGGGTCAGCAGATCGTCCACCAGGTAGCGCATCCGCGCCGTTTCACCGGCCAGATCGTCCTTCAACTGCAGCCACATCGTCCCCGACGGATCCGCGGCCGCGATCTCCACCCCGGCACTCAGCGTTGCGAGCGGGCTGCGCAGCTCGTGGCTGGCGTCTGAGACAAACTGACGCTGCTCCCGGTCCGAGGCCTGCAGGCGCTCAAGCATGGTGTTCATGGTCAGGGCGAGGGCCTCCAGCTCGTCCTTCGTGGGCGGGACCTCGACCCGCCCATCCAGGCGTTCGGCGTTGATCCGTGCCACCTGACCCCGGATTTTTTCCACTTGCCGGAGGGACCGGCCCACCAGGAGCCAGACCGAGAACGCCACGACAGCCAACAGGAGGGGTGCCGCGCCCAGCATGAGCCAAGCCACGGTGAAAACGGTATCTGCCTGGAGCTGGACCGAGGTCGCGACGATAACGACCACGTGCTGGCGGCCCACCCGTGCGCCGGTCGCAACGACGTGGAAGTCGTCATTGTTGCCGATGTTCGGCAGGCTGGAGACGCGCTGGAACAACATGTACCCCGGTTCCGGGCGCAGTCCGGACAGGGGCCGGTCGACGGCCTTGGGTTCGGATCCGACAATGACAGTGCCGGAGGCATCGAGAAGCTGCACGTACTGGCCGGCATGTCCTGTGGACGTAATGTATTCGATCGCGTCCTCAATGTCCTGGTCCACTACCAGCTGGGCTATGACGTCTTGCGTCCTCTGCCGTGCGGCGGACTCCGTCGACGCCGTCAGGGACGTCTCCAACAGTGCCAGTAGGACTAGTCCGCCCGCCAGCAGTGCCACGGCAACCACGGCGACGGCGGCCGCCGTGGAGCGCTTGCGCACTCCCCAGCGGGTCCGGCGACGGCGGGAGCGGCTGGCCCTGGCATCGGACGGGACCTGTTGCATGTTCCAAGAATGGGGCAACCGCGCGTCCGCGACAACCAAAGCCAACATTTTTCTCCCGCCCGGAGCGGCCCTGCGGGATTTCGACCTCTCAGCGTCCTCTCAGGTGCCATGCGCAACAGTTAGTAAAGGAAGACAGATTTCACAAACTAAAGACTAGGTCCCGTACCAACGCCCCGGCCCTGCGCTGCGGGCCCCGACAGACGACCGGCCGCGCGCTCTCCTCAACCAGTGTGTGGCCGGTCATGCTGTGCCCGGGAGACCCGGGCAACCCGGGCAACCCGGGCAACCCGGGAGACCCGGGCAAAGCCGGTCCCGTGACTCCTGGGTCCGCGGACGGCTGGTGCAGATTCAGCTGGGGCCTTGGCCAGCCACCCGGATAAACAGGGGGTCCATCGGCTGCCCGGCAGCGTACTGACCGTCGAAGAGTTCGGATCCTTCGTCCGTGATGGCCACCTCAACGTCCGCCCAGATGAGCGACCCGTCTGCTGCCTGGCGGGGTGCTCCGGAGCGCAGACTGGCCACAGCAGTCCGGTCCTGCCCGACGTCGTCGCCGGTGCTGATCGAGAGGATCCCGCGTCCGCCGGTGAAGACGATCCATGGGTCCAGCAACCGGACAAACATCATTCCGTGGTGGCCGGAGAGGCGGACGTCGCCCCGGAAGCGCAGGATGCCGGTGCCCCGGACGGCGTCGTAGTCGGAATTTTCGGCGGCGAAGCGGAAAAGGCCTGTTTCATCTACGGTTGCGCCGTTGACCACCGACACCGACGCGTCCGGCAGGCCGTTGATGTAGTCGATAAAGCTGCGCTTGATGCCCCAGCTGAGGCCGAGTGGCGGAAGTGGATCGGGCGAAACGGTCGCTGGACTCACGAAGTTCTCCTGTGGCTGAAAGGCTGGTCTGCTTCTGAGCCTAGCGGCGGATCGCCGGAGGAATGAACTGCCGCCCTGCGATGATGACACCCGGCGTAGCGGGCCCGCCTATTTTCTCTGTCGGCGTAGGGCTCCCGGAACTACGGGCGGGACCCCGGTGGTTGACTTAGATACGTACCAGTCAAGGAAGGTGCACCGTGGCAACTGCGATTAGCAGGGCCCCCGGCCCCGAGGCGTCCGAGGACCCGTTGGATTCATACTCAGCGACCGTCGTCCGGGTGGCGGAGACCGTCACGCCGCACGTCGCCGCTATCGAAATGACCGGTTACGGACGCGGCGGCAGGTTCCGGGTGGGGGCAGGCTCAGCCGTGCTGTTCACCACCGACGGCTACCTGGTCACCAACGCCCACGTAGTGGCCGGCACTCAGAGCGGGCACGCAGTGTTTGCCGACGGGACCCGGACTGCGGTCGATGTCGTTGGCGCCGACCCGCTCTCCGATCTCGCCGTCGTCCATGGCAAGGCCCCCACGGCGGCGCCGGCGGAATTCGGTGACGCTGAGACGCTAAGGGTGGGCCAATTGGTCATTGCCGTCGGCAACCCGCTAGGCCTGTCCGGCTCGGTGACGGCCGGGGTGGTCAGCGGGCTGGGCCGCTCCATCCCGGTGTGGTCCGGGCGCAACCGCCGCATGATCGAGGACGTCATCCAGACCGATGCCGCCCTGAACGCGGGGAGCTCGGGCGGCGCGCTCGCGGACGCCCGGGGCCGAATTGTCGGCATCAACACGGCCGTGGCGGGAGCCGGGCTGGGCCTGGCGGTGCCGGTCAACGCCACCTCACGCAGGATCATCGCCTCGCTGCTAAAGGACGGCCGCGTCAGGCGCGCATACCTGGGGCTGGTCAACACGCCTGTCCAGCTGCCGGCCAGCACCGTGGTCCGGACCGGACGGCGGGAGGGCCTTCTCGTTGTCGAAGTCCTCCCGGCTTCGCCCGCCGATCGTGCTGGGCTCCACGCCGGGGACATCCTCTTGAGCGTCGGGCAGAAACCCGTTGCGAACGCCGAGAGCCTGCAGAAGCTGCTCTTCGCCGAGGCCATCGGGGTCCCGTTGGAGTTGTCGCTGATGCGTGACGGCACTGAAATGCGAGCCGTGGCTGTTCCCGAAGAGATGACGGACAAGAACTAGGCGGGCCGGATCAGTCCCGACCTCGATCCTCCGGCCCGCCTTCTGCCCCTCGGCGCCTGCGGCGAAGGCCGGACACTGGGTGCTGAACACCTGTACTAGGCACGAATTACTTGGGAAAACCTTGGGATGAATACTTGGCCATACTTGCCGCGGTACTCGACTTTCCTTGGGCGCCAAGTCGGGTAGCTGCGTTGCTTGTTGTCGCAGGTCAGGCGTGCCACGGTTTCCTTAGAAGCCCGGAAGGAACACAGTCTCAACACGTCACAGTTCCGAACAGATTCCGATCTTCCGAAGAGTGGTTGAGATTTAGAGCTGGGGAAATCGGAGAACATCGTGGAAAATTCAGCCGGACACTCACCGTCAATTTCTGTCCGTCTTTTCGGCACCTTTGAAATACGGCGCGACGGAGCAACGCTCACGGCGACCGACCTGGGCGGGTGCAAGCCGAGGCACATCCTGGAAATACTGCTCCTGAATCTGGGTACGCCGGTCTCGAAAACCCAATTGATCGACATCCTCTGGGGTGCGAGCGCCAGCGAAGGCGCAGTAGCCACCCTGGAGAGCTACGTCAGTGGCATCCGCCGAGCCATCCAGCCCGGGCAGACAAAGACCGGACCACTGCGCACCGCCAACAGTGGCTACGTTCTGGATCCGCAGCTCGTGGACCTGGATCTGTGGAACTTCCGGCAACTAGTTCGTTCGGCCGCCCAGTCCTCGCCGGCCGAGGCGTACCCGCTGCTCCTCAAGGCGCTGGAACTCTCGGCCGAGCCATTGCTGGGATTCGAGCTTGTCGCTGACTGGGCCGACGACGCAAGGACGCGTCATTCTGCCGAGAAAGTTGCGGCCCAGATCCTCGCAGCAGAAACGGCCGCCGTTCTGGAGCGCACCGACGAGGCCATCCGCTGGGCGCAGGCAGCCATCCGCTCGGAGCCGCTCAACGAACGGGCCTGGACCGTCCTGGTGACCAGCTACGAACAGGCCGGCCTGCCGGCAGAGGGTCTGTCCGCCTACGACCGCTGCCGCAGGCTCTTTGACCACGATTTGGGTTGCGCCCCGGGCCCGGCGCTGCAGGACGCGCATCTCAGGCTCCTGCGTCAGCGTGCCGAGGGAAACGCGGAGCTGTCCGAGGTGCTGGCGGCGTTGCTTTACCTCGGTGAAGGGCTGAATGAACCCAAACGCCGCCTGTTGCCTGCCTCGGAGTCCCGGCGCATGCATGAGAACGCCGGCAGGGTACTTGATTCATTCCTTCAGCGGGTGCGGGCTGCAATCTGAACCGGGAACTTTCCCTAAGACCGGTGGCCCGGCCCTGGGTCAGGCGGCCCTGACGATCGGCAGTTCGTCCCAGTGCGTCGTGTAGCGGGGGGACAGCATTTCCCGCTTCATGCTCCAGTCCGGCCCGGCGCGGATGCCGGCGTGGCCTAAGCCAATGGACCCCCGGCCGTATCTTCGGCTGACTTCCTCCAAGAGGGAGCCGATGCCGCGCTCCTCGAGGGGATTCTCGAAGAGTTTCAACGGCGGCTGGTTCCCGGAGGGACGGAGATCGGTGACCATGATGCCGGCCCGGGCGTACTTCACGCCGTCGCGGATCCGGGGGAGCAGGCCATAGGCCGCCCTCGCAAGCAAAACGGGATCCGCGGTTGGCATGGGCAGCGCCACGCATACCGAGGGGTTGGAGCTGTCCTGCGGGTTGTAGTGGGACGTCGCCGCGAATGCCGTCAGCACTTTGGCCTGCAGCCCGTGTTTGGCGAGCCGGGCGCTGGCCTGCTGGGCGTACACGCCGAACACTTGGCGAAGCCCGGCCGCATTCGTGACAGGGGTTGAGAACGACCGGCTGAAGATCAACTGGTCCCGGCCCGTTCGTTCCTCTTCCAGCGGGATGCACGGTGTGCCTTGCAGCTCCAGGACGGTGCGCATCAGCACCACCGAGAAGCGGTCCCTGATCCTGACCGGATCTGCTCGGGCGAGGTCCAGAACGGAGTGGATGCCCAGCCCGTTCAGGCGTTTGGTCAGCCGGGAGGCGACACCCCACAGTTCGATCACTGACAGCCCGGCCATAAGCGCCTCACGCTGGAGAGCCGGCACGGAGTCCCAGTGGCAGACGCCGTCGAATGCCGCGTTATTCTTGGCCCATTTGTTGGCCAGCTTGGCGAGGGTTTTCGTCCGGGCGATCCCGACGCAGACGGGCACCCCGACGTTCCGGCGGACGGCGGTCTTCATGGTGTGGCCGAGCCGGGTGAGCTCGTGCGCGGTGCCGGAGACGCCCAGGAAGGCTTCGTCAATGCTGTAGACCTCCAGCCAAGCGGAGTACCGGCCGAGCAGTTCCATTACCCTGGCGCTGATGTCGCCGTACAGCTCGTAATTGCTGGACCGGACCACGAGCCCCCACTCCTTTGCCCGCGGCGCGAGCTTGAACCACGGCTCGCCCACCGCGATGCCCAAGGCCTTGGCTTCGGGCGACCGGGTGACGGCGCAGCCGTCGTTGTTGGACAGGACGACGAGGGGGCGACCCTCCAGCGACGGGTCGAAGGCGCGTTCGGCGCTGGCGTAGAAGCAGTTCACGTCCACGAGCGCGATGCTGGGTTTCCTAGACATGGTGCAGGCAGCGTGTTGCGACGCCCCAAATGACCAGGTCCGACAGGGCCGCGACGCGGATGTCCGGATACCGGGGGTTGTCCGCCTGCAGCACCACCCCGGCGGCGGTGACGCGGAGGCGCTTGATGGTGAGCTCCCCATCGAGGACCGCGACGACGACGCAGCCGTCCTTGGGTTCCAGGGCGCGGTTCACTATCAACTCGTCGCCGTCGCTTATCCCCGCGGTCTCCATGGAGTCCCCGGAGACCCTTACGACGTAGGTGCTCGTGATGTCCTTGATGAGGTGCTCGTTAAGGTCGATCCGGCCGTCGAAGTAGTCCTGGGCGGGGGAGGGGTAGCCCGCCGCAACCGGCACCGGAGAAATCAGCACCGACAACAGAGAAGTGCCCGCGTCTATCACGCGGGGTCCGATAACAACGCCCACAACACACCCTTATTCGAATATATGTTCGATGATTCCAGTGTAGTCCCGGGTGCCGACATTCGGCGGACTTTGCGGCATCGCACCAAGAAGGTCAGGGGGCCGCAGGCTAAGCGGCCAAGCTCGGTGGCAAGCCGATGCTTGCCAGGGATGTATAGGGCAGACTGGTGGCGTGAACGGAATCCGGTGGGTGCTGCACGTCGATCTCGACCAGTTCATCGCGGCCGTCGAAGTGCTCCGGCGACCGGAGCTTGCGGGCAAGCCGATCATTGTCGGCGGTCGGGGCGACCCCACGGAACGAGCCGTGGTCTCGACCGCATCCTACGAAGCCAGGGCGTTCGGCGTGGGTTCCGGAATGCCCTTACGCGTTGCGGCCCGGAAAGTGCCCGACGCTGTGATCCTGCCCGTCGACCACGAGGCTTACCTCGCGGCGTCTGAAACGGTGATGGCTACCCTGCGCGCGCAGCCCGGCGCCACCGTGCAGGTGTTGGGTTGGGATGAAGCCTTTGTAGGCACTGAGACAGAGGATCCGGAAGCCTACGCACGGCGGGTGCAGGCCGCTGTCCTGGAGCGAACGCAGTTGCATTGCAGCGTGGGCATCGGGGACACCTTGGTCAGAGCCAAGGTGGCCACCGGTTTCGGCAAGCCGGCCGGCGTCTTCCGTCTCACTGCCGGGAACTGGCTCGACGTCATGGGCAGTCGGCCTACCAGGGACCTGTGGGGCGTCGGAACCAAAGTCTCGGGCCGGCTGACCAAACTCGGCATCAACACCGTCGCCGAACTCGCCGCGACCGACCCCCAAGACCTGATCCCGGAGTTCGGCCCCAGGATGGGTCCCTGGTACGCGGAGCTCGGACGCGGGGACGGCGCCAGCGTTGTGGACGACACTCCGTGGGTTGCCCGCGGGCATAGCCGGGAGACCACCTTCCAGCGGGACCTGACCGAGCCCGCCCAGGTGGACGACGCCGTCAGGGAGCTGACAGCGCGTGTCCTTGAGGATGTTGTGGCCGAAGGACGGCCCGTGGTTGGGCTGACCCTCAAGGTTCGGTACGCGCCGTTCTTCACCAAGACCCACGCGAGGAAGATTCCCGAGACATTCGACCGGAACGAAATTCTCGCGCGGGCCTTGGACCTCGCCGCCGGAATCGAAGCGGGCCGTCCGATCCGACTCCTGGGCCTGCGGGCCGAAATGGCAATGCCCGACGACGCCCGAAAGGGTCACACGCCGACGCGCGGCGGTTGGTGACGGCGTAACTCCTCTGCACGTCGACTTTCCTGGCACCAGATGGCCGGGCCGGTTCACCGCCGGCGCCGGCCATTCCGTACTGGCCTAAGGGCGTTCGGATTGCACATGGCATGGAGTGGCAAAACGGCTGACACTGCCACTTTCGGGGTGGTATTTATTCAGAAGAGACTCCGCAGGCTACCGGCACCGCGCAGGCGTTGAAGTTAACTTGGTCACGTGCCGTGGGTTCTTCGCAGATCCGGCCGCGCGGGGCCCCATACTGGGAATATCCCCGGCGGCCTTCCCCCCACCCGCCAGGTATGAGGAGGGTCCATGAAAGCTCTGAAAAACATCGTTCCGCGCGACTATTTCCTGGCGGCAAAAAAGGTCGTCACGAACCAGTATTTCCCCGCGGCGGCGGTCTTGTTCGGAGTCGTACTGTTCTGGACCCTCGGCTTGTTCGGCGGCTTGTCGCTGCTGAGCACGAACCAGACGCTGCTGACCACGCTCACCTGGCTGCTGTTCGTCTACGCCGCCGCGGTACTGTCACCTCTCGCAGGACTCCTGGCCGCCGTCGATCTCACGCGCCGCTGGCAGCGCAACCGACGGCAGGACGCGGACCGGCCCGGCCGGTCCTAGCACGCACTTGTCCTATTCGAACCGGGACGGGTCGCCCATGCCGCGCCGGACGATCTCGGCGACACCGCCGGAGTAGTCGATGACGGTGGTCGGGTCGGATCCGGAGTCGCCGGAATCGATCACGGCATCCACGACGTGCTCGAGGCGTTCCTTGATTTCCCAGCCCTGCGTGAGCGGTTCCTCCTCATCGGGCAAGAGCAGGGTGCTGGACAGCAGCGGCTCACCCAATTCGGCGAGAAGGGCCTGGACCACGCGGTGGTCCGGGATGCGTACGCCCACGGTTTTCTTCTTCGGGTGCAGCAGCCGGCGTGGGACTTCTTTCGTGGCGGGCAGGATGAAGGTGTAGCTGCCCGGCGTGACGGCCTTGATGCTGCGGAAGACGTCGTTGTCGATCTGCACCAGCTGGCCCAGTTGAGCGAAGTCCTTGCACACCAGCGTGAAATGGTGCTTGTCGTCCAGCTGCCGGATGGTCCGGATCCGGTCCAGAGCGTCTTTGTTTCCCAACTGCGCGCCAAGGGCGTAGCAGGAGTCGGTAGGGTAAGCGATCAGGCCGCCTGAGCGGACGATTTCCACCGCCTGGCTGATTAAGCGCGGCTGCGGGTTTTCGGGGTGAACGTCCAAGTATCTCGCCATCCCACGAGCTTACGCCCGACGGCGGCCCGGCTCGCTTAGCCGGCCAGCGCGCCACCGCTTCCGCTCTGGCCGGCCCGGCGTCGGGCTCGCCGGCCCGGCGTCGTAAGTGACGGTCACCGGAGTCTGCCCTGCCTTGACTTCGACCGGATGCGCGACGGGGAGTTGGCGGACGAAGCCGCAGTGTCGCGTTGCACTAGGCCGGTGTCGGTGCTAACCCTTGTGGGGTAGACGATCGACTCATGCACCCTACTAAGAGGAGTACCAATGACTTTGTCCCAGGATGAAGACAGCTCACTGCGCCACTGGAGCGGCCGCCTGATCCAGGCGTTGCAGATCCTTGACCTGGAAGTCGACCACGAGAAGATCGTTCAGGTAGCCGAGGAATCCGCGAAGGCCGTCGGGCCCCATGCGGACGCCATCAGCGCATTCATCGTCGGCTACGCGGCCGGCACTGCTTCGACCGCCGGCCGGAAGAGCACCAAGGACGCGGTTGACGCCGCTTCGAACAAGGTCCTCGAATTGTGCGAGCATGGCGAATCCGGGGGCCCGGACGAAAAGGGCTGGGCCAAGCGGGCACAGTAGCCTCACGCGTGCGCCACGACTGGGCCTGTCCCGCGGAGCGCCGGATGGCCCCCGGGGGGACATGCTCTCCCGTCACGGCCGCGGATGGACATGTTGGCTATATGTCCATTGGCCGCAGCCAGGACTGGGCATGTCCCGCGGAGCGCCGGGTGGCCCCCGGGGGACATGCTCTCCCGTCACGGCTGCGGATGGACATGTTGGCTATATGTCCACTGCCCGCAGCCAGGATTGGGCATGTCCCGCACTGGGCCGGTCCCGCAGGGGTCGCGCAGGGGTCACGCGAGGACCCGAGGGACTCAGGGTGATGCGGGACTGGCGGCGCCGGAAGTTAGCGTGGACGAACTGTCCGGCGACTGGTCCAGACTAGGTTCGAGCCGGACAATCACCGCCTTGGACACCGGGGTGTTGCTGCCCTCGGCCGTATGGTTCAGCGGCACCAGCACGTTGGCTTCGGGGTAGTAGGCGGCCGCGCAGCCGCGGGCAGTGGGATAGGAGACCACCCGGAACTTGCGGACCATGCGTTCCGCGCCGTCCTTGTACTCTCCACGGATGTCCACGAACATCCCGTCGGCCAACCCCAGCTCGGCGATGTCCTCCGGGTTCACGAACACGACGTGGCGGCCCTTCTTGATGCCGCGGTAGCGGTCGTTGTGGCCGTAGATGGTGGTGTTGAACTGGTCGTGGGAGCGCATGCTCTGCAGGATCAGCGTGCCCTCGGGCTTTTCCACGTGTTCCAAGGTGTTGACCGTCAGCACGGCCTTGCCGGTCGGCGTCGGGAAGGTGCGGGAATCCCGCGGGCCGTTCGCGAGGATGAAGCCGCCTTCATGGCGGATCCGCTCGTTGTAATTCTCACAGCCGCCCACGACCCGGGAGATGTGGTCCCGGATAAGGTCGTAGTTCTTCTCGAAGCCATCCCAGTCGGCCTGGATCCGACTGCCGACCACGGCCTTCCCGAGGCGGCTGACAATCGCCGGTTCGGACAGGAGATGGTGGGAAACGGGCTCAACGCTTCCCCACGAGGGGTGGACGGCGCAGACCGTGTCCTCCACAGACACGAACTGCTGTCCCGACTCCTGGATGTCGATCTCGGTCCGGCCCATTGTCGGAAGGATGAGGGCAGCGGCACCGGCCACCGTGTGCGACCTGTTGAGCTTCGTGGAAATCTGGACGGACAGCTCCGTGTTCTGCATGGCGGACTCGGCCGCGTTGGTGTCCGAAATGGCGCCCACGAAGTTTCCGCCGAGCGCTACGAAGACCTTGATGCCGCCGTCGCGCATCCGGTTGATGGTTTCCACGGCATCCACACCGTGTTCGCGCGGCGGTTCGAAACCGAACTCCTTGCCAAGGGCGTTCATGAACGACTGCGGCATCTGCTCCCAGATGCCCATGGTGCGGTCGCCCTGGACATTGCTGTGGCCACGGATGGGGGAGGCGCCCGCTCCGGGCTTGCCCATATTGCCGCGGAGCAGCAGCAGGTTGATTATTTCCTTGATCGTGGCCACGCCCTTCTTCTGCTGCGTGATGCCCATGGCCCAGGTGATGATTACCTTCTCGGCCTTCAGATAGCGGGCGGCCAGCTCGTCAATTTCCTCGACCCGAAGCCCCGTCGCTTCCAGCACCGCCTGCTCGTCCAGTTGACCGAGGTGTTCCTTGAGTTCCGCCAGGCCCTCGCAGTGCTCGGCCAGGAAGGCGTGGTCCAGAACGGTGCCGGGGTTCCGGTCCTCGGCGTCGAACACCCGCTTGGAGATCGCCTGCAGCAGTGCCATGTCGCCACCGATCCGGATGTGCAGGAACTGGTCGGCGATCTCGGTGCCGCGGCCAACGATGCCCTTTACCTTCTGCGGGTTCTTGTAGCGGCGGAGGCCGGCCTCCGGCAGGGGATTGACGGCGACGATTTCGCCGCCGTTTTCCTTGCAGGCCTCCAGCTCGGTGAGCATGCGCGGGTGGTTCGTGCCGGGGTTCTGCCCCATGATGATGATCAGGTCCGCGTTGGCGTAGTCGTCAAAGGAGACGGTCGCCTTCCCGATGCCGATGGTCTGGCCCATCGCCCAACCGGAGGATTCGTGGCACATGTTGGAGCAATCCGGCAGGTTGTTGGTGCCGTAGCCACGGACGAGCAACTGGTAGAGGAAGGCTGCCTCATTCGATGTCCTGCCGCTCGTATAGAACGCGGCGTGGTCCGGGGACTCCAGGCTGCCGAGCTTGTCCGCAACGATGCGGATCGCTTCGTCCCAGGTCACCGGCTTGTAGTGATCCTCGCCGGCAGGTTTGAAGACCGGTTCGGTGAGCCGGCCCTGCATGCCCAGCCAGTATTCCGAGCGGCTGCGCAGTTCAGTCACCGAATGCTCATTCCAGAACTCGGGTGCGATCACCACCGGCGTTGCCTCCCACGTGACGGCCTTGGCGCCGTTCTCGCAGAACTCGAAGGCCTTGCGGTGGTGCGGATCCGGCCAGGCGCAGCTGGGGCAGTCGAAGCCGTCCTTCTGGTTCATCGCGAGGACGGTCTTACGCGTACGGTTCAAGCCCATGTGTTCGATTGCGGGCTTCATTGAGTGCAGGACGCCAGGGATTCCGGCGGCCCAATCCTTCGGGCCGTGACCGACTTCCAGGTCCTTTTCGTCAGTTTCTTCCACTGAAGGATTCTTGCGCGTCACGTCGGACTTCCCTTCTACAACACCACATGGTCTGGATGGTGCGCTCGTCTGCCACTACGCACCCTACCTTCAGGCCTACCAGTCAGCCCGCACCGCCGCAAGCGGCATAGCGGTCCCGTCCGGCGTCCCGTGCGCAGCGCAGACTCGCTGATGTCTAGCGAGCGGTATCTCTTTATCAACGACGTCCCGGAATCCTTCCAGGCAGGTGCCATTCGTTCGACCACACCCCGGAAATCCAGGGCCGGGTACCTTAAAAATCTGGCCTACTTGGTAAGAAATCAATTTCCGAGTAGCCGGGTTTCATCCTCCAAGTATTCGGCGGGGCCTGGCGCTGAATACAAGTGGTAACTACTCGTGTGCCCCGGAAAAAGGCCACTACTGGACGATTGGGGCCGGTCGGAAGGCCACTTTCCCTAGTAGGAATTCCTAATTACTTCCCTTCGTGTTACGCGCAAAAATTGGTATCCAGCCACCTATGAAAGTGCTGAATAGGCTTCAAGTGCCCGTCATAATCATCCGTTTTAGGATCGAAATGTTGGAAATTGACCCTTACAAGATTTCTCCAAGAAATGCCCTGCATTGTTGCAGCATCATTCACTTAAAGAGGCAGGTTCGACATGAACGTGTTCGCGAGTAAAAAGGTCCAGGGCCAAAGGCGTGTCTTTGGCACGCCGACCCGCGTGGTAGCAGCAGGGACAGCAATGGCGCTGCTCAGTTTCATCGGATTAACAACGACGGCGGTGACGGCCAACGCCTTAGTGGCGCCGACCGGCCAGGGGTTCACCGTCAACGCGGCCGATTTGGCCTTCATCCTCAAGCAGATCAAAATCGCCGAAGCGCACGTGGCCAACACCACGTCCAGTACCGGCCCGTGTGGCGCTCTCGTCGGTACCGGGCCCAATCAGATCGCCAGCCCCCTGATATCGCAGGGCCTGCGGACGGTGGACGGCTCGTGCAACAACCTCCAGACCGGCCAGGAAACGTTCGGCGCTGCTGATCAGATCTTCCCTCGGCTGACGACCCCGGCATTTAAAGCTGCCGAGGCTGTGCCCCCGGGCTTCGGCCCGCCAGGTACAAGCTCATATGCGCAAAAGAAGGGCTTGGTCTTCGACTCTGAGCCGCGCACGGTCAGCAACCTGATCGTCGACCAGACCGCGAACAATCCTTCGGCTATTGAGGCCGCAGGCAACCCGGTGCGGACCCAGGGCAACGACGGTGTTGTCCCGTGTCCGGTGCCCCAGCCAACCCCCCCGGTCGCGGACTGTGTCCCCGCGGGAGAAACCCTGTTCATCCCGAACGTCACCACCGACGTCGGGCTTTCCCCGCCCTACAACTCCCTCTTCACCCTGTTTGGTCAGTTCTTCGACCACGGTGTGGACCAAACAGTCAAGGGCGGCGGAACGGTATTTGTTCCCCTCAAGGCCGATGATCCGCTGGTCGCGGGCCCGGACCACATCTTCGGCAACACCGACGACCTGGACCCGAACTTGCGGTTCATGGTGCTGACCCGGGCCAAGAACCAGCCCGGCCCGGACGGTATCGCCGGAAACGATCCGGCGACGCCTGCCGACGAAAGCGCCGACGACGTCCAGGACGCGCTCAACACGGACTCACCCTTCGTGGACCAGAGCCAGACGTACACGTCCCACTCCTCCCACCAGGTGTTCCTGCGGGAGTACGCCAGCAACGCCGGCAAGCCAGTCTCTACCGGCAAGCTGCTCGGCGGCCCGCTAAACAGCGACGGAACCCCCGGTCCCACCTCGGGCGGCATGGCCACGTGGGCAACGGTAAAGGAGCAGGCTAAAACCCTTCTCGGCCTCCAGCTCGAGGACGCGGACGCCGTAAACATTCCCATGATCGCGGCCGACGCCTACGGCAAGTTCATCCCCGGCGGCAACGGACTGCCGCAGTACGTCACGGCGCACGGACTGGAGGAAGGCAACCTTGCCGCCCCGAAGCCGGTGCCCGCCGACGTGAAGTACTTCGACACGCCCTTCCTGACCGACATTGCCCACAATGCGGACCCGAGCAAGGCCTGCCGCACAGCTATCGGTGTCGGGCCTCAGCCGGCGGGCTGCCTGATTCCGGATACCGACGAGGACGCCTCGGCCGACTTCGCCAGCCAGCCGGCGGGGACCTACGACAACGAGATGCTCGACGCCCACTTCGCCGCAGGTGACGGGCGCGTCAATGAGAACATCGGCCTGACGGCAATCCACCAGGTGTTCCACTCGGAGCACGACCGGCTCGTCGACGACATCAAGACAACCCTCACGAACGACACTTCCACCCGCGGTGTCGCCGCCTTGGCCGAATGGCAGTCCACGTCGGGCGCAGCCGGCTGGAACGGAGAACGGCTCTTCCAAGCGGCACGGTTCATTACCGAGATGGAATACCAGCACCTGGTGTTCGAGGAGTTCGCCCGGAAAGTCCAGCCGGCAATCAACCCCTTCCAGCCATTCGCTTTTACGCAGACCGAGCTGAACCCGGCGGTCAAGGCCGAGTTCGCGCACGCCGTCTACCGCTTCGGTCACTCCATGCTCACGGAGACCATCTCCCGCCGGAACGAGGACAAGCCCGGCAACGACAATGAGTTCGGCACGTCCGACGATATCCGCGGGACCACGAACGACATCTCACTGCTGGAGGGCTTCCTCAACCCGCCGGAGTACACCAACGGCGGCCCCGCCGGCTCGCTGACGTCTGAAGAAGCCGCCGGCAGCATCATCGCCGGTATGTCGGACCAGGTCGGCAACGAACTGGACGAGTTCGTGACGGACACCCTGCGCAACAATCTACTGGGCCTGCCCCTGGACCTGGCGACGGTCAACATGGCCAGGGCACGGTCCGAGGGCATCCCCCGGCTCAACCCGCTCCGCAGGGAGATCTTCAACGCGACAAACGACGGCGCGCTGAAGCCCTACATCAACTGGGTTGACTTCGGGGAAAACCTCAAAAACCCGACGTCACTGGTTAACTTCGTCGCGGCCTACGGCCGGCACCCATCAATCACCGGTGCTGGTCCGGACGCCGTCTTGGGAAATGGTGACGACGTTCCGGCAACCCTGGCCTCCCGGCGGGAAGCTGCGCGTCTGCTGGTGAACCCGGATATCATTGCCGGCGACGTTGCTCCGGCAGACGCTGCCGCGTTCATGAACAGCACGGACGGCTGGGCCAACGCCGGCACCAAGTCGACCACCGGCGTCGACGACATCGACCTCTGGGTCGGTGGCCTGGCCGAGATAACGAACGTCTTCGGTGGACTGTTGGGCAGCACGTTCAACTACGTCTTCGAGAACCAGCTCACGGACCTTCAGAACGGCGACCGCCTCTACTACCTGGCGCGGACACCGGGCATGAACCTCCGCGCACAGCTGGAGGGCAACTCCTTCGCCGAGATGATGATGCGGAACACCAACGTCAAGTCGCTCAAGGCGGATGCCTTCGCCACAGCGGACTGCAAGTTCGAGCTGAAGAATCTCGCCGGAACAACGGACGGCTTTGCCCTTCACGGTAACAAGGTCCTGGACGACCCGGACTCGGAATGCAGCGAGCCGGATCTCCTGCTGCGCCAGCCGGACGGCACTATCAAGTACCGCGCCCGGAACGCCGTGGACCCCTCCGGAATTAACGGCCAAAGCGTCTACAACGGCACCGCCGCCATCGACCGTATCTACGGCGGCAACGACAGCGACACGTTCTGGGGTGGCGTCGGCAACGACGTCATCGAAGGTGGCGACGGCGCTGACATCGCCCTGGGCGGGGAAGGCGACGATATCATCACCGATCTCGCCGGTGACGATGTCCCGAAGGGCGGTCCCGGCAACGATGCTATCGATGCCGGACCCGGCCTGGACATCGTGATGGGCGGCGACGGCAAGGACTTCTCCAACGGCGGAGCCAACATCAATGAGACCTTTGCCGGTGCCGGTGACGACTTCGTCATCGCCGGACAAGGTGAAGATGCCGTGTTTGGTGACAGCGGCGACGACTGGCAGGAGGGCGGTGACCAGCCGGACCTCATGCAGGGCGACAGCGGGAATCTGTTCTTCCTGGACGACTCCCAGACTCCCGGCCACGACATTCTCATCGGACAGGGCGGTGACGACGACTACGACATGGAAGGTGGCGATGACGTCGGTGTCGCTGGTCCCGGCATCGAGAAGGTTGCGGGCGCTTCAGGCTACGACTGGGAAATCGGTCTGGGAGATCCCCAGCCGCAGGACGCGGATCTGGCACTCCCGATTCCGGGTCTGGATGTCCTTCAGGTCGGTGTCAGGGACAAGTTCAACGAGGTTGAGGCGCTGTCCGGCGCGGGCCTCGATGACAAGCTCCGCGGCGACGACGTGGATCCCAAGGCCGTGGGTGGCGCCGGATTCATTGGTTGCAACGTACTGGACCAAAACGGCCTGGACCGGGTTTCCGGCCTTGACGCCCTGGTTCCGGACCTGAACACGCCGCGGCAACCGGTATCAGATTTGTCAGCCACGGGTGACTGCCCACTTCTGAGTGGCGCAAACGTCTGGGGCGATGGCAACATTCTCCTTGGCGGCGGTGGCAGTGACCTGATCGAGGGCCGCGGCGCCGACGACATCATCGACGGTGACGCCTACTTCAACGTCCGGCTGAGTGTTCGCACGGACGCTAACAACCCGGCCACGGAAATCGGCAGTGCATCCGTGACCGGTCCCGGGCAGAGCGCCATGGCCAGCCAGTACAAGAGGGACGCCGATGGCAAACTGACCGGGCCGACGCTCCAGGAATCCGTCTTCGCGGGCACGGTCAACCCCGGCAACATTGTTGCGGTCCGGGAGATCCTGACCGGATCCGGCGGCACCGACACGGCGGTCTTCTCGGATGTCCGGGCGAACTACACGGTCACCACGACTCCCGTCGGGGCCGCACTCGGCGCACCCGGGTCGGTCACCACGGTGGTCCACAACGGTGGCGGCGTTGACGGTACGGATACCCTCCGCAACGTCGAGGTACTCCAGTTCTCCGACAGCATTGTCCCGAGCGCACCGGCCATCGGCGCCGCAACGGCAGGCAACGCCCGGGCAACCGTCAACTGGACTGCACCGAGCGTCGGAACGGCCGACAGCTTCAATGTGAAGGTGTTGGACGTAACGACGAACCCGGCCGGCGTCGAAGTTGGCACGCCGCGGACCGCACCGGCAGGCACCACCAGCCTGGTGGTAACCGGCCTGACCAACGGATCCACCTACAGGTTCCAGGTTTCCGCCACCAACGACGTCGGAACCAGTCCCTTCTCAGCCACCTCCAACACAGTGACTCCGTCGCTGCTTGCCGAGGCGACCGTCGCCGGGGCTCCGGCTATCGGGACGGCCACGGCCGGGAATGCTTCGGCTACCCTGACCTGGACCGCACCGGCCTCAGACGGCGGTGCGGCGATCACCGGCTATCAGGTGCGGGCCCTCGCCGGCACCACGGTGGCCGGGACCCAGACCGTCGCCGGTAACGTCGGCACCGTCGTCGTCACCGGGCTCACCAACGGAACGGCGTACACGTTCGACGTGGCGGCCATCAACGGTGTGGGAACGGGAGCCGCTTCGGCTGCTTCCAACGCGGTAACTCCCGCGGTCCCGGCGACCGTCGCCGGGGCTCCGACCATCGGGACGGCCACAGCCGGGAACGCAACGGCCACCCTGACCTGGACCGCACCGGCCTCCAATGGCGGTTCCGCGATCACCGGCTACCGGGTCCGGGCGCTCACCCTCGGCGGATCCACGGTAGCCGGGACGCAGACCGTCACCGGTAACGTCGGCACCGTCGTCGTCACCGGCCTCACCAACGGAACGGCGTACACGTTCGATGTGGCGGCCATCAACGGTGTGGGAACGGGAGCCGCCTCGGCTGCTTCCAACCAGGTGACCCCTGTGGCCCCGGCGACCGTCGCCGGTGCACCGACCATCGGGACGGCCACGGCCGGGAATGCCTCGGCAACCCTGACCTGGACCGCACCGGCCTCCGACGGCGGTGCGGCGATCACCGGCTATCAGGTGCGGGCCCTCGCCGGCACCACGGTGGCCAGGACCCAGACCGTCACCGGTAACGTCGGCACCGTCGTCGTCACCGGCCTCACCAACGGAACGGCGTACACGTTCGACGTGGCGGCCATCAACGGTGTGGGAACGGGAGCCGCCTCGGCTGCTTCCAACGCAGTAACTCCCGCGGTCCCGGCGACCGTCGCCGGTGCACCGACCATCGGGACGGCCACGGCCGGGAACGCCTCGGCAACCCTGACCTGGACCGCGCCGGCCGCCAACGGCGGTTCCGCGATCACCGGCTACCGGGTCCGGGCGCTCACCCTCGCCGGCACCACGGTGGCCAGGACCCAGACCGTCATCGGAAACGTCGGCACGGTCGTCGTCACCGGGCTCACCAACGGAACGGCGTACACGTTCGACGTGGCGGCCATCAACGGTGTGGGAACGGGAGCCGCCTCGGCTGCTTCCAACCAGGTAACTCCTGTGGTCCCGGCGACCGTCGCCGGTGCCCCGACCATCGGGACGGCCACGGCCGGGGTAGCTTCGGCTACTCTGACCTGGACCGCGCCGGCCTCCAATGGCGGTTCGGCGATCACGGGTTACCGGGTCCGGGCTTACGCCGGAACGACGTTGTCCAGGACCCAGACGGTCACCGGCAACGTTAGCTCCGCCGTGGTTACCGGGCTCGTCAACGGGAACTCCTACAGGTTCGACGTGGCAGCCATCAACGGTGCCGGCACCGGCGCGGCTTCGGCTCAAACGTTGCTGTTCGTAACCCCCCGTGCCGAGTTTGTGCTTCCGACAATAACGGCACGGACCCCGGCAACGGGTGCCCGCTCGGTGAGCCAGGTCGCAGACATCACGGCAACCTTCAGCGAGCCGGTCACCGGAGTCAACGGAACCACCACCTTTGTACTCCGGCAAGGCACTGCGGTGATTCCCGCCGTCGTGAGCTACAACACCACAACCCGTGTCGCGACGTTGAACCCGACGGCGACGCTGGTTGCCGACCAGACGTACACGGCCACCCTCTCCGGAGTCCGTGACGCGGCGGGCAACACGATGACGGCGAGCAGTTGGTCGTTCCTCACCGGCCCGGCACCAACGGTCACGGCGACGTCGGCTGTGACAGCTGTCCCTCGGAACAGCAACGCCACGGCGACCTTCAGTGAGATCATCACAGGGTTCTCGACGAGCACAGTGCAGGTCACGAATGTCGCCACCGGAGCGGTCGTAACTTCGGTCGCTACCTTCAACCCCCTGACCAGGGTGCTGACGATCAACCCGTCGGCGACCCTGGCCGCTGGTACCCAGTACCGGGTCCTGATCACGGGCGGCACGGCTGCTGTCCGGGATACGGCCGGTAACCCGCTGGTCAACCGGACGTGGACCTTCACAACCGGCACGGCGCTCTAGCACCAGAAATACGAGAATGCCGGCCGGCGGGGCCCGAATGGCCCGCCGGCCGGCATTCTCATTTGTCCGAAGGCTCCATCTTCGGCACTCTATTCAGTCCTAATCCCCACATTGGAGGGGTCATGACGACACGACGAGAACTGTTGAAACTGGGTGCGGTGGGCGCATTCGGCCTGGCCGGAATGAAGGGTGGCGACGACGACGTCGCCCCACCCACGGCCCCGCCGACTGCCAGTCTGCTGGCACCCCGGAACTTTCCCATCCCGTTTGAGGGAGTCTTCCGGCGTCCGCCGGAGCTGACGCCCTTTGAATCGGGATTCGACGACGGCGACCCGGCGCGGCCCTACGCGCGCTACGCCCTCACCCAGAAACTTGGCCTGGCGCAGTTCGTCCCCGGACTGAACACCACCGTGGCCGGGTACAACGGTATCTTCCCGGGCCCCACCATCCGCGCCGCCCAGGGGACCAGGACTGAGGTGCGGATCCGCAACGCCCTCCCCGCGCGTGGCCTGCTTCAGCCCGGCGCCTTCGACACGGTCACCCACCTGCACGGCTCAGCCTCATTGCCGCAATACGACGGGTACGCCAACGACTTCACCGCGCCCGGCAACGTGAAGAACTACCGGTATCCCAACTGGCAGCCGGCAAGGACGTTGTGGTACCACGACCACAAGCACCACATCACCGCCCAGAACGTGTACTCGGGGCTCGCCGGGTTCTACCCCTTGACCGACAGGTACGAGCAAGCCCAGCTACCGCAAGGTGAGTTCGACGTACCGCTGATGATCTCGGATGCGATGTTCAACGCCGACGGATCCCTGGGCTACAACGACAACGGCCACAAGGGACTGTGGGGCGACATCATCATGGTCAACGGAGTGCCGTGGCCGACGATGAAGGTCAAGCCGCGGATCTACCGTTTCCGCGTCCTGGTGGCTTCGATAACGCGCTCTTACCGCCCGACGCTGTCCACCGGAGAACCGGTCTACGTGGTCGGCACGGACGCCGGCATGGTGCCGGTGGTCCAGGCGGTCAAGTCATGGCGGCAGGGCACCGCGGAGCGCTACGAAGTACTGATTGATTTCCGCCGGTACCGGACCGGGCAAATGATCGAACTACGCAACCTGAGCAACAAGAACAACATCAACTTCGCCAACACAGGGAAGATCATGCGCTTCGAGGTGGTCGCTGATTCCGGCTCAGCCGCCGGTTCCATCTCCGGCATTCCTGCGACCCTGGACGACGGCGGCGCGGTGAACGCGGCGCTCGGAGCCATAGCCACCATGAAGCTGACACCGGACATGGCCGTGGCGAAGCGCAACCTCAAAGTGATGCGGGCCAACGGGCAGTGGACCATCAACGGAGTTACCTGGGCGGACGTCGAGAAGTCCGGGTTCTCCAAGCTGTTTGGCAATCCAAAGCCCTACGACATCGAGCAATGGACCATCACCAATGCCTCCGGAGGCTGGTTCCACCCCGTCCATATCCACTTGATAGACGCCAGGATCATTGGCCGGAACACGAACGGCGGCAAGCCGTTCGCCTGGGAAACCGGACCCAAAGACGTCTTCTACGCCGGTGAAAACGAGTCGATCACAGCGCTGATGCAATTCGACACGGGCAAGGAACTCGGCGGGCGGTACATGGTCCACTGCCACAACCTGGTGCACGAGGACCACGACATGATGGTCCAGTTCTCCGTGGGCGACTACCGGATAAACGACCCCGTCACCTCCGACCCGCCCGTTCCGGACACGTCCCCGGCCGACGCCTATCCGCCGGTGTACCGGCCCGGCCTGCCGCCCGGCACCTGAGCCGGGTGGCGTCGACTCCTGCATAAAACCGTCTTGCGCCGGGCGTGGCCGGCCGGTGTCCCTAGCGGCCGGCCACGAGGGTGTCCCGGATCTCGCGGCGCAGGACCTTCCCGATGAGGGAGCGGGGGAGTTCGTCGAGCACCACCACGCGGCGCGGCACCTTGTAGGCAGCCAGGTGCCGCCGAGCGAAGTTCAGCAGCGCCTCCGGATCGACGGTGGTCCCCGGGGCGGGAACGACGGCGGCAACCACATCCTCGCCGCCGCCGGGCCGGGGCTGCCCGACCACGGAGACATCCGCGAGCCCCGGGAAGTCGGCAAGGACGTCCTCCACTTCGCTGGGCGAGACGTTGAATCCGCCGGTGATAATCAGTTCCTTGATCCGGTCCCGGATCGTGACGAAGTAGTCCTTATCTACGGAGACGATGTCGCCGGTGCGGAACCAGCCGCCTTCCAGGAGCGCATCTTCGGTTTCCTCGGGCCGCTGCCAGTACCCCGAGAAGACCTGGGGGCCACGGATGAGCAGTTCGCCCTCCTGGCCCGGGGCGCGGTCGAGTGCGACGTTCCTCGGGTCCACCACCCGGATGTCGGTGAGGGGGAAAGGCACGCCCACGGTGCCCGGTTTCCGGCTGGCACCGAACGGATTGCCCAGGGCTATGGGGGAGGTTTCCGTCAGCCCGTAGCCTTCGATCAGATACCCGCCGGTCGCCTTTTCCCAGGTCTCCACGGTGGCCGTCGGGAGGTTCATGGCCCCGGAGATCGAAAACCGGATGCTCCCGAGCCCGACGCCACGCTCTGCCGCCGCGGCGGCGAGCCGGTCGTAGATCGGCGGGACCGCAGGAAGGAAAGTGGCCGGCGACTTCCGATGCGCCTTCAGGACGAGGTCGACGTCGAATTTCGGGAACAGCACCAGCTTCGCCCCGATACTCAACGCAATGGTCAGGCAAAGGGTCAGCCCGTAGGCGTGGAACATCGGCAGGACCGCGTAGACGGTCTCCCGGCCGTCCCGGAGGCCGGGAACCCACGCCCGGCCTTGCGCCGCGTTGGCCTGCAGGTTGGCGTGCGTCAGCATGGCCCCCTTGGGGAGGCCCGTGGTGCCGCTCGTGTACTGAAGGACGGCGAGGTCCTGGGGTGCGGGTCGGGGATGCTTCTTCTTCAACGCTCCGGCCCGCAGGATCTCCGGCCAGCGCAGGATCGAAATGTTTGCCGGCTGCTGCGAAGCGCGCTCGTGTTTTCCGGCTGCCAGGGCTGCGCGGGCTTTCCGTGCGGCGGGCACGGGGAGCCGGAGTGCGAGCCGCTGGAGCAGGGGCATCGCCGGGATCAGCTCCACCGAGATGATGGTCCGGAGCCCGACGTCGGGCGGCAGCTGGCTGACCCGCTGCACCGCCTTGTCCCAGACGATCGCGACGGTGGCTCCATGGTCTTCGAACTGATGGCGCAGCTCACGGTCGGTGTACAGCGGATTGTGTTCCACGACAATGGCGCCGAGCCGCAACACCGCATGGAAGGCGATGATGTGCTGCGGGCAGTTCGGCAAGACCAGGGCCACCCGGTCGCCGGACCTGACGCCGAGTTTCCTGAGCCCGGCCGCGGCCCGGCTGATCAGCGTGCCGAGCTCTCGGTAGCTGGTCCGCGCCCCAAAGAATTCCAGGGCCGGCTTGGACCCAAAGCGATGGACGGAGGACTCCAGCAGGTCCACGAGCGAGCCCTTGGGAAGCTTGAGGTCCGCCGGGACCCCCGGTCCGTAGTGCGCCGTCCATGGGCGCTCCGGGTGCAGCGCTGACCGCGCGGATTTCTTCTTCATCGTCTGTCCTTGCCATAAACGTGCGCCTGCTGGGTGCGCGAGGCGAAAGCCCGCCGTAAAAATCCTACCCGCGCCGTCTCACCGTCCCGGGACGGCTCGTCCCTGCCGCCGCACGCCGCACCCGGGGCGCTCGTGACCTTCGGCCCTAGGTTCGGGCCCCTGCTCGGCGCATGCTGGGTGTACCCCGGGCCGCGTGGGCAGCTGACCCGCCTGTTGGCGCGTGATGGAGGCGCCGGCGGCGAGGGTGCCCTTGCACCCGGAAATCATCTTCGATGAGGAGCCTCGATGAGTCCCTCGGTCCCGAAGGCCTCGGTGCTGGCACAGATCCACGCCCTCGCCCGTCCGCTCCGGACTGACCAGGACTTCAACGGGCTCGTCCGCCGCGCTGTTGAGAGCCGCTACGTCGCCATAGGCGAGGCCTCCCACGGCACGCACGAGTTCTACACCTGGCGCGATACCTTGAGCCGGCGTCTCATCGCGGAAGAGGGCTACAACTGGATCGGGGTCGAGGGGGACTGGCCGGACTGCTGGCGGATCAATCGTTGGGTCCGGGGCTGGACCGGGCAGGAGCAGGGCGTCCACGCCCTGCTCGCGGGGTTTGAACGGTGGCCCAGGTGGATGTGGGCGAATGAGGAAGTGGCGTCGTTCCTGGACTGGCTGCGCGGCTGGAATCTTAGCCGTCCGAGAAGTCAACGGGTCGGCTTCTACGGACTTGACGTCTATTCGCTCTGGGATTCGCTCCGGGAGATCATCGGCTGGCTGGAGGGGAATGAGCCGGAGGCCGTTCCCACCGCCCTGCGGGCATGGCAATGCTTCGTGCCGCACCACGAGGACCCGCACGAGTACGCCCGGAGCGCGCGGCTGGTGCCGCAGTCCTGCGAGGCTGACGTCGTCGCCCTCCTTGCCGAGGTCAGGAACCGGGCGTTTCCGCCAGGAGACCAGAACGAACAAGCCTTCGATGCCATCCAGAACGCCGAGGTTGCCGCGAACGCGGAGCACTACTACCGGACCATGGTCCGCGGTGACCGGCAGTCCTGGAACATTCGGGACCACCATATGGCTGACACCGTCGACCGGCTCAGCACGCACCTCGGCGCGGAATCCAAGGGCATCATCTGGGAACACAACACGCACATCGGGGACGCGCGGGCCACGGACATGGCCCAGGAGGGACTGGTCAACCTGGGGCAGCTGCTGCGCGAGCGGCACGCCGCGGAGGGCGTAATGCTGGTGGGCTTCGCCTCCCATCGAGGCGAGGTCATCGCTGCCGGCAGTTGGGGCAGCCCCGAGCGGATCCTGCCCCTGCCCCCGGCGCGGCCCGGCAGCCACGAGGACTTCCTGCACGAGGCGCTGGGCGTGCCGTCGGTGCTGGACTTCGGCGAAGACAGGACCGGGCCGTGGCTCTCCAGCCGGTTCGGCCACCGCGCGATTGGCGTGGTCTACGATCCGCAGCGGGAACCCCGCAATTACGTCCCCACAGTGATGGGTGACCGCTACGACGCGCTGGTCTGGCTCGAGCACACCGCAGCCCTGCGCCCACTGCGCCACGAAGGACCCCCGCGGCACGCCGAATTCGAGACCGAACCCACGGGGTTCTAGCGCGCGAACCGTGCGGGGCTTAAGCCCCTAACCCCGCACCTGGCCGGCGGCGCACACTGAAATGCCGGCGGACTGTTGGCGCCGCTGGACGGTCATGCGCAGCAATAGCAACCGTGCCACGGAGAAGAGCAGAGTCCAGAATGAGCAAACCAATAGTCGTCGGGATCAGCGGCTCTGCCGGAAGCCAGGCCGCCCTGGCCTGGGCCGTCCAGCGGGCTTCGCGGCACAAGCTTCCGCTCATCGTTATTCACGCAGTGGACGACCGCTGGATGTCGCCGGAATTCCAGTACCAGGAGCTCATCCGGGAATCGGCGATGGACCTGCTCAAGAAAGCACAGGCTGCCGCGACGGCGCAGACCCCGGACGTCAACGTGGAGGTGCAGCTTCGTCATGGCAGCGCCGCCGCGGCGTTGCGGGAGGCATCCAAGGAGGCGTCGATGGTGGTGGTCGGCGCGCATGACAGGCACTGGATGGATGGCGGGCCGCTGAAGGACCGTGCCCTTCAGATCGCGGCGGCTTCGGACAGCCCGGTCGCCGTCATCCCCGCCAAGCAGGGGACCGGGGACAGGGGCGTCGTCGTCGGTGTGGATGGCTCGGAGGAGGCGTTGCAGGCAGTCCGGTTCGCTGCTGCCGAAGCCGATCGCGGCGGGAATGAGCTGACCGTGGTGCTCGCGTTCCGGAGTCCCGCCCGATGGTTTGAGAACCAGCTGCCCTCGCGCGGACTCGCCGAGACCATTATCGAGGAACAACGGGTCGTCCTGTCCGAATCCGTCGCCGGACTGGGTGACAAGTATCCCGACCTGACGGTCTACCAGCGCCTGGAAACGGACGCCGATCCAGCCAAGGCGCTCGTCGACGTCGCTACCGGGGCGCGCCTCCTGGTTTTGGGCAGCCGCGGCCGTGGCGGCTTCTCCCGCTTGGTGCTCGGCTCAACCGCCCACGCGGTCCTGCTGCACGTGCCCTGCCCCACCGTCGTCACCCGGCTACACAAGGTGCAGCACGAGGACTGACTTTCACGGGGATCGAGGTTCTACCGGGTAGACGGCGAAATGCCGGCCTCACCACCGCCGGGGCAGGGGTTTTCCGGTCACCGGCGGGGTGGGAGGATGAAGCGGTGGAGTCCTTTTTCGATTTCGTCGGCGATTTCTGGTGGCTGGTGTTTCCGCTGAGCGGACTCATGGGAAGCTGGGCCCGTTCGTGGTCCAAGGCGAGCGAACGCCGGCATCGCCGCCGCGTGGAGCTCTACCGGCTGCGCAACCATGCAGCAGCCGCGGAGCAGGCGAGCCAGGCCGAGGTCCAGTCGCTCCTCGCGGCCCACGACGACGCGAACCGGCGCTGGCTGGCCTACGAACTCGACGTGGGGAAACTCATTGATTTCCCCATAATGACGGACGTGCGTGAACCTCTCACGGTGGCTTTCCTGCGCGCCAAGCGGGAGGCGGACGGGCTGCGGCCGGACACGCCCGGCGACCTCACTTCGGCGGCCCGGCTGATGGAATATCGCGCGGCCGTGCGCAGCTTCGAGGTGGCCTTCGACGTGGCGGAGCGGGAGGCGCGGCGCATCAAGGACAGCAACTTCACGGGCCCCGAGCGCGCGCGGCTCGAGACGGCGCGGAAACTGCTCAGGATTGCCTCCGACGCCGCCGCCACGCCGGCCGAGCGGCAGACGGCGTACAAACGGGCCCGGCGGGAGCTGGACGGCCTCATCGTGCTGCCGGACGTCACGCTGGCGGCGCTCGAGGAAAAGATGGCCGGAATGCTGGACGCCGGCCCCAAGGGCTAACGGCCACGGCGACGGCGGCAGGTAGTCAGGCGGAGGGTGAAAGGTCACGCCGGTGACAAATGTCTCTCTGTACCTCGATGTGGACGGGGTCATCTGTCCGTTTGGCGCCACCGGCAGCACCGACTGGGGTTCGGCCTGGCGCAGCTCCGACGCCGGCCTCCTAGAGGTCAGCTACGCCGCCGAACTGGTGACCGCCCTGAATGACCTGTCCGGCAGACCGGACTTGCGCTTCGTCTGGCTGACCAGCTGGGAAGGCATGGCACCGGAGTTCCTGTGTCCGGCCATCGGGCTGGACGGACGGCGCTGGCCGGTCCTGGCCAGCGACGGATTTGGCGGCAGTAACAGTTGGTGGAAGCTCCAGGCGATCCAGCAGGACCTTGAAACGATCGCGCCCGACCGTGCGGTGTGGATCGATGACCAGCTCGATTTTGAGCGGGAGGCACATGCCTGGGCCGAGTACTTGGGGGCGCGACTCCTGTTGATCTCACCCCACCCCCGGCGGGGGCTGTCCAGAGCCGAGCTGGAGTCTGTGCGGGCATTTCTGTAGAGGCTGCTGTTTTGCCCTGCTGTCATTCCCACGTACGATCTATAGGGTTTCAAGCTACTTTGCCCAGCGCCGCAAGTCCTCCCGGTCGACGACTGGATGAACTCTGTGCGGTAACGGATAAATGAAACTGCTGACCGTCGACTCTGCAGATTGGGCAACAGGTGGAAATCACCGTAATGGTGGCGCTAGTTATAACGCTGGCGCTTTTCTTCGACTTCACCAACGGATTTCATGACACCGCCAACGCGATGGCCACGCCCATCGCGACCGGTGCCATCAAACCCAAAACGGCAGTCGCCCTCGCGGCGGTGCTGAATCTGGTGGGCGCGTTTCTTTCCACGGAAGTGGCCAAGACCGTGTCCGGCGGGATCATCAAGGAAGGCTCCGACGGGATCCAGATCACCCCGGACATCATCTTCGCGGGACTGATGGGGGCCATTCTCTGGAACATGATCACCTGGCTGAAGGGCCTGCCGTCCAGCTCCTCGCACGCGCTTTTCGGCGGCCTGATCGGCGCCGCCATCGCCGGCATCGGCATCCACTCGATCAACTTCGCGAGCCTCATGCAGAAGGTGATCCTCCCGGCGATCTTCGCTCCGGTCATCGCCGCCGGTGTCGCCTACCTATGCACGCGCCTGGCCTACGCGCTGACCGCACGGCATGACCCCGAAACCGGCAGCAAGCTCACCCAGAAGCGCGGCGGCTTCCGCACCGGTCAGATCTTCACCTCCAGCCTGGTGGCGCTCGCCCACGGAACCAACGACGCTCAGAAGACCATGGGCATCATCACGCTCGTGCTGATTGCCGCGGGCACCCAGCAGCCCGGCTCCGGTCCCCAGTTCTGGGTCATCGCCTCCTGCGCCCTCGCCATCGCCATCGGCACCTACGCCGGCGGCTGGCGGATCATCCGCACCATGGGATCCGGACTCACCGACGTGAAGCCGGCCCAGGGCTTCGCCGCGGAAAGCAGCACGGCCTCCGCCATCCTTGCCTCCTCGCACCTGGGCTTTGCCCTGTCCACCACCCAGGTGGCCTCCGGCTCCGTAATCGGTTCGGGCCTCGGCCGCCGCGGCACCTCCGTCCGCTGGGGAACCGCAGGAAAGATTGCGCTCGGCTGGCTCTTCACCCTCCCCGCCGCCGGAATCGTCGGCGCGCTCACCGCCCTTCTGGTGAAGACCGGCGTCGTCGGCGTGGTCATCGCCGCCATCGCCGGCACCGGCGCCGTGCTTTACATGTTCCTCCACTCGAGGAAATCCCATGTGGGCCACCATAACGCCGTCGAGGTCGAAGAAGCCGGCCAGGCCGTGAGGTTCCGCAAGAAGAAGGCGATTGCCGTCAGTCGCACAAACAACAAGCCAAAGGGTGGCCAGTAATGAAGTGGCTGGAACTCCTGCAGGTCGCGGGCGCAACGCTCGTCGCCGCGGTAACCGTCGTCGTCCTCTACTCCCTGGGAGTCCGGCTCACCGCCATTGCCGGCGACGTCCAGGAGAGCAGGCCGGGCTGGGTGCGGCCGCTGGCTTACGTCTGCTTCGGCCTGTGCGGCATCGCCGTCCTCTTCGGGCTCTACCTGATCATTCCCTACTTCAGCAAGTAGCCTGCTCTGGGCACTCCCGGCCGGAATCGCTAGGCTGGGGCCATGCCGAGCTTCCAGTATTTCGTGGCCTCGTCCCTCGACGGATTCATCGCGACCACCGATGACAACCTGGACTGGCTGTTGCAGTTCGACGGTTTCGCCGGCGGCAAGGAAAGCTACGACGCGTTCATGGCCGAGGTGGGGTGCATCGTCATGGGCGGCCAAACGTACGCCTGGCTGATGAAGCATGAACCCGGCAACTGGCCCTATCCGACCACGCCGTGCTGGGTGTTCACCCGCCACGAGCTCTCGGCCCCCAAAGGGGCCGACATCACGTTCGTCCGGGGGCCGGTCGGGGAGTTTGTCGAGGACCTCAAGGAGCGGGCCGGCGCGCGGAACGTCTGGATCGTGGGCGGCGGCCTACTCGCCGCGCAGTTCGCCGACGCCGGAGCGCTGGACGAACTGATCATCTCGATCATCCCGGTGGTGCTTGGCAACGGCAAGGCGGTGCTTCCGATGACCGGCCCGACGCCGCCGCTGGAACTGATCTCCTCCCACACCATGGGCCGGGGAATCGTGGAGCTGCGTTACGGCTTCGGCAGCCTGCGGGTCTGAGTCGCTGGGATCCGCTGGGGTCTACGGGGCGATGTCCCGGATCAGGTTTGTGATGCGCGCGGTGGACAGCCGGCGGCCGTGTTCGTCGGTCATGACGATTTCATGCGTGGTGAGGGTACGGCCCAGGTGGATGGCCGTGCACGTCCCCGTGACCGTGCCAGCCGAGACGGCCCGGTGGTGCGTAGCGCCGACCTCTATTCCGAGGGCCTGGCGATTGGGACCTGCGTGCATTCCGGCTGCAAAGGAACCCAGGGTTTCGGCGAGGACCACATGAGCCCCGCCGTGCAGGATGCCGGCCACCTGGGTGTTGCCTTCCACCGGCATGGTGGCCACCGTGCGCTCGGGACTCATCTCCAGGAAATGGATCCCCATTTTGACCACGAGGGTGCCGACGCCGTACTGGCCCAGCCAGCCGTGCATTGCCTCGGGAACTCCGGCGGCCGCCAGTTCGGCCGCAAACGGGCCGGGCGTGAAATTGTCCATCATGCCAACTAGGCTGGCACCTGTGAGTGAAACTACCAAACCGGCCCTTTCCCCCCTCTCAGCAGACGCAGCAGCAGCGAACGCATCCGTCCTGCTCGCTGAACCAGTCCAGAAGCCCCGCCGCTCCGGCGCGGGGGTTTCAGCGACGGAGGCGCCGGTGGTTCCCATCACTGACCAGCCCCGCTTGCTGGTCCTCGACGGCCACTCCATGGCCTTCCGGGCCTTCTTCGCCCTGCCGGCGGACAAATTCTCCACTATGAACGGTCAGCACACCAATGCGATCCATGGGTTTACCTCCATGCTGATCAACCTCATCAAGGAACAGAAGCCCACGCACATTGCCGTGGCCTTCGACGTCTCGGATGAGACCACGCACCGCAAGACGGAGTACAGCGATTACAAAGGCGGCCGCAACGAAACTCCCCGGGAGATGAGCGGCCAGATCGACCTCATCGACCAGGTCATGGGCGCGTGGGGGATCAAGACGATCAAGCTCCCCGGCTACGAGGCCGACGACATCCTGGCCACCCTGGCCACGATGGGCGAAAAGGCCGGCTACGAGGTGCTGCTGGTCTCGGGCGACCGCGACGCCTTCCAGCTCATCACGGACAACGTCTTCGTGCTCTACCCGAAGAAGGGCGTAAGCGACATTCCCCGCATGGACGCGGAAGCCATCCAAGAGAAGTACTTCGTCAGCCCCGCCCAGTACTCGGACCTGGCCGCCCTGGTGGGGGAGTCGGCGGACAACCTTCCCGGCGTTCCCGGCGTCGGCCCCAAGACGGCGGCCAAGTGGATCAACCTCTATGGCGGACTGGAGGGAGTCCTCGAGAACCTGGATTCCATCGGCGGGAAGGTCGGAGACGCCCTTCGCGAACATGTGGAATCGGTTAAACGGAACCGGCGGCTGAACAGGCTGCACACCGATCTGGAGCTGCCGGTCACGCTGGACGAGCTCGCCGATCCGCGGCCGGATCAGGCTGCCCTCGAGGAGTTGTTCGACACCCTCGAATTCAAGACCATCCGCAGCCGGCTCTTTGCCCTGTACGGCGAGGAGACCACGGAAAGCGCGGAGCGGGAAAGCATCGACACCCCGCAATTCGGAACCCCCGCCGATGCAGCCGAGCTGGCCGCCTTCCTGGCCGGAGGCGCCGGGCAGCGATCCGCGGTCGCCGTCGACCTCGTTCCGGGCCGGATCGGCGAGGATGCCGCCGCGCTGTCGATCGTCCGTGACGGCGCCGCGGCCTACATCGAGCTGGCCAGCCAGGACGCCGACGCCGAGAACGTCCTGGCCGCCTGGTTGCGGGATCCCGGGGCGCCCAAGGTGATGCACGGGTTCAAGGCCGCCCTCAAGGCACTGGCCGCGCGCGGGTTGGACCTCCAGGGCGTGGTGGATGACACGTCGATCTCGGGCTACCTGATTGAACCCGACCGCCGCAGCTACGAGCTCGCGGAGTTGGCGCAGCACCACCTCAACATCGGGCTCTCCACCGCCGCGGCGAAAGCCGGACAGTTGGAGCTGGACTTTGATGGCGATGAAGCGGCCGCCGGTGCGCTCGTCCAGGTTGCCGCCGTCGTCCACGCCCTGAGCCGGTACTTCGAGGCGGAGCTGAAGGAGCGCCAGGCGCAGCAACTCTTGTCCACCCTCGAGCTTCCGGTCAGCCGGGTCCTGGCCGACATGGAACTCGCCGGGATCTCCATCGATATGCAGCGGATGGAGGAGCAGCTGTCCGATCTCGCCAAGGTGATCGACAACGCGCAGGAGCTGGCGTTCGCCGCGATCGGCCACGAGGTGAACCTGGGATCGCCCAAGCAGCTGCAGACGGTGCTGTTCGACGAGCTCCAGCTGCCCAAGACCAAGAAGATCAAGTCCGGTTACACCACGGACGCGGCCTCGCTGAAGAACCTCCTGGAAAAGACCGGGCATGAATTCCTGGTCCAGCTGATGGCGCACCGCGAATCCGCCAAGTTGCGGCAGATGCTGGAGACGCTGAAGAAGTCTGTCGCCGAGGACGGCCGGATCCACACCACGTACGCGCAAAACGTGGCGGCAACGGGGCGGATCTCGTCCAACAACCCGAACCTGCAGAACATCCCCATCCGCAGTGAGGAGGGCCGCCGCGTGCGCGGCATCTTCGTCGTCAGCGACGGCTATGAGTGCCTGCTCTCGGCGGACTACTCGCAGATCGAAATGCGGATCATGGCGCACCTCTCCGGCGACGCCGGGCTGATCGCGGCCTACCGGGACGGCGAGGACCTGCACCGCTTCGTGGGCTCCAACATCTTCCATGTGCCCACCGAGGAAGTCACCAGCGCGATGCGCTCCAAGGTCAAGGCGATGTCCTACGGCCTGGCCTACGGGCTGACCTCCTTCGGGCTCTCCAAGCAACTGGAGATTTCCGTGGATGAGGCACGGACCCTCATGAAGGAATACTTCGACCGGTTCGGCGCTGTCCGCGACTACCTGCGCGGCGTCGTGGACCAGGCCCGCATCGACGGCTACACCGCCACCATCGAAGGCCGCCGGCGCTACCTTCCGGACCTCACCAGCTCCGACCGGCAGCTTCGCGAGAACGCGGAGCGCATCGCGCTGAACTCACCCATCCAGGGATCTGCTGCTGACATCATCAAGCGGGCCATGCTGGGCGTCTCCGGCGCCCTGGCGGAACAGGGGCTCAAGTCGCGCATGCTCCTCCAGGTACATGACGAACTGGTCCTCGAAGTCGCCACCGGGGAGCGGGAGGCCGTCGAGAAGCTGGTCACCGAACAGATGGGCGCAGCGGCCGACCTCAGCGTGCCGCTGGACGTACAGATCGGCGTCGGTCCCACCTGGTACGACGCCGGGCACTAGGCTTTTCGGCCCCGGCGTTCCCGGGGCCGCAGGATTCACCGGCAGTTCTTTTCACAGGGGGAAGTACGTGGCAGAAAAGTACGAAATCAGGCGGTTCCGCGCGGCAGAAAAGGGCGGACCCGGCTACGCGGCGGGCGCGGGGTGGTTCCTCGGCGTCGCCGTCGGCTTCTACGACGACCGGCACAAGGAAGAGTTTGTGGACAAGGTCCTGGCCATGAACCGGGCGGATAACCGGGAACTGACCGGGGTGTACCAGAACGGCGAGGTGGCAGCCCACTCCCTGGCCGCGGACGTTCCGGTCGCCACCTTCGCGACCTTCCGCAAGGAGCTGAACATCGGCTACGGCCGGCAGCTGCCAACCCACATGGTCACCGCCGTCACGGTGCGCGGCACGCACCGCCGCCAGGGGCTGTTGCGCCGCATGATGACGGAGGATCTGACTGCCGCCCGGGCGGACGGGATGGCCGTAGCCGCCCTGACCGCCTCCGAAGCGTCGATCTACGGCCGGTTCGGCTACGGCGTCGCCACCTTTGAACGCAGCATCCAGGTGGACACCGGGCCGCGGTTCCAGCTCCGGCACGGCGCCACCGGCCGGGTGGAAATTGCCGACCCCAAGGTCCTGCTGGACCTTGCCCCGGAGGTGTTTGCCCGCGTCCACCGGCATACTCCGGGTTCGCTGGGCCGCCAGGAAGCGTACCGGCAAAGAGTCTCCGGCGCCTGGTCCAGGGACGGCACGGAGGACGGTGCGGTCAAATGTGCCCTGCACTACGACGCCGACGGGACCGTGGACGGCTACGTTTCCTACAAGTTTGCTGGCTGGGAGGCGAAGCCTCCGACGGTGAAGATCGTGGACCTGCTGGCCGCCACCGACGCCGCCTATCTGGAGCTGTGGCAGTTCCTCGGCAGCATCGACATCGTGGAGCGGGTCAGCTGGGAGGAGGCGCCGGTCGACGATCCGCTGGGCTGGGCGCTGGAAGACCCGCGCTGCATCGAGGCCTCGGACCAGCGCGACATGCTCTGGCTCAGGATCCTGGACACCGAGGCGGCACTGGCGGCGCGTTCCTATGCCGCGGACGGCACTCTCGTCCTGCGGATCCGGGACAGCCTGGGCCTCGCCGGCGGGACGTTCGAGCTGGTGGTGCGCAGCGGCGACGCCACCGTCAGCCGGCTGGCGGAGGACCGCGGAGCGGACCTGGACATGGACGTCGCGACGCTGGGCTCGCTCTACCTCGGCGGTGTCTGCCCGGTTACGCTGGTTGCAGCCGGCCGGATCAGCCAACCCGCCGCGGGCGCGGCGCTGACCGCCCGGCGGATGTTCGCCGTCGAACGCGCACCGCATTGCCTCACGCACTTCTAGGCGCAAAACGACCGCCGGCCGACCGCGCGGCAGCCCGTTGCGCTTTGACCGGCGTTGACGAAAACGACTAGACTAAGCGGGCGTGGACTACGTGCGCGCATCTACAATCCACAAAATCAGGAAGACCCGGCTGATCGCAGTTGAGACGCCGTGTGCTTGGCCTGCATTCCATAATGCGGGATAAGCGGTTTCCCTGACCGACTAACTATCCACAACGGAGCCCCTACTACATGACCATCACCTCCACCGAGAAGCCCGGTACCCCCGTAGTCGCCATTAACGACATCGGTACCGCTGAGGACTTCCTCGCAGCAGTCGACGCCACCATCAAGTACTTCAACGACGGAGATCTCGTCGAAGGTACCGTCGTCAAGGTCGACCGCGACGAAGTTCTGCTCGACATCGGTTACAAGACCGAAGGTGTCATTCCCTCCCGCGAGCTTTCCATCAAGCACGATGTTGATCCCGGAGACGTTGTCTCCGTTGGCGATCAGGTCGAAGCCCTGGTGCTCACCAAGGAAGACAAAGAAGGCCGCCTGATCCTCTCCAAGAAGCGTGCTCAGTACGAGCGCGCCTGGGGCGACATCGAGAAGGTCAAGGAAGAAGACGGTGTCGTCACCGGTACCGTCATCGAGGTTGTCAAGGGTGGTCTTATCCTCGACATCGGTCTGCGCGGCTTCCTGCCCGCATCCCTCGTCGAGATGCGCCGTGTGCGCGACCTTGCTCCGTACATCGGTCAGCAGATCGAAGCCAAGATCATCGAGCTGGACAAGAACCGCAACAACGTTGTGCTGTCCCGCCGTGCCTGGCTCGAGCAGACCCAGTCCGAGGTCCGCTCCACGTTCCTCAACAAGCTGGAAAAGGGCCAGGTTCGTCCCGGCGTCGTTTCCTCCATCGTCAACTTCGGTGCCTTCGTGGACCTGGGCGGCGTAGACGGCCTGGTTCACGTTTCCGAGCTGTCCTGGAAGCACATCGACCACCCGTCCGAGGTTGTCGAAGTTGGCCAGGAAGTCACCGTCGAGGTTCTCGAGGTCGACCTGGACCGCGAGCGTGTTTCCCTGTCGCTCAAGGCTACGCAGGAAGATCCGTGGCAGACCTTCGCCCGCACCCACGCCCTCGGGCAGGTTGTGCCGGGTAAGGTCACCAAGCTGGTTCCGTTCGGCGCGTTCGTTCGCGTTGAAGACGGCATCGAAGGCCTGGTCCACATCTCCGAGCTTGCAGTCCGCCACGTTGAGCTGGCCGAGCAGGTTGTCTCCGTTGGTGACGAGCTGTTCGTGAAGGTCATCGACATCGACCTCGAGCGCCGCCGCATCTCCCTCTCCCTCAAGCAGGCCAACGAGGGTGTCGACGCCGAGTCCACCGAATTCGATCCGGCTCTCTACGGCATGGCCGCTGAGTACGACGAAGAAGGCAACTACAAGTACCCGGAGGGCTTCGACCCGGAGTCCAACGAGTGGCTTGAAGGCTACGAGACGCAGCGCGCCGCCTGGGAGCAGCAGTACGCTGACGCCCAGACCCGCTGGGAAGCGCACAAGAAGCAGGTTGCTCAGCACGCTGCCGACGACGCTGCAGCTGCAACGTCCGGCGAGAGCGACTCCGGCACCACCAGCTACTCCTCCGAGCCGGCTGCAACCGAGACCGGTGCAGGCACGCTTGCTTCGGACGAGGCTCTTGCAGCACTGCGCGAGAAGCTGACCGGCAACTAATTTGCCACTAGCTCCCGAGTAATCGAGGGCTGACTTAAGCGGGTCCCTGCCGTGTGCGGGGGCCCGCTTTTGCGTTGAGGTGCGGGGCTGCACCGGGGCTCGGGGGGGCTAAGGGGGGTCATCACGGGGACATGCTCAGTCCGGGGCTCAGGGAATGGGCATGTGGGCATTATGTCCAGTGCTCGCGGCGAGCGTGGGGCATGTCCGGTCCTGGCTGGAAGCAGAGGGGGACATGCCCAGTCCTTGGCTCAAGGAATGGGCATATGGGCGCTTGTCCAGTGCTCACGGCGAGCGTGGGACATGCCCGGTCCTGGCTGGAAGCAGAGGAGGACATGCCCAGTCCTGGGTGAAGTCACGAGGGGGACATGCCCAGTCCTTGGCTCAAGGAATGGGCATGTGGGCATTATGTCCAGTGGTCGCGGCGAGCGTGGGGCATGTCCGGTCCGCCGGAGTGCACGAGGAGGACATGCCCAGTCTTCGGTGAAGTCACGAGGGGGACATGCCCAGTCCTTGGCTCCAGGAATGGGCATGCGGGCATTATGTCCAGTGCTCGCGGCGAGCGTGGGGCATGTCCCGTGGGGCACACGCGGGACCCGCGCGACGGCCGTGTCAGCGCAGCGGAATGCGGGCCTTCACGGGCACCGTCGCGGCGCCGGATTCTGCGGCGAACGCCAGCTCGGCCCCGGCCCCGCGCAGGAGGGCGAGCGCTGCGCTGTTGCCCGCAGTCGTCTCGGCTTCCAATGCGGTGGCGCCGGAGGCTGCGGCGTGGACCTTCACCTGCCGCAGGGCCTCGTGGCCGATACCCCGGCCGCGGCAAGCCCGCGCCAGCCAGATCCCGGTTTCGAGAGTCCCAGGCCCCGTGCGCCTGAGCCGGATGGAGCCGGCCAGCTTTCCGTCGTAGCTGATGGCCCAGCTCTTCTGCTGTGCGGGGGAATCGAGTCCCGAGGCCGCGTGGTGGTATTCGCGAAACCAGCTGATCCGCTCCGAGTTCCAGCCGGCGGCGCTGCCCAGCGGTGGTGTCACCTCGTCGGCATCGGCGTCCTGGATCGCGACGGACAGGAGTCGCTCCAGCACCTCCTCCCCGACATCCACGAGCGACACAGCGACGGACAACTCAGCTGATGGGAACATCCACCCACTCCGTTTCTCCGGGCACAAGCGCGGCGCGTCCGGCCGTCAGGGCGGCGAGCCGCTCGGCGGCGTCGTCCAGCCCGTCCGGATCGTCCGGCAGCGCCATCCTGAGAACAGTATTCTGCGCCTCGTAACTCGTGTCCGCCATGACATAGCCCGCGGCGCGCAGGTCGTTTTCCAGCCGCCCCGCCGCCGTGTGCGGCACGGCAACCGCGCAGATGCGCAGTCGTCGCCGTTGCACCAGCCGCGCGCGGTCCAGGGCACCAGAGACGGAGTCGGAGTAGGCCCGCACCAGCCCGCCCGCGCCGAGTAGGATTCCACCGAAATAGCGGACGACGACGGCCGTCACGTCGCTGAGGTCCGTCACCCCGGGGGCGGTCTCACGTTTAAGGAGCGCCTCCAGCATCGGCGCGCCGGCCGTCCCGGTGGGCTCGCCGTCGTCATTGGAGCGCTGCACGCTCCGGTCCGGCCCCAGGACAAACGCGGAACAGTGGTGCCGCGCATCGTAAAATTCCTTGCGCAGCCCGGCCAACACCGCCCTGGCCTGATCCTCGTCTCCGGTGCGGTGCAGCACCGTGATGAAGCGGGAGCGCTTGACCTCAAGCTCGCGGCGGAACTGCGGTTCTGCCAGTGTCGTGTACGCCGTGGCCCGGCTCTCCGCGGTCACTGCATCATCTGCCACCGGATCAGTTTAGTCTGGGGGAGTGCTGAAGATCGGGTTGACGGGTGGCATAGCCTCCGGGAAGTCAGTGGTTGCCTCGCGCCTGCGGGAACTCGGCGCGGTTCTGGTCGACGCCGACGCGCTTGCCCGGGAAGCCGTGGAGCCGGGGAGTCCCGGGCTGGCGAGGGTCGTCGAAGCGTTCAGCTCCGGAATCCTGACCCCGGACGGCCGCCTCGACCGTCCCCGGCTGGGAGCCCTGGTGTTCGGCAACCCGGAACGCCTCGCAGTGCTGAACGGCATTGTCCACCCAATCGTCCGGGAGCGCGCCGCAGCGCTGGTGGCCGCCGCGCCGGCCGGCGCCGTCGTGGTCCAGGACATCCCGCTCCTGGTGGAAACCGGGCAGGGAAGCCACTTCCATCTGGTCCTGGTGGTGGACGCTCCTGACGCGGTGCGCGTGCGGCGGATGGTGCAACACCGGCATATGACGGAAGAGGACGCCCGTGCCAGAATGTCTGCCCAGGCCACGCAGGAGGACCGCCTGGCCGCTGCCGACGTGGTGCTGGACAACTCGGGTTCAAAAGAGGAACTTCGCGACGCCGTGGACCGGCTCTGGAAGTTCCGCCTGGCACCCTTCGCGGCGAACCTGTTGGACGGCCGTATCGCACCCCGGACCGGCGGGCCAGTGGTCACCGCAGCCAGGCCGGACTGGCCGGCACAGGCTGGACGGCTGATCCGGCGCCTGCACGCGGCGGCGCCGGAGGAGATACTGGCGCTGGACCACGTCGGCTCCACCGCCGTTCCCGGCCTTGACGCCAAGGACGTCCTGGACCTCCAGCTCGGCGTACGGGACATGGCCGCCGCGGACCGGATCGCACCGCTGCTCGCTGAATCCGGGTTCCCTCGCTGGCCCGGGATCGTCGCGGACAATCCCAAGCCGACCCACCCGGACCCGGCGGACTGGGTCAAGCGGCTGCACGGCAACGCCGACCCCGGCCGGGCCGTCAACGTCCATATCCGGACCGCAGGGTCGCCGGGCTGGCGTTTTGCGCTCTGCTTCCGCGATTGGCTGCGCGACGACGCCGCAGCCCAGGCGGATTACCTGGCCGAAAAGCGCCGGGTGGCAAGACGCCACATCTCGGACAAGTCCACCGCCCGATACGCTGCCGACAAGGAGAGTTGGTTCACCGACTATGCCGCCCCACGAATGGAAGCGTGGGCGCAACGCACGGGCTGGCAGCCGCCGTCGTACGCCTCCGACGCCGGAACCGCCGCTGGAACCGCCGCAAGCGCAGCGGCGGGTCCAGCAGAAGGAACCGGCACGGCGAACCCCGGACCTTCGGGAGCCGGACCCGGTACCGCCCAAAGCTGAATCCTAAAATCTTGTCCGTGCCCGGCGGTAGATTAGATGCATGAGTCTTGCGCAGGAGATCAACCGTGTCGTGGCACCGTTCGAGGTCATCAGCGAGTTCCAGCCGGCGGGTGACCAGCCGACGGCCATCGCCGAACTGACCGAGCGGATCAAGAATGGCGAAAAAGACGTTGTGCTGCTCGGCGCCACGGGTACCGGCAAGAGCGCGACGACGGCCTGGCTGGTCGAACAGGTCCAGCGGCCCACCCTGGTGATGGTGCAGAACAAGACCCTTGCCGCGCAGCTGGCTAACGAATTCCGCGAACTGCTCCCGAACAACGCGGTGGAGTACTTCGTCTCCTACTACGACTACTACCAGCCCGAGGCCTACGTCGCGCAGACGGACACCTTCATCGAGAAGGATTCCTCCGTCAACGAGGAGGTGGAACGGCTCCGGCACTCCGCCACGAACGCCCTGCTGACCCGCCGGGACGTGATCGTGGTGGCCACCGTTTCCTGCATCTACGGCCTCGGCACCCCGGAGGAATACATCGCGGGCATGGTGACCCTCCGCAAGGGGGCCGAGATGAACCGGGACGCGCTGCTGCGCAAATTCGTCGCCATGCAGTACACCCGCAACGACATGGACTTCCACCGCGGCACGTTCCGGGTCCGCGGCGACACCGTGGAGATCATCCCGATGTACGAGGAGCTGGCGATCCGCATCGAATTCTTCGGCGACGAAATCGAAAACATTTACACCCTGCACCCGCTCACCGGCGACATAATCCGGGATGAGACCGAGATGTACGTCTTCCCGGCCTCACACTACGTCGCCGGTCCGGAACGCATGAGCCGGGCGATCAAGCGGATCGAGGACGAACTGGCCGAGCGGCTCGCGGTGCTTGAGAGCCAGAACAAGCTCGTGGAAGCCCAGCGGCTCCGGATGCGCACCACCTACGACCTTGAGATGATGCAGCAGATGGGCTTCTGCAACGGCATCGAAAACTACTCCTCGCACATCGACGGCCGCGCCCGCGGAACCGCACCGCACTGCCTCATTGACTACTTCCCAGACGACTTCCTCCTGGTGATCGATGAATCCCACGTCACGGTGCCGCAGATCGGCGCCATGTACGAGGGCGACATGTCCCGCAAGCGAAACCTGGTGGACTTTGGCTTCCGGCTGCCCTCGGCGATGGACAACCGGCCGCTCAAGTGGGATGAGTTCCAGGACCGCGTCGGCCAGACTGTCTACCTGTCCGCCACGCCGGGCAAGTACGAGCTCGGCAAGTCCGACGGCTTCGTGCAGCAGATCATCCGTCCCACCGGACTGATCGATCCCCAGGTCATCGTCAAGCCCACCAAGGGCCAGATCGATGACCTTCTGGGTGAGATCCGGACCCGCACCGCGAAGAACGAGCGCGTCCTGGTCACCACCCTCACCAAGCGGATGGCAGAGGACCTCACCGACTATCTGCTCGGCCACGGCGTCAAGGTGGAATACCTGCACTCCGACGTCGACACCCTCCGCCGGGTGGAGCTGCTCCGCGAACTCCGGATGGGCGTCTTCGACGTCCTGGTGGGCATCAACCTGCTCCGTGAAGGCCTTGACCTGCCGGAGGTATCCCTGGTGAGCATCCTGGACGCGGACAAGGAAGGCTTCCTGCGCTCGGCGACCTCGCTGATCCAGACCATCGGCCGTGCCGCCCGCAACGTCTCGGGCGAGGTCCACATGTACGCGGACCGGATCACCGATTCCATGGCCAAGGCGATCGACGAAACCAACCGCCGCCGTGACATCCAGGTTGCCTACAACACCGAAAAAGGGATCGATCCGCAGCCGCTGCGGAAGAAGATCGCGGACATCACGGACCAGATCAACAAGGAGGACGCGGACACCCGCGAGCTGCTGGCCGCCACGGGCAAGGCTCGCGGCAAGGGCAAGGGCGCGTCCAAGGTCCGGGCCGACGGGCTCGCGGCCGCTCCGGCCGAGGACCTCGTGGGGCTGATCGAACAACTGACCGAACAGATGCATGCCGCTGCCGGGGAACTCCAGTTCGAGCTCGCGGCCCGCCTTCGCGACGAGGTCGGTGAACTGAAGAAGGAACTCCGGCAGATGCAGTCCGCCGGGCACGCCTAGGGTAAAGTGGTTCGAACGTAGGGGAGTATCCCAAGCGCTACGATCGTCAACACGCACGGCACAGATGCCTTGCCGGGCGTAGCGGGCAGCCAGGCAGTACGACGCCGGGCAGTCGGAGAGACTTACACCGCTAAGTCGCACCCTGCGAAAGGTATCTTCGTGCCCGAACTTCCCGTCTGGTTCGAGGTCGGCTCCTTTGTCGCCCTCGGCATCATCCTCGCCATCGACCTGCTCTTGGTCCTCAAGCGCCCGCATGAGCCCTCCATGAAGGAAGCCGGCCTGTGGGTCGCCTTCTACATCGCCCTCGCCCTGGTTTTCGCGGGCGCCATGTTCGCGTTCACCGGGCCCGAGTACGGCGGACAATTCCTCGCCGGCTGGGTGACCGAATACAGCCTGAGCATCGACAACCTCTTCGTGTTCATCATCATCATGGCCCGCTTCTCGGTACCGCGTAAATACCAGCAGGAAGTGCTCATGGTGGGCATCATCATCGCGCTCATCCTCCGCGGCATCTTCATTCTGCTCGGCGCGATCGTAATCGAACAGTTCAGCTGGGTCTTCTACATCTTCGGCGCCTTCCTGCTCTGGACGGCGTGGAAGCAGGCCCAGGATGAGGGCGAGGACGAGGAAGACACGGAAAACCCGCTGATCGCCCGGATCCGCAAGGTCCTGCCGATGTCGGAGAAGTTCGACGGCGGCAAGCTCCGCACGGTGGTGGATGGCAAGAAGGTCTTCACCCCGATGCTGATCGTCTTCGTGACCATCGGCATGACGGACCTGCTCTTCGCGGTCGACTCCATCCCGGCCATCTTCGGCCTCACGCAGAGCGCCTTCATCGTCTTCACCGCGAATATCTTCGCCCTGATGGGTCTGCGCCAGCTGTACTTCCTGCTCGGCGGCCTGATGAACCGCCTCATCTACCTGAAGCACGCCCTGTCCGTGATCCTCGCGTTCATCGGCATCAAGCTCGTCCTGCACGCCATGCACGTCAACGAACTGCCATTCATCAACGGCGGCCAGCACATCGAGTGGGCCCCCGAGATCCCGACGTACGTGTCCCTCGGCGTGATCATCGGCACCATTGTCGTGGCGGTCATTGCCAGCCTGGCCAGCTCCAAGGCTTCCAAGGCCAAGCTCGACGCCCGCCTCGAAGAGGACTCCCGCAAGAGCCTCAGCGACGCCGAGTAACCCCCGCAGCAACGCACGACGGCGCCGGACCCCTCAAGGGGTACGGCGCCGTCGTGGTTTCCGGCTGGTTTTCAGGGTCTGAGGTTCCGCCGAAGTTGGGGCCTTGGCGGCCGGAAGCGGTCGCGATTCAGTCCCGGACTGAGCGTGTCATCCCCAGCAACCGGGCAAAGATCCCCTCGCCGTCGTCGGCGATGCCGTCGTGGTGGAAGTCCGCAGACTCCCACACCTGCAGGCCGCGGACGGCGGCCGCGGTCTCGAGGGACAGCTCGCGGTCCACGTAGATGTCGTCACTGTAGACGGCGGCCGCCACCGGAACGCTGTTGAGGGCCAGCCGGTCCGGATCGTACAACGGCGTCCAGTCGGCCTTTTCGGCCAGCAGCTGCGCGACGTTCCGCAGCGGGCGCAGTGCCGGGTCCTGTTCGAAGTACCAGGGATAGACCATCTCGCCGGTCAGCAGCGGTTCCGGCATGTCCGGCCGGAACTCGGGAAAGTCCTGCAGGACCCGCAGGGCTGCCCAGTCCGTGGCCTCGCCCTGACCGTAGATGGATTCATGCATCAGCGCGTACAGCGGGTTGCCGGACCGGGAGACGACGGCGCGGACCTGTTCGAGGAAGGCGTCCGAAAGCCTTTCGCCGTCGGGAGTGCTGACGAAGGCGTCCTCCAGCAGGTAGTGCAGGGCATCCACCCGGGTGTTGCCACCTAGGAATGAGCCCACCATCTGGAAGCGCTCCACCGTGAGCGGTGAGCCGTCCGGCAGGGTTTCCTCGGTCTCCCTCAGGTGCCGGGCTATGGCGCTGACGGCCTCCCGGTCCTCGGGATACCAGCCAAAGTACTCGGCGTTCCGGGCGGCGACCCGCCTGTACGTGGCCTGGTACACACGGTCCGCGGGTCCCGTCAGCGGCGCCAGCCCGCCCGTGATGAGCACTTCGCGAAGACCTTCGGGGGCGGCGGACAGATAGCTGAGCGCACAGAAACCGCCATAGCTCTGGCCGTAGACGGTCCAGGGCGCCGCGCCCAGGGCCTGCCGGATGGCCTCGGCGTCCGCGACGATGGAGTCCGCGCGGAAATGGGACAGATACCCGGCCTGGTCCGCTTCGTTGCCCCGCAGCGGGAGCGTATTGCGGTCAATGGGGGACGACAGGCCCGTGCCCCGCTGGTCCAGCATGAGGATGCGGAAGTCCTTGGCGGCCGCCTTGCTCCAGCCGCCGAGGGCGGGGAGACGGTTGCCGCGCCCGCCGGGACCGCCCTGCAGGTAGAGCAGCCAGGGCAGTTTAGCCGCCGCCGCTTCGCTGTGGTCCGCGGAGACATACTCGCGCGCGAACACGGTGATCGTCTCGCCGAGGCCGCGGCCCGTGCCCTCGCCTTCGAAGTGGTCCAGGGGCACCTCGAAATAGTGCTCCACGGTGCGCATACCGCGGTACTCGTGCTGCGCCTTGACCGTATGCGGGACGGTTCCGGCGGCGCTTCCGGGAGATCGCCTGCTTCCGGCCTCGAGCAGATCCGCGGCGGTGAGCCCGAGCAGCGGCAGATCAGTCACCGGCCGGTCAGCCAAGGGCTCGGACCCGGCGGGAAGTACCGAAGGACTCCAGCGCGGCTCCGGTGAGCCGGAACGTGGACCATTCCGCCATCGGCGCGGCACCCAGGTTCTTGTAGAAGCTGATGGAGGGTTCGTTCCAGTCCAGCACGCTCCACTCCACCCGCGCGTAGCCACGGTCGACGGCGGTCGCGGCGAGGTGCTGCAGGAGGGCCTTGCCGTGGCCCGCGCCGCGGGCCTCGGGTTTCACGTACAGGTCCTCGAGGTAGATGCCGTGGACGCCTTCCCACGTGGAGTAGTTCAGGAACCAGAGCGCGAAGCCCTGGACGTCGCCGGCGTCGTTCTCTGCCATCGTCGCAAAGATCCGCGGGTTCACCCCGAACAGCGCGGCCTCAAGCATCTCGGGGGTGTTCCGGACGGCGTCCGGCTCCTTCTCGTAGATGGCCAGGTCGTGGATCATCTGCAGGATTGCGGGGACATCGTTCGCCGTCGCGGGCCGGATTACACTCATTGTCTGAGTTTACTAGCGCCTACAGCCGGTTGACGTCGGTAACCCGCACGACGGCGGTCCCGGTCTCGTCCGAGGCCGCGAGGTCCACCTCGGCCGAGATGCCCCAGTCGTGGTTTCCGGCCGGGTCATCGAAGATCTGCCGGACCTTCCACGTGCCGGGTTCCTCGTTAATGATCAGCAGGCCCGGGCCGCGGGCGTCGGGTCCGGTGCCGATGTCGTCGTGTTCGTCAAAGTAATCATCCAGGGCGTCTTCCCAGCGTTCGCCGTCCCAGCCGGATCCGCCGTCGAGCTCGCCCAGCGCAGTGGCGTCCTCATCCGCGAACAGTTCCACGCGGCGGAACAACTCGTTGCGGACCATCACCCGGAAAGCCCGGATGTTGGAGGTCAGCGACGGCGGCGGGGGCGGGGGAGCGTCGTGTGGGGTCGGTGCGGCGCCGGACGTGAGCTCTTCCCATTCGTCCAGCAGGCTTGAATCCACCTGGCGGACCAGTTCGCCCAGCCAGGCGATCAGGTCCTCGAGGTCCTCGCGCAGGAAGTCCTGCGGGACGGTCTGGCGGAGCGCCTTGAAGCCGTCCGCGAGATAACGCAGCACAATGCCTTCGGAACGCGCCAGGCCGTAGAACTGGACGAACTCCCCGAAGTTCATCGCTCGTTCATACATGTCCCGGACCACGGATTTGGGAGCGAGTTCGAAGTCGCCGATCCAGGGGGCCGCCTTGCGGTAGACGTCGAACGCCTCGCCCAGGATTTCCGCCAGCGGCTGCGGATAGCTGACTTCCTCGAGCATGGCCATGCGCTGGTCGTAGTCGATACCGTCGGCCTTCATCGCCGCGATGGCCTCGCCGCGGGCCTTCTTCTGCTGCGCGGAGAGGATCTGGCGCGGCTTCTCGAGAGTGGATTCGATCACGGACACCACATCGAGGGCGTACGACGGCGACTCCGGATCCAGCAGTTCCAGCGCCGCGAGGGCGAACGGGGACAGCGGCTGGTTGAGCGCGAAGTTGGCCTGCAAATGGACCGTCAGCCGGACGGTGCGGCCGTCCCGGCCCTGCTCCGCGGCGGGTATGCGCTCCACGATGCCGGCCGCCAGCAGCTCCCGGTAGATGCCAAGGGCCCTCTTCATCAGCTGCAGCTGGGAGGCCCGCGGTTCGTGGTTCTCGGTGAGCAGCCGGCGGGCAGCCTTGAACGGATCGCCCGGCCGTTCCATCAGGTTCATCAGCATCGCGTGGGTCACGGAAAAGCTCGATGTCAGCGGGTCGGGGACGGATTCGACGAGGCGCTTGTAAGTGGGCTCGCCCCAGGACACGAATCCCTCGGGCGGCTTCTTCTTGACCACCTGGCGCAGCTTCTTCTGGTCATCGCCGAACTTGGCGGTTGCTTTGGCCATTGCCTTGACGTTTTCGGTGACGTGCTCGGGTGCCTGCACCACGACGGTCCCGGCGGTGTCGTAGCCGGCCCGGCCCGCCCTTCCCGCGATCTGGTGGAATTCCCGGGAGTTCAACAGCCGGGTGCGGACACCGTCGTACTTGCTCAGGGCGGTCAGCAGGACCGTGCGGATCGGCACATTGATGCCGACGCCGAGGGTGTCCGTGCCGCAGATGACCTTGAGCAGACCCGCCTGGGCCAGCTGTTCCACGAGCCGGCGGTACTTCGGCAGCATGCCGGCGTGGTGGACGCCGATGCCGTGCCGGACCAGCCGGTTGAGGGTCTTGCCGAAGCCGGCGGCGAACCGGAAGCCGGCGATCAGCTCCGCGATCTTGTCCTTTTCCTCGCGGGTGCAGACGTTGATGCTCATCAGGTTCTGCGCGCGGTCGATAGCCTCCACCTGGCTGAAGTGGACCACGTAGACGGGCACCTGCTTCGTGGCCAGCAGCTCTTCGAGTGTCTCGTGGACCGGCGTCTGCTCGTAGTAGTAGTGCAGCGGGATGGGGCGTTCCACGGAACTGACGGTGGTCGTCGGGCGCCCGGTCAGTTCGCTGATGCCCTTCTCAAAGCGGCTGACATCGCCGAGGGTCGCGGACATCAGCAGGAACTGGGCCTGGGGGAGTTCCAGCAGCGGAACCTGCCAGGCCCAGCCGCGTTGCGGGTCGGAGTAGAAGTGGAACTCGTCCATGATGACGGAACCCAGTTCCGCGGCGGCGCCTTCCCGCAGGGCCGTGTTGGCGAGGATTTCCGCGGTGCAACAGATGATCGGGGCGTCCTGGTTGACGCCGGAATCACCGGTGATCATCCCGACGTTTTCGGCCCCGAAAATTTCGCACAGGGCAAAGAACTTTTCCGACACGAGGGCCTTGATCGGCGCGGTGTAGTAACTGCGCTGCCCCCTCGCCATGGCCTGGAAGTGCGCGGCGATTGCGACCAGTGATTTTCCGGACCCCGTAGGGGTAGCCAGGATGACGTTGGAGCCGGAGGCCAGCTCCATGATGGCCTCGTCCTGGGCGGTGTAGAGGGCCAACCCGCGGCTCTCCGTCCACTCGACGAAGCGCGTGTACAGCTCGTCCGGATCCATTCCGGTCCTGCCTGGGACTCGCGCGGCCGGGACGGGGAGCTGATCAACAAGTTTCATCACTGTCCAGCTTAGTGGGCCGGACCCTGGCGGGTGCGCCTTCCTTGACGCACCCGCTGCCGGGGTTAGGCTTCGGAGGTCGCATTCTCGCCGGTGACCGGAGGAAATCATGAAGTGGGATCCCACCAAATACGTGCAATTCGGAGACTACCGGGACAGGCCCTACTTTGACTTGACGGCCCGGGTCCACGCGGACGATCCCCGCCTGGTGGTGGACCTCGGCTGCGGCCCCGGCAACCTCACGGCGACGCTCGCGGAGCGCTGGCCCGGGGCGCAGGTGGTGGGTCTGGATTCCTCCCCGGAGATGCTGGCGAAAGCCGGTGCCCACGCCCGGAGCGCGCCCAACTTGTCCTTCGAACTGGCCGACATCGCCGCCTGGCAGCCCTCCGGGGAGATTGACGTTGTGGTCACCAATGCCGCCCTGCAATGGGTGCCCAGCCACCGTGAGATGCTCCCTGGCTGGCTCGCGGCCCTCAAACCCGGAGCCTGGTTCGCCCTGCAGGTCCCCGGCAACTTCAACTCGCCGTCCCACACGCACATGCGGCACCTGGCCGAGTCACCGACCTGGGCGGGCCGGCTCGGCGGTGTGCTTCGGCACGACGACGTCGTCGGCGACGCCGCCGAATATCTCAACATCATGCTCGACGCCGGCTGCGACGCCGACGCTTGGGAAACGACCTACCAGCAGCTCCTGCCGGGCGAAAACCCGGTCCTGGAGTGGGTCCGCGGCACCGGCCTCCGGCCCGTGCTGGCCGCTCTCTCCGCCGAGGAAGCCAGCGAGTTCGAAGCAGAGTATTCGGCCCTGCTGGCCGATGCCTACCCGTCCTCGGTGCACGGAACGGTCTTCCCCTTCCGCCGGAGCTTCGCCGTGGCCCGCAAGCGCGAGTGACAGTGCCCCGGCCTTCCTGATCCGGCGCCCCGCGCTTGATTCGGACCGTGCGGGTCTGACAGGAGCGCATGGAGCTGGGTTTACAATGGCGAAGCGGCCTGGGGGCGGCCGCCGGAGATGCTGGTCCGTGCCCTGATCTAGCGATGGAGGCTCTGTGCTGATTGGCCTGTTGGGGCGCCTGTTAGCTGCCCACAAGGGACTAGTGCTTGCCATCGTTCTCCTGCAGCTCGTGCAGACCACCGCCAATCTGCTGCTGCCCACCCTCAATGCCGCCATCATCGACGACGGCATTGTCGGCCGCAATCCGGCGGCCATCGCGGATTTCGGCGTCCGGATGGCCGTGACGGCAGCGGTGCAGGTCGTCGCGGCCGTTGCTGCCTGCTACCTGGGCGCTGGCCTGGCCATGGAGGTGGGCCGGCAGTTGCGCGACGAGCTTTTTGCCAAGGTCCAGTCCTTCTCCTCCCAGGAAGTCGCCGAGTTCGGCGCCGCCAGCCTGGTGACCCGGGCCACCAACGACGTCGCCCAGATCCAGAACCTCGCGGTCCTGGTGTTCACCATGCTGGTCGCCGCGCCCGCCATCTTCCTCGGCGGCATTGTGCTGGCCATGCAGCAGGACCTGGCGCTGTCGGGCATCGTCGTTGCCGTCGTGCCGGTGCTCGCCGTGATCATGGCCGTGATCGTGCGGCGCCTCGTTCCGCTCTACCGGGCCGGCCAGGGGCTCATCGACCGGATCAGCCGGGTACTGCGTGAGCAGATCATCGGTGCCAACGTCATCCGCGGCTTCGTCCGGCAGGACCATGAAATCCGCCGGTTCGACGGCGCCAACAGGGAACTCACCCGGAACAACCTGCACTCGGCCCTGCTGGTCGCCGGGATGATGCCGATGATCATGCTCGTGGTCAATCTGTCCTCCGTCGCCGTTGTCTGGTTCGGCGGGCACCGGATCCAGTCCGGCGAGATGAGGCTGGGAGCCCTGACGGCATTCATCGCCTACATCCTGCAGATCCTGATCGCGATCATGATGGCCATGTTCGTCTTCATGACCGCCCCGCGTGCAGCCGCGTGCGCGGAACGCATCCGGGCGGTCCTGGACACGGCACCTGCCATCGCGGACGGCCCTGCCCCGGCGGACGCCGGCTTTGACGGCGCCCGACCTGGCGACGGCACCGTGGAGTTCCGTAACGTCTCGTTCGCCTACCCGGGCGCCGAGGCGCCGGTGCTCGAGAACGTCAGCTTCACGGCAGTTCCAGGCACAACGACGGCGATCATCGGCGCCACCGGCAGCGGCAAAAGCACGCTCCTGAACCTGCTGCCCCGGTTCCTGGGCACCACAGCTGGGCAGATCACGATCGGCGGCCGCGACATCCGGGACCTGCCGCTGGCGACGCTCCGCGGTCTGGTCGCTTTGGTGCCGCAACACTCCTACCTGTTTTCCGGGACGCTCGCCGACAACCTGCGGATGGGGTCGCCGGAGGCCACCGACGAGGAACTTTGGGACGTGCTCACCGCGGCCCAGGCGGCCGGCTTCGTCCGGCGCTTACCGCAGGGACTGCTGTCACCGGTCAGCCAGGGCGGCACCAACTTCTCCGGCGGCCAGCGGCAGCGGCTCTGCATTGCCCGCGCGCTGCTTCGGCGCGCCGCCTCCGTCTGCCTCTTCGACGACAGCTTCTCGGCCCTTGACTACGGCACCGACTACCGGCTGCGGAAGGCCCTCGAGCCCCTGTTGCGCGCCGCCACGGTACTGGTCGTTGCCGAGCGCGTAGCCACCATCGTGGACGCGGGACTGATCCTGGTGCTGGAAAACGGCCGCCTCGTGGCGCAGGGCACGCACCACGAGCTGATGGAGTCCTCACCGAGCTACCAGGAGATTGCAGCTTCCCAGCTCGTGCTGGAGGACACCCCGTGATCCGTGAACCCGGCCAGGACGAGGCCCTGGCCGGAGGTGCCGCTGCACCGTTGAATGACGGCCCCCGGTTCGACCACCACGCTGCACCGGGGCAGGCCGAACCGGTGGCGTCCCGGGCCGGCGCCGGGTCCCACCGGCGCACCGGCCGCCGGCTCCTCGGATTGCTCCGGCCGTCGAAGTGGCGGATGGCAGGCGTCATTGCGGCCACTTGCGCCTTCGTGATCCTCAATGTCACAGCCCCCAAGTATCTGGGAGACGCCACCGACGTCGTGGTTGACAGCGTCCTGGGCGGAACCTTTGATCAGGGGAAGCTGGCGGGACTGCTGACCGCCGTCTCCCTTCTGTACCTCGGGGCCTCGGTGTTCAGCTGGATCCAGGGAGCGCTGGCGGCCACGGCCGTGCAGCGCTTGAGCTACGGTCTCCGTTCCTCCGTCGAGGAGAAAATGCACGTGCTGACCTCCAGCCATTTCGACGACCAGCACCGGGGCGATGTCCTCAGCCGCGCCACCAACGACGTCGACAACATTTCCCAGGCCCTGAACCAGCTCCTGAACCAGCTGATCATGTCCCTGCTGATGCTCTCCGCGGCACTCGTGATGATGCTGTGGATCTCACCCGTCCTGGCGGTGATCGCCCTGGTCTCCGTGCCCGTGTCCGCCGTGATCACGGTCCTGATGGCCCGGAAGTCCCAGGTCCATTTCACGGAACAGTGGGGGAGCACAGGTGAGCTGCAGGCGCAGTTGGAGGAATTCTTCACCGGGCATGAGGTCATCAAGGCGTTCGGGCGGCAGGACACCGTGGCGGCGGCATTCCGCGAGAGCAACAGGAGGCTCAGCCGGGCCAGCACCCGCGCCCAGTACGTCTCGGGCGTGGTTCAGCCGTTGATGGTATTCGTGTCCAACCTCAACTACGTCGCGGTCGCCGTCGTCGGCGCCCTCCAGGTCACGGCCGGCGCCATGACGATCGGGGGTCTGCAGGCCTTCATCCAGTTCAGCCGGCTTTTCAGCCAGCCGATGGGCCAGGTCGCCGGAATGCTGACACTTCTGCAATCCTGCCTGACCTCGGCAGACCGGGTCTTCGCCCTGTTGGACGCCCCCGAAATCACGGCCGAGCCGCCGGCACGGCAGAGCGCAGCGCCGCCTGCTGTGCCCGCCCGGAAACCCGGGATGCCGGGGTCCACGGGCCGCATCGCCTTCGAGCGGGCCAGCTTCAGCTACCACCCGGGTTCTCCCGCGGTCCGGGATCTCTCCTTCACGGTGGAGCCGGGGCAGTCCGTTGCGATCGTGGGCCACACCGGCGCCGGCAAGACCACCGTCGTGAACCTGCTCATGCGGTTCTACGAACTGGACTCCGGACGGATCACGCTCGATGGCACCGACATTGCTGTACTGCCCCGCGACGAGTTGCGATCCGCCCTCAGCGTCGTGCTGCAGGACGCGTGGCTGTTCACCGGCACCATCCGGGAGAACATCGAGTACGGCCGGCCAGGCGCCAGCGAGTCCGAGATACTCGCCGCCGCGCAGGCCAGCCACGTGGACCAGTTTGTCCGCTCGCTGCCGGACGGATACGCCACCATGCTCGGCAACGACGGCGACTCCCTCAGCCGGGGGCAGCGACAGCTCGTCTCGATCGCAAGGGCGCAGCTGGCCGGGCGCAGCATCCTGGTCCTGGACGAGGCCACCAGCTCCGTGGACAGCCGCACCGAGGTACAGATCCGGCAGGCGATGCAGCGGCTCCGGCACGGCCGCACGAGCTTCGTGATTGCCCACCGCTTGTCCACCGTCCGGGACGCTGATCTAATTCTGGTCATGGACCACGGACGGATTGTTGAACACGGCACCCACCACCAGCTGCTGGCGGTGGGCGGGCTGTACACGGATCTGTATGCAGCACAGTTCGCCCCTCGCGAACAGCGCCCGGGCCGCCGGGGGCCGGAACAGTGACCCCGGCCGAGAGCGTTGCCGACCGGTTTCCCGGAGTCTGGAAACCAAACCAGGCCAGCTCGGTCCCGCTGTTCGAACAGCTCCGGCTCAACATCATCGAACGGGCGGACAATGGCACTCTGGCCCCGGGCACCCGGCTGCCGGCGGTCCGCAACCTTGCCGCCGAACTGGGCGTCGCACCGCACACTGTGGCCCGCGCCTACAAGGAACTGGAAGCGGCCGGCATCGTCGCGACCCGGGGCCGCAACGGCACCGTCGTCTGCGCCCGGGACGAGGCCTGGAGTTCGCTGTCCGCCGCCGCCGCGGACTTTGCGGCGGCGGCGAAGGCCCAGGGCGCCAGCTTCGCGGAGGCCGTCCAGTTGCTGGCCGCCGCGTACGACCGGGAATGACGGCGTGCTAACACACCGGGCGGCATTTACCGGGCTGGGACACAGCAGCGAATATATGTTCGAAGAAGTTTTCGATTAGCATTGGTAGCGTGCCTAAAGCCGTAGCTGAAGATCCAGCCGTTGATGACAAGCCCGAACCTATGAGTACCGTCCCGATGGGCTCCGTTCCGGTGAGCGCCGCAAAACCGGGCCGCGCCGTCGATTCCCGTCCCGAGGTAAAGCGTCCGGACATGTCCCGCCTGGTGGTCAAGGGCGCGCGCGAACACAACCTGCGGAACGTGGACCTCGACCTGCCGCGGGACTCCATGATCGTCTTCACCGGCTTGTCCGGTTCGGGCAAGTCCTCCCTCGCCTTCGACACGATCTTCGCCGAGGGACAGCGCCGCTACGTCGAGTCGCTCTCCGCCTACGCCCGACAGTTCCTGGGCCAGGTGGACAAGCCCGACGTCGACTTCATCGAAGGCCTCTCGCCCGCGGTTTCGATTGACCAGAAGTCCACGAGCAAGAACCCACGCTCCACCGTGGGCACCATCACGGAGATCTACGACTACATGCGCCTGTTGTGGGCCCGTGTCGGCCGCCCGCACTGCCCTGTTTGCGGGGAACCGGTGACAAAGCAGACCCCGCAGCAGATCGTGGACCAGCTGCTGGAGCTGCCGGAGGGCACCCGCTTCCAGGTCCTGGCACCGGTGGTCCGCGGGCGCAAGGGCGAATTCGTTGAGCTGTTCAAGGAACTGACGGCCAAGGGCTACTCGCGTGCCCGGGTGGACGAGAAGCTCATCCAGCTCAGTGATCCGCCCAAGCTGGGCAAGCAGTTCAAGCACACCATCGAAGTGGTGGTGGACCGGTTGGTGGTCAAGGAGGGCATCAGCCAGCGCCTCACCGACTCGGTGGAGACCGCCCTCGGGCTGGCCGAGGGCCGCGTCCTCGCCGAATTCGTGGACCTCGAAGCCGATGACGCGGAACGCGTCAGGGCGTTCTCCGAGCACCTCGCGTGCCCCAACGAGCACCCGCTCGCGATCGACGAGATCGAACCGCGTTCCTTCTCGTTCAACAACCCCTTCGGCGCATGCTCCGCCTGCAGCGGCATCGGCACGAAGCTCGAAGTCGATGAGGAACTCATCATCCCGAACGGGGAGCTGTCCCTCTCGGAAGGTGCCATCGCGCCCTGGTCCCTCGGGACGGCAACGACGGAATACTGGAACCGGCTGCTCGGCGGGCTGGCCAAGGAACTCGGCTTCTCGATGAAGACCCCGTGGGACAAGCTCTCCGAGGACACCCGCCAAACCGTGCTGCACGGCAAAGACCACAAGGTGGTGGTGCAGTACCGCAACCGCTTCGGCCGGGAACGCAAGTACAGCACCGGCTTTGAGGGCGTCATCCAGTACGTCCACCGCAAGCACCTCGAAACCGACTCGGACAAGGCCCGGGACCGATACGAGGAATACATGCGGCAGATCCCGTGCCCGGTCTGCAGCGGCGCGCGCCTGAACCCGGCATCCCTCTCGGTGCTGATCAACGGCCATAACATCGCCCAGGTAGCTGCCCTGCCGATGCGCGAGTGCGCCGACTTCCTGAACAACCTGGTCCTCACGGACCGCGAGGCCCAGATCGCGCACCAAGTCCTGAAGGAAATTCAGGCCCGGCTGACTTTCCTCCTCGACGTCGGCCTCGAGTACCTGAACCTGGAACGGCCCTCCGGCACGCTCTCCGGCGGCGAAGCCCAGCGGATCCGGCTCGCCACCCAGATTGGCTCCGGCCTCGTCGGCGTTCTCTACGTCCTCGACGAGCCGTCCATCGGGCTGCACCAGCGCGACAACCGCCGCTTGATCGAAACGCTCACTCGGTTGCGGGACCTCGGCAACACCCTGATCGTGGTCGAGCACGACGAAGACACCATCCAGGAGGCCGACTGGGTCGTCGACATCGGACCCGGCGCCGGCGAGCACGGCGGCATGGTGGTCCACTCCGGGTCCTACAAGGAACTGCTGGAGAACACCGCGTCCCTGACCGGTGACTACCTCTCCGGCCGGAAGCAGATCGAGATCCCGCGGAAACGCCGCAAGTACGACAAGAAGCGGGAACTCAAGGTGGTCGGCGCCAAGGAGAACAACCTCCTGAACGTGGACGCCACCTTCCCGCTTGGCCTGTTCACGGCGGTGACGGGCGTCAGCGGCTCCGGCAAGTCAACCCTCGTCAACGAGATTCTCTACAAGGTGCTCGCCAACAAGCTCAACGGCGCCAAGCAGGTGGCCGGACGGCACAAGCTGATCCAGGGCCTGGAACACCTCGACAAGGTCGTGCACGTGGACCAGAGCCCGATCGGGCGCACGCCGCGCTCCAACCCGGCGACCTACACGGGCGTGTTCGACAACATTCGCAAGCTCTTCGCCGAGACCACCGAAGCGAAGGTCCGCGGCTACCAGCCGGGCCGGTTCTCCTTCAACGTCAAGGGCGGCCGCTGCGAAGCCTGCTCCGGTGACGGCACGCTGAAGATCGAAATGAACTTCCTGCCGGACGTCTACGTCCCGTGCGAGGTATGCCACGGTGCCCGGTACAACCGGGAAACGCTGGAGGTGCACTACAAGGGCAAGACCATAGCGGACGTGTTGAACATGCCAATCGAAGAGGGCGCCGAGTTCTTTGCGGCGTTCTCGCCGATCGCCCGGCACCTGTCCACGCTCGTCGACGTCGGGCTCGGCTACGTGCGGCTGGGCCAGCCCGCCACGACGCTTTCCGGCGGCGAGGCCCAGCGGGTAAAGCTCGCGGCGGAACTGCAGAAGCGCTCCAACGGCCGCAGCATCTACGTGCTGGACGAACCCACCACGGGACTGCACTTCGAGGACATCCGGAAGCTGCTCATGGTGCTGCAGGGCCTCGTGGACAAGGGCAACACCGTCATCACCATCGAGCACAACCTCGACGTCATCAAGAGTGCCGACTGGATCGTGGATCTGGGACCCGACGGCGGATCCGGCGGCGGACGCATCGTTGCCTCCGGCACCCCGGAGCAAGTCGCCAAATCCACGGAAAGCCACACGGCAGCCTTCCTGGCCGACATCCTGGCCTGAGTCCGCCCGGGCCCATCAACCCGGTGTGGGCCGGCGGCGTTCCGGAACGCCGCCGGCCCACACGGGGCCGGGCATAACAAGGGGAAGTTCTCCCCGATGTATTCCCTGCGGGGAATGCGAGTTTCTGGCATCCCGGCACTCGTGAGAAACTAGGCCGGTGACCCTTACAACAGTGCCCGTGATCTTTGACCTGGACGGCACTCTTGTCGATCCCGCCGGCGGAATAACGGACGGAATCGCAGCGGCCCTCACAGAGCTCGGGCTCCCCGTTCCCGGCAAGGCCCGGATGGACGCGATGATCGGACCCAAGCTCAGCCATTCCCTCACGGAAATCGCCGGCGTCCCGGCCGAACAGCTGCACGCCGCCATCACGATCTACCGCGCGCACTACGCCTCTACCGGCATCGCCCAGAGCCGGCTTTACCCCGGCGTCCGCGACCTGCTGGAATCCTTCACCGCCGCCGGACGTCCGGTGGCGGTCGCCACCCAGAAGCCCGAGGGGCTGGCACGAACCGTACTTGAACACCATGGCATCGCGGACCACTTCGGCACCATCCGCGGCTCTGCCGCCGATGAGACGGCCGGGCCCGGCGCTGCCGCTCCGGCGGGAAAGGCCGAGATCGTCGCCGCCGCGCTGGCCGATCTGCAGGCCCAGTCCGCCGGGGACCTGCGCCACGCCGTCATGGTGGGGGACCGCGCCCAGGACGTGGCCGGGGCGGCAGCCAACGGCATGGAGTGCATCGGCGTAGCCTGGGGCTTCGCCCCCGACGGCGAACTGCACGAGGCCGGGGCCGTCGAGATCGTGCAGACCACCACGGCCCTGCACCAGACCATCCTGCGACGGGACGCAGACGGAACCGCTGGCCGGACGGCCCCGCACCGGGCGGCGGCAGCGACGGCGCACGTTCCCCGCACCGAATCCCGGAGCGAGGTGCACACCGATGGCAATGTTTGATGCGATCCGCTGGACCACGCGGGGACTCCTCACCTCGAGCTGCCGGCCCACCGTCATCGGCCTGGAAAACGTGCCCGAGGAGGGCCCGTTCATCGTGGCCCCGAACCATCTTTCCTTCCTGGACAGCGTGATCGTCCAGGCCCTCATGCCGCGCCCGGTCGCGTTCTTCGCGAAGGCCGAGTACTTCACCACCGGCGGCGTCAAGGGGAAGGTCATGAAATCCTTCTTCGAGGCCGTCGGCTCGATCCCGGTCGAGCGCGGCGAGCAGGCCGCCAGCGTGCAGGCGCTCAAGACGCTGCTGGAGATCCTCGACTCCGGCCGCGGCATCGGGATCTACCCCGAGGGCACCCGTTCCCGTGACGGCCTGCTGTACCGCGGCCGTACCGGTGTCGGCTGGCTCGCCCTGACCACGGGCGCCCCGGTCGTACCGGTGGGACTGATCGGCACCGAACACCTGCAGCCGGCGGACAGCAAGTCCATCAAGCCGCAGCACTTCACCATGAAAGTCGGCCAGCCGCTGTACTTCGACAAGACCGGTCCGGACCACTCCCTGCCGGCGCGCCGCCAGGTCACCGACCGGATCATGGACGCCATCGCCGAACTCAGCGGCCAGGAACGGGCCACCGGCTACAACCAGAGCAAAGCCATCGACTAGGGCGCTGTCCCGGACACCCCCGCCGTTTCAGTAGACTTGAACTGTGGCAGATCCAGCGAGTTACCGACCCCAGGCGGGTGAGATTCCGACCAATCCGGGCGTGTACCGCTTCCGCGATCCGCACGGCCGGGTCATCTACGTCGGCAAGGCCAAGAACCTCCGTTCGCGGCTGAACTCCTACTTCGCCAACCCTGCCGGGCTGCTGCCCAAGACCCATGCGATGGTCCATGCGGCCAGCAGCGTTGAATGGACCGTCGTCGGCAGCGAACTCGAATCCCTCCAGCTGGAATACACCTGGATCAAGGAATTCAAACCGCGCTTCAACGTCATGTTCCGTGACGACAAAAGCTATCCGTACCTAGCGGTCACGATGGGGGAGAAGTACCCTCGCGTCCAGGTACTGCGCGGCGAACGCCGGAAGGGTACGCGCTATTTCGGCCCGTACACCGCCGGCGCCATCCGGGACACCATGGACACCCTGCTGCGGGTGTTCCCGGTCCGCAGCTGCAGCGCCGGGGTCCTGAAGCGGGCCGAAGCCAGTGGCCGGCCGTGCCTGCTGGGCTATATCGACAAGTGCTCGGCCCCGTGCGTGGGACGCATCTCCGCGGAGGACCACCGTGCCCTCGCCGAGGATTTCTGCACCTTCATGGGCGGCGAGGCCAAACCGTTCGTGACGAGGCTGGAAAAGGAGATGGCCGCCGCCGTCGCCGAACTGGACTACGAGCGCGCGGCCCGCATCCGGGACGACATCGTCGCGTTGAAAAAGGTCTTTGAGCGCAACGCCGTCGTCCTGGCCGAGGGCACCGACGCGGACGTCTTCGCCCTGCACGAGGACGAACTGGAGGCCGCGGTCCAGGTCTTCCACGTCCGTGGCGGCCGGATCCGCGGCCAGCGCGGCTGGGTGGTGGAAAAGGTCGAAGACTTCACCACCCCCGACCTGGTCGAGCACCTGCTCCAGCAGGTCTACGGCGAGGAAGCCGAAAGCCAGGGACGGCTGCCGCGGGAAGTCCTGGTGCCCACGGAACCCAGCAACGCCGCCGAGCTCGCCGAATGGCTCAGCGGCCTCCGCGGCGCCCGCGTGGATATCCGTGTCCCGCAGCGCGGCGACAAGGCTGCCCTGCTGTCCACCGTGCGGGACAACGCCGAGCACGCCCTGAAACTGCACAAGTCACGGCGGGCCGGCGACCTGACCATGAGGTCCCAGGCGCTGCAGGAGCTGCAGGAGGCACTGGACCTTCCCATGGCGCTGATGCGGATCGAGTGCTTCGACATCTCGCACGTGCAGGGCACCAACGTCGTCGGGTCCATGGTGGTGGTCGAGGATGGGCTGCCGAAGAAGTCGGACTACCGGAAGTTCTCCATCAGCGGCGCCGCCGCCAACGACGACACCGCCGCGATGCATGACGTGCTGACCCGCCGCTTCCGGAACTATCTGCAGGAGAAGGCAGAGCATGCCGACGCCGCCGCGCAGCCCGGCCACCTGGCGGCGCTCACGGCCGCGGCCGACGCCGCCGTCGCCGGGCCCGCCGGCGCCCGAACGGACACCACGACGCCCGCGCTGCGGGCGCGGTTCGCCTACCCGCCCAACCTGGTGGTGGTCGACGGCGGGAAGCCCCAGGTCAACGCGGCCGCCCGTGCGCTGGCCGAACTGGGCGTCGACGATGTCTACGTCGTCGGGCTGGCCAAGCGGCTCGAGGAGGTCTGGCTCCCGGACAGCGACTTCCCCGTGATCCTGCCGCGGGCCTCGGCCGGGCTCTATCTTCTGCAGCGCATCCGCGACGAGGCGCACCGTTTCGCGATCTCCTTCCACCGCCAGAAACGCGGCAAGGCCATGACCGTGTCCGCCCTGGACAGCGTCCCGGGACTGGGCGCATCCAAGCGCAAGGCCCTTCTGGCCCAATTCGGCTCGGTCAAAAGCATCAAGGCCGCGACTGCGGCCGAGCTCACCGTGGCAAAGGGGATCGGACCCTCCCTCGCCGAGGCGATCGTGCGACACTTCGGCCAGGAGGACGCGGCCGGGCCCCCCGCCCTGCAGGCCATCAACATGACGACCGGCGAAATCCTGGAAACTTAGCTAGCACCGGCAAACTTAGCTAGGGTAAGGACTTGGGAAACGGCACGTCCGTCGGCACAAATGGCGCCGACCGGATGGCCGCGACAAAGAATTGCACAGCAGAACGGGGCTTCACAGATGGCAGAGTCGACGGCGGGATCCGGCACGGAAACGGACGGCATGACTCCGGTCAAACCCGATGAGGCGGAACTGCTCGTGGTGACCGGCATGTCGGGAGCGGGCCGCAGCACGGCCTCGGACGCGCTGGAGGACCACGGCTGGTACGTCGTGGAGAACCTGCCGCCGCAGATGCTCGGCACGCTCGCCGAGCTGGTTTCCCACGCGCCCCGCTCCATCTCCAAACTCGCCGTGGTGATGGACGTCCGGAGCAAGGAGCTGTTCGCTGACATCCGCGCCGCCCTCCGCGCGCTCGAGGCCAGTGGCGTCACCTTCCGGGTGCTCTTCCTCGACGCGGACGACGGCGTCCTGGTCCGCCGCTTCGAACAGGGCCGCCGCCCGCACCCGCTGCAGGGCGGCGGCAGGATCCTCGACGGCATCGCCGCCGAGCGCGAACTGCTCCACGAACTCCGGACTTCTGCCGATATCGTCCTGGACACCTCGGCCCTGAACGTGCACGGACTGGCCACCGCCATCACTGAGCTGTTCAGCGACACCGGACCGGTGGCGCTGCGCCTGAACGTCATGAGCTTCGGTTTCAAGTACGGCCTGCCGGTGGACGCGAACTTCGTGGCGGACGCCCGCTTCATCCCCAACCCGCACTGGGTTCCGGCGCTGCGCCCGCACACCGGCCTGGACAAGGACGTCAGCGACTACGTGCTCGAGGCCCAGGGGGTCAGCAACTTCGTGGAGCGCTACGTCCTGGCCCTCGAACCGGTGTTGGACGGCTACCGCCGTGAGAACAAGCACTACGCCACGATTGCGATCGGCTGCACCGGAGGAAAGCACCGCTCGGTCGCCGTCGCCGTCGAGCTTTCCCGCCGCCTCGCGCAATACCCGCGCGTCACCGTGACCACGACGCACCGGGACCTGGGCCGGGAATAATGGCGCTGCTCACCGGCCCCCTGCCGCTCGTCCCGCCGGCCAGTCCTGCCTTCGCCAGCCAGCAGGACAAAGGCCCCTCCGTGGTCGCGCTCGGCGGCGGCCACGGCCTCTCCGCCTCACTGTCGGCCCTGCGCCTGCTTACCTCGGAACTGACCGCCATCGTCACAGTGGCGGACGACGGCGGATCCTCGGGGCGCCTGCGCGAGGAGTACGGCGTCCTCCCGCCCGGAGACCTGCGGATGGCGCTGTCCGCCCTGTGCGACGATACCGACTGGGGCCGCACCTGGCGCGATGTCATGCAGCACCGGTTCCAGCCCGGCAAGGGCCGCGGCGGCTCCCTCGACGACCACGCCATGGGCAACCTGCTGATCGTGACCCTTTGGGAGCTCCTCGGCGACACCGTGGCAGGCCTCAAATGGGCCGGCGCCCTGCTGGGCGCCCGCGGCGAGGTCCTGCCGATGTCCAGCGTTCCGCTCACCATCGAGGGCCAGATCCGGGTCACTGCCCCCGACGGCACCTCGGTGCTGCAAACCCTTCGCGGTCAGGCTAAATGCGCGGTCGCCGGTTCGCTGGAGCACGTCCGGCTGCTGCCCGCGGACGCCCCGGCCTGCCTGGAGGCCCTCACGGCCATTGAACTCGCGGACTGGGTCATCCTGGGTCCGGGCTCCTGGTACACGTCCGTGCTGCCGCACCTGCTCCTGCCGGAAATGCGGGAAGCGCTCTGCAACACCCAGGCGCGGCGCTGCCTCACGATGAACCTGGCGACGGACACCAAGGAAACCATGGGCATGACCGCCGCGGACCACCTCCGCGTGCTGCGCCAGTACGCGCCGGACTTCTCGATCGACGTCGTCCTGGCCGATCCGGCGTCGGTCCCGGACCTTCGCGAGTTCGAGCAGGCGGCCGGGATGCTCGGTGCCGAGGTCGTCTTGGGTAAAGTGGGGGCGTCGAGCCGCCGGCCGATCCACGACCCGTTGCGTCTGGCCACGGCGTACCACGACATTTTCGGGAACAGTTAGGAAAGGTGCCATGGCACTGACAGCATCAGTCAAGGAAGAACTCTCCCGGCTGGACATCAAGAAGTCCTCCGTCCGGAAGGCTGAAGTGTCGGCCATGCTCCGCTTCGCCGGCGGACTGCACATCATCTCCGGCCGGATCGTGATCGAGGCGGAAGTGGACCTCGCCTCGACGGCCCGCCGGCTACGCGCCGCCATCGCAGAGGTTTACGGACACCAGAGCGAGATCATTGTGGTCTCCGGCGGCGGACTACGCCGGGGGAGCCGCTATGTGGTCCGGGTGGTGCGGGACGGTGAAGCCCTTGCCCGCCAGACGGGCCTCCTGGACGCCCGCGGACGCCCTGTCCGGGGTCTCCCGTCGGCAGTGGTAAACGGTTCAGCCTCCGACGCCGAGGCGGTCTGGCGCGGGGCCTTCCTCGCCCACGGCTCGCTCACCGAACCGGGGCGCTCCTCCGCCATGGAGGTCACCTGCCCGGGACCCGAGTCGGCGCTGGCCCTGGTCGGCGCAGCGCGCCGCCTGGGTATCCAGGCCAAGGCCCGCGAGGTCAGGGGAGTGGACCGGGTGGTGATCCGCGACGGCGACACCATCGCCGCGCTGCTGACCCGGATGGGCGCACACGACGCGCTGATGGTCTGGGAGGAACGCCGGATGCGCAAGGAAGTCCGGGCCACCGCCAACCGGCTGGCCAACTTCGACGACGCGAACCTGCGCCGCTCAGCCCAGGCCGCCGTAGCCGCGGGCGCCCGGGTGGACCGGGCCCTCGAGATCCTCGGTGACGACGTCCCGGAACACCTCAAATACGCCGGTGAGCTGCGCGTGGCGCACAAACAGGCAAGCCTCGACGAGCTTGGCCGGCTCGCCGATCCCGTGATGACCAAGGATGCCATCGCGGGCCGGATCCGCCGGCTGTTGGCGATGGCGGACAAGCGCGCCCAGGACCTTGGCATCCCCGGCACCGAGGCCAATGTGACTCCGGACATGCTGGACGAGTAGCCGCGGCCCCTAGAATCGGATCCAGACGGTGGAAATACCTCAGCAGCAGCGGAGGTTATGCCCACCGGATCCCGGATCCACCACAGACTTCCGGGTGCCACACCATCCGGATGCACAATCCGAGAGTTACCGAACCGGACGAACCGTCCACGACATTGGAGGATTTTGTGACCGAGTACGTACTGCCCGAACTCAGCTACGACTATGCAGCACTGGAGCCCCACATTTCCGCGCGGATCATGGAGCTGCACCACAGCAAGCACCACGCCGCGTATGTGACGGGCGCCAACAACGCCCTGGCCCAGCTGGCGGAGGCCCGCGAGAAGGGCGACTTCGCCAACATCAACCGGCTGTCCAAGGACCTCGCCTTCCACACCGGTGGCCACATCAACCACTCCGTGTTCTGGAACAACCTTTCGCCGGACGGCGGCGACAAGCCGGAGGGTGAGCTCGCCGCGGCCATCGATGACGCGTTCGGCTCCTTTGACGCGTTCCGTGCCCAGTTCAGCGCCGCCGCCCTCGGGCTGCAGGGCTCCGGCTGGGGCTTCCTCGCCTACGAGCCGATCGGCGGCAACCTGGTCATCGAGCAGCTCTACGACCAGCAGGGCAACGTCGCACTCGGAACCACTCCGCTGCTGATGCTGGACATGTGGGAGCACGCCTTCTACCTGGATTACGTCAACGTCAAGGCGGACTACGTCAAGGCCTTCTGGAACATCGTCAACTGGGCCGACGTCGCCAAGCGCTTCGAGGCGGCGCGCAGGAACGCCACGGGCCTCATTACCCTGTAACGGTGAGATAGCCCGAACCTGCTTGTAACAAAGCTCACATTTCGCGCTGTCGAGCCCGAATCGTGGACAGCCTGCCCCCGCACTTGCGGGGGCAGGCTCAGTTAAACGTAAGATAGGTCACGGAAGGCGGTTAGCCTTCAGCAATGTGGCTGGTCGCCCTCCGATCTGGTAATCATCTCTGCCCAATGGCGTGCGGGATCTGTTAGTTGGCTTGAACGCCCGCTCAACTAGTCGTGCTTGCAAAAAAGCACCAAGGAGACTGAAAACGTGACGACCCGTATTGGTATCAACGGCTTTGGCCGCATCGGCCGCAACTACTTCCGCGCCGCCCTGGCCCAGGGCGCGGACCTTGAGATCGTTGCCGTCAACGACCTCACCAGCCCGGAGGCCCTCGCCCACCTGCTCAAGTACGACTCTGTCGGCGGCCGCCTGCAGGAGTCCATCGAGGTCAAGGACGGCAACATCGTCGTCGACGGCAACATCATCAAGGTCCTCGCCGAGCGCGACCCCGCCAAGCTCCCCTGGGGCGAACTCGGAGTCGACATCGTCATCGAGTCCACCGGCTTCTTCACGAAGGCCGCGGCTGCGCAGAAGCACATCGACGCCGGCGCCAAGAAAGTCCTGATCTCCGCTCCCGCATCGGACGAGGACATCACGATCGTGATGGGCGTCAACGACGGCCTGTACGACCCGGCCGCGCACCACATCATCTCGAACGCGTCCTGCACCACCAACTGCCTCGGCCCGCTGGCCAAGGTCATCAACGACTCCTTCGGCATCGAGCGTGGCCTGATGACCACCATCCACGCCTACACCGCCGACCAGAACCTGCAGGACGGCCCGCACCAGGACCTCCGCCGGGCCCGCGCCGCCGCCATCAACATGGTCCCCACCTCCACGGGTGCGGCCAAGGCAATCGGCCTGGTCCTGCCCGAGCTCAAGGGCAAGCTCGACGGTTACGCCATCCGCGTCCCGGTCCCGACCGGCTCGGCAACCGACCTCACGGTCACGGTGTCCCGCGAAACCACGGTCGAGGAAGTCAACGCCGCGCTCAAGGCAGCTTCCGAATCCGACGAACTCCGCGGCCTCCTGACCTACACGGACGAGCCGATCGTCTCCTCCGACATCGTCGGCGACCCGGCGTCGTCGATCTTCGACTCCGGCCTGACCAAGGTCATCGGCAACCAGGTCAAGGTTGTTTCCTGGTATGACAACGAGTGGGGCTACTCGAACCGCCTCGTGGACCTCACGGAGCTTGTCGCAGCCAAGCTGGGCTAGGGTAAGACACATGACATTCCACACCCTCAACGAACTGATCGCTGATGGTGTCCGCGGGCGGTACGTTCTGGTCAGAAGTGACCTGAACGTGCCGCTCGACGGCTCTACAGTGACTGACGACGGCCGTATCAAGGCCTCCCTGCCAGTGCTGGCGAAGCTCACGGACGCCGGTGCCCGCGTGCTGGTCACAGCACACCTCGGCCGCCCCAAGGGCGCCCCGGAAGAGAAGTACTCGCTCAAGCCCGCCTCGTCGCGGCTGGCCGAGCTTGCCTCGTTCAAGGTCTCCCTCGCGGACGACACCGTCGGCGAGTCGGCAAAGGCACTAGCTGCCGCGCTGCAGGACGGCGAAGCCCTCGTGCTTGAGAACGTGCGCTTCGACGCCCGCGAAACCTCCAAGGACGACACCGAGCGCGGTGCGTTCGCGGATGAACTGGTGGCCCTGACCGGATCCAACGGCGCGTTCGTGGACGACGCCTTCGGCGCGGTCCACCGGAAGCACGCCAGTGTGTTCGACGTCGCCACCCGGCTGCCGTCCTACCAGGGCGACCTGGTCCGTACGGAGGTCGAGGTGCTGCGCAAGCTCACCACCGAAACCCAGCGCCCCTACGTCGTCGTCCTGGGCGGGTCCAAGGTCTCGGACAAGCTCGCCGTGATCGACAACCTACTCGGCAAGGCTGACACCATCCTGGTGGGCGGCGGCATGCTGTTCACCTTCCTCGCCGCTGCGGGCCACAAGGTGGCAGGCAGCCTGCTGGAAGAAGACCAGATCCCGGTCGTTCAGGAGTACCTGAAGCGCGCCGCGGACGCCGGTACCGAATTCGTCGTTCCCACTGACGTTGTCGTCGCCAGCAAATTCGCCGCCGACGCTGAGTCTGAGACGGTCCGTGCCGAGGCGATTGAAGGCAGCAGCTTCGGCAGCAAGGGCATTGGCCTGGACATCGGCCCGGAATCGGCAGCCGCGTTCGCGGAGCGGATCAAGGGCGCCAAGACGGTGTTCTGGAACGGCCCGATGGGCGTCTTCGAGTTCCCGGCGTTTGCCGCCGGCACCCGGGCCATCGCCCAGGCGCTGACGGAAACGGACGGGTTCACGGTGGTCGGTGGCGGCGACTCCGCCGCGGCAGTGCGGACCCTCGGGTTCGCCGATGACCAGTTCGGCCACATCTCCACCGGCGGCGGCGCCAGCCTGGAGTACCTTGAAGGCAAGGAACTCCCGGGCCTGAGCGTCCTGGACCGCTAAGCACTCCGGCCGGCAGCGCGCCCGTCCCGCACTTCGCGGATAGCAACCCACGGGCGCGCCGCCGGCTGTTTTTTTGTCAGACTATTTTGATCCGCACCTCTTTTTGGAGACCATGTGACCACGTCAACGAACGGCAAGTTCGACCGCAAGCCCTTCATCGCAGGCAACTGGAAGATGAATATGGACCACGTCCAGGGCATCACCCTCCTGCAGAAGCTGGCCTGGACCCTGTCCGACGCCAAGCACGACTACAGCCGGGTGGAGGTGGCCGTTTTTCCGCCGTTCACGGACCTCCGCGGCGTGCAGACCCTCGTCCAGGGCGACGAGCTGGAGCTTGCCTACGGTGGACAGGACCTCTCCCAGTTCGACTCCGGTGCCTACACCGGCGACGTCTCCGGGCAGTTCCTCGCGAAACTCGGCTGCCGTTACGCCCTCGTAGGCCACAGCGAACGACGCACCGTCCACAACGAGACCGACGAAGTGCTGAACGCCAAGACGAAAGCCGCTTTCCGCCATGGCGTGACACCGGTGCTCTGCGTCGGTGAGGGCCTGGAGGTCCGCCAGGCCGGCACCCACGTCGAGCACACCCTCGCCCAGCTCCGCGCCGACGTGGACGGCCTCAACCCCGAGCAGGCCGCCGAACTGGTAGTCGCCTACGAACCGGTCTGGGCCATCGGCACCGGCGAGGTTGCCGGACCGGAGGATGCGCAGGAGATGTGCGCCGCGATCCGGGCGGAGCTGACCACGCTCTTCGGCGCGGACGTCGCCGCCAAGACCCGGCTGCTCTACGGCGGTTCGGTCAAGGCCAACAACGCGGCGGCAATTCTTAAGGAACGCGACGTGGATGGGTTGCTGGTCGGCGGTGCCAGCCTGGACGCTGCCGAGTTTGCTAATATTGTCAGGTTCGAGAGTCATTTGCTGACGGATTAGTCCGGACACAGCCTGGCCCCCGCAATCCAATTCTTCTGAAAGGCCGTCGTGGACGTTCTTCATGTCATTCTGCAGGTCCTCCTGGGCATTACCAGCCTCCTGCTGACCTTGCTCATCCTGCTCCACAAGGGGCGCGGCGGCGGCCTGTCCGACATGTTCGGCGGCGGCATGAGTTCCGGACTCAGCTCGTCCGGTGTTGCGGAGCGGAACCTCAACCGCTTCACGATCATCCTGGGTATCACCTGGGGCGCGGTGATCATCGCCCTCGGCCTGCTGATGCGGTTCAGCACGGGAGCAGATTCCTAGGACCACGCGCAAAAACTTCATATCGGGCCCTTATGGCCCTCCCGGCATCGGGAACTCCGAACTACACTGTCGCTGGATTGCAAGCACAATCCACAAGCACGATTTATACAGTCCAGTAGCCAGGAGTTCCCGATGCTGCATTCTGCTTCCGGTTTCAGGGGCATCCGCGTGGGTGCGACCGAAGGGGCCGCACCCCGCCACGAGCCACTGGACGGGGCTGGCGTGCGCCAGCCGCGTATGCGCATCTCCTACCGGTGCGCCAAGGGCCACGAGACTGCACTCGTATTCGCCCAGATGCCCGAGGACCAGATCCCCGGCGTCTGGGACTGCCGCCGCTGCGGCTGCACAGCCACGCGGGATGGGGCGCAGTTCGGCCTGGAGGATACCCCGATGGAAGGGTACAAGAGCCACCTGGAATACGTTAAAGAACGGCGCTCCAGCCAGGACGCCGAAGACGTGCTGGCCGGAGCGCTGGAGCGGCTACGAGCCGGACGGACCCTTCCGGACTAGCTGCGCCGGAACCCGTGCGGCCGCGTTTTCATCGATCAGCCACAGCGTCTCGTTCCGGCCCCGGGGTCCGGCCGCCGGAACCTGCACCGGATTGGCGCCGGCGAGTGCCAGCCCGACGGCGCCGGCCTTGTCCTCGCCCGCCACGACCATCCACACTTCCAGGGCCGTATTGATCGCCGGCAGGGTCAATGAAACCCGGCCCGGCGGCGGCTTGGGCGAACTGCGGACACCCACGACGGTGAGCTCCTTCTCGCGGATGCCCGTCTGCTCGGGAAACAGGGACGCCACATGGGCATCAGGTCCCACGCCCAGCAGGACGATGTCGAAGCGGGGGAGCCTGCCCGGGTTCTCCGGCCGGTCGTCCGACATGTCGGCGGCGTGCTCTGCCGCCGCGGCATCGGCGAGCCGGCGGGCATAGTCTTCGGCGGCCTCTTCCGGGCTGCCGAATTCCTCCGCCGCTCCCGGCACGTGCACGCGCGCGGGATCCACCGGGATGTGAGCGAGCAACGCATCCTGCGCCTGGCGCGCGTTGCGCTCGGCGTCGTCGGCGGCGACAAACCGTTCGTCGCCCCACCAGAAATTGACCTTCGACCAGTCGACGGCCGGGGCCGCCGGTGAGTCTGCCACCGCTTTGAGCGAACCGATTCCCATCGTGCCGCCGGTAAGTACCACAGTCGCCTCGCCGTGCCTGTCCTGGATATCCACTAGCTTGGTTATCAGGCGGGCCGCGATCGCAGCCATCAGAACGGTCGAGTCGGGATGGATGCTTACTCTGGGATCAGCGCTCACTGGGACGGACACTCCTTAGATTCGTGCGTGGAAGTCCCATAGTAATCACTTCACCGAACACTTCGTCCGGATCCAGCCGGCGGAGCTCCTCGGCCAGGCAATCCTTGAGGTTCCGGCGCGGCAGTGAAATGCGCTGCGCGGGCTGACCAGGCTGCGTCAGTTCGGCCACCGTCAGTGCCGGGCGGAACAACTGGATGTCACCGCCGGAGCGGCTCAGGCGCACCCGCCGGATGCCCGTACCCGCAGGATCCGCCACGATCGTGACCGGAACGTCCAGCGCCAGCGTGAGCCATGCCGCGAGCAGGATCGTGCTGGGGGAATCGGAGGCGCCTTCGACGGCGACTGCCGTCACCGGTGAGTCGTCCACCTGGTCCAGGGCCGCGGCGAGCTGGATGCGCCAGTTCGTCAGCCGGGTCCAGGCAAGGTCCGTGTCGCCGGCCTTGTAGGTGCGCCGGATGTTGTCCAGGGCGGCCTGCGGTTCCGGTTCGTTGGCGGAATCGGTGATCCGGCGGTGCGCGATCCGGCCGATCGATGTCTCGCAGGCGTTCTTCGGAGCTCCGTGCGGCCACCACGCCACGATCGGCGCGTCCGGCAGCAGGAGCGCAGCCACGAGGGACTCGCTTTCCTCCGCAAGTTCGCCGTAGCCGCGGAGCAGGATCACCTCGGAAGCTCCGGCGTCGCCGCCGACGCGGATCTGGGCATCCAGGCGGGTCGGGGCCGCGGCCCCGGCGTCGGCCAGCACGATGATCCGGCAGGGGTGCTCCCGGCTGGCCTCGTTGGCGGCCTCAATCGCCTCCTCCTCCAGCCCGGACTTGGTGACGACCACGAGGGTCAGGACCCGGCCCAGGGCAATCACACCGCCCTGCTCGCGCAGGGCCATGATCTCCTTGGAGATCTTGGACGTCGTTGTATCGGGAAGATCTACGATCATGGCCGTCTCCAGGTTCGTCCGTCGCGGGCAAGCAGCTCGTCGGCGGAAGGGGGTCCCCAGCTTCCGGGGGCGTAGGGTTCCGGCTGTTCCGCCAGCCCGGCCCAGTACTCCTCGAACGGGTCCAGGATCTTCCAGGACAGCTCGACCTCCTGGTGCCGGGGGAAGAGCGGCGGCTCGCCCAGCAGCACATCGAGGATGAGCCGTTCGTAGGCCTCCGGGCTGGATTCGGTGAAGGAATGGCCGTAGCCGAAGTCCATGGTGACGTCGCGGACTTCCATCTGCGTGCCCGGGACCTTGGAGCCGAAACGGATCGTGGCGCCCTCGTCGGGCTGCACCCGGATCACCACGGCGTTCTGGCCGAAGTCGTCCTCGCCGTGGTCGGTGAAGAGCAGGTTCGGGGCGCGCTTGAGCACCACGGCGATTTCCGTGACCCGGCGGCCCAGCCGCTTTCCGGCCCGGAGGTAGAACGGCACACCGCTCCAGCGGCGGGTGTTGATGTCCACCCGGATCGCCGCGAACGTTTCGGTCTTGGAGGTGGCAGGAATGCCCTCTTCCTCCAGGTAGCCCACCACCTGCTCACCACCCTGCCAGCCGCCGGTGAACTGGCCCCGGGCCGAATGGCTGGACAGATCCCGGGGAAGCCGGACGGCGGCCAGGACCTTTTCCTTCTCGGCGCGGAGGTCATCCGCGTTGAAGGAGATGGGTTCTTCCATGGCCGTCAGTGCCAGCAGCTGCAGCAGGTGGTTCTGGATGACGTCGCGGGCTGCGCCCACGCCGTCATAGTAGCCTGCCCGGCCGCCGGTGCCGATGTCCTCGGCCATGGTGATCTGGACGTGGTCCACGTAATTGGCGTTCCAGAGCGGCTCGAAGAGCTGGTTGGCGAAGCGCAGCGCCAGGATGTTCTGCACCGTCTCCTTGCCGAGGTAGTGGTCGATCCGGAAGACCGCGTCCTGCGGGAACACCGACTCCACGATGTCGTTGAGCTGGCGGGCCGACTCGAGGTCGTGACCGAACGGCTTTTCGATGACCACGCGGCGCCAGGTGTCGCCCTCCGCCTGGGCGAGCCCGTGCTTCGAGAGCTGGCGGCAGACCAGCTCGAACGCCTTCGGCGGGATGGACAGGTAGAACGCGTGGTTGCCCCGCGTTCCACGATGTTCGTCCAGCTCGTAGAGCGTCTTGCCGAGCCGCTCAAAGGCGTCGTCGTCGTCGAACTCGCCCTGGACGAACCGAATGCCCTCGGACAGCTGTTCCCAGACCGATTCGTCAAAAGGCGTGCGGCAGTACGCCATGACGGAGTGCTTCACCTGTGCGGCAAAGTCGTCATCGTCCCACTCACGCCGGGCGAAGCCCACCAGGGCAAAACTCGGCGGCAGCAGCCCGCGGTTGGCGAGGTCATAGACCGCCGGCATGAGTTTCTTGCGGGCGAGGTCCCCGGTGACACCAAAGAGGACCAGCGACGACGGCCCAGCGATGCGGTTGAGGCGGCGGTCTCGGGGATCCCGGAGCGGGTTTTGCGCCCGGCCCGAGGAATTCCTGCCGCCGTTGTAGGTTTCTGGCATGGTTCGTGGGTGCCTTAGCTTTCGGTGGAGGATACTGCCTGGCCGGCCAGGGCCGCGACCAGTTCCTGTAGCTGCCGCACGCCGGCGGCGCGGTCCGTCAGGTGCAGGCGGAGGACCGGACGGCCGTGTTCGCTCAGGACCTGCGCGTCGCCGGCGGCCTGGGCGGAGATCAGTTCACCGAAGCTGAAGGGAAGACCCGGGATCGGAAGGTCGGTTTCGGCTGCTGCCGTCACCTGCAGGAACACGCCGATCGCGGGTCCGCCCTTGTGGAACTGCCCGGTGGAGTGCAGGAACCGCGGACCCCAGCCGAAGGTGACCGGGCGCTGGCTGTGCGCGGCCAGCTGGTCCCGGATACCTTCCAGCGGTGCGTAGGCGAGGCGGTCAAAGTAGGCCTGGACGCTCAGGTAGCTGTCCGGGCGGAGTTCGCCCAGCAGTGCGCTGACGGCTTCGGCCGCCGTGGCGGCGCCGCCCAGCCATTCCCCGCCGCGGACCTCGATGGCACCGTCCGTGAAGGCGGCCGGTGTCGGCTCCGGCTGGGCGTCCAGCAGCCCGCGGGCGGCGACCTTCGCGGCCTCGACGTCGGGCTGGTCGTAGGGGTTGATGCCGAGCAGCCGTCCGGCCACGGCGGTGGCGAACTCCCAGGCCATCATCTGGGTGGGGAGCCCGCCCGCGATGGCGACCTCGTTCTCGCCGAGCTCGACGTCGGCATCCGCGGCGACGAGGCGGATCACCAGGACGTCGGGAGCGCCGAGCGTGGCCTCCGGCGACGCCGGTCCGGCGACGACCGGTAGCACGCCGGTACCGAGCTTCCCGGTTGACTCCGCGATGAGCTGTTCGGCCCAGTCGGCGAAGCCGGCAATGCCGGAGCCGTCCTCTGCGATGACGATCTTGTTGCGCAGCGGGTTGGTGCCGCCCAGTGCGGCCCCGAGGGCCAGCCCGATGTTCTCCGCGGAATCGTCATTGAGGACCTCGGCGGCTTCCTCGGCCTCGTCCAGGAAGGCCTGGATGTCGACGCCGGCCAGACCGGAGGGCACCAGCCCGAACGCGGTGAGGGCGGAGTAGCGGCCCCCGACGTTCGGGTCGGCGTTGAAGACGGCACGGTAGCCGGCCTCACGGGCGGACTTGTCCAACGGCGAACCGGGATCGGTGACGATGATGATCCGGCTCTTGGCGTCGATCCCGGCTTCGGTGAAGGCGTGTTCGAAGATCCGGCGCTGCGAGTCCGTTTCAAGGGTGGAGCCCGACTTGGAGGACACCACGATCGCAGTCTCCGTCAGCCTGTCCGCCAGCGCGGTCGCGACCTGTTCGGGGTCGGTGCTGTCCAGCACCGTCAGCTCGACGCCGGCGGTCCCGGCAATCACCTCGGGGGCCAGCGAGGATCCGCCCATGCCGCACAGGACAATCCGGCTGACGCCCTCGGAACGGAGGGCGTCGCGGAGCGCCAGGATGTCGGCAACGAGCGGCTGCGAGACGGTGGCAGCCTCGACCCAGCCGAGCCGGACGGAAGACTCCGCCTCGGCGTCGGGACCCCAGAGGGTGGCGTCCTTGGCAAAGATCCGGGTGGCAACCTTGTCCGCCAGCAGTGCCGGGAGGTGCTGTTCGTGGGCCTGGCGGGCAGCGCCCGTGGCGTCGTAGCTGAGAGTCGTCATAGTGGACTAGGCGTCCTTCCGTGCGGCGGCAAGGGCGCCCTCGACGTCGGCGAGCAGTTCCTTCCAGCTGGCGACGAACTTGTCGAGGCCCTCCGATTCCAGGACCGCGACGACGTCGTTGTAGGAGATGCCCAGCGCGTCGAGCGCGTTGAGGGTGGCGTTGGCGTCCGCGTAGCCGCGGGTGATGGTGTTGCCCGTGACCGTTCCGTGGTCGAAGGTGGCGTCGAGGGTCTTCTCCGGCATGGTGTTGACGACGCCGGGGGCGACGAGTTCCGTGACGTAGAGGGTGTCCGGGTACGCCGGGTCCTTCACGCCGGTGGAGGCCCACAGCGGGCGCTGGGGGAGCGCGCCGGCTTCGGCCAGGACTGCCCAGCGCTCGGTGGCGAAGAGTTCCTCGTAGACCTGGTAGGCGAGGCGGGCGTTGGCGACGCCGGCCTTGCCCTTGAGGGCGCGGGCCTCGTCAGTGCCGATCGCGTCGAGGCGCTTGTCGATTTCCGAGTCCACGCGGGAGACGAAGAAGGAGGCCACGGAGTGGATCTTGGAGAGGTCGTGTCCGTTGTCCTTGGCCTGCTCGAGGCCGGACTGGAATGCGTTGATGACGGCGCGGTAGCGCTCCAGGGAGAAGATCAGGGTCACATTGACGCTGATGCCGGCCGCAATGGTGGCGGTGATGGCCTCGAGGCCTTCGAGCGTGGCCGGGATCTTGATCAGGACGTTTTCCTTGTTGACCTGGCCGTGGAGTTCCTTGGCCTCGGCGATGGTGCCGGCGGTGTCCCAGGCGAGGCGGGGGTCGACCTCGATCGAGACGCGGCCGTCGACGCCGTTCGTGGCGGCGGCGACCGGAGCGAACAGGTCGCAGGCGTCGGCGACGTCGGTGGTGGTGATCGCGAAGACGGTCTCCTCGACGCTGGCGCCGGCGGCGGCCTTGGCGGCGATGATGGCGTCGTAGTCGTGGCCGGTGGTGATGGCCGCGTGGAAGATGCTCGGGTTCGTGGTGACCCCGACGACGTTCTTCTCTTCAATCAGCTTGCGCAGCGTGCCAGTGGCGAGGCGGCCGCGGGAGAGGTCATCGAGCCAGATGGAAACGCCGGCGTCGGAAAGCTGCTGGGTGGGGGTGGTAGTCATGTGAAGCTCCTGAAAGTCTGGGGCCGCCGCCGTCAGTTGGGGCGGCGGCCCGGAAAACGAGGTTTGTATCAGGCGGAGAGGCCGGCGAGGGATTCCTTGGCGGCCGCGGCGACAGCGTCGGCGGTGATGCCGAACTCCTGGAAGAGGCGCTTGTAGTCGGCGGAGGCACCGAAGTGCTCCAGGGAGATGGAACGGCCGGCGTCGCCGACGAATTCCTTCCAGCCCAGCGCGAGGCCGGCTTCAACCGAAACGCGTGCCTTGACCGCGGCGGGCAGGACGGCCTCACGGTAGGCGGCGTCCTGCTTGTTGAACCATTCCACGCAGGGCATGGACACGACGCGGGTGGGAATGCCCTCGGCCTGCAGGGCTTCCCGGGCATTGACGGCGAGCTGGACCTCGGAGCCCGTGCCGATCAGGATGACCTTCGGCTCGGCGGTGGCACCGTCGGCGGAGGCTTCGGCCAGGACGTACCCGCCCTTGGCGACGCCGGCGATGGAGCCGAACGTGTTGCCCTCGGCGTCACCGGTGCCGCGGGCGTACGTCGGGATGTTCTGCCGGGTCAACACGATGCCGGCAGGGTTTTCGTGGTTTTCCAGCATGACCTTCCAGGCCGCGGCTACCTCGTTGGCATCGCCGGGGCGGACGACGTCCAGGCCCGGGATGGCCCGGAGCGAGGCGAGCTGCTCCACCGGCTGGTGGGTGGGTCCGTCTTCGCCGAGGCCGATCGAGTCGTGCGTCCAGACATACAGGGACGGCACGCCCATGAGCGCGCCGAGGCGGATGGCCGGGCGCTGGTAGTCGCTGAAGATCAGGAACGTGCCGGAGAAGGCGCGGGTGCGGCCGTGCAGGGAAATGCCGTTCACGATCGACGCCGCGGCGTGTTCACGGATGCCGAAGTGCAGCACGCGGCCGTAGGGGTTGCCCTTCCAGGCCGCGGTGGACCGGGACGTCGGGATGAACGACGGCGAGCCTTCGATCGTGGTGTTGTTCGATTCGGCGAGATCTGCGGAGCCGCCCCACAGTTCGGGCATGACCGGGCCGATTGCGTTCAGGACCTTCCCTGACGCGGCACGGGTGGAGACGTCCTTGCCGGCTTCGAAGACCGGCAGGGCGGCCTCGAGTTCGGCCGGAAGCTTCCGGGCCTCGACGCGCTCAAGAAGGGCGGCGCCCTCGGGGTTGCCGGCCTGCCATGCCTCGAACGCTTCCTGCCATTCGCCGCGTGCGGCCGCGCCGCGCTCCTGCGCTGCCCGGGTGTGGGCGAGGACGTCGTCGTCAACCTGGAAGGAACGCTCCGGGTCGAAGTCCAGGACCTTCTTCAGTGCCGCGACTTCCTCGGCGCCCAGCGCCGAGCCGTGGATCTTGCCGGTGTTCTGCTTCTTCGGTGCCGGGTAACCGATGATGGTCCGCAGCGACACGATGGAAGGCTTGTTCGTTTCGGCCTTCGCGGCCAGGAGGGCGGCGTGCAGTTCCTGCACGTCCTCCTTGTATTCGCCGGTGCGGGTCCAGTCGACGCGCTGGACGTGCCAGCCGTAGGCCTCGTAGCGCTTCAGGACGTCCTCGGTGAACGCGACATCGGTGTCGTCCTCGATCGAGATGTGGTTCTCGTCGTAAATCACGACGAGGTTGCCGAGTTCCTGGTGCCCGGCAAGCGAGGACGCCTCGGAAGTGACGCCTTCCTGCAGGTCGCCGTCGGACGCGATCACCCAGATGGTGTGGTCGAACGGGCTGGCACCCTCTGCGGCGTCGGCGTCGAACAGGCCGCGTTGGCGGCGCTGCGAGTAAGCGAAGCCGACCGCGGAGGCCAGGCCCTGGCCCAGCGGGCCGGTGGTGATCTCGACGCCGGCGGTGTGCTTGTACTCCGGGTGGCCCGGGGTCAGCGAGCCCCAGGTGCGCAGGGCCTGCAGGTCCTTCAGCTCCAGGCCGTAGCCGGAGAGGAACAGCTGGATGTACAGCGTGAGGGAGGTATGGCCGGGGGAGAGGATGAAGCGGTCGCGCCCCAGCCAGTCCGGGTTCTTCGGGTCATGCCGCATCAGCTTCTGGAAGAGCAGGTAGGCGGCCGGAGCCAGGCTCATCGCGGTGCCGGGGTGGCCGTTACCGACCTTCTCCACAGCGTCCGCAGCAAGCACGCGGACTGTGTCCACCGCACGCTGATCCAAACTGGTCCATGACAGTTCTTGCTCTTCCAAATGTGGCACGAAAACCGGGCCCCTCTCTGTGCTGATGGCGGGTGGGCTGGGCAGTTCCGTCCGGGCACAGTTCGATGCCCGCTGAGGTACGTACCAGCCGTTCACCATCGAAACGTTGATCTATCATTCAGCCGCCTGGGCAACAGCCGGTGTGCAAACTCACACCTGAGCCGGTCCGGGCCGGCACACCGAATGCCGCCCGTGCGCGCTGATCTGCAAGTAGCTTAGCCCTATTCCAACCGTCCGGCGCCGTATATCTCACCAATTGGACCGGAATACCGCTTATATGAATCACCATCCGCCCCGGCGCCGGTGAGAGAGCGTTTACCTGCCGGAAACCTGCGGCCTTTCCGGCGGACCCCGGCCGCCGTGGGGCCACGGTATGATGGTTCGTGGCTACCAGGGGGACGAGGACACGCCTGTACGTTGCGCGTGGACCCCTCCGAAATGCAACGTGCGTTGCGAAACCAGCCGGACTGAACAGCCAGACAGAACAGAGTGACTGCCATCGTGAGCACAACCGATACGCCGCTGAATGCCTCTCCGATCTCCGGAAAGATCGGCTTCTCCCGCAAGGCAAAGGCCTACTTGGCGCTCACGAAACCCCGCGTCATCGAGCTGCTGCTCGTGAGCACGCTGCCCACCATGATTTATGCGGAGCGCGGGTTCCCGTCCATCGGGCTGATCCTGGCAACCCTCGTCGGCGGCGCGTTCGCCGCCGGCAGCGCCGGGGCCTTCAACTGCTACATCGACCGGGACATTGACAAGCTCATGCACCGCACCGAGAACCGGCCGCTGGTGACGGGTGAAGTCACACCCCGTGAGGCGCTGGTCTTCTCCTGGCTGCTGGGCGCCGCGGCGATCGCGATTCTTTGGTTCGGAGCCAACCCCCTCTCGGCCTGGCTCGGCCTCGGTGCCATCGTTTTCTACGTGGTCATCTACACCATGATCCTCAAGCGCCGCACCGCGCAGAACATTGTCTGGGGCGGAGCCGCCGGCTGTTTCCCGGTTTTGATTGCCTGGGCAGCCGTTACCAACACCGTGGAGTGGCCCGCCGTCGTACTCTTCATGGTGATTTTCCTTTGGACCCCGCCGCACTACTGGCCGCTCTCCATGCGCTACGGCGAGGATTACCGGAACGCCAACGTACCGATGCTGGGCGCCATCGCCGGAGCCAAGGTCGTCTCGGTGCAGGTTGTCCTGTACGCCTGGGCCATGGTGGCGTGTTCCCTGCTGATGATTCCGGCCGGCGGCGCCGGCTGGGTCTACACGGTTACCGCCGCCGCCGCGGGCGCCTGGTTCCTGTACGAGTCGCACGCCCTGTACAAGCGTGCCCAGGGCGGGGACGTGTCCAACAAGGGCGCCATGAAGGTCTTCCACGGCTCCATCAGCTACCTGACCCTGTTGTTCATCGCCGTGGCCGTGGACCCGTTTGTCGGTTCCGCCATCGTCGGGGGCTAGGGCCTCCCGCGCCGCCTCGACAGACGCTCCCTTCCCGGCCGGGAGGGAGCGTCTTTCGTTTAGCCCGGAAAGCCGGCGCCCGGGAAGCTGCGGACAGCGAAAGGCCCGGCCGTCCCACCGGGACTGCCGGGCCTTCTTTGTCTATGTGCCGTGCCCGGTAGGTGCCGTGCCTAGTACGACTCGAACATCAGGCCGGGGGTGTTCGCCAGCACGTCCGTCGTGGTTCCGGTCAGTTCATTCTTGATGGAGTCGATCAGGAATGCCGGGCCGCCCGCGGCAGGATTCGGGTTCGGCACGTAGCTCAGGTCGACCTTCAGCACGCCCTTCATCACTCCTTCAGCGTTCCCCTTCCCGGTCAAGGAGACCGGGATGGAGACGTCGTAGGTGAAGGCGACCCGGTTCGGTACCGACTGGTCCATGGTCTCCAGCCGAGGGCCTCCCGCCTGCGTCATGGACCCCTCCTCGCCACCAGTCTCCTGGATGAGCAGGCAGTGCGGCTCCACCGCGGCGGCGCAGGTCGGCGAGGCCTTCACCGCTTCGGTGCTGTCCGGTCCGGGCAGTGCGATAACAGCCCAGGCGCCGAATGCGGAGACGTCAGCGTCCTTGCCGGCGGCGGTCAGCTTAGCTTTGAGGTTGTCGCTGAGGCGGTTCTCCCAGAGCCTGGCCGTGGCGGCGTGGGAGCCGCCGTCCGCGACCCACTGACCGGAGAGGCTGTATTGGTTCGTCACCAGCTCCGCGATGAAGTTCTGCGCCAGGACAGCCTGCGTGGCGGCGGGGTCGCTGACGTCGAAGCCGCCCTGTGGCGGGTTATACGGCACCGGCTCGGGCCCGGCCGCTGCGGGCGCAGGCTCCGACGCGGGCTCGGAAACCGCCTCGGAAGCCGCCTCGGAACCCGGCGCAGAGGCCGGTTCGGATGCCGACCCGGGACTGGACGACGCTGCTTCCGTTGAGGATGCCGCGCTGGAGCTGCCGGCCGGCGGCGCAGCAGGAGCAGTGCAGGCTGAGAGCGAGAGCGCCCCGGCGATGGCTGCCGCGGCGACGACCCGGCGCGTGGGAAAGACCACCATGAATACATTCCTGACTGTAGATAAGACCTGGCGTTGGGGCTTAACGTTACCGCGGGGCTATTTCACCGGGCTATGCCGGGCCAGGTCCGCGGTGTTGGTCGCTGCGCTCATCAGGAGGGCCGCGCCCAGCATGTGCGCTCCCACGAGCAGCGCAGGGATGCCGTTGTAGTACTGGGTGAATCCGATGGCCGCCTGAAGCAAGGTGACGCCCACCAGCAGGAAGACGGCGCTCCGGAACGGCCCGGAGATCCGCCCGCGGATCACCAGGAACACGCCGAACAGCGCCCCGGCCGTTATCAGATAGGCAGGCACGGCATGGATGTGCGAGAACAGATCCCAGTCCAGGTTGTTCCGGGGGGCGTCGGCGTCGCCAGCGTGCGGACCCGCCCCGGTGACCACGACGCCCAGGCAGACGGCGACGGCGGAGAACAGCGCGACGGCGGTCATCACCGGACGGGCGGCACCCGGCAACGCGTCCAGCCCGGCGGTCCGGAACCTTCCAGTGCGGCCGTAGGCGCGGTTGACCATCAGGGTGGCGAGGACAACGAGGGCCATGGAGACCAGGAAGTGCAGGCCCACCACCCACGGGTTCAGCTGGGTCAGGACGGTAATCCCGCCGATCACCGCCTGCGCCGGGATGCTGGCGAGCAGCCCCAGGGCCAGCAGGAACAGGTCCCGGCGTTCCTTGCGGAGGTTCCACAAGTACACCAGCATCAGAACGGCGACGGCGGCCAGCGCGAAGGTCAGGAGGCGGTTACCGAACTCGATGATGCCGTGAATTCCCATTTCCGGGGTGTTCACGAGCGAGGCATCCGTGCAGCGCGGCCACGTGGGGCAGCCGAGGCCGGAGGCGGTGAGCCGCACCGCCCCGCCGGTCACCACGAGCACCGTCTGGCCGATCAGGGACAAGACAGCCAGCCGCTTGACCGTCTTGTCGACGGTGACAGGAAGCCGGGAGGTGATCCCGGAGACGATCCGGGGTGGGCGTGACACCGTACTCACAGTATTCTCAATTCCATTTGAACCAACGGGTTGCTGCGCCGCCGGCGATGGCCGTCCAGAACAGCAGGACAAGCACGGCCGCAGCGTTGATACTGCCGTGCAGGAATGCGTCCCTCAGGGCCTGACCCAGCGCACCGGAGGGAAGGAAATGCACCACGGCCTGCGCCAGCGCCGGCAGCCGTTCGGCCGGAATCACGATCCCGCCCAGCGCCCCGAGCAGGATCCACAGCAAATTGGTGATGGCCAGGGTCGCTTCCGGCCGGACCGTCCCGGCGACCAGCAGGCCGAGCGCCGTGAAGGACGCGGCCCCGAGCACCAGCAGGGCCAGGCCCGGCAGCCAGCCCGCGGGCTCGGGCTGCCAACCCAGCAACAGGGCCACCGCCGTAACCACAACCACCTGGAGGAACAACACGGCAAGCACGGCGAGGACCTTGCCGGCGATCAGGCCGGTGCGGCCCAGGGGAGTGGTGGAGAGGAACCGCAGGACGCCGTAGCGCCGGTCGAAGCCGGTGGAGATGCCCTGGCCGGTGAAGGCCGTGGACATGGCGCACAGGGCCAGGATGCCGGGGACGGCGATATTGATCCGGCTTGCGCCGAGCCCGTCCAGCAGTGGCGTGACGGTGAGACCTACCATCGCCAGGAGGGGAAGCACCACCGCCAGGATCAGCTGCTCGCCGTTCCGGAGCATGGTGACGGTCTCGTACTTGCCCTGCAGCACAATCCGGCGCAACAGGGGAGCCGGGGCGCTGCCCAGCGGGCTGCCGGGAGCTGGGCTACCAAGCGGACCCCGGCCATGCGGCGCACCGCCGACGGGCCTGGTGCCGGAAACGGGGGTCATCGGATCTCCCTTCCGGAGATGTCCAGGAAGACGTCCTCGAGGCTGCGCGCCTCAAGGCTCAGGGAGCTGGGCATGATCCCGCGCGCGGCCCACCAGGCGGTGACCGCGGCCAGGTCGGCGGGCGTAAGGGCGCCCGTGGCGGCGTAGCTGCCGGCCCGCGCCTCGGTGACGTCGACGCCGTCGGACAGCACTCCGGTGAAGTCCAGTCCCGGTTCGGCTTCGAAGAGGAGGGTGCGGATGTGCTGTTCGCCGGCGGACGGGAGCCGGTGCTGCAGCAATTGGGTGACGGTGCCTTCGGCGACGTTACGGCCGGCGTCGATGATGTAGACGTAGTCGGCCAGGCGCTGGGCGTCGTCCATCAGGTGCGTGGTCAGGATGATCCCCATTCCGCGGTCGCGGAGTTCGGAGATGAGCTCGAAGACAAGTTGGCGGGATTGCGGGTCCAGGCCGGCGCTTGGCTCGTCCAGGAAAAGCACCTCCGGATTGCCGGCAAGGGCTGCGGCGAGGGCCAGCCGCTGCTTCTGCCCGCCGGAGAGGCGCCGGACTGAGGTGCGGCTGAAGCTGTCGATCCCGAGGCGCGCAATAAGCTCCTCGACCGGCCAGGGATCCTGGTACATGCCGGCGATGTGCTTCAACAGGGGAATGGGCCGGGCCGACGGTGGCAGCCCGCCGTCCTGCAGCATCACCCCGACGCGCGCACGCAGCCCGGCGCCGGCCGTGTCCGGATCCTGGCCGAGCAGGCTGATGCTTCCCGCGGTACGCTTTTGCAGGCCCTGGGCGCATTCGATGGTGGTCGTTTTGCCCGCTCCGTTGGCGCCCAGGAGGGCCGTGACCTGTCCGCGTTCGGCGACGAGGGAAAGGCCGCTGACCACCCGCAGCATCTTGCCGTCGAGGGTGGGCAGTGGACCAACATCCTTGACGAGCCCGCTGATGGACAGAACGGGGGATTCGGGAGATCGCACCAAAGCATTCTACGCGATGTAGTACGGCATGGCCGGGGCCCGGCCCCGGACCGCAGGGAAGCCATGCCTTACTGGAAGGCGGGACTAAATTACGACATGATTGTGTTGTGTATTCCATGAGCCCCTCCTCTTCTGCTGCCCTTTCCGGGCACGGTGCCACCCGCGCATCGCAGGCGCCCTCCGCGCCGGTCGCAGCGGTGCATGCGGCCGACGCCGATGAGCGCACCCGGGACCGCGTGCTGAACGCCGTCCTGGAGCATGGACCGATCAGCGCCGCCGAACTCGGCGACCTGCTCGGCTTCACGCCCGCCGCGGTGCGGCGTCACTTGGACCACCTTTCGCGCGACGGCGTCATCGAGGTCAAGCGGGTTGCCCGCGCGGGCGCCCGGGCCGGACGCCCGGCACGCCGCTACGTGCTCAGCTCGCAGGGCCAGTCCACCTTGGGCAACGACTATCTCGACATCGCAACCATTGCGCTGCAGCGGCTCGGCGAGCTGGCAGGGCACGAAGCGGTGCGGCAGTTCGCCGTCGAACGCTTCGGCGAAATGGAACGCCGCTATGCTCCTGTTGTCGAGCAGGCCGGCCCGGACATCACGGCCCGCGCCCAGGTGCTCTCCGAGCTGCTGAGCCGCGACGGCTTCGTCGCCTCCGCGGCCTCGATCGCGGCCAAGGCACCTCTGCCGGCGGCGCTCTCCAGCGTCCAGCTCTGCCAGGGGCACTGCCCCATCCAGCAGCTCGCCGCGCAGTTCCCCGTGTTCTGCGAGGTGGAGACCGAAGTGTTCTCCCGGCTGGTCGGCGTCGACGTTCGCCGGCTCTCCACCCTGGCACGCGGCGGTCACGTCTGCACCACCCACATTCCTACCGGCCGCCCGGCCGCCACGAGGCTGCACAGCCCCGAAAGCACGCCGGTCAGCCTGGACGAAGTATCCAACCATCTGCAAGAAAGGCCGTGATGACGGACCAACTATCAGAGAAGAAGGTTGCCGAAACTACTGTGATCTCGGAGATTCTGGAGAAGAATCCCGAGCTCCATGGAATCGGCACCTACGAATACGGCTGGGCCGACAAGAACGACGTCGGCGCCAACGCCCGCCGTGGTATCGACGAGGACGTTGTCCGTGACATCTCGGCCAAGAAGAACGAGCCGGAATGGATGCTCGACCTCCGCCTCAAGGGCCTGAAGTACTTCGACCGCAAGCCCATGCCCACCTGGGGCGCGGACCTGTCCGGCATCGACTTCGACAACATCAAGTACTTCGTGCGGTCCACGGAGAAGCAGGCCGCCACCTGGGAAGACCTTCCCGAGGACATCCGGAACACGTACGAGAAGCTGGGCATCCCGGAAGCCGAGCGCAGCCGCCTCGTCTCCGGCGTCGCCGCGCAGTACGAGTCCGAGGTCGTCTACCACCAGATCCGCGAGGACCTGGAACAGCAGGGCGTCATCTTCCTGGACACGGACACCGCGCTGCGCGAACACCCGGAGATCTTCCAGGAGTACTTCGGCACCATCATCCCTGTGGGCGACAACAAGTTCGCCTCGCTGAACACGGCCGTCTGGTCCGGCGGATCCTTCGTGTACGTGCCCAAGGGCGTCCACGTGGACATCCCGCTGCAGGCCTACTTCCGCATCAACACGGAAAACATGGGCCAGTTCGAGCGCACGCTGATCATCGCGGACGAGGACTCCTACGTCCACTACATCGAAGGCTGCACCGCGCCGATCTACACCTCGGACTCGCTGCACTCCGCCGTCGTGGAAATCATCGTGAAAAAGGGCGCCCGCGTCCGCTACACGACCATCCAGAACTGGTCCACGAACGTGTACAACCTGGTCACCAAGCGCGCCATCTGCGAAGAGAACGCCACCATGGAGTGGATCGATGGCAACATCGGCTCCAAGGTCACCATGAAGTACCCGGCCGTCTACCTTGTGGGCGAGGGCGCCAAGGGCGAGACCCTGTCCATTGCCTTCGCCGGCGAAGGCCAGCACCAGGACACCGGCTCCAAGATGGTTCACATTGCCCCGAACACCAAGAGCTCCATCGTCTCGAAGTCGGTGGCTCGCGGCGGCGGCCGTGCTGCCTACCGCGGCCTGGTCCAGGTCCGCGAAGGCGCCAAGCACTCGGCCAACACCGTCCGCTGTGACGCGCTCCTGGTGGACACCATCAGCCGGTCGGACACCTACCCCTACATCGACATCCGCGAGGATGACGTGACCATGGGGCACGAGGCCACGGTCTCGCGCGTCAGCGAAGAGCAGCTGTTCTACCTGATGTCCCGCGGCATGCGCGAGGACGAGGCCATGGCGATGATCGTCCGCGGCTTCATCGAGCCCATTGCCCGTGAGCTGCCGATGGAATACGCCCTCGAGCTGAACCGCCTGATTGAACTGCAGATGGAAGGATCGGTCGGTTAATGACTGACATCACTACTGAAAAGGCGCGCATCGGCGCGCCGTCAGCCCAGCCGTTCATCAACGGTTTCACCGAGGAAGGCGAAAGCCTTTCACCGCTGAACGCGGCGGAGTCCAAATCGCCGCTGGCCGGCGAAGCCGTCAAGCGCCACTCGCACGGCGGGGGCGTCGGTGTTCCGGACAGCTCACGCGCAGGCCGCCTTACCTCCTACAAGCTGGCGGACTTCAAGCCGCTGACCGGCATGGAAGAGGACTGGCGGTTCACCCCGCTCAAACGCCTCCGTGGACTGCACACCGAGGTCCTCAACGGCGCGGCACCGTCCGTGAGCGTCACGGCCCCGGACAGCGTAATCGTGGAGACCGTCGGCCGCGATGACCGCCGGATCGGCTCCGCGGCCATTCCCGAGGACCGCGTCTCCGCGAATGCCTGGGAGAACTTTTCCGAGGCCACCGTCATCACCGTTCCCGTCGAGGTCCAGGCCGAGGGCGAGGTCAGCGTCGTGCTGACCGGCCAGGGCACCGCGGCTGCCGCCCAGCATGTCGTGATCGTGGCGGAGAGGTTCTCCAAGTCCGTCGTCGTCCTGGACCACCAGGGCACCGCCGTCGTCTCGGAAAACGTTGAGATCATCGTTGAGGAGGGCGCGCAGCTCACTGTCATCTCGCTCCAGGAATGGAACGACGACGCCGTGCACGCATCCTCCCAGCAGGTCAAGCTCGGCCGCGACGCCAAGTTCAAGCACATCGTCGTCAGCCTCGGCGGCGACCTGGTGCGCGTCACGCCATCGGCCCGCTTCACCGCGCCCGGCGCGGAAGTTGAACTCTTCGGGCTGTACTTCGCCGACGCCGGCCAGCACCTTGAGCAGCGCCTGTTCGTGGACCACGCGGTCGCCAACTGCAAGTCCAACGTGCTCTACAAGGGCGCCCTGCAGGGCCGCAACGCGCACACCGTCTGGGTGGGTGACGTTCTGATCCGCAAGGAAGCAGAAGGCACCGACACCTATGAGGCCAACCGCAACCTGGTCCTGACGGACGGTGCCCGCGCTGACTCCGTGCCGAACCTGGAGATCGAGACCGGCCTGATCGCCGGCGCCGGCCACGCCAGTGCCACCGGACGATTCGACGACCAGCACCTGTTCTACCTGATGGCCCGCGGCATCCCGGAAGATGTGGCCCGCCGCCTGGTGGTCCGCGGCTTCCTGAACGAGATCATCCAGAAGATCAATGTTCCGGCCATTGAAGAGCGCCTGACGGTTGCTGTTGAGCGCGAACTCGCGGCAACGGACAACTAGTGCGCGGCACTAGAGGACACAGGGAAAAGACCAGATGACTGAACAGCCAAAGGGCGAGCTCGTCTGCAACGCCAGCGAGATTCAAGTCAAGCAGGCGCTGCGGATCCTGATCGACGACTACCCCGTAGCGATCGTGAAGGACTCGATGGGAGAAATCCACGCCATCGGCGACACCTGCTCGCACGCCGACATCTCGCTCTCCGAAGGCGAGGTGGAAGGGTGCCTGATCGAATGCTGGGGGCACGGCTCCCAGTTCGACCTGCGCAGCGGCGAGCCGCTTCAGCTGCCGGCCTATGATCCTGTCCCTGTCTTTGCCGTGACCATCCAGGGCGACGAGGTGTACGTGGACGTTACTAACGTCCTGAACGGCGCCGAAGCTCCGACCTTCAGCTAGCTGCCCGCAGCCGGCACCCGCACAAACAACTTTTCGACGAGAAAACGCACCATGCCGGAGGGCACGGTGCAGAGGAGAACAAGACACATGGCTACTCTTGAGATCAAGGACCTGCACGTCAGCATTGACACCGAGCAGGGCACCAAGGAAATCCTGAAGGGCGTCAGCCTGACCATCAGGACCGGCGAGACGCACGCCATCATGGGCCCGAACGGTTCGGGCAAGTCCACCCTGGCGTCCACGATTGCCGGGCACCCGCGCTACAACGTCACCTCGGGCACCATCACCCTCGACGGCGAAGACGTCCTGGCGATGAGCGTTGACGAGCGCGCCCGCGCCGGCCTGTTCCTGGCCATGCAGTACCCCGTCGAGGTCCCGGGCGTGAGCATGACGAACTTCCTGCGCACCGCGAAGACCGCCATCGACGGCGAAGCGCCCAAGCTGCGCACCTGGACCAAGGACGTGAAGGCTGCCATGGCGCAGCTGCGCATCGACGCCGACTTCACCCAGCGCAACGTCAACGAAGGCTTCTCCGGCGGCGAGAAGAAGCGCGTCGAGATCCTCCAGCTCGAGCTCTTCAAGCCGAAGTTCGCCATCCTGGACGAGACCGACTCGGGGCTGGATGTGGACGCCCTGAAGGTCGTCTCCGAGGGTGTCAACCGCGCCCACGCGGAGGGCAAGATGGGTACCCTGCTCATCACCCACTACACCCGGATCCTGCGCTACATCAAGCCGGACTTCGTGCACGTGTTCGTTGACGGCCAGGTTGTCGAGGAAGGCGGCCCGGAGCTCGCCGACCGCCTCGAAGAAGAAGGCTACGACCGCTACGCCACCGGCGCAGGGGCAGCCACCATCGCTGCCGCTTCGGCGGCCACCCAGGCGTAGTTAGGACTCCGCGATGACCGAACTCAATGTGGCCCGCACCAGCCTCGAGGATGTCGAAGAGGCACTCAAGGATGTGATCGACCCGGAACTCGGGGTCAACATCGTTGATCTGGGCCTGCTGTACGGCCTGAAGTACTCAGACGACGACGGCGCCCTGCTGATCGACATGACGCTCACCACGGCGGCCTGCCCGCTCACCGACGTGATCGAGGAGCAGGTCGGCAAGGCCCTGGACGGGATCGTTGACGACTGGCGCCTGAACTGGGTCTGGATGCCGCCATGGGGTCCGGAACGGATCACCGAAGACGGCCGCGACCAGATGCGCGCCCTCGGCTTCAACATCTAATCCCCACTGCCACCCTGGCCTTGCTTCGCTTCGGCCAGGGAACCCAGGCGGCGGAGGCCCCTGACATGAGGCGGCCGGCCACCTTCCAGCGAAGGTGACCGGCCGCCGTCGTCGTTTCATCGGTTGCTCCGTAATCGCCCTTTTGAGCTGTCAATACGGCAGTTACGGAGCAATCGATGGTGTTGTCAGGGGGTGGCGACGCTGAAGGTGTCGCACTGGTTGATGTCGCCGGTGCTGTAGCCCTGGTAGAACCACTTCTGGCGCTGCTCGCTTGACCCGTGCGTCCACGCCTCGGGGGATACCCGGCCGGTGGCGGCCTTCTGGATCCGGTCATCGCCGACCGCGGACGCGGCCGAGAGGGCATCCCTGAGGTCCTGCTCCGACAGCGGGTCAAGGAACGGCTGCCCGGTGGCATCCGGGGTGGTGGTGGCGTAGCGGGTCCAGAGTCCGGCGTAGCAGTCGGCCTGGAGCTCCACCCGGACGGCACCGGATTCGGGTCCCTGCGGATCCTGCTGGGCGCGGTCGAGGTTGCCCAGCAGGTTCTGGACATGGTGGCCGAACTCGTGGGCGACGACGTACTCCTGCGCGAGCGGGCCGCCGGAGGAGCCGAAGCGGTCCACGAGTTCCTGGAAGAACCCCGGGTCAAAGTAGGCGGTGGTGTCCGCCGGGCAGTAGAACGGGCCCACCGCCGAGGTCGCGGCGCCGCAGCCGGTGTTGGTGCCGCCTTCAAAGATCACCGTCTCGGGCTGGGGGTACTGCCGGTTGTACTGGGCCAGATAGGCGGGCCAGAACGCGTTGAGGCTGTTGACCGTCCCCGTGATCCGGCAGTCGACCCGCGCGTCGGCGTCTGCGCCGCTCTTGCAGGCCGGCGCTGTGCCCTGGCTCTGTGCGCCGGGGTCCTGGGTGGTTCCGGCCAGGCCTTCCAGCAGATTGGGGTTGATGCCGAACAGCGCCGCGATCAGCAGGATGATGCCGCCACCAATTCCGCCGCCGACCTTGGTGCCTCGGCTCATGCCGCGACGGTCCTGGACCTGCGAGGGATCCAGCTGGGCATTGTCGTTGAAACTCATGCTGTCACAATATCGCTTACCGGCAGCTCGGGCGCCGACGCTCGGTAAAGTTGATCCGATGCCTTTTCTCGACAGACTCCAGCGCTGGGCCGACGAGCGCCCCGACAGCACCGCCGTCGTCCTCGCAGGGCAGCGACTGGACTGGGCGGCCTTGCGCGACGCCGCGGCGCAGCTCGTGCCGGCGGCTCCCGCCGTTTCGGTGCTCCGGGCGGACAACTCGCTGGCCTTCGCCGTGGAATTCGCGGCGGCGGTGGCGGGCGAGCGGCAGTGCGCCGTGCTGGACCCGTCGTGGCCGCAGCACCTGCAGGACGCAATTTCGGGACGGATCGCGACGACGTTCCCGGCGCGACCCAAAGCCGGGGCGGGAAACCGCGGTCGGCTAGGCGACGCGCTTGTGGACGGGCTTGATGACGGGCTCGTGGACGGGCCGCCGGGGTCGCCGTTCCTGATCGGGCTGACCTCCGGCACCACCTCCGTCCCGAAGGCCTTCACCCGCAGCCGGGAATCCTGGCGGATATCGTTCGACGCGTCCATCGAGTTCTTCGGGCTGACCGCGGAGGACAGGACCCTGGCGCCCGGTCCGCTCGCCGCGAGCCTCAACCTCTACGCCCTGGCCGAATGCCTCTATGCGGGCTCGGAGTTCCACGCCCTTAAGCAGTTCGACGTCGGCGACGCGCACGCCTCCGTCAGCCACGACGGGATCACGCGGCTGGTTCTGGTCCCCACCATGCTCAGGCTACTCAGCGAGCGGGGCCTAGCCGGCGGCGTTGACGCCTCAGGCATCCGCACCATCGTCTGCGCCGGTTCCAAGCTCGATGCCCGGACCCTGGAGGCGGCGCGCCGCTGGGCCCCCAACGCCACCATCTTCGAGTACTACGGCGCCTCCGAACTCAGTTTCGTGGCAGGCGCCGGCCTCCGGCCCGGGCAGCAGCCCCAGCTGGGTGGAACCGGAATCGGCAGACCGCTTCCCGGGGTGGAGATCCGCATCCTGGACGGCGCCGGGGCCGAGGTCCCGGAGGGAGGCGACGGGAACATCTGCGTCCGCAGCGGCATGGTCAGCGACGGGTACCTCTGGGGCGACGACGGCCAGGCCCTGCAGTGCTTCGACGGCTGGTACACCGTGGGGGACCAGGGCTACCTCTCCGGCGGAACGCTGCACCTGCTGGGGCGCCGCTCGGACATGATCATCACCGCCGGCACCAATGTGTACCCGCACGAAGTGGAGCTGGCCCTCGCCTCAGTGCCCGGCGTCGCCTCGGCAGTAGCGGCCGGGCTCGCCGACGATCTCCGCGGACAGCGCGTGGTGGCCGCCGTGGTCCCGTCCCAGGGGGGAATCACCGCCACCCAGCTGAAGTCGGGCGTGGAAGACGTGCTGGCGCGGAATAAGCGGCCGCTGGAGTATTACGCCGTGACCGAACTCCCGCTGACCGACCGCGGCAAGCTCAGCCGCCAGCTCCTGCTGGACTGGATCACCGGGACCGACCCCAGGATCCGCCGTCTTGGCTGAGTCCGGCGCGCAGGCCCTTCCCGATGACCGGCAGCCGGTCATCATCGCTGCGCGCCGGACCCCGGTCTGCCGTGCCAACGGCGTCCTGAAGTCCCTGCGCGCGCACGAGCTGCTGGCGCCGGTCTTGCGCAGCCTCCTCGACGACGCGGCCGTGCCTCCGGAGTCGGTGGCCGACGTCGTGATCGGCAACGCCGTCGGCGGCGGCGGGAACGTGGCCCGGCTCGCCGGACTCGAGGCCGGCCTGCCGGTCAGCGTTCCCGGGCTCACCGTGGACCGGCAGTGCGGCTCCGGGCTCGACGCGATCGCCCTCGCGTCCCGGCTCGTGGCTGCCGGGGGCGGCGCCGTGTACCTGGCCGGCGGGGTGGAAAGCATCAGCACGGCGCCCCTGCGCGCGCACCGGAACGGCGCCGGCGACCCGGAGTTCTTTTCCCGGGCGCAGTTCGCTCCGGCCGGCTACGACGACCCGGACATGGGCACAGCTGCGGAAAACGTGGCCGATCACTGCCGCGTGAGCCGGGCGCGGCAGGACGAATTTGCGCTGCGAAGCCACCAGCGCGCCGTCGCTGCCGCAGCTTCCGGGGTGTTCGACGCCGAAATCGTCCCGCTGGCGGGCGGCCCGGGCCCGGGCGGCACCCCCGTCGCTGCCGACGATGGGCCCCGCCGCGGGCTGACCGCGGCGGTGCTGGCGCGCTTCCCGCCGGCGTTCGTGGCCGGCGGTACCGTCACAGCCGGGAACTCCTGCTTCGACGCGGACGGCGCGGCCGCCGTCGTGATCACGTCGATGGCGCGGGCGCGCGAGCTCGGGGCCCGCGACGGCCTGCTGGTGCTGGGTACCGACACGGCCGGCGTGGACCCGCGGCTGCTCGGGATCGGTGCGGCCGCCGCCGGGGAACGGCTGCTCGCTGCGCACAGGCTGAAAACAGCGGACCTGGGCCTGGTCGAGTTCAACGAGGCGTTCGCGTCCCAGACCATCGCGTGCCTCGAGCAGCTGGGCATCGACCCCGGACGGGCCAACCTCGACGGCGGCGCCCTCGCCCTGGGCCACGCCTACGGGGCCTCCGGAGCGGTGCTCGTCACCCGGCTGCTGGCCCAAGCCCGCCGCGCGCCGGTGCAGGGGCAGTTGGCCCTGGCGCTGATCAGCAGCGCCGGAGGCATGGGCACTGCCGCGCTGCTGGAATACCGCACGCTGGACTGACGTCGGGGGGACATGCTCATTCCTGGCTTCGCGGCAGGGGACATGCTCAATGCTGGGTTCGCGGCAGGGGACATGCTCCTTCCTGGGTCCGCGGCAGGGGGACATGCTCATTCCTGAGCCCGGGCGATGGACATAGCGGAATTATGTCCAGTGCCCGCCGGCAGGGGAGGGCATGTCCCGTGGGGCTATGACGCCGGATGGACCTGTCTGCAGACGCACGGGGGAACATGCTCAAATGCTGGGTCCGCGGCGGGGGGACATGCTCATTCCTGGGCTAGGGCACTGGACATAGCGGCATTATGTCCAGTGCCTACAGGTAGGGGAGGGCATGTCCCATGGCGCAGCGACGCAGGAACGCGCGTCAGGCTTCGTGGTCCTCGGCTTCACCCAGCCCCCGCGCGGCGAGGGCTTCACCGGTCTGCCGGGCGAAGGCCACGGTGGTGATGAAGACCGGGAGCACCAGGGCGCGAGGGTTCCGTTCCAGGCCACGGGCGCGGGCGGAATCCCGGACATCGGAATAGGCCCCGGCGATGAAGGGGACGCTCCGCAGCATGATGGCGATCGTCAGGGCAAAGCGCTCGGGGTCCGCACCGAGGCGTCGGAACGGTCGGGCCAGGGATGCCACCCCGTCCAGCAGCGCCTGGACCGGCGTCGTCGCCGTCAGGATCGACGCCGCCACGATGCAGATCAGCACATTCAGCACAATCCGGGCCGCGGCCGGGCCACCTAGCTGCCACCACTGGAAGAGCCCGATCACGGCGAGCACCGGCAGCACCGGCCGGACCGCGCGCATCAGGCGTGCCAGGCCCGCCCCGCTGAGCAGGAACAATCCGCACATCAGTGCCAGCACACCAGCCGCCACCGGCCAGTCGGCGATCAGGAAGGACGCCATTCCGCAGCCAAGGACCAGGAGAAACTTCAACCACAGTGGCGCCCGGTGGACCAGGGACCTGCCGGGCACATAGTTTGCGAACAGGAACCCGGAACCGCTCACGGTTGCTCCCGGTGCGGCACGTCAGCGTCTGCCAGCGCCAGCCCGGCTGCACTGAGCGCACGGTAATGCTCGACGGCGGCGGAGGGGCCGCCGTCGAACACGACCCGGCCGGCGTGCACGACAAGGACGCGGTCCATGTCCTGCGCGAGCTCGAGGTCGTGCGTGGACAGGATGACCTGCTGGGTAAGTCCGGAAAGCGTTCTGCGCAGCAGTTCCCGGTTGCGCAGGTCCAGCAGCGTGGAGGGCTCATCCAGCACGAGCACCTCCGGGTCAACGGCGAGGACGGCGGCGAGGGCCAGCAGCTGGCGTTCCCCGCCGGAGAGTTCGTAAATGCTCTGGTCCGCCAGCGCCAGCAGCCCGAAGCGGTCCAGGGTAGCCTCGGCCTGCCTGCGCCGCTCCGGAGCGTTCCGGACCGAGCGCCGCAGGGAGAGCTCAACATCCTCACGGCCGGTAGGCATCACCAGCTGGGACAGCGGATCCGTAAAGACAAAGCCCACGCGGCGCCGGACGTCCCGCACCGCGCGGACGGTATCCAAACCGCCCACAAGCACATTGCCGCTGCTGGGCGCCACGAGGCCGTTCAGGAGCCGCAGCAGGGTGGACTTGCCGGAACCGTTGGCCCCAATGATGCCGATCCTCTGCTCCGCCAAATCCAGGGACAACCCGTCAAGCAGGGTCTTGGGTGCGGCGCGGCCGTCGACGTCGACCCGCACCGCCACCCGGTCCAGGACGATGCTCACGGGCGGGCGCCACCCGGCAGCGCGTCAGTCTTCCGGACGCGGCGGAGCAGCAGGTCCGGGAAGGCCTTGTGCAGGGACAGCGCGACGGTCACCGCCAGGGCGTTCTTGATCACATCACCGGGGTAGAAAGCGAGGTCGGCAAGGAAGGCCTTGGAGAAGTCCAGCTTCGCGTTCAGCATCATGCCGAGGACCCCGAGGCCGTGGACAAAGATGATGCTGCTCACCATGGCGGCCGCGAACAGCAGTACCGGCCGGAGCCGGGAGGCTGTGCCGGCCGTGCGGCGGAGCACGATGGCAGTGAGCCAGCCCACCGCCGCGGCGGCCAGCGGGAAGGCCAGGATGTAGCCGGCGGACGGTCCGGCAAGGACGCCGAGTCCGCTGCGGCCGCCGCTGAAAATGGGCAGCCCGGCGAGTCCCAGGAGGACATACAGCCCGACGGCGGCGAAGGCCCGGCCCGGGCCGAGGGCCAGTCCCGTGAGCATCACCGCCAGGGTCTGCAGTGTGATGGGCACGCCGAGTCCGCCCACGGGAATCGCGGCGATCAGCGCGGAGCCGGCCACGAGCGCGGCGAATACCGCGATCAGCCCGAGATCGGTGGCGTTCCAACGACCGCGGCGTGCAGGCACCTGGGCACCGGAAGAAGCGGTGCCGGAAGAAGGGGCACCTGAAGCAGCGGTGCCGGAAGAATTTTGGACGGGAGTGGGGGAAGTGCCACCGGTCGGGGTCATGGGTTGTCCTGTCGAGTCAAGGGGATCAGTTCTTGCATCCGACGATACGACGGCGTCGTGGTGCCGTTTTTGTAGGGGCTCCACTAACCGGCGGCGCGGATGCTGGAGGTCGCCGCCAAAGCCGGCCGCCCGGCGGAGGCAGGGGCCTTGTCATCCGGCGGAGGCAGGGCCGGTAGACTGGTAGAGGCCGTTCTCTCGGCCGCACTGCCCCGGCGCCCTCCAGATACCTCCGTTGTGCCGCGGCGTTCCCTGTTGTGAAAGGCCTTAGCTGCATTGATTACCGTCCAGGATCTCGAACTGCGCGCCGGCGCCCGCCTCCTCATGGACCAGGTGAGCTTCCGGATCGACAAGGGAGACAAGATCGGCCTCGTCGGCCGTAACGGTGCAGGCAAGACCACGCTCACCCGGGTACTCGCGGGCGAAGGCCTGCCCGCCGGCGGCAAGGTGACCAGCAGCGGCGAGATCGGCTACCTGCCGCAGGACCCCCGGACCCCGGACATGGAACAACTGGCCCGCGACCGCATCCTGTCGGCCCGTGGCCTGGACATCGCCGTCGGAAAGCTTCGGCAGACGCACGAAGACATGGCCAGCGAGGACGCGGAGGTCCAGCGCAAGGCCATGAACCGCTACGACCGGCTCGAATCCGAATTCCTGGCCGCCGGCGGCTACGCGGCCGAGGCCGAGGCCGCTGCGATCTGCTCCAACCTCGCCCTGCCGGACCGGCTCCTGAACCAGCCGCTCAAGACCCTTTCCGGCGGCCAGCGCCGCCGTGTGGAGCTGGCCCGCATCCTGTATTCGGGCGCCGAGACCATGCTTCTCGACGAGCCCACCAACCACCTCGACGCCGATTCCATCTCCTGGCTCCGTGACTTCCTCAAGAACCACCAGGGCGGCCTGATCGTGATCAGCCACGACACCGAGCTGCTCGAGGCCACGGTGAACAAGGTATTCCTGCTGGACGCCAACCGCGCGCAGATCGACTTCTACAACATGGACTGGAAGCGCTACCTCCAGCAGCGCGAAACCGACGAGCGGGCCCGCAAGCGCGAACGCGCCAATGCGGAGAAGAAGGCCCAGGTCCTCTTCGACCAAGCCAACAAAATGCGCGCCAAGGCCACCAAGGCCGTCGCCGCGCAGAACATGGCCAAGCGTGCCGAACGCCTCCTCGGCGGGCTCGAGGCAGTGCGCGAGACGGACCGCGTGGCAGCCCTGCGCTTCCCGGATCCCTCGCCCTGCGGCAAGACCCCGCTCACCGCGGACGGCCTCAGCAAGTCCTACGGTTCGCTGGAGATCTTCACCGACGTGGACCTGGCCATCGACCGCGGCTCCAAAGTTGTCATCCTGGGCCTCAACGGCGCCGGCAAGACCACCCTGCTGCGCATGCTCGCCGGCGTTGACAAGCCGGACACCGGTGAAGTCATTCCCGGGCACGGCCTGAAGGTGGGCTACTACGCCCAGGAGCATGAGACGCTCGACGTCGACCGCACCGTCCTGCAGAACATGCGGTCCTCCGCTCCTGACATGAACGACGCCGAGGTGCGCGGCATCCTGGGGTCGTTCCTGTTCTCTGGCGACGACGTCGACAAGCCGGCCGGGGTGCTTTCCGGTGGCGAGAAGACCCGTCTGGCGCTGGCCACGATCGTCGCGTCGAGTGCCAACGTGCTGCTTCTCGACGAGCCCACCAACAACCTCGACCCGGCCAGCCGCGCCGAAATCCTCGGGGCCCTCAGCAACTACACCGGCGCCGTCGTCCTGGTCAGCCACGATGAAGGTGCCGTCGAGGCGCTGAACCCGGAGCGCGTCGTGCTCCTGCCCGACGGCGTCGAGGACCTCTGGAACGAGGACTACCTGGACCTCATTACGCTGGCATAGGCCCAACCAACTAACTCGCAGTTGAGGCCGTTTTCAGCGCGCTAAACGGCCCCAGCTGCGAGTCAGTTGGGCTAGCGGACGGGCAGTTCTTCTGCGCCGGTGATCCTGTGCAACTCTTCGTAGCTGATCGAGAACATCGAGTAGTGGTCGCCCGCTCCTGCCCAGAGCACCGGGTGGTCCGCCAGTGACTCGTCCAGCACGGTGCGGATCTTTTCCGGATGACCCAGCGGGGCGACGCCGCCAACCTCCTGTCCGGTATGCGCCAGGACGAAGTCAGGCGAGGCGCGGCGGATCCTGCCGGTGCCCAGCTGGGCGGCGACCTTCCGAACATCCACCTTGGCGGCCCCGCTGGCCAGAATCAACAGGGGAGCGCCCGCCAAGTCGAACACGAGGCTGTTGGTGATCGCAGCGAGCTCGCAACCGAGCCTGGCTGCCGCGGCGGCCGCCGTCGGGACCTGCGAATCGAACACGGTGACCGTGTCCTCGGCGCCCGCAGCGGCCAGTGCCTGCTTTACGTTCGCTACCGGTTCCGGATACATTCCGCTGTCCTTCAGTAGCCCTGGGCGTCCAGGATGGCGTCTTCCTCTTCCTCCGCCGTGGCGTTCTTCCGCTTGCGCGGTGCAGGCCGACGGCGGGCCACCGGTCCGCTGGAGTGATGGAAGGTGCCGTCGGCAGGCTCTTGCGCGTCCTCCGCGTCGATGGCAGCGTTCCGGGCCTGCTGCCGGGCCGCGTAACCGAAGCCGATGAACATCAGCACCCCGAAAGCAAACCACTGCAGTGAGTAGGACAAGTGGGTGCCTTCCTCGATGGAGGGCTTGGGGAAGGCGATGGGCATGTCCGCCGCCGACGGGCTCTCCGACGCCAGCTGTCCATAGGCGCCGGTGAGCAGCGGGTAGCCGAGCTGGGCGGAGTAAGCGGCCAGGTCAATGGACGCCAACTGGCCGTCCGGGGCGCCGCGCTGGAGTTCGGGCTCGGCGTGCTTGAGCCGTGCCACGACCGTCACGTCGCCCGGAGGCGGGGCCGGGATCGAGTCGGGCCGGCCGGGATTGTTGTTGCCGATCGGCAGCCAGCCGCGGTCAATCACCACCGTCTCGCCGGTGTCCAACCGGAACGGGACCACAACTTCGTAGCCGGGCTGCCCGTTAAGCGGGCGGTTGCGGACGATGCGCTGGCCGCCGGCGTCGTACCTGCCCCTCAGTTCCACCTGGGTCCACTCGCGGTCCGCATCCAGGCTGCTGAACTGGTCCCGGACGTCGGCAAACGGTACCGGTGCGGCGGAGTAGTTGGAAGTGACGCGGTTGATTTCGGCCAGCGTTTCAGCGCGGCGGTCCATCTGCCAGCGGCCCAGGAAGACGCAGGCAGTCGCGAAAATGGCGGCAAGCAGGAGATAGCCCAGCCACTTGCTGGAAAAGAGGAACCGATACATTCAGCCGTCCCCGCCAGCCGGGACGAGGGCCACGGTTTCCTTCCAGAGGCCGCGGGTCTGGAGGTAGTCCTCCAGCCAGGACCGGTGCTCGGAACAGGCAAGCCAGATCTTCCGCCGCTCGGGCGTGTGGATCTTCGGATTGTTCCAGAGCAACTGCCACTCGGCCCCCGCCCGGCAGGCCTTCCGCGAGCACACCGCTTCGGCGGGGCCCGACGCCAGGCTCCCGCTTCCGGCAAGGTCAAACAGGCTCATGACGCAGCCCGCCCTTGGTCGCCTTCATCGTCAGCAAATCCGTCCTCTTCGTCGATCAATTCGCCCTGCAACAGAGTGATGGAAGCGTCGTCCGCCCCGCCAGCCACAGGCTCGGCGGCTGCCGTCCCGTCGGCTGCTCCTGGCGCATCCAGTTCGGCCATCGGAGCGTAGTCCAGCAGGGCGTCACTGTGGATCTCCGCCTTGTCGCCGCCGTTGGCGATGATGACGGCAACCCACGGCAGGAACACGGCGCCGAGCGCGGGTACAAGCTTGAACCAGCCGTCCACCACAAAGATCAGGATCAGGCACACCATACGGATACCCATGGCCACGGCGTACTTGATCATCCGCTGGCGCATCTCTTCAGAGTGTGCCGTCGCGGCGTCTGTGATGCTGTGGACCTCGCTGTCACCGGAAAGCGCGTCGGGGTCCCCGGGCATCGCGTCACCGGGTCGGTTTTTGAGTGTCAAGGCTGTTAGATCACGCTCCCAAGGCTTACTTCAATTCTCGCACCATCGGGGGAGCCGCCCAAACGCGGGCCGGCCGGGCGCTAAGATCGGAGGCAGGAAAATCCAGCCCCCAGCGCGGCGCCGTCCGCCGCAGAATCCGGAGCACCACCATGTCTGAAGCAGCAACCACGGGACGCAGCGTCCTGATCACCGGCGGAAACCGCGGAATCGGCCTTGCCATCGCGGAATCCTTCCTCGCCAACGGGGACAAGGTGGCGGTCACGTACCGCAGCGAATCGGCGCTGCCCGCGGGCATCCTCGGCGTGAAGGCCGACGTCACCGATGAGGCCTCGGTGGATGCCGCCTTCGCTGAGGTCGAGGCTGCACACGGGCCCGTCGAGGTGCTCGTGGCCAATGCCGGCATCACGAAGGACACACTGCTGATGCGCATGAGCGAAGACGACTTCACCTCCGTGATCGACACGAACCTCACCGGCGCCTTCCGGGTCATCAAGCGGGCGTCCAAGGGAATGATCCGGGCGCGCAAGGGACGCGTAGTCCTCATCTCCTCCGTCTCCGGGCTGTACGGCGCCCCGGGCCAGATCAACTATTCGGCCTCCAAGGCCGGCCTGGTGGGGATCGCCCGGTCACTGACCCGCGAGCTGGGTGGCCGCGGCATCACCGCCAACGTGGTGGCGCCCGGGTTCATCAACACGGACATGACGGCGGAACTGTCCGAGGCGACGCAGAAGGACTACCTGTCCAAGGTCCCCGCCGGCCGCTTCGCCGAGGCCTCCGAAGTCGCCGACGTCGTCCGCTGGGTCGCCAGCGAAGAAGCGTCCTACATCTCCGGCGCGGTCATCCCGGTCGACGGCGGCCTGGGCATGGGCCACTAAAGACGGGACTCTCCGGCACTAGCCGGTCGCGGCTTCTTTGTGGACCCTGGACAACGGAATTGAACTGCGACGCTGGCATGATGGAGTGCAGACCCACCGTTTTTGGACGTTTGGAACAAAGGAGCTCGAATGGGACTGCTGGACAACAAGACCGCAATTGTGACCGGTTCATCGCGGGGAATCGGCGCCGACGTCGCCAAGTACCTCGCAGCCGAGGGCGCCAACGTGCTCGTGAACTACCGCCAGAAGGCGCCGCGCGCCAACAAGGTGGTCACGGAGATCGAAGCAGCCGGCGGACGCGCGGCAGCCGTGGGCGCGGACCTCACCACGCAGGAAGGCGTGCAGACGCTCGCCAGCGCGGCCATGGAGAACTTCGGTTCGCTCGATGTCCTGGTGCTGAATGCCTCCGGGGGTATGGAGACCGGTATGGAGGAGGGGTATGCGCTCAAGCTCAACCGCGACGCCCAGGTGAATATGCTCAACGCCGCCGTGCCGCTGATGCCGGAGGGCTCGCGGGTGGTCTTCGTGACCAGCCACCAGGCGCACTTCATCGACACCGTGCCCACCATGCCGGAGTATGAGCCGGTGGCCCGCAGCAAGCGTGCCGGCGAGGATGCCCTCCGTCAGCTCATCCCGAACCTCGCCGAAAAGGGCATCTCGCTCGTCGTCGTGTCCGGCGACATGATCGAGGGCACTGTCACGGCCACCCTGCTGGACCGCTCCAGCCCGGGCGCCATCGAAGCCCGCCGGGCCGAGGCCGGCAAGCTGTACTCGGTCTCCGAGTTCGCTGCCGAGGTCGCCAAGATGGCAACGGCCGACGTCGAGACCGGCCACACCGAGTACGTCGGCGGCTCCGACTACTTCGGCAAGAGCGCCAGCTAGGCGCCAAGGCACGGACGAGTTAACGGCAAGGGCCGGGGCATCCGCCCCGGCCCTTGTACGTGAAGCGATGCTGTTCAGACCCCGGCGATGTGCCGCACGGCGTCGAGATAGGGCATGCTCACGACGGCGTCCGCCGCGACGCGCACGGCGGGCTTGGCGTTGAAGGCCACGCCGATCCCGGCGGCACCGAGCATGTCCAGGTCGTTGGCGCCGTCGCCCACCGCGATGGTGTGCTCCAGCGGGATGCCTTCCGCGGCGGCCCATTCGCGCAGGTACTTTTCCTTGGCGGCGCGGTCGATCACGTCGCCCAGCACCTTGCCGGTCAGCGCGCCGTCGACAATTTCCAGCTCATTGGCAATCCAGTAGTCCAGCCCCAGGCCTTCCGCGATCGGTTGGAGAATCTGGTTGAACCCGCCGGACACCACCGCGACCACATGGCCGGCGGCCTTGAACGCGGCCACGAGCTCGGCGGCGCCGTCGCTGAGCTTCACTTCGGCGCGGACGGCATCGACGACGTCCGCCTTTAGGCCGGCGAGCACGGCCACGCGTGCGTGCAGGCTCTGCGCGAAGTCCAATTCGCCGCGCATGGCAGCCTCCGTCACGGCCGTGACTTCCTCGCGCTTGCCGGCATAGGCGGCCAGGAGTTCGATGACCTCCTGCTGGATCAGGGTGGAGTCCACGTCCATGATCAGGAACTTCCGCGGGGCGCTCCGGAGTGCGGCGGGCACGATCGCGGTGTCCACGCCCTCGACCGCACCCGCTGCGGCCTGGCGGAGTTCCGTCAGCGCCGCCGCCGTCCCGGACGCCAGGCCGCAATCGGCGGTGTACACCTCGAAACGGCTGTCACCGGTCCGGGTTTCCGCCTCCACGGTCGCACCGGCCGCGCTGAGCACGCCCCGGAGCTGCTGGATCTCGGAAGGGGACAGTTTCGGGCCGTAGCTGACCGCGGTAACGTTCGGACTCATGGCTGCAATCCTAGCCAGCGCTCCTGCGCCGCCCGAATTCGTTTCGCGGCAGTGACATGCAGGGGCCGCGCCCCGGTTATCAGTAGTCCGCCCTTTTGTCCTAGTGTCTACTCCTATGAGTGATGTTCTTGAAATGGCCGCCGTCAGCGTTGTACGCGGGGCGAAGACGCTCCTGGACAAGGTGGACTGGCAGGTCAAGGAAGGCGAGCGTTGGGTGATCCTGGGCCCCAACGGCGCCGGCAAGACCACACTCCTGCAGATTGCCGCCGCCCGGATCCACCCCACCAGCGGCATGGCGGGCATCCTGGAGGAAATCCTCGGTGCTGTCGACGTCTTTGAACTCCGGCCCCGGATCGGCCTGTCCTCGGCCGCCCTTGCCAACCAGATCCCTGAGCACGAGAAGGTCCTCAACGTCGTCGTGACGGCCGCCTACGGTGTCACCGGCCGCTGGCGTGAGGGCTACGAGAAGGACGACGAGCGCCGTGCCTTCGGCCTGCTGAACGAATGGGGCATGGGCCCGCTGCTCAACCGGCCCTTTGCCTCGCTGTCCGAGGGGGAGCGGAAGCGGGTCCAGATCGCGCGGGCCCTCATGACGGACCCGGAGCTTCTGCTCCTGGACGAACCTGCCGCCGGGCTCGACCTCGGCGGCCGCGAGGACCTCGTATACCGGCTCAGCGAACTGGCCCGCGACGAGGCCGCCCCGGCCATCGTCCTGGTCACCCACCACCTCGAAGAGGTCCCGCCGGGTTTCACCCATGCCATGCTGATGCGCGACGGCGCCGTGGTCGCCCAGGGTCCGGTGGCAGAGGTCCTCACCTCAGAGAACCTGAGCGAGACGTTCGGCCTGCCCCTGGACGTCAGCGTTACAGCGGGACGCTACACCGCCACTGCCCGCCGCTGACGGGTCCCTGACAGCGCGTGGAGTTCCTCAACAGCGTCTTCATTTTCTTTGCCGGGCTCTGGGCGGGCACCATCAACAGCGTTGTCGGTTCGGGCACCCTCGTCACCTTCCCGGTTCTGATCGCCCTCGGCTACGCGCCCGTTACGGCGTCGATCAGCAACGCGATGGGTCTCGTGGCAGGGAGCGCCGCCGGGGCGTGGGGCTACCGCAAGGAAATGGCCGGCCGCGGCAAGCAGCTGCTCCGGCTCCTGCCGGCCTCGCTGCTGGGCGGCATCAGCGGCGCGTACCTGCTGCTCCACCTGCCCGAGAAGGTCTTCCATTACGCCGCCCCCGTGCTGATCGTGCTGGCCCTGCTGATGGTGGTCTTCCAGCCCCGGCTGCAGCAGTGGGTCCGGAACCGCGAAGAGAACCCGGAACACGCCCTCAGGGACCGCAGCCACGGGTTCCTGCTGGTGTTCCTGGTCTACCTGGCCGGCGTCTACGGTGGCTACTTCGTCGCGGCCCAGGGCATCCTCCTGGTCGGCATCCTCGGCGTCTTCATGTCCGGGACCATCCAGAACGCCAACGCCATGAAGAACATCCTGGTCCTGGGCGTGAACGTCGTCGCGGCGGCCTCCTACCTGCTCTTTGCCTCCGGCCGGATCGACTGGGCGGTGGTGGGGCTGATTGCTGTCAGCTCGCTCGCCGGCGGCGTGATCGGTTCCAAAGTAGGCCGCAGGCTCTCCCCGGCGGTGCTGCGCGGAGTCATCTTCACCCTGGGCCTGGTGGCCCTGGGCTTCATGGTTGCCAACCTCCTGAAATGACCAGCCCATGACCTTCCACCACCTCGAGTCAGCCGACGACCCCCGCGTCTCCGACTACACCCAGCTGACGGACGTCCACCTGCGCAAGCTGCGCGAACCGGCCGAAGGAATGTACATTGCGGAGTCTTCCCGCGTGCTGCGCCGCGCGCTGGCGGCGGGGCATCGGCCGCGTTCCTTCTTCCTCGCGGAGAAGTGGGTGCAGGACCTCGCGGACGTCTTCGAGCAGTACCCGGACGTGCCCGCCTATATCGGTTCCGCCGCACTGCTGGAGGATATCACCGGGTTCCACCTGCACCGCGGCGCCATGGCGGCCATGCACCGGCCGGCGCCGGTGCCGCTGCCGGAGCTGCTGGCCGGTGCCCGCAGGGTCGCGGTGCTGGAGGATATCGTGGACCACACCAACGTCGGGGCGATCTTCCGTTCCGCGGCCGCCCTGGGCGTGGACGCCGTCCTCGTCTCGCCGCGCTGCGGGGACCCGCTGTACCGGCGCAGCGTACGGGTCAGCATGGGGACGGTGTTCCAGGTCCCGTGGGCGCGGCTGGAGGACTGGCCGGGGGACCTCGCGATGCTCCGGGAGCTGGGTTTCACCGTCGCCGCGATGGAGCTCACGGACGATGCTGTCTCTCTGGAGGAACTCGCCATCCGGAACCCGGAACGGCTGGCGCTGGTGCTCGGCACGGAGGGCGCCGGCATGAGCGCAGGCACCCTGGCCGCCGCCGACCTCGCCGTGAAGATCCCGATGCGCGCCGGCGTCGACTCCCTCAACGTGGCCGCGGCCTCGGCCGTCGCGTTCTGGGAGCTCCGGCCCCGCGACTGATGGCGGATGGGACCTCGCGCCGGACCTCACACTGGAGGGTTAGTCCACCCGTGTTCGTCCGCTGCGCGGGTTTCCGCTATCATTGGTAGCTGGCTGTGCTGCGCCGACAGGTGCCAGCCAGCCATCCCACTCATACCTGGCAACTGGCAAAATCCAGTTGTGCGAACAAAGGTCCAATTATGAAGTCTGATACACACCCGAAGTACGAAGCTGTTGTTTTCAACGACCTGGCTTCCGGCGTTAAGTTCCTGACCAAGTCCACCGTGTCTTCCAAGAAGACCATCGAGTGGGAAGACGGAAACACCTACCCGGTCATCGACGTCGAAATCTCCTCTGAGTCCCACCCGTTCTACACGGGCAAGCAGCGCATCATGGACTCTGCTGGCCGCGTCGAGCGCTTCAACGCTCGCTTCAAGGGCTTCGGCGGCAAGAAGTAACAACTTCGCCCCAAGGTCTTTTGAAAAAGCCCGCACCGTTTACGGTGCGGGCTTTTTGCGTCCGGGCGTCAGCGCCGGGGTCGGTGCGGGGCGTGGCAGGATTAAGCCCATGACAACTCTTCCCCCGGTTCCCGGTCCGGGCAACGCGTACGACGGCGGCGCCGGTCACCACGGGGAGTACAAGGTCCCCGGCGGCAAACTCGTTGTGGCAGACTTCGACGTGGTCGACGGGGTCCTGGCGAACGTGTCGCTCAGCGGTGACTTCTTCCTGGAACCCGACGAGGCGCTGCTTGAGATCAACCGGGGCCTGACCGGCCTTCCCGAAGACGCCAGCGCCGCGGACATCTCCGCCGCGGTGGGGGCGGCCCTGCCGCCGGACGCGGTCCTGTTCGGCTTCTCCGCGGAGGCAGTGGCCGTGACTGTCCGCCGCGCCCTCGCCAAGGCCACCGGCTGGGGGGACCACCACTGGAACATCATCGCCCCCTCGGTGCTGCCCACCCACGTTAATGTGGCCCTGGACGAGGTGCTCACCGAGGAGGTCGGCGCGGGCCGCCGGAATCCCACCCTGCGCTTCTGGGACTGGGAAGAACCCTCGGTCGTGATCGGCAGCTTTCAGTCCGTCCGGAACGAACTGGACCCCGACGGCGTCGCCCGGCACGGCATCAGCGTGGTCCGCCGGATCAGCGGCGGGGGAGCGATGTTCATGGAGGCTGGCAACTGCATCACCTACTCGCTGTACCTCCCGCAGACCCTCGTGGACGGCATCAGCTTCGCCGACTCCTACGCTTTCCTGGACGCCTGGGTGATGGCCGCCCTCGAGAAGATGGGCATCAGCGCCTTCTACGTCCCCCTGAACGACATCGCCACGGAGCACGGCAAGATCGGTGGTGCCGCGCAGAAGCGGCTCGCCAACGGCGGGATGCTGCACCATGTCACGATGAGCTACGACATCGATGCGGACAAGATGGTCCAGGTGCTGCGGATCGGCAAGGAAAAACTCTCGGACAAGGGCACCACGAGCGCCAAGAAACGGGTGGACCCGCTCCGCCGGCAGACCGGCCTGGCCCGGGGCGAGATCGTCGCAGCGATGATGGAGGTTTTCACCGAACGCTACGCCGCGACGCCGTCGGAGCTCACCACGGCCGAACTCGACGCCGCCCGCCGCAAGGTCGACGAGAAGTTCGGAACCGCGGAGTGGCTGTACCGGGTGCCGTAAATCTCCCATCGATTGCTCCCCACCGGCCCCCTCGCCTCGCAAGCTCGGCCAGGGAACCCTGCCGACGTGGGCCCACCGGCCGTTATGAGCCGCCAAAAGGGCAGTTACGGAGCAGCCGATGCAGTGTTCGTCGATGCCGGAGTCGATGCGGAGGTCGCGTTCACGGCCTGGGCTGCCAAGGCACGCAGCAGGTGGCTGCGCTGTTCAATGATGATGCGCCGCAATGCACGCGGCGCGTCCGGGTGTTCGGCCAGCCAGTTGTCCGTCCGGACGATCACGGCGTGCGTCGCGGGGGTTCCGCCGAACCCGTCGAGATCCTGGCCTGCCGGGTAGAGTCCCCGGACGATCCGGCTGGCAATCTCTATGCTCCGTCCGGACCACACCGGCGTCAGGCACTCGAAGTAGCGGTCAATGAATGCGCCGAGCAGGTCCGCCGGGCCGGTGCTGAAACCGGCAATGGTTGCGCTCAGCAGCTGGTTGGACAGCTCGGTCCCGTGGACCGCAGCATGCCAGGCTGCTTCCTTGACGGCCGCGTCCGGACGGGCAGCCATGGCCGTGGCGTGGCCGGATTTGCCCGCGGCGGTGTTGTCCCGGGCGAGCTCCTCATTGAGCTGTTCCGCGGATGCCTGACCGTTGGCGGCCAGCGCGTGCCAGAAGCTCCAGCGCAGTTCGGCGTCGACGGCGAGGCCTTGGACCACGGTGCTGCCGTCCAGGACGCCGCGGATCAGGTCCAGCCGGCTGGCGTCGTAGCGGCTCGTCGCCGCCACCGTGCGTGCCCACGCAAGCTGCTGGTCAGAACCGGGCTCGGCGTCGAGCAGCCCGGTGGCCGCCACGGTCAGGAACTCGGATCGCACGGCATCCCGTTGCGTCCGCGGCACGTAGCGTTCGATCGCGGTGGAGGCGTTGCCGAGCACGTTGAGCAGCACCCCAATGCCGGTTTCGGCGCGTCCGAAACGCATCACGGCGTCGACATACAGGGACGCCGGCGTCACCGCATCCCTGGCGGAATCCCAGAGCGCGGTCCAGCACAGCGCCCGGGCCATCGGGTCAATGAGCCGGTCCAGGGAGCTCCGCACAGTGGCTTCGGAGCGCGCGTCCAGGCGCACCTTGGCGTAGCTGAGATCATCGTCGTTCACCAGCAGCAGGGCCGGCCGCTGCTTGCCGGCCAGCCCGGCCAGGACCGTCCGTGCACCGCTGACGTCGGTTTCCACGCTGTCGTGGCGGACCAGGGCGCCGGCGTCGTCGACGTCGTAAAAGCCGATCCGCAAGCGGTGCGGCCGCGGTTCCTGCCGGCCGGTAATCGGGTCGTTGGCGTCCTGGACGATCGTTACGGCGTCGAGGACGCCGTTGTGGTCTTCGATCTCGCTGCTGAGCGTCGAGATGCCCGAGGTCTGCAGCCACTGTCGGGCCCATTCCCCGAGGTCGCGGCCGGAGGCGGCGCCCAGTGCGGCCAGCAGCTCGGCGAGCGTGGTGTTGCCGTAGGCGTGGTCCTTGAAGTAGCGGCGGGAACCGGCGATAAACGCCTCGAAACCCACGTAGGCGACCAGCTGCTTGAGCACGGAAGCGCCCTTGGCGTAAGTGATTCCGTCGAAGTTCTGCTTGGCGGCCTCGAGGTCCGGGATGTCAGCGACGATCGGGTGCGTCGTGGGCAGCTGGTCCTGGACATAGGCCCAGGCCTTGCGGTTGTTGGCGAAATTCACCCAGGCCGTATCCCAGTCCGTGGTCCGGTCCACGCCGAGGGTGCCCATGTAGTCCGCGAACGATTCCTTGAGCCACAGATCGTCCCACCACCGCATGGTGACGAGGTCGCCGAACCACATGTGCGCCATCTCATGCAGCAGGGTGTTGGCGCGGGCCTGGTACTGCGAATCGGCGGCCCGCGAGGTGAACACGTAGCTTTCGGTGAAGGTGACGAGCCCGGGGTTTTCCATCGCCCCCAGGTTGTACTCAGGCACAAAGGCCTGGTCGTATTTGCCCCACGGGTACGGGAAGTCGAAGAGCGTGTTGAAGAAGTCGAGGCCGTTCCGGGTCAGCGCGAAGAGCGCGGCGGCGTCGAAGGACGCGGCCATCGACGCACGGCAGTACAGCGCCAGCGGCACATCCAGGGCGGTCCCGTCCGCCAGCGTCCCGCTCCAGCTGTCTTCGGCCTTGAAGTACGGGCCGGCCAGCACTGTCGTGATGTAAGTGGACATCGGCTTGGTCGGGGCGAAGTCCCAGCGGCTCGTGGTCGGGTCGCTGGTCAGCGGGCTGCGCCCGGTTTCGCTTCCGTTGGAGGCCACCTGCCACTCGGATGGCGCCAGAACGTGGAAGGTGAATTCGGCCTTGAGGTCGGGCTGTTCGAAGTTCGCGAAGACCCGCCGGGCGTCTGCTGGCTCGTACTGGGTGTACAGGTAGCACTGCCCGTCCGCCGGGTCGAAGAAGCGGTGCATGCCCTCGCCCGAGGTGCTGTACAGCGCCGTGCCGGTGACGGTGACCTGGTTTTCGGCCCGCAGGTTGTCCAGCCGGATCCGGGAGCCGTCCGCGATGTCGGCCACCGGCAGCCCCTTGCCGTTCAGTACTACGCTCTGCACCTCGCCGCTGATGAAATCAAGGAAGGTCGAGGCGCCCGGCTCGCTCGCGGAGAAGGTGATCTCGCTGCGGCTGGTGTAGCCGGCCACGTTCGGATCCGCCGCCCGCCGGACGTCGAGGGAGACATCGTAGCTGTGCGTGGTGATCAGGGCTGAGCGGGTGGCCGCTTCGTCGCGGCGCAGGTTCTGGTTCGACACCCAGCTATCTAATCATGATGACGGCGGCGCCCAGCCCCAGCGCGGCTATCAGCAGCCAGGAGGCCAGCGCGGCCAGCAAGGGCCGGACGCCGGTGTGGAGCAGCTGCGCGATCCGCACCGCCGACCCCAGGCCGAAGAGGGCCATGCCCAACAGCAGGTCCTGCAGCGTGGCTGCGGCGTCCAGCGCAGCGGGGGACAACCAGCCGGTGGAGCGCAGGCCGGCCAGGGCCAGGAATCCGACCACGAACAACGGCACCACCGGGGGACGGCCACCGCCGGAACCGGCGGAGCCGTTGCGGTGCAGGCCGTTGCGGTGGTGCAGGCCCGCGGCGGCCACCATGGGCGCCAGGAGCACCACCCGGGTGAGCTTGACGACGACGGCGACCGCGAGCGCCGAGGCCCCGGCCGTTTGCGCCGTCGCGACCACCTGGCCGACGTCGTGCACCGACGCACCGACCCACGCCCCGAACCGTTCCGGCCCGAGTCCCAGCGGCTGCATCAGAAGCGGGAGCACGCCAATGGCCAGCGTGCCGCACAGCGTCACCAGGGCGATCGGCAGCACGGTGTCCTGCTGCCGGACCCGCCGCACATCAGCCATGGCCCCGATGGCCGATGCCCCGCAGATTGAGAAGCCGGTAGCGATCAGCAGCGCCACCGGCGGGGTCAGGCGGAAGAGCCTGCTGATGCCGTACGTCCCCGCGAAGGCGGCCAGCACGACCCCCGTGATCAGGAGCAGGGCGGGCCCGCCGAGGCCCAGCACATCCACGAGGCTGACCTTCAGGCCGAGCACCACGATTCCGCCACGCATCAGGTGCTTGCCGGCGAAATCCAGTCCGGGCCGGGCCCGCCCGGCGGTCCAGGCCGCCACGCCCGGCAGGTTTGCCGCCAGGAGTCCCAGCACCACTGCCACGGTCATGGCCGGCAGCGCCGGGACGAGGGCGTGGATCGCCAGCGCCAGCACGACGGCGGCGGCGGCGCCCAGCAGACCCGGCGCTGCGAGGGACATGGCGGCGACGACGCCGGCTCGTCGGGTCGTCGCTGGCGGGGGCTTCGGGCTGAACAGGGGCACGTCCCTACCTTGCCGTACACCCCGCGAAAACCCGCAACCGCCACGTCCGGCCCGGCGGCGGCTACTCCTTGCGTACCGCGCCAGCTCCGACCCGCGGGCGAACACGCCGCCGGAAATGATTTCGTAACGAAAAGGTGGTTGGCTAGGAACCATGTCTGACCTTTTCGAGGATTACTCCGCGGCCGCCCTGCGTACGGGCGCCTACGACGAGATGTTTACGCCCGGGCAACTGGCCCGGAAGTCTTACGGGCAGGTTGCCGGCGCCCTGCGTGAACTCTCGCTGGCCGACGTCACGGCCCGCGCGGATTCCATGGCCCGGACTTTCCTGGACCGCGGCGTCACCTTCGACTTCGCGGGGGAGGAGCGGCCCTTCCCGCTGGATATCGTCCCCCGGGTGATCCCCGCTGATGAATGGACGGTCCTGGAGAAGGGCGTGGCGCAACGCGTCCGGGCCCTCGAGGCCTTCCTCAACGATGTCTACGACAAGATGACCGTGGTGGCCGACGGCGTCATCCCGCGCCAGCTCGTCACCACCAGCGCCCACTTCCACCGCCAGGTGCACGGCTTCGAACCGGCCGGCGGCGTCCGGGTCCACATCTCCGGCATCGACGTCGTCCGCGACGCCGCGGGGACATTCCGGGTCCTGGAGGACAACGTGCGTGTGCCCTCCGGGGTCAGCTACGTCCTGGAAAACCGGCGCGCGATGGCCAAGGGCCTCCCCGAAGCCTTCGGACAGCAGCTGATCCGGCCGGTCGAAGAGTACCCCCGCCGGCTGCTGTCGGCGCTGCGGAAGACTGCTCCGGCCGGCGTCGACGATCCAACCGTGGTGGTCCTGACCCCCGGCGTGTTCAACAGCGCCTACTTCGAGCACACCCTGCTCGCGGGGCTGATGGGCGTCGAACTCGTCGAGGGCCGGGACCTCATCTGCCGCGGCAACCGGGTCTACATGCGGACCACGGCGGGCGAACAACGCGTCGATGTCATCTACAAACGGATCGACGATGAGTTCCTGGACCCGCTGCAGTTCCGGGCCGATTCCATGTTGGGCTGCCCAGGGCTGGTGAACGCGGCCCGCGCCGGCGGCGTCACGATCGCCAATGCTGTGGGCAACGGCGTCGCCGACGACAAGCTCGTCTACAGCTACGTGCCGGACCTGATCCGCTACTACCTGAACGAAGAGCCCGTGATTGCCAACGTGGACACCTTCCGGCTGGAGGAAAAGGAAGCCCGCGAGGAAGTCCTGGACCGCCTGGCCGAGCTCGTGGTCAAGCCCGTCGACGGCTCCGGCGGCAAGGGCCTCGTGATCGGGCCTGACGCGTCCAAGGACGAGCTGGAGGCCCTGCGGAAGCGCGTCATCGCGGATCCCCGCGGCTGGATCGCCCAGCCCGTGCTGCAGCTCTCCACCGTCCCCACCCTCAGCGGCGACCGGTTCGGTCCCCGCCACGTGGACCTGCGGCCCTTCGCCGTGAACGACGGCGACGACGTCTGGGTGCTGCCCGGCGGGCTGACGCGTGTGGCGCTCAAGGAAGGTTCCCTGATCGTCAACTCGAGCCAGGGCGGCGGCTCCAAGGACACCTGGGTACTGGCGGATTCCCCCCAAGTCCCAGTGGAGACCGTTCCGCGGCCGCCCGCCGCGGTCCGGGAACGGGTCTCGGTGTGGCCGGTGGAAAGCAACTGGCGCGACCGCCAGACGGAACAACAGCAACAGCAGCAGATTTCGGATGCGCAGGAGGTAACCGCGAATGCTTAGCCGTATTGCCGAATCACTCTTTTGGATCGGCCGCTATGTGGAACGGGCCGACGGCACCGCCCGCATCCTGGACGTCCACCTTGAGCGGCTGAACCATCTGCCGATGGAGGAGCAGCGCAGCGTCGCGCAGGAACTTCTCGCGGTGATGGGCGCCCGCCCGCAAAGTGACGAGTTCGGCCTCAATGAACTCCTGAATGCGTTGGCCTATGACAAGCACAGCGCCACCTCGATAGCAGGTTCCCTGGGCGCGGCGCGTGAAAACGCCCGCCGGGCCCGGGAGACCGTCTCCTCGGGACTCTGGGAAAGCCTGAACACGACGTATTACGGGCTCAACCAGCACCGCAAGGATGTTGTGGGAACGTACCGCTTCTGCAACTGGGTGCTGGAGCGCACCGCGATGGTCAGCGGCCTCGCGGACACCACGGTCAGTCATGACGAGAGCTGGCTGTTCCTGGTCCTCGGCCGTTCGCTGGAACGTGCCGACATGACCGCGCGGATGCTCTCCACCCGTGATGTCCTCTCGGCCGGGATGTCGTGGGTGAACATGCTCCGCTGCGCCGGGGCTTACGAGTCCTTCCTGCGGACCCGGCGCGCCGCCTTCGGCGACCAGCACGCCGCCGAGTTCCTGCTCCTGGACCGGCTCTTCCCGCGCTCCATCGTCTACGCCCTGAGCGACGCCGACGAGTGCCTGGCCAAGCTCGACCCTTCGGCCCAGCGCGTCGGTTTCATAAACGACGCCCGGCGGATTGTCGGACAGGCCCGCACCTTCCTGGAGTTCCACCGCACGGATGACCTGATGTCGGAACTGCCGGAGCACATGGAACGGGTGCAAAAGGCCGTTTCGCAGGCCTCCGACGCCATTTCCCGTAAGTACTTCAATCAGGCAGACGAACTGGCCTGGGTGGGAGAAGTTTCATGACCCGGCTGAGGATCATCCACAAGACCGCCTACAAGTACAACAAGCGCGTCACGCTCTCCTATAACGAGGCGCGAATGACGCCCCTGACGGATCCCCAGCAGGTGGTGCTGGAGTCCTCGATGAAGGTGTCGCCGTCGCAGGCCGCGCTGAGCAGCTACCGCGACTACTGGGGCACCCGGGTGACGGCTTTCGACATGCAGATGCCGCACGAGCACCTCGAAGTGCTGGCCACGACCACGGTCGAGGTACACCGGGTGGAGAAGATCCCGTCCGAGGCGGACATCGTTGGCTGGGACGTCCTGGCGGCCCCGGAAACACTGAACCAGCTCAGCGACTGGATTCCGCAGTCCCAGCTCACGGGCCCGGGCACGGAGGTCCTCGGCATCATTCCCGGCGTCGTCGAGGGCCGCAATCCGCACGAGGCCGCCCTTGCTGTGTTCGAGTGGATGCGGGGGGAAATGACCTACATGAAGGGCTCCACGGGCGTCACCACGAACGCCGCGGAGGCCTGGAGCCAGCGGCAGGGCGTCTGCCAGGACCTCGCCCACCTGGCTATCGGCGCGCTGCGCAGCTGCGGGATCCCGGCCCGTTACGTATCCGGTTACCTTCACCCGCGGTCGACGGCGGAGCTCGGCGAAACGGTCGCCGGCCAGTCGCACGCCTGGCTGGAGTGGTGGGACGGCGAATGGCGGAGCTGGGACCCCACGAACCACAAGCCGGCCGGTGATTTCCACGTCACGGTGGCACGCGGCCGGGACTACCGCGACGTGCCTCCGCTGAAAGGCATCCTCTCCGGCGGGGGCGGCTCAGCCCTCAACGTGACCGTGGAGATCACCCGCGTGGCCTAGCATACGGGTCTCCTGCCGTTCCGTCCGCTGCGGCGGGCGACCGGCCCACGTCACGCCAGCGCAACGGAGCCCGGACCCAAGGTCACAGAAGGGCCACAGCGCCGGCTTCCAAGGATTTCGCCAGCTGCCAGGCGTATTCTGGCAACACGTCGTCAGCGCTGCGGCGCGGGGTAGTGAATTGGGGCAAGAACATGCATTCAATGGGTGAAAGTCCGGGGCAAGCAACAGCCGAGTCCGAACCCAGAATTGACGGTGTCCTCAAGGGCTTCGTTTCGCGGGCCGAAGAGTTGCTGCAGTCCCAGGAACGGATGGCCGGCCTGCTCGAAGCCGTCGTGGCGGTCGCGGAAGACCTCAGCCTCGACGCCGTCCTGGAACGGGTCGTCGAATCAGCATGCCGGCTGCTGCGTGCGCGCTACGGTGCGCTGGGCGTGATCGGCGACGACCAGGCCTTGAGCCACTTCATCTCCATCGGGATCGACGGTGAGCTCGCGCACCGGATCGGTCCGCTGCCCACCGGCCACGGCGTGCTGGGGCTGCTGATCTCCGATCCCCGGCCCATGCGCCTGCATGATCTGCGCATGCATCCCGAAGCCTACGGCCTGCCGGACCACCACCCGTCAATGGAGTCATTCCTCGGTGTCCCCATCCGGGTCCGGGACGTGGTCTTCGGCAACCTGTACCTGACCGAGAAGGAAGACGGCAGCGACTTCACCGCCGAAGACGAGGCGCTGGCCGTCGCCCTGGCAGCGGCCGCCGGCGTCGCCATCGAAAACGCCCGCCTCTACGACGATGCCCGCCGCCGTGCCCGCTGGTTGGAGGCATGCATGGACGTCTCCGGGCTGATGCTCAGCAGCGACCGCGACTACACCGCCGGCGGGCTGGACCCGATCGCAAGCCGGGCGCTGCAGGAGTCCGGCTCGCAGCTGGCCCTGATCGTGGCGCCGGCCGCCACCGGCCCCGGCTACCTGGTGGCGGGAGCGGCCGGCGAGCGCGCCTCCGCTTTCTCCGGCCGGTCCCTGACCCTGGACTCGCCCCAGCTCCGGGTAGTCCTCGACGGCGGGGAGCCGGTGCTGCTTGACGACGCCGCGGCGCTTCTCGGAGACCTCGACGGCGGGATCTCCGGCCCGCTCCTGGCGGTCGCGCTGAGCACCCAGGGAGCGCACCACGGCCTCCTGCTGCTGGTCCGCGATCCCGAGGCGGTCCAGTTCGCCCGGACGGACATTGACATGGGCGCGGTCTTCGGTTCCCACGTTGCCCTCGCCCTGGAGCTGGCCCGCGTCCATCGGCTCCGCGAGGAACTGCTGGTGTTCACGGACCGTGACCGGATTGCCCGGGACCTGCACGACCTCGTCATCCAGCGGCTGTTCGCGGCCGGACTGAGTGTGCAGAGCCTGACCCGCTACACCAAGGATGAGCTTGCCCTGGAACGGATCCGTGCCATCACCGGCGAACTCGACGAAGCAATTCGAAGCCTCCGCGACACCATCTACTCGCTCCGGAGCAGCAGCGGTGAGAACGAATTGCTGAGCGGTCGGATCCGGCGGGTGGCCCGGAGTTCAGCCAAGTCCATGCCCTTCACCCCGCGGCTGACCATCACCGGCCCGGTGGACGCCGTGACACCGGAGAAGGCGGACAACGTGGTGGCCGTCGTCTCGGAGGGGCTCAGCAACGCGATCCGGCACTCGGGCGCCGACGCCATATCCGTGTCGGTTGCGGTAATCAAGGGCCGGGTCACCGTGGTCATCACGGACAACGGTTCTGGCTTCACGCAACCGGAAAAGCGCAACGGGCTGGCCAACCTGGAGGACAGGGCGCGCATGCTCGACGGGGAGTGCACCATCACCAGCGCCCCCGACGCCGGTACCAGCCTGGAGTGGTCCGTCCCGCTCTAGCGGATGCTGTGCGGGCGGCTTCCGTCGCCCACGGCATGGCTGCCGGACGGCACCGGCGGGGCAGGGCTTGCGATGAAGACGGCGGCCTGGGTGCGCCGCTCGAAGCCAAGCTTGGCCAGCAGCGAGGAGACATAATTCTTGACGGTCTTCTCAGCAAGGAACATCTCGGTAGCAATCTGCCGGTTGGTCAATCCGCCGCCGACGAGTTCCAGCACTCGGCGTTCCTGCGGAGTGAGCGAGGACGTCCGCGGGTCCACTTCTTCGGCTTCGACCATGCTGTCGACGATGCCCGCCGCAACGCCATCCTCGAAAAGCGATTCCCCGCGCGCTGCCCGCCGCAGCGCTCCGATCAGGTCCATGCCGCCGATCTCCTTCAGCACGTAACCGCTCGCACCGGCCAGCACGGCGCCGCGGAGCGCCTGCTCGTCATCGTAGCTCGTAAGGATGATGCAGTTCAGCGAGGGATCCACGGAACGGACGTCCCGGCAGACCTCGATCCCGGTCCCGTCCGGCAGCCGGGCATCCAGCACACAGACGTCCGGATGGAGCGCCGGGATACGGCGTGCCGCCTCCACCGCGGACCCGGAACTGCCGACGACGAGGAAGCCCTCGCCCTCGAGGAGCTCCTGCAGGCCCCGTCTGACGAGTTCGTGGTCGTCGAGGATGAAGACACGGATGACGTTGGGTGGGCCTTCGTGCGCAGTGAGACCCGCGTCTGCCCAGGCAATCATGATTCTCCCGTCCGGCTACTGCCGGTGCCGGCAGTGGGTTCCGTCAACGCTGATTCGTCAGCATGCTCTGCAATTCTTGTCTACGAACCGGTCGGGGACAAGGGCCGTTTGACCCACCGGGACAAGGTTCGCCCATGCCAGGCCGTAGCGCAAGCCCGGCGACGTGACATTCGGCCCTAGGCACCTCCGGCAGTTGACGGGATGCTTGGGGCAAAACGGGCCATCTGCTCGCTGGAAGGGAAGGGCCATGAGCGCGGCAAGGGCCGTGAAAACGATCGTGGTTGGCGTCGACGGATCGCGGGCCTCCATCGAAGCGCTTCGCTATGCGGTCTCCCTTGCCGGCCCGCTCGAGGCGAAAGTGGTCGCCCTCGCGTGCTGGGACGTCCCGCCCGTTTACGGCGGTTACGTGGCGATGGGCATCGACGACTTCGATGTCCGGGCAGGCGAGATCCTGCAGGACGCCGTCGAACAAGCCCTCGGCCCGGAACTGCCCCCTACGGTGGAAACCAGACTGGTGCAGGGGCATCCCCGGCACGCCCTGATTGAGGCCAGCAGGTCCGCTGACATGCTGGTCCTGGGCCGGCGCGGCCATGGCGGTTTCGGCGGACTGTTGCTGGGTTCGGTCAGCTCGGCCCTGGTAGCGCATGCCCATTGCCCGGTGCTGGTGATCCACACTCCGGAGAAGCGGTAGCCCGGCGGGCAGGCTACCAGGGGCTCGGTTTGTAGTCCTTCAGGAAGACCCCGTACTGGTCCTCGCCCGCCTCGCCCATCACGATTGGGTCGTAGACCCGGGCGGCGCCGTCGACAAGATCCAGGGGGGCGTGGAAGCCCTCCTCCATGAGCCGGACCTTGGTGTAGTGCGGGCGCTCATCCGTGATCCAGCCGGTGTCGACCGCTGTCATCAGGATGCCGTCGGCATCGAGCATCTCCTGCGCGCTGGTCCGGGTCATCATGTTCAGCGCAGCCTTGGCCATGTTGGTGTGCGGGTGGCCGGGGCCCTTGTAGGCGCGGGAGAATTGGCCTTCCATGGCGCTGACGTTGACGATGTACTTCCGCCTCGCGGTGGAGCGCTTCATGGCCCCCCGCAGCCGGCTGACCAGCAGGAACGGAGCGGTGACATTGCACAGCTGCACCTCGAGCATCTCGAGCGGATCCACCTCGTCCACCACCTGGGTCCAGCTGTTGATGGTGGCCAGATCCGGAACCAGGCCGCCGGCGTCGATCGCGGTACCCGACTCGATGCGCTCCAGCGAGGCGGAGCCGGTGGACAGCGCCAGCGAGGTAACGGCGTCGCCGGCGAGGACGGGGTGCTCCAGGACGGTGCTCGCGAGGGCGAGCGGGTGCTTGTCGTGGGCGTGGCCGAACGTAACCAGCTCGGGTCCGCCGTTGGCGGCCTGCAGCGCTGCGGGCAACGGCTCGTCCTCCGCGTCCACCAGCGGCTTGTAGGCGTTGCCGGAGCGGCGAACGGTCTGGGCCGCGTTATTGATGATGATGTCCAGCGGCCCGGCGGCGTCCAGGGAATCGGTCAGGGCCATCACCTGGGCGGGATCGCGGAGGTCAATTCCGACGATCCGGAGCCGGTGCAGCCAGTCAGCGCTGTCCTCCATGGCGGCGAAGCGGCGCGCAGCGTCCTTGGGAAAGCGGGTGGTGATGGTGGTGTGGGCGCCGTCGCGGAGCAGCCGGAGCGCGATGTACATGCCGATCTTCGCCCGGCCGCCGGTCAGCAGCGCGCGGCGACCGCTCAGGTCCGTGCGGGCATCCCTTTTGCTGTGGCTGAAAGCGGCGCACTCGGGGCAGAGCTGATGGTAGAAGGCGTCCACTTGGGTGAAGTGCTGCTTGCAGATGTAGCACGGTCGCGACCTGATCAGGTGCCCGGCGATTTCCCCCGTAGCGGACGGCGCCAGCTTGTTGCCCCGGGTCTCGTCGTCGATCCGGTCGGGGGCCGCCGTCGCGGTCTGGGACAGCACGGCGCGGTCCGCCTCGGCAATCAGGTCCCGCTTGGTGACGCGGCGGTGCCGCTTGACGGCCTTGAACATCTTGCCGGTGGCGCGGCGGACCGAGACGTAGTCCGGGTGTTCCTCGTCGTAGACGTGGATGCTGTTGAGGACCTTCAGGCAGGCCTCGATTTCCGCGTCCGTCAGCCCGGCGGGAACCACGGCGTCTGGCGCCGCATCGGCAGGGATCAGGTGGGAAGGCAGATCGGGGGAGCTCATTGCCCCAATTTTACAGCCTGCGGGGAGCCCGGCCGGTCGTCCGGGCTCCCGTGCTTCTTCTCAGGCCTTGGTCGAGTGCTGGGCTGGGACTTCCACTCCGACGGCAGCCGGGCGGGCTTGGCTGGCCTTCTCGACTGTCTCCTGCCACTCCGGGATATTCACGGAGGCCGCCTTCACGGCATCGGGAACCAGGTGCAGGTTGGCGGCCGAGAGGGCGCGCTCGGCGTCACTTGGCTCGGGAACTTCCTGCCCCTTGGACAGGACCGTGATGCCGGAGTCCGTGACCTTGAAGCCGCGGGCGCGGTCCAGTTCGGGATCCAGGCCGATGGCCGCCCCGGCCGGAACCCGGACGTTCTTGTCGATGATCGCCCGCCGGACGACGGCGCCCTCGCCGATGCTGACCTTGTCCATCAGGACGGAATCAATCACCCGGCTGGACGTTCCGACGTAGGCGTCGTTGGACAGCACGGAGCCCTCCACGATTCCCCCGGAGATCACCACGCCGTTCGCGACGATCGAGTCCAGCGCCGTGCCCACGGTGTTGCCAACGCCGCGAACGAACTTGGCCGGCGGGGAAATCGTCTGCCGCGTGTAGATCGGCCATTCCGAGTTGTAGAGGTTGAACACCGGCATGGGGGAGATGAGGTCCATGTGCGCGTCGTAGAACGAGTCGATGGTGCCGACGTCGCGCCAGTAGGTGCGGTCGCGTTCGGTCGAGCCGGGGATGTCATTGAGGGTGAAGTCGTAGACCCCGGCCTCACCCTTGTTGACGAAGTACGGAATGATGTCCCCGCCCATGTCGTGCTTGGTGTCGAGTCGCTCGGCATCGACATGCAGGGCCTCTACGAGCGCGTCGGCGTCAAAAACGTAGTTTCCCATGGAGGCAAGGAACTGGGTGGGGTCGGCGGCCAGTCCGGGCGTGGAGGACGGCTTCTCGACGAACGCTGCGATCTTCTGGGGATCGTCCTGGTCCACCTCAATGACGCCGAACTGGTCGGCCATGTTCAGCGGCTGCCGGACGGCGGCGACGCTGGCCCGGGCGCCGCTGGCGACGTGCTGGGCAACCATCTGCGAGAAATCCATCCGGTAAACGTGGTCGGCGCCAACGACGACGACGATATCCGGGTTGGCGTCATGGATCAGGTTCAGGGACTGGTAAATGGCGTTGGCGCTGCCTAGGAACCAGCTCTTGCCGACGCGCTGCTGCGCCGGGACCGAGGCCACATAATTGCCGAGCTGGGTGGACATCCGCCAGGTCTCGGAGATGTGGCGGTCCAGGCTGTGGGATTTATATTGCGTCAGGACGACGATCTGCAGGTAACGGGAATTGACCAGGTTGGATAACGCAAAGTCAATGAGCCGGTAGCTGCCGGCAAACGGAACGCCGGGTTTGGCCCGGTCTGCCGTCAACGGCATCAGCCGGTTTCCCTCGCCACCTGCGAGGACAATGGCCAAGACTTTCTTTTGATGCGGCATAGTGATCGCTCCTGAACGCCTTTGTTGCTCCCCAAAAAATATCCGGCACGCCCGGACGTCTTTACACTAGATCAGTTCGACCGTAACGACTACCTTGGGTTTTGTGCGAATAGACATTGTGACCAAAGAATTTCCGCCCGAAATCTACGGCGGGGCCGGTGTCCACGTTGCCGAGCTCAGCAGGGTGCTGGCTCAGCATGTGGATCTACAGGTACGTGCTTTCGGTGCGCCCCGGGACCCCGAGTACCACGGAGCGACGGTCACGTCCTACGCGGTGCCCGAGGACCTGGGCGGAGCGAACGCTGCCGTGCAGACGCTGGGGGTGGACCTGCGCATCGTTCCGGACATCGCCGGAGCGGATCTCGTGCATTCGCACACCTGGTACGCCAACATGGCCGGGCACATCGCCGCGCTGCTGCACGGGATTCCCCATGTCCTGAGCGCGCACAGCCTGGAGCCGCTCCGCCCGTGGAAGGCCGAGCAGCTCGGCGGCGGCTACGCCCTGTCCTCCTGGGTGGAAAAAACCGCCTACGAGTCCGCCGCGGCCATCATCGCCGTGTCGGAGGGCATGCGGCAGGACATCCTGCGCAGCTACCCGGACGTCGACCCCGCCAAGGTCAAGGTGGTCCACAACGGCATCGATGTGAGCCAGTGGAACCGGGACGAGGGCGACGACATCATCCGCGCGCTCGGTATCGACCCGGAGCGGCCGAGCGTGGTCTTCGTGGGCCGCAACACCCGGCAGAAGGGCGTCCCGTACCTGCTGCGGGCCGCCGCCAAGCTCCCGGCCGACGTCCAGCTGGTGCTGTGTCTGGGTGCCGCGGACACCCCGGAGCTGGCAGCCGAAACGGCACGCCTGATCGAGGAGCTGCAGAGCCAGCGCAGCGGCGTCATTCTGATCGAGCGGATGCTGCCCCGCAACGAGGTGATCCAGGTGCTGAGCCACGCGACAGCGTTCGCGTGCCCGTCCATCTACGAGCCGCTGGGCATCGTGAACCTTGAGGCAATGGCCTGCGGCGCCGCCGTCGTGGCCAGCGCCACCGGCGGCATCCCCGAGGTGGTCCAGCACGGCGAGACCGGGCTGCTGGTCCCGATCGAGCAGGTCACGGACGGCACCGGCATCCCGCTGGACCCGGAAAAGTTTGTCACCGAATTTGCCGCCGCGCTCATCGAGGTGGTGTCCGACCCCGAGCGGGCACGCGCCATGGGCGAGGCCGGCCGGCGCCGCGCGGAGGAGCACTTCTCCTGGGAATCCATCACCGAGACCACCCTTGAGGTATACCGCTCGGTGCTTCCGCAAGGTTCATGACCACCCCTGCTGGAGAACATACGACGACGGCGCCGCCCCCGATCAAGGGGGCGGCGCCGTCGTCGTTGGCTGGCTTCGTACAGCAGGCGCGTCAGCTGCGGGGCGTCTTCCTGTCGAGGGCCGCGCGGGCCAGCAGGATTTTCTCGTCCACAGGAGCCTGGCCGCTGGCGCGCTGGGTGCGGAAGTAGGCCCGCGCCTCGTCCTGGCGGACCTTCTCGGCACCGGTGGAGATCTCGGCGCGGAGGTGTTCCGGGCCGAAGCCGAAGGCATCCACAAGGTCCAGGGCATGCGGGCGGATTTTCACCAGGAGCCGGTTGATGTACTCGCCCACGGTGCGGCCGCGCTGCATCGAGAGCCGGCCGTTCATCAGGTACCACGACAGGTTCTTCTCGATCAGGGACAGGCCGAAGAGGTCGCGGAGCCAGGTCAGGACCACCCTGGTGCCGGGATCCGAAACCTTGCCGAGGGCCTCGGTGAACGCCTCCCACTGGAGCAGCTCGGCGTGCGCCTGGGCGGCTTCGATGAGTTCGTGCTGGTGCTGGTTGAACAGCGCCGCTCCCTGCTGCTGCGGGAGCTTGCCCGCGCCCTTCAGGGCGGCGGCCACCTCGGCCACCATGGTCTGGACGCGGTCAGTCAGCAGGGTCCGCTGGCTGGTTTCGTCCTTGATCGCCAGGGCGGCCTTCTGCACCGAGCCGGAGTCGGCCACGAACTGGGCGACGCCGCGCAGTCCGGTGCGGTGGAGCGCGACGCCGGTGGCCTGGCCGACGACGTATCGGGCCAGCACGCCGAAATTCACGGTGCGGAATTCCTTGGCGTAGTCGGCCAGCAGCCGCTTGGCGACCAGCTGCAGCAGGACCGTGTTGTCGCCCTCGAAGGTGGCGTAGACGTCGAGATCGGCGCGCAGCGAGGCGAAGCGGTTCTCGATCAGGAAGCCGGCACCGCCGCAGGCCTCGCGGCATTCCTGCAGGGTGTCCAAGGCATGCCAGGTGCTGAGCGGCTTAAGTGCCGCGGCGAGGGTTTCGAGGTCCTGGCGGTCCTCGTCAGTGTCGTTGCGTCCGGAGAAGACGTCGTCGAATTTCTGCAGCAGCTGTTCACTGGCGAAGCCCGCGGCGTAGGTTGTGGCGAGCCGGGTGAACAGTCTGCGCTGGTGCCGCTGGTAGTCCAGCAGGACTTCCTCATCAGTGCTGGAGGAGGCGTTGAACTGTCGGCGTTCGGTGGCGTACTGGATGGCGGTCTTCAGGGCCAGCTTCGAGGCCGTCACGGCGGCGCCGTCGAGAGAGACGCGGCCCTGGACCAGGGTCCCGAGCATCGTGAAGAACCGGCGGCCGGGACTGGCGATGGGGGAGCTGTAGCTGCCGTCGGCGTCCACGTTTCCGTAGCGGTTCAGCAGGTTCGTGCGCGGGATCCGGACGTGGGTGAAGTGCAGCCGGCCGTTGTCGATGCCGTTGAGGCCGCCCTTGACGCCGTCATCCTCGCCTCCTATGCCCGGCAGGAACTCCTTCGTCGCGGGGTCCCGGAGGTCCACGTAGAAGGCGTGGACACCGTGGTTGACGCCGCGCGTGATGAGCTGGGCGAAAACGACGGCGCCAAGGCCGTCGATGGCAGCGTTGCCGATGTAGTCCTTCCACGCCGCACGGAACGGCGTGTGGACCACGAATTCTTCGGTGCCGGGATCGTAGGTGGCGGTGGTGGCGATGCTGGCCACGTCGGAGCCGTGCCCGGTTTCCGTCATGGCGAAGCAGCCCGGAATTTCCAGGTTCATGATGCCGGGCAGCCACCTTTTGTGGTGCTCCTCGGTACCCAGATGGTTCACGGCGGAGCCGAAGAGCCCCCACTGCACGCCAGCTTTAATCTGCAGGGAGGGGTCGGCGATGACCAGCTCCTGGAAGCCGGCCACGTTGCCGCCGTGTTCGTCCATTCCACCCACGGACCGCGGGAAGGCGCGGTGGACGGCGCCGTTCTCGACCAAAATCTCCAGCTGCCCGAACGCACGCTTCCGGTGCTCGGTGTGGGTCAGGCCCTCAAGCTTGTGCAGCTCCGGCCTGCCGGCCAGCGCCCGGGATATCCGCCGGGTGTCAGCCCACTTTCCCAGCAGCAGCTCGCCAAGGGCGGCGACGTCGACGGCGGGTGAGCCGGCCGCCGTCGTGCCAACCGACGTCGACTGGCGGATGGACGTTGGCGGCGGTGTGGTCCTGGTGGGAGCCGGGGTGCGGTCCGCTAGTTCGGTCATGTCGATTCCTTCGTTGGTTCTGACAAGGTCGGGTCGAAAGTCTGGGGCTCGAGGTTGCGTAGTTCGGGGGCGAGGCCGAGGCAGAGCCAGTCCGTGATCTGCCGCGCCATCGCTTCCTGGTCCGGTTTGCCCGGCGATGCCGGACTGGCAAGCCATTGTTCGCCGGCGTTCCGGACCAGGCCGATCGCGGCATTGGGCCAGTAGCCGATCACGGCTTCCCGCCCCGCGGAGGGGGCCAGGTGGCTGCGCATGGGCCGGGCGATCATGTCGCTGATGGCGGCGAAGAAATGGCTGAGGGCACCGGCCGTGGCGATGGAGCCGTTCGCTGCCTCCGCGTCGCCGGGTGCATAGCGGGTGACGAAGGCGTAGACGTTGGGGCTCGTCTCAGCCATCTGCAGGTAGGCGGAGACCATGGCGTACAGCCCCTGGCGCGGCGTCTGCGCGCTCTGGGCTGCCTCCTGGATGCGCCGCTGCATCTGGCTGAGCACCACCTCGCCCACCGCCTGCTGGAGCCCTGCCTTGTCCCCGAAGTAACGGTAGAACACCGATTTGGAGGTTCCGGCCGCCGCGGCAATCTCCTCCATGGAGGCATCGCTGCCCAGGGCATGGACTGCCTTGCGGGCCGCTTTGATCAGGTTCCGCCGCCGGTCCTCACGGTGCTGCTGCCAGCGCGACGCGCGGCCGTCCACGGATGACGGCTCGTCCGGGGCAGCATCGGAGCCTGGAGAATCGGAGTGGTTGTTCACGATACCCAGCGTATCAGGTACGCTTGGTATCGGTAACCCGCTTATCTAAGGAGACAGCCATGTCCGTCGAAGGACAGTCCGCACCCGGACCCACGGATTCGACCCCTTCCGCCGCTCCGGCCGCCAGGCCGCAACTCCGCAAAGCGGTGGTGGTGGGCGGCAACCGTATTCCCTTCGCCCGGAGCGGCGGCGCCTACACCAAGTCCTCTAACCAGGACATGCTCACTGCAGCCCTGGACGGCCTGATCGCCCGGTTCGGCCTGCAGGACGAACGAATCGGCGAAGTGGCCGCCGGTGCGGTCCTCAAGCACTCCCGCGACTTCAACCTGACCCGGGAGGCCGTGCTGGGCTCGCCGCTGTCTGCCGAGACCCCCGCGTATGACCTGCAGCAGGCCTGCGCCACCGGGCTGGAGGCGGTCCTTGGCCTCGCCAACAAGATCAAGCTCGGCCAGATCGACTCGGCCATTGCCGGCGGCGTCGACTCCGCCTCGGACGCCCCCATCGCCGTCAGCGAGGGACTGCGCGAGGTGCTGCTGGACCTGAACCGGGCCAAGACGCTGCCCCAGCGGCTCCAGATCCTCAGCCGGCTCCGGCCCAAGGACCTTGCCCCCGATGCGCCGAACACGGGGGAGCCGCGCACCGGCCTGTCGATGGGCGAACACCAGGCACTGACCACCGCCCAGTGGAAGATCACCCGGGAAGCGCAGGACGAACTGGCCTACAACAGCCACCGCAACCTCGCCGCCGCCTACGACGCCGGATTCTTCGACGACCTGCTCACCCCCTACCGCGGTCTCAGCAGGGACTCCAACCTGCGCGCGGACACCAGCATCGAGAAGCTGGCCACACTCAAGCCGGTCTTCGGCAAGAACCTGGGCGCCGCGGCGACCATGACCGCCGGAAACTCCACCCCGCTTACCGACGGCGCCGCCACCGTCCTGCTCGCCTCGGAGGACTGGGCCGACGCCCACGATCTGCCGAAGCTGGCCGCTGTGGTCGACGGTGAAGCCGCGGCCGTGGACTTCGTGCATGGCAAGGACGGACTCCTGATGGCGCCCGCCTTCGCGGTGCCGCGGCTGCTCGCCCGCAACGGGCTCACCCTCGACGACATCGACTTCTTTGAGATCCACGAGGCGTTCGCCGGAACTGTGCTGAGCACCCTGGCGGCCTGGGAAGACGAGGAGTTCGGCCGCACCCGGCTCGGCCTCGACGGGGCCTTCGGCAAGATCGACCAGTCCAGGCTCAACGTGAACGGCTCCTCGCTCGCCGCCGGCCACCCCTTCGCCGCCACCGGCGGACGCATCGTGGCCTCGCTGGCAAAAATGCTGCACGCCAGGGGCCAGGTGGACGGGCGCCCTGCCCGCGGACTGATCTCAGTCTGCGCCGCCGGCGGCCAGGGTGTCGTCGCGATTCTTGAAGCACTCTAGGGGGAACCGATGACCGACACATACACCCAGCTGGTAAGCCGGGGTCTCGGCAGGGACATCGCGCGGAAACTGGGCCTGCCGCAGCCGGTGCAGCTGCGGCGCCACCAGCCTGGCCAGCCGCTCGTTGTTGGTCCGGTGCTGGTCCAGGGGACCGGCGCCGGCGCCGATGAGCTGGCGTCCACGCTCCTCTCGTGGAACCTGGACGTCCGGCGTCATGCGGTGCCGAAAGAAAAGCTGGGTGCCGTTCTCCTGGTCCTGGACGAGCTGGGCAGCCCCGAGGATCTGGCGAAGCCGGTGCTCACGGCCGCGCCCTCGCTGCGGGATCTGGCACCGAACGCCCGGGTCATCACCATCTCCCGCGCCGCGGGGGACGCCACCGAGCCGGCCGTGGCCGCGGCCCGGCAGGGCGTCGACGGTCTGCTGCGTTCGCTGGCCAAGGAACTGCGCGCCGGCGCCACCGGGAACGGGATCCTGCTCGCGCACGGTGCCCGCACCACGAGTCCGAGTACCCTCGGGGCCCTGCAGTTCTTCCTCTCCGGCCGGTCCGCGTTCGTTGACGGGCAGTTCCTGACCGTCACCTCGGATGCCGGGCAGCTGCCGGACGACGTCGAGGCGCCGCTGGCGGGCAAGGTCGCCGTCGTGACGGGTGCCGCCCGCGGTATCGGCGCCGCAATTGCGCGCACGCTGCGACGCGACGGAGCCACAGTCGTCGTCGTCGACATCCCCGCCGCCGGGGACCACCTCGCCACGGTGGCCAACGAAGTGCACGGCACCGCCCTGCAGCTGGATATCAGCCGCCCGGACGCCGGGCAGCGGATCATCGACCATGCCGTGCAACGTCATGGCCGGCTGGACATTGTGGTGCACAATGCCGGGATCACGCGGGACAAATTGCTCGTCAACATGGATCCGGACCGCTGGAACTCCGTCATCGCCGTCAACATCGCCGCGCAGCTGCGCATCAACGCTGCGCTGCTGGCATCCCCGCATTTCCGGAGCTCACCGCGGATCGTGTCCGTGGCCTCCACCAGCGGGATCGCCGGAAACCGGGGGCAGACCAACTACGCCGCCTCCAAAGGCGGGGTCATGGGCATGGTCCGCGCCACCGCCCCGCTACTCACCCCGCGCGGCGGCTCGATCAATGCGGTGGCCCCTGGTTTCATCGAGACCGAGATGACCGCCCGGATCCCGTTCGCCACCCGCGAGCTGGCGCGCCGGCTGAACTCCCTGCAACAGGGTGGGCAGCCCGGTGACGTTGCCGAGGCGATCGCGTTCCTGGCCAGTGACGCGGCCGGCGGGATCTCCGGCCAGGTGCTGCGGGTCTGCGGCCAGAACCTGGTCGGAGCATGACCGGTTCGCAGCCCGTCATCCTGGGTGAAATGCCGTCCCTGTCAAAGCTGTATCTGAACGCGGCAGCCACCGCGGCCCGGCGCCGGGTGCTTGGTACGCACACGGGCACCGCACTTCCGGGCGGAAGCCATGAGGTCCGAGGCGTGCTGGCCGGGGTCGAGAACCTCACGGCCTACCAGCACCTGATCGGCGAGACCGCCAGCGACATCCTGCCCGCCGGCTTTCTCCATGCACTGGCATTCCCGCTGGCCATGAGCGTGATGAACCGCGACGACTTCCCGCTGCCCCTGCTCGGCATGATCCACCTGGGCAACCGGGTGGTGCAGTCCGCGCCGGTGCGCTTCACCGAAGCCGTGGACATCCGGGCTTGGGCGGAGAACCTGCGGGGCCACCGCTCCGGGACCCAGTTGGACCTCGTGGCCGAGGTGCGCGGCGCAGGCGATGGCGCCCTCCGCTGGCGTGGCGTGTCCACCTACCTTGCCAAGGGCGTGTTCCTGCCCGGCATCGACAAGGCGTCCGTGCCGTCGGTGGCCGCAGACTTCCGGACACCGGACCCGACGGCACTCTGGCAGCTCGGCGTGGACACGGGACGCGCCTACGCCGCGGTGTCCGGCGACTTCAACCCGATCCACTTGAGTGTGCTTTCGGCCAAAGCGCTAGGCATGCGCCGGTCCATCGCGCACGGAATGTACCTCGCGTCGAGGGCGCTGGCCGATGTGGGCGCCGCCAAGGGGGAGGCCTTCCGCTGGGACGTGGCGTTCGAGGCTCCCGTCTTCCTGCCCGCCCGGGTGGCCCTGGACATCAGCACGGTCCAGGACGGCGACGGCGGCTGGCAGCGCTCGGACTATGTCGCCTGGAACCCGCGGTCCGGTCGCAGGCACTTCAGCGGTTCGGTGACGGCGCTTTAGCACCGTCACTCAGCATGGTGTCTCAGGTGTCGACTCGCGCGTTGTTGAGGCGAGTGACCATGGCGGGGCGTTCAGGCGTCAGAGGTCCTGATTACGCGGAGCATCCGGTGCAGGCTCAAGAGGATCGATTCCACCGCACTGGGCTTTTCCGTGGCTACGGTCTCTGCGCCCATGCGCCTGCTGAGTTCCTGGACGGCGGCCTCGGCAGTCCCGGCCAGCTCGGTCTGGCGCTCCGGGCTCTCCTCTTCGGGGGAGCGCAGCACGTCGCTTACCGCCGACATCGCGGCCGAAAGCGGTGCGGTGAATTCGTCCGGCACGACGAAGGGGGTGTCCTCGGCCCAAATGACATCGGAGAGCACCTGGGTCACGTCCTGCACATGGAACGTCACCTGCTCCAGGTCCCGGAGGTTGCGGTAGTCCACGTCTATGTCCCGGGGGTGCAGGCGGCGCCGGGGGTTGGCCCGCCGGCTGGCGTCCGCTTTTTCCACCGCGAGGCGCACGGAGCGTGCCGATGCCGCGAGGGAATCGGCCCGGCGTGACCAGTCCTCGTGCTCCGGCGGCCAGTTCTCCTTCAGGGCCGTCGCCATGTCCGCCAGTTGCCGGGAAAGCGCCAGCCGAAGTTCCGCGATGCTCAGGGCAGCGGCCTTGAAATGCAGCGGCGGGAAGACCAGCAGATTGACGACGATGCCAACGGTGACACCCGCGCCCATCTGGACCAGATATCCGAAAGAGAACCGGTCCGGGTCATGGCCGCCGACCAGCAGGACCAGGAGCGCCGCGGTCGGAATCCAGTCGCTGCCCGAGCCGATCCGGGGCAAGCCAGCGAGGATGACGCCCAGGCCCATCACAATGGCGACGGTGACGGGGGTCGGTTCGCCCAGACTGAAGAGCATGAACGCCAGTCCGATTCCGATCGCCAGGCCCACCAGTGTCTGCACGCCCTGGCGCATCGAGCCGGAAACATTCTCGTACATCGCCACGAGGGCGCCGAGTGGGGCGTAGTAGGGGTAGTCGGCCGCCGAGCCTGGCATGAAGGGGGCGATGAAGAATGCAATGCCGGCCGCGAGCGCCGCCTTCATGGCCAGCTGCAGCCGGGGCCACAGGAGCGCCGACGCGACGCTGCCGCTCAGGACCCGCCAGAGCCGCCGGAGCAGCGGTGGGTGTCCGGCTTCGGGGGCCTGTTCTGTAGTAGTCATTCCGGTTCACCCTAGGTTGGCGGCATTGCTGCTACAAATGGAGGAACTCTCAGCCGGCTGTGTGCTGCTTTCCGGACGGCCCTGGAAAGGCGCTGGGCGCGCCATCCGCTTAGGCCGCCCCGTGCCCGGGGGCTACCTCTTCGCCCGCCCGCACCGGTCCGGGCGGGGTTCCGTCGCCGAAGGGCCGGCCGCCGAGCGCTTCGCGGCCATGGTCGGTGAGCCAGTTGCCCAGCCCCGGACCCTTCGGGACAATCCCGGTGGGGTTGATGTCCTCGTGGACGATGTAATAGTGCTGCTTGATCTGCAGGAAGTCCGTGGTGTCACCGAACCCCGGCGTTTGGAACAGATCCCTGGCGTAGGCCCAGAGCACCGGCATTTCGCTGAGCTTTTGCCGGTTGCACTTGAAGTGGCCGTGATAGACGGCGTCGAAGCGGGCCAGGGTGGTGAAGAGCCGGACGTCGGCCTCGGTGATGGTGTCGCCCACGAGGTAGCGTTGTCCGCCGAGCCGGTCCTCGAGCCAGTCCAGGGCGGTCCAGAGCCGGTCGTAGGCTGCGTCATATGCTTCCTGCGAGCCGGCAAAGCCGCACCGGTACACGCCGTTGTTGACTTCGGTGAAGACCCGCTTGTTGACCGCGTCGATTTCGCCCCGCAGATGCTCTGGGTAGAGGTCCGGGGCGCCGGGACGGTGGTAGGCGGTCCACTCGGTGGAAAAGTCCAGGGTGATCTGCGGGAAGTTATTGGTGACCACCTGACCGGTTGGCACATCGACCAGGGCCGGGACGGTAATACCGCGCGGATAGTCCGGGAACCGGCGGAAGTAGGCGTCCTGGATCCGCTCCATGCCGAGGACCGGATCCTTGCCGTCGGGATCCAGGTCAAAGGTCCAGGAGCGCGCGTCATGCGTGGGGCCGGGCTGCCCGAGCGAGATGACGTCCTCCAGGCCCAGCAGCCGGCGCACAATCACCGTCCGGTTTGCCCAGGGGCAGGCGCGGGCTGCGATCAGCCGGTACCGCCCCGGTTCCACCGGCCAGCCGGGCTCTCCGTTGTTGCCCGGCGTTCCGTCCTTTGTGATCCGGTCCTCGATGTAGTTCGTGTCCCTGGTGAATTCGGCTCCGCCCGTGACGTAGGCACCGAGGGTGCTGAACCCCTGGTCATCGGCGTTGGCGGCGCCGTGGCCTGCGCTGGCGGGGTTCTTGCTCGTGGATGTCTGGCTCATGGTCCCAGCCTATGCCGCCGGAACGCCCGGACCCAGCAGCGCGGCGAGGACCTGCGCCATCGGCTGCCACGCAAACCACCAGGCGCCAGCCACCACGGCGGCGAAGAGCGCGAACCACACGACGGCGGGAATTGAGGTGGTGCGGGAAAGCAGATAGGCGTCCGACGTCGGCAACCGGTCCCGGCGCCGCAGATGGACGTTCGCAAGCTTTGCGAGGTCCCGGACGGCGGCCACCAGCAGCGCGAGGCCGAGGACGATCATGACATGGCCGGTGAAGTCCGGGGGCACGAACAGTACGAGGAGCGCCGCGGCCAGCACGGCCGCCGCGGTGATCAGCAGCCCCGCGCCGTTGCGGATGAACACAAAGGATGCCAGCAGCAGCAGAGTTCCAACCGACATCGCGGCCGGACCCCAGCCGTTGAACCCGCACCAGACCATGGCCGCCCCGACGACGGCCGGCACCGGATAACCCCAGAACGTGGACCAGGCGGCGGCGAGCCGGCCCCGGCTGTACGTCGTCGTCGTGCCGGAGTGGTCCAGGCTCAACCGGATGCCGCCGAGGCGCTGGCCCGTCATGAGGGCCGCGAAGGCGTGGCCCAGTTCGTGGGTCGCGGTGGCCAGCAGGCCAAAGTAGCGCCAGGTAGCGCGAGGCAGCGACAGCGCGACGGCAAGGAGCACCACCAAAGCCAGCTCGGTGCCGGTGACGTGGGGGAGGGTCGACTGGCTGAAGCCGGAAATGATCCGGTCCCACCAGGTTCCGGCAGGGTTGTCCCAGAGGGGATTCGTCATGCCCTGCCCGTGGTGTGTCGGATGCAGTACGGCGTCCAGGGCCTCGCCTCCAGGCGTCCCTCGCCGATCTCTTCGCCGCAGACTTCGCAGATGCCGTAGCGGCCGGCATCAATGCGCGCCAGGGCCGCGTCGATGTGGGCCAGCCCCGCCGTGCTCTGCTCCAGCAGGGCGGCGGCCTGCGAGAGTTCGAACGCTATCGTTGCCCCCTCCGGATCGTGCTCATCGTCCACGTTGGAATCCTGCCTGGCGGCATTGACAGAAGTGATGTCCCGGCGGAGCGCGGGGAGGAGGGCTAGTTTCCGGAGGCGCTCCTCGTCAAGGAGTAGCCGGAACCGTTCGACGTCGACCATAGGCTGCAAGGCTAGCGCGGAACTCCCGGCTTCGTCGAAAGTGCAGGTCGACAGTGCAGGTGGGGAGCGGTCAGGTCCGGACAGGAACTGTGCTGACCCAAGTCGGGCCGAAAGGCCCGCCCGCCACGGACCGCCCGGCCGTACAGTGGGAAAACCAGCAGGTGTGCGGAAACTGATACTGTGCCGCGTTCGGATCAGGGAGGCAGCCACATGGACGGGTCCGCGCCACTAAACGGCGAGTCACTAAAAACCGAGTCACTAAAAACCGGGCCACAAATCACCGGGCCACTTAGCACCGGACCGCCCAGTGCGGACGTCCCCAACAGGGAGTCCGGGAACGCGGCGGCCCGGGACGCCGGCGGGGAGGCCTCGGCGCTGGAAGCGGTAGAGAAGCACCATGACAGCATGCTCAAGCGGCTCGACGCCCTGGTCTCGGTGCTTACTCACGCAGTCAAGGCGGGGAACGCGGTGGCCGAGCACGACGCCCATGGGGTGTTGCTGGAATGGTGCGAAACTGAACTGCTCCCGCATGCGCTCGCCGAAGAAGGGCCCCTCTACGGTGGTGTGGGGCGCGGGCCGGAGGGACGTCTGCTGGTGGCGGCCCTGCTGGCGGAGCATCAGGCCTTCGTGGGACTGATCGAGGAGTTGCGCGGCGCCAATGGGGTCGATGCCGCGGTGACTGCCGGTGCCATCCGGAACATCTTCGCCGGGCACCTGGACAAGGAGAACCGGCTCCTGCTGCCGCTTATCGTCGCGTCGCCCGGCTTGTCCCTGGCGCAGGCCGTGGAAGGCCTGTCCGAACTCGTCGGGGAAGCCCATGTACATCAATCTGGCGCCGGACGCGGGGGCAGCGTCTAGAGTGTCCCCATGGCGGATGCTACGCACCACGACAACACGGACATCACAGGCGGGCTGCTGCGGGAGCTTGCGGCGGCCCATGGAGTAGGGACCACGTTCCGTGGCTGGGACGGCGTCGAACGCTCCGTCCAGGACACCACGCTGCAAGGTGTCCTGGCGGCGCTGGGCGTCCCGGCCGCGGGACCGGAGGAGATGCAGCGATCGCTGCACGAGTCGCGGCTGGCACCCTGGCGGCGCCTGCTGCCGCCCGTCGTCGTCGTCCGGCATGGTCAGGAAGCCCATGTCGACGTCCACGTTCCGCACGGGGGCCAGGTTAGCGTCTGGATTGAGGCCGAGGACGGCAGCCGGCACGAGGCCTTCCAGCGGGACAACTGGGAGCCGCCCGTCGACGTCGACGGCGTCCTGACCGGCCGCGCGTCATTCGCGATTCCAGCTTATCTTCCCCTCGGCTGGCACACTCTGCAGGCTGACGCCGAAGGCGTCCTCGCCCAATGCGCCCTCGTGGTCACCCCGCGGCGGCTGGGCACCACCGAGGCGCTCGCAGGCCGACGGAACTGGGGGCTGACCGCGCAGCTGTATTCCATTCGCTCCTCCCGGTCCTGGGGAATCGGCGACCTCGCCGACCTTGCCGACCTTGCCACCGTTTCCGGGCAGGAGGGTGCAGGCTTCGTGTTGGTCAACCCGCTTCATGCAGCCGAGCCCCGGCCCCCCGTCGAAGACTCTCCCTACCTGCCCACGACGCGACGCTTCTTCAACCCGCTCTACCTCCGGGTGGAGGAGATCCCCGAATTCGGCTACCTGGACCGGGCCGGACAGGCGGAAGTCCAGCAACTGGCCGAACAACAGCGCTCCGCCAACAGCTCAACCGCTCTGCTGGACCGGAATTCGAGCTACGCCGCGAAACTGGCCGCCCTTGAGCTGGTCTACGCCGTGCCGCGCGGTCCCGCAAGGATACGATCGTTCGCCGACTTCTGCGCCGAACAGGGACCGGGACTCGACGACTTCGCGCTCTGGTGCGCGCTGGTTGAGGAATTGCCTCCCGGAGCTCCGGAGTGGACGACGGCGGCGTCCGCACCGGATACCGCGTACTGCACGGAGCAGCGGGCGCTACTGGCCGACAGGATCGACTTCCACCGCTGGATGCAGTGGAACTGCGACCGGCAGCTGGAAGCGGCGCAGCGCTCGGCCAGGGAATCGGGCATGGAAGTCGGCGTCATCCACGATCTCGCCGTGGGCGTGAAACGGGGCGGAGCTGACGCCTGGTCGCTGGCCGGAGTGCTGGCCCGGGACGCCACCGTCGGCGCGCCGCCGGACGTGTTCAACCAGCAGGGGCAGGACTGGACCCAGCCGCCCTGGCACCCGGGACGACTCGCAGAGTCCGGTTACGCCGCCTACCGGGACATGCTCCGCACCGTGCTGCGCCACGCCGGCGGGATCCGGGTGGACCACATCCTGGGCCTGTTCCGGCTTTGGTGGATCCCGGCGGGAGCCGGACCGGAGCAGGGCACCTACGTCTACTACGACCATGAGGCGCTCATCGGCATCCTCGCCCTGGAGGCACAGCGTGCGGGGGCAATTGTGATTGGGGAGGACCTCGGCGTCTTCGAGCCCTGGGTCCGGGACTATCTGGCTGAACGCGGGATCCTGGGCACGTCAATCCTCTGGTTCGAGCACGATGCGGACGGCCCGATCCCGCCGGAACGTTACCGCCAACAGTGCCTGACCAGCGTCAACACCCACGATCTGCCGCCGACGGCGGGCTACCTGGCCGGCGAACACGTCACCCTGCGCGAGTCCCTGGGGCTGCTGCAGCGTCCGGTCGTCGAGGAACACGCAGAAGCCGCCGCCGAGCAGGAGGCAGTGCTGGCCCTCGTCCGGGAGCGCGGACTCCTGCCGGCTGCCGGGTCCCCGGGCGCAGGACAGGATGTGGCGGCGACGGTTGAGGCCCTGTACGCCTTCACCGCGCTGGCGCCGTCGTCGCTGCTGGGCGTGGCCCTGGTGGATGCGGTCGGCGAAACCCGCACCCAAAACCAACCCGGAACTTCCAGCCTGCAGTACCCGAACTGGTGCATACCGCTGGCCGGACCCGCTGGCCCGGTGCTGCTCGACGACCTGCCGGACAATCCGGGGTTCCTTTCCCTGGCCCGCACGGTCCGCACGGCACTGCTTGCCGGATCCCCCGGGGAGTCCATCTCCGCGCCAGCTCCGTAGCGGCAGGAGCCTGTCTGCTTGGGCGCCGTTCGTCTCAATGAAACGAGGAATACCATGTCACTGAAAGAGCGTCTGAAGGATGACGTCGTTGCCTACATGAAGGCCGGCAACAAAACTGCGCTGACGACTGTCCGCAACGTCCTGGGCGAAATCAACACCCGCGAGAAGTCCGGCAAGGCGCCCGTCGAACTGGACGACGCCCAGGTGACGTCGCTGCTGCAGAAGGAGGCGGCCAAGCGCCGCGACACCGCCCGCATCTACATCGAGGCGGGAGAGGCCGAGCGTGCCACTGCCGAGGTGGCCGAAGCGGAGATCATCGAGGCGTACCTGCCCAAGGCACTCACCCGCCCGGAAGTCGAAGCGATCGTTGACGAGACCATCTCAGTGTTGAAGGCCGATGGCCAGGAGCTGTCGATGCGTTCCATCGGCGTCGTGATGAAACCCGTCACCGCCAAAGTTGCTGGCCGCTTCGACGGCAAGACCGTCAGCGAGATTGTCCGCAGCCGCCTGGCGTAACCGCTGCGACGGGCCCCGGTAGTAATCGCCGCCAACGGGGACATCAGGCAATTCAGCACTGAAGTCCGGTAGCCTCCGGTCTTGCGCCGGATGCCACCGGACTCCTGTGGTTACTCCGCGGGCGGTTCGGGGCCGCCCGCGGAATCTTTCACGCTCCCATGGGGGCTATTTATTGACCGTGAGCGTAGGCCCGGCGGCGCCTCCCACGGTGGACTCGATCCAGAGCGTGCCCGGGTTGCTGGTGCCGGCCGCGGCGTTCCTCAGCCTCAGGGACCAGACCCCACCGATGGCCGGCGGCGCCGCTGCGGTGACGGCTACCTGACCCAACACGCGGCCGCCAGGGCCGCCTGCACGGACGCTGACGATGCTGCCGACGACTGTGCCGGTGCCTTCCACCCGAAGGTCGCCCGTCTTCCATTGGGCAAGGGCGATAGTGACCTTGTCCGGAGCCGGCGACACCTTGACCTCATCGCTGCGCACGGTTGTGCCTGCAGTGACGGTCAGCCTGAACATGAGCGGCTTGTTGGTCATGGGGTAGTTGTAGAGCGGCAGGACAAACGTCGGCGTCAGGGTGGTTCCTCCGGTCAGCGTGACCTTGTCCGGATCGGTGGGGCCGGCCAGGACCTGCTCCCACGTGTAGGTAGCGCCGGCCACGGTGGATTTGCTGCCGTCCAGGGTGACCGTTGTTGCGGTGGTGCGCCGTGCGACGGTCTGGTCGGTTCCAGCGTTCGCTACCACGGCGCCCTGGATGGTTACCGTCTCGCTCTTGGCCGAGTCGAGACCGGTGCCGTACTTATTGGTTGCATTGACGGTGAAGTAGTACGCACCGTCAACGGTGAGGCCGTCGTAAGAGAGGTTGGTGACGTCGCCGGCCACCGTCTTCGGCGCGCCGAAAGCTGCGCCGTCGGCGCTGTAGGCCTGGACTGTGTAGCCGGTGATGCTCAGTTCCGGCGATCCGGGGTCCGGGGCGGTCCAGGACAGGGATGCCGTGGCCAGGCCTGCGGTCGGTACGCCGGAGAAGGCCGGGGCCGACGGGACGGGGTCATCGGTGATCGTGAACGTGGCCGTTGTGCTCTCGGAGACGTTTCCGGAGGGATCGATGGCGGCGAAGGTCAGCGTTGTGGTTGTGGCGACGTCCAGCGGCGCTGTGTAGCGCGTGGCGGCGTCGGTGGTTCCGCCCGCAATGAACGGGTCTGTTCCGTCGGTGGTGTAGTAGATGTCACTGCCCGCCTCGTTGGCCGTCAGCGTGACTTTTTGCGCCTTGGAAAAAGTGCCCCCGTTGGAGGATGCCGTCACGGTCGGGGGTGTCATATCCGTCTGCGGGATGGCGTGAATGGCGGGGAAGGTTGGGCCGGTGCTGCTTTCGGCCACGACGTAAACGTCGTAGCTTTCATTGGCGTCCAGGCCCGTGATGGTGGTGCCCGCGGCCGACTGGCCGGTGATCCGCTTGCCGATTTCCATCTGCTCGTTGCTGTGAACGGTCTGGGCTACCGCGGTGGCGCGGTAGCCGGTGATGGCGGGCGTGCCCGGCACGGCCTTGGCCGGCGTCCACGTCAGTTTCAGTCCGCCGGGTACCTTGGCCGCCAGCACGTCGGTGGGACCTGCAGGTCCTGACTGCAGCGGTCCGTTGGGGCAGCCACCCATGCCGGGGCCGCCGGCTTCGCCGAACTCGGCGATGGTCAGGCCCTGGCGGTTGGCGTCCGAGTCCTCCGCTTCCCAGGACATGGCGCGTTCACCGCCGGCACTATCTGCGATCTCGGCAGCCGCGGCATTGTCAAAGACATACGTCGCGGTGAAGGTCTCGGAGCCGTCGGTGTCGAATTCCAGGCTCGACTGGTAGCCGCCCCTGGGTGCCGGGGTCAGGGGTCCCGGAAGAGCCCGGACGTCCCGCCGCCCGACAGCAGTATCCTTCAGGGCTGGCTCGATGATGCGCTGTTCCAGCTGTGCCCGGTTGACGCCGCTGCCAATGTGCCCCTTGACCGTCAAGGTGTTGCCGTTCCGGACGGAGTCCCCGGTGACGTACAGGTCCTGCACTTTGGTTTCGCCACCATCCGTGGCGCCGAACTTGATGGAGACGGTGTCGCCCGGCCGGATATCGGGGGTGACATTCAGCCCCGTTCCCGCACCCCAGCAGTAGCCGCCGGGGTGGTTGATTTCGAAGGCCACGTCCCCGGCCTGGACCACGCCCTTGGCCGAGCCGATGACACCGGCCCCGGAGCGGCGAACCTCCACGGTAGCCGTTTCACCGATGTGGTCCTGATAGCCCTCAATCGTGACGAAGTCGCGGTCGGGAAAGACGACGAGGTTGTCAGGAAAATTGGGAACCGCTGCGCTGGCCGCGGGAATGGCGAAAAGAGAAGTGGCACAAATGACGGTTGAGACAGTGGCGATGATTCCGGTCCGGGCATTGCGGGGGACGCGGAAGCGGGGTTCTCCTGGTTCGTGTTTTGCAGTTTGCATGATGGCCTCATCGATCCGGGATGCGTGAGAAGGTCACGCCCGAAGTCAGGATCAGTCGCCAGCCTTGGAGAAATACTGTTCGCCCTGCGCCGTAGCCGGCCTGGCCGCGCCCTGGCTTCTCCCGAACTCCGAAAACCGCACGGGAAGTTCCGATGTGGTCCCTCACCAGCAGAAGCGCCGACTCCGGGCAGGGGGCGGACTCCCAAGGTTTAGTCCAAGGTCCGGAACGCAGGCCTAGGCAATCTCCAAGGTGGGAACTGCGGCGTCGGCTGCATACGGCCCTCCCGGCCGGGAGGCGGATGCCGGAGTGCCGGGACCTGGCCGGCCCCGCACTGCTTGGCAGCGGTACGCCCAGTGAGCCAGACGCTTTTGCGCCAAAGCGGGACCCGTGGGCGGGTACAAAAAAACACCCTGGAATCCTTGGATTCCAGGGTGTTTCCTGTTGTGCGCGGAGGGGGACTTGAACCCCCACCCCCTTTCGAGGACTAGCACCTCAAGCTAGCGCGTCTGCCATTCCGCCACCCGCGCAGGTGGTAATTCGGAGAGGATTACCGCCTTTCAGCGTTTCGCTTTTCTCCGAAGCAGCGAGAAAGACTCTAGCATGAAGTTTCCGGAAACAAATAATCGGGGCTTGTGGGTAGGCTGAAGCCAGCAATCAGCCCCCGCCACAAGGAGTGCCCCATGACTGAAATCCGGCCCGAGGACGAAGTTGTTCGGATCTGCCAGGAACTCATCCGGATCGACACCTCCAACTACGGCGACGGAACAGGTCCGGGGGAGCGCGCGGCGGCTGAATACACCGCAGGGCTGATGACCGAGGTAGGGCTGGAGGCCGAAATCTTCGAGTCCGCTCCCGGCCGCGCCAGCGTGGTGACGAGGATGGCGGGGGAGGACTCATCCGCCAGCGCCCTCGTGGTGCACGGGCACCTGGACGTGGTTCCGGCGCTTCGTGACCAGTGGTCCGTTGACCCCTTCGGCGCCGAACTCAAGGATGGCCTGATCTGGGGCCGCGGCGCCGTCGACATGAAGGACATGGACGCCATGATCCTTGCGGTGCTGCGCAGCTTCGCCCGCACCGGCCGCAAGCCCAAGCGGGACCTGATCTTCGCGTTCTTCGCCGACGAGGAAGCCGGCGGCAAATACGGTGCCCACTACGCCGTTGACAAGCGGCCGGACATCTTCACGGGCGCCACTGAGGCCATCTCCGAAGTCGGCGGCTTTTCTGCCACCATCGGCGGCCAGCGCACCTACCTGCTGCAGACCGCCGAGAAGGGCCTCTCCTGGCTCCGCCTCGTGGCCCACGGCCGAGCCGGCCATGGCTCGCAGATCAACACGGACAACGCCGTGACCCGGCTCGCCGGCGCCGTCTCACGGATCGGCGAATACCAGTGGCCCGTGGAACTGACCCCCACTACCCGGCAGTTCCTGGACGGCGTGACTGAACTCACAGGCGTGGAGTTCGACCCCGATGACCCGGACAAGATCCTGAAGGAACTCGGCACTGTCGCCCGCTTCGTCGGCGCGACACTGCAAAACACGACCAACCCCACCCTGCTCAAAGGCGGCTACAAGCACAACGTGATCCCCGAATCGGCCGAGGCCCTCGTGGACTGCCGGACCCTGCCGGGCCAGGAACAGCAGGTCCTCGAAATCGTCCGCGAACTGGCCGGGACCGGCGTCGACGTCAGCTACGTCCACAACGACGTCTCCCTGGAGGTCCCGTTTGCCGGCAACCTCGTCGACTCGATGATCGATGCCCTGCACTCCGAGGACCCCGGCGCCAAGGTCCTGCCCTACACGCTCTCCGGCGGCACCGACAATAAGGCCCTGAGCCGGCTCGGCATCACCGGCTACGGCTTCGCCCCGCTCCAGCTGCCGGACGACCTCGACTTCACCGGAATGTTCCACGGCGTCGACGAGCGCGTCCCCGCCGAGTCCCTGAAGTTCGGCGCCCGGGTGCTGGACACGCTGCTGACCAACTACTGACCGCTGGGCTTCAAGCACCGAGCGCCGGAAGGCCACAATGAACCCTGCCGACATCCTGCCCGACTCCCTGCTGGACCGGATCCGGAGCCGCGCCGCAGGCTACGACCGCGAGAATGCGTTCTTCCAGGAGGACCTGGAGGAGCTCGCCGCGGCGGGCTACCTGAAGATCTTTGTTCCGGTCTCCGACGGCGGGCTGGGACTGGGACTCGCGGCGGCGGCACAACTCCAGCGCCGGCTTGCAACGGCGGCCCCTGCCACGGCACTGGCGATCAACATGCACCTGGTCTGGACCGGCGTGGCGCACGTCCTCGCGGCCCGGGGGGATTCCTCCCTTGAGTTCGTCCTCCGGGAAGCGGCGCAGGGCGAGATCTTCGCCTTCGGAAACTCCGAAGCGGGCAACGACTCGGTGCTGTTCGACTCCCGCACCGCAGCAATCCCGCAAGCGGATGGCGGCTACTCCTTCACCGGCCGCAAGATCTTCACGAGCCTCTCGCCGGCCTGGACCCGGCTCGGAATCTTTGGCAAGGACGCGGCAGCCCGGGACGGCGAAGGGGAACTGGTCCACGGCTTCATCACGAGGGACACGCCCGGCTACGAGATCCTGGACGACTGGGACACCCTGGGCATGCGGGCCAGCCAGTCCAACACCACGGTGCTGGACGGCGCCGTCGTCCCGGCGGACCGGATCTTCCGGAAGCTGCCGGTCGGCCCCAACGCGGATCCGCTGATCTTTGCGATTTTCGCCTGCTTCGAGACACTGCTCGCCGCCGTCTACACCGGCATCGGCGAACGTGCGCTCCTGCTCGGCGTCGAGGCGGTCAAGCGCCGGACCTCGCTCAAGAACGGCGGGCGCAGTTACGCCCAGGACCCGGACATCCGCTGGAAAGTGGCCGAGGCGGCGATGGCCATGGACGCGCTGTATCCGCAGCTGTCGCGGGTAGCCGCGGATGTGGACGAACTCGCCGAGCACGGCAGCCAGTGGTTCCCGCAGTTGGTGGGAGTCAAGGTACGGGCAACGGAAACGGCGCGCACCGTGGTGGACCTGGCCATCCGGGTCTCCGGCGGTTCAAGCTACTTCCGCGGTTCAGAACTCGAGCGGCTGTACCGTGACGTGCTGGCAGGCATGTTCCACCCCTCCGACGACGAGTCGGCGCACAACACGGTGGCGAACGCCTGGCTGGGACCGCTGGAAACGGTGTAGCAGGGGCCGGGCGACGCCCGGAAATATCAGACGGTCCGCTGGACGGACATATCAGACGGTCCGCTGGACGGACATATCAGACGGTCCGCTGGACCTGGACGACCTTGCGCCGCAGCCAGAAGCGCCGTCCGCCGCCCAGATAAAGGACGCTGCGCTCCAGTTCCCACTTGCCGTACTCGGAATGCTCCACGAGGCGGCGTCGTGCTTCGACAAGGGAATCTTCAGGACTTACCGTCAGTACGAGGTACTCGTACTGCCTCAGGTAGTCCCGTTCCCGCCGGACCGAACTGCTCAGAAAATGTTCCTTCATTGCTCTCCATTTTCGTCTTTTTGCCGCTAACGTGAAGTCATGAGCATCGATCCGCGTGTCGCGCTTCAGTCCCTGACCGCCGCCTTGGAGGAACACCTGGCTGCCGCTGCGGCGCGCCGGGGCGATGGGGACCCCGCGGTCGAGGCGGCGTTCTTTGCCGTTGCTGACGCCTTTGAAGTCTATGACGATTCACTCTACGAAGCGTATGGCGAAGTTACTCCGCTTGAGGTGATCGACGACGACGGCGACGAGGACGATGAGGAAGACGTCGACGACGAGGAAGACCTCGAAATCCTTCAGGACTAGTCCCGGACGAGGTCCGTGCACCTGCAGTTCTGATATTCCGGTGTCCCGCGCGGTGTGCTCAGGCCGGGTTGGAAACGTCTTCCAGCGCCTGGGCGATCTCCGGCGGCAAGGGTGCCAGCGTTGAGTCCAGGGCTTCCTTGAGCTGCACTGTGGTGCGAGCCCCCAAGATCGCGGCGGCAACTCCATGCTGGGACAGGAGCCAGCTGAGGGAGACGTCCAGGGCCGTCCGGCCCAGTCCTTTCGCCGCCATGGCTACGGCCTCCACAACGCTGGAGGCGGCACCCTCGAGGTACGGCTCCACATAGCCGGCCAGCCGCGAATTGGCCGCCCGTGAGTCCGCCGGAATGTGCCCGCGGTATTTTCCGCTCAGCACGCCGCGGCCCACCGGCCCCCACGCCAGCAGGCCGAGGCCGGCGTCCTCGATTGCCGGAATCAGTTCGGCTTCCGGGGTGCGGTGCACCAGGGAGTATTCGGACTGGTTGGCGACGAGCGGGAACCCGGCCACCGCTGCGGCCTTGGCGGTCTGCCAACCGTTGAAGTTGGAGACGCCCACGTACCGGGCCCGGCCGGAGCGCAGGGCAAACTCGAGCGCCGAGAGGGTCTCCTCGAGCGGGACGTTGGGATCCCATGCCTGCGCGAACCAGATGTCTACGTGGTCGGTCCCAAGCCTGGCCAGGCTGGCGTCCAGCGCGGACAGCATCCCATTCCGGGAGGTGTCGACGCTCCGGCGCCCGTCCGACGTCGAAAGTCCTGCCTTCGTGGAGAGAACCACCTCGGAGCGGGCCACGACGTCGCCGAGCATGGAGCCCAGCATGGCCTCGGCCTGGCCGCCGGCGTACGATGCTGCCGTATCGATCAGGGTGCCTCCCGCGTCCACGAACCCGCGAAGCAGGCCGGAGGCTTCCTGATCATCGGTCTCCCGGGCCCAGGACATGGTGCCAAGGGCGAGGGCGGACACGCGCAACCCACTGTTGCCGACATAACGCTGCTGCATGTCAGCAAGCTTACGGGGATTCGGAATGGTTGATGACGTAGGGTCTATAAACGTGAACTGGTTTGAAGCGGCCCTGCTGGGCCTTGTCCAAGGCCTGACAGAATTCCTGCCGATCTCCTCAAGCGCCCACCTGCGGATTGTCGGGTCCTTCCTGCCCAATGCGGCCGACCCCGGCGCGGCGTTTACCGCCATCACGCAGCTTGGCACCGAAACCGCCGTGATCATCTACTTCTGGCGCGACATTGTGCGGATCGTGAAGGCCTGGTTCGGTTCGCTCCGCGGCAGGGTCTCCCGGCAGGACCCGGACGCGCGGATGGGCTGGCTGGTGATCCTGGGCAGCCTGCCGATCATCGTCCTGGGGCTGCTGTTCCAGGACCAGATCGAGTCGGTGCTCCGCAGCCTCTGGATTGTTGCCACCACCTTGATCGTGTTCGGACTGTTCCTGGCCGTCGCCGACGCCATCGGGCGCCAGGACCGCGACCTCACCCGGCTCACCTACAAACACGGCCTTCTTTACGGACTCGCCCAGGCGATGGCCTTGATCCCGGGCGTCTCACGCTCCGGCGGCACCATCACGGCAGGCCTGCTGATGGGCTACACCCGGGAGGCCGCGGCGCGCTACTCGTTCCTGCTGGCCATCCCCGCGGTGTTCGGCAGCGGCCTCTACCAGCTCTACAAGGTGGTCTCCAAGGAAGGAATCACCGGACCCTACGGCCTGCCCGAAACGGCCCTCGCCACCGTCATCGCCCTGGTGGTGGGTTACGTCATCATCGGCTGGTTCCTGAAATTCATCTCGACCCGCAGTTACCGCCTGTTCGTCTGGTACCGCATCTTCCTTGGCCTCGCGCTGTATCTGCTGCTCGGTTTCAATGTCATCAGCGCCTAGCACTAGGCTTGGGCTGTGAAGTCCTGGATCTCCCGCCCTGTTCCCCAACTCCCGGGCAGCATGCCTGCCCTCAGCCTTTTCGACACCGCCAAGGGCGGAATAGCCACCCTTGAAGCCTCGGGCGAACAGTCGTTGTATGTCTGCGGGATCACCCCGTATGACGCCACCCACATGGGCCACGCGGCCAGCTATGTTGCCTTTGACCTGCTGAACCGGGCCTGGCGGGACGGCGGGCAGCAGGTCTCCTACGTCCAGAACGTCACCGACGTCGATGACCCGCTGCTGGAGCGGGCGACGGCGACCGGTGTGGACTGGCGAGACCTAGCGGCCAGCCAGATCGAACTCTTTCAGACGGACATGGAAGCCCTCAACGTGCTGGCACCGGATCACTATATCGGCGCCGTCGAAGCGATTCCCATCATCGTTCCCGCGATCGAGGGCCTGCTGGCGCGGGGCCTCGCGTACCGCGTGCCCGGCCTCGACGGCGAACCCGACGGCGACGTTTATTACGACGTCGAAGCCGCCGGCAAGCACGCCCCGGAGGTCGACGACGCGTGGACGCTGGGTGCCATTTCCGGCCTGTCGGACGCCGAGATGCTGGAACTTTTCGCCGAACGGGGCGGGGACCCCGGCCGTGCCGGCAAGCGCCAGGCGCTGGATCCGCTGCTGTGGAGGGTTGCCCGGTCCGGGGAACCAAGTTGGCCCGGCGGCGGGCTGGGGGAGGGGCGTCCCGGCTGGCACATCGAATGCACCGTCATCGCCCAGAAGTACCTTCCGGCGCCGTTCACCGTTCAGGGCGGCGGTTCGGACCTGATTTTTCCGCATCATGAGATGGGTGCAGGCCATGCCTACTCCCTGGCCGGCGTGCCGCTGGCCCGCCATTTCGCCCATGCCGGGATGGTCGGGCTCGACGGCGAAAAAATGAGCAAGTCCAAAGGCAACCTTGTCCTGGTTTCCCGGCTGCGCGCCGACGGCGAGGAGCCGGGCGCGATCCGTCTGGCTATCCTGGCCCATCATTACCGCACGGACTGGTCCTGGACCGACGCGGGATTCACCGAGGCCAAGGAGCGGCTTCGTAACTGGCGCGAGGCTCTGTCGCAGGCACCGGAAGGTTCGGCCGCCCCGCTCGTCGCCCGGATGCGGGATGCGCTGTCCAACGACCTCGATGCCCCGGGTGCTCTCACGGCCGTTGACGACTGGGCCCGCGCGGCCCGGCAGGGCGGCGGCAACGCCGCAGCCGGAGACGCAGCCCTCGTGAGCGACGCCGTCAACGCGCTGCTCGGCGTCGAGCTCTAAGGCTTGTCCTTGCCGCGGCGCTTGAGGTAACGCTCAAACTCGCGCGCGATCGACTCACCGCTGGCCTCGGGAAGGTCGGCGGTGTCCTTCGCTTCCTCCAGCTGGCGGACGTAGGCGGCGATCTCGGGGTCCTCGGTAGCCAGCTCGTCCACGCCGCGCTCCCACGCGTCCGACTCCTCGACCAGCTCCTGGGTGTCCAGCGGAACCTGGAGCAGTTCCTCGATGCGGTGCAGCAACGCCAGTTGGGCCTTGGGCGAGGGCGCCTGCGCCACGTAGTGCGGCACGGCCGCCCATAGGGACACGGTGGGCAGCCCGGCCAGCAGCGACACCTCCGCCAGGACTCCGACGATCCCCACCGGACCTTCATACTGCGAAGCCTCGAGGTTCATCCGCTCGCGCAGGGCCGCGTCGTCAGTGGAGGCGCTGACCGGGATCGGCCGGCTGTGCGGTACGTCAGCGAGCAGGGCGCCGACCAGGATCACGTAATCCACAGCGAGGGCCTCCGCGTGGACCAGCAGTTCAGCGGTGTAGGCGCGCCATTTATAGGACGGCTCCGTGCCCTGGACAAATATGACGTCCACGTTGGAGTCCGGCACGCTGGCCTTGAAGATCCGGGTGGACGGCCACTTGATCTTCCGCTCCCCGGAGGAGGTCCGGCGGATCGTCGGGCGGGTGAACTGGAAGTCGTAGTACTCGTCGGCGTCGATCGATCCGGCTTTCTTGCCGCCCCACAACTTGTTCAGGTAGCGCAACGCGTCACTTGCGGCCTCACCGGCGTCGTTCCAGCCTTCGAAGGCGGCAAGCATCACAGTGATGCGCTGACCCTCGGGCACCGGCTGCAGAAGCCGCTCCGGCTCGGGCACGCCGCCCGCCTCCGTTGTGTCTCCCTCGAAGCTATTCATTTCTTCACCCTACGTCCAAGCACCCGGCCCCCGCATGGAATGAAGCGCCGGAAATCCTGCGTGCCGGGTGAATCCGGCTCCGGCGGGGGCGCCGACTGGCCGTATATTCGCCGTGGGCGTACTAGGGCAACGGAAAACCGGCCCTGTCCCGGCCGCACCGTAGACTTAAGGGCATGCGATCCTCAGCTCCCCAGCCCCCGCTCAAAGCCGCGCTCTGGGACATGGATGGCACCATCGTCGACACCGAGCCGTACTGGATTGAAGCCGAACACGCGCTCGTCGCCGCCCACGGCGGGGAGTGGTCGCATGAGAAGGCCACACAGCTCGTGGGCCAGTCCCTGATGTTCTCCGCCGGGATACTGCAGGAAGCCGGCGTGAAGCTGGAGCGCCGCGAAATCATCGACATCCTCACGGCACACGTCATCAGCCGGGTCCGGACGTCGGTGCCCTGGCGTCCCGGGGCCCGCGAACTCCTCGACGAGCTCCACACCGCGGGCATCCGCTGCGCCCTGGTCACCATGTCCGAAGCCCCGCTGGCCCGCGAAATCGTAGCCAGCCTGCCGAAGCCCTACTTCGACTTCCTCATCACGGGGGACACCGTGACGCAGGGCAAACCTCACCCCGAGGCCTACCTGAAGGCCGTCGCGCTCCTCCAACAGGCAGATCCGGCGCTCGGCCTGCAACACTGCGTGGCGCTCGAGGACTCGGCACCCGGGGTGGCGGCGGCGGTGGCCTCCGGGGTATCGACGGTAGCCATTCCGCACATCGTCCCGCTCCCGGCTGATCCGCGCCACGCCACCTGGGAAACCCTGGCCGGGCGCACCGTGGCCGACCTCGAAGAACTCGTGGCCCTCGGCCAGGAGTTCCCGGACGCTACGTTCGGCCTGGACCGCGCCACCGCCGGGAGCCTCGCCGGTGACTGACACGGACACCCACGGACAGCCCGGACGCTTTCTGTCCACCCGCAAAGACGGCATCCCGCTCGGCCGGATCGCCGGGATCCCCGTGGTCCTTGCCTACTCCTGGTTCATCATCGCGGCGTTCACCGTGATCGTCTACGGGCCCGTCCTCCTTCGCAACAACCCCGCCCTTGGCCTTGGCGCCTATGTCGTGGCGTTCGCCTACGCCGTGTTGCTGCTGATCTCGGTGCTGGTGCACGAACTGGCTCACGCCCTGACTGCCAAGGTCTACCACTGGCCCACCGAGAAAATCGTCCTGAACCTCTGGGGCGGCCACACCCAGTTCGAGAGTTTCACCGCCTCCCCGGGCCGCTCCGTCCTGGTGGCGCTGGCCGGGCCGGCTGCCAACTTCGTGCTGGCCGGGGCCGGCTGGGTGCTGCTCACCGCCGGCAACCTGAGCGGCGTCGCGGACATCCTGGCCAACATTTTTGTCTGGGCCAACCTGTTGATCGGCATCTTCAACGTCCTGCCGGGGCTGCCCCTGGACGGCGGCCGGCTGGTCGAATCCGCGGTCTGGAAGGTGACGGGCAGCCAGGAGAAAGGCACCGTGGCCGCCGGCTGGGGCGGCCGGATCATCGTGATCACGCTCGTGGTGTGGTTCGTCGCCCTGCCCCTGCTCAGCGGGGAACGCCCGGATGTCTCCCTCATGCTCATCACGGTCCTGGTGGGCAGCTTCCTCTGGATGGGCGCGACGGCGTCGATCCAGCAGGCGCGCCTGCGGGGCCGGCTGCATCTCGTACATGCCGGTTCCCTCGCCGAGCCTGCCGTCGGGCTGCCGGAAACAGCCACGGTCGCCGAACTGGAGCGCCTGCTGCGTTCCGCCGACGGTTCCCCGCCCGCTGTCGTGCTCTACGGCCCTGACGGTCGTCCGGTGGCCGTGGTCGACGCCGGTGTTGCGGCCACGGTGCCACCCGACGCCGTTGCCAGCACACCGCTCACGGCCGTTTCCTACGCCCTTGGCGACGGTGCCTATGTTCCCGAATCATCCCAGGGGCAGGAGCTGCTCCAGTACCTGGCCCAGCTCGACGGCCAGGCATACGCCGTCGTCAGCCGCGACGGCACGGTCACCGGGCTGCTGCGTCAAGCCGCGGTCCTGGACGCCATCACCGGTAAGAGCCCCCGCGGCAGCGGGCGGATGTACGGCAAGAACGGGTAGAGTTACCTGCCGGCCGTGAATTTTCCGGCCCTGGGCGCACGTCCCCAGGCAAAGACCCAGGCACTAGCAGCCGTGCCGCCTGCACATCGCGGCCACACAGCTTTACAGGAGTAAGGACATCTTCATGAGCAGCGACACCGCCGCCAACACCAGCCCGGCTGACACCGGGGCAGCCGAGAGCACAATAGCCAGCAGCGAAGTGGGCCCGGCCAGCACGACGGCCGCCACGTCCCCGGTGCCGGTCGGCGCCGCCCGCCGCCGCGGCCCGTTCCGCGAAGGGGAGCGCGTGCAGCTCACTGACGAACGCGGCCGGATGAACACCATCAGCCTCGAAGTGGGCGGCGCCTTCCACACGCACCGCGGTTTCCTGAACCACGACGAGATCATCGGCCAGCCGGACGGCTCCGTCGTCGTGAACAACGTCGGCCAGCAGTACCAGACCCTGCGGCCGCTGCTGTCGGACTTCGTGCTCTCGATGCCCCGCGGCGCCGCCGTGGTCTACCCCAAGGACGCCGGCCAGATCGTCACCATGGCGGACATTTTCCCCGGCGCCCGCGTGGTGGAAGCCGGCGTAGGTTCCGGCGCGCTGTCCATCTCGCTGCTGCGCGCCGTCGGGGACAACGGCTACCTGCACTCCTTTGAACGGCGCGAGGAATTCGCGGACATCGCCCGCGGCAACGTTGAAACGATCTTCGGCGGCCCCCACCCGGCCTGGAAGATCTCCCTTGGCGATTTCCAGGAGGAAGTCGTCCGCAGCGAGGAGCCGGGCTCCGTGGACCGTGTGGTCCTGGACATGCTCGCCCCCTGGGAATGCCTCGACGCCGTCGCCACGGTCCTGGCCCCGGGCGGCGTCTGGATCAATTATGTCGCCACTGTGACGCAGCTGTCCCGGACCGCCGAAGCAATCCGGGCCGATGGCCGTTTCACCGAACCCGATGCCTGGGAATCCATGGTCCGCGGCTGGCACCTCGAGGGCCTGGCCGTCCGCCCGGACCACCGGATGGTCGCGCATACCGGCTTCCTGCTCGTCACCCGGCGGCTGGCCGACGGCGTCACCGGCATCTCCGTCAAGCGCCGTCCCTCCAAGACCGACTTCAACGAAGAGGACGTCAACGCCTGGACCCCCGGCGCCGTAGGGGAGCGCGCCGTCTCGGACAAGAAACTGCGCCGCGCCGCCCGGGACGCCATCGCCGGAACCAACGTCAAGGATGACCCGGAGGTCACGAACTAGTCCAGATTTCGGAAGTCTTCCCGCGTCACCGGCTTCTTGGGGCTAATGTCTTAATAGCAGCGCAGGAAGGGGATGATGCACGATGGAGACTCCGAACACTGACCCGGACCGCACACCGGCGGACGATGCAGCAGAGACGGCGGCACGGTCGGCGGCACAGGGTGCCGACGGCGACCGCTACGCCGCGAACGAGCTGTCCGTGGCCGAACGGCAGGTCAATATCCTCCGGGACAAACTCCGGCATATTGACCGGCAGCTTGCGGCCGCGACGCAGAACAACTCCAAGCTCGTGGCAACGCTGGAGGCGGCCAAGGCTGAAATCCTCCGGCTCAAGAACGCCCTCGACCAGGAGGGCCAACCTCCTTACAGCTTCGGCACGGTGCTGCAGCTAAACCCGAGGCGGCTGCCCACGGCCGGCAACAGCGGCCAGGCGGCCACCGAGGAATCCGTGGACATCTTCAATGCCGGGCGCAAGATGCGGGTGGGCATCAGCCCGCTGGTCAACATGAACCAGCTCGCGGTCGGCCAGGAAGTCCTGCTCAACGAGGCGTTGCTCGTGGTGGCGGGCCTGGGCTACGAACGGGCCGGGGACCTCGTCACGCTCAAGGAGATGCTGGGCTCGGACCGTGCCCTGGTGGTGGGCCGTGCAGACGAGGAACGCGTCATCCGGCTCTCCGGCGCCCTGATGACCCAGAACCTCCGGGTCGGCGACGCGCTCTCCATCGACTCCCGCACCGGCTACGCGCTGGAGAAGATCCCGCGCTCGGAAGTGGAGAACCTGGTCCTCGAAGAGGTTCCGGACATCACCTACCAGGACATCGGCGGGCTGGGGCCGCAGATCGAGCAGATCCGCGACGCCGTCGAACTGCCGTTCCTGCATCCGGACCTGTACCGGGAGCACGGGCTCAAGGCGCCCAAGGGCATCTTGCTGTACGGCCCGCCAGGCTGCGGAAAGACGCTGATCGCCAAAGCCGTCGCCAACTCCCTGGCGGCACGGGCGGCCGAGCGCACCGGCAAGACGGACATGAAGAGCTACTTCCTGAACATCAAGGGGCCGGAACTGCTCGACAAGTACGTCGGCGAAACCGAACGGCACATCCGGCTGATCTTCGCCCGCGCCCGGGAGAAGGCATCCGAGGGCAGCCCCGTCGTCGTGTTCTTCGACGAGATGGACTCGCTGTTCCGTACCCGCGGCACCGGCATCTCCTCCGACGTTGAAACCACGATCGTTCCGCAGCTGCTCAGTGAGATCGACGGCGTGGAGCGGCTGGACAACGTGATCGTGATCGGCGCCTCCAACCGGGAGGACATGATCGATCCGGCTATCCTGCGGCCGGGCCGGCTGGACGTGAAGGTGAAGATCCAGCGCCCCGATGCCGAAGCCGCGGCGGACATCTTCAACAAGTACATCACCGTCGACCTGCCCTTCCACCAGTCGGACCTGGCCGAACACGACGGCGACGTGCAGGCCACGGTGGACGCCATGGTCCAGCGGACGGTCGAGGCCATGTACTCCACCGACAAGTCCAACGAATACCTCGAGGTGACGTACGCCAACGGCGATACCGAGATGCTCTACTTCAAGGACTTCAATTCCGGCGCCGTGGTGCAGAACGTGGTGGACCGGGCCAAGAAGTACGCCATCAAGGACCTGCTCACCATCGGCCAGAAGGGCATCCGGATCGATCATTTGCTGCGCGCCGTCGTCGACGAATTCCGGGAGCATGAGGACATGCCGAACACCACCAACCCGGACGACTGGGCACGGATCTCGGGCAAGAAGGGGGAGCGCATCACCTACATCCGCACCATCGTCCAGGGCAAGGCGGGACAGGAGCCCGGGAAGTCCATCGAGACGATGCCCAGCACGGGCCAGTACCTATGACGGCTGCTGCGACCGGCCGGCCGGCCGACGTTTCCGGAGGACTGCCCGTCGGCGGTGCCATGAGGGTGATGGGCTCGGAGACGGAATACGGCATCCATGCGCCCTCCGCCCCCGGCGCCAACGCCACCATGATGTCCGCCCGGGTGATCCAGGCCTATGCCCAGGTGACGCGGCAGCGGGCCGCAGGCGGCGCCGAGACGCGCTGGGACTACACGGACGAAGAGCCGCTGCACGACGCCCGGGGCTGGACCCTGGAGCGGAGCGCCGCGGACCCGGAGCAGCTGACCGACCAGCCGCCGGTGCTGGACGCCGAAGCGGTCGCCCTGGCCTACGGACGGGCCGAGCTGGAGCACGACGGCGAGGATGAATCCGGCACCCTGCTGATGAACATGGTGCTGGGAAACGGCGCGCGGCTCTACGTCGACCACGCCCATCCCGAGTACTCCAGCCCGGAGGTGACCAACCCACGCGACGCCGTCGCCTGGGACGCCGCCGGCGACCTCGTGGCCCTCGCCACGGTGCGCCGGCTGGCCAGCGACCCGGACCTGCCGCCGATCAATCTCTACAAGAACAACACGGACAACAAGTCGGTGTCCTACGGCTCCCACGAGAACTACCTGATGCCCCGCAACGTGCCCTTCGGCGACATCGTGCGTGGCCTGACCCCGTTCTTCGTCACCCGCCAGATCATCTGCGGCTCCGGCCGGGTCGGCCGGGGGCAGGACAGCTCCCGTCCCGGCTATCAGATCAGCCAGCGCGCTGATTTCTTCGAGACCGAGGTGGGACTGGAAACCACCATCCGCCGGCCGATCATCAACACCCGCGACGAACCCCATGCCACAGCCGACAAGTACCGCCGGCTCCACGTCATCATCGGCGACGCCAACCTGAGCCAGACGTCCAACTACCTCAAGTTCGGCACCACCGCAATGGTCCTGAGCCTGATCGAGGCCGGCCTGGCCCCGCGCGTGGAAATCCACGAACCGGTCGCGGCGCTCCAGGCCGTCAGCCACGACACGTCCCTTACGGCAACTGTGCGCCTGCTCGACGGGCGCCGGATCACTGCCCTGGACCTTCAGTGGATCTACTACGAGGCAGCCGCAAAGCACGCCCAGGACACCGGGGTTGCCGACGCCGTGGACGGCGACGGGCACACCCACGCCGTGCTGGAGCGCTGGTCCGCCACGCTCACCGAGCTGGGCAACGACCGGACCGCGGCCGCCGCCTCCGTGGAGTGGCTAGCGAAGCTCTCCCTGCTGGAGGGTTACCGGGAGCGTGACGGACTGGACTGGGATAACGCCCGGCTGGGCCTGGTGGACCTGCAATGGGCGGATATCCGGCCGGAGAAAGGCCTCTACTACCGGCTCCTGGCCCGGGACCGGATGAAGCGGATCGTCGACGACGCGAGAATCCAGCGGGCCGTGACCGAACCGCCGTCGGACACCCGTGCCTACTTCCGGGGGCGCTGCGTGAGCCGCTTCGGGACCGACCTCGTCGGGGCCAGCTGGGACTCGGTGATCTTCGACGTCCCCGGCCGCGGCAGGCTCCAGCGCGTACCCACCCGTGAGCCGCTGCGCGGAACCGAGGCCCTTACCGGCGCCCTGTTTGCCCGTCACCGGGAGGCCGGACCGTTCCTTGCCGAACTCCTCGGACTAAGCCCCGGTTCCTAGGAACAAAGGCCCCCGCCGACGCCTTCGGCGTGGCAGTATTGCTACAGGATGTCCCTTTCGAAAAGTGGGGACGGACAGAAGGAGAGAACAATGGCAGGCCAGGAGCAGCAGCAGCCGCAGTCGCGGGACACCGAGGTCGACGAGGACATCCCCGCGGCCCCGCCGGCACCCGCGGAGGGCCAGGCATCAGCCGCCACGCAAGGCGTGGACGATCTGCTGGATGAGATCGACGGCGTGCTTGAATCCAACGCCGAGGAGTTTGTCCGCGCCTTCGTCCAAAAGGGCGGCCAATAAGGCCGCGGCGGGCCGCCGGACAGCGGCGGTACCGGGCTTGAGGAAGTCGTTGATCCACCACGTTGAGGGAGTGCACGAGTGCAGGAAACAACAGCCAACCAGGTAGCAGCCAGCGCGACGTCCTCCTTCACCGAGCACCTCCAACGCGAACGTCCCGGCTTACTGCCTTTCGGCCTGCGCTCCGCCGAGTACCTGCCCGCCGCCGCCCTGACCGGGAATGCCGCGCCCCTCCAGGTCCCGCACGGGACCACGATCGTTGCCCTCAGCTACGCCGGCGGCGTGCTGATGGCCGGTGACCGGCGTGCCACGATGGGCAACGTGATCGCCAGCCGGCACATCGAGAAGGTCTTCCCGGCGGACCAGTACTCCGTCCTCGGCATCGCCGGAACGGCTGGAATCGCCCTCGACATCACGCGGCTGTTCCAGGTGGAACTCGAACATTACGAAAAAATCGAAGGGACCCTGCTGAGTCTCGAGGGCAAGGCCAACCGGCTTGGCGCAATGATCCGCGGAAACCTGCCGATGGCAATGCAGGGACTTGCCGTTGTTCCGCTCTTTGCCGGCTTCGACCGGCCGGCCGGCGTCGGACGCCTCTTTTCCTACGACGTCACCGGCGGACGCTACGAGGAGCAGGAGCACCACACCGTTGGGTCCGGCTCGATGTTCGCCCGCGGCGCGCTGAAGAAGCTCTGGCGGCCCAACCTTACGGAGGAGGAAGCCGTCGCCGTCGCCGTCGAAGCGCTCTATGACGCCGCCGACGACGACTCCGCCACCGGCGGCCCCGACCCGATCCGCCGCCTCTGGCCGGTGGTCTACACCGTGAGCCGCTCCGGCGCCTTCCGCGTCGCGGACCGCGAACTTGCAGCGGTCGCCGCCCGGATTATCGAATCCCGCGCCCTCGCCCAGCGGGAGGCCTGAGATGACCCAGCAGTTCTATGTCTCGCCGGAACAGCTGATGAAGGACCGTGCGGACTTCGCACGGAAAGGCATCGCCCGGGGCCGCTCGGTGGTAGTGATCAGCTGCCGGGACGGGATCGCGCTCGTCGCGGAAAACCCCTCGCCGTCGCTACATAAGATCGGCGAGATCTACGACAAGATCGCGTTCGCCGCGGTGGGCAAATACAACGAATTCGAAAGCCTCCGGCAGGCGGGGGTGCGGTACGCGGACGTACGCGGCTACTCCTACGACCGGGAGGACGTCACGGCCAGGGGACTGGCAAGCGTGTATGCCCAGAGCCTGGGTGCCGTCTTCACCGCGGAGCAGAAGCCGTTCGAAGTGGAGCTTGCCGTCGCCGAGGTGGGTGCCAGCCAGGAAGAGGACCACCTGTACCGGCTGACCTTTGACGGGTCCATCGCTGACGAAAAGGGATTCATCGTGATGGGCGGCCAGGCGGACAAGGTATCCGAAGCCGTCGGCGCAGGCTGGCGGGGCGAGCTTGATTTCGCTGCTGCCATCCGCCTCGCGCAGACGGGACTCGTGGCCGACAAGGAGACCACCACCTTGCCGGCGTCGGCCGTGGAAGTCGCCGTGCTCGACCGCGGGTCGGAGACCAGCCGCGGCACCCGCCGCGCGTTCCGCCGCCTGGAGGACGCCGACATCGTGGCATTGCTTACTGTGGAGGACTGAGATGGACAAGCGCATTTTCGGCATCGAAACCGAGTTCGGGATTTCCTATTCGAGCCCGGAGTCCCGTCCGCTGGCCCCCGAGGAGGTGGCCCGCTACCTGTTCCGGAAAGTGGTCAGCTGGGGGAGGTCCTCCAATGTGTTCCTGACCAACGGCTCGCGCCTGTACCTCGACGTCGGGTCGCACCCGGAGTACGCCACCGCCGAGTGCGACGACCTTGCCCAGCTGATCGCGCACGACCGGGCCGGCGAGCTGATCCTGGACGACCTCGTGGACGAAGCGCAGGAGCGGCTCGCGGCCGAGGGGTTCAATGGCACCGTATACCTGTTCAAGAACAACACGGACTCGGCCGGGAACTCCTACGGAAGCCACGAAAACTACCTCATACCGCGCCGCGGGGAGTTTTCCCGGCTCGCCGAAATCCTGATCCCGTTCCTCGTGACCCGCCAGCTCATTGCCGGTGCCGGCAAGATCCTGAAGACCCCGCATGGCGCCACTTTCGCCTTCTCGCAGCGGGCCGACCACATCTGGGAGGGCGTCTCCTCGGCCACCACCCGGTCCCGGCCCATCATCAACACCCGGGACGAGCCGCACGCCGACGCCGAGTTCTACCGCCGGCTGCACGTCATCGTCGGAGACTCCAACATGTCCGAGACCACGGCGCTGCTCAAGATCGGGACGGTGGACCTGATCCTGCGGATGATTGAGGCCGGAGTCATCATGCGGGACATGCGGATGGAAAACCCCATACGCAGCATCCGCGAGATCTCCCATGACCTGACCGGCCGCGCCCTCGTCCGGCTCGCCAACGGCCGGCAGCTCACCGCCCTCGAGATCCAGCGGGAATACCTGGGCAAGGTCACGGCCTTCGTAGCCGAACAGGGCGCGCACAATGCGCATGTGCCAATGATCCTGGACCTGTGGGAACGGACTCTCGACGCGATCGAGAGCGGCAACACCAGCACGATCGACACCGAGGTGGACTGGGCGATCAAGAAGAAACTGATGGACGGGTACCGCGCGCGGCATGGACTGGGACTGGATGCGCCCCGGATCGCGCAACTGGACCTGACCTATCACGACATCTCCCGCACCCGCGGTCTGTACTACCTGCTGCAGGCCCGGGGTGCGGTCCGCCGCGTGGTGGACGACACCGCGGTCAAGGACGCGGTGGACGCGCCGCCGCAGACCACCCGCGCCAAGCTCCGCGGCGACTTCGTCCGGCGGGCCCAGGAACTCGGCCGCGATTACACCGTGGACTGGGTGCACCTGAAGCTCAACGACCGCGCGCACCAGACCATCCTGTGCAAGGACCCGTTCCGCAGCATCGACGAGCGGGTGGATGCCCTGCTGGACTCTATGGGCTGATATCCAGCTTTCCGCGTTATTCTGGGTAAGGCCGTTAGGCGGCCACGCTTCCTTTGCCGTGGGAAACTGCGCGGTAATGTGTCCACACTGCCTCGACGAAAGTTCTAAAGTGCGCCGACTACTAGCAATTCTCCTCCCCGGGCTGCTGCTGCTGACCGCTTGCGGCGGCGGCGAGCCCCCCGCGCCGGAGCCCACCAGCCAGTCCGCCGGCGAGACCGCAAAGCTCGACTCGGTCAAGCTGACTGAAAAGGGCGAAAAGGAGGCGCCGGGGGTGGAATTCACCAAGCCCCTGGAGGTCTCCGAACCCACTGTCAAGGTGATCACGGAGGGCGGCGGGGAGCGGGTCAAGGCCAACCAGATCGCCGAGATCTCCATCCTCGCCCTCAACGGCACGGACGGCACCACCCTGGAGGACACCTTTGCCGGTGACCCGGAGCCGCTCGAACTGAACGACGAGCTCAAGACCAGCAGCGCCGTCATCTACAACGCCTTCGTCGGCGCCAAGATCGGTTCCCACCTGGCCCTCGCCGTTCCCGGCAAGGCCGCCGCTGAGGGATCCGAAGCCCAGCCCAGCCAGCTCCTCGTCGTCAAGGTGCTCTCCGCCAAGGAGGCCCCGACGGTGCTGGACAAGCCTGAAGGCGAAACCGTCAGCCCGCCGGCAGGTCTGCCCACTGTTACGGAGAACGACAAGGGCATCCCCGAGATCTCCGTCGCCGGCGTCGCAGCACCCACCGCACTCATCTCCCAGGAGCTCATCAAGGGCACCGGCCCCGAGGTCAAGGAAACCGATACCCTCACCGTCAACTACGTGGGCGTCACCCTGACCGAAGGCAAGGTCTTCGATTCCAGCTTCGACCGCGGCGAGAAGGCCACGTTCCCGCTCACCGGCGTCATCAAGGGCTGGACCCAGGGCCTGACCGGCAAGACTGTCGGCTCACGCGTCCTCCTGGTCATCCCCAAGGACCTCGCCTACGGTGAAGAAGGCCAGGGCGAAGCCAAGGGCGACCTCGTCTTCGTCGTCGACATCCTCGGCACCAAGTAACTCCCACCCCACCCCAAGCCACGCAAGAAGGAGCACCCATGTCATTTGGACAGCGCGACCTCGACCGCCAGAAGCCGGAAATTGACTTCCCCGAAGGCGCCGTTCCCACCGAACTGGTCATCACGGACCTGATCGAGGGCGACGGCGCCGAGGCGAAGGCCGGCGACACCGTCTCCACCCACTACGTCGGTGTGGCCTGGTCCACCGGCGAAGAATTCGACGCCTCCTGGGGCCGCGGCGCACCGCTGGACTTCAAGGTCGGCGTCGGCCAGGTCATCCAGGGCTGGGATCAGGGCCTGCTCGGCATGAAGGTCGGCGGCCGCCGCCGGTTGGAGATTCCCTCTGAGCTGGCGTATGGCTCCCGTGGCGCCGGCGGGGCGATCGGCCCGAACGAGGCGCTGATCTTCGTCGTCGACCTCGTCGCCGTCCGCTAGTCCCCACCCGCCCGCCGGCAATCCCGGCGGACCCTTAAGCGCGGTAACAGCCGGAAAGTTCTTTCCGGCTGTTACCGCGCTTTTGTTCTTTTCCCGGGGGGAAGTACCCTAGCGAGGTGTCCGCCTCTCGTACTGAACGCCTTCTGAACCTGCTCATCGCCCTGCTGAACACCAAGTACGGCCTGCGCCGCAGCGAACTGCGCGAAAAGGTGTACCACGACACCGTCAGCAGCGACGTCTCCTTCGGGCGGATGTTCGAACGGGACAAGAGTGAGCTTCGTCAGTTCGGCTTCGACGTCGAGACACTGACGGACAAAGGCTGGGGCTCGGATGACCCGGCGACCACGCGGTACCGGATCGGCAAGGACTCCAACCGTCTGCCGGACGTCAGCCTGACCCCGGAAGAATGCACGGTACTGATCCTGGCCGCGCAGCTCTGGGAGCACGCCGCACTCGGCTCGGCCGCGCTGGACGCGGTGCGCAAACTCCAGGCAGCCGGAGGGCTCTCCGACGCCGAACTTCCCGCCGGGGTCCAGCCGCGGATCCGTCCGGCCGGACAGGCGTTCGAGGACCTCATCGCCGCCATGCACGCCCAGCACCCGGTCAGCTTCCACTACCTCGCCGGCAGCACCGGCAAGGAGGAGGAACGGCACGTGGAGCCTTGGGGCCTTGGCAGCCGCTTCGGCCAGTGGTACCTCGTCGGCCACGACCAGACGCGCGGGGACCGGCGATTCTTCCGGCTCTCCCGCGTGACCTCGGCCGTGACCGTGCTCGAGAAGGAATCCTTCACGCCGCCGTCCGGCTTCAACGTCCGCGCCGAACTCGCGGGGCTGGCGGAGCTCCCGCAGCAGACCGCCGTTGTCGACGTCCAGCAGGGCAGGCTGTTGGGCCTTCGCAGACGCGCCCAGCACGTCCCGGCCGCCGTCCCCGCCACCGTCGCCGCCACAGACCCGGGCGCAGAGCCCGGCGCGACGCCGCCCGCTGCCGGCCGGGACCGCCTGATGGTGCCGTTCCGCGACGCAGAGACCCTCGGCGAGGAGCTCGCCTCCTACGGTCCGCGGGTGAGGGTTGTGTCCCCGCCCGAGCTGGTCACGGCCGTGCGGCGCCGTCTGTCCGCGGCCGCGGACTTCGCCGCCGCTCCCGTCCCGCCGATCTTCTTCCCGGACGCGGGTCCGGCCAAACGCGGACGCAAACGTACCTCCGAGGACCAGCTCAAGCGGATGCTCCAGCTGGTCCCGTTCCTGGTCCACAACCAGGGCCTGCACATCAGCGAGGTCGCGTCCCGGTTCGGGATCACCCGCAGGGAACTCGAGGAGGACCTCCGGATCCTGATCTGCTCGGGCCTGCCCGAGGGCTACCCCGATGACCTGCTGGACATCCAGTGGGACGATGACCACGTCTTCATCACCCAGGACCTGGACCTTAACCGACCCGTGCGCTTCACGGTAGAGGAGGCCTGTGCGCTGCTGACGGGCCTGGAGACCCTCAACGGCTTGCCCGAACTCGCCGAGGGCAACGCCCTGGAGTCCGTCACGCTGAAGCTCCTGGCGGCGGCCGGCGAGGAAGGGCTGAAGGCGGCCTCGCTGTCCGGCCCGGAGGTAGGGCCGGAGGACTCGGGGACCCTGGAGAAGGCACGCGAAGCCATCCGCACCGGCGCGCAGCTGCGGCTCCGATATTTCTCGCCGCAGAGCGATTCCGTTTCCGAACGTGATGTGGACCCGCTGCGGCTCTATTCACTCGACAGCACCTGGTATCTCGAGGCCTACTGCCACTCCGCGCGCGCCCTGCGCAACTTCCGGCTGGACCGGATCGAAGAGCTGAACGCCACCGGCCGCCCGGTATCCGCGAACGCGACGCCGGCCGAAAGCTTCCCGGTAAAACTGTTCACCCCGAACGACGACGACACTGTCGTCGTCGTCGAACTGACCCGGCGGGGCGTCGGGCTCGCCGACGACTACTACGCCGAACGCACCGCGGCCCTTCCCGGTGGCGGCATGCTGGCAGAAGTCCGCTTCGGCAACCCGGACTGGCTGCCGATGTTCGTGGCCCAGCACGGCGGTGCTGTCCGGATCCTGGAGCCGGCCAGCCTCGCGGCCACGGCGCGGGACTGGGTGGAGGCTGCCCGGGCCCAGTACGAAGACTGGCCGGCACCCCGGCTAGACTGATCAGCATGCCTTGGTGGTCCTGGATCGTGATCTGGATAGCGCTCGTCGCGCTGTCCCTGTTGTTCTTCGTCGTACTCGGCGTGCGCTTGTTCCGGCAGTTCATGACCACGGTCAAGGAGCTCGGCGAAGCGGCGGACCGGTTCAGCCGGTTGCCGCCCGCCGCGGAGAACCCGGCCCCCGCAGACCCGGGTGCGCCCGCGATCCCGGGCCCCGGTTCCGCCGTGTTCGCTCCACCCGCCCGGATCCGGCACGAATACCATGCCGCCAAGACCGCCCGGCGGGAGGCCCGCCGGGTGCGCCGCGTCCAGCGCAAGACGGACCGCGGCCAGCTGCAGCGGCTGCACGACATCGAATTCAGTTAGACATAAGATGTACTCAAACGAAAGGACCTCTTCTCATGAGGCTTGAAGGCTGGCATCTCATCATCATCATCATTCTGGCATTGGTGCTTTTCGCGGCACCGAAGCTGCCCGGCATGGCGCGCAGCCTTGGCCAGTCGATGCGCATCTTCAAGTCGGAGGTCCGCGAAATGAAGAAGGACGGCAGCACCGACGCCAAGACGGAAGCCGATCCCGTCGAGGGCCGGGTCGTGAACCACCCGCGGACCCCCGGCACCGAGAGCCGCCCGGGCGAAGGAACCGACGTTCCGCCTCCGAACCGCGCCTAATTCACGATGGCAGTAACGATGGGTCGCCGGTCTAATCCCGAGGGGCGGATGGCGCTCCTGGACCACCTGAAAGAGCTGCGGAACCGACTCTTCAAGTCGGCGATCGCCGTCATACTCGGAACCGTCGTGGGCTTCCTTGTCTACCAGCCGATGCTCGCGGCGCTGATCAAACCGATCCGCGACCTCAACGAGCATGAGGGCCGGCAGGCCACCCTGAACTTTGACGGCGTGGCAAGCTCCTTCGACCTGATGATCCAGGTGTCTGTTTTCCTTGGCCTCATCGTCGCCAGCCCCGTCTGGCTCTACCAGCTCTGGGCCTTCATCGTGCCGGGGCTGCACAAGAAGGAACGCCGTCTGGCCCTGTCCTTCGTCGCCGTCGCCGTCCCGCTGTTCGTCGGCGGCGTGCTGCTGGCCTGGCTGGTGCTCCCGAACGCTGTCCGCGTCCTGACCGATTTCACCCCGTCCGGGGGATCCAACTTCATCAGCGCCCAGGTCTATCTGTCGTTTGTGTTGCGGCTGCTGCTGGCTTTCGGCATCGCCTTCCTCCTGCCGGTGGTCCTCTTCGGCCTGAACCTGGCCGGCCTGATCAAGGGCCAGCAGCTGGTCAAGAGCTGGCGCATCACAGTCTTCCTGGTCTGCCTATTCGCTGCGATGGCCGCGCCCGGGGCCGATGCGATGAGCATGTTCTACCTCGCCGGTCCTATGCTGGCCCTCTTTTTCGCCGCCATCGGGCTCTGCCTGCTCAACGACCGCCGCCGGGAACGGCGCGCCGTCAAGCGCGCCGCCGAGACCGAGGCCATGGCGGGCCAGGCAACTCCAAGCTCCGAGCTGGAGAATCTCTAGCCCTTGGCGCACTAGGCTGGAATCATGTCCTCACTCCCCGGGCCGGAATCGCCGGCTGAACGCTACCGCGCCAGCGTCGAACGGGCCGCAGAAGCTAAAACCTATCTGGGCGGGTTCATCCGGTCGCTGGAATTCGAACTTGACGACTTCCAGCGCGAGGCGTGTCTGTCGCTCCAGGCCGGCCGCGGTGTCCTCGTGGCGGCGCCTACCGGGGCCGGCAAGACCATCGTGGGGGAGTTCGCCATCTACCTGGCCCTTCAGCGCGGCCTCAAAGCCTTCTACACCACGCCGATCAAGGCACTCAGCAACCAGAAATACTCCGAGCTGTCCGAAAAGTACGGCGCCGCGCAGGTAGGGCTGCTGACCGGTGACACCAGCATCAACGGTGACGCGCCCGTGGTGGTGATGACCACAGAGGTGCTCCGCAACATGCTGTACGCCGACTCCGACACCCTCGACGATCTGGGGTTCGTCGTCATGGACGAGGTTCACTACCTAGCCGACCGTTTCCGCGGCGCGGTCTGGGAAGAGGTCATCATCCACCTGCCCAGCGAGGTCCAGGTGGCCTCGCTGAGCGCCACGGTCTCCAACGCCGAGGAGTTCGGCGCCTGGCTGGACACCGTGCGCGGGCAGACCGACGTGATCGTCTCGGAGCACCGCCCGGTACCGCTCTGGCAGCACGTCATGGTGGGCCGGAAGATCGTGGATCTCTTTGCCGGGGATACCACCTTCGACGAAATCGCACCGGCCGGGGAGGCCGACGTCGCAGTCACGACGGAATCTGCCGACCCCAGCACCCGCCCGGGGTTCGAAGTGAACCCCGAACTCCTCTCGATGGCGCGGGCCGAAAGCCAAATGAACTTCCGCGGCCGTTTCGGCCACGGCGGACGCAACGAGCGGCATCAACGCAACCAACGCAGCCAGCGCGACGACGCCCCTCAGGGCGGCCCGCGCAGCCCGGTCCGCAAAGCGAGCCGGCCGCAGGTCATCGCCAGCCTGGACCGCCAGGACCTGCTCCCGGCGATCACCTTCATCTTCTCCCGCGCCGGCTGCGACGCCGCCGTGGCCCAGTGCGTCTCCGCCGGGCTCTGGCTGACCACCGAGCAGGAGCAGCTCATCATCGCCCGGCGCGTCGACGAGGCCGCCCAGGACATCCCCTCCGATGACCTGGACGTCCTCGGGTTCTGGAACTGGCGCGACGGCTTGTTGCGCGGCCTCGCCGCGCACCACGCGGGCATGCTGCCCACCTTCAAGGAAGTCGTGGAAAAGCTCTTCGTCGACGGACTGGTCAAGGCCGTCTTCGCCACCGAGACCCTGGCGCTCGGCGTCAACATGCCCGCGCGCTGCGTCGTGCTGGAAAAGCTCGACAAGTTCAACGGCGAGGCGCACGTCAACATCACGGCGGGGGAGTACACCCAGCTGACCGGCCGGGCCGGCCGGCGCGGTATCGACGTCGAAGGCCACGCCGTGGTGCTGTGGCAGCCCGGCACCGACCCCGCCGCCGTCGCCGGCCTCGCCTCCCGCCGGACCTACCCGCTGAACTCAAGCTTCCGGCCCACCTACAACATGTCCATCAACCTGCTGGCCCAGTTCGGCCGGGTGCGCGCCCGGGAGATCCTGGAGTCCTCCTTCGCCCAGTTCCAGGCCGACCGCTCCGTCGTCGGACTGGCCAGGCAGGTCCGGAGCCGGGAAGAGTCACTGGCCGGATTCGCCAAGGCGATGACCTGCCACCTTGGCGACTTCACCGAATACTCCCGGCTGCTGCGGGCTCTGTCCGACGCCGAGAAGAACGCCTCCAAGAGCGGCTCCCGGGCGAAGAAGACGCTCACCGAGGACTCCCTGAGCCGGCTGTTGCCCGGGGACGTGGTGGACGTGCCCGGCGGCCGGGCGCCGGGACTCGCCGTCGTGCTCAGCTCTGACCATCACTCCCGCGAACCCCGGCCGGCGGTCCTGACGATGGACAACCAGTTGCGGCGGATCGGCATCCATGACGTCGAGGGCCCGCTCGCGCCCATCACGCGGATCCGGATTCCGAAGTCCTTCAACGCCAAGGTGCCCAAATCGCGGCGCGATCTGGCCTCCTCGGTGCGCAACGCCATTCGGGAGAACCGCCCGCCGGCTCCGCCAAACCGCAACGACGACTTCGGCCGCGCGGCGGCCCTGCCGAATCAGGAAAAGCGGATCGCCGAGCTGCGGCGGGAATTGCGCGCCCACCCCTGCCATGGCTGCAGCGAACGCGAAGACCACGCGCGCTGGTCCGAACGCTGGTGGAAGCTCCGCCAGGAGACGGACGGACTGGTCCGGCAGATCCAGGGCCGCACGAACACCATCGCGAAGACGTTCGACCGGGTGTGCGGCGTGCTGGCCAGCTACGGCTACCTGGAAACCTCCGACTCCGGAGTGCTCACGATCAGCCGGGACGGGCAGCGGCTGCGCCGGATCTACGGGGAAAAGGACCTGCTCATTTCCCAGTCCCTGCGGATGGGTGCCTTCAGCGACCTCGACGCCGCCGAAGTGGCAGCGCTGGCGAGCGTCCTGGTCTACCAGGCCAAGCGTGAGGACCGCGGGCTGCGGCCGAAGATGCCGAGCGTCTCGCTGGAATCCGCCGTCGACACCGTGGTGCGGGAATGGTCGGCCCTCGAGGACGTGGAGGAAGCCAGCAAGCTGCCGCTGACCGGCGAGCCCGAACTGGGCCTCGTCTGGCCGATCTTCAAATGGGCCAAGGGCCGGCACCTTCAGGACGTCCTCAGCGGGACCGACCTGGCCGCGGGTGACTTTGTCCGCTGGGTGAAGCAGGTCATCGACCTGCTGGACCAGTTGGCCAAGATCCCCGACCTGGACCCGCGCATCGCCCGTCTCTGCGGGGACGCGATCAAGCTCGTCAAACGCGGCGTCGTTGCGTACTCCTCGGTGACCTAGCACCGGCCGCGGCGCCACCGCCAACCTCTCGTCACCGCCTTCAGTCCGACACCTACCTCGAACCGGGCCGGCGCGCGCCGGCACCAAGCTACAAGGAGCTCCCGCACCATGACCGACTCCAAGCCCACCCCCGCACCGCGCAAGGTCACGCTGTACCGCAACGGTTCCGTCTACACGGCCGCCGACCCCTTTGCCTCCGCGATGCTGGTCGACGGCGACACGGTGGCGTGGGTCGGCTCCGAACAGGCCGCCACGTCCATCGCCGACGCCTCGATGGACATCGTGGACCTGAACGGCGCACTCCTGGCCCCCGGTTTCGTCGATTCCCACGCCCACCTGACCGAGACGGGCATCGCTCGGAACTCCCTGCAGCTCGGCGGCGTCAGCTCCGCCCGGGAGCTGCTCGACGCCGTCGCCGGGTCCACCGCGGAAGGCACCATCCTGGGCCACGGCTGGGACGAAACGCTGTGGGCCGACCCCAGCCTGCCGTCAGCGGCAGAACTGGAACGCGCAGCAGGAGGACGCAAGGTCTACCTCTCCCGCATCGATGTGCACTCGGCGCTGGTTTCCCCAGCCCTGGCGGCGGCGGCCGGACTGGAGGGCGTTTCCGCCGGCGGCCAGGTCAAGCGCGCCGCGCACACGGCCGCACGGCTCGCAGCGCGGCGCCTGCCCGCCGCCGCACTCCGCGGCTACCAGCAGCAGGCACTAGCCGAAGCAGCCGCCAACGGGTACGTGGGCCTCGCCGAGATGGCGGCACCGCACATCGGCAGCATCGAGGACCTGCGCCTTGCCGTCGGCTGGAACGACGAAAGCCGCAACGGCACCGCCGTTCCCGAGATCCTGCCGTACTGGGGCGAACTGGCCACGTCCCCGGAGCACGCGCAGTCCATCCTGGACGGTCTGGGCGTGTCCGTCCTGGGCCTCGCCGGGGACCTGAACATCGACGGTTCCATCGGGTCCCGCACCGCGGCGCTGCGCGCTGATTACACCGACTTCCCGGGGGAGCGCGGCAGCCTGTATATCTCGGTGGACCAGGCCGCTGCGCATCTGGCAGCCTGCTCGTTGCTGGGCATCCAGGCCGGTTTCCACATCATCGGCGACGCCGGACTGGATGCGGCGCTGGACGCCCTGGACCTGGCCGCCGCAGAAGTAGGGGAGCAGCGCGTCCGTGCCGCCGGCCACCGCTTCGAGCATGTGGAACTCGCCGATGCGGGCGCCATCGGCCGGCTGGCCAAGTACTCCGTGACCGTCAGCGCCCAGCCATGTTTCGACTCCGCCTGGGGCGGAGCCGGCAAGCTGTACGAGCAACGCCTCGGGTCCCGGCAGGTGGGGATGAACCCGTTCGCTTCCTTCTACGCCGCCGGCGTCCCGATCTGCTTCGGCAGCGACAGCCCGGTGACCCCGCTGCGGCCCTGGTCCAGCGTCCGCGCCTGCCTGGAGCACAGCAATCCCGCGGAGCAGATTTCTGCCCGGGCCGCATTCCTTGGCCACACCCGGGCCGGCTGGCGCGCCGCCCGCTACCGCAACCCGATGGCGGGCCAACTCGTCCCTGGCGCTCCGGCAAGCTTTGCCGTCTGGGAGGTCGAAGAACTCATGGTCCAGGTGGCGGATGGCCGGGTGCAGTCCTGGAGCACGGATCCCCGGGCGCGCACGCCACTGCTGCCAGCGCTGGACACGGGCTCGGACCCGGCCTGCCTGCTCACCGTCCGCGACGGCCGCGAACTGTTCTCCAGCGGTGCCCTCGGAGCCTGACACACGAGGCAATCATCCCGAAACATTCATCCCCGCCGGGCGGTGCTGAACTGCGGCGATGGATGAAATGGCAGGTCACGGTCCGGTTGACAGAACCCGGGGTGCCCGTAGCATTGACGCTCAACGGAGGGTTGCGCAGGATGCAGGCTCCGGACGTCCCCCGGCCAGTTCCAACGCCGCTGCTTTGCGGCGGCAGTGGCTCTGGCCATGGGTAACCCCAGGGGGCGGGTCCACCTCGCAGCAGAAAACGGTTCCGGCGGAACACTTCGCGGACTTCCGGAACTGGCCCGAAGCGGGTGGACCTGCCCCGGGACGGGGACGGCCTTTGGGGGCCCCGGGACTCCCTATAATGGTAAGTTGCGCCTGGTGTCCGCTATCGATTGGCATCCCGGCGTTCTGACCGCTCCCTTCAAGGAAAGGCCTCGCTGTGCGTGTCCTCACGATCATCCCGACCTACAACGAGCTTGAATCGTTGCCCAAGACTCTCGGGCGTTTGCGCACCGCTGTGCCGGCTTCCGATGTTTTGGTCGTCGACGACAACAGCCCTGACGGTACGGGTGGGTTGGCGGACCGGATTGCCGCCGAGGACAGCCAGGTCCACGTCATGCATCGGGCCGGCAAAGCGGGACTCGGCGCGGCTTACATCGCAGGCTTCAAGTGGGGCCTTGATGCGGGCTATGACGTCCTCGTTGAAATGGACGCAGACGGTTCGCACAAGCCCGAGCAGCTTCCCCAGCTCCTTGAGGCGGTGGAACAGGGCGCCGATCTCGCCATGGGTTCGCGCTGGGTGCCCGGCGGCAGCGTCGTCAACTGGCCGCTCTACCGCCAGGCGATCTCCCGGGTCGGGAGCACCTACGCGCGGATTATGCTGGGCGTCAAGATCAAGGACGTGACCGGGGGGTTCCGCGCGTTCCGCCGCACCACCCTGGAGAAACTTAACCTCGACACCGTCGACTCGGTTGGCTACGGCTTCCAGGTGGACCTCGCCTGGCGGGTGGCGAAACTCGGGCTCACCATCGTGGAACGTCCCATCACCTTTGTGGAGCGGGAGCTTGGCGCCTCAAAGATGAGCGGCAACATCGTGGTCGAGGCCATGGTCAATGTCACCCGCTGGGGCCTGAAGGCCCGCTGGAACAAGCTGACCGGCAAGAAGTCGCTCTAGCGCCCCCTACGGGCCGCCGGCACAAAAGGGCCGGGCCCGCTCCGTCGATAACGACGGTGCGGCCCGGCTCTTGTCTGTTCTACCGGGGCCGGTTAGGCCGAGCGGCGTTCGCCTCTGCGTTCGCGCAGGATCGTGAGGCGGTCTTCGAGGATCTGCTCAAGCTCGGGGAGGGAGCGGCGTTCCAGCAGCATGTCCCAGTGCGTGCGGACTGCCTTCTCGTTGCTGTTCACGGGACGTTCGCCGTCGACCAGCAAGGCTTCCTTGCCCGTCTTCGATACCCAGACCGGGGGGATCTCCGCTTCGGAGGAGAAGGTCACGAATACCTGTTCGCCGTCCTCGCAGCGGTACTCAACCCGCTGGCGCGGAGCCGGTTCGACGCCGGATTCGGTCTCCATGCTCTGTGCGCCAAGGCGCATACCCCGCAGGCTGCGATCGCTCATCTTTTCTCCCTCTATTCGGTGCGCAGGATCGTGCCCTGCGTGATCCGGCGGCCCTGAGGCCTCGCCGGACTACTGTGTGCATCACGTTGCTTTGAGTGGACAACCACTGGACAAGACCGGATAAATCGTCACTGGTTTCAACGCTTTGCGAAGCTTAATTGTTCCGACGGGCTGAACCAGCCGGACAAATATTCAAGTATACGGGAACGGCGCAGGTCCGGTAAAGCCCTGCCGCGGTTCCGCGCTGGTGCCCGGCTCCACGGTGCGGACCCGGGCCCGGCTGACGGCACGGACACGGAAGGAGGCACCCGCCGGGAGTTCACTCCGGCGGATGCCTCCTTGGGACCTCGTGCACCGGGCCCGGCGAGCCCGGCCCCGCATTCTTTAGCTCGGCGGGCGGGCCGGGGGAGTGGGACCGGCGGACGGAGCGACAGCTTCCGTACCTACTGCTCCTGCTGCCGGCGCTGCCGGCGCCCGGCCATCCGCATCGGGACTGAACAGGCCATCGGATGCCTGGCCGGACACGGCCCCGCCCAAGGCGTTACCGATTCCCTTCAGGGCTTCGCCGACCTCGCTGGGAATGATCCAGAGCTTGTTCGAGGAGCCCTCGGCGATCTTGGGGAGGGTCTGCAGGTACTGGTACGCCAGGAGCTTATTGTCCGGGTTCCCCTTGTGGATGGCGTCGAACACCTTCTGGATCGCCTGGGCCTCGCCGTCCGCCCGCAGGATCGCCGCCTTCGCGTCGCCCTCGGCCTTCAGGATGGAGGACTGGCGCTGGCCTTCCGCGGTCAGGATGGCTGACTGCTTGGTGCCTTCGGCGGTGAGGATGGCGGCGCGGCGGTCACGCTCGGCGCGCATCTGCTTCTCCATGGAGTCCTGGATCGAGTGGGGCGGATCGATGGCCTTGAGCTCCACTCGGGAGACCCGGATGCCCCAGCGGCCTGTCGCCTCGTCCAGCACTCCGCGGAGTTGGCCATTGATTTGGTCGCGGGACGTGAGCGCTTCTTCGAGGTTCAGGCCGCCGACGACGTTGCGGAGCGTCGTCGTGGTGAGCTGCTCGACGGCCTGAATGTAGTTGGCGATCTCGTACGTCGCGGCGCGCGCGTCCGTGACCTGGAAGTAGACCACCGTGTCGATCGAGACCACCAGGTTGTCTTCGGTGATAACCGGCTGCGGCGGGAAGGAGACCACTTGTTCGCGCAGGTCCAGCAGCGGAAGCAACCGGTCCACGAAGGGGATCAAGATGGTCAGGCCGGGGTTAAGGGTGCGCTGGTACTTGCCGAGCCGCTCGACGACGCCGGCCCGGGCCTGCGGGACAATCCGCACCGAACGTACCAGCACAATAATTACGAACGCAACGAGTACCAGCAGCACGATTGCGACTGCGATATCCATACATCACCTTTTCCCCAGTTATGTGGTCCTGCTATGTCAGCGGCCGGCTAGCTGCCGCTTATGCCCTGCCGCCGGTGGCGGCGGCAGGAGATTTCCCGGTCTCGGGGACGCCTATTGAGTTCACGCTTACGGGTTGGCCACTTCCGGCTGTGGGGCCACGACGGCGGTGGCGCCCTCGATGGCGCTGACGACGGCGTACTGACCGGGGGCGAGGACTCCGGTTTCGGAACGTGCGCTCCAGACGTCGCCCCCGATCTTGACCAGTCCACCGCTCTCGGTGACGGGTTCCATGACCAGTGCGGACTCGCCGATCAGGCGTTCGATGTTGCTGCGCTGCTCGGCCGGCCCGCGGTGGAGGTGTTTGAGGGCGACCGGCCGGACGAAGCCGATCATCAACAGGGAGACGACACAAAAGGCGACGATCTGAAGCCAGAGGTCCGCTCCGGCGAAGTCGGCGAGCAGCCCGGCCAGTGCGCCGCCACCAAGCATGATGAAGAAGAGGTCAAGGGTGATCATCTCCACCACGGCGAATGCCAGGAAGCCCGTGAGCCACAACGCCCACCAGTTTTCGGCCAGCCAATCGAACATGCGTTCCCCCTTCGCCCCGGGGCCTGCCAGCGCAGGCCCTCAGTAACTTTGTTTCCATCCTAAGCCGAAGGCCGCGGGCCGCGGAGGGCCGCGGAAAACTGATCGCCAACGTGGCCAAGTCGTTACCTTCGCGGCCCCCGGCGGGCGCGAAAAAGGTTCAGGAGCGTGGCTCGAACACGGTGATCCGGAACCGGGCGGACACGCCGGTTGCGGGCGGAAGCGCGTTCACCAGTGAGTCGAGGGCGGCGCGGTCCAGGTGGTGTCCGGCCGGACCCATCAGTGCCAGCCTTCCGACGTCGGCGGGGGCAAGAGCCAGGTCCAGGTCAAGGTCCAGGCTGCTGAGCGGCGAGAAGTGCCCCTCCAGCGAGGCGGCAAGCCGTTCGTCTTTGGCCGGTTCGATCCCCAGCATGCCGGTCTGGCCGGCCACCTCGGCCAGGTGGCCGGGCCGGGGCGTAACAACCACCAGGCGGCCGCCCGGCCGAAGTACGCGGGCAAATTCCGCCGCGTTGCGCGGCGCGAACACGACCATGACGACGTCGACGGCACCGTCCGCGACCGGCAGTGGCTGCCACACATCGCTGACCAGATTCACGGCCTCGGGGTTCAGCTTGGCCGCGCGGCGGAGCGCAAACTTGGAGATGTCCAGGCCGATGGCCGCCACCGGCGTCCCTGCCTGCGCGCCTCCACCCGGAGCGGTCCGGTCCAGCAGGGCCCGGAGGTAGTGCCCGGTCCCGGTTCCGGCGTCCAGCACCGTGGCCCCGGCGCCGGCGCCGGCGCTGGCGGTCTGCGGTGCGGCGAGTGCCGGGGCGGCGAGCCCGGCCACGGCGTCGGCGAGCGGCCGGTAGTGCCCCGCCGAGAGGAATTCAAAGCGCGCTGCCACCATGTCGGCGGCGTCGGCTTCGAAGACCGTTCCCTTGCCGACCAGGAAGTTGAAGTACCCCTGCCTGGCCGCGTCGAAACTGTGGCCCGCCGGGCACACGAGCGTCCGGCCGGATCCACCGCCCGGCCCGAGGCCTTCTCGGCACACCGGGCAGAGCAGGGAGGCAACGGACGCGGGGAACATACCGTCCATCCTAGGGCGGGGATGCGCCCGCCCGCGCCGGGGCCATCCCGGCGCCGGCGTCCCGGCAGTGCAGCCTCCGCTTAGGGAGCCGGCGGGTCCGGCAGGAACCCGAGTTCCCGCCTGGCAAGGCTGATGTCGGGCTGGGCCCAGCGGGCCGAGTATTCGGCATTGCTGGTGATGGAACGAAGCTCCGCCCGGTCCAGGTACAGGATGCCGTGGGTGTGGTCGGTTTCGTGCTGGACAATCCGGGCCTGCCAGCCGCTGAAGTCCCGCTCCTGGGGGCTGCCGTCCGGAGCCGTGAAATCGAGCCGGACCGATTCGGGTCGGGCCACGGCAGCCTGCAGACCGTTCAAGGACAGGCATCCTTCGTAAAACGCCACGGTTGCGGGACCCAGCGGGCGGTAGGCCGGGTTCAGCATCGCGAAGAACGGCAGCGGCTCCCGGCCGCGGGTGGCGGCAACGTCGGGGTCCACCTCGAACTGGTCCTCGAGGACGGCCAGCTGCAGCGGAATGCCGAGCTGCGGGGCTGCGAGGCCCACGCCGGGCGCCTTGTGCATGACGCTGCGCATGAGGTCGATCAGCTGCCCGAGTTCGGCCGCGTTCAGCTGCCCGTCGAAGGGCGCGGCCACCTGCCGGAGCGCCGGGTGGCCGGCCTGGACAATCGTCGGAAGCACCCCCGCGACGAGGATCTGCTGGACGGCTTCCTGGATGCGGGCGGCGCTGAACTTCGTGGCCTTGGCCTCTGGTGACATGCCAACAGACTACTGGCGTGCGCAGGCCGCGGTGACAAAGTCGTAGATCTGTCCGCGGAGCTGCGGCCCGGCGTCGACCTTCAGCACGCCGTCCCGCCCTGCGACGGTCACCCGGAGCGGCAGCAGCGTCCCCACCTTGTCTTCAGCCACGGCGTGCGGGTCGCACCGCGCGGGCCGGAACCCCAGCCGGATCTCGCGGACGTCGCCGCCGGCACGGACGGAAACGCCGCGGGGCCAGGGGACAGCCGGGTCCTCGGCAAGGAGTGTGGTGCCCTCGATCCGGCCTATCGTCAAGGCAGCGGCCTCGGCGGCCGCCCCGGCTCCCCGTGGTGTCACGAGCAGACGCACGACGGCGGTTCGCCCGTCCGCGGCGACCTCAAGGCCGGGGTCCAGCCGGAACCCGGCAATGAGGTCCGCCGCCTGCGCTAGACACAGTTCAGCGTTGTTGCGGGCCAGGACGCCGTAGGGGTCGGCCGCAGCGACGGACTCCTCCGGCGCCGTTCCCAGGGCGGGTGCCATCCTCAAGGCGAGCGTTGGTGCGGCATCCGTTGGTACCGCATCCGTTCGTGCGGCGTCCGTTCGTGCGGGGTGCGTTCGGGCCGCGGGGGCGCAGACCGGGGCAGGCAATGCCGCCGGCAGGCTCTTGGTCTGGCCGGGTGGGAGCTCGATCCCGTCCGGGGACGCCTGCCAGCTTATCCCGTCTGCGAACAGCGCGCTTCGGAGCCGGGCACCGAGCACAGTGAGTACGGCGCCGGAGGTGTTGCTCACCTGGATCGAGACGCGCTGCCTGCCGTAGTCGTCGCGGTTCTGGTTGACCTCTGCGGTGACCGGGAAAGCCGGCGCCGCTTCTTGGGGACCCGTCCCGGTGGCACTTCCGCCGCCCGCACTGCACGCCGACACGGCCGCCAGCAGACCCGCCGCTGCCATGGCGGGCCATGCCTTGCGCCCGGGTGTGCTGGAAAGGCGGCCCATGCCCTCAGTCTATTCCCGGGACGTGGCAGGACCCGTTGGAGCGACGTGGCACTCACTGCATGGTGAAACGGCGGGCCACAAATGAATTCAGCGCCGGGACCGCGGCGGCGGCCGAGATTGCGTTGTTCCTGAGGCTGAGGAGGGTGCCTTCAAGCGGCCGGCCCAGCGCCATGTTGATCTCCGCCTGCCGCGTCGCCCTGGCGGCAGCCGTCATCCGGTTGCGTTCGAACCGTTGCAGCCGCGCTCCCGTGTCGGCACCCTGCACGGCGGCGAGCACGAGCGGTGCCAGCGCCACGGCGTCGAGCCAGCCCAGGTTCATGCCCTGGCCTCCGATGGGGCTGATCTCATGGGCGGCGTCGCCGATCAGGACCGTCCGTCCGGTCACCATCCGGCGTGCCAGCCGCGACCGCACGCCAAAGCTGCTGAGCATGCTGTTGCTGCCAGCGTCGACGTCGATGCCCGTGCGCTCCCGGACGCGTTCCGCCAGCCAGCGGGCGTCGGTCACGGCATGCGGCGCGGCAGGTCCCGCCGTCTCGCTGCGGTTGATCCGGAGCACCCAGCGGCGCAGCGCGCCGGGCAGGGGGAAGGACTCGACAATCCCCTCAGGGGCCAGGAAGAGCGCCGCGTCCGATCCGAGCCGGGTGCCGTCGGTAAAATCGCCCATCAGATAATTGTCGGGATAGTCCTTGGCCTTCACCGCCGTTCCCTGCAGTGTCCGCACGGGGGAGCGGACTCCGTCGGCGGCGATCACCAGGGCCGCCGAATACCGGGCCGGGCCGGTGGGTGAGCTGCCGGTCACCGTGACCCGTGAGCCGTCGTCGTGCAGGCCGGTGAGCCGGACCCCGCGGTGCAGGGCCCCGGGATCCAGCGTCCGGACGCGCCGTTCCAGGGCTGCCTCGGTGCGGCTCTGGGGCAGGGCGAGGACGAAGGGAAAGCCCTCCGAGACGCCGTCGAAACTCATCTCGGCGAGCTGCCTGCCGCCGCCCACCGCGATGCCGCGACGGATCGGGACGCCCTCGGTGACCAGCTCCTGCGCGATGCCGATCCGCGCCAGGACGTCGAGCGCGGGAGGATGTATGCCGATTGCCCGGGAGTGCGGGTCCGGCGCGGCGCGCTGTTCGAGCACGCGGACCCGCACGCCGCCTTGCAGCAGCAGGGCGGCCATGAACAGGCCCACCGGCCCGCCGCCGATGATCAGGACCTCAGGCACCCGGACCGCTTTTGTCGAGGATCAGCAGGTTCCGGTAGGGGGCCCTGCGGGCCACCGTCCAGCCCGGGGGAGCGGCGGCTCGGAGTTCTTCCGTCGTGTAGCTCCGCCGGATGGAAGTCAGCCCGTCCTGCCGGATATAGGAACCGGTGAGGGGCCAGGAGCCGGCGAAGAAGAGCGCGTACGCCAGGGCGCTGCGCCGCAGGTCGTTGTGGATCACCCGGCCGTGGCAGAGTTTTGCCGATTCGGCCAGGAACCCCGGAAACTCGTCAGCTGGCAGGTGGTGGAGCACGTGGTTGGACACGACGAAGTCGTAGCTGCGGCCCTCGCCGACCAGCGCCGCCGCGTATGCCTGCCGGAACGTCACGCCGGCCGCCGGGTGGTGCTCCGCGGCGAAACGGCTGGCCCGCGGATCCGGATCGATGGCCGTGACCTCAAGCCGCAGCCCGTCGCGGGCGGCCCAGCGGGCCAGCATCACGGGCACGTCACCGCCGCCGCAACCGATGTCCAGGAGGGTCGTGGCGGAGCCGGCCCGGAGCCGGGGCCTGAGCTGCCGGAGGTAAATCCCGCGCCAACCGGAAACGACCCGGTTGACCAACGCAAACTGCGCATAGGTACGGTCCAGCCGGGCCGGGTCGCAGCCGGGCTGGTCCATTTCCTCGACCGCGTCGGCCGCACGTCCCCGCAGAAGCTCCACGGCGCTCCTCAGGCCAGCGCGGATTCCGGCTGGACGGCGGCGCTGCGGTCCGCGCGCGCCGAAACCGCCGTGGGGGTGTCGCGGAGTTTAGTGAAGAGCGCCGTTTCCACCGTCAGACCGGGCCCGAACGCCATCGAACAGATCCGCTCGTCGCCGTCTTCGGCCGGCAGCTCAAGGATGTGCTTGAGCACGAACAGCACCGTCGCGCTGCTCATGTTGCCGAAGTTCCGGAGCGTCTCCCGGGCCGGCACCAGCTGCTCGTCACTGAGCTGCAGCCGGGACTGCACCTTGTCCAGGATGCTGCGGCCGCCGGGATGGATGGCCCAGTGCCGGATGTCGCCGTAGGGGAGTCCGAGCAGGGAAGCCTCCCGGGACAGGAGCGGTTCCAGTGCGCCGATGATGTGGTCGTCGATGATGTGCGGAACATAGTTGCCGAGCACCATTTCGAAGCCTTGGTCGCCGATGTTCCACGCCATGGATTCCTCGCCGACGGGTGTCAGAACCGTTTCGAAGTGATCCAACTGCAGGAGCGCCGGTTCGTCCGGGATGTCCCGCGCGCTGATGATCGCCGCCGCCGCGCCGTCGGCGAACAGGGCGGAGCCCATGATGGTGTCCGGATCGTTGGACGTCCGGACGTGCAGGGAGCAGAGCTCGGCGCAGACCACCAGCACCACAGCCTCAGGGTCGGCCTCACAAAAGGACTTCGCGGCCCGCAGCGCGGGAAAGGCCGCGTAACAACCCATAAAGCCGAGGTGGTACCGCTGAACGGCGGGGTTCAGCCCCAAGGCGCGGACGATCTTGTAGTCCGGACCCGGGTTGAAAAAACCGGTGCAGGAAACCGTCACGAGATGAGTTATGTCAAGTAGGTCGATTCCTTGGGCGGCGTCCAGGGCTTTCTGGGCGGCCTCGACAAAGAGTTTGGTGGCCTCGGTGGCGAAGATGTCGTTCCGGACCTTGGTGCTGGGACTGAGCAGCAGGCCGGTGGCGGAATCGAAGAACCGGGGATTCTCCGCCCGGCGCTCCGTGGTGAGTTCCTCGACGGCCGTATAGCGGGTGTCGATGGCTGCCGAGTCAAAGCAGGTGCTGACCAGCCGGGTGCCGAGCCTCGTCAGTCCCGGCTGGGCGGCAAAGACGTCGCGCGCTTCGGTTTGGATCAGGACAGTTGGCGGAACAGCAGTTTCCAGGGACCTCAGGTAGACCGTCATGGTTCATTCTCAGTGAGGCCGACGGTTAAGACAATGGATGGGCCGGACGAAAGGCCGGGATAATCCACGTGGGACCATCGGCCGATTCCACCCGTTCCCAGCCCCTTCGGTGCAGTCTCGCAAAACGCCGATAATCTACATTATGTAAAGTAGTACTCTGAGTATCTCATCGGATGACTATCCCAAGAAGGCATGCGCTAGCACTATTGCGAGACCGGCCAAGAACAGCAGGCAGCAGAACAGGAGTCCCATGATCTCCATCCCGCGGACCTTGTTGTCGTTGAGCGGAGCGCGAAGTTTGAGCATGCCCTCAATGATGACTGCCTGACGACGCGCAATTGGCTTGCGGAAAACAAGCCAGCCCAGACCGACGAACATAAGCACTACGCCGAGTTGCATTCAGGAGCTACCCTTCCGACGTGCGTGCCAAGAACCGGCCGGTCCGCCGAAAATCACGGATTAGAAATGCCATCCCGATCAGTACCCCACCCACTCCAACCGCCATAGGCCACGAGAAAGGGTCTCCGCGCACGGCCAAGCGCGCGGCTTGGGGGATGAAGACAAACACAAAAAACGGCGCCAGGAGAAGTTGCGTGGCTAGGCCCTTCCGCAACTGAACCGCAGAAGCGCGGGCGACCGATAGATGTTCCGGATCGACGGCTGCCTTCCCTGCAATCTGACGACGGACCTGCTTTCGCTCCTCGCTCTCCAGCGAAAGCAGCACATCAACCCTGCCCACTCGCGCCTTAGGCACCACCTTCTTGCAGTTGTAGATCAGCCCGCCAACCACAACGCCGAGAGCTGCAAGGAAGCTCCCGAAAATCAAATAGGAGGCCCAGTCCGACGGAGCGGCTCCGAAACCCAGCATCCCAGCCAGAGTTCCGGCCGCGACTAAAACGAGCAAACCGGCAGGAAAGTAGCGCGTGTAGTAAGTTCTCACGGCCTCCCCCAGGCCCTTGTCCTCGATGCCCCGGGCTCTTCTCACAGCATGTGCCCAGCGGTCGTTGGACGGTGCCAAGAGGTCATCAATTCTGCTCATCGCTTCTTCTTCCCGAGGACCCAACAAACTGACGACGTGGACTCGCGTCGCTGAGACAGCTGGTCTGATGCTCACAGCCTGAACTATTCTTGGCCGCAATCCAACGGTTTGGACTGCAATTTGTGCCCAGGCTGCGATGAGACCCAGGATGCAGATGGATGGTGTTTGGCCTCGTTCCAACAATGTTCATCAGCAGCAAATCGCAAGAGAATACGACGGCCCGCGATACGCAGGGGTGCCAGTAAAGGTTGGAGGTGCAGGCTCCTGGCCTTCGAGCGCTGTCCGGTCTCAGTCGTTCTTGTCTTTTTCCCATTCAAACTGACAACTTGGGCTTTCACCCACAAAGGGACCGTCCACTCGGCGCGCTCCGCCTCACTGGCCGCGCCCGAGAACCGTTTGTCCTGACTTCCTCCACAAGTTGACTCGTCGCGGTGGGGTATGCCGTCTATAAGCCGCACCTTGTGTTGCTCGCTGTTGCTAGTGCCAAAGTCGAGGATTAATCGCAACGGTAATTGGCACGCATGTACTAGCGCTATCTAGCGCAACCAGTGCTGTAGGCTCCGATCCGAACCTTGGAGGACTGATGCGTAACTACTTTCGCGAGGCGCAGGAGGCGCGACTTGCAACCCCTGCGCGCCGAATGTACGGCTATATCTCTGCCGGCATCGTGGTTGCCGTCATTGCAATCGTGTTTGCGGGTCTTGCACCTATATGGATTTCCTGGACGACCTTCGCCGCGTCTTGCGTTCTGGACGCCGTTCTGATCAAAAGATGGATTAGCGAGGATGCGCTCCAAGCTTACCGACGCCAATATCCCGGCTGACGTCTCGACCATCGAGGCACTGATGACCTCGCGCGCCCCGCTTCACACCGCGCCCGACGACGGACTCGATGAGCTTAACCAAAGCTGAAGCCAGCCATTATTCACGGACCTTGCCGACGCCGGCATCATCACTGCTCCGTACCTCCCCTCCGATCTTCAACCCGCTCGGCATCCCGCGCCGGCGGGCAGCCGCAGCCGCAGGGACACTGTGAACGAAACGAGGCTGGGGAAGCATTCTCCAGCTGACCGGCAGCCGGATCACGCGCCTCAACCGTCCATCATCGGCTGATCGGGACCCGCTGGAGGATCTGGGCCAGCCCTGTGGAAGCAGTCTGCAACACAGCGGGTTTTTCCGGATTTTATGAAGGTTTACCAGCCACACTGGGCGGAGTCTTGAGCGGATCCGTCGATTGAAGGGGCGGAGCGGGATTCCGGACAGCAGGTCCGCAGGTGTCACGGGGCCGGCGATGGTGGGAGCCCTCCTGGACCCGAGGATCCTCTCCCCCGAGGCCGTCGCCGGTTTCCTTAGGTTCCGGCGCCCTGGCGCCCGGGGAAGGAGGCGGTCAGACATGCCTGTCACGAGCAACGTCGCCTGGGATCAACGATTGGAAACCTTCAAGGGCAGGGACACCTCCGGGTTCGTGACCCTGGTCGCCGCTATGGCCAGTGCCTGCGCGGCGTGCGGGCTGGCCTTGTGGCCCAAGGAGAGCCTCTCGCTGATCGTGGACATCACCGAGGGCAGGGACAGTGACATCGAGTACCTCACCGTGGAAACCTGCATCTGCCACCGGCGCTGCCGGGAACCGGGCTTGACGCTGCGCACGGTGGCCGGGGCTCCGGATGAACTCAAGGCCCGCGGGGGACGGCTGATCCTCAGGCCCCGGGACAGCTCAGGTACCAGGGCCGTCCCGGTGCTGGTTTACACGCTGGTCCCGGTCCTGACGTTCCGTGAACACGGCGGCGAACTCACCTCCGCCTTGGTCTCGGTGCTGCTCTCCCACGGCTTCCAGCTCACGCTAAGCACCGACTACGCACAAATGCTCCGGGACGTCCGGGACGTGCAAAACAGTGTCCGCTGCACCGTCACGGAGCAGGGCCTGCTCTGCCTCCTCGTAGGCGCTGAGCAGCTGTCCTCCCAGCAATTCCATCCAACGGTTGCCGGGGACGCCGCGTGGCTGCAGGCCGCGACACGCGAAGGCAAGGTACTGCTGATCAGCGGAGACTATCTGGGGATCACCGGCGGAGGACTGAACCTGGACGCCGCCGCCGCGCTGGGCAGCCTGGTCACCGGCAACGTCCCATTCCGGGCCTGAACACTATGTGGCGCCAGGCGATGACCCAACGGTGCCGAGGATGGAACGTGATCCCTCCTTTGGGGCGGCGTCGAGGAGTCGGTGATGTCGATTGATTCTTTCCGGGCGCTGGACACGACCAGGATCTTTGCCTCACGCACCATCAATTACAACGATCTGGAGTCCAAGCTCGTGAGGACGTTCCCGCCGGACTACCTGCTCAACCGCATCGGTGGCGGAGCGGTGACCGGAATGCACGGGATGTTCATCTCCGCCGAGATGAATCGCCGGAAACTGACCACCGATCTTGGAACAGGCGGCAGGAACCGATTGATTATGGTGAGCTGCGAATATGATCAGCGCCAGGCGGCTTTATCGGATAGGTTGACATCTAATAACTTGCCCGCTGCTCCCCAGGTAAAGAACGCCGGTTGTGACTGAATCCTTCGAGGCCCTCCTGTCGATTCTGACCGCAGTGCGGAACTCAGGCATGCAGCGCAGGCTGGGCGCCACCGTCGATCAGGTGGACAGCGACGGGGGTGCGCGACAGTCATCCGAGGTCATGGTCAGCCACAGCGACAGGATCTGGACGGTTACCGACGAACATAAAACCTGGTCGTTCACACCCGCCGACGGCGGCAGGATCGAGTACAGCACCGGGGAGGTCGAACAGGCGCCTCGGGACCGGGATGATTACCTCCCCCGGAAGTCGCCCTGTTCTTCCCGTTGTCCATGCGCATCTGGGGCGGAATGTCGGACGACTTCCGGGTGGCGGGAGCTGAAGTGGAAGGTGAAGGAGTCAGGCTTGCCCTGGTTTCTACTGAGGACCCCCGCTTCACTGGGTCTGCATTCGTGAACACCAAATACGGGGTCATGACCGAGTACGAGACGCCTGCGCGGACGTTTCACGTCCGCGATCTCAGCTGGCTCCCACGGCTGTAGGGAAACACGTGTGGCGAGCCTCCCGCAGAACGGCCCGCCACACGTTACTGATCTAACGGGAAGTCGCCACGAAGCCTCGACCCCGTTCGGGTACTTACAGCTGACGGTCACGTAACACTGGAAGCGGGGGTACTGGCTGTTCCCTCCGATGGCGAAGCTGCGGCTGGCGGCCCGGTCTGCAGGGACATATTGTGCAGCTCGGGGAAGAACTTACCGGCCTTGTTCAGGCGGGATCGCAGCCAGGAGGCTGAATTTTCCCAGTTTCTGTCTGCACCCGAACCATACAATCGCCCCCCCAATCCGGGCACATGACATCATCAATCGAATGGATGGAAACCTCAATAGCTGGGCTGGACCAGAATGCCGGGGCCCACGAGACTTGTCCGCCAACCTCCGTCACGGTTCCCTCCTAGAATGGCGGCATGGATCCCATCACCCCGGAGTACGCCCGGCTCCGCAGCGCCATAACCGAGCGCCTCAACGCCCACGACCTGCTCGGCGTGTTGCCGCACGGAGCGCCCGCGGATGAGTACGACCCGGAGATGGAAGACTTCGCACGGCTGATTGCTGACGGCGAGCCCATGACCCCGGAGGTCGTGGCCACCGTCTGGCATAAGTGGTTCGGGGACAGCGCCGGCGAGGCAACGGGTGAAGTAGAACCTCCGACGCCGGCGATGCACGGTCTCGCGGCAGACTTACAGACCCTTCAACGCGGATACCGAGAAGTCCACCCGCGCGTCGGCATGCCCATGCGAACAAGTGGGGATCCTTTGTCGGCCATAACAGCCAGTGGAATGTTCTCTCCTACACGCGGTGCAGGGCCCGTGACACTCGGGCAGGCAGCCTGGGCGTTGATGTTCATTGGCGTCTACATCGCGGTAGTCGCCGGCGTGATCCTCGCACTCGGTTTACCAGGCATCATCGACTTCACCCTCGAATCGCTTCTTTTCGTCCTGCTCACCGCTGTTACCGCCGCCGCAATCCTCGCCCTCTACATGCACCTCGTCCGCCGGAACCACCTCACACCAGCCGATCTGGGATTCCGGCGTCCCACACCCCGACTGTTCCACCTGCTCTGGCAGATACCCGTCACTATCATCGTGTGCGCCTTCATGCAGGCCCTCTCCCTCGGCTTACTCACCCTTGCCGGCATGGATACGACAACCGCAGGAGCTGACGACCCCCTCACCGACATCGCCGGCCTGCCCACTTTTCTCGCTGTCATCGCAGCGCTTATCGTTGTCGTCCTCACGCCCTTATGGGAGGAAGTCCTCTTCAGAGGTGCGTTTCTGGGTGGCCTCTCCAGACGTTTTCGACCAACCGTGGCAATCATCCTCTCCGCTGCCATCTTCGCTGCCGTCCACGTCATCCCACTGAGCTTCCCCTACCTCTTCACACTCGGCATCGCACTGGCCCTCCTTCGACGCTTCCACCAAAACCTCTGGGCCCCGATACTCCTCCACGCAGCCAACAACGCCCTCGTCGTACTCCTCGCCCTCATCATCGCCCGATAGGGCAGCAATATCACCAGTGGCGGCAGGCACCGTCTACTTCGGCTTGGACTCGCAGGCGATTCCGTCGCCGTCCGGATCCAGCTGCTTCGTGTAGTCGGGCTCGCCTTCTCTGAATGGGCCCTGGCCACCGGCCCACACATCGTTGCAGCTGGTGTAGCGCAGGGTCGGCTCCGGAGCAGCTGTCGTCTTCGTTGCCTTGGGTTTCTTCGACGCGGTCGGCTTGGCCGAGGATTCCGGCTCGGCTGCGGCCGCTTTCATCGGTGCTCCCCCAGCAACCATCCCGTCCGGGACGACCGACAACACCGCGCCGGCGATCAGGCCGACGATCTTCGGCGTGAAGGCCGGACGCGCGGACGGCGGCGGGATCTGACAAAAGGGAATCCGCCGGCACCTCGAAGCCCGCATGTCTTCGCGGAATAGTAAGCCCGGCTGGCTATTTGACGCACATGCGCGCATGCTGGCCAAGGAGTAGAGCGATACTCGGTCGAGCAAACGGCCTCGGATTCGTGAACTCAGGCGCTGATCGTCATGTCGGTCTGGCTCTCTGTCGAGTCGTTATGCAGTCAGCGGCTCCGATGGCCGCGACCGGATCACCGAAGAAGATAATCGCCTTTATCGAGCATCTGCGGAAGCCTTTCGGTCAGCCAGCCCACTTGCTGGCCGATGCCGAGTCCCTTCATGGGGATCTCGTCGGGCCACCTCGAGTTGTGGACCGCGATGCGGTACTGCTCCCCCGCCAGGGCGATCGCAGAATGGGCGACATCCGGCATGACCCCCAGATGCCGAGGTTCCGGCGCCCACGTCGACGCAAGCGGCCTGCCGTGGCATGGTTACACCGCCACCCAGGCCCCCAAACTCACAAAACTCATATAAACTCACATCGTCCGAGAAACTCACAAGATACACAAGCACTCACGGGAGACCGTCGATGGAAAACCCCTTCCGCCCGTCCGCCGGGGCGACGCCGCCGGAAATACTGGGCAGGGCCGGTGTGCTGGATGAGTTCGAGTACGGACTTCGCTTGGGAGCAGGTGCTCCTGGCCTCTTGACCATCTTCACCGGCGCCCGCGGAATCGGCAAGACCGTCATGCTCGGCGCCGCCCACGACATCGCCCGCGAAAAGGGCTGGGCAGTGATTTCCGAGACCGCAACCTCTGGCTTCATGGGCCGCATCGGCGAGTCCATGCGCCAACTCGCCGAAGAACTCGGCACCGGTCCCGTGAGCCGCCGGATCACTGCGATCGCGGCCGCAGGCTTCAGCATCACCACCCAGCTTCCGCCCGAACGCCAGGTCGCGTGGCGGACCTTGGGTGAGGACCTCCTCAGACTCCTGGATAACCGCGGCAACGGACTCGTCATCACGGTGGACGAGATCCATGCCGCCGACCGCAGTGAACTCGCGCAGCTGGCCGCAAGCGTCCAGCACTTCATCCAGGACAGGCTGCCTATCGCCCTGGTCTTCGCCGGACTGCCAGCTGCCGTGTCCGACCTGCTTAATGAAGGCGTGGCGACATTCCTCCGCCGGGCCGACAAGATCGACCTCCACGCCGCGGCTGTACGCGAAGTGGAGGAGTCCTTCGCCGCAACCTTCGCCGACGCGGCTATCAAAGTTTCCCCCGACTTGGTCCGCCAGGCAGCGGAGGCCACCGGAGGATACCCATTCCTCATCCAATTGGTCGGATACTTCCTCTGGAAGGAAGCGGAAATCGACCATGGCAACCTCAATCCCGAAACGGTCAAACGTGCCATCGAGGCGGCAAACCGTCGCAATGCACGCACTGTCATCGAAGCGGCCCTCGCCAGCGTCTCCCCCAAAGACCTGGACTTTCTTCACGCCATGGCCGAGGATGACGGACCCTCTGCTGCCGGAGACATCGGCCGACGTATCGGAGCCAGGACAAATCTCGTGGCCAACTACCGCTTGCGGCTGCTGGCCGCCGGACTTATAGAAGCCACCGCCCACGGAAAAGTCGACTTCGCAATCCCTGGTCTACGCCAACACCTTCGGGCGCAAACCAGACCCTGACACCTGGGCCGGACTGTCCGGCAGTGTCGAGTCCGGTAGAGGTGAACCCGATCCCGGTTCAGTGGCCCGCATAGTTTGCCATCCGACGCACGGACCGTAGACTCGGCGCATGGCTGGTTCTGGGGGAACGAAAACAGTCCGATGCGCTGCGGCACTCATGGTTGGCATACTGCTGACCGGCGGCCTGGCCGCCTGTGTGGTTGACGCCGACCGGGAACCAGAGCCGACGCTGGCAGGGCAGAGCCAGCCATCTGCCCCCACCGTTTCGGCGGATGACCCTGGAGTTCTGGGTGCGGAAGCGCGCAACTATGTTGAACTGCATCAGCTACTGGCAACGGCCACCGGATCTGCGCTTCTCGACGACTCCGGACCGGCAGACGGGCCCGCTGCCGGCTTCAAAAAGGTGGCTACAGTAACGGCTGATGGTCCGCACACGGTCACCGCGGCTTGTGTGGGCATCCCTCATGTCCAGATCTACCTATCCCAAGACACGAAAGCCGGAACGGAACACATGGTGTTCGAGGTCGATTGCTCGAGAACCCAGACGCAGGCCGTCCAACTGCAGAAGGGATACGTCAGTGCCCAACTGACGCGCAACGACCCCACCGATGCCTGGACCGGGGCGGTCGCCGGAATCAAAATCACGGTCCAGTGAGGCAGCCGATTCCTGGCTCACCACTGGAGCTAATCGGTCCGCCTTGGTAGCTTCAACGCATGGCCATCAAACTTGAGAACGTCGGTATCGCCGTTCGCGACCTCGAAGCAACAATCGCCTTTTTCACCGACCTCGGGCTCACGGTCGTCGGCCGTGATACCGTCAGCGGCGAGTGGACCGAGACTGCCGTCGGACTTGATGGCAACCACGCCAAGATTGCGATGCTCCAGACCCCAGACGGTCATGGTCGAATTGAGCTCTTCGAATATATCCACCCGAAAGCGATCGAGTCGAACCCAACTCGCCCCAACGACATCGGCATGCACCGCGTGGCCTTCTCGGTCGACGACATCGACAAAGCCCTTGAGATAGCGGCGAAGCACGGATGCCGTCCGCTACGCGGCGTGGCGACCTACGGCGACGTCTACAAACTCACGTACCTCCGGGGTCCCAGCGGAATCATCGTGATGCTAGCCGAAAAACTGAAGAAGGTCTGAAACCCGGGTCGGCCCAATTAGCCGATGTTGCTAGGCCTCAGGGCGTAGGGCTGTCCGATAGGCCATCACCTGCCGCCGTCGCCATCCTCGCACGTCCTGGCCGCCTGGAGTCGCAACGGCAATTGGCATCGTTTCAGCGGCGATTGGCGGCCGACTAGGCCGAGCGCGAGCTACGCGCCCAGATCGCCGCCGAGGACATGGCCGCGCTGATCTGAACTTCGCTATCTCCAATCGGCGCGGTTTCGTCCTGCGGTCCGTTGCTCTTCGCTAGCGGTGCGCTCGGGGCCGAGGTCGCGGAGCATGACTAGCTCGCGACGGCCACCCGATAACAGATCGCCGGGTCCGTGGGACACGGTAAAGCCGTTCCTTTCGTACGTGCGTCGGGCTGCTACATTGTCCGACATCACGGACACGGTGAGCGTCGTCGCACCAGTGCTCACCGCCCAACTCGCGATCGCCGTGATGAGCGCGGTGGCGATACCTCGACCGCGAACGGCCGGGTCAACCCACATCGAGATGAGCTCGGAGCGGCGGTCGTGATTCTTGTCGGGGGTGCCCGTGGCCATGCCGACCGGAACGTTTCCGTCGGCATCGAAGGCCAGCAGATCGATCGCTCCGGGGATAGAAAGCCGCACACGCCAGCCGTCCTCCGGCGCGTCGGCCCAATCCTGCAGGCGTGAGCCGAAAGCACCCGGCGCGTCGGTCAACGCCATGAGCCGCACCGACCGCCAGGCTCGCCAGTCGTCGGCAGACATGGTGCGCAACTCGATGGTCATGCCGATACCATACCGACTTGGTCGACGGCGTGAGTCGCGAGAGTCACTGATGAGGAAGGCTTCGCGAGACGGAGCCTGATGCGACTTCCACACGTTGGGCTACGAAGATTCGATGGGCAAACACCGCCTAGATTCCCGCGTCTGCAGGGGCGTTGCCTGCATCGGGGGTCGCCCCGTTATTGGTCTCCACCTTTACCGGTGACACGGGCTCTTCTTTGTGAGTCCGGAAAGAGCGCCAGCGCGCCGCTGCAGCCAATGCGACGGCCAGCAACGCGGCGATCAACCATGTCTTCCGGGGGCCCGACCGCGGCGCCTTAGCCGGGCCGGGGTCCGGGATGACAGGGGCACCTTTCGGGGCGACTCGCTTCAGGCCCTCATGGACCCGCGGTGTCAGTGTTTCCACTCCGCCGGCAAGCTCGTCGGCGATCCGGCGCAGAGCAGCCTGGACCCGCGGAGAGGCAGATTCGAGACCGGTATCCAGCCCGGCCAGCACTCTTTGCAGAGCTGTCTCCACCCCAGGGGTGGCCCACTCTTTTCCTTTGGCGAGCCGCACCATGAAATTTTCTGGGACATGCCGGACCTGATCGATTCGGGCAGTGTGATTCGCCGTGCGCATGAGTGCCTCCTCAGAGTGATGGATGCGCCTAGCTTACGGCGGACCGTGCCTCTGAAACAGGTCCGTGCCGGTGGAAGCCAACCGGTGCGCAGGGCCCCAACGGCGGACAGGAGCACCCGGTTTTCATTTGCGAGCCATCCGGGAGCCCGCTCGGGCACTACCAGTTCGAGTCCCCTTCCTCGTTTGAGAAGGCTTCCACGAACTCTGGCGGCAAAGGAAGGCCGCTTGATGGGTGAAGGAACAGGGCCAGCGATATGGAGGCGTCTGTGGTCAGGAACATTTCAATGGGCTCGGCCCGGCCCGCGGTTTCGAGGATGAGTGTGAAACCACTGGTCCCCAGGCTGGGGACGAGCGACCACCTCTCCAGAACCGGCGCGATATCTTGGTCCATCACCACGTGCTCTCCGCAGAGATCCCAGGGGGCGCCGGAGTCAATCTTCGCCTTGTGCTCGGCGCAGACGTCGACCTCATGAACATCAGGCCTTCCATGCCCAGCCACCAAGGTGGTGGAGCCAGGGTTCTGGCATCTGAGCACGGAGCAAGCCCTCATGCTTGCCACGGTACTGAGGAGAAAGTAAGAAAAGACTGAGGAGCCTTTTGGGCTTCGCCTAGCAACTCGCGGCGCCCACCAACTCCCGCGTTCACCGGGTTCCCCACAATGCCTGCCACCCGGGGTGGTGAGAAATCGCTCGGCAGCGCGGGCACCTGGACCGAGGTTTCTCAGGTTCTGCTCAATCGGTTGGGACATACTGCCTGTATGAAGGGGAGGGGCCGATGAGGGTTCTGGTCGTCGAGGATGAAAAAGGTCTCGCCGAAGCGGTCCGCCGCGGACTCACGAATGAAGGCTTCGTCGTCGACGTCGTGCACGACGGCGTCAGTGGCCTGTGGGCGGCGACGGAAAATCCCTATGACACGATTCTGTTGGATCTGATGTTGCCCCAGATGAACGGCTATGAGGTCCTGAGGGTGCTGCGGGAACGCAAGATCTGGACTCCAGTGCTGATGCTCACGGCGAAAGACGGCGAGTACGATCAGACCGACGCCTTCGATCTGGGCGCCGATGACTATCTGACGAAGCCTTTTAGCTTCCTGGTGCTGACGGCACGGATCCGGGCACTGATCCGCCGCGGCGCCCCCGAACGTCCGGTGGTTTTGAGGTTGGGCACCTTGACGCTGGACCCGCTCAATCGCAGCGTCCGGCGCGGGGACACCGCTATCAAACTCACCCCGCGTGAATACGGGCTCCTGCAATACCTCATCCGGCGGCACGACCAGGTCGTGACAAAGGCTGAAATCCTCGACAACGTCTGGGACCCCGCCTTTGAGGGCGGGGACAATGTGGTGGAGGTTTACATCGGCTACCTCCGGCGCAAGATCGACGCTCCCTTCGGCGTGCAGACCCTGTCCACAGTCTGGGGCATGGGCTATCAGCTGAGCGCCGACCAGGAACCGCGGAGTGGGTCCCCACGATCCTCCGGGACGTAAGCCGCGCGGCCCTCAGCCGTTGGGTGCGGGAAAGACCAGCTCGAAGCGGCAATCGCCCACGGGGCTTTCGGTGGCCCGGATCGAGCCGTGGTGGGCTGCCATGATTCCGGCCGCGATGGCCAGTCCCAGCCCGCTTCCGCCACCTTCCCGTGACCTGCTCTCGTCGAGCCGGACGAACCGCTCAAAGACACGTTGCCGGTCCGCTTCCGGTACCGGGTCGCCGTCGTTGTCCACGGTGATCACCGCCCCGGCTCCACCCCCACCTCGATTCAGGCTGATCTGGATCCGGGACATGGCATGCCGGTCGGCGTTGTCCAGGACGTTGCGAAGGACCTGTCCCACCCGGCGCGCGTCCCCGGTAATCCGCACGGGGCTGAGATCTGCTGTGATGACGTGTGGGCTTGTGGAGCGGAGCCGCCGGGTTTCGCGGTCTACGACGTCGTCCAGGTCAACATCTTCCTCGTTCAGCCGGATGCCCCCGTCGCTGGCCTTGGCGAGTGTCAGAAGGTCTTCGACAAGGTAATGCATGCGGGAGGTTTCTTCGGAGAGGATGTCCGTCAGCTCGTGCCAGGTCTCGCCCGACGGGTCCGCGGCCGCGACCTCCACCCCGGCGCGCAGTGTGGCCAGGGGGCTGCGGAGTTCGTGGCTCGCGTCCGAAATGAACCGGCGCTGCTCACGGTCCGCGGACTGCAACCGTTCCAGCATCTTGTTCATGGTCAGCGCCAAGGACTGGATCTCGTCATTGGTACGCGGAACATCGACTCTTTCGTCCAGGCGTGCGCTATCGATGTGGGAGACCTGCCCGCGGATCCTTTCGACCTGTCGCAGGGACCGCCCCACCAGTAGCCAAACCGAGACGCCGACGACAAGCAATAACAATGGAGTGGCGCCGAGCAGGAACCAGGAGACCGTGGATACCGTTTCCGCCAGTAGCTGCACCGGAGCCGCGACGACCACCGTGTAGGGGTCGTCGTCGAGCAGGACACCGGTCGCGACGACCAGGAATTTATCGTTGCCGCCGATGCTCTCGAATCCGGACAAGGCCTCCGTCTGGGTCTGGTCCGGAGCCGGTCGCAGGGAGGTCAGCGGCCGCTCCCCCGCACTGGGAACGGAGGCTGCGACGACGGCGCCGGCCGGGTCCAGGATCTGGACGATCTGCCCACCGTGGGCGGTGCCGGCGATGTACCGGCCTGCCTCGGCGACACCCTGGTCCCGCATCTGCACAACGACTTCCAGGGCCTCGTGCCGGGCGCCCGACTCGGTTGAGGCGGCCAACGCCCCCTGGAGCAGGACCAGAAGGGTGAACCCGCCGATGAGCAGCGCCACCGCGACGACGCCCATCGCCGTCGCGGTGGCGCGCTTGCGAACACCCCACTGCCCTCCACGGGACGCGGACCGACCGGCGATGGCCTGGACCTTCATGATTCAAGAATGGGCTAACAGCTGATCCCCGACAAATGTGCGCCGCCCCGCTCTCAGCTCCTCCACAGGTTTCGTCCGGTCCCGTAGGCCCGGGTGAGGACGACGACGGCGGCCAGGCCCGCCGCTGCGAGGAGCGTCACACCCCAGGTCGTGAAGGCACCGTCGGGGCGCACGACCGACTGGCCGGCCAAAGCCTGCACGGTGAGTAATGCGAGGGCGCCCAAGTAGGACATGACCAGGATCCACAGCAGGCCAAGGCGCGTGGCGGCGGCCCGCAACACCGGAATCCGGCGGGCACCAAGTTCGAGTAGCAGGGCCGCGAGCGGGATGACCTGGAGGGCGTGCATGCCCACGAAGTGGGGCACCCGCAGGTCTCCCGCCTCGGTGCTCCAGCCCAGCAGCGGAAGGCCGGGGCCGCCGTCGCGCAGGCCAACCGTGTGTGCCCCCGCGATGCCCTGGAAGTTGTTGAGCTGGTCCGCCGTGGGGCCCGTCATGAGGAACGCCAGGGCCATCCCGATGAGCGCGATGACGAGCCCGGCGCGGATTGCCAAGGACTGGGCGCGGTCACCGGGTGGAGCCCTGAAGAGCAGTAGCGCTACGACCAGGGCCGCGAGCCACACGATGACGATCGAGGCGGCCATCACCGACCAGAGTCCCGCCGCAAGGGGTGTGGAAACGTTGAAGTGGCTCGTGTGGCCTGCCGCCGCCGCTCCCCCAATGATGACCATTTCCACCGTGAGGAAGACAGCGGCAACAGTGCCGACCCACCACGCCAGCCGTCGCCAACGCGGCAGCTGGGCCAGCAGCCAGGACAACGTCAGGGCATAGACCAGAATGGAAATGGAGAACTTGAACGGTTTCGCCCAGAGCGGTGCCCCGTCCAGCAGCCGGGGGTCGAAGATCAGTCCGGCCAGGGTCGCCAGCATCGAGGCTGCCATCGCGAAGCTGAGCCAGAGAAGCGGGCGGTGCCAGGGGGTCTGCACCGCAGGAAACGCGGTAGTAGCGGTCATGGACATTTTCACTCCCGGGTGGGTGCACGGTCGAGCTCGGAGGGGGCGGGATGGCGCAGGGTTGAGATATGCTCCTGCGCGGCACGGCGAAGCCCGGAAAAGAGGGCGTCGCCCAACACGGTGCCGATGACGACTGTTTCGGCCATGGCCTCGCGACTGCCGCGGGCCTCCACCTGGTCCAGGTCTGCCTCGGCCACCAGCAGCGCCGCGGCGGCGTAGCGGGAGAGCCAGCTCCCTTCGTCCCGCTGCCCCAGGGCTGCGAACGTCTCCAGCACGCGGGCAGCGGCAAGCCGGCCCGGGTTCTCCCCCGAGACCTGCCAGCCCTCGATCAGCCGATCGATGCCGGCCAGCGCCGCGGGGTCGATGTCGCCGGGATCGATCTTGGCGGAGACCGCGCGCTGGGCCACGCCGAAGGAGTGTGCCAGCGGAAGCTCCGAATCGACGGCGTCAATCACGCCGCGCGCCGCCGCGACGCTGAGCCCGCCCACCTCCAGTAGGCCGCGGATAAGCCGCAACCGCCGCAGATGCTCCTCTCCGTAACGCGACTGGTTGGGTCCCGTCCGCTCACCCGCGGGAAGCAGCTGCTCGCGCAGGTAGAACTTGATAGTTGGGACCGGGATGCCGCTGGCCTTGCTCAGTTCAGCCATCTTCATATGGATAGTCTAACTATCGGATAGCTACACTGTCTATTGCCAGGGGGGAACGAGACCGCCGGTCGTTGGATCCGGACATCAGTTCCTCGAGTCCGCTCATGTCTTCCTGTCGTGCATAGGCTCCAGCGCCGCTGCCAAAACGGCCTGGTTCCGCCCGCGTGCCTTGGCTTCGTAGAGCGCCGCGTCGGCGGAAGCGATCGCTGCTTTCAAAGCGTCGCCGCCAGCGCTCACCGGGGCGATGCCGTAGCTGATGGTGGGCAGCAAAGGCGCTCCGTCCGAGTTCTTCATCGTCACACTGATCTGCTCCGTGAGGCGGGCTGCCTGCCGAGGCGTTGCCCCTGGCAAGAAGAGGATGAATTCCTCGCCGCCATACCGGCCCACCAGATCATTCGAACGAACCGAATTCCGGCAAGCTGAGGCGAAGGCGTTCAAGGCGGCGTCACCGGCCGCATGGCCGTTCCGGTCGTTCACGGCCTTGAAGTGATCCAAATCCGCCATCACAAGCGAGCCGAAGCTCCCGGCGCCACGGCGGCGGCCCAATCTGTCGTCCAACAGGTTGAGGAACGCGGCACGGTTCAACAAACCGGTGAGGCCGTCGTGGCTGGCACGAACCCGGAGAGCCTGGGTCGACTGTTCGGCGCTGAGTGCCGCGATGCTGAACGAAACGACGATCAACAACGTGATGGTCAGAAGCGTCGTAACGGCCGAGCCGAAGTAAGTCCGGAAAATGGAACCACCCGCCCCATCCAGGATGAACGCTGCGCACCGGAACAAGTAGAAAACCGCAACGATCCCCGAGATGACGGCCATGGGCACCTCCGCCCCGTGGTGACCGCTTCTCCGCCGCCATAACTCCCAGGCCGCAAGAGCGATCATGACGGACATCGACAACAGGAAATAGGGTCCGCCGGACCAGTTGTTGACCGAAGGATTGTCGAGCGCCGAGAGGATACCGGTGAGGACGGGAGCGGCCAGGAGGTGCCAGCGCTTGACCGTCTTCATCCGCAAGGAACGGGCCGCGCCCCGCACGCAGCCCGCACCCAGGACCAGTACGGCATTTCCGGCCGGGTTAGCCCACCGCTGGTGCCACGTCCCGTTCAGCAGATAGGCGGATGATCCCAGGAGAAAGGCAGCCACGGCCAGGCACCACCAGGCGCTGTATTGACTTGGTCGAACGAAACGTCACCAAATAAGAAAGTACCAGCAGAGTCAGCGCTACAACTGCAAACGCCACGCGGAGACTGAATACATCAAGCAAAAAAATGTCCTGCCGTGAACGGAAATGTTGCATCAGTATGCCACTTGCATCGTTTCCGTCAGATTACGCACCCTACGGCAACTCGCAGCTTCGAGTCCTGATACCGAGGGCCCCTCACGCCTTCTTGCCGCGTTCAGAGGCAGGCCCGCCCTCAGTGTCACTGGCAAGTGCCTGGTTGGCTATCAGATCCACGCGGTCAGCTGCAGACAGGCTGTCATCATTCTGGATGTCAGCAACGTCACCGCTGTCGATCGCTCCGTCGTCGTCATCTTTGACTTCTTGGGCAGCGTTCGAGGAATCCTCCCTGTGGCGGGCTTCCTCCAGGTGATGCTCGAGCTTCTCTTCAGCTTCCCGCCGGCGCTGACCGACGGAACGCATTTGCCCCGTAGTCGGCGACCCGACGTAAGCCCCCTGGTCCCTTTGCGTCGATTCGTCCTTCTTTTCGCTCATATTGGCATGGTGCCACCAGGTGGCGCGCACAGGAAGGGCCGGCCGCTAGTTCATACCGTCGAGGGGGCCTTCAGGCGGCCAGCCGCATCGACGCTGCGAGGGTCGCGGAATCATCAGGTGCCACAACGCTGAAACGGCACTCGGCCTGGAGAGGGTCGATGCGCTCAGGGAGGTGACGGGACCGGGAAGATTCCTGCAGTTGCTCGAGTGCGACCGGATCGACCATGGCGTGTGAGACATCTACTTCCGTAACAAGCCCGTCGAGCAGGGCGTTGGCGCGCTTTACGACGACGTAGAGGGCCTGGACGTTTTGGACAGTCACGTGACCGCGGGCTGCCACCTGCGCCTGCGCGCATTCAAGGTCGACTCGAACCAGGACACTGAGCTTTTCGTGCATGCTGAACCCCCTACAGAGACGGACCGCGACGCTGCGGCCCCCGTCTAGGCTAGACATGAACTGTGACCCGCGCAACAGTTAGGAGCCATAAGTCGTGCCCGGCACCATCACGGGGCTTCCGGATCCGGTCCGGAGGGTGCACCGCCGCACTCGATGGGGAAAGGAACGCGTAATGGACGGAACGAGCCCCAGGACTGACCAGGCGATCTCCGTCGCGCCGGCGAACACGGCAAGCTGGGAGGACCTCCGGACGATCTTCGGCAGCCGCGGCGACCCGTACGGGTGCCAGTGCCAGTGGTTCAAGATCCGCGACCGGGACTGGAGTTCAGTTCCGGTCGAGGTACGCGCCGAACGGCTCCGCGAGCAGAGCGGCTGCGGCAATCCCGCAGCGGAATCGACCAGCGGGCTGGTGGCGTATTTCAACGGCGAACCCGCCGGCTGGTGTGCCGTCGAGCCCCGCACGGCCTATCAGCGGTTGCTGCGGGCCCGGGTCCCATGGTCCGGCAGGCAGGAGGACAAGGACGACGACGGCGTATGGGCCGTAACCTGCTTTGTCACCCGCACCGGCTTTCGCCGTCGCGGTATCAGCCGCGCCCTGGCGCACGCCACGGTCGACTTCGCCCGGAGCCGCGGCGCCCGCGCCGTCGAGGGTTATCCGATCATCACCCGGCCCGGGCAGGAGTTTTCGTGGGGTGAACTCTACGTGGGCAGCCGCACGATCTTTGCCGATGCCGGCTTCACCGAGGTAAGCAGGCCGACGCCGAGGCGCGCCGTCATGCGGATCGACTTCTAGCGCCGGACGATGCGGCCGGGTGCTGCCGGGTGCTGCCGGATCGGCCCCGCTCCCCCACTGGCACGCCCGCGGCCCCGGATGGTCGGTGATGACCATCCGGGGCCGCAGCTAGAGCGTCCCGTTCGTGCTACCTCACGGGCCGGTGGTGAAGCTCCAGGTCGTGGCCGGGAGAGGGTTGCCTCCGGCGTCGGCAATGCCGGTCGTCAGCCCCGCCGTGAACCGGGTGTTCGCCGCCAGAGCCGCACTCGGGTCGAGGGTGACCACGCGTGTGAGGGTGTTGTAGGACACCACCGCCGGGATCAGGGCGTTGGTGGTGGCGTTCCTCAGCGTGACCGTCGTGGTGCTGGTGCCGGTAACCACTTCACTGAAAGTTGCAGTGACGTTGGTTGCCCGGCTGACGGCCGTAGCATTCGGAACAATATTGCGTGCTGTCACCGTAGGAGCCGGACCGGTCGTGAAGGTCCAGCTGGTCGTGGCCAGCGAATTGCCCCCCGCGTCCCGGATGGCGGCTGCACCGCCGGTCAGGGTGGCGGTGTAGCGGGTGTCCGCTACGAGCGTCGCCGTCGGGTTCAAGGTAGCGACCCGCGTCGTGGCGTTGTAGGCCACCGTCCCGGCAACAGCCGTTCCGGCCGCGTTCCGCAGCGTGAAGGTGGTGCCGCTGACTCCGGTAACTGCCTCACTGAACGTGGCCGTGACATCCGCCGTCTGGCTGACACCGGTGGCGTTGGCGGCGGCACTGCGGGCGGTCACCGTCGGAGCCGTGCCCACCCTGAAGGTCCAGCTGGTCGTGGCCAGCGGATTGCCTGCCGCGTCCCGGATGGCGGCCGCCCCGCCGGTCAGGGTAGCGGTGTAAGTGGTGTCCGCAACGAGGGTCGCCGTCGGGTTCAAGGTAGCAACCCGTGTTGTGGCGTTGTAGGCCACCGTTCCGGCAACTGCCGTTCCGGCAGCGTTCCGCAGCGTGAACGTCGTGCCGCTGACTCCGGTGACCGCTTCGCTGAACGTCGCGGTGACATCCGCCGCTACGTTCACCCCGGTGGCGTTCGGAGCAGCACTCCGGGCCGTCACCGTCGGCGCGGGACCGGTGGTGAAGGACCAGCTTGTGGCCGCCAGGGCGTTGTTTGCCGCGTCGCGGATGGCGGTCGCCCCGCCGGTCAGGGTGACGGTGTAGCGGGTGTCCGCTACGAGGTTCGCTGTCGGGTTCAACGTGGCCACCCGCGTCAGGACGTTGTAGGACACCGTCCCGGCAACGGCCGTTCCTGCCGCGTTCCGCAGCGTGAACGTCGTGCCGCTGACTCCCGTGACTGCCTCACTGAACGTCGCCGTGACATCCGCCGCTGCGCTGACTCCGGTGGCGTTCGGAACTGCACTGCGGGCAGTCACCGTGGGTACCGTCGTGTCGGCCGGTGCCGCGGTGGTGAACGACCAGCTGGTGGTCGCCAAGGCGTTGTTTGAGTTGTCCCGGATGGCCGTAGCTCCGCCGGTCAGGGTGGCCGTGTACGTCGTCGCCGGGGCCAGGTCGGCCGTCGGGTTCAGCGTGGCAACCCGGGTGGCGGCGTCGTAGCTAACCGCACCCGCAACGGCGGTTGTGCCGTTCACCAGCGTGAACGTCGTGCCGCTGACTGCCTGGACGGCCTCGTTGAACGTGGCCGTGACATTCGTACCGACGGCAACTGCCGTCGCTGCCGCTGCCGGCGTACGCGTCGACACCGTGGGTACTGCCGTGTCAGCCGGCACCGCGGTGGTGAACGTCCAGCTGGTGGTCGCCAACGCGTTGTTTGAGTTGTCCCGGATGGCCGTACCGCCGCCGGTCAGAGTGGCCGTGTACGTGGTTCCCGCGGCCAGGTCGGCCGTGGGGTCCAGCGTGGCAACCCGGGTGAGCGGGTTGTACGTTACAGCCCCGGGAACGACTGTCCCGGTGGCCGTTCCCGTGCGCAGCGTGAACGTCGTGCCACTGACGGCTTGGACGGCCTCGCTGAAGGTGGCTGAAACATTCGTCCCCACCGTCACCGCCGTCGCTGCGGCTCCGGGGGTACGCGTGGTCACTGCCGGAGCGGCAGTATCAGCGGTGGTGAACGTCCAGCTGGTGCTGGCCAGGGGGTTGTTGGCCGCATCGCGGATGGCGGCCGTACCGCCGGTCAGGGTCGCGGTATACGTGGTCCCCGAGGCCAGGTTGGCGGTGGGGTCAAACGTCGCGGTCCGGGTTACGGCATCATAGGTGACCGCACCCGCAACCGCGGTTCCGGTCCCGGTGGCCGTTCCCGTCCGCAGCGTGAACGTCGCGCTGCCCACGGCCTGGACGGCCTCATCGAATGTGGCCGTGACATTAGCGCCAGCGGGCACTGCCGTCGCCGCGGATTCGGGTGAACGAGTGGACACCGCTGGAACGACGGTATCCGCCGTCGTAAATGACCAGCTGGCGGTTTCCAGAGGGTTGTCCGCCGCATCACGGATGGCGGTTGCACCGCCGGTCAGGGTTGCCGTGTAGGTGCTCCCCGAGGCCAGGTCAGCCTCCGGATTCAGGGTAGCAATCCGGGCGGCAGCGTCGTAGCTGACCGTTCCCGCCACCGTGTTCCCGGCGGCATCGGCCAGCGTGAACGTCGTGCCGCTGACGGCCTGGACGGCCTCGCTGAACGTGGCCGAGATGTTCGCGCCGGCAGCAACTGCCGTCGCGCCAGCTGCAGGGGTTCGCGTCGACAGGGTCGGCGCCGTGCTGTCAGTAGCCGTGGTGAACGTCCAGCTGGAGGTGTCGAGCGGGTTGTCCGCGGCATCACGGATGTCGGCCCCGCCGCCGGTCAGCGTAGCCCTGTAGGTGGTTCCCGCGCCCAGGTCTGCCGTCGGGTCCAGCGTGGCGACCCGGGTGGTGGCGTTGTAGCTGACTGCCCCGGCAACAGCAGTGCCGTTGGGGTCCGTCAGGGTGAACGTCGTGCCGCTCACGGCCTGGACGGCCTCACTGAAAGTAGCCGTGATATTCGTGCCTGTGGCAACGGCCGTGGCGTCCGCCGCCGGTGTCCGCGTCGTCACCGTCGGCACGACGGTATCGGCCGTGTTGAAGGCCCAGGTGGCGCCGGCGAAGGCGTTGCCCGACGGATCGGTGATGGTGTTCTTCACGGACACCGTGTACCTGGTGCTGCTTGCCAGCGGATCCGTCGGGTCCAGGGTTGCCCTGCGGGCAGCGGTGTCATACGTCACCGCGGCCGGTACGACGGCGCCGCTCGGGTCCTGCATGACGAAGGACGTACCGTTCACGCCGCTGACAGCCTCGGAGAACGTGGCGGTAACGGTGTTGAACGACGGGACTCCGGTCGCGTTCGACGCCGGGGACTGACCGGTCAGGGTGGGCGCTACAGTGTCCGGGTCACCAATCCGCCAGGAGTACGTGGCCGGCGTCCCGACGTTGCCGGCGGCATCGGTCGCCCGCACGTTAAAGGTGTAGCTGCCGTTGAGCTGCGCGTCATAGGACTTGGGCGACGCACAGACGGGGTCCCACGAACTGTTGCTGGGCAGCAGCTGGCATTCATGGAAGGCCCCGGGATCGTCGCTCCGGTAGCTGACGGTGGGTGTGGTGTCCGCAGACGGGTTGGACGGGAACGGGGCAATGATTGTGGTCACCGGAGCCGCCGTGTCGACCGTAAAGGAAAGTGTCCCGGACGTCAGGTACTGCGATACGGCGGGATCGGTGGGCAGTCCGGTCTCGGGGTCGACTGTGTAGGCCGGATTAAGGGTCCGTGCCTGGACCCGGTGGACGCCCGGCGCCAACGCGGCGTCCAGAGGCACCGAGTAGGCGCCGTTGACCGTGGTGGTGGCTGCCGCTGGAGTCGCGGCGCCATCCAGGATTATCTCCACGGGGGCTTCCGAAGCACCGACCCCCGGGACTGTGCCGGTGAACGCCGGCGTGGTGTTGTTGGTGGTGTTATCGGTGTTGGAGCGTCCGCTGTCGCTGGCTGCCGTCAGGTCGGGGGTGGAGGGGGCGGCGTCCGGTCCGTCGTAGATCAGGCCCTGAACGGAGAAAGTGTTGACGGTCAGTGTGTTGACGCCGGGGCCACCCGCATTGGGCCCCTCTACGACCACTGCGTTGAGCCCGGACGGCGCGCCGGTCACCGGGCGTGCGGTATTGATGTCGCCAATGGTCCCGGCCGGGGCACCGACCTGCCGCAGGAAGGATGCGGTGGCGCCGGTTTGGTAGTCACCCAGGAACGCTTCACCGACACCCACCCAGTCACAGGGGATCCTCGGTGAGGGAGTGCAGACACCGTCGTCGATTGTGGCCCGAATCTGCCCCGGCCTCTTCCCCCCTGCCGGATCCGCCGTCAGGGTGGTGACACCATAGGGGTGCCTGAAAGTGTACGAAGCGCCCGGCACGAGGCCGGTCATGTCGAAGCGCAGTCGGGCGAAGCCCATCTGTTCCCCCGGCACCACTGCACCGTTGAGATGCGCCGCCTCAAGGGCCGCCTCGAAGAGAAGGTTGCCGCCCTCGGCCGTGGCCTGGAACCAGAAGGCCTCTTCGGGAAAGTTATCCGGATACGCGGCAGGCGCAGAGGCGTCCGGCGGCTCGGAGAGGCAGCCGGATCCGGCCATGTAGCACAGCTGCAGTTTGACGGTTCCGTCCGAGTACCACGTGGGGAAGCCGTTCTGCGGATCCACGGGACCCATGCCTGCCACGGCAGCTTGTGCGGGCACCATCGCCAGCGGAGCCAGGGCGGCTGCCAATAGGGACCCGACAGCGACGGATGACAACCAGCGCAGCCGGCCGGGCGGATGTTCACGCCTGTTCTGGACGGTTTCAGATGTGCTGCCAGGACGGGCTGTTCTGATTGACATGGCGGTTTTCCCCTTACTCAATAGGGAGATCCCCATATTGCGGAGACCTAACTCTTCCGTGGGAGTCCCACGGCGTGCGTCCAGAACTATCGGTCCCACCCTGCGTAAAACCTGCCGAAACCTTGAGGCGGCCGTGCGCGCCGGGGAGGCGGAGCACCCGGGCCCAATCAGAAGGACACCCGGTTCGGGGGTAGCGAACCGGGTGTCGTGGTTGTCGGGTGTTCTGGTGCAGGGCGGCTGCCGGACGCCGCCTATTTCTGGCCGGTGATAAGGACGCCCTGGATCGCCGTCAGCGGCACTGCTCCGAAGTCCCTGGAATCGATCGATACGCCCCGGTTATCCCCAAGGACGAAGACACTTCCGGCCGGCACCTTTTCGGGTCCGAAGTAGGTACCGTCGATGCGGCTGTGGTCGACGAACGGCTCGGGCACGGCGACGTCGTCGACGAACAGTTCAGAGTCCCGGATTGCGACGCTCTGCCCCTCCAGCGCTATGACGCGCTTGATGGCGGTCCGTCCGTCTACGGGGCTGGCAAAGGCCACCACCACACTGTTCCTGATCCCGCCCGTGGCCGCAGCCGGCTTGTAGAGGAGCACAATGGCGCCGGAGTGGATCGTCGGCTCCATACTGTCCGATGAAACCGTGAAAGGCTCGACCAGCCAGGTGCGGACGGCAAGAACTATCAGGACGGGGATTAACGCCGCGGCGAGGATCCGGGCCCAGCGGAACCTGGCCGACGGCGGATGGGTCCTCGTCCGGGGGCTCCGGAGGGCTCGTCTTCCGTGGGCCGCCTTTTCGAGGGTGGTCAATCCCGTTCCTCGTCCCAGGTAGGCTTGGCCGCCGTCATGGGATGGTCCCCGTCCCAGTCGTCTTCCTTCAGGCCCACACGGAACTGCGCCATCATGTCGTGGTCCTCGTGCGGCAGGTTATGGCAGTGCATCATGTAGAGGCCCGTGTTGGGCGTGAACTTCATCAGGAGGCGGACGGTCTCGCCTTCGCCCACGTACACCACGTCCTTGGGCCCGCGCTCGTAGTCGAAGGGGGGCCGCCCGTTGCGGCTGAGGATCTGGAAGTCCACCAGGTGGATGTGCAGGGGGTGGAACCAGCCGCCGGACTTGTTTTCGATTTCCCAGATCTCCACCGAGTTCAATTCCGGGTCGGCAACGACCTTCTTGTAGCCGCTGGCGATGACGTCCTGCCAGCTGTCGTCGTTGATTGTCCACAGGTTGGTGCTGTCGTTCCTCTTGACCCGGAATTTGCGTGTTTTCACCGACTGCGCCGGCACCAGCGACATTGCTTCACTGTTGGTGAGCGTGGTCGGGATCCGGTCCCAGGTGGGGTCCGTGGTGTCGACGGGCGTATCCGTGACGTCGAAGGCCATGATCTTGTTGGTGAAGTCGTAGTCGACGTTGTTTTTGTTGGACAGGTTCCGCAGTTCGATCCGCTGGCCCGTCTTGTACTTCCGGAAGTCGATGAGGATCTCGTACCGCTCCGCTCCGGCATGGCGCCAGTTGGCCACGGTCTTTGCCACCGGGAGCAGCCCGCCATCCGAGCCCACCATGACCACGGGATCGCCGGTGCTGAGCGTGGGCCGCAAGGAACGGGAGATGGAGCAGTTGAGCACCCTGAAGCGGTAAACGCGTTTCTGCACCTTCATGACCGGCCATGGCTTTCCGTTGACCAGGATCACGTCACCCCAGAGCCCGGAGTGGCTGTTGTCGTCGTAGCCGAGGGCTCCGTTGGCAGCGAACATGGCATCGCTGATGGTCAGGGCGACGTCGAAGTCGCCCTGCGGGAGAAGCTTCCGCTCGATGGGATCATGCATGTGGTACTGGGCGGCCAGCCCGGAATAGGCGTTCATGGCGGTGAAATGCACGCCGTGATCGTGGTACCAGAGCGTGCGGGCTGGCTGGAAGTTCGGGTAGTGATAGTCCTTGTAGAACCCCGGATGAGTGATGTCGCTGGCGTAGCCGTCGAATTGCGGCTTCGATGCAGAACCATGCAGGTGCGTGGACGTGGACAGGGCGTGGCCGTCGAGTGCGTGGGTGGCCGGCAACTGGTTCCGGATCCGCAGCACGGCCTTCGTCCCCTGGTCGAGGCTGATTGTCGGTCCGGGGAACAGACCGTTGTAGCCAAGAATGGGGGTGCTGAGCCGTGGCAGGATGTTGGCCATCGCGGCCTTCTGAGTCAGCTTGTAGTAGTTGACCGGCAGGCCGTCTGCGGGGTCGGTCCCTGTGGCATAGGGGGCGAGCACAGGAGCCTGCACGAAGGGTGTCTGGAATGGCCGCGGCATCTCCTTGGAGCTGAGCCGGCTTGCCGATTTGGCCTCCACCGTTCCCGTCGGCAGCATGGCACCACCTGCGCCGAGGACTCCCAGTCCCCCGATCAGCAGAACTTGACGTCGTGAAACGGACATGACCGGTCTCCTTTTTCTTCTTCGGTAATCCGACAGTGCAGTACGGACCTTGGGGGAATCCTGTGGATTCCCGGAATTAATCGGCGGCTCGCCGCGAGGTTGGGCACCAGGCAGTCACCGTAGTGCCGGCGCCCGGGACGCTGAGGACTTGCAGGGCCCCACCGGCCTCCTGGATGGTGTCCTTGAGGATCCGAAGCCCCACGTGTCCCTCCGCGGCGAGCTGGGTCCGATCGAATCCAGCGCCGTTGTCAGCGATGCTTATTTCGGCGCCCAGATGGTCCAGCCGCAGCCCGAGCATCACCTCGGTGGCGCCGGAGTGTTTGGCGCTGTTCGACAGCGCTTCCCGGGCCACCCGGTAAAGCAAGGCTGCTGAGCCCCGATCCAACGGAACGTCGTCAGGGATCAGGACCTGGACCGCGAGACCGCGTTCCCGATGGGGCTCCACGAGCCGTTCGAGCGCTGTGTTGAGCCCCAGTTGCTCGAGGTCCGGTGGGTACAGTTCGCTGATCATCGCCCGCAGCGCCCGGACGCTGTCCTGGAGAATTCGCCGGGCAACGCCAAGCACCGGCCGTTGTTCGGGCGGTCCGTGGACCTCTTCCGACTCGAGTGCGTAGCCCAGCCCGGAGAGCCCCTGGATCACTTCATCGTGCAGGTCCCGCGCGATCCTCCGGCGTTCCAGGTCGGAGGCCTCAACGGAGCGCTTGAGCAGCCGGTTCCGGCTCACCTGATGCATTTGGATTTCGCGGGCCAGGCGGATGGCGGGGGGCAGCTGGGCGAGCTGCAGGGCGGCCAGCGAGAGCAGCAGCGGCGGAATCATGCTGTACAGGACCGCCTGTTGTCCTTCACGGACGGGGTCGTCGTCGTAGTACGCCTCGAAGATCAGCCGGGTGCCGTCCAGTGCCGAGGAGCTGACGTAGACCTCAACCAGTTCTCCGGAGGCTGATTCAAACTCGTTCTCCAGTTCCTGCTGGCTTTCCAGGGAAGCAGTGCCGGGCCCACCGTCCAGCAGCTCTTGGGCCCACTGCGGCAGATCAAATTTCTGGCCTACCAACGAGCGCATGTCGGAATAGACCACTCGGCCATCCGCATCCCACACCTTGATACGAAGCACGGAGGCGTCGTCGCGCCAAGGCTGCAACGCGCTGTCCAACTCGGACAGTGCCAGCGAGTCACCGGCCAGCAGCTGGTCATTCACCAATGGTCTGATGGCAAGGTCTGCCACCCGCTGCGTAAGAATGAGGGCCTGGTCGAGTGCGTGCCGTTCCGCAACGCTGCGGATCCAGAACGCAACCGGCGTCGCCACGACCAGCAGGGCAAGAAACCCCATCAGGAGGAATTTCGCTACCGCAGCGCGGACCTGGAAGCGCTCGGCGGCTGCTGCCTGATCGATTGGCTGGGTGCGTTCCTCGGTGTCAGAAGGCCTGGACACCGTCAACGCTCAAGATCCCACGGACTTCCGCCTCGGCCATAGCTTCCGTGTGCGTATGCGAGCCGAGCTTGGAAAAGATGGTTCTGACATGTCCGCGGCAGGCGTGGACCGAGATGCCCAGGCCCTTTGCTACTGCCCTTATTTCCTGCCCTTCGGCCATCAAACGCAGGACGTCCACCTCGCGGATGCTGAGCGGGTCCGGGTAGTTCCCGCCCGGGGGAGCCATTTGGGGGACACCAATCTGTGCCACCAGCGAGGGATGAACCACCATGTTCCCGGCCCTGGCATGCCGGAGGGTATCGAGCATGATGGCCAGCGAGCCGTCTTTGGGCAGGAAACCGCAGATTCCTATTGCCGCTGCCTGCCGGAGGACTTCTTGGGTGGGGTCGCCCGTCAGCATGATGATCCGCGTATCCGGGTCCTGTTCCAGAATCCGGCGTGCGGCCGTGAGCCCGTCGCCATCCGGCAAGTGATAATCCATGACCACCACGTCTGGTGCCAGTTCACGGCACATCAGCACGCCAGTCTCTACGGACTCAGCCGAGCCCACACTCTGCAGGTCCGGTTCCCGGTCCAGTGCGCTGGTCAGCAGTTCGGTGAACGTCCGGTGGTCATCGATAGTGACGATCCGAAGGGTGGCCGCGGGAGCCGCGTCCCTGACGGGCTGGCTTCCATTTGGCGACGCCGGGATTTTGGGGTCAGCCACGGACACCGGGGGTGTGTGGTCGGCGGTCAACCGCAGCAGGCGGGCGTGTGCGGCGCGAAGCGAATCCCCTGGGCTGCACCCCATCTCCCGGTCCAATGTGCGGCGGAACTCCTCAAAGGCCCGGAGCGCTTCGAGCGGCTGCCCTGACGCCTCCAGCCCAAGGACGAGGGAAGACCAGGCGCTCTCGTTTAGGCGATCAATTGCTACGGCTTCCCTTGCCCAGGCGATTGCCAGTTCGGGTTCGTCCAGGGACAGCGCCAATTTGGCGGCGAGGGCTCGGGCCCGGCCGACCCGAAGTTCATGCTGGCCTCGCTCTTCCTCCGCCCACGACGCCTGCAACTCGTCCCCCAGCAAGGGCGCGGTGGCCAGGGTGAGCGCTTCCTGCAGGAGCTTCAATGCCTCCGGCGGCTCGCACTGCGATGCCCGCCTGGAGAGTTCATTAAAGCGGCTGACGTCAAGGTTCACCAGGAGGGGATCCATCATGTAGCCACCAGTGACCGTCCGAAGCGGACCGGTCTTGCCCTGGCCGGGCTGGAGGTGCCGGCGAAGCACGCTGACGTAGCTTTCCAGCGTCGGAAGTGCCTCCGCCGGCGGCCGCCCAGCCCACAGGACGTCAATAAGACGGTCCTTGGATACGGGCATGCCCAGATTCAAAAGAAGGATTTCGAGGATCTGACGCGGTTTGGTACCGCCGAGCCCGCTGGCATCCAAGGTTGCGGTTGCGGATTGGATCCGCAGGGGGCCGAGGATCTTGATGTCCAGGAAACCCGGCGGCCGTGGCGGCCCCGCAACGACGGATTGTTCAGTGGTTTCCTGCAAGGGATTGAGGAGCATTTCGAGACCTGCAATTCAGACGGGAACTTGTGCTCCCAAGCATTTGGTATGCGATAAGCCTCAACACCAGTGTGCTGTACTCGTTTTTCCTGCGTGGGACTACCCGGAGGCTCAGGCCTCAGCTGCCCCGGTGGTGACCCGCTCCGAGCGACAGCTCCTGTCCCCCGGGCAGTTCCAGCGTCAGATCAATGGCGCGATCCGGGAGCTCGAACACAAGTGTGGCGTTGATGCTCTCCCCCTGGGCCGCGGTAGGCGGAAGGGGGGAAGACCAGACGGCTTTCCAGGTTCCGCTGCCGAGGCCCGAGATGGAGTAGTCAGAGGGGTCAATGGAGAGACCGCCCTTTTCCAATGCGGTCAGCTCCAGCAGAACGCGGACCCGGTGGAGCCCCTCCGCGGCCGGGATAGCCAGCGCGGCCGGAGCCGATGCGGGCATCCAACCGTCGACCTCGGTCGGTATGACCCCGTTGATCCGGGCGACTCCCCCGGTGACACCGGCCGAGGCGCCCAGGGGGGCGGGGGGTTTCCGCGGCGTGGCCATCAGGAGGCTGGCGACAATGACCCCGACAAGGGTGAGCAGAATCGCCGGAACCAGGATTTTCGTGCGCTGGAGCGTTGTTGACCGTGACATGTTGATAAGTGTCCGGCCTCAGCCCTAGGGAAACCCTTGGAACGTCGCTCCGGCCATACGCGCGGGCTTTCTGGCAACAGGATATTTACAAGTCCGCATCCATAGCGTGACGGTCAACAGGTGGGCCCCGGGCGCACCCTGTTCCTGCCCCTCGGGCCGGAGCGGCGACAAACGCACAGAATGGAGACCGGAATGCAACGAATAGGTGGGTCCTTTTTCCCGGTTTCCGCGGTGCAAGCCGGTGGACTGGCAGCCGGATCGGTACATGTTAAGCTGGCGGTCGGCCCGGCCCTGCCGGAATCAGCATGACCTCCGGTGAAGGATTCCGGAACGCCGGCGAACTCCCGGGCCGGGATTGGGGCAGCAGGGCAGCGCCGCACGACCGTGCGCCCGACCAATATGCCGGCACCTCGCTTCGGTTGCAGGTCCTCGAGATCATCGCCAGCCTCCTCAACAGCACCGGGCCCGAATTGGAGGAGGTGCGTGTCCGGCTGCGAAATCTTGTCCGTGAGCATCCCTGGGACCCGGAAATCGCGCTGTTGCTGCACCTTAGCGGGGTGGGACGGGACAGTACTGCTCCGCAGGATGGGTTCACCCTTGCCATCGAGCCGCCCCCCGTCCAGGCGCCGGCGCTTGCCCAGGAACCGTCCGGGGGTGATCGTCCCGAATAGGGTCACACCTTCTTTTCAGGCGAGGAGGGTCGACGGCGCAACCGGTCCTCAACCTTTCCCGGTCGGTCGGACGGCACTCGCTGGCACCGGTTCGTGCCGCAGGTAGCTCCGGCTGAACCTTCCGCTCCCGGACGTCAGGGCGCGCAATTCAATCGAATACCGCAACAGTTCCTGATCAGGGACTTCGGCGCCGATTTCCGTGATGTCTCCCCCCGTGGACGTTGTGCCGGTCAGCCGTGCACGGCGGGAGGACAAACCGCTCATTACCGCCCCCACGTGCTCGTCTGAAACGCTGATGGTGACTTCGGAGACGGGTTCCAGCAATTGAATGCGCGTGGCCGCGGCCGCCTCGCGCAGGGCCAGCGCACCCGCCGCCTGAAATGCGGCATCGGAGGAGTCCACGCTGTGTGCCTTGCCGCCGAGCAACGTCACCCGGATATCCACCACCGGGAAGCCTGCGGCGACCCCTTTCTGCATCTGGGCCCGTACCCCTTTCTCCACCGAAGCGATGAAAGGCCCCGGAATGACGCCCCCCACGGTCTTGTCGATGAATTCGAAGCCGGCACCGCGCGCGAGCGGCTCGACGTCGATGTCGCAGACGGCATACTGGCCATGGCCCCCGGATTGCTTGACGTACCTGCCGTGGCCGGCCGCGCGCGCCGAAAAGGTCTCCCGCAGCGGTGTCACCACCTCCACCGTGTGCAGGTTCACCCCCTGGTCCCGCAGCCTGCCGAGGACCACCTCGGCGTGCGCCTCACCCATGCACCACAGGATCAGCTGATGGGTCTCGGGGTTCCGCTCGACCCGGAGGGCCGGGTCGCCGGCCGCGACCTTTCCCAGGCTTTTGGCCAGGACGTCCTCGTCACCGTGCGAGGCCGCCTCGATGGCGACGGGAAGCAGCGGTTGGGGCATCTCCCACGGCTGGACCAACAGCGGCAGCTCCTTGGCCGAGATGGTGTCCCCGGTCTCGGCGGCGCCCAACTTTGTAAGGGCGCAAATATCTCCGGCCACGCAGTATGGGACCGGCCGCAGACTGGAACCGAAGGGGGAATACAGGTGCGCGACCCGCTCGTCGCTGTCGTGGTCTTCATGGCCCCGGTCGGCCAGGCCGCGGCCGCCGACATGGACAGCCGAGTCTTCCCGTAGCGTGCCGGAGAAAAGGCGGACGAGGCAGACCCGGCCCAGGAACGGGTCGATCGTGGTGCGCACGACCTCGCCGGCCAGGGGGCCCGCCGGGTCACAGCCCGCGAGGCCGGCCGGGCTACCGGCGAGATCCGTTACAGGCGGCAGTTCACGCTCGACCGGGGACGGGAACGCCCGCGTCATTGACTCCAGCAGTTCTGCCAGGCCGAGGCCGGTCTCCGCGGAGGTCGGCAGCACCGGATGGAAGGAGGCCCTTGCCACTGCCGTCTCCAGATCCTGAACCAGAATGTCCGCTGCGATTTCCTCGCCGGCAAGGTACCGGTCCATCAGCGTCTCGTCTTCGCTCTCCGCGATGATGCCTTCAATGAGGGCGCTCCGCGCAGCCTCCGACGCGCGGAGTTCGACGTCGTCGGCGTTCCGAAAGACGGGCAAAGGATTGTCCGCCGCCAGTTCCGAGACGGTGCCGGAGAGCAGCCCGAACAAGGCCGTGGTGGCGGTCCCCGTGCCGACCGGCAGGTAGAGCGGCATCACCGAGTCACCGAAGGCCTGCCTGCATCTGGCGAGGGCGGCGTCGAAGTCCGCCCGGGGGTGATCCAGGCGGCTAATTACAACCGCCCGCGGCATGCGGGCCCGCTGGCACTCCGTCCAGAGTGCGCTGGTCGCAGCGTCGATATCGTCAACGGCCGAGACGACAAAAAGCGCCGCGTCCGCGGCGCGCAGTCCGGCCCGCAGCTCACCGATAAACTCCCCGTAACCGGGAGTGTCCAGCAGGTTGACCTTGACGCCGTTGATCCCGATGGGCACCACCGAGAGCGCGACGGAACGCTGTTGGTGGATCGCCGCCGGTTCCGAATCGCTGACGGTGGTGCCTTCCGCGATGGAGCCCTTGCGTGAGATGGCGCCGGTGGCGGCGAGCAGCGCCTCCGTGAGCAGAGTCTTGCCGGAGCCCGAGTGGCCAACGAGGGCCACATTCCGGATTTGCTCGGGCCGGTCCGGCGGCGATCCGACTGTTGCGTCCGCCCGCCGGAGGTCGGCGCCGCGGCCGGGATTCTTCGCCGGAACCTTTGCATCCTTCGTCGGCATGAGTGCCTCCTGGCGTTGTATCCATGGTCCGCGGCCGTGCGGCCGAAAAGGCCTGTGTTAAGGATTTGACACCCTGCGAGGAGCCGACAGCAAGAGCCAGCCAATCTCCGGCCTCCGGGCTCACGGCCCGCCCGCGCTTGCTCGCGGCTCAGCGGCCGTCGTAGGCCCTTTGCAGCGCGGCGATATCCAGCTTGTGCATTGAGAGCATGGCTTGCATGGCCCGTTGGGAGCCCACCGGGTCGGGGCCGCCGAGCAGTTGGCCCAGCACGGACGGTATGACCTGCCACGAGACCCCGTACCTGTCCTTGAGCCAGCCGCACTGGCCTTCGGAGCCGCCCTGGCTCAACGCCGCCCAGTAGCGGTCCACGTCTTCCTGCGAGGCGCAATCGACGACGAAGGAGACCGCCTCGCTGAAGGTGAAGGCCGGTCCCCCGTTCAGCGCGGTGAAGGTCCGGTCCCCGATCTCGAAGCGGACCGTGATCGCCTGGCCCGCGGGCCCGGGGCCACCTTCGCCGTAGCGGGCCACGTCCAGGACCTTGCCGTCCCCGAAGACGGAAACGTAGAACTCAGCGGCCTCCTCGGCCTGGTTGTCGAACCACAGGCAGGTGGTGATTTTTTCGCTCACTGCGCACGCTCTTTCCGCTCTGCCCGTGCCGCAGGGCTGTGTCCGGCGGCGATGCGGGTTGAGCCAGAGCCTAGCCCCGCACCCTTAGGCACACAACGTCCGGTCACCCCGACGGCAGTGCGGTGACCGGCCATTGCGCCCAGGCCCGGCTGCGGGGCTAGGGTTGAAGCCATGACGTTCTCCACATCCCGAATTCCGCGTGCTAGCGGCCAGGGCTCGGGCCTCAAGCGGGCCGCGGCCGCCGGAGCCGACGCGGCGCTGATCCTGGCCTTTGCCGCCATCGGACGGGACGCGCACCAGCGCGGCGAGATCGTGACCGGTATCTTGGCCACTGCCTGGCCCTTCCTCGCCGGTGCTGCGGCAAGCTGGCTCGTCCTGCGCGCCTGGCGCGCTCCCCTCGCGCTATGGCCGACCGGCGTCGGCGTCTGGCTGGGGACTGTCGCCGTTGGCATGCTGCTGCGTGCCGTTACCGGGCAGACGGTGGTTCTTCCGTTCGTAGTCGTGGCGCTGCTCGCGCTGGGCGTTTTCCTGCTTGGATACCGGCTCCTTGTCTCCGGTGTGGACCGGTTCCGGTCACACCGCCGACAGGCCTGATGTACTAGGCTTGCAGGCATATGGCTCCGTCCCGACGGGCCATCTGATCGGCCGGTAACGGCGTAACAGATCCGGAAAGGTTCGATGTGGTCACCGCTTTCGTCCTGATCAAGACAGACGCTTCGCGAATCCCGGAAACGGCGGAGGAAATCTCCGCCATCCAGGGCATCAGCGAGGTCTACTCCGTGACCGGGGAATGGGATCTCATTGCCATCGCCAGGGTGCCGAAGCACGAAGATCTTGCGGACGCGATCGCGGACAAGCTCTCCAAGGTCGCCGGCGTTGTCCACACCACCACCCAGATCGCCTTCCGGGCCTATTCCCAGCACGATCTCGATGCGGCCTTCGCCCTCGGCATCGAAGAGTAGCCTCGCGCGCCGCGCGTCGGGCCGTGCCCTCAGTCCGTGCCCTTCAGGCCGTGGGCTTCAATTGCTGTGTGAGAGCGCGACCCAGCGGTCCAGCACCTCGGACGCAGCGCCGGACTCAATCGATTCCTCGGCCCGCTTCAGCGCCGCGGCCATCCTCTCCTTGAGCGGGCCGACCGCATCGAGGTCGAAGGCCACGAGGCCGGCGGCGGCGTTCAGCAGGGCCGCGTCGCGCGCGGCTCCCGGTGCACCGGCCAGGACTGCACGGACGACGGCGGCATTCGCCGTCGCGTCCCCGCCGCGCAGCTCTTCAAGCGTCGCCTGACGGATCCCGAGGTCACGCGGGTCGAAGGTTTCCTCGGCAACGACGCCGTTCCGTATCTCCCAGATCCGGGACGGCCCGGTTGTGGTCAGTTCATCGAGCCCGTCGCTGCCGCGGAAGACGAGTCCGCGGCTGCCGCGCTTGGCCAGCACGCCAGCCACCAGCGGCGCCATCCGTTCGTTGGCGACCCCGACGGCCGATGCCTGGACGTGGGCGGGGTTGACCATGGGGCCGAGGAAGTTGAAGGCCGTCGGCACGCCCAGTTCCCGGCGGGCCACCGCTGCGTGACGCATCGAGGGATGAAACACCTGGGCAAAACAGAAGGTGATCCCGGCCTCATCCGCGTTCAGCGCCACCCGCGGAATCGGAAGGTCCAACCGGACGCCGAGGGCTTCCAGGACGTCGGCTGAACCGGACGTCGAGGACGCCGCGCGGTTGCCGTGCTTGACCACCTTCGCGCCCGCGCCCGCGGCGATCAGCGCTGCCATGGTGGAAATGTTCACGGTGTTCTGCTGGTCCCCGCCGGTACCGACGATATCCAGCTTCTCGCCGGCGATGTCTATCGGGTTGGCGTTGGCGATCATCGCCTCCACCAGACCGGCCAACTCGTCCACGGTCTCGCCCTTGGACCGCAACGCGACAAGGAAGCCCGCCACCTGCGCCGGCGACGACTCGCCGGACATGATCGAGTTCATCGCCCACTCCGTGCTGCCGGTCGTGAGATCCGTACCGTCAATGAGTGCGCCGATGAGCCGCGGCCAGGTGTTGCCTGCGGGCTGGGCAGAAGCCTGAGAAGTCACCTCCCGATGCTATCGAGGTGCGGACCGCTATGACCAATGTGAACGGGTACGGGAACTTTTCCGCGCGAATTCGCGTCTTTGTAGAAAAAGTCCTCCGAAAACGCGGTTTGCGTTGGGCAGGACGGACTTTTATAGACATAATGTCTATGTGACATCTGCGACCCATGCCCCCAGTACCCCGGCGCACCCGACGCTGAATCGCCCGAACATGGTTTCTGTTGGAACCGTAGTCTGGCTGTCCAGTGAGTTGATGTTCTTCGCCGGTCTCTTCGCCATGTACTTCACACTCCGTTCGACTTCCGGACTGATGTGGGCCGAGGAGACAGCCAAGCTCAACTTCCCCTTTGCGCTCGTTAACACGATCGTCCTCGTGGCCAGTTCCTTTACTTGCCAGATGGGCGTCTTTGCCGCCGAGCGGCTCCAGCCGCGCCGAAGCGGCGGCCGCCGCAGCTTCACCCGCTGGGGAATGAACGAGTGGTTCACCCTGACGTTCATCATGGGCGCCGTCTTCGTGGCCGGCCAGACGACGGAATACGCCATGCTCGTTTCCGAGCACGTCTCGCTCTCCTCAAATGCCTACGGTTCAGCGTTCTACATCACTACGGGCTTCCACGGCCTACACGTCATCGGCGGCCTGGTTGCCTTCCTGCTCATCATCGGACGCTCCTTCGCGGCGAAGAAATTCGGCCACTTCGAGGCAACTTCCGCAATCGTCACCTCGTACTACTGGCACTTCGTCGACGTCGTGTGGATCGGCCTCTTCCTGGTCATCTACGTCCTCAAGTAGCCCCGACTTGACTCTTTTTCTACAAGAGGCAGAATTTCTAGAAGTGGCTCCCCGAGCCAACGCAGGATCGAATAAAGGAACCACCACGTGAAGGCACTCTCGCAGAAGCGACGTCACCCACTGGCAGCAATAGCGCTGCTACTGATGGGCCTCCTGGTCACGGGTGGGCTGTACGCCGTTGCTACCACCGTCAATCAGGCCAAAGCCACCACGAGCTTCAGCGCAAACGACGCGGAAGAAGGCGGGAAGCTCTTCGAGGCCAACTGCGCCACCTGCCACGGCATGGGCGCCAGCGGCTCGCAGTCCGGCCCCTCCCTGGTTGGCGTCGGCGCCGCCGCCGTTGACTTCCAGGTTGGCACCGGCCGCATGCCCATGCAGATGAACGGCCCGCAGGCCTATGAGAAGCCCGCCCAGTTCAACGAAGAGCAGACCCGCCAGCTGGCTGCTTACGTTGCCACCCTGGGCCCCGGCCCGGCCCTCCCCGAAGAGCACCTCCTCGACGAAAAGGGCAACGCCGCCGAGGGCGGCGAGCTGTTCCGCGTGAACTGCGCCATGTGCCACAACGCTGCCGCAGCCGGCGGCGCCCTCACCCGGGGTAAGTTCGCCCCGTCCCTCGCCGATGTCTCCGGCAAGCACATCTACGAAGCCATGGTTACCGGCCCGCAAAACATGCCGGTCTTCAACGACGCGAACGTCTCCCCGGAGGGCAAGCGCGACATCATCACCTTCCTGAAGCAGATCGAGGCCAACGGTTCACCCGGAGGCGCCGATCTTGGTGCTCTGGGTCCGGTGTCCGAAGGTCTGTTTGTGTGGATCGCCGGTCTTGGCGTCATCATCGCCTTCACCATCTGGCTGACCTCGCGGACGTCCTAACCACATCCGCAGCACCTGTAAGAAGTTTCTGCTGACCCTTCAGCAGTTTGAATTGAAAGCTAACCCGGCAGATGCCGGGACGAGAGAGGGATGAGGCGAATTATGGGCAACCATAGTGACGGCAGTCCGATCCACTCGGGCACCGTAGCTACGGCTGGTCAGAATGAGGTGGAGAAGTTCCAGGATCCTGGAATTCCTCCGCATCGTTTGCGCCTGGCTGACACGGACCCGAGGGCCGCAAAGCGAGCAGAACGGCAGGTAGCCCTCCTATTCGGGAGCTCCGTTGTCGGCACCCTGATATTCCTAGTGGCTTACTTTGCCATCGATCTGGGCGACGACACCACCATCGCCACCATCCGGCTGCAGAACGCCCTGCTGGGCATCGGCACCGCCTTTGCCATGCTTGGCATTGGCACCGGTATCGTGCACTGGGCCAAGGCCCTCATGCCGGACCACGAAGTCTCGGAAGAGCGCCATGGCATCCGCACGGAGGACGACCGGCAGGCAGCCGTACGGATCGTCGACGACATCGTCGAGGAAACCGGCATCAAGCGCCGCCCGCTGATCCGCAACACACTGCTCGGCGCCGTCGCACTGGCACCCCTGCCGGCCCTGGCCGTCTTCGGTGACCTCGGGCCGCGCCCCGACGACAAGCTCGCACACACCATGTGGGCACCGCAGGAGGGCAAGCTCAAGCGGCTGACCCGGGATCCCGACGGCACCCCGATCAAGGCCTCCGACGTGACCATCGGCTCCGCTTTCCATGTCATTCCGGAAGGCCTCAATGAGCTGCACGAAGGCAAGCTGAATGAGAAGGCCAAAGCCGTGGTCCTGCTCATGCGCCTGAACCCCGAATCCCTGAAGCCCTCCGCGGGCCGCGAGGACTGGGGCTACAACGGGATCGTCGCCTACTCCAAAATCTGCACCCATGTTGGTTGCCCTGTTGCCCTGTACGAGCAGCAGACCCACCACCTGCTGTGCCCGTGCCACCAGTCAACCTTCGACCTGACCCAGGAATGCAAGGTTATCTTCGGCCCGGCCAGCCGGCCTCTCCCCCAGCTGCCGATCGCAGTTGACGCCGAGGGCTACCTGGTCGCCACCAGCGACTTCCACGAACCTGTAGGACCTAGCTATTGGGAGCGTGATGAGCATGAGCGCAACAACAACGCCTAATGCCCCCACCTTCGTCGCCACGACCAAGGCCGGCCGTATCACCGACTTCGTTGACCAGCGTGTCGGCGGCTCCGGGATGCTGCGTGAATTCGGCCGCAAGGTCTTCCCGGACCACTGGTCCTTCATGTTCGGAGAGGTGGCGCTGTACTCCTTCGTCATCCTGCTCCTCTCCGGCACCTTCCTGACGTTCTTCTTCGATCCGTCGATGGCCGAAACGCACTACACCGGCTCCTACATTCCGTTGAAGAACGTCGAGATGTCGGTGGCGTACAGCTCCTCGCTGGACATCTCCTTCGATGTCCGTGGCGGCCTGTTCATGCGCCAGGTCCACCACTGGGCGGCGCTGCTGTTCTGCGCCTCGGTAGCTGTGCACATGCTGCGCGTCTTCTTCACCGGCGCATTCCGCAAGCCCCGCGAACTGAACTGGGTGGTGGGCGGCGTCCTGCTCATCCTCTCCCTGGCTGCAGGCTTCACCGGCTACTCGCTCCCCGATGACCTGCTGTCCGGCAACGGCCTGCGCATCATCGACGGTGTCATCAAGTCGATTCCCGTTATCGGCACCTACATCTCGTTCTTCCTCTTCGGCGGCGAGTTCCCGGGCACGATGATTATCGGCCGCCTGTACATGCTGCACATCCTGCTGGTTCCGGCACTCATCCTCCTGATGATCGTGCTGCACCTCTTCATGGTGGTCGTGCACAAGCACACCCAGTACCCCGGCCCGGGACGGAACGACGGCAACGTGGTCGGTTACCCCCTAGGCCCGGTCTACGCGGCCAAGGCCGGCGGCTTCTTCTTCATCGTGTTCGGTGTCGTTGCCCTGATGGCTGCCTTCTTCACCATCAACCCGATCTGGAACTACGGCCCCTACGACCCCTCCCCCGTCTCCGCAGGCACGCAGCCTGACTGGTACATCGGCTGGGTCGACGGTGCGCTGCGCCTGATGCCGGGTGTCATCGGCGACTTCCACCTCGAGTTCGTCGTCCTCGGCTACGTCCTGACGCTGAACGTTCTGTTGCCCGCCCTGGTACCGGCCGGAATTGTGTTCACGGTTCTCTTCACCTACCCGTGGATCGAACGCTGGATCACCAAGGATGACCGCGAGCACCACGTCCTGGACCGTCCCCGCAACGCGCCGACCCGCACGGCTATCGGCATGGCCGGCTTCACGTTCTACTGCGTCCTGTGGGCCGCGGCCAGCTCCGACCTCATCGCCACGCACTTCCACGTGTCGCTCAACGATGTCACCTACTGGCTGCGTGCGCTGTTCTTCCTCGGCCCGGTCATTGCCTTCGCCGTGACGAAGCGCGTCGCCCTGGCGCTGCAGCGCAAGGACCGCGAGATCGCCCTTCACGGCCGCGAAACCGGCCGCATCGTCCGCCTCCCGCACGGCGAGTTCATCGAGGTTCACGCCCCGCTGGACGAGTACAAGCGCTACAAGCTGGTCGGTTTCGAGTCGCCCTCCCCGCTGCCCGCGGAGCCGAACGACCACGGCGTTGTTGACGCCAAGGAGAAGCGCCGCGCGAAGCTCTCCCAGTGGTTCTTCGAGGACCGGGTTGCCCCGGCCACACCCGCGGAGCTGGAGGCGGCCCACGGCCACCACGGCGGTCACGAGGCAATCGAAGCGGCCGAGTCGCAGAAGACCCTCAGCCACTAGTACCACCGCAGAACGAGAAAGGCCCGGTCCATCAGGACCGGGCCTTTCTTTTGTCCGCTGCATCGCTACTGCCGGTACCCCGAGGCGTAATTGCGCGTGGGCCGCACACCGGGCCGTTGCAGGGGGACCCACAGCTTGTAGCGGTCGGCCCGGTAATAGGACACCGAGTAGTCCACCATGGCCCTTGCCACAAAGGCATGGCGCTGGATCTTCAGCAACGGCGAACCCACCTCAACATTGAGCAGCCTGGCCGTCGACGGCGAAGCCGCAGTGGCCTCGATCATGTCCTCGCCCCACTCCATCACCAGGCCGAAACGCTCGCTCAGGATGTTGTAGAGCGACGTCGGAGGCTCCCCGTCGAGCAGCCCGGGAACACGGTGTGCCGGGATGAAGTTCTCATCCACGCTCATGGGCTCGTTGTCTGCCAGCAGCAGGCGCCGGAACCGCACGAGCGGCGTCCCCTCCTCCAACTGCAGCTCGCGGGCGAGGAACGCACTGGCACCGATCTGCTCAAAGCTGAGGACCTTGGCCGCCGGCACCATGCCGCGCCGCTGCATCTCCTCGCTGTAGGACGTCAGCTTCACCTGCAGGTCCAGCTTCGGTTTACGGACAAAGGTCCCCAAGCCGACGACGCGCTCAATGACTTCCTCACCCACGAGGGCGTCGATGGCCTGGCGCACGGTCATCCGTGCCAGTCCGAACCGGACGGCGAGGTCCCGCTCGGACGGCAGCGCCGAACCCGGCGGGCACGCCGTCCCGATGTGCGCCCTGATGATCTCGCGCAACTGGACATAGATGGGTGTGCCGTTCTGGCGGTCGATCTCGCCGACCATCCGGGCCGCGTCAGAGGACGCCATGGCACTGCCCGCCGCATACGTTCATATCTCAAGGGTAGGCCACTTCAGGTAGAGGTCTAGACCACATGCACCCCGTTTCGCCTGCTGCCCCCACGCCCGGCTAGGCTGGAAAACACCCCACAACTAAGGAGTCCCGTTGCCAGTACGCAAGGCAATCGTCCAGGCAAGCATCGGCCTGCACGCCCGACCGGCGGCGGTGTTTGTCCGGGCAGTGACGGACACAGGACTGCCGGTCACCATCAGCAAAAAAGGCAAGCCAGGCGTTGACGCCCGGTCACTGCTCGAGGTCATGACCGAAGACTTTGCCTACGGCTGTGAGGTCGAACTGGCGGTCGCTGCCGACGCTATCCCAGCCCCGTACAGCCTGCTAGAGGTCGAGGGTGCCCTGGAGAAGCTGCGGCTCGTTTTGGAGTCCGCACAGTCCAGCTAGGGGTCTCCCCCGGCCTATTGCGGTGCACCCCTGCCGGCCGCCCGGTCCGGGGGACCCTGTGCGCCTCTGCCTGCCGACCGACCCTGCCGACCGACCCTGCCGGCCGACCCGGCCCGATCGACCGGGGCCCGGCGCAGGCGACCCAACGCAAAACGACGGCGGGCCCCACCAATATGGTGGGGCCCGCCGTCGTTTGTCTTGTAGTGCTTATCCGCCGCTAGTGCGCGTGGTCGCCACGGCTGTATTCGTAGACCCAGCCGACGAGGGCGATGATCGCCAGGCCACCGCCGATGAAGACAATCCAGAATCCGATGGCCAGGCCGAGGAAACCGGTGGCGGCGGCCATGCCGAGGAACAGGGGCCACCAGCTCCAGGGGCTGAAGTGCCCCTGCTCGCCGGCGCCTTCGTGGATCTCAGCGTCACTGCGGTCCTCGGGGCGCATCCCGACGCGCTTGCCGGTGAAGCCGAGGTAGGCGCCGATCATGCCGGCCAGGCCAGCAACCAGCAGGATGCCGAGAATACCGACCCACTCGGACCAGTTGGTCATGAATCCGTAGACCACTGCGACCGGGACGAAGAAGAAGACTCCGAGTCCGAAAAGCCTTGATTCGATCTTCACTGGGCGGTGTCCTTCTGGTCGGCGTTACCGAGCGTAGCGGCTGCCGGGGCAGGCGACTCGACGGTGTATGACTGGGAGAGCTCGGGGTGGTGCAGGTCCAGGGCAGGACGCTCTGAACGGATCCGCGGCAGCGAGGTGAAGTTGTGGCGCGGCGGCGGGCAGGACGTTGCCCATTCGAGCGAAGCACCGAAGCCCCACGGGTCATCCACTTCCACTTTCTCATTGCTGCGCCAGGTGATGTACACGTTCCAGAAGAACGGGATCAGCGAGGCGCCCAGCAGGAAGGAGGCGTAGGTGGAGAACTGGTTCATCCAGGTGAAGTTGTCCTGCGGCATGTAGTCCGCGTAGCGGCGCGGCATGCCCTCGACGCCCAGCCAGTGCTGGATGAGGAAGGTGCCGTGGAAGCCCAGGAACAGCATCCAGAAGTGGATCTTGCCCAGACGCTCGTTGAGCATCTTGCCGGTCCACTTCGGCCACCAGAAGTAGAAACCGGCGAACATCGCGAACACAACGGTTCCGAAGACCACGTAGTGGAAGTGCGCCACGACGAAATAGGAGTCGGAGACGTGGAAGTCCAACGGCGGCGAGGCCAGGATGATGCCGGTCAGGCCGCCGAAGAGGAAGGTGGCCAGGAAGCCGATGCTCCAGAGCATGGGGGTCTCGAAGGTGATGGAGCCCCGCCACATCGTGCCGATCCAGTTGAAGAACTTCACGCCGGTCGGAACGGCGATGAGCATGGTCATGAAGGAGAAGAACGGCAGCAGCACGGAACCGGTCACGTACATGTGGTGCGCCCACACAGTCACGGAGAGCGCGGCAATCGAAATCGTCGCGTAGACGAGGCCCTTGTAGCCGAAGATCGGCTTGCGGCTGAACACCGGGAAGATTTCGGAGACGATGCCGAAGAAAGGCAGCGCGATGATGTACACCTCGGGGTGGCCGAAGAACCAGAACAGATGCTGCCAAAGGACGGCACCGCCGTTCTCCGGATCAAAGATGTGGGCACCGAAGCGGCGGTCCGCCCCGAGGGCGAACAGCGCGGCGGCCAGCGGCGGGAACGCCATCAGGACCAGGATGGCCGTGACCAGGATGTTCCAGGTGAAGATGGGCATCCGCCACATGGTCATGCCGGGAGCACGCATGCAGATGATCGTGGTGATGAAGTTGACCGCGCCAAGGATGGTGCCGAAGCCGGAGAGCGCCAGGCCGAAGACCCAGAGGTCACCGCCGACGCCGGGGCTGAACGTGGTGTTCGAGAGCGGCGCGTACGCGAACCAGCCAAACGATGCCGCGCCCTGCGGGGTGATGAAGCCGGAGACGGCAATCGTGGAGCCGAAGAGGAAGAACCAGAAGGCCAGCGCGTTCAATCGCGGGAACGCGACGTCGGGGGCGCCGATCTGGAGCGGCATGATGACGTTGGCGAAGCCCGCGAACAGCGGCGTGGCAAACATCAGCAGCATCACGGTGCCGTGCATCGTGAACAGCTGGTTGTACTGCTCTTTGGTCTGCAGGATCTGCATCCCGGGCTCGAACAGTTCGGCACGGATCAGCAGCGCCATGACGCCGCCGAAGCAGAAGAACACGAAGGACGCGATCAGGTACATGTACCCGATGGTCTTGTGGTCGGTGGAGGTAATCCAGTTGACGACGATGCGTCCCTTGGACTTGGGTACTACGGGAGCCTCAAGGATCCCGGAGGGCTGAGAGTAGGTCGTTGCCACTTCGCGCTCCCCTTACTTGTTCTCGGTCTTGGCCGGGAGTCGGTCGTACTCTTCACCGAGCAGGCCGGTGTTGCCGCCCTGGCGCAGCTCCTCCAGGTGAGCCTGGAACTCCGACTCGGAGACAACCTTCACGCGGAACAGCATTTCGGAGTGGTATTCACCACAGAGTTCGGCGCACTTGCCGTCGTAGGTCCCCTCCTTGGTGGGGGTGAACCTGATGTAGTTGGTCTTGCCCGGGATCATGTCCCGCTTCTGCAGGAAGGCGGGAACCCAGAAGGAGTGGATGACGTCGCGTGAGTTGAGCTCGAGGTCAACCGACTTGTTCACCGGAAGGTACAGCGTGGGCAGCTTTTCCTTGTCCACTTCGTTGCCGGTCAGGTGCGCTTGGACGCCGGCCTCATGGACGTCTCCCGTGACGACGTCGCCCTGCTTGTAGTTGAAGTCCCAGGCCCACTGCTTGCCACGGACGTCCACTACGACGTCGGCGGGCTGGCTGCGGTTGTCGATCGCCTGCTGGTCGCGGTCGGTGAAGTAGAAGAACACCAGCACCATGAACAGCGGGACGGTCAGGTAGAACACTTCCAGCGGCAGGTTGAAGCTGTTCTGGCGGGGGAACCCTACGGTGCCCTTGCGGCGCCGGTAAGCGACGATGCACCAGATCATCAGGCCCCAGGTAATGATGCCGACGACCAGCGCGGCAATCCATGAGTTGACCCAGAGGTCCATGATGCGGTCAGTGTGATTGGTGGTGTCACGCTCGGTGGGCAGCCACCCCTTCTGTACCTCTGGTGAACATCCAGTCAAAGCCAACGCGCCGGCTAGTGCCAAGCCAGTGATCGTAGAGATCTTTTTGCGTCGGCTGCCGGTTCGGTTCTGCGAACTCACAGACGGCCCTTCCTACTTGTTGCTGTCGCCCGGCCGCCGATGGCGCTCCGGGCACACGAAAAGTTTTACTACTTGGTGTAGAGCTTACCGCTCCCCAGGAGTTTTCGCCCACATCTCCGCACCGTGGGTCGGGTCCGTTTTTACCGGCCCGGCCCGCCTCCGTTTGGGGCGGCACTAAGGCCGGGCAAACTGCCCGGCCTTAGTGGAAGGAATCACCGCAGGCGCAGGAGCCGCCGGCGTTGGGATTGTCGATGGTGAACCCCTGCTTGGCGATGGTGTCCTCGAAGTCGATGCTGGCCCCGCTGAGGTAGGGGACACTCATCTTGTCGACGACGACTTCAACGCCGTCGTAGTCGCGGACGGCATCTCCGTCGAGCAGCCGCTCGTCGAAGTAGAGCTGGTAGATCAGGCCGGAGCAACCGCCCGGCTGCACCGCAACGCGGAGCCGCAGGTCGGTGCGGCCCTCCTGCTCGAGCAGGCTGCGGACCTTGCCGGCGGCAACGTCGGTCAGCTTGACCTCGTGCGTGGCCAGCTCCTCGCCAGCAATAGCGGTGGTGTCGGCGCTGTTTTCATTGGTTGTAGTGCTCATGGCCTACCTTCTTACGACGGTGGTGGCGGCTCCGCTGGCGCGGTGCCCGCCCCTACTTAAACGGTATGGGCTATAGCTACATGCTACGTCGATCAGCGGTGTAGCTCTAACTTCTGACGTAACCGTGCGAACCGGCTGGATGTTCCCCGGACGGCGGATGGAGCGCGGCCGGTCAGGCCAGTCCCTCTGCATTAAGGCGGGCCAGCAGGAAGGCTTCGGCGGTAATAGCATTCCGGAAGTCCTCCAGATGGAGCGATTCGTTGGCGCTGTGGGCGCGCGAATCGGGGTCCTCCACGCCGGTGACGAGGATCTGGACGTCCGGGTACAGTTCGGTCAGGTCGGCGATGAACGGAATGGAACCGCCGATCCCCATTTCCACCGCCGGGACGCCCCACGCCTCGCCGAGGGCCCACAAGGCGAGCCTCGCGGCCTTTGAGGAGGTGTCCGTCAGGAAGGAGCTGCCGCTCTCCCCCGGGGTGAACACGACGTGGGCGCCAAAGGGTGCGTTGGCCTCGATGTGCTTCCGGACCGCGTCCATGGCCTCCGCCGGGTCCTGGCCGGGGGCGAGCCGCAGGCTGAACTTGGCGCGGGCCCGGGGCAGCAGTGTGTTCGAGGCGACGTCCACCGCTGGGGCGTCGAACCCGATGATGGACAGGGCGGGCTTGGTCCACATCCGCGAGGCGATGCTTCCCGTGCCCGCGAGCCGCACGCCGTCGAGCACCGAGGCATCGGCACGGTATTCCGCCTCCGTCAGGTCCACCGTAGCGTTGTCGCGGCTGACCAGGCCGGCGATTGCGACGCTGCCGTCGGCGTCGTGGAGCGTCGCGATCAGGCGGGCAAGGAGGGTCGGGGCGTCCAGCACGGGGCCGCCAAACATACCGGAGTGCACGGCGTGGTCCAGGACCTTTACCTCGATGGTGCCGTCCACCAGTCCCCGCAGGCTGGTGGTGAGGGCCGGGACGCCGACTTTCCAGTTGCTAGAGTCCGCCACGACGATCACATCGGCGCGCAGCAGTTCCCGGTGGCTTTCGAGGAAGGACCTGAACGTCGGGGAGCCGGCTTCCTCCTCCCCCTCGAAGAAGAAGGTCACGCCCAGGCCCAGATCGTCGCCCAGCACCCGGGCCACGGCGGAGTATGCCGCGATATGCGCCAGTATGCCTGCCTTGTCGTCGGCGGCGCCGCGGCCGTACAGCCGGCCTTCGCGTTCGACGGCGGTGAACGGCTCGGTTTCCCACAGTGCCAGATCCCCGGTCGGCTGCACATCGTGATGCGCGTACAGCAGGACGGTGGGCTTGCCTTCGGCGGCCGGGCGTCGGGCGACGACGGCAGGGCCGCCGGGGGTGCCGTCGGCCTTGTCGCAGCGCAGGATCCGGACGTCGTCGAACCCGCTGGCCCGAACGAGTCCGGCGACGGCTTCGGCGCTGGCGTTCAGCGGGGCAGGGTCGAAGCTGGGCCACGCGATCCCCGGGATCGCAACGAGGTCCTTCAACTGGGTGATCGTGGCATCGAACGATTCGGCAACGGCCCGGCGGAGGGCGTAGGCGTCGATGTTCCCGACCTGTCCGGGAGCGGTTTGCGGGTTCGCCGCAGGGAATGAAGTCATGGCGGAAACACTACCCGTGTCCCGGATCACCACAAACAGCGCCAAGGCCGTCCTGACGGGGCCCGGGCCTGCCGCCGCGGGGTATTCTAGATGGGTGTTTGGACGAAAAAAGGAAGCGCCCTCGGCGCAGGAAATAGTTGACCAGCAGGCGGCCGCGGCTTCAGCCCGCGACGCCGCCATGGGTAAGGGAGCGCCCACCCCCAAGCGCAGCGCGCAGGTGGCCGCACGCAAGCGGCCGCTCGTGCCGGAGGACCGCAAGGCTTCCAAGGCGGCCGAACGCGTGGCGATCCAGGACCAGCGGCTCAAGATGCGGCAGGCCATGGATACCGGGGACGAGCGGTTCCTGCCGTTCCGCGACAAGGGCCCGCAGAAGCGCTTCGCGCGGGATTACGTGGACGCCCGCTTCAGCCTCGGCGAGTTCCTCATGTTCGGTGCGCTGATCTTCGTTGTCGTCTCTCTCCTGGTGCCCGCCTCCAGTGAACAGATGATTTACGTCCTGGGCGGTTTCTGGGTCATGTTCCTGGCGGTCTTCGTGGACGTCTTCATCCTTTCCCGGAAGCTCAAGAAGCGCCTCACCGAGAAGTTCGGCGACGTCGAACGCGGCACGGTCTGGTACGGCTCCATGCGCTCGCTGCAGTTCCGCCGCCTGCGCCTGCCCAAGCCGCAGGTCAAGCGCGGCGACTACCCGGCCTGATTTTTCGTTCGAAAAAGCCCCGGCAGATCTCCTGCCGGGGCTTTTTCATGCCTAAACTTCCGGGGACACACCGCGCGGCTAGCGCCGGGACGGGTGTTTCGCGAGCAGCCGGTTGATCTGGGCGGCCCAGAAGGGACCTTCATACAGGAAGGCCGTGTAGCCCTGCACCAGCGTGGCCCCGGCGTCGAGCCGCTGCTGGACGTCCTGCGCCGTTTCGACGCCGCCGACGGAGACCAGGGTCAGCTCACCGCCGGTGGCCGCCTTGAGCCGGGCCAGCACTTCGAGTGAACGCTGCTTGAGGGGTGCTCCGGAGAGTCCGCCGGCTCCGCACGCCTCAACCTTTTCCGGGCCCGACGCCAGCCCGCCCCGGCCGATGGTCGTGTTGGTGGCGATGATGCCGTCCAGTTTCAGGTCCAGCGCCAGTCGCGCGACGTCGTCGATGTCCTCGTTGCTGAGGTCCGGCGCGATCTTCACGAGCAGCGGCACGTGGCGGCCGGCCGCTTTGTCCGCTTCCTCGCCCACGGCGGTCAGCAAGGGACGCAGCGTCTGCACGTCCTGCAGCAGGCGGAGCCCGGGAGTGTTCGGCGAACTGACGTTGACCACAAGGTAGTCGGCGGCCGGGGCCAGGCTGCGCGCACTAACGAGGTAGTCTTCCACCGCCTCGTCCAGTTCCACGACCTTGCTCTTACCGATATTGACGCCGATCACCGGCCGGACCCCCGGGTGCCTGCGCTGCAGGGCGGCCCGGGCCGACTTCAGGCGGGGTGCGACCGTGGCGGCGCCGTCGTTGTTGAATCCCATCCGGTTGACGACGGCCCTGTCCTCGACGAGGCGGAAGAGCCTCGGAGCCGGGTTGCCCGGCTGCGCCTGGCCCGTGATGGTGCCGACCTCCACATGGCCGAAGCCGAGCTCGGTGAGGGCCTCGATGCCGTGGCCTTCCTTGTCGAAGCCGGCTGCCAGCCCGAACGGGGAGGGAAAGGTCAGGCCGAACGCGTGCGTCTGGAGCGATGCCGCCGGCGCGGTGAACTTCTGCAGCACCCGTCCGGCGCCGCAGCTGTGGACCAGCCGAATGGCCCGAAACCCGATTTTGTGGGCGCGTTCGGCGTCCATCCATGAGAAGGCCAGCCGGAAGAAAGTCGGATATACGCGCATGGCTCTAGTTTTCCGGTTCCTGCGGCCCAGACCAAACCCGGCCCGCCGTGCTTCCCGGTATGACGCCGGCCGGCCCGGCCGGTAGCCGGGCACGCGGCGGCAGCGGTTCCGCGCGTTAGCATGATGCCATGACCAGCGACAGCGCCGTTCCGGCCCGGGGAACGACGGAATGGCACGCCGACATCCTCGGAGCCGACTTCGAAGCCTGCGCCTTCCAGGCGAGGGATCCGGAAGGTGTTGCCCGCACCGCCACCCTGGTCCGGCACGTTCCCCGCGGTGCCGCAGGGTCCGGCCCCGAACTCCGTCCGGGGGACGCCCCTCCGGCTGATGAGGCCCTCCATGCGGCTCCTCCGCCCTTCCGGGCGGTGTTGTTCCTGCACGGCTGGAGCGACTACTTCTTCAATACGGAACTCGCGGAATTCTGGACCCGCAGCGGCTTCCACTTCTTCGCGCTTGACCTGCACAACCACGGCCGGAGCCTGCGGCCGGACACGCATGGCGGCTATGTCGCCGATCTGGCAGACTACGACGCCGAGATCACCGCGGCGATCGGCATCATTGGTTCGCTCCGCCAGGAGGGCACACCCCTGCCAGCGGTGACGCTGATGGGTCACTCCACCGGAGGCCTGGTTGCCGCGCTCTGGGCCAGCCGGCACCCCGGCGTTGCGTCGCAGCTGATCCTGAACAGCCCATGGCTGGAAATGCATGGCAGCCCAGCCGTCCGGCGGGCGGCCCGCACCCTTTTGGGCCCCCTGGCGCGGCTGCGGCCTGAGTCGGTGATCCGGCTGCCCGAGCGGGGGTTCTACTGGCGCAGCATCAGCAGCTCGGCCGAGGGTGAATGGACGCTCAACGACGAGTTCCGGCCCCCGCGGGCCTTTCCCGTCCGCGCGGGCTGGCTCAGCGCAGTGCTCGACGGCCAGGCCCGAGTGGCGCGTGGCCTGAACCTGGACGTCCCCGTCCTCGTCCTGATCTCGGGGGCCAGCGCCAACGGGATGGTCTGGAAGGAATCGATGCGGAGCACCGATGCCGTGCTGGATGTGAACATGATCGCCCTCCGGTCCCTGAGCCTGGGTCGTACCGTGACCCTGGAGCGGATCGACGGGGCGCTGCACGATGTGTTCCTGTCCGCCCCTCGGGTCCGCAAGGACGCCTACACCCGGCTGGCCCGTTGGATCCGGGCCTATGCCCTGGATGGCGGCGGTCCGCGATGACCACGGTGGAGGTCCGGTCCGGCTGCGCCGGCCGGCCGTCCTAGATGCCCGGACCCCCCGAGACGGGGACAGCGGCGTCAACGGCACCGCCGTAACGGCGGTCCCGCTGGGCGTAGATTTCGACTGCGTCCCACAGCGTGCGCCGGTCCACATCAGGCCAGAGCGTGTCCAGGAAGACGAATTCCGCGTACGCCGACTGCCAGAGCATGAAGTTGGACAGCCGCTGCTCACCGGAGCTGCGAAGGAACAGGTCCACGTCCGGCAGGTCGGGCTCATCAAGGTACTTCTGGATGGTCTTCTCGGTGATGGCTCCGGGGCGGAGTCGTCCGGCGGCCACCTCCTCGGCGATGGCGGACACGGCGTCGGCAATCTCGGCGCGGCCGCCGTAGTTAACGCACATATTCAACGTGCAGGTGCTGTTGCCGCGGGTATAGTCCTCGGCCTCTTCCAGTTCCCGGATGACCGAGCCCCAGAGCTTGGGGCGCCGGCCGGACCAGCGGATCCGTACACCCCAATCATCCAGCTGGTTCCGCTGCCGCCGCAGGACATCCTTGTTGAAGCCCATCAGGAACCGGACTTCCTCCGGGGAACGGCGCCAGTTTTCGGTGGAGAAGGCGTACACGCTGACGTGCTGGATCCCCAGCTCGATCGCCCCGGCCACCACGTCCAGCAGGGCGGGCTCCCCCGCCTTGTGGCCCTCGATCCGCGGGAGCCCCCGCTGGTTTGCCCAGCGGCCGTTGCCGTCCATCACGATCGCGACGTGCCGCGGAATGAATTCCGCCGGAATCGCGGGAGGCATCGCACCCGAGGGGTGCGGATACGGGCTCACGACGGGCTCGCTCCGTTGCCGCGCCCGGTTCTTCGTCATTCCCGGCTTCTTCTCCGGGTTCCTGCCAAGGTTTCTTCCCAAAGCCACAGTTAAGTTCGCTCCACATGTTTGAGGGATTTCAGGACACGTTCCAGATGCCATTGCAGGTAGCTCGCCACCAGGCCGGCAGCCTCCCGGCGGTGCACGGACACCGAGGCGTCCGCCGTTGTCCAGTCCCCGGTCAACAGGGCACCGAGCAGCAGGACGGTCTCCGCGGCGGGCGCCGGGGAACCGGGCGGCCGGCAGTCGGCGCAGACCATGCCGCCGAGCGGTGCGGAAAACGCGTTATGCGGTCCCGGAACGCCGCAACGCGCGCACGCGGTGAAGCTGGGCGCCCAGCCGCCGGTGGAGAGGGCGCGGAGCAGGTACGAATCGAGGATCAGTTCTGGGGTGTGGTCGCCGCGGCTCAAGGAGGCCAGGGCACCGACCAGCAGGTTGTACTGGGCGGTCCCGGCTTCGCCGTCGACGTCGGTTAGCTTTTCCGCCGTCTCCGTCATCGCGGCGGCCACCGTGTAGCGCCCGTAGTCCGCGGCGATATTGCTTCCATAGGCACCTTTGGCGACCGCCTGGGTCACGACGTCGAGGGTGCGCCCCGACACCAGTTGCAGGTCCGCCACCATAAACGGCTCAAGCCGCGCACCGAAGCGGCTGCTGGTGCGGCGGACCCCCTTGGCCACGGCCCGGACTTGGCCGTGGTGCTTGGTCAGCAGGGTGATGATGCGGTCCGCCTCGCCCAGTTTGTGGGTACGCAGCACGACGGCGTCATCGCGGTAGGCGCGGGCTGCAAAGGAAGACGGTTGGGGCACGGTTAATCTTCGCACTGTCTCTCGGTAACCGCCGACTTTGCCAATGACTGTCTTTGGCCAGGGGCGGCATGCGGACAGCACTGCGCCGCCGGGGTGCTCCGGCGGCGCAGTGTGGAAAGCTTAGGCGCGGGCGTCCCGGATGGCCCGGTTCACGGCCGAGACAACTGCCTTGAGCGAAGCCGTGCTGGTGTTCGCGTCGATCCCGACGCCCCACAGCACCCGCTCCCCGACGGCACATTCGACGTAGGCCGCGGCGAGGGCGCTGCCACCTTCGGACAGGGCGTGCTCGCTGTAATCCAGCACCCGCACGTCGACGCCGTCCGCGCGCAGGATGCTCAGCAGCGCGGCGATCGGGCCGTTGCCTGTGCCGGTCCGGCGGACCTGGGTGCCGTCGACCTTGAGCGAAGCGGTCAGGGTCATTGCCCCGTCCTCGTCGGTTTCGGTGCTGATGGCGCCGAGCGCATAGCGACCCCACTGGGTGTCGGCGGCGGTGGAGGGCAGGTACTCGTCCTGGAAGACCTGCCACAGCTGGGCGCCGCTGACTTCGCCGCCGGCCGTGTCGGTCTGCTTCTGGATGACCCCGGAGAACTCGATCTGGGCACGGCGGGGCAGGTCCAGGTTGTGTTCGTTCTTGAGCAGGTAGGCGACGCCGCCCTTGCCGGACTGCGAGTTGACCCGGATGACGGCCTCATAGCTGCGGCCCAGGTCCTTCGGGTCGACCGGCAGGTACGGGACCTGCCAGGTGAAGTCGGCGACCTCCTTGCCGGCGGCGGCGGCCTCCTTCTCGAGCGCTTCGAGGCCCTTCTTGATGGCGTCCTGGTGCGAGCCGGAGAACGCGGTGAAGACGAGGTCCCCGCCGTACGGTGAGCGCTCGGCCACCGGCAGCTGGTTGCAGTACTCCACTGTGCGGCGGATTTCATCGATGTCGGAGAAGTCGATCATCGGGTCGATGCCCTGCACGAACATGTTCAGTCCCAGGGTCACCAGGTCCACGTTGCCGGTCCGCTCGCCGTTGCCGAAAAGGCAGCCTTCGATCCGGTCTGCGCCGGCCAGGTAGCCCAGTTCGGCGGCCGCCACTCCGGTGCCACGGTCATTGTGCGGGTGTAGGGACAGGATGATGCCCTCCCGCGGGTGCAGGTGCCGGCTCATCCATTCAATGGAGTCGGCGTACACGTTGGGGGTGGCCATTTCGACCGTGGCCGGCAGGTTGATGATGACCTGGCTGTCGGCCGAAGCCTCAAACACGTCGGCGATGGCGTTGCAGACCCGGACGGCGTATTCGAGTTCGGTCCCCGTGAAGGACTCCGGCGAGTACTCGTAAGTGATGTGGGTGTCAACGAGGGTTTCCTCGTACTTCTTGCACAGCCTTGCACCCTGCAATGCGATGTCCAGGATGCCGTCCTCGTCCTGGTTGAAGACGACCCGGCGCTGCAGGACCGACGTCGAGTTGTACAGGTGCACGATCGCCTGCTTGGCGCCGACCAGCGACTCGTAGGTCCGTTCGATCAGGTGCTCGCGGGCCTGGGTCAGCACCTGGATGGTGACGTCGTCGGGGATGTGGTTGCCCTCGATCAGCTGCCGGACGAAGTCGAAGTCGGTCTGCGAGGCGGACGGGAATCCAACCTCGATCTCCTTGTAGCCCATCCGGACCAGCAGGTCGAACATCTTCATCTTGCGGGCCGGGCTCATCGGATCGATCAGCGCCTGGTTGCCGTCACGGAGGTCAACGGCGCACCAGCGCGGGGCTTTGGTGATGACCTTGTCAGGCCAGGTGCGGTCCGGCACCTCCACCGTGATCATGTCCTGGAACGGGACGTAACGGTGGACCGGCATTCCTGAGGGCTTCTGTGCGTTTCGCATTACTATCGGGGCCTTTTCTGTGAATCCTGATGAAAGGGAGGCCGGGCAACACAAACTCCGCAGCGAGGGTAGGCCTTGCGCTAGATCGCGTCTGAAGCCTCGCCGCGGCAGCTAAGAAGGAGCAGTTCTGCGCGCACCATTTCACAGTAACACGCGTGCGTAAGATGAAGGAGCCAGACTTCCTACCGTCCACCATGCAGACCCCGTGCCGGTGCCAGCGCCGCGCCGGGCTGCCTCTTTCGAGGAGCATCCGTGCCAGTTTCGGGAATCGACCTGTCCACCATCGACGCCAGCACCCGCCCGCAGGACGACTTGTACCAGCACGTCAACGGGGCCTGGCTCAAGAGCACCGAGATCCCGGACGACCGTCCCCTGGAGGGGACCTTCACGGCGTTGCGTGACGGTGCCGAACTCGCCGTCAAGGAGATCATCGAGGACGCCGCCGCGCGCGGCGGGGAAGCCACCGGTATCGAACGGAAAATCGGCGAGCTCTACAGCAGCTTCCTGGACGAGGCCGTGGTGGAGGCCAAGGGTGACGAACCGATACGGGCACGGCTGGCCGAAGTCTTTGCGACGGCGTCCGTTGCGGACCTCATGGCGCTGGCCGGGCGGCTGTTCCGCGCCGACGTGGGGGGCCTTTTCTATATCTATCCCGCCCCTGACGCCGGAAACCCGGACCGGATCCTGCTGTACACCGGCCAGGGCGGGCTTGGCCTGCCGGATGAGTCCTACTACCGCGAGGAGAAGTTCGCCCCGGTGGTCGAGGCCTACCGCGGGCACGTGCAGAGCATGTTCGGCCTTGCCGGCGTCCCCGATCCGGAGGCCGCCGCGGGCCGGGTGGTGGAACTGGAAACCGCGCTGGCGTCGCACCACTGGGACAACGTCACCCTGCGCAACCCGCAGAAGACCTACAACCTGAAGTCCGCCGAGGAGGCGGCGCAGCTCTTCCCGCTGCTGGACCACTGGTTCGACGCCGCCGGGATTGCTCCAGACAAGCGCGCCGAAGTCGTCGTGAGCACCCCGGACTTCTTCACCGGAGCGGCGTCCCTGCTGGACACGGTCCCGCTGGCCAGCTGGCAGGAATGGCTCGCCATGCGGGTGGTCAGCGCGGCCGCTCCGTACCTGTCGGCCGCGTTCGTGAACGCCAACTTCGCCTTTTACGGCACCACGCTCAGCGGCACGCCCCGCAACAAGGACCGCTGGAAGCGCGGCGTTGCCGTCGTCGAGGCCGCGCTCGGTGAGGCCGTCGGCCAGATCTACGTGGCCCGGCACTTCCCGGAATCCCACAAGGCCCGCATGCAGTCGCTGGTCTCAAACCTGATCGAAGCGTACCGGGAGTCCATCACCGGGCTGGGCTGGATGGGCGAGGAAACCAAAAAGGAGGCGCTCAAGAAGCTCGACTCCTTCCGGGCCAAGATCGGCTACCCAGACAAGTGGATCGACTATTCCGCGGTGGAGATCGACCCGTCCGACCTGCTGGGCAACGTGGAGCGCGCCCACAGCGCCGACGTCGACCGGCACCTGGACGAGGTGGGCCAGCCCGTGGATCGCGAGAAATGGCTGATGACGCCGCAGACCGTCAACGCCTACTACCACCCGCTGCTCAACGAGATTGTGTTCCCGGCGGCCATCCTGCAGCCACCGTTCTTCACCGCCGACGCAGACGACGCCGTCAACTACGGCGGGATCGGGGCGGTGATCGGCCATGAGATCGGCCACGGCTTCGACGACCAGGGCTCCCAGTACGACGGCAGCGGACTGCTGCGGAACTGGTGGACCGAGGACGACCGCACCGCGTTCGAGGCACTGACCACGAGGCTCGTGGCCCAGTTCGACGCGCTCTCCCCCAGCGCCGCCCCCGGACACCATGTCAACGGGAAGCTCACCCTGGGCGAGAACATCGGCGACCTGGGCGGCCTGACCATCGCGTACAAGGCGTACCTGATCAGCCTCGCCGGCGAGGAACCGGCCGTGCTGGACGGTTTCACCGGCGTCCAGCGGTTCTTCGCATCCTGGGCTGCGGGCTGGCGCCAGGTCATGCGGACCGAGGAAGCGGTCCGCCGCCTCGCCACGGACCCGCACTCCCCGAACGAGTTCCGCACCAACCAGATCGCCAAGAACCTCGATGCATTCCACGACGGCTTCGGCGTGACCGGGCAGGACGGCATGTGGATGCCGCCGGCGGAGCGGGTCAGTATCTGGTAGGAACCCGCCGCCGGCCCCGATCAGGTCGGCGGGCCGGCGGCGGGCTCGATCAGGCCGATCAGCGCCTGGTCAGCGCGTGACCAGTGCCGGGTTGGCCTGCTGGCAGACGGTGTCTCCGGCCGTCTGGTTGACGATGTCCGGCGGCAGCGCCGCCGGGGTGCTTCCGGTGGTGGTGCCGCCGGCACGGTCGGTGCCCAGGTAGACCTGGACGCCGGTGACGTTCGCGGCCGGCAGCACCTGGGTGGCGGGAACTCCCAGCAGCGCGGCAACTTCCGCGGCCACGTCAGCGTAGCCCGCGCCGTAGTAGACGGCGGTGGTGGCGACCGGGGCGGCCGTGAGCTGGGCCGTTTGGGTGAACCCGCCGGCCAGGAGGGATTGCATGATCTCGGCGGACCGGGCCTGCACGCCGGAGCCGTTGGCCACGGTGACGGGTTGCAGGGTTTTGTCGTAGGCCGTGGCCGTCCCGCTGGCCGTCGGTGCTGCGCTGGCGCTCGGGTCGGCCGACCCGGTCGGGGTTGCCGTCGGGTCGGTGAGGTCAACGTCCTTGCGCATTGCGGCAAAGAGCTGGGAGGCGGCGGGCTCGGCCATCTGGAGGCGGTTAATGTCGATCTCCGCCGGAACTGTAGGCACCGCCACAAACGCAACCTTTCCGACGTCGATGTCCTTCAGGCGGTTGCCCACGGTCAGAAGCGTCGGGATGGAGGCCAGGCCGTCGTCGACGGTGAGGTTCCTCGTGACGACGTCGGCGATCGTGAGCATCTTCGCCGGGTTGCCGAGGGTGCCGTCGTCCTTCATCTTGCGGGTCAGCGCGGACAGGAAGCCCTGCTGGGCCTTGATCCGCCCGAGGTCGCCGCCGTCGGCGAAGGCGTGCCGTGTCCGGAGGAACGCCAGCGCCTGCTCGCCCTGCACCGTGGACGTGCCCTTCGGAAGCCGGAGCTGCGAATCGGGGTCGAAGACCGCGTCGCTGATGCACACTTCCACGCCGCCCACGGCGTTGGACAGTTCCTTGACCGCGTTGAAGTCGGCCATCATGAAGTGGTCGACCTTGAGGCCGGTGAGCTTGTTGACCGTGTCCACGGCGCAGCCGATGCCGGCTTCGGACATCGCCGCGTTGATCATGACATCCTGCTGCGCCGGATAGTCGGTCTTGGTCTTCTGGTCCCGGCATTTGGGGATGTCGACCAGCAGGTCACGGGGGAAACTGACGACATTGACGCGCTTGTTGTCAGCCGAGATGTCCATCAGCATCATGACGTCCGAATGCCCGTACCCGGTCGAGTCGTCCGATGTGCCGTACTGCGAGTTCTTGCCGTCGCGGGTGTCCGAGCCGAGAATCAGGATCTGCATCCTGCCGTTGGATTCGTTCACGGCGCCCTCGGTCGAGCTGCCGGCACCCAGCGAGGCCTTGCTGATATTGCCCTGCAGCCGGACCACCCAGTAGGCGCCGAAGGCCAGGACACCGACCAGCAGGACCGAAACCACGGCGGTGCCGATTTTCAGCCAGGCCGGCAACCGCGGTGGAACGCCCAGGTGGCGCGCCGGGCCGACAGCGGAATCGTCCGAATGCCGGGCAGCGGCGGCTGACCGAACCGGCGGTGTGGTGCCGTCTGCACGGTCTGGGCGGGGTCGAGCCACAGGTTTGAGCCTTCCTTCACGAACGGGGAGTCCGCCTATTTTAGTGTCCGTATCTGGGAATTCCCCGATGGCCGCTGCGCTGGGAGCGGCGGACCACCCGGAGGCCCCACCCGGGAGCCGGGCTCAGAAGCCGAGTTTCACCAGCTGCTTGGGATCCCGCTGCCAGTCCTTGGCGACCTTGACGTGCAGGTCGAGGTAGATGCGGGTGCCCAGCAACGCCTCGATTCCCTTGCGCGCGGTGGTGCCGACTTCACGCAGCCGGGCGCCGCCCTTGCCGATGATGATGGCCTTCTGCGAGGGCCGCTCGACATACACGTTGACCCGGACGTCGAGGAACGGGCTGTCCTCGGGACGCCCTTCGCGGGGAACGATTTCGTCAACGACCACGGCCAGGGAGTGCGGCAGTTCGTCGCGCACGCCCTCCAGCGCGGCTTCGCGGATGAGTTCGGCCACCATGACCGCCTCGGGTTCGTCCGTCAGGTGCCCGTCCGGGTACAGCGGGGGCGACGGCGGCATGTGGCTGATGAGCACGTCCGCCACGGTTTCGACCTGGAAGCCGTCTGTCGCGGACACCGGAACGATGTCCTTCCAGCCGTCCTCGCCGAGAACCTCCCGGCCCAGGGCCGCCACGGCCAGGAGCTGCTCGGTGAGGGCCTGGCGGTCCACCGTGTCTGCCTTGGTCACGATCGCGATGATCGGCTTGTTGCCGACGGCGGCCAGTTGCGCCGCGATGAACTTGTCTCCGGGGCCGATCTTCTCGTTGGCCGGCAGGCAGAAGCCGATCGCGTCGACCTCGGCGAGGGTGTCGGCGACGAGTTCGTTGAGGCGCTTGCCGAGCAGCGTGCGCGGGCGGTGCAGGCCGGGCGTGTCCACGAGGATCAGCTGGGCATCGTCCCTGTGGACGATGCCGCGGATGGTGTGCCGCGTCGTCTGCGGCTTCGCCGAGGTAATGGCGACCTTCTTGCCGACGAGGGCATTGGTGAGGGTGGACTTCCCGGCGTTGGGGCGGCCGACCAGCACCGAGAAACCGGCGCGATAGCCGCCGTAGGCTGCTTCGCCGTCGGACTTATTCTGCTTGCTCACGTGGTACTCCCTGTTGGATTGGTGCGGCCTCGTCGAGGAGGTCTTGAAAGTCAGTTTCTTCCTTTGGAACGGCGGAGGCAATGATGTGGCTTACCCGGTTCCGCCGTCCCTCCAGCCGGTCCGCGCGGAGGGCCAGGCCGTGGACCTCGACGGTGCTGCCGACGATCGGCACCCGCCCCAGGGCCTTGGCGAGCAGGCCACCCACGGTGTCCACCTCGTCGTCGTCGAGCTCGAGGTCGAAGAGTTCGCCGAGGTCGTCGATGCTCATCCGGGCGCTCACCCGGTAGGTGCCGTCTCCGAGCGCCACCGCCTCCGCGCTTTCGGTGTCGTACTCGTCGACGATTTCCCCGACGATTTCCTCGATCAGGTCTTCAAGGGTGACCAGCCCGGCGGTTCCGCCGTACTCGTCGATGACGATCGCGACGTGCGTCGATTCCTTCTGGAGTTCGCGCAGCAGTTCGCTGACCGGCTTGGAATCCGGCACGTAGCGGACTTCCCGGGCCAGGTCGTCGACGAAAGGCGGTTCCTCATCGGCGCCCAGGTTGTGCAGGACCGCGGCCACATCCTTGAGGTACACGATGCCGAGAATCTGGTCCGTGTTCTCGCCGATGACCGGGATCCGGGAATAGCCGGAGCGCAGGAACAGCGACATGGCCAGGTACAGGCTGGATCCGGAGTCGATGAAGACGATGTCGGTCCGCGGCACCATGACGGACCGGACGAGGGTGTCGCCGAAGTCGAAAACCGACTGGATCAGCTCCGCCTCGTTGTCCTCGATCACGTCCGATTCCGTGGCGCGGTCCACGAGTTCACGGAATTCCTCTTCGCTGAAGAAGGCTTCGTTGTCCGCCGGCGCCCCGGGCGCCACCGCGCTGCCCACCGTGACGAGCCATCCCGGAATGGGGCCTAGCACCGCGTACAGGAAACGGATGAGCGGCGCCGCGAACCGGACCAGGCTGGCGGAGTGGACGCGGCCGAGCTGGCGGGGCGAGACGCCGACGATCACGAAGCCAAGCAGCGCCATGATGCCGGTAGCCGCCAGCCCTGCGAGCCAGACGTTTTCCAGGAGGCTGGACAGCAGCACGGTCACGGCGACGGCAGAGGCCATCTCGAACCAGGTCCGCCAGAACCTCAGGGCGCGCATGTGGGCCACGGGCTGGGCGAGGATGCGTTTGAGCGCCGTGCCGTTGCTCTGCAGGACCGCCTGTTCGGCGTCGTGCCGGGGCAGGTAGTTGAACGCGGACTCGGCCGCAGTCAGGAGGGCGGCAAAGCTGAGGAACACCAACGCCATGCCGGCGAGGATCAGTGGGGTCACTGAATCGTCTCTGCCGGGGCGTCCTTGCCGGTGAAGGCGGACAGCAGCTCGCGCTGGAGCCCGAACATTTCTTCCTTCTCTTCCGGTTCGGCATGGTCGAAGCCGAGCAGGTGCAGGATGCCGTGTGTGGTGAGGAGCAGCATCTCGTCCTGGGTCGAATGGCCGGCGTTCTTCGCCTGGACCTGGGCTACCTGCGGGCAGATGGCGATGTCGCCAAGCATGCCCTGGGGCGTCGGTTTGTCCGGTGTGCCCGGCGTCAGTTCGTCCATCGGGACGGACAGCACGTCGGTGGAGCCGGGCTCGTCCATCAGTTCGATGTGCAGCTTCTCCATGGCGGGCTCGTCCACCAGCAGGATGGACAGCTCCGCCTGCGGGTGGATGAAGAGGCGCTCGAAGATGAACCGCGAGAGCGAGACCAGCTGGGATTCGTCGACGGCCACGCCGGATTCGTTGTTGACCTCAATGCTCATGCGCGCTCTCCCCGCTTTTCCCGGGCGACTGATTGCTTGACCCGGTTCCTCTGGATCTCGTCCCAGATGCTGTAGGCATTGACGATGTCGCCCACCAGGCGGTGGCGGACGACGTCGGACGCGTCCAGGACCGTGAAGTTGACGTCCTCGATGCCCTGCAGGATCTCTTCCACGATCCGCAGCCCCGAGCGGGTCCCAAACGGCAGGTCCACCTGGGTGATGTCACCGGTGACTACCATCTTGGAGCCAAAGCCGAGCCGGGTGAGGAACATCTTCATTTGTTCGGGCGTGGTGTTTTGCGCCTCGTCCAGAATGATGAAGGCGTCGTTGAGGGTGCGGCCGCGCATGTAGGCCAGGGGCGCGACTTCGATGGTGCCGGCGGCCATCAGGCGCGGAATTGATTCGGGGTCCATCATGTCGTGCAGCGCATCGTAGAGCGGGCGCAGGTAAGGGTCGATCTTGTCGCTGAGGGTGCCGGGCAGGAAGCCGAGCCGCTCCCCCGCCTCGACGGCCGGACGCGTCAGGATGATGCGGGTGACTTCCTTCTGCTGCAGCGCCTGGACGGCCTTGGCCATGGCCAGGTAGGTCTTGCCGGTTCCGGCAGGCCCGATCCCGAAGATCACGGTGTTGGCGTCAATGGCGTCCACGTAGTTCTTCTGGTTCAGCGTCTTCGGCCGGATGGTCTTTCCGCGGCTGGAGAGGATGTTGTGCGTGAGCACGTCCACCGGGTTCTGCAGCGACTGGCTGCGGAGCAGGGACACGAGCTGCTGCAGCACGGCGGGGGTGATGACCGTACCCCGGGAGACCAGGCCGCGGACTTCGTTCAGCAGCCTCATGATCCTAGGGACGTCGGCGGCCGGACCGCTGATCGAGAGCTCGTTGCCGCGGACATGGAAGTCCACGGCCGGGAACTGGGTCTCAATGTAGCGCAGGGCTTCGTCATGACTGCCGAGGGACTGGACCATCTGGTCGGAGTTGTCGAACAGGACCACCTCCGTCCGCAACCCGGGGAGGGAGTGTGGAAATTCGCCTGCGGCGCGCCCTCCGGCGCTGATCCGGGCTTTACCGTTCGCTGCTTCAGTCATGGTGTTGGCCCGCGGGCCTCTGGTCCCCTCCAGTCGGAAATGGTCTGTGCCCGTGATCCGGCCCGACGGCGGTACTCGCCTTCTGGTCCCGGGTCTCAGCGGGTCCTTCCATCTTACGCCAGCGGCGGGCGGCGCACGCCGCTGGCACCGCCGGGCCTCGGGTCCACACTGGGGCCGCCACACCCGGCCTTAGGTATCAACTTCGTATCGGCCTCATATCGTTCCCGTTGCAGTTCCGCCGCCCGGACCCAAACCCCCGTGCGGCGCGCGGACGGTATGCCATGCTGGGAATCGGCCGTCCGGCGGGAGTGATCCCGGCACGGCGACTGACCATGGCGGGGGCTGGTCGTTCGGGTTAGGAAGCGGAAAGGAAGCAGCCATCAGGCAGCGTGGAATCAGTTCGAAGCCAGCAGGCGGTTCCCGGATACGTCCGGGCGTGCTGCTGCTGGTGCTGCCCGCGGCGCTTGTCCTGTCCGGCTGCGTGGCCACTCCACAGCCCGGCGTCACCACCTCGAACATCCCCTCCCAGCTCCAGTCCGGTCCGGCCTCGCCCGGAGCGCCGACCACCAGCGCGCCGCTGGAAACCACCCAGGCCTCCAACAAGGCTCCCGTGTACTGGATCGGCCGGAGCAATGACAGCATGTTCCTCTACCGTGAGTTCCGGGACGTTCCGGAGCAGGACAACCCCGTCACCCGTGCGCTTCGGGTCATGATGTCCGAGAAGCCGCTCGATCCGGATTTCTTCACCCCCTGGCAGAATCCCAGGAAGCTCGCCACGTCCATCTCGGGCAAGAACGTCATCACCGTGGATCTTTCAGACGATGCCTTCAACAGCAACGTGGACGCGGCGATGGCCGAACGCGCGGTCCAGCAGCTCGTCTACACCGCGACGGCGGCAGGTGCCAGCGCCGGACTGATCGATGCCGGGCAGCAGATCCAGGTGGTGGTCCTCGTTGACGGTCATACGGACTACGTCGCCTTCAACCACGTCCGCCTCGGAAACCCGACCTCCCGCAGCTCCGGCATGGTCGCGCCCGTCTGGATCATCGACCCCCAGGAAGCCTCCTCGCTGGAGGACGGCACGGTCAAGATCAGCGGCAGGAGCACCGTCCCGGGCGGAAGGCTCCACTGGGAGATCCTCCGGATCGACGGAACCGTCAAGACGAGCTACCTGAACGGGATCGCGAACGCCTCAACCGATGCAGCACAGTCCGGGCTGTTCAACCTCCCGGTGGACCTGGGTCCGGGGAACTACGAAGTGCGGGTGTCCCAGCTTCAGGACGGCGACCCGTCCCAGGACCTCAACGTCGACACCCGCGGCTTCACGGTCAAGTAGCGGCACGCCCCTGCCGCAGGTGGCATCGACTGCTCCGTGACGGCCCTTCTGGGCGCCCAAAACGGCGGTTTGGGCCCACGCCTGCACGGTTCCCTGGCCGAGCTTGCGAGGCGAGGGGGCCGGTGGGTTGGGCCCACGCCGGCAGGGTTCCCTGGCCGGGCTTGCGAGGCAAGGGGGCAGGTGGTTTGGGCCCACGCCGGCAGGGTTCCCTGGCCGAGCTTGCGAGGCAAGGGGGCAGGTGGTTTGGGCCCACGCCGGCAGGGTTCCCTGGCCGAGCTTGCGAGGCAAGGGGGCAGGTGGTTTGGGCCCACGCCGGCAGGGTTCCCTGGCCGAGCTTGCGAGGCAAGGGGGCCGGTGGTTTGGGCCCACGCCGGCAGGGTTCCCTGGCCGAGCTTGCGAGGCGAGGGGGCCGGTGGGGAGCAATGGATCGCTGCTGAGGCCGCTACCAGCGGCCCAGGATGTCGCTTGCCAGCACGGTTGCCGCGGGGCCGGCGGTGGAGGAACGCAGCACGTGATGCCCGAGCAGCGCGGTGACGGCGCCGGCGTCGCACAGTCTTGTCACTTCACGGGGGCTGATGCCGCCTTCCGGGCCCACGATCAGCAGCACCTCCCGGGCGCCCTCCGCGTCGGCGTCGGCCTCCACGGTCGCGCGCCAGGACTCCAGCACCTGCCGCAGCGGACGCACGGCGTCCTCGTGCAGGATGACTGCCAGATCTGCCGCGGCGACGGCCGCCTGCAGGCCGGCGCCGTCGACGGCCGGTCGGACCTCCGGGATCCAGGCGCGGCGTGCCTGCTTGGCGGCCGCCGCAACCACTGATGCCCACTTGGCATGGGCCTTCGCGGCCCGTTCGGCCTTCCAGCGGACGATCGAGCGTTCCGCCTGCCACGGGACGACGGCGTCGACCCCCAGCTCGGTGGCGGTCTCGGCCGCGAGTTCGTCCCGGTCGCCCTTCGCGAGTGCCTGAACCAGCACCAGCCGGATGTCCGGCCGCGGTTCCGCGGTCAGCTGCGCACACTCCACCGTCAGTTCGCCGGGCGCGACGGCGGTCACGGAACCGGTGAGCCGCTTGCCGGCGCCGTCTGCGATATCCACCGTCTCGCCCACGGCGAGGCGCTTCACCGTAACCGCGTGGCGCGCCTCAGGGCCGTCCAGGACAAAGCTGGAACCGGGGACCTGCTGGTCCAGGGTTCCCGGGGCGGTGAAGAAGACCGGGTTGCTCACCGCTACAGGTTACCGAGCCGGTCCCGGAGCTTGGCGAAGACGCCGCCGCTCGCAGCGAGTTTTCCTTCGGTGAACTGCTCGCCGCGCAGCTTCGCGAGCTGCCGGAGCAGGTCCTCCTGGGCGGGGTCGAGCTTGGCCGGGGTCTCGACCTGCAGGTGGACCTTGAGGTCCCCGCGGCCGTAACCGCGCAGGTGCGTGACGCCGAGTCCGCGCAGGGTGATGACCTCGCCGGACTGGGTGCCGGCCTTGACATCGATTTCCTGCTGACCGTCGAACGTGTCGAGGGTCAGTTCGGTGCCGAGCGCGGCGGCCGTCATCGGAATGTTCAGGCTCGCGTGCAGGTCATCGCCGTCGCGCACGTAGGTGGCGTCGGTGTTGACCCGGATCTCCACGTAGAGGTCGCCGGCGGGACCGCCGGCGGGACCTGCCTCGCCCTGGCCGGAGAGCTGGATGCGGGTGCCGGTGGCCACGCCTGCCGGGACCTTCACGGTGAGCGTCCGGCGGCTGCGGATCCGGCCCTGGCCGGCGCACTCGTTGCAGGGATCCTTGATGACGGTGCCGAAGCCTTCGCAGCTGCCGCAGGGCGCAGCCGTCATGACCTGGCCGAGGATGGACCGGACGGCGCGCTGGACCTGGCCGCTGCCGCCGCAGATGTCGCAGCGCTCCGGGTGGGTGCCCGGCCGGCAGCAGGAGCCAGCGCAGGTGGGGCAGGTGACGGCGGTGTCCACTTCGAGCTTCTTGTTCACGCCGAACACCGCGTCGCGGAGCTCGATCCGGACGCTGATCAGCGCGTCCTGCCCGCGCCGCACCCGGGAGGCCGGACCGGCCTGGCCGCCCGCGCCGAAGAAGGTGTCGAAGATGTCCTGGAAGGCGAAGCCCTGGCCTGCGTAGCTGCCGCCGCCGAAGCCGTTGTCGGTGCCGTTCTCGTTGCCGGTGGTGTCGTAGACCCGGCGTTTCTGCGGGTCAGAGAGCACCTCGTAGGCGTGCGTGACGGCTTTGAAGCGCTCTGATGCGTCATCGCCGGGGTTCACGTCCGGGTGCAGGGTCCGCGCAAGCTTGCGGTAAGCCTTCTTAATCTCTTCCCCGGTTGCTTCGCGGGAGACTCCAAGAACGTCGTAGTGGCTGCTCAAAGTGTGTATCTCTTCCTTTTTGTACTGCCGGTGGGGCACTGCCTGTTGGGGCAAGAAGTCTGGTCAACAGCGGCGCGTTGTCCGCTGCGTGGACGGTCAGGGCCCGAGGATCCTGGAAAGGTAGCGGGCCACCGCACGGACGGCGGCCATGGTGGTCGGATAGTCCATCCGGGTCGGACCGAGCACGCCGACTTTGGCGGTGGCGTCCGGGCCGTAGCCGGTGGCCACCACCGACGCCTCGGCGAGCCCGTCATAGGGGTTCTCCCGGCCGATGCTGACGGTCACGCCGCGGGGATCCGCCGCCATGTCGCTAAGCAGCCGGAGCATCACCACTTGCTCCTCGAGGGCCTCCAGCACCGGGCCGATGCTCAGCGGGAAGTCCACATTGGAGCGGGCCAGGTTTGCCGTTCCGGCCATGACCATCCGCTCTTCGCGGCTGCTCGTGGCCACGGCTTCAAGTCCCCGGGCCAGTGCCTGAGCCGCGGTGCGCCGCGCCGGCGGGCAGCTGGCGATCACGGACTGCAGGGACTGCGGCAGCAGGTTCAGCGACGTCCCGGACAGGCTGCCCAGGAACCGCGTGCGGAGCTCCGCGACGGCCTCGTCCGGTAGGTCCTGGCCGACGTCGATCACCCGCTGTTCCACCTTGCCGGTGTCCGCAATCAGGACCACCAGCACCTTACGGGGTGCCAGCAGGACGAATTCGATGTGCCGGACCTTGGCCCGGCTCAGATGCGGATACTGCACGACGGCGACCTGGTTGGTCAGCTGCGACAGCAGCCGCACGGTCCGTTCCAGGACGTCGTCGAGGTCATCGGAACCTTCCAGGAGGGCCTGGATGGCCCGGCGTTCCGCCGGGGAGAGGGGTTTGACGGCGGAAATCTGGTCCACGAAGAGCCGGTAGCCCTTGTCCGTGGGAATCCGTCCGGCGCTCGTGTGCGGCGCCATGATGAGGCCTTCGTCTTCCAGCGCTGCCATGTCATTGCGGATGGTGGCACTGGACACGCCGAGGTGGTGCCGTTCCACGAGGGCTTTGGAGCCAACGGGTTCACGGGAATGGACGTAGTCCTCCACGATGGCGCGCAGCACTTCCAGTTTGCGTGGTTCGCTCACGCTCCACCTCCAATCGGCTGTCCCGCATACGGTGCCGCCCTCTCCGGCCCCGCCCGGCTGGGCGGTCCGCACTGGGCAGGCTTAGAACAGGCAGGGTTAGCACTCGACATGCCTAAGTGCTAACCAGTCTAATATGAGTCGCCGCGTTGTTAGCATTGGATTCGCTCCAGGCGTTGTTCCCGGGGCGGGTGTTTTCGGGCACAGCCCGCCGTGTCCCTCCAAGCGCCAGGCAGTGTAGAAAGAAGGCAGTGTAACAGATGTCATACCAGAACTGGGGACCTCAGGACCTGTCCGCCCCCGCCAAGGCCCAGCTGCCCGAAGTGCCGGTGGAACGCGGCATGGTGCTTGAAGATGTGCAGTCCGGTTGGGTTGGCGCTGTGACCCGGGTCGAGAAGTCAGGCGGGATGCATGTGGTGGCCCTGGAGGACCGCCGGGGCAAATCGCGGTCCTTCCGGCTCGGCTTTGGGTTCCTGCTGGAGGGCCAGCCCGTCCGGTTGATGCCACCGGCCCCAAGGCCCGCTCAGGCCCCGGCCGGAGGCCGCACCGCGTCCGGATCGGTCCGGGTCGAGGGCCAGCGTGCCCAGGTGGCCAAGGCCAGCCGCATCTGGGTGGAGGGAAAGCACGACGCCGAGCTGGTGGAAAAGGTCTGGGGCGACGATCTGAGGGTGGAAGGTATCGTCGTCGAGCCGCTGCACGGCATCGATGACCTCTCCGCCGCCGTCGCGGCGTTCCGTCCCGGCCCCGGACGCCGTCTCGGCGTGCTCGTGGACCACCTGGTGCCGGATTCCAAGGAATCCCGGATCGCCGACGCCGTGATGGCGACGCCCGGCGCCGCCGGGAACGTCCTGATCGTCGGCCACCCGTACGTGGACGTCTGGCAAGCCATCCGCCCGGCGGTCCTGGGCATCGAGAAGTGGCCGGTAATCCCCCGCGGCACGGACTGGAAAACGGGCATCCTGATGGCCTTCGGCTGGCCGCACAGCACCAAGGAGGATATCGGCCTGGGCTGGCAGAAGCTCCTCGGCGCCGTCCGCAGCTACGCCGATCTGGAAGCCTCCCTGCTGGGCCGCGTGGAAGAGGTCATCGATTTCCTGACGGTTCCGTGAGGCCCGATCCTTGATTCGGCGTCCGAGCAAGTATTCTGGGATTGGCGGCCGCGCACTTGGCGTTGCTCCCGCACTCCAAGTAACAACGCACCTCAGCAATCCAAAGGACGAGAAACCGTGGCAGATGACGCACGCGAACACACGGGCAACCAGGCCGGCCATGGCCAGCCCCCGTACCATGGCGTTCCGGCCAACGCGCTGCCCCTGACGGCCAGCGAGGACCGGCAATGGGCCACGCTCGCGCACTTCGGCGGCATCCTCGGCTGCGTGCCTTCGCTGCTGATCTACCTGATCTTCAAGGACCGTGGCCCGTTTACGGCACAGGAGTCCAAGGAAGCCCTCAACTTCACTCTGCCGCCGACGATCGCGGCCGTGGTCGCGAACCTGCTGGTCTTCGTCCCCGTGGTGGGAAACATCTTCGCGGTCCTGGCCACGGTGATCTGGATTGCGGTCACCTGCTTCTCCGTCGCCGCCGGCATCCACGTCAACCGCGGCCAGCCGCACCGCTACGACTTCAACCTGCGCTGGATTAAATAGCGCGCAGGGAGTCAGCGCGCAGTGCATCAGCCCGGGGGGCAGCGGGGGTCAGTCCGGCAGAATCCGGCGGACCACGGCGTCGGCGAGGAGCCGGCCCTGTAGCGTAAGCACCAGCCGGCCCTGGAACGCCGCTGCCGGTTCCACCAGGCCGTCGGCAATCAGACCGGCCACCGTGTGCCGGCCGGTGTCCCCCAGCCCGCCGAGGCTGTTGATCTCCAGCCCGGTGTTCAATCGCGCTTCGAGCATGACCCGCTCCACGTTGCGGGTTTCCGAGTCCAGCGTTTCCCGCCCGGCGGCCGGCGAGAGCCCCGAACCCAGCCGGTTCGCGTAGGCGGTCGGGTGCTTGACGTTCCACCAGCGGACGCCGCCCACGTGGGAGTGCGCCCCCGGTCCGATCCCCCACCAGTCGTCACCCCGCCAGTACGCGAGGTTGTGGCGGCAAGCCTGTTCGGCGGTGCGGGCCCAGTTACTGACTTCATACCAGCCGAGGCCGGCAGCCGAAATGAGCTGGTCGGCGAGTTCATACTTGGCGGCGTGGTCGTCGTCGTCGATCCCGGGCACTTCGCCGCGGCGGATCTGGGCCGCAAGCTTGGTGCCTTCCTCGACGATCAGTGCGTAGGCGCTGATGTGGTCCGGGCCGTAGGACAGGGCTGTCTCCAGCGAGTAGCGCCAGTCCTCCAGCGACTCCCCCGGGGTCCCGTAGATAAGGTCGAGGCTGACCGCCAGGCCTGCGTCCCGGGCCCACCGGACCACCTGCGGCACCCGGCTGGGGGTATGGGTCCGGTCCAGGACCTTCAGCACGTGCGGGACCGCCGACTGCATGCCGAACGAGACGCGCGTGAACCCGGCGTCGGCGAGCAGCTGCAGGGATTCGGGCGTGACGGAGTCAGGGTTCGCTTCGGTGGTGACCTCCGCGCCGGGCGCCAGGCCCCACGCGGAGATCGCGGCGGTCAGGATGCGCGCCAGGTCCTCGGCGGGGAGCAGCGTGGGCGTCCCGCCGCCGAAGAAGACCGTTCCGAGGGAGCGCGGGGGCAGGCCGCTGCCGGCCAGTGCCCGTACGGCGAAGTCGATTTCCGCGATGGCGGTGCTGGCGTAGGCGTCCTGTGATGCCCCGCCGCCGAGCTCCGTGGCGGTGTACGTGTTGAAGTCGCAGTAGCCGCAGCGGACGGCGCAGAACGGGATGTGGACGTAGAGCCCGAAGGCCCGCCCGGCGGCGCCCTCGAGCGCCTGGGCGGGCAGCAGTCCGTCCGGCGGCGCCGGGTCTCCCAGCGGCAGAGCGCTAGGCACCGGAGCCGCCCGGCTGATGGTGGACAGTCATAAGGGGCACCGCTACTTCTTGGCCTTGTCCTTGGACTCGTCCGTGGTGAGGGCTGCGATGAAGGCTTCCTGCGGGACCTCGACCCGGCCCACCATCTTCATGCGCTTCTTGCCTTCCTTCTGCTTTTCCAGCAGTTTGCGCTTTCGGGTGATGTCACCGCCGTAGCACTTGGCGAGCACGTCCTTGCGGATGGCACGGATGCTTTCACGGGCGATGATCCTCGAACCGATGGCGGCCTGGATGGGCACTTCGAACTGCTGGCGCGGAATCAGTTCGCGCAGCTTGCCCGTCATCATCACACCGTAGGCGTAGGCCTTGTCACGGTGCGTGATGGCGGAGAAGGCATCAACCTGTTCGCCCTGGAGCATGATGTCCACCTTGACCAGATCGGCGACCTGATCGCCGTCGGCCTTCCAGTCGAGCGACCCGTAGCCCCGGGTCTTGGACTTGAGGATGTCGAAGAAGTCGAAGACGATTTCGGCCAGCGGCAGGCGGTACCGGATTTCCACCCGGTCCTCGGAAAGGTAGTCCATGCCGCCGAGAACGCCGCGCCGGCTCTGGCACAGCTCCATGATGGCGCCGACAAACTCGCTCGGCGCCAGGATGGTGGCGGACACCATCGGCTCGCGGACTTCTGCGACCTTGCCGGTGGGGTACTCGCTGGGGTTGGTCACGTGAACGATCTTCTTGTCCTCCAGCGTCACCTCGTATTCGACGTTCGGGGCGGTGGAGATCAGGTCCAGGTTGTATTCGCGTTCCAGGCGTTCCCGCGTGATTTCCAGGTGCAGCAGGCCCAGGAAGCCCACGCGGAATCCGAATCCCAGGGCCGCGGACGTTTCCGGCTCGTACACGAGCGCGGCGTCGTTCAGCATCAGCTTCTCCAGCGCATCGCGAAGTACCGGATAGTCGGTGCCATCCAGCGGATACAGCCCGGAGAAGACCATGGGTTTGGCATCCGCGTAGCCGCTGAGCGACGTCGTGGCGGGCTTGGCCAGGTTGGTGACGGTGTCGCCGACCTTGGACTGGCGCACGTCCTTAACCCCGGTGATGAGGTAGCCGACCTCGCCGACGCCCAGACCCTTGGAGGGGGTGGGCTCCGGGGAGCTGACGCCAATCTCGAGGAGCTCGTGCGTGGCTCGGGTGGACATCATCTGGATGCGTTCGCGGGGGTGGAGCATGCCGTCGACCACACGGACGTACGTCACCACGCCGCGGTACGTGTCATAGACCGAGTCGAAGATCATGGCGCGGGCCGGGGCGTTGGGGTCGCCCACCGGGGCGGGCAGGTCGCGGACGATCTTGTCCAGCAGGACCTCGACGCCGGCACCGGTCTTGCCGGAGACACGCAGCACCTCGTCGGGGTCGCCGCCGATGAGGCTGGCCAGCTCTGCAGCGTACTTCTCGGGCTGGGCGGCCGGGAGGTCGATCTTGTTCAGCACCGGGATGATCGTGAGGTTGTTTTCCATCGCCAGGTAGAGGTTGGCGAGGGTCTGCGCCTCGATGCCCTGCGCGGCGTCCACGAGAAGCACAGCGCCTTCGCAGGCCGCGAGCGAGCGGGAGACCTCGTAGGTGAAGTCGACGTGTCCGGGCGTGTCGATCATATTCAGCGCGTAGCTGGTGCCGTCGAGCTCCCACGGCATGCGGACGGCCTGGGACTTGATGGTGATGCCGCGTTCGCGCTCAATGTCCATGCGGTCCAGGTACTGGGCCTTCATGTCACGGGACTTGACGACGCCGGTGTACTGGAGCATCCGGTCGGCCAGCGTGGACTTGCCGTGGTCAATGTGCGCAATGATGCAGAAGTTCCGGATGATGGCCGGATCTGTTGCGGCAGGCACCGGGGCGGTGCGGGCCATGGGAGACACGCAGGGTCCTTACTGTTGGCTTTACTGTTGGCGTTGCACGGATCCGTGCGGATGGTGGTGCCATCCCGCGACGTGCCGCATCTTCGAACTTCTAGTCTCCCACGTCCCGGCGCGGCGCAGTGCATTACTGCCTTCCAAGACCGGGCGGCCCCGCTGGTGGCACCGGTATGGTTTCCCCATGGCATTGAATCTACGCATGATCGGCAACGCCGTCCGCACCACCCTGCGCCTCCTGGACCGGCTGTCCGGCTCTGCATCCGGCAGCTCCGGAACGCCCACCGACGCTCCCGCAAAGCCCCGCGGAAAGAGGCCCGCGCCACAGGGAAAGCAGGCTCCAGCGCGGGCGAAGGCAGCACCGCGCCCGGGAAAGCCCGCCGTCGCGACAAGAACCGCCGCGAAATACCCGGCCGACTTCCAGGGAACCGCGGCGGTCCGCTACGCCCCCTCCCCCAACGGCCTCCCCGAACCCGGTGAAGTGGTCTGGACCTGGGTGCCCTATGAAGAGGATCATTCGCAGGGCAAGGACCGCCCGGTACTGCTGGTGGGCAACACCGGGGACTACCTGCTGGGGCTCATGCTGACCAGCAAGGACCACGACCGCGACGGACGCGACGCCGACGACTACGTGGATATAGGCACCGGAGACTGGGACCGGCAGGGGCGCCCCAGTGAGGCGAAGATGGACCGGATCCTCCAGGTCAACCCCGCGGACATCCGACGCGAAGGAGCGATCCTCGACGCCGGCCGGTTCAACCTGGTCGCCACGGCGCTGCGCACGCGTCACGGCTGGTCCTGACCGCAGCCCTCCGGATCGTCACCGGACCGGCGTCTCTGCTATGATTTACAGCTGTGTGTCCGTGCAGGTCGACGGCCACATATGGTTGGTCGCCATAGGTATCCCCACGCCGCTCAGTCAATGGCCAATCTGAAAGCCCTCTAGACCATTTTCCGCATTGAAAAAGAGAGTTCACACGTGGCTAATATCAAGTCCCAGAAGAAGCGCATCCTCACCAACGAGAAGGCTCGCCTGCGCAACAACGCAGTCAAGTCCGAGCTGAAGACGGCCATCCGCGCCGTCAACACCGCCGTTGAGTCCACCGACAAGGATGCCGCCGCTGCCGCACTGGTTGCCGCCGGCCGCAAGCTGGACAAGGCTGTCAGCAAGGGTGTTCTGCACAAGAACAACGCAGCAAACCGCAAGTCCGCGATCTCCAAAAAGGTCAACGCGCTCTAAGGTTTCCAGTTCAACGGAACTGATGAATGTGGCCGGCACCCTCAGGGTGCCGGCCACGTCCAGTTTAAAGGGCACTTCCGGACAGCATGGCCCCGCGGGGACGTGCCCGGCCCGAAGCCCAGGGACCGACATTCCGCCGTCGGCAGCGCTCAGCGGCGGACCGAGGTCGCAATCACGGTGACGGCATGCTCCACGGCATAAACCGGGTCCCGGGCCTCTCCCTTGACCTGTGCGTCCGCCTCAGCCGTCACCTGAATGGACCGGACCAGTCCCTCCGGCGTCCAGCGGCGGACCTCGCGCTGCGCCTGCTCCACCAGCCACGGCTGCATCCCCAGCTGCTTGGCAATTTGGGCCGATGAGCCCTGTGCCCCGGCGACCTTGGCCAGGCTGCGCAGCTTGGAAGCCAGCGCAGCGACGAGCGGAACAGGGTCGGCACCGGTGGCCAAGGCATGCCGGAGGGTGGACAGCGCCAGCGGGGCATTCCCTGCGAGGGCAGCATCGGCCACCTTGAAGGCAGTTGCTTCCACACGGCCGCCGTAATACCGGTCCACCATGGCGGCGTCCACTCCGGTTGCGGCATCGGCAATCAGTTGGCTGCAGGCAGCCGCGAGCTCGGCCAGGTGGGCGCCGACAGCGTTCACCAGCGCGTGCACTGCCTCGGGGTCGATTCGGCGGGCCGCGGCCCTGAACTCGCCGGTCACAAAGGCGACCTTGTCCGCGTCTTTCTTCAGCGGCTGACAGTCAACCACCGGCCAGCCGCCCGCCTTGATTGCTTCCAGCAGCTTCTTCCCCCGCACGCCACCACCATGGCGGAAAACCAGCACAGCATCGGGTTCGGGGTGCGCCAGGTATTTCAGCGCGTCGGACAGGAAGGCATCGTTCATGGCCTCGAGCCCCTCGACTTCGATGAGCTTTCGCTCACCGAACAGGGACGGACTGACATTCATCGCGAGCGAGCCCGGCTCGTAGCTGCCGGCATTGAGGCGGGTGACTTCGACGTCGGGCGCGGCCGCGCGCACCTGCGAGCGGACCCGGTCCATGGCGCGCGTGCCCAGGTAGTCCTCCGGACCACCGACCAGCACGACGGCCGCGGGGGTCACGTCCCGCCAGGTGGCCGTGTTCGTCGCGGCGGTCCTGGGGCGTTGGGTCTGGGCAGCAGCCACTCGTGATTCCTCCGGGATGTTTGTTTGCAGACTCTAAGCGTGCCACGGCGCGGACGGTCCACCAAGCCGCGTTGGACCCGTCCGGCCGGCCCCCGCAGGCGAGAGTGGCCGGACGACAGCCCGGCGAGAAGGGCGACGGTCTGCCTCTGGGCCGCCAGGGCCAGCGCGACGACGGCGGCGGAATGCAGGACCAGCCAGACCGAGCTGAGGACCGCCGCGGAAAACAGCGCCATTGTCGCCATGCCATAGGTGCCCTCCGGCCAGGGCAGCACCGCCCCGGGGAGCCCGGCGAAGAAGCGGGCTACGCCGGCCACCCCGGTCGCGAACACCGCAGCCACCGCCAGCGGTACCGCAGCAAGCTCGGGCGAAAGCGGCACGAGCGGCACGGCTGCCGTCCCGAACAGGGTGACCGGCGGTACCAGGGCGGAGGCAACAAGATTTGCGGCCAAAGCATAGATCGAAAATTGGGGCTGAAGGAGGACAATTGCCGGGCCGCAGAAGACCTGCGCCGCCAACGGGACGGCAAGGCCGGCAGCCGCCCAGCGCGGCACGACCTTGGGAAGCCAGGACATGATCGGCCGTCCCGTGACCACTATGCCCAACGTGGCCAGCACCGAAAGCAGGAATCCGAAAGCCGTGGACAGTCCCGGGTCCGCCAGCAACAGGCCAATGACGGCAAGGCACAGGTAACTGAGGCCGCCTCCGGTCCGGCCGCCGACCAGGGAAACAAGGCCGATGGCGCCCATCACGGCGGCGCGAAGGACGCTGGCGTCCGGCCCGACCATCAGGACGAACATGCCCAGCCCGGCGAGGCACACGGCTGCGGCAGCAACCCGGCCCAGCCGGAGACTGCGGGCAGCCAACAGGAGCACGCCCAGAATAAGGCTGCAATTGGCCCCGCTGACAGCCGTGAGGTGGGTCATCCCGACCGTCTTCATCGCGCTCTCCAGCTGCGGATCGAGTCTGCTGGTGTCCCCTGTGACCATCCCCGGCAGCAGCCCCCCGGCGTCACCACCGAACCGTTCCCCTGTCCTGGCCAGGCCCTCCCGCAGCGATCGTGCCCCCTGCTGCAGAACTCCCGGGCCTGCCAGCGTTCGTGGGGCAGAGGAGGCCGAGAGAACGGCCGCCGCGACCTGGCCCGGCTCCGCCGCCCTGAGTTTTCCGGTCGTCCGGAGCCGCTCGCCGGGCCTGGCGTGTTCCCAGTCCGGGCCACCCATTACCAGCAATCCGGCGGCCGCCCGGATCCGGCGGGCGTCCCAGTCCAGAGCGATCAGCATGGCCGGTACGGCCCACCGGTCCGACAGCCCAGACCGACCCGGCGACGCGAGCCGCCGCGGCGCGCCGGCGACGACGAGTTCCACCACCACCGGCGCGTTCGCAGCCACAGCGCCAGCCAGGTCCGCGTCGGAGCGCTGAGCGGACGCAACAGCTGAGTGGGAGCCCGCCACGGCCGCAAGCAGCATTGCCACCGCCGCAGTAGCGTGCAGGCTGCGCGGCGCCGGCCCGCTCCGTCCGGATGATCCCGGGGTGCCAGCCCGGCCTCCGGTCCGGTCCCTCGTCTGCTCGGCTGAGCGGACCGCGACCCGGAGCAGCAACGCCCCGGAGCCTGCCAGCAACACGGCGCACAAGGCACCAAGTGCGCCGGGGTCCAGCCAGCCTCCGGCAGCCGCGGTGGCCCAGGCCAATAGCGCCGCCGGAACCAGACGGAGGTCCGTCCTGCGCGCCGTATGGCCGGAATGGTCCGGTGCGGAACGGTGTGGAGCTGCCGCGGTGAGCTGCCGGCCGCTCAGCCAGTCGCGGACATGTTCACGTCCGGCACGTGCCCGGGTACCCGCCCGGGCGCCGGCCAAGCCAGGTCCCGCCCGTCGCGGCGGCGTGGCGGCACCGCTGCGCCGCAGATCGCCGTGGCCGGCCGGGCCCTTCACCGCTGCATCGACGTACCGCTGCCAGCGGCTCTGCCGTGTCATCAGGGCACCGCCATCAGACACGTACCAGCGGAAGCAAGGCCTCAAGGAGCTTGGGGCCTACTCCGTCGACGGCGTCCAGCTCGTTCACCGTCTGGAAGCGTCCGTGTTGCTTGCGCCAGTCCACGATGCGCTGGGCCAGAACCGGCCCGACCCGGGGCAGTGTGCCCAGTTCCTCGATGCCTGCGGTGTTCAGATTGACCTTGCTTCCGCCGGGCGTAACACCGGCTCCGCCGCTCCCCGAACCGGCGCCCCCGGAGTCCGGCGGGCCGGCGGCGTCGCCGGAGCCTGCTGCTTCGCCGGACGACGCCTCCGGCTGCCCCCGTTCGGGCACGACGATCTTTTGCCCGTCCTCGACGAACGAGGCGAGATTGAGCCGGTCTGGTTCCGCCGAGCCGGTGGGGCCGCCGGCGGCAGCGAGGGCCTCGTGCAGCCGGCTCCCTGCCGGCAGCTCAACCACGCCAGGACGTGCCACCGCCCCGGTCACATGGACCGTAATCCTCGTCGGTTCCGGGCTCGTGCCCTCCCCGGCCGGCGCAGATTCGGGTCGGGAGTCAGTGTCCTGCTGTGGGACGCCGGCCGAGGACACGTCGCTCAGCGGAACCGCGTCCGGTGCGCCGGTGACCGCATTCCACCAGAACCAGCCGCCAAGCACGACGGCAACCACTCCGAGCAGGGCGACCGCTCTAAGGCCGATGCGGCTCCGCACTCCGGGCATGCCGCGACGGCCATCGTCAGGTTGGTCCGCGAGGGCGTCCTCCGCCGCCGCAGGCTCCAGCAGCCCGGTCCGGGGCCCGGTGACTAGTCCGGTGACCAGTCCGGTGCCGTCCGGCCCGCCGAGCGTGGCGGACAGCCGGTGCCGGGCACCGGGAACGCCGTCGGGCGGTTCAGTTCCGGGCTTTAGGTGGAACAGGCTCCGGCGTGGCATAGGACCAACGGTAGGGTCGCCCCGCCGGGGTGCGCATCCCCGGCCGGGTCTATGTGGAAAGCACTCCGGATCAGGCCGGCGGGGTGCTGCTCTCCCCCACAATCACGGCCAGCACGCCGAGCCCTGCGTGGGCGGCCAGGACAGCCGGGAGGGCGCTGGTCTGCGCCGCCGGACAGTCGGGCAGCGCGATGGCGAGGCGGGCGGCGAGCCGTTCGGCCTCCGCCTGGTTGCCGAAGTGGTGAATGGCGATCCGGGCGTGCCCGACCGGCCTGGCCACGACGTCGGCTGTGACGATTTCCTCCAACCGCGCCACGGCTTTGGCTGCGGAGCGGACCTTTTCCAGCGGGACGATCTTCCCGTTCTCGACCGCAAGAATGGGCTTGATGGACAACATAGTGCCCAACAGCGAGGCGGCCGCGCCGATCCGCCCTCCATGGCGCAACTGCTCAAGGCTCGGAACGTAGAAGTAGACCTTGGTGAGGGCCAGCCGTTCCTCCGCGAAAGCGCGGACGTAAGCCGCGTTCCTGCCGTCCGCCGCAGCGACGACAGCGCTTTGGACCCCCATCCCCTGGGCCATCCCGACGGTGCGCGAGTCCAGGACCTCCACCGGGATAGGGACCCTGCCGGCCGCGAGACGGGCGGCATCAGCCGTTCCGGAGAGTTCGCCGGAAATATGGACGGACAGGACGGACTCAAAGCCGCGCTGCTTCGCCGCCAGATACGCGTGTTCGAACTGTCCGGGGGAAGGACGTGACGTCTTGACCGACCTGCCGCTGGCGATGGCCACGGCGATCGTCTCGGTGATGTCGTCCTCACCCTCCCCGTAGATCTCCGCGCCCACCATGACAGGCATGGGAACAACGGTCAGCCGCCCGTCGACCGTGAAGGCCCGTACCCAGTCGGCAGGCAGGGCGGCAGCCGAGTCTGTGACCACGGCCGTCCGCGCACCGCCCAGGGAAGGCGTGGGCTCGGCTCCGGCACGGGGGGCCGGACGGAGCCGCGTAAGGCGCTCCCTCAGCCACGGCCATCCTGCTGGCTCACGGTCGGGCACAGAGCACCTCCTGCTCGCTTGGTCGTTAAGGCTGAACCGGCCGACAGCTGGTGCCGGCGGCCGGCTCATTGGCCCGCGCGGTTATGCCGGGACGATATTGACCAGCTTAGGCGCCCGCACGATGACCGTGCGGATGCCCCGCCCGTCGAGGGCGCGCTGGACGTTCTCCGACGCCAGCGCTAGCTCGCGCAGTTCGTCCTCGCCGATTCCCGCGGCCACCTCAAGGCGGTCCCGCACCTTGCCCTGAACCTGGACGACGGCGGTCACCGTGTCCTGGACGAGGAGCGCCTCGTCGTGCGTGGGCCAGCCGGCGTTGGCTACCGACGCGGGGTGGCCCAGGACGTTCCACAGGTCCTCGGCCGTGTACGGCGCAAACAGGCTCAGGATCACGGCGACGGCTTCGACGGCCTCGCGGACTGCGGGGTCCGCGCCGCCGGCGCCCGAGGCTGCGTCAATAGTCTTGCGGGTTGCGTTGACCAGTTCCATCAGCTTCGCGACGACGACGTTGAACTTGTTGGAGTCCAGCAAGGCCTCGGCGTCCGCGATCGTCCGGTGGGTGACCGTGCGCAGTGCCCGGTCGCCGGTAGAGAAGTCGACGCCGGGCGCGCTAGTGACGCCCTGCCCCAGGCGCCAGGCGCGGGCCAGGAACTTCGCCGAACCAGACGGCGAGACGTCCGCCCAGTCGACGTCGTCCTCCGGCGGGGAAGCGAAAATCATGGTCAGGCGCACGGCGTCGACGCCGAACTTGTCGAGCTGCTCGCCGAGGTCCACGCCGTTGCCCAGCGATTTGCTCATGGCCTTGCCGCCGTTGAGCACCTGGCCCTGGTTTAGCAGGGCCCGGAAGGGTTCGTCCGCCTCGATCAGGCCCAGGTCGTGGATGACCTTCGTGAAGAACCGTGCGTAGAGCAGGTGCAGGATGGCGTGCTCGACGCCGCCGACGTACTGGCCGACAGGCATCCAGTCGTTGATCGTCGCGGGATCGAAGGGGCCTTCGGTGTACTGCGGGGAGACGAAGCGCAGGAAGTACCAGGACGAGTCCACGAAGGTGTCCATGGTGTCCGTGTCCCGCTTGGCCGGGCCGTGGCAGTTCGGGCAATCGACGTTGACCCAGCTCTCCGCGGCGGCCAGCGGTGACGTACCCTTCGGCGACAGGTCCTCGCCGCGCAGCCCCGCCGGCAGTTCAACCGGCAGCTGCTCGTCCGGCACCGGGACCTCCCCGCAGGCTGGGCAGTGGATGATCGGGATGGGCGTGCCCCAGAAGCGCTGCCGGCTCAGCAGCCAGTCGCGCAGCCGGAAGTTCACGAACTTCTCGCCCGTGCCCTGCTGCTCCAGGATCCCGATGGCGGCGGGGATGGCCTCAGCCTTCGGCAGCCCGTTCAGCGCGCCGGAGTTGATCAGCGTTCCCTCGCCCGAGGTCGCCACGCCGCTGGCGGCAGGATCCTCGTCGCCGGTGTCCAGGACAGCCCGGACCGGAAGATCGAAGGTCCTGGCAAAGTCCAGGTCGCGCTGGTCATGGGCGGGGACCGCCATGATCGCGCCCGTGCCGTAGTCGGCCAGGACGTAGTCGGCAGCCCAGACCGGCAGCTTTTCGCCGTTCAGCGGGTTAATGGCGTAGCGGCCGGTGAAGACGCCGGTCTTCTCGCGCTCGGTGGACTGGCGCTCGATTTCCGTGAGCGCCTTGACCTGCTCGCGGTACGCGGTCAGGGCCGGGGCGTGCTCCTCGGTCACCAGTTCAAGGGCCAGCGGCGCGTCGGCGGCGACAACGAAGAATGTTGCCCCGTACAGGGTGTCCGGGCGGGTGGTGAAGACCGTGACGTCCGTGGCGGGCTTGGCGCCGTCGGCCTCGATCACGAAATGGACGTGCGCGCCCTCGGAGCGGCCGATCCAGTTTTTCTGCATGGCCAGGACCCGCTCGGGCCAGTGGCCGCGCAGCTCGTCCATGTCGTCCAGCAGGCGGTCCGCGTACTCGGTGATCTTGAAATACCACTGGTTCAGGGACTTTTTAGTGACCGGGGTGCCGCAACGCTCGCAGGCACCGTTGACCACCTGCTCGTTGGCCAGCACGGTCTGGTCCATGGGGCACCAGTTGACCGGTGAATCCTTGCGGTACGCCAGGCCGCGCTCGTAGAAGCGCTTGAACAGCCACTGCGTCCAGCGGTAGTACTCCGGGTCCGAGGTGTGGATCCGGCGGGACCAGTCGGCGGAAATGGCATAGCGCTTGAATGACGCCGCCTGGGTCTCGATGTTGGCGTAGGTCCACTCACTGGGGTGGGCATTGCGCTTGATCGCAGCATTTTCCGCGGGGAGCCCAAAGGAGTCCCAGCCGATCGGGTGCAGCACGTCGTAGCCCTGCTGGCGCAGGTAACGCGCTACGACGTCGCCCATCGCGAAGGCTTCGGCGTGGCCCATGTGCAGGTCACCGGACGGGTAAGGGAACATGTCCAGCACGTAGCGCCGTTCCTTGGAACCGTCGTCGAGGGGCGTGAAGACCTTGAGGTCCTCCCAGACCTGCGGCCACCTGGCTTCCATTGCCGCAAAACTGTAGGCACCCTCTTCGGGTCCTTCCGTTCCGATTCCTGCTGTTCCGGTCTCTGTCTCCGGCTGAACACTCACTGCTGGCCTCTTCTGTTCTTCAAGCCTGATTACCGTCAAGTCCGTACTGCGCGGGGCCGTCCCGCTCTGGCCCCTGTCCCCTGCTGCAGGCCCGAAAGGGCCCAGACACACAAAAGCCCCTCGATAGGGAGGGGCGGCCGCTCGACACTCCGAGTTCTCCTCGGGATGCCGGGCGGCTAGCTAAGCAGAAGGATCGCATGCATAGATCTACTTTAGCGCCTCCGACTGGTTCGCGGGCGGCACACCCGCCCGCATCAAAGGCCAGGACGACGGCCCACATGCCTCCGGCAAGGGCTGTGCGACGAAACAGTTCTCCGCCGGGAGTCGGCCATTGACGCCGCGAAAATGCCGCGGCTTCAATATGCGCTCAAATTGTTATAAATGCCCCACTTGGAAATAAACCGTACTTACTTTAATATCGCGTGCCGCGGCGACGAGTGCAGAAAATCGCCCCCCAAGTAGTTTGCACTAATTGGCAGGTAGAAGGTGACGGCAAGGCGAGTAGCCCCGGGGCGCGCTCCGCGTAGTCCGCTAGCCACTGCGGAAAATGCAGCACTCTGATGGTTTAGGCTCCCCGAAAAGAGCCCGGCTACCGCAATTCCAGCGGCCTTGCCAAAGATACCGAAGAGGAACACTATTCTCCCAAGATCTCTGGGGGGATTCGCAAAAAGGTCTCGGGTTGAGGAGCCTGTCATGTATCTATTGCGTGTTTCTGTTCTGCCACAAATATTTCTTCTGACCGGGCGCAACGCCGTTATCGGCAGCCCCCAGGAACAGGGCTAGCCATGTTTGGCTGGGTTACCCGGTTCAGTTTGCAATTCCGCATTCTGGTTCTCGCCCTCGCGGCCGGCCTCATTGCCTTCGGCGTTGTCAACGTTCCGCGGATGGCCGTGGACACCATGCCTGAGTTCGCGCCCGCGCAGGTTGAAATCCAGACTGAGGCCCTCGGCCTCTCAGCTGTCGAAGTCGAGCAGCTCATCACCTCCCCGATGGAGGCCGATCTCCTCAACGGAGTGGCCTGGCTGGACGAGATCCGGTCGAAGTCCGTACCGGGGCTGTCATCTATCGAACTTGTATTTGAGCCGGGCACGGATCTACTGCGCGCCCGCCAGCTAGTGGCGGAGAGGATGACGCAGGCAGTAGCCCTGCCGAACGTCTCGGCCCCACCGCTGATCATGCAGCCTACGTCATCCACCAGCCGTGTCCTCATGGTCAAGTTGAACTCCAAGCAGCTCTCCGGCATCGAGATGTCCGTCCTGGCGCGCTGGAAGATCAAGCCGCGCCTGATCGGAATTCCGGGTGTTGCCAACGTGTCCATCTGGGGCCAGCGGGAGCAGCAACTCCAGGTCGAGGTCAACCCGACCCAACTGCGCGACAAGGGCATCACCCTGGAACAGGTCATCAAGACCACCGGCAACGCAGTCTGGGTTTCTCCGTTGAGCTTCCTGGAGGCCTCGACTCCGGGCACCGGCGGCTTCGTCGAGTCCCCCAGCCAGCGGCTGGGTATCCAGCATGTCCTTCCGATTCGCACGCCGGCCGATCTGGCCAAGGTCAGCGTGGAGGACGCACCCACGCCGATGTTGCTCGGCGATATCGCGGCTGTCCGGGAAGACCACCAGCCCCTGATCGGCGACGCCGTCGTAGGGCAGGACGCCGGCCTCATGCTGGTCATCGAGAAGTTCCCCGGAACCAGCGCGGTGCAGGTAACCGAGGATATCGAGGCAGCTCTGAAGGATATGGAGCCCGGTTTGACCGGAGTCCAGATCGACACCAGCGTGTTCCGGCCTGCAACCGCAGTTCAGGACTCGGTGTCAGGACTGGGCGCAGCTCTCCTGATTAGCCTGCTGATCGCCGTCGGACTGTTCTGGCTGCTCTTCCGCTCCTGGCGTGTTGCCGTGATCTCCCTCGTGGCGATCACCACCACCGTCATAGTGGCGGCGCTGGTGCTCTTCGCACAAAACGCCACGCTCAATGTCACTGTCCTGGTAGGCATAGTACTGGGAATGTCGGTGATAGTCGGCGACATTGTGGAGGACGTCCAAGCCCAGCGACGTCGGTCCCTCGTCACCGAGGCCACGGAAACGGACGCAACGATTCGGTCGCGCATCATTTACATCGTCCGGGGAATCCGCACACCGCTTTTCCATGCCTCGCTCATCATGGCGATCGCCCTCATCCCGACGCTGTTCCTCCCCGGAGTGGGCGGCTCCTTCTTCCAGCCGCTCGTCTGGTCGACGGCGCTGGCCCTCGCAGCGGGACTGCTGGTCGGACTCTCGGTTACGCCGGTGCTGGCGCAGATGCTCCTGCCTCGCGAGACCGCGCCCCGGGCGGAATCCGCTGCCTCCGGCCGCGCAAGGGCCAGTTACGACCGCGCAGTGGCAGGTGCCGGCTCCCGGAAGGCCCTCGGCCTGGTCGCCGTAGCTGTAATCGGTGTGCTGGGTCTTGCCGCCGGCTCCCAGCTGCTCGGCAACCGGCCGTTGGTTCCAACTCTGCCGGACAGGACCCTGCTCGTGCAGTGGGACTCCATGGCCGGTACCTCCAATGATGAAGTCCGCCGGATCGCGTCCAAGGCATCTGACGAACTGCGGGCGCTCCCGGGCGTATCCGGAGTCGGCGGACACATCGGCCGTGCCATCACGTCTGATCAGATTGTCGGCAATAGTTCCGCCGAGCTGTGGGTCTCGATTGCCTCCGACGCCGACTTCGGTGATACGGAACAGGCAGTCCGCGACGTTGTCCAGGGCTACCCCGGCATTTCGCACAATGTCGTCAACTATTCGCAGCAGAAGATCGGTGCCATGCAGGACACGCTGGAACCAGACTTTGCGGTCCGCGTCTACGGGACCGAGATGCCTATCCTGCGGGAGAAGGCAGAAGAGGTGCGGAAGGCGCTGGCAAACATCAACGGGATCAAGAACCCCACGATTAACGCAAGTGCCACGACTCCCATCGTCGAGGTCGAAGTCAATCTCGAGGCCGCCCAGCGGGTTGGTATCAAGCCCGGTGACGCCCGGCGTGCCGCGGCGACTCTGATGCAGGGCGTCGTTGTTGGCAACCTGTTCGAACAGCAGAAAGTGTTCGAGGTGGTAGTGCGAGGCGCGCTCGGCGTCAGGGATGACCTCACCAGCATCCGTGAACTGCTCCTGGACACCCCCAATGGCGGACACGTCACGCTGGGCGAGATCGCCGCCGTCCGGCTGGTTCCGAACGAGGTTGTCATCCAACACGATGACACGTCGCGGCGGGTCGACATCGTAGCCGAGGTCAGCGGACGGCCTCTGGCTGACGTACAGCGGGATATTGAAGCTGCAGTCAAGCAGATCCAGTTCCCGCTCGAGTACCACGCCGAAATCCCGAAGAAGTATGGCGAGCTCCAGGCCGCAGACTCCCTGGTTCTCTGGCTGGCGGCAGCGTCCCTCATCGGCGTGCTCTTGCTTCTCCAGACGGCCGTTCGGAGTTGGAAGCTGGCCCTAGCGGTCTTCCTGGCCCTTCCGGCGGCCCTGTCGGGCGCTCTTGTGGCCGCGTGGCTCATGTCAGCCTCGTTGTCCTGGCTCTCGCTCACGGCTCTCGCTGCGGTCCTGGCGATTGCCGCCCGCAACGCGGCCCTCTTGTCAGCGCGGACCGACGAACTGTGGCGCTCCACGCCGCAGCAGTCGCGGGCGGAGGTCGTTCTGACGGCCGCCCGGGAGCGCATCTCACCAATCCTCAAGTCGGCGCTCATCACGCTTGCGGTTCTGATCCCGCCAGCCCTGGTGGGCACCACTGTTGGCCAGGCCCTGATTGTCCCGATGCTGCTGATAATCGCCAGCGGCCTCGTGACCACCACGCTTGTGGGGCTCTTGGTGCTCCCATTGCTGACCCTCTGGTTCGGTCCCCGCACCGCGCCGGAAGAGTGGTCGGAAGTATACGAATTGGAAACCCCCGTTCAGCCCGTTATGCAGGAAAAGGTGGAAGCAAAATGACCAGCCAAAAGCCCCAACGGCGCCTGCCCCTGGCGGCCGCTGTCTGTGCCGCCCTCGTGTTCTCCCTCCCGGCCTGCGCCGCGCCCGTGGCCGCCCCTGCAGCGGTTGGTGAGGCCCCCGCCAAGGTGGAGAAGAACGCTACGACGGGAATCGCAAAGTTGACCCTGACGCAGCGCGGTCTGGATCGGATCGAACTCAAGACCGAGCCGGTAACTGCCGGCGCGGGAGGAGTTCAATTGCCCTACGGAGCCCTGATGTACGACTCCGCCGGCAAGACCTGGGTCTACACCAACCCAGCCGAGCGGGTCTACGAGCGCCAGGAGGTCACGGTCAGCAAGGTGGAAGCCGGCGTGGTCACGGCCACCGTTGGTCCTCCGGCTGGAACCCAGGTTGTCACGGTAGGCGCGGCTGAATTGTTCGGCGCCGAATTCAATACAGGCAAATGACATGCGCCGGATAGTCGCAGCAAGTCTGCGGTTCAGATCGATCATCATCGCCATGGCGGCGGCGCTGATGATCGTCGGCGGCGCACAGCTCAGCAGCGCCTCGGTGGACGTGTTCCCCGAGTTTGCGCCGCCGAAGGTGGAGGTCCAGACAGCCTGCCTGGGACTCACCGCCGCTGAGGTCGAAGAACTCGTCTCCGTTCCCTTGGAGGAGGCCTTCAACGGCATCGACGGCCTCCACCATATGCGGTCGAAGTCAGTACCCCAGCTCTCGTCCATTGTCATGGAGTTCGAAAACGGTACGGATGTGCTCACCGCCAGGCAACTGGTGTCGGAGCGGATGGCTACAGTGATCCCGACCCTGCCCACCTGGGCCGCGCCGCCGCTGATGCTGCAGCCGCTGTCCTCTACCAGCCGTGTCATGAAGATCGGGCTGTCCTCGGACACCCGGTCACTCATCGAGATGTCGATGATTTCCTACTGGAACATCCGGGCGCATCTGCTCCGCGTTCCGGGCGTGGCCAACGTGGCCATCTGGGGCGAACGCCTCCAGATGCTGCAGGTGCAGGTAGATCCCAACAAACTGGCGGCCAACAACGTCACTCTTGACACAGTGATGAGCAGTACGTCGGACGCCCTGGACGCGGGGTTGCTGCAGTACTCGCCAGGTGCCCTCATCGGTACCGGCGGAGCGATCGACACGCCGAGCCAGACAATGGGCATCCGACACGTCCAGCCCATCACCTCGCCGGAAGAACTGGCGAAGGTGGCGGTGGCGGACCGGGAGGGGCAGGCCCCGCTGCGGCTTTCCGACGTCGCCAACGTCGTGGAAGATCACCAGCAGCTGATCGGTGACGCCGTCATCAACGGCGGCCCGGGGCTCATGCTGATCGTGGAAAAGCTCCCGTGGGGCAATACGCTCGAAGTCACGCGTGGGGTCGAAGAGGCGCTGAAGCAACTCGAACCCGGCCTCACCGGGATCGCGGTGGACACCACGATCTTCCGGCCGGCGACTTTCATCGAGGAATCACTCGGCAACCTGGGTGTGGCTCTTGTCCTCGGATGCCTTTTGGTCATCATGGTGTTGAGCGTCTTCCTCTTCCAGTGGCGGACCGCGCTGGTCAGTGTACTGGCCATTCCGCTGTCTCTCATGGCCGCAGCCCTGGTGCTGTATTGGACCGGAGGCACAATCAACACGATGGTGCTTGCGGGATTGGTGATTGCCGTCGGGGTGGTGGTGGACGATGCCATCATCGACGTCGAAAACATCGTCAGACGGCTCCGGCAGCACCGGGCAAATGGCGGCACCGAAAGCACCGCCAGGGTGGTGGTCAACGCCTCGCTTGAGGTCCGGGGACCGATTGTGTACGCAACCCTGATCATCGTTGCTGCCACCGTGCCGATCTTCTTCCTGGACGGCCTGACGGGGGCGTTCTTCCGGCCGCTGGCCACGTCATACACCCTCGCGGTGATGGCGTCCATGCTGGTCGCGCTCACCGTCACCCCGGCGATGGCGTACATCTTCCTCCGGAACGCCAAACTGGAGGATCGTGATCCGCCGTTGGTCCGGGTTCTGAAGCGCTGGTACGCCAGTGCGCTTCGGCCCATCGTCCGCCGGCCCGTACCGGGGTACCTTGCCCTGGGTGCACTGGGTGTCGTGGGCATCGTGGCGGCTCCGCTACTGGGCCAATCGCTGCTGCCGTCCTTCAAGGAACGGGACTTCCTGATGCACTGGCTCACGCAGCCGGGCACGTCCAACTCGGAGGAGGTCCGTGTCAGCCAGCTGGCCTGCAGGGAGCTCATGACGATCCCGGGCGTTAACAACTGCGGATCCCACATCGGGCAGGCCTTCAACGCCGACGAGGTGGTGGGTGTCTACTTCGGTGAGAACTGGATCAGCGTCGACCCTGCGGTCGACTATGACGAGACGCTGGCCGCTGTTCAGGAAGTGGTGGACGGCTACCCCGGCATCGTCCGGGATGTCCAGACTTACCTCAAGGAACGCATCCGCGAGGTCCTGACCGGCACGGGTTACGCGGTCGTCGTTCGTGTATACGGTGACGACCTCGCGATACTGAAAAAGGAGGCTGACAAGCTCAAGACCATCCTGGGCGGTATCGAAGGAGCCGTGGGTGCGAAGGTCGCTCTCCAGGCCAACATCCCACAGGTCAACGTGGAAGTGAACCTGGACAAGGCCAACAGCTACGGGCTGAAACCTGGCGACGTCCGCCGGGCCGCGGCCACGATGATCGCCGGCGAGGAGGTGGGCGACATCTACCGGGACGGCAAGGCATACGACGTCCAAGTGTGGAGCCCGCCGGAAACCCGGACCAGCGTCACGAGCATCGAAAACCTCCAGATTGATACCCCGAGCGGGCAGAGGATCCGGTTGGCGGACGTGGCCACAGTGGCGGTCAAGCCTACTCCAAACGTGATTGAGCGTTCGGAAGGATCCCGGCGCATCGACGTCAGCGCCAACGTCAAGGAAGGCGACCTGGCGAAGGTCGTCGAGAACCTCGAGTCCCAGATGAAGTCGGTTGAGTTCCCGGTCGGCTACGAAGCGGTTGTCCTCGGCGAGTACGCAGAACGCCAGGCCGCCTCGCAGCGGTTGCTGCTCTACTCTATCGGCGCTGTCATCGTGGTTTTCCTGCTGCTCCAGGCGGCGTTCCGCAGTTGGCGGTTGGCGATCCTGGCCATCCTGACGCTGCCGGTGGCCCTCGTGGGCGGTGTGATCGCCGCGCATATGAGCGGTGGCATCCTCTCGCTGGGGTCGCTGGTCGGCTTCCTGACGCTGATGGGCATCGCGGCCCGCAACGGCATCCTGCTCATCAATCACTGCCAGCACCTGGAACAGTTCGAGGGAATGCCCTTCGGCCGGGACCTGGTGCTGCGTGGAGCGGCCGAGCGGTTGTCCCCGATTCTCATGACCACCCTTGCTACCGCCTTGGCCCTCGTTCCGCTGGTGGTCATGGGCAATATTCCCGGTCATGAGATTGAACACCCGATGGCGGTGGTGATTCTGGGCGGGCTCGTCACGTCGACGCTGGTCAACCTGTTCATTGTCCCCTCGCTGTACCTGCGGTTTGCCAAGAAGGGACCGGCCCGTCAACGCCGGCCCCGTCAGCCCGAACCGGTCGCGGCTGTCTAGCCGTGATCACCCAACACCAGGAGAGGCCATGCAGATGCTTAAGCGAAGCACCCGAATCACCGCCTACGGCTCTGCGGCCCTCCTGGTGCTGGCAACGCTGACAGTGACGACGGCGGCCACGGCCACCGCCACGACCACCAAAGGAAAGGACCTCTGCGGACCTGGCACGGCGATCACTCTGGACCGCTCGGCCTTCCCGTGGGATCCGGAAATCGAGAACAAGTGGTTCCCGCTTGAGCCCGGTATGCAGTTCACCACGACCGGAAAGGTGGTCAACACGGTGGAGAAAACGGTGACCAAGCGCACGGTCATCTCCACGGTGACCGGGCTGACCAAGAAGATCGACGGCGTCAACACCGTGGTGGTGTGGGACCGGGACATCTCCGACGGTGAGCTTGCGGAATCAGAGCTGGCCTTCTTCGCAGAGACGAAGAAGGGAACCGTGTGGCTGTTCGGCGAGTATCCCGAAGAGTATGAAAACGGGAAGCTGGTGGGCGCGCCGAGCACCTTTATCAGTGGAATCGACAAGGCCCAGGCCGGAATCGCCATGCTGGACCACCCCCGCCCGAAGGAACCGGCGTATCCCCAGGCCTACGCACCCAGCGTGGACTTCCTGGACTGCGCGAAGGTCGTGGACCGGCACGTGGACGTCTGCGTCCCGGCGGATTGCTACAACAACGTGCTGGTCATCGAGGAATCCAACCCGCTGGAGCCGCGAAGCGTCGCGGGCCTCCAACACAAGTTCTATTCCAAGAAGACAGGCCTGGTCCAGGTCAAGCCCGTGGGCGGGGAGGACCAGGAGTCCCTGGACCTCGTCAAAATCAAGAAACTCAGCGACTCCGAGCTGAAGAGCATCAACGAGCAAGCACTGGCCCTCGACAGGCGCGGCTACACCGTCAGCAGGGACGTCTACGCCAAGACGCCCCGCGCTGTGGTCGCCAAGCCCGGGCGCCGGTAGCGCGCACGCGCCACACCGGACAGCACAGAAGAGCTCCGGCCGGGAAATCCGGCCGGAGCTCTTCTGTGCTGTTGGAACCCTGTGCTGAACGCCTCTACTTCACGTCCTGGTCCACCCAGTCCATGGACTTGGTCACGGCCTTCTTCCAGAGCCGCATCTGACGCTCCCGCTCCGTCTGGTCCAGCTGCGGTTCCCAGCGCTTGTCCTCGGACCAGTTGGCCGAGCACTCGCCCAGGTCCTTCCAGAAACCAACGGCCAGGCCTGCGGCATACGCAGCACCGAGCGCAGTGGTCTCGACGACCTTCGGCCGGATCACCGGGACGCCGAGGATGTCCGCCTGGAACTGCATCAGAGCATCGTTGGCGACCATGCCGCCGTCGACCTTGAGCTCTGTCAGCGGCACACCGGAATCCGCGTTGACGGCGTCGAGGACCTCGCGCGTCTGGAAGGCGGTCGCCTCCAGGGCGGCCCTGGCAATGTGGTTCTTGTTCACGAAGCGGGTCAGGCCGACGATTGCGCCGCGGGCGTCGGAACGCCAGTAGGGCGCGAACAGGCCGGAGAACGCCGGGACGATGTACACGCCGCCGTTGTCCTCGACCGATGCGGCGAGGGTTTCCACTTCCGGGGCGCTGCTGATCAGGCCCAGGTTGTCGCGCAGCCACTGGATCAGGGACCCGGTGACGGCGATTGAGCCCTCCAGCGCGTAATGCGGAGCCGCATCGCCGAGCTTGTAGCCCACCGTGGTCAGCAGCCCGTTCTTGGAGTGCACGATCTCCTCTCCCGTGTTGAAGATGAGGAAGCAGCCGGTGCCGTAGGTGTTCTTGGCTTCGCCGGCGTCGAACGCGGCCTGGCCGAAGGTCGCCGCCTGCTGGTCGCCCAGGATGCCGGCGACGGGTACTTCGCGCAGCAGCTGAGACGTGTGGACCGTGCCGTAGACCTCGGAGGAGGACTTGATGGCCGGCATCATGGAGGCCGGAACACCGAAGGCGTCCAGGATTTCCTGGTCCCAGGACAGTGTTTCCAGGTCCATGAACATGGTCCTGGAGGCGTTGGTCACATCGGTGACGTGCACCCCGCCGTCGGTTCCGCCGGTGAGGTTCCACAGCACCCAGCAGTCAGTATTGCCGAAGACCAGATCGCCGGCCTCGGCCTTGGCGCGGGCACCCTCGACGTTGTCCAGGATCCACTTGATCTTCGTGCCGGAGAAGTAGGTCGCCAGCGGCAGGCCCACCTTTTGTTTGAAGCGCTCCGGTCCGCCGTCCCGGGCCAGCTCATCGACAATCGGCTGGGTGCGGGTATCCTGCCAGACGATGGCGTTGTAGATCGCCTCGCCGGTCGTTTTGTCCCACACGACAGCAGTTTCGCGCTGGTTGGTGATGCCCACGGCGGCGATGTCGTGGCGGGTCAGGTTCGCCTTGGACAGGGCCGAGCCGATGACCTCACGGGTGTTGTTCCAGATCTCCGCCGGATCGTGTTCCACCCATCCGGCCTGCGGGAAGATCTGTTCGTGCTCCATCTGCCCGGAGGAGACGATGTTGCCGCTGTGGTCAAACACGATGGCGCGGGTGCTGGTGGTGCCCTGGTCAATGGCGATTACATACTGGTTCATGTTGACGTCCTTGTCTTTTGGCCTGCTGTTTATGTGGATACTGACGCGAGGGGAAACTAGGGGGCCGCGGTGGCGATGATCGGCACCACGAGGGCGACGAGGCCGGCGAGCCCTCCGCCGATCAGCGGTCCGACCACCGGGATCCAGGAGTAACTCCAGTCACTGGAACCCTTCCCCTTGATCGGGAGCAAAGCGTGCGCGATGCGGGGGCCGAGGTCCCGGGCCGGGTTGATGGCATAGCCCGTGGGTCCACCGATCGAGACGCCGATGCCCACCACGAGCAGGGCGACGGCCAGCGGGCCGAGCCCGGAGGGTATCCCGCCGAAGGCCAGGATGACGAACACGAGGACAAAGGTGCCGATGATTTCCGTGATGAGGTTCCACGGGGTGGAGCGGATCGCCGGACCGGTGGAGAATACGCCCAGCTTGTTGGCGGGCTCAGGCTCGGCGTCGAAGTGCTGCTTGTGGGCCAGCCACATCACCACTGCGCCCAGGAAGGCGCCGAGGAGTTCACCGCCGAAGTAGGTGAGCGTGGAGGCGAAGTCGACAGGAACGCCGGGAGCATACTCCCGCTTTCCGTTGAGCAGCAGGCCGAAGGTGACGGCCGGGTTCAGGTGTGACCCGGACTTGGCGGCGACGTAGACACCGGCGAAGACGGCAATGCCCCATCCCCAGGTGACCATCAGGAACCCGCCGTTGTTGCCCTTGGTGCCTTTGAGCGCAACGTTCGCCACAACGCCGCAACCCAGCAGGGTCAGCATCGCGGTACCGAAAACTTCGGACAGGAAAACTATTCCAAGAGACATCTTTGACTCCTCTATTTTCTGTTGTCAGCCCTCGCGATTTTGAGAGGCTGTTGGGCCGGCAAGGTGTTGCGCCGCCGGCCGGCAACTGCGCCGGTCCCGCTGTGGGGCCCCGCAGTCCTTGCGCCCGGACGTCCCCCGTCCGGGCGCCGAGGTCTAATCAGGAGACCAGGCTGTGAACCTGGACGCCATGGAACCGTTTGAGCACCTCCTGAGCGTGGCTGATCTCGGAGGCTCGCGTTGCCGTGTCCCAGCCCAGCGGGCCCGACAGGATTTCGGCAACCTCGTTCAGCAGCTCGCCGGTCACCAGTCCCCGGAACGCCAGGGACGTTCGGCGGATCAGAACATCGATCAAGTGCCCGATCTGCTCGTTCTGTGCCATGAATTCGAGTTCGCGGACGCTGAGTTCGCGGGTGGAGCGCAGCAGCCTGTCGGGCGTGCCGCCGCTGCCGCTGTCCAGGAAGCGGATGACCTCCTCGGCGCGGGTGCCGTAGCGGGTGAGCAGCCCCGCGGTGCGGTCCGCGTCGCGGCGGTCCGACATGTGCGCCTTGATCCAGCGCTGGACGCCGTCCTCGCTGTCGGGGAAGCCGGCGCCACCGCCGATCGCGAGCTTAGCTGTCGATACCCTGCGTTCCCTGCCGAGTTCGGCGAGGACGTCGTTGCTCAGGTGTTCGGCCAGGGCCCGGAAGGTGGTCCACTTTCCGCCGACGAGGCTCAGTACGACGGCGCCGCTGCCGCCGGCTTCCCCGGCTGGCCGCGCTGCACCGCGTTCGATGCGGTAGTCACGGCTGACGAAGCCCGGCTGGGTCGCGTCGTGCTTCGGCAGCGGACGGACCCCGGAGAAGGTGTAGACGATCTGCTCCCGGTTGACGGCGACGTCGGGGAAGACGTGGCCGATCAGGTCAAAGAAGTAGTCGATCTCGGACTCGGTGCAGACGGCATCTTCGGCCATGTCCGCGTCCACATCCGTGGTACCCACGAGGACCCGGTCTCCCATCGGGTAGATCAGCACAATCCGTCCGTCGGTGTGCTCAAAGAAGATTTCGCGGCCGTTGCAGGCCGCGAGCAGCTCGGGGTGGTCCAGGACGATGTGCGAGCCCTTGGTGCCGCCCATGAAGGAGGACGCCGCACCCATTGCTTCGTTGGTCAGATCGACCCACGCGCCCGTGGTGTTGACGATCACGTCCGCGGTGAAGTCGAAAACCTCCCCCGTGAGTTCGTCGCGGAGCCGGACTGTGCTGCCGGGCCCGGGACCGGCCGTGCCTTCGAGCGAGTCGAGTGAGAGGTAGTTGCTGGCGCGGGCCGTGTCCCCGGAGCCGCCGGCCCGTTCGCCGTCCTGCAGCACGTCGAGGGTGAGCCGCTCCGGGTTGTGAACGGAAGCGTCGAAGTAGGTGGCCGCATACTTGATGCCCGGATGCAGCCGCGGTAGCTCCGCCAGGGCCCGCTTGCGGCCGCGGAACTGGTGGCGCGGCACCGTTCCGCCGTCCCGGGAGAAGAAGTCATACAGGCTCAGGCCCAGCTTGATCAGGAAAGCGCCGCGCTCCTTGGGCGCCCCCTGCTGCTTGTGGGTCAGGAAACGGAGCGGCGCCGCCAGGACGCCGGAGAAGGTGCTGAAAACCGGGATCGTGGTCTGCAGCGGTTTGACGTAGTGCGGAGCGATGCGCAGCAGCCGGTTGCGCTCGACCACGGACTCACGGACGAGCCGGAACTCCCCGTTTTCGAGGTACCTGATGCCGCCATGGATCATATGCGAGGAGGCGCCGCTGGCGCCCTGGCAATAGTCGCCGCGCTCCACGAGCGCTACATCGACGCCCTGCAGGGCCAGGTCCCGGAAAGTACCCACTCCGTTGATCCCGCCGCCGATGATCAGCACCTGGGCCTTCGGCCGCATCCGCAGCCTCTGCACCGGCGCGCGCCTGCTTGCCGGCTCCTGGTTGCGGGCTGAATCCTTGTATCCCAAAACTGCTCCCTTGGGTCTGGCTTTGCGCGGCGCGCCGGAGGGCGCGTCGCCGTTAAAGACTATTGTTTGGAATAATGGAAAATGGAGTCAAGCACTATGCACAAACGTGCAGAACGGAAAATGCGAATTGAGTTCACGCCACTCCGACGCCCTCCGCGCGGCCCAGTTGTACTACCTGCAAGACCTGACCATGGACGCGATTGCACGGGAACTGCGGACCTCCCGGTCGACCGTCTCCCGGCTGCTCTCCTCGGCACGGGAATCCGGTCTGGTGCAGGTGCAGATCCGCAGCCCGCTCGACACCGGCCCGGAGCTGGAGCGCCTGATCCGGACCGAGTACAAGGTTGACGTCCACGTCGTGCCGGTGGTGGACACGCTGAATGAGGCGGAAACACTGGACAGAGTGGCCATGCAGGCGGCCCGCACCATCGGGCCCCTCGTGGATTCAAACGCCATTATCGGTGTCGCCTGGGGCTCAACCCTGAGCGCTGTCAGCCGCCATCTGACCCGGAAGATCACGCATGACAGCGTGATCGTCCAGCTCAACGGGGCCGGAAACATGCAGACCACCGGCATCACCTACGCCTCGGACATCATGCGCCGCTTCGGCAGCGCCTACGGGGCACGGGTGGAGCAGTTCCCGGTGCCTGCGTTTTTTGACCACGCCGCAACCAAGAAGGCGATGTGGAATGAGCGCAGTGTGCAACGCATCCTCGCCTTGCAGGCCCGGATGAGCATCGCGATCTTCGGCGTCGGGTCGGTCGACGCCGACTACCCCAGCCACGTCTACGCGGGCGGCTACCTCGATGAGGACGATCTGAACATCCTCGCAAGCTCCGACGTCGTCGGTGACGTCGCGACGGTGTTCTTCCGCGCGGACGGTTCCTCGAACGGAATAGTCCTCAACGAGCGGTCCACCGGGCCGGACCTCGCGCAGCTGCGCCAGGTCCACCGGCGGATCTGTGTGGTGTCCGGCGCGTCCAAGATCAACGGCCTGCGCGGAGCCCTCGCCGCGGGCTTGGCGACGGATCTTATCCTCGACGAGGCCAGCGCCCGGCGGCTGGTGCGGTTCGACGGTGACTCCTGAGCGGCCGACGGGGAGCGACGTCGGTGATCGCCGACGGCCTGTCCGCGGCGGCGCCGCCGGGGCAATGGGTAGAGTCGTTGCTATGAGAATCTCCCCTCGGACGTCCCTGAACAACGGCGTGCTGATCGACCGGCTGGGATTCGGGCTGTACAAAGTCCCGCCCGAGGAGGCCACCGGCCTCGTGACGATGGCCCTGGAAGCCGGCTACCGGCACTTTGACACGGCAGCCATGTACGGCAACGAAAGCGGAGTCGGCAAGGCCATCGGCGGCCTCGCAGGACTCGAGGGGGCGGCCGGCGGGTCCGGCGAACTGTCCCCCGCCCTGTCCCGCGAGGACCTCTTCGTCACCACCAAGGTCTGGAACGACGATCATGGATACGACGCGACGCTACGGGCCTTCCACACGTCCATGGCCAACCTGGGACTGGAGTACATCGACCTGTACTTGATCCATTGGCCCTGCGCCCGGAAGGGGCTGTTTCCGGAAAGCTACCGTGCCATGGAAACGCTCTACCGGGAGGGCAAGGTCCGGGCGATCGGCGTCTCCAACTTTCAGCCCGACCACCTGGACCGTCTGATGCAGACCGCCGAAGTGGTTCCGGCCATCAACCAGATAGAGCTGCACCCCTGGCTGCAGCAGGCTGAGCTGCGGAAGAAACACGAAGCCCTCGGCATCCGCACCGAGGCGTGGAGCCCGCTGGGCCGGGGACAGGTGCTTCGCGACCCGGTGATTCTCGCCCTGGCCGCCGAGCATGGCCGCACGCCGGCCCAGATCATCCTCCGCTGGCAGCTCCAGCTGGACAACATCACAATTCCCAAGGCCAGCTCCTCGGACCGGATCCGGGAAAACCGTGCGGTGTTCGACTTTGAACTCTCGGACGTCGATCTTGCCGACATCGCAGCGCTGGACCGCGGGTTCCGCACCGGCTCCCACCCTGACAACGTCAACTAGGACGCAAACGAATGGACACCGTGGACACCGAGTCCTCCCCCAGGCCCCTCTTCAGCAGCGACCTCGAGGGCCGAACCGCTCCGGCCGAGGTGGTCCTGGCCGGCGCGCGCGTGGCGTACTGGAGCTATGAACCGCTCCGGGTCACGCCCGAAACCCGGACCATCCTGGTGGTCCACGGCTTCCGCGGTGACCACCACGGCCTGCTCCGGGTGGCTGACCAGCTCCCCGAAATGCGCCTGATCATGCCCGACCTCCCGGGCTTCGGCAGCTCCGCGGCGTTTGCGGCCGACGAACACAGCGTGGAGCGCTACGGACGCTTTCTCGCCGAACTCATGGCCGCCCTTGAGCTGGGCCCGGAGACGGTACTGCTCGGCCACTCGTTCGGGTCGATCGTGGCGGGCCATTTCGTGGCGGCCAACCCGGGGGCCGTCGCCGAGCTGATCCTCATTAATCCCATCGCGGCCCCCGCCCTTGAGGGCGCCAAAGGACTGATGACGAAGCTTGCCATCCTCTATTACGAGGCCGCTGCCCGGCTCCCCCGCCGGCTCGGGCAGGCCCTGCTGCGCAGCCAGCTGATAGTGCGCGTGATGAGCGAGGCCATGGCCAAGACCCCGGACAGGGCATTGCGCCGGTTCGTCCACGCCCAACACAGCGCCTATTTCTCCGCCTTCGCCAACCGCGACAGCCTGCTGGAAGCCTTCAGGGCTTCCGTAGGGAACCACGTCTCGGAAATCGCCAACAGGCTTACCTTGCCGGTCCTTCTCATAGCCGGCGAGAAGGATGAAATCGCCGAGCTCACGGACCAGCACAAGCTCCTCGCCATGCTGCCGGACGGCCACCTGGACGTGATCCCCGGCGTTGGGCACCTGATCCACTACGAGACTCCGGAGCCCGCCGCCGAATTCATCCGCCGCTTCCTGAAGGACCACACCGCGTGAAAATCCTCATCGATGCCCGCTTCACCCGCCTGGACCACCACGACGGGATCAGCCGCTACGGGGCGAGCCTCATCGCGGCAACGGCCAGGATCGCGGATGTCTCCATGCTGATCAGCGACGTCCGGCAACTGGCGCTGTTGCCAGACGTTCCGTATACGCTGATCAACAGCCCGTTGTCCCCGGCCGAGCTGTTCGTCGCCGGACGGGTCAACAAACTCGGCGCCGACGTCGTCGTGTGCCCGATGCAGACGATGGGGAGCTGGGGCCGGAAGTACGCCCTCGTCCTGACACTGCACGACCTGATCTACTATGAGCACCCTGCCCCGCCCGGCTTCCTCCCGGCCCCGGTCCGGATCCTCTGGCGCCTCTACCACAAGGCCTACTGGCCCCAACGGCTCCTGCTGAACCGGGCCGACGTCGTCGCGACCATCAGCTCCACGACGGCGGCGCTGATCTCCAAATACCGGCTCACCAGGCGCCCGGTGCGGATCGTGGGCAACGCCCCCAGCCCGGCCTCAGTCCCCGTGATCCCGGAGCCGGGGCAGAGAAGACGCTGCTCTACATGGGATCGTTCATGCCCTACAAGAACGTCGAGACGATGATCCGGGGCATGGCCGAACTGCCCCACCTCACCCTGCACCTGCTGAGCCGCATTACGCCGGAACGCAGAGCGGAGTTGGACGCCCTGGCCCCGGCCGGCGCCAGGATCGTGTTCCACAACGGCGTGACGGACGCCGAGTACGAGGAACTGCTGGCCCGCACCACCGCCCTGATCAGCCTCTCCCGGGCGGAAGGCTACGGACTCCCCCTCGTTGAGGCGATGTCCCACGGCACGCCCGTGATCGCCAGCGACATCCCCATCTTCCGCGAGGTCGGCGGCGACGCGGTCAGCTATGTCCACCCGGACTCCCCGGCTGACTTCGCCGCGGCGGTACGGAAACTGGAAGAACCGGAACTCTGGAAGGAACGTTCACGTCGTTCGGTTGAACGCGCGGCCGACTTCAGCTGGGAGGAGTCTGCACGCAGGCTGCTTGCAGTTGCCGAGGAGGCCGTCGTCCTCCGCGGACGCCGCCCTTAGGCAGCCCCGGGCACACCGGCTAGAGAACGTCGACGCCGTCCAGGCGCAGCTGGACCGGGTCATCGCTGCGTTTCGCGGCGGCAGCGGCCTTGACCGCCCGCAGCACCCGGGTGACCTCCCCGGCCTGGGCATAGGGAATGAACAGCAGGGTGCGGACGTCTTCGCCGCCGCCCCTGCCCGGGGTACTTCCGGCCCCGGCCGCCGCGGCGCCGAGGCCGGCCGCGAGTACAAGGGGAGCCGGTCCGGCGGCCCGCAGCACGATCCCCTGCCCGCCCAGCTGGCGCTCGACGGCCTGGGTGAAGTGTCCGACGGCGGTCCGGCCGCCGGTGACGGAGGCGATCCGCACCGCGGGGGGCAGCTGCAGCTCCTGCCGCAGCGCCAGCTCGCGCTGTGCGTAGCCGGCGGGATCCCAGCGCAGCAGCGCGCCCACGCCGGCGGTGTCGTCTGCGGTGATGACCACCAGTCCCTGCTCGGCGGCGGGCCGGACCAGGGCCGCGGCGTTGAACCAGCGGCGGACGGCGTCTTCGCCGGCCCGGAGGTTCTCGCGGCGCAGCAGTGAGTCGCCGTCGAGCAGCAGGGCGGCAGCGTAGCCGCCGGCGGCCACCGGTTCTGCGCCGACGGTGGCCACGACGAGCGCCTTCGCGTCCGGGACGGCGGCCAGCACCCGGTCGCCGGAGGAGGTGAGGACGGGGGTGCCGGGAAACGCGCGGCCCAATTCCTCTGCCGTGCGGAGCGCCCCGGTGGCGCCCCGCCGGAGCCGGACACCGCTGCAGGTGCCGCAACGCCAGTCCGGAGCCGGCGTCGAGCACCAGCGGCACTGCGGCACGGCGGAAGTCCCGGTGGACCCGGCGACCGCCAGCGGGCCGCTGCAGGCTGCGCACCGGGCGGGTTCGCGGCAGGTCTCGCAGGCCAGCGAGGGGGCATAGCCGGCGCGGGCCACCTGGACGAGGACGGGTCCACGTTCCAGGCCCTCCTTGGCTGCCCGCCAGGCTGCGCCCGGAAGCCGGGCGACCCGGGCCAGGGGGTCGCGCTCCAATTCGAAGCTGTCGGCGGTGTTCTGCACCCGCGGAACGGTGCGGCGCATCACGGTGCGGTCCGCCTCGACGGGCCAGGCCCAGCCGGAGGTGACGAGCCGCTGCGTTTCGGTGCTGCGCGTGTGGCCTGCGAGCAGGCAGGCTGCCCCCTCCTGGCCCGCCCGGAGCAGCAGGACCTCGCGGGCGTGGGCGTACGGTGAGCGCTGCTCGATGTGCAGGTCGTCGCCGTCGTCCCAGCACACCACGAGACCAAGGTTGGAGACCGGCGCGTAGGCGGCGGACCGGGTGCCGACGGCGACCCCGGCGGCGCCGCTGAGGATCCGCAGGTAGCTCCGGTAGCGCGGCGTCGGGCCGTCGTCGGCGGTGAGCCGGGCGACGTCCCCGGCGGGAAGGAGGTCCAGCAGGGCCGCTTCCACCCGGTCCAGGTCCCGGTAGTCGGGCACCACCACGACGGCGCCCCGGCCCGACAGCCGGACGGCAGCGACGGCCTCGGCGATCATCCGGGGCCAGCCTCCTTCGCCGTAGCCCTGGAGTGCGCCCAGCACGGCCCGGGGCGACTCCCCCGCGCCGAGATGCTGGAGGAAGGCCGGACCGTTGCGGTAGCCTGCCCAGCTGGACGCCTGCAGGCCGGCAGGAATGGCTGCTCCCGCGTCGTCGTCAGTCCCGGCGTCGGCGAACAGTGCGGGGTTTAGGTGGCCGTCCGGGGCGAATTCCTTTTCCAGTTTGGCCATCCGCGGCGGCACAGCGACGCGCAGGACGTCGCTGAGCGTTCCGGCGTAACGGGCCGCCACCCGCCCGGCGAGCTCCGCCACGGCGGCCGTCAGAACGGGGACCGGCGAAACGACTTTGTGCAACGGGACGAGGGCGTGGCCTGCGTCGGACTCCGCGGTCCGCTCAACGAGGTAGCCGGGGAGCTCCTGGCCGTTGAATCTGACCTTCACGCGCACACCGGGCCGGGCCGCGGCGTCCAGGTCCGCAGGGACGCTGTAGTCGAAGGGCCTGTCCAGGTGCGGGAGGGATGACTCGATCAGCACCCGCGCGACGGGCAGTTCGGCGGCCAGGGCTGGCCCTGAGGTCGTGGAAGCAGCGGCGGAGGTGGGGAAGCCGGCGAGCAGCGACAGCTGGAAGGGCTCCTCCTGCGCCGGTGCACCGGCAGGGACCTGGGCCATGGCGTGTCCCTCCCCTTCAGATCAATCGAAAGTAGCCAGGCCCCGGAACGGCGGCCTGGCTACAGTCCATCACACGGCTATGACATTCAGGCGTTGAAGAAAGCCTTCAGCTCGTCCACCCGGTCGAGCCGCTCCCAGGTGAAGTCGGGATCGTCCCGGCCGAAGTGGCCGTGTGCCGCGGTCTTGGCGTAAATGGGCCGCTTCAGGTCCAGGGCGTCGATAATGGCGCGCGGACGCAGGTCGAAGATTTCGGCGATCGCGGCGCTGATCTTCGCGGGGTCAACGGTTTCCGTGCCGAAGGTCTCCACGTAGGTGCCCACCGGGCGGGCCTGGCCGATCGCGTAGGCGATCTGGATCTCAGCGCGCTTGGCAAGTCCGGCAGCCACCACGTTCTTGGCGACCCAGCGCATCGCGTACGCGGCCGAGCGGTCCACCTTGGACGGATCCTTGCCGGAAAAGGCACCACCGCCGTGGCGGGCCATGCCGCCGTAGGTGTCCACGATGATCTTGCGGCCGGTGAGGCCCGCGTCGCCAACGGGGCCGCCAATGACGAAGGCACCGGCCGGGTTCAGGATGTTCCGTGCCCGCGAAATGTCCAGGTTGGACATGGCCAGAACCGGATCGACGACGTACGCGGCCAGGTCGGCGCGGAGCTGTTCGAGGCTGGCGCCCTCGGCGTGCTGGCTGGAGATGACGACCGTCTCGACCGAGACGGGAAGGTCCCCGTCGTAGCCCACCGTGACCTGGGTCTTGCCGTCGGGGCGGAGGTAGGCCAGTTCGCCGCTCTTGCGGACCTCGGTGAGGCGTTCGGAGAGCCGGTGCGCGAGCCAGATCGGGACGGGCATGTAGGAGGGGGTCTCGTCGCTGGCGTAGCCGAACATGAGGCCCTGGTCACCGGCGCCCTGGAGGTCGTAATCATCTTCCTGGCGCCCTTCGCGGGCTTCCAGCGAGTTGAAGACGCCGCCGGCAATGTCGTTGGACTGCTGGCCGATGGATACGGACACGCCGCAGCGGGCGCCGTCGAAGCCGTTGGCCGAGGAGTCGTAACCGATGCCCAGGATGGTCTCGCGGACGATCTGCGGGATTTCGACGTAGGCGTCCGTGGTAACCTCGCCGGCTACGTGCACCAGCCCGGTGGTGGCCAGGGTCTCCACCGCGACCCGCGACTCGGGGTCCTTGGCCAGCAGGGCGTCGAGGATCGCATCGCTGATCTGGTCACAGATCTTGTCGGGATGTCCCTCGGTCACCGACTCGGACGTGAACAGCCGGAGCGAAGCGGGCGTGGACCCGTGAAAGTCAGGGATGTGCAGCGGTAAAGTCACTCAACTACCTTACTGGTTGGAAAACGAACGTCCGGCGGCGTGTGTCCCCGTGCTAAGGAGACGTTGATTACGCCAAAGCTAGGCTGGCGGAACAACCCGGCTCAACTCGGCGCTGATCCGGTCGATAACGGCAGCCGCAACGTCGGATTTGGCACCCGACGCCTCTTGGGGTTCGGAGCCGGAGCGGGAAAGGATGACTACGGAGTTGGTGTCCTCGCCGAAGACCCGGTCCTTGCCCACCTGGTTGACCACCAGCAGGTCGCAGGCCTTGCGCCGCAGCTTTGCCGCCGCGTACGCCAGGACGTCCCCGTCGGCGTCACCGGTCTCGGCCGCGAAGCCGACGATGAGCTGGTTCCGGGACGCGGCGTCGCGGACCTCGACCAGCTCCCGCAGAATGTCCGGGTTCCGGACCAGGGAGATGACGGGATCGGCGACGTCGTCGCGCTTCTTGATTTTGGTGCCGGAGATGTCCGCGGGGCGGAAGTCGGCGACGGCCGCGGCCATGATGATGACGTCGGAATCCGCGGCTGCATGCAGCGCGGCCTTGCGCAGTTCCAGGGCGGTCTCCACCCGGACCAGTTCAACGCCGTCGGGAGCCGGGACCTCCATGTGGGCGGCGAGGAGTCGAACTTTCGCGCCGGCTTCGCGGGCGGCGGCGGCGAGGGCCACGCCCTGCTTGCCGGAGGAGCGGTTGCCGAGGAAGCGCACCGGGTCCAGCGGTTCGCGGGTGCCGCCGGCGCTGATGGTGACTGTCAGCCCGGACAGCGGCAGGGCTTGCGTGGGCACGGCCGCGCCGTTGGGTGCCGCCATACCGTTGGCCTCAGTAGGGGCGTTGGGCACCGCCGGGGCGCCGGCGAGGGCCATGGACGCCTCGAAGATCGCCTCCGGTTCGGGCAGCCGGCCGGGCCCGGAGTCCGCGCCGGTCAGCCGGCCCGTGGCCGGTTCCAGCACGGTGACGCCGCGGCTGCGCAGCGTCTCGACGTTGGCCTGGGTGGCGGCGTGCTGCCACATCTCGGTATGCATGGCGGGCGCCATCAGCACCGGACAGCCGCCGGCCATCAGCAGGGTGTTGGTGAGCAGATCGTCGGCCTGTCCCGTTGCCGCGCGCGCCAGCAGATCCGCTGTCGCGGGGGCCACCACAATCAGCTCGGCCTCGTGGCCGAGCCGGACGTGGTTTACAGTGTGGACGTCGTCGAAGACGCTGTTGCTGACCGGATGCCCGGACAGGGCTTCCCACGTGGCCACGCCCACGAAGCGCGTGGCGGCCTCCGTGGGGATGACCGTGACGTCGTGGCCCGCTTCAGTAAAAAGCCGGAGGAGCGACGCCACCTTGTAGGCGGCAATCCCTCCCCCGACTCCGAGGACTATGCGCACGTGACCTCCGTCAACGGCTACGTAATTACTCTGCAGCTTCGATCGGCGTGGAAACGAGCTTGCCTTCGTTGATTTCGCGCAGCGCGATCGAAAGCGACTTTTCGTTCAGCTTCGTGTCGACCAGCGGGCCGACGTACTCGAACAGGCCCTCGTGCAGCTGGGCGTAGTAGGCGTTGATCTGGCGTGCGCGCTTGGCGCCGAAGATTACCAGTCCGTACTTCGAGTCGGCGGCCTTCAGCAGCTCGTCGATCGGCGGGTTGATGATGCCTTCAAGGTTCGTGGACACGAATTCTCCAAATTCTAACGGGCCGATACGTCCCGGCGCCTAGCGTGGGTTCGGGGTCAGCCCCATGAGTGAAACTAGCTCGTCCGCTGCCCGTCGAACGTCATCATTGATGACGGTGTGGTCAAACTCCGGTTCAGCGGCAAGTTCTAGTTTAGCGGTTTCCAGCCTCTGCTGTTGTTCTTCGGCTGTTTCGGTGCCGCGGCCCACCAGGCGGCGCACCATTTCGTCCCAGGTCGGCGGCGCCAGGAACACGAACTGGGCCTCCGGGACGGCCTCCTTGACCTGCCGGGCGCCCTGCAGGTCGATCTCCAGCAACACGGCCCGGCCCTCGGCGATCGCGGCGTCCACGGTGCTGCGGAGCGTGCCGTAGCGGTTCTGTCCGTGGACCACGGCCCACTCCAGCAGCTCGCCGTTTTCCACCAGGGCATCGAATTCCTCGGCGGACTTGAAGAAGTAATGGACACCGTCCACTTCTCCCGGGCGCGGCGGCCGGGTGGTCGCCGAGACGGATAGCCAGACGCCAGGATAGTTGTCCCGGATGTAGGTGGACACAGTGCCTTTACCAACAGCCGTCGGGCCGGCGAGGACTGTCAGTCCCGGATTCTTGCTCACATATTCCTTTGGGCGGTGTTTGGCATAGCCGGTGAAGCTATTTGTCGTCTATAAAATCTACCAGCGCCCGGCGCTGGTGAATGCCGAGGCCGCGGACCCGTCGTGAGGCGGCAATCCCGAGTTGCTCCATAATCGCTGCGGCCCGGACCCGGCCGATCCCGGGCAGGGCCTCGAGCAGTTCCACGATCCGCATCCGCGCGATGGCGTCGTCGGTGTCGCCGGAGCTGAGGAGCTGCGCAATGCTCAGTTCCCCGGACTTCAGCCGTTCCTTAGCCGCCGCCCTGGTGGTCCGGGCGGCGGCCGCCTTGCCCAAGGCGTCGGCACGCTCCTGCGGAGTGAGGGGTCGCAAACTCACTGAAGTCCTCCCTGCTGCGCTGCCGGGCCTGTCCGGCGGTACGTCAAATACTGCGTTGTAACGGCCCGGCCGGACAGCGCCCAGGCAGTTGCGTGGGCGTGTCCTGAACCTACAGTCTGGATGCTGGAGAAATCAATGGACGATTGCCCGGTCCCAGCTTGTCCGAAGGTCAGGCGAGGCGCAGCTCTTCGAGGGTGCGCTGGGCCGCGTCCCGCAGGTCCTGGACCCGCGGTCCGGCGCCGAGGATCTCCCGGCTGGAGGTCCCCAGCACCTGCCCGTAGGCCGCCCCGAAAGTCCGGCGCAGATCCGCCGCGGTGGCCCCCTGCGCGCCCAGGCCGGGGGCCAGGATCGGGCCGCGGACCGCGGCGAGGTCCAGGTCCAGGTCCGTGAGGGCGGAGCCGACGGTGGCGCCGACGACCAGACCGACGGAACCCAGATCCGGGGCGGCCAGCTGGTTATTTGAGGTATTGGACGTGAAGTACCGCTGGTTTTCCGCCGCGGCCGCCCGCACGATCCGGCGGGCCACGGAATCCGCGCCGCCGACGTGCTGCACCGAGGCGCCCTCGGGGTTGGAGGTCAGAGCGAGGACAAACACGCCGCGCCCGGTCTGCGCCGCCAGGTCGAGCGCCGGCCGCAGCGACTCGAAGCCCAGGTACGGGCTCAGGGTTACCGAATCCGCGGCCAGGGCCGAACCGTCCCGCAGCCAGGCATCCGCGTAGGCGGCCATGGTGGAGCCGATGTCCCCGCGCTTGGCGTCGGCGATGGTCAGCACCGAGGCGTCCGCGGCGGCGGCCAGGGTCCGTTCCAGTACGGCCATCCCCACGGAGCCGTGCCGCTCGTACAGGGCGACCTGCGGCTTGACCGCGGCAGCGAGCGGACCCACCGCGTCGAGCACGGTGAGCGAGAAACGCTCCAGGCCCGCGGCGTCGTCGTTCAGGCCCCAGCGCTGCAGCAGCGCCGGGTGCGGGTCGATTCCGACGCAGAGCGGACCGCGCCCGGCCATCGCCCGGCCCAGCCGGGAGCCGAAGGACTCCCGGCCGGCCGTTGCCGCCTCAGGCTCAGGCATTCTGTGGTGCCGCGATCTGCGAGGCGGCCTGCGCGGCCGCGTTCTGCGAGGCCGTGAGGGCGGCTGCGTGCTCCTGCAGGCTCGTGACGGACCATTCGTAGGTGCGCAGCGCCTCGATGGCCTGGACAGCGGCGTTGAACTCGGCCACGGTGGTGATGCACGGGATGCCGATTGAGGTCGCGGCGGCGCGCAGTTCGTAGCCGTCGCTGCGGGCTTCGCCGCCGGAGGGGGTATTGAAGACCATGTCGATCTCGCCGGCGATGACGAGGTCGGCGATGGTGCCTTCCCCTTCGGCGCTGGAACCCTCGGCGACCTTCCGGACCGGGGTGGCCTGGATGCCGTTGCGGCGCAGCACGTCGGCCGTGCCGCCCGTGGAGACGATCTCGAAGCCGAGGTCGGAGAGCCGCTTGACGCCCATGATCACCGAGCGCTTGTCCCGGTTGGCGACCGAGACGAAGATCTTGCCCTCGGTCGGCAGCGCGTTGTTGGCCGCGGCCTGGCTCTTGGCGAAGGCGGTGTCGAAGTGCTTGTCGATGCCCATGACTTCGCCGGTGGAACGCATTTCGGGGCCGAGCAGCGAGTCGACCACCTTGCCCTCCGGGGTGCGGAAACGGCTGAACGGCAGCACGGCTTCCTTGACCGAGACCGGCGCATCGAGCGGCAGCGTCGAGCCGTCGCCGGTTTCCGGCAGCATCTTGTAGGCGGTGCGGAGCTGGTTGATGGTCACGCCGGTGCCGATCAGGGCGGCGGCTTTGGCCATCTGCACGCCGGTCGCCTTGGAGACGAAAGGAACCGTGCGGGAGGCCCGCGGGTTGGCTTCCAGGACGTAGAGGACGTCGGAGGCCAGCGCGAACTGGATGTTGATCAGGCCGCGGACACCCACGCCCTCGGCAATGGCCAGCGTCGCGGTCCGGACCCGTTCCAGCACGTTGTTGCCCAGGGTGATCGGCGGGAGCACGCAGGCCGAGTCGCCGGAGTGGATGCCGGCCTCCTCGATGTGCTCCATGATGCCGCCGAGGTACATCTCCTTGCCGTCGTAAAGCGCGTCGACGTCGATCTCGACTGCGTCCTCGAGGAAGCGGTCGATCAGCACCGGGTGGTCCGGGGTGATTTCGGTCGCGTTGGCAATGTAGCGGGAAAGGTTGGGCTCGTCGTAAACGATTTCCATGCCGCGTCCACCCAGGACATAGGACGGGCGGACCAGGACCGGGTAGCCGATCTCGTCGGCGATCTTCTTGGCGTCCTCGAAGGACACCGCGGTGCCGTTCTTCGGCGAGATGAGCCCCGCCTGGTCGAGGACGCGGGAGAAGGCCCCGCGGTGCTCCGCGAGGTCGATCGCTTCCGGGGAGGTGCCGAGGATCGGCACGCCGGCGTCGGCGAGCTGCTGGGCGAGCTTGAGCGGGGTCTGGCCGCCGAGCTGGACGAAGACGCCCATCACGCCGCCGGTGCGTTCTTCGGCGGCGATGACCTCGAGCACGTCTTCGAGGGTGAGCGGTTCAAAGTACAGGCGGGTGGAGACGTCGTAGTCGGTGGAGACGGTCTCCGGGTTGCAGTTGACCATCACGGTCTCGTAGCCCGCCTTGCGGAGCGCCATCGAGGCGTGCACGCATGAGTAGTCGAACTCGATGCCCTGGCCGATCCGGTTGGGACCGGAACCGAGGATGATGATGGACGGCTTGGCGTGCAGCGCCACCTCGTCCTCCTCGTCGTAGGAGGAGTAGTGGTACGGCGTGTACGCGGCGAACTCTGCGGCGCAGGTGTCCACGGTCTTGTAGACGGGGCGGATGCCGAGGGCCTGCCGGACGCCGCGGACGACGTCCTCGGAGTTGTGGGTCAGGGCACCGATCTGCTCGTCGGAGAAGCCGTGGCGCTTGGCGCGCTGCAGCATCTCCGGGGTCAGGGCCGATGCCTGCCGGATTTCGAGCGAGATCTCGTTCAGCAGCTGCAGCTGGTCCAGGTACCAGGGGTCGATCTTGGTGGCCTCAAAAAGCTGCCTCACGGTGGCGCCGCCGAGCATGGCGCGCTGGACCTGGTGCAGGCGGTCGGTGGTGGGCCGCTTGGCCTTCTCGATCAGCTCGGCGACTTCCCATTCCGGGACGTGGCTGAAGTCCAGCTGGGAGCCCTTCTGCTCGAGGGAGCGCAGCGCCTTCTGCAGTGCCTCGGTGAAGTTGCGTCCCATCGCCATCGCCTCGCCCACGGACTTCATGGTGGTGGTCAGGGTAGGGTCCGCCGCCGGGAACTTCTCGAAGGCAAACCGCGGGACCTTCACGACGACGTAGTCCAGGGTCGGCTCGAAGGAGGCCGGGGTCTTCTGGGTGATGTCGTTCGGGATCTCGTCCAGGGTGTAGCCCAGGGAGAGCTTGGTGGCGATCTTGGCGATCGCGAAGCCGGTGGCCTTGGAGGCGAGGGCGGAGGACCGGGAGACGCGCGGGTTCATCTCGATCACAACGACGCGGCCGGTGTCCGGCTCGACGGCGAACTGGATGTTGCAGCCGCCGGTGTCGACGCCGACCTCGCGGATCACGGCGATGGAGATGTCGCGCAGGCGCTGGTATTCGCGGTCCGTCAGGGTCAGGGCCGGGGCCACCGTGATGGAGTCGCCGGTGTGCACGCCAACCGGGTCGAAGTTCTCGATGGAGCAGACCACCACGACGTTGTCGTTCTTGTCGCGCATCATCTCGAGCTCGTATTCCTTCCAGCCGAGGATGCTCTCTTCGAGCAGCACTTCGCTGGTGGGGCTGTACTGCAGGCCCTGGCCGACGATCCGGCGGAGGTCGTTTTCGTCGTAGGCGAGGCCGGAGCCGAGGCCGCCCATGGTGAAGGAGGGCCGGACCACCATCGGGTAGCCCAGGTCCTCGGCCGCCGTCAGGGCCTCGTCGATGGTGTGGATGATGTGGCTGCGGGCCGATTCGGCGCCGCACCGTTCCACGACGCCCTTGAACTTCTCGCGGTCCTCGCCGAGCTCGATCGCGGCGATGTTGGCGCCGATCAGTTCCACGTTGTACTTCTCCAGCACACCGTTCTTGTCCAGCGCGATCGCGGTGTTCAGCGCGGTCTGGCCGCCCAGGGTGGGCAGGATCGCGTCCGGGCGTTCCTTGGCGATGATCTTTTCAACCACCTCGGGGGTGATCGGCTCGATGTAGGTGGCGTCGGCGAACTCGGGATCGGTCATGATGGTGGCCGGGTTGGAGTTGACGAGGATGACGCGCAGGCCTTCCTCCTTGAGGACGCGCAGTGCCTGGGTGCCGGAGTAGTCGAATTCGGCCGCCTGGCCGATCACGATCGGGCCGGAACCGATGACCAGGACGCTCTTAAGGTCAGTTCTCTTGGGCATTACTTCTTGTCCTCAGTCTTGGATTCGGTGGAAGTCGTGGGAGAAGCAGCGGCGGCTTCCTTCTTGCTGTCCGCCATCAGGTCGATGAAGCGGTCGAAGAGGTAGGCGGCGTCGTGCGGGCCGGAGGCGGCCTCGGGGTGGTACTGCACCGAGAAAGCCGGAATGTCGAGGCAGGACAGGCCTTCGACGACGTCGTCGTTGAGGCTCACATGGCTGACTTCGACACGGCCGAACCGCTCTTCGGGAGCCTGGGTGGCGCCGTTAAGCGGAGCGTCGACGGCGAAGCCGTGGTTCTGCGAGGTGATCTCCACCTTGCCGGTGCGGCGGTCCATCACCGGCTGGTTGATGCCGCGGTGCCCGTAGCGGAGCTTGTAGGTGCCGAAGCCCAGGGCGCGGCCCAGGATCTGGTTGCCGAAGCAGATGCCGAAGTACGGGATCTTCTCGTCCAGCACCGAGCGGAGCAGCTTCACCTGGTTGTCCGCTGTGGCCGGGTCGCCCGGACCATTGGACATGAAAAAGCCGTCCGGGTTGACCGCGTTGACGTCCTCGATGGTCGAGGTGGCCGGCAGCACGTGCACCCGTATGCCGCGTTCGGCGAGGCGGATCGGGGTCATCCGCTTAATTCCGAGGTCGATCGCCGCGATGCTGAACAGCGGCTCTTTGTCCCAGCCCCAGTCCTTCGGCTCGACCGTGTAGGCCTTGTCCACGCTGACTTCCTCCGCGAGGCGGGAGCCTTCCATCGGGGCGCTGGCCAAAACGGTGTCCACGAGTTCCTTGTCCGTGGCCAGGACGGCGTCGCCCGAGAAGATCCCGGCGCGCATGGTTTTGTGTTCGCGCAGGTGGCGGGTGATGGCGCGGGTGTCCACGCCCTGGATGCCGACGACGCCCTGCTCCACCAGTTCGGCGTCGAGGGACCGCTCGGAGCGCCAGTTGGACGGGCGGCGGGCAGCATCCCGGACGATGTAGCCGGCCACCCAGATCCGCCGGGACTCGGCGTCGTCCTTGTTCACGCCGGTGTTGCCGATGTGCGGGGCGGTCTGGACCACCAGCTGGCGGGCATACGAGGGATCGGTGATGGTCTCCTGGTAGCCGGTCATCCCGGTGGCGAACACAGCCTCGCCGAGGGCGGTTCCGGTGGCGCCGTAGCTGGTGCCACGGAAGATCCGTCCGTCCTCGAGCACGAGGGCCGCGGGGGTGGAGGCGGCTGCGTTTGCCGTCGCTTCCGCTTCTGTCACTGTGGGGTTTTCCGTCACGTTGTTACTTTCCACTATCGGCATTCGCCTGAGGGGCTGCGGAGATCAGATCTTGCAGGGCGTTGAGGAGGGTCGTTTTGTCGTCGGCGTGCCGGGTGCGGAACCCGGTGTCCAGCTCATGGGCGCCCAGCATCCAGCTGAGCACCAGGAGTCCGTCCTTTTCGACGAACTTTCCGGCCATGCCGCTTTCCTGGCGGACGCCGGTGAGCCGGTCGGCCGGGATGAAGACCGGGCCGGCGCCGGAGCGCTCGAAGAGCACTCCTTCGGCGTGGACGCTGAGTTCGGCGTTGGTCCGGATGCCGAGGTTGTGGACCGCGATGCGGTCCAGCCAGTCACCGGCGGTGGTGGAGGCGACGTACTGGCCGTCGGCTGCCGCCAGCGGGGAGCCGAGCTCCGCAGGGATCTGGGGCAAGGGATCGACGTCGGCCTGGCGGCGCAGGCGGTTCCGCCAGCCGAGCCAGATCAGCGTTAGCGCGACGCCGATCAGGACCAGCGTGAAGAGCAATGAAAGGTCCTTGACCATCAGTCGCGGCCTACCGCTGCGGTGTCGGGCGTGCCCGGTACGGCGGGGAGCCACCGGTACGGGGTGTTGAGTTTGCCGTCGAGGACGGTGGGGTGGCCCTTGAAGAACGTCGCCACCACCTTGCCCGGGAGTTCCCGGCCGGCAAACGGTGAGTTACGGCCCATGGTTGCCATCTTAGAAGGGTCCACGGTCCAGCGCGCAGCCGGGTCCACGAGTGTGACGTTGGCGGGTTCCCCGGCGTCGAGCGGGCGGCCCTGATCCTCCAGCCGGCCGATCTCGGCAGGGGCGGTGGAGGTGACGCGGGCGAAGTCCGACCAGCCCATCAGGCCGGTTTCGATCATGGTGTGCTGCACCACGGACAGCGCCGTTTCCAGTCCGGTCATGCCCATGGCGGCCTGCGCCCATTCGCATTCCTTGTGTTCGCTCGGATGCGGGGCGTGGTCCGTGCCGACGACGTCGATGGTTCCGTCGGCCAGCGCGGCGCGCAGGGCCTGGACGTCAGCGTCGGTACGCAGCGGCGGGTTGACCTTGTAGACGGGGTCATAGCTGCGGGCCAGCTCGTCCGTGAGCCAGAGGTGGTGCGGGGTGACCTCGGCGGTGACGTTGACGCCGCGGGACTTGGCCCAGCGGATGATTTCCACGGAGCCGGCGGTGGAGACATGGCAGACGTGCAGCCGCGAACCGACGTGCTGGGCGAGGAGGACGTCGCGGGCAATGATGCTTTCCTCGGCGACGGCGGGCCAGCCCGTGAGCCCCAGGACGGCGGACACTTCGCCCTCGTTCATCTGGGCACCGGCGGTGAGCCGGGGTTCCTGCGCGTGCTGGGCCACGACGCCGTCGAACGCCTTGACGTATTCGAGCGCGCGGCGCATCAGCACGGGGTCGGAGACGCAGATGCCGTCGTCAGAGAAAACCCGCACGTGGGCGCGGGAATCGGCCATCGCGCCGAGTTCGGCGAGCTGTTCCCCGGCGAGGCCCACGGTGACGGCGCCTACCGGGCGGACATCCACCCAGCCGGCCGTGCGGCCCAGGGTCAGTACCTGTTCGACGACGCCGGCGGTGTCCGCCACCGGGGTGCTGTTGGCCATGGCGTGCACGGCCGTGTAACCGCCCAGGGCCGCGGCGCGGGTCCCGGTCTCGACCGTTTCGGCGTCCTCGCGGCCGGGTTCGCGCAGGTGCGTGTGGATGTCCACCATGCCTGGCAGGGCCACGAGCCCGGCGGCCTCGATAACGGTGGCGCCCTCCGCGGAAAGGTCCTGGCCGCGTTCGGCGATGAAGCCGTCCCGGATCAGGAGGTCTTCAGGGGCTCCGCCGAGGATGGCGGCTCCGCGGATCAGGTAGGCGCCGTTGGTGCCGGTGTCCTGTTGCTGTGATGCCATCAGTGGCTCTCCTTCGTGGAATTGGCAGCTGGTTCGCGGGTGTCCCCGGAGAGCAGCAGGTAAAGCGCGGCCATGCGGATGGAGACGCCGTTCCGGACCTGTGCGAGCACAGTGGAACGGGGCGAGTCCGCGGCGGCGGAGGAAATTTCCAGCCCCCGGTTCATCGGGCCGGGGTGCAGAATGATGGTGTCCTTGAAGCCCAGCCGGTCCAGGGCCCGGAGCCGGTTGTCGTCGAAGCCCCACCGGCGGGAGTATTCGCGCGTCGTGGGGAAGAACGAGGCGTTCATCCGTTCCCCCTGCACCCGGAGCATCATGATGGCGTCCACGCCCTTGGCGAGCGTCTCGTCGAGGTCATAGCTGACGGTGCAGGGCCACTTTTCGACGCCGATCGGCAGCAGCGTCGGGGGCGCCACGAGGGTGACCTCGGCGCCCAGGGTGCGCAGCAGCCAGACGTTGGAGCGGGCCACCCGGGAGTGCAGCACGTCGCCGGCGATCGCAACCCGCATGCCTGTGAGGTCGGCCCCGGCGGACGGGGTTCCGGCGAGCTTGGACCAGTGCCGGCGCATCGTGAAGGCGTCCAGCAGCGCCTGGGTGGGGTGTTCGTGGGTGCCGTCGCCGGCGTTGATGACGGCGGCGTCGATCCAGTCCGTGGCGGCGAGCCGGTGCGGCGCTCCGGAAGCCCAGTGCCGGATGACGACGGCGTCGGCGCCCATGGCGGCAAGGGTCTGGGCGGTGTCCTTGAGCGACTCGCCCTTGGACACGGACGAGCCCTTCGCGGCGAAGTTGATGACGTCCGCCGAGAGCCGCTTGGCGGCGGCCTCGAAGGAGATCCGGGTGCGGGTGGAATCCTCGAAGAACAGGTTCACCACGGTGCGGCCGCGCAGCGCGGGGAGCTTTTTGACCTCCCGCTCCCCCACGGCGGCCATTTCCTCGGCGGTGTCGAGGATGCGGACGGCGTTGTGCAGGCTCAGGTCTTCGGTGGAAAGCAAGTGCCTCATGCGGTGGCCTCGATGACCACTTCATTGACGGGGACGCCGTCGGGCGCCCCGTCCACAGAGTCGGTTTCCTCGAGCCGGACACGGACTTTTTCAGAAGAGGACGTGGGCAGGTTCTTGCCGACGTGGTCGGCGCGGATGGGCAATTCGCGGTGGCCGCGGTCGATCAGCACGGCGAGGCGGACAATCCGCGGGCGGCCGAGGTCGATGATCGCATCGAGGGCGGCGCGGATGGTGCGCCCGGAGTAAAGGACGTCGTCGATCAGCACAACAACTTTGTTGTCGATCCCGGTGCGCGGAAGCTGCGTCGGGTACGGCGGCCGCGTCGGCTGGTGGGAAAGGTCATCGCGGAACATGGTGACGTCCAGCTGGCCCACGATCGCGGCGGCATCCACAGTGGGATCGGCTGCGGCAATCTTCTCGGCGAGGCGGACGGCGAGGGGGTAGCCCCTCCGCGGAATGCCCAGCAGGACCAGGTCCTGGGAGCCCTTATTGGACTCGAGAATTTCATGGGCGATACGAGTGAGTGCACGGTCGATGTCCGCCTGGTTGAGTACCACTCGGGTAAGAACAACCTTGGCCGGAACCGGTGCTTCTGGAACAGAAGTCAACGCTCGTCTCCCCTTTCCCCGCCTCACGGGACGGAATTAAAAAAGGATCATTTGCCCTTTCAAATTACCACAGCGCCCGCCCCGGACCTGCCCGGGACGGGGCGTCGTGCGTCACAGCGGCGCTGGCCGGGGCCGGCGGGCGGCGGGCGGGGCGCTGGCCGGGGCCGCGGGCGGGGCGCTGGCCGGGGCCGCGGCGGGTGCCAGAGTGGATGCCGCACCAGGCGACCACGACGACGGCCGCCAAACCAACGATCTCCACATCTGGGCAGCCGCACCGTCGGGACAACGACTCGGTCCCATCGCACCCCGAAGCTCCCACTAGGCCTGCCCGGCGCCGGCCAGCACCAAAAACCAGGGCCGCCAATGCCCCCCTAAATGTCGGTGCCTCCTGAAATGCTGTGGGTATGGAAAGCACGGCGGCATGGAGTGCGGAGAGCAGGGAGGCCCTGAAAGAGATCGCGGCGTCCGTTGCGGCGCTTGCTGCCCTCGCCTTCCCCGGCGGGGCTGACAGCTTCGATGAGTCCGGGACCGGCCCGCTGGGAAACGATAGCGCGCCCGGGGACGCCAATCCGTTGCGGGACCTGGCGGACGCGTGCCTGGACGGGCTCGGCGAACTCGCCCGGATGGACGCCCGCTCCGCGGCGCTGAAGGTCAGGCTCACCGCCGACTACGCCCAGGCCGCCACGGCCCTGGCGCCACCGGCGGCGTCCCCGCAGGACCACACCGCCCAGGAAATGGCCGTCGTCGCCGAAGTCGCCTGCGTCCTGACCGTCAGCGAACGCACCGCCGCAGCCCTCCTGTCCGAAGCCCTGGCCCTAACGGCGGCGCTGCCGCTGACCCTGGCTGCCCTGCAGGCCGGGATGATTTCCTGGCAGCACGCCCGGATCCTCATCGACGAAACCAACAACCTGGAACCCGGCGCGGCGGCCGCGCTCGAGGCGCACTTCCTGGACCCCGCTGCACCGAACCCGGCCCGCGGCTGCCCCGCCGGGGACCTCACTCCGGGCCGGTTCCGGGCCAAGGCCCGCGCCTGGCGGGAGCGCCACCACCCGGCCAGCATCGAGGCACGCCACACCAGAAGCGCCGCGGACCGCCGGGTCGACTACACCCCGGACCGGGACGGCATGGCCTGGCTCTCGGCCTACCTCCCGGCCGACACCGCCGCCGGGATCTGGGACCGGACCACGGCCGCCGCCCGCGCGCTCCAGGGGCCCCACGAGGCCAGGACCCTGCCCCAGCTCCGCGCCGACATCACCGCCACCTGGCTCCTCACCACCGGCACCGCCGGTAACGGCGCCACCGTCGGAACGGCCGATGGAGGCACCGGCACGGGCCGGGATGTGGGCGGACCTGTGCCCGGGGGTGTTCCGTCGCCGCGGGCGCAGGTCCTGATCACCGTCCCGGTCCTGTCCCTCCTCGGCGCCACGGAGGAACCGGCCATCCTGGACGGGTACGGGCCGATCCCGCCCTCCATGGCCCGCCGCCTGATCGCCGACGGCGCCGACTCCTTCTACCGCGTCCTCACCGACCCCCGCGACGGCGCGCCGCTCGAAATCGGACGGACCAGCTACCGCCTCACCACACCCCAACGCCGCTGGCTCCGCCTCCGCGACGCCAAATGCCCCTTCCCCGGCTGCAACAACCACTCCCTCGACAACGAAGCAGACCACCTCCTGGCCTGGGCCGACGGCGGCACCACCGGCATCACCAACCTCGGCCAACCCTGCCCCAAACACCACCGCCTCAAACACACCACCGCCTGGACACCCACCCCAGCCACCAAAACCACCCCACCCGGATGGACCTCACCCACCGGACGCCACTACCCCAGCGAACACCAGGACTGGGAACCACCCACCTGGCCGCCCCACCTCCCGGCAACGGACATGGACACGGACATGGACACGGACACGGACACGGACACATTGTTCGACTCCGGCCCGCTCCTGGAGCAGGGGCCCGATATCGAACCGGAGCAGTTTCCGGACCATTACTTCCCCGCGGACCCCGGCCTGCCCGAGGATCCCGGCCCCGACCCCGAACAGGAACTGCCCACTGACCCCTTCCCGGACTGGCACCAATTCACTGCCCGGCAGCAATTCACCGCGGGACAGCAATGGCCCGCAATAGATACGGACTGGCACTCATCGCCCGCAGGGGATGCCGTCGAGGAGTGCTGGCTGGCGGCGGTACCGATGTCCGTTTGATCGGAGTGGTGCATGAATCGGTCGGCGCACGACCTGCCGGATGCCTACCGAAACCACCCAAGCCCGGGACCAGTTCACCGGGAGTTCAACCTCACCAGGGTGGGCCCAAAAGGTGGGCCTAAAAAGGTCAGTCAGTTTGCCCCTAACCCGAACACAGCGCCAAACCGGCACGTGCGAGTGCCGCACCCCCGCTGGCCATGGAATCCCCTAGGCTCTTGTACATGACGAGCTCCAATCCGCGGCCCGGTGGCCGCGCGCCGCTGCCGCAGCAAGCCAACCCGAGCTGGATGGGGCAGGTCCCGGATCAGCACTACCGGCCGGCACCGGCGAACTTCGCTGGCCAGCTCCAGGCCGCCCTGCCTCCCGCCGTCCCGGCCCCGCGCGGTGGCCGGCGTTCCACCGGTGCGGGAGGGCTGGTGGCGGGCGGAGGCGTGCTTGGGTTCTTCAGCCTTTTCTCGGTCCTGCCGTTCGTCCTGGGCAACACCGGTATCGCAGGCTTCGTTATTGGTTTCGTCGCTTCGCTGCTGCCGCTGGCCGCGGTCCTGCTTGCCGTGCGCGTAATCGACCGCTGGGAGCCTGAGCCCAAGAGCCTGCTGCTCTTCGCCTTCGTCTGGGGCGCGGTGGTGTCCATCTCGGTCACCCTACTGATCCAGCCGTACTTTTCGCTCGCCGCGGGTCCCGTGTCCGGACTGGACTACCGGACCTTCGCTGTCACCGTGCAGGCGCCGGTAGTCGAGGAGTTCGCCAAATCGCTGGGCCTGCTGCTGCTCCTGCTCTTCGCGCGCCGGCACTTCGACGGACCGGTCGACGGCGTGGTGTTCGCCTTCACGATCGCCGGCGGCTTCGCCTTCACCGAAAACATCCTGTACTTCGGCCGGGCCATCGCGGAATCTTCGGATCCCGGCACGGATCTTGCGGTGGTGTTCTTCCTGCGCGGCGTCATGTCACCCTTTGCCCACGCCATCTTCACCGGAACCACCGGACTCATTCTCGGCCTGGCCGCCCGGCGCTGGCATAACGGGCTGTCCGTGGTGGCGTTCGCCGTCGGGCTGATTCCTGCGATGCTGCTTCACAGCGGCTGGAACAGCATGGGACAGGACTTCCTGGCGCAGTACATCGTGGTCCAAATTCCGATTTTCCTGCTGGCGGTCCTGGTCATCGTGCTGCTGAGGGTCGCGGAACGCCGGCTGACCCGCCAGCGGCTCAAGGAGTACGCGGCGGCCGGATGGTTCACGGCCGCGGAGGTGGAAATGGTATCCACGCCTGCGGGCCGGCGTGCGGCCCTGCGCTGGGCCCGTTCCATTGGCCGGGGACCGCAGATGAAAGCCTTCCTGCATACCGCGACGCAACTGGCCTTCACCCGGCAGCGGATCCTCAGCGGCCGGGACGTCCCCGCCCACCAGCTCGATGAGCAGCACCTGCTCTCCGACGTCGTCGGCCTGCGCGCCGCCGTCGTCCACTAACCCAAGCGTCCGGGCGCGGGCAAGCCAATACTGCTGTCAGCGAGCTGCAAGCTCCCGCAACAACGCAAAGCCGTGCCGGTCCACGGCCTGCGAGGACGCAGTCAGCAGCACGACGCCGGCACCTGCCTCCCGGTCCAGGCCAATCCAGCTCCGGAATCCGCCGGTGGCACCGTTGTGCCAGGTGATTTGACGTCCGTTGACCTCCAGGGTGATCCACGCGGCGCCGATACGGGCCGCGGGACCGGCGAACGCCGCCACCGGGTCCAGGGCAGTCAGTCCGGGGGCCGAGCCGTCCAGGAGCGCCCGGGTGAGCCGGGCCATGTCGCGGATGGATGCGCGGATGCCCCCGGCGGGGCCCAGCGCCTCCCCCGTCCAGGGTTCCTTCGCGCGCCCGGACCGGCTGCTGCCGGTCAGGGCTTCCGGGCCCAGTTCGCCGGCGGTTGCGGGCAGGTAGACCGAGTCGAGGGACAGCGGCGCGCAGAGGCGCGCGGCGACGAGGTCCCGGTAGCTCAACCCGGCGCCGGCGGCAATGGCGTGACCGAGGAGCTCGAAGCCCAGGTTGGAGTACCGCGGGCGGGGTGATTGCAGCCGGACCGCGCGTGCCTGCTCGAGGAGCTCCGGAAGGCTCTCCCCGTACGGGTTTGTCCCGTGCAGGTAAAACGAAACGCTGCGCCGCAGCCGCGAGGGTGCGCCCGGAAGACCCGGGGGGAGCCTCGGAAGTCCGGAGCAGTGCCGGCTCACGGGTTCCAGTTTGAGCTCCGCGACCGCGCAACCGGCCAGCGGCAACAACTCCCCCAGGGTTGTGTCAGGACCGATCTCGCCCCGCGCGGACGCGTCCGCATACAGCAGGCCGGTCAGCGCCTTAGAGATGGAGCCAAGTTCGAAGTCGGCGTCCGGGGAGACCCCGTGGACGCCGATCTTAATTGCGTCGACGGTCACTGCGGCGCCCGCAAACCGGGAAGCCCGCGGCCCCAACCGGGCCCTGAGCGTCGCAGCCAGCACTGGATCGGTCATCACGGGACCACAATAACCGCCCGGAGCTGCCTGCTGCAGGACGACGCGGACATAAAGAAACCCCGTCCGGGCTGAGCCGAACGGGGTTCCTTGTGAGCGTGTCAGCGGGTGTCAGGCGAGCAGCGAAGGCTTCAGCTGCTGCAGGCGGCCCAGCAGGCCGTTGATGAACTGCGGCGACTCGTCGGTGGAGAGGGTCTTGGCCAGGGCCACGGCCTCGCTCACGGCGACGCCGTCGGGGACGTCGTCGTTGTAGAGCAATTCCCAGGTGCCGATCCGCAGGATGATGCGGTCCACCGAGGGCATCCGCTCCAAGGTCCAGCCCTGTGAATAGGTTTCGAGGAACTCGTCGATCGTCGGCTGATAAGAGACCACGCCCTCGACGATTTCGAGGGTGTACGGATTGACGATCTGGTCCGTCTGTTCGCGACGGGACTTCAGCACGTCGAACGCCGAGACCGAGCGCTGCTCGGCCTCGAAGAGTACGTCCAGGGCCCGGTTGCGGGCCTTACCGCGGGCGCTCACTAGTCGTTGACCCGGCCGAGGTAGCTGCCGTCGCGGGTGTCGACCTTGACCTTGGTGTTGTTCTCGACGAACAAGGGCACCTGGATCTCGTAGCCGGTTTCGAGTGTGGCGGGCTTGGTGCCGGCCGAGGAGCGGTCACCCTGCAGGCCGGGCTCCGTGTAGGTGATCTCAAGCACGACGCTCGGGGGAAGCTCGATGTACAGCGGGTTGCCTTCGTGGATGGCGATGTTGACCATCTGGTTCTCGAGCATGAAGTTGGTGGCGTCGCCAACGGTGGCGCCCGGAACGGTCAGCTGGTCGAAGTCCGTGGTGTCCATGAACACGAAGTCGGCGCCGTCCTGGTACAGGTACTGGTAGTCGCGGCGGTCAACCGTGGCGGTCTCGATCTTGAGTCCGGCGTTGAAGGTCTTGTCGACCACCTTGCCGGACATCACGTTGCGCATCTTGGTGCGCACGAATGCGCCACCCTTGCCGGGCTTGACGTGCTGGAACTCGATGATGTTCCAGAGCTGGCCCTCGAGCTTAAGGACGGTGCCGTTCTTGATGTCGTTAGTGGTTGCCACTGTATCCTCTGGTTTCGTTTCGAACTGGTTCTGGCTGCCAGCTGCTATGTCGGGCAGGCATGCCATGCGGCCCGCCAGCGCGTAGTTTTCAAAAATCCAAGAACCATTCTACCGGTTCCAGTGGGCCACCGCCGGACGGGGAGTCCGACGGCGCCCGGCGCAGCGCCTCAGGAGGCGAGATCCAGCACGTCCCGGGCCCGTTGCAGGGCCACGGTGGAGGCGTAGATCAGTGCCGCGTCGGCGGAACCGGCCACGCGGAGATCCAGCGCTGTCGCGAAGGACTCCACGGCCGCGGCGATGTTGCCAGCGGCGAAGTAGGAACGGCCGAGCTGCTGACGGATGACGGCTTCATCCGGCGTACCCCGGGTTTCCGCCAGCAGCTGCCGGAACAGGTCAACGGCGCGGTCAGAACGGTGCGAGACCCGCAGCACGTCAGCCTCGAAGATACGCAGCCGGAGTGAATCCGGGTCCTTGTACCGGGCCTCGGCCAGCAGCTCCGCTGCCTCACCGGCGTGCCCCTGGACGAGGCGTACGAAGATCAGGTCCGCTGGATCCGCGGAGGCCGACAGCGCGGCGGCGCAGGCTTCCTCATTGACGATCTCCGGCATCAGGCTGACTGGATTGACCCTGATCCCAGCGAACCCGCCGTCGGGCCATTCGCTGGTACCGACCCTGAGGCCGTTCATCAAGAGGCGATCTCCTGGTAGGCGGCGAACAGCAGCGAAGTGTCCGGGACGTCGAGGATACCGGGACGGGCGACGCCGTCGAGCACCACGAAACGCAAAAGGTCACCGCGCGACTTCTTGTCCCGCCGCATGCCGTCCAACAGCGCCTGCCAGCGGTCCCGGCGGTAGGTGATGGGAAGCCCGAGGCTTTCCAGGATGCTCCGGTGCCGGTCGGCGTCGGCGTCGCTGAGACGGCCCACGCTGCGGGCCAGCTCCGCGGCGAACATCATGCCGACGGAGACGGCGGCGCCGTGCCGCCAGGAGTAGCGTTCAACCAGTTCGATCGCGTGGCCCAGAGTATGGCCGTAGTTGAGGATCTCACGCTCGCCCGCCTCCTTGAGGTCCGCCGACACGACCCTGGCTTTGACCGAGATGGCGCGCTCGATAAGTTCCCGGACGGCGTCCGAGCGGGGATCGGAAACCGCGGCAGGGTCCCGTTCAATCAGATCGAGGATGGCGGGGTCGGCGATGAAGCCGCACTTAATGACCTCGGCCATGCCGGAGATCATCTCGTTCTTCGGCAACGTATCCAAGGTGTCCAGATCCGCCAGGACCCCTGCAGGCGGGTGGAAAGAACCGACGAGGTTCTTTCCCTCGGCCGTATTGATCCCTGTTTTTCCGCCCACCGCGGCGTCAACCATGGCCAGCAGGCTGGTGGGCATGTGGATCACCTTGACGCCGCGAAGCCAGGTGGCCGCCACGAATCCGGCCAGGTCGGTGACGGCTCCGCCACCGACGGCGACGACGGCGTCGGAGCGGGTGAAATCGTTCTGTCCCAGCACCTGCCAGCAGAAGGATGCCACCTCGATGTGCTTGCCTTCTTCGGCGTCCGGAATTTCGGCAGTCAGCGCGGTGAAGCCGGCGGCGGCCAGCTCCTCCCGGACGGTGTCCCCGGTGAGCCGCAGCGCGCGGGGGTGGACGACAAGGACCCGTTTGACGCGCTCTCCCAGCAGGGCCGGAAGCCCGGCCAGGAGGCCGCGGCCCACCACGACGTCGTAATTTTCGCCGGGCGTCAGGCCGGTGACCTTGATGACGGTTGATTCGGTAATCACTTTTCAACTTCCTTTGTCGCCGCCGGCGTGGATCCAGCCGCGGTTTTCGCCGTGACGGACCCACCCAGCGCATCTTCCAGCCGGTGGGCGAGGTCCGGAACGGATCCGCTCCGGACGTCGAATACTAAATCGGCCAGCCGCTCGTAGACGGGCCGGCGGGTGGCGAACAGTGCCTTCCATCGTTCCATGGCGTCACCCGCCAGCAGTGGCCGCCCGGAGTTCCTGGCAATGCGTTCCGCCACCGTGTCCGCGTCGCATTCGAGGTACACCACGGTGCACTGCTCCAGCAGCTGCTGCGTCCCGGAATCCAGCACGGCTCCGCCGCCCAGGGAGATCACTGTGCTCGTTAGCTGTGCGTCCTCGATTGCCTGGGCCACGGCCCGGGCCTCGAGTTCGCGGAAGGCGTGCTCGCCCCGGCAGGCGAAGATTTCCGCGATAGTTCCATGGGACGCGACAATCGCGACGTCGGTGTCCACGAACTCCGCCCCCAGCTGCTGGGCGAGCTGCCGGCCGATGGCCGACTTACCCACGGCCATCGGTCCGATCAGGGCGATCGGGCGGAAAGCGGCATTGTTTCCGGCCGACACTACTGGCCGATCGAGTCCAGGGCCGCCGGAATGCTGTCCAGGTAACCCTTGATGTTGCGGGCGGTTTCCTCAACCGAGTCGCCGCCGAACTTTTCCGTGACGGCTTCGGCCAGGACGAGGGCCACCATGGCTTCCGCCACGACACCGGCGGCCGGGACCGCGCACACGTCGGAGCGCTGGTGGTGGGCCTTGGCGGCCTCCCCCGTGCTGACGTCAACGGTCCGGAGGGCACGCGGCACGGTGGCAATCGGCTTCATGGCCGCACGGACGCGCAGCACATCGCCGATGCTCATGCCGCCTTCGATGCCGCCGGCCCGGTTGCTGGTGCGGATGATCCTGCCGTCCGCGTCCTTGACGATCTCGTCGTGGGCGGCCGAGCCGCGGCGGGAGGCGGTGAGGAAACCGTCGCCGACCTCAACGCCCTTGATGGCCTGAATCCCCATCAGGGCAGCCGCCAGCCGTGAATCGAGGCGGCGGTCCCAGTGGACGTAGCTGCCCAGTCCGGGCGGGAGGCCGTAGGCGAGCACCTCGACCACGCCGCCAAGGGTTTCGCCTTCCTTGTGTGCGACGTCAACCTCGGCCACCATGGCGTCGGAGGTTTCGCGGTCAAAGCAGCGCAAGGGGTCGGCGTCGAGGGCCAGCACGTTGGCCGGTACCGGCAGCGGCCGGCCTTCCGGCACGGCGGTGCTGGCGATTGAGACCGTGTGGGAGACCAGTTCGATGCCGAGCTGCTTGAGGAAGGCCGACGCCACGGTGCCGAGGGCCACCCGGGTGGCGGTTTCGCGGGCGCTGGCGCGCTCCAACACAGGACGTGCCTCGTCGAAGCCGTATTTCTGCATACCGGTGAAGTCGGCGTGACCCGGCCGCGGCCGGGTCAGGGGCGCGTTGCGTGCCTGGTCAGCGAGGATTTCCGGGGCCACGGGATCCGCAGACATGATCTGCTCCCACTTGGGCCATTCGGTATTGCCGACCTGGATGGCGACCGGGCCGCCCTGGGTGATGCCGTGGCGGACGCCGCCGAGGATCGTCACCACGTCCTGCTCAAATTTCATCCGCGCACCGCGGCCGTAGCCGAGCCGGCGGCGGGCCAGCGAATCGGCGATCTGGGCGCTGGTGAGTTCAACACCGGCGGGCACGCCTTCAATAATTCCGACCAAGGCCGGACCATGGGATTCTCCGGCAGTCAACCAACGCAACATAATTTCCATCCTGCCATGTAAGGTCCTCAGAACACCCGTCGGGGTGCCCCTACTGCGTCACACATCACATCTATGACTTCCTCCGGTACGGCGGCGCCGAGCCGGGTGAAGTGGCGTACCTGTTCCACCGCCTGGTAGATCAGCATTTCAAGTCCGGGAACCACCGTGCCGCCGGCATCCTGCCAGGCCGCGGCGATCACGCTGGGCCAGGGATCGTAGGCCACATCCAGGAGCACGCCGGGACGGCTGCGGGCGGTTGCGGCGGTGCGATCGCTCTCAAATGCCTGCTGCAACTCCGCTGCCAGGGTATCCGCCGCGCGGGGCGGCAGCGTGGAAATGACGACGTCGGCGGCGGCCACTGCCGCGGCGGCTCCGGCGATGGACCGCACCCGGATGGGCAGCCCGACGGCGGCTGAGGCGGCCCGCGCTTCGGCGGCGCGGCCGACATCACGCACAAAGACGTCCGCGCCGGGGGCGCCTAGTTCCCGAAGGGCCGCGATGGCTGCCGCAGCGGTCCCGCCGCCGCCGAGGATGGCGGCCGTCGGGGCGGTCGCGGCGCCCGCGTGACGCAGGGCGTTGACAATGCCGGCGACGTCCGTGTTGTAGCCGACGAGGCGGGTGGACCCGGCGGTGTCCCCGCCAGGGTGGCCGCCGGTGGCCGCCGGTTCGAAGGCCACCGTGTTGATGACGCCGAGTGCGCGGGCAACGCCGCGGACCTCGTCCACTTCCGCGACCATTGCGGTTTTCAGCGGCATCGTGACGGACAGGCCGCACCAGCCTTTCCCGTGCCGGGATTCCTCCCGGACCCGCGCCATGAGGGCCGGCAGCTCCTCCTCGGTCACGTCGATCGCCGAATAGCTGATTTCGACACCGAGATGGTCATACGCGGCCCGGTGCAGTGCCGGTGACTTCGAATGGCTGATGGGGTGCCCAAGCACGGCGGCCCGCAGCGTCATACGCAGCGTCCGGCGTTGGACTCACACCAGGCGTTGTACTGCTGCACGTAGCCGTTGTGTTCCGCCAGGGTCTTCGAGAACTTGGTCTCCTTGGTGTCCAGGTTGATGGTCACCCAGTAGAGGTAATCGTTGGACTTGGGCTTCGCTGCGGCATCGATGGCTGTCTTGCCGGGCGAGCCGATGGGTCCAGCGGGCAGGCCGGTGTTCGCGTAGGTGTTGTACGGATTGGAGGCATCGGCCTTCTGCGCCTCGTCGATATGGAAACTCCGGATTCCCAGGCCGTAGGTCACCGTTGCATCGGACTGGATCAGCCCGTTGGTTTCGGTGTTGCCGGGCTTGAGCCGGTTGTAGATCGCGCCGGCCACGTCGCCGTATTCGGCCTGTCCGCCTTCAGCCTGGACAATGCTGGCGACCGTGACGACGTCGTACTGTTTGGCCGGGTCCGTGATGCCCTGGGCCTTGAGCTCGTCCAGGGTGGTGGACGCGAGTTTCTCCAGGATGTCCTTGGCCGGGGTGCCGAGCGGGAAGCGGTACTCCCCCGGGGCGAGGAAGCCCTCAAGGTTCTTGGACTTGGAGGGAACGCCGAACTGGGCCGGGGAGTCGCTCAAGCCCTTCAACTCGGCCACCGGAATCCCGGTGCCCTCGGAAATCGCCTGCAACGACTCTCCGATCCGAAGGCCTGCGTTGAGGGCGAAGTACATGACTTTGCCCTTGTCCTTGTTCAGTAGCACGGCTACGGCGTCCGCATTCTTCATTTCGGTGCGCATGCTGAAGTCGCCAGGGCTCAGCGCCCCGCCGGAGGCCGCGAATTCTTTTAGGAAAGAGTCGGCGTTGGCTACGACCTTCTTGTTCTGCAGTTCCGCGGCAACGGATTTGGGTCCCGCACCGGAGGGAACCGTAATGGTCACCTCGCCGGTCCCCGGTCCGGGGTAGTCGGCCACCGTGTCGCCGCCGAGCAAGGGCTTGATGAACTGGGCGACCACAACGATGGCGGCCACGAACACTGCCAGGGTCAGCACCAGAGCCAGGAAACGGCGCCGGCGGCGGACTTTTTGGAAAGTCCCTTGCCGCTGCGCTTGGCGGAAGCTCCGGCCAATACTTCGTGTCCGGCTTCCGCGTCGGAATAATCAGGGTAGCGGTCAGAGTCATCGCCATAGGGATCGTCTGAATCGTGAGGGTGGGCCTCATAGCCGGAGTAGTCCGCACCAGGGTGGGCTGCGTAGCCGGGCTGAAGTCCCGTCTCGTAGTGCGGTCCGGACCCGGGGATGACGCTACCGGCGTACTCGCGCGGGGCATGCCGAAACGCTGCGTCCTCGGGCGCGCTGTCCCTGGCCGCGCTGTCCGCTGGGACGGTCTCCTGGGACTCAGTGTCCTCGTGCACGGTCGGCCGGGCCGCAGGGGGTTGGGGCGCGTGGACGGGCGGCGCGGCTTCAGCGGGCGCGGGCGCGGGAGCGGGCGCGGCATCAGCGGGCGCGGGCGCGGGCGCCGTCGGGCTGTCCTGCCCGGTTTCGAACGCCTGCGGCGGGATGACCTCGTGGCCCTGGGTCATCAGCGACTTTTCCCGGGCCCTAATCTCTTTGCGCGTCAGCGGTCGGCCGGAGGCGCCGAACGCGTCTCCTGGGGAGTCGTCACTGTTGACCGGGCTCACTGTAGCCTTCCGTTTTCTGCAGATTGCGTGTGTACGTCCGGGCCGGCAGAAGCGCCGTTCCCGGTTGGCCCCGGAGCGGTTTCCGCGTAAACGCGGCTTCCGATCTCCGTTCCCCTGGCCTTTTGCATATCGATCGCATGTTGCAGGATACCTGCGGCCGCAACCTGATCAACTACTTTACGGTGATTCCGGCTGCTCATGCCAGCTTCGTGCAGGTTGCGGTGTGCGGTGACCGTGCTCAACCGCTCGTCGACCAGACGTACCGGGACCTCGGATCCGAGGTCCCTGAGGGCAGTTGCCAGCAGCTGCGCGTAGTCCGTGGCCATCCGCGCCGAAGCGTGCTCTTCGCCTTTCATCGTCCGCGGAAGGCCCACGAAGATCTCGACGGCATGGAGCTCTTCGGCCAGCGCCGCGAGGATCCGGACGTCGGTGTTTTTCTTCGCGTTCCGGTCCAGCGTGCGCAATGGTGTGGCCAGGATGCCGTCTCGGTCACAGACCGCCACGCCCACCCGGACGGTGCCGACGTCCACCCCCAGTTTCACGCCCCGGGGGTAGCCGTCGGGCACAGCAGCTTCGTTCACGTGTCGTCCGTTATCGCCGGGTAATGGCATCCACGACGGCGGCCAGTGCCGCGCCGACCTGGGCGGCGTCCGTGCCGCCGCCCTGGGCGACATCGTCCTTGCCGCCGCCGCCGCCGCCGAGGATTCCGGCGGCGAGCCGCACCAGCGCGCCGGCCTTGACCCCTGCGGCGCGGGCAGCTTCGTTCGTGGCGATCAGGATGACCGGGCGCTCATTGCTGACACCGGCCACCGCGACGGCGGCGGGTTCGGAGCCGAGGCGGGTCCGGAGGTCGAGGGCCAGACCGCGCAGGTCGTCCGCGCCGCTGACCTGGCCGGCGTCGTGTGCGATGACCTTGACTCCGGCCGCATCCTTCGCGGTGCCGACAAGCTGTGCGGCGGCAGCGGTGAGCTGTTCCCTGCGCAGACGCTCAAGTTCCTTTTCGGCGGTCTTGAGCTTGGTCAGCGTGGTGGCGATCCGGTCCGCGAGCAGCCCGGACGGAACCTTGAGCATCTCCGTCAGCTCCGTGACGAGGGCGCGTTCCGCGGCAAGGTGCCGGAAGGCGTCCATGCCCACGAAGGCCTCGACACGGCGGTTTCCTGAACCGACGGACTGCTCCCCCAGCAGTGACAGGCTGCCGATCAGCGAGGTGTTCTCGACGTGCGTGCCGCCGCAGAGCTCCCGGGACCATGCGCCGTCGATCTCCACGACACGGACCTCGTTGCCGTAGTTCTCGCCGAAGAGTGCCATGGCGCCGAGTGCCTTCGCCTCGGCCAGGCCCATAACCTTCGTTTCGACGCGGTAGTTGTTGCGGATGGCGAGGTTGGAAACTTCCTCGATCTCGGACCGCGTGGCGGCGCTGAGGCCCTCGCCCCAGGCAAAGTCGAAGCGCAGGTAGCCGGCCTTGTTGAAGGACCCGCGTTGCAGCGCTTCCGGGCCGAGAATTTGGTGCAGGGCCGCGTGCACGATGTGCGTCCCGGTGTGGGCCTGCTCGGCGGCGTGCCGGCGTTCCCGGTCCACGGCCGCCTGGACGAGCGAGTCGGCACCGATTTCGCCTTCGCGGACGATTGCCTTGTGCACGCTCAGGCCCTTGATCGGGCGCTGCACGTCCAGAACCTCGACGACGAAGCCGTCGCCGGTGATCAGCCCGGTGTCGGCCGCCTGGCCGCCGGCCTCGGCGTAAAACGGGGTCTCGGCGAGGACCAGTTCGATTTCATCGCCCGTGGCGGCCTGGGCCACCTTCTGGCCGCCGGACAGGATGCCGCGGACTTTGGATTCGCCGTTGAGTTCGGTGTAACCCGTGAACACGGTTTCGCCGGCGGACAGCAGCTCCTGGAAGGCGCTGAGGTCCGCATGGGAACCCTTCTTGCCTTTGGCGTCGGCCTGCGCGCGCTGGCGCTGTTCGAGCATGAGTTTGCGGAACTCGGGCTCGTCCACCTTCAGCCCGGCCTCCTCGGCCATTTCCAGCGTGAGGTCGATCGGAAAGCCGTAGGTGTCGTGCAGGGCGAACGCGTCGGCTCCGGAGAGCGGGCGGCCGGCGGTCTTGGACTCCTGGACGGCGTCTTCCAGCCGGGCCGTGCCGGAGGCGATGGTGCGCAGGAATGCCTTCTCTTCGGCATAGGCGATCCGGCTGATGCGGTCGAAGTCGGTCTCCACGATCGGGTAGACGCCCTTCATGGCGTCCCGGGAAGCCGGCAGCAGTTCGGGCAGGCACGCCTTTTCGACGCCGAGCAGGCGCATGGAGCGGACGGCCCGGCGGATGAGGCGGCGCAGCACGTATCCGCGGCCCTCGTTGGAGGGGGTGACGCCGTCGGCGATCAGCATCAGGGCGGAGCGGATGTGGTCGGCGACGACCCGCATGCGGACGTCGTCGGTGTGGTGCGGGTCCTCGGCGGATTCGGCGGAGGTGTATTCCCGGCCGGAGAGTGCCGCGGCCCGGTCGATCACGGGACGGACCTGGTCTGTCTCGTACATGTTCTCGACGCCCTGCAGGATCATCGCGAGGCGTTCCATGCCGAGGCCGGTGTCGATGTTCTTTTTGGGCAGTTCGCCGGTGATGTCGAAGTCCACCTTGGAGCGGACGTTGTCGATCTGGTACTGCATGAACACGAGGTTCCAAATTTCGACGTAACGGTTCTCGTCCGCGATCGGGCCGCCTTCGACGCCGTACGCCGGGCCGCGGTCGAAGTAGATCTCGGAGCAGGGGCCGGCGGGACCGGGCTGGCCGGTGGACCAGTAGTTGTCCGCCTTGCCCATCCGCTGGATCCGCTCGGCCGGCATGCCGGTGTTCGTGAGCCAGAGTTGCTCGGCCTCGTCGTCCTCTTCGTAGACGGTGACCCACAGGAGTTCCGGCGGCAGTCCGTAGCCGCCGTCGTCAACGCTGGAGGTGAGCAGTTCCCAGGCGTACTTGATGGCGTCTTCCTTGAAGTAGTCGCCGAAGGAGAAGTTGCCGCACATTTGGAAAAAGGTTCCATGGCGGGCGGTCTTGCCGACTTCCTCGATGTCGCCGGTGCGGATGCACTTCTGCACGCTGGTTGCCCGCTTGTACGGGGCTTCCTCGCGAGCTGTCAGGTACGGGATGAACGGCACCATGCCGGCCACCGTGAACAGCAACGAGGGGTCGCTGGAGACCAGGGAGGCGGAGGGGACCGGCGTGTGCCCTTTGCTGACAAAAAAGTCGATCCAGCGCTTGGTGATCTCCTGCGACTTCATGAGCTGATTACTTACCCTTCAATATTCACTGAGTTATTCACTGCGTGCATCGTCCACGCGTGTACTCCGCGGGACAATGTGGTTCCGGTCGGCGGACCGGCCTGGCCGGCCTGACGGGCGCGGCCCTTTACTAATTCTCTCCCGGCTAGCGCCGGACTGCATCCCGGCCGGCGACGGCGGTATCGGCGTCAGCGTCAATCCCTAAGGCAGCGCGGAGTTCGGTTTCCCGCTCCTGCATGCCCTCCCGGACGGCGTCCGCGAAGTCGAACAGGCCGTCGGCGAGCCGGCCAACGGCCCGGTTCAGGCCCTCGGGGCCCAGATTGGACTGCGCCTCGGTGACCTTGCGAAAGGCGATGACGCCGATGGCGACGCCGATTCCCATCCAGATGATTCTGTTCATGTCAGTGTCTCCAGCGGGACTAGCGGCTGCGGCGGCCGGTGGTGGGCTTCTTGCGGGCGGTGAAGGCGGAGCGCACACCGTAGCTGAACGCGGCAACCTTGATCAGCGGTGAGCCCACGGTGGCGGCCACGAGGGAGGACAGCGCGGAGATGTTGGCCGAGGCGTCCGAGACATTGTTCGCGATCCCGTCCACTTTCTTCAGCTGCTCGTTCGTCGTGGAGACGGTGGCGGTGACTTCGTCCATGAGCGGGGTGGCGCCGTCGCTGATCGAGCGGATGGAAGAGCGGACTTCGTCGAAGACTCCCCCGAGCTTCAGAATTGGCACGGCGAGCAGCAGGACCAGCAGTGCAAACACTCCGGCCGCGATCAGGCCGGCAATATCGCCACCAGTCATAGTCGTTCATCTCCTTGTTGCGTCGTATTCCTGCGGCCTGCTCCGACTGGCACAGCCGGCAACCGCAGAACTCCCCCAAGTACCTTACATACAAAGAAGCCCGCGGCGCTTGCCACGGGCTTCTTCGTAAGGTGTTGCGTTGAATCTAGCGTGCGTAGAATTCCACGACGAGCTGCTCTTCGCAGGTCACGGGGATCTCGGAACGCTTGGGGCGACGCACGAGGCGGGCCTGCAGGGCGTCAAGCTTGACGTCCAGGTAAGCCGGAACGATCGGCAGGACGTCGCGGTGAGCGCCGGCTGCTGCAACCTGGAACGGGGGCATCGGCTCGCTGCGGCTGTGCACGTGGACCAGCTGGCCCTCGGAGACGCGGAAAGACGGGCGGTCAACGCGGATGCCGTCAACCAGGATGTGGCGGTGCACAACCAGCTGGCGGGCCTGGGCGATGGTGCGGGCGAAGCCGGCACGCAGCACGAGGGCGTCGAGACGCATCTCGAGCAGTTCGATCAGGTTTTCGCCGGTCAGGCCCTTGGTGCGGCGGGCTTCTTCGAAGGCGCGGGTCATCTGGGCTTCGCGGATGCCGTACTGGGCGCGCAGACGCTGCTTTTCGCGCAGACGTACGGCGTAGTCGGAGTCCTGCTTCTTGCGGGCACGGCCATGCTCACCGGGGCCGTACGGGCGGCGCTCCATGTACTTGGCGGCCTTGGGGGTCAGAGCGATGCCGAGTGCACGCGAAAGGCGTGCGGTACGGCGAGCACGAGTGTTGTTAGCCACTTGTGTCCTTCCAATATCTGCGGTGTGTCAGTGTTACTGGCCTCCACGATGGAGAGCATCGGCCAACCGCTGCCTTTTGCTACTGGGCGCCGGGCACCAGCCCACCGGAAAATCAAGCAGACAGCAGAAAATGCTGAATACCGGTGGATTGTGCGTCCGTGCCTTGCCAGACAACGAACAAGCCTACCATGGTGGGACCGGCGGGCCGGCCGTCAGATCCTCGCGTGCAGGCCCCGGCTGCCGCGCCGTCCGAACGAGGCCGCACCCAGGAATTCCACGGCTACGAACGAGTCGGACCCCACGACCCATTCGTCATGGCCCGGCGGGATCGCGTAGGTGTCGTTGGCCTGGATGGTGGACCGCAGGCCTTCCATGGTCTCCACTTCCATCACCCCGGAAAGGCAGAATCCGAGATGGTGGTGCTGGCACTGGTCGGTCTCCTCGAACGGCTTCATGCACTCAGACCAGCGCCAGCCCGGGCCCAGGATTAGACGCGCCACGGAGTAATCGTTCACGGTGACCAGGTCAAATTCGGCCTTGTTGTTCGGACAACGCTTCTTGTCCGGAACGTCAAAGGACTTGATGGCCATAGCTGTGACGAAATTGACTGACATGGGACACGACCTGAGAACGGGACGACCTGGGAATGGGACGTTTGGAGACCAGACGCTGGAGACCGGGCACGTGCAGCAGATCATGCTGACGTATTTCAACGTTAGACCTCACGGACCGGAAGTCAACGGGCAGTTGCGCCCGGCTACTGGCCGCGGATGATTTTCCGCAGCCGCTCCAGCCGGGTGGAGATGTCCCGCTCCGCGCCGTTGGCGGTCGGTTCGTAGTAGTTGCGGCCCACGAGGTCGTCCGGCGGGTACTGCTGGGTGGCCACCGAGTGCGGCGCGTCATGGGCGTATTTGTAGCCCTTTCCGTGGCCCAACTGCTTGGAGCCCGGGTAATGGGCGTCCCGGAGGTGCGCGGGGATGCCGTTGCCCAGCCCTGCCCGGACGTCGGCGACCGCCTGGTTGAGGCCCATATAAGCGGCGTTGGACTTGGGCGCCGTGGCCAGGTGGACCACCGCTTCGGCCAGGACGATCCGGCCCTCGGGCATCCCGATCAGCTGCACGGCCTGGGCCGCGGCGACGGCGGTCTGCAGTGCCGTGGGGTCGGCCATGCCGACATCCTCGGCTGCGGAGATGACGATCCGCCGCGCAACGAACCGCGGGTCTTCCCCCGCCTCCAGCATCCGCGCGAGGTAGTGGAGGGCGGCGTCGACGTCGGAGCCCCGGATGGACTTGATGAAGGCGCTGGCGACGTCGTAGTGCTGGTCACCTGCACGGTCGTAGCGGACGGACGCGACGTCGAGCGCCCGCTCGGTGTGCTTCAGTTCGATTTTGACCGGAGCGGGTCCGGCGGTTCCGGCGGCGGCGTCGCTATCGACTGCGCGAATGTCGTCCGCGTCGCCGAACGCGACCCCGGCGGCCGCTTCCAGCGCGGTCAGCGCCCGGCGGGCGTCCCCGCCGGAAAGCCGGACGAGGTGGGCCAGGGCCTCCTCGCTGAGTTCGACCTTCCCGCCAAGCCCCCGGGCATCCGCGGTGGCCCGCAGCAGCAGCCCCTCGACATCCGCGTCGGTGAGTGGTTTCAGGGTCAGCAGCAGGGACCGGGACAGCAGCGGGGAGACGACGGAGAAGGAGGGGTTTTCGGTGGTTGCAGCCACCAGCACCACCCAGCGGTTTTCGACGCCGGGCAGCAAGGCGTCCTGCTGGGCCTTGTTGAAGCGGTGGATCTCGTCGAGGAACAGCACGGTGGTGGTTTTGAAGAGGTCGCGGGCGGTCAGGGCCTCGTCCATGACGCGGCGGACGTCCTTGACGCCGGCGGTGATCGCGGAGAGCTCCACGAACTTCCGTCCCGGGCCCTTGGCGATCACGTGGGCGAGCGTCGTCTTGCCCGTGCCGGGAGGCCCCCAGAGGATCAGCGAGCTCGGGCCGGCGGGGCCGGTCGCGTCCGTTCCGGCCGCCAGCTGGCGCAGCGGTGACCCCTGGCCGAGAAGATGCTGCTGACCCACCACGTCGTCCAGCGTCCGTGGCCGCATCCGGACCGCCAGCGGGCTGCGGGGCGAGGAGGGACCGCCGCCCGGAGGCCGGACGTCCGCGGACTCTTCGGCGTCGTCGTCGTTTCCACCGGCGTTGTCCTGCCCTGCGCCAAAGAGATCATCCACATAGATAGGCTACTTCTAGTTCCCGCCCGCCCCGACACCTACCCAACGGAGCCCCTTCCCATGGCCACCCCCGAAATCCGCCAGGCGTTCGTTTCCGGTGACCGGCTGTCCGGCTGGGTGGAGCGCTTCGCCGCGAGCCACGGCGCCGTGGCCGAAGAGGAGCTCGACGGCGGGCTGCAGCTGCGCGCCGCCGACGGGGCGGTGGCGCTGCTCCAGCCGCCGTGGCCGGTGGACGGGCGGCCCGGGCGCGGCAGTGATGCGGTGTCCCGGCTGGCCTCCCTGGCCGGTCAGCCGAGGCTGATCGGTGCCGTGCTGGTCCGCCGGGGCGGCTACTCGGTGGCCGTGGTCAGCGGCGGGGCGGTGCTCGCCGCCAAGACCGGGACGCGGCACATCCAGTCCCGGACGGCGGCCGGCGGCTGGTCCCAGCAGCGCTTCGCCCGGCGTCGGGCCAACCAGGCCGATGCCCTCGTCGAGGCAGTGGCGGACCATGCCGCGCGGATCTTCGCGGAACAGCGGATCGAGTACCTCGGTCCCGGCGGCGACCAGGCCCTGGCCGAGCTGGTCCTCGCGGAGCCGGTCCTCAAACGGTTCGCCGCCCTCCCGCGGCTGCCGTTCCTGGATGTCCCGGACCCCCGCGCCGCGGTCCTGAAGAAGGCCGCGGCGGACCTGTGCGCGGTGCGGATCCGGGTGACCGACCCGCCGCTGTAGAACCCGCCGTGTAGAACCGGCCGGTGTAGAACCGGCCGCCGCTGCGAACGGCCCGCGCCTGCGGCCCCCGGACTATTCGAAGCGTGTAACGGTCATTGCAGTGTTTCTTTGAATGAGACCGAACGTGGCTGCCACAGCTCCCAGCGCCAGGAGCAGGCTCAGGCCCAGGGCGACGAAGTAGTCGGGCGTCGGCCAGGTTACCCGATAGGTGTCGTCGATGAACGTCACCATTAGCCAGGCAACAAGGAACCCGAGGCCGACTGAGAGCAGCAGAACGGTAAAAAGCGGGACTGCTGCCTCACGGGTGATGATCCGGCGCAGGACGGACACGGGCATCCCCATCAGCCGCATGAGGCCGAGAACTCTTTTCCGGTCCAGGATGGCGGAGGTGGTGGCGACGGCCAGGGACAATCCGGCGATCGCGATTGCGACGAACATGCCGAGATATGCGAGCACGGCCAGGCCCTGAATCAGCCGGGTGGCGGACTGCAGCCTGCTATCCAACGGGGACGTAGCCGGGACGGCCGTGATGCCTGAACCGTTTAAGGCTGTCCGGGCGCGGTCCATGGCCTCGGGGGTCCCGTCGGTGCCGAGCACAATGACGACCGGTACCAGGCCGTCCAGGTTGGCGGCGGGCGCCGGGCTCAGCGCCAGTGGCTGTCTTGTCCAGTAGTGGAGGAACGACGTATCAACGGTGACGATCCCGGTTGCTGGGATGTCCTCGAATCCGAGGCCGGGGGCGTCCGCGGCGCGAAGGTAGATTTCCAGGCCGGCATCCGGTCCGGAGAGGACTGCCGGGCCGTAGCCGACGGTGGCGCTGCTGATTCCGGGCAGTTCCCTGGCCTGGCGGGCGGCCTCCGCAGCCTGGGCGGGAGTGCGTCCGGCGCCCACGGTGGCGTGGAGGCTGGTGGGCTGGAGCAGACCGGGCCGGGCCGGGGGCGCTTCAGTGGACTCGATGATGCTGGATGCTCCGGCGAAGACGGAGACGACGAACACGGCGATCACGAGACCCGATACGGAACGGAAGGTCGCCACCGGGGTTCTTTGGATCCTGCTGGCGGCAATGACTCCCGCCGCGCTCCGTGCCTGGCGCAGACCCATCCGGCTCACCAGGCGGGTTAGCCAGGGGCCGATGACCACGATGCCGACGAGGATCAGCACAAAGCCGACGATGAGGAGCGGTGATTCCAGCCACGGCAGCCGCACTTTCAGGACCCGGATCAGAGCCACGGCCGCAATCATGGCGGCCAGCCCGGCCATCAACGGCACGATCCGCCACGTGGTGGGTGTCTTTTCGTGCATGGCACGCGTCACCCCGAGGGGGCCAATGCCCGCACGGGCCGTGCGGTGCGCGGCAACGAGTGCCGAGGCCGCGACTACGGCGGCGACGACGACGGCGGCCGCCGCCCAGCCGGTGGTCAGATCGGCGGCGAACATCCTGGTGCCGTTGACCGGTATCTGCGCGGCAACCGGCCTCAGCACGATGGCCAGCACAATTCCCAGCGCCGCGCCGATCAGGCTGGGGATGGCGGTTTCGACGGCGGCGATCCGGGAGACCACCCGTGGGGATGCGCCAATGAGGCGCAGGGTCGCGAAGCGTTCCCGGCGCTGGGCAGCGCCCAGGCCGGTGACAATGCTGATCAGCAGCAGAACGGGGAAGAACACCGCAATGGCCCCGATGGACAGCACCGTGTTGTAGGCGGCCGCGCTGCCGCCGTAAGGGTTGGTCGTGAAGTCTGACACCAGGGAAGCTGTCCCGCTCTGGCGGAGTTCGGTTTCCGTGGCTCCCGTGATGACGATCAGGGAATCCGGTCCGGGTAGGGCAGCATCGTCAATCGTGCCGGCAAACGTGCCGAAACGGCCGCCAAGCTGGTCCCACGGCGTTGACTCGATCAGACGCTGCAGCGCCGGGGACGCATAGTACTGGCCCGGCGCCGGAGGGCTGCCGATCCCGGGGATCTGTACCGTGGTGGAGCCCAGCGCCGCGAAGTCGCGGCGGTTGATCAGTTGGTTGCGAAAGATCTCTACCGGGTTGGTCCTCATGAGCACCGTATCCTTGCTCAGTGGCACGGGTGTTGCCGGTCCCGAAGCGGCCGGAACACTTGTTGCCGCCGGAATGGACACCGCGGGGCGCCCGCCTTCGCGCAGCCAGGCACCGCGGTCATCGCGGGCGCTCAGGCCGTTGGCGCCGCCCCACAGCAACATCAACAGGCACACCCCGACGGCGACTCCTCCGGCGATTCCGGCGAGCCGGCCGTACGCGGACCCGCTGCCGACGACCGCCAGTTTCAGCAGCCCGGAATTCACGCCGACACCCGATACCCGGCGCCGATTGCGCCGTCGCGCACTATGACTTCACGGTCCGCATAGGCTGCGGTACGCGCATCGTGGGTGATCATCACCAGCGTCGTGCCGGCTTCCCGCACCAGCTCGAGCATGAGCGTCAGCACGTTCTCTGCCGCGAGCGAATCCAGAGACCCGGTGGGCTCATCGGCGAACAACACCGCAGGGGACGTCACCAGCGCCCGGGCAACAGCGACGCGCTGGGCCTGGCCACCGGACAGGTTGCCCGGCAACCTGGCGCCCAGCCCGTCCAGGCCCAGGCGTTCCAGCAGGTCCGCCGACCGGCGCAGCGCTTCCGGCCGCCTGGTTCCGGCCAGGAGCAGCGGGATGCTGACGTTGTCCACCGCGGTAAGCTCCGGCAGCAGCTGGCCGAACTGAAAGACGAACCCGAAATCGGTCAGCCGCAGCCGGGCCCGTTTCGGCTCCCCGAGGGCACTTAACTCCATCGGGGAATGACCTGCGGGTCGGTACGTCACCGAACCGCCGTCGGGGACCAGAACACCGGCAAGGCAATGCAGCAGCGTGGACTTGCCCGATCCGGAGGGGCCCATGACGGCGAGCACCTCCCCGGCGTGGACGTCGAGGTCGACACCCCGCAATGCCTCGGTCTGGCCGAAGGAGTGGTGCAGGCCGCGGGCGCTGAGGATGGGTGCAGCGGTGTCATTGGTGCTCATGCGCTCTGGAGCTCCTTCTTGAGTTGGGTCAGGCGGGCACCGGTGAGTTCGATCCAGCGCAAGTCGGCTTCAATATGGAAAAGTCCGTGGTCGCACATCAGCACCTGCAGCAGGTCTGCGTCCTTCTTCAGCCGGGTCAGTTCGCGCATGCGGGCCATGTGCTCACTGCGCTGCACGTCGAGCAGCCGCCCCGCGTCGTCGTCAATGAGCAGCGCGACCACTGTCTTCGCGAACAGCTCGCTTTGCAGCGCCTCCGACGGAACATCGGGGGTGAACAGCCACTGACGCACCCGGTCCTGACCGGCCCGGGTGATTTCGTACTTCTTGCGGTCCGGGCCGCCGCCGGCCTCCTCCCCCAGAGCCCGGATCAGTTCATCGCGAATCATCCGGGCCAGCGTGGAATACACCTGCCCAAAGGCCAGCGGCTTCTCGGCGCCGAAGTAGCGGTCATAGGAATGCTTGAGATCGTAGCCGTAGCTCGGCTCCCGGCTCAGCAGCCCTAAGAGGGTGAGCGTGTTATTCATCCCTTATCTATACACTCAGTACCTAGCGGAGTCCAGCCCAATCTGGGGCGATGGCTAACAACGACGGGATGCGGCGTCTCGTGGACTGCTGCGCGAGCCGACTCGGCCCGGGAGCGCTGGAGCCTGACGTGCCGCCGCGATCGGGACAGGATTCCAGCGATTGTCCCCCTCTCTAGCAGCCGGTCAGGTGCCGCTTCGGCCGCTCCTGCCGGTACAAATACCGGCCTGCTTCCTGAAAGCCGGCGCGGGCGTAGAGTTCCCGTGCTGCAGAGTTGGCAGCCGTCACCAGCAGCCAGTAGCGGTCCAGCCCACGCTCCGGGGCCGCGGCCAGCAACGCCTGCAGGATCCGGGCGGCGTAACCCCGGCGACGGGCGTCCGGACGGGTCGCCATGCAGTACAGGCCGCCCCAGCCGAGCGCGCCGGCGGGAGGTACAGCCAGCCGTCCGACGGCGGCGGGCGCCCCGGCGTCGTCCCGCAACAGAGCGTACAGCGCGGGGCAGCCTTCGAGGATTCCGCGCGCGACAGCCATCGCCGTCTCGTCGCCGCGGCCGTCGACGCTCCACCAGAGCCGCAGCCACTCCGCGGAGGGCGTCGTTGCAAGCTCGACGCCCGTATCCGCCGGTCCGGACTCCGCCCCGGCCTTCCGGACCAGCACCAGGGTTTCGGATTGCCGGGTGAAGCCCTCCGCGTCGAGGACGGCGTGCAGGGGCGCTGAACGCGGATCCTCGAACATCTGGAAGATCAGCGGCAGGCGCCTGTTCCGGTACCAGAGCCGTGCGCTCCGCAGTGCGGCGAGCTGCCGGGCCGGCTCGCCGCCGGGGTCCCTGGGCCAGACCGAGTTGGCCCGCTGTGTCACGCCTGCTGCGGCGCGCAGCACCCACCCTCCTGATACCTCCCGCTCAGCGGCGGGCCACGCTGCGTCCATCAGCGCTCCGATATCCGGCATCGGATTCCGTTTCATCAGGCTCACTCCGTCCGGGGCTGGTGCATTGGCTGCTGCCGGGACAGCAAAGGCTCCCCGGTTTCCCGGAGAGCCTTTGCTGACGATCAGGCCACTCTACTTGGCTGTGTCCTCGGCCTTTTGGGGCACAGGCGCGGCCTTTTTGGCTTCCGGCTTGAAGTCGACGCCGGCTTCCTTGCGCTGCTGCGCCGTGATCGGCGCCGGCGCCTGCGTCAGCGGGTCGTAGCCTCCGCCGGACTTCGGGAAGGCGATGACGTCGCGGATGGACTCGACGCCGGCCAGCAGCGCGACCACGCGGTCCCAGCCGAAGGCGATGCCGCCGTGCGGAGGCGCGCCGAACTTGAAGCCCTCGAGCAGGAACCCGAACTTGGTCTGGGCATCCGCCTTGTCCAGTCCCATCAGCTCGAAGACCCGCTCCTGGACCTCGCGCTCGTGGATACGGATGGAGCCGCCGCCGATTTCGTTGCCGTTGCAGACGATGTCGTAGGCGTAGGAGAGCGCAGACTCGGGATCCTGGTCGAAGCTGTCCATGAACTCGGGCTTGGGCGAGGTGAACGCGTGGTGCACGGCAGTCCACTGGCCGGCTCCGACAGCGACGTCACCGGAGGCGACGGCGGCTGCGGCCGGTTCGAACATGGGCGCGTCAACGACCCAGACAAACGCCCAGTCCTTCGGGTTGATCAGGCCGGTGCGGTGGCCGATCTCCACGCGGGCGGCACCCAGCAGGGCGCGCGACGGGGACTTCTCGCCGGCGGCGAAGAAGATGCAGTCGCCCGGCTTGGCGCCAACGGCGTCGGCGAGGCCCTCACGTTCGGTGTCGGTGAGGTTCTTGGCTACGGGGCCGGTCAGTTCGCCGTCCTCCTTGAACAGGACGTACGCAAGGCCCTTCGCGCCGCGCTGCTTGGCCCATTCCTGCCAGGCGTCGAGGGCGCGGCGGGCCTGCGAGGCGCCACCCGGCATGACGACGGCGCCCACGTAGGGGGCCTTGAAGACGCCGAAGTTGGTGTCCTTGAAGAACTCGGTGAGCTCGGTGAGCTCCAGGCCGAAGCGCAGGTCGGGCTTGTCCGAGCCGTAGCGTGCCATCGCGTCGGAGTACGTGATGCGCTGGATCGGGGTCGGGATCTCGACGTCGATCAGCTTCCAGAGAGCCTTCACAATGGCTTCGCCGAGGCGGATGATGTCGTCCTGCTCCACGAAGCTGGCTTCGATGTCGAGCTGGGTGAATTCGGGCTGGCGGTCCGCGCGGAAGTCCTCATCGCGGTAGCAGCGGGCGATCTGGTAGTACTTTTCGAAGCCGCCCACCTGCAGGAGTTGCTTGAACAGCTGCGGGGACTGCGGCAGCGCGTACCAGGAGCCGGGGGCCAGGCGTGCCGGGACGACGAAGTCGCGGGCGCCTTCCGGCGTCGAACGCGTCAGGGTGGGGGTTTCGATTTCGACGAAACCGTCCTCGTGGAGCAGTTCACGGGCAACCCGGTTGGCTTCGGAGCGCAGGCGCAGGTTGCGGGCGGGGCCCGGACGGCGCAGATCAAGGTAGCGGTGCTTGAGGCGTGCCTCCTCGCCCACCTCGACGTGCTCATCGATCTGGAAAGGCAGCGGATCCGAGGTGTTGAGGATGGTGACCTTTTCGGCCAGAACCTCGATCTCGCCGGTGGCCAGCGCAGCGTTCTCGTTGCCCTCGGGGCGCTTGGAGACGGTGCCGATGATCTGCAGCACGAACTCGTTGCGCAGACCGTGGAAGACCTCTTCCTCGCGGACGACGACCTGGGCGACGCCCGAAGCGTCGCGCAGGTCAACGAAGGCGACACCACCGTGGTCACGACGCCGGCCGACCCAGCCGGCCAGGGTTACGGTTTGTCCAATGTGCTCGGAGCGAAGGGATCCGAGGTCATGTGTGCGCAGCACAGCACGCCTTTCTGAAGAAGACAGTCTGAAGAAAACAGAGGGAAGACAGAATCAAGGTGGAGTGGACCGCTACGGGAACGGTCCCGTTCGAGTTTACCCGCTGGCCGGGCACGTCCCGGAATGACAACCCCTCATGCGGCTGTCATTCCGGGGCGGGCCCGGGTTGCAGGCAGCGCGGCAGCTAGGCCATGGTGACCTGGACGTGCAGGTCTTCCTCCGCCGGGGCCCAGCTGGCCGGATCGGCGTCGGTTTGTTCGCCGGAGCGGATGTCCTTGACCTGGTGCTTGCCGTCGTCGTCGGTGAACCAGACAAAGGGGATGCCGCGGCGGTCGGCGAACTTGATTTGCTTGCCGAACTTTTCGGCTTTCGCGGCGACCTCGGTGGCGATGCCCCTGGCGCGCAGCTTCTCGGCGACATCCTGGGCCGCTCCCCAGCTGTCATCGTTGGTGAGCGTCACCAGCACGGCAGTCGGCACCGAGCGCGAGGCCTTGGCGAGGTCCTGGCTGAGGATCCGGGAGACCAGCCGGGTCACGCCGATGGAGAGCCCGACGCCGGGGAACGTCCGGTTGCCCTTGCTGGCCAGTGCGTCGTAGCGTCCGCCGGAGCAGATCGAGCCGAGCTGTTCGTGGCCGACGAGGACCGTCTCCACCACGGTACCGGTGTAGTAGTCCAGGCCGCGGGCGATGCTGAGGTCCGCGACCACGCGGCCGGGCGCGCGCTGGACGGCGGCAGCAATGACCTGCTCCAGCTCGTTGAGGCCTTCCTCGAGCAGCTCGTTGCGCACGCCCAGTGCCCGGACCTGCTCCACGAAGGACGTGTCCTCGGTGCGGATCGAGGCGAGCTTGAGCGCCGACTCGGCCTGCTCCGGGGTGGCGCCGAGTTCGGACTGCAGCAGCGCGGCGACTTTGGCGGGGCCAATCTTTTCCAGCTTGTCGATGCTGCGCAGTACGCCGGCGGTGTCCGTCAGGCCGATGCCGTTGTAGAAGCCCTCGGCCAGCTTCCGGTTGTTGATCCGGAGCAGGAAGTCCGGGATCGGCAGGGCGCCCAGCGCTTCGGCGATCACCAGGGCGATTTCGACGTCGTACCGGAACGGCAGTTCGCCGTCGCCGACGATGTCGATGTCCGCCTGGGTGAACTCCCGGGCGCGGCCCTCCTGCGGCCGTTCCCCGCGCCAGACCTTCTGGACCTGGTAGCGGCGGAACGGGAAGGCGAGGTAGCCGGCGTTCTCCACGACGTAGCGGGCGAACGGGACCGTGAGGTCAAAGTGCAGGGCGAGGGCGTGCGGGTCGCCCTTAGAGGACTTGGCTTCGTCGCTTTCCTCATCCTGCAGTCGGCTGAGGCCGTAAACCTCTTTGTCGATCTCGCCCTTGCGCAGCAGCTGGCCCACGGTTTCCACGGCCCGGGTCTCGATCGAGGAGAAGCCATGGAGCTCAAAGACACGGCGCAGGGTGTCCAGCACATGCAGCTCCACCAGCCGCTCCTCGGGAAGCCACTCGGGGAATCCGGACAGGGAGGCGGTGCGTGCCATGGTGGATTTTCTCCTCAGGTATCACCGGCCGGGAACTGGTGCCGCGTTTCCGGCCGTAACGGGTTGTCCGAAACGGGGAACAGATAGGCGGCAGACCGGCCAGTCGTGCATAAACTGTGTGCGGCAGTCAGTTTATGCGTTGAACGCCGGCTTCTCTAATGCGGCCGGACAGGCTTGGGGCTGCCTCCAGCTTTACAGCTGAAACCGCGACGGCGCCATGGCCCGCCGGGGTTCCGGCCCGACAACCAGGAGGACTTTTGGCGGCCAGTTCACGGAGCGCCCGCGATGCCAAGCGGCGCGTCCAGCAGATGGAGGCGAAGCGCGAGCTTCGACGGGAACAGGATAAGCGCCGGAAGCGCGACAACATCCTCGCCATCGGCGCCGGCGGCGCGGCGGTGGCCCTGGCCCTCGTCCTCCAGCTGACGGTCTTTTCCTCCAACCCGACCGAGGCGGAGTTCGCCGCGGCGCAGGCCGACCTGGCTTCCCCGTCCGCGACGCCGTCGGCCTCGCCCAGCAACGGCGACAACATCCCGAAACCTGAGACCGCGGCCGGCCAGACCTTTACGGGAGAGCTCAAGCTCAACGCCGGCACGCTGGGCGTCGAACTGGACGGCACCAAGGCCCCGCAGGCCGCTGCCGTCTTCAAGTCCCTGGCGGACCAGAACTTCTACGCCGGCCTCAGCTGCCACCGTCTCACCACTGGCGAAACCTTCGGCGTGCTGCAGTGCGGCTCCAAAACCGGCGACGGCAGCGCCGATCCGGCCTACACCTGGGGTCCGCTGGAAAACACGCCGCCGGACAACAACTATCCGGCAGGCACCATCGCGGTCGCCAGGACCGGCGGGAATGCCAACGGTAACGGCACGCAGTTCTTCATCGTGTACAAGGACACCGTCATCCCGGCCGACGCCGCCGGCGGCTACACCGTGGTGGGCAAGGTTACCTCCGGCCTGGACGTCGTCTCCGGAATCGCCGCCGCAGGCCTTAAACCCGGTGATAACGCCACAGACGGCGCACCTGTGGAACCAGTCACGATAGACTCGTTCTCACTGAAGTAACCAGCCGCGGCCCTCGTGGCCGCGGTGCCGGTATTTCCCTCCAAGCGAAAGACTTCTAGCGGTGACAGACAGTCAGAAATCCGACGAAACAGTGTCAGCAGCAGCTGCCAACGAGACCGAAACCGAGGCAACGTCCGCAGGACAAGCACCAGGACAAGCATCAGCACAGGCAACGGGACAAGAGGCAGAACAAGCGACCGACACCCCCACAGCGACAGCACCGGAGGCGACCGTAGAGCCGCAGGCGACTGAGGCCGAGACCGTAGAGCCGCAGACAACTGAGGCCGAGACCGTAGAGCCGCAGGCGGAGGCCGCCCCGGCGTCCCCGGAAGCGGACGCCGCGCCGGAGGCAGCAGCTCCCGAAGCTACAGCACCGGCTCCGGCCGAGCCCGCTGCCGCCGAGCCCGGAGCTGCAGCACCCGCTCCTGCGGAGGCAGCAGCTCCCGAAGCTCCGGCACCCGCTTCTGCAGAGCCCGAGGCCGCCACCTCCTCCCCCGCCCCGGCCCGTCCTGCGCCGTCCCCGGCAGCGTTCGCGGCCCGGCCCAAGGCCAAGCCCTCCCCGGCCGCACCGGCTGCCGCCCCGGCGTCCGTTTCCTCCGCTGCTTCCCTCGCCGAGGCCTCCCGCTGGGGCCGCGTCGAAGGCGACGGCCACGTCTTCCTGACCGTGGACGGCGAGGAGCACCCGGTCGGACAGTACCCGGACGTCAGCGACGACGAGGCCCTGGGTTACTTCGCCCGGAAGTACGACGACGTCGTCGCGCAGATCGTCCTGCTGGAACAGCGCGTCAGCTCCAAGGCGCCCACCACGGACATGCAAAAGACCGTCACGCACCTGCGCGAACAGCTGGCAGAACGGAACATGGTGGGCGATATCCGCTCAGCCGAAGCCCGACTGGATGCCCTGGTCACGCAGATCAGCGAACTCGAGAAGGTCGAGAAGGCCGAACACGACGCCGTCCGGGCCGCCGAACTGGCAGCCCGCGAAGCCATCGTGGCGGAGGCCGAAGAGATCGCCGGGCACGATCCGGCGCAGATCCAGTGGAAGACCTCCAGCGCCCGGATGAACGACCTCTTTGAGAGCTGGAAGACGGCACAGAAGAGCGGCGTTCGGCTCGGCCGTAGCAACGAAGACGCCCTCTGGAAGCGTTTCCGTGCTGCCCGCACCGTCTTTGACCGGCACCGCCGGGCCTACTTCTCGCAGCTGGACAGCAACAACTCGGCAGCCAAGGCCGCCAAGGAGAAGCTAATCACGGAGGCGGAAGCACTCTCCTCCTCGACCGACTGGGGCTTTGCGGCCGGCGAATACCGCCGCCTCATGGACCAGTGGAAGGCCTCACCCCGTGCCAGCCGCAAGGACGACGACGCCCTCTGGGCACGTTTCCGGGCCGCGCAGGACGTGTTCTTCACGAACCGGCAGGCAGCCAATGACGAGATCGACCAGGAATACGGTGCAAACCTGGTCGTGAAGGAAGCGCTGCTGGTGGAAGCCAGCGAGCTGCTGCCCATCAAGGACCTCGCGGCCGCCAAGAAAGCCCTCCAGTCCATCCGCGACCGCTGGGAAGAAGCGGGCAAGGTGCCGCGCGCCGACATGGCCCGCATCGAAGCAGGCCTCCGAAAGGTGGAGGACGCCGTCCGCCATGCCGAGGAGGAAAACTGGAAGCGGTCGAATCCGGAAACGAAGGCCCGCACTAACAGCGCGCTGAGTCAGCTGGAATCCGCCATCGCCGGTCTCAAGGATGACCTTGCCAAGGCGGAGAAGGCAGGCGACGAGCGCAAGATCAAGGCAGCCCGGGAGGCTCTCGAAGCCCGTCAGGCATGGCTGGAACAGCTCGAACGCTCAGCGAGCGAGCTCTCCTAGCGCTCCACCGGAAAACACTCCAGGCCCCGTTTCGGTTATCCACATGACCGCGACGGGGCCTGTTTCATTTTCCGGGCAGCCGGGACGATTGCTGCATGGTCCACCCGCCCGGCGCCGCTGACCCGGATGCCTCTAGTGCCCTTCCGGTAGAGCTGTACTCACCCGGCCAGCTCTTCTCCTGGCCGGAGCTACAGGCAATGGCGTCCGACGGCGTGCTGACGCAGCTGTACCAGCGCGGCTACCTGCCGCCGGGAACCCGTTCCACCCCCGGCTCCGGGCACGCGCGTTGGGCACGATGATCCCGCCGCCGATCAGGCAGCGCGTGGTGGCCGGCAGGCTGACGGCGGCCTGGGTTTACGGCTGCGCACAGGAACCCGACCGGCTGGCGCTGCTGGTGGATGCCAGCCGGAGGATTTCAAGCCTGAGGTCTACGCGCGGCTGCACCTTCCATGAGGTGCGGTTGGGCGCGTTGGACGTCGTGAGCCTCGGCGGACTGATGGTCTCCAGTCCTTTGCGGACCGCCCTGGACATCGCCCTGCATGTGGAATCCGACCGTGCCCTGCCGGTTCTGGCCGCATTGCTGGACCGGACCGAGCTGGGCGTGCGGCTGCGCCTGCTCAGGCTTGCCGTGGAGGCCAGTCCGCGGGTGCCGCACAAGAAGGCGGCGCTGGAACGGCTCGCCATCCTCGAGACCGCACAGCCGCCTTAGCTGCGCCGCCGGTTCCCCGTGGTCCGGTAGACGTCGAAGACGCCATCGATCCGGCGAACGGCGCTCAGCACATGGCTCAGGTACTTGGGGTCGCCCATCTCGAAGGCGAACTTGGAGATGGCCACCCGGTCCGTGGAAGTGTGCACGCTGGCCGCGAGGATGTTGACGTGGTTTTCGGAGAGGATCCGGGTGACGTCGGAGAGCAGGGACTTGCGGTCCAGCGCTTCGACCTGGATCTCGACCAGGAAGACGCTGGACTGTGTGGGCGCCCAGTCCACTTCGACGATCCGGTCCGGCTGCTCCAGCAGGCCGCTGACATTGGTGCAGTCGGTCCGGTGCACCGAGACGCCGGAGCCGCGCGTGACGAAGCCCAGGATCGGGTCCGGCGGCACCGGAGTGCAGCAGCGGGCGAGTTTGACCCAGACGTCATCCACACCGCGGACCACGACGCCGGAATCGGAGTACCGGGCCTTGGTTACCTGGGTCGGGATGGAGACCTCGGTGAGGTCGTCTTCGGGGGTGTCGTTGCCGCCGAGACTCTCCACGAGGCGTTCCATGACGGACTGCGCGGAGGTGTGCCCGTCGCCGACGCCGGCGTAGAGGCCGGAGATGTCAACGTACTTGAAGTCTTCGGCGATCGCAGCCAAGGCGTCGTGGGTCATCAGGCGCTGCAGCGGCAGGTTCTGCTTGCGCATTGCCTTGGTCAGCAGGTCCTTGCCGCGTTCGATCGACTCCTCGCGGCGTTCCTTGCTGAACCACTGCCGGATCTTGTTGCGCGCCCTGGCGCTCTTGACGAAGTGCTGCCAGTCCTGGCTGGGGCCGGCCCCCTCGGCCTTCGAGGTAAAGATCTCCACCCAGTCGCCGTGGTTCAGTTCGCTGTTGAGGGGCACCAGCTTGCCGTTGACCCGGGCGCCAATGGTGCGGTGGCCCACCTCGGTGTGCACCGCGTAGGCGAAGTCGACGGGCGTGGAACCGGCCGGCAGGGCCATGACCTCGCCCTTGGGGGTGAAGACGAAGACCTCGCGGGCGTTGATTTCGAAGCGCAGCGAGTCAAGGAATTCGCCCGGATCCGAGGTTTCCTGCTGCCAGTCGACGAGGGAGCGCAACCAGCCCATGTCGCCGTCGCGGGGGCTGCCGGGTCCGGAGGCCGTACGGTTGGGCTGGTCCTTGTACTTCCAGTGCGCGGCCACGCCGTACTCGGCGCGGCGGTGCATCTCATGGGTGCGGATCTGGATCTCCACCGGTTTGCCGCCCGGACCGATCACGGTGGTGTGAAGGGACTGATACATATTGAACTTCGGCATCGCGATGTAGTCTTTGAACCGCCCGGGCAGGGGGTTCCAGCGCGAATGCATGGCGCCGAGGGCGGCGTAGCAGTCCCGGACGGAGTCGACGAGGACCCGGACGCCCATCAGGTCGTTGATGTCGTCAAAGTCCTTGTCCCGGACGATCATCTTCTGGTAGATCGAGTAATAGTGCTTCGGCCGTCCGGTGATGGTGGCCTTGATCTTGGCCTCGCGCAGGTCATCCGTGATCTGGTTGCGGATGACTCCGAGGTTCTTTTCGCGCTCCGGCGTCCGGTCCCCCACCATCCGCACGATTTCCTCATAGACCTTCGGATACAGGGCGGCGAAGGACAGGTCCTCCAGCTCCCATTTGATCGTGTTCATGCCGAGCCGGTGGGCCAGTGGCGCGAAGATTTCCAAGGTTTCCCGGGCCTTCCGGGCCGAGGACTCTGCCGAGACGAAGCGCCAAGTGCGGGCGTTGTGCAGCCGGTCAGCAAGTTTGATCATCAGCACGCGGATGTCCTTGGCCATCGCCACGACCATCTTGCGCACCGTTTCGGACTGGGCGGCCTCGCCGAAGCTGACCTTGTCCAGCTTGGTGACGCCGTCCACCAGCATCGCAACCTCGGGCCCGAACTCGGCCTTGAGGTCCGTCAGCGTGTAGGAGGTGTCCTCCACGGTGTCGTGCAGCAGCGCCGCGGCAAGGGTGGTTCCGCTGAGGCCCAGCTCGGCGAGGATGGTGGCTACCGCCACGGGGTGGGTGATGTAGGGGTCGCCGCTCTTGCGCTTCTGACCGCGATGACAGCGCTCCGCCACGACGAAGGCGCGCTGGATGAGGTCGAAGTCCTCTTTGGGGTTGTTGGCGCGGACGGTGCGCAGCAGCGGCTCGAGGATGGGCGAGTAGGCGGGGGCGCCGCGGCCTGTTAATCGGGCGAGCCTGGAACGCGTGCGTTCCCGGCGGCCGGGGAAGGTGGGCCGGGCTCCCGAATTGTCGATCGGAACGGCTGGCTCGGCGCGTACGGGAACCACCAGACCAGTCTGGGTAGCCTGGCTGGCACTCTTATCCGCCGGTGCCGCCTGCACCGGCGTCGAACGTTCTTCCAATGAAGCACCCCTCATAACCCGTTAATTATTCAAGTCTATTCCCGCGGCAGGATACTCCGATAACCGGGCCGGATATGGCGACGGGCCGGAGAGCGTCACAGGTGACGTTCTCCGGCCCGTCGGACCGCTTTTGGCGGATCAGCTGCAGGCTAAGCCGTGGCCGGCGCCGCGCTCTTGGCGGCCGTCTCGGCCCGGCGCTGCTCAACCCGCTTGGCCTGCTTCACCAGGTCAGGTTCGTTCTGGCGCAGCCACGCGAATAGCGGAGCTGCGATGAAGATCGTCGCTGCCGTGCCGATCAGGATTCCCACGAAAAGCGCCAGCGAGAGGTCCCGCAGCGTTCCGGCACCCAACAGCCCGGCACCGATGAACAGGATCGCGCCAACGGGCAGGATGGCCACCATCATGGTGTTGATGGAGCGGACGAGCGTCTGGTTGACTGCAAGGTTGACTTCCTCACCGAAGGTCCGGCGGGTGGAGGCCTGCAGGTCGTCGGTGTTTTCACGGATCTTGTCGAAGACCACCACGGTGTCGTACAGCGAGTAGCTCAGAACCGTAAGGAATCCGATGATGGCCGACGGCGTCACCTCGAAATCGCTGAGGGCGTAGACGCCGGCCGTGATGAACATCGTCACGAGCATGCCGACAATCGCTGACAGCGACATCTTCCAGGTGCGGAAATACAGCGCCATCAGCACGGCGGCCAGCGCCACGAAGATGACCAGACCCAGCAGGGCCTGCTTGGTAACGTCCGCACCCCACGTGGGGCCGATGAACGTGGACGTCACTTCGTTCTCGGTGACGCCGTAAGCCTGGGTGAGGCCATCCTTGATCTGCAGCGTCTCGTCATCCGTGAGCTTGTCCGTCTGGATGCGCATCGTGTTGCCGGCGACGTTGGCCACGCGCGGGACGCTGCCGGAAACAACATCCTCGACAGCCTTCTCCCCGATCGTCGGGTCCGTGGTCTTGACGTTCGAGACGGTGAACTCGGACCCGCCCCGGAATTCGATCCCGAGGTTGAAGCCGCCCTTGGCGACCGGGAGCAGGATCGAGAGCGCCACGGCGACCGCCGCGATCAGGAACCAGATCTTCTTGTAGCCGACAAAATCGTACGAGCGCTTGCCCGTGTACAGCTCGTTACCGAAATTCGAGAAGCTGGCCATTTACTTGCCCTCCTTGGACGCGCTCTTGGAGGAACCAGCGAGCTGGCCCTGCTTTTCCTGTTCCTGACGTTCCGCGAGCCGGCGCTCCGCTATCGTCATCCGGCGCTCGGCTTCGGCCGCGGCGCCGGTGTTCTTGGCACGGACCGCCATCGTGGGCTTCTGCTCCGGGGTGCGGATACGGCCTGCTCCCCGGTACAGCGGAACCGCACCGAGGCGCTTCGGGTCGAGCCCGGAGAACCTGTGGCCTTCACCGAAGAACTTGGTGCGGGCCAGCAGTCTCAGGGTCGGGTGGGTGAACATGAAGACGACGATGAGGTCGGCGATCGCGGTGAGGCCGAGGGTGAACGCGAAGCCGCGCACGTTGCCGACCGCCACGAAGTACAGCACGAGGGCGGCGAGGAGGTTCACGGCCTTGGACGCCAGGACCGTGCGCTTGGCGCGCTTCCAGCCGTTCTCAACGGCGGAAACGAGGCCGCGGCCCTCGCGGAGCTCGTCACGGATGCGTTCGAAGTAGACGATGAACGAGTCCGCCGTCTGGCCGATGGCGACGATGAGGCCCGCGACGCCGGCGAGGGACAGGCGGTAGTTCTCGGTCCAGCCCAGGATGGCGATGGCGAGGTAGGTCAGTGCGCCGGCCACTACGAGCGAGGCCACGGTGACGAAGCCGAGCGCCCGGTACTGGAAGAGCGAGTAGACCACCACGAGGAGCAGGCCGATCAGCCCGGCGAGCATGCCCATGCGGAGCTGTTCCCCGCCGAGGGTTGCGGAGATCTGCTGTTCGCTCTGAATTTCGAAGCTGATCGGCAGGGCGCCGAAGCGCAGCTGGTCGGAGAGGGCCTTCGCGGATGCCTCGGTGAAGCCACCGGTGATCTGCGGGCGGCCGTCGGTGATGACCGCGAGGGAACGCGGGGCCGAGATGACCTGGTCGTCGAGGACGATGGCGAACTGGGCCTTCGGGTCCGAACCCGTCTGGCCGCCGGCCGCGGTGTAGAACTGGTAGAGCCGCTCGGTGACTTCCTTGAACTTCGCGGTGCCTTCATCGTCGAACTGGATGTTGACGGCCCACTCGTTGGTCACCGCGCCCTGGGCTCCGCGCTGGAGCTGGAAGGTCGAACCCTTGATGTTCGAGCCCTTCACCTCGACGGGGCCGAGAATGTATTTGATGGCGGGCGAGTTGGCGGACGCGGGTTCGCAGGTCACCAGCGGCTTGGCCGGGTCGGAGCGCTCCTGCTTGTCCTGGGCCGGGTTGTCACAGTCCAGTGCCTCGAACTGCTGGTAGACCTCGGGGGTGATCCAGTTTTCGTCGCTGCCGTTGGTGGGCTCCGCTGCGGGCTTGGGCAGCTGCTCGGCGGGGGTCCGGGATTCCGCCGGGACGGCTGCGCCTGCACCGGCCTGCAGCACCGGGCGGAAGTTCATGTCTGCCGACGCCTGGATCAGCGCACGGGTTTCCTTGGAGGGGGTGCCGGGGAGGCTGACCACGACGTTGCGGCCGGACTGCGTGCTGATTTCAGCTTCCGCGACGCCCGAGCCATCCACGCGCTGACGGATGATCGCCACGGCCTGGTTGAGCTGTTCTTCATTGATGTCCGAACCGCCCTCAACCTTGGGCGCCAGGATCATCTGGGTGCCGCCTTCAAGGTCCAGGGCGAGCTTGGGAGCCCAGCTCGCCTGGCCGGCAATCGTGCCGCCCGCCAGGACGGCAGTCAGGACGGCGAGAATAACGCCAAGCCAGACCAGCGCCCTGAGGGCTGAGTTTTTGGGGCCAGTTCGTGCCATTGTCGATCTTTCTTTTAATTACGGAGGAACCGCCGGTGCGGGTCCGGAAACCCCCACCGACGGATGCCCGCAGCCGTTACTACGCGGGATAGCTCAGATAGGCAGACTAGCTGTCTTTCTTACCTTCGTCATTGAGGCGGCGCAAGGTTTCGTCGGGTGTTTCAGTGCGCGGCGCGTCAGCGGCAGGGGCGGGCCGGTCCGCCGTTTCGGTGGTCAGGGAGGAAGCGTCGTCGGGAACAACCGTCTCCTCCTCGGCTGCAACAACCGGCTCAACGATCTTGGTGACGGCCTGGCGGTGCACGGTGGCGGTGTTGCCCGGGGAGAGTTCGAGCAGGACTTTGTTTTCTTCCTCGTCGATTTCCACGATGCGCCCGTACAGCCCGAAGCTGGTCATGACCTCTACGCCCGGTGCGAACTTCGACTGGAGCTGGGTCTGCTGCTGCTGCGTCTTCTTGTTGCGGCGGAACATCATGAAGATGAAAAGTCCGAGCATGACGAAGAGGAGAATCGTCATGATGTCGATGCCACCGCCGGCCTGCGGCTGGGTCTGGGCAGAAATAAGTCCGAACACAGGGATAGTTCCGTTCTGTACTTGCGTAGCTGGGTTTCAGCAACGTCCGCTTTACTCCGGGCCGTCCGGCAGATTGTCCGGCAGATCAACCTGCCAGAAAACCATGCCCGGCCAGCTGCGGCCAGATGCCTGGCGCCCACAGAAGCAAAGACCCGAACGTGCCGAGCGTTCTACCAGTCTAAAGGGAAATCGTTGCGGCAGGGTGCTACTGACTGTTACGGATCCATTCCGGATCCGCCGTCCCACCGGGTTCTTCGTCGAGGTCGGCGGCCCGGAACAACTCCAGGGGGTCCTGCGCGAAGATCCCGGCAGGCACCGCATAGCCAAGGTGGGTCCAGGCCGGAGCCAGGGCGATCCGGCCCCGGGGCGTCCGGCCCAGCAGCCCCTCACGGACGAGGTACGGCTCGGCGACTGTCTCCACGGTCTCCGTCTCCTCGCCGACGGCAATCGCGAGGGTGGACAGGCCCACGGGGCCGCCGCCGAACTTCGTAATCAGCGCCTCGAGGACAGCACGGTCCAGCCGGTCAAGGCCGCGTTTGTCCACCTCGTACATGTCCAGTGCCGCGGACGCTGCCCGGGCGTCGATCTGCTCGATCCCGTGCACCAGGGCCCAGTCGCGCACCCGGCGCAGGAGCCGGTTGGCGATGCGGGGTGTGCCCCGGGACCGTCCGGCGATTTCACTGAAACCGGCGGAGTTGACCTTCAGGTCCAAGAGCCCGGCGGAGCGCCGCAGCACGAGTTCGAGCTCCTCCACCGAATAGAACTCAAGGTGGCCGGTGAAACCGAAACGGTCGCGAAGCGGTCCCGGCAGGAGCCCGGCCCTGGTGGTGGCACCGACCAGGGTGAACGGCGGCAGCTCGAGCGGGATGGCGGTGGCACCGGCGCCCTTGCCGACGACGATGTCGACACGGAAGTCCTCCATCGCCATGTAGAGCATCTCCTCGGCAGGCCGGGACATCCGGTGGATCTCGTCGAGGAACAGGACCTCACCTTCGGAAAGGGAGGAGAGGATCGCGGCAAGGTCGCCGGCGTGCTGGATGGCCGGACCGCTGCTGATCCGCAGCGGGGCGTTCATTTCGGCCGCGATGATCATGGAGAGTGTGGTCTTGCCCAGCCCGGGAGGACCGGAGAGGAGGACGTGGTCCGCGCTGCGTCCGCGCATCCGCGAAGCCTCCAGGACCAGGGAGAGCTGCTTGCGGACCCGGTGCTGGCCCACGAAGTCGTGCAGGTTCTTGGGCCGGAGGGCCGCCTCGATGACGCGCTCCTCCGGTTCCTCTCCCCCGTCGACGAGGGACGGTTCAGCCACGGGCGCCTACCCGGTTCCCGGCGCGGGCGCCGTCCTGGCCCAGCCAGCGGAGCGTCGCGCGCAGGATTTCCGCCACGTTGCCCTGCTCTGCCAGCTCGGGGGAATCGGCCAGGGACTTGTCAATACTGGAAGTCGCGTCCTTTTCGGACCAGCCCAGGCTGGTCATCGCGGCGACCACCTGCGGCTTCCAGACCGCTTCGGCGGACCGGGCGGGGGCCGCGCCTCCGGTGCTGCCGCCCGTTCCGTGCGGCACCAGCTTGCCGGCCAGCTCCAGCACGATCCGGCCGGCAACCTTCGGCCCGATGCCGGGCACCTTCGTGAAGGACTTGCCGTCGCCCGAGTGGGCGGCAACCCGGATGGCCTCGGGCTCGTGCACGGCCAGCACGGCCAGGGCCAGGCGGGGCCCGACGCCGCTGACGCTCAGCAGGATGTCGAACACCTCGCGTTCGTCGTCGCTGGAAAAGCCGAACAGGGTGAGGGAGTCCTCCCGGACAATCAGGGAGGTGAACAGCTTTCCCTCCTCACCCACTTTCAGGCTGCTGAGGGTCTGCGGGGTCGCGTTTACGCTCATGCCGGCGCCGTTGAGGTCGATCACTGCCGAGGACAGGCCAACGTGCGCTACGGTTCCGCGGAGAAAACTGATCAAAGCCGGGCTCCTGGTTTACAGCGGAAATACCGCTGACAATATAGCCGGGCAACCGGCTATCCGAACATATCTACGAATACCCTAGCAAGCACGTCGGACATTCACCGTGCGCGGCGCGCTTTGGCCTCGGCGTCGGCCCAGGCCCGCTGGGCCGGGGTCAGCGACTGGCTGCCCGGTCCGGTGGTGGCTGTGCCCTTGTTGGAAGTCCCGCTGCCGGACCGCCACGCATGTGTGATCGCCAGCGCCAGGGCGTCGGCGGCATCGGCCGGACGCGGCGGTGCGTCGAGGCGGAGGATTTTGGTCACCAGCTTGGTGACGGCGTCCTTGTTGGACGTTCCGCTGCCCGTGACGGCGGCCTTGACCTCGGACGGGGTGTGCAGTGCCACCGGGATCCCGCGGCGCGCGGCGGCGGCAATCACCACGCCGGATGCCTGCGCGACTCCCATCACGGTGCTGACATTGAGTTGGGAGAAGACGCGTTCGACGGCGAGGACGTGGGGTTCGTACTTGTCGAGCCAGTCATCGATGGAGGTGGCGATGACCAGCAGCCGCTGGTCGAGGCTTTCCTCGGGCGAAGTTCCGACGACGCCGAACGCCACCATGGTGGCGCGCCGGTTCTTCTCAACGTCCACGACGCCGATCCCGCAGCGGGTAAGGCCCGGATCGACGCCGAGGACGCGAAGGGTCACTCGGCTTCCAGTGCGGCCTGCACTTCGTCGCTGAGGTCGGCGTTGCTGTACACGTTCTGGACGTCGTCGAGTTCTTCGAGGGCGTCCACGAGCTTCAAGAATTTCTTCGCGGCCTCGAGGTCCAGCGGCACCTGCATGGACGGCACGAACTCCGCCTCATCTGTCTCGTAGTCGATGCCGGATTCCTTGAGCGCGTCGCGGATGGCCTGGAGGTCGGTCGGCTCGGAGTGGATCTCGAAGCTGTCGCCGTTGTCCTTGACTTCTTCGGCGCCGGCGTCGAGGACCGCCATCAGCACGTCGTCTTCGCTGAGGCCGTTCTTCGGAAGGGAGACAACGCCCTTACGGCTGAAGAGGTAGCTGACCGAACCCGGATCGGCGATGGTGCCGCCGTTGCGGGAAATGGCGAGGCGGACTTCCGAGGCGGCACGGTTCTTGTTGTCCGTGAGGCACTCGATCAGCAGCGCCGAACCCTGCGGGCCGCGGCATTCGTACATGATCTCGGTGTAGTCGACGACCTCGCCGGTGAGGCCGGCGCCGCGCTTGATGGCGCGGTCGATGTTGTCCGCCGGGACCGACGTCTTCTTGGCCTTCGTGACGGCCAGTTCCAGGCTCGGGTTGCCGGCAAGGTCAGGGCCGCCCATACGCGCGGCGACTTCGATGTTCTTGATCAGCTTGGCGAACGACTTGGCGCGGCGGCTATCGAGGATGGCCTTCTTATGCTTGGTCGTCGCCCATTTGGAGTGGCCTGACATGCTTTACGCTTCTCCTCTGATCATTCGAATAAACAGTTCGTGCACGCGTTTCTCCCCCGTCACTTCCGGGTGGAAGGAGGTGGCCAGCAGCTGGCCGGAACGCACAGCAACAATTCTAGCCGTCCCGTCCAACGACTCAGGGTGGCCGGCCCGGGACGGTTCCACCCTGGCGAGGACTTCCACGCCGTCCCCGACGCGCTCAACCCAGGGCCCGCGGATGAAGACCGCATGGACCGGGGCCACGCCGTGCTCGGTGGCGCTGAATTCCAGCCCCTTGAAATCGAGGTCCGTCTCGAAGGATTCACGCTGCCGGCCGAACGCGTTGCGGCGGACTGTTATGTCCAGGCCGCCGAAGGTCTGTTGCGGATTCCCTGCGAGGTCCTTGGCCGGATCGGCGATCTCCTTGGCCAGCAGGATCATGCCTGCGCAGGAGCCGTAGACCGGCAGGCCGCCCTGGATGCGGTCACAGAGCGGGCCCCGAAGCTCGAAAATCCTCGACAGCTTGTCGATGGTGGTCGATTCCCCGCCCGGAATGATGAGGCCGTCGAGGTCGTCGAGCTCGGACGGACGGCGCACGCCGACGCCGGTGGCGCCGGTTTCCTGCACCGCGTGCAGGTGCTCGCGGAAATCGCCCTGCAGAGCCAGGACTCCGATCCGCAGGCCTGCACCCACGCGGGAAGGAAGCGCAGAAGGGGGTTTGGTCATTCGAACAGCATAGTGCGCCGGGCCCGGCGGAAGCGCACCGGGACGGCACACGGACGCCGGCCCGACACCCGCCCGGCAGGCTTCCATGCCGCCGCTGGGATATATTACAGAGCATGTTTTACTTCAGTGTTCCGCTCGGCAAGCTGGTCCGCAGGGTCTCTCGGCTCAGAGGCGGGGGCTCTGCGCTTCCGGGGCTGGTGGTCGAGAAAATCGATCCCGGCTTCATGCAGAGGACACTGTCCACGCTGCCCCTCGGCGTCGCCGTCGTCAGCGGGACGAACGGCAAGACCACCACCACGAAAATGGTAGTGGAACTGCTGGAAAGCCAGGGCCTGAAGGTCTTCACCAACCGCACCGGCAGCAACTTCACCCGCGGCGTCGCCGCCGCCCTGCTCGGTGAGGTGGATTGGCGCGGCCGGCTGAAGGCCGACGTCGCGGTGCTGGAACTGGACGAGGCCCACGCTGTGCACTTCGTCAACCAGGTGCCGCCCCGCTACTGCCTCCTGCTCAATGTCCTGCGGGACCAGCTGGACCGCTTTGGGGAGATCGACAAAACCGCGCAGCTCCTGGAGCACGTCGCGTCCAAGACCACCGGCACCGTCGTGCTGAACCGGGAGGACCCCCGGGTGGCCCGGATCGCGGACACCCTCGACGGGCCCGAGGTCGTGTACTTCGGGCTGGACGACACCCTGCTGAGCACCTTTCCCAATGATGACGAGATGCGGGCGGCCCCCGGCAGCCCGGTTCCGCCGCCCCGGAAAGGCCGCAGGCCGACGTCGTCCTGCGCCGGGTGGGTACGGACGACGCTGATTTTGAGTACGACGGCGTCACGGTCACCACCGGGATGAAGTTGCGCGGGGTCTACAACATCTTCAACGCGGCGGCTGCCCTGGCCCTGGCCCGGTCCATCGCCGCCAAGGGGAAAGCAGCGGTTGCGGATAGCGACGGCCTGCTCGCGGCGCTGTCCCGCGTGGCGCCGGCGTTCGGCCGCGGTGAAAGCCTCGTGGTCGACGGCCTGCCGCTGGAACTGGTCCTGGTGAAGAACCCGAGCGGCTTCCGGCTGGGCCTGAAGTCCTTTCCGGCCGCGGGCTACGCGACCATGATCGCGATCAACGACAATTACGCCGACGGTAGGGACATGTCCTGGCTCTGGGACGTCGAATTCGATACCCTGCGGGAAGGCGGTGTGGACCAGTTGAGCGGCTCGCGCGCCTACGACATGGCCCTGCGGCTGCAGTACGATGACGTGCCCCTCGGCGCCGTGAACACCGAGATCGCGCCCGCACTGGCGGCCTTCATCCGCGACGCCAAGGACAAGCCGAAACGGATCTTCTGCACCTACACAGCCATGCTGGCGATCCGCCGCGAGCTGTCCAAAATCACCACAGTGGAGGTGGTCTCATGACCCCCCAGTCCCCGTCCGGCGACTCCGATGCGCAATCCCGGCAGCACCTCTCCTTCGGACACAAACTGCCGCCCGAGGAACCCGCTGCGAGCAAGGGAACCATCCGCGTCCTGCAGCTCTACCCGCGGGACATGAACATCTACGGCGACTGGGGCAACGCCCTGGTCCTCGCCCAGCGCCTCCGCTGGCACGGCTACACGCCGGAGCTCCTGGAATACAACGTGGGCGACGACTTCCCCGCGGACGTGGACCTGATCGTCGGCGGCGGCGGGCAGGACAGCGGACAGCTCGTAATCCAGGACGACCTGCTCTCCCGGGAATCCACCTTGAAGGATCTGGCCGAGGACGGTACGCCGATGCTGGTGATCTGCGGCCTGTACCAGTTGTTCGGGAGGTTCTTCAAAACCCGGACGGGCTCGGTCATTCCCGGAATCGGCATTCTGGACGTGGAAACGCACGGGACTGACGAGCGGCTGATCGGCAACGTCGCGGTGTCCTCACCGGAGTTCGGCAGCATCCTCGGGTACGAAAACCACAGCGGCCAGACCGCCCTGGGACCGGGCGTCGCCCCGCTGGGGACAACGGCTAAGGGCACCGGCAATAACAGCAATGACGGCCAGGAAGGCGCCCGCTACCGCAACATAGTGGCGAGCTACCTGCACGGTTCGCTGCTGCCAAAGAACCCGAACCTGGCAGACTTCCTGATCCGGACCGCCGTCGAACGCAAGTACGGCAGCTTCTCCCCGGGCAGCCCGGACGACTCCTTTGCGGTCCTCGCCCGCGAGCACGCGGCCCGCCGGCCCCGCTGACGCATGAGCTGTCGCATCATGCGGACGGGAAGGGTGATCTGATGGAACGCTTTGGCGAGGAGCGAACGGCCGACATGCGGATTGAGCGCGATGACCCCGGGCGCGACGACGTCCAGCGGCTCCTCGCCGGGCATCTGGCGGACATGTACGCTACGTCGCCCGCGGAAAGCGTCCACGCGCTGGACCACGCGGCGCTTTCCGGCCCGACCATCACCTTCTGGACCGCCCGGCAGGAAGAGGAGCTCCTCGGCTGCGGAGCACTGAAGGAGCTCGGACCCGGCGAGGGCGAAATCAAGTCCATGCGCACGGCGGCCCACGCGAGGGGCCGGGGCGTTGCCACGCTTTTGCTCGCCCGCATCCAGGCGGACGCCAGGGACAGCGGTTACACGCGGTTGTTTCTGGAAACCGGAAGCCAGGAGTTCTTCGCCCCCGCCCGCCGGCTCTATCAGCGGCACGGATTCAAGGAATGCGCCCCGTTTGCCGACTATGCCCCGGACCCGAACAGCGTTTTTATGACCCGCGACCTCAGCCTCGGGATCCGTTAACGAACGCCAGGACGTCGCGGGCCACCCGGCCGCTGGACCCGACCCGGAGATGCCCCTGCCCCTCGTACCAGACCAGGGTGCAGTCGGGGATCAGCCTGGCCGTTTCACTGGCCACCTCAGCCGGGAAGAACCTGTCGCTGCCGCCGCAGATCAGCAGGACCGGCCCCCGGATCTTGGGCAGCACGGACCGCGAGTTGAACGTCCGTTCCGCCCTTGCCTCGGTCAGGAGGTCTTCCGGCGGGTAATCCGAACCGGCCGACAGCCCGCCGCCGATGAGGGGTCCCATGAGCCGGCGCAGCCACCGCGTGCGCTTGCCCGTCAGCAGGTACTCGGCGAAAACCGTCCCGGCTCCCCCGGCGTCGCCCCCGGCCAGGGCCTCGGCCATCCGGGAGTCGATGTCCTTGCCCCAGTCGCTCAACTCGGCGGCGGTGATGATGAGGGCGATCCGATCGAAGGAGTCCGGGTGCAGCGCTGCCAGATACTGCCCGATCATCCCGCCAAACGATTCGGCGACGACAAGGTCGACCCGGCCGCCGAACTCCTCATCGATCACCTGGGCGTAGTCCTCCGCCATGTCGGCCATGGTGTACCCCGACGGCATGTTCCTGCGGCGGGTGACGATCCAGACGGCGAACCCGGCGGCCAGGTACGGGTCGAATTGCCGCCGGAACATCCGGCGCAATAGCCCCCGCGGTACCGCACTGCCGGGACCGCCCTGGATGAACAGCAGGGTCTTTGGACCGCTGCCCCAGCGCAGGTAGTCCATTCCGTTCCGGAATGTTCCGTCCCCGGCAACACCGTCGACCTGATCCGTCCTGGCCATCAATGCCTCCTGTCCCCTGCGCGGCGGGAGGTGCCCGCCGCGCCGCGCCGTCACCGGCTGATGTAGCTGCCCCGCAGCAGTTCCGCGAACTCCGCGGGCCGGGATGCCGGCCACCAGTGGCCGCTGTCCACCCGGATCACGGTGAGGTCCTGCACCCACGTGTCCAGCCCCTCCACGAGGCCTGGCGCCAGGAAGGAATCCCTGAGCGGCACCACCACCTGGACAGGAATCGTCACGGGTCCGCCTGCCGGCCAGTTTTTGCCCGCGAAGAAGTTGGCGCGGTAGAGGGCGAGCCCCCGGATGGGATCGTCACCGACGTCGCGCTTCGCCGTCTGCTCATAGCGGCGGGTAAGGAACAGCCGCCAGGCGGCCTCCGGCAGCTTCGGGAGCAGGAAGGCGGCGATGTACCAGCTGCGGGCCAGTTGCCCGGCCAGCTGCGGCCATGCGCTGGGACGCGAAAACCGGCCCTGCACCCAGCGGGCGAAGTGCCGCAGGTCCGGGCCCGAGATGCTCGTGTACCGGGCAATCCGCCTTGCGGTCCGCGGATCCTGCACGGCCGCCCAGCCCTGGATCGATCCCCAGTCATGTCCCACCAGATGGACGTCGGCGGCGCCGACGGCCGCCAGCACGGCGAACAGGTCATCCACGAGCGTGGCCAGGGTGAAGTCCCCCGGGACGTCGACGACGGCGGATGCGCCGGCGTTCCGCGTGTCGTAGGCCACCACGTGGTGGGTCCGTGCGAGGTCGCGGATCGCGGGCAGGTACACCCGGTGGTCGTCCGGGTAGCCGTGCACCAACAGCAGCGTCGGCACCTCCGGCCCTGGCTCCGGGCCGAACTCGAACACTACGAGGTCGGCGCCCTTCGAGGCGACCGTGCGCCGTCGTTCATTAAAGTCTCCATGGTGCCCAAGCTTAGGGCTCCCTGGAGATGAGCAGTTCATGGGCACCGTCCGCCGCGGCACCCCGTGACTCCACGACGGATTTGGTGCGCTGCCGCGTTGCGGCGTCCGCGGCCGCATCGGCGCACGGACCCTGCGGGGCGTCGGCCGCCACCGAGCACCAGCGGTAGGGTCCGCGGACCATCACCGATGGTGCCCAAGCCAGGTCCGAGGCAGCCCACGTCCCCGCGGCGTCCTGGCTGAACTGCGCCCGGACCAAAAGACCTTCGTTGTTCACCACATACCAAGGCGAGAGTTCGGTGATGCCGTTGCCGAGGCCGTAGACGATCCAGGTTCCCGTGTACTTCTCAATCGGGAGCACGGAGTGGCTGTGGTGTCCGTAGATCATGCTGAACTGGCCGCTGTCCACGAGCGCGTGGGCGACGTCCTGCTGCTGGGCGTTCGGTTCGCTGGAGTACTCGTCGCCGGCGTGCAGGGCTCCGAGCACGATGTCCGCGCCCAGGGCCCGGGCCCGGCGCGCCCTGGCGATCATCGCCTCCGGTTCCAGCAGGTCCACCTGCCACGGCCGCTCGGGGCTCTGCCCGTTGAGGCCGTACGCGCCGGCCACCACCGCGATCCTGGCCGCGGGGGTCTGCAGGATCAGGACGCCCCGCGATTCGGCCTCCGTGCGGTAGGAGCCGGTGTGCTGCACTCCGGCGGCGTCGAGGGCATCGAGGGTGCGGACGAGTCCCTCGGTGCCGCGGTCGATGGTGTGGTTGCTGGCCGTCGTGCAGGCCTGATAGCCCACGGCGCGTGCGGCGGGGATGATCTGCGGCGGCACGTTGAAGGAAGGATAGGCGGAGAAGGGCCCCGCTGGGTCCGCCACGGGGGTCTCCAGATGGCAGATCGCGAGATCGCTCCGCGCGAGGTACCGCCGCTGTCCTTCCAGCAGCGGACCAAAGTCCAGCCCCGGCACGCCGGCGCTGCGGGCGTCCTCGCGGGCCTGCTGCCAGAGCTGGGCGTGGACCAGCATGTCCCCGGTGACAACGACGCTGGCGCACCGCACGGCGGCGCAGCCGGGCCCCTTGCCCGGCGTCGGGGTCGGCGTCGGGGCTGCCGGCAGCGGCGCGCCGGACGAAGACCCCGCCGCGTCCCCCGCTGTCCCGCCTGCGCCGGCCGAGGAACCCCGGGTGTTGTCGTCCGGCCCGGCGAACAACCCGCAGGCGGCCAGCGAGGCCATAAGTGCCGTCGCGGCGGCCGCCGCGCGCAGCCGGCCGCCCGGCGTTGCCGAGGTGTTCCCCATGCCGGACATCCTATGGTTCCGGCGTTCGAAAACGCTGCAGCCCCCGTTGAGAACTTTCCGCTTGCATGAAAGAGTTCCTTCATGACCAACCCGCTACTGCGCCCCAGCACCCTGCCGTTCGGCCTGCCCCCGTTCGCGGAGATCCTCGACGAGCACTACGCCGAAGCCGTGGAGGCCGGCCTCGCCGAGCAACTGGCCGAAATCCGGGCGATCGTCGAGACACCGGAGCCGGCGTCCTTCGAGAACACCGCCCTGGCGATGGAGCGCTCGGGGCAGCTGCTGCAGCGTGCGGCGGCGTCGTTCTTCACCCTCGTCTCCGCCGACGCCTCGGACACCATCCGCGAGCTGGAGACCCTGTTGTCCCCTCGCTTCTCGGCCCACCAGGACGCCGTCTACCTGAACCACGGACTTTTCGAGCGCTTCGCCGCCATTCCCACGGACCAGCTCGATCCCGAATCCGCCCGGCTCGTCGAGGAATACCTCAAGGAGTTCCGCCAGTCCGGCATCCAGCTCGACGAGGCGGGCCAGGAGCGGCTCAAGGCCGTCAACGCACAGCTCGCCGGGCTGGGCACAGAATTCGGCCAGCGGGTCAAGGAGGGGATGAAGTCCGCGTCCCTGCTTTTGGACGACGCCGCCGAACTCGCCGGACTGCCGGCCGACGACGTCGCCAGCGCTGCCGAGGCGGCCCGCTCCGCCGGCCACGAAGGCAAGTTCCTGCTCACCCTCATCCAGCCCAGCAACCAGCCAGCGCTGGCTGCCCTGGAAAACCGGGACGTCCGACGGCGGCTGTACGAGGCCTCGATCGGGCGCGGCAGCGGCGGCGGCAGCCTCGATGTGCTGGACCTGGTCAAGCAGATGGTCCGGCTCCGGGCGGAAAAGGCCAGCCTCCTTGGCTTCACCAACTTTGCCGAGCTCACCGTGGACCAGCAGACCGCCCCCGATTTCGGGGCGGTGCGGACCATGTTGAACAGGCTCGCCCCCGCCGCCGTCCGGAACGCCGACGCCGAGGCGGAAGCACTCGCCGGGGTCGCCGGGCACCCGGTGGAGGCCTGGGACTGGGCGTACTACTCGGCCAAGGTCAAGCGGGAACGGTACGCGGTGGACGAGCAGGCCCTGCGCCCCTATTTCGAGCTGGACCGCGTCCTGAACGACGGCGTGTTCTTCGCCGCCAGCGCCCTCTACGGCATCACCTTCTCCGAACGCACCGACCTCGTCGGCTACCACCCGGACGTGCGGGTGTGGGAAGTCCGGAATTCCGACGGCACGGAACTGGGCCTGTTCCTGGGTGACTACTACACGCGTGAATCGAAGCGCGGCGGGGCTTGGATGGACTCCCTCGTCGACCAGTCCGGGCTGCTGAACACCCGATCCGTGGTGATCAACACCCTCAACATCTCCAAGCCGCCGTCGGGTGAGCCCACGCTCCTGACCCTCGACGAGCTCCGCACGACCTTCCACGAATTCGGCCACGCCCTGCATGGCCTCTTCTCCTCGGTGACGTACCCGCGATTTTCCGGTACCTCGGTGCCGCGGGACTTCGTGGAGTATCCCTCGCAGGTCAACGAGATGTGGATCATGTGGCCGGAGGTACTGGCCAACTATGCCCGCCACTACGCAACCGGCGAGGCGCTGCCGCGGGAGGTGATCGAGAAGCTCGACGCGGCACGGCTCTGGGGCGAAGGCTTCGGGACCACCGAATACCTCGGCGCGGCCCTGCTGGATCTTGCCTGGCATGTACTGGACGCCGCCGGGGTGCCCGAGGACGTGCTGGAGTTCGAGGCCAAGGCGCTGGCCGCCGCGGGAGTGGCGCACAGCCTGATCCCGCCGCGCTACCGGACCGGGTACTTCCAGCACATCTTCGCGGGCGCCGGCTATGCCGCGGGCTACTACTCCTACATCTGGAGCGAAGTCCTGGACGCCGAGACGGTGGAGTGGTTCAAGGAAAACGGCGGGCTCAGCCGGGCCAACGGCGACTTCTTCCGGGCCGAGCTGCTTTCCCGCGGCAACAGCCGGGATCCGCTCGAGTCGTTCCGCGCCTTCCGTGGCCGCGACGCCGAACTCGGCCCGCTGCTGAAGCGCCGCGGCCTGGACTGACCTTTCATCGAGTGCTCCGTAGACGCCCTTTAGGAGCCTGATAAGGGCCGTTACGGAGCAATCGATTGCGACGACGGCGGCCGGCCACCTGAATAGGTGACCGGCCGCCGTCGTGATTAATACTCAGGCGACAATCGCGCCCGACTCTCTTGGCTTAATAAGAGAGACTGCAGAGGCTCCATGGACGAGGCGCCTTGGCGCCGAGTCTGTGGAGAAGCAGTCGAACGCTACCAGCCGCGCTCGGCGAGGCGGTGCGGCTGCGGGATCTCGTCCACGTTGATGCCGACCATGGCTTCGCCCAGGCCGCGGGAGGCCTTGGCGATGACGTCCGGGTCATCGAAGAAGGTGGTGGCCTTCACGACGGCGGCGGCACGCTGGGCCGGGTTGCCGGACTTGAAGATGCCGGAGCCGACGAACACGCCGTCGGCGCCGAGCTGCATCATCATCGCGGCGTCCGCCGGGGTGGCGATGCCGCCGGCGGTGAACAGGACGACGGGGAGCTTGCCGCTGGCGGCAACTTCCTTGACCAGTTCGTACGGAGCCTGCAGTTCCTTGGCGGCGACGTAGAGCTCGTCCTCGGCCAGGCCCGCGAGCCTGCGGATCTCGGCGCGGATCTGGCGCATGTGGGTGGTGGCGTTGGAGACGTCGCCGGTTCCGGCCTCACCCTTGGAGCGGATCATTGCCGCGCCCTCGTTGATGCGGCGCAGGGCCTCACCGAGGTTGGTGGCACCGCAGACGAAGGGAACCGTGAAGTTCCACTTGTCGATGTGGTTGGTGTAGTCGGCGGGGGTAAGGACCTCGGACTCGTCGATGTAGTCCACGCCGAGCGACTGCAGGACCTGGGCTTCGACGAAGTGGCCGATCCGGGCCTTCGCCATGACCGGTACGGACACGGCTTCGATGATCTTGTCGATCATGTCCGGGTCGGACATGCGGGACACGCCGCCCTGGGCGCGGATATCCGCGGGAACGCGTTCCAGCGCCATCACGGCCACCGCACCGGCATCTTCGGCGATGAGGGCCTGCTCGACGTTGACGACGTCCATGATGACGCCGCCCTTGAGCATCTCCGCCATGCCGCGCTTGACGCGGTTGCTGCCCGTCACGTTCTGGGCGGACGCGCCGGCTTCGCTGCTTACATCTGGTGTAGACACAAAAACCCCTATGGGTAGATAGATGACCTCGCCGGGGCGCGGACGGCATACAGCTGCCGTGCTCGCACACACCGGATTACCGGATCCATTGGCCGGTAATGCTAATACTAGTCCCCTGCCGCGACGCCGCTGAATTCCCGTTACACGCGCAGGAGGGCGGATACCGGGACCTTCAGGCGGTCTGTTCCGAGGCCGTGCCTTCGGGCTCCGCGAGCGACTGGGAATGCACCGCGATGATCCGCTGCACCACTGTCACCAGGCTGGCCAACGCCAGCAGGCACAGAGTCGCCAGTAGCACCACGGTTGGCAGGCCAAGGCCGGTAAAACCGGTGACCACGAGGACGGAGACGAGCCTCTCGGCGCGCTCGGCAATGCCCACGTTGGCGTGGAAACCGAGCGCTTCGGCCTTGGCCCGGGCGTAGGAGACCACCATCCCGAGGACCAGGCAGACCAGGGCGGCAACCGCGATCGGCGTGTCCGCACCACCGGTGAAGAACCAGACTGCGACGCCGGCGAACAGCGCGCCGTCGGCCACACGGTCCAGGGTGGAATCCAGGAAGTTGCCCCAGCGGCCCCCGCGCTGCTGCATCCGGGCCATGATGCCGTCAACGACGTCGGAGAAGATGAAGGCCGTGATGAACAACGTGCCCCACCAGAGATGGCCCAGCGGGTAGAACACCAACGCACCGACGACGACGCCGAGGGTTCCGACGATGGTGACGGCGTCGGGCGAGACGCCGATCCTGAGCAGCCAGCGGGCCAGCGGGGAGAACAATGCGGTGAAAAATCCGCGCGCGTGCCTATTCAGCATCTGACTCCCCGGCAGGAGTTTCCCGTTCACCGGCAGCAGGGCTTTTCCGTGCGCTGCCGGCGGCCTGCGGACTGCCGGACTCCTGCGGCCAGGCGTCCGCAACCTGCTCGCGGACCTCCCCGAGGGTCTGGGTGATCGCCTTGGTCTGGGCAATGATGGGGAAGAAGTTCCCGTCACCGCCCCATCGCGGCACGACGTGCTGGTGCAGGTGCGCGGCGACGCCGGCCCCGCCGGTGACACCCTGGTTCATGCCCAGGTTGAACCCGCTGGGATTGGCCACCTTGCGCAGCACCCGCATGGCAGTCTGGGTCAGCTCGGCGAACTCCGCCGTTTCCTCCACAGTCAGGTCCGTGTAGTCCGGGACGTGCCGGTACGGGCAGACCAGCAGATGCCCCGGGTTGTACGGGAACAGGTTCAGCACGACGTAACTGGTCCGGCCCCGGTAAACGATGAGTGAATCGTCGTCGTTCCGGTCCGGTGCCACGCAGAACGGGCAGTCGTCCTGGTTCTTGAACTGGTGCTGGCCGCCCTTGATGTACGCCATGCGGTGCGGGGTCCACAGGCGCTGGAAGGCGTCCGGCACCCCGACCAGGCCAAAGTCATCCGTCACGACGTCATCGCCCGGATGCCCCGGACCGGCTCCTGGAGTCTCCTGCACGCCGCGCCCCTAGCTGGTCCGGTTGCGGACTGCGTCGACGATCCGCTGGACGGCTTCGGCCACCGGCACGCCGTTGTCCTGGCTGCCGTCGCGGAAACGGAAGGACACGGCGCCGGCTTCGGCGTCGTCTCCCCCGGCGATCAGCACGAACGGGATTTTGTCCTTGCTGGCCGTACGGATCTTCTTCGGGAAACGGTCCGAGGAGATGTCCACTTCGGCACGGATGCCGGCGGCCTTGAGCTGGTCGACGACGTCGAACATGTAGTCGTTGAACGCTTCGGCCACCGGGATGCCGACCACCTGCACAGGTGCCAGCCAGGCCGGGAAGGCGCCGGCGTAGTGCTCGGTGAGCACACCCATGAACCGTTCCACGGATCCGAACAGGGCGCGGTGGATCATCACGGGGCGCTGGCGCGTGCCGTCGGCGGCCTGGAACTCGAGCTCAAAACGCTCCGGCAGGTTGAAGTCCAGCTGGATCGTGGACATCTGCCAGGTGCGGCCGAGGGCGTCCTTGGCCTGCACAGAGATCTTGGGGCCATAGAATGCGGCTCCGCCCGGATCCGGGATCAGCTCCAGGCCTGAGGCTTCGGCTACTTCGGCGAGCGTGCGCGTGGCTTCGTCCCAGGCGGCGTCGTCGCCCACGAACTTGTCCTCGTTCTTGGTGGAGAGCTCCAGGTAGAAGTCGTCCAGGCCGTAGTCCTTGAGCAGCCCAAGCACGAAGTTCAGCGTGCTGGTGAGCTCGTCCTTCATCTGCTCGCGGGTGCAGTAGATGTGGGCGTCATCCTGGGTCATGCCGCGCACCCGGGTGAGGCCGTGCACCACACCGGATTTCTCGTAACGGTAGACGGAGCCGAATTCGAACAGCCGCAGGGGCAGTTCGCGGTAGGACCGTCCCCGGGACCGGAAGATCAGGTTGTGCATGGGGCAGTTCATCGGCTTCAGGTAATAGTCCTGGCCGGGCTTGCGCACCGTGCCGTCTTCGTTCATTTCCGCGTCGATGTGCATCGCCGGGAACATGCCTTCCTTGTACCAGTCAAGGTGGCCGGAGACTTCGTAGAGGTGTCCCTTGGTGATGTGGGGGGTGTAGACGAAGTCGTAGCCGGCATCCACGTGGCGCTGGCGGGAGTAGTCCTCCATGGCCTTGCGGATGATCCCGCCCTTGGGGTGGAACACCGGCAGGCCCGAACCCAGCTCGTCCGGGAAGGAGAACAGGTCCAGCTCAGCGCCGAGTTTGCGGTGGTCCCGGCGTTCGGCCTCGGCGATGCGCTCCTGGTAGGCCTTGAGCGCCTCCTTGGTGGGCCAGGCGGTGCCGTAGATGCGCTGCAGCTGCTGGTTGTTCTGGTTGCCCAGCCAGTAGGCGGCCGAGGACCTGGTCAGGGCGAACGCGTTGGAGATGAGCTTGGTGTTGGGCAGGTGCGGGCCGCGGCACAGGTCGCACCAGATGCTGTCGCCGCTCTTGCGGTCCACGTTGTCGTAGATGGTGATGTCACCGGCGCCGACCTCGACGTTGACGCCTTCACCGGCATCGGCGGCTTCGTTCTTCTTGCCCAGCAGTTCAAGCTTGTAGGGCTCGTTCTTCATCGCTTCGCGTGCCTCGTCCTCGGACACCACGCGTCGGACGAACTTCTGGTTCTGGTTGATGATCTTGAGCATCATCTTTTCCAGGGTCTTCAGGTCTTCCGGGGTGAACGGCTCCTCGACGTCGAAGTCGAAGTAGAAGCCGTCGGTGATGTACGGGCCGATGCCGAGCTTGGCGTCGGGGCGCAGCTGCTGCACGGCCTGGGCCATGACGTGGGCCGTGGAGTGCCGCAGGACGTTAAGGCCGTCCGGGGAATCGATGGTGACGCCCTCGACCGTGGCGTCCTCGGGCAACGGCTGGTCCAGGTCCAACAGAGCGCCGTTGATGCGGGCCACAACGACGTCGCGGCGCTCAAAAAAGAGTTCCGCGCCGGTGGTCCCGGTAGTCACCTTGGTCTCTTCGCCATCGACGAGAAGGGTGATCTGCTGGGCATCTGACACGGGTGTCTCCTATTCAAAGTTAAGGCTTCGTAGCTTGTGGCGTACGGGGACCACAGCCAGCCTCGTCCATGCTATCGGTTTCTCCAGAGGCCAACCAACGCGCCACTCAGCCGCCAAACCCGGTGATGGCCAGGTTCCGGGTGATCCCGTCCAGCGCGCCAGGAGGCTCAGGTTCCCGGTAGACCGGCCGGCCGGAGGCCGGCTCCGGGAACGGCAGGGTCCCGGTGTTGCTGAGGTCCCAGGCCATGCTGGCGCTGATGCTGATCCCCCGCGGGCCGGTCCGACGGGTGGTTCCGCGGATCAGCAGCAGCCGGGTGCCGAACAGCAAGGGGCCTGCCTGTTCCTGGGCCTCATGGAAGAAGACCGAATCCACGCAGCCCGTGCCGTCGTCGATGCTGATGAACACCACCCGGCGGCCGCCCCGCATAGGCGGGGTCTGGGTGGCGACCCGGACGCCGGCCACCAGCACCTCGGTGCCGTTGCGCAACCCCAGCAGTTTGTCGGCAGTGGTGACCCCCAACCGGTCCAGCAGCGGCCGGTGGCTGGACATCAGGTGATCGCTGACGTCCATGGCCATCAGATCCAGTTCCGCCCGGACGGTGTCCACCAGGGTGGGGGCCGGTAGGGCGGCCTTCAGGTTGCTGAGTTCGACGTCGCCCAGCGGCAGTGACAGCTGGCCGTCAATCACCTCGGTCCCCTTCCGCTGGGGCCGGCCCTGCAGGCTCTGCAGGTGCTGGACCAGGTCAGCGCGGTTGCCGGAATTCCCCGACGCCCTGTGCAGGGAATCGAAGGCACCCAGCTGGGCCAGCCGCTGGATGCTCGGCTTGCTCAGCCGGGACCGGGCGCGCAGGTCCGCGAGGGAGTCGTATGGCTGTCCCGCCACGATCCGCTTCAGCTCGGCGCCGGAGAGCCCGTAAATGCCGTTCAGGCTCAGCCGGATGCCCAGTTTGCCGCGGTCCGGCCCGGCTGCCACCCGCTCCACCCGGTACTCGGCCTGGCTTAGGTTGATGTCCAGGGGCAGGATCGGGATCCCCAGCCGCCGCGCCTCCGCGACCAGGAGGCGCTTGGGATACATCCCGGGATCGTGCTCCCACAGCCCGGCGAGGAACGCCTCCGGGTGGTGGGTCTTGAGCCAGGCCGACTGGTACGTGGGTACGGCAAAGGCGGCACCGTGGGCTTTGCAAAAGCCGAAGCTGCCGAAAGCCTTCAGCGTCCCCCAGACTTGGTCGACCACCTCGGGGCTGTATTTCCGTGCCCGGGCTTCCTTCCGGAAAAACTCCTCTACCCTGCCTTCCAGTACCTCGTTGCCGAGCGCCCGGCGGAATTCGTCGGCCCGCGCCAGTCCGCAGCCGGTCATCACGTCGAAGGTCTTCAGGATCTGCTCGTGGAACACGGTGACACCGTGGGTCTCCTGGAGGACCGGTTTGAGGTCCGGGTGCGGATAGACCTCCGGCGCGAAGCCGTGCCGGTGCTCCAGGAAGGGCCGGACCATGTCCGATTTCATCGGCCCCGGGCGGAACAGCGAGATGTCGATGATGAGGTCGTTGAATTCCCGGGGCGCCAGCTTGCCGATGAGCTCGCGCTGGCCCGGAGACTCGATCTGGAAACAGCCAAGGGTGTGGGTGCTGCGGATCAGTTCGTAGGTGGGTTCGTCATCGAGCGGTACGGCGTTGAGGTCGATGCTCCCGTCCGGTGAAATGTAATCGGGTCCCGTGCCATCCGGTCCGGCCGGGTGCGCCCCGGCCGCCACTACCTCGGCCTTGGAGGGGTGCAGCCGGATGACCTCGCGGACGGCGAAGGCCATGGCGCTCTGCATCCGAACCCCCAGCACATCGAGTTTGAGCATGCCCATGGGGTCCATGTCGTGCTTGTCGAACTGGCTCATCGGCAGTCCCAGACCGCTGGGCTGGACCGGGGTGCGGTCCAGCAGGGTGGCGTCGCCGAGGATGACGCCGCATGGGTGCATGGAGATGTGGCGCGGGAGCCGGTCCAGCCGTTCGGTGAGATCCACGAGAAGATCCAGTTGCTGGTTTCCGGTGAAGTCCCGTTGTTCCACCCGGCCAGCGAATTCCTTCAGCTCCGGTTTCTCCTCGAGCGCCTCACGGAAATTGCGGGCCGAGAAGCGCCAGAGCTGTTTGGCGATGTCCCCGATTTCGCCTTCCTCCATGCCCAGAGCCAGTCCGGCATCCCGTACTGCACCGCGAGCGCGGTAGCCGTTCTGCATGCTCATCAACGTGACGCGTTCAGCACCGAAGCGCTCAAAGATCTTCCGGTAGACGTTGTGCCGTTCGGCGCTTTCGACGTCGATGTCGATATCCGGCAGGGTGGCCCGGTCCCGGGACAGGAAGCGTTCGAAGATGAGGTCGTGCTGCAGGGGGTTCACCTGGCTGACGTCGATCAGGTAATTGACCAGGCTGGAAGCCCCGGATCCCCGGGCTGCGGCCCGGACGCCCATGTCAATGATCATCCGGGACACCTCGGCGACGGTGAGGAAATAGGAGGCGAAGCCCAGGCTGTCGATGATCCGCAGCTCGTGTCCGAGCCGGCTGCGCAGCTGCTCGGCGGCTTTACCGGCGATTCCCGGGAAACGGCGGCTGATGCCTGCCTCGCACCGCTGGCTGAGCTCGACGAGGGGGTCCCCGGCAATTCCGATCACCGACGCCTCCGGAACCACCGGCTGCTTCCATCCCATGTCGCGGACCGGGTCCATCCGGCAACGGTCCGCGAGCGCCTCGGTCTGAGCCATCAGCCGTTTCAGGTCCGCGGTACCGTATCCCGCCGCCTGCATGATCTCTTTGCCCAGCTGCAGCATCTGCGCCGCCGATTTGAGCCAGCCCTGCCCGTTGGGCTGGAGCAACGGGGCGGCGGAAAGCTCCGGCAGGGATTTCAGCGTCCGGGCCGAATCCAGCACATCGGCGGTGGCGGCCCCGTCTTCGGCGACGTAGCGCACGGCATTGCTTAGCACGGCAGGCACGCCGTGCTCGGCGGCGAGTTTGAGCATCCGCACCGCGTGGGCGGTGCTCAGCGGCTCCCCGGGCGGGCTAAGCTGCGTGACCACCTCGGCGGCGAGCGTCCCGGGCGGCATGGCGTCCAGCCAGCGCTTGAACAGGGTGCGGGGGCGCAGGTAGCGCCTGCCGCCCATTTCCCGTCCGACGTCGGAGTCCGGCCCGATCAGGACGGTCAGGACCGGTTGCAGTGTTTCGGGGTGAAGGGTCCGGGAAGCCAGCTCCGCCCTGGTCACGGCGACAGGCACCGCTCCTCCGGCCTTGCCGGTGGTGCGCGCATGAGCGTCGGAGATCAGCCGGCACAGCGCCCGGTAGCCGGCGCCGTTGTTATGCCCGTGGGCCAGGACCAGGACCCGTCCCCCCACCTGGGTGCGGAGGTCGCCGTCGTCGGCAAAGACAGCAAGGTCGACGCCGACGATCGGATCAAGTCCCGCTGCCATGCAGGCCTTCAGGTGCTTGACCGTCCCGTACAGGCCGTCGCGGTCTGTGCAGGCAAGCGCGGTTGCTCCGTCAGCCGCAGCCGCGGCAGCCAGTTCATCCGGCCAGGAAACCCCGTAATGGGCGCTGAAGGCGGTTGAGACGTGGAGATGGGTGAAGCTCATGCTGATTTCGGTGGAAGCAGGGCGTCGTGGATCCTAAGCAGCCGCCAACGGCCGCTGCCGACTGAGCGGGTCAGGTCAAGGGTGAGGGTTTCCGGATCGGGTGAATCTGTCTGGCGTACCTGGACCCGCCAGATCTCGGAGTCCACCAGCCCTGGGCCGCTCCCCAGCGGTGCCCGCTGTTCTTCGGCCCACCATTGGCGCCGCTCGTACCAGCGGACCGGTTCGGCGCAGACGGTGTAGTGCCGGCCTGCCCAGTCCAGCTCCGCCGGGGCACCGGAGGGTGTGCACACGACGTCGACTGACTCGCTGAACATGCCCAATGCGCCTCCCGGACCAACCCCTGTAAGAACCGCCGGTAGAGCTATTCAGCAAAACCGGAAGCAGTTGTTCGAATATATCTTCGAACAAATACAGTCTACGCCGGGGTGCGGACAAAACCTAGATCGGGGGTGGACGGACGCCTGCACAGGTAGCAGGATTGAGCCATGAGCTCCCATAACGCACTTCTGAAGCACGTCAGCATCGCCGCCAAGGACGCCGCCTTGGTGGCGAAGTTCGATATAGACGGAAATATCCCGGGTCAGGGCGCCTTCGTGGTAGGCCTTCTGGCCGCCGAACCGGACTATTCCCACCAGCGCAGGCTGGGGATTGAGTTCATGAATGGCGAGGCCATTTCTTTTTACTACTTCAACCACGACGGAACCGAAGAAAATTTCGACCTTAAGGGCGTGGAGCACTCAGGCAGCTCCATCACCGGCAACTTCCCGATTGAGACGGTCCTCGGTCTCCCCAAAGGACACCTCATGACAGCCTTCAGCGACTGTGACGGCCGGGAGTACCAGGCCAACGTTCCGGTGGAAGAGGCCCTCTAAGCCTGACCTGCTAGGAGCCGGCCTTGTAGACTTCCAGCTCCAGCGTGATGAAGGCATCGATCATGGCCCGGTACGTCTTTTCCACCAGGTCGACGTCGATGTCCTTGTGTTCCGCCGTCGCCTTGACGTGTTCGATGACCCGCTCCACCCGCCCCGGTGCCCGCACTTCGGCGCTGTCGGCCTTGAGGGTGCCGGCGATCCGGATCAGCCGTTCCCGGCGTCCAATCAGGGCCACAATCTGCTCGTCGACCTCATCGACTGCTACCCGCACTGCGGCGAGCTGTTCCCGGTCGGCCTGGGCGGTCTTGTCGTCTGCGTGATTTGTGGACATGTGCATGACAGTATCGAAATATGCAGCCACGAGTCGACTTAATTTCACTCGGCGTCCGCAGTGTTGACGCCTCCCGCCGCTTCTATGTTGATGGCCTAAAATGGCCCGTCCACCGGGAGGTTCCGGGCGAAGTCCTCTTCATCCAGGCCAATCACGGCCTGCTCCTTTCGCTTTGGGATGCGGGCCAGATGCGGTCCGAGGCGGCCACCGATCCCCCGGCCGGCATTCCATGCATCACGCTGAGCCACAACCTTGGCAGTGCCGCGGAAGTCGACGTCGTGATGGCGGACGCAGAGACGGCCGGTGCCACCATTGTCGCCGCGGCCAAGACCCAGCCCTGGGGCGGCTACACGGGCTACTTTGCCGACCCTGACGGCTACCGCTGGGAGGTCGCCTTCAATCCCACCTGGGCGGTCGACGCCGGCGGCCGGGTAACGCTGTGAGCTAGAACAGGCTTCCTACCGGCTGGATGAGCTCCGGGGAGTCGTTCTTCACGTTCCCCACGGCGGTGCCAACGGCGTCGATCGTCCAGCCCTCCGCAACGTCATGCGCCCCCGCCCGGACCAGCCCCACGAGGGCGGCGGCGTCGTCGGCGTGCGGGTCCAGCCAGTCCTGCATGGTCTCGCGGTCCATTGGCAGCGGCACCCGGTCATGCAGCGCGGTCAGTTCGGCCAGCATCCCCCCGGCGTATCCTTCCGGCGGCGAGTCAGTGGTCAGAATCGAGGTCGAGAGCAACCAGCGCTCCGGGTCGTCGTCGGCCTTTGACGGGTCCTTCCACCATTCATAGAGCCCGGCGAAGACAATGGGGCGCCCATCCTTCGGGTGCACGTAATAGGGCTGCTTGCTCCGGCCCTCGCCCTTCCATTCGTAATAGCCGTCGGCGGGGACAGCGCAGCGCCGTGAGCGCGTGGCTTTCCGGAACGCAGGCTTCTCCAGCACGCTTTCGCTGCGGGCGTTGATCATCTTCGAGCCGATGCCCGGGTCCTTCGCCCAGGACGGCACCAGGCCCCACCGCGCCAGGTGCAGCTGGCGGACCGGCTCACCGTCCACCAGCCGTTCCAGGAGGACCGGCACGTCCGCGGTCGGGGCCACATTCCACGATGGCGGGATCGCGATTTCCTCCTCGAGTTCGGCGTCGAACTCGGCCAACAGGTCTCCGACGGCCCGGGCCATCACATAGCGTCCACACATGGCACCAGCATGCCACCGCCCCGTGCTCTGCGGGAATAGCCGGCTTCGGGATACGGTTGTTGAGAGTGGCGTCCGACTTTTGTCGGCAACCGGCGCTGTCAACGGGCTTCGCCCGCCAGCTTTGTCAATCAGCTTTGAGGAGAACTTCGTGGATTTCACCCCCGAATCCGGCACCATCACCATGTTTTCGACCACCTGGTGCGGTTACTGCAACCGCCTGAAGAAGCAGCTGGACGCTCAGGGCATCGGTTACACCGAGATCAATATCGAAGAGGTTGAGGGCACCGCCGATCTCGTTGAGACGCTCAACGGCGGCAACCGCACCGTCCCTACGGTGCTGTTCCCGGACGGCACCGCGGCCACGAACCCTTCCGCGGCCGAGGTCAAGAGCCGGCTCGCCGCCTAGACCCACTCCATCCACGCACGACTTCAACCACGAAGGCGCGGTCCCGCGGGACCGCGCCTTAGCGCGTGCAGCGACGCGCGAAAAAGAGGGAGATTCTCATGGTCCACAAAGTCAAAGGCGTAGTAGCCCGCTCCAAGGGAGCGCCCGTCACAGTGGAGACCATCCTGGTCCCTGATCCCGGACCCGGCGAAGCACTGGTGGATATCCTCACCAGCGGCGTCTGCCACACCGATTTGCACTACAAGCTCGGGGCCATCAATGACGACTTCCCGTTCCTGCTGGGCCATGAGGCCACCGGCGTTGTCAGCGCCGTCGGACCGGACGTCACCGAGGTGGCCCCCGGCGACCGCGTGGTCCTGAACTGGCGTGCCGTCTGCGGCGACTGCCGGGCCTGCCGCCGCGGCAAGCCGCAGTACTGCTTCAACACCCACAACGCCACGCAGAAGATGACGCTGGAGGACGGCACCGAACTCACGGGTGCCCTGGGCATCGGTGCCTTCGCCGAAAAGACCCTCGTGGCCGCCGGCCAGTGCACCAAAGTCGACCCCGAAGCCGACCCGGCCGCCATCGGCCTGCTGGGCTGCGGTGTCATGGCCGGCCTCGGCGCCGCCATCAACACCGGAAACGTCTCGCTTGGCGATTCCGTCGCGGTCATCGGCTGCGGCGGAGTGGGCACGGCAGCCGTCGCCGGAGCTGCGCTCGCCGGTGCCACCACTGTGATTGCGGTGGACATCGACGCCAGGAAGCTCGAACGTGCCAAGGAACTGGGCGCCACCCACATCGTTGACTCCTCCAAGGTCGACCCGGTCGAGGCGATCCGCGAACTCACCGGCGGCTTCGGCGCCGACGTCGTAATCGACGCCGTCGGACGTCCCGAGACGTACAAGCAAGCGTTTTACGCCCGCGACCTCGCCGGCACGGTCGTCCTGGTGGGCGTGCCGAGCCCGGACATGACCCTGGAACTCCCGCTCCTGGACGTTTTCGGGCGCGGCGGCGCGCTGAAGTCCTCCTGGTACGGCGACTGCCTGCCCTCACGCGACTTCCCGATGCTGATCAGCCTCTACCGGCAGGGCAAGCTGGATCTCGATGCTTTCGTCACCGAACGAATCACCATCGACGAGGTCGAGGAAGCATTCGACAAGATGCATGCCGGCTCCGTGCTGCGCTCGGTGGTCGAACTGTGAGCGCCGGAGCCGAAGGCGGAACTGGGGCCGGAGCCAACGTGCGGATCGATCGCCTGGTCACCTCGGGCACGTTTTCGCTCGACGGCGGCACCTGGGATGTCGACAACAACGTCTGGGTCGTCGGCAACGACGCAGAATGCATCGTGATCGACCCGGCGCACGACGCGGCCGCCATCGAGACAGCGGTTGCGGGCCGGACCGTGCGGGCAATCCTGTTGACGCACGGCCACGATGACCACATCGCCGCCGTCGGCCAGTTCCGTCGGCTCGTCAACGCTCCGGTGTACCTGAACCGCGAGGACTGGATGCTGTGGGACAGTGTGTTCCCGGGCACCGAGCCCCAGCACGCCATCGCGGACGGGGACACCTTCGACGTCGCCGGGGCACGCCTTGTGGCGCTGCACACGCCGGGGCATTCGCCGGGCTCCATGTGCTTCTCCCTGCAAAGCGAGGGCACAGTCTTCAGCGGCGACACCCTGTTCCAGGGCGGCCCCGGCGCCACAGGCCGTTCCTATAGCGATTTCCCCACCATTATCGAATCCATCCGGACGCGTCTGCTGACCCTCCCGGCGGAGACGGTGGTGTTGACCGGCCACGGCGATCCGACGACGATCGGCGCCGAGGCGCCGCAGCTGGAGGAATGGATCGCCCGGGGGCACTAGCCTCCCCTCGCCGGTCTGCGCGCCTCAGCCGCGCAGGCCGGCGAATGCTCCGTAGCTGAGCTGCGCGTAGCGGGCGTACGTTTCAATGACAGCCGCCTCGATGGCGTCCACATCCAGGTGCGGGACGAGGTCGTTGACGGCGCCCGCCGTCGCCGGGTCCCAGTCCAGGCCGAGCGCGGCGTAACTGGCTTCCAGGACGGCCCGGATCGGGGCCGAGTTCTCCACCACGATCACGGAACTGAACAGCCAGCCGCCGGCGACCACCCGCTGGGCGGTGCCGACCAGCTTCACCTGGTGCTGCGGAAATTCCGGATCCTGGCCGTGCACGCTGAACTCCCCGGGGCAGTATTCGCCGGGGATCTCGCCGACGGCGGCGTCGACGCCGGCGCCGCGAAGTGCCCGCGCGAGCAGTTCGCCGAAGAAGGAGAACCGGCCCTTGGCGCCGGCGATCGCGTCCCGTTCCGGTTCCAGGTGGTCGATTACCAGAGTCCCCTGATGGTAGGCCGCGGCCCGGCCGCCGGCCTTGCGGACCAGCGGCTCAAAGCCCAGTTCGCGGCACGCTTGGGCCGCGGCCTCGAAGCCCGGAAGATGCGTGTCCCGCTGCCCGAACGCCACGGTGGGCACCGGACGGTAGAGGCGGAGCATGGGCCCGACGGCACCGGTCTTGACCCTCTGCAGCAGCTCGATGGCGAAGTCCAGGTCCCCGGCCGCGCCGAGCGAATCCTCCTGCCGGACAATCGTCAGCGTCCGTGGTCCGCCAGCGGCCTCCGGCATATTGTTATGCTCCCTTATGATCATCTTGCAGTTCCTCGTTGTTGCCGCCGCATTTGCCGTTCTCGATTCCGTCTGGCTTAAGTCGACGAGCAAGTTTTACCGGCGGAACCTGGGGCACCTCATGGCGGACAAGCCCCATCTAGGGTACGCCGTCGTCTTCTACGTCCTGTACATCATCGGGATCCTCTTCTTCGCGCTGCAGCCGGCGCTCGACGGCGGCACTTGGCTCACCGCGCTGGGCTACGGCGCCGCCCTCGGAACCTTCGCCTACGCCACCTATGACCTCACCAACGCCGCGACCCTCAAAAAGTGGCCCCTCAGCATCGTCGTGGCGGACATCCTCTGGGGTGCCGTGCTGACCGGACTCGCCACAGTTGTGGGCTGGCTCGTCTTCCACTAGGCCCACGATCGGGCAGGCGACGGCGGCGAGCGCCGGCGGTCCGGCCCCAGGTCCGGCCCTAGGAGGCCCGCAGGGTCAGGATCTGTTCCGCCCGGCCG